>CAVZJG010000001.1:0-97831 GCA_963775575.1 uncultured Alphaproteobacteria bacterium
CCCAAGGCGTGGTGAGTCTGGAATGCCACAGTGTTTGGGAAACGGCATTGATATGCGGATTGTGGGAGACGGCGGCACGAGACTGTGAATCAAGGGTGGGATGGTTCTTCCCGCCGAAGTCGAGGAGTTGATAGCGTCTCTGAGGGCGGAGATCGCGGCGTTGCGGGCCGAGGTGGCCGATCTTCGTCGGCAATTGGGGCGGGACAGGCTCGAACAGTTCGCAACCGCCTTCGAGTGACGGGCTGCGGAAGAAACCGCGTATTGGAGGCAGTCTGCGCGGCCGTTCGGGCAAGACGAGCGGCGGCCAGACGGGTCATAAGGGCGGCACGCTGCGGCAGGTCGCCGATCCCGATTGCGTGGTTGGGCACGCGGCGTGCGCATGCGGCCATTGCGGTTGGCCTCTCGAGGCGGGGTCGGCGATAAGGGTCGAGAAGCGGCAAGTGTTCGACCTTCCCGAGCGCCCGCTGCGGGTCACGGAACATCAGGCCTCGATTTACCGCTGCGCGCATTGCCGGGGCGTGACGAAGGCGGTTTTTCCCGAAGGCGTGGTCTCGCCTGCCCAGTATGGCGAGCGCATCAAGGCCGCGGCGATCTATCTCAATGTCCAGCAACTCATCCCCGAGGATCGGACCGCGCAAGCGCTGAGCGATCTGTTCGACGCGCCGCTGATCTGTCCGGCCAGCCTTGTCGCTTGGATCGCCAAGAAGGGACAAGAGTTGCGGCAAGTTTACCAGGCCATCGGCGAGCGCGTGGCCGAGGCGAAGGTTCGCCATCTCGACGAGACGGGATATCGCATCGCCGGTAAGCTGCAATGGCTGCATACGACTTCGAGCCAAGCCTTCACCTTCTATCGCGCCGACGAAAAGCGCGGCGCGATCCCGCAGGATTTGAAGGGGGGCGTCGTCGTGCACGACCACTTCCTGCCTTATCGTCGGCTCGACGCGGTCGAACACGCCTTCTGCAACGCCCATATCTTGCGCGAACTCCAGTGTTTGATCGAGTTCGACAAGGAGCCGTGGGCCGAACTCATGCGCGACACGCTTCGGGCGGCGAATATCGCCGTTCATGAGGCGCGCGAGGCGGGCGCGAAGGCGCTGGAGCCCAAAGTCATCGCGGCCTTCGTCGACCAATATTGGGCCGCGGTTCGGCTCGGCCTCGCTTTCCATCGCCAGTTGCCCGCACTCCACGCCAAGGCCAACGCGAGCGGACGAACAAAGCAGCGCCCCGGCCGCAATCTGCTCGAAAGGCTGAAGACGTTCAAAGTCGAAACGCTGCGCTTCCTCACCAACTTCGACGTGCCCTTCACCAACAACCTGGCCGAACAGGACCTCAGGATGATGAAGGTCAAAATGAAAATCTCGGGCTCGTTTCGAACCCTCGACGGCGCCCAAAGCTTCGCGCGCCTCAGGTCAGTCGTCTCAACCGCGAGAAAACAGGGGGCCAACATCCTCAAAACCCTCGCCGACCCGCCAACACAGATCGCGCTCGCCCTCAACGCCTAGACGGCTTGGGAGTTACTTGGAACTGCCCCATTCGCCGCAAGCCATTGAAATGACTCAGCGCGTCCGGGATTCTTCCGTTTGATTTTAACCACTAGCTCCATAGAGGTTATTAGACCCACGCGCACCTCGGAATCGGCGACATCAAGAAGCGCGCTATCACCGGCCTTAAGCATTTCGACCGTGACTTCAAATTCGCTTGCGGGCGCGCCAGCCGGCTCCGAACGCTCGGAAGCGACAGCGGAATCATGCCCTCTGGGATCATTGTTTGCCAAATGCACATACCCCCCTGGCGATTATGCACTTGACAAACAAGCGCGAAAATGGTACAAATTCAGCACGTTCGGAGCCCTCCAATGTCCATCGATCTCACAAACCCGATCTTCAATGACGAAGCCGCCGCATGGGCGCATTTCGAGGCGATCCGCTGGCCCGACGGCCCGGTCTGCCCGCATTGCGGCGTCATCGGCGCGGCCGACAAAGTTACCGGCGCAACGGCTCGCCCTGGCCTCTATCGCTGCCACGAATGCGTCAAGCAGTTCACGGCCACGATCGGGACGGTTTACGAAAGCTCGCACATCCCCATGCACAAGTGGATGCTGGCGACGCACCTTCTTTGCGCGAGCAAGAAAGGCGTCTCGGCGCATCAGCTCATGCGCACGCTTGGCCTCGGCTCCTACCGCACCGCTTGGTTCATGGCGCACCGCGTTCGCGAGGCGATGACCGACAGCGATCCGAGCCCGATCGGCGGCAAAGGCAAGACGGTCGAAATCGACGAAACGGTGTTCGGTCGCGTCGAAGGCGCGCCGAAATCAAAGGACATTCGCGGCGGCCGTAGCGGCTATCGCAACGTCGCTCTGACCCTTGTCGAGCGCGGTGGCGCAGCCCGCTCTTTCCATGTTGACGGGACCACGATTGCGGAACTGAAGCCCGTCATCCGCGCCAACGTCGAGCGTGAGACCGCGATCATGACCGACCAAGCCTCTTGGTATCCCGAGATCGGCGCCGAGTTCGCCAGCCACGACACCGTGAACCACGCCAACGACGAATACGTCCGCCGCGAAGGCGACAACCTCATTTCGACGAACACCGTCGAAGGCTACTACTCAATTTTCAAGCGCGGCATGAAAGGCATCTATCAGCACTGCGCCGAAAAGCACCTTCACCGCTATCTGGCAGAGTTCGATTTCCGGTACTCAAATCGGATCGCGCTCGGCGTAGACGACACCATGCGCGCAACAAGGGCGGTGAAGGGCGTCGAAGGCAAGAGGCTGACCTACCATCAACCTCGTCAAGCCGCGTAAGCGTAACAAACGAGGGGCCAAGGGCCGTCATGCTTGATTGGGATAGAGACGAAAACGGGCGCATATCGCTATGTTCTGTTCTTGAGTACGAAACCGCAATTTTGGCTGAATCGTGCGCCGTTCTAAGACTTCGATTCGCTCGCTCGGAAGCGCAAAAAGAGAGTGGCGGCGAATGGCTTCCGCTAGTTCTTTCGCCGCAACACGCGAGACAGATCGCACAGTCATTGCTCCAGATGGCAGATCAAGCTGAGCAAGCGCCGCCAGCCGGTACGCCGAGAAACTAGGCGACCGGGGAGCGCGTAGGAGGGAAGAAAGTGAAACTGAAAGCGACGCTAATCGCAGTTGCGATTGGCTGCTTGATCGCGTCTGCGGCATCGGCGGCCTGCTCAACGGGCGATGTTCGCGTCAAGAGTTGGAACTGGCACGTCGACCATGGCTACGCAATTTACGTCGGCGAAATCGTCAACGGCTGCGCCGAGGCGAGCGGCTCTTACGTTTTCAAGTGGACGGCCGAAGCAAACCGCCAAGCCAAGAGCGCGACTTTGGGCATCATCGCCGTGAATCAGTGGTGACGGCCGCCGAAGCTAGGATTGTTCCTTAGCCCCGCGTCCGTTCTTTTTCACCGGACTCGCGCCGGCGCCCTTCTTGGGCTTAGGCTGCGGCGGCGTATTCGCCATGCGGCGAATCACCTCGTCGCGGCGACGCGCGGCCTCTTCGTCGCTGTAAGTTTCGTCGCCGTCTTTGGGGGCAGAACTCATGACCGAAACTCCGAAGTGGCCTTCTTATAGCACAGGCCCGAAAGACAGCCTATTGGCGCTCGGCGTTGCAAGCGTGAAATACGCGGAACTCGAATCTGTCATTGAATTCATGTTTGGCACGGTTTTCGGCCTTGGGATCGACGCGACCACGTTGATCTTTTCAAAGATCGGCTTTGAGCCCGCCACGCAACTCATGTCCAGTCGACTTATTCAATTAACGTGGAGTGAGAAGTTCAAGGATGCCGTAAGACATTTCATTGCCGCTATCAATATCTGCAACGCAAATAGAAATAGTCTGACCCACTCTTCAATGATGTGGACGGATTATATTGGATCGGACATACCGTTTACGTCAACCGACAAGACGATATTATACAAATCGGCGAAGAAAGGCCACACTGTTGGCGTCGCGCTGACTTTACCCGAGCTGCGCGGTGTAGCGGATGATATTAACACATACTGTGAGTATGGCCGAATGTTAGGTAACGCGATCAACGTCGCACTTTCTAACCCGCCAACTCTCCCCGTCTCTGTATTTCCATGGCCCGATAAACCTTCTCTGCCACGTAGTCTGGAGTACAAATCAGGCCCGATCCCTCTCTGACAAATTCGTCCAAGCAGTCGCCACCAGCGAGCGCCATCTCGGGCGTGATCTCGATTTCTTTGGGCGCGCCAGCCGCCTCTTTCGAGGCGACGGCGGATTCATGCCCCTTGGGATCATTGTTTGTCAAGTGCATATACCCCCCCTTGCGGAACACACCGCGAACAGATAAGCATCGTTCGTGATTTGTTTACGCCTGACGGTGATTCTCGCGCCGTCGCGCGATCGAGCCGATTCGCGGGCGCCAAGCCGCCCCAGGAGTTTGCCATGTTGACCAGAAAGCAAAGCGAACTGCTGCGCTTCATTCATGAGCGCCTCCAGGCCGAGGGGGTTCCGCCCTCCTTCGACGAAATGAAGGACGCGCTGGCGCTGCGCTCCAAATCGGGCATCCATCGCCTGATCATGGCGCTCGAGGAGCGCGGCTTCATCCGTCGCCTCGCCAACCGCGCGCGCGCCATCGAAGTGCTGCGCCTGCCGGAATCGGCGACGGTGGCGACGCCGCGCGGCCAGAAATTCGCGCCGAGCGTCATCGCCGGCAATCTCGGGCGGGTGCGCCCGCGCGCGGGGCCCGAGGCGGAAGCGCTGTCGGCGATGATCCCGGTGATGGGCCGCATCGCCGCCGGCACGCCGATCGCCGCCATCCAGACCCGCGTCGACACCATCGCCATGCCGCCCGAGTTCCTCGGCGCCGGCGAGCATTTCGCCCTCGAAGTGCGCGGCGACTCGATGATCGAAGCGGGAATCATGGAGGCCGACACCGTCATTTTGCGCAAGCAGGACACCGCCGAGACCGGCGACATCGTGGTGGCGCTGATCGACGAGGAGGAGGCGACGCTGAAGCGCCTGCGCCGCCGCGGCGCCTCGATCGCGCTGGAGGCGGCCAATCCGGCTTACGAAACCCGCATCTTCGGGCCCGACCGCGTGCGCATCCAGGGCAAGCTGGTGAGCCTGCTGCGCCGGTATTAGAGCATGTTGTCTTTAGATTGAGACAGGCCTCCGCCGTCATTGCGAGCGACAGCGAAGCAATCCAGGCTAAGCCGCCGCCGCAAACCCTAAGTCTGGATTGCTTCCCCCTCGCTGCGCTCGGGGTCGCAATGACGGCTGAGATGATTCGACTTAAACACATCATGCTCTAGTGTCCCGATCGAGAAATACGTGCGATCATTCGCCTGCTGATTTGCGGAGGGATGATCGATGGGAAAGCGGGCGGCTAGGATTCGTCTGACGGACGACGAGCGCACTGAACTGGAAAGCCTGGCGTCGCGTCGTCGGACGGCGCAGGGTTTGGCTCAGCGCGCGCGGATCATATTGTTGGCGGCGCGAGACGCCGAGAACCTGACGATTTGTCAGCAGTTGGGGGTGGCGCCCAATACCGTCGGCAAGTGGCGACGGCGGTTTGCCGAACGTCGTGTCGAGGGACTGCTGGACGAGCCGCGCCCTGGAGCCCCGCGACGGATCAGCGACATGGAGATCGCTGAAACGATTCGCCTGACCCTGGAGACGACGCCGGAGAACGCGACCCACTGGAGTCTTCGATCGATGGCGCGCGCCGTCGGGTTTGCGCCTTCGACGATCCATCGGATTTGGCAGGCGTTCAACCTTCAACCGCATCGCACCGAGACGTTCAAGCTTTCGAGCGACCCGCTCTTTGTCGAGAAAGTTCGCGATATCGTCGGACTGTACTTGGCCCCGCCCGAGCGGGCCATCGTTCTCTGCGTCGATGAAAAGAGCCATATCCAGGCGTTGGACCGGACTCAGCCTCTACTTCCCCTGCGCCCCGGTCAGGTCGAGCGGCGCACGCATGACTACACGCGCCATGGAACCCTCTCCCTGTTCGCCGCCCTCGACACCGCCACCGGCAAAGTGATCGGGCGATGCTATCCGCGCCACCGCGGACGCGAATTCTTGAGCTTCCTGCGCGAGATCGAACGCAACGTTCCAAGCGATCTCGATATCCACCTCGTCATGGACAACTACGCCACCCACAAGACCCCGGCGATCCGGAAATGGCTCGGCGCACGGCCGCGATGGCGCGTCCATTTCACGCCGACATCGAGTTCTTGGATCAATCAGGTTCGAGCGATTCTTCGCCGACATCACCGATCGCCAAATACGGCGAGGCGTCCACCGCTCCACCGTCGAATTGGAAGCCGCCATCCGCGCTTACATCGAGGCCGTCAATTGCAATCCAAGGCCCTTCCGATGGACAAAATCCGCAGACGATATCCTCGCCAGCATAAAGCGCTTCTGCTTGAAAACCCTCACCATCGCACAAGCCCAAATCGCAGCTAACTCGGAATCAGGACACTAGTGTCCCGATCGAGAAATACGTGCGATCATTCGCCTGCTGATTTGCGGAGGGATGATCGATGGGAAAGCGGGCGGCTAGGATTCGTCTGACGGACGACGAGCGCACTGAACTGGAAAGCCTGGCGTCGCGTCGTCGGACGGCGCAGGGTTTGGCTCAGCGCGCGCGGATCATATTGTTGGCGGCGCGAGACGCCGAGAACCTGACGATTTGTCAGCAGTTGGGGGTGGCGCCCAATACCGTCGGCAAGTGGCGACGGCGGTTTGCCGAACGTCGTGTCGAGGGACTGCTGGACGAGCCGCGCCCTGGAGCCCCGCGACGGATCAGCGACATGGAGATCGCTGAAACGATTCGCCTGACCCTGGAGACGACGCCGGAGAACGCGACCCACTGGAGTCTTCGATCGATGGCGCGCGCCGTCGGGTTTGCGCCTTCGACGATCCATCGGATTTGGCAGGCGTTCAACCTTCAACCGCATCGCACCGAGACGTTCAAGCTTTCGAGCGACCCGCTCTTTGTCGAGAAAGTTCGCGATATCGTCGGACTGTACTTGGCCCCGCCCGAGCGGGCCATCGTTCTCTGCGTCGATGAAAAGAGCCATATCCAGGCGTTGGACCGGACTCAGCCTCTACTTCCCCTGCGCCCCGGTCAGGTCGAGCGGCGCACGCATGACTACACGCGCCATGGAACCCTCTCCCTGTTCGCCGCCCTCGACACCGCCACCGGCAAAGTGATCGGGCGATGCTATCCGCGCCACCGCGGACGCGAATTCTTGAGCTTCCTGCGCGAGATCGAACGCAACGTTCCAAGCGATCTCGATATCCACCTCGTCATGGACAACTACGCCACCCACAAGACCCCGGCGATCCGGAAATGGCTCGGCGCACGGCCGCGATGGCGCGTCCATTTCACGCCGACATCGAGTTCTTGGATCAATCAGGTCGAGCGATTCTTCGCCGACATCACCGATCGCCAAATACGGCGAGGCGTCCACCGCTCCACCGTCGAATTGGAAGCCGCCATCCGCGCTTACATCGAGGCCGTCAATTGCAATCCAAGGCCCTTCCGATGGACAAAATCCGCAGACGATATCCTCGCCAGCATAAAGCGCTTCTGCTTGAAAACCCTCACCATCGCACAAGCCCAAATCGCAGCTAACTCGGAATCAGGACACTAGGGCGTGATGCGATTGGGCGGCGGACGAGAGGGAGGCCGGCCGGAAGCAGCGTTGAGGAGGCCACTCCTGACTGCTTCCGGGCCGGCCGACCCCACGGGACCCGGGAGATGCGGCGGACCCGAGCGCTCCGCAGGGTATCGCGGGGCGGATTTATGCCCCGTCGCCATGACGGTACGCCGACGCGCTCGCCGATGGCAATCGTTACAACGCCGTCGGGCGCCGAAACCGATTGTTTACCTAAATATTGATGGTTAAAGCGAAGAGCCGAGCCCCTGCCGCGGCCGCGGCAGGGGCGGCTCGAGAAAGAGCGCGCGCGCCCCGCTGTGGACGCTCCGCCGCGCCGCCTTGCGGTCGCCGTCATCGCGCGTCAGAGTAGCGGTTTGACAGGGTCGAGGTGATTCGTGGCCGGCGTTTCGGTTTTCAGCGACGATTTTTCCGTCGAGCGTTCGGAAGACGAGCCGGCGTTCAACGTCGATCTCGACGGGTTCGAGGGGCCGCTCGACCTGCTGCTCGAACTGGCGCGGCGCCAGAAGGTCGACCTCGCGCGCATTTCGGTGCTGGCGCTGGCCGAGCAATATCTCGCTTTCATCGAGGCGGCGCGCAAGCTGCGCCTGGAGTTGGCGGCCGACTATCTCGTCATGGCGGCGTGGCTCGCCTATCTCAAGTCGCGCCTGCTGTTGCCGGCGCCGACGAAGGCCGAAGACGGCGAGGCGGCCGAACTCTCCGACGCATTGGCGCAGCGGCTTCACCGCCTCGAACAGATCCGCAAGGCCGGCGCCGCGCTCATCGGCCGGCCGCAGCTCGGACGCGACTTCTTCGCCCGCGGCGCGCCGGAGGGCATTGCGACGTCGACCGCGATCGTCTACGAGGCGAGCCTCTTCGATCTGTTGTCCGCCTACGCGACGCAGACTCAGAAACACGCCCGCGCCAACGTGCGGATGCTGGCGCGTTCCGTCTGGTCGCTCGCCGAGGCGCGCGAGGCGCTGACGCGTCTGATGGGCGAGGCGAGCGACTGGACCGAACTCGACGGCTGGCTGCTCGCCTACGGCGTCGAGCCGACGATGCGGCGCACCGCGCGCGCGTCCTGCTTTTCGGCTTCGCTCGAAATGGTTCGCGAAGGCCAAATTCAAGTGCGGCAAGACAGGGTCTTCGCGCCGCTGTGGGTGCGCGCCATCCGCGGCGAGGGGCTGGCCGCCGGCGGCGACTTCAGTTAGGACGAGAAAGAAGCAATGGGAACCGTCGCGCAATTGTTTGAGGCCGCCATCCCCCCGCGCGTCGCGCCGGAAGACCTGCGCGTCGCCGAGGCGCTGGTCTTCGCCGCCGCCGAACCGCTCGACGAGGCGTTCATCGCCGCGCGCCTGCCCGAGGGCGTCGACGTCGAGGCGGTGATGACGGAGCTGCAACGCTGCTACGCCGGCCGCGGCGTCAATCTCGTGCGCGTCGCCGGCCGCTGGGCGTTCCGCACCGCGAGCGATCTCTCCTGGCTGCTGGCGCGCGAGGATCAGGAGACGCGCAAGCTGTCGCGCGCGGCGATCGAGACGCTCGCCATCGTCGCCTATCATCAGCCGGTGACGCGCGCCGACATCGAGGAAATCCGCGGCGTCGTCGTCTCCAAGGGCGCGCTCGACGTGTTGATGGAGGCCGGATGGGTGCGCATGCGCGGCCGCCGCAGGGCGCCGGGCCGGCCGATCACCTACGGCACCACCCCGGCGTTTCTCGTCCATTTCGGCCTCGACGCGATCGGCGATCTGCCCGGGCTCGACGAATTGCAGGGCGCCGGGCTGTTCGACGGCAAGCTGCCGCCCGGTTACGGCGTTCCCCAGCCCGACGACGAGGCCGCGCTTCGCCCCGACGAGGAGCCGCTCGACGAGCCGACGCCGCTCGAACAGGCGTGGGGCGCCATCGGGGAGCCGGACGAGCCCTGAGGGCGCGCGGTCCGAAGCGGCCACGAAAGCGCCGGAAATCGCAGCGATAAGATGGGCCGAAGCCGCCGCGCCGGATCGGCGCGGGCTCGACGGGAGTTTGCATGAACCGCCGCAACGCCCTGCTGGCGCTCGCCCTGGCCGCAACGATCGGCGAGGCGCGGGCCGAAGTCTCCCTGCCCTTGGCTTCGCACCGCGCGGTCTACGAAATCACGCTCGCCGAGACCGCCTCCGTGGGCATGCCCAACTCGCAGACGCCGGTCGCCGCCGCCGGGCTGATCGGCTACGAATTCACCGGCTCGTCCTGCGAAGGCTACGCCTCGAACTTTCGCCAATCGACCGAGCTGCAACGCTCCGAAGGCGATCCGATTTCCTCCGACATCCGCGCCCTCGCGTTCGAGGACGGCGACGCCAAGAGCCTGAAATTCCAGATCGACACGCAAACCGCGGGCGACGCGAGCCCGGCCGTCGCCGGTTCGGCCAAGCGCGCCGAGAGCGGCGAGATCGCCGTCGCGCTGAGCAAACCATCCGCCGACACGCTGAGGCTCGGCGCCGACGTTCTCTTCCCCACCGAACACATCGAGCGCATCATCGCCCAGGCCAAACAAGGCGGCGGCGTAATGCAGGCGCGCGTCTACGACGGCTCCGACACCGGCAAGAAGGTCTTCGCGACCTTCACCGTCATCGGCAAGCAAGCGAGCGCGCCGACGCCCGAGACCGCTTTCGCCGCCGCGCTCGGCGCCATCCGCCGCTGGCCGGTCACGGTCTCCTATTTCGACGCGGCGGCCAAGGACGCGCCGCCCGAATACATCCTCAGTTTCGATCTCTATGAGAACGGCGTTTCCGGCTCGTTGAAACTCGACTACGGCTCGTTCGCGTTGACCGCCAAGCTCCGCAAGCTCGAAATGCTGCCGACGCCGAGCTGCGCCAAGTAGTCAACGCTTGCGCGGCGCGGGCGCGGGCGCGAAGGCGAGGCCGCGCTGAATCGCGCCGGCGCCAAATTTGTCGCGCAAGCCCGCGATCGCCGCTTCGCGCGCCTTCTCGCGGCGGCGGTCCCCCTCGATGAGGTCGGCTTCGTCGGCCTCGCTGGCCGGCGCGAGATCGCACGCGCCGACGCCGATCAGCCGATAGGGCGCGCCCTCGGGCAGCGCGTCGAGCAGCGCCCGCGCGGCGGCGAAAAGCCGCGGCGCCATTTGCGTCGGCGCCAGCCCCGAGCGGGTGCGCGTGCGCAGCGTGAAGTCGGGCGTGCGCCATTTCAGCCGCACGCCGCCCGCCGCAAGCTCGGCCTTTCGCAATCGCGCCGCCACCCGTTCGCACTGCGCGAGCAACACGCGCGTTAGCTCGGCCTTGTCGGCGACGTCGACTTCGAACGTCGTCTCGCTGGAGACGCTCTTGGCCTCGCGGTCCGGCGTCACCCGGCGGTCGTCGATCCCGCGCGCCAGGCGCCACAGCCGGCGCCCCTCTTCGCCCAGGCGCGCCGCCGCCGCGGCCTCGTCGAGCGCCTGCAGATCGCCGATCGTCTTCAAGCCAAGACGCTCGAGGCGCGCCTCGGCGACCTTGCCGACCCCCCACAGCCGGCCGACGCCCATCGGCGCGAGCAGCGCGATCGCCTCGCGGCGCGGGACGAGGGAAAAGCCGCGCGGCTTGTCGAGGTCGGAGGCGAGTTTGGCGAGGAACTTGCAATCGCTGAGGCCGACCGAGACGGTGACGCCGACTTGCGTCTCGACTTCGCGGGCGAAGCGCGCCAGCGTCAGCGCCGCGCCGGCGCCGTTGGCCCCGTCGCAACCCGTCAGATCGAGAAAGGCTTCGTCGATCGACAGCGGCTCGACCAAGGGCGTCAGCCGCAGCATCCGCTCGCGAATCTCGCGGCCGACGCGCGCGTACTTGGCGATGTCCGGCTCGAGGACGACCGCGCGCGGACAGAGCGCCAGCGCCCGCGCCGTCGGCATCGCCGAACGAACGCCGAACGTGCGCGCGACATAGCAGCAGGTCGCCACGACGCCGCGCCGGCCGCCGCCGCCGACGATGACCGGCTGGTCGGCGAGCGCGGGATCGTCGCGCTTCTCGATCGAGGCGTAAAAGGCGTCGCAATCGACGTGGGCGATCGTCAGCCCGTCGGCGCGGCGCGCGTCGACCAGGCGCGGCGAGGCGCATTGCGGGCAGCGCGCGCTCCCTCCCGGCGCGGGCGCGAATTCGGCGAGGCAGTCGCGGCAAAAGCGCGCACGCGCCTCCGCCTCGCCCGGCCTCAAGGATCGCCCCGCGGCGGCGGCGCGCCGAAGCTCTGGCGCGCGCGCGCGATCCGCGCCGGATCCAGTCCCTCGCTGGCGGCGAAGGCGATCAGGAGGCGCTCGTCGGACGCGACATAGTCGAGCACGGCGGCGAGGAACCCCGCGTCGGCGGCGGCCTGACGCAGATTGTGCGGCCCGAGACCGCTTACGGCGAGAAAGCGCTGGAGCCGCGCCGCATCGGCGGCGAGGAAGCCGAGCGCGGCGATCGCTACGGATTCTCCGAACGACTCGCCTGTGGACAGCTCGGCGTTAACCTTCCGCGGCGCCATCCGGTTTTCCTTTCGTCAAGGTCTCCGGCTTACTATGATCCGCGGCTCGCCGATGACCGGCGCGCCCGCAGCGTCGCCCTTCGCGGAACCTCCCATGCCGAAAACCGTGCTCATCGTAGAGGACAACGAGCTGAATATGAAGCTCTTCAACGACCTCGTCGAGACGCGGGGCTGCCGCATCCTGCAGACCCGCAACGGCATGGAGGCGGTCGAATTGGCGCGCCGCCACCACCCCGACCTGATATTGATGGATATCCAGTTGCCGGAAGTTTCCGGCCTGGAAGTGACGCAATGGCTGAAGGACGACGAGGAGCTGCGCTCGATTCCGGTGATCGCGGTCACCGCCTTCGCGATGAAGGGCGACGAGGAAAAAATCCGCCAGGGCGGATGCGAGGCGTATCTGTCCAAACCGATCTCGGTGGCGAAATTCTTCGAGACGATCGACCATTTCCTCGGAGCCAAGTAGCGATGACCGCGCGCGTCCTCGTCGTCGACGACATCCCTGCCAACGTCAAGCTGCTCGAGGCGCGCCTCAACGCGGAATATTTCGACGTGCTGACCGCCGCCAACGGACCGGAGGCGATCGCCATCTGCGAGCAAGGGCTGTGCGACATCGTCCTGCTCGACGTGATGATGCCGGACATGGACGGCTTCGAGGTTTGCCGCCGGTTGAAGGGCCAGATCGCCACCGCGCATTTGCCGGTGCTGCTGGTCACCGCGCTCGACCAGCCGGCGGACCGCGTGCGCGGCCTCGAAGCCGGCGCCGACGACTTCCTCACCAAGCCGATCGACGAGGTCTCGCTGATCGCGCGCGTGCGTTCGCTGGCTCGGCTCAAGGTGGTGATCGACGAATTGCGCAATCGCGCCAACACCACCGTCGCGCTGGGCATGATCGCGCCGTTCGCCACGCCGAACGCCGACGACGGCAAGCGCGGCCGCGTGCTGATCGTCGACGATCGCGCCAGCTCCGCCGAACGCCTGGCCCAGGCGTTGACCCCCCATCACAACGTCTATGTCGAACCGGACGCGCACGAGGCGCTGTTCAAGGCGGCGGAGGACAACATCGACCTCGTCGTCGTCAGCCTCGGCCTGAGCTCCTACGACGGGCTCCGGCTGTGCAGCCAAATCCGCTCGCTCGAGCGCACGCGCAGCCTTCCCATCCTGGTCATCGCCGACCTCGAGGATCGTCAGCGGGTGTTGCGCGCTCTCGAGATGGGCGTCAATGACTGCCTGGCGCGCCCGGTCGACCGCAACGAACTGCTGGCGCGGGTGCGCACGCAGTTGCGCCAGAAGCGCTACGCCAACTCGTTGCGCGAAAAGGTGCAGCAGTCGATCGAACTGGCGCTGTTCGATCCGTTGACCGGCCTCAACAATCGCCGCTTCATGGAAAATCATCTCGCCACGATGCTCGACAACGCGCGCGTCCGCCGCGCGCCGCTGACGCTGATGATCCTCGACATCGATCACTTCAAGCGGGTCAACGACACCTACGGCCACGATTGCGGCGACGAAGTGCTCAAGAGCTTCGCCGACCGCCTGCGCGGCATCGTCCGCGGCGGCGACCTGCTGTGCCGCCTGGGCGGCGAGGAGTTCGTCATCGTCATGCCCGGCGTCAACGTCCACGCCGCGGCGCGCATCGCCGAGCGCGCGCGTCTGGCGATCCAGCAGGAGCAATTCGTCATCGACAAATCGGGCCGCATGATCCCGGTCACGGTGTCGATCGGCCTGGCCGAACGCGACGCGGAAGGCGACGCCGGCTCGCTCTACCGGCGCGCCGACCGCGCGCTCTATCGCGCCAAGAACGAGGGGCGCAACCGCGTCAGCGCCGACGCGGCGTAAAGCGGGCCTCGCCGAGCTTCCCCTGCCCTTCGGCGCCTCAGGCCGCCGAATCCGCAAGCGTCATCGCCGCCAGTTCGGCGCGCCCCGCCGCGACGTCGAACGGCTGCGGGCCGGCGGCGATGCGCGCGAGGGCGGCCTCGGCGCGGCGTAGCGGAGCGCCGGCGAGCTCGGGCGCGCCTTCCGCGACGGCGCGCGCCTCGGTCATGTCGCCGTTGCAGTGCAGAGCGATGTCGAGGCCGGCGGCGAACGCCGCGCGCGCGCGCGCCGTCAACGGGCCGCTCAGGGCCTTCATCGACAGGTCGTCGCTGAGGATCAGGCCGTCGAAGCCGATCGCCCCGCGGATGACCTCGCTAACGACGATCGGCGAGGTCGTCGCGGGAGACTCGGGATCGATCGCGCTGAAGACGACGTGCGCGGTCATCGCCATCGGCGCGTCGCCGAGCGCGGCGAAGGGGGCGAAATCGCGCGCCGCGAGTTCGCTCCGGCTCGCCGCGACGACCGGCAATTCGAGATGGCTGTCGGCGCGGGCCCGTCCGTGCCCGGGGATGTGCTTGACGACGGGCAGGACGCCGCCGGCGATCAGCCCGTCGCAGACGGCGCGGCCCAACGCCGCCACGCGCTCGGGGGCGCGGGAAAACGCGCGCTCGCCGATCACCGCGTGCGCGCCTGGGTCGGCGACGTCGAGCACCGGCGCGCAATCGACGGTGATCCCGACTTCGCTGAGATCATGAGCGATGAGCCGCGCGGCGAGCCAGGCGGCGCGCGCCGGCGCGCTCGCCCCCTCGAACCGGGCGGCGGCGGGATAGGCCGGCCAGCGCGGCGGGCCCAGGCGCTGCACGCGCCCGCCTTCCTGGTCGATCAGCGCCGGCGCGTCGGCGCGCCCGAGACAATCGCGGAACGATTGGATCAGCGCGTGCAATTGCTCGCGGTCGACGACGTTGCGCTTGAACAGGATCAGGCCCCAGGGCCGCGCGTCGCGAATGAACGCGCGCTCCTCGGGCGCGAGCGTCGCCGCCGCGCAGCCGCAGACGAAGGCGAGCGTCATGCAACGGCCTCCGGCGAACCGCGCACGGTCAATTCTTAGCGATGAAGCAATCGCCGCCGCTCGCCTTCAGCTTGGCGCACAGCGCAGAGGCGTCGTCCCGAGAAAGACCGTCGGCGCGCACGCGATAAATCGTGTCGCCCTTGACTTCCGCCTCGCGAACCACGAGGTCCGCGTCGCCGAGCGCCGCCGCATACTTGCTCTTCAGACGGGCGATCGCGTTCTGCGCATCGGCCTGGGAACGCGGCGCGGCGAATTGCACCGCCCAACCGCCGCCGGCCGCGGCCGGTTCGCTCGCGGCGGCGTCGGCGGGCGCCGCGGGCGCGTCGGCGACGACCGGCGCGGCCTTGGCGGGCGGCGTCTTGGCCGCCTTCGCCACGGCGGCCGCCGATGCGAGCGGCAACGGCGCGGTCGGCGTCGCGTCCGTCGCGGCGGCGGGCGCGGTGGTGTCGGTCTTGGCGACCACCCGCGCCGAGGACTTCGGCGACAGCTTGGTCGGCAGATCGAGTTTCGGCGTGGCGGGTTCGCCCGCCGCCGCCGCCGCCGTCCCCACCGGCGCCGTGTCGACCGCGCGAGGCGCCGCTTGGGCCGCCGGCGTCGGCGGCGCAGGCGTCGGCGTCGAATCGGCGGAAATCAGCGTCCCATCCGGGCGCACGGAAACCGTCTTGACCGGGTTGGCGTCGGGGAACAGCGGGGCGACCGTCGCGGTCGGGGCGGCGGGCGCGACGATCGGCGTTTCGGCGGCCGCCGCCACCGGCGAGCCCGCGGCCACGCCGAGCGGCTTCTCTTCGGTGGTGACGATCTTGACCGGCGCCCCGGTCGCCGAATCCTTCATCAGCAACGCCGCGGAATCGGCGCCCGACCGCGCGGCCGCGTCGCTCGGCGGCTGGATCTTGCTCGGCCCCGCGGCCGCCGCGATGAACGGCGGCGTCTTGCTCGCGCTTGGCGCGCCCATCTTCAGGGTCGCCGCGCCGGCCAACAGCGCCAGGCCGATCGCCGCCAGGCCCGCCGTCGCGAAATACCAGGAGCGCGGGCGGCGCGTTCGCGGCCGATCCTCCTCGACCGCCGCCGACGGCGCGGCGCCGCGCACGTCGGGGAGATCGAAGTCGTCGACGGCGCCCGACGGCGCCGGCGCGACGCCGAACGGGGCTTGGCTCGGGCCCGATCCGAGGCCGCCGCCGCCGGCCGGAAAGGCGCTCTCCGCTCTCGGCAGGCGCGCCTGAGGGGCCGCGAGCGGGTCGCCCACGACGCCGTCCCGGCTGATCGTCGCGACCAGCCGCGTCAGTTCGGCGAGCGGATCGTCGGCACCGCTCGGCGCCGCGCCCGCCGAGCGCAGGCGTTTCTCGAACTCATCGAGATTGATTTCCGGGACTCTTCCGGCGCTCGAGACGCTCATGACAAACCTCGCTGGAGGTCGCCGCCCCGTCCCCGCCGACGACCGGCCCGAGACGTCTCCGGCGACTTCCTCTCCCTCGCCCTGGCCGCGGCTCGGCCCCAGTCGGCCCCGCTAGCGCATTTCTTCGGGCGCGCTGACGCCTAGGATAGACAGCGCCGACGCCAACACCAGAGCCAGCGCCGTCACCAATCCTAAGCGAGAATGCGCTAAATTTTCGCATTCTTTGTTGAGATATCGTAAATCCGGCGAATCTATGCCGCGGTTCCATTGGGCGTGGAACAGCGTCGCCAGGTCATGCGCGTAGAACGCGACGCGATGCGGTTCGTGCGCCTCGGCCGCCTGGGCGACGACGCGGGGATAGTTGGCCAGCGCGCGCATCATGGCGCGTTCGCCTTCGTCGGTCAGGGCCGAAAAGTCTGCGCCGGCGAGAGCCGCCGGCGCGAGATCGAATTGCGGGAAGGCCGCGCGCGCCTGGCGCAGCACGCTGTGCGCGCGCGCATGGGCGTATTGCACGTAGAACACCGGGTTGTCCTGGCTCTGCTCGATCACCTTGGCGAGGTCGAAATCGAGCGGCGCGTCGTTCTTGCGCATCAGCATGATGAAGCGCACCGCGTCGGCGCCGACTTCGTCCACGACTTCGCGAAGCGTCACGAAGTCCCCGGAACGCTTCGACATTTTCACCGGCTCGCCCGCGCGCATCAGCCGCACGAGCTGGCACAGCCGGACGTCGAGCCTCGCCTTGCCGCCGGAGAGCGCCGCCACCGCCGCCTGCATCCGCTTGACGTAGCCGCCGTGATCGGCGCCCCACACGTCGACGAGGCTCAGGAAGCCGCGATCGATCTTGCTCTTGTGATAGGCGATGTCGCTGGCGAAATAGGTGTAGCCGCCGTCCGACTTGATCAGCGGCCGATCGACGTCGTCGCCGAACTCGGCGGTGCGGAACAGGGTCTGCTCGCGATCCTCCCAATCCTCGGAGGGCTGGCCCTTGGGCGGCGGCAGGCGGCCTTCGTAGACGATGCCGCGCCGGCGCAGGTCTTCGATCGTCTCGCGCACGCGATCGACGCCGCCGTCGGCGCCGGTCAGCGCCCGCTCGGAGAAGAAAACTTCGTGTTCGATGGCGAGGGCGGCGAGATCGTCCTTGATCGTCGCCATCATCGCGGCGACGGCGCGCGCGCGCACCGGCGCCAGCCAGTTCGCCTCCGGCTCGCCCAGCAGCGAAGGCCCGAATTCGCGCGCCAGCGCCTCGCCGACCGGCTTGAGGTAGTCGCCGGGATAAAGCCCTTCGGGGATCGCGGCGATCGTCTCGCCCAGCGCCTCGCGATAGCGCAGGTAGGCCGAGCGCGCGAGCGCGTCGACCTGCGCGCCGGCGTCGTTGACGTAGTATTCGCGCGTGACCTTGCGACCAGCGAAGCGCAACAGGTTCGCCAGCGCGTCGCCGAACACCGCGCCGCGGGCGTGGCCGACGTGCATCGGCCCGGTCGGATTGGCGCTGACGTATTCGACGTTGACCGCGCCCTCGGCGGCGCCCGCTTGGCGGCCGTAAGCCGTGCCTTCATGGAGAACAGACCTCAACACGCCGTCGTAAACGGCTGGCTGCAACCGAATATTGATGAACCCTGGACCGGCGACTTCCGCCTTTTCGACGTCCGGCTCCGCGGCGAGCGCGGCGGCGAGTTCGACCGCCAGGGCGCGTGGGCCGGAGCCGGCCGCCTTGGCTTCGCGGGCGTAGACCATCGCCGCGTTGGTGGAGAGATCGCCGTGCGCGGCTTCGCGCGGCGGCTCGACGACGAAGCGCGCGAGGTCGAGCCCCTCGGGCAGCCGTCCGGCCGCGATCCTGGCCTCCAGCAGCGCGGCGACGCGCGCGTGGAAATCGTCGAAAATATTCATGAATTCCGCCTGAAAGCTCGAGCGGCGGCTTTATCGCAAGTCCGCCGCGGGGTCAAAAAGGCGGCGATATTCGCTCAAAGCGAAGCGGTCGGTCATCCCCGCGATATAGTCGGCGACCGCCCGCGCGCGTTCGCTCTCGTCTTCGCCCGCCTTGGCCGCCCAGTCGGCGGGCATCGCCGTGGGATCGTCGCCATAAGCCCGGAACAACCGGCGCACGATCGCGTCGGCCTTCTTGCGCACCCTCTTGACCTCGGGATGGCGATACATGTGGGCGAACAGAAACGTTTTGATGTCGCGATCGGCCTGGCGAAGCGCGGGGGAAAGGCCGATCAGCGCGCCTCCGGCGCGGCGCACGTCCTCGAAGCTGGCGACGCCGCACGCGGCGATGCGCGCGCGGCTTTCCGCGATCGCGTCCTCGACGAAGCGGGTGATGATCCGTCGCACGAGTTCGTGAACGACGCGCCCGCGCTCCAGGCCGGGATGCAGCGCGGCGATTTCATCGAGCAGCGCGGCGACGAACGGCGCCGCGCGGATCGCGTCGAGGTCGAACAGGCCGGCGCGCAGCCCGTCGTCGACGTCATGGGCGTCATAGGCGATGTCGTCGGCGATCGCCGCCGCCTGCGCTTCGAGCGAGGCGAACAGGGCGAGATCGAGGCTGCGGCGGCGGTCGTAGGCGAGGATCGCCTCGGGCAGGCCGCGCTCGCGGACGGCCTCGAGCGGGCGCCCCTCGGCGTCGAGCAGCGGGCCGTTGTGCTTGACTAGGCCCTCGAGCGTCTCCTGCGTCAGATTGAGGCCGTCGAAATCGGCGTAGCGGCGCTCCAGCTCGGTGACGATGCGCAGGGCCTGGCTGTTGTGGTCGAAGCCGCCATGCGCCGCCATGCAGGCGTCGAGGGCGTCTTCGCCGGTATGGCCGAACGGCGTGTGGCCGAGATCGTGGCCGAGCGCCACCGCCTCGGCGAGTTCCTGGTCGAGCCCGAGCGCCTTGGCGAGCGCGCGCGCGAGTTGCGCGACTTCGATCGTATGGGTCAGACGGGTGCGAAAATGATCGCCCTCATGGTCGACGAACACCTGCGTCTTGTGCGCGAGGCGGCGAAAGGCGGTCGAATGGATGAGGCGGTCGCGGTCGCGCTGGAAATCGCTGCGGGTCGGCGAAGGCGGTTCGGGATAAAGGCGCCCGCGCGAGCGGGCGGGATCGGCGGCGTAAGGCGCGCGCGCCGCGAATGCCTCGCCGTTCATGGTCGCCCCCGCATTGCGCTTCGCGTCACAACCCTTATCTTAACGCATATCGCATCGCCGATCGTGGCGAAACCCGGGATGGAACGATGAGCGACAACGCCCAAGCCGCCGGCGCGCCGGCGGCCCTTTCGATCAGCGCCAGCGCGGCGCGCCGCTTGACCAAGGTTCTCGCCGGAGAGCCGAGCGCGGCGCTGCGCATTTCCGTCAAGGGCGGCGGCTGCTCGGGCTTCCAGTACGCCTTCGACATCGAGAAGAACCGCGCCGCGGACGATCTCGTGGTCACGCGCGACGGCGCGAGCGTGGTGGTCGATCCGATTTCCCTGGAGATGATGCGGGGCTCGGAGATCGACTTCGTCGACGACCTGATGGGCCAGGCCTTTAGGGTCAAGAACCCCAACGCCGTCTCGTCGTGCGGCTGCGGCGTGAGCTTCGCGCTTTAGCGGGCGCTTGCGCGCATGCGATCCCAGGCGCAATCCTGCCGCGGGGGGAGGGTCGCCATCCATGAACGTTTCCTTGACCGGCGGCTGCGCCTGCGGCGCCTTGCGATACCGCTTGGCCTCGCGGCCGATGTTCGTTCATTGCTGCCATTGCAAGGACTGCCAGCGCCAAACCGGCGGGGCCTTCGCGCTCAACGCCCTGATCGAAACGGCGCGGGTCGAAAAGCTGGCGGGAGAGACGCGCGGCGTCCTCGTTCCCACCGACAGCGGCCGCCCGCACGAAATTCATCGCTGTCCGATCTGCCAGACCGCGGTGTGGAGCCACTACGGCGGCCTGCCCGCGCTTTGCTTCGTGCGCGTCGGCGCGCTCGACGATCCGAGCGCGCTGCCGCCCGACGTGCATATTTACGTGCGTTCGAAACTGCCGTGGATCGCGCTGCCGCCGGACGTCCCGGCTTTCCCCGCCTATTACGATGCGAAACAGCTCTGGCCGCCGGAAAGTCTCGACAGGCGAAAGGCGCTGTTCGGTTAGCGCGGACAGAGGTCGACGATGCGCGCGATGAAAACGCGGCGAACCCTGGCAGCGACGACGATGGCCTTTATCTCCCTCGGCGCCCTGCCGGCTCACGCCGCGCCGGCCAATACGCTGCACGAGTTATGGTCCGAGTTGAGCGCTTGCCTGAATTCGACGGGGGACGTCGAAGGCTCGGAAATCACGATCGTCTTCGCCCTCAGGCGCGACGGCGCTCTGCTCGGCGTACCGAGAATCACCTATTCGCGCCTCCCCGGCGACGCCGACGAACAAAAGCGCTTCGTCGCGGGCGTCGTGCGCGCGCTGGACAAATGCCTGCCGCTCGATCTCACGCAAGCCCTCGGCGGCGCGATCGCCGGGAGGCCGCTGGCGATCAGGATTGGGCGCGCGAAGAAAGAGACGGTGATTTGAGGGGGAGGAGGGCTGGTGTGGCGCCGGCCCGAGCCCTCGAAGCGATTGTTCCGAGGGAAGCCCTTGGGCGCCAGCCGGCCGGCCTCGGCGCGCGATCAACGAACGCCATCGCCCGGCTTGCGGGCGAAAACGCATCGACCCGGGACGCCCCAGAGCAGGTACAAGCCCGAAGTCTCGACTTCCATGCCCGCCCCGCGCAGGACTCTCGCGTAATCCGAGGCATAAAAGACGTCGAAGATCGCGAGTCGTCCGCCCGACTTCAGAACGCGCGCCATTTCACGCAACGCCAGATCGCGGCGCGCGGCGCTCGGCACGTTATGGATCGCCGTCATCGACGCGACGGCGTCGAAGGTCGCGGCGGCGAACGGAAGCGCGCACATGTCGCCGGTTTCGACCGTCACGCGATCCGCGACGCCGGCGGCGGTCGCGTTTTCGAGCGTGAGATCGGGACGGTTGCCGGTCAAGTCCTTCGCCAGCCAGAGATCGACGCCGATCGCCCGCCCGCTCGTCAGGCGCTTGGCGACTTCGATCAGCACGAGGCCCCGACCGCATCCGACATCCAGCACCCGTTCCGCGCCGGACAAATGCAGCGCTTCGACCAGCCGGTCGCGGACGGGGAATTTACCCGTCCGGCTCGACCAGATCATCAGCAGCGCATTGGCGAAGCAGTAAGCGGCCAACAGCGCGCCGACGATCGCAACACCGGCAACGATCGGCAACGGCCTCCCGCGAAGCGCGAGCGCGCCTCCGATCGTCATGACGAGAAGGAACGCTCCGGTCAGCACAAAGGCGCGCACAGCGCCTGGCCCATCTAGGCCGTAGTCTATCCTTCTCTCCATAACTGCTGTCTCCGGGTGAAATTCCATCCTCGCCTATCTGCGCGGCGCGGCGGCGAACGCGTTGCCGCGCCGGCATAATACGAGTAAAGCTCACTTTCTCCCACTCGCATTTCCCAAAGGCGCGCCGCGATGGCCAGGAAGCGAGAACCTGTTGTTTCCAAACGCAGAACGCCGCGCCAGGCGCGCGCTTTGGACACGCTCGAGACGATTTTCGAGGCGACGGCTCGCATAATCGAGCGTGAGGGCGCGGACGCGCTCACCACCAATCGCATCGCCGAACGGGCGGGGATCGCGATCGGCTCGTTGTATGCGTACTTTCCCAACAAGCAGGCGATCCTGCTCGCCATGGCGCGGCGCGAACTGGAGCGCACACAAAGCGCGATCCGCGCCGCGATCGAGACCGCCGATCCGAACGCGGAGATCGGCCACATGGCGATCCGGGGGCTGATACGGGGATTCGGCGGCCGCAACAAGTTGCGCCGCGCGCTGCTGGAGACCATCATGGCGCACGGGAGCCACACGGAGCTTGCGCAGCCCGTGGACAATCTGACGCGGCTCGTT
Source organism: uncultured Alphaproteobacteria bacterium (assembly GCA_963775575.1). GTDB lineage: Bacteria > Pseudomonadota > Alphaproteobacteria > Rhizobiales > Beijerinckiaceae > Roseiarcus. The sequence goes on from CAVZJG010000001.1 coordinate 22,307, forward strand.
CTGGGCGAGGCCAGCGAGCGATTGCGAGGGGCGGCGGACGGGATGACCGAGGCTCAGGCCTTCGTGCTGAGCCGCGCGCTGGCCGGCGTCATCAGGGCGGCGACGCTCGAAGATTCGCCGCTGACGGGAACGCAGACCCTGGAGGACGAATTGGTTCGTCTGGCGGGCGGCTATGTCGGCGCGCTCGCGCGAGCCCCTTAGCCGAGACGTTCAATTCCGAGGGCTCACCCCTCGAAGCGATTGTTCCTCGGGAAACCCTTGGGCGGCAGCCGGCCGGCTTCGGCGCGCGATCCGATCCACGGCTTGAGTTCGGCCCTGCCGATGGTGAAGGTCCGGCCCGCCGAATCGCGCCAGGTCATGCCGTCGCGAAGCGCGAAGACGCGCGCGTCGGAAACGCCGCCGTCCTTGTAGCGCTGCAGGCGCACGCCCTTGCCGCGCGCCATCTGCGGTAGCTGCGCCAGCGGAAACACCAGCAGCTTGCGGTTCTCCCCGATCACGGCGACGTGGTCGCCGGCGGCGGGCGTCGCCAGACAGGCGCGGGCCGGCGCGTCGACGTGGAGGACCGCCCTGCCCTTGCGGGTCGAAGACAGCATTTCGTCCTGCCCGACCACGAAGCCGCGCCCGTTCGTCGTCGCGACCAGCATCTTTTCGCCGGGCTGGTGGAGCCACGCCGCGACGATGTCGGCGCCTTCGTCGATGTCCGCCATCAGGCGGATCGGCTCGCCCGCGCCGCGCCCGCCGGGCAGCTTCGCCGCCTCCAGGGTGAAGACCTTGCCGTCGCCGGCCAGCACCAGAATCTTCGACGTGGTCTCGGCGAAGAACGAGGTCTTCAGTCCGTCGTCGCCCTTGAAGGCGACGGCGGAGAGGTCGGCGACGTGGCCTTTGAGCGCGCGAATCCAGCCCATCTGCGAGACGAGAATCGTCACCGGCTCGCGCTCGATCATCGCCTCGGCGAGATCGACGACGACGTCGGGCGGGGCCTCGAACGAGGTGCGCCGCTTGCCGAGCGGGGTCTGCGGCCCGTATTTCTTCCTGACGTCGCCGATTTCGTAAGCGATCGCCTGCCACTGCTTCTTTTCGCTGGCGATCAGCGCCTCGATCGCGCGCTTTTCGCCGGTGAGGTCCTTCTGCTCCTTGCGCAGCGCCATTTCCTCGAGCCGGCGCAGCGCCCTCAGCCTTGTGTCGAGGATGTAATTGGCCTGCGTCTCGGAGAGCGAAAAGCGCGCCATCAGCGCCGCCTTGGGCTCGTCGTCCTCGCGGATGATGCGGATGGCCTCGTCGAGATTGAGGAAGACGACGATCATCCCCGCCAGCAATTCGAGCCGGCGCTCGATCGCGGCGAGGCGATGTGCCGAGCGGCGCAGCAGCACGGCGCGGCGATGGTCGAGCCATTGGCGCAACGCCTCCGCGAGGCCGATCACCCGCGGCGTCACGCCGTCGACCAGCACGTTGATGTTGACCGGGACGCGCGCCTCCAGTTCGCTCAGCTTGAACAGCTGCTCCATCAGCATCGCCGGGTCGACGGCGCGGCTGCGCGGCTCCAGCACGATGCGCACGTCCTCGGCCAATTCGTCGCGCACGTCGCCGAGCAGCGGCGCCTTGCGCTCGCTGACGAGACCGGCGAGCGCTTCGATCAGGCGCGACTTCTGCACCCCGTAGGGAATTTCGCTGACGACGACGATCCAGCCGCCGCGCGCCGCCTCCTCTCGCGTCCAGCGCGCGCGCAGGCGGAACGAGCCGCGCCCGCTGCGATAGGTCTCGGCGATCGCGGCGCGATCGTCGACGACGACGCCGCCGGTGGGAAAATCCGGCCCCGGCGCGAACGCCAGCAGCGCCTCGGAGTCGGCTTTGAGATGGGCGATGAGATGGAGCGCGGCGTCGCAGAGTTCGGCGACGTTGTGCGGCGGGATCGAGGTCGCCATGCCGACCGCGATGCCCTGCGCGCCGTTGGCGAGCAGGTTGGGGATCGCCGCGGGAAGGACGACCGGCTCCTTGGTTTCGCCCGAGTAATTGTCGCGCCAGTCGACCGCCTCTTCGTCGACGCCCTCCAGAAGCAAGCGCGCGACGTCGGTCATGCGCGCCTCGGTGTAGCGATAGGCGGCGGCGTTGTCGCCGTCGATGTTGCCGAAATTGCCCTGGCCCTCGATCAAGGGATAGCGCGAGGAGAAATCCTGGGCGAGGCGCACCAGCGCCTCGTAGATCGCCTGGTCGCCGTGGGGGTGGAACGAGCCCATCACGTCGCCGACGATCTTGGCGGATTTCTTGAACGCCGAGCCGGGATCGAGCTTGAGGATGTGCATGCCGTAGAGGATGCGCCGATGCACGGGCTTCAGCCCGTCGCGCGCGTCGGGCAGCGCCCGGCCCATGATGGTGGACAGCGCATAGGCGAGATAGCGCTCCTCGAGCGCCTCGCGCAGGGGCACGTCGATCGGCGCCGAGGGCGGCGGCGAAGGGGGAGCGACAGCTTTGGCCATGGCCGCAGGGGTTATCCGCTAGGGCGAGTCGCGGCAAGGGCGGCGGCGCCCGCGCCCCCTTTCCCGCGTAGCCCGTCGGAAGACGGGCGTTCTGACGAACGCCCTTTTGCGGGGGAGGGTCAGGGCGAAGGTTTTCAGCCGCTAGGCGTAACGCTCGGCCACGCCCTCATCCGGCCGCGCTTCGCGCGTCCAACTTCTCCCGCCCCGCGGGAGAAGGAGTTTGCGGCGCGCCGCCCTCAGCGACGACCGTGAGCCCAGTGGACGCCGCCATGCGCGAACCGGCCGCCGAAGCCGCCGTGGACGAAGCGATGGCCAAAGCCGCCGGGATACCCGTAGACGTAGCCAGGACCGCCGTAATAGGACCCGCAATAGCCGTCGTTATCGTAAGGGTCGTAAGGATCGCAGGCGTTGGGGTATCCGTACGGGTATCCGTAACTGTTGGCGAGCCCGAGGCCGATGATGCCGAGCGCCGCCCCCGCGAACAGCGCGCCGGGGCCCCATCCATAGCGGCCATGACGCCAGCCGTTGTAGTGACGCCACGCGACAGGCGTCACTGCATTGGCTCCCGACGCCGCCGCCGCCACGGTCATTGGGCTCGACGCGGGAAGCGCGATCGCCGCGGTCGGCATGGCGAGGCCGAGCGCAGCCGCGAGAGCCAAAGCTTGCATCGAAGGACGAAGAACGCCGTTGGTCATGACGCATTCCTCCGTTTCGACAGTGGCGCGTCGCGCCGCGTGTCGCCCCCCCCTTGTTGCATTAGTTAATGTCGCCATTGTGCGCGCGCAGCCCCCGTTAGCGATCACATTCCCGTGCGCGCCGCGCGTTGCGAGGCGGGACAGGACCGCCCTACCCGGCCTCCGGCCGCTTCTCCCCCATCTTATAGGTGACGACGATCCGGTCGCTCACGGTGTCGCGCACGCAATTGAAGAACCGGCCGCACCCCGCGGCGTGGCGCCAGCGCTCGGCGTGGGGGCCGCGGGCGTTGGCGCGAAAGTAGAGGAAGTCGGTCCACTCCTCGTCGCTCGCCGCGTTCGGGTCGGGACGGGTCAGATGCGCCTCGCCGCCGTATTTGAACTCGACCTCGGGGCGCTCCATTTCGCAATAGGGACAGCGGATCAGCAGCATTTCTTAAGCCTCAATGGGCGACGGCGGCCGCGGTCGCCTCGTTGACCAGCGCGCCGGTGCGGAACCGGTCGAGCGCGAACGGGGCGGCGATTCGGTGCGGTTCGCCGGTCGCCAGATGATGGGCGAAGAGATGGCCCGAGCCCGGCGTCGCCTTGAAGCCGCCGGTGCCCCAGCCGCAATTGACATAGAGGCCGGGAACCGGCGTCGCGCCGATGATCGGAGAACGATCGGGGGTCGCATCGACGATCCCGCCCCAGTTGCGCATCATGCGCAGGCGCGAGGCGAACGGAAACAATTCGCAGATCGCCTCCAGCGTCGCCGAGGCGACGTGCAGCGCTCCCCTCTGGGAGTAGGAAACGTAGGCGTCGGTCCCCGCCCCGATCACCAGTTCGCCCTTGTCGGATTGCGAGACATAGGCGTGGACGGCGTTGGACATGACGACGCAGGGCATGACCGGCTTCAGCGGCTCGGACACCAGCGCCTGCAACGGAAACAACTCCAGCGGCAGCCGCACGCCCGCCATCGCCATGACGACGCTGGAGTTTCCGGCGGCGACGACGCCGATTTTCTTCGTCGCGACGGCGCCGCGCGTCGTCTCCAGCGCGCTGACGGCGCCGCTTGCGTCGCGCCGGACACCCGTGACCTCGCAGTTCTCGACGATGTCGACCCCGAGCGCCGAGGCGGCGCGCGCGTAGCCCCAGGCGACCGCGTCGTGGCGCGCCGTGCCGCCGTTGCGCTGCAACGCCGCGCCCGCGACGGGATAGCGGACGCCGGGATCGATGTTGAGAACCGGACAGAGCGCCTTGGCCTCTTCCGGCGTCAGCCATTCGTTGGCGATTCCCGCCAGCCGATTGGCGTGAATGCAGCGCTTGAACGCCTGCTCGTCGTGACGGCCGTGCGCGAGCAGCATCACCCCGCGCGGCGAGAACATGACGTTGTAGTTGAGTTCCTGCGACAGCGTCGCCCACAGCTTGTGCGCGTGAGCGTAGATCGCCTCCGAGGCCTCCCAGAGGTAGTTGGAGCGCACGATCGTGGTGTTGCGCCCGGTGGCGCCGCCGCCGAGCCAGCCCTTGTCGAAGACCGCGACGTTGGCGAGGCCGTGCTGCTTGGCCAGGTAATAGGCCGTGGCGAGGCCATGGCCGCCCGCGCCGACGATCACTACGTCGTAAGACGGCTTCGGATCGGGCGAGCGCCATTGTTCGGGCCACCCCTGATGCCCGCTCAATGCCTGACGGGCGAGGCTGGCGAACGAGAATTTCACGACGCGAGGTCTCCTGGGGCCGGCCTCGCGAGCATGTCCCCCGCGGCTCGCCAAGGCAAGCGTTCGTCGGCGAGGGCTAAGCGGGCGACTCAGGGCGGGAAGAACCGATGGCGCACCTTGTCGCCGACCTTCACGCCGATCCGCGCGGCGATTCCCCCGTTCAGTTCGAGCACCGCGGCGCAGGGGCCGCCGGAGGGGACGAGCGCCTCCGAGAGCGGCTCGGCGTCGGCGGCGATGCGCGTCACCGACCCGTTGCGCGCGATGAAGATCATGTCGAGCGGGATATAGGTGTTCTTCATCCAGAAGGAGACCGGCGCCTCGCGGTCGAATTCGAACAACATGCCGCGGTCGGCCGGCATGTAGCGGCGACGCATCAGGCCGGTCTCGCGCGCCGCCTCGCTGGCGGCGACCTCGACCTTGAACGCGTGAACGCCGCTCGCCGTGACGATGGAAAGGGAGTCGAACTCGTCGGCGCGGGCGCCGTTCGCCGCCAACACGCCGAGCGCCCACGCCGCGAGCGCGATCGCCCAACCGCCCCCGGGCGCCGCTCGCGCGCCGGCGACGCCCGCCCCTTCGCTCAACCGCCGCGCGCGCCGATCGCCTGCCACGCTTGGACCCCCTCGCCGAGCGCGCTCCGCCTCAATGCGCGGGCGGAACCCTCGCGCCTTCCAGCGGGCGCACCTCGGCGGCCAGCAAACCCTTGGGTCCCGGACCGAAGCGCGCCAGCATGGTGTCGCCCGGCTGAGGATCGGCGAAGCCGTAGCGCCGCAACGTCTCCATATGGACGAAAATGTCTTCCGTGCCCTCGCCGCGCGTCAGGAAGCCGAAACCGCGCGCCCGATTGAACCATTTGACGATGACGATTTCGAACCCGCCGACCGAGGAGGCCTGCGCGCGCGTGCGCGCCGGCGGCAACGGCGCCGGCGGCGCGACCTCTCCGGGCGTGACCGAAAGCACGCGGAAAACCTGCAATCCGCGCTCGCGCCGCTGCGCTTCGGCGACCACGCGCGCGCCCTCGTAGATGGTCTGGAAGCCGTCGCGCCGCAACACCGTCACGTGAATGAGAACGTCGGGCTCGCCGTTGTCGGGGACGATGAAGCCGTAGCCCTTGGAAATGTCGAACCATTTGACCCGCCCGGCGATCTCCGTCAGGCCGGACGGGCGCTCATCGCCAGCCGTCGCGGCCTGCCCGGGGGACGTCGGCACACTCTTCAGCAGGTCATCGCTCACTGTGGCCCCCGACAACGCCCGCGCCGACGCGATCGCCGCATCCGAGGAACGCCTGCACGACGCGAAAAGGGGGCCGTCCGCCAAGCCCTGCTTCATCCGCGACGAACGGTCGCGCAAGTGATTCCCTCTGGCGAGGATATCAAAACTGCGCAGCCGGCCTAGCGAAATCGCATCGCCGATTAGAAACATTGTGGATAGACGCTTGCGCCCCCGCCGGACCACGCCCGCGAGCGCGCGGCGAATCCCTGCGCGGCGGACGGCGCGGAGCGCCGAGCGAAGGCTCTTTATTCGCCTTCGTCTTCCGGCTCCGGCGGCGGCGCCATGCCCTCCAGCCCGCGCAGCAAGTCTTCTTCGGTCATGCGGTCGAACGTCGCCTCGGCGCCGATTTCGGCCTCGGCGGGCGCATGGATCATCGGCGGCGCGGCTTCGGTCTCCGGCTCGTCGACTTCGACGTGCTTTTGCAGCGCGTGAATGACGTCTTCTCGCAGATCCTCGGGCGCCAGTTTCGCATCGGCGATTTCGCGCAACGCGACCACCGGATTCTTGTCGTTGTCGCGCGCGACGTAGATCTGCGCGCCCGACGCGATCGCGCGCGCGCGATGGCTCGCCATCAAAACGAGGTCGAAACGGTTGTCGACCTTGTCGATGCAGTCTTCAACGGTGACGCGCGCCATGGCTGCTCCTCGGGCCGAAACGAGATTGTCAGGGGTTCGCGCCTCCTACACCGCGCGGCGCGCCAAAGCAAGCCTCAGGGAAGCGCGAAACGGCGGGTCATAGCGGGCGCCGGGGCCTACGGAGCCTTGTTGCGGCTTTCTCCGGCGGGGTCTTCGCCCAATCCCCGCCCGCTCGCCCGCGCGAGCGTCCCGCCGCGCCGCGCCGTCAGAATTCGCTGAAGTGGGCCGTGAACGGCATGCCCAGATTGACGAAAGACGAGGGGGTCGTGTCGGTGACGTAGCGATTTCCCGTTCCCACCGCGCCGGTCGGGCCGGCGTCGAGATAGGACCGATGCCGGGCGTGAACGACGATGTCGCCGGCGCGGACCCAGTGGCGATGCAGAGGACGAACGGGCGCCGGCGCGTCGGGAGCGGCCATCGCGGGCGCGGCGATCGCCATGGCCAACGCCGTCGCGGCCGCGATGTTCAGGAAACGAGCCATCGATCTTCTCCTTTGCCTGCGTCGCCGCGCAGCCCTTCGATTCTCCCGGCGCCGACGACCGGCGTCGACCCGACGCGAGACGCCCGAACCGGCGTCTTGCGCGGATTCCTACGCTACCTGACTCGACCGCCGAACGCCAGCCTTGTTTCGCGCCGGCGGACCCGACTTTTCGCTGTGGTTTCGAGGCGAAGCTATTTTTCGGCCGCGTGAGCCGCCGCCCCGCGCCGCCGCCGCAGCCTCGCCATCGTCTCGGCGAACGCCGCCTCGAATCGCGCCGCGTCGGCCTCGCACGAGGCCCAGCCGAGGCTGAGGCGGATCGCCCCGGCGGCCAGTTCCGGCTCGACGCCCATCGCGTCGAGCACGTGCGAGCGCCCGACCTTCCCCGACGAGCAGGCGGAGCCGGCGGAGACCGCGACGCCGGCGAGATCGAGCGCGATGACCAGCGTCGCCGCGGCGAGGCCGGGAACGGCAAAGCACAGGGTGTTGCTCAGCCGCGGCGCCGCCTCGCCGAAGATCACGACGTCGCTCGCGTGCTCGCGCGCGCGCGCGGCGAGACGGTCGCGCAACTCGGCGAGCCGCGCGCTTCCGCTCGCCGCTTCGACCGCCGCGACCCGCGCCGCCGCGCCGAAGCCGGCGATGGCGGCGACGTTCTCGGTGCCGGCGCGCGCGCCGCGCTCCTGCCCGCCCCCGCGCAGCAGCGGCGCGCCGATCGTGACGTCGGAGCGCGCGGCGACGAGCGCGCCGGCACCCTTCGGGCCGCCCAGCTTGTGGGCGGAAAGGAAGAGAAAATCCGCGCCAAGCGCCGCGATGTCGAGGCTCGCGCGTCCCGCCAGCTGAACGGCGTCGCAGACGACGAGGCCGCCCGCGGCATGAACGAGCGCCGCCGCTTCGGCGACCGGCTGGATCACGCCGGTTTCGTTGTTGGCGCCTTGCAGGGCGAGCAGCGCCGGGCGCCCGTCGCGCGCGGCGAGCAGCGCCGCCAGCGCGGCCAGATCGATCCGTCCGTCGGCGCAGAGCGGCGCCATCGCGACGCTGTCGGGCGCGAAGCGATGGCCCTGGAGCACGCAGGGGTGCTCGCCGGCGCCGACGATCAGACGCGCCAGAGGGGCCTCGAGCCCCGGCGCGTCGATCGCAGGGTTGAGCGCGAGATTGGCCGCCTCCGTGCCGCCGGAGGTGAAGACGACGCAGCGCGGCGCGACGCCGGCGAGTTCCGCCACCGCCCGCCGCGCCTCCTCGACGATTCTCCGCGCGGCGCGTCCCTCGGCGTGGATCGACGAGGGATTGCCGACGCTGTCGATCGCCGCCAGCATCGCCTCGCGCGCCTCCGGACGCAGCGGCGCGGTCGCGTTGTAGTCGAGATAGGCGCGTGGATGGCCGTAAGACGCCATGCGTCGTCGAATCCATAGACCGTTAGCCGCAAAGGCGAAAAGGGCGCGCTCCGGGCGCCGCCGCAATGCGTTTTATCCTTGCATTCCATGGGGCGAGACGTGATATGAGCCCCGTTCCGCGCCCTGCCCGAGCGTTTTGACACATACGCACGCGCCAAGCCCGCCGCAAGGTTCGCTCGATCTCGCGCCCCCGCTTCGCCGAGCAAGGCGCGGCGCGAAGCTGTGGAGTGGCGATGCCCGAAGTGTTCTTCAATGGCCCGGCCGGTCGGCTCGAAGGCCGCTTTCATCCGGCCAAGCAGCGCGGCGCGCCGATCGCGGTGGTGCTTCATCCGCATCCGCAGTTCGGCGGCACGATGAACAACCAGATCGTCTACAACACCTATTATTCCTTCGCCGAGCGCGGATTTTCGGTGCTGCGCTTCAATTTTCGCGGCGTCGGACGCTCGCAGGGCGCCTTCGATCACGGCCAGGGCGAATTGTCGGACGCCGCCTCGGCGCTCGACTGGGCCCAGTCGATCAGCCCGGAGGCGCGCGCCTGCTGGATCGCCGGCGTCTCGTTCGGCTCGTGGATCGGCATGCAATTGCTGATGCGCCGCCCGGAAATCGAGGGTTTCATCTCGATCGCGCCGCCGGCCAATCGCTTCGATTTCAGCTTTCTGGCACCGTGCCCGTCCTCCGGACTGTTCGTCCACGGCGACAAGGACCGCGTCGCCCCGCTGAAGGAGGTGCTGGCGCTGATCGAGAAGCTGAAGACCCAGAAGGGCATCTCGATCGAGCACGCGGTGATCCCCAACGCCAATCATTTCTTCGAAGACTGCATCGAGATCCTGCAGGAGACGGTCGGCGCCTATCTCGACAAGCGCCTCGGCATGCCCCGGCACGCGCCGCCGCCCGTCCGCAAGGATCGCGCCAAGAGCCCGCCGCCCCCGCGCAAAGGGAAAAAGACGTGACGCTGATTACGACGACGTCGGAGCTGGCGCTCGCCTGCCAGCGCTTCTCCCGCCATCCCTTCGTCGCCGTCGACACCGAATTCATGCGCGAGACGACGTTCTGGCCGATCCTGTGCGTCGTCCAGGTCGCCTCCAGCGACGAGGCGCTGGCGATCGACGCGCTCGCCCCCGGCCTCGATCTGACGCCGCTGATCGCGCTGATGGCGGACCCGAACGTCGTCAAGGTCTTTCACGCCGCGCGGCAGGACGTCGAGATCTTCTGGAAGATCGCCGGACGGGTGCCGAGCCCGATGTTCGACACCCAGGTCGCGGCGATGGTCTGCGGCTACGGCGACCAGGCCTCCTACGGCGAACTCGCGAAGTCGATCTGCCGCGCCACAGTCGACAAATCCTCGCGCTTCACCGACTGGGCGCGCCGCCCGCTCGCTCCCGCGCAGATCGACTACGCCATCGGCGACGTCACCCACTTGCGCGACATCTACCGCGCGCTCAAGGCGCAGTTGGAAAAATCCGGGCGCCTCTCGTGGCTGGAGGACGAAATGAAGGTCCTCACCTCGGCCGAAACCTACCAACAGCCCCCCGAACGCGCGTGGGAACGCTTCAAGACGCGCGCGAGAAAACCGCGCGATCTCGCTGTGCTGATGGATCTCGCCGCCTGGCGCGAACGCGAGGCGCAGACCCGCGACGTGCCGCGCGCGCGCGTCCTCAAGGACGACGTGCTGATCGAAGTCGCGCTCGCCGCGCCGCGCACCCAGGAGGCGCTCGGCGGCCTCAGGGCGTTCCCGCGCGGCATGGAGCGCTCGCGCGCCGGCGAGGAAATCCTCGCCGCGGTCGAGCGCGGCCTGGCGCGCGACCCGAAGACCTTGCCCAAGCTCGCGCGCGAGCGGCGCAACGGCGCGCGCTCGGCGGCGACCGTCGAATTGTTGAAGGTGCTGCTGCGCCAGGCCAGCGACGAAAGCGGCGTCGCCAGCAAGATGATCGCCACCGTCGACGACCTCGAGGCGATCGCCGGCGACGACGACGCCGACGTGCCGGCGCTGCGCGGCTGGCGGCGCAAGCTGTTCGGCGCCCGCGCGCTCGAACTCAAGCGCGGCAATCTCGCGCTCACCGTCGAAAACGGCCGGGTTCTGGCGCTGGAGTGGCGCGAGGCCGAGGGCGAGGCGGCGCCGGCGCCCGCGCGTTCCGCCCTCGCGGCGCAGGGCGCGCCGGACGGCGGGCGCGGGTAGACGCGACGGCGCGCGACAAAGCGTCGCCGAGGCGACGCACGCGATCCAGTTGTTCTCCTTTCGTTCTCGCCGGCGATGTGCTAGGCTCGCCGTCGGCGAATCAAAACCCCATGACGAGATGACCGACGACCTCTTTGGCCGCGCGAGCGCGCTGCGACGCAAGCCTGTCCCGCCGAGAAGCCGCCCGCCGACGGCGCGCGCGCCGGCGGCGCGGGCGCGGCCCTCCGGCGAGGCCGAATACAACGCCGCCTCGATCGAGGTGCTCGAGGGGCTCGAGCCGGTGCGCCGCCGCCCCGGCATGTATATCGGCGGCGCCGACGCCAACGGCCTGCACCACCTGTTCGCCGAAGTGATCGACAATGCGATGGACGAGGCGGTGGCGGGCCACGCCACCGTCATCGAAGTCTTCCTCGAAGAGGGCGGCTGGCTTTCCGTCGCCGACAACGGCCGCGGCATGCCGGTCGACCCCCATCCCAAATTCCCCCGCAACTCGGCGCTCGAGATCATCATGACCAAGCTGCACGCCGGCGGCAAATTCGACAGCGGCGCCTACGAGACCTCGGGCGGCCTGCACGGCGTCGGCGTTTCCGTGGTCAACGCCCTCTCGCAGCGCACCGAAGTCGAGGTGGTGCGCGACGAGACGCTCTACCGGCAGGCGTTCGAGCGCGGCCTTCCCGTCACCGGGCTCGAAATCGTCGCCAAGGCGCCCAATCGGCGCGGCACCAAGGTGCGCTTTCTCCCCGACGAGCAGATTTTCGGCAAGGCGACGAAATTCGATCCCGAGCGCCTGTTCAAGATGACGCGCTCGAAGGCCTATCTGTTCGGCGGCGTCGAAATCCGCTGGCGCTGCGCGCCCCGCTTCGTCGACCCGCAGGGCAAGGTTCCCGCGGAGGCGGCGTTTCATTTCCCCGGCGGCCTGAAGGATTATCTCGCCGCCGACATCGAGGGTCAGGAGCTGGTGGTCGACCAGGTCTTCGCCGGCAAGGTGGAGAAGGACGGCAAGCACGGCTCGGTCGAATGGGCGCTCGCCTGGACGGCGGTCGAGGACGGCTTCGTCCATTCCTATTGCAACACCATTCCCACCACCGACGGCGGCACGCACGAAGCGGGCCTGCGCGTCGCCCTGCTGCGCGGCCTGAAAGACCACGCCGAACGCATCGGCCAGGCCAAGCGCGCCAGCGCGCTGACGACCGACGACGTGATGGCGGGTTGCGCCGCGCTGATTTCGATCTTCATCCGCGAGCCGGAGTTTCAAGGGCAGAACAAGGGGCGCCTGCAGACCGCCGAAGCCTCGCGGCTGGTCGAGACGGCGGTTCGCGACGCCTTCGATCACTGGCTGGCCGCGGCGCCGAGCCAGGCCGCCAAGCTGTTGGATTTCTCGCTCGAGCGCGCCGAGGACCGCCTGCGCCGCCGCATGGAGAAGGACGTCGCCCGCAAGAGCGCGACGCGCAAATTGCGGCTGCCGGGCAAGCTCGCGGATTGCACTGACACATCCGCGCAAGGCTCTGAACTCTTTATCGTCGAGGGCAATTCGGCGGGCGGGTCGGCCAAACAGGCGCGCGACCGCGCGAGCCAGGCGATCCTGCCGCTGCGCGGCAAGATCCTCAACGTCGCCTCGGCCACGCGCGACAAGCTGGCGCAGAACCAGCAGCTCGCCGATCTCATGCAGGCGCTCGGCGCGGGGGCCGAGCCGCAATACCGCTCCGCCGATCTGCGCTACGACAAGATCATCATCATGACCGACGCCGACGTCGACGGCGCGCATATCGCCTCGCTGCTGATCACGTTCTTCTATCGCCAGACGCCCAAGCTGATCCAAGAGGGCCATCTCTATCTCGCCGCGCCGCCGCTCTACCGGCTGACCCAGGCCGGCAAGACGCTCTACGCGCGCGACGACGCCCACAAGGAGCAGTTGCTGAAGTCGGGCTTTTCCGGTCGCGGCGCGATCGACGTCAGCCGTTTCAAGGGCTTAGGCGAAATGTCGATGCGCGATCTGCGCGACACCACCATGGACCCGGCCAAGCGCACGCTGCTGCGCGTCGCGCTGATCGAGGCCGACAGCGCGGCAACCGCCGACGCGGTCGAACGCCTGATGGGGACCAAGCCGGAAGCGCGCTTCGCCTTCATTCAGGAACGCGCGCCGCAAGCGCGCGAACTCGTCGACATTTGACCGCCCCCGGCAAGGGTTCGTTTACCCTGACGACGATAAACTGGCCGCGGACGTCGGCGCAAAGCCTCCGCGGCGCGGATCGACGCCCCCAACCGAGGGCTGGCGATGACTGACGGCTTCGACCGATGGGGCTGGATCAAGCGTCTGGAGTTCCCGGCGGTCGCCGGCCTCGCGGTCGCGATTCTCTGCGTGCTGATCGGCCAGGTCGCCGAGCGCTACGCGGCGGGCGCTCCGCTCTCCCTCATCGCGCTGTTCGATCCCGGCGCCGGGGACGTGAAGGCCGAGAGCCGCGCCTCGCCCGTCTTCAACGCCATCGATTACGCGACAACCGGGTCGATCCGGGGCCAGACGGTCGTCATTTCGCCCTGCGCCGCCCAACAAAGCGAACGCTGACAGACTTTCCGACGCGGACGACGCGACGCTCGTCGTCGTCCGGCCTCGCGAGCGCCTCGCCCCGCCCGCGTCGAGGCCGTCGACCGAGCGCGAGGCGCCGGCTGCGCCTACAAATCCTCGCCAACCCCAGGCGAATAGTCTGGCGAAAACACGCAAGGTGCGCTAAAATAACTGTGCACGGTTTCGTGAACGCAGGGCGATGCGGCCGAGCAGGCTTGGGCGATGCGGTCGAATGATCTCGTTTTTCCCCCGACCCGCCTTCGGGAGCGGGCGGCTGCGCCTGCTTGCGACGCCGTTTGGGCGCGCAATTCCCTCTGTTTCGGCGAGGGACGCGGCCTTTGAGCGCACAGTCGGCGGCGCGGGCGGGCGGACGCCCGTTTCGTATCCCCAAAACATTCGGCGCGGGCTGCGCGCCGCAGCGAAGTTTCGCCGGCGGTCGGCGATGCGGCGGCGCCGTTTCCCATCACGGCGGAAACGGCCTCGAGATTTATCGGGCGGAGTAAACGTTTCACATGAGCAAGGGTAAGGATTTTCGAGAGCCTCGCAAGCGCGGCTTCGACGACGACGGGCCGATGCCCTACGAGCCGAAGCCGCGCACCTCGCGCGGCGTCGGCGGCACCCCCGACGACGGATTTGGCGGCTCCCCGCTCGCCGGCGGCGCGCCGCTCGCGGCGGTCGCCGGGCCGACGGTCGACGCCGTGGTGAAATGGTTCAAGGCGGACAAGGGCTACGGGTTCGTCGAACTGGCGAACGGCCAGGGCGACGCTTTTCTGCACGCCAACGCCTTGCACGCCGCGGGACATGACAACGTGCCCGCCGGCGCCAAGCTCAAGGTGACCGTCGGCGCCGGCGCCAAGGGAGCGCAAGTGACGCGCGTCATCGAGGTCGACGCCGCCGGAATCGTCGAACGCCCGCCGCGCGCTTTCGGCGATGCGCCGCGTCCGCGCCGCGTCGCCCCCGATCCCTCGACCGCGGTCGAGGTCGGCGGCACGGTCAAATGGTTCGACGACGCCAAGGGCTTCGGTTTCGTCGCCAGCGACGACGGCGGCAAGGACGTGTTCCTCCATATCTCCGTCCTCGGACCGGCCGGCGTCACGCATCTGGCCGAGGGCCAGCACGTCAACATGCGCGTCGTCGATACGCCGAAAGGCCGCGAGGCCATTTCGATCTCGCTCTGACGCGCGCTCCCGAAGCCGGCGTCGCCCAAATGAACCGCGACCCCTGACCCCTTGCGGGGCAAGGGGTCGTCTTTCGCGGCGGGAACTCGCTCCATGCAGCCTTCGCGCGACATCCGGCGCCTGATCGAAATCATGGCGGCGCTGCGCACGCCGGGGACCGGCTGCCCCTGGGACCTCGAGCAGACCTTCGCCACCATCGTCCCCTTCACGCTCGAAGAAGCCTATGAGGTCGCCGACGCGATCGAACGCGGCGACTTCGCCGACCTGCGCGACGAACTCGGCGACCTCCTGCTGCAGGTGGTCTTCCACGCGCGCATGGCGGAAGAAGCCGGGCGCTTCGACTTCGGCGGCGTCGTCGAAGCGATCACCGCCAAGCTGATCCGCCGCCACCCCCACGTCTTCGCCGACGCGGGCGATCTTTCCAGCGACGAAGTCACGGCGCTGTGGGGGCGCGTCAAGGCCGAGGAAAAGCGCCTTCGCGCCGAGGCGCGCGAAGCCGCGGGGCTCGAGCCAGAACCTCGGCCGAGCGCGCTCGCCGGCGCGCCGCTCGCCCTGCCCGCCCTGACGCGGGCGCTCAAATTGCAGCAAAAGGCCGGCAAGGTCGGCTTCGACTGGAGCGACGCGCGCGCCGTCATCGCCAAACTGCGCGAGGAGACGGACGAAATCGAAGCGGAGATCGACGCCGGCGAGCAGGCGAAGGCCGCCGAAGAGGTCGGCGATCTGTTGTTCGCCGTCGCCAATTTGGCGCGCCATCTCGAGGTCGACCCCGAGGGCGCGCTGCGCGGCGCCAACGCCAAGTTCGAGCGCCGCTTCGCCCACATCGAAGCGCGCCTCGCCGCCGAGGGCCGCGCGCCGGCCGGCGCCAGCCTCGACGAAATGGAGGCGCTGTGGAACGAGGCCAAGCGAATCGAACGCGCTCGCGCGTGAGGCGCGCCGCCCCCGCCTCAACCCGCCTGCGGCCAGCGCCGCAGCGCGGCCCTGCCCGCTTCGTTCAGCGCATAGAGGCCGCGGCCCGGCCGATCGAACCAGCCGTAGACGTTGCCGAGCAGAATCTTCGCCGCGTCGGGAGCGCGGGCTTTGAGATCGCGCGGCCGCGACGGGCCGACGGCGAGCGCCGCCGCGCAGATCAGCGCCTGCTGCCGATACGCGGTCATGATCGGCCGGCGCGAGCCGCCGCCCGCGGTCGGATCGCCCTGCCGGCGCCGATGTTCCTCGACGATCCGCGACCGGCGTTTGGCGTCGCGCCGCGGCGCCGGCGCGAGCGGGCTGAGCAGGACATGGACGTCGCCGTTCGCCGCGACGCCGAGGAGCCCGAAGCCGAGCCGCCGGCAAAGGGCGCGGAAGCGCGGATCGCTCTCGCGCCCCTTGCCGCTTCGCGACAGCCGGGCGGCGAGCCAGACTTCGTCGCCGACGCCCAAGCGGTCGACGCCCTGCAGCGCCAGCTCGAAGGAGAACGTCAGTTTCGTCTCGCCGATGACCACCACCGGGGGATCGCCCTCGGCGAGGCCGACGAGATCGCAGCCGCCGATTTCGCCTTTGACGGCGTAGCCGAGGCTTTCCAGATGGCGCTTGACCGGGAGATAGAGTGCGGTTTCCAGTGAGGTTTCTCCCGCTTGAATGGGTTCAGCGCCGTCATGGCGAGGAGCCCCAACGGGGCGACGAAGCAATCCACGCTCCAACCGCCGCATGGATGGCTTCGTCGCTGCGCTCCTCGCCATGACGGTTCGAACCGCTGGGAAACCGATCTAGACGAGCCGCGCGATTCGCGGAAGCCTCGCGCTCGTAGGCGGCGTCGGCGCTTTCGCCTTCATGAAGGCGCTGTTAGGGTGAAGCGCGCCGGCGCCGACTTCAAGCGCCCGAACGGCGGCTAAGGGCCCGCGGCGGCTTTCGCGCGCATCGGAGTCGAGCATGGCGACGCCTATCGTGTTGACGTTCATCGGTCACGACCGACCCGGCCTGGCGAACGCGATTTCGGAGAAGGTGGCCGCCTCCGGCGGAACCTGGCTGGAGAGCCGCCTGGCGCATCTGGCGGGCGAGTTCGCCGGGATCGTGCTGGTCGCCGTTCCCGAGGCGAAGATCGCCGCCCTGACCGCCGCCTTGCGGGATCTCGAGACGGCCGGCCTGCGCATCGCGGTCGAGCGCAGCTCGGACGCCCAGGCGCCGCGCGGCCGCAAGACGTTCGAGCTGCAGGTGGTCGGCCACGAGCGCCCGGGCATCGTGCGCGAAGTGACCGAGGCCTTGACCCGGCTCGGCGTCAACATCGAGGAATTCTCCTCGAGCCTCGAAGGCGCGCCCTTTTCCGGCGCGGCGATGTTCCGAGCGACCGCCCGGCTGCAGGCGCCCGACGACCTCGCGGGCGACGACTTGCGCAAGACCCTGGAGCGCCTCGCGCACGAAATCACCGTCGATCTCGCAGTCGTCGAAAGCGATCGGCGGGGCTGAAACTCCGCGAGCGCGGCCGCCGTTCGGCCCCGTCAAGCCGCCGGCGCGAGCGCGGCGAGCCCGCGCGCGAACGCCTCGTCGAGTGGCTCGCCGAACATCAGGCGGCGCCAAATCGCGCCGTCGATCGCGGCGATCAGGCTCTCGATCCGTTCCGCGTCGGCGACGCGCCGGTTCAAGATCGTGCGCAGCGCCGCCGCGCGCGGCTCGACGACTTCGCGCCGGATCGCGCCGAGCAGGTCGGCGTCCGCCTGCGCCTCGGCGAGCAGAAAGGGCAACGCGGCGTCGAACGGCCTTCCGCCCGCGCACTCCGCGACCAGGAACTTCGCCAAATCGCCGGCTTGGATCGCCGCCTCGCGCGGCCGGTCGATGCGCTCGCGCTCCTTGGCGAGGAACGCCTCGAGCACGATCCGCCCCTTGCTCGGCCACCAGCGATAGAGCGTCTGCTTGCCCGCGCCCGCCGCCTTGGCGATCTCCTCCGCCGTGACGGCGGCGTAGCCGCGCTGCAACGCCTGCCAGTAGGCGGCGTCGAGAAGGGCGGCGCGGCTCGCCTCGCTGCGCGGACGGCCGGGCGGACGCGGCGGCGATTCGCTCATCGCGCGATGCTAGCGCCATATTTCAGAACCACAAGTCTCGGAATAGCGCGAGACCCGGAGTCTCGCCATTCCGTGTTCCGAACCGAAGCGTCTCGTAATGTTTCGCGACTTACGGTCTCGTAATAAGAAACATGCTCAATGCATTGATATTATTATACTTATTTCTGGCGAGTAGGCTGGGCGACGGGATCGGCCGCTTCGGCCGTCGAGCGCTTCGGCCGGCCGGGTCGGTCCCGACGGGAGGCCGAGCCGGCTCGGGACGCGCGCCGGCCGGTCGAAGCGCTCGACGGCCGAAGCGGAGGGCGAGGCGCCTCTCTTCGCCGCGGATCGCGAGCGCTTGACGAGCTTGGCCATAAAGAGCGCGGCGGCGGCGCCAGCGCCTACGCGCCCAGCGGCGGCGGCCAGGGAACCCGGTTCCGTCGGATTTGCAGATCGAGGGTCATCCCCCTCCTCCGCGAAAGGCGATCGGCGGCGCTGCCGACGCCTGGCTCAGGATGCAGGCCGCCTACGACCTCGCGCAAGTGCGCCGGCGCGAAGGCGAGATCGTCGTGCGCCGTCTCGCGCCGCAGCCGACCTGAGCGAGCGGGATCGTCGCCGATCAGCGCTGCGTAGGCGCCGCGGCGCCCTCGCCTCTAGAATTCGACCAGGCTGCCGTCTTCCCTGACCACGGTTCCCTCGCTCATCAGCGACATGGTCGGCTCGAGCGCGCAGGACGCGACCGTCGGGTCCCGCCAGGGCGATTTGACTCCCGGCGCTTCATGCCTGGCGAAGCCGGACTTGGCGGCGACCAGGTCGCGCGCCTCTTTCGCGGTCGGCGCGCAGGCCCAGACGGTGTCCTTTTCGTCCGAATATCGCCAACTGGGATGGCTGGGGTCGATCGGGTCCAGGCGATAGACGTTCATCGGCTCGCCTCCAGGGTCGGAACACGCGCAGGTTCGCGCCAATTCGTGGCGGCCCGCTAGGATCCATCGCGGCGCCGGCTCGTCCCCGTCGTCGGCGGGCGACCCGTCGAAGGGGGCGGCAAGAGCCCGACGGACCCCGCGGCGTCACGGCGGCGCCTTGCAAATCCCCACCCTATCTCACGCGTGGCGGGCAGGCCACGTTCGTCGGTTTCTCGCTGGAGCGCCGCCGCTCGCCAGGAGGCTCGCGACGACAAGCCAAGCCGAGGGTCTATGAGGACGTGATACGAATGGCAGAATTCGCCGCCGCGCCACCGTAACGCCGCGAAAGCGATCGCATCCGGTCCGCAAACTCAGTGCGGCGCGGACGCCTCTCTCTGCGGCCCGGGGACGCCTGCGTTGGTGTCGCTGCGGGCGCCGACCATGTATTGCACCAGCTCCTCGGCGTTCGTCTCGGCGGTGACTTTCTCGGCGACCTTGCGGCCGCGGTGCATGACGATGAGACGGTCGGTCACCGCGAACACGTCAGGCAGGATGTGGGTGATCAGGATCACCGGCACGCCCTGGTCGCGCAGGCGGCGAATGAGTTCGAGCACCTTCTTCTGCTCGGGGACGCCGAGATTGTTGGTCGGCTCGTCCATGATCACGAGTTTCGCCTCCCAATAGACCGCGCGGGCGATGGCGACCGCCTGGCGCTGCCCGCCGGAAAGGGTCTCGATCGGCTGGGTGAGGGTGGGAAACTGGATTTGCAGGGCGTCGAGGGTTCGCCGCAATTCGCGCAGCATGGTCTTGTCGTCGAGCGTGTGGACCAGCCCGCCGAAATAGCGCTTCTTGACCTCGCGCCCGAGAAAGATGTTGGCGCCGACATCGAGATTGTTGGCGAGCGCGAGGTCCTGGTAGATGGTTTCGACGCCGTGGCGGCGGGCGTCGATCGGGCGGGCGAACTGCGCGCGCTCGCCCTCGAAGAAGATCTCGCCCTCCTCGGGGTGATGAACGCCGGAGATGCATTTGATCAGCGTCGATTTTCCCGCGGCGTTGTCGCCGAGCAGCCCGAAGACTTCGCCGCGACGGATGTCGAAGCTCACGGCGTTCACGGCGACGAGGCCGCCGAAGCGCTTGGTGACGGCGCGCACCGAGAGAAGCGGTTCCGTCATGTCGGCGGCCCCCCGCGGTGGCGACCGGTGATCAGGTCGCGAGACTGGTCGATCAGCACCGCCACGATGACCACCGTTCCCACGACGATGAACTGCCAGAAGGCTTCGACGTTGAGCATCACCAGCCCCGTCGTCAGGATCGCGACGATGAGAGCCCCGATCACCGTGCCGGTGACCGTTCCCGCGCCGCCGAACATGCTGACCCCGCCGATGATCACCGCGGCGATCGAAGACAGAAGCAGAGGATCGCCGATCACCGCGGATCCCGCGGTGAAGCGCAGCGTCGACAGGAAGCCGGCGATCCCCGCGGTCGCCGCGGAAAGCATGTAGATTTTGATGAGGTGACGGTCGACCGGAATGCCGGCGCGCTCCGCCGCCTCCATGCTGCCGCCGATGGCGTAGGTGTGACGGCCGAACTGGGTCCGGCCGAGCAGGAACATCGTGGCGGCGACGACGAAGGCGGTGGCGATGACGGGGTAGGGCAGGATGGTGTCCATGCGGCGCAGCAGCTCGCCGCCGACCTCGGGTCGGTTGAAGAAATAGACGCCGCCGCCCTCGCCGTGGATGTAGTAGAGCAGCGCGTCGTTGCCGTAGGCGCGAACGCCGGCGGGCAGCCCAATCACCGTGGTGTTCTGCGACATCAGGTAGGCGACGCCGCGCACGATGAACGAGGTGCCGAGCGTGACGATGAACGCCGGGACCTTGAGCTTGGCGATGATGACGCCGTTGACGAAGCCGACCGCCGCCGCGCCGGCGACGCCGGCGATCAGGCCGGCGACGACCGCGGGAAACAGCGGCGCCCCGCTATTGAACGCCCAGCGCAGGGCGAGCGCCGAGAGAACCGAGCCGAGGCTCATCACCCATCCCACCGACAAGTCGATGCCGGCGGTGATGATGACGAAGGTCTGCCCCAGTCCGAGCAGCAGCACCGGAATGATCGCGACCAGGATGTTCTGGGAATTGCGAATGGTCAGGAAATTGACGTCGCCGCCGCTGGCCAGCGGCACCGCGGCGACGAAGAACAGCACCATCAAAGCGAGGAAGAGCCACGCCCATATGCGGCTGAACAGCAGGGCGAGCCGCTGGGCCGGCGTCCGCCGCCCTGGGGGCGCCGCCTCGGCGGGCAAGGCAATTCTCGACCCGCGGTCGGTCACGTGTCGGCGTCCTCGAGATTATGCGGGAGCGAATGGGAACCGAAAACAGATCGGGGGCGCCGCGCTCGAGCGCCCCCGACTCTATTTCACTCGGACCGGTTCATTTGCCCGGCACTTTGTAGATGAAGCGGGCGATCTCCGGATCCTTCACGTTGTCCTTGTCGATGATGGCGAAGCCGGTTTCGACGCGGCGCGGCAGGCTCGTCACCCCCGCCGCGTCGGCGGCCGCAAACTGCACCGCCATATAGCCCATGTCGAAGGGCTTCTGCGCCAGCACCAGGGTGACGACGCCCTTGTTCATCAGCTCGATGGCGAGCTGCGTGGCGTCGTAGGCGACGACCTGGACGTGGCCGCCGAGGCCCGCGTTGACCACCGCCGTGCCCGCGCCCTGGGCGCTGTAGACGTTGGTGCCGAACACGCCGGCGAGGTCGGGATTGCGCTGCAGCGCCGCCGCGGTCTGCTGCGCGGCCTTGTTGGGGTCGTCGAGGTTATAGTCCGGCCCGAGCACCTTGATGTTCGGGAATTCCTTCGCCATCGCCTCCTTGAAGCCGATCTCGCGGCCCTCGACCGAGCTGACGTTGGGGTTGGTCGAATTGATGTAGACCGTGCCCTTGCCGCCGATCGCCTTGGCGAGCCCGCGCGCTGCGATCCGGCCGCCCTCGGTGTTGTCCGAGCCGATGTAGCTGAGCGGGAACTTCACCGGGCCTTTGACGTAGTCGCTATCGCCCAGGAACGTGTCGACGGTGATCACCTTGATGCCGGCGTCGGCCGCGGCCTTCAGCGGACCGACCATCTGATCCTTGTCGACTGGCGCGGTGATGATGTAGTTGAGGTCGCCGCGCGCGACCATCGCATCGAGGATCGGCGTCTCCGCGTCGACGCCCCACGTCGGCGGGACCTGCGTGACGACATCGACCCCGAGGTCTTTCGCCGCCACCTCGACCCCGAGTTGCATGACCTGATAGAACGGATCGACGACGCCCGGCAGAAAGCCGATCTTGATCTTCCCGGCGGCCTCCGCGCCGTGCGACGCCATGGCCAGGGCCAATCCGGCCACGACCGCAAATAACGCTGATTTACGCAGCATTGTTGTCTCCCCCATCGCCGGCTTAGAGATAAGCGGCTTTCACTGATGACGCCGCGACTGACGCGTTCACCGCCCGGCGCCGGCGCGGGCAGCGAGGCATGGTATTATGCACGGCACGGATTATTAAACGCAATATAAGAATGTGTCAACGCAACATGAGAATGTGTGCTCTGCATTTGGTTCCCGGCGCCGATCCGGCGCCGCCTCGGGTTGCGGGGACGCGATGCGCAAGGCGACAGTTCATGAGGAGGCTTCGGTCGACTTTGCGGCTGAAGCCGATAGATATTGCATTGCGCATCACGTCCCCGGTAACTCATGCCGTAAGTCCCCGTTCCCCGCTCTCGTTCGCCGGCCCGACACGCCGCCCCCGCCCCTACCGCTCCGCCCCCGCGAACCGCCGCTTCACTCGCGCGACCTTGTCGGCGCCCACGCGCACGGTGACGTGGACGCGGCCGTCTTCGCCCGTCTCGCGCGCCATCACTTCGGCGTTCTCATAGAGCCAGTGCAGCCCCTGCCCGTCATCGGGCGCGAGGTCGAGGTCGATCAGCGAGCGGCCGCTTGCGAGGCGCGTAGCGATATGCCGCTCTTGCTTGCCGCCAGCCGGGCGCAACTCGTGAGCGCCTGATCCCGACGCGCGCCGCGCGCGCCGAAGATCGGCCTCTTTCTTGTATCTTGCCGATGCCCGCTATATTCAGCCGAACGTGCACATTTATCTGTCGCCCCACCACGACGACGTCTGCTTCTCCATCGGCCACCTAGCAGGCCGGCTCGGCGGCGAGTTGGTGAACTTGTTCACGCTTAGCCGCTACGCGCCGGCTAAGGTGGGTCTCCCGGCTGACGAAGAGTCCCGGGCGGAGATCGTCAGTCAGCTGCGGCGCGAGGAGGATCAACGGTTCGTTCAGATCGCCGGGCTGGCGCGACACGACCTCGGGCTGCGTGAGCCGCCGTTGATCGGCTACGAGCCCTTCGATCTTGCTCGTCTCGACGTCGAGGTCGCCTCCCTATCGGCGACGCTCGTGCCTTACTTGCTGGCCCTGCTGCCGGCCGAAAGCGAACCGGGCGCGGCCAGCCTTTACTGCCCAATGGGCATAGGCGGACATCGCAATCACCTTTCGACCTTGTTGGCCGTAAGGGGAGCATACGACGCACTGCGCCGCCGCTGCGTCGTGTTCTTGTACGAGGACTTGCACTATGCAAGCGTCGCCAGCGTGCGAAAAGCCGGACTGCGTCGTGCGGCCCAAGTCTTTGCGGGAGCGCCACTTTGCCGCATTGTGTCGCCGCTCGATTCTTCCGACGCGGCGCGCAAGATGCAATGGATTGGGCTTTACGCCAGCCAGCACGCTCAAGCGCCGCGCCTCGGCGACTTCACGCCCGCTTCGGGCTTGGTTTCGGGCCTTCACGAAATCGTCTGGGAGGTGTCGCCGTCATTCGACGGTCAGGCGGAGAGCCCAAGGAGTTCGCGCATTCGCCGGGTTTGTTCGATGTCGTCGATCAAGGCCTTGGCCCAGAGGCTGTCGGGCTGGTTCTCGGCATAGGGTTTCAGCCACTGAGGCGCTCGGGCCATGGCGACCAGCGGCAGGCCACGTCTCTGCGCCTCGGCAGCAACACTCAGATCGTCCATGTTGCACCGCCGCCACTCGGTCGGATTGACATCGAAGCGGCTCGAAATAAAAGCGCAGGTTCCGGTCCCCACTTCGTGCACCTGGCGGGGCCGCGCTAGTCCTTGAGCGAAATGCAGCGCGTCCGCGTCGCAGACGTAGGATCGGTGCGGCGCCTTGAAGATGCGCCCATGCACCCCGACAATCGCTCGGCCATCCACACACTGCAGGCATTCGACCAGACGATCTACATAGTCCGGCGGATAGACGATGTCGTCGTCCACGATCGCCACCACCGTGGGAGCGACAAGGTCCTGAAGACAGAGAAAACGGCTGCTGGCGTGCAAATCGCCGAGATCCTGGGCGTGGCGCACAGTGATCCGGTCGAGGCCTTGCAGGAAGATTGGCGCCGCGTCGTAGCCGTCAAGATAGACGAAGACATGATCGACTTGGGCTTGGATCGCCGGCAGGACCTTCTCAAAGGTATCCAGGCGGCCGGGCATGGTGGCGATCGCCGCCACCCGCGGAAGGCTGGCGAAGGCGGCGCCTGACTTCGTCGCCGCGCGCCGCTGGGGTCGCCACACGGGTCGAAAGCGACCATATGCCGGAAAGCGACGCCGCCACCATTTGGTCAACGGGTTACGCGGAAGCCGCATGCAATCCCCTATCGAAATCGCGCGCGTGTCCTCGGTTTGACGCGATCCGGACGTTCGTGCGATTGCGGCTCAAAAGCAAAACTCATGAGACAAGAGCGTCTCGATGGCGGCCGAACCTTCGCACAACGCAAGCCGCGCCAATTCCGTTGGCCCGTCCTCACGCAAGCCAGCGCGTCGACGATCTGCGCCGCCGAAGCCGTTGACAGCGTCAATCTTGGCATTGGCAAGGCGATCGGCCGGCGGACGACGGTCAAATGTCTCATCAACCGGCTCGAATCGGGTCTCGGGGCGCCGAAGCTTTCGGTCAGGCTATTGTCACGCGCAAGCGCTCCGCCTGTTCCGACTCGTGACCCTCGCCGTTTCGCGACGTGCGATTGGCGCGCGTTCAAGGTTCGCGGCAATCGCATGAGTCTGAGGCTGCTCACTCGAAATCGATCCGACGTCGAAGCTGCGTCGGCCAGCGATACAAGAGGTCTCGCGCCTGTTCGAAAATCCGATTTGCTTCGCGAACGAGCCTGCGCCGAAAATGGATCTCGCCACGGTAGATCGACGACAACAGCGCCCCTCTCTGCCTTTCCAGGGAACTCTCGAGAACCAGACCGGCAGACTGCGGGAGCGCACAGACGGCATTGTATCGCGATCGCCGGAACCAGCTGAAGAACTTTGAGGCGACCGGCGCGGATCGCTGCGGCGCCGAACATCGTGTGGTCCACCGGTTGCACCATGCGCTGCGTAAGATGACGTAGGTTTCCGCCATGACTGCTGAGTCTGCCGCGTTATACCGACGCCTCACCAAATCCCCGCCCGCTCTCACGCGCCCGCCCAGCCCGTGCTCGTCGCCAATTCGGCAACGCGCCCCCGCCCCTACCGCTCCGTCCCCGCGAATCGCCGCTTCACCCGCGCGACCTTGTCCGCGGCTACGCGCACGGTGACGTGGACGCGACCGTCTTCGCCCGTCTCGCGCGCCATCACTTCGGCGTTCTCGTAAAGCCAGTGCAGCCCCTGCCCGTCGCTCGCCTCGATGTCGAGCTCGATGAGCGAGCGGCCGCGCGCGAGGCGCGTCTCGATCGCGGCGAGAAGCGAATCGAGCCCCTCGCCGGTCAGCGCGGAAACGGCGATCGGCGCGCCCTCGCTCTGCCCCAGCGCCAGCGCGGCGCGATGGGGAGCGTCGAGCTTGTCGAGCTTGTTCCACGCCTCGATCAATTTTTCCGCCGCTCCGGCGACGCCGAGTTCGGCAAGAATCGCCTCCACGTCTTTCGCCTGAGCGTCGGAATCGGCGTGGGCGATATCGCGCACGTGGACGATGACGTCGGCGGCGCGTACCTCTTCGAGCGTGGCGCGGAACGCCGAAATCAGCATGGTCGGCAAATCCGAGATGAAGCCGACGGTGTCGGAGAGGATCGCCGCGCCGCCGTGCGGAAATTTGATCAGCCGCATCGTCGGATCGAGGGTGGCGAACAGCATGTCGGCGGCGGCGACTTCGGCGCGGGTCAGGCGGTTGAACAAGGTCGATTTGCCGGCGTTGGTGTAGCCGACCAGCGCGACGATCGGATACGGAACGTCGGCGCGGCTGGCGCGGTGCAACGCCCGCGTCTTCTTGACCTTGTCGAGGTCGCGCTCGATGCGGACCATGCGCTCTTCGATCAGGCGGCGGTCGGTCTCGATCTGGGTTTCGCCGGGCCCGCCGAGGAAGCCGAAGCCGCCGCGCTGCCGCTCCAAGTGGGTCCAGGAGCGCACCAGGCGCGATTTCTGGTAGTCGAGATGGGCGAGCTCCACCTGCAGCGCGCCCTCGGCGGTGCGCGCGCGGCGGCCGAAGATCTCCAGGATCAGGCCGGTGCGGTCGATGACCTTGGCCTTGAACTCCTTTTCCAGATTGCGCTGCTGCACCGGCGAAAGCGCGCAGTCCATCGCCACCAGATCGATCGCGTCGGCCTCGACGCGCGCCGCGAACTCGGCGACCTTGCCCTTGCCGAGGTAGGTCGCCGGACGGATTCCGCTCAACGGAACCAGCGCCGAGTCGACGACGGCGAGGTCGATGGCGCGCGCCAGGCCGACCGCCTCCTCGCGCCGCGCCTCGGGGCTGCGCGCGCGCAAGCGCTCGGCGACCGCCCCGCGCGAAGTCGAATGGGGACAAACGACCAGCGTCCGCGTGCGGGCCGCGACCGCTTGTTCGCGTTTGCCGAGGCGATCCTCGGCGCCGGGCTCGCTCAATGGGGTCTCAATGTTGCTCCGCGTCCTCTTCGGCCGCTTCGAACATGGTGATCGGGCTCGCCGGCATGATGGTCGAGATCGCGTGCTTGTAGACGAGCTGAGAATGGCCGTCGCGCCGCAGCAGAACGCAGAAATTGTCGAACCAAGTCACGAAGCCCTGCAATTTGACGCCGTTGACGAGAAAAATGGTGACCGACGTCTTGGTCTTGCGCACATGGTTGAGGAACGTGTCCTGCAAATTTTGCGTCTTTTCGCTAGGCATGAGTTTATCCCGCTTTGTGCGTTGCGCCGCTTGACGCGGCTATTTTGTCGAGCCGGCTCGGCGCGTCTCGCCCCCCACGCGACGCCGGCCAACCCTATAGCATTTTCGCGCCGGCGCGCCATCCGCGCGGCCGGCGAAGCGCCGAAAAAAGTCGCCTACGTGCGGCGGGCGAAGTCGCGGAACGCGCGCCGCAGCGCCAAGGTCAGCCTCCCCGGCCGGCCGTCGCCGATCGTGCGGCCGTCGATGGCGACGACCGGCATGGCGATGGCCATCGCGCTGGAAAAGAACGCTTCGCGCGCGCGAAAAGCCTCCTCGAGCGAAAAGGGGCGCTCCTGAAACGAAAACCCCAGGCGCTGGGCGATATCGAGCAGCTTCGCGCGGGTCACGCCGCGCAGGATCGCCCGATCGGCCTGCCGGGTGACCAGGGCGCCGTCCTCGGCGACGATCCAGGCGTTGGTCGAAGCGCCCTCGGTGACGAAGCCGTGAGCATCGACGAGCCAAGCTTCATAGGCGCCGGCCTCGCGCGCGGCCTGTTTCGCCAACACATTAGGCAGCAGTTGCAACGTCTTGATATGCGGATGCGCCCAGCGTTCGTCGGCGAGCGTCACGATTCCAACGCCGCGGCGCGCGTTGGCTTCGCCGAGCCTGGGATCGATCGATTTGGCGGCGACGACCAGCCCAGGGGCGACGCCCGCGCCGGGAAAGCCGTGATCGCGCCTGGCGACGCCGCGCGAAATCTGGATGTAGACGAGGCCGTCGCGGACGCGATTGCGCGCCACGACTTCGCGCAGGATCCGGCGCAGCGCCGGCTCGCCGACGGGAGCGGCGATCCGCAGCACCTTCAGCGAACGCTCCAGCCGCTCGAGGTGGCGGCCCTCCTCGATCAGCGCGCCGCCCTCGACCTGGCAGACCTCGTAGACGCCGTCGCCGAACTGGAACGCGCGATCCTCGATCGAAACGGCAGCCTCGGCGAGGCGAAGGTAGCGGCCGTTGACGTAGGCGATGCGGCTCATGCGGGGCTCGAACGGGATTCTTACGTTCAGTCGACGCCGAGCGACTTCAGCTTGCGGTGCAAGGCCGATCGCTCCATGCCGATGAATTCGGCGGTGCGGGAAATGTTGCCGCCGAAACGGTTGATCTGCGCCACCAGATATTCGCGCTCGAACACTTCGCGCGCCTCGCGCAAGGGGATGCTCATCAATTTTTCGCCGCCGACGCCGGTGGGAATGGCTGGCACCAGCGCGCCGACTTCCGCCGGCAGCATCGCGGCGGTGATTTCCGCCTCCGGGTCGCCCGCGACCAGAATCATCAGACGCTCGATATTGTTGCGGAGCTGTCGGATGTTGCCGGGCCAATCGTGCGATTGCAGCACCGCCATGGCGTCGGCGGCGATGCGCCGCGGCGGCACGCCCATGACCGCGGCGACCTGCTCCATGAAATATTGCACCAGTTCGGGAATGTCCTCGCGTCGTTCGGCGAGCGAGGGGACGCGAATGGGCACCACCGAAAGCCGGTGGAAGAGGTCCTCGCGGAACTGCCCGTCGGTGATCGCCTGGGCGAGATCGCGGCTGGTCGAGGATATGACGCGCACGTCGACATGGACGCGCGCCGATCCGCCGACGCGCTGAAAATTCTGGTCGACCAGCACGCGCACGATCTTCGCCTGCGTCTCCAGCGGCATGTCGGCGATTTCGTCGAGATAGAGCGTGCCGCTGTGCGCCTCTTCCAGCGCGCCCACGCGCCGCGGACGATCGGGCCCCGCCTCGACCCCGAACAGCTCGGCCTCCATGTTGTCGGGCGTGATCGTCGGCGCGTTGAGAACGACGAAGGGACCCTCGGCGCGCACCGAATGGGCGTGGATCAATCGCGCGGTCAATTCCTTGCCCGCCCCCGGCGGGCCGGAAACGAGCACCCGCGAATTGGCAGGGCCGAGCCGATCGACGATGCGCTTCAAGTTGGCGATGGCGGAGGAAGTCCCGACCATGCGGTTGACCGCGCCGGCGCGCACCCGGAGATCGTTCACCTCGCGCTTGAGCCGAGAGGTCTCCAGCGCGCGCTCGGCGATCAGGATCAACCGATCTGCCTTGAACGGCTTTTCGATGAAATCGTAAGCGCCCAGTTTGATCGCGGTCACTGCGGTCTCGATGTTGCCGTGGCCGGAAATCATCACCACCGGCACGTTCTGGTGCTGCTGTTTGATGATCTCCAGCAGTTGCAAGCCGTCGAGCCGCGAGCCCTGCAACCAGATGTCGAGCAGCACGAGCTGCGGCCGGCGCGCTTCGATCGCGGCCAGCGCCTCGTCGGAATTGCACGCCAGGCGCGTCGCGTGCCCTTCGTCGGACAGAATTCCGGAGACGAGCTCGCGAATGTCGTCTTCGTCGTCGACGATCAGGATGTCAGTGGGCATCGGGATCAACGCCTGTCGTGGGAGGGGCTTGCGCGGCGAGCTCGTCGACCGGCTCGGAGCGGGCGCGAACGGGCAGCTTCATCAGAACTTGCGCGCCATGGCCGCCGTCGGCGCGCGGCAGCCCGTCGAGCAACTCGACGGCGCCGTGATGATCCTCGAATATCTTCATCACGATCGGCAAGCCGAGCCCGGCGCCTTCGGCGCGCGTGGTCACGTAGGGTTCGGCCAATTTATGGCGATCCTCGTCGGGAAATCCCTTGCCGTTGTCGCTGACCGAAATGCGCGCGAAGCCGTCGGCGTCGCGCCGCAGAACGACGCGGATCTTGCCGCCTTCTCGGCCCGACCCGAGCGCGTCGACGCCTTCGCAGGCGTTCTTGAGCACGTTGGTCAGCGCCTGCGCGATCAGCCGGCGGTCGAATTCGGCCGTCACCGGCTGATCGGGCAAGTCGTCCTCGATCGCGATCTCCGGTCGGCCGATGCGCATCAGGAACATCGCCTGGCGCACGCAATCGGAAAGATCGTCCGGGATCGGGCGCGCCCTGGGCATGCGGGTGAAGGAGGAGAACTCGTCGACCATGCGCTTGATGTCGTCGACCTGGCGGATGATGGTGTCCGTGCATTGGTCGAAGACGTCCTTGCCCTCGACGATCGTGCGGCCGTAACGGCGCTTGAGCCGCTCGGCGGAAAGCTGGATCGGCGTCAACGGATTCTTGATCTCGTGCGCGATGCGGCGGGCTACGTCCGCCCAGGCGGCGCTGCGTTGGGCGGTGACGAGTTCGCTGATGTCGTCGAGCGTGATCACGCTGCCTTGATCCTCGCGCTGCGGATCGCCGGTCACCCGCACGTTGAGCAGGCGCTCGCGCCCCTCGCGCGTCAACGTCGCCTGCGCCTGATGCGATTTGAGATTCATCGACCGCGCTTCCGCCAGGATCTGAGCGAGCCGGGGAAGGATGTCGCCGATATGTCGGCCGACCAACCCTCCCGCCTCGTGGCTCGCGCACAGCAGCCGGTCGGCGGCGACGTTGCTGACCGTGACGACGCCCTGGGAATCGACGCCGAGCACGCTCGCGGGCACGCCGGAAAGCACCGCCTCGATGAACGCGCGCCGCTCGTCGTTGAGCGCGTTGGCGGCGGTCAGGTGGTTGCGCTGCTGGCGCAGCTCCATGGTCATCTTGTCGAACGTCTCGCCGAGATGGCCGAGGTCGCCTTCGGAACGGCGCGTCGGCACCTGCACGTAGAGATTGCCGGAGGCGACTTCGTCGGTGGCGCGGATCAGGCGCCGTATCGGCCCGACGAGCTGATTGGCGAAGGTCAGGCCCATCCACACCGCCGAAATCAGCATCGTCAGCGACAGCATCACGAACACGCTGGCGAACCCCAACTCGATGTTGTGCCGGTGCGCCTGGAAATTGGCGAAGATCGCCGAAACGCCGGCGGCCTCGCGCGCCAGCCTGTCCGAAGCCGGGTCGAATGTCCGCGCCGCGTAGAAGTAAGCGTCGTTCATGCCGTCGATCGGCCGCATCGCGACGAAAACGTCGCCCCTGCCCAGCAGGCCGCAATACGGCTGTCGCGCGACGGCGGCGGCCAAGTCGGAAGCTTCCGGCTTGGCGATCAGCTTGGCGTCGGAACCCGCGGCCATCACGACGACCGACCCGTCGGGCCGGATCACCGCCGCGGCGGAGAAGCCGAGCGCGCGCGCGCGCGCGCTGAGATAGTCGCGAAACAAATCGGCGTTGGAGCGCAGCAGGCGCGCGGCCTGCGAGAGATCGCCCGCCGTCAGTTCGGCCCCGCGCAGCAGGGCGCTGCACTGCGATTCGCGATAGACTTGCGCCAACTGGCCGGATTCGGCGAGGAACGCCCCGACGTCCTTCATGAACGCCGGATTGATCGCCCATTCGACCGACACGGTGGCGACCACGGCGGTGACCAGCGCCGGAATCGCCGCGACCAACGAGAACAGCGCGACGACGCGATTGTGCAGCCGCGCGCCGGCGCGCGCGGCGCGGCGCGCGGCGCGCAGGTTGCGCAGTTCCAGGACGATCAGCACGAGCAGCCAAACGATGATCAGCCCGTCGCCGCCCAGGATCGCCAACACCACCATGGGCGTGGGAATGATCGGCGTGAATCCCGCGAAGACGACGAAGGTCGCGAGCGCGAGAATCAGCGCGCCGGCGACCGCGATCGGGCCGAACAGCCCGGACATCCGTCCTTCGCCGGAGCGTTCGGCGCGCTCCCGAGGCGCCGAAGCCCGGGCGTTCCCTTGCGATGGTTGGATGGTCACGTCCGCAATCTTCGCCGCCGCCCGCGCCCGGATCAAAACGTGGCGCCAATGCAACGATGTTGCAAGATTACGACAAAATGGGGGCGGAGCTCACTTGACCCCGCGCACGCCGCGCAAATCCAGATCGCGAATTTTCTTGCGCAAGGTATTGCGATTGAGCCCCAAAATCTCCGCCGCCTTGATCTGGTTGCCGCGCGTGACGGTCAGCGTGGCGACGATCAGCGGCACCTCGAGATCGCGCAGCACGCGATGATACAATCCGACCGGGGGCAAGGAATCGCCGTAAGAGCGGAACAATTCGGCGACGTGACGCTCGAGCCCGGAGACGAACTGCTCTTGCGCGGCGGCCGATTCGCGCTGGACGCCGCCGAGATCGGCGCCGACGGGCGCGCCGAGGCTCTGCAGCGGCGCGTTGTGGCCGAGTTCGGCCTCGATCAACGACTCGCCGATGTCCTCCTGGGGATAGAGGGCGGCGATGCGGCGGGTCAAATTCTCCAGTTCGCGGATGTTGCCGGGCCAGGGGTGACGGCGCAGCCGATCCATCGCGGCGGCGTCGAGAATTTTCGGCGCCAGTCCCTCGGCGACGCCTCTTTGAAAGAAATGGCGCACCAGATCGGGAATGTCCTCGGTGCGCTCGCGCAACGGCGGCAGGCGCAACGGCACCACGTTGAGGCGGAAGAACAGATCCTCGCGGAACGCGCCCTGCTGAATGGCGTAGCGAAGATCTTTGTTGGTGGCGGCAACGATGCGGACGTTGGTCTTGATCGGCGTGCGTCCGCCGACCGTGGTGTATTCGCCCTGTTGCAGCACGCGAAGCAACCGGGTCTGCGCCTCCATCGGCATGTCGCCGATCTCGTCGAGGAACAGCGTGCCGCCCTCGGCCTGTTCGAAACGCCCCACCGAGCGCGCGTTGGCGCCGGTGAACGCCCCCTTCTCGTGGCCGAACAGCTCGCTTTCGATCAGCTCGCGCGGGATCGCCGCCATGTTGATGGCGACGAAGGGGCCGGCCTTGCGCTTGCCGTAGTCGTGCAGCGCGCGCGCCACCAGTTCCTTGCCGGTGCCCGATTCGCCGGAGATCATCACCGTCAGATCGGTCTGCATCAGCCGCGCCAGCGAGCGGAAGATTTCCTGCATCGCCGGCGAGCGGCCGACCAGCGGCATCTGGTCGGCGGCCGCCAGCGGTTCGGCGGCGTTTTCGCGCCGGCGGCGAGGCTGGGCCAAGGCGCGCCCGACGATCGCCACCAGCTCCTTCAAGTCGAAGGGTTTGGGCAAATACTCGTAGGCGCCGCGCTCCGAAGCCTTGATCGCCGTCATGAAGGTGTTTTGCGCGCTCATGACGATGATCGGCAGGTCGGGCCGCATCCGCTTGATGCGCGGCAGCAATTCGAAAGCGTTGTCGTCGGGCATGACGACGTCGGTGATCACGAGGTCGCCCTCCCCGGCGGCGACCCAGCGCCACAGGCCGGCGACGGTTCCCGTGGCGCGCACCTCGTAGCCGGCGCGCGAAAGCGCCTGATTGAGAACGGTTCTGATCGCCGCGTCGTCGTCGGCGACGAGAATGTGCCCTGACGGCATGAAGCAACTCCTTGCGCGCGCTCCCCAACCCCTCGACGATCCGACCGGCGCAGAATTTCACCAGAGATTCGCGCTTTGTCCGTTCCGACGGGCCTCCCTAGCGTATGGCGGGGTCGAGGCGAGGGTCCTCGCCGCCGCCCGCGTCCGCCCCCGCCCCCGCCCCCGCGACGCCGGGCGGTCGTTGCGCCTCGAGCGGCATCAGCACTCGAAAAATCGTTCGGCGCGGATGGGATTCGAATTCGACGACCCCGCCATGGTCCCCGATCACTTTGGCCACCAAAGCAAGTCCCAGGCCAGAACCCGACGCCTTGGAGGTGACGAAGGGATCGAAGAGATCGCCGGCGATGTCGGCGGCCACGCCCGGCCCGTTGTCGCGGATGCAGATTTCCAGCGGAAGACTGACCCGGTCGGTTCCCGCGCCGGCCTTCAGCCGCACGCCGGGGCGATACGCCGTCGAGATGAGGATCTCGCCGTCAATGCTTTCATCGCCAATAGCTTCTGCCGCGTTCTTCACCAAATTTAGGAAGACCTGGATCAGCTGGTCGCGCGAGCCCAGCACGTGCGGCAACGAGGGATCGTAGACGGCGACGAAGCGGATGTGGCGCGCGAACCCCGCCTGCGCGAGGCGCTTGACGTGATCGAGCACCGCATGAATGTTGAGGCTCTCGCGCGAACCGGGGCGTTCGTCGGAAAACGCCCCCATGCGATCGACCAGTTTGACGATGCGGTCGGTCTCGTCGCAAATCAGCCGCGTCAACGCGCGATCGTCGTCGCCGACCGAGCTTTCCAACAGTTGCGCGGCGCCGCGGATGCCCGAGAGCGGGTTCTTGATCTCGTGGGCGAGCATGGCGCCGAGCGCGGTCACCGAGCGGGCGGCGCTGCGGTGCGTCCATTGCCTGTCCATTTTTTCGGCAATTGACCGTTCTTGCAGCAACAAGATCGCGCCATCGTCGCTTTGCGGCAGCGGAGAGACGAAGGCGTCGACGATGCGGCCGAGGCCGGTGCGGGGCGTGGAGACGTCGAATTTGTAGCCGCTGACCGTCGCCTGATCGGCCATCGCGTCGGCGACCAGCCCAAGGACCGGCGAACCGAACGGCAGAATGTCGGCCAGGCGCGAGCGCAACAGCGTCGCGCGGCCCATGTCGAAAAAGTGCTCCGCCGCGGCGTTGACCTCCCAAATGGCGCCGTCGGCGCCGATCGCCAACAGCGGCTGCGGCAGCGCGTTGAGCAACTGAGTCGAATCGGGCCGCGCCGCGGCGGGCGCGCTACTCGAGCGATCGGGCGAGTTCATGCGGCC
Source organism: uncultured Alphaproteobacteria bacterium (assembly GCA_963775575.1). Lineage (GTDB taxonomy): Bacteria > Pseudomonadota > Alphaproteobacteria > Rhizobiales > Beijerinckiaceae > Roseiarcus. The sequence continues at coordinate 56,473 of CAVZJG010000001.1, forward strand.
TCCCTCGCCTCGGCGGGCTCGAAAACGCGCGCCAGCAGCCCCATGGCGACGTCGGCGTCCTCGCTCGTCACCAGCGCGCGGCGGATCGCCGGCGCGGCGCCCGCCTTCTCGGCGTAGGCGGCGAGATGCTTGCGCGCGTGACGAAGCCCCGCGCGCCGGCCCAGCGCGACGAGCAACGAATCGAAATGCGACAGCGCGGCCTCGCCGCGCTCGGCGAGCGGCGGCTGTTCGAATCGCGCACCGGTTTTCAGGGCGCGCGCGATTCCCCCGACGATCCACGGCGCGCCGATCGCGGCGCGGCCGATCATCACGGCGCGCGCGCCCGAGGCCGCGAGCATCGCGCGCGCGTCCTCGAGGCTCCGGCAATCGCCGTTGACGACGACGGGAACGCCGACCGCGGCGACGACTTCCCCGACCGCGCGCCAATCGGCGCGCCCGTCGTAGAACTGGCGGCGCGTTCGCGCGTGAACCGTGATCATCGCCGCCCCCGCCGCTTCGGCGCGGCGCGCCAATTGCGGCGCGTTGCACGAAGACTCGTCCCAGCCGAGCCGCATCTTCACGCTCACCGGCGCCCACACCGCCGCTACGACCGCCTCGATCATGCGCGTCGCGCCATCGACATCGCGCATCAGCGCGGCGCCCGCCAGCGCGCCGGCGACGCGCCGGGCCGGACAGCCCATGTTGATGTCGATGATCCCTGCGCCCGCGGCCTCGACGCGCCGCGCCGCTTCGCCCATCGCGTCGGGCTCGCGCCCGACCAGTTGCACGCCATGCCAAGCGAGCCCCTCGCCCTCGGCGCGCAGGCGGCTTTCCACCTCGCCGGCGAGGAAGGTCTCGCTCGCCACCATTTCAGAGAACGCCAGGGTCGCGCCGAAACGGCAGGCGGCGCGCCGCATGCCGAGGTCGCTGACGCCCGACATCGGCGCCAGCATCGCGGCGCCTTCCAAACGGACAGGTCCGAAGCGAGAGGGCGAAACGGGAAGTTTGCCCAAATTATGCGCAGCCGTCATGATGCACATATTCTAATCAGCTACGCTGCGAAAGCAAGACCGCCGAGCGCGCCGCGCGTCAACCGCGCCGCGATTTTTTGCCGCGCTTGCCTCGGCGGCGCGCCTTCGCTATTTAGCCGACGCGGCCCGACGCGTTCGCCGCCCGTTGGGGGATAGTTCAACGGTAGAACTGCGGACTCTGACTCCGTCAATCTTGGTTCGAATCCAGGTCCCCCAGCCACATAAACAACTGACATTGCTTATCTTTGTATTTTCGTGTCACCACCATGTCACCACCGCGCATCGGGTCGATCGCGCCGCTCGTCCTTGTGCCCGCGAGCCGCATGGCGCACCGGCGGCTCGCGAGGGCGCTCGATCGTCTCGCGGCGCTCATGATGCAGGAGCGTCAGAGCCTTGGTCATCACTTCGGAGCCCATTCGCGCGCCAGCCGCCGCGCCTCGGCGATCTGATGGGGCGTCATCTTGGCGGCGATAAGGTTCAGTCCGTCGACCGCGTCGTCGTGATTTTTTAGGAACGTCGCGCGGGAGGCCGCCAAGCTGAACCACATGCCCGCTCTGGCGCGACGGGTTGAGATTTTCACTCGCGCGGGGCGACGGCGCAGTTGGACGGAGCAAGAGAAGGCGGCGATCGTCGCCGAGAGCTTCGAGGATGGCGCTCGGGCGTGCCATGTGGCGCGCCGCCACGGCCTGACGCCGCAGCAATTGTTCACATGGCGTCGCGAGGCGCGGCGCAAAGCGGGGGAAGAGACCGGCGCGCCGCCTTTGGTGCCGGCGATTGTCGAAGCGGCGAGCGGCGCTGCAACGCCCACGCCCCGAGTCAAGGGCGACACGGCCGCGCGACCGCCGATCATTGAGTTGGACGTCGCCTTGTCCATGCCGGAAGGTCTATGCGGCGGACGCGGCGGCAAATGCTTCAGCCGCACAAGCTCGTCCTTGACCGCGTGACGCTCGATGCGAGGTTTACCCAGGGCACCGACGAGCTTCTCATTCTCCGCGCGAAGCCCCGTCACTTCATGGATAAGATCGCGCACCACGCCGATCAGGTCGTCATGCGAAAGCCGCTCAAGCGAATCAGGGATGCGCGCCGGCATTGAAAGCTTGAATTACATTTTGTCGGCTTTCACTCCCCCCTCTGCCCGGAAATCTGCCCCGGTTACCCATGGGGCTCCCCAAGCTATTGATTTCCCTGCCTGCGGCCCCCGGGCGCGTCGCGCGAACGACAAGTAAAACTCGCGAACGTGACAGCGCCCTTTTCGGTGATCGTCAGGCTGACGATCCGCGCCGCGGGATCGCGCATCGCGGCGATCAGACGCTCGGGACCTTCGGGCGCGACGAGAAGGGAGCGCAACGCGCCGACGACGCGCAGATCCTCACGCTTGGGCCCGTGCACGGCGAGCGTACAGAGGGCGTCCTCCGGCGCCAGCGCGTGCCGTCGGCCCAGCGCAGGCTCGCGCCGCAAATCGCCCAATCGGATTCGCCCGCCGCCAAGCGTCGTCGAGATAGACGCCTGATGGGCGCGGCGAAAGGCGCCGACGCCCAGGTGGACGACGCCGATCCTGACAGCGTCGAGCGCATAGCGCGGACGTGCGATGGAACTCGGCGGAGCGTTCAGGCCGCCCTAAGAAATACGCTTCATCGCCCCGGCTCCCGCCGCGCCCGCGCGACGATCTGCGTCGGGTTGACGAAGCGCAGCGCGATCAGCAACCACACCATCGACGTAGCCATGTAGATGACCGCCATCGCATCGATCGATTGCACCGCTCGAACCCCGGCGGCGAACACCGCGTAATAAAGCGCGACCACCAGAGTCTGGCTGGTCGGTCCGTCGGTAAGGAAGGTCAATTCGAACATCGCCAGCGTGCGCACCAGAACCAGCAACAAGGCGGCGAGCACGCCGGGCAGCAACAGCGGCAGCAGCACATGGGCGAACAAGCGCGGCGTGTTCGCGCCGAACACCCGCGCCGCCGCCTCGATGCGTGGATCGATCTGCTCGATGTAGGGGATCATCACCAGAATGACGAAAGGCGTCGTCGGCGCCAGGTTGGCGAGAACGACCCCCGACATCGAGCCAGCGAGCCCTGTCCTGTAGAGAACGGTCGCCAAGGGAATTCCGTAGGTGATCGGCGGGACGAGCAGCGGCAGCAGGAACAGCAGCATGACGAGCCTCTTCCCGGGAAAATCGCGCCGCGCCATCGCATAGGCCGCCGGCACGCCGATCAGACCGGAGAGAACAACGACTAGAGCCACGATCTCGAACGTCACCGTCAGCACGTCGGCAAGCTGGAACTCGCGCCATGCGGAGCCGTACCAATCGAGGGTCCAGCCGGCGGGCAGCCATGTGCCGAGCCAGCGCGTCGCAAAGGAACTCGTCACCACCGCGGCGATCAGCGCCAGCAGGTTGACGACGAAGAGCCCCATCACGACCCAGACGCCGAGCGACCAGAGACGCGAGGACAGCGAGGCTTGCTGCAGCATCGCTTTAGCCTTTCCCGCCGCCGGCGGGGCCGCGATAGAGGAGTCCGCGCCCGGCGAGGATCAAAGCGACGACCGCGAGCTGCGCGACGCCCATGATGATCGCGATCGCCGAGGCCATCGAGTAGTCATAATCCTCGAACGCGGCCTGGTAGGCGGCGATCGAGATGACGCGCGTCGGCCCGGCGGGCGCGCCGAGCAGCACCGCCGAGGGGAACACCGAAAAGGCCTGCACGAACGAAAGGCACAAGGTGATCGCGAGGCCCGGCAGCAACAGCGGCAGGAGAATGGCCCAGAAGCGCCGTCGTGGCCCCGCGCCGAGCGTCGCCGCGGCGTTTTCCAGAGCCGGATCGACGCCGCTCACATATGAGAGCGTGAGCAAGAAGGCGAAGGGGAAGCCGGTGATGACCAACGACAAGAAGACGCCCCAGTAATTGTGCAGCAAGCGCAGCGGATGAGAAATCAGGCCGAGGGTGACAAGGACGCGATTGAGCCAGCCCTGCGGCCCGAGATAAGTCAGCAGGCCCTCCGCGACGAGCACCGTGCCGAGGGTGATCGGCAGCACGAGGATCGTCGTCAGCAGCCGCGAGCGCCGGGCCAGCCGCACGCGTAACGCCGTCGGGATCGCCACAACGACATTCAGGACGGTGACTGGCGCGGCGAGCCAAAACGTCTTCGCAAGCGTGTCGTAGAGAAACGGGTCGGAAAAGAACTTGGCGTAATTCGCGAGCGCGCCGCCGTCCTTCGGCGTGAAGGACAGCCACAGGCCGTAGCCGAAGGGATAGACGAAGAGCGCGAACAGAAGGGTCACCGCCGGCAGCGCTAGCAGCGTCACGGAGTCGACGCCGCGGCCGGCGAGCCTAGTGCGCACCGAGGGGCGCGGAAGCGCGTCGGTCATCGGCTTCACGGCTCGCGCGTCGGGAAGACCAGCGCCTTGCCGGCGTCGACGCCTAGCCGCGCCTCAGCGCCCAGCGCCAGCCTTCGCCGGGAGCGGAACCAGACCTCCGCGCTGCCCGAGCCAATTCCGCCGCACAGGAATGCGTGGCCGTGGAATTCGCAGCTCGTCACCGTGACGGGGATCGAGACCGCCGCCTCGGCCTCGACCGTCATGTCCTCGGGCCTCGCGGCGACGACGATCGAATCGCCGACCGCCATCGGCGCCCGGGCGACGCCGCCGAGGTTCGCGCCGCCGATCCTGACGCTCGTGCGCTCGCCGTCGAGCGCGGTGAGGGCGCCAGCCAGCCGATTGCGGAAGCCCATGAATTCCGCGACGTCGATATGCGCGGGGCGAGCGTAGAGCTCGTCCGGCGCGCCGATCTGGCGCACCGCGCCCTCGCGCATCACGACGATGCGGTCGGCGAGCGACAGCGCTTCCTCCTGATCGTGCGTGACGTAGATCGTCGTCGCGCCGAGCGAATTGTGGATGCGGCGGATTTCCGCGCGCATTTCGATTCGCAGCTTGGCGTCGAGATTGGAAAGCGGTTCGTCCATCAGCACTAGCGGCGGTTCGACGACGATAGCGCGCGCGATGGCGACGCGCTGCTGCTGACCGCCCGAAAGCTGGCCCGGCAGCTTGTCCTCCTGGCCCTGCAGGCGCACCATTGCGATCGTTTCGTCGACCTTGCGCGCGATTTCGGCCTTGGCCGCGCCGCGCATCTTCAGGCCGAAGCCGATGTTGGCGCGCACGCTCATGTGCGGAAACAGCGCATAGTTCTGGAACACCATGCCGAAGCCGCGTTGCTCCGGCCGCAGCGTGTCGATGCGGGTCGAATCGAGCCAGATGCCGCCGGACGTGGCGGGCGTCAGGCCGGCGAGAATGTTCAGCGTCGTCGATTTGCCGCAGCCGGAGGGCCCCAGAAGGGCGACGAACTCCCCCTTTTCGATCGTCAGGTCGACATCCTTGAGCGCCTGCATCGAACCGAACGCGCGGCTGAGTTTGTCGAAGCGCAATTCCCTGAAGTTCGCCGCCCGGATGCCCATCGCTCAGCCTTTGCGCTTCGAACCGCCGACGCGCTCGTCCCACAGCTTGAACGCGGCGACCATGGCGTCCGCGGGCAGCGGCAGCTCGATCGGGTGGCTCGCGATCATTTCGTCGTATTCGGGCCGGCCAAATTCCTTCAGCGCGTCCTGGCTTTCCTGCGGCGCCATCGACAGCGGCACATCCTTCACCGCGGGGCCAGGATAAAAATACCCCTTGTCGTAGGCGTAGGCCTGACTGTTCGGCTGCAGCATGTAGCTCATGAGATCGAAGAGAACGGCGAGCTTGTCGTCGGCGACGCCCTTGGCAACGCACATGTAATGCGCGTCGGCGACCCAGTGCATGCCGCCCAGCGCGATGACCTTCGCCTCCCTGGGCACGATTCCGAGCACGCGAGGATTGATGTCCCAACCGGTCGTCGAAGCGATCATGTCGCGCGAACCCTCGCCGAGCTCCTTCATCGTCGCGCCGGTGCCGGACGGATAATACTCGATGTTGTCGCCGAGCGCCTTCAAGAACGACCAGGTCTTGTCCCAGCCGGTCTTCGGATCGCTCGGGTCGGCGTCGCCGAGCAGATAAGGCAGTCCCATCAGGAAGGTGCGGCCCGGCCCGGAATTCGCCGGACGCGCGTACATAAAGCGGTCCTGATTCTCCTTGCTCCAGGCGAGAAGCTCTTCGGCCGTTTTCGGAGGCTTGGCGACTCTGTCGGGCATGTATTCGAGCAGCGGGCCGGAGGGATAATAAGTCACGACGACGCCTTGCCCGCGCGCCAGCGTCTGCATCTTCGCCGCCGCCGGCAGATAGATCTCGTCGAGCTTCGGCAGATCTCCGGCGTGCGCCGGCAGCAGTTCGACCCACAGCCCTTGTTCGATGCCGGCGGCGAGCGCGTCCGTTCCGGTGAGCACCAGATCGATGTCGACGCGATTGGCGTTCTGCTGCGCCTTGATCTTGGCCGGCAGTTCCGGCGCCAGCGACTGCGTGAAGGTCAAGCGCGAGACGAAATTGGGCTTCGCCGCGCGATAGGCTTCGAGCGCCTTCTGGGTGAGAGCCAGGTTGCCGGCGACGTCGATGATGTTGAGCGAAACAGGCGAGAGCGGCGGCGGCGCGGCGAAGGCGCGCCCGGAAAGAGTGGCGAGACCGAGCGCGCTCGCCGAAATTTTCGTAAAGGCGCGGCGCGTGAAGTGGCTGTTCATCGTTTTCTCCCCTTCGATGGTCGTGGGAACCTCAGAGCTTATACGCGTTCTTGGCCGGCCCGTGGCATTGTCACGTTGGCCAAGAATAGCGGATTCTGGCGGGGTTCGGCGCCACCCATGGGGCTCCCCAAGCCATTGATTTCCCTGTCCGCAACACATAGGCGCGTCGCGCGGTTGACAAATAAAACTCGCGAACGTGACAATGCCGTCCTGATCCATCCCAGGGACTGACTTCAGCGAATTCGCCCGGCGCGGAAGGCCTCGATGGTGCGCATCACGCCACGCAGTTCCGCCAGCCCCTTGAGCCGCCCGATGCAGGAGTAGCCAGGGTTGACCTTCTTGCCAATGTCGTCCAGCAGCAGATGACCGTGGTCAGGCCGCATCGGGATTTGCGCGTCCGGCCGCCCCTCGGCTGTCCGCCGCTCCTCCTCGCGCATGATCACGGCAGCCACGCCAATCAGGTCCGTGTCGCCGTCGAGATGCGCCGCCTCGTAGAACGAACCGTCGGCTTCATGCGTGGTGTTGCGCAGATGGACGAAGTGGATGCGCGGGGCGAACTCCTCAGCCATGGCGACCAAGTCGTTTTTGGTGTTGGAGCCGAACGAGCCGGTGCAGAGCGTCAGCCCGCAGGCCTGGCTTGGCGCCGCCTCGAACATCGCGCGCACATCCGCGGCGGTGGACATTACCCGCGGCAACCCGAACAGCGGGAAGGCGGGATCGTCGGCGTGGATGCCTAGCCGTGCGCCTTCCTCCTCCGCCACCGGGGCGATCTCGCGGAGGAATTCGATCAGGTTCGCACGCAGGTCGGCGGGCGTGATCTCCTTGTAGGCTTCGCACATCTTGCGAAAACCGGCGCGGTCGTAGGCGAAGTCACGCGCCGGCAGCCAGTCGATCAGGACCTTCTCCAGCTTGTCCATCTGCTCAGGCGAGGTTGCCTTGAAGCGGGCCTCGGCCGCAGCGATGCGGGCGGGCGTATAGTCCGCCGCGGCCCCGTTGCGGCGCAGCACGAACAAGTCGTAGGCCGCGAAATCGACCGCATCGAACCGCAGCGCGTACCCTCCGCTGGGCAACTTCCACGCCAGCTCGGTGCGGGTCCAGTCGGTGATGACCATGAAGTTGTAACAGATGGTTTTCACCCCGGCGCGCGCCACGTTGCGGATCGACTGCTTGTAGTTGTCGATCTTGCGCCGGAAGTCGCCGGAGCGGGTCTTGATTTCCTCCCCGACGCCGATGCTTTCGACCACCGCCCAGGTGAGCCCCGCGGCTTCCACCTCGGCTCGGCGCTTCGCCACCTCGGCTTCCGTCCATACGCCGCCCTGGTTCAGATGATGCAGTGCGGTGACGATGCCGGCGGCGCCGGCCTGGCGCGCGTTTTCGAGCGTCACCGGATCATCGGGGCCAAACCATCTCCAGGTCTCGAGCACAGTGGTGTCTCCTTGTCAGGATATGGACCTCTCCCCCTTGGGAAACGTGTCGCGCGTGCACGCCGTCAGCGCCGGTCTGACGCCGACCGCGAGGATCTGGTCGAGATCCTTCACCACCTGAGCGCGGAACGCGCTCTGCGCGACCAGTTCGGGGGGAAGATCTCGGTGATCGCGAACAACGCCTCGGCCAGGCGCGCGGCGTTGCGTCCGCAGCTTTGGCCGATGCGCACCAGCCGGGCCGCCAGCGGATCATGGATGTCGTACGCCAAGCCCTGATCGTCGACGCACAGGACGAACCGCATCCACGCCGCGACCACGAAGGCGATCCGCCGTGCCGAACCACCCGCATGCAGCCGGTCGAGCGCCGGCTCCAGTAACCGCGGTGGCAGCTTCTGCGAGCCGTCCGAGGCGATCTGCAAGGTCAGATGCCGGATATTCGGGTTCCGGTAGCGGCCGGCGAGTTCCTCGGTGTAGTGCGTGATGTCGACGCCGGGAACGGGCGGCGCCGTCGGCACTAGGTCCTCGGTCCAAAGCTGGGCGATGAAGCGGGCGACGACGGGGTCGCCGAAGGCTGCCGCAACGGTCTCGAGACCGGCCGGCACGCCGATATAGGCCATCGCCGAATGCGTGCCGTTGAGACAGCGCAGTTTCATGATCTCAAACGGCAGCACGTCGTCCACCAGGGTCGCGCCGACGTCTTCCCAGCGCGGCCGCCCAGCGGTGAAGCGATCCTCGATGACCCACTGGCGGAACGGTTCGCAGATCACCGGCCACGCATCGATCAGTCCGAGCCGGGCAGAGATGCTTTGGCGGTCCTCGTCGCGCGTGGCTGGGGTGATACGGTCGACCATAGTGTTGGGGAAGCTGACGGACTCGGCGACGAAGCGGGCGAGCTCAGGGTCGCGCAGGGCGGCAAAGCGGGTGACGATGCCGTGCGCCTTGCTGCCGTTCTGCGAGAGGTTGTCGCAGACCAGCACGGTAAACGGCCCCAGCCCGGCGGCGCGGCGGCGGCGGATCGCCTCGGTCAGCAGGCCGGGCACGCTGCGCGGCAGCGCATCCGCCGTCAGGTCGGCGACGATGGCGGGATGCGCCTCGTCCAGGGCGCCGGTGGCGGCATCCTGGCAGTAGCCCTTCTCGGAGACTGTCAGGGTGACGATGCGGGTCGCCGGCGCCGTCATGCGAGCTAGGGCCAGCCCCGGATCTTCGGGCGCCGCCAACACCTCGCGCAGTGAGCCGACGACGCGCAGCCGATCCCCCGCGGCGTCGCGCAGCGCCACGGTGTAGAGGCCATCCTGAGGCGTCAAAGCCTGTCGCGGCGCCGACGAGAGCGGGTTGACGCCGATGATGCCCCAGTCGTGGGCGCCGGCGGCGAGGATGTCGTCGGTGTAGACCGCCAGATGGGCGCGCATGAAGGCGCCGACGCCGAGATGGACGATGCCGGGGCTGATGCCGGCGGGGTCGTAGGCCGGTCGCGCCACGTCCGCCGGCAGGCCGGCCAGCGTCGCCAGCGACAAACGCCTGGTCGGAACGGCGGCGGCAAAATTCAAGGGGCTCACGTCACGCCTCCTTAGCTGCCAGGACTGATCTCCTGGCGCATCCACCATCGGCGCCTGGAACGTCTCACGTTGCCTTGCCGACCGCCAGCCCTCATGTGTTGTCAGTCGCAGCCAACTGCCGCGGGCGGTCAATCAGCCGGCAAACTCCGCTGCCCTGCGACGCCGCGGGCGCCGATAATCGGTAACCGTCGTGGTCTGAGTAGTTTCCGAACCTGCCCCCGGCGGTCATGCCGTGGTACGTCACATACGTACCAAAAATTATTAGTTCTCCTTGGTTTTTTCCAAATTCCGATAGGCAGTTGGAGGACGCTTCAAGGCGTCCTCGCCGTGGGTAAATGAGCGTTCTCGGCGTCCTCGCTGACGCCGATGCGGGCCATGCGAGCGACTGGGGAGAAAACAGCAATGGCGGACGGAACTCTTGCCGTAGCACCGGGCTTGGCCAGTACGGTGCTTACGAGAATCGGCTACTACCGCTGGACAATTTGTGCCCTGCTGTTTTTCGCCACAACCATCAACTACATGGATCGGCAGGTTATCGGACTGCTGAAGCCAACCTTGATGGGGGATCTGCACTGGACAGAGACCGACTTTGGCGACATTGTCGCAACGTTTTCCCTGTTCTACGCCTTCGGCTACGTCGGCGTCGGCCGCCTCATGGACAAGGTCGGCGTCAGGCTCGGCTTGTCCTGCTCCGTCGCCGCGTGGAGCGTGTTCGCCTGCCTGCACGCCGCGATGAGTAGCGTTCTGGGCTTCAAGTTTGTCCGCGGCGGCCTGGGCGTCGCCGAAGGCGGCAACTTTCCAGCCTGCATCAAGAGTGTAGCGGAGTGGTTCCCGGTCAAGGAGCGCGCTCTGGCCACCGGCATTTTCAACGCGGGGAGCAATGTCGGTGCGGTCGCTGCGCCGATCATCGTGCCGCTTCTCCTGCTGTTCGCGAGCTGGCGGGTCGCTTTCCTGGTCACCGGCGCCATCGGCTTCGTCTGGGTGATTGCCTGGCTCCTGATCTACCGCAAGCCGGAAGAGCATCCGAAACTGTCGGCTGCGGAACTGGCCTATATTCGCAGCGATCCGGTGACTGACCAAGTGCGTATTCCGTGGCTCAAGCTGCTGGGCTATCGGGGAACATGGGCCAATATCGCCGGCACTTGCCTCAGCGCGCCGGTTTGGTGGTTCTATCTCAACTGGGTTCCAGGCTTCCTCTCCAAGCAATTCGGCATCAATCTCATGGACGCCATGCTGCCGTTGGTCGTCATCTACTGCATGGCGGATATCGGCAGCGTCGGCGGGGGCTGGCTGTCGTCCCACCTCATCAAGCGAGGGGTCAAGACTCTGCGGGCGCGCAAGATCGCGTTCCTGGTCTGCGGCCTGTGCGTCTTGCCGGTTTTCCTGGCATCAGATGTCGACAACGTGTGGTGGGCGGTCCTGCTGATCGCTGTGGCGGCGTCGGCCCATCAGGGCTATTCGGCCAACGTCTACACCATCGTGTCAGACACCATGCCACAGAGCGCCGTCGCCTCGGTGGTCGGGATCGGCGGATTCTGCGCCTACATCGTCAGCATGTTCGTGTCGATGGGCGTCGGACGCCTGCTGGATGCGACCAACGGCAATTATCGGATCCTGTTCGGTGTCGCGTCATCGCTATATCTGATTGGACTGGTCATCATGCATTTGATCCTGCCGAAGACCGGGTCAGGCAAGACGCCCGCTGGCATTGAGGTCTGACCAGGAACTTGCCCCCCTGCCGTTCGGGCGCATCAGGCCTGGCGCCCAAGGCCTGCATCGCCCCGCGGATATACCACGGCAATTCGCGAATGCTGTCCCGATGGGCTCGGGTCCGCAGCAGATCATCCAGGCTCCAGTCGTGCGGATTGGCCGGCGGATCGACGCGGACATGGGTGACGCCAAGCCGAGCCCAGCCGCGGTAGTCCTGGTCATCGCGCGACCGTCGACGGTCCATTTGGCCTACCGCGGACTTTTGATCGGCGGGCAAGACCCTTCGAGCCAGCGTGAGGCGGCTGCAAACGCGCTGGGCCTGCGACTACAACGAGGTCTGAGTAGTTTCCGAACCTACTCGCGCCCTCCCGCGGAGTTACACTTTGCAAAAGGCGAGCGCCGCACTAGCCGTTCTGGTTCATTCGAAAGGAAACGCCGATGATGAACGACGACCGTCTTTTCCCCGCCGAACCGACGACCCGCGCCATCGCCCGCCGCCTGTTCCAGGAGGTGCGCGGGCTGCCGATCCTATCGCCGCACGGCCACACCGATCCGCGCTGGTTCGCGGAGAACCAGCCGTTCCCCGATCCGGCGCAACTCTTCGTGACGCCGGACCATTATGTGTTTCGCATGCTCTACAGCCAAGGCGTAGCGCTGGAGGATCTCGGCGTGCCGCGCGTCGACGGCGGCCCGGTCGAAGCCGATCCGCGACGCATTTGGCGGCTTTTCGCCGAGCACTACCGTCTCTTCGCCGGCACGCCGACCCGCCTGTGGCTCGATCATTCGTTCGAGACCTTGTTCGGCCTCACCGAGCTCTTGTCGCCGGCGAACGCCGATCGCCATTACGACGTCATCGCCGAAGCGCTGCAGCGGCCCGAATTCCGGCCGCGCGCGCTGCTCGAAAAGTTCAACATCGAGGTCATCGCCACCACCGAGAGCGCGCTGGACGATCTGCGCTGGCACAAAGCCATTCGCGAGTCGGGCTGGCGCGGGCGCGTCGTCACCACCTACCGGCCGGACTCGGTCGTCGACCCGGCGTTCCCCGGCTTTCGCGACAACGTCGCCAGGCTCGGCGCCATCGCCGGCGAAGACGCGACGACCTGGTCCGGCTATCTCGCCGCGCATCGCAAGCGCCGCGCCTTTTTCAAGGCGCACGGCGCCACAGCGACCGACCATGGACATCCGAGCGCGGCGACCGCAAATCTTGCGCCCGCCGAAGCGCGGGCGCTCTTCGCCCGCGTGATGGCCGACGTCCCTTCGGAAGCGGACGCTGAAGTCTTCCGGGCGCAGATGTTGACCGAAATGGCGGCGATGAGCCTCGACGACGGGCTGGTGATGCAAATCCATCCCGGTTCTTGGCGCAATCACAATCCTCTGGTTCACGCCCGCTTCGGCCGCGACAAGGGCGCGGACATTCCGACCCAGACCGACTACGTCCATGCGCTGAAGCCGCTGCTCGATCGCTTCGGCAACGAGAAGAACCTGACGGTCATTCTCTTCACCCTCGACGAGACCGCCTATTCGCGCGAGCTCGCGCCTCTGGCGGGCCACTACCCGGCTTTGCGGTTGGGGCCGCCCTGGTGGTTCTTCGATTCGGTCAACGGCATGCGCCGCTTTCGCGAATTGACGACCGAGACCGCGGGCTTCGCCAACACCGTCGGCTTCAACGACGACACGCGCGCCTTTCCCTCGATCCCGGGGCGCCACGACGTGGCGCGGCGCGTCGACTGCGCGTTCCTCGCCGAGCTCGTCGCCACGCATCAGCTCGATGAAGACGAGGCGCGCGACTGGGCGCGGGCCCTCGCCTACGGCCTCGCGAAGTCCGCCTATCGATTCTGAATTGAGCAACGAAGCCGGGGAGCAAAAGGGAGGACAGCATGTCACACTGCGATCTGACACGGCGCGGGTTCGCCAAGGGCGGCCCAGAACTGATCGGCTCGGCCGATGTTGTCGATCTTATGAATCCGACTTTTGCGCCGCGCTCGCCCGCTTATAATGCATATGCGTCATCGCAGTGACTCACATCAGGACCGCAGGAACAGCATTGATGAGTGCGCGCCAGGACGTCCTCTGCATCCACCCCGACGACGACATGCTGGTCGCGCTAAACGATCTGGCTGTCGGCGCTGTGGTGTATTGCGATCAAGAACCCTACCGGATTTCGAGCTTGGTGCAACGCAAGCACAAATTCGCGCGTCGAGCTTTTGCCGCCGGTGAGTTGCTCAAACTCTACGGCGTTCCCGTGGGACGGGCTACGCAGCCCATCCGCAAAGGCGAGGCCATCACCAGCGACAACCTGACACATTACGCCGCCGAGGTGGTGGATGGGGTAGGCGCCAAGACGTACCAGTGGACGCCGCCGGACGTGCGCCGCTGGCGAAACGCGACTTTCAAGGGCGTCGTCCGCTCCGACGGTCGCGCCGGCACCGCCAACTATTGGCTGATCTTCCCGTTAGTGTTTTGCGAAAACCGCAACGTCGAACGGCTGCGCAATGCCTTGGAAGGCCCGTTGGGTTACGCCAACGAAGATTTGGCTGCATTCGCCCGCTCTCTGTTGAACGATGGCGTTGCCGCCCCTAAGGCGGTTCAACGCCCCTTTGAAAACTTGGACGGGATCCGCATGATCACCCATGCCGGCGGCTGTGGCGGGACCCGTGCGGACGCACGCGCGCTGTGCAAAATCCTGGCGGCCTATGCCGATCACCCCAATGTGGCGGGCGTCACCGTGTTCAGCCTGGGTTGCCAAAACGCCCAGATTTCGATGTTCAAAGATGCGTTGAAAGCGCAAAATTCAAACTTCGACAAGCCCTGTTTGATCTATGAGCAACAGCGGTGGGATGGCGATAAGGCCATGATGCAGGCCGCGCTGCAAGACACCCTGAAAGCGCTGAACCAAGCCAATCAGGTTACGCGACAACCCGTGCCCTTATCGAACCTCAAAATCGGCGTGAAATGTGGCGGCTCCGACGGATTCTCGGGCCTGACCGCCAACCCTACGATTGGCCAGGTTTCGGATATCGTTGTGGCGCTGGGCGGCGCCTCGCTGTTGGCTGAATTTCCTGAATTGTGCGGCATCGAGGCCAACCTGATCGAGCGTTGCATCCATGATAGCGACAAACAACGCTTCTTGAAATTGATGCGCGATTTTGAGGCCAAGGCCGAGGCCGTCGGCGCGCGCTTCGCCGACAACCCAAGCCCCGGCAACATCCGCGACGGTCTGATCACAGACGCGATGAAGTCCGCCGGCGCGGCTAAGAAAGGTGGAACCTCGCCTATTGTCTCGGTGCTGGACTATGGCGAACCGGTCCGCGACGCGGGATTATCGCTATTGTGTACGCCAGGCAACGACGTGGAGTCGGTGACGGCTATCGTGGCCTCAGGGGCCAATGTGGTTTTGTTTTCCACCGGCTTGGGTACGCCTACTGGGAACCCCATCGTGCCCGTATTGAAGATCGCCAGCAACAGTCCTGTCGCGCGCAGCCTGTCCGACATTATCGACTTTGACTGCGGCCCAGCGCTGGAAGGCAAGTCGATAAATGAATTGGCAAAAGAACTGCTGGATGTGGTTATCGACACCGCCTCTGGCGACTACCGGACAAAGGCCGCTCAATTGCAGCAATACGACTTCACGTTTTGGAAGCGGGACATCTCGCTCTGATCGATCTGACCGACCCTAAGCCACGCTGACGAGAAATAGGACCGTGCAACGACTTCATCGCGACCAAGCCTTCAAACTGCCCATTCGCATCATGCAAGTTGGACAGGGCAATTTTTTACGCGCGTTCTTTGACTGGCAAATTGACATCCTCAATGAGCGCTGCGGACTTGACGCCGGCATCGTGATTGTGCGCCCCACCACGCGCTCCAGCGCGCCGCTGCTTGACACACAAGATGGTGTTTACACCACACTGATCCGTGGCCTCGACGACCAGGGTCGAGCGGTGAAGGAATACCGCAAGATCCGTTGCGTGCAGCGCGAACTGCACTTGCTGTCCATGTACGACGACTATCTTGCGCTCGCGCGCGAGCCTCTGTTGCGTTTTGTGGTGTCCAACACCACCGAAGCTGGCATCGCCGTCAATGACGGCGACGCTTACAACGACCGGCCTCCTCTGAGTTTTCCTGCCAAACTGACCCGCTGGCTGCACGAGCGCTTCCGTCACTTCAAGGGCGCGACAAACAAAGGCGTTGTGCTTCTGCCCTGCGAACTCATTGACAACAATGGACTTGAGCTGAAATCGGCGATTGCGCACTACGCTCGGCTGTGGGGCCTGGAGAGTGAATTCCAAACCTGGTTAGACCAGGCGTGCGCCTTCTGCTCCACTCTGGTCGATCGCATCGTGACCGGCTACCCCAGCGACGAAATTTCCGCCATCGAACAAGAATTGGGCTACCGAGATAATTTTCTGGTAGCCGCCGAATACTATTACCTGTTCGTGATTGAGGGTCCTGCCTGGCTCGGAAAAGAGCTTAAGCTGGAAAATAGCGCTCTCCACGTTCAACTGGTCAATGACATCAAACCCTACAAGCAACGCAAAGTAGGAATTCTCAACGGGGGCCATACCTGCCTGGTTCCGGTGGCGCTGCTCGCTGGCCCGCGCACGGTGGGAGAAGCAATGAACGATGCCGAGATCAACCGATTTCTGATGAACGCGCTGGATGACGAAATCATTCCGGCTTTGCCCCAAGACCCCGAGCAATTAAAACGCTTTGCCGCCGACGTTCTGCGCCGTTTTCGCAATCCCTACATCAAGCACCGGCTTGAATCGATCGCTCTGAACAGTTGGAGCAAATTTGCCACTCGCGTTATGCCGCAAATGCTGATCTACCAAGCCGCACGGAAAAGCGCCCCGCCGCACCTCACCTTGGCGTTGGCCGCCACAGTGCGTCTCTACCGGGGCGATGTAATTCCCCTGGCCGACGACAGCGCCAACCTGCTCTGGTTCAATTCCGCCTGGAGCAGACAACAAGAGAGGCAGGGGTCATGGGGCGAATTGGCCCGGGAATGCCTGGCCAACCAAGCGTTCTGGAAACAAGACCTGAGCCTGGTCCCAGGCCTGGTCGAAGCATTGGCCGGGCCTCTCGAAATCATCGCTACGAAAGGCATTCGCGCCGCCCTTCAGAGCCTTAGCGATGCGCGCGGTTTTAAGAAAGGAGCATTGGCCTGAGCCAAGCTTTGTCGACTTGGAACCTCAAGTCACTTCAATTCAAAGCGTGGAAACAACAGAAGAAACTGACAGGGATGCGTTGGTGGATGGTCGGCCTGGTCACCGCAGACTTGATCGTCGACTACCTCGCCAGCAACCCTCTCTCGGTCGCCGCGCCGACGGCGCATTGCTGCTGCGCACGGGCGTCATAGACCCGCCTTCCCAATGGCCGCCGCGGCGGTCGCCCTCGGATTCGGTCCAACCGACATGCTGCATGGAAGCTTTCAGACCACAGAGGAGACAACGAAAATGTCAGTCGATCGTATGGCGGTTCTGTCGGCGATGGTGGGCCAGGGAATGATCCCGGTGTTCTATCATCCCGACGTCGAGGTTTGTAAGAAGGTGATCCAGGCCTGCGCCAATGGCGGCGCCAAATGCATCGAGTTCACCAATCGCGGCGATTTCGCCTCGCACGTCTTCCTCGATGTCGCCCGGCACTTCGCCAAAGCCGATCCGAGCATGATCATGGGCGTCGGCTCTGTCGTCGATGCGCCGACCGCGGGGATCTACATCGCCAACGGGGCGAAATTCGTCGTCGGCCCGCTGCTCAACGCCGACGTCGCCAAGCTGTGCAACCGCCGCAAGATCGCCTACAGCCCCGGATGCGGATCGATGACGGAAATCGGTCAGGCCGAAGAATTCGGTTGCGAGATCGTCAAGGTGTTCCCCGGCAACTCGGTCGGCGGGCCGGAATTCGTCAAGTCGGTGCTCGGCCCCTGTCCGTGGACGCGCATCATGCCGACCGGCGGCGTGGATTGCACCGAAGATTCGCTGAAGAAGTGGTTCAACGCCGGGGTCGCCTGCGTCGGCATGGGCTCCAAGCTGATCACCAAGCAGCTTCTCGACGCCCAGGATTACGCCGGGATCGAGAAGAAGGTGCGCGACACCGTTCAGTTGATCAAATCCATTCGCGGGAAATGAGCCATGAGCGAGATCTTGGAAATCCGGCCGGCGAGCGAGACCAAATGGGATTGCGCTTCGTTCGGCGAAGTCATGCTGCGGTTCGACCCCGGCTTCGGGCGCGTGCGTACGGCGCGCAGCTTCCAGGTCTGGGAAGGCGGCGGCGAATACAATGTGGCGCGGGCGATGCGCAAGTGCTGGGGCAAGCGCGCCACGGTGGTCACGGCGCTGCCGCAGAACGATCTCGGTTGGCTGGCCCTGGATCTGATGTGGCAGGGCGGGGTCGACACCTCGCATCTCGTCTGGCGCGAATTTGACGGCATCGGCCGCAATACGCGCGTTGGCCTGAATTTCACCGAGAAGGGCTTCGGCGTACGCGCGGCGCTCGGATGCTCGGACCGCGGCCACTCGGCCGCCTCGCAGATCAAGCCGGGCGAAGTGAACTGGGAGAAGCTGTTTGGCGAGGAAGGCGTACGGTGGTTCCACACCGGCGGCATCTTCGCCGCGCTGGCGCCCAACACCGCCGAAGCGGTCATCGAAGCGGTGGAAGCGGCTCACAAATACGGAACCATCGTCTCCTACGACCTGAATTATCGCGCCTCCCTGTGGAAGAGCCAGGGCGGACAGGCCGGCGCACAGAAGATCAACCGCGCGATCGCCAAGCATGTTGACGTCATGCTCGGCAACGAGGAGGACTTCACCGCCTGCCTCGGCTTCGAGGTTGAAGGCCTGGACGAGCACATCTCCAAAATCGACCCAGCCAATTTCAAGAAGATGATCGCCGCGGCGGTCAAGGCGTTCCCCAACTTCAAGGTGGCGGCCACGACGCTGCGCAACGCCAAGACCGCCAGCGTCAACGACTGGGGCGCCGTCATCTTCGCCGGCGACCAGTTCTATGAGGCGCCATTGCGCGAGAACCTCGAGATCTACGACCGGGTCGGCGGCGGCGACGGCTTCGCCTCGGGTCTGGCCTACGCTTTCCTCGAAGGCAAGGGTCCGCAGGCGGCGGTCGAGTACGGCGCGGCCCACGGCGCGCTGGCGATGACCACGCCCGGCGACACCTCGATGGTCAACGTCAAGGAGGTTGAAGCGGTCATGAAGGGCAAGGGCGCCCGCGTGATCCGTTAATCCCCGCCGGAGGGCGGGCGGTCCGTACGCGTCCGAGAGGCGCCGCTTTCTTCACGGACGAAAAAAGCATCCGCTCAACAAGGCGCTATACATCTTTCTTCCCGACGACGCGCGCGAACCTTTTTGTGTCCCTCACTGAACCGCTTCGCAGCGCGCTGACGACCGTCAAGCTGAACAGCAGATTGCCCCGGAAATCTTGACATACGATAACTGCCTGAAAATCAACATCTTATATCACTCAGGAAAAGTCCGTAAAAACGAGAAAGCTGGGATTGTCGCACTCTGACTCCGTCAATCTTGGTTCGAATCCAGGTCCCCCAGCCAATAATTTCAATAAGTTAATTGAGTAAGCCGGACGGCATTCGGTCCTTGGCTACCATCGGGCTGCCAGCCGACGCAATTGGCAAAGGATCGATACCGACGACCCGCGCCATGATCCCCGAATAGTCGATTGTGGTCGCTCGCGGACCAGAAGGACTTAGAGGAAAGACGGAAGCTCGGGGCCTAACCGGCCCCAAAGGCAAGCGAGGGAAGCGCTTTATCCGCTTGACTTTCCAAAGATATTTGTTATTGTACATCATGCACGCGGTTTATTTTTGCCGCCGTCTTAGCTTTCGATCGACCGGACGTTTCCGGGCTGCGCTAGCCGGCGAACGTGCGCCATCGTCGTCCGTTTGGTCCGAGATTCTCCAGATGGAGGCCTCGGGCAGGCCGAGATTGCCGCTGTTGGCGGCCAACGGCAAGACGGCAGCATCGCCGCGGGTCGCAGATGCGCTTCTGAGGCGCCGAATTGGCCACGCGGCATTGCCCGGGCGAATTTAGTCCGGCAGGAAGATCTCCCGATGGGGTCGGTTGTTTGTAAGGCTACGACACTTCGCAGCAACGAACGTCCGCATCGGCATTTCGATCGCCCAAACCCGCCATTCCGCTATCGGCCAACCTTCGCATTCGCTTTCGGCTGCTTCGCGCGCATTGCGGCCAGTCCTGGCCAATCATGCGTTTCTCGAAAGCGGACGCCTTGCCGGCGAGGCGTTTTCGGCGACCGTGGGTGGGAAGCAGCCGCCGCGATGGCCGCGCGGCGGCCAGACTTTCACGCCAAGTTAGGCGAGCCGGTCAAGCTCGCGGCGAGGCTGGCAAAACTGCCGCGGCGGCCGTCTATTTTCACATTGCCGTCGCGCGCAGAAGGTGATGACGGGGGCCGGCTCGGAGCTGACGCACACGCGACGAGGGACTCGTCGTTTCCGACGCCGCGGTTGCCGAGGCATCGCCTCAGCAAATTTGCGTCGAAAAGGAATCACGCCGGCGTCTTATGTATGCGCGCCACAGTTAATTCGCGATCGTGTAGCTGCTATTCACATTCATTTTGATCTCCCTCCCTGCGCCTACTGTACGACCCGTTCGAACACGGGGGACGCCATTTTGACTTCCACGTTGACCATGCCCGAAATCGATGTGCGGAAATGTAGATGAGCATCCAACGTTGACGCCACGCTCGCAGGACCAATCAACAGGTTACCGTGCCGATCGGCGTGGGGACCCTACGTCGATCGACAGTAAAATAGCTTTTCCAAATTGGCAACCCCAATCCACACAGTTGGAGGAGAAATGGAGGACAAGCCGACCGGGACTTTGTGAATTTGCACGCAAGTACCTGACATAGTGTCGTAGCGGCAACGCTGCACACCGGTAGGGACCTGATCGAGTTTCACTCGATTGGTATTAGCGAGAGAGACTACCTTCTCATGTGCTAGAGCCTGGTCAAAATCAGGACCGTGCCCTAGGACGTGTGAAGGCTTCGAATCGAGTGGAGAATACAGCTGACGTCGCTCGCTATGTACGGAAGGGTCGCGTTTAAAACAATTGGCCGACGCCGTTCGCCTTGCAGACGGTGTTCTGCCATTTGAATGAACAGCTGACGCGGACCCGTGAGACAGTGATCGTGCAAGGGAGGGAGTTTCTCATGAAAACAAGAATCGCGTTGGCTGCTGCGGCCCTCATCGGGTTCGCCGGCACGGCATTCGCCCAAGACACAACCAAGATCGCCTTTATCGATCCCCTCTCCGGGGGCAACGCCGCGGTCGGCGAAATCAGCTTGAATACCAACCGCTTTATTGCGGAGGAGATCAACGCCGCGGGCGGCGTGAACGGCAAAAAACTCGAAATCGTCCCCTTCGACAACAAGGGAAATCCGCAAGAGACCCTGGTCCAAGCCCAGAAGGCCGCCGACGAGGGCATTCGCGTCTTCATTCAAGGCAGCGGGTCGGGCGTCGCCGACGCGTTGAACGAGTGGTTGCGCAAATATAATGACCGCAACCCGGGCAAAGAGATCCTCTATCTCAACTATGGCGCCGTGGACCCGGCTCTCACCAACGCGAAATGCAACTTCTGGCATTTCCGTTGGGATATCGGCTCGGACATCCGCATGCAAGCGGCGGCGTCGTTCATCAAGGGTAGGCCGGAAGTCAAGAAGGTCTACCTCATCAACCAGGACTATTCTTTCGGCCAATCCGTGGCGAAGTTCGCGCGCGAGATGCTGAAAGAGCAGCGTCCCGACATCGAGATCGTCGGCGACGAATTGCATCCGCTGGTGAAAGTGACGGACTTCTCCCCCTACATCGCCAAGATCAAGGCGTCGGGCGCCGACACGGTGATCACCGGCAACTGGGGCCCGGACTTCTCGTTGCTGCTGAAAGCGGCCGCCGACGCGGGCTTGCAGGTCAATTGGTACACCTACTACGCCGGCGCCGTCGGCGGACCGACGGCCGTCAGACAAACGGGTCTCGCCGACCATGTCTTCGAGATCTTCGAGGGCGTCGTGAATTCTGCTCCCCCCGCGGCGCAGAAATTCGAGACGGACTTCCGCGCCAAGCTCGGCGTCGGCCTGTTCTATCCACGCCAGGTCAATGAGCTGAGGATGTTCGCCGCGGCGGCCAATGCGGTCAAGTCGAATGACGACATCAAAGCGATCGCCTATCAGCTCGAAGGCATGAAGTTCGCCACTCTCGACGGCGGCGAGGGCTACATGCGCAAGGACGACCACCAGTTCATCCAAGACCTCTTCATCTCCAGCTTCGGACCGCTGGGGCCAAACGACAAGTTTGACGAAGAGCACACGGGTTGGGGCTGGAAGCAGATCGCTAAGGTCGACAAGGAGAATACGTTGGTTCCGACGACCTGCAACATGCAGCGTCCGTGAGCGCCAACGCGAACTGAGGCCGAGAGACGCGCCGTGTCAGAACTCATCATGTTCTCGTCGCTGAACGGCGTCCTCTACGGCATGCTGCTGTTCATGATGGCGAGCGGGCTGACGCTCATCTTCAGCATGATGGGCGTCCTCAACTTCGCTCACGCCAGCTTCTATATGCTCGGGGCCTACTTCGGCTTTGAAATCAGCCGTCGCATCGGATTTTGGCCCGGGGTCGTGATTGCGCCGCTCCTCGTCGGGGGAGTCGGCGCAATCGTCGAACGCTACGGCCTTCGCCGCGTCCATCGCTACGGCCATGTTTCCGAACTGCTGTTCACCTTCGGCCTCGCCTTCGTCATCGAACAACTGGTCGAAATGTTCTGGGGCAAGACGCCGGCCGACTATCGCGTCCCCCCTTCGCTCGACTTCGTCGCGTTCCGGATGTTCGGAACGAACTACCCAGCCTACCGATTGTTCATCTTGCTGACCGCGGCCGCGATGTTCGTGTTCCTGATCCTGGTTCTCCAGCGCACGCGCGTCGGTCTCATCATCCGCGCCGCGCTCACGCATCCGCACATGGCCGCCATGCTCGGCCACAACGTGCCGCAAGTGTTCATGGCCGTCTTCGGCGTCGGCTGCGCGCTTGCCGGCTTGGCGGGCGCCATTGCTGGACCGGCGCTCGTTACGCAGCCCTCGATGGCCGCGGATCTGGGCCCGATCCTGTTTGTCGTGGTGATCGTCGGCGGCATGGGTTCGCTGGCCGGCGCCTTTGTCGCGTCCTTGCTCGTGGGGATCATCCAGACATTCGCGGTCGCGATCAACGTGTCGCTCGGCGCGGTCTTCGGATCGGTCGCACCGCCGTTGCTCGGCGACCTTTGGACGGTGACGGTCGCACAGCTCGCGCCCGTCATTCCCTACATACTTCTCATCGTGGTGCTCGTTTTCCGCCCGACGGGCTTGATGGGGACGCGAGAGTCGTGAACCGGACCGTTCGTTTTCTTGCGCCTTGGCTCGCGACTGCGGCCGTGTTCGCTCTGGCGCCCCTTGTCTTTCGCTCGAACTTTGCGCTGACGACGATGAGTCTCATCGCCATCAACGTGATATTCGCACTGTCGTTCAACATCCTGCTCGGCCAAACGGGGCTTCTCTCCTTTGGTCACGCGGTCTATTACGGCCTTGGCGGCTTCGTCGCGGTACATCTGCTCAACGCCGCGGTGGAGGCGAAGCTCGGTCTACCTCTGCCGGTGTTCGTACTGGTGGGCGGCTTGGGCGGTCTCGCCTTCGGGTGCCTGTTCGGTCTCGTCGTATCTCGGCGCGGCGGCATCGTCTTTTCCATGATCACTCTTGGCATCGGCGAGCTCGTTTCCTCCAGCTCCTTCATCCTGCGCAGCTTCTTCGGCGGCGAGGAGGGCATCGTCACCAACCGAACCGGGGCCGCCGCTTTTTTCGGCCTTACGTTCGGCCGGCAGATCGAAATGTACTATCTCACCGCCGCTTGGTGTTTTCTCGCGATCATCGCGGTTTATGCGCTGACGCGCACGCCGCTCGGGCGCATCTGGAACGCGGCGCGCGAAAATGTGGAGCGCGTCGAATTCATCGGCTATAAGCCGGAGACGCTCCGTCTCTACGCGTGCTGCTTTGCGGCGTTGTTCGCGGGCGTCGCAGGCGGTCTCGCCGCGATCAACTTCGAGATCATGAACGCTGATCAACTCGGCTCGCAGCAGTCGACGCTCGTCCTGTTGATGGCCTATGTCGGCGGGACCGGTCATTTCGTCGGGCCGATCCTCGGCGCGGTGGCGATCACCTATCTGCAGCTTCGCCTGAGCGATGTGACGGATATTTGGCAACTGTACTTCGGCGTGTTGTTCATTGGCGTCGTGCTCCTCGCGCCGGGCGGCATTGCCGGATGGATTGCGATGCACGTCGAGGCGTGGCGGCGCGGCGAACTCGCCCGCTTGGCGCCCTCTTACGCGCTCGTGGCCCCCGCGATCGTCGTCGCCGCAGTTGGCGCAGTGATCCTCGTCGAGTTGACGCACCGGCTATTCGGCCGCGCGATGGGTGAGTCGACCTTATTTCACTTCGGCCCGTTCACGTTGGATGCGCTGTCAGTGTTGCCATGGGCGATCGGCTGCGCCCTCGGATTTGGCGGCGGTTTCGTGGTCCGATGGGCCTGGCCGCGCGTGCAGGAAGCCTGGAGCGCTGCGGCGCCAGCGACGAAAGGGGGCGCGGCGTGACCACGGCCGCCCTTGAATTGGTCGACCTGACGAAGAAGTTCGGCGCGACCGAAATCATCCGCGGCGTGTCGCTCGCGATCACGCCGGGGGAGAGGCACGCCATCATCGGGCCGAACGGAGCGGGAAAGACCACTCTGTTTCACCTCATCAGCGGGCGGTTTGCGCCATCATCGGGGCAAGTCATGCTGGCGGGCCGTCGTATCGAAGGGCTTCGGCCTTACGAGATCAATCGGCTCGGCCTCTCGCGCAGTTTCCAAGTGACGAACATCTTCCCAAAGCTGTCGGTCTACGACAACCTGCTCTGCGCGACGCTCTGGCGCCTCGGCGCCCGCTATTCGTTTTGGGGGAGCCTCGCGCGACGCCGCGACGCCGCCGAGCGGGCCAACGCGCTCGCCCAGCGCATCGGCCTTGCTGACCGTCGCGAGGCGCCCGCGGGCGTGCTCGCCTACGCCGAGCAGCGCGCACTCGAAATTGGCATCGCGCTCGGAGGCGACCCGGACGTGCTGCTCCTCGACGAACCGACTGCCGGCATGAGCCGCGGAGAAACGGAACAGACGGTGGAGATGATCCGCAATGCGACCGCCGGCAAGACGCTCGTGATGGTCGAGCACAACATGGGCGTCGTCTTCGGCCTTGCCACCCGCATCTCGGTGCTTGTCTATGGACGGATCTTGGCGAGCGGGTCCCCGGAAAGCATCCGCGCCAACCCCGAGGTGCAGCAGGCGTATCTAGGACAGGCGGTCCACGCATGAGCGCAGACCTGTTAGAAGTCGAAGACCTCCACGCCTACTATGGCAAGAGCCATATCCTCCATGGCGTCACCTTCCACGTCCATGAGGGCGAGATCGTCAGCCTGCTCGGCCGCAACGGCGTAGGGCGTTCGACGACCATCAAGGCGATCATGGGCAACGTGCCGCCCAAAGGTTCGATCCGCTTCAAAGGTGAGGAGATCGCCGGCCTGAGACCGCATCAGACGGCGCGTAAGGGGCTCGGCTTCGTGCCCGAGACGCGCGACATCTTTCCGGGGCTGACGGTTCGGCAAAATCTCGAGCTCGGCGAGAAGTCCGGCAAGGCGGGAGGACGCTGGACGATGCGCGACATGTTCCGCATGTTCCCGCTACTGGAGGATCGCGCCGACACGCCGGGCGGGGTCCTTTCCGGCGGCGAACAGCAGATGTTGACGGTGTGCCGAACGCTGATGGGGGACCCGGACCTCATCATGGTCGACGAACCGACCGAGGGACTCTCGCCGAAGATGGTGGAGCATATCGGCCGGTTTCTCGAGGAAATCGCCGCGCGGGGCGTCGCCATCTTATTGGTGGAGCAAAAGCTCACGATCGCGTTGAGAATCAGCAAGAGGCTCTACGTGATGGGGCACGGCAAGATCGTCTACGAAGGAACGCCCGCGGAGCTCGAACAGGCTTCGGCGGTTCGCAAGGAATGGCTGGAGGTTTGACCGCGGCGGTGTCCGGGGTCGGCGTGGCGAAGGCGGCGTCGGACCGGTTCGGCAAGGCGCACGCCCGCCGGGCGACAGGATCGTTTGATCGTGCGAGCGCCGCAGGCGGGGCAAGCGGTCGGCCATCGACGCTCCGTCGACGAAGGGCCGGTTTCCATCCATCGCGCCTTTTCGAACGGACCCGCGACCGACGCCCAGGGGACGTCGGCGGCGGCGCGTGAAAGCGAAATGGCCGCGTTCGCTAGCGGAATCTCCACTGACGATGCCGCAGTGCGCGCCGAGATCAGCGAGCTGCGGCTAAACGGACAGGTCGAGGGGTCGGATCGCCAAACTCAAACTCGTCAAGCGCCAGATGTGTGGCCGCGCCAGATTCAATTCGCTCCGAGCGAGACTGGTCGGCAAGACACAAATCCTGGTGGGCCAAAATTGCGCCAAACCCTAAAACTGACCCGCCTGATTTAATGGTGCGCACGATAGCGCTCGGCGCAGGGCACGCACTGTCGCGCGGGCCGGCGCAACATGGCCTTGGCTCTCTTGGTTTTGCTTTTCTGGCTTTGGTTACGCTGTGAGCCTCATCTCGGGGACTTCCAGCGGCACAATCAATTTGGCCTCGGTCGCCTCGATGACCTGCTCCATCGTGACGCGCGGCGCCAGCTCCTTCAGGACAAGGCCCTCCGCCGTCGGTTCGATCACCGCGAGATCCGTGACGATGAGACTGATGCGCCGGGCCGAGGTCAGCGGCAGCGTGCATTGCTTCAGGATCTTCGGCTTGCCCTTGGCGGTATGGATCATCGCGACGATGACGCGCTTGCAGCCAGTGACGAGATCCATGGCGCCGCCCATGCCGGGAACCATCTTGCCCGGAATCATCCAGTTGGCGAGCAGGCCGCGTTCGTCGACCTCCAGGCCGCCGAGCACGGTGAGGTCGACATGGCCGCCGCGGATCAGGCCGAACGAGAAGGCGCTGTCGAAGGCGCATGCGCCGGGCACGGCGCCGACGAGGGCGCCGCCTGCGTCGCCAAGAAAGTAGTTCGCCAGACCGGGGTCAGGCAGCGGCGCCAGGCCGATCAGTCCGTTCTCCAACTGAAAGAACACGTCGACGCCCGGCGGAAGGTAATGGGCGACCATGGCGGGCAGCCCAATGCCGAGGTTGACGAGGTCGCCATCCTTCAGTTCGAGCGCGATGCGGCGCGCGATGAGTTCCTTAGCGTCCATTGAGCTTCTCTCTCTCCAGCAAGTGGTCGACCAGCACGGCCGGGGTGATCACCTCGTCGGGCGGGATCACGCCGACGGGGACGATTTCCGCCGCTTCCGCGATGACGGTCGCGGCCGCCATGGCCATGATCGGATTGAAATTGCGCGAAGTGAGCGCGTACTCGAGATTGCCGAAGTAATCCGCGCGGTGCGCCGCGATCAAGGCAAAGTCGGCGGACAGCGGCAGCTCGAGCAGGAACGTCTTGCCCTCGATCTCGATCTGCCTCTTTCCCTCCGCGACGACGGTCCCGATGCCCGTCGGCGTCAGGACGCCGCCCAGACCGTAGCCGGCCGAACGCATGCGCTCGACCAATGTTCCCTGCGGGCACAGTTCGACGACCGTTTCGCCGGCGATCATCTGGCGCTGGATCTCGGGATTGGTGCCGATGTGCGACGCCACCATCCGCTTGACCGCTTTGGCGTCGACCAGGCGGCCGATGCCGACTCCGGGACGCGCGGCGTCGTTGGCGATCACCGTCAAGTTCTTGCGTCCCTGGCGCAGCAGTTCGTCGATCAGCCGGTGCGGCGAACCGACGCCCATGAAACCGCCGATCATCAGCGACGCGCCGTCGGGAATCATCTCGACCGCTTCCGCTAGCCCTATGGCCTTGTGCATGGTTGTGCTCTTCGTTGGTTTCCGAGCCTGCGCCGTCTCAAGAAAGCGTCCCACGCGCCCGCCCTAAGCGCGTCGGACCGATTGGATTGCGCTCTTGAATTCGTTTCCAATTCCGATGTGTTCGCGTCTTGCGAAGCGACCGTCCGGTCGCCTAGCGTTCGACGCACATGGCCACGCCCATGCCGCCGCCCACGCACAGCGTGGCGAGGCCCTTCTTCGCCTCGCGTCGCTGCATTTCGAACAGCAAGGTCGTCAGCACGCGCGCTCCCGAGGCGCCGATCGGATGGCCCAGCGCGATCGCGCCGCCGTTCACGTTCACCTTCGCGCCGTCCCAGCCGAGGGCCTTGTTGACCGCGCACGCCTGCGCCGCGAACGCCTCGTTGGCTTCGATCAGGTCGAGGTCATTGATCGTCCAGCCGGCGCGTTGCAGCGCCTTGCCGCTCGCGGGGATGGGTCCCGCGCCCATCAGCGCCGGATCGACGCCGGCGGCGGCGAAGCTGGCGATGCGCGCCAACGGCTTCAGTCCGCGGCGTTGCGCCTCCTCGGCGCTCATCACCACCAGCGCCGCGGCGCCGTCGTTGATGCCGCTGGCGTTGGCCGCCGTCACCGTGCCGTCCTTGATGAACGCCGGCCGCAGCTTGGTCATCGCCTCGAGGGTGGCGTCGTGGCGGATGTGCTCGTCGTTTTCGACCACGGTGTCGCCCTTTCGGCCCTTCACCGTCACCGCGACGATCTCGTCCTTGAAGCGCCCGGCCTTCTGCGCCGCCGACGCCTTGCGCTGGCTGGCCAGCGCCAACGCATCCTGGTCCTCGCGGGTGATCTGATAGGCTTTGGCGACGTTTTCCGCGGTCACGCCCATGTGGTAGCCGTTGAAGATGTCCCACAGCCCGTCCCTGATCATGGTGTCGACCAGCGACAGATCGCCCATCTTGACGCCCGAGCGGAGATAGGCGGCGTGCTGCGATTGGCTCATGCTCTCCTGCCCGCCGGCGACGACGATGGCGCTCTCGCCGGTGCGGATCTGCTGGGCCGCCAGCGCCACCGCGCGCAGCCCGGAGCCGCACACCTGGTTAACGCCGAAAGCGATCTTGTCGTCCGGCACGCCGGCCGCGCGGGCCGCCTGTCGCGCCGGGTTCTGGCCCTGATTGGCGGTCAGCACCTGGCCGAGGATCACCTCGTCCACCGCCGCAGGCTCCAGCTTCGCCCGTGCGAGGGCGGCTCGAATCGCCGCCTCGCCGAGCTGATGGGCCGGAACCGTGGCGAAGGCGCCGTTGAAGCCGCCGATCGGAGTCCGCGCCGCCGCTACGATGACGATGTCCATGTTGATCTCCTCATTCAATCTCACGCGGCCGCTCAGGCGACCTCGAACAATCCCGCGGCGCCCATGCCGCCTCCGACGCACATCGTCACAACGACATGCCGAACCCCGCGACGCTTGCCTTCGATCAGAGCATGGCCGACCAATCGCGCGCCCGACATTCCGTAGGGATGCCCGATCGAGATGGCTCCGCCATCGACGTTGTAGATGTCCGGATCGATACCGAGGCGGTCGCGGCAATACACGGCTTGGCACGCAAACGCCTCGTTCAGTTCCCATAGCCCAATATCAGCGACCTTCAGGCCGTGCCGCGCCAGGAGCCTAGGTACGGCGTAGACCGGGCCGATCCCCATCTCCTCCGGAGCGCAACCCGCAACGGCGATGCCGCGATAGATTCCCAAAGGCTGCAGTCCCCGTTTTTCTGCAATCTTTGCTTCCATGATCACGCACGCCGAAGCGCCATCCGAGAGTTGGCTCGCGTTGCCCGCCGTGACGACGCCACCTTCGACGACCGGCTTCAGGTCTCGCAGAGCCTCGTATGCGGTTTCCGGCCTGTTTCCCTCGTCCTTCCTCAGCGTGATCTCTCTGAGAGATTTCTCGCTCGTGATCCGATCGACGACTTCCATGGTTGTGCGAACGGGAACGATTTCGGCGTCGAGCCGGCCCGCTTTTTGCGCGGCTGCCGTGCGCCGCTGCGATTCAAGCGCATATCGGTCCTGCGCCTCTCGGGTGATGCCGTACTTCTTTGCCACAAACTCCGCAGTCAGCAGCATCGGCATATAGGCATGGGGCGCCTTGGCGATGACATTCGGGTCAGCCTCCCGCCGCACCCACTCCATGTAGGCGTTCTGCACCATTGAAATGTTATCGTGTCCGCCGCCGACAGTGACATCCATTCCGTCATGGACCACTTGCTTGGCGGCAGTCGCAATCGCCATCATCCCCGACGAGCACTGGCGGTCGATTGTTTGTGCGGCAACCTCCAGGGGAAGTCCGGCAGCGATGCTGGCGAACCTCGCTATATTGCTTCCTGCGGCGCCAGCCGTCAGCACGCATCCGACAACGACATCCTCGATCTCGCGGCCATCGACGCCCGAGCGCGTCACAGCGTTTCTTATGGCGTAGCCCAAAAGCGTTGGAGACTTCGTTGCGTTGAAGGCGCCCTTGAACGCCCGACCGATTGGCGTTCTCGCCGTCGATACGATGACCGCTTCCCTCATGTCATGCCCTCACCCCGTCGGCGGAAGGCTGAGGCGTCTCGCGTTGCACGAATAGCGCT
This sequence comes from uncultured Alphaproteobacteria bacterium, assembly GCA_963775575.1. Classification (GTDB taxonomy): domain Bacteria; phylum Pseudomonadota; class Alphaproteobacteria; order Rhizobiales; family Beijerinckiaceae; genus Roseiarcus. The sequence goes on from CAVZJG010000001.1 coordinate 86,391, forward strand.
TGCGAGATTGTCGCGCGTAGCTCTACGGCCGTCCGGAACAAGCGGCCGACGTTCCGACAGCCGAAGGTGTTTCGGCGCGGCGTTCGACCTACCGATCGGCGTCCGGCATGGACCCGCACCTTGCTTTGTAAGCTATTATCGCTGCATCTGATTCCGACGCCTGACAGCGTCGATAGCGGACGCTGAACCGGGTCAACGTTCGGCGCCGAAGCACGCGTCCGTTTCGATTGCCGTGAAATACTCCTCTCCATTGGTCTTTTGGCAGGCACATTCACAACCTGCGAAGTTTTGCGCACGTCCATTTCGGCTATGGTCGACACGGAAGTCAAAAATGGATCTTCCCCATATTCAAATGAGCTGCCTAATCGGGCTTGAGGGCAATAAGCGTCGGTAGGGGGATCAAAGTGAATGTTAATATGTGCCATAAAATCTGATAATATATGTCTTATGTTTACAGAAAAGGGGGGGGCGATGTATCCGGATCAGCGCAAATGTGCGGAAGTGGCGCCGGACGGACGACTCCGTCCTTCTTGCTGAACCGAGTGAGGACCGATTTCGTCGGTGATTTTTCGGAGAAGAGCACGTACGCCGGAAATTTGATCCCGTTCCTTGTCGGACGGTTCGACGCGATCTTCCGTCGAAACATGCCGGTCAGCATCAACGGCCGTAACGCCTTGGCGACCTGAAGCGACGAGCGACGCAGATTCCGACGAAGCGCTCCGCCCAGCGTTTGCCGCCGCGGATTCGTCCCGGCGGATCGTTCAAGCGGACAAGAATTCTGGGCCTGCGAGGACCGGTGGGAATGGCCGGATTAAATCGGCGGCGGATGGCGACGGCGGGTGTGCCGCGCCCTCGACAGGCCCGTAGCGCCGTTCCTCGCCTTGTCGCTGGACCTTTTTGCGAGGCAAAGGTAGCCGATTCGCATACGAAAGAGCGATATTTACGTCGACTTGATACGCTTTGTTGGTCTATAAATGTCGCTTCAGGGCGGACGCGGTCCGGCTTGGTTTCGATCCCTTTGCAAAGGATCCGGGGCTGCTTCGTGTCAGGCAACGTTCTTCCAATCATCGCGACCATCCTCGAAAAGACGGCGCTCGGCGCGCACGATTCAGAAATCGCCGAACTGATCGAGATGGTGCGGGACGCGTCGCCTTCGGCCTCGATCGGACACGACATCGAGCGGCTGCATCTTCATCTGAACGCCGTCGCCCAGGTTATCCGCGAAAGTCGAGTGACCGAACGCGGTCTCAATCTGCTGAACGAGACGACCCACGATCTCGCCAGCACCTTGTCGTTGCAGGACCTGCTGCGCACGATCGTCAGTCGTGCGCGAAGCCTTGTCGGCGCCAACGTCGCGTATCTGACGCGGCTCAATGATGATCACACCGTCATGCGGACCGTCGCGACCGAAGGAATGATCTCTCCGGCCACTTGGGAGCTCATCGCCAACGTCGGCGTCGGCGCCGTGAGCCTTGTCGTCAGTTCCAAGAGTTTCTTCGACACGCAGGATTATCTCGGCGACCAACGCTTCCGCCACACGGACTCCTTTGATCGCGCTTTCAAAGCCGAAAGCATCGTCTCTCTCGCCGGTTTCCCGATTCTTTCGGAAGACAAACTGCACGGCATCCTGTTTATCGCCGACCGCTATCATCGCAAGCTGTCTGGGCGCGAAATTTCCGTATTGGGCTCCTTCGCCCTCCACGCGGGCGTCGCCATGCGCAACGCCCACGCCTTCACAATGCTGTCGGAAGCGCTTGCCGAGGCGGAGCGCAACCGTGTCTCGCTGATTGATCACATCCATCGGGTCGACGTTTCCGCCGCGGCTCATGACGAAATGACTTCGCTGTTGGCTAAGGGCACGGAGTGGCCGCTTTTCATCCAGGGCATGGCCGACCAGATCGACGGCGCGATTCTTCTATACGACGAGGCTTTCTCGGTTAGAGAGCGGTTCGCGTCGGCAGCCTATCGTGGACAATTAGCCGCCGATCTGAAGGACGGCAAAATCGACTCGTCCGTGCTGATCAGCGCCGTTTCCAAATCGCGCCACAGCGGGCAATCCGTGGTCATGCTCGATGTCGGCAATGAGCACTGTCGCGCCATGGCTCTGCATGGCGGCGCCGGACGCGGCGAGAGCCTGGTCATCTGTCATTTGGGGGAACTGGATCCAATCGACATCCGCAATCTGGAACGCGGCACCGTGGCGCTTTCGATCGCGAAGCTGTGGAGCGAGAAGCGCGAGACGGAACAGTTGATCGCCTCATCGACCCTGCTGCGCCATCTCATTCTTGTTAACCCCCCCGACGCCTCCACGATCTCTGCGATGCGAGACCGTCTGAAGATCAACACGGATCAGCCCGTGATGCTCGCGCTCATCGCGATGTCTGGCCTTGATCGCGCCTTGCAAACGACGATGATCCGCGAAGCGGCGGCAAAGATGACTCTGCTGGTCGATCTCGTCAACGACACCTACCTGGCCGTCGGTCCCGAAAAATCGGTCCGCGCTCTGCTCCAGACTCTGCTCCGCCGCCGGAAAGGATGGGAGATCGGCGGCATCGTGTCGGAACCGTTCTCCGACCTGACGCAGGCCGCCGTCCGCTACGCCCAAATCGAACAAGCGCTTCGCGTGCTGCGCAAGATGAACCGCCTCAATCGGTTTGTCGAACATTCTCAGGTCAACCTATTTGCCAAGCTATTCGAGCTGGGGGACACCGCGCGGATAGAGAAATATATCGAACAGATTCTTTCGCCGATCGAGGAGCGGGATCCGCGTCAGAAGACGCAGCTGAAGAAGACGTTATTGTGTTACATCGACAGTCAGCACAATATCGTTCGCACGGCCGAACTGCTCGGCGTTCACGTCAACACGGTGCGCCAGCAACTCGATACGCTGCGCGAGATCACAGGCGGTTGGGACGATCCCATAGCCGCGCTGGAATTGCACGTGGCGCTGCGCCTGGATGCGATCACCGCAGCCCATTGATGAACGGATCGCTCGATCGGAGCTTGATGGCTGCGCTGATTGGAGTGTCGATCCCTACGCCGCTACGGGACGAGATCGATTGGCCACGGCGTCATAGAAACATCTTCAAGAGGCGGACGTCCCGCTGCCCAGGGCGGCTAATGCGGCGAATTTCCGAGTTTGCGTGAGAGCGTCGTCGAGCGGGAAGGAAGCTCCGGCGTTGAAGATCTCGTCCCAGCGGGCGGCGATCGTTTCGGGCGACCGCTCCGCGTCGTTGAGATAGACGCCCGTCGTCTCCTCGATGCGCGTCACCGCGAAGACGCCGGCGCCCGCGCCGACGATGACGCGCGAGGGCGCGATCTCGCTGGCGAGGAACAAGACTGCGGGCGTCACGGATTCCGGCGACAGCAGCGCGGCTTCCTCGGGCTGCAGCAGGCCGTCGGTCATCGCGGTCGCCGCGGTCGGGGCCAGCGTGTTGACGCGAATATCGTATTTCGCGCCTTCGAGATGCAACACGTTCATCAGCCCGATCATCGCGGCCTTTGCGGCGCCGTAATTGGCTTGACCGAAGTTGCCGTAAATGCCTGACGCCGAGGAAGTGAGGATGACGCGCCCGTAGTTGCGCTCGCGCATGCCGTTCCAGACCGCCTTCGTACAATTGGCGGAGCCGGTCAGATGCACGGCGACGACGCGATTAAAGTCGCTCATCTCCATTTTGGCGAACGTCTTGTCGCGCAGGATGCCGGCGTTGTTGACGAGGATGTCGACTCGACCCCATTCTTTTTCAGCGCGCGCGACCATCGCCGCAATCTGCTCGAAATTGACGACGTCCGCGCCGTCGGCCATCGCGACGCCGCCGGCGGCCCGAATCTCGTCGACGACCTTCAGCGCGCTGTCAGAGGCCGCGCCGTCCATTCCGATGTCATTGACCACCACTTTGGCGCCACGGGAAGCCAATCCCAGCGCGTGGCAGCGCCCGAGCCCGCCGCCCGATCCCGTGACGATTGCAACCCTGCCGTCAAAGCGAATGGTCATGTGTCCGGCTTCTCCTTCAATCGACACAAAAGCATTGGCGGCGCCGCCGATCGGCGAACCCGTGTGGAGTCTGCCTGCCGATCAACCAATCGCGGCGTCCAGGATCTTCTCGGCGGTGGTCTCCGATCGCGCGAATTCCGCGGCGATGGCGCCGCCTTTCGCCACGAGGATGCGATCGGAGAGGTCGAGGATCTCGGGCAGATAGGACGAAATCAACATCACTCCCGCGCCACTGGCCGCGAAAGCCCTGATGATCTGGCGGATTTCGGCGATGGCGCCCACGTCCACGCTCCTCGTCGGCTCGTCGAAGATCACGAACTTCGGATTCTGCGCCAAAGACTTGGCGAATACGACCTTCTGCTGGTTGCCGCCGGAGAGATACAGCGCCTGCTGGTCATTGCCGACGCGATGGATCGAGAGACGTTCCTCCCACTCGCGGGAGACCGCGCGCATCTTCGCCAGCGGCGCCACAATTAAGCTTCGCCCGAATTTCGCCAGCCATCCGAGCCCGATATTCTCCGACGCCTGCATCATATCGAAGAGTCTGTCGAGTTTGCGGTCCTCGGCGACCTAGGCAATTCCGGCCGCCACCGCCCTTTCGACGCCTCCTGCGGGCTGTCGCGGCAATGTCAGTCAAGGAACCCCACCTTGTCAGCGCCCTTCGTCTCGAGGATTTCGCGCGCCTCGGCAGGCGTCGCAATCTCCAACGACAGTTCTTCGAGAATGCGACGGATCTTCAGCACCTGGGCGGCGCACGACGGCGCCAACTGGCCTCGCCCGAGAAACAGACTGTCTTCGAGGCCGACGCGGACATGCCCTCCCATGATTGCGCCCATGGTGACCAAGGACGTCTGGTGCCGTCCCGCTCCGAGCACAGAGAACTCGTAGTTTTCACGCCCGAACAGCCGGTCCGCCGTGCTGCGCATCAAGAACAGGTTCTCGGGATCGGCATTGACCCCTCCCAAGATGCCAAGGATGCATTGCAAGAACATCGGCGGCTTAATCAGCCCATCGTCGACGAAGTACGCGAGGTTGCAGAGATGCCCGACGTCGTAACACTCGAACTCGAATCGCACGCCATGCGCATCGCCAAGCTGCGCAATGATGCCCGCGATGTCGGCGAACGTATTGCGGAAGATGACGTCTTCCGAGCCTTCGATATGGCCCCGTTCCCAGGGATACTTCCAGTCCGCGATCCCGCGCCCTGCCTTGTGGAATGAAAAATTCATCGACCCCATATTGAGCGAGCACAGCTCCGGCTTGGCTTTCAGCGGATACGCCAGACGATCGTCGAGCGTCATACGGGTGCTGCCCCCTGTCGTGATGTTGATGATCGCATCGGTTTGCGCCGCGATCTTGGGCACGAACTGGTCGAATACGGCGGGATCGGGCGTAGGACTCCCGTCGACGGGACTGCGGGCGTGAAGATGCAGGATCGCCGCTCCCGCGCGCGCCGCGTCGACGGCTTGTTGGGCGATCTGTTCCGGACCGGCCGGCAGATATTCCGACATCGATGGCGTATGCACCGACCCGGTGACGGCGCACGAGATGATGACCTTGCGTTTATTCAGCTTCACTGTATTTGCTCCATGGCGGCCCGGTCAGGCGATCTCGGTGTTTCCATCGACGCTGATGACTTGGCCGCTAATGTTGCGCGCCAGATCGGAGGCGAGGAACAAAGCCAGGTTGGCGACATCCCTAGCCTCGACCATTCTTCGCAAGGAAATCTTGCGGAGGTACTCGTCGCGCATGACATCAAAGCTGACGCCCGTAGCCGCCGCACGAGCGGCAATGACGCGGTTCATCCGCTCGCCCTGCACCGCGCCGGGGAGGATCGCGTTCGCCCGTATGCCGAGAGGCCCGAGCTCGATGGCTAACGACTTGACGAGGCCGACGATCGCCCATTTGGTCGCCGAGTAGGGCGTGCGAAACCCATACCCCAGCCGCCCGGCGACCGAACTCATGCCGATGATCGACGGATTGCGTTTGGAGTCCTTCAAAAGCGGCACGAACCGCTCGAGAAAATAGAATTGCGACTTGAGATTGACGTCGATTGTGCGATCGACTTCGGCGGCGGTCAGCAGGTCCACCCGCCCGGTCGGCCCTGCGACGCCGGCGTTGTTGACCAGAACATCAAGCCCGCCAAGCTGAGCCGAGACATCGACAAAAACGCGCTCGACGTCCTCGACGTTCGAGGCGTCGCCAACCGTTCCCGACAGCCCGGGCACGGCGTCGACTGCCTTCGCCAGCGTCGATTCGACCACATCGGTCACGTGGACCTTGGCGCCGAAAGTGGCGAAGCTTTCCGCAATGGTCCGACCGATCCCGCTGCCGCCCGCGGTCACGAGCACACGAAGATCGCGCACGTCGATTTCCGGATTGCACACTTCCATTTCGGGTATGGCCGGCGTGGAAGTCAAAAAGGCCTCCCCATATTCGAATGAGTCACGCAATAGGCGCAGCTAGGGAGTTCAAAATGAATGTGAGTAGTAGCTATACAACCAGGAAATAAATGTGGCGCACATACATAAAGCGCCGGCACGTTTCCGGTGTGACGCAAATTTTCTGAGGCGGCGCCTCAGCAGCTGCAGCCTCGGAAACGACGAGTCTCTTGTCGCCTATGTTTCAGCGCCGAGCGGGGCTCCTCCCACAAATGAGCCTGGGTTACTGAAATAGCGCATGGATCGTCCGCTGAGGCGGAGCCCGGGTCCGCGCCGATCGGCATTCGGACCCTGTGTCGATTCACTCTCATCGGAACAGCCGCTCGCCGCGCGGCCCTTCGCCGAGCGCCACGGCGTTGACGACGTGAGCCCGATCAGACCATATATTGACCGCCGTTGATGGTCAGGGTCGATCCGGTGATGTAGCCGGCGTCGTCGGAAACAAGAAAGACGACGCAGCGCGCGACCTCCTCGGGCTGGCCGAGCCGGAGCACTGGAATTTGCGGCAGAATCGCCTTCTCCAACACGTCCTTGGGCACCGCCAATACCATTTCCGTGGCGATATAGCCTGGGCAGATCGCGTTGACGGTGATCCCTTTGTTGGCGTTCTCCTGCGCGAGCGCCTTGGTGAAACCGAGATCGCCCGCCTTTGAAGCGGAATAATTCGCCTGGCCCATCTGACCTTTCTGGCCGTTGATCGAGGAAATGTTGACGATGCGGCCGAAACCGCGCTCGCGCATGCCTTCGATCACCGGCCGGCACATGTTGAACAACGAATTGAGATCGGTGTTGATGACGGCGGTCCATTGCTCCGGGGTCATCTTGTGGAACATGCCGTCTTTGGTGATTCCGGCGTTGTTGACCAGGATCTCCACTGGGCCAAGATCTTTGGCCACCTGCGCGAGGCCCGTCGAGCAGGCGTCGAAGCTGGCGACATCCCATTTGTAGACGTGGACGCCGGTTTCGGCCTTGAACTTCGCCGCCGCCTCTTCGTTGCCGTGGTAAGTCGCCGCGACGCTGTAGCCCACCGCCGCGAGCGCCTTCGAAACAGCCGCGCCAATTCCTCGTGTTCCTCCGGTGACAACTGCAATTCTACCCATATCTCTCTCCGTGGATGACCATTTCCCCAAGCCCCCGCCTCTTCCGACGGCGCCCCAATTCTCATTTGGCCAGCCGCCGCGTCGAAGCGACGGCATTCGCCTTAGGTCACGTCGAGCTTTGCGCCGGAAGCCGCAAAGCTCTCCGCAAGGGTCCGACCGATCCCGCACCGCCCGAGGTCGCACGCATGCGACGATTGCGGACGTCGATTTCGGGCATGGTCAACGTGGAAGTCAAAATGGCGTCCCCCTTGTTCGAATGGGTCGCGCAGTAGGCGCAGGGAGGGAGATCAAAATGAATGTGAATAACAGTTACACGATCGCGAATTAACTGTGGCGCGCACACATAAGACGCCGGCATGATTCGGGTTCGACGCAAATTTGCTGAGGCGATGCCTCAGCAACCGCGGCGTCGGAATGGACGAGTCTGTGTTTCAGCGCCGAAGTGGGGGTCTGACGCACTTTTGATGACGAACGGGTCACGTGGCGCCGATGACCCGTGCCTGAAGCAAGTCGAGTTTTCCTCGCCCATACATCTGGCGCTTGACCAGCTTGAGCTTGCAGATCTGGCCTTCGGCTTGGCCGTTGGACCAACCCGACGAGATTGCGGCGCTCACGGCGGCTTTGTCTTTTGTGACGCCGTTCGCGAATCCGGCGACGAGACTCGTCTTGGCGCGCTCGATCCACGGATCGAGTTCCGCTAGCGCCTTTCTTCGGATCATGGCTTGGAAATCCGCCACGATTTCGCGCGCCTCGACCAGAAGCTCGACGCCGCTCTCGATGGCGGCGACGGTTACGGTCTCGGCCTTAGAGAGCCGGTCGCGCCCGATCGTCATCAACCGGGCGATGGTTCGGGCGGAGGGCGTGCGGCTTATCGCGCTCGCATCCATCTTTTCCGATCGCCGACGTCGTCCGCTCCACTCACTGACGACACGAAGGCATCCGCGAAACCCCTGCCGCTTCAGTGAACGCCATAGCTCAGAACCATTGCGACGCCCCGCCGCCCATTGCTCGTCTAGCCAGGGAAGGTAGGCTTCGAGCGAGCTGCTGCGAACGCGGAACATGTCCGACCTCTGACCGCGAAGCACCTTTCGGGTGAGACCGCGGCTGTAGCCGGTACGACGCACGATCTCCCTGATCGTCGCGCCGTCCTTGGCCATCGCAAGGATGGCGGCGTTGGCTTCCTCGCGGCGCAGATACCCCTCATATTGGAGCTTCTCGGCCGCGGTGAGCAGGGCGGGATTGATCGTGGTCGCGCCGATCGCGGTCCGAATTTGACGCATCGACTTGCGCACGGCGTCGAGGAAAGCGTGGCTTGCGTTCTCCATCAGATGCCAGCGGTCGGCGACCTGCACCGCGTTGGGGAGCGCCTTTTGCGTCGCCATCGCGTAGCCGCCGCCTCGATCCCGAGCCACAACAGCGATCTGCGGTTGGCTGGTCAGCCATGCCTCGGCGGTCGCCGGTTCTCGATCCGGCAACAACGCGATCGTCTTTCGACGTTCGAGATCACAGATCAACGTTCCGTAGCGTTGGTTGCGGCGCCAAGCCCAGTCGTCGATCCCAATGATCGCCGGGGGCGCGAAGCTCGGGCTGCCGCGCCTGCGCACGGCGCGCAATAGGGTGTCGTTGCTGACCGGCATGCTCAAGCGGCGCGCGAAACTCGCCGCCGGTCGGCCTCCCAGGGCGAGCGCGAGGCAATGAACAATCTGATCGAGCCGAGCGGTGCGCCGCGCCCAAGGCTTGAGAATGTTGTCGTCGAAGCGTTCCGTGAAGATGCGGCGCGCGCATCGAAGCGCGTCACAGCAGAAGCGCCGGGCATGGAGCACCAACACAACGCGCTGTCCCGCAATCGGTAAGTCCGCCAGGCGACGAGGATATCGGCTGTGAACACGATCGGAAATCGCTCCACAAGATGGGCACGCGCTCAACGCGCTCGTCGCGCGTATCGTAATGACGGTGCTGTCGCCGTCGCTCAACGCATCAACCGCGGAAAAGCCGGGCGGGAGCAACTCTGAGGCGTGAAGAGACCGCATGGCGCTGATTCCCCTGCGAAACCAGGCCAAATCGGCGCCTCAACTTCATCAAAAGTGAGTCAGACCCGAAGTGGGACCCCATCGCAGTCGGATGACAATACATTGAAATCATTTGTCAAAGCGTCCTGGACGTGGGGTCCCGATCGGCGCCGATCGGGACCCCGCATATCGCAGAATTGTCGCTTCAATAACAAAGCGTTAGATCCAGTCTGGAAGGGGTCCCGCTTCGGGTCTGACTCACTTTTGATGAAGTTGAGGCGCCGATTTGGCCTGGTTTCGCAGGGGAATCAGCGCCATGCGGTCTCTTCACGCCTCAGAGTTGCTCCCGCCCGGCTTTTCCGCGGTTGATGCGTTGAGCGACGGCGACAGCACCGTCATTACGATACGCGCGACGAGCGCGTTGAGCGCGTGCCCATCTTGTGGAGCGATTTCCGATCGTGTTCACAGCCGATATCCTCGTCGCCTGGCGGACTTACCGATTGCGGGACAGCGCGTCGTGTTGGTGCTCCATGCCCGGCGCTTCTGCTGTGACGCGCTTCGATGCGCGCGCCGCATCTTCACGGAACGCTTCGACGACAACATTCTCAAGCCTTGGGCGCGGCGCACCGCTCGGCTCGATCAGATTGTTCATTGCCTCGCGCTCGCCCTGGGAGGCCGACCGGCGGCGAGTTTCGCGCGCCGCTTGAGCATGCCGGTCAGCAACGACACCCTATTGCGCGCCGTGCGCAGGCGCGGCAGCCCGAGCTTCGCGCCCCCGGCGATCATTGGGATCGACGACTGGGCTTGGCGCCGCAACCAACGCTACGGAACGTTGATCTGTGATCTCGAACGTCGAAAGACGATCGCGTTGTTGCCGGATCGAGAACCGGCGACCGCCGAGGCATGGCTGACCAGCCAACCGCAGATCGCTGTCGTGGCTCGGGATCGAGGCGGCGGCTACGCGATGGCGACGCAAAAGGCGCTCCCCAACGCGGTGCAGGTCGCCGACCGCTGGCATCTGATGGAGAACGCAAGCCACGCTTTCCTCGACGCCGTGCGCAAGTCGATGCGTCAAATTCGGACCGCGATCGGCGCGACCACGATCAATCCCGCCCTGCTCACCGCGGCCGAGAAGCTCCAATATGAGGGGTATCTGCGCCGCGAGGAAGCCAACGCCGCCATCCTTGCGATGGCCAAGGACGGCGCGACGATCAGGGAGATCGTGCGTCGTACCGGCTACAGCCGCGGTCTCACCCGAAAGGTGCTTCGCGGTCAGAGGTCGGACATGTTCCGCGTTCGCAGCAGCTCGCTCGAAGCCTACCTTCCCTGGCTAGACGAGCAATGGGCGGCGGGGCGTCGCAATGGTTCTGAGCTATGGCGTTCACTGAAGCGGCAGGGGTTTCGCGGATGCCTTCGTGTCGTCAGTGAGTGGAGCGGACGACGTCGGCGATCGGAAAAGATGGATGCGAGCGCGATAAGCCGCACGCCCTCCGCCCGAACCATCGCCCGGTTGATGACGATCGGGCGCGACCGGCTCTCTAAGGCCGAGACCGTAACCGTCGCCGCCATCGAGAGCGGCGTCGAGCTTCTGGTCGAGGCGCGCGAAATCGTGGCGGATTTCCAAGCCATGATCCGAAGAAAGGCGCTAGCGGAACTCGATCCGTGGATCGAGCGCGCCAAGACGAGTCTCGTCGCCGGATTCGCGAACGGCGTCACAAAAGACAAAGCCGCCGTGAGCGCCGCAATCTCGTCGGGTTGGTCCAACGGCCAAGCCGAAGGCCAGATCTGCAAGCTCAAGCTGGTCAAGCGCCAGATGTATGGGCGAGGAAAACTCGACTTGCTTCAGGCACGGGTCATCGGCGCCACGTGACCCGACCGTCATCAAAAGTGCGTCAGA
>CAVZJG010000002.1:0-2460995 GCA_963775575.1 uncultured Alphaproteobacteria bacterium
CAACGCGCAGTCGCGGTCCGATCCGGAAACGAACAGCCGATGCAGCGCGGCGACGAACACCGCCCGCTCGACCGGGAACTCGAACGCGCGCTCCTTCAACAGATCGCCGAGAACCTCGGCGACGCCGAGCCGCTCCCAGATCTTGCCGAACAGCAGCGGCCCGCCAATCCGCTTGGCCGCGATCGACAAGGCCCCGTCGGCGTCCTCGTCGAGCGCATGGATGAGCAACACCTGATCGGTGAGCTTGGCGCCCGAGGCGATGAGCGAGGCGAGCCCGCCGGAGGCGACCAGTTCGTCGGCGCGCCCCGGATTGGCGACGACGGACTGACGCACGGCGCCGCCGATGCGCTTGTTCTCGACGATCTGCACGTAAGTGCGCTCGCCCGACCTCTTGAAGCGGAAGAACATGGCGGCCCCAAAGCAGAGCACCACAGAATCCGATTCGCAATCAATTATCAAGCCGAAATATTGTGCAAACGTGCCACCACGTTTGGCGAAAATGCCCGATCGCCGTCAATAATATCAACAGGTTGCGAGCGCGAAGACCCGTTTACTGTTCAAGTCGGGTCTGGCGCCGACTGCGGGTCGCGAAATTGGGCAATTCCTATCCTGTCCCCGTAAGTTGTAAGTGGCCCATAAGTGGCCAGGGCTTCGTTCGCCGGCCGATGCCGGCCCATTAAGGGGTTGAGTCAAGCGTCAACGTAACGGTGGGTTGAATTGGGGAATTCGTATCTGGAGTGGACCCCGAAGTTGAGACACGGGTAAAAGGGTGACATGGCTTCCGAGGAGGAACCATGTCGGAACCGGGCAAGAGTCCGCGGCAGTTTTCGGAGGCGTTCAAGGAAGCCGCGGTGCGGCGGCTGGAAGCTGGCGAGAAGATTGCCGCGGTGGCCGCGGCGATTGGGGTCAAGCGGAAGCTTTTGTATCAGTGGCGCAACGCTTGGCGGGCGATGGGGTCGGCCGGGTTCAACCGCAAACGCGGGCGGAAGCCGGGCTGGAAGGCCGCCGAAGCCTGCGCGGCGGTCGCTCCGTCGTCCTCTCCGGACGCCGTCGCGCCCGCTGCGCAGGCTTCGCAGGAGCTGAGGAAAGCGCAGGCCCGCATTGCCGAACTGGAACGGCTGATCGGGCGTCAGCAGGCGGATCTGCATTTTTTTCGCGAAGCCTTGCGGCTCTGGGACGCGACGCCCCCGAACGGCGGCGCGCCCATCTCTACGCGGTCGTCGAAAAAATGACCGCCGACGAGTCGCAAGGCTTTCTCGAAGACGACGCCAACGTCCGGCGCCTGTGCGCCCTCGGGGACGTGTCGCGCGCGGGCTACTACCGCCATTTCGGCCCGCACGCTCCCGCCCGCGCGGACGCCGATCTGCGCGATCTCATCCAACGCGAAGCGCTCGCTCATCGCCATTACGGCTATCGTCGCGTCACGCAGGCGCTGCGCCGGCAAGGCCTGATCGTCAACGCCAAGCGGGTGCTCAGGCTGATGCGCGAAGACAACCTGCTCAGCCTGCGCGCCAAGCCCTTCGTCCCGCGCACGAGCGACAGCCGGCATGGCTTCGCGATCCGGCCAAACCTCGCCCGCGCGCTGCGTCCCAGCGGCCTCGACCAGCTCTGGGTCGCCGACATCACCTACATCAGGCTGGCCGAGGACTTCGTCTATCTGGCCGTCGTCATCGACGCGTTCTCGCGCAAAGTGGTGGGCTGGGCGCTCGCCGGCCATCTCGAGGCTTCGCTCGCCCTTGAGGCGCTTGATCAGGCGCTCGCGGCGCGCCAGCCCCAGCCCGAAAGTCTCATCCACCACTCCGACCGCGGCGTGCAGTATGCGTGTTCCGACTATGTCGAACGGCTGGAGGCGCGCAAAATCGTCATCAGCATGAGCCGGCCCGGCAACCCTTACGACAACGCCAAGGCCGAGAGCTTCATGAAGACGCTGAAAGCCGAGGAGGTGAACGGCAAGGCCTACGCCAACATCGACGACGCCCGTCGGCAGATCGGCGCCTTCATCGAGACCATCTACAATCGTCAGCGCCTGCACTCGGCGCTGGGCTACAAACCGCCGGTCGAGTTCGAAGCCGAACTGCGGCCGGTCGCGCCAACGCTGAACCAGGACGAAGCCCTGTCACTCAATTAGCGTGTCTCACCAGAGGGGTGCAGTCCAATACGAATTGCACAATTTCGCGACCCGCGGTCGGCGCTGGACCTTCTCGACCGGAGCCGCCGCGCCCCTCTCCGTCACACGCCAAGCCGGTGCCGATCCAACTCTGGAAATGAGGGAGATCCGGGCCTGTCGCCGTATTCCGCGCGCCGTCTGGGCGAGACGGGCGTTGCGATCGGTCGCCCCCTCCCGTCAGCTTGGCGACGGCGCCGTGCGGTCGAAGAGGTCGGCGATCCGCAGCGCGACGTCGTCGACCCGATTCCACGGCGTATATTCGACGGAGGCCCCGAGATCGGTCGGGCCGCCCGTCAGCGTCATGATGAAGCGGATCATTTGCCGGTCCAGCCAGCCGTAACGCGCATAATCCAGGCGTCCGGCGATGGCCAGCGCGAGCGCCGGAGCAAGCCGGCGCCCGGCGATCGATCGGCGAAGATAGACGTTGCCCTCGGCGGTGTCCTTGCCCGGCTTTCTCGCCGTCAAATTGACGGAGAGAAAGACCAACGGAGGCGGAGCGCGCAGCGTCTGGTAGATCGCCAGAAACTGCTCTGCTTCCGGGAGATGCCGGCCATAACGCACGGCCGCCACGACCGTCGCCAGCCGCGCCTCCGCCAGCCTTCGGGGCGCCGGCAAGCCCGCCGCCAGACTCTGCGGCGAAGCGGGGATTCCCCTCTCGGCGAGGCGGCTGGCGATGCGCTCGGCGATGCGCCGCGATTGGCCGTCGCGGGTGGCGTAGTAGAGTTGCATATTTCGACCGAGGCGATGAGGAGAGCAAAGTATGGGCCGATCGGCGAGGCGACGCCACTGCCGTCGCCGGCAAGTTCCGAGCGACGGCGCGCTCTTTGCGGAACAGGCGCGAGCCGGGGCGGCCCGACATCGGCCAAAAAGGGCGTCGCCCCGCCGTGCGCCGCGGCGCGTCGGCGAGGGCGAGAGCGTGTTGTCTTTAGATTGAAACAGGCCTCCGCCGTCATTGCGAGCGACAGCGAAGCAATCCAGACTAAGCCGCCGCCGCGAACCTTAAGTCTGGATTGCTTCGCTTTGCTCGCAATGACGGCTGAGGTGATTCGACTTAAACCCACATGCTCTAGTGTCCCGATCGAGAAATACGTGCGATCATTCGCCTGCTGATTTGCGGAGGGATGATCGATGGGAAAGCGGGCGGCTAGGATTCGTCTGACGGACGACGAGCGCACTGAACTGGAAAGCCTGGCGTCGCGTCGTCGGACGGCGCAGGGTTTGGCTCAGCGCGCGCGGATCATATTGTTGGCGGCGCGAGACGCCGAGAACCTGACGATTTGTCAGCAGTTGGGGGTGGCGCCCAATACCGTCGGCAAGTGGCGACGGCGGTTTGCCGAACGTCGTGTCGAGGGACTGCTGGACGAGCCGCGCCCTGGAGCCCCGCGACGGATCAGCGACATGGAGATCGCTGAAACAATTCGCCTGACCCTGGAGACGACGCCGGAGAACGCGACCCACTGGAGTCTTCGATCGATGGCGCGCGCCGTCGGGTTTGCGCCTTCGACGATCCATCGGATTTGGCAGGCGTTCAACCTTCAACCGCATCGCACCAAGACGTTCAAGCTTTCGAGCGACCCGCTCTTTGTCGAGAAAGTTCGCGATATCGTCGGACTGTACTTGGCCCCGCCCGAGCGGGCCATCGTTCTCTGCGTCGATGAAAAGAGCCATATCCAGGCGTTGGACCGGACTCAGCCTCTACTTCCCCTGCGCCCCGGTCAGGTCGAGCGGCGCACGCATGACTACACGCGCCATGGAACCCTCTCCCTGTTCGCCGCCCTCGACACCGCCACCGGCAAAGTGATCGGGCGATGCTATCCGCGCCACCGCGGACGCGAATTCTTGAGCTTCCTGCGCGAGATCGAACGCAACGTTCCAAGCGATCTCGATATCCACCTCGTCATGGACAACTACGCCACCCACAAGACCCCGGCGATCCGGAAATGGCTCGGCGCACGGCCGCGATGGCGCGTCCATTTCACGCCGACATCGAGTTCTTGGATCAATCAGGTCGAGCAATTCTTCGCCGACATCACCGATCGCCAAATACGGCGAGGCGTCCACCGCTCCACCGTCGAATTGGAAGCCGCCATCCGCGCTTACATCGAGGCCGTCAATTGCAATCCAAGGCCCTTCCGATGGACAAAATCCGCAGACGATATCCTCGCCAGCATAAAGCGCTTCTGCTTGAAAACCCTCACCATCGCACAAGCCCAAATCGCAGCTAACTCGGAATCAGGACACTAGGGGTCGCGCCCCCGCAGGCCGTCGCCAAGGGTTATCGCGGCGCATTCCCGTCAGGGTGGCGTGACTCCATACAAATTCGGCCGCGAGAGTCGCGAAGGGCGAGCTTAACCCCGCGCCAAGGCTCAGTTGTCTTTCGCGCCGTCAAAAATCCACGTGCGGATGGTGTCTCGATCGCAGACCGACAGTTGCTTCTTGCCATGCGGCATACGAAGTTCCGCAGCGCCGCTCCAATCGAGCAATCTCATCAGGTTGCTCGTCTCGGGATCGCCGGGAACCACCATCGGGCCATACTTGGTGCCCGTCATCACGCCCTGATACGACGTCAAGTCCAATCCGCTTTGTTCGTATCCCTCTCCGCCCGGCTGATGGCAGCTGGTGCATCGAAATTTCAGCAGCGGCAGGACGTCTTCGGAGAAACTCACGCGCGGCGCCAGCGCCGGCGCCGCTTGAGCCTGGCATAGAGGCGATTGGCTTCCGCCGCCGGCGAGAATCATCGCCGACAGCGCTGCCGCCGCCCCCAGAGCCAGTGTGAATGCAACTTTCAAGGCGGCCTCCGTGCGGAAACGCTTCAGCACTTGTCATCAGCGGCGAAGAAACGGCAAGTCGGCATGACGGAGATGGCGGTCGGCTCCGACGCCAATGTGCAATAGCTTGGCATTCCTGGCAAGGCCGAGATCGAGGCCGGCTCGTCGGAATTCGCCGCGCCGCCGTCGAGGCCCGGTTGGCAGGACCAGCGATGGGCCAAAGGCCGGCGAGCGTGGGCTTCGCTCGCCAGCCGATGCCGACCTATTGAGGGGTTGAGTATTGTCGCCGTAACCCCTGTCACCATAACCCGGGCTTGCGAGGAAGCCCAAGAAGTTGCAAGTTGGGCTTGGACCGGCGGCCATCTGGAGAATGTCGGTTACGGATATTTGCCTATCTTGTTTCGATCATGGACCCGCGCCCACAGGGCTCGCGTTTCAAGGGACAAGAATGTGACGAAACCAAGCTCCCTCCTATTCGTCGCTGTCGTCGCCGTGAGCAGCCTGCAAATGGCGTCGGCGGATCAATCCAGCCAAACGGCCACCGCGTTGCGCGGAAACTCGATCACCTTGAGTTGGACCAGCGCCAAGAGGATCAGAGGAATATCGGGACCGAGCGTCGGGCGAGAGTACAACGCCAAAGATTCCCTCAATCTCAAAGTTTACGTAAATCTTCAGGGGCGTGTTTTCAGTTCGTTTGATGCGCACGGCAGGATAAACGGGGAACCTACCTCCTTCCAAGATTCGGAAAGCAGGAATACGACGCTGCGTTGGCGCTTCGAGAACTCTGCTCTCGTCGCTGACCAAGCGTTTGTCCGAGGCGAAAGAAGGATAATCGTCAGTTCCAACGACGGGTTCAAGACCTGCTCGCTCGACCTAATCTACGGTATACAAGGCGGGGCAGCGCCTTTGGTCGTCCATGGAATGGGGTTGGATACGACGGACTACGAAATTATCGACAATGAGATATCCGCGAAAAGTTGTTCGGTACAACAGGGTAATGCCTTTTCGCGGTGATCAAAATGGGTCTCCCCTTCTCAGGTTAGCATTCGATCTGACGGCAGTCAGCTCCCGCCTTCGCCGTCAAACCGCATCAGAGAGGCGCGGCCGTAGCGGCGCCTCGCTGACGCGGCGCGGTCCGTTCCGGACCCACGCGCCGGCCGCCGTCGCAACAGGACAGAAAACGGCGCCCAAGCCGTTGGCGTTGTCCAGGATGAGACACGGATAGGCCTTTTGTGATCTGACGGCCGCGACGGATCGAACCGACGACCGCGCGCGAGGCGGCCCTCGCCCTCACGCCGCGTCGGCGAGCGCGGCGAGCATGTCCTCGGGCAATTGCACCGGCGGCGCCAAGTCTTCTTCGCCTTCCGGGTCGAGCGCAAGGGACGGCGACGGCGCCAGCGGCGCGTCGCATTCCTCCAGCGCGGCGGCCACCGCCTCGATCAGCAACGGCGCGTAGCTCGGCGCCTCAGGCCGCGGGAGGGCGAGCGGCGGCGGGACCGCGTCCGCGGCGCCGCGAGCGAATTCGCGCGCGTCCTCGCGCGCGGCTTCGCTGGCGAGGCGCCATAGCAGCGACTGGATCGGCGCGAGGCCGGCGCCGCCGCGGGCCTCGCAGGCCTCGATCACCCGCTCGGCCAGGGCGCGCGAAATCCTGTCGCCGCGGGCGGGCCGCAAGGCCTCGACGCCCGCCAAGGCGGCGCGGAAGGCGGGCAGGAACGCGAGCGGCAACCGCGCCCTTTCATAGAGCGCGGCGAAGCCGTGGCCGGCGGGGTTGGCCGCGAAGGCGGCGACCCGCCGCGCCGGAAGGCCGGAAATCTCGGCGAGCGCCTGGACGAAGAAGCCGCGGTCGCCGCAGAGCAACGCGCGCATCAGCACGGCGACGGTCAGCGTTCCCCCCGCGCGCATGCGGCGCACGAGTTCGCCGAGCTGCTCGTCGTCGCTGGCGCGCGCGATCGTGACGGTCGCCTGTTCACGTGCGTCGCGCGCGATGCGTTCGGCGCGCTCTGGGCTGAGCCAATCGCAGCGCGCGGCGAAGTCGGCGAGCGAGCGCGCGGTCGCCGCCGCCAGCTCGTTGCGCAGCGCCGGGGGAAGCCCGGGGCGCGACAGCAGCGCCTCGCGCATCTCGGCGTCGTCGCCAAACCGCTCGAAGATGCGCCACAGCGCGCTTCGCGGCAGTTCGGCCTCGAGATTGCCGGCGAGAACCAGGACCGCTTCGCGCTGGCCGATTTCGGCGAGCGCCGCGGCGACGCCGGCGGAAAGGCGCGGACGCCGCGCCAGGGCGGTCTGCGCCGCCAGGTCGCCGACCGCGGCGCAATCGACCAGTTCCGCGTCGGCGAGCGCCGGCGAGCGTTCGAGAACGACGCTCGCCACTTCCGATTGATCGCCGGCGAGCGCGAGCACGATATGGCGCGGCGCCTCGGCGGCGCTCGCCAGCGCTTCGGCGAGGGCGCGGCGCACCAGCGCGGAAGGGTCGTCGAGCGCCGTCGTCAGGCCGAGCGCCGCCTCGGCGCGCGTTTGCGGGGTAAGATCGGAATAGAGATAGGCGCGCGCCAGCGCGCTCACGGCGTCGGCGCGGCCTTCCGCGTCGGCCCGTTGCGCCCAGGCGAGGAATCGTCGCACAATGCCGGGCTCGCCGGCGTCGAGGGCCTGCGGCCGTTCGGCGACGGCTTCGCTCTCTCTCACCTCCGGCTCCCAAGCGTTCGCGAATTGATCATCCCCTCATTCATCGCCATTTACGGTAAACGGCCGATTAAGAGGGCGCCAACGAGGCCCAAAATGACGCGATCGACACCGCCTCATCCACTGGGCGGGCCCTATATCGAGGAATTCGCCACCGGCGAACGCGTTTCTCGTCGCCCGAGGAGCGCCGCCCACGTGGTCCGTCGCCCGGCGCCCGCGACAGTGGAGGTCTGATCCGATGCGCTCGCTGCTGCTCGTCCCCGGCGACGACGAAAGAAAGCTCGCCAAGGCGCTGTCGAGCGAGGCCGACGCACTGATCGTCGACCTCGAGGGTTCGGTCGCGTTTTCCGCCAAGCCCGCCGCCCGCGCGAGCGCCGCAGCGTTCTTGCGCGAGGCGCGCCGGCGCGCGCGCCGTCCGCGCCTCATCGTGCGCGTCAACCCGCTCGGCGGCGATTTGACCGACGCCGATCTCGCGGCCGTCATGCCCGAGGCGCCGGACGCGATCATGCTGCCGAAATGCCTCGGCGGCGCCGGCGTGCAGCAGCTCGGCGCCAAGCTCGCCGTGCACGAAGCCGAACAGGGCATCGCCGACGGCGCGACGCGCATCTTCGCCGTCGCGACCGAGAGCGCGCGCGCCCTGTTCGGCTTCGCGAGCTACCTCGGCTGCAGCCGCCGGCTCGAAGGCCTCGCCTGGGGCGGCGAGGGCCTGAGCGCCGATCTCGGCGCGGAGAGCGATCGCCTCGCCGACGGCGCGTACGCCGCCCCTTACGCGCTGGCGCGCGCGCTGACGCTGATCGGCGCCGCCGCGGCGGGCGTTGGCGCGATCGACGCGGCGTTCGCCGATTTTCGCGACGTCGAGGGCCTCGCCGCCGAAGCGCGCGCCGCGCGCCGCGACGGCTTTGCCGCGAAATTGGCCATCCATCCCGGGCAGGTTGCGATCATCAACGCGGTCTTCACGCCCTCGGCGGAGGCGATCGCGCACGCGCGAGCGGTGATCGCCGCCTTCGCCGCCGCGCCCGACGCCGACATCTTCTCGCTCGACGGCGAGAGGCTCGAACGGGCGCACTGGACGCGGGCGAAGAACACGCTGGCGCGGGCTGGGCTGGAATAGGCGCCGTCCGCCGCGACGCCAAGTCTTAAGCGGGCGCGGCCGATTCCGCGCCTTCGGCGCCCGCGGCGCGCCGCCGCGACTGTCATCCCCGCGACATGAGAATCTGCGCAAGGGAAATGGCGATAATGCGCCACTCCGCAACCGCCGAGGCTCACGTGGCCAAATCAGACGATTCGATCCGACGCTATCGCACGATCTTCATCTCCGATCTGCACCTGGGCACGCGCGGCTGCCAGGCCGAGCTGGTGTTGGATTTTCTGCGCCACAACGACGCGGACACGATCTTTCTGATCGGCGACATCATCGACGGCTGGCGGCTGCGCGCAGGCTGGTATTGGCCGCAGGCCCACAACGACGTGGTGCAGAAACTGTTGCGCAAGGTGCGCCATGGCGCGCGCATGATCTTCGTGCCGGGCAACCATGACGAATTCGCCCGCCAGTTCGTCGGCCTGACCTTCGGCGGCATCGAGATCGTGCGCAACGCGGTGCATGTCGCGGCCGACGGCAAGCGCTACCTGGTCATGCACGGCGACGAGTTCGACGTGGTGGTGCGCCATTCCAAGTGGCTCGCCCATTTCGGCGACTGGGCCTACGACACGGCGCTGTTCGTCAACACGCACTTCAATGCGATCCGGCGCCTGTTCGGCTTCGACTACTGGTCGTTCTCGGCCTGGGCCAAGCTCAAGGTGAAGAACGCGGTCAATTTCATCGGCTCGTTCGAACGCGAACTCGCCGCAGAAGCGAAGCGGCGCGGCGCCGACGGCGTGGTGTGCGGACATATTCACCATCCCGCCATTCGCGACATCAACGGCGTGACCTACGTGAACACCGGCGATTTCATCGAATCCTGCTCGCTGGTCGTCGAACGCGACGACGGCGCGCTCGAAATCGTGATCTGGTCGACGCCCTACGCCCAGCGCCAGCGCGAACGCGCCGCGGCGGCGCGCGCCGGCCGGCCGGCCGAAGCGGAGGCGGAGGCGGAAGCGGCTTGATGCGGATATTGGTCGCAACCGATGCATGGCGGCCCCAAGTCAACGGCGTCGTCCATACGCTCGAACGCATGTCGGCGGCGGCGCGCGAGTTGCACGCGGAATTCGTCTTCCTGACGCCGCAGGGGTTTCCCTCCCTGCCGATGCCGACCTATCCCGACATTCGTCTGGCGCTGGCCTCGCCCTGGGAAGTGGCGCGGCGGATCGAGGCGGCCGGCGCGGACCACATCCACATCGCCACCGAGGGCCCGATCGGCTGGGCCGCGCGGCGCTATTGCCGCAAGCGCGGCAAGCTGTTCACCACCAGCTATCACACCCGCTTTCCCGAATATATCGCCGCCCGCACCCGGCTTCCCGAAGTCTTCGCCTACGCCGCGTTGCGCCGCTTTCACGCGCCGGCGGCGGCGACCCTGGCGCCGACGACGTCGATCAAGAACGATCTGACCCGGCGCGGGTTCGACCGCGTCAAGGTGTGGACCCGCGGCGTCGACCATGCGCTCTATCGCCCGCGCCCCGGCGACGCGGTCGACCTGCCGCGCCCGATCTTCTTGAGCGTCGGCCGCGTCGCGGTGGAAAAGAACCTCGAAGCGCTGCTCGACCTGAAGCTGCCGGGATCGGTGGTCGTCGTCGGCGACGGCCCGGCGCGCGCGGCGCTCGAGCGCCGCTATCCCCACGCGCGCTTTCTCGGCGCCCTCTACGGCGAGGCGCTTGCGCGCGTCTACGCCAGCGCCGACGTTTTCGTCTTTCCCTCCAAGACCGACACCTTCGGCATCGTCATGATCGAAGCGCTGGCGAGCGGCCTGCCGGTCGCCGCTTTCCCGGTCTCCGGACCGCTCGACGTGATCGGCCAGAGCGGCGCCGGCGCGCTCAGCGACGATCTTCGCGTCGCGTGCCTCTCGGCGCTGGAGATTCCGCGCGAGCGAGCGCGCGAACATTCGCTGCGCTTCACCTGGAAAGAGAGCGCGCGGCAGTTTCTCCATCACATCGAGGCGAGCCGGGCCGCCAGGGGAGCGCTCGGTCAAACGGCTTGAGCGCGTGAGGCGACAGCTAAGTCGGCGTTCGTCTCACATTCGCCACATCCCTGCCCCATCACCCCGCCCGGCGCGCGCCGGACCTGCCGCCCGCCGCCATTCAAGGGAAACTCGACGCGATGGCCGCGGCCTTGCGCAGCGCGAGCGAATATTTGGTCGCCGTCGGCCGCTTCGCCGCGGTCGTCGCGCTCGGTCTCGCCCTGGCCGGCTGCGCGGCGGCCGACTTGGAAGGGCCGGCCGGTGACGTCGGCTCGCTCGGCGTCGGCTCGGCCGCAGCGGCCTCCAAGCCGCGCCCGGTGCAAATCTTCATCGCCTCGACGCGCAAAGGCGAGAAGGGCGCGGCGGCCCAGGTCGCCTCCGCCGTCGGTGTGCATTATGCGCTCGCCACCCTGACGATTCCCCTCGGCCATCGCACCGGCTCGATCGAAAAGCCGATGTGGGGCGCCGCCAACGCCAGGGATCACATCGTCGTCGCGGGCGAGCGCGAACTCGACGCCGACGAGTTCCGCGCCGAACTCGATTCGCACGTTTCCGGCCGCATCGGCGTCAATCGCGACGTTCTGGTGTACGTGCACGGCTTCAACGTCGGCTTCGACGAGGCGCTCGATCGCGCCGCGCAAATCGTCGCCGACAGCCGCTTCGGCGGCGTCGCGGTGTTGTTCACCTGGCCGACGAAACGCGAACTGTTCGGCTACGTCTCCGACAAGGACAGCGCGATGGCTTCGCGCGACGCGTTGCAGACTCTGTTGCAGGACATCAGCGCGACGCCGGGCGTCGGCAAGGTGCACGTGCTCGCCCATTCGATGGGCGGCTGGCTGGCGATGGAGGCTTTGGGCCAGGCCTCGATCGCCGGCAATCGCGACCTCGGCGGGCGCCTGGGCGAAGTGATGCTCGCCTCGCCCGACATCGACATGGACGTTTTCGCCGCGCAGATGGCGCACATCAGGCCGGCCAAGGTCACCGTCTTCGCGACGGCGAACGATCGCGCCCTGTCGCTGTCGAGCGCGATCGCCCAATCGCGCAAGCGCGTCGGCTCGATCGACCCCGCCAAACCGGAAGATCGGCAGGCGCTGGAGGGCCTCGGCGCCAAGGTCTACGACCTCTCGAACGTTTCCGACGGATTCATCGACCACGGCGCCTACGCGGACGCGCCCGACGTGCTGCACGCGATCGGCGCGCAATTGGCGGCGCCGCGCGCGCAGGACGCCGGCGCGATGTCGATCATCGACGCCCGCGGCTATTCGGATCCGACGGCCGCGACCGCTCCGACGGCCGCGACCGCTCCGGCCGACTCGGCGGCGCCGGCCGCCGCGCCGCCGACGCCCGCGCCGGCGCCGAACTGACGTTGCGCGCGGCGCCGTCGCGCCGCATCGTTCAAGCCGACCAGGGAGACTCGCCATGCCGAGCAAACTCGATCAATTGCGCGCCATGACCACGGTCGTCGCCGACACCGGCGACATGGACTCGATCCGCGCCTTCAAGCCGACCAATTCGACCACCAATCCGTCGCTCATTCTCAAGGCGGCGCAATTGCCGGCCTATGCGCGTCTCGTCGACGAGGCGGTCGCTTGGGCGCGCAAGCGCGGGGCGCCGGCCGAGGCGGCGACCGATCGCCTGGCGATCGACTTCGGCGTCGAGCTGACCCGCATCGTTCCCGGCCGCGTCTCGACCGAAGTCGACGCCGATCTCTCCTTCGACGTCGCCGGCACGATCGCCAAGGCCAGGAAGCTGATCGCCGATTACCAAGCCCGCGGCGTCGGCCGCGAGCGCATTCTCATCAAGATCGCCGCGACCTGGGAGGGCGCTCAGGCCGCCGCCGCGCTGCAACGCGAGGGGATCGATTGCAATCTGACGCTGTTGTTCTCGCTCGCCCAGGCGATCGCCTGCGCCGACGCGGGCGCCTTCCTCATTTCGCCGTTCATCGGACGCATCTTCGATTGGCACGTCAAGGCCGGCGGCGGGCCTTATACCGGCGAGACCGATCCGGGCGTCCAGTCGGTGCGCGCGATCTACGCCTATTACAAGACCTACGGCGTTTCGACGATCATCATGGGGGCCTCGTTCCGCAACGCCGGCGAAATCGAAGCGCTGGCGGGTTGCGACCGTCTGACCATTTCGCCCCCGCTGCTCGACGAACTCGCCCGCGACGAGGGGCCGCTGGCG
Source organism: uncultured Alphaproteobacteria bacterium (assembly GCA_963775575.1). GTDB lineage: Bacteria > Pseudomonadota > Alphaproteobacteria > Rhizobiales > Beijerinckiaceae > Roseiarcus. Next base: position 12,906 of record CAVZJG010000002.1, read on the forward strand.
CGAAAAATGTCGCCCGACGCGCCGGGCCCCGCGCCCGCCCGCATACCGATGGACGAGAAGCGCTTCCGCTGGATGCTCAACCAGGACGCGATGGCCACCGATAAGCTCGCCGAGGGCATTCGCACCTTCGCGCACGACCTGGCGGCGCTGCGCGAAATGATCGGGCGACGGCTGGCGAAGGCGGCGTAGCAATCCGCTTCCCCCCTCGCGGGGGAAGGCGTCATGCGCAGCATGACGGATGAGGGGGCGCGCGAAGCGCGTCGGTTCCCCGCGCGATCGACCTGCGTCACGTTCGCGAAACGCCGTTCTTATCCCTCGTTCCCTCATGCAACTCTTCGCGCGCGAACAGCACGCTCCTAATTTTCGTTATCGTCATCTGACGATTCATCGTCCTTCATCATCTCCAAAAGGCCCCCGGCTTCGCCGGCGGCGGAGGGCGCACTTCGTTCCGCAGCCGTCGGGATCGGCAGTTCGGCTGTTTTAAAGCATTGCCCCGCCACGATCTTGTCGAGGGTCGCGGACAGTTCCGGCTCCATCGCCAATGTCGCTTCCAGAACCCAAAGCAGTTCCAAAAACTCGTCCGTCATGCGGGGCGTCCAGCGCTCAGGCCGGATGTCGTCGAGGGGCGACGATTTCTTGCCAGCCCGCTTCTTCATCCTGTAGCCGAGCCACGACTGCACGACCTTCAAGCCAGAAACCTCGAAGTCCCACACGTCCGGCTCGACCGGGCCAAAGCGCCCGTCGCCGACACGCACCTCACGCGCTGCAGGGTCATAGCTATAGTCCTCCGGATAGCGAGCGGGATCGGTCGATATGCCCTTGAGGCTCTTGGGCTTGCCGGACGGGATCTCGCCGTCGCGCCCCTCGCCATGAAAGCGCTCGGCGTATGAATGCAGCCAGATAAGGCGGCGACCGAGCGCGACCGCTTCGAAAAAGGTCTTGCCATTCTTCGTCAGTGGGACGCGCGGGCCGGGCGTTTCCAACTCATTCCAGAAGCGCGTTGTGTACGATTGCCCGCCGAGGACCGCGTAAATGTATGCTGCAAGGTCATCTGCGTCCGGCGTCGTGCCATAGGATTTGCCAAGCCTATCTAGCAGGCCGGCGGTCACATTCGGTTGCGTCGCGGCTGCGTCGCGGTAAAGAGGAATGATGTCTTTGCCGCCGCGTCCACAATAGAAGTGAATGTCCGGAGTGTTCGCAGCCACGGTGACGGCGGGTCCCTTACCTAACGCTGCACTGAAGAGAGTGGACAAGAATATTTGTTTGCTTCCCTCCGTTGAAATCAAATCATCTTTTAGATAAGTGCCAAATCTGCCGTCTATGAACGCAAATTGTCGGTCGAACGAGCGGAAGTTGTAGCGTTTAGGCTTAGGTGCTGGAGTCGTTTGGTTCGCATCCAAAATAGAAGAAGGTCCACCCTCGATTTTATATGAAATATTCTTGTCGCCCGCCTCCCTAAACAGGGTCCTTCTTTCGGAAATTGGAGATTCCACAAGGCAACGCCAACGCCTTTCTAGTACTAAGGCATCCTCAGAAATCGGCCAACTTCGCTTGAATTGCGATCCGCTATGGCGCCACGGGAAAATCGTTTCTAAGAACGGCCAATCAAAAAATGCTCCGGCCCCTTGGGGCAGGAATGGCGCGCCCCACTCGCTGGAGCACAGCTTCCAGGCGATTGCGCTCAAGTTCGCTGCCTCTGCAAGCTCTGTCAGCTTGGCGTCCCGAGTATCGCCGACGATTTTTGCGTAGCGCACATTCGCGGGCGTGTTGGGCGAAGCGGTCTTGCCCCTAATGCCGACCGCGATCGCGACAGGGGTTTGGATGTTGAAGACGTTGGGCGTCTTGCGTGTTCCGTGGCTGTCGCCGCCAAGGTCCAGAACCCAAAACTCGTCAAAGACGCGCCTCATCACCTGGCGCATCCCCACAAAGCCGGGTCCCGCCAGATAGCTCGACGCTGTGATAAAGGTGACGATGCCTCCGCAATTCTGTTGCTCAAACAGCCGCCAAAGCGCCCAACGCCAGAAATAGACGTAATCGTTGTAGAGGTTCTTGAGGTGGACCCCCGCGCCCGCCTTCCGTGCAGGCTCAAGGAAGTCCTCAAATATCGGTGGTGCCTCTTGCTTTTCTGGCTTCGCGCCGCCTTTGACCTGATCGCCAAAACGCACCCAGCCGCCCTTCTTCTGAGTGGTCGTATCGCCCTCTTCAATCTGCTGCCGGTCATATGGTGGATTGCCGAGGCATACGAGGATTTCTCCCTCCTTCTTCACCTTCCGAGCAGCCTCATGCTCCTGCGTCAATGCTCTATGTGTAAGGTCAAGGCCACCGGGCGGCGCCTTTTCAGGACTTTCCAGAGTGTCGGCGAGGTAGACCTTCAAGCGGCCCTGCAGCGCGTTCGGCGGCTCGCCTTTCGCCAGATTTTCATTCATCGCACCTTCAAGCGCTTGCGTGAGGCGCAGGTGCGCGACCGCGTATGGTCCAACCAAAATCTCGAAGGCTAACATGTGTTCGGCCATGAGCGCCGCGCGACCAGCGACCGCGCCAACGCCGGATTTTAAGCGTACCTTTTCAAGTGCGTTTTTGACCGCTGCAACCAGATAAGTCCCGGTTCCCACGGCGGGGTCGATGAACACTACGCCGTCGTCCGCGAAGCCGAGCTTCTTGCCGAACCGCTTTTCCAGAAGTTCCGTCGCGAGGCGAACTTGAAACTCCACCACCTGACGAGGCGTGTAATACACGCCGTAGTCGCTCCGAAGCTTCGGGTCGTAAGCGGCGAGGAAATCCTCGTAAAAATATAGCCAAAGGTCCGGCTTGGATTTCAGGAAATCCGCCGGGTCCAATTTTTCGAGCGATCGTTGCAGCAACTCGAAGCCCACACGCAATTCCTCGCGCGCGCCATCCTGTCCGAGCAGTTTCAGCGTCTGCGCCAGCAGGCCATTGCCTTTGTCGAGCGTCTTTGCAGCTTCAACAGGATCGAGCTTGACCGCGCCTGACAAGCGGGCCAGCAACATCGCATAGGTGACAGTCTGTGCGTACGCGTCGGCGAACTGCGCGTCATCGGCCCTTGGAAAGAAAAACTGTCGCCATTCGGAAGCGAGCAAGCCGACATTTGAACCGCCAGTGGTCAGCGCCGCCTCGACCTCTGATCGAAGGAAACGGGTTAGGGGAGCAAGATAGTTCGCAAGCTCAGCGGGTTTGTGAGGGACGATCGGCGTCCAAATAAGGAACCCGCGCAGGAGCGCGCTCAGTTTGTCGGCGTCCTCCTTTAGGACGGCGGCCTTGCCCTCTTCGGCAGGGTTCTCCGCAAAACGGATGATAGCCCCCTGCCGCTCGCCACCCCGATAGAGCGCCCATTCGCGCCCATCCGTGTAAATCAGGTTGGGCAGGCCCTTGAGCTTCTCCCATTGCTCCTTATCGTGCTTGCGTTTCAGCTTTGGCGCATCGGCTCCGAGGCCCGGCGCCTTTAACTCGACGTAGCCGCAGATCAGGCCGCCCGAATAGAGGGCGACATCGGGGCGGACCTTGTGCTCGGCAAGATGGGTCTCGGTGCGCGTCTCGATACTCAGTCCGAACGCCGCTCCAGCTTTAACAAGCAGGTCCGCGACCGGCGGCTTGAGCTGATCCTCGGGGGATGCAGAGCCGGGCAACGAGAATTTTGCCTTGAGGGTTTCGGCAAAGTCTTGAAGCGACGAAAAATTCAATGACGTATGCCCCCCGATATTTAGCTTTAACTACCGCGCGAAAATCGCGGGTAGCACCGTGCGTTCGCCTTCATTCTGCGAAAATGTTCCGGTGCACTTTCGTCCCATGTCAGAGGCGGTATCCCCGAATTGGCGAATCTATCACTTGCGGACTTCAATACCCCGTCCTCAAGGTCTGGTCACGGAGTGAAACTTCGATTCGCGCCTGCCGACGAAACGAGGCCTCGCCACCCAATGCAGGAACTGAAACGGACCCAACATCTGCCGAATGAGCGGGTGATCGGTTCCACCGAATTGGCGGCTGCGCGGATTCGCGCCGCCTTGGCGAAGCGAGCGGCGTCGAACAGAGCCGTCGCGCTGCGCGCGACCCCCCTCATCCGTCATCGCTGGCGCGATGACGCGTTCCCCCGCGAGGGGGGAAGGGGCGCCCCTACCCCACCCACCCATATCCGCCGTTGTCGAAAATCAGCGCCCGCCCCTGCCAGATGTCGGCGCTCGCCGCTTCGTCGGCGCCGAGGCCGGCGAGAATGAACATCAGCGCGCGGGCGACGCCGCCGTGCGAGGCGACGAAGCAATCGCTTTTCCGCGCCGCGATCCAGGGCCTGATGCGTTCGACCAGCATCGCGTAGCTTTCGCCGCGCGGCGGCGCGAAATTCCATTTGTCGGCCTCGCGCGCCCTCGCGCCTTCGCGATCGCGCGCCTCGACCTCGGGCCAGGTCAGCCCTTCCCAGTCGCCGAACGTCAGCTCCTTCAGCGTCGACGTGAGATGGTAGCGCTCGGGCGCGAGGCCGAGCGCGGCGCGCGCCAACTCCATCGTCTGGCGCGCGCGAACGAGCGGCGAAGCGTAGAAGGCGCCGAGCGCGTCGAGCCGCGCCAGTTCGTCCGCGAGTTCGCGGCGCAGCGCCCGGCCGACCGCGCTCGCCTGCTCGCGCCCTCTGTCGTCGAGCGGAATGTCGCGCTGGCCCTGGAGCCGGTTTTCCGCGTTGTAGGAGGTTTCGCCGTGGCGCACGAAGATGATGCGGTGGGGATAAGGCGCCACGACGACCGAACCTTGCTCGAGGAAACGACGGCTCCGCCGCCTCTCACGGAGCGCGCCGCGCGTCAAGCCGGCGCAGGCCGCAAGCCCCATTTTTCCGCCAGCGCCAAACACTCGGCGACCGGCGCGACCCCCGCGGTGGTCGAAACCGCGCGCATCGACGCGGCGGCGCAGGCGTGGGCGAGCCGCAGGCCTTGTTCGATCGGCCAGCCCTCGTGCACGCCATAGAGCATGCCGGCGGCGAAGGCGTCGCCCGCGCCGTTGACGCCGGCGACGGCTTCTCCAGGCATCGCCAGCGAACCCAGAGCGAAGCGTCCCCCGTCGCGCGTCGCCGCGATCGCTCCTTCCGGGAAATGCGCGACGACGAGGCGCATCGCGCCCTGCGACAGCGCCGCGTCGACGGCGCGCGCGATCGCTTTGGGGTTCGCGCCGCTCGCGTCGCGCGTTTCGATATCGGCGAGCGCGCCGATCTCGAAGTCGTTGACGATGAGCATATCGAGGTGCGGCAGGCACGGCCGCGCCAGCGCGGCGACCTTGTCGCGCGAGATCGACATCAGCTCGAGATTGGTCGCGAGTCCATGCCGACGCGCGGCGCGCAGCGTCGCGACCCAACCGTTGGCTTCCCCGCCCCACGGCGCATCCATGCGAACATGGGCGCCGGGAAGGCCGAGATGCAGAAAACGCGCCCGCGAATGCGAAAAATCGAAATGCTCGGGACTCATCAGCGCGGCGACGCCCTGCCGATAGAAATGCGTGCGCCGACCGGTGGAGATCACGTTGAAGGCGTCGACGCTCATCGTCGCGCCGCCAGGCAGAGCGACCAGCCCCTGACGCTCGACGCCGAACGCGTCGCATTGCGCAAGCAGAAAGCGCCCGTCGTCGTCGTCGCCGACGAGGCCCATCGTCTCGACGGGAAAAGCGGGGTCGAGCCGCTTGAGGTCGATCGCCATGTTGCAGCCGGAACCGCCGCCTTGGCGATCCATGGCGAGAATTTCGTTGGTGGTGTCTTCCGCGGGCCATTCGGCGATCGACTTGTTGTAGTCGACGCACCAGCTTCCCGCCGTCGCTACGCCCCGGCGATCGTCCATCGGCGAACCCTCAACCCTGTCGGAGAGCGGCTTCGGTGATCGTGTTGTCGGCGTCCAAATCGCGGATCGGCGTCACGCTCTCGCGCCGCAACGCGTCGTGATAGACCTCGACCGCCTCGCTCGGCGTGAGATCGCCGTCCGCGACCAGGCGCATCAGCCTGACGACGTCGAGCGGCGATTCGGCGAGGTAGACCTTGCGCCCTACCAGCGCGACGCGGGCGCCGTGTTTCTCGGCCTGGTGGATCAGCTCGAAACAATCGCGCGTCGTCCCGCCGCCGCCGCCGAGCACGCCGACGACGAGGCCCGGATCGAACGACGCCAGTTCCTCCAGCGCCCGGGGGCCGTTGTAGACGATCTTGAGAAACACCGGCCGCTCGGCCTCGAGGAGACCGGCGAGGCAGCGCACGATCGCGTCGTTGACGAAATGCGGCGTCAGCTCCGGCGCGACGCCGGCGACGTTGGGGTTGAAGACTTCGAGAAAATAATGGAAATCCTTGGCGGCCGCGTCGGCGCGAAATTCGCGGAACGCCTCCAGCGAGGCGACGTCCCGTTCGATGTCGTTGGTGAAAGTGATGGAATAGAGCCCGAGATCGGTCAGCGCGATCTTGGCGCCGGGCTCGGGCGTCGCCCCGCCAAAGCGCACGCGCGACAGCGAAGCGGTGCGAAACGGGCGCGACGGGCTGTTGGCGTAACTCGCGCCGCGCAAGCCCCAGACGTCGGTCGCATCGTTGGCGCGGATCGCCGGCTTGACGCCCGTTCCCGCGAAAGCGTCGCGCGCGACGAGGCGCTCGAGATTGGACGCCGAGGTCAGCATGAGGTCGACGATGTCCTGGCGGATCACCGCCTCGATCGCCTCGATGAATTCGGCGCGGGTGCGAAAGCGCTGCGACGATCCGTCGCGTTCGCGCGCCGGGCCGACGCCATGCAGCCCCGGTCCCATGTCGGGGTCCGCCGCGTCGGCGATGATGAAATCGGAGCGCTGATAGGCGCCGGCGCGAATGCGCGCGAGTTTCTCGTCCAATCGAAACATCGGTCTCTCCCGACGCCGCTCGCCGGCGCCCGCCCTTATATCTACATCGCGGCGGGCGAACGAAGCAACGCGCGCCTCGTCGCGGGCGCGCCGATCGATTTTCGGCTTTGCCCTTGGGAAGCGCTTCCGCTAGGGTCGCAGCCTTGCTGGCTCGGAGGCGCTGAAATGTCCAACGCGCAACGATTGCGCATTCTCGTCGTGGGGGCCAGCGGCGCGCTCGGGCGCGCGCCTTCAGCCGCAGCATTGAGGGCCGGCGGATCGGCCAAGTCGACAAGGCGCCGTGAAGCATGACGCGTTCGCTGGCCGTCCTGTTGGCGCTGACCGCGCTCACGCTCGTCGTTTTCGCGCTGTGGCCGGGAATCGATCTGGCCGTCTCGCATTACTTCTACGACCGGGGCGGCTTTGTCGGTCGCGACGGGCTGGAACGTTTCGGGCGCGATTTCTTCCGCGTAACGCCGTTCGTCGTTCTCGCCGCTTTCGCCGCGCTCTACGCCCTTCGCCGCTATGGCGTCGCCGTTCCCTACGCGCCGAGCGGGAGCGGCTTGTTGTTCCTCGCCGTCACCATGGCGCTCGGGCCCGGCCTGATCGTCAACCTCGGCCTCAAGGATCACACGCATCGGCCGCGTCCGGTTCACGTGGCGGAATTCGGCGGAAGCGATGAATTTCGTCCGTGGTATCGCTTCGACGGGGCCTGCCAGATGAACTGCTCGTTCGTATCCGGCGAGGCGGCCTCGGGCTTCTGGATGGTCGCTCCGGCGAGTCTCCTGCCGCCGCCGGCGCGCGGCCCGGCGATGGGCGTCGCGGTCGCGTTCGGCTTAGGCGCGAGCCTGCTGCGCATCGCCTTCGGCGGGCATTTTCTCTCCGACGCCCTGCTCGGCGGGCTGATCACGCTCATCGTCATCGTCCTCGCGCGCCGGGTCATCTGGCCGCGCGGCGCGCCTTGAAGGGTTGCACGCCGCCTGCGTCCGTCTATAAGGGCCGCGGATGCAGCCGGGGCGAATTCCCCATAGCGCCGCCCTCGCCGTCATGGCCGGGACGAGCCGGGCCATGACGGCGAGGGAGCGTGCGGAACTCGCTTCGGCCGCTCGTCGAGTCGTCCCCTCAGTCCCCTTGCCCCCGGTCCCCCATCCCATGTCCAAGCCCAAGACCCTCGTGAAGCGCGTCGTGCTGGCCTATTCCGGCGGCCTCGACACCTCGATCATTCTCAAGTGGCTGCAGACCGCCTACGGCTGCGAGGTCGTCACTTTCACCGCCGATCTCGGCCAGGGCGACGAACTGGAGCCGGCGCGGCGCAAGGCGGAACTGCTCGGCGTCAAGCCCGAGCACATCTTCATCGAGGACCTGCGCGAAGAATTCGTGCGCGACTACGTCTTCCCGATGTTTCGCGCCAATGCGCAATACGAGGGTCAGTATCTCCTGGGAACTTCGATCGCGCGCCCGCTGATCGCCAAGCGCTTGGTCGAAATCGCGCGCCAGGTCGGCGCCGACGCGATCGCCCACGGCGCCACCGGCAAGGGCAATGACCAGGTGCGCTTCGAGCTCTCGGCTTACGCGCTGGAGCCGGACATCAAGATCATCGCGCCCTGGCGCGAATGGGAGTTCCCTTCGCGCACCGCGTTGATCGCGTTCGCCGAGAAGCATCAGATCCCCATATCCAAGGACAAGCGCGGCGAAGCGCCGTTCTCGACCGACGCCAATCTTCTGCACGTCTCCTCCGAAGGCAAGGTGCTCGAAGACCCGGCGTTGGAGACGCCGCCTTACGTCTATTCGCGCACCGTCGATCCGGAATCGGCGCCCGACAAGCCGACGATCGTCGAGATCGCGTTCGAGAAGGGCGATCCGGTCGCCGTCGACGGCCAGCGCCTCTCCCCCGCCGCGCTGCTCGCCGCGCTCAACAAGCTCGGCCACGACAACGGCGTCGGCCGGCTCGACTTGGTCGAGAACCGCTTCGTCGGCATGAAGTCGCGCGGCATGTACGAGACGCCGGGCGGCACGATCCTGCTCGCCGCCCATCGCGCGATCGAATCGATCACTCTCGACCGCGGCGCGGCGCATCTCAAGGACGAGCTGATGCCGAAATACGCCGAGCTGATCTACAACGGCTTCTGGTTCGCCCCCGAGCGCGAATTGCTGCAGACGCTGATCGACAAGAGCCAGGAGTTCGTCGCCGGCCGGGTGCGGCTGAAACTCTACAAGGGCGGCGTCTATACAATCGGCCGCGACAGCCCGAATTCGCTCTACGACCAGGACCTCGTCACCTTCGAAGAAGGCGCCGTCACCTACGATCAGCACGACGCGGCGGGTTTCATCAAGCTCAACGCGCTGCGCCTGCGCACGCTGGCCAAGCGCAAACGCAGGGCCGGAGCGAAGGGGCGGTAAGGCGTCTTCCGATCAAACGTCGCCGGCGCCGTCATTGCGAGCGAAGCGAAGCATTCCAGCCACCGTGCAAGTCGCAACCGCTGGATTGCTTCGTCGCTCCGCTCCTCGCAATGACAATTCCAGGGCGGCGCCGGCTCAGTGCGCCGGCGCGCTCTCGGCCTGAAACGCCGGGCGCGCGCGGCGTCCCTGTCGCGCCCGATGCGGCTGCCGGTTCGCCGAGCGCGGATCGCTCTTGGGCGAATGATGCGGTCGGTCCGGCGCGGGCGCCGGCGCCGCCTTGCGCACCACCGGCGCCGGCTTGGGCCCCTTATCGCCGCGACGATCGAGCGAGAAGATGCGCAGCCGCGTCAGGCGCTCGATCGCGCGTAAGGAGTCGCGCTCGCCGGCGTCGCACAGCGAAATCGCCTGGCCGCCCTTGCCGGCGCGCGCGGTGCGGCCGATGCGATGGACATAGGCCTCGGCGACCTCGGGCAGCTCGAAATTGACGACGTGGCTGACGTCGTCGACGTCGATGCCGCGCGCGGCGATGTCGGTGGCCACCAGCGCGCGCGCCGCTCCCGAGCGGAACGCGGCGAGGGCGCGTTCGCGCTGGCCCTGGCTCTTGTTGCCGTGAATGGCGAGCGCGCTGACGCCGGCTTCGTCGAGCGTGCGGGCGACGCGATCGGCGCCGTGCTTGGTGCGGGTGAAGACGATCGTGCGCGTCAGCTTGGGATCGGCAAACAGCTCCACCAGCATGTCGCGCTTGCGCGGCGCGTCGACGTGGACGACGGTCTGCTCGACGCAATCGACGGTCGTGGCGGCGGGAGTCACCGACACTTCCAAGGGATCGTGCAGCAATTCGCCGGCGAGCTTGCGGATGTCCGGCGGCATGGTGGCGGAGAAGAACAGGTTCTGCCGCTTCTTCGGCAAATCGCGGACGATGCGGCGGATCGGCTTGATGAAGCCGAGATCGAGCATCCGGTCGACTTCGTCGAGGACAAGGAATTCGACGGCGCTCAAATTGCACACGCGCGCGTCGAGATGATCGACCAGGCGCCCCGGCGTCGCCACCAGCACGTCGAGCCCGCGCGCCAGCGCGCGAATTTGCGCGCCGTGCGGCACGCCGCCGAAGACGACGGCGATATCGAGGGACAAGCCGGCCGAGAGGTCGCGAAAGCTCTGCGCGATCTGGCTGGCGAGCTCGCGCGTCGGGCTCAGCACCAGAACGCGCGCGCCGCCGCGCGGGGCGGGCCGCTTGTCGGCGATCAGGCGATTGAGGATCGGCAGCGCGAAAGCCGCCGTCTTGCCGGTGCCCGTCTGGGCGATGCCGATGAGGTCGCGCCCGGTCATGAGAACGGGGATGGCCTGCGCCTGAATCGGCGTCGGCTTGACATAGCCCATGTGGGTCAAAGCGGTGACGAGCGGCGCGGTGAGGCCGAAGCCGTTGAAGTTTTCCAATTGCGTATCTTTCAAACAGCCGCAAAGGCGCGGGAGATTCCGCGTCGCGGCGCCTATTCATTAAGGGGGGACGCCCTGCGTGTCCGGGCTGTCGAGCGGTTTACGAACAGGCGCTCGGCAGGAGGACACCTTGGCCCTTTACGCAGCCGGCGCGCATCGACCGCTCAAACGAGCGGCAGCCGGCTTATCGATGATGCGGCGCACAATGTCAAGGATCTGTCCTGGCTCATGACATATGGGAGTGGGGTCATTGCTCCGGTTCGCTCATCGGGTCAGGCGCCGTCGTGTGGTCGGCCTCATGATGCGGCGGTACACGCCCCGCGCCCGTTGGCTCCCTTCGACGCTTCAGTGGGGACTGATCGTGTCGACGACCTCGACGTCCACGTCGATGGTCATCTTGACTGTGTCGCCGCTGCGATTGTCGTGGTTGTCGAGCGTCACCTGGAAATGATCCTTGCCGACGAAACCCGACGCGGGAAAATAGGCGAACCCATCATCGCTCATCGAATTGTTGACGCCGGCGAGCCCATGCGACGCGCGTTGCGACATCACTAAATTGTCGACGCTATGTTTGCCCCAGGCCCTTACACGCGTCGAGCATGGCTCGTTCTTGTCGACCCTCCACCGGAGGTTGACGCTTGACGTGCCTAAATAGAAACGGAACCCCGATTTTTGGCAATTGGCGCTCGCCGATTGAACCGAGGCGGCGAGGCAAGAGATCGCGGCGACCGTGACGAGGACGGAAAGCCGCGCCCGGTCGATCGCGGGCCGGAACGCCGCGCGATTAAGTATTTCGCTCGACTTTTTCACGCTTCGTCCCCTCGATCAGCCCCCACTGAATTGTCCAAGCGGAAGGTTAGCGCATGGGCGGCCTCGAGGCTAGCGCGCGTCCATTGCGGCGGCGATCGGACGAACAGGAGGACGGCGGAAACATCGCCCGCCCGCCCGCCCACGCCTTCACCCAGTGATCAGGTCTCCGAACATCTCCCAGCTCTGGCCGGTAAAACGCGCCAGCTGCATCTGGCGGATGGCATTGTAATTGGTCGGCGCCACAACGGCGAGGATCAAGCGCCGGGTGCCGGGACAGTCGTCGGCGCAGCGTTCGCTTTCGTCGCGCCGGCGCGCGAGGGCCCCTCGATCGCGATCGCGTCGAGCGGCCAGGAGTGCAAAGCGCCGAGCAGGGAGGTTTTCTTGCTCTGGTGACGGCTCATTTTGCCGATGATGTCCGAGAGAAAGCGAATGGCTTCGACGACGTGCGGCCCCTTGTCGAGCATGACGCACTCGGCGCGCTGGGCCATCGCGGCGTCGGTGGTCTCCGCGCGGCTCGGCAGCCCCTCCTTGACGAGATCGTCGAGCACCTGCGTCGCCCAGACCACGGGAATCCGCGCCGCTTCGCAGAGCCAGAGGATTTCCTCCTGGATCTCGGCCATCCGGACGTACCCCAGCTCCACCGCCAGGTCGCCGCGCGCGATCATGACGGCGGTCGGGCGCGTGCCCGCCGCCTGCACGATCAGACTGGGCAGGTTGCGCACCGCCTCGGGCGTCTCGATCTTGAGGACGAGCGGCATCGCCGGCCGACCGGGCCTGATCGCCTCGATCGCCTGGTCGAGACCGACGATGTCGGCGGGCCGCTGGACGAAGGAAAAGCCGATCATGTCCGCGTGCCTGGCGATGGCGGGCAGCGCTGCGAAGTCGTCGGCGGAAAGGGCGGGCAGATCGAGCGGCGTCCCGGGGAAATTCACGCCTTTTTCCAAGCGAAGTTTTTCGCCCTTGGCGCGCGCGCCCACCACTTCGACGATCCGATCCGTTCCTTCCAGGCCGACGACGCGGCCACGGATCTTGCCGTCGTCGATCCAGACCCGCGCCTGCAACGGCAGACGCGCGACCACGTCGGGAAAGCCGATGGTGATGACCGGCATGGCGGCGGGGTCCGCTTCGACCGGGGCGACCGCCAAGCGAAAACAGTCCCCCACGTGAACCCGCTCGGGCTTCTTGGGCCAAAGCGTTTCGACGCGACATTTCGGTCCGGGCAGATCCATCAGGATTTTGCAGTCGCGGCCGAATTTCTTCGCCGCCCGCCTGACGCGCCTGGCCATGGCGGCCCAAGCCCGCGCGTCGTCGTGCGCGCAGTTGATCCGAGCGCAATCCAATCCGGCGGCGACGAAACTCTCGACCAACGCGGCGTCGCTCGCCGCTTCGCTGGGCAAAGTGACCATGATCGCCGCCGCGTCGTTGTCCCGGCCGAACAACGCGCGGCGCTGCGCGGCCAGCAGGAGCTCGCCCTCCGACCAGACGTCGGCGGCGGGAAAGGGTTCGGCGCCGACGCCGCAGATTCGCGACAGCGCCGCCGCGACCGCGTCGAGATTGGCCGTGACATGGCCCTCGCAACGCCCGAGCGAGGAAAGGCCGAGCGCCGACAGCGTCGGCTGCAAGTCGGACAGATCGAGCCGTCGAAGGGCCAGGTAGCGCGCGAGGTTCTCGGCGGAGGGGCGGTAGGCGGGAAGCGCGATCGCGGCGCGCCAGCCCTCCAGGAGCCGCTCGGTTTCGCGCCGGACGCCTTCGCGGATGCGCAGAATCGCCTCGAGCGCCCCGCGAGCCGACGCCTCGGCCGATTGGACTGGGGTCGTCGCGGCCCAAGGCGAATCGAGCGGGCCGGATTTCGTCACGGAGGAAGTCGCCATCGCGGGCCGCCTTGCAAGTCCACGGGATATCATACCAGGCCAACGTGACGCGCGCGCGGCGCAAGCGATCTCGCGACGCCGCCTTCACCGCGGCGAAGGCGAAGCCTCGTCCGCCTTCGCCAGAAACGCCACTACGCCCGCCTTGAACGCTTTGTCGCCGACCGCCGGATTGTGGCCCCGCCCCGGTATCTCCAACGCCGCCCCGCGCGGGAACATCGCCGCCAGGCGGCGCGGGTCGCCCGCGACCTCGTCGCGCGTTCCCACCGCGACCAGCGCGGGACAGGCGATGCTGGCGACCCGAGCCTCGCTCAAGGTCTGGCGCGAGCCGCGGACGCAGGCGGCGAGCGCCGCGCGGTCGCTCTTCGTCTGTTCGGCGAAGGCGCGAAACATGCGCTGCATCGGATCGGTCAGGCTGTCGAGCGAAGGCGCCTCCATCGCCGCGGCGACGCCGAGCGGCAGCCCGTCGCCGTCGACCAGGCGGTCGCCGAGCCCGCCCAGGATCAGCGTCCGCACGCGCTCCGGCTCGGCGAGCGCCAGGAAGCTGGCGATGCGCGCCCCCATCGAATAGCCCATCACGTCGGCCCGCCGGATGGCCAGGCGATTGAGCAGGTTGGCCGCGTCGCGCGCCATCGTCGCCGAATGGTAGTCGCGCGGTTCGTAGAGCTTCTCGCTGTCGCCGTGGCCGCGATTGTCGAAAGCGACGACGCGCCGTCCCGCTTTCGACAGCGTCTCGACCCAGCGCGAATCGACCCAGTTGATGCGGTGATTGGAGGCGAAGCCGTGGATCAAGAGGATCGGCTCGCCGCGATCGGGCGCCTCGGGCGCGACGTCGACGAAGGCGATGCGCACGCCGTCGGATAGGAAGGATTGAACCATCGGCCGGCGCGGCGCCTCTGTAAGGGAAGGTGACGATATCGATCGCCGGCCGCCTTAGCGCAACGAGGTCGATCCCGCCAGCGGGCGCTTGAGCGCGCTCGCGCGACTTTCTGGTGGGTTATGCGGAGTGATCAGATCGTCGAACCTGGCGGCCTCACGCCGCGGTCTTTCGCACCGGACGGATCAGCACTTCGGCCGAAATGCCGAGGCGTTCGTGCAATCGCCGAATCATGCCGATGGAAAGGTCGCGCTTGCGGTTCAGGACTTCGGTGACGCGCGCACGCGACCCGAGCAGAGCCTCCAGGTCGTGGCGGGTGAGCCCCTCCTGCTCCATACGAAACTTGATCGCTTCGATCGGATCGGGCGGATCCATCGGCTCATATTCGCTTTCATAGGCGTCGATGAGCGTCGCGACGACGTCGAGGCGGTCGCCCTCCGGCGTTCCCGCCTTGGCTCCCCACAGCCGCTCGATCTCGGCCAGCGCCGCCTGATAATCGGCCTCGGAACGGATTGGCTTCACTTCATTGGTCATGTTCAACCTCGCTCACGTCGATCCGATCGTATTCCTTGTGCGCGCCGATCCACTTGATCCAGACGATGCCCTTCTCGAAATCAATCGCTGCGACGAGACGATAGTCGTTGCCTTTGATGTTGAACACAACGCGCTCCGCCGTCACGATGCTCGCCGTTCGATAGAGTGCCTTGACTTCCGCTGCGCTGCGCCAGTTTGCCTGCCGAACGTATGCAAGCTGCCAATGCGAGATGCTTACATGGCACAAACTGCCGCCAGATCGTCGACAGCCACAGGCTGGCGCAGAAAGCGAAGGAAGTAACTACGCCCTCACCGGCGTGGCTTCCAGTCGCTCGTTCACGATTGCCCGGAAAGATGCAGCAACTCTTCTGCAGCAACCCGGAGGTCATGCCGCAGAGGCTCGATATCAGAAGCCTTGGCATTGTAGCGGCGTGAATGAGCCGACAGATCGCCGAGGACCTTGATATTCTTCAAGGCAGCAACCGCATTCCGGCTGATGTTGAGAATGTTGAGGGACTCGATCTTGGACACCAAGCCGTTTAGCATCATAAAGTTGCCGTCAGCTCCCTTGATGTCTCCGTCGCGCTGGGCGTGCTCGTATGCATCGATGATCAGGGACTCAATTAGCCGTCTGCACATCACGGCCGAGCAATCGAAAAGGCGGGTGTCATATGCCGCATTCACTTGCGCTGCGACGCGTTGGTTGTAGGGCCGCGCCTTCGTCAGCAGAGCCATGTCCACGACCGTGTTGGAAAGTGGCGGCGGGGCATCCGAAACCTTCCCATTCAGGACGCTGTCGAGCGCCATACGCTTGTTGACCTTTATCCGGAATCGCCCGTTGCTTGCCTTAGCTGTCCTGGGGTCGTTCTCCAGCGCTCGACGTAAGTGCGTCACGTTTGGTCGCGCGTAACCCGCATCCTCCATCGCGTCACAAATCTCCTTGGGCGTGCGGGACGTGCCATGGTCATTGCGGCTGTGCCACCAGAGAACGTACACCGCACGCTCGCTCACGGTGATGTCCTCGTTCGCCAGGGATTTCAGAAAGGCGTTGACGTCCGTCAATTGCAATTACTCCGGAAACGTTGGTTTGTCGCCCGCACAAAACGCCCGTGCGAGTTCGATCGCGTGGGCAATCTTCGCTGGATTGATCACAATCTGGTTCTCGCCGCGGAGCTGAAGCCACTGGCAATTTCGGATCGAGCGAGTGGCATTGGTTCCGATCACGTTGGCTGTCTGAAGAACGGCCTGGGCTTGCTCGATAGTCGCCGTCCCCAGATTGGCTTTGCGGAACCAAAGGGTGAGCAGCGTCGCCGCAAGGGCCGTAGGACTGATGGAATTCGGTCCGCGGGCAGGATTGTTCTTCGCCCACGCCGCCCACGTGTGTAGGTCAAGGTGAAGGAACGGTTCCTGTTCCGAGGGCGAGATTGCGCCCGTCAGCTTCTCGGTTGCGACACCAAGTTCCTTGGCAAAGGCCGCGGCGTTCGCCGCGCTGCCGATTCCAGGCAGTTGTCCCACGTGCTCGAGCTTTTTCTGCCCTCCGCGATCCAACGTCTCCATCACCTTCCTTTCAGAATCCCCGCCAGCGCTCATCGCTGCGAGGACCTGTTGCCAGAGCATCGGGTCATGAGACTCCGCAACGGCAATTTCGCCAGCTTTCAGCAAAATCGTCAGCGTCGTCTTGATCGCGGATTTCTCGTCAGACATCGCAGCTCCTATATGATGTGCGGGTGGAACATATCACCAATCCTACATTTGTTCGACAATAACACCCATTGAAGCGTTTGTCGAGAGCTCTCCGGAGACCAGATGCTCCAGGCTTATCAGCGGTTCGAGCGAGTTTTGTTTTCGCTGCGCACGTAGGATCGGTTGGCGAAGGTTGCCGATCGGCGTCTATTCGCGGCCGAACCTCTACGCCGCCGCGAGTCAGGCGGACGAGCGCGCTGCGGGAAAATAGGCGAGAGATCGGCACGGCACGGATTCCAGGTTAACGGTCATTTCATTTGCAGGATTTCGAGGAGGAAATTCATATTCCAACTCGCTGATTTTCTGCGTGTTTTGACGCTTGCGGGTGATTTATTGGCGCGCACGAGGCCGAGGGCGAAGCGGCGGACGATGGCCATGTTCTTGGCGCCGTGGCCGGTGCGGTAGCGCGACAGATCGTCCTTGAACTCCATGTCGAGCAGCCAGTGCATGCTCTCGACGCCCCAGTGGCCGCGCGCGCCGGCCGCGAGCCGTTCGATGTCGAGCGGCGCGGACGAGATATAGAGCCGCGTGTCGAAGGTGCATCGGTCCGCGTATTCGGTTCGATTGAGAACGCGAACGAGCGTCTTGATGTTTTCGAAACGCGGCTGGCCCGGATAGGACTTGTCGGCCTTGATCCAATCGACCTCTTTGGAGGCGGTGTAGACGCGGGTTTCGATGCGGCCGTGGCCTTTCTCGACGACGCTCTTGGAGACGAGTTCGTCCTCCGGCGCGGTGTCGAAGTAGGCGCCGACCTCCGCTTCCATGGTTGCCTGATTGCCCTTCAGCGGCAGCAGAAAATCGGCTTTGTGCTCGACGATCCCGGCGGCGATGTCGACCTGACATCCCATGGCGTCGATGGTGACGAGGGCGCCTTCGAGTTGCCCCGCCTCGGCCAGGTGGTCGAGCAGATCGGGGATGGCCGTGATCTCGTTGGTTTTCTCGGGCACGCTGAGTTGCGCCAGCGTGAGACGGGCGTTCGTCGCGTAGGCGCTGAGCGTGTGCAGCGCCTTGAGCGCCTTGCGCTTGTCGTGCGTGCGGCGCGAGGTCTTGCCATCGATGGCGATGAGGTCGTGCCGGCCCGGCCACAGCGCCTTGATCCAACTGTCGAAACAACGACCAAATGTCAGAGGGTCGACCCGGTTGACCAGGGTGCGCAGCCAGCGTTCGCAGGGGATTCCATGATGAAACGGCGCGAACTTTCTAAGAAAACCAAGATGATCCTCGCCCCAGGCGAGGATATCGTCGAAATCGTCGCAAGAGGCGATGGTGGCGCAGGTCAGCAGCAAAAGAACCTCGGCCAACGGATACAGGATCCGCCAGGGTTCGCGCTCGTCCGAGAGCCGGGAGAAATGCTTCAAAAGCAGGGCTACGCGCGCCCGGGGAACCTCCTCGTCGGCGAAAAAGTCGGTCGTGTCGTCCATGTGGCGCCCCCAAACGAATCAGGAGCCCGAGAGAATCACGCCGCCGCGTCAAGGCAAAATCGTCGTTAACCTGAGTTCCGAGCCGTGAGAGATCGGCCGCCGCCCTTGACAGGCGCGACGCGGCGCGCGCCTTTGCCCCGGCCCGCCTTCCCGCTCTCCGGACATCGCTTTGGCCACGCCCCGCCTCGCGCCCTCGGCGTCCTTCCTCCCCGCCGCCGGCTCGCCGGCGGTCGAATGGTTGATTACGCCCGGCCTCACCGACTACGCTCGCGCCCTCGCCGAAATGGAATCGCGCGCGGACGCCATCGCGGCGGGGCGCGCCGCCGAGCGGGTGTGGCTCCTCGAGCATCCCTCGCTCTACACCGCGGGCACCAGCGCCAAGCCGGCCGACCTGCTCGACGCGCGCTTTCCCGTCTTTCGCGCCGGACGCGGCGGGCAGTTCACCTATCACGGGCCGGGGCAGCGGGTCGCCTACGTCATGCTCGATCTCAAGCGCCGCCGTCCCGACGTGCGCGCGTTCGTCGGCGCGCTGGAGACGTGGCTGATCGACGCGCTGGCGACGTTGGGGGTGGTCGGCGAAACGCGCGAGAGCCGCGTCGGCGTCTGGGTCGCGCGGCCGGACAAGCCGCCGGGAAGCGACGGCTCAGGCGCCGAGGACAAAATCGCCGCGATCGGCGTCCGCGTGCGCCGCTGGGTCTCGTTCCACGGCGTCGCGCTCAACGTCGCGCCGAATCTCGCGCATTTCCAGGGCATCGTCCCTTGCGGCGTCGGCGAAGCGCATTACGGCGTGACCAGCCTCGGCGATCTCGGCCGCGACGCTTCGATGGCGGAGGTCGACGCGGCGCTGCGCCGAGCGTTCGAGGCGCGCTTCGGGCCGACGATTGGCGAATTTCGCGCCTGAGAGTCCCTTTCGTCGACGATCGGATCGCCGGTCGACGGTTCGCCGGACGCGGGCGATTTTTCCCCCGCCCGAACGCTCGGGGCGGCGCGCGGCGCCGTCTGGCGCGTCAAGCGCTCTTCGCTTAAGGAAGACGCGCCGCCGCTCCACTTCCTGAAGCCGCTTCCTCGACGGGCCCCGCCATGTACGCCGCCGCCAAGACTGATCGCACCCGGATCGACGGCCTGGCGATTTTCGCCGCGGCGGCGTTCCTGACCGGCTTGGGCCTGGTGGCGGCGCTGGCGCGGGTCGGCGCGCCGGACCGGCTCGTCGAGGCGCTGGGGCCGCTCGTCGCGCTCGTCGGCCTGGCGATCATCGGCGTCATGACCCGCACCGCGCGGCACGTCGATTTCCTCGCGGCGCGACGCGCGGTCCCGCCCGCCTATGGCGGGCTCGCCTTCGCAGCAACCGTCGTGGGCTTCGTCGTCGCGCTCGGCACCGGCCCGAGCGGCCGAAGCCCGCTGCCCTGGCCGGCCGTCGCGATCGGCCTCGTCGGCGCGGCGCTGATCGTCGGTCCGCTCGTCCGGCGCGCCAACGCGAGCGCGCTCAGCGACGTCCTGGCGACGCGTTTTCCCTGGGCGCCGACGCGCTGGGCCTTCGCCGTCGCGCTGTGGTGCGTCGGCGTTTTGACCGCGACGGCGGGGTTCGACACGGCAGTCGACGTCGTCGTCGCCTATGTCGGGCAGAGCCGCCGCGCGGCGGAGATCGTCGTCGCGCTGTCGCTGGCGCTATCGATCGTTCCGGGCGGCCTCAAGGGCTTGCTGTGGAGCGATGCGGCGAGCGCCGGCGGCGCGCTGGCGATCGCGGCGATCGGCGCCGGTCTGGCGTGGTGCGGCGTCGGCGCGCCGGCGCCGTCGCTTGCTCAGACCGCGGGCGCCTGGCTCGTCCTGCCGATCGCCCGCTCCGACTCGGCCTCGCTGTTGTTCGGCGCGGCCTCGGCGCTCGGGGTCGGCGCGTTGTTCGCCTTCCCCCAGGCGGCGATCGGCGCGCCGCCGATGCGGGCCCGGAGCGCCGGGCTCCTCGGCCTGGCGTTCGCCCTCGCCGGCCTCGCGCTGGGCGCGACCGCCCTTGCAGCGTTTTGGCCCGAGCCGGCGACGGCGGCCCGTTCGCCGACGGCGGGCGCGCTCGCCGGCGCCGCGACATGGCTGCCCGCGCTCGCGCTCGCCCGCGCCGGCGTTCTCGGCGCGGCGCGCGCCGTCGGCGTCGATCTCGCCACCGCCTACGCCCGTCTGACGGTGCTGGCGAGCCAGCGCCTGGCCCGCATTCGCCTGATGATGCTTTGCGTCATCGCGCTCGCCGCCGTCGTCTCGGACCTCCGGCTCGTCGATCCCGCAAGAGCGATCGTTCTCGCCCTGGGGCTCACTGTCGCGCTGATCGTCCCCTCGTTCGCGCTGGCGCTGGTCTCGCGCGGGCGCTCGTCAGCGGCCCTCGCGGCGCTCGCCGCCGGCCTCGCCGCGCTGGCCTGGCGCGTCTTCCCGGCGGGGCCGTCGGCGAACGCCAGCGAAATCCTGATCGGCGCGTTGATCGCCGGCGCGGGCGCGCTGCTCGTCGGCGCCGTGGTCGGCGTCATCGCGCCCGGGGCCGCCGGCGCGCAGAAGACCGGCGCGCGCGCCGATCCGTTCATCGACCTGCCGTTCGCGGCGATGGACTGAAGGCTCACGCCGTGAGCAGGCGGCGCGCTTCCTCATAGACGCGCGGGTCGCCGGCGGCGATGACTCGGCCGCCCTTGGCCGCGTCGCCGCCGTCCCAGGTCGTGATCAGGCCGCCGGCGCCGATGACGATGGGAATGAGCGCGACGACGTCGTGCGGCTTGAGATTGGCCTCGATGACGAGGTCGACGAAGCCGCCGGCGAGCGCGCAGTAGGCGTAGCAATCGCCGCCGTAACGCACCAGCCGCGCAAGCTGCTCGACGCGTCCGTAGGCCTGGCGATCCGCCGCGTCGCGGATGAGCGCCGGGTTCGTCGTCATCACCGTCGCCTCGGCGAGGCTGGCGCAGGCGCGCGTGCGGAGCCCGCGCGTCGCCCATTCGTTCGGCGCGCCTTCGCCGCGCGAAGGCGCGAGGCAGCGCACCCGGGCGCGCGTGCCGTCGCCGAAATAGCGCTCGCGGGTGAACGGCTGCGCCATCATGCCGTAGACCGGCTCGCCGCGACGCATCAGTCCGATCAGCGTGCCCCAGGTCGGCAGACCGGAGATGAAGCTCTTGGTGCCGTCGATCGGGTCGAGCACCCAGACGTATTCGGCGTCCGGCCGATCTTGCCCGTATTCCTCGCCGATGACGCCGTGGGCGGGAAAGGTCTGCGCGATCAGCCGCCGCATCGCCGCTTCGGCGCCGCGATCGGCCTCGGTGACGGGGTCGAAGACGCCGCCGCGCGACTTGTCCTCGGCGCCGATGGTGGTGCGAAAGAACGGCAGGATCACTTCGCCGGATACTTGTGCGAGCCGTTCGACGAAGACGGCGAAATCGACGGCGGTCATGCAGATCGCTCCAGGGCGAAGAAACGGAAATGCGCATCGCGCATATCAGCCATTCCCAGTCGTTGGCCGGCGCGCGCCGACGCGGCGTTGGAATACAAGCAAATCCTTGGCTCGCCTATGAATATCAGTCCCCATCGATCATGGCGTCCGAACGGAGTGTTGCAAAATGGTCGCGGGGCCGAGAAACACTCTTCGGGGAAGAAGAATTATCTTGCATTGATTGCGATGCAAGGACATAGCGCTGCGGTGCGGCATGATCTGCCGCATATGCCCTCCTTGGGCGTTTCCTCCCTAAACTCGGGGCCGCTGTGGCGACATGGCGGCCTCCTTTTTGCGCCCCATACGATCGGGCGCTCGACGTTCTCGTGGGGCTCGACCGCCGGCGCCCTATTCGGCCGCCAGCCTCCCTCCTCCGGATTGCTCGACGAAACGCGCCATCAGCGCCTCGGCCGCCGCGAACAGCGCATCGGCGAGCGCATCGGCCTGCGCCAATTTCACCATCCGGCGCTCGTCCATGTAGAGCGCGCGGTTGACCTCGATCTGCACGGCGTGGCGCGCATCGGCCGGCGCGCCGTAACGCTCGGCGATGAAGCCGCCGGCGTAGGGCTTGTTGCGGCGCACGCGATAGCCTCGAGCGAGCAACGCCGATTGGAGCGCCTCGACCACCCAGCCGGCGGCGCTCATTCCGAATCGATCGCCGATGACGACGTCGAGCGAGGCGACATCGGCCAGGGTCGAGGGCATGGAGTGGCAGTCGATCAGGATCGCCGTCCCGAAACGCGCCCGCGCGCGCGCCGCCAATTCGCCGAGACGCTGGTGGTAGGGACGATGAAACGCGGCGATCCGCCCCATCGCGTCGGCGACGGAAAGCCGTCCCCGGTAGATCGGCTGCGCGTCGCCGACGACGCGCGGGACGGCGCCCAGGCCCGCCGCGACGCGCAGCGAGCGGGTGTTGGCGAATTCGGGCAAGGCGCCCTCGAACATCTGCGGGTCGAGTTCGAACGGCTCGCGGTTGACGTCGAGAAACGCGCGCGGGAAATGCGCGCGCAGCAGCGGCGCGCCGAGCGCGACGCAGGGCAGGAACAATTCGTCGACGAACGCGTCCTCGGAGCGGCGCAGCGTCAGCGGGTCGAGCCGCGAGGCCGCCAGAAAGCGCCGGGGATAGCGCGAGCCCGAATGGGGCGAGTCGAAGATCAGCGGCGCGGCGAGAATGCGCGGCTCGACGACGTCGAACGGCGGCTGCAACGCCGCGTCCTCAGCCCATCCGCGCTCGTCCATCGCGCCGCGTTCTCCGCCGCCGTCCATCGGATTCACCGCCCTCGCCGCACCATAATCGCATTCGCGCCTTACCAGGAAACGCCAACTGCAATAAGGTGGCCCCGCCTTCACCCGATTTTTACCCGATGGGGACGATGATGGCGAGATCACTGGGGAGCAGCAATGAACGCGCCGGCCGAAATTTCCGCAAGAATCCTGCTCGCCGAGGACGACGGCGACATGCGCCGCTTCCTCGTCAAGTCGCTCCAGAACGCCGGCTATAGCGTCGCCTCCTTCGACAACGGCCTCTCCGCCTACAACCGCCTGCGCGAAGAGCCGTTCGAGCTGCTGCTGACCGACATCGTGATGCCGGAAATGGACGGCATCGAGCTGGCGCGCCGCGCCACCGAACTCGATCCCGAGATCAAGGTGATGTTCATCACCGGCTTCGCCGCCGTCGCGCTCAACCCCGACAACAAGGCCCCCAAGGACGCGCGCATCTTGTCGAAGCCTTTCCACCTGCGCGACCTCGTCAACGAGGTGCAGCGGCTGCTGCAGGCGGCGTGAGGGGGCGAGGGGCGTCAAGTCGGCGGCGAATTTCGTCGGGTTCCGTCAACTCTCGTCAAGTTTTGTCAAGTTTTGTCAAGGAAAACCAAATTTTCCTTTGGTGATGTTTCACTTGACACACCCACCTCCAAGAGATAGTATGGTCGCCATAAGGAGACGATCCCATGGCGTCCGTTCTTTCCGAAGATCACTTTCACAACGAAGAGGCCGCCTACGAGTACGTCGAGGCGCTTCTCTGGCCTGACGGTCCGGTCTGTCCCCACTGCGGAGCGACCAAGGAGCACGCAGGCAAGCTGACGGGAAAAACCACCCGCCTTGGCCTTTACAAGTGCTACGCCTGCCGCGAGCAATTTACGGTGAAGGTCGGGACCATCTTCGAATCGAGCCATGTGCCGCTGCGCCAATGGTTGCAGGCGATTTACCTGCTTTGCACCAGCAAGAAGGGCGTCAGCACCCGCCAGCTTCAACGCATGCTGCGCGTCGGACTCAAAACCGCATGGTTCCTTGGCCACCGCATCCGCGAGGCGATGCGGATTGGCGCGCTGTCGCCCATGGGCGGCGCTGGCGGCATCGTCGAGGTCGACGAAACCTTCATCGGCCGCAAGGAAGGCTTTGAGAAGGCCAAGGCTGGCTACGGCCACAAAAATACGGTCCTCTCGCTTGTCGAGCGCGGCGGCGCCGCCCGTTCGTTCCATGTGGAAAGCACGCGCAAAGACGACGTGTTGCCGATCGTGCGCGCGAACATCGTCCGCGAGGCTCGCATCATGACGGACGAAGCGATCCAATACGCCAAGCTCGGCGACGAATTCGCCCAACACGACGCCGTTGACCACGGCCGCGAGGAATGGGGATATACGGATCGCAGGACGGGCGACAAAATCAACACCAACACCGTCGAAGGCTACTACTCGATTTTCAAGCGCGGCATGAAGGGCGTCTATCAGCATTGCAGTGAAAAGCACCTTCATCGCTATCTCGCCGAATTCGATTTCCGCTATTCGAATCGCGTCAAGCTCGGCGTTGACGACATCGAGCGCGCTGACCGTGCGCTCCGCGGCGCCAAGGGCAAGCGCCTCACCTATCAAACAGCTCATAGCCCTCAGGCCTAAGCGAGAAACTTTCGCCGAATTCGCGGCGCGTTGGATCAAGATTTTGAGCGAGGGAACCGATTGAGCCGGTCCCCTCGCTCTCGCCTTCCCGGTTGCTGCGAGCAACACAGGAGCGAATAGAATGACAAACGGTTCGTCCATGGGATTCACGAGACCGGGCCTGACTTGCGCACAGTGCCAAGAGCCTTTTTCACTATTTCTAAGTCGGCCGGATGTTCGTAAAGTTGAAGAACTTCCTGATCCGTTTGAGGCCCGCTGTCCTCGATGTGGCCATCTGGCCATTTACCCACGATCTGCCATCGGCACCCTTCGGGGGGTGGGTAGCCGATAACCGGGTTGCCCTTCGAACCGAGACGATCGGTCATGGTGACAGCCTCCTCCATAACGTCGCAGCGTGGCCGCAACGGCTGCTAAGGCCGGTCGACGGCAGATAACGGGCGCGATCGAGCGCACCTATCTTTGCATCAGCCGCATCAGCGCCGGCAGTGCGAAGAGATAGGCGAAACAGAGGATCGACAGGACGAAGTCGTAGCCGTTGTCGAACGTTCGCTTCGGATAAATCGACGAAAACACA
Source organism: uncultured Alphaproteobacteria bacterium (assembly GCA_963775575.1). Taxonomy (GTDB): domain Bacteria; phylum Pseudomonadota; class Alphaproteobacteria; order Rhizobiales; family Beijerinckiaceae; genus Roseiarcus. Next base: position 37,746 of record CAVZJG010000002.1, read on the forward strand.
ATCGCCAGCGCGAAAGCTCCGGCGAGCCAAATAGCGATGGCCGCAAATCCGCGAAAGGTGTCGCGGTTCGTCATGGCTTCGCCTTCCGCTGGCGGTGCTCGAAGGCCGCATTGGCCAGCACGATAACGACAAACAACAGGGCAAGCCCGAGCATGACCCAGGCCGCGAGAGGAACCGATTTCGAAGGTGTCGGGAAAATCTCTGCAAGGTCCTGATCGCGCGGACCGGGATCGATCGCTCCAGAGTAGAGGGGATTATAATGCAGTTGCTCGGCCATGACCGACACTCCCCGACCGGGATCGGGGAGTTGAGAAAGCCGCAGCGTGTGAGGCTCGCACTGGCCTTTAGGCTTTCGCCCTGGACATACGCCAATGCCTCCCCGACGACAGTCGAGGAGTGCTGATTGCGGCTAGCACTTAGAGCCGCACGCTGCGGGGTTCTCACGCCCCAGGACGGCCGACTTGCCATCCCGAAAGCAATAATAGCAGCGCGCGGATGCGGTCGCCAGGGGTTCGTGATATGATGGCCTATGTCTCGCAAGCCCGACGACCCCGAACAATCCCAACGTTTCGTTGAAGCCGCGCGCGCCGCAGAGGCAACGGACGACCCTGACGAATTCAAGCGCGCGTTCCGAGCGGTCATGAAAGCAAATCCAAAAGCCGAGGCGAACGCCCCAGCGCCGCCGCCGCGTCCAAAGGCTCCGGCGGCCAAGACCTGAACTCAACGCCCCTCTGGCGCGATTCCCGCCAAAGCCGCCCGAACGAGTGCGTAATGCCGCCGTCTTGCATCAGGCGGCGCATTCCGCGCGCAACGATCTCGGCAGCCTGAAGCGCGGGGTTGAGGCGCGCGCGCTCGACGGAATAGCCTCCCAGCGTCTCCGGCCAACGCACCTTTCGAAAGTACCTGCCAATTCCGAGATCGCTTATTTCCTGGGTCTGGGCGAAGTACACATGCGCCATCGCGCCGTTCGCCTCGCAGAGCGTTTCGGCGTTGATGAAAACGCGATGGACGGCGACCCGATACACCCATCCAAAAAGTCGGGTTCGTTGGTCGGCCTCGTAAGAAAAGGCGCCGAGTTCAATCGGGTATTTGAGCAAGATGTCGACGAAACGATCCAGCCGCTGCTGGCGCTCCGGCGGCCACGTCATATAGTGATCTTCGTCAGAGGCGATGTCCTTCATATGGAAGGACGCGAGGCCCTCGTCGTCGAGCGCCCGCCGCCACTCCCGACATAGGTCCTGCACTCTCTCTGCGGTCGTGAAGAAACCGCCAAGCGTCAGCCGTGCGAGCTTGCCGTCAGACCCATGCTCGCCGCTCTCGTCAAAATATCCGTGGATGATCACGATCACGGTTCCCCGCGGCCAGTCGCGCCATTCGAGGTCCGAAAGATCGCCCACCCCGCGCGGGACCGCGTTCACGACTCACCGCCATGGGCATAATACCCATCGTGTTGGGTGTGGCAAGTGATACATCGCCTTTCCTTTGGCCGATTCGCGGAAAATCAAGGGGTTGCCGGCCTTTTCCTTGACGAATCGCCGTTTTTCCAGATTGTCGGCGCGTTCCTTTTGGCGATGACCTCCGCCAAGCGCGCGCGGCTGGCCGCGCGGCGAGGAGACGAGTGGGAACAATAGCACGAATCCTGATTTTCAGAAAGCATTTCTCGCCAATGAATGCGCCGGCGAGTCGTGCGCTATCCCGCAAACGCTTTCAATAGCAGTTTCGCTATCGGCGCGAACCATGCGAAATGCTCCGCGAGGAGGCCGGCGCCGCTGACCATCGGCCCCCAGATGGCGATTTTCGCCAACAGCTTGCCGAGCGCCTTCGCTTGAACCGGCAAATCGCCAAACAGTCCCTCGCCAAGAGCAGCGGCCGCGTTCTTCGCGACGGCGCCGAGCGGCTCGCGAATCGCCAGCCACGCTTCGGCGAGCTTCTTCACGATGTTGTCGATGCTGTCGATGAGATCGACCGCGAGCGCCTCGGCGCCGGCGTCGATCGCCGGCGTCGCCGAGCCCACGATCTCGGCCCGCTCCCCGGCGATCGCCGCCAGCGCGTCGAGGCCGTCGGGGATCGAAGCGGCGATCAACGGCCGTTCGCCCGCGGCGGCGGCGTCCGCCTCGCGCAGGATCTCGGCGAACTCGAGCGCATACCGCGGCGCCGCCTCGACGACCTCACGCGGCGGCGCGTCGTCCGCCGCGTTTTTCAGCAAGGCGCGCCACGCCCGCGCCTGCCTCGCCGCCCGCTCGAGCTGCGCGACCAGCAAGCCATAACGCGCGGCGAGAAAATCCGGCCAGGTCTCCTCGACGGCCTTCAGGCCATGTCGCAGCGCCTCGGCCGCGTGCCCGAAGCGAAACAGCTCGATTGCGCTGGGATTGGCGTCGCCGATGCGCGAGGCGGCTCGTTCGAGGTAATTCGCCGGCCGCAGGTCGAGGTTCGGCGTCCGGCCGAGTCCCTCGGCTTCCTCGACCTCCGCGCGCACGTCGCCGACAAGCTCGAAGCAGTCCGCGCGCGCGGCATGCAGCGCGGCGAGAAATTCCTCCGGGCTCAAATCGGCCGCGATCGCCTCGCGCGGGGCGATGAGTTGGCCGCGCCGCCAAGTCGGCTCGATCGCCGCCGGCTTGGGCGGCGGGATTCTCGGGGCCGCTTCCTCGTTTTGCTCCAGCGGCTTCTCGACTTTCGCATGCGCCGCGTCGATCAGCCGCTTGACCTCCGCGTTGGCGACGGCGGGGCCTTGCTTCCAGATTTTGTCGTCGATCAGCGCGATGGCGATGGTCAGGTCTTCGCGCTGCTTGTCGTTCAGCGCCGGCCAGGGCGGGCGGCCGTTCAGGATGGCCTCGTACCAATCGAGCCAGACCCGCCAATTTTCGCCGGCGCGCTTTGGCAGCTCCGCCTTCACGCGTAACCAATCTGCATTGATTTCGGTCGGCATGCGGGCAGACCAGAGTCGCCCTTCGCCACTCTCGTCGGCGCGCCATTCCTCCCACAGCGGAAGATCAACGAGCGAAGCAGCGACCGCGAGCGTTTCAAGCGCCGTCGCATCATCGGAAACCGTCCGCAAAATAGCGGTCTGGGCGGCGGCGCGGGCGTCGGCGACGACGGCGTGGGCGGCGGCGGCGCCGTCGGCGGCGTAGGCGGCAGCGGCGCCGTCGGCGGCGGCGGCGGCGGCGGCGTCGGCATCGGCGTCGGCGGCGTGGTACGTGGCGTCGGCGGCGCGGGCGGGGGCGTAGGCGGCGTCGGCAGCGACGTACGCGGCGTAGGCGGCGGCGTGGGCGGCCTGGCCGGCGGCGGCGGCGGCGGAGTATGCGGCGTCACGGGTCGCGGCGTAAGCGGTGGCAGAGGCGGCCCTAAGGTCGCTGGCGCGCGCCGGATATTTGCCGGCGGCGCGAGCCAGCGCGTTCGCGCGAAGGCCGGCCAAAGTCAATTCGGCGAACGGTCGCTCGCCCCTTCGGGCGAGTCCGCCGCCGAGCAGCGGCCAGACGCGCAGCGCCGCCCGCGACGCCAGGATCGTCGCGTCGCGCCGGCGCGTCGCCTCGGGGCGCGCCTCGATCCAGCGCTTTACGTCCCCTCGGTTACTAAATTCCGCCATGCCGCTTCGCCCGCCCCGGCGATGGTAAACCCAGTCGGGCGCGCGCGGAAGGCTCGGGCGCCACGGGCCGCCGGCGAAATCTTCCGGGTCCGCTTTGCCTGATCCGTGCTCGGCGTCAATGTCGCGCCCGCTGGCGCGGGTTGCTCCCCCCGGATCAAGTCCGGGGGTCGCAAACATTGACTCCTGCGCGCGGCTCAGGCTGTCGGTTTCCATGATCTTTGGTGAGCGGGCTGGCCCTTCGGGCCGGCCTCGCTCATCAAAGATCATGGAAACATAACCGCCACATCGGCGCGTCGCAGTCACCGCGCAGCGGGCGAAGCGACGCGGAGCAGCCGCGTAGCGGCGGCCGAATGCTTCGCATTCGCCTGGACTTGACGGCGACGGGCCGATGTGGCCGTGGGCTGGCGAACGAGGGCTATTGCCACGGGAGCGGCTGAGAGCGCGCCTTGCGGCGCCCCCCCTCATCCGTCGCCCCTGCGGGGCGACACCTTCCCCCGCAAGGGGGGAAGGGCAACGAGCTGTCCAATCCGGCTAGATGGGTGACACATTGGACTGGGATGATGGGTGACAGTTTTCTGTCGGCTGGGAGGACCGGCCGATGCCTTGGAAAGAAAACTGCGCGATGGACCAGCGGATGCGATTTGTCGGGATGGATTTGGCTGGCGATTTTTCGATGACGGAGCTTTGCGAGGCGTTCTCGATCAGCCGGAAGACGGGCTACAAGTGGCGCGAGCGCTATGCGGCGTTGGGGGCCGAAGGGCTTGTCGAGCGTTCGCACGCTCCCCATTGGCCGGCTCATGCGACGGCGCCGGCTGTGGTTGAGGAAATCATCGCGCGGCGGCGGCTGCGGCCGAGTTGGGGGCCGCGCAAGATCATCGGCAAGCTCGTCGACGTTCGCCCCGACGTCGTCTGGCCCGCCCCCTCGACGGCGGGCGAGATTTTGAAGCGGGCGGGGCTTGTGGGAGCGCGCCGGCTGCATCGGCGAGCGCCGCCGCGGCTCGGCGAACTGACGCGGGCCGAGCGGCCCCATCATCTATGGGCGGTCGATCACAAGGGGTGGGTCAAGCTCGGCGACGGAACGCGCTGCGAGCCGCTGACGATCACCGACAGTTTCAGCCGCTATCTGATCAGCGTCGGCGCCACGTCGAGCACGCGTGAAGAGCAAGCCAGGCCTTTGTTCGAGCGGGCTTTCCATGAACATGGGCTGCCCGACGCGATCCGCTCCGACAACGGAGCGCCGTTCGCCTCGACCGGCGTGACGGGGCTGACCGCGCTGTCGGCGTGGTGGGCCAAATTGGGCGTCGCGCACGAGCGCATCGATCCAGGCCATCCGCAGCAAAACGGACGGCACGAGCGTTTTCATCTGACCTTGCTCGAGGCGATGCGGCCGCCTTGCGCCGACCGCCAGGCCCAGCAGCGACGCTTCGAAGTCTTCCTGCGCGAATATAACCAAGAACGCCCGCACGAGGCGCTCGGCCAGAAGCCGCCGGCGCGCTTCTACGCGCCCTCGCCGCGCGCCATGCCGGACAAGATTCCCGAGCCCGATTATCCCAACGACGCCGCGACGCGCCAAGTGCGGCAAAACGGCGAGATCAAATGGGGCGGCAAGCTGGTGGGCGTCTCCACCGCGCTCGCCGGCGAGACGGTCTGCGTCGAAGAAACCGAACAGGGCGAATGGCAAGTGCGCTTCTACGCGCTGCCGCTCGGCGTCATCGACGCCAAAACAAAACGCCTGCGCCGCCGGCCCGTCCTTGAGGACGGGCCGGCGGCGCAACAACCCTTAGAAACCTGAAAATGTGTCACCCATCATCCCGGTCCAAATCGTCACCCATCATCCCGCTGGACAGAGCTACCCCGCCGTGATCGTCGAGCGCAGCTTCAGCGGCGAATCGATCATTCGCAGGGTCTCGAACGTGCTGCCGACGCCGCGGATGGTGACGGTGCCGTAGTCGAACAGCCGGCCGAGCTGCGTCTGATCGACGTCGACGCTCTCGACCTTCTGCATGTTCATTTCGACGGTGTGGCGGCGAATGAAGCCGCGTTTCAAGATGACGCGCCGGTCGGTGACGGCGATCTCGGTCGTCCAGCGCCGGAACCAGACGTGAAAGAACTTGATCGCGGCGGCGAAAGCGACCACCGCGGCGGCGAGCGCGGCGTAGAGGCCGAACCCGGGGACGCCGGCGCCGAGGATCGCCAGCGCCGCCGCGGCGATGGCGAGGAGAATCGCCGGCGCGTAGAGCGTCCAGGAGAGATTGGTCCTGAACGCCACGTGTTCGCCCGGCTCGAGGATGCTGTCGACATAGCTCATGGCGGCTTCCGTTGTGCTGGCGGCCCCGTGGGCGAGGCCGCGTCCCATCATTCGTCCGCGGACGGCCCGATGACAAGCCTTTTGCGCTTCATCCGGCTCGCCGGCCGCCCGTCGCCTCTAAAATGGCTCGGCCCGACGCGTTTGGCCCGGCCCTCGTCTTCGGCGGCGTTCGGGCGGTCGGTCCCGCCATCGGCGTCCGGCGCTTCTTCCCCACCGTAAACCACGGGCGAAAAAATCGCTTCGCCGCCTCGTCGGCGCGGCGCGCCGACCCTTGACGCCTCCGGCCGAGTCCCCTATCTCAGCGCCAGTCGTTAGCACTCTATTCAACTGAGTGCCAACGGCGCTTCGCACCCCACTCAACCAGCCGGCGTGGTTTGCCTGAGCGCCGGCGAAAGCGAGATAGGAAGCTCAACTCATGAAATTCCGTCCCCTGCATGACCGCGTCGTCGTCCGTCGCCTCGAAGGCGAGGAGAAGACGAAGGGCGGCATCATTATCCCGGACACCGTCAAGGAGAAGCCGCAAGAGGGCGAAATCATCGCCGTCGGCCCCGGCGGGCGCGACGAGAACGGCAAGCTGACGCCGCTCGACGTCAAGAAGGGCGACAAGATCCTCTTCGGCAAGTGGAGCGGCACCGAGGTCAAGATCGACGGCCAGGAACTCCTGATCATGAAAGAATCCGACATCATGGGCGTGATCGCCTGATGGAATGAGGCAGTAGGCAATGGGCAGTAGGCAGTAGGCGAAACGCCGAAGCCGCCGCCCCGCCCCTACTGCCTACTGCCCATTGCCTACTGCCCACAACCATTCATCACAGGACCCTGAAACATGGCTGCGAAAGACGTACGCTTTTCCACCGACGCGCGCGACAGGATGCTGCGCGGCGTCGACATCCTCGCCAACGCGGTCAGGGTGACGCTCGGCCCCAAGGGCCGCAACGTCATCCTCGACAAGTCATTCGGCGCGCCGCGCATCACCAAGGACGGCGTCACCGTCGCCAAGGAAATCGAGCTCGAGGACAAGTTCGAGAACATGGGCGCGCAGATGGTGCGCGAAGTCGCCCAAAAGACCAACGACACCGCCGGCGACGGCACCACCACCGCGACCGTGCTCGCCCATTCGATCGTCAAGGAGGGCGCCAAGGCGGTGGCCGCCGGGATGAACCCGATGGACCTCAAGCGCGGCGTCGACCTCGCGGTCGCCGAGGCGGTCAAGGACATCGCCAAGCGCGCCAAGAAGATCAAGGAATCGGCCGAGGTGGCGCAAGTCGGCTCGATCGCCGCCAACGGCGACAAGTCGATCGGCGATATGATCGCCCAGGCGATGCAGAAGGTCGGCAACAAGGGCGTCATCACGGTCGAAGAGGCCAAGAGCCTGGAGACCGAACTTGAGGTCGTCGAGGGCATGCAGTTCGACCGCGGCTATCTCTCGCCCTATTTCATCACCAACGCCGAGAAGATGGTCGCCGAATTGGAGGAAGCCTACATCCTCATCCATGAGAAGAAGCTCTCTTCGCTGCAGCCGATGCTGCCCGTCCTCGAGGCGGTGGTGCAGTCCGGCAAGCCGCTGGTCATCATCGCCGAGGACATCGAGGGCGAGGCGCTGGCGACGCTCGTCGTCAACAAGCTACGCGGCGGCCTGAAGGTCGCGGCGGTCAAGGCCCCCGGCTTCGGCGATCGCCGCAAGGCGATGCTGGAAGACATCGCCATCCTCACCGGCGGCCAGATGATCGCCGAGGACCTCGGCATCAAGCTCGAGAACGTCACCCTGCAGATGCTCGGCAAGGCCAAGCGGGTGCGCATCGAGAAGGAGAACACCACGATCATCAACGGCGCCGGCTTGAAGAAGGATATCGAAGGCCGCGTCGCTCAGATCAAGGCGCAGATCGAGGAGACCACCTCGGACTACGACAAGGAGAAGCTGCAGGAGCGTCTGGCCAAGCTCGCGGGCGGGGTCGCGGTTATCCGCGTCGGCGGCGCGACCGAGATCGAGGTCAAGGAGAAGAAAGACCGCGTCGACGACGCCCTCAACGCCACCCGCGCGGCGGTCGAAGAGGGCATCGTGGCCGGCGGCGGCGTCGCGCTGCTGCGCGCCAAGACGGCGGTCGCCAAGCTCAAGAGCGACAACGCCGACGAGCAGGCCGGCATCAACATCGTGCTCAAGGCGCTGGAATCGCCGATCCGCCAGATCGTCGAGAACGCGGGCGACGAAGGCTCGATCGTCGTCGGCAAGATCCTCGACAACAAGTCGCAGACCTTCGGCTTCGACGCGCAGACCGAGAAATATGTCGACATGATCGAAGCCGGCATCGTCGATCCGGCCAAAGTCGTGCGCACGGCGCTGCAGGACGCGGCCTCGGTCGCGGGGCTGCTCATCACCACCGAGGCGATGGTCGCGGAAGTGCCGAAGGAGAAGCCGGCGATGCCGATGGGCGGCGGCGGCGGCGGCATGGGCGGCATGGACTTCTGATCCCGGCGTTTCCTCGCCAATCAACGGAAAGGGCGGCTTCGGCCGCCCTTTTTGTCGCCAGGCGCGACCCCGCTCGGGATTGCGGCCGGCAAGCGTTATGGAGTTCCGCTGCCGGGTTGCGAACTCCGGCCGACAAACGCTCGGAGCCTTCGACAAAGTGCGCCGTCGACCTCTTGGAAGCAAGAATTCCGACCGTGAGGGCCTGTCAAGGACTTCAGCCGCTGCGCGGCGGCCCGAAGGGCCGTCCTTGACAGGCCCTCACGGTCGGAAAAAGAGGCTCTCCAAGAGATCGACGGCGGAAATCGCGGCGCGGGCCCGGCGATCCGGTTTCGCCGCTCTGAGCTCCGCCATAATGCTCTGCTGAAATCGCAATGCGCGTCGATTATCATTGAACAGGAGCCTCCCATGCCTCGCGCCGCCATTCACCCCGGGGAGCACCTCGCGGAGGAGCTCAAAGAGCTCGGCCTCACCGCGGCCGAGTTCGCGCGCCAGATCGAGGTTCCCGTCAACCGGATCACCGGCATTCTCAACGGCCAACGCGGCGTGACCGCCGACACCGCTCTGCGTCTGGGCCATTGGTTCGGCGCGAGCCCGCAATTCTGGATGAACCTTCAGCAGCTCTACGAACTTCGTCGCGCCGAGGGCGCGCTCGGCCAAAAGCTCGCCAAGCTGCCGCGCCGCGCGGACTTTCTCAACTCCCCGCGCGAGCAGAACGCCAAGGCGTCCTGATCCGGCGCCGCTCGCGGGCTCGGCGCGGCGAGGGTCGCGCGACGCCCTTCCCCACGGCCCCATTCCCCCACGATCGGGTTACCAAGATTTCACCTCCGAGTCCGGACGGCGCCCTTCTTTTGCGCCGCCCGGTCTGCTAACGCCAATTCGAAACTCGACCGCCATCTTCAAGCGAAAGACCCGCCCTCATGCGAACCCTGAGCCTCGCCGTCGCCGCCTTCGCGCTCGCCGCTCTCCTCGTCGGGCTTCAAGAGCCGGACACGATGACGTTCCTCATCGCCGCCGCCGCCGCCGTGAGCGCGCTCGCGGCGATTCTGTCGACGCGTCTGTCGACGTTCCTGAAAATCTTCGAGGGCATCTTCGCCGTCGAAACCGTCGTCTTCGGCGCCGCCTTTTTGATCGATCGTGTGGGCCTGTGGCCCGCGGGTTACGAGGCCTACCGGCTGCCCGACAGCCTGCCGCTCGCGGTCGCGCTGTTCGGCGTGCTGGTCTACGCGATTTCGTTCATTCCGCTGATCGGCCGAATGATGGCCGTCGTCGATCGCTACTTCAACGCCGGCGCGCCGACGCAGACCAAGATCGGGCCGCTGCCGGCGCTCGTCGTGGCGCAGAACAAGCTCGCCGCGGCGAGCCTGGTGTTTCTCATCGTCATCAATCAGATCGAAGTGGCCCTCGACGTGCGGCTGTCCTACTTTCGCGCCGACTTCACCAACGCGCTGAAGAACGCCGATCAGGGCGAGTTCTGGCGCCAACTGCTGTTCGTGTTCACGCCGGTCGTCGCCGTCCTGGTGGCGAGCCTCACCATCGAATACGTCGTCACGTCGACCTTCGTCATCCGCTGGCGGCGATGGTTGACCGCCGATTACACGGCGCGCTGGCTGCGTCACGGCGTGCACTACAAGATGGCGCTCGAAGGCGGGGCCACCAACAACCCGGACCAGCGCATATCGCAGGACATTTACGCCTTCATCGACGGCACCGGCAGCACGGGAAGCGGCGCCGGCCTCTACAATTATTCCGTCGTCGCGCTGCAAAACCTGACCTCGCTGGTCTCCTATGCGGTCGTCCTGTGGACCCTGTCGTCCGGGGTCACGCTGCCGGGCCTGGCGCTGGTCATTCCCGGCGTCCTGTTCTGGGTCGCGCTGGTCTACACGGGCCTCGGGACCGCGGCGACGCATGCGATCGGGCGGCCGCTGACCCATCTCTATTTCGCCCAGCAACGTTTCGAGGCGAACTTCCGTTTCGGGCTGGCGCGGGCGCGCGAGTACAGCGAGCAGATCGCTCTTCTCAACGGCGAGCCATACGAAAACAACGCCTCCAACGCGCGGTTCGCCGACGTCTTCGGCAATTACATGCGCATCGTCGGCGTGCGCAAATGGCTGACCGCGTTCACCCGCAGTTACGGGCAAGCCTCGGTGCTGATCCCCTACGTCGTGGCGGCGCCGTTCTATTTTCTCGGCAAGATCAGCATGGGCGCGCTCAATCAAGTCGGCGCCGCCTTCAACGCCGTCAACGAAGCGATGAATTTCTTCGTCACTTACTATATCGGCCTGGCGGACTTTCGCGCCACCTTCGAACGTCTGGCGACCTTCGACGAAGCGATCGCCCGCGCCGAAAGGAGCGAGCCGTTCGCGCCCCGCGCGATCGAAGCGCCGGCCGCGGCGGCCGACATCGCCATCGACGATCTCACCCTCGCGCTGCCCGACGGCCGCGCCCTGGCGCGCGTCGACCATCTCGCCCTCGCCGCCGGCGAGCCGACGTTGGTGGTCGGGCCGTCGGGAGCGGGAAAATCGACGCTGTTTCGCGCCATCGCCGGCGTCTGGCCGTTCGGCCGCGGCGCCATCAGCGAACCGGCCGACGCGCGCCTGATGCTGCTGCCGCAGCGCCCCTACATCCCCATCGGGCCGCTGCGCGACGCGCTCGCCTATCCCGCCAACTCCGCCGCGTTTTCCGACGCGAGCTTGCGCGCCGCCTTGGCCAACGCCGGCCTGCCGGCGCTGACCGACAAGCTCGACGAAAGCGACAATTGGCAGATGCGCCTTTCCGGCGGCGAGCAGCAGCGGCTCGCGGTCGCGCGGGCGCTGCTGGCCGCGCCCGACTGGCTGTTTCTCGACGAAGCCACCGCCTCGCTCGACGAAGACAGCGAGGCCGCGCTCTATCGCGCCGTCGCGCGCACGCTGCCCAAGACCACCCTCGTTTCGATCGGCCATCGCGCGACGCTCGCCGCGTTCCACAAGCGGCGCATCGCCCTGACGCCGCACATCGACGGCCCGGCGACGATCACGGGATGAGCCTTTCGCCCGTCAGACGGGAGAATACGGCGAAAGGCGCCGGATGAGGGCCCTTCAAGCCCGCGCCGGCGGCGCACGCCGACGTCTTCGCCCCAACCCTCTCCCCGCGCGCGGGGAGAGCGGGTTACAGCGAGCGAACCAGCCGCAGCGCGCCGCGCGGCCCCTTGATGACGAGTTCGCCGTTGACCAGGTCCCAGCTCGGCCCCGCCAACAGCGCCGACAGGAAGGCGACCTCGATCGCCATCACATCCTTGTCGCATTGCTTCTTGGTCAGGGCGTAGGGGCCCACCAGCAAGTGCTGATCCTTGACCGGATACATCGTCGCCGACCAGGAATTGCAGCCGGTGAAGCCCGAGCCGCGCAGCGCGCTGTCGATCTTGAGGCTGACGTCCAGCGTCGATTCGACCGGCTTGCCGTTGAGTTCGCGCAGCGACCAAGTCTGATCGAGCGGAAAGTTCTTCTGCTGCGGCGGCAACGGCTGCTTCGGCTTGTCGTCTTCCGCGGCGCGCGCCGCTTGTGCGGCGAAGACGGCGCCGAGCGCGATCGCTGCGATCGATGTGATCGCCATCCGCAAGAGAGCGCGTTTCATGTTTCCGTCCTTTTGTTCCCGGGCGAGTGCGAGGGTCGGCGCGGACGATATACCGAGTGGCCGGCCGCCGCGCAACGCCGCTGGGGCGAGCGCAGGCGCGCACGCCGCCGCGAACGTCGTGCGACGGCGTTTTTGCGGCTTCGGCGGCCTCTCGCCCCTTGCGCCGGGTCGAAGCGTCACCAGATTGAGTCCGACGCGGTCCCTGAAGGGACGCGCCAGTCGCCGGCGCCGCCAGGTCGGGGCGCGGACAGACATATCGCTTCAGAAGGAGGATGTGGTCATGTTGAATTACGATTTCTCTCCGTTTTATCGCTCCACGATCGGCTTCGACCGATTGCTGTCGCTGCTCGATAAGTCCGCCGGGTTGGAGTCGAGCGCGCCCGCCTACCCGCCCTACAACATCGAACGCACGGGCGAAAACGCCTATCGCATCACGCTGGCGGTGGCCGGCTTCGACGAGAGCGAACTCGCCGTCGAAACGCGCGAGAACACGCTGACCGTGCGCGGGGCCAAGGACGCGCAGCAGAAGAACGGCGGCGAGAAGCCCGACGTGCTCTATCAGGGCATCGCCGCGCGAGCCTTCGAGCGCCGGTTCCATCTGGCCGACCACGTGAGCGCGACGCGCGCGAGCTGCGAGAATGGGCTGCTGCACATCGACCTGGTGCGCGAAGTCCCCGAAGCCCAGAAGCCCCGGGTCATCGCCATCGAGACGGTCGGCAAGACCATCGACGCCGCCCCCGAGGTCAAAGAAGCGGCGTAACGCGCCGTCGGCCGGGCGGCCGTCCGGCCGCCACGGCCCGAGAATGCGAAGGGCGCCCTCGAGGGGCGCCCTTTTCGTTCAATCGAGCGGCGTCACCGGCAGATCGTTCACCGCCTTCGATTTCGTCGGCGCGGGCGCAGCCGGCGCTTCGGGAGGCAGCGAATCCGCCGCCGCGACGCTTCCCGGCGCGTCGGCCGCGGCGGCCCGAGGCGGCGGGTTCGCGGCGGGCGCTCCGTTCGCCTCCGGCGGCGTCATGGCGGCCGCCTTGACGGCCGTCGCGGGCGCCGTGGTCTTGTGCTTGGCCTCGGACGGCTTGGGTTTGGGTTTTTCGAGCGGATCGGGGGAAGTCGCGCGGGCGCCGCTGCGGCCGAGATTGACCGCCGGCGCGGGGACGTCGTCGCTGCGGGCGATGCGATCGCCGGTCGGCGCGCGCGGTTCTGCGTGGGCGTCGGGAAGATCGAGCGCATCGCCAGACCCGCCGCGATCGACGTCGGCCGGCGGGCGCGGCGGCAAATCCCGCGCATCGAATGGCTCCGGATCCCAAGCGCGGGGAGCGGCGTCGCGAGGGCGCCCCCACCCGGCGTGAAAGCGCTGCACGATGCGCCCGTTTTCGGCGTCGATCACCAGGCGCTCGACGTCGCCTCGCCCGATCGCGACGTCGGCGAGATAGACGTCGCCGCGACGGATCAGCGGATGGGTCAGTTCGTAGCCGCTGGCCTCGAGCCGGCGCTCGATGTCGTCGGACGACGGGCCGCCGCCAAAGAACGAAAACAGCCCTTGCGCCTTTGCCGCGGGCGACAGCGCGAGGAGAATCGCGACCGCCGCCGCCAAATGGGCCGTGCGCCTCTGCGGCCGCGCCGCGCTCTGAGTGTCGATCATGCTCGCGAACTCCTTAACGGCGCCCCTGCGCGTCAACTCTTCCCTAAGAATTGCGGCGGCGATGCGGCGCGCCGGCGATCGCTCGGCGACCCGCACGGGGTTGAATCGGATCGGCAAAAAAACTCGGCGGCGGGCGCCGCCGCGGCTTGTGTCGGGCGGGCGTTTCTGGCAAGGTCAGGCGATATAGGACAGTCGTACTGACCATTTGCCGGTCCGGCCGACCGGGGGCGACGAGCGATGTCGGACGCAACGATCAAATCGGATCGAAAAAAAGCCGCCGCGTGAAGCCGTTGCGGCTGTCACGCCTTTGCAGTCGCGCCCGTCCGATATAAGCCAGAAACAGCAGCTTAAAGTGTTGACGACCGACGGTCGGAATGGAGCGCGACCGTGCGGGGGAGTGGAGAGATGGACGCCATGGCCCGAGAAATTCAGCGCCGCCGCGACGGGCTCGACGCGTCGAGCGCCCCCGCGGCGCGCGGCGCCGATCCTCTTTTGCCGCGCGCACAGGGTCTTTACGATCCGGCGAACGAGCGCGATTCGTGCGGCGTCGGCGTCGTGGCCGACATCATGGGCCGCAAGTCGCACGCCATTCTGCAAAAGGGCTTGCAGGTTCTCATCAGTCTCGACCATCGCGGCGCCGTCGGCGCGGACCCGGCGCTCGGCGACGGCTGCGGCGTCTTGACGCAAATTCCGCACGAGCTGTTCGCGAGCGCATGCGAGGCGCTCGGAATGAAGTTGCCCGAGCCCGGCCATTACGCGGTCGGACAATTCTTCATGCCGCGCAGCGCGGCGGCGCGCGCCGAAGTCGAGGCGATCGTCGAGGAAAGCGTCGCCGCCGAAGGGCTCGTCCTGATCGGCTGGCGCGACACTCCCGTCGACAATTCGGTCCTGGGCGAACGGGTGAAGGCGGTCGAGCCGGTTCAGCGGCAACTCTTCATCGGCCGCCGCGCCAACATCGTCGACGAGGACGCGTTCGAGCGAAAGCTGTTCATCTTGCGCAAGGTGATCTCCAATCGCGTTTACGCGGTCGGCGGCGAGCGCATGGCCGAATATTATCCCGTCTCGCTGTCGTGCCGCACCATCGTCTACAAGGGCATGGTGCTGGTGCGTCAGCTCGCGCCTTATTACAAGGACATGCTCGATCCGCGCTTCAAGACCGCGTTGGCGATGGTGCATCAGCGCTTCGCCACCAACACCTTCCCGTCCTGGCGGCTCGCCCACCCCTATCGCATGGTCGCCCATAACGGCGAGATCAACACCCTGCGCGGCAACGTCAACTGGATGGCGGCGCGTCAGGCCAGCGTCGATTCGGAATTGTTCGGCAACGACATCTCCAAGCTGTGGCCGATCTCCTACGAAGGCCAATCGGACACCGCCTGCTTCGACAACGCGCTCGAATTCCTGGTGCGCGGCGGCTATTCGCTCGCCCACGCGATGATGATACTGATCCCGGAAGCCTGGACCGGCAATCCGTTGATGGACAAGGAGCGCCGCAGTTTCTACGAATATCACGCGGCGCTGATGGAGCCGTGGGATGGCCCAGCCGCCATGGCGTTCACCGACGGACGCCAGATCGGCGCCACGCTCGACCGCAACGGCCTCAGGCCCGCGCGCTATTTCGTCACCGACGACGGCCTCGTCGTGCTCGCCTCCGAAATGGGCGTGCTGCCCGTTCCCGAGGAATCCATCGTCGCCAAGTGGCGCCTGCAGCCGGGCAAGATGCTGCTGGTCGACTTGAACGAGCATCGCATCGTCTCCGACGACGAGCTCAAGCAGACGTTGTCGCGCGCCAATCCCTATCGGCAGTGGCTGGAAGAGACCCAGATCGTGCTCGAGGAGCTCAATCCGGTCGAAACGCGCGCCTCGCGCACCAACGTCTCGCTGCTCGATCGCCAGCAGGCCTTCGGCTATTCCCAGGAAGACCTCGCGTTCTTGCTCTCGCCGATGGCGACGACCGGCCAAGAGCCGGTCGGCTCAATGGGCGCCGACACGCCGATCTCGGCGCTGTCGGACAAATCGAAGCTGCTCTACACCTACTTCAAGCAGAACTTCGCCCAGGTGACCAACCCGCCGATCGATCCGATCCGCGAGGAGCTGGTCATGAGCCTGGTGTCGTTCATCGGGCCGCGGCCGAACCTGTTCGATCTGGGCGGCGCCGCCAAGCGTAAGCGCCTGGAGGTGCGACAGCCGATCCTGACCAACGAGGATCTGGAGAAGATCCGCTGCATCGGCCATTTCGAGGACTCCTTCGACACCAAGACGCTCGACATCACCTACGCCGTCGAACGGCGGGCCGCGGGGATGGAGGAGGCGCTGCAGCGCCTTTGCGACCGCGCCGAAGCCGCGGTGCTCGGCCGCTACAACATCATCATCCTCTCCGACCGGATGGTCGGGCCGGACCGCATCCCGATCCCCGCCCTGCTCGCCACCGCCGCGGTGCATCACCACCTCATCCGCAAGGGGCTGCGCACGTCGGTCGGCTTGGTCGTCGAGACCGGCGAAGCGCGCGAGATTCATCACTTCGCCTGCCTGGCGGGCTACGGCGCGGAGGCGATCAATCCCTATCTCGCCTTCGAGACGCTGACCGCGATGGCCAAGGATCTGCCCGAGGAAGTCGGCGCTGGCGAATACGTCAAGCGCTACATCAAGGCGATCGACAAGGGCCTGCTCAAGGTCATGTCGAAGATGGGCATTTCGACCTACCAATCCTACTGCGGCGCGCAGATCTTCGACGCCGTCGGCCTATCGCGGGCGTTTATCGACGCGTTCTTCTCCGGCACCGCGACGCGGATCGAAGGCGTCGGCCTCGCCGAAATCGCCGAGGAGACCGCGCTCCGCCACGCCGCGGCTTTCGGCGAATCGCCGGTGTTGCGCACGGCGCTGGAAGTCGGCGGCGAGTACGCCTATCGCCTGCGCGGCGAGGCCCACTGCTGGACGCCGGAAACGGTCGCGTTGCTGCAACACGCGGTGCGCGGAAACGCCAGCGACAAGTACCAGGCCTACGCCACGCTGCTGAACGAGCAGACCGAGCATCTGCTGACCATTCGCGGCCTGTTCCGGCTGCGCGCGGCCGAAGAGGACGGCCGCAAGCCCGTGCCGCTCGCCGAGGTCGAACCCGCCGTCTCGATCGTCAAGCGCTTCGCGACCGGCGCCATGTCGTTCGGCTCGATCTCGCGCGAGGCCCACACCACGCTGGCGATCGCGATGAACCGCATCGGCGGCAAGTCGAACACCGGCGAGGGCGGCGAAGAACCCGAGCGGTTCAAGCGCCTGGCCAACGGCAACTCGACGCGTTCGGCGATCAAGCAGGTCGCTTCGGGCCGTTTCGGCGTGACGACGGAATATCTCGTCAACTCCGACATGATGCAGATCAAGATGGCGCAGGGCGCCAAGCCCGGCGAAGGCGGCCAATTGCCCGGTCACAAGGTCGACGCGGTGATCGCCAGGGTGCGCCACTCGATGCCGGGGGTCGGTTTGATCTCGCCGCCGCCGCACCACGACATCTATTCGATCGAGGATTTGAAGCAGCTCGTCTTCGATCTCAAGAACGTCAACCCGCAGGCGCTGGTGTCGGTCAAGCTCGTCTCCGAGGTCGGCGTCGGCACGGTCGCGGCGGGCGTCGCCAAGTGCAAGGCCGATCACGTGACGATTTCCGGCTTTGAAGGCGGCACCGGCGCTTCGCCGCTGAGTTCGATCAAGCACGCGGGCTCGCCGTGGGAGATCGGCCTGGCCGAAACCCACCAGACTTTGGTGACGAACGGCCTGCGTTCGCGCATCGGCGTGCAGGTCGACGGCGGCGTGCGAACGGGGCGCGACGTCGTCGTGGCCGCGCTGCTCGGCGCCGACGAATTCGGCTTCTCCACCGCGCCGCTGATCGCCGCCGGCTGCGTGATGATGCGCAAGTGCCATCTCAACACCTGTCCCGTCGGCGTCGCCACCCAGGATCCGGTGTTGCGCAAGCGTTTCGTCGGCCAGCCCGAGCACGTCATCAACTATTTCTTCTTCGTCGCCGAGGAAGCGCGCACGCTGATGGCGGCGATGGGCTATCGCTCGTTCGACGAAATGATCGGCCAGAGCCAGATGCTCGACAAGGCCCGGCTCGTCGCCCAAGCCAAGGCGCGCGGGCTCGATTTCTCCAAGCTGTTCTACAAGCCGGCGCCGTGGCCGAGCGACGCCATCCACCATTGCACGGAGCAGGATCACGGGCTCGACCACGTGCTCGACCGCCGCCTGATCGCCGAGACGCGCGAGGTCGTCGAGCGCGGCGGGCACATCCGGCTGGAGCTGCCGATCCGCAACGTCGATCGCTCGGCCGGCGCCATGCTGTCGGGCGAAATCGCGCGCCGCTACGGCCGCGCCGGCTTGCGCGACGAAACGATCCACATCAAGTTCAAGGGCACGGCCGGGCAGAGTTTCGGCGCCTTCCTCGCCAAGGGAGTCACGCTCGAACTCGAGGGCGACGCCAACGATTATGTCGGCAAGGGCCTGTCGGGCGGGCGCATCGTCGTCTATCCGCCCAAGGAGGCGGTCAAGATCTCTCCCGAGCGTTCGATCATCGTCGGCAACACCGTGCTCTACGGCGCCATCGCCGGCGAGTGCTATTTCCGCGGGGTGGCGGGCGAACGCTTCGGCGTGCGCAATTCGGGCGCCATCGCCGTCGTCGAGGGCGCGGGCGACCACGGCTGCGAATACATGACCGGCGGCATCGTCGTCGTCATCGGCGAAACCGGACGCAATTTCGCTGCCGGCATGTCCGGCGGCATCGCCTACGTGCTCGACGAGGCCGGCGATTTCGCCGAGCGCTGCAACCTGTCGATGGTCGAACTGGAGCCGGTGGCCGCCGAGGAGGAGGTCATGCAGCGCCAGCATCATTCCGGCGGCGATCTCGCCGGCCACGGCCGCGTCGACGTGATGAGCGACATGAGCCGCTTCGACGCCGAGCGCCTCCACCAGTTGATCGCCAATCACGCGCGCTTGACCGGCTCGGCGCGGGCGCGCGAAATCCTGGAGAACTGGGAGGCGACGCTGCCGAAATTCCGCAAGGTGATGCCGGTCGAATATCGCCGCGCGCTCGCCGAGCTGGCGGCGCGCCGCTCGAACGAAGTCCTGCTGGCGGCGGGGGAGTAGGCAATGGTCGCCGCCGTCTCGTTCTCGTCGGCTTCGCATCGTTTTTGTAGCGAAACGAGAGACGATGTGGTATTGTGTGATTATTCGGGGGCGGTCCGCTATCTTTATCGGGTGCGCCCCCGCCTAAGAGGGCTCCTGCGGGAGCCCTCGCTATTTTCCGACATTCGGCCATGATGCAGGTCGCGGTTTTCGTCGACGCTGGCTATTTGTTTGGCGCGGGAGGCGTGGCGATCGCTGGACGCACGGTCGCGCGTTCCGAACTCGACCTCGACGTGACAACAGCGGTCGCCGCTCTCCGCTCGGTCGCGACAGAAGTCGCGCCGACCGCGCGTCTTCTGCGCATCTACTGGTATGACGGCTCGGTCTCCGGCGGGCGGCCGACATCCGACCAATCGTTGATCGCCAACACAGACGATGTGAAATTGCGCCTGGGCTACGTCAACAGCAAGGGCGAACAAAAAGAAGTGGACTCGTTCATCGTCACAGACCTCGTCGAACTCGCGCGAGAAAAATCGATCAGCGACGCGGTTATTCTCGCCGGCGACGCGGATTTAAGAGTCGGAGTCGCGATCGCCCAGAACTACGGCGTCAGAGTTCACCTCCTCGGCGTTGCGCCAGCGAATAGCAACCAATCGCCTAGGCTTCGCGAGGAAGCGGATACCAAGCGGGTCTGGGAGGCGGAGATGTTGTCGCGCTTCTTGTCGCGACGCAAAGTTCTCGCCGCTGCGACCGTCGAGCGCGCCAAAGAGACCGACACAGGCGCTTCAGAACGCGGAGAGTCGGACAGCGAGACCCTCATTCGATCCACGATCGACGAATTCGTGTCGCACTTGACGAACTCCGACTTGAAAAAAGTCCTGGCTTATTGGAGCGACGGGAGTCGGGGGCTGCCGCCGGATCTCGACGGATCGCTGCTTCGCGCCTGCGGAAGCGTAGTTGAGCGTCCGCTCACCGACGACGAACGACGCGCGATGCGCAAGGCTTGCGCGCTTGGCGTCAAGTTGAGAGGATCAGGGGAACGTTGATCCGACGGAAGCCGAACCAAACGCCCTCCGGAGCGTTTGCAGAATTGGGGCTGTAGAGCATGGGCAAGGTGACGGGTTTCTTGGAGATCAACCGCGCGGATCGGCGTTACGCGCCCGCCTCCGATCGCATTCGCCATTATCGCGAATTCACCCTGCCGCTGAGCGAGGAGTCGACGCGCGACCAAGCTGCGCGCTGCATGAATTGCGGCATTCCGTATTGCCACAGCGGTTGTCCCGTGAACAACCAGATCCCCGATTGGAACGATCTGGTCTATCGCGGCGACTGGCGCGAAGCGTCGCGCAACCTGCACAGCACCAACAATTTTCCCGAATTCACCGGCCGGGTCTGTCCGGCGCCGTGCGAGGCCGCCTGCACGCTGAACATTCAGGACGTTCCCGTCACCATCAAGACGATCGAATGCGCGATCGTCGACCGCGCCTGGGCCGAAGGCTGGATCAAGCCCGAGCCGGCGGCGCGCGCGACCGGCAAGCGCGTGGCGGTGGTCGGGTCCGGGCCGGCCGGGCTCGCCTGCGCCCAGCAGCTCGCCCGCGCCGGCCACGAAGTCCACGTCTACGAGAAGAGCGCCAAGCCCGGCGGCCTGCTGCGTTACGGCATTCCCGACTTCAAGCTCGAGAAGCGGCGCGTCGAGCGGCGCGTCGAGCAGATGGAGGCGGAGGGCGTCATCTTCCACTGCAACGTCTTGGTCGGGCGCGAGGCGAGCGCCAAGTCGCTGGTCGATTCCTACGACGCGGTCGCGCTCGCCGGCGGCGCCGAGGCGCCGCGCGATCTGCCGGCGCCGGGCCGCGACCTGGCCGGCGTGCATTTCGCCATGGATTTCCTGCCCCAGCAGAACCGCCGCGTCTCCGGCGAGCCGATCGGGACCAACGAACCGATCCTGGCGGGCGGCAAGCACGTCGTCGTCATCGGCGGCGGCGACACCGGATCGGACTGCATCGGCGTCTCGATCCGCCAGGGCGCGCTCGAGGTGACGCAACTCGAAATCCTACCGATCCCGCCCAATCAAGAAGACAAGATGCTGAACTGGCCGGACTGGCCGCTGAAGCTGCGCACGTCGTCGAGCCACGAGGAAGGCGCCGAGCGCGATTTCGCGGTGATGACGCGCTCGTTCGTCGGCGAGAACGGCGCCGTGAACCGAATCGAATGCGTGCGCGTCGACGAGCGGATGCAGCCGATCGCGGGCAGCGAATTCGCCTTGAAGGCCGATCTCGTGCTGCTGGCGATGGGCTTCCTCGGGCCGACGCGCGAGGGGATGCTGAGCGAACTCGCCCTCGCGCTCGACGCGCGCGGCAATGTCGCGGCCGACACGAGGCGCTACGCCTCCAGCCGTGAAAAGGTGTTCGCGTGCGGCGACATGCGGCGCGGCCAGTCGCTGGTGGTGTGGGCGATCCGCGAAGGGCGCCAATGCGCCGCCGCGATCGACGAGGCGCTGATGGGCGCAACCGTGCTGCCGAGGTGAAGCGCGCCGCCCCCCCTCGCTCGAGGCCGGCGAAGCCTCAGCTCACGTCGACCACCTTGAACGTCGTCAGTTCGCCGTCCCCTTCGCGGATCGAGACGTATTCGCCGACGCGGAAGACGTGGTCGCCGAGACGATATCCGGCTTCCTCCTCGTCCGGCGCGGCGACCGATCCGTATTCGAACGCCCAGCTCGAGCCGCCCCGCCCGCCGGGGCGATGCGCCAGCAGGCCGCGCTGGGACGGTTCGTCGCCCCAGAAGCGGTGGACGATGCATTCGCCGCGACGCGCCTTCCAGGCCTCCACGTCGATCCGTCCCTCCTGCGTCAGCGGCGCGGCGAACCGGTAGCCGTGCCGGATCGAACCGTCCGGAAATTCCTTCGAGCGCGCGGCGTGCAGCGTCACTTTCTTCAAGGCGGAACGGACGGTCTCGGTCATGGATCTCTCCTGGCAACGGCGTTTCTTTTCCCGGCGCGGCGAGCCGGCCTCACACGCGAATCAAAGCAACGCGGCCTTCTTGCCGCTGCGCACGACCATCACCGTGCACAACGCGTGGCGAACGATGGCGGCGGCGGTCGAGCCCAGGAGATAGGTCGCCATCGAACGCTTGTGCGCGCCCACGATGATGAGATCGGCCGGCCATTCCCCGGCCTCGGCGAGCAACTCGGGATAAACGCCGCCGATGCGCACGACGGCGTCGACCGTCCCCTTCGGCCTGTCGATCGACGCGGCCATCCGCTCGAGTTCCGCTTTCTCGTAGACGCCGAGTTGGTCGTAGACCGACTGCGGGATCACCGCCATCGGCGAAGCGATGACGACGGGGCTCGTCACGTGGATCAGCCGGATATCCGAGTTGAAGGCCCTGGCCATGCCCACGGCCGCGTCGATCGCCATCTTGGCGATTTCCGGTTCGGCGATATCGATGGGAAGCAAGATTTTCCCAAACATGACCGTTCTCCCCGCCCACCGCGCCGACGCCGGCGTGAAGACCGATGACAACTCGCGGCTCGGAACATCTTCCCCCCACAGCGCTCTCCGGCGCAAGCGTCTCCGCGCGGCGAACGCCGATTCATGGACGGCGCCTGGCCATCCCCGCGCCCGAGCGGTCCGATGAGGCCCGTCGCCCGCCGCCGCGGTCGAATTTTCCGCCGCCCGCCGGGCTTTAACGCTTTGTTGGGGCTGATTCGAGTTTCGCGAACGAAGCGTGAAAAGGAAGGGTAAAATTCTCAAAGTCCGCTCGCGAAACGGACCTGAGGAGCACTTGCCATGCGTCGCCTCGCTTCGTCGCTTCTGCCGCTCGCCCTACTGCTGGCCGCCCCGGGCGCCGAGGCGGACGAATTCAATCGGACCAACACAGGCCCCCGTGGCGCGGACTTTTCGGGCGTCGAACTCGGCCCGGATTTCGGGGTCGCGCTGGGCGCGGCGAGTTCGGCCAATATCTCCGGCCCCGCCGGAGGCGCGCATATCGGCTACAATTTTCAGGCCGGCAGCATCGTCGGCGGCGTCGAAGCGGACGCGATGTTCAGCGCGATCCGCAGCGGAACTCTGGGGTCGGCGTCGTTCGACCAGGATTTCCTGTCCTCGACGCGCGTCAAGGGCGGCTATGCCTTCGGCAACCTGCTCGCCTATGGCACGCTCGGCTGGGCCTGGTCGACGACCGACTATCGCGACCTCGGCGTCTCCACCAGCCGGACCGTCGACGGCCTCGCCTTCGGCGCGGGCGCCGAATACGCGATCACGCGCAACGTCACCCTGCGGGCCGAATTGCTGCGCTACAACTTCGGCGGCGCGACTTATGCAACGCCCTTCACGCCGCAGACGTTGACGACGACGACCAACGTGCTGCGCATCGGCGCGAGCGTGCACTTCTGACCGACGCGGCGGGCGAGCCGCCGGCGGATCGGCGCGCCGAACGTGCGTCTTCGAGGCCCGCCGCCAGGCTGGGCTCGAAGCGGGCCCTAGCGGCCGGTCTGGCCGCGATGGCGAAGAAAAGCGTCGGCGAGAACGCAGGCGACCATCGCCTCGCCCACCGGCGCGGCGCGGACGCCGACGCACGGATCGTGCCGACCCTTGACGACGATCTCGGTCTCCTCGCCCGCGCTGGTGACCGTGCGGCGCGGCGATAGGATCGACGAGGTCGGCTTGACCGCGAAGCGCACGACGATCGGCTGGCCGGTGGCGATCCCGCCGAGGATTCCCCCGGCATGGTTGGAGAGGAACCTCGGTCGGCCCTCCGCGCCCGCGCGCATTTCGTCGGCGTTCTCTTCGCCCGAAAGCTCCGCCGCCGCGAAGCCGTCGCCGATCTCCACGCCCTTGACCGCATTGACGCTCATCAGCGCGCTCGCCAGTTCGGCGTCGAGCTTGCCGTAGATCGGCGCGCCCCAACCGACCGGAACGCCCTCGGCGACGATCTCGACCACCGCGCCGACCGAAGAGCCGGCTTTTCGCACGTCGTCGAGATAATCGGCGAAGCGCGCCGCCGCTTCGGCGTCCGGACAGAAGAACGGATTGCGGGCGACCTCGTCCCAGTCCCAGCGCGCGCGGTCGATCTTCAGCTTGCCGATCTGGACGAGCGCGCCGCGAATCCTCACCCCGGGCGCGACTTTGCGGGCGATCGCCCCGGCGGCGACGCGGGCCGCCGTCTCGCGCGCCGAGGAGCGCCCGCCGCCGCGATAGTCGCGAACGCCGTACTTGGCGTCGTAGACGTAGTCGGCGTGGCCGGGCCGATACTTGTCCTTGATGTCGCTGTAGTCCTTGGAGCGTTGATCGACGTTTTCGATCAGGACGGCGATCGGCGCGCCGGTCGTCACCTGACGGCCGCTGCGCTCGTCGATCACGACCCCGGAGAGAATCCGCGCTTCGTCCGACTCGCGCCGTTGGGCGACGAAGCGCGACGTTCCCGGACGGCGCCGGTCGAGATCGGCTTGGATGTCGGCGACGTCGAGCGGGATCAGCGGCGGGCAGCCGTCGACGACGCAGCCGATCGCCGGCCCATGGCTTTCGCCGAAGGTGGTGACGCGGAAGAGATGGCCAAAACTGTTATGGGACATGGGCGCCGCTCCGCCGCTTCTTACGGAGGCGCCGCGCCGGCGTCAAACCCGAGCGGCAGGCCGTCTGGACGAGGCCGCGTCAGATCGTCGCAGGCGAATCGAGGCCGCCCGCGCGCGGCAAGGCGGCGACTCGCGCATTGTTCATCGCCAATTCATGTTCGATTAGGCATGGGATAGGCGAGTCGAAGACTGTGTTCGCAGACTCGCAATGGAGAAACAACATGCTGAAGAAACTTGCCGCGATCGGCCTGGGGGCCGCCATCGCTCTCGCGCCTGTCGCCTCGATGGCGCAGGCTCCCGCGCCGGCCCCTGCCGCCGCGCCCGCCAAAGCGGCGCCCCACAAGGTCATGCACAAGGTCGTGCATCACAAGGTCGTGCATCACAAGGTCGTGCATAAGGTCATGCACAAGGCCCCGATGAAGGCCAAGGTCATGCACAAGACCATGCACAAGGCCGCCGCCAAGAAGCCGGCCCCGAAGCCCGCCGCCGCGCCGGCGAAGTAATTCGCGTCCCTGCGTGAAGTTCGGCCGCCGGCGAAACGCGCTGCGGCCGAAGCGCCGATGCAAACGGCCGCTTTCGCTCGTCGGGCGAGGCGGCCGTTTCGCGTTCGCCCACGGATCCGACGTCGCCGGGGGCTCGCGGAAGCGCCGGTCGAGTCCTATTCCGTCAAGCAGCAATTCTGGTATTTCTTGCCGCTGCCGCACGGACACGGATCGGCGCCGCCGACGCCGCGGAACGGGTTGACGGCGGGCGCCTAGGCGCTCGACGAATCGTCCGCGTCCAGCGCCTCGTCCTCCTCCCATTCGTCGTCTTCGTCAGATGCCCACGACGCGAGCGTTTCGATCGCGTCGTCGAACGGGCCGACGCCGTCGGCGTCGAAGCCGGCGAGGCCCGCGCCGTCCTCGCGCGCGAGCCGCGCCTGCTCGTCGAAATCGGTCAGGCTCAATTCGAATTCGTCGATGAACCCTTGCTGGCTCAAGGCCGCGACGGCGAGCCTGAGATCGTCGTAGCCGAGGTTGGCGGCGGTCGCCCCCCAGGCCGCCCAAACATAGGAAGCGCCGCGCGGCTTCATTTCGCGATGCAACCGGCCGAGGTAGGCGCGCATTTCGCCGTCACCGAGGACGTTCCTGGCGCGCACGAGATAGCCGAGCGCCTCGAGCGCGGCCGCGCGCGCGAATTCTTCGCCGTTCTCGGACTCGATCGCCCGCATCAGCGGTTCGAGGTCGCCGTCGCAGACGTTGACGAGAATGCCGCTCAACGTGTCCGTCACGCCGTCGCCGAGGAACTCGATCGCCTCGCCGCCCTCGCCGATCAACCGGCAAACCGGCGCATAGGCGCGCTCGTCGCGCTTTTCGCCGCAGAGATGGACGATGGTGAAGAGTTCGTCCATCGCCTCCTCGGATCGAACCGCGCCCGCGGCGAACGCGCGCAACCTGGCGATGAAGCGCGGCGAGGCTTCGTCCCAATGATCGAGCGCCCATTGCATCGCCGCGCGCGGCGGTTCTTCGGCCTCGACGAACTCGCGCAGGGCTTCGTCGACGTTCATGGGCGGCCTCGTCGTCTCAACTCCGAAGCCAGCTAGAACGCCCGCGCGCCGGCGCGCAACCCTATCGGCCCGCCCGCAGCGCCCGCCCGCCGACGACGAGCAGCGCCATTCCCGAGGCCAGCAGCAGCGCCAGCGCGACCCGCGTGAACGCCTTCTCGCCGCCGCGCCGATGGAGCCGCGCGCCGATATAGGAGGGGATCAGCATCGCCGGCGCGACCAAAGCGAACAGGCGAAACGCCGTCGCGTCGAGCGTTCCCGTGCTGGCGTAGGCGGCCAGCGTCAGCGCGAGCGTCGCGATGGCGTAGACCTGCGTCGTCGCGCGCTCGAGATTGCGCTTCCAGCCGCGCAGGCGCGCCCAGATCGCCGGCAGGGCCTCCGACATGCCCCCCAAGCCGGCGAGCGCGCCGCCGATGAGGCCGACGAACGCGTCGAGGCCGCCGCCGCCCGCCTTGACGCGCGGGGGATGGGGCGCCAGCAGGCCGTAGAGGCCGTAGAGCGTCAGCAGCGTCCCGATCGCCAGCTTGAAGCGCACGGGATCGGCGTTGTGCAGCAGGAACACGCCGATCGGCACGCCGAGCGCCCCGCCGACGACCAGCGGCGCGATGCGCTTGAAGTCGAAGCCGTCGCGCGCCGAAGTCAGGCTCGCCGCCTGCCCGAGCAGCGCGCCGAACACCGCCAGCGGCGCGGCGATCTGCGGCGCCAGCGTCCACGCCCACAGCGCCATCGCGACCAGCGAGAAGGCGAAGCCGGACGCCCCTTGCACGAAGCCCGCCGCCATGGCCCCGAGCCCGACCGCGCCGATCGTCAGCCAGGGATCGGGCATCGCGCGCGGCTCACGCTTCCCCGCGGCGCCGCAGCGCGGCTTGCCGAATCGCGCTCAAGGTCGTGGTCGGCGTGATCGCTTCGGGATCGACTTTCACGTGCAGGATCGCCGGCTTGCCGGCGCCGAGCGCGCGCTTGAAGGCGGGCAGGAATTCGCGCGTGTCTTCAACCGTTTCGCCATGGCCGCCGAACGCGCGCGCGTAGGCGGCGAAGTCGGGATTGCGCAGTTGGGTGGCGCTGACCCGGCCGGGATATTCGCGCTCCTGATGCATGCGGATGGTGCCGAACATGCCGTTGTCGACGACGACGACCACGATGGGCAGGTCGTATTGCACCGCGGTGGCGAATTCCTGTCCGTTCATCAGAAAGTCGCCGTCGCCGGAGAAGGCGACCACCATGCGTTCGGGAAATACCCGCTTGGCGGCGACCGCGGCGGGGACGCCGAAACCCATCGAGCCGGAAATCGGCCCGAGCTGCTGGTTGAAGCGGCGGAAGCGCAGAAAGCGGCCGGGCCAGATGGCGAAATTGCCGGCGCCGCTGGCGAAGATCGCGTCCGGCGCCGCCTCGCGCAACGCCAGCATGATCTCGCCGAGCTGCACGCGCCCGGGATTGGCCGGCGCCGCGTCGCTCCAGGCGCAATATTCGGCGCGCGCCGCGCGCGTCGCCTCGCTCCAGGGAATGGCGTTCGGCGGCTGAAGGCCTTCGAGCGCCGCCGCGAACGCCGGCGGCGTCGCGACGATTCCGAGGCGCGGATGATAGACGCGGCCGATTTCCAGCGCGTCGGCGTGGACGTGGACCAGCGCCTGGCGCGGCTCGGGGACGCCGAGCAGCGTATAGGCTTGCGAAGGCGTTTCGGCCATGCGGCCGCCGACGACGAGAACGAGGTCGGCCGCCTCGATGCGCGCCTTGAACTTCGGGTTGGGGCCGATGCCGATCTCGCCGACGTAGCAGGCATGGCCGTTGTCGACGAGGCTGGCGCGGCGGAACGAGGCCGCGACCGGCAGCTCGAAGCGCTCGGCGAAGCGCAGAAACGCGGCGCCGGCGCGCTCGCTCCAGCCGCCGCCGCCGACGATCGCGATCGGGTTCTTGGCCGCCCACAGCAGCTTCTGCAGCTCGGCCATCTGCGTCTGGCCCGGCCAGATCGCCGCCGGCTCGACGTGCGGCGCGTCGGCGACATCAGCCGCCTCGGTCAGCACGTCCTCGGGCAGCGCGACCACCACCGGGCCGGGGCGCCCTTGCATCGCCGTGTGGAACGCGCGCTGGACGATTTCGGGGATGCGCGCGGGATCGTCGACCTCGCTCGCCCATTTGGCGGTCGAGCCGAACAGAGCGCGGTAGTCCATCTCCTGGAAGGCGCCGCGTCCGCGCATCGCGCGCTCGACCTGGCCGACCAGCAGGATCATCGGCGCCGAGTCGTGTTCGGCGATGTGGACGCCGTGCGCGGCGTTGGTCGCGCCGGGGCCGCGGGTGACGAAGCAGACCCCCGGCCGGCCGGTCAGCCGCCCCTCGGTCAGCGCCATCATCGCCGCGCCGGCCTCCTGCCGGCAGACCGTGAGCTTGATGGGCGCGCCAACGAGCGCGTCGAGCGCCGCCAGATAGGATTCGCCGGGCACGCAATAGAGGCGCTCGACCCCCTGGGCGACGAGCTGATCGACGAGAATCTGTCCGCCGGTTCGCGCGGCCGCGGCGTGCGTCACGAAGCGCTCCTCTCATGAGGGAAGGCGCCCGCGTGTTTGGCAGGAAGGCGCGGGAGGCGCAAGCGGAAGGGGGGCGCTGTCTTTGGCTTGTTGCATTGCCGCCGTCATCGCGAGCGAAGCGTGGCGATCCAGAGATCGTGTCGCCTGCTCATTGGCCCGCCGAGCGCCGTTGCGGATGTTGTGAGCGCCGCGAACCCAGTTAGCATTCAGCTCGATCTCTGGATCGCCACGCTTCGCTCGCGATGACGGCGAAGGTCTGGGTCAATTTAAGCACTGCGTGCTCCGGAGTGGCGCGGCGAGTGGCGGCGGAGGCGACCGCGGAGCCGAACGAGGGCGGCGCTATTTTCGGACGCGAGGGTTTGCTTTCAACGGGTTGCGGCGCGATTTCCCGGCACTTCGTCCGGCGAGGGTTTCGCTGGCCCGCGGAGGCCGGCCTGCGAGGGGGGCGAGTATCCCGTCGCCGTAACCCCAGTCTGATGTCGAGCTTCGCGCTGGGGTAATCCGGTATCTTGGCGCAGCCGCCATAAGCGGCGTGAAGAGGTCATCACCATGTTGACCATGAATCACGCAAGCCTCGCAAAATCCGAGACTCGTAAAGGCGTATGTGATTTAATCCCTACGGGGGAGAAATCACGATGGCAAAGACAACCGGGCCGCAGACCGCCGAACCGGCCAAAACAGCCGGGTCTCCAGAGCAATCCGCATATGCTTTTACTCCAGCGGCTGGGTTCCCGCCGCCCGAGATACCGACGATTTATGCGGATGGCGTAGCTAACGTATATCCGACTATTCATACGACGAAGATGTATCTAACACGAGCAGATTCTGAAATTGGAGGTAAGGCAGAAATAGAAAATCACGCAATTGCACAATTGGTTATGCCAATAGATGGATTTGTGCAAACGACGGTATTCTTTAATAAAGTTCTTGATGGTCTGATAGCGAGTAATGTTGTCGACAAGCAAACTGTGGAAGCAATGAAATTGGCTCTGAGTAAAACGTAACTACGATGAGCACCAATAGTAATATCATACCGTTACGTAATCGCCGATCAATTCCGGCGGTGCAAAAACCTACTGTAGGCTATAAGCATGGATGGATATATAAGCAAGGGGGAAGTGTTAGACAGCCAAGGTCATTTATGAACCCTTCGGAGGCTGATATAGAAGCAGCTAGATCACGCATAGCGTTAGAATCAGCTAAGTCACGCCTGGCGTTAGAAGATGTGATGTCGGGAGCGATCAAAACTCATAGCGACGGTAATGCAATGACAGACCTATCTCGCGAAGAAATTGACGCAAAGATCGCGGCCTCCGAGGCGCGGACTGATACCAAGATCACGCGTTTTGAGGGTAAGCTTGATCTCGTCCTGTCGAAACTAGAAGACGTGAAAGCGACGAACGAGACAATTCGTACCGACGTTCGCGAGGATGGCAGATCAACTCGCGCCAACCTGTGGACGATTGCATTTGGACTGGCAATCTTAATCGTTACGCTCGCGGCGCTATATCCATCGTTTTTTGGAATTGGCGCGCAAGTTAAGGATATGGTCGACTCTGCGGTTCAATCTCATTTGCAGGCATTACAGAAGCCGGCGAAGTGATGTCAGATTTCCTCCAGCCGCACCTCTGCCTTTTCCAAAACAGCTAGACAGAGTTACGGTGACACTGCACTTAACTACCTGCCCTGTGACTTCTCCATGATGATCGCGGAGCGGAGGCAAGGCAAGCCCGGCCGCGCAGTAACCCCGCCCTCCCCGGCCGCCGCAATTCGCCGTCGATCTCTTGGATGAAACCTTTTCCGATTGAAACGGCCTGTCAAGGGCGCGCCATAGCTCGTCGAAGGATGGGCGTCTTGCGACGCCCATGGCGCGCCGCCTCCGGCGGTCGAGACCCTTGACAGCCCGTTTCAATCGGAATTTTCGCGATCAAGAGATCGACGGCGAACTGCGGCGGTCGCTCCGGTTCGAGCCGGTGAAATGAGCCCTTGATTCTTTTTCGCCAAGGAATACACTCAATTCGTGCCGCGATGAGGGCTCAGCTCTACGAGAAATCCACAACAGAGAGAAGCATGGCGCCGCATCAGACATAGCCCCGGCCATTATGTGACCGGGGCTTCACTATTTTCCGGCATTGACCCTCGCGCGCTAGCCCAATTCTCCGGCGATCGATAGGCCGACGGCGTCTCACTCAGGCCGTCGCCTCAGCCCGATAACACTGCTTCCATCAAGCGACCCCGCGCCATCGCAGACACCGGAGGCGCCGCCTTCCTAATGCCGCTTTTCCAAGCCATAAGGCGCAGACGCATATTAGAATCGCCGCGCCAAACCAAAGCGTCAGGCTTCCTACCAAAACGCTTTTGATCGGGACCCCTTTGAGCGTCCCTCGGCTTCGTTACGACGCATGTCGAACGAAAGGAGGTTGCTTATGCGTAACCTCGTCGAGCCCCTGTCGTCCATGCACTGCAAACTCTGCGATGGCGAACTACGGTTAAAACCGATTGAGCCAGACGATCCAGTCTTTTACATGGAAGTCGAGATATTCGTTTGCTTAAAATGCGGCCATGTGCATTCGCGCCGGATGATTTACGACCCGTATACCGCACACGCCGCGAGAAGTATGCCGCCGAGCACGTTGGGCCAGCCGGGCGGGTCCGGCAGCAGTAGATATCATTGATGGGTGATCACGGATTCAGCCCGCATTATGCAGCCCATGCTGACGGATGTAGCTTAAATATCTGATTTAGCGTATGATTTGGATTACGGTGGCGCCTTACTAAATCCCCAAATCAAATGAGGCGCTTAGATCGACTGGTTCCGCTGACAGCGCCTTTTACTATCGACCCCTGGAGTTTCCCACCGCGCTCGCCGAGCGCAGCGACGCCAACACACTCTCGCCGCAACGTCGCCCTCCCCGGCCGCCGCCATTCGCCGTCGATCTCTTGGAAGAGAACCTTTTCCGATTGAAACGACCTATCAAGGGTCCCGGCCGCCGCAGGCGGCGCGCGAAAGGCCCGCCATCGACAGCCGCAAAACTTCGGAAGTTCATGCTTCCGTCGGACGAAGGCTTCGCATTCGCCTGGAGAGCTCGACGGCTCGGCGGGCGGCCGAGAGAGGGGGCGGTCGCGATCGAGAAAGTCCGGCGCCTATCGTCGGTTGGCGAAATTGCGCGATGCGCATCCGGTCGCCGGGACCGCGCACCCCGTAACCCGGCGCCGAATGCCAGAACTCGCTGTCACAAGGCGCCCGCGCGAAGCGCGGCCGCGGACGAATGCTCCGCATTCGCCTTGGGAGGGGGCCTTGGCGGATCGCCAACGCCCTAAAACGTGACCTCCAGTCCGAACGTCGCGCCTTGGAACAGCACGTTCGACCCGCAGTTGACGCCGAGCGCGCGCGGCTTCGCCAGCGTCAGAGTTTCCTGGATCTGTCCCGGCGCCAAGGCGACGCCGTCGAGCCATAGCGCTTCGTAGCCCACCTTCAGCGCCAGGCTGTCGCTTATTCGATATTTCACCCGCACGTTCGCTTCGCTGGCGAAGGCGGCGCGGTTGGTCTGGGCCGACGATGGATGCACCACCTTCTTGAGGCTGACGCCGGTCCCCTGCCTGGCGTTGTCGTCATAGAGGCCGACCTTCAGCAGCCCATCGAGCGACCACCGGCCCAGCTCCAGCAATGTTCCCTCCGCGCCGACCTGGACGCCGTAGAGGGCGTTGGTCGCATTCGTCGTCCAGAAGGGCGGGTAGTTTCCCGCCGGCCCGCCAGGCGGCAGGCAACTCGGAACCTCAGAAAGATCGTCGTCAGCGCAATTTTGATTTTGTTTCCATGTCGGCGCCCTGGCGTCGGCGGGGGTCAGCGTCCCCTGCAGGCCGTCGTTCAGTTGCAGCCAGCGCACTCCGGCCAGCACGGTCGCCCCGCCGGAGAGGGTGAGCCGTCCGTTGGCTTCGGCGCTGTAGAGGCTCGTCGTCGCCTTCCACACCATCGCCTGGTCGGGGAAGTCCTGCGTCTGCCAGAACGTGCCGGGCGCCTTCATCACCAGCCAGTCGCCATCGGGGCCGACCGCTTTGGTCGCGCTCTGGTTGAAGATGTTGAAATACGACAGCTCCACGCCGTAGCCGGAATCGTCGCGGTAGATCAGGCTGAGCTTCGGTCCGGCGGAAAAGCCCTGGCGAAACTGGTTGCTGTTGAACGCGGCGACGCCAGGGTCGTTCGAGGTGTCGAGGTGCAGCGGATCGAGGTAGGGAACGCTCCCCGGAACGCGCGCGACGAGCGTCCGATCGACGCCGCCGAAGCGCGCGAGGCCGATCGCCTCGGCCGAGAACGTCCAGCGCGCACCGCTCTCTTTGTTATCGACCGGCCTCTGGGAGGACGGCGGCGGCGATTCTTCGCGATCCGCCGGCGCGCCGCTCGCGTCCTGCCGCTCTCCGGCCGAGGCTTCGAACGCCGGGAGCGGCGTCGCGGGCAGAGCGGCGAGAAAGCCGGCGGCGACAAGCCAATGTCGGCGACGAAACGATGCGAGAATCGGCGTTGCCATGCGACCATCCCCCCGGATTTGGCCACGCT
The DNA here is from genome assembly GCA_963775575.1 of uncultured Alphaproteobacteria bacterium. GTDB lineage: Bacteria > Pseudomonadota > Alphaproteobacteria > Rhizobiales > Beijerinckiaceae > Roseiarcus. Next base: position 70,647 of record CAVZJG010000002.1, read on the forward strand.
CTGTCGCCGCGGACCGGTTCTCCGCCGGAGCTCCCCAAGCTATCCGGCGCCGCCGCCGCGACTTGGTCGTCCCCGGCGACCGCGACGCCCATCGTACACACAACCGAACGATTCGTTTCACCTTGCGCGTGAGGCGCGGCGCGGCGAGTCGTCGCGCCTGACGCCGCGCCGAGGGCGGATCATGGACTTTGTCTCGACGCGCGTCATCGCCGGCGACGAGCGCGATTTCCAGGACGTTCGGGCCGTCGACCCGATCCACAGGACGGCATGAGGCGGGCGGCGGCGGCTAAGGCGGCGTGGTCGAATTTACGATCGAGGGCCTTGTCACCATAACCGCGTAACCGCAATCGATGGTTACGTGCGCTGCCGCCGTAGTCTCGCCGACCCACCGCGCCAGCGAAACGCGGGGGATGCTGTCGCGAGGAGACCGAAGGCCCGGATTACAGGGACGCGAAGGGAACTCGGGCGCCTGTCGCCGCAATTCGCAATTCCGGCGCTGTCGGCGAACGCGTCTTCGGCGGTCCGGGCTTGTGAAAAACCGCCAAAAGCCGCAAGTTGCGCTCGAACCGGCGGCCGTCAGGAGAATGTCGGCCAAATTCGCCGGCGATGGTTCCGCCGCGCGCGGAGCGCCGCGGGCGGATCGACGAGAGGAAGAACGCAGATGACGGAGGCGCCGCGCGTCGCGGACGCGAAGACCGCAGCGAGGCTGACGACCGAGTGGGACGCCGCGCTCTACTTCAAGTTCGGGGCCGAGCGCGCCCAGCCGGCGCTCGACCTGCTGGCCCGAGTTCGACTTCACGCCGCGGCGAATCGTCGATCTCGGCTGCGGCCCCGGCGCCAGCACCCACATGCTGATGGAGCGCTTCCCGCAAGCGGAGATTATCGCCGTCTCCAATTCCGAGCCGATGCTCGCCGAGGCGCGCCGCAGCCTGCCGGGCATGACCTTCGACCAGACGGACATCGCCGAATGGCGGCCGCGTCAGCCCCCTGATCTCATCTTCGCCAACTCGTCGCTGCAATGGCTGCGCCACCACGAGACCCTGTTCCCCCGCCTGATGGGCGATCTCGCCGAGGGCGGCGCGCTGGCGGTGCAGATGGCCGACAACCTCCACCAGCCGAGCCACTCGCTGATGCGGATGATCGCCGCCGACGGGCCGTGGACCAGCCGTCTGGCGCCGATCGCCGAGACGCGCACCGTCATCGGCACCCACGTCGACTATTACAACTGGCTGAAGCCCCTTTCCGATCGGCTCGACATCTGGGAGACGACCTACGTCCATCCCTTGAGCGGCGTCGACGCGGTGGTCGACTGGTTCCGCAGCGGCGCGCTCAGGCCGTTCCTCGATCCGCTCGACCCGCGCGAGCAACAGCAGTTCCTCGAGCGCTACCAGCGCGACCTCGCCGACGCCTACGACGCCGCCCCCGACGGCAGCCTGCTGTTCCTCTATCCGCGCCTGTTCATCTATGCGCGCAAAGGCCCGGCGCGGCGGTAAGGCGATCCGCTCGAATGACGCAATGCGGATTCTATCGCGGCAAACCCGCTCGCCATGACGGCCGCGATGGTTCGACTTCGCGACGGCGCGCTCTGGCCGACGCCAATCGACCGGGGCGCCGGCGCAGCCGAACCCGTCGGCCGCTTCAGCGAGGGATGCTCGCTCCGGCTCTTACGCCAAAGAGTCCCGGGCCGAGACGCTCGACGGCAGAGGCCGCGAGCCCAGGCGCCGCGGCGCCGCCTAACGCTGGGCGAAGGCCGGCTTGGCTCGGCCGAGCGCGGGCGTCCTCGGTTTGGGGGCGGCGATCAGGCCCTCGCGAATGGCGACCTTGCGGGCGAGCTTGCGGGCGCGGCGAATGGCTTCCGCCTTCTCCCGCACCCTTTTCTCGGAGGGCTTTTCGTAGGCGGACCTACGCTTCATCTCGCGAAAGATTCCCTCGCGCTGCATTTTCTTTTTGAGGAATTTCAGCGCCTGTTCGATGTTGTTGTCGCGAACCAGAACTTGCAAAATATCTCCAATCTGACGCTGGTCGAGAGTGGGCGTGAGGCGCCCAATCGATCGCCGCAGCTCAAGAGTCGCCGAACTCGACGCTCTTGCTTCCAGGCTGTTATAGCATCTTCTGCCTCCGTTAGCGCAATAATCGGCACGACGGACAGGGATTACGCGGGATTACGGGATTACGCCGCCAGCTTGCTCAACCCGTTTCCGGCGAGCCGTTGATCGGCGACAGGCGGTCGAGTAATCTAGCGCCGCAATCCCGATGCCGACGCGGGCGCGCGCCGGCGTCTTAAAGAGGCGCCGCGGGCTCCAGAGGAAAAGTCGGCAGAGCATGGACGAACCGCGCGCCTTCCTGACCGGCCTGTTTTGCGCCGCGATCGACGCCGCCTCGCCGGCCAAGCGGCTCGCGTCGTTCCTGCCGGCGCGCTCCAAGGGGCGCACGATCGTCGTCGGCGCCGGCAAGGCCGCCGCCTCGATGGCCGCCGCGGTCGAAGCGGCTTGGCAAGGGCCGCTCGAAGGCCTGGTCGTCACCCGCTACGGCCATGGCGCGCCGACCAAGCGCATCGAGGTCGTCGAAGCCGCCCATCCCGTGCCCGACGCCGCGGGAGAACAAGCGGCGCTGCGCATTCTCCAACGCGTGAGGAACCTCGCCGCCGACGATCTCGTGCTCTGCCTGATATCGGGCGGCGGTTCGGCGTTGCTCGCCGCGCCGGCGCCGGGCCTGACCCTCGACGACAAGCGGGCGATCAACCGCGCGCTGCTGAAAAGCGGCGCCGACATCGCCGAAATGAATGGCGTCCGCAAGCATCTCTCGGCGATCAAGGGCGGCAGGCTGGCGCTCGCCGCGGCGCCGGCGCGCGTCGTCGGACTGGTCATTTCGGATGTCCCCGGCGACGATCTCGCCGTCATCGCCTCGGGCCCGACCGTTCCCGATCCCTCGACCTCGGCCGAGGCGCTGGCGACTCTCAGGCGTTACGCAATCGACGCGCCGGCGCGCGTCCTCGCCCATCTGGAGAGCGCCGCGTCGGAAACGCCCAAGCCCGGCGACCCGCGCTTCGCCGCGGTGTCCAACATTCTGATTGCGACTCCGCAAATGTCGCTGCGCGCGGCGGCCGAGGCCGCGCGGGCGGCGGGCGTCGCTCCGGTGTTGCTCGGCGACGCGATCGAGGGCGAGGCTCGCGAGGTCGGCAAGGTCTTCGCCGGCGTCGCGCGCTCCGCGGCTCGGCACGGCGAGCCGGCGCGTCCCCCGTGCGTGCTGCTCTCCGGCGGCGAGACCACGGTGACCGTGCGCGGCAAGGGCAAGGGCGGGCGCAACGCCGAATTCCTGCTCGGCCTGGCGCTGGCGCTGGACGGCGCGCCGCGCATCTACGCGCTGGCCGGCGACACCAACGGCGTCGACGGCAGCGAGGACAACGCCGGCGCCTATGTCGCGCCCGATACGCTGGCGCGCGCCGCGGCGCTCGGACTGAGGGCGAGGGGGCGCCTCGCCGACAACGACGCCTACTCGTTCTTCGAAGCCCTCGGCGATCTCGTCGTCACCGGGCCGACGCTCACCAACGTCAACGATTTTCGCGCCATCCTGATCGAGCGCAAGGAGGGACAATGAGCGACGTCGAAACGGCGATCGTCGCCATCGAACAGGCCGCGCTCAGGCGCTGGTGCGCCGGCGACCCCTCGGGGTTTCTGGAACTCTGCGACGACGACGTCGTCTACTTCGACCCATTTCTCGACCGCCGGCTCGACGGCCTCGCCGCGCTGGCGGCCTACTACGAATCGCTTCGCGGCAAGGTCGGCGCGGCGCGCTTCGAAATGCTCGATCCGAAGGTCCAGCGCCTCGGCGACGCCGCGGTCCTGACCTACAACTTCGTCTCTTACGGCGGCGACGAAGACGCGTTGCGCTGGAACTGCACCGAGGTCTTTCGTCGCCGCGGCGAGACGTGGAAGCTCGCGCAGACCCACTGGTCGTTCACCAGGGGACGGCGGGGCTGAGCCGACCCCGAGAAGCCGGCCGGCTATTCCAGCCGTCCGCACAAACCGACCATCGCGAAGTCCAAGATCGACTCCAAAGCGTCGGCGCTCGTCTCCATTCGTTGAATCGCACCGCCCGCCTGGACGACCAGCGAGGCGAAACCGTGCACGACCGTCCACGCCTTCAACTCCGCTTTTGGTCGGCGATCCGCGGGGAGAACTCCCGCACGCATGAGATCGTCGAGCGTCTTGCTCAGCAGCACGAAGGGCGCCGGCCGGAGAGAGCTGTCGCTTTCGAGCGTGGCGAGCCCGTTCGAGCCAAACATCACGCGAAGCAATTCGGGGTGCTCCACAGCGAACTCTACGTAGGCGCGCCCTGCGGCCCTCAGCCGTTCGATGGCGGCGTCGGCTGCGCCTTGCAGATCGGAGACGGCGCCGATCGCGTCTACGAGCTTTCGCTCCATGAGTTTGAAACCGTACTCGGCGACCGCGGCGACCAGATCGGACTTGTCGGCGAAGTGCCGATAGGCCGCCTTGGCGGAAACGCCCTCGAGACGCGCCGCTTCACGCAGGCTGAAATTCTCCGGGCCTCCCTTCTCGACCAGCCTCACCGCCTGCGCGACGAGGGCGTTGCGAAGGTCCCCGTGATGGTAGCGGGGCTTGCGGCGTTGCATGTCTCCCATGTTGACATCACACAGTCGCCGGCGTAAAGTCCACACTGCGTACATCGTGGAGAGGGGGGGGGGAAGGCCGTGTTCAAAGAGGAAAAAGTCGCAACGCTGCGGATTTTGGCGGCGCTGATTGCGATATCTGCGCTCGCCGCCGCGCTGGCGGGCGTGATCGTTCCCGGTCTCTACAGACCAATAGTCTCGGACGAGGTCATACCATTTACTTACGGTCAGGACGTTATATCGCTTATAGCTGCCGTTTTGCTGTTAACGACGCTCAGAAGCAGAACTATAAAAACCAACATTGTTCAGATTGGCGTAGTCGGATACTTGTTTTATGCCTACGCGCCTTATGTAATGGGAACTCTGTATAACTATTTCTATTTCCTATATATAGCGGTGCTCGGTCTTTCCATATTCTACTTTATTATCGCGTTCGTCAGTATCGAATACGAGAAGTTGGAATTCGCGATGCCGACATTCCTGCGAATGACTATCGCCATCTTTTGCGTCGTCATTGTCGTCCTGTTCGCGCCGCAGTGGATCGTCGCCATATTGAAAAATATCCAAACTGCCACTTGGCCAGGAAGGAACGGTTTCAGCTTTATGTATTACGTCTACATCCTTGATTTGTGTTTCGTATTGCCAGTTTGTGCGTTGACTGCGATTTTTCTCCTACAGAAGAAGACTCTGGGCTTCCTCTTGGGCGGAATCATACCGATGAAAGGATTCACTCTGATGTTGTCGGTGGCGTCGGGCTTCTTTTGCCAGCCGCTCTTTCAGCAAAAGATGAGTGTCGGGGACGCGGCTGAATTCTCCATTCTATCGCTCGTGTTCCTGCTTTTGGTCGTTTTCTACTTCGCTCGTACAAAAGCGGAGCGCCGACCGATCTGAGGCCGTTGGAAATTCGGCGGGGCTGGCTTCAGCCGCGGGCGGCCAAGTCAAGCGGTTGTGAAACGCGCGTCGGAGCCCCACGTTCGGCGGCATGGACGATCTTTCGCACCCCGTCGATAACCCCTTGCTCGCGCCGTGGACCGGTCCGTTCGGCGCGCCGCCGTTCGCGCGCATCCGGCCCGAACATTTCCGCCCCGCCTTCGATGCGGCGCTCATCGAAAAGCGCGCCGAGATCGCTTCGATCGTCGCCAACCCCGAGGCGCCGACGTTCGACAACACGATCGTCGCGCTGGAGCGCGCCGGCAAGACGCTCGAGCGCGTCGGCGCGGCGTTCTTCGCTCTCGCCGGCGCCGACAGCAACGACGCGCTGGAGGAAATCGAGCGCGACATCGCGCCGATCCTGGCGCGCGAGCGCGACGCGATCCTTCTCGACGATGCGCTCTACGCCCGCGTCGACGCGCTGCGCGGCGCCGAGGCGAGCTTGGCGCTCGACGCGGAAGCCGCGCGCGTTCTCGATCGCTGGCGCATCGCGTTCGTGCGCGCGGGCGCCGGGCTCGCGCCGGAGAACAAGGCGCGGCTCGCCGCGATCGGCGAGCGCCTGGCGACGCTGGGCGCCGCGTTCGGACAGAACGTGCTCGCCGACGAAAAAGCCTTCGCGTTGATCCTCGACGGCCCCGCCGATGGCGTCGGCCTGCCCGACAGCTTCCTCGCCGCCGCGGCGCGCGCGGCGGCCGAGCGCGGATTTCCCGGCAAGCGCGCGGTCACGCTTTCGCGCTCTTCGGTCGAGCCCTTCCTGCGCTTCTCGGCGCGGCGCGATCTGCGCGAGAAGGTCTTTCGCGCCTTTCTCGCCCGCGGCGCCAACGGCGGCGCGCACGACAACGGCGCGATCATGAGCGAGACGGCGCGGCTGCGCGCCGAGCGCGCGGCGCTGTTGGGCTTTTCCAGCTACGCCCATTTCCGCCTCGACGACGCCATGGCCAAGACGCCCGAGGCGGCGCTCGCTGTGCTGAAGCGCATCTGGGCGCCGGCGCGCGCGCAAGCACAGCGCGAAGCCGAAGCGCTGCAGGCGGCGATCGCCGCCGAAGGCGGCAATTTCGAGCTCCAGCCATGGGACTGGCGCTATTACGCCGAAAAGCGCCGCAAGGCGCTCACCGGCATCGACGAGCGCGAATTGCAGGCCTATCTGCCGCTGGAGGCGATGATCGCGGCGGCGTTCGACGTCGCCTGCCGCCTGTTCGGCCTTTCCTTCGTCGAGCGCCGCGACGTCGGCCTCTATCACGCCGACGCGCGCGCCTGGACGGTTGTCGGGCGCGGGGGCGAGCCGATCGCCCTCTTCATCGGCGATTATTTCGCCAGGCCCTCGAAACGCAGCGGCGCCTGGATGAATTCGCTGCGCGATCAGCACAAGCTCGACGGCGAGGCGCTGCCGATCGTCGTCAACGTGATGAATTTCGCCCGCGCCGGCGACGGCGAAGCGTGCCTGCTGAGCCTCGACGAGGCGCACACTTTGTTCCACGAATTCGGCCATGCGCTGCACGGCATGCTCTCCGACGTGACTTATCCGCTGCTGTCGGGGACGAACGTCGCGCGCGACTTCGTCGAGTTTCCCTCGCAACTCTATGAGCATTGGCTGGAGCGCCCCGAGACGCTGCGACGCTTCGCCCGCCATCATCAGATCGGCGAGCCGATGCCCGAGGCGCTGATCGCGCGCTTGCCGGCAGCGCAGCATTGCGGCCAGGGCTTCGCCGCCGTCGAATTCGTCGCCGCGGCGCTGGTCGACATGGAGCTGCACCGGCAGAGCGACCCCGGAGAGATCGATGCCGCCGCCTTCGAGCGCCGCGTTCTCGCGGCGATCGGCATGCCCGCGGCGATCGCGACGCGCCATTCCGCGCCGCACTTTCAGCACATCTTTTCCGGCGACGATTATTCGGCCGGCTACTACAGCTATCTCTGGTCGGAAGTCCTCGACGCCGACGGCTTCGAGGCGTTCGAGGAAGCAGGCGACGTCTTCGATCCCGCGCTGGCGGCAAGGCTCGAACGCTTCGTCTACGCCGCGGGCGACCGCCAAGACCCCGCCGCCGCCTACCGCGCCTTTCGCGGCCGCGATCCCGAGCCGGACGCGCTGTTGCGCAAGCGCGGGCTGGCGGGCGAGTGAGGGCGAGCCCACAGCCGGTCTCGATTCGCGACCGCGGGCCGCCTGGCCCGCCCTCCCCTGCGAAGCCTGGAAGGAAGAACGCTCGCTCCTCCCCGAGCGGGCTCGCGCTCAAAAATGGGGCGGCCGGCGGGGGCGTCGGACAACTCAATGCGGGTTGCGGCCATCGACGAACGGGCGGGAGCGGAATTTTCGGCTGAAACGGATAGGATTGCGTCGGCCGCCGCGCCTCTCTAACCTTCAACGAGGGATTGGTTGGCGCCGAAGCTCAGCGCCGACGCGGCGGGGCGCGGCGCGATGGCGATTTCAATTCATGATGGTTATCGCCATCTCAGCGTCTCTTATCGCCGTCTCAGCGTCGCGGCGCGGGTCGGGCTGATTCTTGCCGTCTGCGCGCTCGTCGCCATCGCCGTGATGATCGTGGTCGATCCGAACAGCCGAACGGTCACCCCGAATTATATCATTGCGGCCGACAATTTCGTCAGTCGGCAAAATCTCTACAATCCTCAGCTCAGCGGCGGCTACTTATATTTGCCGACGTTCGCCGTGATGTTCGTTCCGATCACGGTTTTCGGCGTGACGATTTGCAATTTGGTCTGGCGTGCGATCTGCCTTGTCGCGCTTTGGTTGGCGTTGGCGCGGGCGGTCCGGCGGCTGAACACGCGAAGCGATCATCTCGAAATCGTGGGAGTCGCCTTACTCTTTGCGTTATTCGGCGCGGCGGACGCCGTGCGGATTGGGCAAACGACGACTGTCCTGCTGGCCGTGACGTTTCTTGCCTTCGACGCGGCTTATGATCGGCGTTTCGCCGCCGCCGCGATTTGGGCGACGCTCGCCGTCATCGCCAAGCCGCTGGGCATTGTGGTTTGGCTGTTGATTGGCGGAACGCGGCCGAAGTCGCTCCCCTGGCTGGCGAGTTTTCTCGCCATGGCGTTGCTGGCGCCGTTTGCTTTTGCCGAAGCCAAATATGTCTGTTTCCTCTATACGCAATTTATCGCGATGCTGTCGAACGTCGCGCCGGAGCAGGGGCGCTACGCCGAGTGGGCTGATTTCATGGCGTTGGTCAGAGCAACCGGACTCTCTCTTGACGGCCGAATCGTCGACGCGATACGGATCGTCGCGGCGATCGTGACGTTCATCGCCGCTTTCGCAGCGATGCGCGAAAAGGATTATCTCAGGGCGTCGGTCATCCCTGCGACGCTCGCCTGTTCCTATATGCTCTTATTCAATCCGCGCGCGGAATTGAGCACGTACATTTTGATGGCGATTCCGTACGGCCTGCTTGCCGCCTATATGTTGCGCGAGACGCGGCAGAGAATTCCGGCGCTTGCCGTCGGCGCCGCTTGCATCGGCTTGGGCACGGGCATTCTCGGCGTTCGGATCATGCACGCCCTCAACCCATGGTCGAAGCCCCTGCTTCTGATATTCGCCATCGGCCTTTGCGCTTTCGCTTTGCTGCGCAGCCGCGAGGACCATGAAGGCGCGCAGGGAGCCCCTTCTTCTGTCTGAAGAAGAGAACGAACGTAATCGTCATGGTCGTGGACGGCCGAATGCGAACGCAGCTTTGGCGGGCAAGAGGTCGACGGCGCATCGCCGCGGCTCGCCATTCCGCGCCGCGCTTCCAGCCCATCTTCGCCGGCGACGGCCATTCGGCCGGCGATACGCGCGACCCCGCCGCGTCCTACCGCGCCTTCCGCGGTCGCGATCCCGGCGCCCGACGCGCCGCCGCGCAAGCGGGGGCTCGCATAGAGGACGGGGGAGAGCGACGCCGCGGGATGCGGCGAGATGACGCGCGGCGCGGCCGCCGACGGCCAATCCACCGCGGACGCGACTCCAAGTCCGAATACACGTGATGTCCCCGTGACTTAGCGGCGCGCGGGGCTGACGCCCCGGGTTCGCGCGACTGCCGGCGGCGCGCTTTCCGCAAATGAGGCTCTTGGTCTTGCGTGCGAAAAGTCCTGTAATATGTCGCCCAGGACTGTGGACATATCCGCTGTCGCAGGAACGCGAGCGCTCTTGCGTCAGCTCTGCCAGGGGGGAGGCAAATGCGTCGGGGGATTGCGAGTCTCGCCGTGGGTCTGCTGGTCGCCGCGGCGGGCGTTGTTCCGGCTTCGGCCAATTCGCTTACGTGGACGGTCACCAATCGATCGCACTATGCGATCCAGGTCAGTTTCTATTCGCAGGACGTCGGGCGCGAATGGCCCGGCGGCGGGCAGTCCTGGGATCTCTTCGACCACGGACCGCACACCTTCACTCTGCGTTGCCATAGCGGCGAAAAGATCTGCTACGGCGCCTTCGTCTACCAGAACCATTCGCGATACTGGGGCGTCGGCTTCAACAATTCCGCGTCTTGCAGCGACTGCTGCGGAACCTGCGGCGCGGGGTCGATGGAGAATTCGCTCTCCGATTGAGGCGCCGGCGCGATCAGTAGACGACCTGCAGTCCCGGGCAATGCTTCGCCGCCCAGTCGAGGTATTCCCTGCCGCACAGCGCGCGGCGCTCCGTGGGCACGATCGGCATGCAGTCGAGCGTTTGGGTGTTGGGACAGGCGAACGCCGTGGGCTTCGAACCCGGCGCCGGCGGCGTCTGCGCGAGCGCCCCCGCGGCCACGGCGAGCGCTGCGATCAAGGCGAAGGCGAATTTGAACATCATCTCGGCCCTTTCCTTTGCGCGATGACGGCGCCGGCGGCGAGGCGCCGCGCTCGCGTCGACAAGGCCGCCGCCATTCGCCGTCGATCTCTTGAGGACGAAAATTCCGATTGAAAGGGGCTGTCAAGAGATCGACGGCGAATGATAGCGCTCGGGGGCGCGGCGTCGCCGCACGACGGCGTTTCGATTGAACCTTTCGCCGCCCCGCCGCGACCTATGAGCCAAGAGCGGCGGCGCGGGCCCGCTGGCTTGCGCGACTGCGCGCTTCGCCTATGGTGGCCTCGAGCGCTTGCCGTCTTTGGCGCGCCGGCCCGATGGGCGCGTCCGCGGCGCGATTTCGAGGGCGTGGAGATGCGGAACGTCGGCGTCAGGATTTTTCTCGACGGCAAGACTTGGGCGCGCCTCGGCGTCGGCCTCGCGCTGGCGGTCGGCCTCGCGCTGGAGACCGCCGTCGCGCAGGATGCTTTCGTTCCGCGGCCGGAGCGGACCTGGGGCGGCCCCCGCCTCAATCCCGGCCTCCGCTTTTTCCCGATTCGCCGCGGCGCTGCGCTCGGCGCCCCGTTGACGAACGCGCCGTGGCGAAGCGAGGGCGGCCGTTGGCGGCAGGAGCGGCCGCCGTCCGAGGGGCGAATTTGGGTCCGCTCGCCGCCGCCGTCTTTCCCGGCGCCGCCGTTCGCCGCCGGAGCGCCTCCGCCGTCGTCTCTCCTCCCCCCACCGCCGTTCGTCGGCCGCGCGTTTCCGCCCCCGCCGGGCGAGACGCGGTTCCGGCGCGGCGAGGTGCTCGTCGAGATTTCGCCCGCGACGCCGCCGGCTTTCGCCGCGTTGATCGCGCGGCGCCATCGCCTGATCGAAGCGGAAGTCGTCCCGATCGCGCTGCTCGGCGCCTCGGTGCGCCTGTGGCGCATCCCCGACGCGCGCGAAGTCGCCGCCGTCGTGCGCGAACTCGCCTACGAGCCGGCGCTCGCCGGCGTTCAACCCAATTACCTCTATGCGCCGCAGCAGCCGGCGCCCGCGGCCCCCGCCGCCGCCGAGCCGACCCCGGCGCCCGCGCCGCCGCAATATTCGCTCGCCAAGCTGCGCGTCGACGCCGTCGTCGAAACGGCGCCGGCTGCGCCGGTCCGCGTCGCCGTCATCGACACCGCGGTCGACGACGCTCATCCCGATCTCACCGGCGCGGTCGAGGAGCGGTTCGACGCGATCGGCGGCGCGTCGCCGCCGCGCTCGCTGGAGCACGGCACGGCGATCGCCGGCGCGATCGCCGCGCACGGACGGCTGAAGGGCGTCGACCCCAACGTGCGCATTCTCTCCGCCAGGGCCTTCGACAGCGACGGCGCCGGGCCGACGAGCGAGACGCTTTGGCTGTTGAAAGCGATCGACTGGGCGGCGCGGGAGCGCGCGCGCGTCGTCAACATGAGTTTCGCCGGCCCGCCCGACCCGGCGTTGCACGCGATTCTCGCCGCCGCGTCCGCCAAGGGCATGACGCTGGTCGCCGCGGCGGGCAACGCCGGGCCGAATTCGCCGCCGCTCTACCCCGCCGCCGACGACGCGGCGCTCGCGGTCACCGCGACCGACGCCGACGACAAACTCTATCGAGACGCCAATATCGGGCGCTATATCGCGGTCGCGGCGCCCGGCGTCGACGTGCTGCTGCCGGCGCCGCAGGGCGCTTACGCGCTGCAGACGGGGACGTCGATTTCCGCCGCGCTGGTCTCGGGCGTCGTCGCGCTCATGTTGGAGCGCCGGCCGGGCGCCTCGCCGAGCGAGGTCCGCAAATGGCTCACCCAGACCGCCGAGCCGCCGGGCAAGGGCGGGCGAAGCGACGAATTCGGCGCCGGGCTGGTCGACGCCGAGCGCGCGACGGCGGCGGCCGAAGCGGCGGCGAAGAAATAGGGCGCGCCGACGCGGCGGAGGCGTGGTTCGATCTGAAGACGGCGCGTTCGAGCGGCGAGAATCCGACGCCCTGGCGCCGGCTCCGCGCGACGGCTGTGGGTGGAAACCGGGCGTAGATCACTCAGCCTTTCGACGGCTGATTTGCGCCATAACTGGAAATAGACGGGCTATTCAATCGCCTTGTCCGGGCCGTTGAATTCGTGATCCACGCTCCGGCTCGCGTCACGACACAGGATCAGTGTGAGGCCCTCAGTGTTTCCAGCATCCCGAGCCGTACGGCGGCTTGATAAAGCCGCGTCGCCCGATCCGTTATGGTCCGAGGGAGCCGCTCGCGCTGATATCGGCTCATACACTCCGTCGGCGTCCGCCCCGTCTCAGTGCAGAAGTCTCGCCATTCTTTTTCGACACGCTCAGGCATCCATTTTCGTTTGCGCCCGGTCTGACCATCGCGGGCCAAATCTACCACCCCGAGCCGACGGGCGACCTCATAGATACGCGCGCCTTCTCGGGCGACCTCACTATTGGCCTGATGTCGCCGATACCTACCTTTACACTGGGCGGGGGTTAAGCCGTGCTCTTCTTCGAACCTTTTCCAGGCGGTAACGACAGTCTCCGGCGTCCATTTCGTGGTGCTCGCTTCAGCTTGACCAAGTATCTCTCGGACTTTCCGGGTTCCGCCGAGTTTGGTCTGGACGTAAGCGGCCAAGGTGTTGTAGCCGTCGCCCTCACGGCCTGCGTATTTTCCCCGCTTCCGAAGCCATTGCTCGTTAGGAAAAATCCCGTCCGGCTGTTCCGCTGCGATCCGCCGGCAAGTTTTGAGCATGTCGTCCGCATCTGACCAATGGGCGCTTTCGATATGACGGTCTTGCGGCTTGTCGAATTGAAAGGGCTCGATGATTCCGATGCGTGGGGCGAGCAGCTCGGTCAGCCGACGTTCCGACTGGCAGTCCAGATAGTGAAGGGGGAGGAAGTTTGTACGGCCCTCGTGATAGGCTTCTTTCTTTGCGCGTATGACGCTGTATCGGCCCTTTGAAAAAGCATCAGGAATGTCGCCCCAAATCTCGACGTCGATTTGCTCACCTGTTTGCGTGATAAAGTGCAAATCATAACGGCCATATTTGCGACCGGACATTTTGGCATAGTCATCAGGATAGCGTTCACCCCTCTTATGCTCGATGCCGCGTGCATAGAGAAAATTCGACAGGCAAGCTTCCGGGCGGCTGCGCCAACGGATACCCGCCCTCGATTCAAAATACCTTGGACGCCCCGTTTTCGAAACGGTAGGCGGCAGTCCGGCTGCCACGCGTAAGTCTTCCCAATCCCGGCCAAGACGGTGAACGGTGTTGGCCAGCAATTACCCACCCCTCTCCGATTTGAGGGGCGGTGTCGCGAAGGGCGGCGGGGTCAGGCGAGGGCGGCGAGGATGACGTCGAAGCGATTGGCGCCGTTGAGCCTTGCGGTGTCGACGGTTGTTCGCACATCCGCTTCGGCTTCGGCGGCCCACATGGCGCGGTAGCCGTTGGTCACTTTTCGCTGGATCACGCACGGGCGGAGTTTTCGCTCCGAGGTGTTGTTGGTGGCATCGACCTGGCCGGGGTAGTCGCAAAAGGTAAGAAGCTGATCGCGCGCGCGCCCGATTTTGGCTTGCAGCTCTCGGGCGAGATCGCATCCGGTCGGCGAGGCCAGAAGGACTTCGAGCTGCTTTTCCAGCTCTCGTTTTTTTCTCGCCAGGGTCGAAGCCGCGAAGTCGGCGATGGTCCGGGCCAGATCGAACGCCTTTTGCAACCAAAGCTTGAACCGGAAGGGCAAATCATCCGAGCCATGCTCGAACGCGAAAGCCGCATCGCGGGCCAGATGCGCCAGACACGTCTGATGCCGCTCGCCGTGCTTTTGCTGCGCCGAGTAGCGGTCCGAGATCCAGACCTGCGGCTCATGCCCGGCCATCATCTCGTCGACGACGCGGGCCGCGCGGGAATAATCGGGCTGATGCACGACCGCGTCCTTGCAATGGAAAACCCAGTGATACGAGTTCGTCCCCTCGATGCGAACCCCGGTCTCGTCGCTGGCGACAATCTTGGCGGCGCGAAGAATGGCCTTCGCCCTCGACGCCTCGATCTGGAACTTGGCATGGCTGCGGATGAACATGTTCATCAGCGCGCCCTCGCTCACATCGAGCCCGAACGCATCGCCGAACAGCCCGCGCAGCCGCTCGTAGGACAGCGCCTGGAAACCCTTGAGATAAATCGCCAGCGCATGGATGCGCGGCCCGAACGGGGTCGTGGTCGCCGCCGCCGGCGCCGGAGCTTTCGCCGCGACGCCGCAATGCCTGCATCGGCAGGCGAAGCGACGATGGCGGATCACATAGGGTTTGACCGGCGGGATCTCGATCTCGTCGTATTCGCCGATCAATTCCCGCTCGGCGTCCAACGAGAAAGCGCCGCCGCACGCTTCGCAAACGCTCGGCATGTGGTCGCGAAATTCGTCGGGATTGTCCGCCAGCCGGCGGTTGTGCGGCTCATGCCCGAGCTTCGCTCCCCCAGGGCGAGAGTTCTCGCGCCTTTCCTTCCTGTCCGTCGAAGGCGGCTTGGATGATGTTCGTGAATTCTTGTCAGGCCGTTGGAGCCGCAGCACCAGCTCAATCAATTGCTCTTTGCTGAGCCGCTGCAAATCACTGCGATCCATGTCCCCCATGGATTCAGAGATCGCGCCCGGTGGCAAGGGGGAGTGGGTAATTGCGTTGGCCAGTTGGGCGTAACCGTTGCTCCGGCACCACGCTACCGTCGGAAGGTCGCGTTCCCGTGCAATGAGTTCGCGAGCTACTTCGATTGCCCGCTCCCAAGTCCAACGTGGTTTTCGTTTGCCGGCATAGGTGAAGGTACCTCTGCGCCACCGTGCATATTCCTCGGTCAAACCCAGCTCGGCCAACAGGCCGGCGTGGCTCAGGCCGACCCTGCGCAGCTTTCCCTCACTCGACTCCTGCCTTGTTCAGGAAGTCCGTCGCCAGGGCAGAAAGGCCGTGTTCTTGATGGAGCTGTCGAGCCGCGGCCAAGAGAACCGATCGCCGATCGGGAACCTCCGTGCTCAGTCGCTCATCTGCATCGCGGTAGGCGGCGGACGCTGCTTCGGGAGTATTGAAAAGCCCGAGGAACCGCCTTGTTCCGTTCCGGCGAATATACGCCGCCCATTTTTTCATATCCGTGTGCCAGGAGACACCACGATAGCCGCTTGCATTGTCCTTTCGAGGCTTGTCGGACATGGGCGAGCCGAGAGCCAACTTGCTTCAGTTCTGATCATCATCGGCCATGTCGAAATTCAGATCGAGAAATTCGACGTTAGGTGACGCATCGAGGATCAAGGCAGCAAGCGAACGCTTGCGACGAAACTCATCAAGGCGCTCTGCTGTCACATTTACACCGCGATTATAGATGGGATTGCCCCGTTCCGTCCATTCCTTCCAATAAGAATTACTTCCGTAAGCGACCAAAATCTGGTATCTAAAGGCAAGCATGGCAGGGTGCATAATCCTTCTCCGTTTAGTGCGGTGACCTGTCGAGCAAAGCGTTAGCAAAAAGAAATCCAGTCGTCAATCCGAAATTCTATTGCGACATGAATGAAATTTACTGTCGTCCACTTCGAGAGCGTGGTTTCGTTTGATCAAATTCGGGCGAGTTAATTCGATCGCTTGAAGTCTTCTTATTGGTCGCAGGCCGTTCAATTCGTGCCAATCAAATGAACGGATTGTATCCGGCCCGGTCAAGCCGACTGCGCATGTCGAATGTCTCGAAGGGGTCGAACCCGCTCCTCTACTCGCCCGCCGCGGGAAGGACCATGCGCACCAGCGGCGTCGCGCCGAGTTCGGCCGCGAGCGTGGAAATCTGCTCCTTCGTCAGGCTCTTGTCGCCGACGCGCACGCGGTACATCCCGCCGCGCGGGCCTCCGACGATCGAGGCGTGGTGCTGTTGCAGCCACAGGCCGACCTGATCGAGCCGCGCGTCCGGCGCGAAGGCGACCAGCACGCTCGCGCCCTCAGGCGTCGTGCTCGTTACGGAAGCGGTCCGATAGCCCGGCCCCTTGGCGGCGGGCAGCAGCGAGAGGATCGTCGCGGTCTGCAACGCGATGACGATCGCCGCCGCTGCGACGGCCCAGGCAAGACGCCTCGGATGGGGCTCCGCCCCGAGGCCGAGAAGCCCGGCCAGCGAGGCGAGACGCGCCCGAAAACTCGGCTTGCGCGGCTCGGCGTGAGCGACCGCGAGCGCGCGCGTCCAGGCCGCGGGGCCGGGCGCGCCCAAGGTTTCGTTGAGCGCGATCGTTTCGTCGCGATCCTCGCGCACGAGCGCGAGGCTCGCCCGCAACTCTGGGCGGCGCGCCAGCGCCTCCTCGACGCGCTGGGCGTCGCGCGGGTCGAGCGTTCCGGCCGCGTACCAGGGCAGCAACGCCTCGATCGCGTCGATTTCCTCGTTTCGATCCGTGGTCATGGCCATCCCCTGTCGACGCCGGCCGCCTTCGCCAGCTCCGCAAGCTGCTTTCGCGCATGGAACATGCGCGTCTTCACCGTGCCTTCGGGCGCGCCGACGATCCGCGCAACCTCTTCGATCGACTTGTCGTGGTAGTAGACGAGGTCGATCACCTCGCGATGCTGCGGACTCAAGCGCGAAAGGCAGGCGCGCAGCACGTCGCCCTTGTTCCTCTTCTGCAGCGCGACCTCGGGATCGTCGGCCTCGTCCTCGATCGCCGCCGCCGAGTCCTCGTCGAGTTCGTCGTCTTTCCTGCGGCGCAGCATCGTGAGCGCCTTGTTGCGGGCGATCGCCAGCAGCCAGGTCGAGGCCTCCGATCGGCCCTCGAAGTTGGCGGAGTTGCGCCACACGTCGATGAAAACTTCGCTCACGACATCCTCCGCCGACGGCTCGCTGCGCAACAGCCGCAGCGCGAACCGGAACACCTTCACATGGTGGCGGCCGTAGAGCGTCTGCAACGCGAGATGATCGCCAGCGCGGATGCGCGCGAAAAGGTCGTTGTCCGATTCCGCCGCCATGGTCGATCTCGAACCTCGCCTGTTTGTCGCGCCGGCAGCCTGAAAGGTTCAATGCCGGCGCGCAAGCCCCTTCTCGGCGCCGCGCGAGGGAGAAGCCAAGGCAATTCAAGTCAGCCCGTCATGGCCGGGCTTGACCCGGCCATCCACGCGCCGGGGACGCTCGCCACGGCGTGGGTGCCCGGCGCAAGGCCGGGCATGACGGCAGGAAGGTCCAGAAATGGGTTGCCCAGGAGGGGGATCGGCGCGGCGAACTCGGCGCGAGCAAAAATAGTCGGCGCGGTTTTGAACCGCGCGCCCGCTCGCTGCGACGAACGGATGTGAGGCCGGCGTAACCCGTCAGCCGACCGAACGAAGCGACGAGCCGCCCCGGCCCGCCGACAACCCTTAGGAGAATTCCGATGCGTACGTCTCTCAAGAAGTCGATCGCCGTTTCCCTCGCCGCGCTGATGCTCGCTTCAAGCTTGGCCGTCTCGGCGACCCCCGCCGCCGCGTTTCCGATGGGTCCTCATCACCACTTTGGCGGCTTCGGCTGGGGTCTGGGCGTCGGGCTCGGCCTCGGCGTGCTGGGCGGGATCGCCGCCTCGCAGCCCGCCTACGGCTACAACTCCTGCGTTCGCTATCGTCCGACCTACGACCAGTGGGGCAATTACCTCGGTCGGCAGCCGATCAACATCTGCTGATAACGCATGAGCGCGATCTGCCCGCCGGCGGCGCGCCTCCCTCGCCGCCGGCGCCGCAAGCCCCGCCCTTCCGGCCAAGAGCCTCCGCTTTCGCGGGGGCTTTTTCTGTTGCGGGTTACGGCGCCGGCGGCGCCGTCCACCCTGTCGCAGCAACCCGTCCTCGTCCCGGCCCGCCACGGCGGGAGGAAAGCCTGACAGCCAAAATCATTGCGCGAGGCGAAGGATTTTGGCGACTGCGGCGCGATCGAGCTTGACGAAGTTGCCGACGGCGCGCGTGTCGCGGTCGGTGCACTTGTCGGCCATCTCGTCGATCCGATCATCCTTGACGCCGAGTTCGCCGAGGGTCGTTCCCAGGCCGAACGACCGGAAGAACGCCTCCATGCGCGCGACGCCCTCGCGCGCGACCGCCTCCGGATCGAACACGTTCAGTTCGACGTTCCACACCCGCACGGCCCACTGAACGAAGCGTCTCAGGTCGTGACGAAGGACGAATTTCATCCATGCGGGGAACACCACCGCGAGGCCCGCGCCGTGCGCGACATCGTAGATGCCGCTGATTTCGTGCTCGATGTCGTGCGAACCCCAGTCGCCGACGCGGCCCGTATTCAGCAGGTTGTTGTGCGCGATCGTGCCCGCCCACATGACTTCCGCCCAGGCGTCATAGTTCCGCCTGTTCTCGAGCACCAACGGCGCCTGGGCGATGATGGTCTTCATCGTCGCTTCGAGAAGACGATCGGTGAAGGCGACGTGCTCGACGTTGGTGAAGTAGCGCTCCATCAGGTGCGATAGGATGTCGGTCGCGCCGCAGGCGACCTGGAATGCGGGCAGGGTGAACGCCAGTTCCGGGTTCAGGATCGAAAAACGCGGGTAGATCAGGTCCGAATTCACCGCGCGCTTGAGCCAGCCTTCCTCCTTGGTGATCACCGTGCCGGTGCTCGCTTCGCTGCCGGCGGCGGGTATGGTCAAGACCGTCCCGACGGGAAGCGCGGCCGCCGGCGCGCCCTTGCCGAGGTAAAAGTCCCAGACGTCGGCCTCGGTGACGGCACCCATGGCGATCGCCTTGGCCGAGTCGATCGCGCTGCCGCCGCCGACCGCCAGGACGAGGCCGAGTCCATGCGCCTTGCAGAGGCGAATCCCTTCGTAGACCAGGCTGAGACGCGGGTTCGGCAAAACGCCGCCCAGTTCCACCCAGTCGACGCCGGCCTTGCGCAACGACGTCGCGACGCGGTCGAACAGACCGGTCTTCTTGATGCTGCCGCTGCCGTAGTGCAGCAGGATCTTCTTGGCGCAGGCCGCCGCCTCGGCGCCGACCTTGTCTTCGGCGCCGCGGCCGAACACGATCTTGGTCGGGTTGCGGAATTCAAAGTTTTCCATGATTTGATTCTCCGATGAACGAACGGCTGGTCGCGGCGGCGCTTCGCGCCATGGTGGTTCCGCGCAGCACCAAACGGGGCGTCATCAGCACGGTCTTGCGGCGCGGTTTTCGCCCCGCGATGAGTTGCAACAGCAGCTCAGCGCCGATCGCGCCCATTTCTTGCGCCGGCTGCGCAACCGTCGTCAGCGGCGGCTCCACCATGCGCGCGAATTCGATGTCGTCGAATCCGATCACCTCGACCTCCTCGGGCACGGCGACGCCGGACTGCCGGAGCGCCCGCAACGCTCCTATCGCCATCAGGTCATTCGCCGCGAAAATGGCGTTGAAGGCCAATCGCCGGTCGGAACCTTGCGCCCTCTTCGCTTCGACCAGCGACGCCGTCAGGCGCCAGCCGCTTTCGAGCGTAAAGTCTCCCGCCAGAATCCGCAGACGATCGGGAGCGACGCCGCTGTCCCGCAGCGCGGCCTCGACCCCGCTGCGGCGCTCGACCGATTGAGAAAGGCGCGCCGGGCCGTTGATGTAGACCAGGCGACACGCCTCGCGCGCGAGAAGATGCAAGGCCGCTTGGCGCGCGCCGAGCTGGTTGTCGAGGAACACGCCGTAACGCGACGAGCGCTTGCCGATGACCCGATCGAGCAGGACGACGGGAATGCCGGCGTTCTCGAGCGCGCGCACCGGCGCGTCGGATTGCGAGCCGGCGGAATCGAGGATGACGCCGTCCACCCCCTTTTCAATCAGGACGCGGACGGCGCCGCCTTCCTTTTCGACGTCGCCGGCCGAATGGCAGAGGAACAGGCTGTATCCGGCGGCGCTCAGCACGCGCTCCGCCCCGCTCGCCAGCAGCGGATAGAACGGGTTGGCGATGTCGGGAATGATCAGCCCGACGGATCGGGACTGGCCGGTGGTCAACCCGCGCGCCATCGCGGAAGGGCGGAATCCCGTCTCGTCCATGATTTTCCGGACGCGTTCCCGCGTCGGGCCGCCGACCCCTTCCGGCCGGTTGTTCAGCACGCGGGACACGGTCGCCTTGGAAACGCCCGCCTGCTTGGCGATATCGGAAATCGTCGGCCTGGCCATGACTTCGATTACGAAACCGGTTTCATCTGACGATTACTCCGATCTCACCGCAACGTCAAGCCCGCCTATCCTCCCCGGCGGAAACATAGGCGAGGCTATTTACTCCGAGCGGCGTGAACGCCAGTTGACGTAACCGGTCTCTCTCTGCTAGTATAAATGAACCGGACGCGGCGGTCGCGGCGGCGCAAGGAGGAGGGTGCGATGGCGGAAGGCGCGGGCGCTTATCGTCACGTGGTTCTGTTCAAGTTCAAGCCGACCGTGCCGAAAAATTCGGTCGCGGCGATCGAGAACGCGTTTCGGGCGCTTTGCGCCGAACTCCCTTTCGTGAAGGGTTTTGAATGGGGCCGCAACTCCAGCCCGGAAAACCTCAACGAGGGGTTCACCCACTGCTTCATCGTGACGTTCGACCGCCCGGAAGACCGCGACGCCTATCTGCCCCATCCCGCCCACCAGGCGTTCTGCCGGCGCTATCTCGACGAGGCGCTGGAAAAGGCGTGCGTCGTCGATTTCCAGTCGACCCGCTGATTGAAAAATCGCGCGCTGACGGCGGGCGCCCTCTCGTCGCCTATGTTCGGTGATGGGGCTGCGGCGTCAGGGCGCGAGATTGGCCTCCTCCCCCCTGCTCCTCCACCTCGCGGCGCGCGCTCCTCGCCTTGACCCGGCGGGTCGGCGACGCGTCGCCGGCGGGGACGAACACCAAATCGGCGAGACCGGCGCAGCGCAAGCACGCCCGGCTAGTTTCAGGTTTCAGTGAGGTTTCAGTGACGGTTTCAGTGACAGTGCGCTTGACTATCGGCGGGACCGTGACCGCCGCGACCGGCGCCGGCCGCAGGCTCGAACCGGAGCGGCGAGAGCGCGATCGTCTTGCCTCGGCTCGGCGACCGCCATCGCGAACTCGTAGAGTCGGTAGTTAAGTGCACTGTCACCGTAACCTCGAATTAGCGTGTCTCACACGAGGGGTGCAGTCCACCTGCTAGGATGAGACCGCTATTAAGTACGGTGTCATGTGAATCATCATGTGCCCAGCCTGAGGGGTGGTGTTGACATCCTCGGTGATTGAAGCGGCTTCTACTTGCTACCGGACGGCAGACGAAATATCTGCTTCTTTTTCCCAGCGCATGATACATTGTATCCTTGCAAAGTGGGAAATGCTCCTGAACCTGAAAACGACATCAACATATCCGTCTTGCACCGCAGTTCTGGCGGGCATTTAAGATCATAGCCCCCCGATCCTGTTTTCAACCAAAAACACGTTTGTCGTGGATTGAATCTAATTCCCAGAGCTTTCATCGTAGGCTCATTAAGTGGGCTGTCTTCCGTCAGCCCGTTGTCGTGCTGGAAGCGTTTGATGGCGGCCGTTGTGGCATCATTCATAGCCCCGTCGGTCGGACCCGGGTCGTAACCCTTCTTCCTGAGGGAGTCTTGAGCGGCTGAAATTGTGTCTTTGAGTACGGACTCTAGTGTGTCCTGGGCCGCAATTGTGTCCTGGGCTGCAATCCGATAAGGTAACAAGCAAGCTACTGCCAGAAGAAGCGCGAGCCAGCGGCCACGATTTGGTCGAACGAAGAAGCTCATATTCTAGGCCTTAAACCGAGATTCACCGGATGCCAGTCAATGACCTGTAAGTGTACCGTCGGGATTTATATCAATCATCCAATCCGGTTCTTTGCCTTTTGGTTTTTTGATCTTCTTCATAACGGAGAGAGCGGTTCCACAATCAGTGCTCCGCTTGCCATTTATAATAAATTCACACTGCATACCCCTGTGTCCCTGCGTTTTCTGCTTCAGTATGGGCGACGATGTTGCGGTTGGGGCGTCTGTTTGTGCGGAAACTACCGATCCGCTAATTATGGATATCAATAGAAACGCGGACGTAACACCGGCAAGTCGTTTTCTTGTCATTTGCCCCCCCGTTCCCGCAAAAGCAATCTACATAGCGAACTCGGCTTGGTAGCATCAAGAAGCGTACGTTAACCGAAAGGCCGCAAACCTACAAGCGTCACCGTAACGCTGTCCACAGGGGAATCGGGTGAAGGAACAAACGCTGAATCCGGTCCGACGACCTACTCCTAATCTGGGCGTTTTGGACTCGCATTACGCGAATCTCCGCTCTGTGCTGCAATCGTGGCGACGCATCGGCGGCGCCGCGGACGATCCGACCTTCATGTTCGACGCCTCGGAAAACTCTATGGGACCTTCACCCGATTGCCCTGTAACGCTGTCATGTCTGGCGGTTACGGTTACAGTGCATAAAAATCTACTCAGGCGCGGACGCCTCCCCCCTCCGCTCCTCCACCTCGCGCCGCGCGCTCTCCACCGCCTGCGGCTCGGCGAGCAGGCCTTGGCGTTCGTAGTGGCCGCGGGCCTTGCTGAAGCGGACGACGACGGCGCGGCGCGCGCTCTTCGCCTTGACCCGGCGCGTCAGCAGCGCGTCGCCGGCGGGGACGAAGACGAGATCGGCGAGGCCGGCGCAGGAAAGGCACACCGGGCCGGGTTTCTCCATCATGAGAAAATCGCCGCCGCCGCCGCACTTGCAGCAGGCCCAGGCCTTCAACGGCAGGATCGCTGCCAGCTCCGGCTCGGCGCGCGCCTTCTCGGCCAAGCGCTCGCGCTTCTCTAGGGAGAGCGCGGGCGAGAGCCAATGGGTTCGGTACGCCCGTTCGATTCCGGGCTCGCCGCTGCGGCTGAAGCGCAGCGTCCAGCGCTGTGGCGTGCGCGCGACATAACGCGTCTCGCTGGGGTTCAGTCCCTTGCCGGCCGCCCAGGATCGGAACAGTTTCATCGCCGCCGAAACGCGCGACAGGTTGGCTTGGACCGCCCGCTCGAGACAGTCGATCTGCCCCAGCCGCCAGCGTTTTTCCGCTCCGGGGTCGAGCCAACCGATGCCGACGAGCACATCGATCGGGCTCACGTATTGCTGCGTTGCGAGCGCGGCCTCTGCGGCCCTGACCACCCGATCGGCGAGCGCCTGGAGATTCTTCGGCTGCATCGAAGAATTATAGCGCCGGGCCGCCGATCCGCCGAGACGAAACTTTTATCGCATTGCGGCGATGGGACGGACGCGCGCGCCCTGAATCCCGCCGACCCGCCGCGCCGTCGACCTCATGGAAGCCTCTTTTTTCCGGAGCTTTTGACCTGTCAAGGGCGCGCTTCGCGCGCCGCCGCGGGCGGGCTTCGCCCCTTGACAGGTCAAAAGCTGCGGAAGTTTTGCTTCCATGAGGTCGACGGCGCTCCCTGCCCAGACTTGGCGCATCGGAAGGGGCGCTCCACGCGCAAAGCCCGCAAACGTGGACGACGACGACACCGGATCCGCCGAGCCGAACAGCCGTGCGTCCAGCGCGGGCGCGACGACAGTGACGATTCCCTCAGGTCGGCGCCGCGCCCGACAAATGCTTTCCGAATTTCGGAAATCGCGCTATCCTTGTCCTCGATCGGCCGAGGCGTCATTCCCTTCGCGCGAAACCCCGACCGCGGCCGAAAAACTTGACAAGAGACCATTTCCCCCCTTTTCGCTCGACAAGCCCTTGAAACCACACAAAACGGCCAAGAGAATCCTTGACGAAACTTGACAAAACTTGACGAGAGTTGACGAAACTTGACAAGACTGGACGCCAAACTTGACGGCGCGGCGGCGGTTCGCCGTTCGAGCCGCTCGCGGTTACGTATCGCGTCCCCCGAGCAGGCCGCCCAACAGGCCCCCCGCCGCGCGCTCGCGCGCCATTTGCGGCGCGGCGGATTCGAGCTTAATCCTCAACCGGCGGCGGGCTTGAAGGGGATGGCGCGATGACGGGGCGGGCCGACGGGAGAACGGCCGAAGAACTCGGGCCGGCGATCGCCGTCGAACTGATCGCCGTGCTGGTCGCCGTCGCCGACGGGCGGCCGAAGGTGATGACGATCGACGACGGCCTGGCGCTGCCTTCGGGGCCGTTCGAGGTCGGCCATCGCTCGTTGCAGTCGGGCCTGCGCGCCTGGGTGGAGCGGCAGACGGGGCGCCCCCTCGGCTACGTCGAGCAGCTCTACACCTTCGCCGATCGCGACCGGCGCGGCGACGCCAACGGGGCGCGGGCGATCTCGATCAGCTATCTCGGCCTGACCCGCGCCGAGGACGCCGCGGCGCCGCACGCCGGCTGGCGCGACTGGTACGATTATTTCCCCTGGGAGGACCATCGCGCCGGCGCGCCGCGTCTCGTCGAAGAGAAGCTCGCGCCGGACTTGCGCGCGTGGGCCGAGACCGCCAGCGAAGCGGCGAAGCGCGCGACGCGCTGGCGGCGCGCCGCCGTCGCCTTCGGCCTCGAGGGCGCGCGATGGAACGAAGAGCTGGTGCTGCAGCGCTACGAACTCTTGTTCGAAGCGAGCCTCGCGCCCGAGGCGCGTCGTGAAAAGGGGGGTTCGGCGCCCGCGACGGCGGGCCGAG
Organism: uncultured Alphaproteobacteria bacterium; assembly: GCA_963775575.1. Lineage (GTDB taxonomy): Bacteria > Pseudomonadota > Alphaproteobacteria > Rhizobiales > Beijerinckiaceae > Roseiarcus. The sequence continues at coordinate 95,437 of CAVZJG010000002.1, forward strand.
CGATGGACGGCGATCATCGCCGCATCCTCGCCACCGCCATCGCGCGGCTGCGCGCCAAGATCAAGTACAACCCGGTGGTGTTCGAGCTGATGCCGGCGACTTTCACCCTGTCGCAGTTGCAGCGCTGCGTCGAGGCGCTGGCCGGGCTGCTCGTCCACAAGCCGAATTTTCGCCGGCTGATCGAACAGCAGGACCTGGTCGAGGAAACCGGCGGAAGCGCGGCCGACACCGGCGGGCGCCCCGCCAAGCTCTATCGGTTCCGTTCCGCGGTGCGCGAGGAGCGGGCGCTGGCCGGCACGAAATTGCCGCTGGCGCGGGCTTGACAGAAGTTATACTCATGATAAGTATAACGCTAATATGCTCAATATGAGTATAAAAAATGACGGTGCGCATGGAAACGCCAACCGAGGCCAGCCGGCTTTATGAGCGCGTCGCGCGGGTGATCCCGCCGATGGAATGGCCGGCCTTCGCGGCCGACATCGACGCCATCGCGGAGCTGAAGAAGCGCCGCGACGCGGTGATCCTCGCGCACAATTACCAGACGCCGGAAATCTTCCACTGCGTCGCCGATTTCGTCGGCGACAGCCTCGCCCTGGCGCGGCAGGCGACGAAGGTCGACGCGCGCACGATCGTGATGGCCGGCGTGCATTTCATGGCCGAGACCGCCAAGCTCCTCAACCCCGGCAAGACCGTGCTGATCCCCGACCTTCGCGCCGGCTGTTCGCTCGCCGAGTCGATCACGGCCGAGGACGTGCGCGCGCTGCGGCGGCGCTTTCCCGGCGTTCCCGTCGTCACCTACGTCAACACCTCGGCGGCGGTGAAGGCCGAATCGGACATCTGCTGCACCTCCGGCAACGCGCGCCGGGTGATCGAATCGCTCGGCGCGCCGCGCGTCGTCATGCTCCCCGACAAATATCTGGCGGCGAACGTCGCCAAGCAAACGCCCGTCGAGATCATCCCGTGGGACGGGCGCTGCGAAGTGCACGAGCGCTTCACCCCCGCCGACGTGCGCGAGCTGCGCGAGAGCCATCCCGGCGTCGTCGTGCTCGTCCATCCCGAATGTCCGCCCGAGGTGGTCGACGAAGCGGATTTCGCCGGCTCGACCGCTCAGATGTCGGCCTACGTCGACGAGCGCAAGCCGCGCCAAGTCGTGCTGCTGACGGAATGTTCGATGAGCGACAACGTCGCGGTTCTTCATCCCGAAGTCGACTTCGTGCGCCCGTGCAACCTCTGTCCGCACATGAAGCGGATCACCCTCGCCAACATCCGGCGCGCGCTGGAGGAGAATCGTTACGAGGTGACCATCGATCCGGCGATCGCCGGCCGAGCGCGCCGCGCGGTCGAACGGATGATCGCGCTGTGACCGCTGGCCTGCACACGCTCGACGGCCGCGTCGCGATCGTCGGCGGCGGAGTCGCCGGCCTGATGGCGGCGTTGCGCCTCGCGCCGCGCCCGGTCGCCCTCGTTTCCAAGGCCCCGCTGGGCGCCGAAGCCTCGACTTTGTGGGCGCAGGGCGGCCTCGCCGCCGCGCTGGGGGCGGACGACAGCCCGGAGCTGCACGCCGCCGACACCGTCGCCGCGGGCGACGGGCTCTGCGTGGCCCGAATCGTCGAACGCTTCACCCGCGCCGCTCCGCAAGCGATCGAGGACCTCGCACGCCTCGGCGTCGCTTTCGACCGGACGCGCGACGGCGGCTTCGCGCTGGGGCTGGAGGCCGCGCACCGGCGTCGGCGCATCGCCCACGCCGGCGGCGACGGAACGGGGCGCGAGCTGATGCGCGCGCTCGTCGCCGCCGCGCTGCGCACGCCTTCGATCCGCGCGCTCGAAGGATTCGAGGCGCGACGGCTCATCGTCGAGGACGGAGCCGTGCGCGGACTTCTCGTCGTCTCGCCGACAGGGCCGCTGATGCTGGCGGCGGACAAGATCGTCATCGCCACCGGCGGCGTCGGCGGGCTTTATGACGTCAGCACCAATCCCGGCGGCAGTTTCGGCCAGGGCCTCGCGCTCGCCGCGCGCGCCGGCGCCGAACTGGCCGATCTCGAATTCGTGCAATTCCACCCGACCGCGTTCGACGGGCCGACGCGGCCGTCGCCGCTGGTCAGCGAAGCCGTGCGCGGCGAAGGCGCCGTTCTCGTCGACGAGACCGGCGAGCGCTTCATGGCCAATGTTCCCGGCGCGGAGCTGGCGGCGCGCGACGTCGTCGCGCGCGCGATCTGGCGCCGGCGCGCCGAAGGCCACCGCGTGTTTCTCGATGCGCGCCAGGCGCTCGGCGAAAAGTTCGCGGCGCGGTTTCCCGTCATCGCCGCGTTCTGCCACGAGGCGGGGATCGATCCGGCGCGCCAGCCGATCCCGGTGCGCCCGGCGGCGCATTATCATATGGGCGGAATCGCCGTCGACGCGGACGGACGCAGTTCGCTGCGCGGCCTGTGGGCGTGCGGGGAGGCCGCGGCGACCGGCCTGCACGGCGCCAATCGCCTGGCGAGCAATTCCCTGAGCGAGGCCGCGGTGTTCGCCGGGCTGGTCGCCGACAGCGTCGCCGGGGCGTCTTTCGCGCGCGCGCCGGCCCCGCGTCCGACGCGGATGCCGCCTGCCCCCGACCCGCGCGCCGTCCGGCCGATCCTCTCCGCCGCCGCGGGGGTGATGCGCGACGGCGAGGGTCTGGCGCGAGCCGTCGCGGCGCTGGCGCCGCTGGCGCTCGGGACCGGGCCGTCCGCGGATCCCGCCGCCGTCGCGCTGACGATCGCGCTCGCCGCCTTGCGGCGCGAGGAGAGCCGCGGCGCGCATTGCCGCACCGATTTCCCCGACAAGGCGAGCGAGGCGCGTCACACGACGATGCGGCTCGATTCGGCGCTCGCCTCGGTCGGCGGCGGCGCGCCGCCGGCGCCCGCGCGGAGGGCCTCATCGTGATCCCGACGCGGCCTCCCGCCATCCTGATCGAGCCGATCGTGCGCGCGGCGCTGCTCGAAGACCTCGGCCGCGCCGGCGACATCACCACCGACGCGATCGCGCCGCGCGGTCTCATGACGACGACGGCGATGGTCGCGCGCCAGGACGGCGTCGTCGCCGGCCTCGATCTCGCGGCGCTGGCGTTCCGCCTGATCGATCCGGCGATCGTCTTGGCCGAGAAGAGCCCCGACGGGACGCGCGTCGCGGCCGGCGAGACGATCGCGCTGGTCGAAGGCCCGGCGCGCGGCGTTCTGACCGCCGAGCGCACCGCGCTGAATTTCCTCGGCCGCCTCAGCGGCGTCGCGTCGGCGACGGCTTCGTTGGTCGACGCGGTGGCGGGGACCAAGGCGCGCATCGTCTGCACGCGCAAGACGACGCCGCTGCTGCGCGCGATCGAGAAATACGCGGTGCGCGTCGGCGGCGGCGGCAACCATCGCTTCGGCCTCGACGACGCCGCGCTGATCAAGGACAATCACATCGCGATCGCCGGCGGCGTCGCCGAGGCGATCCGCCGCGTGCGCGCGTGCGTCGGCCATCTCGTCAAGATCGAGGTGGAGGTCGACACGCTCGCCCACCTCGAAGAGGCGCTCGAAGTCGGCGTCGACGCCGCGCTGCTCGACAACATGTCGCTCGAAGACTTGCGGCGCGCGGTGGCGATGATCGCGGGCCGCGCGATCTCGGAAGCCTCGGGCCGGGTGACCCGGGAGAGCGCGCCGGCGATCGCGGCGACCGGCGTCGACCTCATCTCGGTCGGTTGGCTGACGCACAGCGCGCCGATCCTGGACATCGGGCTGGACCATCAGGGGTAGGATGGCGGCGCCCGACAAAAAGCGATGGGCCCCGGCGCATTTGAGCGGCGCGGGGCCCTGTTTCGCCTCTGCGAAACGATCTGGGATGTTGCAGACGATTTTGCGGCACGCAGAACGCTTGGCCTTCGCGCCCGCGGCCACGCGGTGAATGTCAAATTTTCGGGGACGCCGTTCCGTCTTCGCGCATCGCGCGGCTTCGGCGTCGCGACCTCGACGGCGTCGAGGTCAGGATTCCTGGCCCGGCGGAGTCATGGCTACCCCGTTCTTTCTGCCGATCCTCGCCGCGAGGCCGGCGTTTCGTCGGCCCCGATTCGCTCGCGCGAAGCGGGACGACGCGTGAAGTTTCCGCCTCGGTCGCCGGCCTGTCAAATCAAGTTTTCTTTGAATTTTCCGCGTTGTTGGGAACGTCCATTCCGCCCCCGCCCCGCTCGCCGCGTGCGAGCGACAGTGGACGCACGGGCGGGTGAAACTCTGGCGCGCCATTGACAGCCGCAAATCTTCGGAAGTTTATGTTTCCATGCAGTCGACGGCGCGACGCGCGGCGGAGACGGATCATCGCCCTCGCAGTCCGACCGGACAGAGCCATGCACGCGGACATCGCTGAGAAGCGGCGAGACCTGATCGCGCTGTGCCGTCGTTACGGCGTGGAGCGCCTGGAAGTGTTCGGTTCGGCCGCGCGCGGCGCCGACTTCGATCCGACGCGCAGCGACGCCGACTTCCTCGTCACCTTCTCGCCGCAAGCCCGCGACGATCTTTCCGCCTTCGCGGATTTCAAGGAGGGATTGGAGGCGCTGCTCGACCGGCCGGTCGATCTGACGGAGCGCGAGGCGATCGAGACGAGCCGCAACACCATCCGGCGCCGCCGAATCCTCGCCGAGGCCGAGACGGTCTACGGTTGAGGCGGACCGGAGCGCTTCGCGCCGAACGCGCTCGGCGAGCGCGTCTACAATTCGGCCCCGCTCGCCGCGATCACTTCGGCCCGTCGAGGAACGCCTGCCATTGTTCGCGCGTGCCGTAGTAGACGTTGCGGTCGACGTCGCCCTCGATGCCGGGGATCGCGCCGTCGGCCTGGTATTGCCAGAATCGCCACGGCCGCGAGCCGTAGGGCACGGCGGGGTTGTGCTTGGTCGAGCGCACCCAGATCGGATAATCCGCGAAGGCGCCGTCGGCGAGGATCGCTTGGTAGAAGTCGACCGAGGTGTAGATGATCGGCCGCTTGCCGAAGTGGCGCTCCATTTCCTCGAGCATCACCTTCATGTCGGCGATCGTCGCGTTGCGTTCGAGATGGCGCCGGCAGGTGCGCAAATCCGGCGTCGGCTCGACGTCGAGCACCGGCGGCAGCGCGTCGTCTTCGACCGGCACGTTCTGTTCGAACCAGTTCGCCTCCTCGATCGGCGGCCGGCACCAATAGACGAAGTGATAGGCGCCGTGCGGAATGCCGGCCAGCTTGGCGCCCTGCCAATTGGCCTGGAAGCGCTCGTCGACAAGGTCGCCGCCCTCGGTCGCCTTGATCCAAACGAATTTGACGCCGCTGCCCGCCACCGCGTTCCAGTCGATCGTCCCCTGATATTTGGAGACGTCGATGCCGTGGATCGGGTAGTCCGCAGGCTTGGGATAGCCGTCGTCGAAATCGAGCAGGCCGGCGCCGCCGCCGCAGCCGGCCAACGCGGCGCCGAGCGCGGCGGCGAGGCCGAGGCGGATGAGGATTGGCGCTGCGGCAGGCAGGGAACAATTCATCAGTTTCACGAATATACATACCCAAGGCGACCCGCGAAACGCTTTCCGTCCCACCCAGCCGCGCGACGCCGCAAGTTAGAGCGTGCAAGGCAACAATTCGTTAACGGCCGCCGCCGACGCGGCATCGGACGCCGAATGCGGGCGGCGAGAGCGCGCCGCTCGGGCCGCCCCCCGGCCGAGCCGGCGCCGAGCGCGTAGGCCGCGGCGAAAAACAAGCGGCGATCGCTGGGGGGCGCCGCCAAGATCGGCGGTGCGGTCAAGAGGACTGAAATAATCGATTGTATTCAAGTCATTAGCGCAAGGTGCGGGGGTAAAGAGCGCCATGAAACTGTTTCGATATTTTGCGCGGCCCCCTTACTTTCAAATGCGGTGGCGCGCCAGTGCCTGGCCAATGCCTCGACGAAAAATGTTCTCTATCCGTTCTCAATTCTTGTTGTGCAACTCCGCAAGCGACGTCAACATGCGTCATACGGCTTCCGAGTGAATAGCTCGGGAGAACCCACGCCTCGGCCCCGGCGGCCACATCGGACCGTCGCCGTCAAGCCGCTGCGCGGCTGCTGCGCTGCGCTTCGCCCGCTCCGCGGTGACTGCGCCGCTCCGATGCGGCGTTTGTGTTTCCATGATCTTTGTTGAGCGGGCCGGCCTCACGGCCGGCTTCGCTCGACAAAGATCATGGAAACCGAGAGCCTGAGCCGCGCGGAGGGGTCAAGGCTCGCGCGCATGAGCGCGCGACCCGTGAAACGGGCTTGGCCTTGACGCCGAGTACGGATCAGGCACAGCGCCCGTTTTTCCGACGAACACTTCACCCGGAAGTAGTATCAGTGATCGAGAACCCCCGTCCCGCGCGGGGGGAGTCCAAAAGGGCCCCGCCCCACTCCGACACGCCCGGCGCTCGCTCATCTCGTAGGCGGCTACGAGACGAGCGACAGCCTCGCGCTTGGCGGCGGGCGTCAGAACTTTTCCCTCACAAGGTCCTTGAGGGCCGCGTTGTCGAGCGTCGCGTCAGCCAAGAGGCGCTTCAATCCCACCGCGGCAGCGGCTTCGTTCAATGGCCGCTCACGGTCCCGCGGAGCGGGCGCTCAACTTCGGTGGGATGCGCAGTCGCCTCCGAGACGCCGTGCTTGCGCGCCAGATCGGCGGTCTTCCCGCCGGCCTTATGCTCGCACAGAACGCCAATGGTCTGCTCTTCCGTGAACCGTGCTCGCCGCATCTGTCCGTCCTTCTGAAGCGCGGACTCGAAATCCCCCTCGAGAAAGCTCGCAGTGGAAGGTCAGCTGTAATCGGTTCTGCTCGACAACATGAAGCTGGCGGTTGTGCGCATCCTGCCAGACGGGACGCTGGAGCGGACGGCGGCGTTCACCCGGCTGGTCAGCCACTATGCGTTCAAGGACCGCTATGGCCGAGCCGGCCGCGGCAATGACAAGGGCAACGTCGAGGCGCTGGTGAAGTTCGCACGTAACACTTTCCTGACGTCGGACTCGGTTCTGACGATCACATTTCATCCTCGTCGGCGGGTGCTTTGACGCTCTATGAGATCAAAGCCGAGATCGACGACTGGAGCCGGCGCCGACGCGCCGCCAATGCGCGCCATCAACATTTCGGCTGCGCGCCGCCCCATTTCCCGACGAAACGTCTGCACGCTCGTCAGGGGAGGATTGGCGACCGCCATCATTTCCAAGTCGTTGAACCCACAGATCCCGAATTGCGTGGGCACGGCAATTCGCCGTCGCTGACATTCGAAAAGGGCTCCCAACGCCAAGTCATCGTTGATGCAGAAGACCGCGTCGGCATCGGGCGCGCGGGCCAGAAGCTCGGCCATCAATTCACAACCGACCGTCACAGAAGTGGGACGCGGCGTCGTCACGACCAATCGTTCATCAAACAGGCTTTCCGCTTCCACCGCCTCGGTAAACCCTTCGAGGCGCCGTTGAGCGCGCGGGTCCATACCCGCGCCAAGGAAAGCGATTCGCTGATAGCCCCGTTCGATCAAGTGGCGGGTGGCGGCGCGAGCGGCGTCGCGGTGGGAAAACCCAATCAGCATGTCGACCGGCGACTTGCCGAATTCCATGATCTGGACGATTGGACAGTTGGCGTTTTCCAACAAGGCGCGGCACGGCGCCGATTGATCAAGGCCAGTGACGATCAGTCCGGCCGGCCGCTGGCTCAAGAGCATTCGCAGGATCTTCTCTTCTTGCATTGGCGAGTATCGAGTATTGCCAATTTCAATACTGAATTTAGTTTCTTGGGTCACCGTATAGATCCCGCTCAGGACGTCGACGAATACATTATTAGTCACCGAAGGAATGACAACCCCTATGTTTTCGGATCTCACCGAAGCCAAGGATCTCGCGGCTGGATCCGGCACATAGCCGAGCTTGTCGACCGCGTGACGCACGCGCGACTGGAACTCGGCGGAAACGACTTCCGGGTTACGCAGGACTCGCGAAACGGTGCTGGCGCTGACCTTCGCCGCCTTGGCAACATCCGAGAGGGTGGCGTTCTTAGGTCGTCCGCGCATGGTCATGGCTAACCCTCTCAACCTCGATTGGCGGGAATCGAACGAAGTTCTTTTCGCAGAAAAAGCGGGCCTTGCAAATGGTAGCGCTGTCACGAAACGCTAACCCCCCAAAGAATGGGGAGAAACGCATGGGTCGGGGGCGCTGTCATCGGCGGCGGAAAAGTCGGCCGATGTTTATTCTCGCCCTAGGCGTCAGCGGCGCCGGCGAATCTGCCGTCGGGCATCTTCTCACCGAAGGAATCGGAGGTCGCTTCGTCGAAGGAAAGGACTGCCATCCAGCGGAGAACCTTGAACGAATGGCCGCTGGTGAACCTTTGAACGATAATAGGCGCTGGCCTTGGCTCGGAGCGGTTGCTGGGGCAATGCCGACCGAACAACGGAAGAGCAAGGTCCCGATTGTTATCGCCTGGTCGGCGTTGACGCGCCGGTATCGCGATTTCTTACAGGCAGAATTGAAGACGATGTCGATCGCGCACTGCCGGGCCCGCCAGCGCTCATAGAGGAACGACTGGAACGCCGAAAAGGTCATTTCATGCCTCTCGGTCTGCTGAAGAGCCAGTTGGACGACATGAAAGCTTTGGCGCCCGATGAAGAAGGCATAGTTTTGTCCATTGGGTAGAAGCCGGAGATTCCAACGACGCCGGCGGCCGCCGCATTGCGACTGATCGGCCTCGACCGCTTCTTCTGAGGCAGGCGAAAAGCGACGGCCCGCGCCTCATTGCTGCGCTGTGGCAAGATAGCGCAGTCACGCTCTTTGGACGACGGACATTCCGGGTCTCAACCTTCGCCGGGCAGAAATCCGCATTTTCTACAATACATTACATCGAATGGCGACGGCATCCAACGAGCGCCGTCCTCGTCGACGCAAGGCCATTGACAGAATGGCAGCGCTTTCATAGACCAAGGAGGCTTCCGCGGAAGACAGAATACCAAGGGCGAGGAAGCATCATGAAGAGAATTCGTGGGGTTGTGTCCAGGGCTGCGACGGCCGCGGTTCTTCTTTGCAACGGCGCTTTTGCGGCGGGTCCTGAAATAGTCGCCGGGCCGCGCTTCGCCGGAGATGCGCTACCTGGCGACGAGCTTCGCAATTCCCGGACTGCCGAACGCGGTCATCTGCTGGGCTGTGATCGGCGCGGCGGCGGTCTTCGTGCTTAAGCGCACGATCTTCGGGCGTGCGATCTATGGCATCGCAATCGCGAGCGGGTCGCCTATCTCTCGGGCGTCAACACGCGGCGCGTCGTCCTGGCCGTATTCGCGGTCTCGGGCGGCGCGGCGGCGTTCGCGGGCGTGCTGCTCGCGGGCTACGCTTCGAAGGCCGCGCAGTCGATGGGCGACGCCTACCCCCCTTCCCGCGATCGCCGCGGTCGTGCTTGGCGGAACCTCGATCGTTGGCGGACGCGGCGGCTATCTCGGCGCCGTCGCCGGGGTGATGCTGGTCACACTGTTGCAGTCGATCCTTTCGGTGATGCAGATTCCGGAATTCGGTCGGCAGATCGTCTACGGCGTCGTCATCGTCTGCATGTTGCTGCTCTGCGGGCGAGGGCCGCGAACCAGGGCTTAGAGGGACTAATCATGCAAGAAAAGTTTGAATTGCGCCCCCTGGACGGTTCCAAAGCGCGCGCGCTACGGCCTGAAACCCTGTTCGATCTCACCGGCAAGGCGGCGATCGTCACGGGGGCCGGCGGCGGGCTGGGGTCTTGGCTTGCGGCGGGGCTGGCCGCGGCTGGGGCGAGCGTGCTGGTCACCGACCGTCCGAGCGCTTCAACGGCGGCGACGGCCGATGCGATCAAGGCGGCGAACGGCCATTGCGAGGAATTTGCTTGCGACCTGCTTGCCGATGGCGCGGTCGACTCAATCGTTGCGGCCGCCGTTAGCCGCTTTGGTCGGTTGGATATCCTCGTCAACAATGCCGGGGTGAACCGCCGCGAGCGCGCGTTCGACGTCTCAAGGGAGTCGTGGGACCTCATCTCGACGATTAATCTGCGCATTCCTTACGAACTGTCGCGCGCCGCGGCGCGGGTGATGGCCGAAGGCGACGGCGGTTCGATCATCCAAATGGGCTCACTGAACAACGCGGTCGGCTTGGCCGGCGTGACCGTCTACGGGGCGCATAAGGCCGGACTGTGCCAGCTGGCGAAGTCGATGTCGGTGGAGTGGGCGGAACACAAGATCCGGGTCAACGCGATTTGTCCGGGCCACATGCTGACGCCTCTGACGGTTTCCTTATGGGATGACCCGGTCCGCAGCGCGTGGCTACTGGAGCGCAGCCTGTGGAAGCGACCCGGATTCCCCGAGGATCTGGTCGGGTGTTGCCTCCTGCTGGCGTCGAATGCCGGCTCCTTCATCACCGGCCAGGCGATTTACATCGAGGGCGGATGGCTCGCCGGGACGCCCTGGGACAAGACCGACTGAGAGCCAAGCCCAAGGCAAGTCAGGAACAATTCATTGAGATCGAGGAAGCGCATGGTAACGCCAGAATTGGTGCGGAGATTACAGGACAAGGCTCTGAGCCTCAGGGAGTTCATCGTCAAGGATCTCATCGGCGCCGGGAAAGTCGGCCATCTGGGGGGCTCCTGCTCGAGCGCGGAGATCGTCGCTGCGCTTTACTTTCACAAGATGAAGCACGATCCGAAAAACCCGGCCAAGGAAGATCGTGACCGTTTTCTGTTGAGCAAGGGGCATGCGGCTCTCGTGCAATACGCCGCCCTGGCTCTGGCCGGCTATTTCCCCATCGCAGAACTTCAGCACGTCAAGTCTCTCGGCAGCATGCTGCAAGGACATCCCGACATGACCAGAACCCCCGGCGTCGAAGCCAACACGGGGTCGCTGGGCCAAGGGCTGTCCGTGGCCAACGGCATGGCGTTGGGACTGAGGCTAAACGGCACCAAAAGCAGAGTATACGTCATTATCGGCGACGGTGAGTTGAATGAAGGGCAGATCTGGGAAGCCGCCATGGCGGCAGCCAGCTTCAAACTCGACAATCTGACGGCCGTGGTGGATCGAAACCGACTGCAGGCCACCGGGGCTATCGCCGACAGGTTCGAGATCGGCCCCTTGGCCCCCAAATGGGCGGCCTTCGGTTGGAACGTCATCGAAATTGACGGCCACGACATCGCCGCCGTGGTCGAGGCATTCGATTCGGCTTGCGCGGTCAAAGGAAAGCCCACGGTCATCATCGCCAATACGGTCAAAGGCAAAGGGATTTCCTTCGCCGAAAACAACGCCGCCTTCCACAACGGAGCCATGACGTCAGAGCAATTGGCAATCGCCGTGAGCGACCTGGAAAAGCTGCGCAATTAGGGGAAATACAGCCGTGAGTACAAAAAACCTAAGGACGGCCTACGGTGAGGCCTTGGTCGATCTGGGAAGAATCAATAAGGACATTGTTGTACTGGAAGCCGATCTCGGTAAGTCCACCATGTCTACGCTGTTTCAACAAGCCTATCCAGATCGGTATTTCGAGATGGGCATCGCCGAGCAAAACATGGCCTCGACGGCTGCAGGACTGGCGTTGACCGGGAAAATCGCCTTCATCAATTCTTTCGCCGTCTTCGCTTCAGGAAGGGCCTACGACCAGCTTCGGCAGACGATTTCCATCGCCAAATTGAACGTCAAGATCTGCGGCTCGAGTTCGGGGTTATCCGATTTTGGCGACGGATCGACTCACCAAGCCGTCGAAGACGTGGCAATCATGCGGGCTATTCCCAACATGACGGTGCTGGTGCCGGTCGACGCCATCGAAACGCGCAAGATGGTCAAGGCGATGGCCAGCCGCCCGGGACCGATCTACTTGCGGATCAACCGAAACGATTTGCCGGTCTACACGAGCGAGGACGGCGACTATCAAATCGGCAAGCTCTACACCGTGAAGGAAGGCCGGGACGTGGTCGTTTTCGCCAACGGCGTCATGGTGTCGAAGGCGATGGAAGCGGCGAAGTCGCTGGAGGAGCAAGGCATATCGGCAAAGGTGGTGAACGTCAGCACCGTCAAACCGTTGGATCGGCAGGCGGTTATCGACAGCAGCCGCGGGTTCAGGGGTGTGGTCGCCGCCGAAGAGCACAGCGTCATCGGCGGACTTGGCGGCGCGATCGCCGAAGCGCTGCGGGGCGTAACCAACCAAAAGTTGGAATTCGTCGGCATCCAGGATAGCTTCGGCACGTCGGCATACAACTACGAGGAACTGTTGGCGCATTACGGACTAACCTCCGAGGCGATCGTCGACGCCGTGAAACACGTGCTGAAGTGACCACGATGCGACGGATGGCGCGGCCTGCCCCGGGTGGGGGTGGGATGGACCGCCGAACCGGGAAATGTTGGGGGAATAAACAGCTATGAGTAAAGTTGGATTCATCGGTCTGGGCATCATGGGTTTGCCGATGGCTGGCCATCTTCAGGCTGGCGGTCACCAGCTGTTCGTCAACGACATACGGCCGGCGCCGGCGGCGTTGACCGCAGGAGGGGCCAAGGTCTGCGCCAGCGGCAAGGAAGTGGCGGAGACCGCCGAGATTATCATAATCATGGTTCCCGACACTCCGGATGTCGAAAAGGTTCTGTTCGGCAAGAACGGCGTCGCTGAAGGTCTGTCGGGCGGCAAGATCGTGGTCGACATGAGCTCGATCTCGCCGGTCGAGACCAAGGAATTCGCCAAGCGGGTCAATGCGCTCGGCTGCGAATATCTCGATGCGCCGGTTTCCGGCGGCGAAGTCGGCGCCAAAGCGGCTTCGCTGACGATTATGGTCGGCGGCTCTCAAGAGACGTTCGACACGATCAGGCCGTTGTTCGATCTGATGGGCAAAAACATCACCCTGGTCGGCGGCAACGGCGACGGGCAGACTTGCAAGGTGGCCAATCAGATCATCGTGGCGCTGACCATCGAGGCGGTCGGCGAGGCGTTGCTGTTGGCGGCCAAGGCCGGGGCCGATCCGGCCAAGGTGCGTCAGGCTCTGATGGGCGGCTTTGCCTCCTCGCGCATTCTCGAGGTGCACGGCGAACGGATGCTCAAGCGTAATTTTGAGCCGGGCTTCCGTATCGAGTTGCATCAGAAGGACCTCAATCTGGCGCTGTCGACGGCGCACAAGGTCGGCCTCAGCCTGCCCAACACCGCCACCTGTCAGGAGTTGTTCAACAGCTGTGCCGCTCATGGCGGCAAAGCGTGGGATCATTCGGGCATGGTCCGCGCTCTCGAAACCATGGCCGACTTTGAAATTGGCCAGACGGCCAGAGACAAATGACGATGCGGGCGGCTGAGCGCCGACAGTCCAGTCTTGCGTGGTTGTCGGCGGCGCCGCCGTGACAGCGCTATCATAAACCAATTCGGAAAGGAATAGGGGCGATACGCTAACGAAAACAGATAAAGACGTAAGAATATCGGAAAGGAAACTTCCATGTCGATGGTTATACCACAAGAAGCATCAATGGATACGGCGGTCAGATACTTGGTATGCAAGTATAGTCCCCGGGCCGACCGGATCGGCTGGCTAATGATGGCTTCCATTCTGGTGGAAGCGTGGGACCTTTATGGCATCGCCTTCGTGCTGGTGTTCATCCGCGAGCAGTATCACCCCGACCCGCTGCTCCTTGGCCTGGCAGGGGCGGCCACACAAGGTGGAGCGGTGATCGGCTCGCTGCTCGGCGGCTGGCTGACCGACAAGGTCGGCCGCCGGGTCATGTTCCTCACCACCATGGTCCTATTCATCATCTTCGCCCTGCTGCAGGGGTTTGTGACCAGCGTGGCTTGGTTGGTGGTGGTGCGCCTCGTCTTAGGCGTTCCGCTCGGCAGCGATATCACGACCGGCTACACTTATATCATGGAGTGCATGCCCAAGGGCGTCCGCGAGGTGGTGGGCAACCGCTGGCAGTTCATGTTCGCGATTGGCCAGGTCGCCGTCCTGGGGGTGGTCGCCCTGTTTATTGCTTCCGGCATTCCGAACGAATGGGTTTGGCGGGTGACGCTCGCCCTAGGGGCCGTGCCGGCCGCGATCATCCTGTTCTTGCGGCGCGAATTGCCGGAAACGGCGATGTGGTTGATCCGCCGCGGCCACTTCCGGGAGGCAAAGAAAGTCACTCGGCAATTGTACAATGACTCGCTCGACATGCTGCCGGACGAGGACGTAATCGTGCCGAAGCCGCGATTGACCGCCTTTCTTGCCGATCTCCGCAAGGACCCGATCCGCTGGCGGGCCAGCCTGTTCGGCTATATCGCGTGTTTCTGCCAGGGTTGCGAGTTTTCGACCTTCGTTTTCTATATTCCGGTGCTGTTCGTCACGCTTGGCGTCAGCTCGATTCTGGGGACCGACCTGGTCACCATGGCGCTCTACATGGTCGCGGCGGTCTCTGGTTGGGTCGGCCCCTTGCTTACCCCGAAGATCGGACACCGAGGGATCAGCAGCTGGGGATTTGGCATCGTGTTCGTTTCGCTGGTGGTGGCGGCGCTCGCGATCTTTACCGGCCATAAGTTGGTGCTGCCGTTTGTCGCCGCAACGATGCTGTGGGGACACTACTGGGATGCGTCCAACTGCATGACTGTCCCGACGCTCGTCGCGCGGCCGCAGTACCGCGGCACGGCCAGCGGCTTCGCCTACGTGTTCATCAAGGCGCCGTCGTTCCTGGCCATTTTCCTGTTCCCGGCGTTGTTTACGGCCATCGGCCAAGCGGGCGCGACCCTGTTCGTGGCGATCTTCCCGCTGGTCGGCTTCCTGGCGGCGCGGTTCGTCCTGCCTGAGGTCTACGGCTTCGAACAGGACTGAACCGGCTGTGACCAGCGCTGGCTCGGCTTGTTTGAACAGGTTTCCGCGAACGATAAGTGGCGTTCTGCCGGTTCTCTCGGGTTGTGTTTTGCCGCGTGTGGGGTGTGACGGAGGGAGGGCGTAGCCCGACCGGAGTCGCATCCCACACGCGGCGGCGGAAACTTCATGCGGCCGCCTTGGCGGCCGCCACAGCGAAGTAGGCCTCGTCCGGCGTGCGTCGGTCAAGGCTGGAGTGCGGACGGCGCCGATTGTAGAAATCGATATAGCGGCCCAGGCAGGCGCGCGCCTCGCTCACGCTGTCGTATAGGCCCTGAGATAGACCTCCTCATATTTGACCGTAACCGGTACGGCCAGGCCACGTGCGATTTCGGGAAGGGCTGTGGACGGAGCGGGTGGTTGGGTTGACGGGCGAGCGGCGTGATGGCGTCGTCATCCCGCGGGAGAAACGGGACGTCGATCGAGGACCAGCTTCGTGAACGACTGAGCAAGGTCGAGGCGCTGCTTTTCGGCGCGGCGACGATCGGCGAGCGCGACGCCGCCGGCGCGGCGGCGGAGAGGTTGCGGGCCAAGCTGGATGAGGCCGGCCGTCGTGACCCGCCGGTCGAGATGAAGTTCTCGATGCCCGATCAATGGTCGGCGAGGTTGTTGATCGCTCTATGCCGTCGTTACGGCTTCAAGCCGTTCCGGTACGCCCGCCAGCGCAGCACGACGATCATGGTCAAAGCGCCGCGGCGGTTTTTCGATGCCGTGGTGTGGCGGCAGTTCCCCGACGCGCACGCCGATCTATGGCTCTATTTCGAGGAGACGACGGAACGGCTGATCCGCGAAGCGATCCATGCGGATTCCGCGGACGCCGAGACGGCGCTTGATCCGATCGCCTTACCCCGAGATTAGCCGGCTCAGGCCACGGCGTGATCCTATTGCGCGCCGAAAAGACGGGGACGCAACTGACGATCCCGATTCTGCCCGAACTTGCGTGCGTGATCGAGGCGACCAAGACGGGAGAGCTAACTTTCATCGCGACCGCATCGGGCGCGCCCATGCGGAAAGAGTTGTTCGGGAATTGGTTCCGGGAGGCGTGCAACGCCGCCGGCGTTCCAGGCTCGGCGCACGGGCTTCGCAAGGCGGGCGCGGCGCGCGCGGCGAGCAACCGCGCGACTGTGGCGCAACTTGAAGCGATCTTCGGTTGGCAAGGTGGGACGATGGCGAGTCTCGACACCAAGTCCGCCGACCGCGTTCGGCTCGCGAAGGAGTCAATCGGGAAGCTGGCGCGGAACAAATCCGGCTCGCCTATCCCCGCACCCTCTCGAAAGGCGCGGGGGAAAACGCCGAAATCGCAATGAAATCAGCAATCCAAGAATTGAATGGTGCGGTCAAGAGGACTCGAACCTCCACCCCGGTTAAAGGACTAGCACCTCAAGCTAGCGCGTCTACCAGTTCCGCCATGACCGCTCGACTTCGCGCCTTATCGGGCGAAGCGAAGGCGCGTCGTCTAACAAATCGGTTCGGCGATGACAAGCGCGGGGAATCGACACCGCCGGTTCGGGGAGATAAAAGTGCAGAATGCCCAGCAAGACCTCGCTTTACGAACAGGATTTCTATGCATGGAGCCGCCAGCAGGCCGAGCTGCTGCGCGCCGGCAAGCTCGTTCAGGCCGACCTCGAACATATCGCCGAGGAAATCGAGAGCCTGGGCAAGACCGAAAAGCGAGAGCTCGTCAGCCGGCTGACGATTCTGCTGTTGCATCTCTTGAAATGGCGCTATCAGCCCGAGGGGCGGGACGCTTCGTGGCGTCTGTCGATCGCCAATTCGCGAGACGAAATCGCCGACCTGCTCGACGATAATCCGAGCCTCAAGTCTTTGCTCGACGAGGTGGTGCGGTTGGCCTATCGGTACGCTCGCCGTAAGGCGGCGATCGAGACCGGTCTTGACGAGGAACGCTTTCCCAGCCAATGCCCGTGGTCGTTCGCCCAGGCGACCGAGGCCGCGTTCTGGCCGGAATGAGACGACCCTCGCGCAACCCGCGCCTCAAGCCGGCGCGCGCCGCCAGCTTCGGATCGCAGACGGCGTCAAGCCGTGCGCGGTCTCGCCTTCGCTCGCCGCTTCCAGGATGTCGACCGCGCCGGCGTTGCGCCAGCCGTCGATGTCGACCGTCTCCCGCGCGCGCCAAAATGTGAGTTCGCGAGGGCCCGCCTGCAGGCGCTCGAGGCGTTCATCGAATCGCAGCGGCATCGCGAGCGCTCCTCGTCAAGTCATCCGGTTGAATCGGCGAGGGGCGAGGTTCGCCATCGCTCGATCGCTCGACGGCGGACGCGATCCCAGGCGCGAGCGCCGATCTGTCGGCTGGCGCTCCGGCGGGAGAGAGGATTGACGATAGCAGAGTACTCTTCTTTATCGAGTAATGTGGCCAAGGATCCGCCCGATGTCTCTCGCCAACCTACTGCGACTGCCCATCCGGCTCCTCGCGCCCATCGGCATCGCCGCTCCCTCGACCCAGCCGCTCGGGCCGCCGCCTCGATCATTTCCGCTTTCTCCCGAAGGCTGCTACATGGCGGCGCCGCTGGCGAGAGGCGATCGATGCGACGTGTGACGAACGGGATTCTGCTCCTATTGGCGCTTGCGGCGGCGGCGCTCGGCGCGGCGGCGCAGCTCGCTTGGGTTCGAACCCCGCTCCCCCCGCTCATCCTCGGCGCGATCGCCGCGGTTTGCGCCGGCGCGCGCGTCATTCGCGCGCTGCCGCTGAAGGCGCGCCGCGCGACGGTGTTTCTCGTCGCCCTGGCGGCCCTCGCCGCGCTGACCGGCGGGCTGGCCTATTTCCAGTTCGTCTTCAAGCCGAACATGGTCAGGACCGCCATCGGCGCCGCCTTCGCGCCGAAGCCGACCTCGGTGGCGGTCGAGGCGGCGAGAATCGAACAATGGCGGCCGCAACTGACGGCGATCGGCACGCTGCGCGCCTACCAGGGCGTCGCCGTCGCGCCGCAGATCGGCGGCGTGGTCGTCGCGATCCATTTCGACTCGGGCGACGACGTCGAGGCCGGCGCGGCGCTGGTCGACCTCGACGATTCGGTCGAGCAGGCGGACCTCGCCAACGGCCTCGCCCAGTTCAAGAACGCCAACGTCACGCTGGAGCGCGCCGAGCGGCTGATCGCCAGCGGCAATACGCCGCAGTCGACCGTCGACGCGGCCATCGCGGCCCGGGATTCGGCCGCGGCGAGCGTGCAGCACACGCGCGCGGTGATCGCTGAGAAGGCGATCAAGGCGCCCTTCCCCGGCCGGCTGGGCTTGCGCAACGTCGATCTCGGGCAATACGTCGCCGTAGGGACGACGCTGGTGACCCTGCAGCGGCTCGACCCGATCTACGTCGATTTTCCCGCGCCGGAGGAGGCGCTCGCCTCGCTCGCCGTCAGCGAGGATGCGGCGATGACCGTCGACTCCTTGCCGGGACGCCATTTCGCCGGGCAGGTGACGGCGATCGACGCTCGCGTCAGCGCCGAGTCGCGCAATGTGACGGCGCGCGCCCAATTCGCCAATCCCGACCGCAAGCTGCTGCCGGGCATGTTCGCCAACGTCGACGTCACCACCGGGGCCGGCGCCGACGTGCTGACGCTGCCGCGCACCGCAATCGCCTACAGCCTCTACGGCGACACGGTCTTCGTCGTCGAGTCCGCGCCCGCCCCCGCCGCCGGCGCCCAAGCGGCGTCCGCGGGCGGCGGGAACGGTCTGATCGTCAAGCGGCGCTTCGTGCGCCTCGGCGCGACGCGCGGCGAGCGCGTCGCCATCGAAGAGGGAATCAAGGCCAGCGAGCGGGTGGTGATCGCCGGCCAGATCAAGCTGCAGGACAACACGGCCGTCGTGATCGACGCGAGCGGCGCGCTGCCGCCGCCTGCCCAGACTCCCAAACCGTAACGGCGCGCCGATGAACGCCTTCACCGATCTCTTCATCCGCCGGCCGGTGTTGGCGAGCGTCGTCAGCCTGCTCATCCTGCTGATCGGCGGCGTGGCGGGGCTGAAGCTGCAGGTCCGCCAGTTTCCGCAGACGTCGAACACGACGATCACCATCACCACGACCTATCCCGGCGCCGCCGCCGACGTCATCAAGGGGTTCATCACCACGCCGATCGAACAGGCGGTGGCGAGCGCGGAAGGGATCGACACGCTGGTCTCGACCTCGCAGCAGAATGTCTCGACGATCACCCTCAACCTCAGGCTCGAGGCCAACCCCGACCGGGCGATGGCCGACACCCTCTCCAAGGTCAATCAGGTGCGCGGCTTGCTGCCGCGTGAGGCCAACGATCCCATCGTCGTCAAGCAGACCGGGCAGGGCTTCGCGCTGATCTACCTGTCGTTCGACTCGAGCGTGATGAACGCCTCGCAAATCGCCGACTATCTCATCCGCGTCGTGCAGCCGCGGCTGCAGAGCGTCGACCAGGTCGCCAATGCGCAGATCCTCGGCGCGCAGGCGTTCGCGATGCGCATCTGGCTCAACCCGACCCGCATGGCCGCGCTCGGCGTCACGCCCAACGACGTGCGCGCCGCGCTCGTCGCCAACAACTTCACCACCGCCGCGGGCGAGGTCAAGAGCGACTACACCCAGATCAGCGTCGACGCGCTGACTTCGCTCGACAGCCCGGCGACGTTCGGACAACTGGTGGTCGCGGCGCACGGCGACGCGCTGATCCATCTCGGCGATCTGGCGAAAATCGAACTCGGGCCGCAGAACTCGGATTCTTCCTCGGTGTTCGACGGCCTCAAGGCGGTGTTCATCGGCGTATACGGCACGCCGACAGCCAATCCGCTGACCGTGATCGACGGCGTTCGGGCGATCATGCCGAGCATCGCCAGCCAGTTGCCCGCCGGCCTCAATATGACGGTCGCCTACAACTCGACGAAGTTCATCCGTTCCTCGATCGCCGAGGTGGCGAAAACGCTGATCGCGGCGGGAGCGATCGTCATCGTCGTGATCTTCTTGTTTCTGGGCAACCTGCGCTCGACTTTCATCCCGATCGTCACCATTCCGCTGTCGCTGGTCGGGGTGATGATCGCGCTGCTGGCGCTCGGCTACTCGATCAATCTGCTCACGCTGCTCGCGCTCGTCCTCGCCATCGGCCTCGTCGTCGACGACGCGATCGTCGTGGTGGAGAACATTCATCGCCACATCGAGGACGGGATGACGCCGTTCGACGCGGCGATCCGCGGCGCCCACGAGATCGCGCTGCCGGTGGTGGCGATGACGATCACGCTGGCGGCGGTCTACGCGCCGATCGGCTTCGTCTCCGGCGTGACCGGCGCGCTGTTTCGCGAGTTCGCGTTCACGCTTGCAGGGGCGGTGATCGTCTCCGGCTTTATCGCGCTGACGCTGTCGCCGATGATGTGCTCGAAACTGTTGCATCACAACCCCAGACAAGGCGGGTTCGGCCACTTCATCGATCGGACTTTCGATCGTCTCCGCCGCGCCTATCAGCGCAGGCTCGCCAGCACGCTGAATTTCCGCGCCCTGACGCTGCTGATCCTGGTCGGCGTGCTGGCCCTGGCGGCGGTGATGTACGTTTCGACGCCGCGCGAACTCGCCCCCGAGGAGGACCAGGGCGCCCTTTTCGCGCTGATCAAGGCGCCGCAGCTCGGCAATCGCGACTACATGGAGCAGGCGACGCAAGCGCTCTACGACGAGGCGCGCACGGTCCCCGAAATCGAGCACGTCTTCGCCGTCAACGGCTATCCGAGCGTCCGCTCCGGCTTCGCCGGCCTGATTTTGCAGCCGTGGGACCAGCGCGCGCGCACCGCGAAACAGGCGCTGGCGACGCTGGGGCCGAAGTTCCTCGCCGTGCCGACGGCGCAGGTGCAGGCGTTCTCGCCGCCGGCGCTGCCCGGCTCGACCGGCGGCGCGCCGATGCAGTTCGTCATCCGCACCACCGGCGACTACACGACGCTCGCCGACGTCGCACTGAAGATGCAGCAGGCGGCCAAGGAGAGCGGGCTCTTCCTGTTCACCGACGTCGACCTCAAGTTCGACACGCCGCAATACGTGTTCAAGGTCGACGCCGACAAGGCCAACCGCATCGGCGTCAACATGGCGGACGTCGGAACGGCGCTGGCGACGATGCTCGGCGGCAACTACGTCAATCTGTTCAGCCTCTACGGCCGCAGCTATCAGGTGATCCCGCAGGCGCCGCGCGAATTCCGTCTGACGCCGGAATGGCTGACGCGCTACCAGTTGCGCGCCGCCGACGGCGAACTCGTGCCGCTGTCGGCGGTGGCGAGCGTCTCCGAGGAGGTGCAGCCCAACGCGCTGACCAGCTTCCAGCAGCTCAATTCGGCGACGGTCTCCGGCGTGCCGTTCCCCGGCCGCACCCTCGGCGAGGCGCTCGATTACCTCAAGGCGAAGTCGCAGGAGATCTTCCCCGAGGGCTACAGCTACGATTTCCAGGGCGATTCGCGCCAATACGAGCAGGAGGGCAACGCGCTGGTCTACGTCTTCGCCTTCGCGCTGATCGTCATCTACCTCGTGCTTTCCGCCCAATACGAGAGCTTCCGCGACCCGTTCATCATCCTGATCGCGCTGCCGACGGCGCTGTTCGGCGCGCTGCTGCCGCTCAATATCGGCGGCGTGCTCGGCTTCGCCACCATCAACATCTATTCGCAGATCGGCCTGGTGACGCTGATCGGGCTGATCGCCAAGCACGGCATTCTGATGGTCGATTTCGCCAACCGGCTGCAGGAGACGCAGGGCTTCACGCGGCGCGCGGCGATCGAGGAGGCGGCGGCGGTGCGCCTGAGGCCGATCCTGATGACGACGGCGGCGATGGTGGTCGGCATGGTCCCGCTGATCGCCGCCTCCGGCGCCGGCGCCGCCTCGCGCTTCGCCATCGGCCTCACCATCTTTTTCGGCATGGCGATCGGCACCTGTTTCACGCTGTTCGTGACGCCGATGGTCTACACCTTCCTGGCGCGCGACCATGTGGCGGCGATGGCGAAGCTGCGTGCGGAGGAGGCGCATCTGGCGGCGACGGAGGGCGCGGCGCATTGAGACGGCCGAGCGACAGGCGCTTTGGCGCAAGATCGACCGCCCGGCTTTCCGAGGCCGCGAACGCCGGCTTTGTCGACATGATCCTTGCGATGCTTATCACAAGGTGATAAGTTACTGAACACGTGCGAAGCTCATGCGCGATCGAGGGCTCGACGAACTCCTTTATCTCAATGGCGTCGTGCTCGTCGTCGATCCAAACGGCGGTCACTGGGTGAAATTCGTCGCGAAAAGGATCGAGCCGTCGCCGGAGCGGCCGCACGGCGTCAGCTATTCTTTGACGCTGCACGCGGCCGATGGAGAGAGAATTGTTGGTTTCGACAATGCGCACGCCGTTTTCAGCGGCAGCGGACCGGCGCGGCAGGCGCATGAGGCCCACGATCATCGCCATCGGCGCAACGCGACCTCCCCGTACGATTACCGTGATGCGGCGACGCTGGTGCGCGATTTCTGGAGCGAGGTCGACGCAGCGCTGAGAGACAGGGGGATCATTCGGTGAAAGTCCTGCGCATCGGCATCGCGCCCTACGAGGACATGAAGGCGCGCACGATGGCGATCGCGCGGGGCGAACTCACGCCCGGTCCCGACGAGCCCAAGCTGTGGTTCGCGTCGATCGAAAGCCTCGCGCGCGTGCTATCGGACAGGAATCGCGCCTTGATCGACCTGATCATCGAGCGGCGCCCGCAATCGCTCGCCGAATTGGAGCGGCTTTCGGGGCGGGCGCGGTCGAACCTGTCGCGCACGTTGAAGAACATGGAGCGCTTCGGCCTGATCGAATTGGTGGAGGGCGAGGGGCGCACGTTGCAGCCGCGCGTGCCCTATGACGAAATCCAGCTCGATCTACCGATGGGGCGGCGGCGCCGCATGGCGTTGTCGGCTTGAGTGGGGCGGTCGGCCGCGTTGACAAAGTCGGCCCCCGGAGCAAGCCAAGGCCGTCACATCTCGCCGTCGAACTCTTGGCTAGCCCGCTTTCCGACTGGAAGAGACTGTCAAGGGCGCGCGAAAGCGCGCCGCCTCCGGCGGCCAGAGGCCCTTGACAGTCTCTTCCGGTCGGAAGGATTTGCTTCCAAGAGCTCGACGGCGAGATGTGACGGGGCGTTTGGCCTCGAAGACACTTCGGTTGCGTAGGATGCCCGCGTAATCTACTGTATACAATAGGGTCGCTGCCGAATTTATCTGTTTTTTACGTTGGTGTCTATTTCTGTGCGATGCTGCTGAACCAAAGGAATATTTGCCAGAGGCCAACACTGATTGTTATTATCGTTCCGAAAAGACCGATGGCTTTTGCTGTTCGTCCCTCAAATATTCTATCCAAAGCGACGCCAAAACCCCGTGAAGCGGTGCGCAGCTTTCCACTTATGAATTTACCGATGGCAGAATGTAGGAAACCGACCTTGCACAAGGTAGAATTGTGCATCCTTATAAATTCGTTATTCTGGAATGCGCGAACCTCCTCCTCGCCCGTTAGAAAGTGGCGGTGGATGCCGCCGTTCATTTCCATCAAAGATTTCAGCTTCGGGTGTGGTGCATATTCGTGTCCATACCGATCAGCTAATAGATCGTTCAAATTCAGTCGTCGTTCGACCGGGATGACAGGCGCGTCACTACCCCCCAGAACACGGTAACGGTGCTCAAGGTGTTCGAAACCGTACGTTAGGTTTCGCATATTCCAATGCGTGCCTATCCGGTTGACGCAGACACCCACCAGGGCTAGCGTCGGGCATCATGGCGACCATGGACGTCCAGCAGCGCGACGATCTGGCTTTTCCCCAATCGCTCCCCGAGTTTCAGCAGCTGTTTCCCGATGACGCGGCGTGCGCTGCCTATCTTGGGCGCGCGCGTTGGCCTGACGGCTTTGTCTGCCCGCATTGCGGCCTGATCGCCGAGCCCTTCCGCATTGTCACCCGACCGGGTGTTCTGGAGTGCCGTGCGTGCCGCCGCCAGGCCGGTCTCCTGGTCGGCACGGTCATGGAACGCAGTCATACGCCGCTCAGCGTCTGGTTCTGGGCCGCGTACCTCGTCGCCAGCCAAACGCCGGGCATGTCGGCGGTGCAGTTTCAGCGGCAACTCGGGCTGACACGATACGAAACGGCCTTCGGCATCCTGCACAAACTGCGCGCGGGCATGGTGCGGCCGGACCAGGACCGCATCGGTGGTCGGCCAAAAGAGCATGTGGAGGTTGATGAGACGTGGGTCGGTGGAAGGACGCGCGGCGAAGGCCGGGGCATCCACCACAAAACGCTGGTGGCCGCCGCTGTCGAGGTTCGCCGCCGGAAGCCGGGCACGGCACAAGACAAGCGGAAGGATGGCCGCTATGCCGGTCGAGTACGACTGGCCATCGCTGCTGACCGCGGCGCCGATTCCTTGTGTGGCTTTGTCGAGAGCGCCGTCATGCCAGGCTCGCTGATCGTCACCGACGATTGGAGCGGCTATGCCAGCTTGCGCAAGCGGGGCTACGACCACCATGCAATTGCCGAATGCGGCGACCCCGAAATGGTCGAACAGTTCATGCCGATGATCCACCTCGTCTTCTCCAATTTGAAGGCCTGGCTCAACGGCATCCACCACGGCGTGAGCGCGAAGCACCTACAAGCCTACCTCAATGAGTTCACGTTCCGCTTCAACAGGCGGTTCTACCCGTTCAACGCCTTCCGCTCGCTGCTCGGCATCGCGGGCGGGGTTGAGGCGCCGACCTATGCCGACCTTTATTCCGGCGCGTGGACGCACCCTACATCTAGGGGGTGTCTGCGTTAACCGGATAGGCACGTTCCAATGAATCCAATACTTGTCTCGTCGATCACGTATGAACGAATAGAAGCCACGGAGCAACTCGCGTTCGACTTCGTCAACGCGTTCGTGAACAGTGTCGCGCGGAATGTGGAGCTCTTCTGCAATGGAATGCGTCGAATAACTAACCGTCTGCTCAGTTGCGTAATGACTAATCGTGATCGACGTTATGCGTGGTGACAACGCCTCATTGTCGTCATACAGGCTCTGGCATGAATAATGCGTGCCTATCCGGTTGACGCAGACACCCACCAGGGCTAGCGTCGGGCATCATGGCGACCATGGACGTCCAGCAGCGCGACGATCTGGCTTTTCCCCAATCGCTCCCCGAGTTTCAGCAGCTGTTTCCCGATGACGCGGCGTGCGCTGCCTATCTTGGGCGCGCGCGTTGGCCTGACGGCTTTGTCTGCCCGCATTGCGGCCTGATCGCCGAGCCCTTCCGCATTGTCACCCGACCGGGTGTTCTGGAGTGCCGTGCGTGCCGCCGCCAGGCCGGTCTCCTGGTCGGCACGGTCATGGAACGCAGTCATACGCCGCTCAGCGTCTGGTTCTGGGCCGCGTACCTCGTCGCCAGCCAAACGCCGGGCATGTCGGCGGTGCAGTTTCAGCGGCAACTCGGGCTGACACGATACGAAACGGCCTTCGGCATCCTGCACAAACTGCGCGCGGGCATGGTGCGGCCGGACCAGGACCGCATTGGTGGTCGGCCAAAAGAGCATGTGGAGGTTGATGAGACGTGGGTCGGTGGAAGGACGCGCGGCGAAGGCCGGGGCATCCACCACAAAACGCTGGTGGCCGCCGCTGTCGAGGTTCGCCGCCGGAAGCCGGGCACGGCACAAGACAAGCGGAAGGATGGCCGCTATGCCGGTCGAGTACGACTGGCCATCGCTGCTGACCGCGGCGCCGATTCCTTGTGTGGCTTTGTCGAGAGCGCCGTCATGCCAGGCTCGCTGATCGTCACCGACGATTGGAGCGGCTATGCCAGCTTGCGCAAGCGGGGCTACGACCACCATGCAATTGCCGAATGCGGCGACCCCGAAATGGTCGAACAGTTCATGCCGATGATCCACCTCGTCTTCTCCAATTTGAAGGCCTGGCTCAACGGCATCCACCACGGCGTGAGCGCGAAGCACCTACAAGCCTACCTCAATGAGTTCACGTTCCGCTTCAACAGGCGGTTCTACCCGTTCAACGCCTTCCGCTCGCTGCTCGGCATCGCGGGCGGGGTTGAGGCGCCGACCTATGCCGACCTTTATTCCGGCGCGTGGACGCACCCTACATCTAGGGGGTGTCTGCGTTAACCGGATAGGCACGGAATAATGATCACATAAAAGTTCTCAGGGCGCTTCTTAATTTCCCTGATAAATTCTCTGCTGCTATAGATTGCCATGCGCCGCTCGCCTTCCCTAGCTAGAGTCGGCCTTTGGAGCGGCCCGGTCAAGAGGACAACGCGAGGGAGTTCACGATCTGACGGGTCGTAGTTCCTTTCCGCCGCACCATTGCGCCCGCCCCCCAAACCTGCTAACCCCCGCGCCCTAAACCCGTGGGAGAACGCCCGGTCGCCAGCCGGGGCTGACGTTCGCACCACGAACCTGCAACCTGGCGCAGCCTTCCGGATTGAACCCGGCGGGTCGCGCCAATTTCGGAGCAGAGCTCATGGCGAAGAAGATCGCCGGTTACATCAAACTGCAAGTGCCGGCGGGGGCAGCCAATCCGTCGCCCCCGATCGGTCCCGCGCTCGGCCAGCGCGGTCTCAACATCATGGAATTCTGCAAGGCCTTCAACGCGCGCACCGCGCAGTTGGAGAAGGGAGCGCCGATCCCGGTGGTCATCACCGCCTTCCAGGACCGCTCGTTCACCTTCGAGATGCGCCAGCCGCCGGTGACCTTCTTCCTCAAGAAGGCCGCGGGGCTGAAGCTCGGCAAGAAGCCGGCCTCCGGCGCCAAGACGCCCGGCCGCGGCGTCGTCGGCAAGGTGACGAAGGCGCAGGTGCGCGAGATCGCCGAGAAGAAGATCGTCGATCTTAATTGCGATACGGTCGAATCGGCGATGAAGATGATCGAAGGCTCCGCCCGGTCGATGGGCCTCGAGGTGGTGGGGTAAGCCATGAGCAAGCACGGCAAGAGAATCCTCAAAGGGCGCGAAGCGGTCGCCCGCACCAAGCTCTACGAGCTCGACGAAGCGGTGAAGCTGGTGAAGACCAACGCCAGCGCCAAGTTCGACGAAACGGTCGAAATCGCCATCAACCTCGGCGTCGATCCCAAGCACGCCGACCAGATGGTGCGCGGCGTCGTCAATCTGCCCAATGGCACCGGCCGCACGTTGCGCGTCGGCGTGTTCGCGCGCGGCGCCAAGGCCGACGAAGCGCGCGCTGCGGGCGCCGACGTCGTCGGCGCGGAAGATCTGGTGACGACGGTGCAGGCGGGCACGATCGAATTCGACCGCTGCATCGCCACGCCCGACATGATGCCGCTGGTCGGGCGGCTCGGCAAAGTGCTCGGCCCGCGCGGCCTGATGCCGAACCCGAAGGTCGGCACGGTGACGATGGACGTCGCCGCGGCGGTCAAGGCCTCCAAGGGCGGCGCGGTCGAGTTCCGCGTCGAGAAGGCCGGCATCGTGCAGGGCTCGGTCGGCAAAGCCTCGTTCGGCGAGGCCCAGCTCGCCGAGAACATCCGCGCCTTCGTCGAGGCGGTGAACAAGGCCAAGCCGACGGGCGCGAAGGGCGCCTACATGCAACGCGCCGCGATCTCCTCGACCATGGGCCCGGGCGTCAAGATCGACATCGCGACGCTGGCGACCCAGGAGCAGGTCGGGACGTAAAGCGCCGCCTGCGGTCGATCGCGCGCGCCCCTCGACCTGCCGCTCCGCCGCAAACGCGAAGCGTTTGGCGGGCGTAAACTGAGGAGAGGGGAACAACGGCGCGCCCTCGTCCGGCGCTTCGCCGCGCTTTCTTCGGCGCCCGGGAAAAGAAAAATCCCTTCTCCCGCAAGCAGGAGAAGGGATCCGCCAATAAGGCCCCTCTCCCTCCGGACGAACGCTTCGCATTCGCCGGGGGCAGAGGGGATAGGGCAAGGGCGAGCGATAACCCTCCTTCCCTCCTTAAGCCGTCGAAGCCGCCTTGCGCCCGAGCGCGGCCTGCGCGGCGGCGAGGCGCGCGATCGGGACGCGGAACGGCGAGCACGAGACGTAGTCGAGGCGCGCCGTCTCGCAGAAGGCGATCGAAGCGGGGTCGCCGCCATGTTCGCCGCAGATGCCGATCTTGAGGTCCGGCCGCGTGGCGCGGCCGCGCTCGACGGCGATCTTGATCAGCTCGCCGACGCCGACCGTGTCGATGCTGACGAACGGGTCGGCGGGCAGCAGGCCCTTCTCCACGTAGAGGCCGAGGAAGGAGCCGGCGTCGTCGCGCGACACGCCGAGCGTGGTCTGGGTCAGGTCGTTGGTGCCGAACGAGAAGAATTCGGCGGTTTTGGCGATGTCGCCCGCGAGCAACGCCGCGCGCGGCAGCTCGATCATCGTGCCGACCGTGTAGGGCACCGTGACCCCGGTCTCCTTGGCGACCTGCTCGGCGATCTCGACGACGATCTTCTTGACCAGGTCGACCTCGCCGCGGCCCATGTTGACCGGCACCATGATCTCCGCCGTGACCGGCTTGCCGGTCTTGCGGCCGGCTTCGACCGCGCCTTCGAGGATGGCGCGGGCCTGCATCTCGGCGATCTCAGGATAGCGCACCGCCAGCCGCACGCCGCGGAAGCCGAGCATCGGGTTGAACTCGTGGAGCTCGTTGGCGCGGGCGCGCAGCTTCTCGGCCGGAACGCCCATCCCCTTCGAGACTTCCGCGACCTCCTTGTCGGTGTGCGGCAGGAACTCGTGCAGCGGCGGGTCGAGCAGGCGGATCGTGACGGGCAGGCCCGACATGATCTCGAACAGCTCGGCGAAGTCCTTGCGCTGCATCGGCAGGAGCTTGGCGAGCGCGGCGCGCCGGCCCTCTTCGGTCTCCGACAGGATCATCTCGCGCATCGCCGCGATGCGCTCGCCCGAGAAGAACATGTGCTCGGTGCGGCACAGGCCGATGCCTTCGGCGCCGAACCCGCGCGCGACGCGCGCGTCGAGCGGCGTCTCGGCGTTGGCGCGCACCTTCATGCGCCGGACCGAGTCGGCCCAGCCGATGAGGGTGGCGAATTCGCCGCTGAGCTCGGCCTTGACCATCGGCGCCGCGCCGGCGAGCACCTGGCCGGCGCCGCCGTCGATGGTGATGATGTCGCCCTTCTTCAGCGTGACGCCGTCGGCGGTCATCGTCTGCGCCGCGTAGTCGACGCGGATGGCGCCGGCGCCGGCGACGCAGGCTTTGCCCATGCCGCGCGCGACCACCGCCGCGTGCGAGGTCATGCCGCCGCGGGTGGTGACGATGCCTTCCGCGGCGTTCATGCCGTGGATGTCCTCCGGCGACGTCTCGATGCGCACCAGCATCACCTTGTGGCCTGCCTGGGCGAGCTTTTCCGCCTCGTCGGCGGAGAAGACGATCTCGCCGCTCGCCGCGCCGGGCGAGGCCGGCAGGCCGGTGGCGAAGATCTTGCGCTTGAAGCTCGGGTCGATCGTCGGGTGCAACAGCTGGTCGAGCGTGGCCGGCTCGACACGCGTGATCGCCTCCTCGCGCGAGAGCAAGCCCTCGTTGGCCATTTCGACCGCGAGGCGCAGGGCGGCGCGGGCGGTGCGCTTGCCGTTGCGGGTCTGCAGCATCCATAGCTTGCCGCGCTCGACGGTGAATTCCATGTCCTGCATGTCGCGATAGTGCTTCTCGAGCTTTTGCGTCGTCGCGACGAACTGGCGGAACACCTCGGGCATCAGCGATTCGAGCGAAGGCCGGTCGGAGCCGGCGGCCTTGCGCGCGGCCTCGGTGATGTTCTGCGGGGTGCGAATGCCGGCGACGACGTCTTCGCCCTGCGCGTTGACCAGGAATTCGCCGTAAAGCTCGTTGGCGCCGGTGGCGGGGTTGCGGGTGAAGGCAACGCCGGTCGCCGAGGTCTCGCCCATGTTGCCGAACACCATCGCCTGGACATTGACCGCGGTGCCCCAGTCGGCGGGAATATCGTTGAGGCGGCGATAGGTGATCGCGCGCGCGTTCATCCATGAGCCGAACACCGCGCCGATCGCGCCCCACAACTGGTCGCGCGGATTCAGCGGGAACGGCTTGCCGGTCGCCTCGATGACCTTCTGCTTGTAGGCGGCGATGACTTCGCGCCAGTCGGCGGCGGAAAGGTCGGTGTCGAGCGCGAGGCCCTTGCGGCTCTTGACCCCCTCGAGAATTTCTTCGAAATCTTCATGATCGACTTCGAGAACGACGCTCGAATACATCTGAATGAAGCGCCGATAGCTGTCGAAGGCGAAGCGCTCGTCGGCCGAGGTCTTGGCCAGCGTCAGCACGGACTTGTCGTTGAGGCCGAGATTGAGCACGGTGTCCATCATGCCCGGCATCGAGGCTCTTGCCCCGGAGCGTACGGAGACCAGCAACGGATTGGAGTCGTCGCCGAACTTTCGCCCGGTCTGCCGTTCGACCGCCACCATCGCGGCGTCGACCTGCGCGGTGAGGTCGGGCGGATAGGTCTTGCCGTTGGCGTAAAAGTAGGTGCAGACCTCGGTGGTGATGGTGAAACCAGGCGGCACCGGCATGCCGAGGAACGCCATTTCCGCAAGGTTGCCGCCCTTGCCGCCCAGAAGATTTTTCATCGCTCCGCGCCCTTCGGCCAGTTCTGCGCCGAAGGCATAGACCCATTTCGTCATCGATCGCTCCTGAAAAACCAAAATTCCGGCCCGCGCATCAACGTCGCGCGCGCAGCCCCATGCCAAACGTGACCCAGCCCGCGCCATGGAATAGAAGGTCGACGCCGAGCAGGACGCCGAGCACATAGACGCTATCCGAGGGCCAGCGTATGACGATGATCAATCCGAGCAGCGCCGTCGCCGCCGCGGCGACCAGGATCATGCCGCGCGGATGGTCGGCGGGGAGCTGGAGCGCCAGATAGGCGCGCACCGCCGCCGCGGCGATCAGCCCTGCCCCGAGCGCCAGGGTCAGCGCCAGCGAGGCGAAAACCGGATTGATGATGCAGATGACGCCGACGGCGAGGTAGAGGACGCCGCCGATCACCCACAGAAAGAACCGCCGCCAGCCCTGCGCGTGCATGCCGATGCCGATTTCGGCGGCGCCGGCGACCAGGAAGAAGACGCCGTTCAGGGTCACGGTGGCCACGGTGGCGGCGAAAGAGAAGACCAGCGCCGCCGCGCCGAGCAGGATGAGCAGCGCGCCGAAGGCGACGATCGCACACCATTTGCCGCTCAAGCGCTCGATCGCCGCGCCCAGACTATGCGGTCTCCGCTCGGCGTTCGACACGTTCGACATCATGGCGCCCTCCGCTTGCTCAGCGCTTCTAGCGCAAATCGGCGCCGCGTTCCAATGCGGCCGCTCAGCGCCCGCGTTTGAGGTCGCCGAGAACCTGGGCCGCGTACTCGACCATCGGCACGACGCGGCCGTAGTTGAGCCGCGTCGGGCCGATCACCCCGAGAACGCCGGCGATGCGCTGCTCGCCGGCGCGCAGCGGCGCGGCGATCATCGAGGAGCCGGAGAGCGAGAAGAGCTTGTTCTCCGAGCCGATGAAAATCTTCACGCCCTCGCCGCTCTCGGCCCGGTGGAGGAGGTCGATGACGTCGGTCTGGGTCTCCAGATCGGCGAACAACAGGCGGATGCGCTCGAGATCCTGCTCGGCGCGAAAGTCGCCGATGAGATTGGCCTGGCCGCGCACGATGAGCTGGCGGCTCGCCTCCTCGACCCCGGCCCAGGAGGCGAGCCCGGCGTCGACGAGGCGCGCCGCCAATCCATCGAGTTCGCCGCGCGCGGTCTCGCGCGCCTGTTCGATCTCCTCGCGCGCCTCGGCGAGCGTGCGGCCGCGCGCGTGGGCGGTGAGGTAGTTGCTGACTTCGACCAGCGTCGAGGCGGGCATCCCCGCCGGCGTCTCGACGACTCGGTTCTCGACCGAGCCGTCCTCGCCCACCAGCACCGCGAGCGCCTTTTTCGGCTCCAGGCGCACGAATTCGATGTGCTTGAGGCGCGCATTCTCTTTGGTGGTGAGCACGACGCCGGCGCCGTGCGTCAGATGGGAAAGCAGCGAAGTCGCCTGCGTCAGCGCGCCCTCGAAGCCGCCCTCCTCGGCCGCCGCGCGCACCGAAGAGTTGATGCGCGCGCGGTCTTCGCGCGCCAGGCCGCCGAACTCGAGCAGCGCGTCGACGTAGAAGCGCAGGCCCTGCTGGGTCGGCAGGCGCCCGGCGCTGGTGTGCGGGGCGTAGATGAGGCCGATCTGCTCGAGGTCCTGCATGACGTTGCGCACCGAGGCCGGCGACAGCGAGATTGGCAGCAGGCGCGAGAGGTGGCGCGAGCCCATCGGCTCGCCGCTGGCGAGGTACGAATCGACGATGCGGCGAAAGATTTCGCGCGCGCGCGAGTCGAGGTTGGCGAGAGCGCTCGATTCGGCGCCGGGTTTGTCGGCGGCGGGGGCCATGGGGCGCGACAATGCCGGGACGGGACGGCGCGCGCAAGGGGGCGGGCGGAATGGGGGCGGCGCGCCGAAGCGGCGTTCGACCCGACGATCCCGTTCAATCCGGGGAAGCCTCTTCGGGAGCGAGGGAGCGGGGCCCGCGTGCCGCGCACCCGCGATAGCGGCTTGATTTAAGTCGCACAATGGGTTACTTAGAGAAATGACCGAAACGCCCGTGACGGTTGTTTCCCTGAGCCCCTTCTTAAGAGGCGCCAAGGCGCTCGGCCTCGACGAGGAAGAAATTCAGGCGATTGAAACGGCGATCGCCTATTCGCCGCAAGAGGGGCATCTCATCGAAGGCGCCGGCGGCATACGCAAGCGCCGGTTCGCGATACCTGGACGAAGCAAAGGCAAGAGCGGCGGCGCCCGTATTTTCACGGTTTTCTTTCACGCCGAGGCCCCGGTCTATATTCTCGCGTTGCTCGACAAATCAGTCGCCGCCAATTTGTCCGCCGCGGAGAAAGGCGAACTGGCGCGCATCGCCTATGAACTTAAGTCAGCGCTCAAGAGGTCTAAGCCATGAGCAAGCTTTTCACCGAACTCAAGGCCGGTTTGGAAGAGGCCCTCGACCACGCGCGTGGCCGACCCATTGCGGGCCGCGAGAGAACGATTTCGATCGAAAAGTCGGAAGTTCGCGCCGCGCGCCTCAAGGCCGGCATGACGCAAGAGCAGTTCGCGGTGGTGCTCGGCGCGAGTCTCGACACCCTGCGCAAATGGGAACAGGGCGCCCGTGCACCGAGCGGCGCGGCGGCGCGCCTCATCCGCGTCATCGCTTATCGGCCGAGCATCGTCGAGGAGGCGCTCGGCGTGCTGCCGGCGCCCGCCAAGAGGGCGCCGAGACGGGTGGCGTAGGGATGCCGGTCGGCAAGCCGACAGGGGACATAGTCGGCTCCGCGCCTACAGGACGCGCTGATATTCGACGAAGGCGAAATCTGCCTCGTCGCGCGGGCCGCGTTCGCCCGGCTCGCGGCGGACCTCGCGCCACAGCGCCGGATCGATGCCGGGAAAGCGCGCGTCGCCTTCGGGCGCGAGATCGACCTCGGTGACGTAGAGCCGTCCGGCGCGCGCGATCGTCTGCGCGTAGATTTCGCCGCCGCCCGCGACGACGACCTCGTCGACGCCCGCGGCGCCCGCCTTCGCCTCGGCGAGGCGCAACGCCGCGTCGATGTCGCGCGCGACTTCGACGCCTTCGGGCGCATAGGCTTCATCGCGCGTGACGACGATGATCTCGCGCCCCGGCAGCGCCCGGCCGATCGCTTGAAAGGTCTTGCGGCCGATGATCAGCGGCTTGCCCATCGTCAGCGCCTTGAAGCGCTTGAGATCGCTCGAAAGCCGCCACGGCAAGGCGTCGCCCGCGCCGATGACGCCGTTGCGCGCCACCGCCGCGATCAGCGCGAGGCGAGGCGCACTCAAACCGCCACCGGCGCCTTGATCGCCGGCCAGGGATCGTAGCCTTCGAACGAAATCGCCTCAGCCTTCAGATCGTAGAGCGCGCCGCGCGGCGAGGGCGCAGCCGGCGCGAGGTTGAGCCTCGGCAGCGGGCGCGGCGCGCGCGAGAGCTGCTCCCGCGCCTGGGCCTCGTGGTTGCGATAGAGATGCGCGTCGCCGAACGTATGCACGAATTCGCCGACGCCGAGCCCGCATTCGCGCGCGACCAAGTGCGTCAGCAGCGCGTAGCTGGCGATGTTGAAGGGCACGCCGAGGAAGAGATCAGCCGAGCGCTGATAGAGCTGGCAGGAGAGCCGCCGGTCGGCGACGTAGAACTGGCACAGGCAATGGCACGGCGGCAGCTTCATCGCGCCGATGTCGGCGACGTTCCAGGCGGAAACGATCAGCCGGCGCGAATCGGGGTTGCGCTTGATCTCGTCGAGGAGCCAGGCGATCTGGTCGGTGGTCCGCCCGTCGGGGCCGGCCCAGGCGCGCCATTGTTTGCCGTAGACGGGACCGAGATCGCCGTTGGCGTCCGCCCATTCGTCCCAGATGGAGACGCCGTTGGCTTTGAGATAGGCGATGTTGGCGTCGCCGTTGAGGAACCAGATCAGTTCGTGGACGATCGATTTCAGATGCAGCCGCTTGGTGGTGGTCAGCGGAAAACCTTCGGAAAGATCGAATCGGATCTGCCTAGCGAATAGCGAGCGCACCCCGGTTCCGGTCCGATCGCCCCTGACGGCGCCCTTTTCCAGCGCTTCGCGCAGGAGTTCGAGATAAGCGCGCATCGCAGCCCCATAGCCTGACCGAGACCCTCCTTAAACGATTCGGCGCGTTTGCAGCAGTCCGCGCCGCCGCCCCGCTCTTCGCGCGGGGCGTCGAAACGACGCGGCGCTAGTGCACGCTCACCGTCTGCAGTTCGTTCTGCCAGGCGTTGGCGATTGCCGCGTCCCTGGAGTCGGTCAGCATGATCGGCGAGCCGTCGGCGCCGAGCAGGGCGAACAGCTGCAGGCCCGGCCGGATCGCCGGCGCCTGCGGGAACAGGCGCTGGGCGTCTTCGGAGCGGATCGTCTTGACGTAGGCGATCGAGCCGTCGCCGAGATGGGCGAATTCGTGCGGCGTCAACGCGCCAATTCTTTCGTTGAGGTCGACCATTTTCCACTCCTTTCCAGACTGTCCGACGCCGGACCCGTCTTCGGCGCGCACCTTAGCTCAGTCGCGCGCCGCGATATTGATCTTCTTCACACTGCGCTCGGGCTGCGGCCGCACGATATCGATCGACAGCAACCCGCTAGCAAGTTCCGCGCCGCGCACCTGCATGCCGTCCGCGAGCAGGAAACTGCGCTGGAACTGCCGCGCGGCGATGCCCCGATGGGCGTAGTCGCGCGTCTTGTCCTCCTGCTGGCGCCCGCGGATCGCCAACTGATTCTCCTCCTGCATCACCTCGATCTGGTCCTGGGAAAATCCCGCGACCGCGAGCGTGATGCGCAAGATTTCGGGCGCGCCGTCCGTGGCCGGAATTCGCTCGATATTATAAGGAGGATAGCCATCAGCGGCGGATTTCGACGCCTTGTCGAGCGCCCGCTCGACGCCGTCGAACCCGAGCAGGAACGGAGAACTCAATGCCGTGACGCGCACCATGATCGAAGCCCCTTTCAGGCGCTCCGCCGAACCGGCCTTCCCTCGAACGACCCGATCGGCTGTGGACCGACAATCCTCCGGCCGCCTTCAGAACTCGGCGCGCCGGATGGAAAAAATATGGCGTCGCCGGCCTCGCGTTCAAGAGCCTGGAGGGATTTCCCGGCCGATGCGGATCAAGCCCCCGCCGAGCCATGCTGGACCGAATACTTGAATGAACTCTCAACGACTTTGCCCGGCCCGGGGCGGGCGCACGCGGGTCGGCGGCCCTCGGGCGGGCCGCCCGGAGGACAGGGGCCGGCGTTTTCGGCTATGAGGAACGCCGACCCCGGCGAGCCTCGCCGACTCGAGGCCCCCGCGCCCGCCGCTCCCTCGCTCACGAATGGCCATGCACGTCACGAAGCTCGGAACCAAGCGCCGATGCCAGGCCTGCGGCGCGCGATTTGACGATCTGGGCAAACGCCCGGTCGTTTGCACCCATTGCGGCGCCGAGGTCGTTCTCGGTCGGCTGGCGAGGCGGCGCGCGCCGCCCGAGCGCCAGGAAGCGGACGGCCCGACCGATCGGCGCGAGGCCCCGGCCGCTCCGCCGATCCCGGCCAAAGGACCGCTCCCCCGGCCGCAATGGTCGGCCGAGCAATCGAACGCGCTCGACGCGGTCGGGCGATGGCTCAAGGCGGGCGAGCCGCAGGTGTTTCGACTGTTCGGCTACGCCGGGGTCGGCAAGACGACGCTGGCGCGCCACGTCGCCGAAGCCGCGCAGGGCGAAACGGCGTTCGCCGCCTTCACCGGCAAGGCGGCGCTGGTGATGCGCTCGAAGGGCTGCGCCGGCGCTTCGACCATCCACGCGCTGATCTATCGCGCCAGCGAAGGTGAGGAAGGCGCGCCGACCTTCACCCTCAACCGCGACGGACCGGCCTCGCGCGCCGGGCTCATCGTCATCGACGAATGCTCGATGGTCGACGCGGAGCTCGGCCGCGATCTTCTCTCCTTCGGCAAGCCGATCCTGGTGCTCGGCGATCCCGCGCAACTGCCGCCGGTCAAGGGCGGTGGCTTCTTCACCGAGGCCGAGCCGGACCTCATGCTGACCGAGATCCACCGCCAGGCGGAAAACGATCCGATCATCCGCCTCTCCCAGATCGTTCGCTCGGGCGGCGAACTCGCCTATGGCGATTATGGCGAGAGCCGCGTCGTCCGCCGCGCCGAAATCGACGCCGCCGACGTTCTCGCCGCCGATCAGATCCTGGTCGGCGTCAACCGCACGCGGCGGCTCTACAACCAGCGAATCCGCGAATTGCTCGGCCTCGCCGAAGCGCTGCCGGTCGCCGGCGACAAGCTCGTTTGCCTGCGCAACGATCGCGTCAAGGGCCTCATCAACGGCGGCCTATGGCGCGTCGAGGCGCTCGGCGGCATGCGCAAGGACTTCGTGCGCATGACGCTACGCGCCGAGGACGACGTAGGCCGCGCGCAAGCGAAGGTCGCGGTGCTCAAGCAATTCTTCGAGGGCGCGGAGGCCGACCTCTCCTATCCCCAACGGCGCGAGTCGGACGAATTCGACTACGGCTATGCCCTCACCGTGCACAAAGCGCAGGGCTCGCAGTGGGACTCGGTGATGCTGTTCGACGAGAGCCGCGCCTTTCGCGAGCACCGCGCGCGCTGGCTCTACACCGGGCTGACGCGCGCCGCGCGCAAGCTCACGCTGGTGTGCTGACTACTTGGCCGGCGTCAGATAGCCCGCGTGCAGCGCCAGCCCGAGCACCGCCAGCGCCGCGACCACCGCCGCCAGCGCCCAGACCGCCGCAGCGGTCGGGCTGGCCTTCAGCGCCGCGGCGACGCCCGACTGGGTCCACGACCCCCTCCCCGCGAGCGTCTCGGCGGCGAGGTGGCGGTAGGTGTTGAGCCGCCGCTCGGTGTTTTCGCCGATGATGTAGGCGCGCGACTCCGCTTCGTTCGGCATGCGGCCGGTCGCCTTGACGAAATCGTCGAGCCAGGCTCGCTTGTTCTGCTTGTAAAGCGAATAGGCGACCAGGCCCGTGACGTCCTCGTCGGGCGTCACCAGCGCATCGAAGATCGGATTGCGGTCCGATTCGCCGACATTCTTCGAGTCCGCGTCCGCTATGGCGAGCGCGACAGGGCCTCGCGGCGGCGACGGCGCTTTTTCGACCTCGGTCGTCTCGATTGGCGTTTCGATCGCCGCTTTCATTTCCATGCTCCCCGCCAGCCCGGCGAGAAGATATACGTCATCGCGAAGATTTGTCATCTCCCGCGGATTGCTCAACCCAAGGGAAAGGCGGCCTCGACGACGTAGGGGCCGCCGCCGACCGACTCGCGAGCCGAATAGAGCACGAAACGCGACGCCTCGAAGGCCGGCGCGACCAACGCGTCGCGCGCGCTCAAGTAATCGGCGACGGCGGCCGCAGAGACCGAACGAAGGCGCGCCAGGGTCACGTGCGGGGTGAAATTGCGCGGCTCCGGCGGCAAGCCGATCCGCCGCAGCCGCCGCTCGTGTTCGCCCTGCAGCTCGATCAGGGGCGCCGTCGGCTTGATCTTGGCCACGATCGCGCGCGGCTTATCGGCGCCGAACCAACTCAGCCCCAAGAAACTGACGCGAACCGGCGGCCGTCGGATGGCGGCGAGCGTCTCGGCGACGTCGCGAGCCGCGTGCAGGTCGACGTCGCCGATGAAGCGCAGCGTGATGTGGTAGTCGCTCGGCTCGACCCAGCGCGCGCCGTAGACGCCGCCGCGCGCGCTCGCCAGGGCCGCGACGCTGGACGCGGGAACTCTGAGGCCGGTGAAGAGGCGCGGCATCGCGGGCTCCCGATTTCGACAACGCGACGCCGCGCGCGAATTCTGCGCGGCCTTCGGCGCCAGAAATAGCCGATTCGCGGCGAGCGGGGCAAATTCTCACGCGGATTTGGCCGCCGGCCGCCTCGTCGCCGCTTCGCCGAAGGCGGATGAAGCCCGGCGCTCCCCGCTCGACGCGCGCCGGCGATTCGCCCCGCGCTCGGCCGATCAGCTCTTGGCGCCGAGCGCCGCGGCGACGCGCAGCCCGATTTCGTCGGCCAGGGATCGGGCGATCCGGATTTCCGCGTCGCGCGCCGCCCTGAGGTTGGCGAAGCTGTCCAAACTGCGGTCGTAGATGGCGGCGGACGTCGCGTCGCCCTTATAGATGACCGCGCCGCCGTCGATCTTGGTCAGCGTGAACGTCGCCTTGCCGATGACGGTGGCGGAGCTGGCGGCGTTGATCTGCAATTCCACGGTCGGCGTTTGTGAACTATGCGCGACCGTGACCGTGAGGCGGTATTTGGCCGCGGGCGTTTCGCCCGTGCCGTTGAGATTGGAGATCAGGTCGTCGCCGAGATAGTGGCCGATGCGATCCTTGATCGGCGCGACCTCGACCGCGCGCAGATCCTCGACCAGGCCGGGATGCACGGCCTCGCCGTAAAGGGGTTGGAAGCATCCGCCCAGGCCCAAGGCCATGAGAAGCGCAGCCGCGGCGCGCGCGCGATCAAACCACGACATTGACGATCCTGTTCGGCACGATGATCACCTTCTTGGCGGGCCTATTATCCATCGCCTTGCGCACGGCGTCCAGAGCGAGGGCGGCGGCTTCGACGATTTTCGGCTCCGCGTCCCGCTCAATCGTCAGGTCGGCGCGCTTGCGGCCGTTGACCTGCACCGGCATGGCGACATGCGTGGCGACGATGAGCGCGCGGTCGACCTGCGGCCAGGGGCTCTGCGCAATGAGCGTCCGGTGGCCGAGCGCCTCCCAGCATTCCTCCGCCAAATGCGGCATCATCGGCGCGAAACCATGCGCCAGGATGTCGCCCGCTTCGGCGAAGGCGAAGCGCAAATCGTCGCCGACCGCTTCGGATTCGATCGCGCCGACCGCCGCGGCGAGCGTATTGGCGAGTTCATAAATTGTGGCGATGCAGAGGTTGAAGCGCAGGCGCTCGATGTCATCTTCGATTCTCGCCAGCGCGCCGTGGGCCGCC
This sequence comes from uncultured Alphaproteobacteria bacterium, assembly GCA_963775575.1. Taxonomy (GTDB): domain Bacteria; phylum Pseudomonadota; class Alphaproteobacteria; order Rhizobiales; family Beijerinckiaceae; genus Roseiarcus. The sequence continues at coordinate 134,642 of CAVZJG010000002.1, forward strand.
TGACGGATCTTGGCGGCCGCTTCCGAGAAGCGCGCGGGCTTGCCCGGACGCTTTGGCCCGACGACGCGCTCGATCTCGCAGGCCAGGCGCCACAGGCGCTGGATCTGCTTATAGGCGCCCTGCACGCCCGCCTCGGTCCAGATCACGTCGCGGTCGGGCGGCGAATCGGAGAGCATAAACCAGCGCGCGGTGTCGGCGCCGTAGCTCGAGATGATTTCGTCGGGATCGACCGTGTTGCGCTTCGACTTCGACATTTTCTCGATCGGGCCGATTTCGATCGGCGCGCCACCCCGAAGCGCGAACGCGCGCCGGCCTCCCGCCTCCGTCTCGAAGCGCACCTCGGTCGGAGCGATCCAGCGCCCTTCCGCGTCGCGGTAGGTCTCGTGCACCACCATGCCTTGCGTGAACAGGCCAGCGAAAGGTTCGTCGAAATCGAGATGACCGCACTTGCGCATCGCGCGGGTGAAGAAACGCGAATAGAGCAGATGCAAGATCGCGTGTTCGACGCCGCCGATATACTGATCGACTGGGAGCCAATGGTCGGCGATGCTGGGCGAAGTCGGCGCGCCGGCGTTCCACGGATCGGTGAAGCGAGCGAAATACCAGGACGAATCGACGAAAGTGTCCATCGTGTCGGTCTCGCGCCGCGCCGGCGCGCCGCAGTGCGGACAGTCGACCTGCTTCCAGGTGGGATGGCGGTCGAGCGGGTTGCCCGGCGCGTCGAAGCTCACGTCTTCCGGCAACAGGACCGGCAAGTCCTTCGCCGGAACGGGGACGACACCGCACGCCTGGCAATGGATGACCGGGATCGGACAGCCCCAATAGCGCTGGCGCGAAATTCCCCAGTCGCGCAGCTTAAAATTGACCTGCCGGCGCCCTTGCGGCCGATTGCCCAGCGTCGCCGCCTCCAGTCGGCGCGCGACCTCCTCTTTGGCGGCCTCGATCGTCAGTCCGTCGAGGAAGCGCGAATTGATCATGAGGCCGTCGCCGTCATAGGCGACCCGGTCGACCGCGAACGAAGCCGGGTCGACGCCGGGCGGGCAGACCACCGGCGTCGCGCCGAGCCCATAGACATTGACGAAGTCGAGGTCGCGCTGGTCGTGCGCCGGGCAGCCGAAAATCGCGCCCGTGCCGTAATCCATCAGGATGAAATTGGCGACGTAGACCGGCAGCCGCCATTCCCCGTCGAACGGGTGGAATACGCGCAGGCCGGTGTCGTAGCCCTTCTTGTCCGCGGTCTCGATCGCGGCCGCCGAGGTGCCGATGCGCCGGCACTCCTCGATGAAGCGGGCGAGCTTGGGATCGTGGCGCGCGGCGGCGAGGCTGAGCGGATGGTCGGGCGCGATCGCCATGAACTTGGCGCCGAACAGCGTGTCCGGCCGCGTGGTGTAGATTTCCAGCTCTCGCGCCGCCTCGTCGCCGGCCAAGGGGCCGCGCGACTTGGGATCGATGGCGAAGCGCACCAGCATGCCCTCGGAGCGGCCGATCCAGTTGCGCTGCATCAGGCGCACCTTGTCGGGCCAGCGGTCGAGCCGGTCGAGGCCGGCGAGCAAGTCGTCGGAATAGTCGCTGATCTTGAAGAACCACTGCGTCAATTCGCGCTGTTCGACGACGGCGCCGGAGCGCCAGCCGCGCCCGTCCACCACCTGTTCGTTGGCGAGCACAGTGTTGTCGACCGGGTCCCAGTTGACCTTCGATTTCTTGTGCGTGACCAGGCCGGCGGCGAGAAAGTCGAGAAACAGCTTCTGCTGGTGGCGATAATAGCCGGGATCGCAGGTGGCGACCTCGCGCGACCAATCGAGCGACAGGCCCATGGATTTGAGCTGCGCGCGCATCGTCTCGATGTTGGCGTAGGTCCACTTGGCCGGATGCGTCGCGTTCTGCATCGCGGCGTTTTCGGCCGGCATGCCGAACGCGTCCCAGCCCATCGGATGCAGCACATTGAAGCCGCGCGCGCGCTTGTAGCGCGCCACCACGTCGCCCATCGCGTAGTTGCGCACATGGCCCATATGGATGCGCCCGGAGGGGTACGGGAACATTTCGAGCACGTAATACTTGGGCCGCGGATCGTCGTTGCGGGTAGCGAAAATCGCCTTGTCGGCCCACGCTTTCTGCCATTTTTGTTCGGATTCGCGGACGTTGTAGCGCTCGGGCCGCATCGCTTGAAGGCCTCGTTGTCATGAATGTTCGACGAACGGGCGCGACAAAACATGATTTGCCCGGAGGGGTCAAATCGGTCGACCGCGCTTGGCCTTGCTCGCCGCGCCGCGCCGCTGGCTTCGATTGACCGCTGCGGCCCGCTGCGACATGCTGCCGAAAATCCGGCGCGGACCGCGCCCCATCGGTGAATGTCGATGACCTATCGCCTTCGCGAACCCGTCCTGCACGCGACGCCCGTCCTCGAACTCAGGCCGACGCAGATCACGCTCGGCATGGCCGAGGTGGCGCTGAAACGAAAATCCTGGAAAGAGGAGAATCCGGAAAAGCTGACCGACTTCCTCGGCTCTCACATGGTGCCCGTCATCGTCGGGCCGGGGGGAGAGCGTTTTCTCATCGACCACCATCACCTCGCGCGCGCACTGCACGAAGAGGGGGTCGACAGCGTGTTCGTCGCCATCGTCGCCGATTTCCACAGGCTCGACGCGATCGCGTTCTGGAACATGATGGACTTTCACGGCTGGACCCATCCCTTCGACGGCAAAGGCCGACGCCGCGATTACGCCGACCTGCCCCGGACCGTCCTCGAAATGAAGGACGATCCCTATCGGTCGCTGGCGGGCGAATTGCGCAACATCGGCGGATACGCAAAGGATTCGACGCCGTACTCGGAGTTCGTCTGGGCCGATTTCCTGCGCCGCCGCATCAAGCCCAAGCAAGTGCGCAAGGACTTTTCGCGCGCGCTCGGCGTCGCGCTCGAATTCGCCAAATCGGACGACGCGAGCTACCTCCCCGGCTGGTGCGCGCCGCACGTCAAGGCGGAAGGCCTCGCGGCGGGCGCGAGCGCCAAGAAGCGGCGTGGGAGCCATCGCGGCGAGCCCGTCTGAGCGAATCGCCGCGCTTCCCGGTCTCTTCGTCGCCATCGTCGACCCGAGCGGCGCCGGCAGGGACAGCACGATCCGGGCCTCGCCGCGCGCGGCCGCGAGGGGAGCGAAGGGCGCCGCGTCGATTCGCCGCTGCTGCGGGTCGACGCCCTCGCCCTCTGCGGCGAATGCAGCCCCGACCGCGTCTTCGTCGTTCTGCGCCGCTTTCCCCTCGGCGGCGGCGCGGCGGCCTGACCGGCCGGCCCCCGTCGTCGTCACGCGGCCGTCATCGCTCTCCACTACCCGCTGCGGATCGTTTCTCTATGACGGTTCGGAGCAAGCGTGCAGCAGCAGTCGATTCGCGCCGCGCGACGCGCCACGGAAGAGGGCCTGCGCACGGCGGTCCATCGCAGCAAGCCGCTGTCGCGCGCCGGCGTCCTGGAGCGCCTCTTCACCGCCGCGTTTCGCGGCCTGGTTTATCCGCAAATCTGGGAAGACCCGGTCGTCGACCTTGAAGCGCTCGAACTCGGCCCGCGTCATCGCGTCGTCGCCATCGCTTCGGGCGGCTGCAACGCGTTGTCCTATCTCGCCGCCGACCCGGCGGAGGTCGTCGCCGTCGATCTCAATGGCGCGCACGTCGCCCTCGGCCGTCTCAAACTGGCGGCGTTGCGCCATCTGCCCGACCACGAAGCGTTCCTCGCGTTCTTCGGCCGCGCCGATACCCGAGCCAACCTGCGCGCCTACGACGCCGTGCTTCGTCATCGCCTCGATCCTGTCACCCGCGCCTATTGGGACGCGCGGGACTTAATCGGGCGCCGGCGCATCTCGATGTTCGCGCGCAATTTCTACCGTCACGGGCTGCTCGGACGCTGCATCGGCGTCGGGCACGCGTTGGCGCGCCTGCACGGTCTCGATCCGAGCGCCATGTTGAAGGCGGATTCGCTGGCGCATCAGCGCGCGCTGTTCGAACGGCGCCTGGCGCCGATCTTCGACAAGCCCGCCGTGCGCTGGTTGCTGCGCCAGCCCGCCTCGCTCTACGGCCTCGGCATCCCGCCGGCGCAATACCGCGCGCTGTCGAACGATTCCCCCGACGGCATCGGCGCGGTGCTGCGTCAGAGGCTGGAGCGGCTCGCCTGCGGCTTCGACATCCACGCGAACTACTTCGCCTGGCAGGCATTCGGCTGCCGCTACGCCAGCGGCCCGGCCGCCTCGCTGCCGCCCTACTTGCAGCAGCGCCATTTCGAGACGCTGCGCGCGCGCAGCGACCGGCTGAGCTTCGCCCAACGCTCGTTGACCGAGACGCTGCGCGACAGTCCGGCCACGAGCTTCGATCGCTATGTCCTGCTCGACGCGCAGGACTGGATGAACGACGCCGCGCTCGCCGACCTCTGGACGCAGATCACCCGCACCGCGCGGCCCGGCGCGCGGGTGATCTTCCGCACCGCCGCGGACGAGCGGCTGTTGCCGGGCCGCATCCCCGGCCACCTGCTCGACGCCTGGGAATACCAGGCCGAGCGGAGCCGCGAGCTCGGCCGGCGCGATCGCTCCTCGATCTACGGCGCCTTCCATCTCTATCGGCTCGCCGGAGCGGACGCATGAGCGACGCCGCCGTCCTGATGGACCGCATGTATCGGCGTCAGCGCTATATCTACGACGCCACACGGAAATTCTATCTCCTCGGGCGCGACGCGACGATCGCCGAGCTCGACGCTCGCGCGAACGACGGCGTGCTGGAGATCGGCTGCGGCACCGGGCGCAATCTGGTCAAAATGGCGCGCCGCTTTCCCGAAGCGCAGCTGTTTGGGCTCGACGTCTCCGAGGAAATGCTGACCAGCGCGCGCGCCGCGATCGCCCGCGCCGGCCTGGAGACGCGCATTCGGGTCGCCCAGGGCGACGCGGCGTCGTTCGACGCGGCGCGCCTGTTCGGCCGCCCGCATTTCGAGCGGGCGCTGATCTCCTACGCGCTGTCGATGATCCCGCCCTGGCGCGAGGCGCTGGCCGAAACCGTCGACGCGCTGGCGCCGGGCGGCGCGCTGCATATCGTCGATTTCGGCGATTGCGCGGGATTGCCCGCCCCATTCCGCGCGGCGCTCGGCCGCTGGCTCGCGCTGTTCGACGTGACGCCGCGCGCAGACCTGCCGACCGAACTGGCGGCCCTGGCGCGCTCGCGCAACGTTCGCTGCGAGACCAGAAAGGTCCTGCACGGCTACGCCATTCGGGCCGTGGTCCGCAAGCCCGCCAATGTCCCCTCCCCCTATGGCAGGGCTATCGCATATGAATAAAGAGCTCGAAGAAGAACTCTTTCTTCCATGCGGCGAGTTTCATTTTGCGCGCGATCGAGCGTTTGTCGGGGTGGGCTCGCAAGGTGTCGAGGGCCATGCGGCGGAAGATGGCAAGGTTTTGCGGCGCGTGATCTTTGCGGGTTCGGGCGTCGTCTTCGTCGAAGACGACGTCGAGCGGCCAGTGAAGATTGTTCTCGACGCCCCAATAGGATCGGATCGTCTCCGCCATCTTTTTGGGCGACAGGCGTTTGGAGAGCGCGACATAGTGGGTGAAGGTCTCGAGTTCCCCATCGGCGCGCCGGCGCTCGCTTTCGATGCGGTCGAGAGCCGCCAGGTCGGGGAAGTTCGGCGCGTCGGCGGGCGCCGCGACGACGCTCGCCCGCCGTCGCTCGGAGCGGTCGTGAGCCTCCTCGAACGTCTCAAAGGAAGGCAGATCGCCGCCCGCGTCGGCGGCCGCAAAAGCGCGGACCGCACAGGCCAGCAACGGCCCGTGGTTGCCCTTGAGCTCGAGAGCGTAATGGACGCCCGCCGCGCGAACCCCCGCGGCCATTTTGGGATGACAATGCAAGGCGTCGGCGGCGACGATGCAACCTTTCAAATCAAGGCTTTTCAACACTTCGAGCGCCGCGGCGACCTCGTTGCCGTCCGCGCGCGCGCGCCGCGATCGACACCCGCGTTTCGGCGTCCCATACGCTGACCATCAGGGGCGGCATATGGGCGCGCCCGCGCTCGTAGCCGCGCCGCAATCGCTTGCCGTCGATGGCCGCCACGCCCTTGGGCGCTCCCAGGCCCAGCCCTTCGCGCAACGCACGCGCGAACGCCGCGAAGGAGCGGCTCAACGCGTCCGGATCGAGCAGGCGAAACAGGCGCGAAAAGCAATCATGGCTCGGCGCGCCATGCGGCAAGTCGACGATCTCGCGAAGGTCGCTCTCGTTCGCCTCGGCGAAATCGGCAATATCCACCACGCTCTTGGCCCCGCACAGCGTCGCCATGAGAGAGATGAACAACATCGCACAGCAATCGTGCCGCGCGTTCAAGTCACGCGGATCCCGAACCTCGCGCAAAATCGCAATCAGCGCTTCCATCGTCAGCCTCCCGAATCGGGAAGCTCCCTCAAGAATCGCTTTCTATCGTCCGTGCAATACCCCTATGCTCAAATGCGATTCCCCTGCCAACGCCCGCGAGAGTCAGGCGCCCGTCTCGCTTGCGCCCGGCGAACGCGCGCTCGCTCGCCACGGCACGATGAAGGGCTCGCCGCCGTGTTCGCCGCGCACCGCCTCGACGCCATAAGCGGCGGCGAGGACCGCGTCGGTGAGCACGCCGGGCGGCCCGTCGGCGAGTACGCGCCCGCCCGCAAGCACGATCAGGCGATCGCAGAAGCGCGCCGCCAGGGTCAGATCGTGGAGCACCGCGACGACGCCAGCGCCGTTCCTGGCGACCGAGCGCAGCAGCGCCATCGCCTGCAGTTGATGCAGCGGGTCGAGCGCCGCGACCGGCTCGTCGGCGAGAAGCGCCTCAGCTTGAACCGCGAGCGCGCGCGCCAACAGCACGCGCGCGCGTTCGCCGCCCGAAAGCGCGCCGAGCGTTCTGGCGCGCAGATGCGCGACGTCCGCCGCGGCGAGCGCGGCCTCGACCGCGGCGCCGTCGGCGGCGCTCTCGCCAAAGAACGCGCGGCGGTGCGGCAGGCGCCCCAGCGCCACGAGGCGATCGACCCGCAGCGACCAGCGGGCCTCGCCCTCTTGCGCGAGGAAGGCGACGCGCCGGGCGAGTTCCCGGCGCGGGAAGTCGCGCGCGCGCCTACCGTCGTAGCGCGCTTCGCCCGCCTGCAACGGCTGCAGGCCGGCGAGGACGCGCATCAGCGTCGTCTTGCCGGCGCCGTTGGGACCGATCAGGCCGACCATTTCCCCGGAGCGCACGACGCAGTCGACGCGATCGAGCGCGTTTCTGTCGCCGAAACGGACCGTGGCGTCGATCGCTTCGATGCGCATCAGGCCTCCCGCCGCATGCGGTCGATCAGGCTGAGCAGGAACGGCGCGCCGATGAGGGCGGTGACGACGCCCAGCTTGAGTTCGGGATGGATCGGCAAGAGGCGGACCGCAATGTCGGCGCCGAGCAGGACGATCGCGCCGCCGAATCCGCTGACCAGCAGCAGCCGGCCGGGGCGATGGCCGACGAACGGACGCAGCAAGTGCGGAACGACCAGGCCGACGAAGCCGATGGCGCCGGTGACGGCGACCGCGCCGCCGACCGCCAAGGCCGATCCCGCCACCAGCGTCAGGCGCAGGCGCTTGAGATCGAAGCCGAGGCTCGTCGCGGTGTCCTCGCCGAGCGTCAGCGCGTCCAGCGCCGGCGCCGAGGACATCAGCAGCGCCCAACCGGCGAGCATCAGCGGCAGCGCCAGCCAGAGCTGGGGCAAGCTGCGGTCGACGAGCGACCCCATCAGCCAGAACATGATTTCAAACGCGGCGTAAGGGTTGGGCGACAGGTTGAGCGCGAGCGCGGTCAGCGCGCCGGCGAAGCTGTTGATCGTCACGCCGGCGAGAATCAGGGTCATCGTGCCAGCGCCCCGCCCGACGAGAGCATAAAGAGCGAGCGCGGCGACGACCGCGCCGGCGGCGCCGCCGAGCGGCAGAGCGAGCGAGAAGGCGCCGGCGAGCCCGGAATAGAACACGACGACGGCGCCCAGCGCCGCGCCGCCCGAGACGCCGACGACGCCGGGATCGGCGAGCGGATTGCGCAGCAGCCCCTGCATCGCCGCGCCGGTCAGTCCCAGGCTGAAGCCGACGGCGCAGCCGAGCGCGGCGCGCGGCAGGCGCAGCTCGACGAGCACCAGCGCGGGGAGGCTCGCGCGGCCGTGCGCGACGTCGTTCAGCGCCGCGAAAACGTCGAGATGGACGTAGCCGATCGCCAGCGAGGCGAAGGTCGCCGCGAGCGTCAGGCCGCCGAGCGCCGCGGCGAGCGGCCAATACGCGCGCTCGGCGCGGATGAGCGCGGCGCTCAATTTCGCGCCTCCCGCGCCCGGACTTCCGCGGTCGCGGCGGCGAGCGTCTGAACCGCGTCGGCCAGCGCCGGGCCGGCGCAGGTCCACAGCCGCGAGGGCAGCGAAACGACTTTCATACGGCGAGAAAGCGCGGCGACGAGCGGGTGGCCGAGCGCCTCGGTGGCGAGCGAAGGCGCCGCAAAGCGGTCGCTGTCGACGATCAGCACGTCGGCGTCGAGCGTCGCCAGCCGTTCGAGGGGAACCTGCTGATAGGGGCCGAGGTCGAGCCGGGCGGCGAGATTGGCCATGCCCGCGCGGCGCAGGATTTCGTCGACCAGCGATCCCGGGCCGACGGTGAAGCCGTTCGGCCTGAGGATGATCGCGCCGAGCGGCGGCCGGTTCGCATCGACGGGAATCCGCGCCAGACCCGAATCGATGTCGGCGACCAGCGCCTCGCCGCGCTCCGGCTCGCCGATGAGCGCCGCGACTTCGCGGATCTGGCGGCGGACTTCGTCGAAGGTCTCTGGGACGCCGAATTCGACCACCGGCGCGTCAACTTGCTTGAGCAGCGCGATTGTCGATCGGTCGGTGAAGGGGCCGGCGAGCACCAGGTCGGGATGGTAGGAAAGCGCTTCCTCCGCGAGCCCGTTGTTGGCCGGCAAGCCCTTCGCCGCTTGCGCCATGTTGGCGTTGCGCGGGTCTTGCGAAAGCCAGGTGATGGACGCGATGGCGTCGCGGTCGGCCAGATGCAGGACGAGCTCGTCCATGCACATGTTGATCGAAACGATGCGCCGCGGCTTGCCGTCGTCCTCGCCGGCCGACGCTGGTGACGACGACGCCGGTGAAAACATCAGCGAGAGCGCAAACGCCAAACGGAGCGCCGAAGCGCTCCGCCCGCCGCGCGAACCGATTTCATGCCTGCGCGTCAAAACGACGTGACCCGAACCCCGGCGTAGGCGCCCAAGCCAGGATGAAGAAGGCCCAGGGGGTCCTCGTATTGCCGATTGAACAGATTGTCGACATGGGCGAACACGCTTACCTGCGCGTTGATATCATAGCTGGCGGCGAGATTAACCGTCCCGTAGCCCGTGGCGGGGGAGTTTGCCGTACCGGTCAGCGAATCGTAGTCCAGCCATGGGCCGACGTAGAGAATTGTGCCGGAAAGGTGGAGCTTGTCCATAGGCGTCCAGTTCGCCTGAAGCGTCGCCTTGTTCTTGGGTCGGCGCTCAAGCTCGGTATCCGTGATCAAATCCCGCGCAATGGTGTACGTATAGTCCGCGCGGAAATTAAGCTCTTCGTTGACCTTATAGGACGCGAAAAACTCATTGCCGTACGTCACCGCCTTGCCGACATTAATATCGGTTGTGTACGTCGCGTTGTCGGCGATCAGATTCGTGATATTGTTATGGAAGTAGGTCGATCCGACGCGAATGCGATCGTTCAGGAAGGGCTGTTCGAAGCCGACATCGTAGCCCGTGCTTTCCTCGGGCCGCAGGTTCGGATTGGCGTAAAAATTGTAGGCCGGATAGTTCTGATAGAGTTCGCTCAGGGTGGGCGCCTTGAAGCCCGTCCCGAAGCTCGCCTTGAGCTTGGTGTCGGCGCCGGGAATGATATAGGCCGGCGCGATGCGATAGGTATAATGTCCGCCGAAGCTTTCGTTGTCGTCGTAGCGCAGGTTGGACGCAACGAAGAAATTATTGAAGGGATTCGACTCCAGTTCGCCGTAGAGCGCGCGGTTGGCGTTGGAATAGGCAGCGGTTCCGTTATTGAGGCTGTCGTTTTCCCACTCGGCGCCCAGGATGAGCTTCTCGCCTTCGACGAGGCCGATTTCCTGCTTCAAGTCGAATTTCAGGCGTTCGCCGATATAGGTCGAGGGCAGGACGCCGTCGGCCGGCGGTTGGACGGTATTGGTCGAGACGTCCGTGTAGGCGACGCCGAGCGTCGTCTTGAATCTGTTGTCGATGGAATGCCAAACGGCCTCCTCGCGCGTATAGAACTGCCTATCCGTCTGTTGGGAGCGATCCGGGTCCGCAAGGCAGCCGCAAAGGCCGCTCTGGTCGCTGTTGAACAGCAACGTCGATTCGGTGAAGCGGAGGATGGAGTTGACCGCGAACGTGTCGGTCAGATCGGCGCCGACCCGCGCGGAATAGGTGTAATTGTCGTAGAAGTCGGCGGCGGCCTTTTGCGTCGGAGGCGCCAAGTAGGCGGGCACGACCGGCGTGTCGACAGAGCGGAAATGATCGATGTTGAAGGAATAATTGAAGATCGAACTCGACCCGCTGAGCCCGAGCCTTTGGTTGAACGTGCCGTACGAACCGCCTTCGACGCTCGCGGTGACCTTCGGCGGGCCGGAACCCTTCTTGGTGGTGATGGAGATGACGCCGCCGATCGCGTCCGAGCCATAGAGCCCGCTCTGCGGACCGCGCAGCACTTCGATGCGTTCGATGTCTCCGGTGAGCAACTGGCCGAAGTCGAAGGCGCCGCTGGGGCTGCTGGGGTCGCTGACGTCAATTCCGTCGATCAGCACCTTCACCTGGTTCGAATTCGCGCCGCGCATGAATATCGAAGTTTGGCCTCCGGGGCCGCCGCTCTGCACGATATTGAGGCCCGGAACCGCGTCGAGGACTTCATTGACCGTGCGCCGCTGCTGGGCCTGGATCTGATCGGCGGTGATGACCGTGACCGAACTGCCGATCTCGGACGCCGGCGTGGCGTCGCCCGTCGCGGTGACCACGATATCCGGGAGAACGACGGCGCCGGAAGGCGGAGCGGCGGTTTGCGCCCAAGATGGAGACAGGGAAAAGCTCAGCGCAACAGCGATGAGGGCGGCCTGATTCACGGGCCGGAATGCGGCTTTGAACATGGTTCCTCCGGCCGTCCCACCGACGGCGGTTAGGGTTGCACGGTCAAAGGCCGGTCTCCTGGCTCGCGGGTTCTCGCCGCTCTCCTCCTTCCCAGGACCCTGTCGGCCCCAGTGGATCACGTGGAGAGCGGCTCGCCGCTTACAGTTGCGGGGGCAGCCGCGGCTTTGGCGCGATCCGAATGGACCGAGCCGCACCGCGTTCCCGTTTGACCCGGCTTGCGCCGGATCGCCAATGACGGTTTACGATTATGACAATTCCCCGACCCGCGCAAGCGCGGGCGTCGCTTCTCGTCAACGACCGGCGCGCAACCGCCGGCGCCAGGAAGGGATGGCGCGGCCGACCCGAGCCGCGCGCGCATGGGCGCGGCGATCGGCGGCCGCGCATTTACCTTTGCGGCAGGCGCGTCGCAATTATGCAATCTTCTCGCCATAATTGGATAGTACGGTTAATGAAGTGTTAATTTGGCTGTTTTGATTGGAGCATGTGCTGTGTTGCTTTCATGCGCGTGAGTAGACGCAAGGTGTATACGTTCATTTAACCAATTCTTAAGCTGCCCCCCAATAGAAGGACAGAGGGACCCGGGAGGAAGAGCGTTAACATCCGCTGCCCATCCGCGCGTCGGAGGGCAGCGAAGGGTTCGGCGGCGTCGCAGCGAGTCTGGCGCGCGGCCCCAATCGGCAGTCAGCCTCCTCGAGCGATCGGCGTCGCCCCTGTGAGCCGCCCCCGGCGGCGAGGGATGGCGCGCACGTGAAGAGGGGAGCGAGGCCATGATGGACCACATTTTAGAGCAGGCCGTGCTTAGCGCGCTCCACTTGGAGCCTTCGATCGACGTCTCGCGCATCCTTGCGAGGGTGCGGAGCGGGGTGGCGACCCTGACCGGCGACGTCGATACGCACGCGCAGAAGTTGGCGGCCAAATACAAGGCCGAAGGCGTGCCGGGCGTCAGCAAGGTGGTCGACGAACTCGAAGTTTGCCCGGCCGAGAACTCCAGGCGAGGTTTCGAGGACGTCGCCGCCAAGGTTCTGAACGCCCTCTACTGGGATCTCGCTGTGCCGTCCGATCGGGTCAGCGCCAAGTGCGAGCGCGGCTGGGTCACCCTGACCGGCGAAGTCGACCGGCTCTATCAGAAGACTTCGGCCGAGGCGGACGTCCGCAAGGTCTGCGGCGTCGTCGGCGTCACCAACCAGATCAGCGTAGGTTCGAGCGTGAAGACCGACGCGCCCCGTCGCGGCGACGCGGCGACGCCGAGCGTCCCCATCGCGCTGATCGTCGGCGATCGCAAGGCCGCCGCCGACGGGCAGTCGCCGCTAGCGTAATCGTGCGGCGCGCCGCCGCGGCGTTCGCCTCACGAGGCCGCTACGGCGCGCTCGATCAATTTCTTTGCCGAGCGGGCGGCCGACCGGCGGCGCGTGCATTTGCGCCTCGACAGCGCGCCCCAAATCCTGCCAAACCTCGCCCCATGGTCAAGCCGCGCTCCTCCTACGTCTGCCAGAATTGCGGCGCGATCGCGCAGCGCTGGCAGGGCAAGTGCAATTCCTGTGGCGAGTGGAACACCATCGTCGAGGAGGCGGCGGCGCTGGGCGTCGGCGCGGCGGCGACGCGGCGCGGCGGCGCCGGGCGGCCCTTCGTTCTGGAAGACCTCTGCGGCAACTCCAAGCCGCAGCCGCGCGTCGTCACCGGCCTCGGCGAGCTCGACCGCGTCGCCGGCGGCGGCTTCGTGACCGGTTCGGCGACCTTGATCGGCGGCGAGCCGGGCATCGGCAAGTCGACGCTGCTGATCCAGGCCTGCGCCGCGCTGGCGCGGCGCGGCGGGCGCGTGGTCTACGTCTCGGGCGAAGAGTCGACCGAGCAGGTGCGCCTTCGCGCCTCGCGCTTAGGGCTCGCCGACGCGCCGGTGCAACTGGCCGCCCAGACCCTCGTCGAAGACATCGTCGCCACCCTCGCCTCGGGCGACGCGCCCAAGTTCGTCGTCGTCAATTCGATCCAGACCATGTGGAGCGATTCGATCGAATCGGCGCCCGGCACGGTGAGCCAGGTTCGCGGTTCGGCGCAGGCGCTCATCCGCTTCGCCAAGACCAGCGGCGCCGCGGTGATCCTGGTCGGCCACGTCACCAAGGACGGGCAGATCGCCGGTCCGCGCGTCGTCGAGCACATGGTCGACGCGGTGTTGTCCTTCGAGGGCGAGGGCGCGCACGCGTTCCGCCTGCTGCGCGCGTCCAAGAACCGCTTCGGCGCCACCAACGAGATCGGCGTGTTCGAAATGACCGGGGGCGGCCTCGCCGAGGTCGCCAACCCCAGCGCGCTGTTCCTCGCCGGGCGCGACGGCGCGGCGCCGGGCGCGGCGGTGTTCGCCGGCGTCGAGGGCGCGCGGCCGTTGCTGGTGGAAATCCAGGCGCTGGCGGCGCCCTCGACGCTCGGCACGCCGCGCCGCGCGGTGGTCGGCTGGGAGCCGAACCGGCTGGCGATGGTCCTGGCGGTGCTGGAGGCGCACGGCGGCCTGAAGCTCGGCCAGCACAACATCTATCTCAATGTGGCAGGCGGCCTCAGAATCGCCGAGCCGGCCGCCGATCTGGCGGCGGCGGCGGCGCTCGTCTCCTCGCTCGTCGGCGTCAGCCTGCCGCACGACGCCGTCTATTTCGGCGAGATCGCGCTTTCCGGCGCGGTGCGCCCGGTCGGCCACCGCGCGCTGCGCCTCAAGGAAGCCGCCAAGCTCGGTTTCGCCCGAGCGGTCGGGCCGCCCGCGTCCCGTAAGGACGGCGAAGACGCGCGCCTCTCCACAACCCCAATCGCCTCGGTCGCCGCTCTGGTGGCGGAGATCGCGGCGGCCGGCGTAGCGACAAAGGCGGCAAAGGCAAGGTGACGAAGCGACGCAGCTTGGCTATAAGGCCCAGCGACGATGCGATGCGGGCCCGTCGGGCGAGTCTCGAGGTTTTTCCGCGCGGGTGCGAGGCTTGGCGCCATGCCTTCCTATCTTGATCTTGGAGTTCTCGGCATCATTCTCGTTTCGGCGTTGTTGTCGATGATGCGAGGCTTCACCCGCGAGGTGCTGGCGATCGGCTCCTGGGCGGCGGCGGCGGCGGCGGCCTATTATTTCTATCCGGCCGTCATGCCCTACGCCACGCCCTATGTTCACAAGGAAATCGTCGCTCAGGCGATTTCGGCGGCGGTGGTGTTCTTCGCCATGCTGATCGTCGTGTCGCTATTCACGGTTCGCCTGTCCGACGCGATTCTCGACAGCAAGATCGGCGCGCTCGACCGCTCGCTCGGGTTCCTGTTCGGCGCGGCGCGCGGCTTCCTGCTCGGAGTCATCGCCTTCTCGATCTTCAATTGGCTGGTGGCGGAAAAGCAGCAGCCGGAATGGGTGCAGACGGCGAAGACACGCCCCGCGCTGGTCGACACCGCGAACTGGATCATCGCGTTGCTGCCCGATGACGCCGCCGCGACGATCGAGGGCTGGATCAAGGCGAAGAACGCCAGCGCCGTCGAGGAGCCGTCGGACGAAGCCGGCGCCGCTGCGGCGCCCTCGCCCGCACCCTCGCCCGCGCCCGCCCCGGCCAAGACGACGAGCGCGACTGCTCCGGCCGCCGGCGCCTCGCCGGCGGACAAACAAAAGCTCAACTCGCTGATCAATAAGGGCGTGCCGATGCCGGCGCCGGCGGCGCCCGCGATCGTGCCGACGCCCTTGAGACGCTGAACCCCGATGGACAAACGCCGCGGAATTCCCACAGCCGACCCGAGCGAGCTCGCAATTTTGCCTCCCGGCGCCGACCGAGACTCTCCGGCTAAGGCGACCGAAACCGATCTCGACGACGACCGGCTGCGCGAAGAGTGCGGCGTTTTCGGCATCTTCGGCCATCCCGACGCCGCCGCGATCGTCGCGCTGGGGCTCCACGCCCTGCAACATCGCGGACAAGAGGCGGCGGGCATCGTCGCCTTCGACGGCGAGCGCTTCCATTCGGAGCGCCGCCAGGGACTGGTGGGCGACCATTTCTCCAGCGCCGCGGCGATCGAGCGTCTGCCCGGTTCTTCGGCCATCGGCCACGTCCGCTATTCCACCACCGGCGAGACGATCCTGCGCAACGTGCAGCCGCTGTTCGCCGAACTCGACGCCGGCGGCCTCGCGGTCGCCCACAACGGCAACCTCACCAACGGCCTGACGCTCCGGCGCGAGTTGATCCGCGAGGGCGCAATCTGCCAGTCAACCTCGGACACCGAAGTCGTGCTGTTGCTGTCGGCCCGGTCGCGCCGGCCGCGCATCGTCGAACGCTTCATCGACGCGCTGGGACAGATCGAGGGTGCCTACGCGCTGGTCGCCCTCACCAACAAGAAGATGATTGGCGCGCGCGACCCGCTCGGCATCCGCCCCCTGGTGCTCGGCGAACTCGAGGGCTGCCCGATTCTGTGCTCGGAGACCTGCGCGCTCGACATCATCGGCGCCAAATTCGTCCGCGACATCGACAACGGCGAAGTCGTCGTCATCGCCAGCGACGGCGTCGAGAGCCTCAGGCCGTTCCCGCGGCAAAGAATGCGGCCCTGCATCTTCGAATATATCTACTTCGCGCGGCCCGACTCGATCGTGCACGGACGGTCGGTCTACGCCACGCGCAAGGCAATGGGCGCCGAACTCGCGCGCGAGGCCCCGGCGGACGCGGACGTCGTCGTGCCGGTGCCCGACTCCGGCGTGCCGGCGGCGCTCGGCTACGCCCGCGCCTGCGGCATTCCGTTCGAACTCGGCATCATCCGCAATCATTATGTCGGACGAACCTTCATCCAGCCGACCCAGGCGATCCGCGAATTGGGGGTTCGCCTCAAACACAACGCCAATCGCGCGGTAGTCGCCGGCCAACGCATCGTGCTGATCGACAATTCGATCGTGCGCGGCACGACGAGCGTGAAAATCGTACGCATGATGCGCGAAGCGGGCGCCCGCGAGGTGCATTTGCGCATTTCCTCGCCGCCGATCGCTTATCCCGACTTCTACGGCATCGACACCCCCGAGCGCGAGAAACTGCTGGCGGCGCGCATGGACCTGGAGTCGATGCGCCGCTTCATGGGCGCGGACAGCCTCGCCTTCCTTTCCATCGACGGGATCTATCGCGCCATGGGCTACGAGCGTCGCGACGATCGGCGGCCGCAATTCACCAACCATTGCTTCACCGGCGATTACCCCACGCGCTTGACCGACCAGGACGGCGATCCCGACAAGCGACAGATGTCGCTGCTCGCCGAAGTCGGCTGAACGCGAATCCGAAGCGGCTCCCCGCCTCCTTCACGAAACTGTCACGCGCATTGGCGATAGAAGCCGAGCCATTTCGCTGCTCGGGAGTCTTCGCGCCATGACCGTTGCCGCCATCGCCGAAGCGCCGCCATCGGCGCCGGCGCGCGTCCATCTGGATCAGCCCATCGACGTAAGGGCCGTGTTGATCTTTCTCGCCGTCATCGCCGGCGCGCTGTTCTTCATGGCCTATTCGATCTACTCGGACGTCACCGGCGCCGGCGGCGGCCCGACGACGATCGTGCCCTTCCTGCTCCTCGGCCTGGCGATGCTGATCGCGCTCGGCTTCGAATTCGTCAACGGCTTCCACGACACCGCCAACGCGGTGGCGACCGTCATCTACACCCACGCGCTCAAGCCCCAGTTCGCGGTGGTGTGGTCGGGCTGTTTCAACCTGCTCGGCGTCTTGACCTCGACCGGCGCGGTGGCCTTCGGCATCGTTTCGCTGCTGCCGGTCGAACTCATCCTGCAGGTCGGCTCCAGCGCCGGGTACGCGATGGTGTTTGCGCTGCTGATCTCGGCGATCATGTGGAACCTTGGCACCTGGTGGCTCGGACTGCCGGCCTCCAGCTCGCACACCCTGATCGGCTCGATCGTCGGCGTCGGCGTCGCCAACGCGATGTTGCGCGGCCAGGACGGCACCGCCGGCGTCGATTGGAGCCAAGTGACGAATATCGGCAATTCGCTGCTGCTCTCGCCGCTGTTCGGTTTCATTTGCGCGGCGCTGTTGTTGCTGCTGGCGAAGCTGATCATTCGCATGCCGGCGCTCTATACGGCCCCGACCACGGCCTCGCCGCCGCCCCTCATGATTCGCGGGCTGCTGGTGCTGACCTGCACCCTTGTCTCGTTCTTCCACGGCTCCAACGACGGACAGAAGGGCATGGGCCTCATCATGCTCATCCTGATCGGCGTCGCGCCGACCGCTTACGCGCTCAACCGCGCGCTGCCGCCAAGCCAGACGGCGACGTTCATCTCGACTTCGCAGGCCGCCTCGAAGATCGTCGCCGCCCACGGCGCCGGCTACGCGATCATCGGCGATCCGCGCCCGGCCGTCACCGACTACGTGCACGCCCACAAGATTTCCGAGGGGACCTACCCGTCGCTCTCGGTCCTGATGACGCAGGTCGCCGACCAGGTGCAGCAGTACGGCTCGCTCGCCAAGGCGCCGTTCGAAAAGGTCGGCAACATTCGCAACGACATGTACCTGACTTCGGAGGCGGTGCGCGTTCTCGCGAAGGACAGGGAAAGCGAGTTGAAGCCCGAGGAAGTCTCGACGCTCAGCGCCTACAAGAAGCAGCTCGACCTCTCCACCAAGTTCATCCCGACCTGGGTCAAAATCTTGGTCGCGATCGCGCTCGGTCTCGGCACGATGATCGGCTGGAAGCGCATCGTCGTCACCGTCGGCGAGAAGATCGGCAAGACGCATTTGACCTATGGCCAAGGCGCGGCCGCGGAGATCATCGCGGCGGCGACGATCGGCGTGGCGGACGGCCTGGGGCTGCCGGTGTCGACGACGCACGTCTTGTCCTCCGGCGTCGCCGGCACGATGCTCGCCAACGGTTCGGGCATGCAATGGTCGACGCTGCGCAACATCGTGCTGGGCTGGGTGCTCACCCTGCCGGCGGCGATCGTGATGTCGGGCCTGCTCTACGTCGCCTTCCGCCACATCTTCTGAACGGGCGAGTCGGCCTGCGCCAAGCTCGCCAATGTTCGGGCGCCCCTGGGGCGCCCGATTTCTTCGAGGACGCCCCCCGGTTGGCCGCGCGCCGCGCGCCTGATAGAAGCTCAGGCGCGTGCGGTTGGCGACTCCCAAGTCCGTCCGCGGCGCCGGAGTGTTCATGGCCACGCTCGAGGATGTGCTTTCGACGATCGACGCCAATCAGGGCGAAGCGCTCGATCGTCTCTTTTCGCTGCTCGCGATTCCCTCGATCTCGGCGATCCCCGCCCATTATCCCGATTGCGACCGCGCCGCCGATTGGCTGACGCGCGAACTCGGCGAACTCGGATTCGAAACCTCGCGGCAGGAGACGCCCGGCCGGCCGATGGTGGTGGGCGCCGCCAAGGCCAAGACGCGCGACGCGCCGCACGTGTTGTTCTACGGCCATTACGACGTGCAGCCGGTCGACCCCATCGAATTGTGGACGACGCCGCCGTTCGAGCCGCGCCTGGCCGACGGGCCGAACGGGCAGCGGATCGTCGCGCGCGGCGCCTGCGACGACAAGGGCCAGTTGATGACCTTCATCGAGGCCTGCCGCGCCTTCCGCCATAACGGCGGCCTGCCTTGCAACGTCAGCGTGCTCATCGAAGGCGAAGAGGAAACCGGCTCGCCCTCGCTGCCGGCGTTCCTCAACAAGAACGCCAAGACGCTGAAGGCAGACCTGGCTCTCGTCTGCGACACGTCGATGTGGGACGCCAAGACCCCGGCGATCACCGCCATGCTGCGCGGTCTGGCGATGGAGGAGGTCGTGCTGCGCGGCGCCAACCGCGACTTGCACTCGGGGCTTTACGGCGGCGCCGCGATCAACCCGATCCACGTGCTGGCGCGCGTCATCGCCGACCTGCACGACGCCGACGGCGCGGTCACCCTGCCCGGGTTCTACGACGGCGTCGAGGAGCCGCCGGAGGAGATCGCCGAACAGTGGCGCGGCCTCGATTTCGACGGCGGGGCTTTCTTGGCCGACGTCGGCCTCTCGGTTCCCGCCGGCGAAAAGGGCCGTTCGACACTGGAGATGATCTGGTCGCGCCCGACCTGCGGCGTCAACGGCATCGTCGGCGGCTACGTCGGCGAGGGGACGAAGACGGTGTTGCCGGCCAAGGCGAGCGCCAAGGTGTCATTCCGGCTGGTCGGCAAACAGAACCCGGAGCGCGTTTCGCAAGCGTTCCGCGCCTTCGTCAAGGCGCGCCTGCCCGCCGACGTCGCCGCCGAGTTCATCTCCTACGGCGGGAGCCCGGCGATCGCGGTCGCCCCGCGCGGCGAAGCGTTGCGCCGAGCCCGGCGCGCGCTCGAGGCCGAATGGGGCAGGCCGCCGGCGCTGGTCGGCTCCGGGGGCTCGATCCCGGTGGTCGGCGCGTTCAGGCGCGAACTCAATATGGACAGCCTGATGGTCGGCTTCGGCCTCGACGACGACGCCATCCACTCGCCCAACGAAAAATACGAGCGCGCGTCGTTCCACAAAGGCGCGCGATCCTGGGCGCGCATTCTCGCCGCGCTGGCGGCGTGAGTCCGCTTCCCCTGCAAGGAGGCTAGCGGATTCACAGATCTTCGAAGCCTGCGGCCAATCACCTGGCCCCTTGCATGTTCGCTTTGGCCCGAATCTGCCAAGATTTCGAGCTGACGCTCGGGGGATGGCCATCCCCCGAGCGCCGGGCGGGCGGGACCGTATGCCCCTTGGTTTGGAGCCGCGGGTGAGCGTGGTCCGTTCGTCCTTCGCGCTTGTCCTGAACAGATGATAGGGAGCGAGTCCCGCATGCAAGGTCAGAAATCGCCCGAACGAAGCGCGCAGCCGGGAGTCTACGTCGGCGTCGATGTTTGTAAAGATTGGCTCGACGTCTATCTCCACCCTGTTGGCCAAAAACTCCGCGTGTCGAACACGCCCGTGGGCCTGAAAGCCCTCAAGCGTCGCCTCGCGGAACTGCTGGTCGAGCTGATCGTCATGGAGGCGACGGCCAAATTCCACCGGCAGGCGCACCGCACCCTGCACGCCGCGGGCTTCGCGGTCGCCGTCGTCAATCCGTTGCGTGCGCGTTTGTTCGCCGAGGCCGTCGGTCAGCTCGCCAAGACCGATCGGCTCGACGCGCGCGTGTTGGCGCTGATGGGCCAGGCCCTCGAGCCCAGCGCGCTCGCCCCCGCGCCCGAAGCGATCGAGGCGTTGCAGGAATTGGCGCGCGCGCGCTCCGCCGCCAAAGCCGACCAAACCGCGCTGCTCAACCGACGCGGCGCCAGCCAGACCGCCTTTCTCAAGGCCGAACTCGGCCGGCGGCTGAAGGTTCTGGCCGGGCACATCGAGCGCCTGGACGCCGAGATCGAACGCCGCATCGGCGCCGATCCCGCACTCAAGCGCCGTTACGATATCGTGCTCACCATCCCCGGCGTCGGTCCCGTCGCGGCCGTCGCTCTCGTCATCGGTCTGCCGGAGCTGGGCGCTTGCTCGGCGAAGGCCGCCAGTCTCCTCGCCGGCCTTGCGCCGCTGGCGCGCGACAGCGGCGCAAGGCCGGCGAGCGCCACATCTGGGGCGGACGCCCCTTCGTGCGAACCAGCCTCTACTTCGCCGCCCTCTCCGCGACCAGCTGCAACCCGCAACTCCGCGAAGACCACCAACGCCTCAGGGACGCAGGCAAAAAAGCCAAGGTCGCCATCACCGCCATCATGCGAAAGCTCGTCGTCCTCGCCAACGTCCTCATCAAAGAGGATTGCCCCTGGCAGCCAATCCATGCTTGACTTCCAACACAGATGCTCTCCCTGCCTCTCCCTAAACGCTACGGTATGCACACATCTTTGAGCTTCGGCGTGAAGTGCGGCAAATTGACTCGGGGGCGCGATTTCAGTGGCTGAACCCTGGTAGGATTTGATTCCTTGCGGAGCGCTTTGATTCGCAAGGGGCGCCGCCATGTCGCTTGAGATTACACGGGAAAGACCAACGTCGTTGGGCCGTTTTCGCGATCTTCGCCTCGATAAAAGGGGGCGGAGCTTGTCGACGCGGTCGTCGATCGCCAATGCTTGTGCCTGCGGAGACTGGCGGCCGGCAGCCGCGCCGCCGAGGTCCGGTTTGGCCGCTTCCTCGCCAACCCGAAGGTGACGGTCGAGCGGCTGATCGAAGGCTGGAGCCGACAGACCGGCGCGGCCGTCGCCGGGCGCCACGTGCTGGCGATCCAGGACACCAGCGAGATCCATTTTTCCACCTGGCCCAGGCGCCGACGCGGGCTTGGCGAGGTCGGCAAGGGCAACGCCCATGGCGTTCTCGCCCACGTCATGGCGGCGGTCGACGCCGACAACGGCAGTTGCCTCGGCCTGGTGACGGGCAGCGTCTACAATCGCCAGGGCCGGGTGCGGATCGCGCATGCGAAACGGGCGCTGAAGGACAAGGAGTCCAAGCGTTGGGAGCAGACCGCGCAGGCGGCCAAGCCGATCCTGGCCGCCGCGACGATGGTCACCTCGGTGTCCGATCGGGAGGGCGACATCTATAGCGAATGGGCGAGCGTGCCGGAGACGAACTTCCACCTGTTGACGCGCATGATGCACGATCGCGGCGTGGCGGGTGGCGGCACGGCGTCGCAGGCGATAGCGGACTGGCCCTTCGTAGCACGGCGCGGCGTGGAGCTGCTCGCCACGCCGGGTCGCGAGGCGCGCAATGCCGTGCTGAGCCTACGCTTCGGCGAGATCACGATCCGTCGGCCCAACGGCAAGGGCCTGGGACATCTGCCCAAGACGGTGACGTTGCGGCTGGTCGAAGTCGTCGAGCGCGAGCCTCCGGCCGACGTCGAGCCGGTCTGCTGGCGGCTGCTGACGACGCACGCGGTCGACGACGCGGCGACGGCCTGGCAAATCGTCGATTGGTATCGGCGGCGTTGGATCATCGAGCAATTGTTTCGCTTGATGAAGGCGCAAGGGTTGCGACTCGAGGACAGTCAGCTCGACACCGCCGAAGCGCTGATGAAGTTGACGGCGATCGCCGCCCAGGCGGCCTGCGCCGTCCTGCAGTTGGCGCCGGCGCGCGACGGCGGCCCAGAACCTGCCGCCAACGCCTTCGCGCCACCCGAGATCGCAGTTCTCGACCGACTGAACGGGACGATCGAAGGCAAGACGGCCCTACAGAAGAACCCGCACGCCCGTCACAGCTTGGCATGGGCGAGTTGGATCATCGCTCGCCTGGGTGGCTGGAACGGCTATCCCTCCTCGAAGCCGCCAGGCCCAATCACCATGCGCAACGGCTGGGAATACTTCCAAGCCGTTGCAAACGGATGGACACTGAGAGCCGATCCAAGAAGAATGGATTCATGAGCAAAGGCTTGGCTTGGTCAGGCGTTTGAGCATGAGGCGGATCATGGCGAGGCGCACGAAGGCGGCGACGGTCCTTGCGTAGCGTTCGAAATCGCGCATCAAGCGTCGATTGCGGCTGATCCAGGCGAAGCTGCGTTCGACGATCCATCGCTTCGGCAAGACCACGAAACGATGGAGATCGCAGCGCCGGACGATGTCCATTGTCCAACATCCCGTGGCGGCGATCGTCGTCGCCATTTTCGGCCCCTGGTATCCGGCGTCGGCGAAGATGCGCTCGATGAAGGGAAAGCGGCGGCGCGCCTGCTGCAACAGTTCGCGCGCCCCGTCGCGGTCTTGAATGTCGGCGGGCGAAACGCTCACGCCGAGCAGAAGGCCGAGCGTGTCGACAAGGATATGACGCTTGCGGCCCGTGACCTTCTTGCCCGCATCGAAGCCCTGCGGGTCGAGCGCAGCGCCCCTTTTTGAGCGGCCTTGGCGCTCTGCGAGTCGATGATCGCCGCCGTCGGGCTCGTTTTACGTCCGGCGGCCTCGCGTGTCGCGACATAGAGCGCCTCATGGATGCGCTCCAGCGTGCCGTCCCAGTCCCACAGCGCGAAATAGTGATGCGCCGTGCTCTTGGGCGGCAGGTCCTTTGGCAACGCTTGCCACTGGCAGCCCGTCGCGAGCACGTAAAAGATCGCGTTGAGAACCTCGCGCAAGTTCACGCCACGCGGTCGTCCGCCGCGGCGTCCGGGTGGGATCATCGGCTCAACCAGCGCCCATTCCGCGTCGCTCATGTCGCTCGGATAACGAAGGCCGCGCCGCGCGGCGGCGGCGATACGGTGCTCAGGCTTCCACATCGGGCGCTCCTATGCGAATCATACGCCCGCCATCGAACCACAACCAATTCATCGGACTCAACAAGTTCTTGGATCGGCTCTGAGAGATGTGTGCATACCGTAGTCCCTAAACGGGGAGAGGCGAAGAGCGGCGCCGCGCGCTCCTCTCCCCGCTTGCGGGGAGAGGTCGGGTGAAGGGCTGGGGGAGTGGCCGCAGGGCTTCGAAGGCGCGTGAACCCGCAAGCAACGATCGAGGAGAGTCACTTGAGCGAAGTCGCGTTTTTAGGGTTGGGGGTGATGGGCTACCCGATGGCGGGGCATTTGAAGGCCCGCGGCCACGACGTCGTCGTCTACAATCGGACGGCGGCGAAAGCGCAGAAGTGGGTCGCCGAGCACGGCGGGGCGAGCGCGCCGAGCCCGCGCGAGGCGGCTAGGGAACGCGATTTCGTCTTCGCCTGCGTCGGCAACGACGACGATCTGCTCGCCGTCGCGCTCGGCCCCAAGGGCGCTTTTTCCGGCATGAAGCCGGGTGCCGTCTTCGTCGACCACACCACCGCTTCGGCCGAAGTCGCGCGGGAGCTTTGGCGCGAAGCGGACCGCCTCGGCCTGAGCTTCCTCGACGCGCCGGTCTCGGGCGGCCAGGCCGGCGCCGAAAACGGAACGCTGACGGTGATGTGCGGCGGCGACGAAGCGGCCTACGCCAGGGCCGAGCCGGCGATCGCCTCGTACGCGCGCGCCTGCCGCCTGATGGGCGGCGCCGGGGCCGGGCAACTGACCAAGATGGTCAATCGAGCTCTGCATCGCCGGCGTGGCGCAGGGACTGGCGGAGGGGCTGCACTTCGCCGCGCGCGCCGGCCTCGACCGCCAGCTCGTGGTCGACGTGATTTCCAAGGGCGCGGCGCAATCCTGGCAGATGGACAATCGTCACGAGACGATGATCGCCGGCAAGTTCGACTTCGGCTTCGCCGTCGACTGGATGCGCAAGGATCTGGCGATCTGCCTCGACGAGGCGCGACGCAACGGCGCGCGTCTGCCGCTCGCGGCGTTGGTCGATCAGTTCTATGCCGACGTCCAGGCGATGGGCGGCCGCCGCTGGGACACTTCGAGCCTGATCGCGCGCCTGGAAAAGTGAGGGAGGGCCGAAGCCCTCCCTCTTTCCTCGTCTCGCCTCACCGCGGGCAGGGCGGCTCGCCAGGCTTGCCGCACTGCGGCTTCGCCGGCGGCGGCGCGTGGGCGGCCGGCGGCGGTGGCGCGTGGACAACCGGTGGCGGCGGCGGCGCGTGAACAACCGGCGGCGGCGGCTCGTGGACGACCGGCGGCGGCGGCGGCGCGTGAACGATCGGCGGTGGCGGCTCGTGGACCACCGGCGGCGGCGGCGCGTGAACGATCGGCGGTGGCGGCTCGTGGACCACCGGCGGCGGCGGCGCGTGGACAACCGGCGGCGGCGGCTCGTGGACCACTGGCGGGGGCGGCGGCTCGTGGACCACCGGCGGCGGCGTCGGCGCGTGGACCACCGGCGGCGGCGGCTCGTGGACCACCGGCGGCGGCGGCGGCTCACGGACCACTGGCGGCGGCGGCTCATGGACCACCGGCGGCGGCTTCAAGCCGGTTGGCGGCGTCGGCGCCGGCGGCTTCGGCCCGACCCCGCCGGGCAGCGGCGGTGGCGGCGCGGGCGCCTGCGCGCCCAGCGGCGGAGCGCCCGGCGCCGCGCGCCCGGTTCGGCCGCCGGCGTTCCGGTACGGGCGCGCCGTGACGAGCAAGGGAACCGCGACGGCCAGCACCGGAAGCACGCCGACGACGGTCGGCGGCGCCGGCGGCGGCAGATCGCGCCAGTCGTCGCCCTCTTCGGCGACGAAGCCGTAGGGCGGCGGCGGCGGCGGCGGGCCGAAGTCCGGCCCTTGGAACGCGAACGCCAACTGGTCCGCGTAAGCGAGTTCGTCGGGCGGCGGCGGCGGCAAGTCCGCGTAGCCCTCGGGCGCGAAATCGGCCGGCGGCGCGGCGCTGGCGGAGAGAATGGCGAGACGGCGCTCCGCGTCCGCGACGTGGGGCCCGCGCGGATATCGGTTCAAATACGTCCAGTAGGCCTGCGGGGTGTCCTGCGCCACCGACCGGCGCCAGAACAGCGCCTCGCGGCGCACGGCGAGGATCGCGCGCACGCGCTTGGCCTCGGGGCCGGCAGGGTAGACGGCGAGGAATTCCTGGTAGCCGACAAGGGTGTCGCGCGCGATCGCCGCCGCGTAGGCCGCTTCGGCCGAGAAGCTGCGGATCGGCTGCCTGGCGGCGTCGGCGAGCGCGGCTTCCGCCGCCGCCGGCGGCGCGTCGGCGGCGCGCTCGAAGACGAAATAGGGCGCCGCCAACTTGGACGCGCTCCACGGTAATTGCGCGCCTCCGGTCGCCTGATTCACCCCCACCCGGGTCTGGGCGAGGACGTCGTCGATCGGCAGCCCGCCTTCGCGCATCGCGCCGGCGAGGGTCTTGGCGTAGACGCCGTAGGGCCCGGCCTCGTCGCCGGCGATCGAACCCGGCGCGGCGTTGAACGCCATCAGCATGCCGGGATCGGGATCGATCAGCGCCAGTCCGCCCGCGAGCGGCGAGCCCTGGCGGGCGTAAGGATTGGCGCGCGCCGCGTCGAGCACGAGAATGCGCGCCTGACCGGGCTCGGCGGCGAGCGCATGGGCGAAGTCGGCCACGCGCACCGCTTCGATCGGCACGTCCGAATCGCGCGCGATCTGCGCGTCGGCCGGCACGAAGAAATTGTCGCCTTCATATTGCACGCCGCGGCCCGAGAGATAGACGAAGGCCTGTAGGTCTGGGCCGATCGCCGCCGCCTTGGCGAGAAAATCGCGCATCGCCCCGCGCAGGGACCTTTCGTCGAGATCGCGCGCGCCGACGACGTCGAAACCCGCCGCCTGCAGCGTCTGCGCGACGAGGGCGGCGTCGTTGGCGGGGGTGGCGAGCGTCTGGTCGGGATAGGCCGATTCGCCGATCACCAGCGCAATGCGAGGGTTCGGCGCGCTCTGCGCGCCGGCAGGGCCCGGCAGCGCGGCGAAAGCGAGCAGAGCGAGAACGGCGAACAACAACCGATTGGCCATGGAAAGGGACTCCAGAAGCGCCGGCGAACGGCGCTCGCAACCCTTAAAGCGCCAATGCGCCTGAACCGAGTCTGAACGGGGGCGCCGATCGGGCTCGAGCGCTGAGACGCGCCGCCGGCGCGTCGCGCCAAAGCTCGAAATGGGCAAGCTCTTCGGCGACGGCGTTTCGCGCCGCCGGAGCGAAATCGAGCGCGACGAGGCCCTCTTCGGCCGAGAATAGGCGCGCCCGGCCCGGCGCCGCTCGCAGCATGGCAAATCTTGACGGAAACCGACGCGGGAGCGCTCGGATTGTGCGCGCTTTGTAGCCGCTCGTTAAGGATTAACCGCCATGATGGGCGCTCGGCGTCAGCGTGCGTTCGTCGGGCGGTCATGAGCGAAGTTTCGGCTGAAAAGATCGACAGACGCGGCGCCGGCGACTCGACCGCGGCGGCGCGCCGACGCACGATGACGATCAAGCTCAAGCGCGCCCGCCAGTCGCTCACCAGCAATTCCATCGATTTTTCCGAGCAATACGCCTCGCTCGTGCGCCTGTTCGCCCACAGCGTGATGAGCGCGACGCCGGCGATGGCGCTGGTCGTGATCGCGGTCGGCGCGACGGCGTGCCTATGGGTTCCGGCGCCCAAGATCATCACCTGGAGCAGCCTGCTCGCCGCGGCGCTCGCTGCGCGCTACGGCCTCGGCGTCGCCCTTTTCGACGCGCCCGACATCGACAAGGCGTGCGCCGCCTGGCGGCGCAAGTTCGTCGCCGCGGAAACCTTCGCCGGCGCGTCATGGGCGCTGCTGGTCGTTCTCCTGCTGCAATCGCCAGATCCCAACGCGCGCACTTTCGTGCTCGTCGTGCTGTTGCTGGTCTCCGGCATGACCGCGATGGTCGCCTCCGCGATTCCCTTCGCCGTTGCCGGCGGGCTGTCGCCGATGGCGATCGCGATCGTCTACGTCCTGGGGCCGACGACGCGCGAACAGGCGTTCATGATGTCGGCGCTGTGCGTCGGCATCCTCGTCTACTTCGTCGTCCTCGCCAACCGCCTGCACCGCACCTCGCTCGCCGGCCTGTCGTTTCAGGCGGAGAAGGACGCGCTGATCGCCGAGCTCGAGCAGGCCAAGCTCAATTCCGACGAGGCGCGGCGGCGCGCCGAAGGCGCCAATCTCGCCAAGTCGCGCTTCCTGGCGACGATGAGCCACGAGCTGCGCACGCCGCTCAACGCCATCCTCGGCTTTTCCGAGGTGATGAAGGCGGAGCTGTTCGGCGCCCACAGCGTGCCGGCCTACAAGGATTACGCCAACGACATCCATTCGAGCGGCCAGCACCTCCTGATGCTGATCAACGAAATCCTCGACCTGTCGCGCGTCGAAGCCGGGCGCTATGAACTGAAGGAAGAGTCGGTGTCGCTGCCCGGCGTCGTCGAGGAATGCCGTCACCTTCTGGCGATGCGCGCCAAGAACCGCAACATTTCCATTGCCGAGGCGCTCGACAAGGATCTGCCGCGCATCTGGGCGGACGAGCGCGCGGTGCGGCAAGTGACGCTGAACCTCCTGAGCAACGCGATCAAGTTCACCCCGCAGGGCGGCTCGATCGTCATCAAGGTCGGCTGGACGAGTTCGGGCGGGCAATATCTCTCCATCCGCGACACCGGGCCGGGCATCGCCGAAGAGGAGATCCCGATCGTGCTCGCCTCGTTCGGGCGCGGCTCGCTGGCGCAGAAGAACGCCGACGAAGGCACCGGCCTCGGCCTGCCGATCGTCAAGGGGCTGGTCGAGCTGCACGGCGGCGAATTCCGCCTCAAATCCAAGCTTCGCGAGGGCACCGAGGTGATCGTCATCTTCCCGCCCGAGCGGGTGATGAACGCGCTGCCGCAGCTCGATCCCGACGCGCCGCCCGAGGAAACCCCCGAAGAGAAGGCCAGACGCCGCGCGCGCCGCTGGGGGCGAAAGGCCGCCGCGTAGACGAGCGGGGCTTCGCCGTCGCTGCGACCGAGGTCCCAGCCTTGGCGCAACGCCGGGCGCGACGAATCGTCAATTCCGAGCCCTGGAGTCATGCCGCCCAATCGCTGGCTTGCCGCTTCCCGCGCGCTCACGGGTCGCGTATCCTGCGCCGGCCAGGAGCAACGCCGTGAACAGCGCCTACCGCATCGTGCTCACCACCACGAACTCGCAAGACAACGTGAACGCGATCGTCAATTCCGTCCTCGCGAAAAAGCTGGCGGCCTGCATACAAGTGTTCCCGATCGAGAGTCACTATTTGTGGCAGGGCCGGGTGAACAACGATCGTGAGTTCTTGTTGTTGCTCAAGGCGAAGGCAGCGGATTACGCGGATTTGGAAGCCGCCATCCGCTCGGTTCACGCTTACGATGTGCCGGAGGTCGTCAGTCTAAAGGTTGACGACGGCTCTTCCCCGTATCTGGATTGGATCGAAGCGGTTACGCGGTGAACCCGCGCTGGCGCGATTGCGCGCCGAAACGAACCTTCGGCATCGCACAACCGCGCGTCGGATGGCGTTATGCCCAAGGCGGCGCCGGCGCCGCCTTCATGCCGCCATGTTGTCGCAGGAGTTTCCGCGCGGCGAGTCTGGTGGATCGAATGACGTTTTTCGCGCGGCCGAAGGCGAGTTTGTCGGTGTGGGCGCTCGGGGCGTCGCTCGTCGCGGGGAGCGCGGTCGCCGGCGACGCGTCGGCGCCCAAGTCGCCCCCGGTGTCGCCGAACGACGCCCGTTGCCGCGCGCTGGGGGAAGGTTTTTTCGCGGTCTCCGGTTCCGACGCGTGCATCCGGATCAGTGGCTATGTCGCCGCCGGCGCCGATTTCGGCGGCGGCTTGCGCAGCGTTTCGCACGATCCCGCCCCGTTCGCGGCCGGCGCGGCTATGACGCTCGGAACGCGAGCCGGGTTCAGCGCCGACGCGCGATTCAACTCGCCGATGGGCCCGGGTCGCGTATATCTCCAAGTCGGTCACGACAACTTTTTCCAGCCCTGAAGCGTCGCGGCGATCGGGACTTCTCGCCGTCGCGGCCGAACGGCTCGGGGCGCGCGGGCGAGGACGGAACGGCGGCAAGCGTCCCCTCGCGCTTCAGCCCCGCTTGCCCGCGAAGAATCCTTTCAGCATCGTCGTCGCCTCGCTCTCGCGGACGCCGCCATAGATCTCCGGCGCGTGCAGGCAGGTCGCTTGCGAAAAGAAACGCGGGCCGTGTTCGACCGCGCCGCCCTTCGGATCGGGCGCCGCGTAATAGAGGCGGCGCAGGTGCGCGTGGCTGATCGCGCCCGCGCACATCGCGCAGGGCTCCAGCGTCACGTAGAGATCGCACTTCGTCAGGCGGGCCTGGCCGAGGCGCTGGGCGGCCTCGCGGATGACCAGCATTTCCGCGTGGGCGGTCGGGTCGGCGTCCGCGCGCGTGCGATTTCCCGCGCTGGCGATCACCTCGCCGCCGCAGGCGAGCGCGGCGCCGACCGGAACCTCGCCGCGCCGTTCGGCGACGTGCGCCTCGGCGAAGGCGACGCTCATCGGGTCTTTGGGCGCCATGCCGGCTCCTCGCGCCTCGCGACAGGGGCGCGGCAAGCTGCTAGGACAGCGCGACAGGCAAATCAAGAACAGGCCATGAGCGAAAATTCTCCCGCCGCGCCGCCGACCCCGACGCGTCAAGGCCAGCGCATCGCCAAGGCGATGGCGCGCGCGGGTCTGTGCTCGCGCCGCGACGCGGAGGGATGGATCGCCGCGGGGCGCGTCAGCGTCAACGGCAAGGTGCTGGAAAGCCCGGCCTTCAACGTCAGCGCGGCGGACGACGTGCGCGTCGACGGCGAGCGCTTGAAGGAGCCCGAACGCACGCGGCTGTTCCTCTTTCACAAGCCGCGCGGGCTGGTGACCACCGCGCGCGATCCCGAAGGCCGGCCGACGATCTTCGATTCGCTGCCCGAGGAGCTGCCGCGCGTCGTCGCGGTCGGCCGGCTCGACATCAACACCGAGGGGCTGATCCTGCTCACCAACGACGGCGGCCTGGCGCGTGTGCTCGAACTGCCCGCCACCGCCTGGCTGAGGCGCTATCGGGTGCGCGCCCACGGCGCGATCGGCCAGGCGCGGCTCGACGCCCTGGCCGACGGCGTGACCGTCGACGACGTTCACTACGCCGGCATCGAGGCGCGGCTCGAGCGCGAGCAGGGCTCCAACGTCTGGATCACGATGGGCCTGCGCGAGGGCAAGAACCGCGAGATCAAGCGCGTGCTCGAGCACCTCGGCCTGTCCGTCAACCGGCTGATCCGCGTCTCCTTCGGCCCGTTCGAACTCGGCGACCTCGCCGAGGGCGAGGTCGCGGAGGTGCGCACGCGGGTGCTGCGCGATCAGCTCGGCGCCAAGCTCGCGAGGGAGGCGGGCGTCAATTTCGACGCCGAGATCGTCGACCGCGCCGCGCCGCCGCCGCCGTCGGCTGCGCCAAAGCGCGGCGAAGGGCGCTCGGCGGGCGGGCGCGGGCGGCCGGATCGCGGCGGCGCCGCGCGGCGCAGCGAACCCGAGCCCTCGCAGCCGCCGCGCAAGCGCAAACACGTTTCGGCGTTGCGCGCCGAGATCGAGCGGGGCGCGACGGGCCCGCGCAGGCGCATCGAACGCAGTGCGACCAGCGACCGCAAGGGCCGCGAGATCAAGGTTGAGCGGATCGTGGCGACGCCGGAGGAGTTGCGCCGGCGCGCCGCCGAGACGGCGCGGCGCGATCGCTCGCGCCTTAAGGGCGCCGCGCGCCGAGAGGAACGCCGCGCGTCGGCGAGCCCCGATCGGCGCGGCGGCAAGCCGTTCGAGAAACGCGCCCCCGCCGGCGACGGCCGCCCCCCGTCGCGAGAGCGCGGCGGGCCCAACGGCAAGCGCCCGCCCTCGGGGCAAGGCCGCCCGCCGCGAGGCGGCGAGCCCGGCGGCAAGCGGCCGCCGTGGCGCCCGTAGAGCAATGCGCGTCGTCGGCGGCAGGCTGAAAGGGCGCGTCCTTCACGCGCCGGATTCGCGCGCGATCCGGCCGACCTCGGAGCGCTTGCGCGAATCGATCTTCGACATCGTCGTCCATCGCCATGGAGCCGTCGTCGAGGGCGCGCGCGTCGTCGATCTCTTCGCCGGCTCCGGCGCGCTGGGGATCGAGGCGCTGTCGCGCGGCGCCGCGTTTGCGCTGTTCGTCGACAACGGCGCCGAGGCGCGCGCGCTGCTGCGCGCCAACGTCGAGGCCTTGGCGCTCGGCGGCGCAACGCGCATCTGGCGCGCCGACGCGACCCGGCTCGGAAGAGCGCCCGCCGGGCCGCCGTTCGCCCTGGCCTTTCTCGACCCGCCCTACGACAAGGGCCTCGCCGGCCCAGCGCTGGCGGCGCTTTGCGCGGGGAACTGGCTCGCCGAGGGCGCGCTCGTCATCGTCGAAGAGGCGGCCAAGGCCGAAATCGCCGCGCCGCCGGCGCTCGACCTGGTGGACGAGCGGGTCTACGGCGAGACGCGGATCGCGTTCTTCGCCGCGGCGAGGCCGCTATGAAGGAGCGCGCTCGGCCGCATCGCGCCTTTATTCGTCGCGCCCGTAATGGCGCACTGTCACGACTTCGATGCGCCCTTGCGGGCCGATGAAGCCGGACATCAGCCAGCTCGTGACGGCGACCACGATCGCCGAGAGGATCGCCGGCCACAAGCCGACGACGACGAAGCCGGTGAGGAAGTGCGACACCAGCTCGATCATCAGGCCGTTGATGACCAGTAGGAACAGGCCGAGCGTCAGCAGGGTGATCGGCAAGGTCAGGATCACCAGGATCGGCCGCACGAAGGCGTTGACGATTCCGAGCAGCAGCGCCGCGGCGATCAGGCTGCCGGTGGAACGAATCTCGACCCCGGGGACAATCTGCGAAGCGAGCCACAGCCCAATCGCGACCACGACCGCGCGGATTAGAAAACCTCTCATGAGCCTGCGCTCCCCTGTTCTCGCCCCTATCTAGCCGCGGCGGCGGCGAAGCGCCAGGGCGCCGCGATGACGCGCGGCCGCGGATCGTTTATCTATCGGTTCGGAGGCCCGCCATGTCCGATTCCGAACGCCCCGTCGCCATCCGCGCCGCCGATGCGCCGGCGCGCGCCAAGCCGTCGAGCTATCCCGAACCCTTCGCCTCGCCCATGAAAAGCCGCGAGAAGCGGCCGCTCGGCGATTTGTTTGGCCTGACCAACTTCGGCGTCAATCTGACGCGCATCGCCCCCGGCGGCTCGTCCACGCTGCGCCACGCGCACGCCAAGCAGGACGAGTTCGTCTACATCCTCACGGGGCGCCCGACGCTGCACACCGACGAGGGCAAGGTCCGGCTCGCGCCCGGCATGTGCGCGGGCTTCAAAGCCGGGACGGGGAACGGCCATCGCCTCATCAACGAGACCGGCGAGGACGTCGTCTATCTCGAAGTGGGCGATCGCGCGCCGGGCGAAGCGGTGAACTATCCCGACGACGATCTCGTGGCGGAATACGTCGACGGCAAGTTGCGGTTCGCGCATAAGGACGGAACAGCCTACTGACGGCGCGACGCCGCGCGTGGGGCCTGGATCGGCGCAGCGCATGGCGGCGGAGGCGACGGCCGAACCGACCGAGGCGCGCGCCACTTTCGGACGCGATCGCCTGTTTTCAAGGGCTTGCGTGACGATTTTCCGCCGCGCCCGCGCCGCGAGCGCTTCGCCCGTCAGCGGACGCCGGCCCATTGGGGGGTTGAGCATCCTATCGCCGCGGCGGCAAGCTTTTCCAAGCTTTTCCAAGGATTTCCAAACTTTTCCAAGGAAATTCCAAGGAAATTCCAAACTTTTCCAAGGATTTTCAAACTTTTTTCCTTGGCCGTTTCGAGGGAAATCAAGGGGTTGTCGGTCGGTCGAGCCGGAATCGCGTTTTCTCCAATTCTTCCGTCGTTTCGGCCGCGACGAGCGGCCCGGCGATACCCCGCCGAACTCGCCCGCGATTCAATATAGCGCGAATTCCGATTATCGGAAAGAAATTGTCGCGACAATTTTCCGGAAGCGGGATTACGGGATTACGGGCGATTACGGCGATTACGCGATTACGCGATTACGGCGATTACGGTGACGCATGCATAATTCCCTTATTCAGGGGAGCCTTGACCGTGACCCCCACCGCTCGCAATCGCGGCCTCAATCGGCAGGGAGGAGTGGCCGACGAGGCTTCGAATTAGGGATTTATGCACGTGTCACCGTAATTCCGTAATTCGTAATTCACCGTAATTCTAATTCCGAATTCCGTAATTCTAATTCTAATTCCGGCGCGAGTGTCGGGTCGCCGTGGGTTGGATTGGTGGGCGCTCTGAGCGTCTTGGGGGCCTGGTATCTTGCTTCGGTTGCCATGCGGCCATTATAGCGCCAGACCGGTGCGCTCGCCGGCGACTGTCCCATTCATGGTCATTGTTGGGACAGTCGGCCTCGGAAGCCGTTTCGCTGTGTCACGAAATTCACGAATTATGAAACAGCGGGTTTCGCCCGAAAATCCAGGGCTTTTGAGAGACGGCGAACCAGCGCGGCGCGGGCGCGCGATTTCACTCGGCCACGCCAGCTAGAACTTTATAGTTCGTGTTGAGATCAAATAGCTTCTGGTCATCGTCCGATTGGCCTATGAGCTGACCGAACGCGGCAAGAGCGCCAATCAGGGCGTGGCATGTGAGGCTTAGAGCGAGAGTCACGTTTTCTGGTGTGTCAGGACCGCCAACAAATCCCTGCCAACCGCTCGGAACTTTGTCGAAGTAACGATCGATCGAATACAATGACGGATGAGCTGAACTCGCTGATGCCTCCTTGTAGAAGGCAAAGGACGGGTGCAAGCCCGCCAACTTAGCAAGCTTTTCCAATCCAAGAGCTGCCTTTTTGGACTTTTCTCGACGACTTGCGAATTGCTCGCGGGTCTCCTTTTGCGCAGCTTCGTCGCCATGCTCATCAACGATGCGTAAGAACGCATCGGCACGGGAATCTTGGCTCTTCGTTTCGTCGAGCTGGAATGCTTCAAGGGCTTCTGTGGGACTGCTCAAAAAGGCCCCGATCCAAAAGCTGTTCTCGTAGCAGTTTCGAGTCAGCGTTTGCGCCTCCACCACCATTCCGCGTTCAGCGAGAAGGACGCTCCCCTGAAAATTTGACATCGTTCGCATAAAGAGGCGCGTCGCAATGTTGATGGGATCGAGCGACGAGAGCTTTGCAGCCTTTTCGATGCCGCGATGCATTTGCCTCTGACCAAGGGTGTTGAGACCTTCGATGAGATCAAACCAAGCGGGCGATTGCCGCCGATACATGGGCACGAGGTCAGCGATACCAGGCGAGAGAAACCCCGCATCCCGGATCGAGCTTTTAATTTCATCATCGTCGGCCATGCTCATCCTATGATGGCTGATGGTCCAAAATTCAAGAATTATGACGAAGGCGCTTACCGGCGACGAGCTGGTGATTGTCGAATGGGATCGCGCCACGCGCTCAATGTGGGACGGCTTGCAGATCATCAAGCGCACCGGCGAAGGCCGACAGATCGCGCGAACGAAGGGCGTCCGCATGGGGCGTAAGCCGAAGCTCACCCCGCACCGCTATGCGTCGCCGCCATTCGGCGAACTTGTGGCTGCTACCGGCCGCAAGTCCCGTAAATGCCCGAGCCTTTGTAGCAATGGCTTCCAGGTCCACAATCGGTATCGAACGAACAAGTATTCCCCACAGTCCCATTGATATCAAGCGGCGATGTTACGGGAACGCGATCATTCGAGTTTCCGGGAAACAGTCCGCCTGCGCACACGCCATAAATAGACCCACTCGATTTTACGCACTGGCTTCCTGGCGAACAATCGGTATCAAACGAACACGCGAGCGACAGCTGCGTCATAAGTAAAAAGAGCAATCCAGTGATTACATAATGCATTTGCGCCTCCCACTTATCCGACATCCGCCGGATGGACGGCGGGTCAAGCCCAAACTGCCACCGTTTCTGGCTCCTAGCAAGCCTGGACCGTCCGCCTGACCGCCGCCGGGTCGTCGGCGCACGGTGCCGAGGCGCGCCGAAGCCAAATCGAATGCTGAGAGCGCAGA
Organism: uncultured Alphaproteobacteria bacterium; assembly: GCA_963775575.1. Classification (GTDB taxonomy): domain Bacteria; phylum Pseudomonadota; class Alphaproteobacteria; order Rhizobiales; family Beijerinckiaceae; genus Roseiarcus. Next base: position 170,001 of record CAVZJG010000002.1, read on the forward strand.
ATCGTCTGCAATCAAGGCGCATGTCTCCCTTTGTTTTTGATGATACGCGTGACGCCGAACGCCTTACGCTGTCGACGTGACCGGCGGCGGCCTCAACTCCGCGATCAACCGCAGGATGTCGGCGAAGAGGTTTCTCGGGATCGCGACCTCCGCCATCTGAAACGCGACATAGCGACCGTGGCTCACGACCTTCGCGCCGATCTTGATCAGCTTCTCTTTGAGGCTGGTCAGCGACCAATCCTTTATTGGTTCGGGTGTCGCCAACGTGCGCAGGAAATTGCCGAGATTATAGGCGAGCGCATGAAGCTGAAGCCGAACGGCGTTGGCAACGAATGTACGGCACGACAGCCGTGTCCATCGGATCGCGCCTTTGCCCTCTTTGATCCATTGTTCGCACGTGCCGCGCTTGTTGTAGAAGGCGACGACGTTCTCGCCGGGGCGAGCCATGTTGGTGACGATAAAGCCGACACGCGGATAGAGTTCGCCCGGATGCCATTCGACCTTTGCGACGATGCGGCGCGGCTTCGTCCAGCTTCCCGCCTGATAGGTGAAGTTCGCGTAGGAGCGCCGGACATCAAGCGAGGGGCGGCCGACAGGGCGCGTGAGCAGATAACTGATCCGTTCCTGCAACACGCGGTTCGCCGGGAGCCGGATCGCGTATTTGATCCCTTCGCCTTCGAGATACTCATAGACTTCGGGATTGGCGAAGCCGGCGTCGGCGCGGAAATAGAGGCGCGAGAGCTTGCGGCGATAGCGCGCCACGACCGGCTCCAGGACGTTCCGCCAGCCATCGGCGCTGTGAACGTTCCCCGGTCGCAGCGCGCAGCGTTCCAGGTCGCCATATTGGTTGAACACGAACAGCGGATGATAGCAGGTGCATTCGTAATGCCCGTTCCAGACGCTGTTCTCTTGTTCGCCGTGGGTTGGGCTGACGCTCGAATCCATATCCAGGACGACGCCTCGCGGCGGACGGCGGCCATGAACCTTGTCGATCCATTGGCCGGAGAGATCGACGAGCGCCGAAAGGTTCTTTTCCGATGCGAGCCATCGCGTCTCGAAGCGCCCCATCTGGCTCGCCGACGCCGCGCATCCGGAGACGGCCTTGGGATTACGGTGACGCATGCATAATTCCCTTATTCAGGGGAGCCTTGACCGTGACCCCCACCGCTCGCAATCGCGGCCTCAATCGGCAGGGAGGAGTGGCCGACGAGACTTCGAATAAGGGATTTATGCACGTGTCACCGTAATCGCATCGGCGCCGCCATTTCGGCGGTTGAAGTAATAGAACGCGATGCCGACAATGATGATGAGCACCAATGGGATTACGGGGATTACGGGATTACGGTGACGCATGCATAATTCCCTTATTCAGGGGAGCCTTCGGATTACGGTGCGGATTACGGTGACGCATGCATAATTCCCTTATTCAGGGGAGCCTTGACCGTGACCCCAACCGCTCGCAATCGCGGCCTCAATCGACAGGGAGGAGTGGCCGACGAGACTTCGAATTAGGGATTTATGCACGTGTCACCGTAATTCGTAATTCCACGTGTCACCGTAATTGCGACAGCGGTTTGGCGGCTTTCGGACGCTCGAAATGTCGAAGCGGACATTCGCTACTGCATGGCATCGTGGCAGCGCTCGACCTCGATGCGATTCATGGCGACGTGGCTAACCTCATGCCAGCCACAGTGTCTTACTGCGCCCGACTCGCCTTGCAAGTCGGCGCCTCCCGGATGAGCACGCCGGAGCGAGAAGGAACGCTTAAGCATGGATTAAGCATTTTCGTATGGAAATAGCATCACGACATTCGAGCGCTTCGGCTTCGCTGGCGCTCGCGGGCATGATGCCGCTTGTTCGTGCCGGTTTCGACCCGGAATTCCTCTCCAATGCCGAGTTTGGCTGCCAACCCTTTCGCGTCGTGCGGCGAGGACCAGCCAGGGCCCGCGCGCTGCTTTCCCGAGGACTCAGATGACCATCGACAATCTCAAGCTGCGCACGAAAGTGCTGATTCCGCTCGTGCTGATGGCGATAGGAGTCCTCGCCGTGGCGGGGTTCGGGGCGGTGCAACTCAACGCCGTCAGTTCGACGGCAAGCGATATCATCGAGCGGCGTGACCAGGCGGTGGTCGAGCTCAATAGCGCCGCGCGGATGATAAACACCATCCCGCAGTCCATTATCACCAACCTGCTTCATGACGGTACCGATGAGGGACGCGCCGCGTGGAAGCAGCAATTCGACAACATCGCGTCGGAAAGCGTCAAGGTCTTGGAGCAGGCGACGGCTCAACTGCCCGACTTCGCCGCCGAGATCGTCACAATCAGGGAGCATTTCTCCGGGCTCGTCGACGAGGCCAAGAAGACCTATGAAGTGAGCGCCGACCCGTCGGGCCAAATCCAGGCGATGGGGATCGCCAATCAGATCGACTTGGAGGCTCACGGGCTTGTCAATGGCATGAACAAGTTGTCCAGCAAGGTCATCGCCTCAAACGCTGAGGCGAGCCAGAGCCTCCGCAAACAAGCGAGCGCCGCAATCTGGAGCATGGCGATCGCCGGCGCCGGCGCCACGCTCATCGCCGGCGTGATCGCGATATGGATGACGACGATGAAAATCGCCCGTCCGCTCGCGCGCATGATCGAGCGCATGAAGGCGCTCGCCAAAGGCGACCACGGCATCGAGATCGAGGGGGTCGATCGCCGCGACGAGATCGGCGAAATGGCCGGGGCGGTGCAAGTCTTCAAGACCAACGCCATCCAGCGCGTGCAAGCCGAGAAAGAGGCCGCCGAACATCGTTCCGAGGCAGAAGCCCAGCGCGGGCGCGTCGAAGGCGAGAAGGCGCGCGCCGCCGCGGTGCAGAGCAGAGCGATGGCTTCGCTCGGCGACGGCTTGCAGCGCCTCGCCGGCGGCGATCTGACGACGCGGCTCGATAGCGACTTCCCCTCCGAATTCGCCAAGATCCGCGACGACTTCAACGCGGCGGCGGAGAAGCTGATGGAGACGGTGCGCGGCGTCGTCTCGAGCACCAGCGTGATCCACTCCGGGACGCGGGAGTTGTCGGCGGCCTCCGACAATATGTCGCGCCGCACCGAACAACAGGCGGCGAGCCTGGAGGAAACCGCGGCGGCGCTCGAGGAGATCACCGCGACGGTGAAGAAATCGGCCGAAGGGGCGGCCCATGCGCGCCAGGTCGTCGTCACCGCCGACGAAGACGCCAAGAAGAGCGCCCAGGTCGTGCGCCAGGCGGTCGAGGCGATGGACGCCATCGCCAAGTCGTCGCAGCAGATCAGCCAGATCATCGGCGTCATCGACGAGATCGCGTTCCAGACCAACCTGCTCGCGCTCAACGCCGGCGTCGAGGCGGCGCGGGCGGGCGACGCGGGCCGCGGCTTCGCCGTGGTCGCCTCCGAAGTGCGCGCGCTGGCGCAGCGTTCGGCCGAGGCGGCCAAGGAGATCAAAGGGCTGATTTCGGCTTCGACTGCGCAGGTCGATCACGGGGTCAAGCTAGTGGCCGCGACCGGCCAGTCGCTCGAGCGCATCTTGGCGCAGGTGACCGAGATCAACCGCGTCGTCAGCGACATCGCCGCCGGCGCGCAGGAACAGGCGACCGGGCTCCAGCAGGTCAACACCGCGATCAATCAGATGGATCAGGTGACGCAGCAGAATGCGTCGATGGTCGAGGAGTCGACGGCGGCGAGCCATTCGCTGTCGCAGGAAACCGACCAGCTTTCGGGTCTAGTCGGGCAGTTCCAGGTCGGTTCGACGAGCGCCGACGCCGCCTTGCGCGGTCAGTTGCAAAAAGCTGCGCCGCACGCCTTCCGGCAGCCGGCGAAAGCCCCGGCCGCTTCAAGGACGGAGCCGCGCGTCGCGTCGAGCAACCCAAATCCGGAAGCGCGCCAGGCGCCCGTGCGGCCGGCGTGCGCCGTCGCGAAGGGGGGCGTCAATGGCGCGCCCGCCTCCGTCGGCGAGGATTCCATCGCCTGGGAGGAATTCTGAGCCGTTTCGCGAGAGTCAATTAATTTCAAGATCGTGCGGCCCCCGAAAGCGGGGCCGCCGACGCCAAAGGCGTGTCATTCGGCGTCGAAAGCGGAACCCCCGCCGCGATATCCCCTCGTTCCCGCTGCCCTTCTGGGCAGGCTCGCGGCCGATTGGCGCCGTCGCGGCAAAGGGTGCGGACGGCTCCTGATCGCCGATGCGTTGTTTCGCTCCGTCCGCAGCGAAATCGCTTCGTTCGCGGTCATCGTCGACGCCAAGGACGAAGCGGCGCGACGCTTCTACGAGCGGGATTGCTTTCTCTCCTTGCCCGATCAGCCGATGAAGCGGTTTCGGCCGATGGCGGACATAGCCAAGCTGTTCGAGTGAAGGAACCCACGCCCTCCGCGCCTTTGCCCTCTACCGATCCAGCCCGCCCATCAGCATGTACTTGATCTCGACGTATTCCTCGGCGCCGTGGCGCGAGCCTTCGCGGCCGTGGCCGGATTGCTTGACGCCGCCGAAGGGGGCGAGCTCGGAGGAGATCAGGCCGGAGTTGATCCCCACCATGCCGTACTCGAGCGCTTCGGCGACGCGCCAGACGCGGCCGAGGTCGCGCGCGTAGAAGTAGGCGGCGAGGCCGAATGGCGTGTCGTTGGCGAGACGGATGGCGTCGGCCTCGTCCTTGAAGCGGAACACCGGCGCGACGGGACCGAAGGTCTCCTCGCGCGCGAGCCGCATCGCCGGCGTCGCGTCGGCGAGCACGGTGGGCTCGTAGAATGTCCCTCCGAACGCGTGGCGCTTGCCGCCGATGGTCGCGCGCGCCCCCTTGGCCAGCGCGTCGGCGACATGGGCCTCGACCTTGGCGAGCGCCGCCTCGTCGATCAACGGCCCCTGGTCGACGCCGGCTTGGGTTCCCTCGCCGACGCGAAGCACGCCGACCGCGCGCGTCAGCTTGTCGACGAAGGCGTGGTAGATCTTGTCCTGGGCGAACAGGCGGTTGGCGCAGACGCAGGTCTGACCGGTGTTGCGGAATTTCGAGGCGATCGCGCCTTCGACCGCCGCGTCGAGATCGGCGTCGTCGAAGACGATGAACGGCGCGTTGCCGCCGAGCTCCAGCCCGACCTTCTTCACCGTGCCGGCGGCCTGGCGCATCAACAGCTTGCCGACTTCGGTGGAGCCGGTGAAGCCGACGAAGCGCACCGCCGGGTGTTCGCACATCGCCTTGCCGATCGCCGCCGCGCCGCCGGTGAGGACGTTGAGGACGCCGGCCGGCAGCCCGGCGCGCTGCGCCAGTTCGCCGAGCGCCAGCGCAGTCAGCGGCGTCGCGTGCGCCGGCTTGACCACCGCCGTGCAGCCGACGGCGATCGCCGGCGCGACCTTGCGGGCGATCATCGCCGCGGGAAAGTTCCACGGCGTGATCGCCGCGACGACGCCGATCGGCTGCCTGAGAACGAGAATGCGCGAATCGGCGCGAAACGTCGGGTTGATGTCACCGTAGATGCGCTTGGCCTCCTCGGCGTAGAATTCGACGTACGAGGCGGCGTAGTCGACTTCGCCGCGCGCCTCGGCGAGCGGCTTGCCCTGCTCGCTGGTGATAATCAGCGCGAGGTCGTCGCGGTTGGCGACGATGAGATCGAACCAGCGCCGGAGGATCGCCGCGCGCTCCTTGGCGGTGCGCTTAGCCCAGCGCGGAAACGCGCGCGCCGCCGCCTCGATCGCGCCAACCGCCTCGCTTTCGCCGAGGCGCGGCGCGCTGGCGATGAGCGCGCCGTCGGCGGGATTGCGGATGGGATCGACGCCTTCGCCGACCCAGGCGCCGTCGATTAGGCACTGCGAACGCAGCAGGGTCGGGTCGGCAAGGTTCATGGCGGCCTCGTTTGCAGCGTTGTCGCGCGATCGGACGCGGCGGAGGGCGAAGGCTATAGAACCGGCGGCGCGGAGCGTAAAGAAACACGCCGCCCCGGCCGCCGAAGTGCGAGCGGGCTCCAGCGCCGGCTGGCGGCGGCTCGGACGGGCGGGAACGTGTGGCGAATTGCTGCGCTATTTCGTCCCATTCCGGCGAAATGCCGCCCGGCGAGCCGTCATTCAAGCTTATACGACGTTTGGCGACGAAGGAAATTCAGATACGGATCAGGAAGATGGCCAGAAAGAAACAATGGATGCGGACAACGCGCGCGCCGCGGCCGGTCCCGCCGGACGAGGCGGAGAAGCGGGAGATCGTCGCCGCATGCGAGGCGTTCATCCGCGACGTCCTCAAACCGCGGTTCCTGCCGGAGATCAGGCCGACGCAATGGAACTATGTCGTCGATATCCATGGCGCTTGGGCGGCGGGGCGATATCGCTTCATCCAGCGCTACCGGTCCGGCATGGAAGACAATCGCGGCGAGGAGTTCGACGCGCCCTTCGCGCGCATCGACCGTGTGGGACGAGACCGTTTCGACATCGACTGGATGCGGCACACGGGCAGATGGTGGCGACTGCACCACGGCGTGACGCTCGCCGAGGCGCTGCGGATTCTCGAAACGGACGGTCACCTGCATCCAGTCTGACGACGCGGACCGGCTGCGCATATCCGTCATTTTCGTCCTCGACAGGGAACGGCGACCGCAACGATGAGCGAATACCAGTACTATGAGTTCCAAGCGATCGACCGCCCGCTCGGCGAAGCGGATCGTCGGGCCCTTCGAGCGTTGTCGACGCGGGCGCGGATCACCGCGATGAGCTTCACCAATTCGTACGAATGGGGCGACTTCAAAGGCGACCCGGCCAAACTGATGGAGCGCTGGTTCGATCTTCACCTCTATCTCGCCAACTGGGGCTCGCGCCGCTTGATGATCCGGCTGCCGAAGCGGCTGGTCGATCGCAGCGCCGTCGACGCCTTTCTGCGCGAAGTCGATTGCGCCGAATTGCGCGTTTCGGGCGACAACCTGATCCTGGACGTCGCGCGCGACGAGGTGGAATCGGAGGACGGGGACGGCGGCTCGGGCCGGCTCGCGGCCCTGGCGCCGCTTCGCGCGGAGGTTCTCGCAGGCGACTTGCGGCTCTTCTACCTTCTCTGGCTGACAGCGGTCGAAGCCGATGTATTCGAGGCGGACGAACCTGAGCCTATGCCCGGAATTGGGCCGCTGACCGGGGCGCTCGAAGCCTTCGCGGATTTCTTCGGCATCGATCCCGACCTTGTCGCCGCCGCCGCCGAGCATGGCGCCGCCGCGCCGACGAACGCGGGGTCCTCGGCAGCGGTTCGGGCGATCATCTCGGCGATGACCGGCGCCGAGAAGACTGCGCTGTTGTCGCGGCTGGTCGACGGCGATCCGCATGTCGCCGCCGAGCTACGGGCCAAAGTCAGGGACCGCATGGCCGCGAGCGCCGGCGCCGCGCCGGTCGCTGTCCGAACCGTCGGCGAGTTACGCGCGCGCGCCGCCGCGATCCGTCTCGCTCGCAAGCAGGCTGCGGCCGAGAAGCTCGCCGCCGAACGCAAGCGGCAGGCGGAAGAGGCGGAGAAAGCCCGTCAGGTCCGGTTCACGGCGATCGCGCGGCGGGGCGAAGGCGTTTGGCGCGAGGTCGAAGCCGAAATCGAACGCCGCAACCCGGCCGGTTACGACAAGGCGGCGGCCCTTCTGCTCGATCTGCGGTCGGTGGCGGAGGCCCGCGGCGCGACGCCCGATTTCGAAGAGCGCCTGAGCGCGATCCGGGAACGACACGCCGGTAAACGGCGGTTTATCGAGCGGCTGGCGAAGATCGGATAGTCGGAGGCGCCGTCGCTTGGAGCGGGTGGGCTAGGCCCGGCCACAACCGGCGCTGCGTCCGCGCCATCATGTCCTCCCGCGAGCCGGCTCAATCAGGCGCGATGAGCGGCAGGTTCGGAAGATAGGCGCGATAGCGCGCCGCGTCGCGCGTCAACAACCGATATCCCGCGATCGCCGCGTGGGCGCCGATCAGAAAGTCGGGGAGAGGCGATCGCTTCAATCCGCCGCGTCGCCGGTAAGCGAGATACGACTTCCCCGCGAGAAAGGCCGCCTCATAGGGAATCGGCTCTCGCTCGAACATTTCTTTCGGCAGCGCCGCTTCCAGGTCCTCGATCCGCGAAAAGCGCACCGAGACTTCGGCGTAGATGATCGGATTGATGACGAGACGGAAGCGATCGGCCGCGCTAGCCACCGCCGCCGCCGACCACGAGAACCATTGCGCGTCCTCGCTCATGAGGTCGAGGAGGACGTTGCTGTCGATCAGCACCGCGCTCATTCATTCGCCGCGCGTAAGCGCCATGATGGCGTCTGTGCTCATCGCGACGTCCCCGCGTCCGCGCAAGTGGGCGATCACGCGCGCCCCTCGGCCGCTCTTGGCGGGCGCGGGGGCGGGGAGTATCCGCACAACGTTGCCGTCGAATTCGAAATCGACGTCGGTATGCGGCAGCAGACCCGCGCGTTCGCGGATTTCCGCCGGGATCGTCACTTGGCCTTTCGAGGTGATGCGCATGGTCGATTCCTTACTCTTACATGTAAGAGTAATACCGCGGGCGCCGAAGGGCAAGACGAGAGAGGCGGACCCGAGACGACGCGCGGGGGGCGCGACACGCGGGCGACGACAAGCGCTCGACCGGCGCCCCTTTAAGCAAATTTCATTCGCCCGCGCAGACGCTCGCAAGCCGTGCGAAATAAGCTACAACGTGTTGCATTCGGGAGGGAGCATGACCGTCAACCGACGCCGGATGATCGGCGGCGCCGTCGCCTTGGCGGGCGCTGGCCTGTCGCCGATCCTGAGCAGCCGCGGCGAGGAACTCGGCGCGGGCGGCGACGCGACCGCCGCGCTTCGGCGCGCCATCGATGCGGCGACCCGCGCCGGCCGTCCCGTCGTCCTGCCGGCCGGAACGTTGCGCACCGCGGCCTTGCGCCTGCCCGACGGCGCCCGGCTCGTCGGCGTTCCCGGCGCGACGCGGCTCGTGCTCCAAGGCGGCGGACCGCTCGTCGCGGCCGACGGCGGCGTGCGCGTCGCGCTCTCGGGGCTGACCTTCGACGGCGCCGACCGTCCGCTCGACGACGACAAGGGCCTCGTCGACTTTTCCCATGTCGGCGAACTCACGATCACCAACTGCGCGATCGAACGCGCGGGCGGCGTCGGCTTGCGCTTGCGTGGCTGCGGCGGCTGGATCGAGCGGAACGGCATTCGCGACGTCGCCGCCGGCGGCGTTTTTTCCACCGATGCGGCCGGCCTCGTCATCGCCGACAACCGCGTCGAGCGCTGCGGCGACAACGGCATTCAGATTTGGCGCACGACCCGCGGCGACGACGCAACGCGCGTCTCGGGCAACCGCGTCAACGACATCCGCAACGTTTCCGGGGGGACCGGGCAATACGGCAACGGCATTTCGATCTTCCGCGCCGGCGGCGTCGTGGTCGCCGGCAACACGATCCGCCGCTGCGCCTATTCCGCGGTGCGCAACAACGGCGGCGCCGGCGTCGTCATCAGCGGCAACACGTGCGCCGACCTCGGCGAGACGGCGATCTTCGCCGAATTCGAATTCGAGGGCTGCGTCATCACCGACAATTCCATCGACGGCGCCGTCTGTGGCGTGCAGATGGTCAATTTCGCCGACCACGGCGGCCGCGCGGCGGTCTGCTCGGGCAACGTCATCCGCAATCTCAAGCCCAGCCAAGGCCATTCCGGCCACGAATTCGGCTACGAATGCGGCGTCAAGGTCGAGGCCGACGCGACGGTCGGCGGCAACGTGATCGAAGGCGCGGCGTGGGTCGGCGTTCTCGTCGGCTGGGGCGCTTCGCTCAGGGACGTGGCGGTCGTGGGCAACGTCGTGCGCGACGCGCCGATCGGCGTCGGCGTCTCGATCGCCCAAGGGGCGGGCGCGGCGGTCATCGCCGACAACGTCATCTCCGGCGCGAGCCGGGGCGCGATCCTGGGGATGAATTTCGACGAGCCGGCCACCGCCGATCTCGCCCGCGGCGCCGCCGCGCCGCCGCAATTGCGCATCAGCGGCAACCAGGCGACGTGACGCGGAGCGGATCGAAAACTCTCGCCGCGTCTGTGCGGGCGTCTCCACTACCGATCAAAATTATCGCAAATATATCACTGCGTTATCCGATGTGACAGTTTGCGCCATGCCCAAGAATCGCCCCATCCCGCCAAACAGGAAACCACATATCGGATCGCAAGCGTCCCATTCATGGTCATTCTCGGACAGTCGCCGCAGATGGCCGGCCGCTAGAACGCGAGGAAAGATTGATCCAGTATTTCGCAAACCTTGGATAGGAGAGGGGCGCGAGACACGTTTGAAGCAGCGTTGGGTCTGGATTTCGGCATAAGCAAGAACAGGTAGCGGTCGCCGCGTTTGACGGCCTCGAGCAGCTCGGGCTCGATATCGTGTGTCGGAATTTCGAGCTCGCGAGCGACCGTCGCTAAGCCAATGTCTTGACTGACGCGAGTAAGCAGCTGTTTGGCGCGCGCCTTAGTTTCCGTCGTGACGGAACGATAAGGAAGGCCAAAATGACCCTCTCGAGTGGACAATTGTGTCATATTTCATCCTCCGGATGAAATTCGACGCGACGCCACTGATTCGCAACTTTTTGCAACCCCCACTATCGGTTTGATCGGACTTACGCAAGCACCGGCCAATGGCTTCTTCCGACTTTGCCCTGAGAAGTTCGCCGGTTCATGGCAAATAGTTGACCTCTTGGGCTTCTTGGCGAGCACAGACCGCCGCCGCCACGTTTGCAGACAGTGTCGGGACGGTGGCTCGCTTTCTGGCGCACTGCTTGCAGACGTGGCGCCGGCGCTGTCCCGATTTTGGTCATTCTTGGGACAGTCGGACTCGCTCATTCCAGACGTTCAAGCTTGCGAGCCTTGCAACCATGGGAATGCTCGCCGTTCGGCGAGGAGGTCATGCTCGCTATCGATAAACTGCGTCTCGGGTTTACCTTCAGGTTACGGTGACAAGGTTACGGGTTACGGTGACAGTGCACTGGAGTGGACCCCGAAGTTGAGACACGGGTAAAAGGGTGACATGGCTTCCGAGGAGGAACCATGTCGGAACCGGGCAAGAGTCCGCGGCAGTTTTCGGAGGCGTTCAAGGAAGCCGCGGTGCGGCGGCTGGAAGCTGGCGAGAAGATTGCCGCGGTGGCCGCGGCGATTGGGGTCAAGCGGAAGCTTTTGTATCAGTGGCGCAACGCTTGGCGGGCGATGGGGTCGGCCGGGTTCAACCGCAAACGCGGGCGGAAGCCGGGCTGGAAGGCCGCCGAAGCCTGCGCGGCGGTCGCTCCGTCGTCCTCTCCGGACGCCGTCGCGCCCGCTGCGCAGGCTTCGCAGGAGCTGAGGAAAGCGCAGGCCCGCATTGCCGAACTGGAACGGCTGATCGGGCGTCAGCAGGCGGATCTGCATTTTTTTCGCGAAGCCTTGCGGCTCTGGGACGCGACGCCCCCGAACGGCGGCGCGCCCATCTCTACGCGGTCGTCGAAAAAATGACCGCCGACGAGTTGCAAGGCTTTCTCGAAGACGACGCCAACGTCCGGCGCCTGTGCGCCCTCGGGGACGTGTCGCGCGCGGGCTACTACCGCCATTTCGGCCCGCACGCTCCCGCCCGCGCGGACGCCGATCTGCGCGATCTCATCCAACGCGAAGCGCTCGCTCATCGCCATTACGGCTATCGTCGCGTCACGCAGGCGCTGCGCCGGCAAGGCCTGATCGTCAACGCCAAGCGGGTGCTCAGGCTGATGCGCGAAGACAACCTGCTCAGCCTGCGCGCCAAGCCCTTCGTCCCGCGCACGAGCGACAGCCGGCATGGCTTCGCGATCCGGCCAAACCTCGCCCGCGCGCTGCGTCCCAGCGGCCTCGACCAGCTCTGGGTCGCCGACATCACCTACATCAGGCTGGCCGAGGACTTCGTCTATCTGGCCGTCGTCATCGACGCGTTCTCGCGCAAAGTGGTGGGCTGGGCGCTCGCCGGCCATCTCGAGGCTTCGCTCGCCCTTGAGGCGCTTGATCAGGCGCTCGCGGCGCGCCAGCCCCAGCCCGAAAGTCTCATCCACCACTCCGACCGCGGCGTGCAGTATGCGTGTTCCGACTATGTCGAACGGCTGGAGGCGCGCAAAATCGTCATCAGCATGAGCCGGCCCGGCAACCCTTACGACAACGCCAAGGCCGAGAGCTTCATGAAGACGCTGAAAGCCGAGGAGGTGAACGGCAAGGCCTACGCCAACATCGACGACGCCCGTCGGCAGATCGGCGCCTTCATCGAGACCATCTACAATCGTCAGCGCCTGCACTCGGCGCTGGGCTACAAACCGCCGGTCGAGTTCGAAGCCGAACTGCGGCCGGTCGCGCCAACGCTGAACCAGGACGAAGCCCTGTCACTCAATTAGCGTGTCTCACCAGAGGGGTGCAGTCCAGCACATAATGAGGTTACGGTGACAGTGCACATAATGCGATTGCGGCAAGCCCGGCAAGGCGAGGATAACGACACCAATGAGACCGGGCACCAAAGCAAGGCTATGGGCGATGGGCGAACAAATCAATTAACTGCACTGTCACCGTAACGGTAACGGAAATCAATTAACTGCACTGTCACCGTAACGGAATTTCAGCCGCGAAACACGGCAAGCGGAAGCCTGCTCCGAACACCGTAAACGGGACAGCGCCACCGCGGCGGCTCTTGAATGCGAAGCGCCGGCCACGCGAACGCCTCACCGCCGAAGAAATGGAGAAACTCGCCGACGTCGATTCCGAACGCGCGGGTCATGCCGATCCGGGCGACGTCAAACGGTATTTCTCGGCGTCCCAATGGGTGAGGTCGTGCTCTTCCTGCGCCGTGAAGTATCGCGGACGATCGTCCGGCGCCAGTCTCGCCGCCACGTCCCCGAGGCACTCGGCCAAGGCGAGTTGCGCCGGCGTCAGATCGTCCCGCACCAGCGGCGGGAAGCCGGGGGCGAGAATCACCGGCGGCGCGCCGACGACGTTGTCGATCAGCGCCGCGCCGCTGCCGAGGAACACCAGGTGGTCGGGATAGAGCGCGCCGGCCGCGGCGAAGCGAACCGCATGCGGCGCGAGCGCGGGCGCTTCGGCAAAGCGGTAGCCCGCGCGTTCGACGCCGCGGACGCTCGCAACGGCGTGAACCGGACGCGCCAGCCGCCGCCGCACCGTCTCGGCCAGGCCGACGGCCGCCTCGAGCGAATCGGCGGCGACCACAAGCCCGTGATTGGCGAGAACGTAAATGTCGGCGCCCGGCGTAATCGTTCGGAACAACGGCAGGCCGGGACGGATATAGGGAACCCATTGCCATTTGAGGCCGTCGAGCAGCGGCGCGACGCGGGCCGCGCCGTCGACGAGGACCGCGTAGGAGATCGTTTCGACGCAATGGAGATGGAGGACGAAGCGCTGCGGCAGGCCGGCGTGCAGCGTCGTCTCGACCGAGGGACGCAGATCTGGGGAGGACAGATCGGCGCGCACGAACGCTTCGCAGGTCTCGCAGGCCGGATCGCCGAGCGTGAGCGCCCGCCTGAGGCGGGCGAGATCGAGCGCGACGAAGATTGGTTCGTCGGTCGCTTTGGCGAGCCAACGCCCGGAAGCTTTCACCCACAGAACGCCGTCGGCCTTGATCGACGTGTTGCCGCCCGCCGCCTGAACCAGCAGACGGTTGCCGCCGAGCTCGGCGGAAACGCGCGCGAGCGCCGCGAGATCGTTCATGGTGTTTCCCCGACACGCGCGCCCCGCCGGATTCCAGCCGCCGACCCATCCGCTGATTCGTTGCCGCCGCGACGTGACATGACGATCCCCTAGACGATGCCGGCCGAGCCGGCCGCGACCGCCGGACGCTCGCGCGCCACCGCGGCCCGGTAGCCGCTGGCGCGATAGGCCGCGATCGGATCGAGCGCGCCGCCGGCCCTGAGCCGCGCCTCGGCGATAAGCGGCGAAACGTCGGTGAGGAAGCCAGCCTTGAGCAGCCGATGCGCCGTCAGCGCATCGTTGGCCTCCTGTGCGGCGGCGAGCGCGTCGGCGTCCACCAGCTGCGCCTGCAGCCGGACGCGGGCGATCTCGATCGCCGATTGCATCAGGCTTTCGATCGGGTCCGTCACGTTGTGCGACTGGTCGATCATGTACGACGGCGAGAAGCTTGGTCCGATCGTCCGCCTCGCCTCGGCCAGTTCGTGGAACACGAGATAGAGCCGGAACGGCGAGACCGAGGCGGCGTCGAGGTCGTCGTCGCCGTATTTGCTGTCGTTGAAGTGGAAGCCGCCGAGCTTGCCGAAGCGGGCGAGGCGCGCGACAATCTGCTCGATATTGACGGTCGGCGCGTGATGACCGAGGTCGACCAGACACTGGGCCTTCGGCCCGAGGTGTTGGGCGGCGAGATAGCTGCTGCCCCAGTCGGAAATCACCGTCGAATAGAAGGCGGGCTCATAGAGCTTGTGCTCGAGCAGCATACGCCAGCCCTCGGGCAGCGCCCGATAGATCGCGGCGGCCGAGTCGAGATAGCGGTCGAAGACGCGCGCGAGGCTCGACTGCCCGGCGAAGTTCGAGCCGTCGCCGATCCAGACCGTCAGCGCCTTCGAGCCGAGCGCCCGGCCGATCTCGACGCACTCGACGTTGTGGGCGATCGCCTGATCGCGCACCGCCTTGTCGGTATGGGTGAGCGAGCCGAACTTGTAGGACAGCGGCTGGCCCGCCTGGTCCTGGAAGGTGTTGGAGTTGACCGCGTCGAACGCGAGGCCGTGGCTCTTCGCCGCCTCGCGCAGCTCGGCGTAGTCCTTCACCTTGTCCCACGGAAAATGCGGCGAGACGGTCGGCGTGAGGCGGGTCAATGTGTTGATCACGCCGCAATCGGCGAGCTTGTCGAAGACGTTGCGCGGCTCGCCGGGACCGGGAAAGCGCGCGAAGCGCGTGCCGCCGGTGCCGACGCCCCAGCTCGGCACGGCGACGGCGAAGGCCGTCGCGTCCTTGACCAGCGCCTCGGCGTCGAGCCCGCGCCGCGCCAGCTTATGCGCGAGCGCGTCGAAGTCCTCGCGATGATCGGCGAGTTGGGCCCGGTTCTGATCGGCGATGAAATCGGCTGTTATAGCGGGCATGGCGTTTTCCCAAATCAATTTGGAGCATTGCGAATCCTAGCGGGTGAAGGAGACCGCGTTGCCGGCGTCGACGTTGACGATGTGTCGCGCCGAGGTTGCCGTCCGATCCCTTGACCCACAGCACCTTGACTGTCTCGCCGGTAAGCCGATCGGCGGCGTCGACCTTGGCCGAGGCGCCGCCGCCACCGAAATTGGTGATGCGCAGATCGGAGCGGAGAAGTTTCGAGCGGTAGAGCCACAGGCCCGGCTCATCGAGTCCGCCGGCGTGGGCCTCGCCCCGCAGATCAGGAAGCTGCGTTGCTGCGACGGGGGCCATTGGGACCTTTCTCCGAGCAAATCATTTGCCTTGCTCCCTAAAGCGCCGTTCGATCACAGTCAATCACAAATGAGCGCGATTGCCGCGCAATATGATTGGTGCAGTGCGATATTGATCGGCTTTGAAAATTGCCATTGACGATGTGATTGAATGATGACTATTTATGACCAATCGGGGGAATGCCGTCGTGCACGAGCGTGAGCGCTGGCAGGTCATCAAGGCAATGTTGCGCGACAGCGGCTTCGTCCGCGTCGCCGACGCTTGTCGCGCCACGGGAGCTTCCGAAGCCTCAGTGCGCCGGGATTTCGCGCGGCTTGCCGGTTCGGGCGTGGCGACGCGCGTGCATGGCGGGCTGGAAGCGGCGCCGGGGCCTAACGTCAACTCTTCCGATCGACCGCCCTTGGCCACCAGTTCCTTCGATTTCAGTCGAACCTTGAATGTCGCGGCCAAACGAGCGATCGCCAAGGCGGCCGTCGCCCTTTGCGAAGACGGCGAAGCGATCATCGTCAATGGCGGCACGACGACGTTCGAGATGGCGGCCTTCCTACGCAAGCGCCGTCTGAAGGTGCTGACCAATTCCTATCCGCTGGCGGAGACTCTGATCCACGACAGCAAGTGCCGCGTGGCGTTGCCCGGCGGCGAGGTCTACCGCGAACAGAAACTGATCGTTTCGCCGTTCGAGGAAGACGCAATTCAGAACTACTCCGCCAGTCGGATGTTCATGAGCGCGATTGCCATCGGGCCGCTCGGCGTCATCGAAGGCGATCCCTTGATCGCGGGCGCGGAGACCAAGCTGCTCAAGCGCGCCGATAAGCTCATCGTGCTTGCCGACAGTTCGAAATTCGTCGCGCGCGGCAGCCTCGTGGTCTGTCCGCTGTCCCGCATCGCCATTCTCATCACCGATCGCGCCGTGCCGCCCGCCGCGCTCGAAATGCTCAGGGAATCCGGCGTCCAGAACCCTATTGGTCGACGCGGAGCCGGCGGTCGCGCCAGGAGTGCGCGAAGTCGCCTGATCGGCCGGCCTCGCCGGAAGCAAGAACATGCCGCATTCGCGGGATGGAAGTACGGAAACAGGAGGAAAGCATGCTGAATCGAAGGTCCGTTTTGCAACTCATGGGCAGCGTTTCGGTCATCGCCGGCGCAGGCGTCGGCGCCGGTCCGACGCTTGCCGCCGACAGGCTCCGCATCGCCATGGTCGTCAAGTCGCTGGGCAACGGCTTCTTCGACGCCTGTCACGACGGCGGCCTCGAGGCGGCCAAGGAACTCGGCAACGTCGACTTGATCTACACCGGCCCGACCAAGGCGACGGCCGAGGAACAGATCGCCGTCATCAACTCCCTCGTCGCGCAGAAAGTCGACGCCATCGCGATTTCGGCCAACGACACCAACGCGCTGGTGCCGGTCTGCAAGAAGGCGATGAGTCGCGGCATCAAGGTCATTTCGTTCAACTCCGGCATCGCTCCGGAAGGCCGGATCATGCACCTCAACCCGTCCAACAACGCGCTCATCGGCGCCAAGTGCGTGCAGATGATGGCCAAGACGCTGAATAACGAAGGGGACGTCGCCATCCTCTCCGCGACCGCGCAAGCCACGAACCAGAACATCTGGATCGAGGAGATGAAGAAGGAATGGGCCAAGCCCGAATACGCGAAAATGAAGCTGGTCGCGACCGTTTACGGCGACGACGTCGCGGACAAGAGCTATCGCGAGACGCAAGGCCTGATAAAGGCCTATCCGAACCTCAAGGGCATCATCGCGCCGACCTCGGTCGGCATCGTCGCGGCGGCCAAGGCGGTGGTCGACGCGGGTCTGGTGGGCAAGGTCTACGTCACCGGCCTCGGGCTGCCCTCGGAAATGAAGGGCGCGGTGCTCGCCGGCGCGACCGACACGTTCGCGATCTGGAACCCGATCGATCTCGGCTATTGCGCGACGATGATCGCCGCCCTGATCGCTGAGGGCAAGGCGACCGGCGCGGCCGGAACCACGATTCACGCCGGCCGCATGGGCGACATCAAGATCGGCGACGACGGTTCGGCGGCGATGTCCGATCCCTTCACTTTCGACAAGTCGAATATCGAGAAGTTCGCGAAGATATTCTGACTGTCGGCGCGCCCGTCCCCTGCCCTCCAGGGGCGGGCGCGCATCTATTTTTCTGTGCCGGAAATTCGATGCTATGGCCGCTCTCAGTTCGGAACGCCCGCCGCAAGACGCCGGCGCCGTGGCGCCGATCTTGTCGGTGTCGGGCGTTTCAAAGCGCTTCCCCGGCGTGCGCGCGCTGCACAATGTCAGTCTCACATTGCGGCCGGGCGAAGTGACGGCGCTGATCGGCGAGAACGGCGCGGGCAAGTCAACTCTGGTCAAGATCCTCACTGGCATCTATCAGCCGGACGAAGGCGAGATTCTCGTCTCCGACAGGCCGCTCGCCTGCAACGGACCGCGCGACGCCTGGGCCGCCGGCATTGCGGCGATCCATCAGGAAACCGTGATGTTCGACGAGCTCAGCGTCGCCGAGAACATCTTCATGGGGCACATGCCGCTTGCTCTTGGCGGGCGCGTCGACTGGTTCAAGGTGAAGGTCCGCACGCGCCATATGCTGAAGCGCCTGGACGCCGACTTCGACGCCGGCGCCTTGCTCAAGAATCTCGGTGTGGCGCAAAAGCATCTGGTCGAAATCGCCCGCGCGCTTTCGCATGACGCGAACATCATCATCATGGACGAGCCGACCTCCGCGCTGTCGGCCCGCGAGATCAGCGATCTCTTCCTCATCATCGAGCAATTGAAGAAGCATGATTGCGCGATTCTCTTCATTTCTCACAAATTCGACGAGATCTTTCAGGTCGCCGACCGCTGGACCTGTCTACGCGACGGCGAGGAGGTCGGCGCCGGCGCCATAGCCGACGTCACCCAGGCTGATCTCGTCAGCCTCATGGTGGGCCGCGCGATCGGTCAGGTCTATCCCAAGCGCACGGTGAAACTGGGCCCGGTCGTGCTCGAAGCGGATGACGTTTCCAACGCGACGGAATTCGACGGGGTCTCGTTCAAACTCCATGCCGGTGAGATCATCGGCCTCTATGGCCTTGTCGGCGCCGGCCGATCCGAGGCGATGCAAGGCCTGTTCGGTCTCAGCGAACTCACACGCGGTTCGCTCAAGATCGACGGCAAGCCGGTTGATATCCGTTCGCCCGACGACGCCATTCGCGCCGGCCTCGCCTATCTCCCCGAGGATCGCCAGACCCAGGGCGCCGTGTTGCCGTTCGGCATTCGCGCCAACATGACGCTCGCTTCGCTCGGCGCCCATGCTCGAAACGGCCTCATCTCCTACGCCAAGGAATTGGCGACGACGCGAAGATTCGGCGCGCGCCTCTCGGTCAAGGCCGCGAGCTGGGAACAGACGCTGAACCAATTGTCCGGCGGCAACCAGCAGAAGGTCGTCATCG
Organism: uncultured Alphaproteobacteria bacterium; assembly: GCA_963775575.1. Lineage (GTDB taxonomy): Bacteria > Pseudomonadota > Alphaproteobacteria > Rhizobiales > Beijerinckiaceae > Roseiarcus. Next base: position 188,792 of record CAVZJG010000002.1, read on the forward strand.
CCAAATGGCTCGCTTCGCACCCGCGCATTCTCATTCTCGACGAACCGACCAAGGGCATCGATATCGGCTCGAAAGCCGCGGTTCACGAGTTCATGGGCGAATTGGCGAGCGAAGGCCTGGCGATCCTTCTCGTCACTTCCGAATTGCCTGAGGCGATGGGCATGGCCGATACGATTTTCGTCATGCACGAAGGCAAAATCGTAAAGCGCTTCGCGCGCGGCGAGGCCACGGCGGAAATGATCGTCAGCGCCGCCATCGCCGACGAGAATGCGGGGGCTTCGCTATGAAGGCGGCGAATTTCCTTCGTCACCGCAACTCGGCGCTGGCTGTCATCGTCTTGGGGCTGATCGTCGCCATCGGCCTGCGCGCGCCGGTCTTCGTCACGCCCCAAAGTCTTGTCGGCGTGCTGACCGACACCAGCTTCCTGTTCATGCTGACGCTCGCGCAAATGGCCGTCATCCTGACGCGCGGCATCGACTTGTCCGTCGCCGCCAACTTGGCTTTGGTCGGCATGATTTGCGCCCTGGTCTCGCGCGCCGTTCCTGGGCTGCCGATCCCTGCGGTGATCGTGCTTGGCGTCGCGCTGGGCGCCTTGCTCGGCGCCGTGAACGGCGCCTTGGTCGCGTATATCGGAATTCCGCCGATTGTCATGACGCTCGGCACGCTGTCGATCTATCGCGGCTCGATTTTTCTCATTGCCGGCGGCGCCTGGATGACCTCGAAGGACATGAGTCCCGCCTTCCTCGCCTTCCCCAAGCTCAGCATCCTCGGCGTCCCCATTCTCATCGTCATCGCTCTCCTGGTCAGCCTCGGCTTCTGGGCGCTGCTCGGCCACACCCGGTTGGGGCGCGGGCTCTACGCGGTCGGCGGCAACCCGGTCGCGGCGCGTTACTGCGGGATCGACCTGAGTTCGCAGCAATTCTTCGTGCATACTTTGGCCGGGGCGATTTCCGGCCTGTGCGGCTATCTCTGGGTGTCGCGCTACGGCATCGCCTACACCGACATCGGGCAAGGCTACGAGCTCACCATTATCGCCGCCTGCGTGATCGGCGGCGTGTCGATCGCCGGCGGCGTCGGCTCGGTCTTCGGCGCGTCGCTCGGTGCCCTGTTCCTCGGCGTCGTGGTCAACGCCTTGCCGGTCATCAACGTCTCGCCGTTCTGGCAAACGCTGATCTCCGGCGCGGTCATCCTCGCCGCCGTGGTCATCAACGCCCGCTCGGAGAAGCGCGGCGGCAAGCTCATCCTGCATGAAGCGCGGCTCCTCGCCGGCGGCGGAGCCCGAACATGAGCCTTTCAAGTCCTGCCTCAGCGCCGCGCTACGAAGTCGCCGACCGCCCGACGCTTCGACTTGCCGACATTCTCTTGCGCTGGGAAACGATCCTTGTCCTATTGCTGATCGGCGTCATTGTCTTCAACGCAAGCATTTCGCCGTACTTTCTCGATTTCTACAATCTCTCCGACGCGACGTTCAATTTCTCGGAGAAGGGCATCCTCGCGCTAGCGATGGCGTTTCTCATCATCATCGGTGAAATCGACCTGTCGATCGCGGCGGTCATCGCGGTCGCCTCCCTGGCGATGGGCTTGGCGGCCCAGGCCGGAGCGCCGACGCCGGCGCTGATCGTCATCGGCCTCGGCGTCGGCGTGCTCTGCGGCGCATTCAACGGCGCGCTGGTGACGGCGTTTTCCGTGCCGTCGATCGTGGTGACGATCGGCACGCTGTCGTTATTTCGCGGCGTCGCGCAGGTCGTGCTCGGCGACCAGGCGCTGACGAAATATCCCGCGAGTTTCCAGGCGATCGGGCAAGGCTACATCTCGGCTCGCTTGCCGATCCCGATTTCGTTTGTCCTGTTCCTCGTTCTCGCCGTTCTGTTCGGCGTCGTCTTGCATCGGACGACGATCGGCCGGCGCCTTTACGCCATCGGTTGCAACCCCACGGCTGCGCTCTTTTCCGGCGTTCCGGTCAAGCGTATCCGCTTCTGGCTGTTCGTGCTGATGGGATTGATGGCCGGACTGGCGGCCGTGCTGCTTACGGGGCGCATCGGCTCGACTCGCCCGAACATCGCGCTGGGCTTCGAGCTGGAAGTCATAACCATGGTCGTGCTCGGCGGCGTCTCCATCGCCGGCGGCTCCGGCGGGATCGTCGGCGTGACGTTGGCCGTCTTCCTGCTGGGCCTGACGACCTTCGGCCTGTCCCTGATCAACGTGCCGGGCATCGTCATCAGCATTCTCAACGGCGCGCTGTTGATCGTCTCGATCGCGGCGCCGAACTTGGTTGCGCGCGTGCTGCGAAGAAAGACCTGACATGCAACGCCAAGCCGTCAAGATGTTCCTCAACCCGGGCTGCGCAGCCGAATACCGCAAGCGGCATGACGCGATATGGCCGGAGCTCGCGGCTCTGCTCGCCGACGCCGGCGTTTCCAACTATTCGATCCACCTCGACCCCGAGACGAACATCCTGTTCGCCTATCTCGAAAGGCGAGACGATCATCGTATGGACGCGCTGCCCGCCCATCCCGTGATGCGTCGCTGGTGGGATCACATGAAGGACATCATGCGAGCAAATCCCGACGGATCGCCGGTCGCGATCGCGTTGGAGGAAATGTTCTTCCTCGCTTGACCGCGGCCCACGGAGACTCGAAATGCCCGGCGCCGCCGCCGTCCTCGATATCGGCAAGACCAACGTCAAGCTGGCGCTGTTCGCGCCGGACGGCGCGCTTCTGTGGGAGCGCTCGACGCCAAACCGCGTCGTACCCGGCCCGCCCTATCCGCACGCCGACGTCGATGCGATCTGGGCCTTTTTGATCGAGGCCTTGCGCGACGCGAGCGCAGCGCATCGGATCGGCGCGATTGTGCCGACGACCCACGCCTGCGCCGGCGCCTTCGTCGACGACGTCGGGCTTGTCCTGCCCGTGCTCGACTATGAATTCGCCGGCGTCGAGGAGATCGAGCCGCTCTATGCCTCGCTGCGGCCGCCCTATTCGGAAACGCTTTCGCCGCGGCTGCCCGTCGGCCTCAACCAGGGGCGGCAGATTGCTTGGCAAAAGCAGAGGTTTCCCGAGGCCTTCGCCAGGGCGAAACACTATTTGGTCTACCCGCAATATTGGTCCTGGCGGCTAACCGGGGTCGCCGCGTCGGAAGTCACGATGCTGGGTTGCCACAGCGATCTCTGGGCGCCGATCGAGCGGCGTCCGTCAAGCTTGGCGGCCAAGCTCGATCTGCCGCGTCTGACGCCGCCGTTTCGGCGCGCGTGGGATCGGCTCGGCTCCGTCAAGCAGGACGTCGTCGCGCTGACGGGCCTCGGTCCCGACACACAGGCGCTGTGCGGCGTCCATGATTCCAACGCCTCGCTGTTGCCGCACCTGGCCTCGCGAAAGCCGCCGTTCACCATCGTTTCGACCGGCACGTGGGTCATCCTGATGGCGGTCGGCCTTGGCGTGGACGGCCTCAACGCGGCCGACGACATGCTGGCGAACGTCGACGTCGAGGGACGCCCGATCGCGTGCGCGCGCTTCATGGGCGGGCGCGAATACAGCGAGATCGTCGGCGCGGCGAAGGGCGGCGCCGATGCCGAAGCAATCGGCCGCGTCATTGCGTCCGGCGCCATGGCCCTGCCGTCTTTTGCGCAGCAGGGCGGACCTTTCGCTTCGCGCAAAGGCGAGATCCGGGGCGCCGTCGCGTCCTGCGATCGGCCGGCCCTGGCGACGCTCTATATCGCGCTGATGACCGATCTGATGCTGACGCGGCTCGGCGCTGGAGCCGGCGACTTGATCGTTGAAGGAAGCTTTGCAGCGAATCTCGCCTATTGCGGATTGTTGGCCGCTTTGCGACCGAGCCAGCGCGTCTTCACCGGCGGCGATTCTGCAGGGACGGCGCGCGGCGCCGCCTTGCTGGCGCGATGGCCGGCGCGCAACCTCGAACTTGCCCGACAACGGCCAATCGAGGCGTTGTCGATCGCGGGCCTGGCCGCTTATCGCGCCGCCTGGAGCGACGCGGTGAGATGAAGTGTGAAATTGCGCCGAACCGGGCCCCCAGCATCGGGAGGGCTATCGCATATGAATAAAGAGCTCGAAGAAGAACTCTTTCTTCCATGCGGCGAGTTTCATTTTGCGTGCGACCTGCGCCCGGTACGCGTCCCTCATGGCGTCGGCCGGGGAAAGGCTAACAAACGGTGGAATAAAGACTCCCATTTGCGCACTTTCCGCTGGGCTCCGCATCTGGATTGCAGCGGCAGCGCGGCGCGGCGCCGCGCGTTCGGCGATCAGCCTAGCCGCCGCGACTCGGAAGATTAGCCCACATGGCGAATTGGCGCGAACGTTGGCTGGGAGTTGATAGCCGGCCTGTGGATGGTTCGCGTCGTAAATCGCTAGGGCAACCGCTAGGGCAGAATGTTGATCTTGAATTGATTATACTGTATTCTCAATAAGTTAGTCATATGACATGGCGGGCCACGCCCGACGATGATGAGCACTATGTCTACGCTATAGCCCTATAGGTGTGGCATGATCGGCGTAGGCAGAAGTCTCAAGGAATCTCGATGCCAAGGCCATATCCCCCGGCCCCCATATCGCCGCCGCCTGTGGCGGAATCATTTTCGATCGGCGACCGAGAGAAAGCCGACCTCGCCCATGTCTTGAGGCTGGAACGCCTTCCGTCCGAGCTTTGCGACGCGATCAGCCAGGCGATCGGATGCTATCAAGCTACGGAGGCGGGCTCGGAAGACACGACGGTCGCAAACGTCCTGGCCGCGCTTGCCGAACTGTCCAAATCCGGTCGCGCCTACGACAAAGCCGTGGAGCGCCTTGCCGACAACCGTAACGGCGTTGACTACACGACGCATGAGATGTTGCAGCCGCTGGCCAAAGCGGTGCTGGAGAACGAACCCGGTTCCCGAGAGGCACTTGTCCAAGCCGCAGCCAAGCGGGCGGAGGAGCTACGAACTCACAAACGCGTTGCACCTCCGACTGAGTCTCTGCGATTTTTCTGCGGTGTTCTGCGCCTAATCTTCAATCAGTCCGGCTCTCCCGCGCTACAGGACAGCCTCGATCGGAGCTGGCATCAGTGTCGCCAATTCGCCATGGAGGTATTCACGATCGCAGACATCGACCATGCCGACTTTGACGCTCATCCTGGGCGTTTGAGCGAATATCTCGGGACTGACGTGAGCTCTGGCTAACCGGTCCGTGCAGGCGAAATGTACTTTGGATGGAGAGCCTTTCCGTGCCGCATCCGCCAAATTGGCGGCGTCCACAGCAAGGAGTATACGCCAGTGAATGCAGGCTTTCGGTCCGAGCGGCCGCCATCTATCGCCATGAATATGTTCCTTGACGCCTTCAAGAACGCCGCTGCGGAAGGGGCAGCCGTAGAATTGAAGATGCGCTTGCTCGCGGGGAAAATCCCTGCGTTGCAGAAGGACGCTCACTGCATCGTGCTGGCGGACATCGAAGCTGGTTTGATCGAACATTTCGGTGCTGCGCTGTCGCATGAAGATAGGGAGACGCTGCGCTTGTGCCGTCAGCTTCGGAACAAAGTGCTCCATAGCGATTTCCGCGCGGCGCGGGACAAGTTGAGCGAATTGGGAATTGCATCGTCGCCCGGCGGCGTCGTGAAGATTGACCTGCCAGTGGTAACCGTCGCAGAAGTTGCGAAGAAGATTGAGGGGGCGAAGGCCGGCACGGAGGGCATACGCGTGGCCGACACGCTGTCCACCAACGCGGGTAGCGTGTTCGGTTGGTTCCTTGAAGCAGGACAGTCCGGCGACTTCGCCAAGGCGAGTTCCGCCTTCAAGAGCGCGGCAGAAATAGTCGATAGGCTTGCGGGCACTGAGGGGACGTGAACACATGATTTCATATCGCTTTGTCGCGACCATCCTATTGGCGAGCATGACGGTGAGCACCGCTCACGCGGGCGAATCCTATAATTTTGTTAACGAGTACGTTCGGGAACTTGCTGCGCTTGAGGCTATCCGAGACAACGCCGAAAAGGAATTGGCGCAGTCGGCGTCTAACCCTTCGGCTCGGATGGCTGACTGCATCCGCAATGGGCAGCGCTATGAGCTAGAATTGAACTTGGACATTTCGCAGCTAAAGCAAGTGAAGCTGGCGAAGCCCGTGGACGATGTTCCGTCCCTAATCATCCAGTTCTACCAACAGAAATTGGAGCAGTATCGCCAAATGACGGAGATGTGCTCCACGATGATCGCTGGACCGAAACCGGGTGTCGATTACGGCCAGCTTGCCGCGGACATGCCCAAGATCACGGCTAATATCGAATATCTGGATCACTCCCTATTCAAACTCTGTCCGCTGGTGTTTGCGGCGCTGATCGACCAGCGGCCCGACAAGGAAAATCACTTGAGCCATCTGGTCATCAGCAAGGCTGAGCGCGATGCGCTCGTGCGGGAACTCGATTTGTCATTTGGCACGAAGATGGATCAGGACAACCAGAACTGGGGCGTGAGCGCTGCATCAGTTTTGAAAAACTATCTCACCAAGAAGGACTACAAATTCACGGATGACCCGTGGTGACGCAGACCTCGTGTCAGCGATGGCCTCGCCCGGAGCGGGACGTGCCAGATCAACGCAAGGACGTTGAGACCCGAAGCAGTTGGCTGTAGTTCGTCTCCCTTGCGACAGAGAGACTATGTAGCATGACGCGGGAAAAGACCCCCGATTACGGACGGCAAGGGAAAAGCTTGGCCGTCCCGCCCGCGTATATGGTTGGGATAATTGAGGTTTTCGCCGAACCGCCAGAACGTGCATGCCAGCCGTTTCCGCTGAAAAGCTTATAATATCAACGGCCAGAGCGCCGTCCGCACCTCGCCGGCCATTTTCCTCGACATAGTTGCTTCAATCTGATAACTCTATGCTGTGACTGAGCCACGCGACCTCACCCTCGATGTGCTGCTGGACCTCGACGGACAGGTGCTCGTCGTGGACCCGGAGGGTGGCCACTGGGTTCGCTTCGTGGTGACGCGGGTGTCGGTGTCGGCGGAGAAGCCGCATGGGCTGGACTACTCGCTGACGCTGCACGGCCCGGATGGCGAGCGGCTGGTCGGCTTCGACAATGCCCATCCGGTGGCAAAGCAGAAGCGCGGCGAGCCGCAGGACCATCGCCACCGGCTGCGGACGATCAAGGCGTACGACTACCGGGACGCGGCGACGCTGCTCGGAGATTTCTGGACCACCGTGGACGCGGAGCTGCGCGAGAGAGGAGTGATCCCATGACGACCCTGAAAGTGGGCATCGCCAGCTACGAGGACATGAAGGCGCGCACCATGGCGGTGGCGCGCGGCGAGCAGCGCATCGCGCCCGACGAACCGAAGGTTTGGTTCACCTCGACCGAGTCCTTCGCCAAGGTGCTTTCGGCCGGAAACCGCGACCTGTTGCGGGTGATCGTGGAACAGGCCCCCGGCTCACTCGACGAACTAGCGCGAATCACCGGCAAGGCGAAGTCGAACCTGTCGCGCACGTTGAAGACGATGGCCGGCTACGGCCTGGTCCGCCTGGAACGGGGCGAGCGCGGCAGGATCACGCCGAAGGTGACGCATGACCGGGTGGAACTCGACCTGCCGCTCAGCTGGTCGCGGAAGGCGAGCTGAGCCATGACCGCTTGGCGGCGAGGAGGCCGGACCACCGCCAGCCCGTCAAGGCTGGCGCGTGCCGCGCCACCGCTGCGCGGCTGCGGCCTTGACCGCCTGCCGCCGGCCCGGCAAGTGGCCCGCAAGCGATCATGGTTCAAAGTGAGCGGGGCCGCTCCCTTTGCGACGCACGCGCGGATGCTGTGGCGTAGAGATCGGCCGTTCCGCCCGGACGGTGTTTACGCGATCCTGGCGCAATGTCCCGGCATCGCTCCCGTTTGCACGACCGCGCCACATTCGGCGAATTGCCCGCCGATCTTTATGTCGTGTCCGGTCCCTGGCCGCGACTTGGCCGCCCGGTCAAACACGATGTTGCGACCTGGCGCGTCGTGGACGATTGGCCGGCGCGCGTGCCGGTCACGGACGCCGAGGTCGACGTATTTGAGGCATGGTTCGGCGATCTGTTCGACGAACTGTTCGGGCCACCCCGATGACGTAAGGAGATTGCCGACATGACCGTGCCGCTACGCGCCGCCCTCTATCTGCGCGTCTCGACGGCGCGGCAGGCCGAGCATGATGTCTCGATCCCGGACCAGAAACGCCAGGGCGAGGCGTATTGTCAGTCGCGCGGCTACCAGCTCGCGGAAACCTATGTCGAGCCGGGCGCATCGGCCACGAATGACCGGAGGCCCGAGTTCCAGAGGATGATCGAGGCGGGGACGAGCAAGCCCGCGCTGTTCGATGTCGTCATCGTCCATTCGTTCAGCCGATTCTTCCGCGACCATTTCGAAATGGAATTCTACGTCCGCAAGCTGGCGAAGAATGGCGTCAAGCTTGTGTCGATCACCCAGGAGATGGGCGACGACCCCATGCACGTCATGATGCGGCAGATCATGGCGCTCTTCGACGAATACCAATCCAAGGAGAACGCCAAGCACGTCCTCCGCGCCTTGAAGGAGAATGCCCGGCAAGGCTTCTGGAACGGCTCGCTGCCGCCCATCGGCTATCGCGTCGTCGCGGCCGAGCAGCGCGGGGCCAAGGTCAAGAAGAAGCTGGAAATCGACCCACTGCACGCCGACACGGTGCGACTGATCTATCGCCTTGCCCTTGAAGGGGATGGCGCGTCCGGCCCGCTGGGGGTCAAGAGCATCGCCAGCCATCTCAATCAGCGCCGCATCTTCACCCGCGACGGCGGCCGCTGGGGCATCGGGCAGGTCCACCGCATCCTGACCCGAGCGACCTACATCGGTCGCCACGAGTTCAACAAGCGCACCAAATCCAAGGAACTGAAGCCGATCAGCGAAGTGATCGCCGTCGAGGCGCCGCCGCTGATCGACCAGGCCACCTTCGACGCCGTGCAGGCGCATCTGCGCGCCCGCAACCCCAAGGTCACGCCCGCCCGCGTCGTCAGCGGACCCACCCTTCTTACCGGCATCTGCTTTTGTGCTGATTGCGGGGGCGCGATGACGCTGCGCACCGGCAAGGGCGGGCGCTATCGCTACTACACCTGCTCGATCAAGGCCCGGCAGGGCGAAACGGGCTGCAAAGGCCGCTCGATCCCGATGGAGAAGTTGGACAACCTCGTCGCCGGCCATATCGAGGAGCGGTTGCTACATCCGGACCGCCTCGAAGAAGTCCTGGCTTCCGTCCTCGACCGCCGCCAGGAACGAACCGAACGTCGCCGCGAGCATATCGCCGAACTGAACAAGCGCGCCGCCGAGACCGACCTTCGGCTCAAGAGGCTCTATGACGCCATCGAGTCCGGCGTCGCGGACCTGGACGACCCGGCCTTGAAGGAGCGCATCGCCGGCCTGAAGGCCATTCGCGATCAGGCCCAGGCCGACGCCGACCGCGCCCAGGCGATGGCGGAAAGCGCCGGGCAGCAGGCGATCACGCCCGCCATGGTCCAGAAATTCGCCAGAACCGCCCGCGAGCGCATTCGGATCGACGGCGGCGGCTATCGCCGCGAACACCTTCGCGCACTCGCGCAACGCGTGGAGGTCGCGGACAAAGAAGTCCGCATCATGGGATCGAAGGGCGATCTACTCCGAACGCTGGCCGCCGCCTCGGGCGTAAAATCGGCTGCGCCCGGCGTTCGCAGTTCTGTTCTGAAGTGGCGGAGGGGGCGGGATTCGAACCCGCGATACGGTTTCCCGTATACACACTTTCCAGGCGTGCGCCTTCGACCGCTCGGCCACCCCTCCGCGACGCGCGTCTCGGCGCGAGTTGCGCGCATATCACCCCACAGCGCTCGCGCGCAAGTCGGCGCGACGGCCGGTAGGGCGCCGAACCGCGGCGAACAGACGCTTCGAGGCCGGGGGCAAAGTGCGCCGTCGACCTCTTGGAAAGCCTCTTTTTCCGACCGTGAAGCCCTGTCAAGGACGGCGCTTCGCGCCGCCGCGCAGCGGCTAAAGTCCTTGACAGGGCTTCACCGTCGGAAATTTTGTTTCCAAGCGGTCGATGGCGCGGATCGTCGCGCTGGCGCTTCGATGGCGCGCTCAGTCGACGGTTTTGAGCGATCGTTCGCCCGACCTGCAGCTTGTGGCCGCCCATCGCGGCGTGGACAGAGCGCGAGGGTTTGCTTAAGACGAGGCCGCTTGGATCTGGCGCGGGAAGGGCGGCGTGTTCCGATTCTTGGTTCGCTTCTGCGGCCTGATGCTGCTCGCCGGCGCCTTCGCCGCCGCGGTCGTCGACGGCGCGCGCGCGCTCGCCGACCAGCGCATCGAGCTGACGTCGATGGGCCGGGCGCTCGCCTACGCCTTTCCCAGCAAATTCCCGCTGCTGCAGCCCTTCGTCGAGCAGCGCTTGCGCCAACCGCTGTTGTGGGACCCGGTTCTGCTCGACATCCTCTCGGCGCCGGCCTTCGTCGTGTTGGCTCTACTCGGGCTGTGCCTGTTCTATTTGGTGCGCCGCCGCCCGCCTGCGATCGGCGCCTCGAGCCGAGGGCGCTGAGGCGTCCGCCGCGCGCCGCCGGTAACAAACGGCGCCGATCCCGCGACTTTAAGCGAGGCAACCCGTCAGGAGTCGACCATGCTGAGCTTCCTCGCCGACAAGACGCGCGTCGTTTCGCCCGCCGAGGCCCTGCCGGGCCGTGCGCGGCCCATCGCGACCGCGCGGGAGCATTTCGTCAACGGCCGTCCGCTCGCCGGCCCCTACCCGAAGGGAATCGAGACCGCGATCTTCGCCATGGGCTGCTTCTGGGGCGCGGAGCGCAAATTCTGGCAGGCGGGCGAGGGCGTCACCGTCACCGCGGTCGGCTATGGCGGCGGCTTCACCCCCAATCCGACCTACGAAGAGGTGTGCAGCGGACGGACCGGCCACGCCGAAGCCGTGCTCGTCGCCTTCGATCCGGGAAAGATCTCCTATGACGCGCTGCTGCGGATTTTTTGGGAAGGCCACGACCCGACCCAGGGCATGCGCCAGGGCAACGACGTCGGCACGCAATACCGCTCGGCGATCTATGCGACGAGCGCGAGCCAATTGCAGGCGGCGCGCCGGTCGCAGGCGATGTTCGGCGAGGCGCTGAAGGCGAAGGGCTACGGAGAGATCGCCACCGAGATCGCCGAAGTCGGGCCGTTCTATTTCGCCGAAGCCCACCACCAGCAATATCTGGCCAAGAACCCCGGCGGCTATTGCGGCCTCGGCGGCACAGGGGTTTCCTGTCCGGTCGGCGCCGCCTGAACGCCCTCGCTGAAGCGATAGCCGATCCCGGATTCGGTGCGGATGATCGCCGGCGCCGAAGGGTTGCGCTCGATTTTGTTGCGCAGTTGCCCGACGAAGACGCGCAGGTATTGCGTATCGTCCTTGTGCGCGGGGCCCCAGACCGCGGTGAGAATCTGGCCGTGCGTCATCACCCGCCCGGCGTTGCCGGCCAGCGCGCACAACAGGTCGTATTCGCGCGGCGTCAGTTTGACCGCCGCGCCGTCGCGCGTCACCAGCCGCTTGTCCATGTCGATCGTCAGGCCGTCGATCTCGACGCGCGACTTCGGCGCGGCGCCGGCCTTGGCGTGGCGCAGCGCGGCGCGCAGGCGCGCCAGCAATTCGCCGATCGTAAACGGCTTTTCGACGTAGTCGTCGGCGCCGAGGTCGAGTGCGGCGATCTTCTCGGCTTCGCGGTCGCGCGCCGAGAGGACGACGATCGGCGCCGGGGTGAATTGGCGCGCCTTGACGATCACCTCCTTGCCGTCCATGTCGGGAAGCCCGAGGTCGAGGACGACGAGGTCCGGAGCGGCGTTGGCGATCAGGCGCAACGCCTCGTGGCCGGCGGCGGCATGGAGCACGACGTAACCCGAGGCTTCGAGCGCGGGGCGAAGAAACCGCACAATCTGCGGTTCGTCGTCGACGACGAGAATGCGCGCGCCGCTCATGGCGCCGCCTTGGCGATTTCCGCCGTCTCGGCGGCCGGCATGGCGATGACGACGCGCGTGCCGCGCCGTCGCGCCGCCGGGCTTTCCGCCCAGATCCGGCCGCCCATCGCCTCGATCAGCCCGCGGCTGATGGAAAGGCCGAGGCCGGTGCCGGCTTTGCGCCCGTCGGACCGCCCGCCGCGATAGAACTTCTCGAATATGCGTTCGAGATCGGCGGGCTTAACGCCCGGCCCTTCGTCGGTGACGGAAAGCAACACCGAGTCGCCGTCGCGCCGCGCGTGAATGCTGACGCGCCCGCCGCCGCCGTATTTCTGCGCATTGTCGAGCAGGTTGAAGAGCACCTGTTCGAGCAGATTGGCGTCGCCGCGCATGAACGGCAGATCGTGCGCCAGGCTGGTCGAGAAAGGCTGCCCCGTAAACGCCTTGGTCGCACGCTCGACCGCCGCACGCACGACTTCGGCGACGTCGACGAAATCGCTTTTCGGCCGCAGCGCCCCGGCCTCGATCCGCGACATGTCGAGAAGATTGGCGATGAACCGCGTCAGGCGACCGGCTTCTTCCTCGATCGAGGCGAGCAGGTCGCGGCGCTGCTCGGCGGGCATCGCGTCGCCAAATTTCTGCAGCGTCGTCACCGCGCCGGTGATGGTGGCCAGCGGCGTGCGCAAGTCGTGCGACAGCGAGGCGAGCAAGGTCGTGCGCAGTTTCTCGTTCTCCTCCAGCGCCACGGTGCGCACGGAGGCCTTGACCAGGATGGCGCGGTCGATCGCGATCGCCGCCTGATCGAGGATGAGGTTGAGCCCGTGCTCAAGCGTCGGCGAAATCGAGGCGACGCGGTCGGCCGGCTCGAAGCCGCAGACGCCGACCACGCCGCGCGTGGTCACCAGCGGGCGGAATTGGAAACGCACGTTCGGCAGGGTGTCGGTCTTCCAGCCCGCCGGCTCGCGCTTCTCGAACGCCCAGCGCGCCGCGCCGGTCTCGCCCGCGTCGAGCGCGTCAATGGGCGGCCACGCGGAGGTGAGGATCAAATCGCCTTCCTCGGGCAGCAGCATCACGACGCAGCGCGCGTTGAGCGTCTTCTGCGCAAAGACGGTCGCCGCCTGCAGGATGTCGTCGAGCGCGACCGCGCCGGAGAGCTTGCGCGACAGTTCGAACGACGAGCGCATCGTCTCCGCGCTTTCGCGCGCCAGGCGCTCCTGGTCGCGCGCGCGTCCCGCGAGCCAGCCAACCAGCCCAGCGGCGATGAGAAAGATGGCGAGGGCGAAGAACTCGAGCGGCTCGTTGACGGAGAATTCGTAGCGCGGCTCGACGAAGAAGAAATCGTAGGCGAAAAACGACAGAACGCCCGCCATGATTCCCGAGCGCAAGCCGAAACGCGCCGCGCTGACCAGCACCGCGATCAGGAAGATCATCGACAGGTTCGGCAGGCGCACCCATAGATCGAGCAATTTGCCGAGGCCGAGCGCCACGCCGACCGAGGCGGCCGCAGCGAGAAGGCCGATCGGCCGATCGCGCGCCAAGGCGGCGCGCGGCCGCCATCGATTGATCCGCTCCGGCGGCTCGTCGCCGGTGACGACATGCACGCCGATGAGTTGGGCGCGCCGGACCAGCGCCTCCGACAGGGAGCGTCCGGCCAGACGGTAGAGAAAGCCGGCCCGCGAGCGTCCGACGACGATCTGGGTGAAGTTCTCGCGCTGCGCGTAGAGCAGGATTTCGGCGGGCAAGTCGCGGCCGACCAGCCGCGTCGCTTCGGCGCCGAGACTTTGCGCCAAGCGCAGAGCGTCGTCGACGCGCTTGGCGCTCTTGGCCGGCGCCTCGTCGCCATATCCCGGCGTGTCGACGGTCACCGCGACCCAACTGGCGTTGAGGCCGGTGGCGAGGCGGCTCGCGGCGCGCACGACATCCATCGACAGCGCGTCCGGGCCGACGCAGACGAGCAGGCGCTCGGCGGTTTCCCAGGGCCCCTCGATCGCGCTCTGGCGCAGCTGTTCGACCATCTGGTCGTCGACTCGCGCCGCGGTCCGCCGCAACGCGAGTTCGCGTAACGCCGTGAGATTGCGCAGGGTGAAGAACTTCTGCTGCGCCAGCTTGGCCGTTTCCGGCAGATAGACCTTGCCGTCCCTGAGGCGCTGGATCAGCTCCTCGGAGGTGATGTCGACCAGCACGATGTCGTCGGCGTCGCGCAGCACGATGTCCGGCACGGTCTCGCGAACGGTGACGCCGGTGACGCGCGAGACGACGTCGGCGAGGCTTTCCAGGTGCTGGATGTTGAGCGCGGTCCAGACGTCGATATTGGCGCTGAGCAGTTCCTCGACGTCCTGCCAGCGCTTGGGATGACGGCTCTCCGGCGCGTTGGTGTGGGCGAGTTCGTCGACGACGATCAGCTTAGGGCGGCGGCGCAAGGCGCCGTCGAGGTCGAACTCCTCGATCAGCCGCTCTTGATAGCGCACGACGCGGCGCGGCAGGATTTCAAGGTCGCGGATCAGCGCCTCGGTTTCGGCGCGCGCGTGGGTTTCGACCAGGCCGATGACGATGTCGACGCCCTCTTGGCTCAGCAGCCGCGCGCGCTGCAGCATCGCATAGGTCTTGCCGACGCCGGGCGCGGCCCCCAGGAACACCAGCAATCGGCCGCGCTTCTCCTTTTCCGCCAACGCCAACAGAGCGTCCGGGTCGGGGCGACGTTCGGGGTTTCGCTCGTTGGCCAAGGGACCGCGACTTCACCAATTGCCGGCGATCACTATAGCGCATCCATGGCCAGGGTAGGCAACCAGTCGCCGATGGGCGGCGCTAAGGGGAAGTCGCCATCCAGGCGACGAACAAGGCGGCGGTTGCGGCGACGAAGAGCGCTTGCGACACGGCGCCCGCGATCGCGCTCGACGGTCGGCGGCGGAAATTGGCGTCGATGGCGTGGGCGATTGCGCTGACGCTGGCGCGAGGACTGCGCTCGAACAGGGCGGCCTCCTGCATGGGGGCGGGTTCATCCGGCCGCTCTCCTAGCGCCGAACGCCGCAAGAATTCCATGTCGAATGTCGGCCGCAGGCATAAGGGATTCATAAGCCGCCGCTCGCCGCGCCGCCCGATCCGCCGTCCCGATCCTTATGTTTCCCTTATGCCGCGCCGCCCAACGCCATATTGATCGCTTACGGGCTCGGAGCGCAAGAAGCAGCCATCGAATCGGAGGCGCCGCGCCATGGCTGACGTTATTTATCTCGGCATTGGGGTTCTGTTTTTCGTCCTGATGGGCCTCTACGCCGCCGCTTGCGACCGATTGTAAGGAGAATCGCCATGACCGAACCCATCATCGGCTTGATCGTCGGACTCGGCCTCGGGATCTACCTCCTGTACACGCTGATCCACCCCGAAAAACTCTGACCTTTCAGAACATTCCGAAATCGAAGGTGACGCCATGACCCTCGTCGGCTGGTCGCAAATCGCGATCGTGCTCGCGCTCGTACTCGCAACCGCCATACCCTTGAGCGGCTACATCGCGAGCGTTTATGCGGGCGAAAAGAACTTTCTCTCGCCGGTTCTGCGCCCCGTCGAGCGCGGCTTCTACTGGCTCGCCGGCGTCGACGAGACGCGCGAACAGAGCTGGTTCATTTATGCGATGGCCATGATCGCGTTCTCGATCGCCGGCTTCGTCTCGCTCTATGCGATTCAGCGGTTTCAGAACGTCTTGCCGCTCAACCCGCAGGGCTTCGACGCCGTCCCGGCCGATCTCGCGTTCAACACCTCGATCAGCTTCATCACCAACACCAATTGGCAGAACTACGGCGGCGAGACGACGATGAGTCATCTCACCCAGATGCTCGGCCTCACCGTGCATAATTTCCTATCGGCGGCGACGGGCCTCGCCATGGCCTTTGCGCTGGTGCGCGCGTTCGCGCGGTCGTCGGCGACGACGGTCGGCAATTTCTGGGTCGATATGAGCCGTGTCACTCTCTATGTCTTGCTGCCGATCTCGATCGTCTTCGCCATTGTTCTCGTCGCGCTCGGCATGCCGCAGACGCTGGCCGGCTCGGTCGATGTGACGACGCTGGACGGCGCCAAGCAGACCATCTCCATGGGGCCGATGGCGAGCCAGGAGATCATCAAGGAGCTCGGCACCAACGGCGGCGGATTCATGAACGCTAATTCGGCGCATCCGTTCGAGAACCCCAACGCCTGGACGAACATCATCGAAATCTGGGCGCTACTGGTCATCCCGGTCGCCGCCGTCATCGCCTTCGGCAAAGCCGTCGGCGACTTCAAGCAAGGCCGCGCGATCCTCGTCGCCATGGCCATTCTGCTCGTTGTCGGCGTCGGCGTCGTCTACTGGGCGGAGAGCGCGGGAACCTTGGGCGTGAGCGCGCTGGGGGTCGATCCGTCGGCCGGCAATCTCGAAGGCAAGGAACTGCGATTCGGACAGGCGCTGACGTCTCTGTTCGCAACGGCCACGACCGCGACGAGCACGGGCGCGGTCAACGCGATGCACGATTCGCTGACGCCGCTCGGCGGCCTCGTGCCGTTGTTCAATCTGCTGGCCGGTTGCATCTGGCCGGGCGGCGTCGGCTCGGGGCTCTACGGTTTTCTCGTGGTCGCCGTCATCGCCGTCTTCATCGCCGGACTGATGGTCGGCCGCACGCCCGAATATCTCGGCAAGAAGATCGAATCGCGCGAGATGAAGCTCGCGATGTTCGCGGTGCTGATTTATCCCTTGGTCGTGCTCGGCTTCTCCGCCGCTTCGGTGATGCTGAAGAGCACGGCCGACGCGCTCGGCAATTCGGGGCCGCACGGGCTGTCCGAGATCATCTACGCCTTCGCCTCGACCAACGCCAACAACGGCTCGGCCTTCGCCGGCCTGAACGGCAATACGCCGTGGTTCAACACAACCCTCGGCCTCGCCATGCTGTTCGGCCGCTTCGCCTACGTCATTCCGATGCTGGCGCTCGCCGGCGGGCTCGCCGCCAAGAAGAAGGCGCCGCCGTCGGCGGGGACCTTCCCCACCACCGGGCCGCTGTTCGTCGGCCTGCTCATCGGCGTCATCGTCATCCTCTACCTCCTGCAATATTTCCCCGCGCTGGCGCTGGGGCCGGTCGTCGAGCATTTCCTGATGCTCGGCGGCAAGGCGTTTTGACGGCAGGTCTCATTGCGATCGGAGCGATCCATGTCCACCAAGGCGAAGGCTCGGGGGCTTTTCGATCCCCACATCATCCGCGGCGCCGCCCTCGACGCGCTGCGGAAGCTCGATCCGCGGGCGCTGGCGCGCAACCCGGTGATTTTCGTCACCGAAATCGTCTCGGTGGTCGTCACCGGCTTCTTCCTCCGCGATCTCGTCACCCATGAGGCTTCGCCTTGGTTTTCGGGCCAGATCGCGTTCTGGCTGTGGTTCACGGTGCTGTTCGCCAATTTTGCCGAGGCGGTGGCGGAGGGGCGCGGCAAGGCCCAGGCTGAGGCGCTGCGCCGGAGCCGCAGCGACACTCGCGCCAAGCGCTACGTCGATCCGAAGACCCTTCGCGGCCCGACCGAAGCGGTGAACGCGACGGATTTGCGCGTCGGCGACGTCGTGCTGGTCGAGGCGGGCGACATCATCCCCGGCGACGGCGACATCGTCGAGGGTCTGGCGTCGGTCAACGAATCGGCGGTCACCGGCGAATCGGCGCCCGTCATCCGCGAAGCGGGCGGCGATCGCTCGGCGGTGACCGGGGGCACGACGGTATTGTCCGACTCGATCAAGGTGCGCATCACCGCTTCGGCGGGCTCGACCTTCATCGACCGCATGATCGCGCTCGTCGAGGGCGCGGAGCGGCAGAAGACGCCGAACGAGATCGCCCTGTCGATCCTGCTCTCCGGCCTGACGCTGATCTTTCTGATCGTCTGCGTGACGCTATGGCCGCTGGCCGGCTATTCCGGAACGGTCGTTTCGGTGACGGTGCTGATCGCGCTGCTGGTCTGCCTCATCCCGACGACGATCGGCGGCCTGCTTTCGGCGATCGGCATCGCCGGCATGGACCGGCTGGTCCGGTTCAACGTCATCGCCACGTCGGGCCGCGCGGTCGAGGCGGCCGGCGACGTCGACACGCTGCTGCTCGACAAGACCGGCACGATCACCTTCGGCAACCGCATGGCCGACGAATTCATCGCCGTGGTGGGCGTCTCCGAGCGCGAATTGGCCGAAGCGGTGCTGCTCGCCAGCCTCGCCGACGAGACGCCGGAAGGCCGCTCGATCGTGGCGCTCGCCAGGAGCCGCTACGCCGTCGAGACGCCGGTGGATTCGGCCCGGTCGGGCATCGTGCCGTTCAGCGCCCATACGCGCCTGTCCGGCATCGACTTGCCGGGACGCGTCTTGCGCAAGGGCGCCGTCGACGCGATCCTCGCGCAGTCCGGCATGACGCGCGACACCGCGCCGGCCGATTTCATTCAGGTCGTCGACCGCATCTCGCGCGCCGGCGGCACGCCTCTGGCGGTCTCCGACAACCGGCGCCTACTCGGGGTCATTCATCTCAAGGATATCGTCAAGCCCGACATCCGCCCGCGCTTCGCCGAGTTGCGCGCGATGGGCATCAAGACGGTGATGGTCACCGGCGACAATCCGTTGACCGCCGCGGCGATCGCCGGCGAGGCCGGCGTCGACGATTTCCTCGCCCAGGTGACGCCGGAGGACAAGCTCGCCTATATCCGCAAGGAGCAGCAGGGCGGCCGTCTCATCGCGATGTGCGGCGACGGCACCAATGACGCGCCGGCGCTGGCGCAGGCCGACGTCGGCGTCGCCATGCAGACCGGCACCCAGGCTGCGCGCGAAGCGGGAAACATGGTCGATCTCGACTCCGATCCGACCAAGCTGATCGAGATCGTCGGCATCGGCAAGCAGCTGTTGATGACTCGCGGCTCGCTGACGACCTTCTCCATCGCCAACGACGTCGCGAAATATTTCGCCATCATTCCCGCGTTGTTCGTGACGACCTATCCCGAACTCGGCGCCCTCAACATCATGGGGCTCCATTCGGACAAGTCGGCGATCCTGTCGGCGGTGATCTTCAACGCGCTGATCATCATCGCGCTCATTCCGCTGGCGCTGAAGGGCGTCGCCTATCGCCCGATCGGCGCGGCGGCGCTGCTGCGCCGCAACCTGGCGATCTACGGTCTCGGCGGCATCATCGTTCCCTTCATCGGCATCAAGGTCATCGACGTCCTGATCGCCTTCCTGCATCTGGCTTGAGGATTAACGTCATGTTGAGCCAAATTCGTCCCGCCGTGGTCCTGCTGGCGCTGTTCACGCTTCTGACCGGGCTCATCTATCCGCTGGCGATCACGGGCATCGCGCAATTCGCGATGCCGCGCCAAGCCAACGGCAGCCTGCTGCCGGTCGACGGCCGGCCGGTCGGATCGGCGCTGATCGGCCAGAATTTCGCCAGCGACCGATATTTCCATGGCCGCCCCTCGGCCACCCAGGCGCAAGACCCCGCGCATCCCGACGATCCCACTAAGACCATCGACGCGCCCTACAACGCGGCCAATTCCACCGGCTCGAACCTCGGTCCGACTTCGCAGAAACTCATCGATCGGGTGAAGGCCGACGTCGAAGCCAAGCGCACCGCGGGCTGGCAAGGGCCGATCCCCGCCGATGCGGTGACCACTTCGGCTTCCGGCCTCGATCCGGACATCTCGCCCGAAAACGCCTTCGCCCAGGTCGCCGCCGTCGCCAAGGCGCGCAGCCTGCCCGAGGACGCGGTGCGCGCCCTCGTCGAGGCGAATATCCAGGGCCGCTTCGTCGGCTTGATCGGCGAGCCGCGCGTCAACGTCCTGCGCCTGAACATCGCGCTCGACGCGCTGAAGGCGTCGTGAAGAAAGCGCGCAATTTCCTTCCCTCCTGCGGGAGAAGGAGTCGGCCGAAGGCCGACGGTTGAGGGGTCGCGCCGCCAGGCGCGCGCGCCGCTACAGCGGCCGTTGGCCGTCGGCCGCCCGCTTGGCTATCTTGGCGAATTTCTTCACCACCCGGTCGCGCTTGAGCTTCGAGATGTAGTCGATGAACAACACGCCGTCGAGATGATCGATCTCGTGCTGCAGCGCCGTCGCCAGCAGCCCCTCGGCGAGAATCTCCTGCCGCTTGCCCTCGCGGTCGAGGAAACGCGCGCGCACTTTCGCCGGGCGTTCGACCTCTTCGTAATACTCGGGGATCGACAGGCAGCCCTCCTCGTAGACCGACCGCTCGTCGGAGGACCAGACGATCTCCGGATTGACGAAATATTGCGGCTGCGGCGGCTCGTCCTTCTTGGCCAGATCGAGCACCACAACGCGGGCCGGTTCGGCGATCTGGATCGCCGCCAAGCCGATGCCGGGCGCGTCGTGAATGGTGTCGAGCATGTCGTCCATCAGCTTGCGCAGCGCGTCGTCGACCTGCCCGAGCGGCGCGCTGATGAGGCGCAGCTTCGGATCGGGGAGAATGATGAGGGGGCGCGGGGCCATGGCGTCCTTCTCGCGGTCTCGTTTCGTCCTCGTCTGATAGTCGCGCTCCGCGGCGCGGTCAAACATGTTCGTCTTTCGTTCGATTCGCGGCGACGAATCGGCTAAGCTCGGCGCCATGAACTCGGTCCTCGTCGTCCTCGACGGCTATCCCCTGACTTTCGGCCAGACGCTCGGCGGCGCGGTGGCGGCGATCGCGCTGCTGCTGTTCGCTCTCGTCGTCGCGCTCGCGCGCTCGGGCGCGGCGCGCCGGCGCGAAGCCGCGGCGGCGGCCGAGCGCCAGCGCGAACTCGAGGCGCGCATCGCCGCGCTCGCCCAATCCGGCGCCGAACTCGCCGGGCGGCTCGAGCTCGATGGGCGAATGGCTGGGATCGCGGCAGGCGGACATGACGCGGGTGATGGCGGAGCGCCTCGACAACGTCGGCGCGCGGCTCGGCGCCGGGCTCGAAAGCCACGCGCAGATCACCGGCGCCAACCTCGGCAAGCTCAACGAACGGCTGGCCGTCATCGACGCCGCGCAGGCGCGCATCGCGGGCATGACCGAGGAAGTCGTGTCGCTGAAAGACATTCTCGCCAACAAACAGACGCGCGGCGCCTTCGGCCAGGGGCGGATGGAGGCGATCGTGCGCGACGGCCTGCCCACCGGCGCCTTCGAGTTCCAGGCCGCGCTCTCCACCGGCGTGCGCCCCGATTGCGTCGTCCGCCTGCCGGGAGATTCGCGCGTGCTCGCGGTCGACGCCAAGTTCCCGCTCGAAGCCTTCACCTTGTTCAATCAGGCGCGCTCCGAGGAGGCGCGCAAGGCGGCGACGGCCCGCGTGCGCGCCGACGTCGGCAAGCACGTCAAGGACATCATGGAGCGTTATCTCATCCCCGGCGAGACGCAGGACATCGCGCTGATGTTCGTGCCGTCGGAATCGATCTATTCCGATCTCGTCGAGCATTTCGACGACGTGGTGCAGAAGGCGCATCGCGGCCGCGTCGTCATCGTTTCGCCGTCGCTGATGATGATGGCGATCCAGGTGACGCAGGCGATTTTGCGCGACGCGCGCCTGCGCGAGTCGGCCCACGCGATCCACGCCGAAGTCGGCAAGCTGCTCAACGACGTGCGCCTGCTCGCCGAGCGCAGCGCGAAACTGGAGGGCCATTTCCGCCAGGCGCAGGAGGACGTCGGCCTGATCGCGACTTCGACCGAGAAAGTCACCCGCCGCGCCGCCCGCATCGACGCGATGGAGTTCGGCGAGGAGGAGGCGGGCAAGATCGAGACGCTGCCGAACCTGCGGCTGGCGAAGGGCGGGGAGTAGAGGGGCGCTCGCGAGGGGCGCTGCGCCGCCGCCCTCTGCCTTGACGAATATATACAAAATGTGTATACAGAAATGTTCGAGTGGGATGAAAACAAGCGCCTGAAGAACATCGAGAGCAAGAATCTCGATTTCGTCGACGCGGTCATCGCTTTGATGGGCGCGCGGTGATTTCGGCGCCGTCGCGTTACCTGTCGGAAGATCGGTTCGTTTCGACGGCAGTTTTGGACGACGGGAAATTCTACACCGTCGTGTGGACGTGGCGCGGCGATGCCCGGCGGATCATTTCATTCAGGAGAGCGCGAAATGGCGACGAAAGAGCGTATCGTGCGATATTCGGCTGAAGAATTGCAGACGATGCGCCGGCGCGGCGAAAGCAAGAGCGATTGGGCGCGCGCCGCCGCCATGACAGAAGCGGAAATAGAGGCGGCGATCGCCGCGGACCCCGAGGAAGCGGGCATGACGGTTGATTGGAGCCAAGCGTCGGTCGAGATGCCGCAGTCGAAGGCCGTTCTCAACATGCGCGTCGATCGTGACGTGCTGGAATTTTTCCGGCGTGACGGACGCGGCTACCAGACCAAGATCAACGCCGTCTTGCGCTCCTACGTCGATCAGATGGTTGACCGCGATAGAGGGTGATTGGCCTACGTCCAGGCGACGCTACCTTTCGACGACGAGAAAAGATGCGGCCGGTTGAGCGGCTGACGTAACCGACAGGAGGTTGACGGACGCCTGCGAGAGATCGCCGTCCAGCGCAACGAGCGGACGCTGGGCCGCTCCGGGCGGCTTCGCGATCGCCGCGAGCCGCGCCCGTATCCCGATCGCTGTGTCCTCACATGAAGCTCTGCGGATCGACGTCGACGACGACGCGCACGCCGCCGCGCGGGGGCGGGGCGGCGGCGAGGAGCGCGCGCAAGAACCCTTGCAGGTCGACGCCGCGCGGCGCCTTGACCGCGAGTCGGAAGCGGTGGCGCCCGCGCAGCATCGCCATCGGCGCTTCCGCCGGGCCGAGCAGGGTGATCTCGTCGCTTTGCGCGACGCCGCCGATCGGCGCGAGGCGCCAGGCCTTGCCAGGCGCAAGCGCGTGGGCGGCTCGCGCCAGCGCGCGCGCGTGCGCTTCGGCGCCGCCGCGGTCCGCGCCCGCGACGATGATCGCGGCGAGGCGCCCGAACGGCGGCAGGCCGCCGCGCCGCCGCTGCTCCGTCTCTTCGGCGTAGAAGCGCTCGGCGTCGCCCGACAGCAGCGCGGCGATGACGGGATGCTCGGGCTGCCAGGTCTGCAGCATGGCGCGGCCGACCTTGTCGCCGCGGCCGGCGCGTCCGGTCGCTTGGCGCAGCATCTGGAACGTGCGCTCGGCCGCGCGCGGGTCGCCGTTGGCGAGGCCGACGTCGGCGTCGACGACGCCGACCAGGGTCAACAGCGGAAAATTGTGGCCCTTGGCGACGAGCTGAGTGCCGATGACGATCTCGTATTCGCCGCGCGCCGCCGCGTCGAGCTGGGCGCGCAGGCGCTCCAGCCCGCCGGCAAAGTCGGAGGACAGCGTCAGCGCGCGCGCGCCTGGAAACAGCGCCGCGACTTCCTCGGCGAGACGCTCGACGCCAGGGCCGCAGGCGGCGAGGCTGTCCGCCTCCTGGCACTCCGGGCAGACGTCGGGGCGCATTTCGACATGGCCGCAGTGATGACAGACGAGCGCCTTGCGGAAGCGGTGCTCGACCAGCCAGGCGGCGCAATTCGGGCACTGGAAACGATGGCCGCAGGCGCGGCACAGGGTCAACGGCGCATAGCCGCGCCGGTTGAGGAACAGCAGCGATTGCTCGCCGCTCGCGAGACCGGCCTCGATCCCAGCGACGAGGCGCGGCGCCAGCCAGCGGCCGCGCGGCGGCCCCTCGCGCCTGAGGTCGATCGCCGTCAGATCGGGCAGCGCTCGCTCGCCGAAGCGCGCGGCGAGCTTCAGCCAGCCGTAGCGGCCCTGCTCGGCGTTGACACGCGTCTCCAGCGACGGCGTCGCCGAGGCGAGCACGACCGGCGCGCCTTCCAGGCGCCCGCGCACCACCGCCATGTCGCGCGCGTGATAGATCACGCCGTCTTCCTGCTTGTAGGCGCCTTCGTGCTCCTCGTCGACGACGATGAGGCCGAGATCGGCGAAGGGGAGGAACAGCGCCGAGCGCGCGCCGACGACGACGCGCGCCTCGCCGCTCGCGACCGCGCTCCACAGCCGCTCGCGCTGGCGTGGGCTGATCGCCGAATGCCATTCGGCGGGGCGGGCGCCGAAGCGCGCGGCGAAGCGGTCGAGGAATTGCGCCGTCAGCGCGATTTCCGGCAACAATGCCAGCGCCTGACGACCCGCGCGCAGCGCCGCCGCGACCGCCTCGAAATAGACCTCCGTCTTGCCGGAGCCGGTGACGCCTTCGAGCAGGATCGCGCCCGATGCGCGCGCCTCGACCGCGCGGGTCAGCGCGTCGGCCGCGGCGCGCTGATCGGGCGTCAGCGTTTGACGCGCGAAGTCGGGATCGAGCGGCGCGGCGGCCGGATCGGGAGGCGGCACGACGGCTTCCAGCGCGCCGTCCTGGATCAGGCCGTCGATCACGCTCGTGCTGCAAGCGGCGGCCTCCGCGAGCGCTGTCTTGGCGAGCGGCGCGCGATCGGCGAGCGCCGCGAGCACGCGCGCGCGCGCCGGCGTCAGCCGCGAGGGCGCCTTGCCGGCAGCGCGAAACGCGAGGCGCGGCGGCGGCGCGGCCGCCGCCTCGGGCGCGCGCGTGGCCATGCGCAACACCATGCCGCGCGGCGCCAGAGTCCAGCGCGCCACCCAGTCGACGAAGTCGCGCAAAGGCTTGCGCAGCGGCGCGAGATCGCGGATCTCGGCGACGGACTTGAGGTTGTCGCCGCTCCCCTCGCGCGTCGCCCAGACGACGCCGACGGCGCGCCGAGCGCCAAGCGGCACGGCGACGAATTGTCCGGGCGCGAGGCCCCATCGAGCGGGCGCGCGATAGCTGTAGGCGACGTCGACCGCCACCGGCGCCAGGACGTCGACGACGACGCGCCGCTCCGGGTCCGACGCGCTCTCTCGGCCAGGATCGCTCATGCCGACGCGATTAACACGCGGAGCGGGGAGACGGTAGGATTTCGCGGCCGCCCTTCTCGCGCAAGGGGAGTAAGGGGCGCTCGGTCAGCGCGATTTGCGAATCAGAAGTCCCGGCTCCCGCGCTTCAGGCGCGTCCCTTCACTTCGTCGGCTTGGCCGCCTCGGCCGCCTCGGGCGCGTCGACCGCCTTGGCGGAGGCGCTCTCGACGCGCTCGGCGATGCGCGCCGACTTGCCGCGGCGGTCGCGCAGATAATAGAGCTTGGCGCGACGGACCTTGCCGCGGCGAACGACCTTGATCGACTCGATCACGGGCGAGTAGACGGGAAAGACGCGCTCGACGCCTTCGCCATAGGAAATCTTGCGGACGGTGAAACTCTCCTGGAGGCCGCCGCCGCTGCGTGCGATGCACACCCCCTCGTAGGCCTGAACGCGCGTGCGCTCGCCTTCGGTCACCTTGACGTTGACGATGACGGTGTCGCCGGGCGAGAACTCCGGAATTTTGCGGCCCGCGCTCAATTTGGCCGCGTGTTCGGCGTCGAGCGTCTCGATGATGTTCACTTGCCTCTCCATGCCGTGACGCCGAGCCCGCTTGCGCGGGTCCGACGAGCGCTTCGGCGCGCTGTTTTCAGTTGAGGCGCGCCTCATACAGCAAAGCCGCCGCGGTGTCGAGCCGTCGCGAGGCGGCGGCGAAGGGGAGCGGCGAGAGGAAAGGCGGCTCAGCGCTTGGCGGCCCGGAAGACTCCCGCTATTGTCGGCCGCCGCCGGCCGGACGCCGTTTCGCCGCCGCGCATTTCCGTAAAGGGAGCGACATGAACCCCATTCGTTTCGCCGCCGCTGCGGCCCGCGCCGTTCGGCGCGTCGCGCCCGCGGGCCTCGTCGCGCTCGCGCTCTCGGTCGCGTCCGTTCACGCGCAGGGCGCCGCGCCCGCGGCGGGCGCCGCCCCGGCGAGCGCGCCGGTCGATCCGTTGACGGCGCCGGGCGCGCTGCCCGACATCGTCGAGGGCTCGCCCTCGGCCGCGATCACCATCATCGAATACGCCTCGATGACGTGCAGCCATTGCGCGGAATTCCACGAGGAGACATGGCCGCTGCTCAAGGCCAAGTACGTCGATTCGGGCAAGGCCAAGTTCATCTTGCGCGAATTTCCGCTCGACCCGCTGGCGGCCGCCGGCTTCATGCTGGCGCGTTGCGCCGGCCCGGACAAGCGCGACGCTCTGATCGATCGGCTGTTCGCCCAGCAGAATAACTGGGCGTTCGTCGCCGCGCCGATCGATTCGCTGCTGGCGCAGGTCGAACAGGCGGGAATGTCGCAATCGGACTTCGAGGCCTGCCTCAATAACCGGGAACTCTATGATTCCCTCAAGAAGACGCGGGACGCGGCGGCGCGATTGGCCGTCGTGTCGACGCCGACGTTCTTCGTCAATGGGCGCAAGCTGGACGGTGCGCTGACGATCGCCGAATTCGACCAGGTCTTGCAACCGCTGTTGAAATAGGTCGGTTTCGCACAGGTTTCTCCCCTTCGGGCCTTGATCGCGCGCGGCGTTTGTGGCGGCGTGCCGGCGACGCCGCCATCTGGGGGCGGAGGCGAGATTGACGCAAGCCGTAGGGGTCGCGCGCCGTCGCGCTCGGCGCTGGCGCAAAGGGATGAAGGAAAGAGGGCGAAGCCCATGAAATTCGAGCGGCTGCGTCTCGCCGGCTTCAAGAGCTTTTGCGATTCGACCGAATTCCAGATCGAGCCCGGATTGACTGGCGTCGTCGGCCCCAACGGCTGCGGCAAGTCCAATCTGCTCGAAGCCTTGCGCTGGGTGATGGGCGAGAGTTCGTACAAGAACATGCGCGCGTCCGACATGGACGAGGTGATCTTTTCCGGCACCGGCAAGCGGCCCTCGCGCAACATCGCCGAAGTCGGGCTCACGCTCGACAACTCGGATCGGCGTGCGCCCGCCGCGTTCAACGACGCCGAAACGATCGAGGTCACGCGCCGCATCGAACGCGAATCGGGCTCCACCTATCGCGTCAACGGACGCGAGGTGCGCGCGCGCGACGTGCAATTGCTGTTCGCCGACGCTTCGACCGGCGCGCGATCGCCCTCGATGGTGCGCCAGGGCCAGATCGGCGAAATCATCGCTGCCAAGCCGCAGGCCCGCCGCCTCATTCTGGAAGAGGCGGCCGGCGTTTCCGGGCTTCATTCGCGCCGCCACGAGGCCGAGCTCAGGCTCAAGGGCGCCGAGGACAATCTGGCGCGGCTGGAGGACGTTCTCAAGCAGATCGACGCGCAGGTCGACAGCCTGAAACGGCAGGCGCGCCAGGCGACGCGCTATCGCAATGTGGCGCAGGACATCCGCCGTCACGAGGCGCTGTCGCGTTTGATCGCCTGGCGCGAACACGAAGCGCAATTCGCCGCCGCCGAGCGCCGGCTGGAAGCGGACGTGCGCGAGGTCGCCGAACGCACCCGCGCGCAGGGCGAGGCGGCGCGGCTGCAAGCGATCGCCGCGGCCGATCTTCCGCCGCTGCGCGACGAAGAGGCGCGCGTCGGCGCCGCGCTGCATCGGCTCGTGCTGGCGCGCGACGCGCTCGCGGACGAGGAAAAGCGCGCCGAGGAGCGCGTCGGCGAACTCGAGCGCCGCCTCGCGCAGCTCGCCCAGGATCGCCAGCGCGAAGAGGCGCTGATCGCCGACGCCGCCCATGTGATGGCGAAACTGACCGCTGAGGACGAGACGCTGGCCGGGCAAGCCGCCAAGTCGGAAGACGTCAAGCGCGAGGCGGAGGAGCGGCGCGCGCGTCTCGAGCAGCGGGTCGCCGGCGCGGAAGGCGCTCTGGCCGAGGCTCAGGCCGCCTCGGCCGACCTCAACGCGCGGCGCAACGCGCTCGGCGCGGCGCTGGCCGAGGAGGCGCGGCGCGTCGCCCGTTTCGAGGGCGAATGCGCCGGACTCGAACGGGAGCGCGCCGCGCTGCAGAGCGCCGAGGCGGACGATGCGGCGTTTCGCGCCGAGAACGAGGCGGTCGCGACGCTCGGCGAGGCGCTCGGCCGCGCCGAGGCGGGAGCGTTGAGCGCCGAAGCGGCGCACGTCGAGGCGCGCGAGGTCGAGGCGCGTTGGCGCGGACCCCTCGGCGAGGCCGAGCGCTCCGCGCAACTGCTGGAAACCGAAGTGCGCACGCTGACCAAGCTGCTCGGCTCGACCAGCCCAGGGCGGTGGCCGCCCGTCGTCGACGCGATCAATGTCGCGCGCGGCTACGAAGAGGCGCTCGGCGCCGCGCTCGGCGACGATCTCGAAGCGTCCACCAACGCTTCGGCGCCCGCGCATTGGTCGCATGGCGAGGACGTCGAGGGCGATCCCGAACTGCCGCCCGGCGTCGAGGCGCTGGCTTCGCGCGTCGAGGCGCCGGCGGCGCTGCGTCGGCGCCTCGCGCAGATCGGCGTCGTCGCACGCTCCGAAGGCAAGAGCCTGGCCGCGAAGCTGCCGCCGGGTCAGCGCCTGGTCTCGAAGGAGGGCGATCTGTGGCGCTGGGACGGGTTCGTTTCAACCGCCGAAGCGTCCTCGCCGGCGGCGCAGCGCCTGGTCGAACGGAACCGCCTCGTCGATCTCTCGCGCGAGGCGGAGGCGGCCCGGCAAGCCGCCGAAGTGGTCCGGGCCGAAGCGACGCGGGCGCAAGGCGCGCTGCGCGAAGCGGCGAACGCCGAGAGCGCGGCGCGCCAGCGCGCGCGCGAGGCGCGAAGCGCCGCGGACGCCGCGCGCGAGGCGCTGGCCGCGACGGAGCGGCGTCGCGCGCAGACGCTTTCGCGCCTCTCGGCGTTGGACGAGGCGTTGGCGCGCGCGCTGAGCGCGCGCGACGAAGCGGCGGAACGCCGGGCGCAATCCGAGGCGGCGCTGAAGAGTCTCGCGCCGAGCGAAGAAGTGGCGCTGGCGCTGGAGAGCGCGCGCGGGACGGCCGCGCGAGAGCGCGCCGAGTTCGCCGAGGCGAACGCCGCGGCGCAGAATCTGGCGCGCGAAGCGGAAGCGCGCGAGGCGCGGCGGCGCGCGATCGCGGCCGAGCGGGACTCTTGGGTCGAGCGGCGGGCGAAGGCTGAAGGCTATATCGGCGAGATCGCCGAGCGGCGCGCGGCCGCGCAAGCCGAACTCGAATCGCTCGCCGACGCGCCGGCCGTCTTCTCGGCGCAGCGCCGCGAGTTGATCGGGCGTCTGGACGAGGCCGAGGCGGCGCGCAAGGGCGCGAGCGACGCACGCGCGCTCGCCGAGACCGCCCTCGCCGCGGCCGACCGCGCCGCGCGCGCCGCGCTCGAGGCGATGGGTTCGGCGCGCGAGGCGCGCGCCGCCTCCGAGGAAAGGCTGGAAGGCGCGCGCCACGCGCGGGAGGCGCTGCTGCGCGCGATCGCCGCGGATCTCGACGTCGAGCCGGCGGGCCTCGCGGCCCTCGCCGGCCTGGCGAGCGGCGCGGCGCCGCCGGAAGCCGACGTCGTCGAACGCAAGCTCGAGAGCCTCCGGCAGGAGCGCGAGCGCCTGGGCGCCGTCAACCTGCGTGCGGACGAGGAACTCGCCGAAGTCGTGGGCGGCCGCGATCGGTTGACCGCCGAGCGCGACGACTTGACCGAGGCGATCAAGCGGCTGCGCCAGGCCATCCACAATCTCAACCAGGAGGGGCGGGAGCGGCTGCTCGGCGCCTTCGACGCCGTCAACAAGCATTTCGGCGAATTGTTCGCGACGCTGTTCGAGGGCGGCGCGGCAGAACTGCAACTCATCGAGTCGGACGATCCGCTGGAATCGGGGCTCGAGCTTCTTGCCCGCCCGCCCGGCAAGAAGCCGCAGACGCTGACGCTGCTTTCCGGCGGCGAGCAGGCGCTGACGGCGTTGGCGCTGATCTTCGCGGTGTTTCTGACCAACCCATCGCCGATCTGCGTGCTTGACGAAGTGGACGCGCCGCTCGACGACTACAACGTCGAGCGTTTCTGCAACCTGTTGGACGAAATGCGCAAGCGCGCCGACACGCGCTTCGTCACCGCCACGCACAACCCGATCACCATGGCGCGCATGGATCGACTGTTTGGCGTGACCATGGCCGAGCGCGGCGTCAGTCAGATCGTCTCGGTCGATCTGGCGACGGCGGAACGGTTTCGCGAAGCGGGCTGAGGCGAGCCCTCATCCGGCGCTTCGCGCCGCCGCGGCGCGGCGGGCGAGCGCGGGCGTCGCTTCAGCGCGAGTGGGCGAAATCCCAATAGAGTTCGCGCGCGCGCCGGAACGCCGGCCCGGGCTGCAGATCGCGGCCTTCGTTGCGTTTGACCGGAACGACCTTGCCGTAGTTGCCGACGACGAAAATCTCGTCGGCGTTGTCGAAATCGGCGAAGGAGAGCGTCGCCTCGCGCGGCTCTTGGCCGTCCTCGCGCAGCAGCGCCAGCACGCGCTGGCGGGTCACCCCGTTGAGGAAGGCGCCGTTGGCCGCCGGCGTCATAACGACGCCGTCGCGCGCCATGAACACGTTGGCGGTGGCGAGTTCCGCGACATTGCCGAGCACGTCGGCCAGCAGGCAATTGTCGAAGCCGCGCGAGCGCGCTTCCATCAGCGCCCGCGCGTTGTTGGGGTAGAGGCAACCCGCCTTGGCGTCGATCGGCGCCGTGATCGCCAGCGGCTTGGCGTAGGGCGAACGGGTGATCGAAACGCCGGCAAGGCTGGGCAGCGGCGCCTTGTAGATGGTGAGGCAGAAGCGCGTCGATTCGGGGTCGGGCGGCACGGCGCCCGGCCCGTCGCGCTCGGCCCAATACATCGGGCGGATGTAGAGATGGGCGCCCGGCGCGAACTTCTTCACGCCTTCGAGCGCCAGCGCCTCGATCGCCTCGGCGCTCATCGTCGGCGTTAGCCACATCGTGCGCGCGGAACGGTTGAGCCGCGCGCAATGCTTGTCGAGGTCGGGCGCGACGCCCTCGAAGGCGCGCGCGCCGTCGAACACGCTCGAGGCGAGCCAGAAGGCGTGGCTGCGCGGACCGAGCATCGGCCGGTTGCCTTCGAACCACTCGCCGTCGAGGAAAGTGAAGGTTTGCGACCATTCGGGCATGATTCTCGGCTCGCGGTTGGCTCGAGGCTCCTCAGGGACCGCCATAGGCCCGTTCCCGCGCACGATAAAGCCGAATCTCGGCGCCGCGCGCCTCGCGCGCCGCGAGCGCCTCGCGTTCGTGACCTTTCTGCAACATGGCGGGAGGAAATGCGCTTTGGGGCGGAAATTGGAGATTTTGGGGTTGAGGCGCGGTTGCATCTTTGTATGGTGCCACTGCTGCGTGTCACAACCTGTGCGGGAGTTTCACGCTGGCGAGTCGGGCCGACGGCGTCGTCCGCTGGGGGTCCAGCAAGACGCCTTCGGTTCGCAGAAACGGGAAGAGGGGCGCTTAACACCTTTGACTCGGCACACTTTTTGGTCGGCGACATAGGTTCAAGGTTTCAACCGACTCCCACTTAAGTCCATCAACGGAGGTCACCAAATGACTCTCATGAAGAGCCTTCTGCTCGGTTCCGCGGCCGCTTTGGTCACGGTCGCCGCGGCTCAGGCCGCCGATCTTCCCACGAAGAAGGGCGCGCCCGCTGCCGAATACGTCAGGATCTGCAAAATCAACGGCGTCGCCGGATTCGTCATCCCCGGCTCCGACACCTGCTTGAAGATCAGCGGCGGCGTCATGGCCATGGCGTCGGTCGGCAATCTGAGCGACGGATGGGTGCCTGTGGCGCCTGCGGCGTCTGCGTATAGCATTTCTACTGGCGTCGTTACTCTTACACCTGCCGCGCCCGGTCACTGGAGCCTTGCCGCCACCAAGTATCGTGACGACTTTGGCGAATACGCCCGCGCCGACCTCGGCCTCGAGGCCGTGTCCAACACCGCCTACGGCCCGCTGACCAGCGTCATCGACATTCACTGGGACCAGGGCCAAGGCATGAACCAAGCCGGACCGAATTGGACCTACATCAACGAGGCCTATATCCAGTGGGCGGGCATCACGGCCGGCATCAAGCCGTCGTTCTATGACTACCTCGGCGGCGGCGAGACCTGGTTCAACATGATTTCGCCCGAGCACACCGGCACCGGCATCCCGCTGTTCGCCTACACCGCCACCTTCGGCGGCGGCTTCTCGGCGACGATCTCGGCGGAGGGGAATACGGACTCAACAGCAAACAACGGGCGTCCTACTATAGCTGTGGGCCCCGAGAACTTCATTGGCTACACCTCAGACACGTACCTGGGCACGCGCGCTCCCGACGTCGTCGCGGCGTTGGACCTGACGCAGGGCTGGGGCACGGCGCACTTGGCGGCCGTCGCCCACAACTACAGGATCGAGGACGGCTTGAGCCTCAACGACACCGACGGCTGGGGCTGGGGCGTGTTGGGCGGCATCGGCTTCAACCTGCCGCAGCTCGGCGCCGGCGACGTCTTCAAGGTCCAGGGCGCCTACTCCTATGCGGCGGTCGGCTATTCGGGCTTCACCACCTCGGGCTGGGGCGGCGGCAACGGCCCCGGCGCGGACAACGGCCTGAACATCAACGGCAACGGCTACCTCTATTCGTTGCAAGACGCCGTTGGCAACAACGCCGGCGCTTGGTCGCGTCCGACCACCTGGGAAGCCGCGGCGGTCCTCGAGCTGCACCTGACGCCGCAGTTCGCGGTCGATCCGTTGATCAGCTACGGCACCATCAACTGGTCGAACCGCGGCGCCTTCGCCGATCTCGAAGGCAACGCGTGGTCCTGGTTGGGCGGCGCGGCGTTCCACTGGACGCCGGTCACCAACCTGAGCTTCAACCTCGATATCGTCTACCAGTACTCGCATATGGAAGCGTCGACCAGCGGCTTGTACCCGGCGAACAATGCGTCCGGCTTCAACGGCCGCCTCAACATCGAGCGCGACTTCTGATCGCTTCTTTCGATCCGCGTGAACAAGACAGCCCCGGAGCGCAAGCTCCGGGGTTTTTGTTTCGCCCGCTTCGGCGGCGAGAAGGGGCGAAAGCGAATCGCCTCTCGGCGGGCGGAAGGAGGGCGATTGAACAGGCGGCGCTCCGGCCCGCGACCCTCACCCTATCCTCTCCCGCAAGGGCTTGCGGATTCACACATCTCGGCGACAGCGCGGAAACTCACCCGAGCCCCTTGCCCTCCTCTCCCCGCGTAGCGCTACGGTATCCGCACAAGTCAATTTTTTGTTGTCGTTCAGATAGATATGCCTCGTCAAGGCGCGCGACGTAACTCCCAAGCCGTCTAGGCGTTGAGGGCGAGCGCGATCTGTGTTGGCGGGTCGGCGAGGGTTTTGAGGATGTTGGCCCCCTGTTTTCTCGCGGTTGAGACGACTGACCTGAGGCGCGCGAAGCTTTGGGCGCCGTCGAGGGTTCGAAACGAGCCCGAGATTTTCATTTTGACCTTCATCATCCTGAGGTCCTGTTCGGCCAGGTTGTTGGTGAAGGGCACGTCGAAGTCGGTGAGGAAGCGCAGCGTTTCGACTTTGAACGTCTTCAGCCTTTCGAGCAGATTGCGGCCGGGGCGCTGCTTTGTTCGTCCGCTCGCGTTGGCCTTGGCGTGGAGTGCGGGCAACTGGCGATGGAAAGCGAGGCCGAGCCGAACCGCGGCCCAATATTGGTCGACGAAGGCCGCGATGACTTTGGGCTCCAGCGCCTTCGCGCCCGCCTCGCGCGCCTCATGAACGGCGATATTCGCCGCCCGAAGCGTGTCGCGCATGAGTTCGGCCCACGGCTCCTTGTCGAACTCGATCAAACACTGGAGTTCGCGCAAGATATGGGCGTTGCAGAAGGCGTGTTCGACCGCGTCGAGCCGACGATAAGGCAGGAAGTGGTCGTGCACGACGACGCCCCCCTTCAAATCCTGCGGGATCGCGCCGCGCTTTTCGTCGGCGCGATAGAAGGTGAAGGCTTGGCTCGAAGTCGTATGCAGCCATTGCAGCTTACCGGCGATGCGATATCCCGTCTCGTCGAGATGGCGAACCTTCGCCTCGGCCACGCGCTCGCCGATGGCCTGGTAAACTTGCCGCAACTCTTGTCCCTTCTTGGCGATCCAAGCGACAAGGCTGGCCGGACAGATCAGCGGCGCGTCGAACAGATCGCTCAGCGCTTGCGCGGTCCGATCCTCGGGGATGAGTTGCTGGACATTGAGATAGATCGCCGCGGCCTTGATGCGCTCGCCATACTGGGCAGGCGAGACCACGCCTTCGGGAAAAACCGCCTTCGTCACGCCCCGGCAATGCGCGCAGCGGTAAATCGAGGCCTGATGTTCCGTGACCCGCAGCGGGCGCTCGGGAAGGTCGAACACTTGCCGCTTCTCGACCCCTATCGCCGACCCCGCCTCGAGAGGCCAACCGCAATGGCCGCATGCGCACGCCGCGTGCCCAACCACGCAATCGGGATCGGCGACCTGCCGCAGCGTGCCGCCCTTGTGACCCGTCTGGCCGCCGCTCGTCTTGCCCGAACGGCCGCGCAGACTGCCTCCAATACGCGGTTTCTTCCGCAGCCCGTCACTCGAAGGCGGTTGCGAACTGTTCGAGCTGTCCCGCCCCAATTGCCGACGAAGATCGGCCACCTCGGCCCGCAGCGCCGCGATCTCCGCCCTCAGAGACGCTATCAACTCCTCGACTTCGGCGGGAAGAACCATCCCACCCTTGATTCACAGTCTCGTGCCGCCGTCTCCCACAATCCGCATATCAATGCCGTTTCCCAAACACTGTGGCATTCCAGACTCACCACGCCTTGGGAGTTACCGCGCGACACCTTCCTCCCGCAAGGGGGGGAAGGGGCGCCCCGTTTTTGAGATGTGTGCATACCGTAGCCGCGTACCGGGGAGAGGCAGGGTGAGCATCTGTGTTGGAAGTCAAGCATGGATTGGCTGCCAGGGGCAATCCTCTTTGATGAGGACGTTGGCGAGGACGACGAGCTTTCGCATGATGGCGGTGATGGCGACCTTGGCTTTTTTGCCTGCGTCCCTGAGGCGTTGGTGGTCTTCGCGGAGTTGCGGGTTGCACGTGGTCGCGGCGACGGCGGCGAAATAGAGGCCGGTTCGCACGAAGGGGCGTCCGCCGCTGATGCGGCGCTCGCCGGCCTTGGCGCCGCTGTCGCGCGCCAGCGGCGCAAGGCCGGCGAGGAGAGCGGCGGCCTTCCCCGAGCAGACGCCCAGCTCCGGCAGGCCGACGACGAGAGCGACGGCGGCGACGGGACCGACGCCGGGGATGGTGATGAGGATGTCGTAGCGGCGCTTGAGCGCGGGATCGGCGCCGATGCGGCGTTCGATCTCGGCGTCCAGGCGCTCGATGTGCCCGGCCAGAACCTTCAGCCGCCGGCCGAGTTCGGCCTTGAGAAAGGCGGTCTGGCTGGCGCCGCGTCGGTTGAGCAGCGCGGTTTGGTCGGCTTTGGCGGCGGAGCGCGCGCGCGCCAATTCCTGCAACGCCTCGATCGCTTCGGGCGCGGGGGCGAGCGCGCTGGGCTCGAGGGCCTGGCCCATCAGCGCCAACACGCGCGCGTCGAGCCGATCGGTCTTGGCGAGCTGACCGACGGCCTCGGCGAACAAACGCGCACGCAACGGATTGACGACGGCGACCGCGAAGCCCGCGGCGTGCAGGGTGCGGTGCGCCTGCCGGTGGAATTTGGCCGTCGCCTCCATGACGATCAGCTCGACCAGCAGTTCCGCGAGGCGACGCTTGAGGGCTTTCAGGCCCACGGGCGTGTTCGACACGCGGAGTTTTTGGCCAACAGGGTGGAGATAGACGTCGAGCCAATCTTTACAAACATCGACGCCGACGTAGACTCCCGGCTGCGCGCTTCGTTCGGGCGATTTCTGACCTTGCATGCGGGACTCGCTCCCTATCATCTGTTCAGGACAAGCGCGAAGGACGAACGGACCACGCTCACCCGCGGCTCCAAACCAAGGGGCATACGGTCCCGCCCGCCCGGCGCTCGGGGGATGGCCATCCCCCGAGCGTCAGCTCGAAATCTTGGCAGATTCGGGCCAAAGCGAACATGCAAGATTCCCGGCTGCGCGCTTCGTTCGGGCGATTTCTGACCTTGCATGCGGGACTCGCTCCCTATCATCTGTTCAGGACAAGCGCGAAGGACGAACGGACCACGCTCACCCGCGGCTCCAAACCAAGGGGCATACGGTCCCGCCCGCCCGACGCTCGGGGGATGGCCATCCCCCGAGCGTCAGCTCGAAATCTTGGCAGATTCGGGCCAAAGCGAACATGCAAGGGGCCGGGTGGTTGGCGGCGCCGTCGCGGCTCATCGCCTTAGCCCCTCATCCTAACCTTCTCCCCGCGCGCGGGGAGAAGGGACGCGGCGGCGGCGCAAACCCTCGCCGGATCGCAAAAAGCCCATCCGTGTCCCGCCCCAGGGAATTTCAACGGCTTGGGCGCCTTTTTCGGTCCCGATTTCGATGTCGGGCGGCGCCGTCAAGGCCGGCGGCGGGAAGCGCGGCCGATGCCGATTATTCCGGCGTTGTGCAAAAACGGAAATACGTGCGTGTCGCCGTCGTGCACTTCACCTTTTGGCGGCCCTGTAGCCGATCCCCAACTGATAGGCATGGCATGTCTGCCACGGTTTGCCAGGATCACCGTCACTGTATGGAAATCGTATCCTGCCTCATCATATGCAGTGCGGCTCCAGTACGAAATGGGAACGCAAAACTCGTTTTCCCTGAGAGTAAGAACTTCAATACACTCCCACCCCGATACTCGCACGTCTGAAAGGCACTGAGTATCACGAGATAGTCCCTCACCGAGTTTTTCGTGAATCGTCCATCAGCAAACCGCCTATACCGGGCGAACGCCTTCACCGCGTGCTCAGCGTTGTTGTTGTTCCACGGGACTCCATCATAGTCCAAAAATGTGAACAGGCGTGGGCCGTATTTCTTGATCCGATTCTGGTACTTCGTAGCAGCCTCGGACGATACACGGTTGCCGACGACCTTCTCCACGAACCCCATCGCAGCGCTCTTGTGTTTCTGCAGGCGACTCTTGGTCAACCCATACTGATCAACCGTTTCCATAATGGATCGCGTGACCGATGCGAACGACTGAACGATTTCCCTCAGCTCCGCGTCGAACGGGTTCGCTTTTGTGTCCTCGTTCAACTCTCGAATCAGATGGATCAAGCACTTCTGCTGCGGGCATTCGATCGAGTCGTACGCCGTGAAGAAGTCACTCACGAGTACACCGCCGAACCCGCTCAACCGCTCGGTCAGGAACTGGCCATTGCGCGAGTCTCGGTACTCGTAATAGGCCCCGCTTACTCCTGCAAACACCCAGACATAAGCCTTTTCTTTGCTGAGTCGGGCTTCGGTCTCATCGACGCTCAGACTCGGTCCGCGAAGTAGCTCGGCGAGGATTGCTTCTTTCGTCGGCTCGTATCGCTTTGCCACCAAGGCTTTGAAGCGGTGTAGGGTGGGCTGGGGGATGTTCAGTTTGAAAACCTCGCCCAGGCACCGTTCGATCTTTAGCATATTCTGACCGAGGGCCACGTTCTGGTAGATTGTCCAGTTAACCAGCCCGTCGCCGTATCGGCTCGTGGCCTGCGGATACTCTGGTGGCGCGAAACTATTCCCACACTTATTGCATGAATACTGTCGTGAGGAATAAACCAGTACCCACTTCTTCACTCCACTTGCCGAAAATTTTATGTCGATCGTTTGTCTTGATAGGAGCGGCCCCTCCGATAATTGTCTACTGTTACAACCAGGACATCTCTTGCAACGAAGTTCTATGCGTTTGTTTACCCTGATACGGCTCGATCGCTTTGATTTGGCACGGACTTTTGCTGCGCTGGGGCGTTTTCGGCTGCGAACGTAGACTCTGTCCCGTTGGTAATCAAAGTAGGCGCACCTGTTCACGAACTCAAGATCAGGCAGGCAGAATTCCGACTTGCCAAATTTATGTTTGCGCGGCTTTGTCGACGCCAGTTCATCCGAATACACGATTTTGTCCGAGCGTACGCGTTCCGGTCGTCCTTCAGAGTCGGCCCTTGTGACGAGCGCTACGAACTCGGTCACGGTCTGTAACGCTAGGCAGTCGTCCCGGTTGTATTGTAGGAGTTTCGCCTTTACCTCTTCGCCGCGCCCGTCCTCCCATTGCTCACGCCAAACGACGCTCTGAAGCCCGGAGGCCTCGTCGCTGGACCATCGGAACCCCAAGGAACTCGCGACGTCCTTCAAGCCATTGGAATGTGTGGGAAAGTAGATGTGCGAGCTGACGAGTGAGAGCACGTTTGTACTATCAGACAACATTACATTTAGCGATTTCTGGGCAATTTCAGTAACACGTGACAGCATTCCGCGCACTGCGCTAACGTCATAATTGCCGTAATGAAATACTTTTCCGTCGGTGACAGTAGTCAGAAGTTCCGCGAATTGCGTGAAGATTTCTGTCTGTTTACTCTCGTCGTCCGCCCAAAAGCAGTGGTACTGTTGCGATTGTCCGGTCACGACGAGAGCGCCGATGAGATAATAAAACCCCCGGTCAGGCAGTCCTTCGATGTCCAAATACACTTGGGTGGGAGGCAATACTAGGCTTGGGTCGCCATGCACATGGACCTTATTTTCCCGGAGTGCGAGGGCCTGGAGGGCGAAGTCATGAGGAAATCGCTGCCTCTGTCGCTTTGCTGGCCGCCTTGAGCGGAATGTATACGAGAGCTGTTTGACAGTGAAAATGCCTTTGGAATTATGGTGCAACATCTCCTTTAGTGTCATGCCCTTGAGGAGAGTTAGGTTGTCCTCGGCTTCAGCCTTGGCTCGGCAAAGTCGCTTGAACTCACACAAATCACAATGCCGATTCAGCGCGAGCGGAGGTTCGTTGGCGCCGGCGAGCTGGAGGCGCATATCTGCAAGAATTGATGCAAGGGATTCGAGATGTGTTCGAAGGTCAACGAGGATTTGCCTGAACGTTGGGCCACAAATGAGAAGGCCTTGCTCTGGTAATAAACCTTGCTGGTGACCAAGGATCAGCGCATCAAACGCTAACAGGAGACGAATGGCTGCGTTAGGTTGTCGGTGCCTGCAAGCCCGGATCGACCGATAGTAATATGGGCCGAGCCGTGAATTGCCTGGCATTCGCTGGAGGCCGTGGAAGTGGGTCTCAAGCCCTACCGCGCCTCCAACCGCGTCCAGGATCATCTCATGGCCGCTTGTAAGGTCCAGCGGAGACGAACGGCTGAAACAGCTATCGCCGGTCGCCTTCGATTGCGCTGCGAGCCACTGAAGCGCGTTCGCGCGGTGACGGACATCGAGCTGCATCAATAAATTCGAATAAGCAGTCGCCTCACCAAGGCGGCCTTGAAAGCGCAAGTATGCCTTCGAGTGACACCGAAAGTGATCTTCCAGCAAAGTGTCGGTAAGGACGTGTGTCATCCGAGCTCTCCAGTGTGGCATTGTAGAGTCGAGGAAGGGCGCGGTGGCTTGACAGCCCATTTCAATCGGAATTTTCGCCTCCAAGAGATCGACGGCAAATTGCGGCGGCCCCTCCGGTTCGAGCTGGCGGCGGTCGCATCGCCATCGACGCCGCCTACGTCGAGGCGCATGTCGGCGACCTCGCCGGACAACGCAGACTTGAGCCGGTTCATTCTTTAGAGCATGTTGTCTTTAGATCGAAACGGCCTCCGTCGTCAGTGCGAGCGACAGCGAAGCAATCCAGACTGAGCCGCCGCCACAAACCCTAAGTCTGGATTGCTTCGCTTTGCTCGCAATGACGGCTGAGACGATTCAACGTAAACACATCGCGCTCTAGCCCCGCCTCACTTCGGATACGGCACTCGCAGCCCCGCCTCGCGCAGGCGGCGGAAGATGTCGAAGGCCATGGCGCTGCGCACGCGATCCGCCGTCACGATGTCGTCGACGAAGCAGATCAACTGGAACTTCAGCGCCCAGTCGCCGAACTCGTGGAGCAGCGCCTGCGGCGCCGGGATCGACAACACCTGGTCCTGCGCCTTGGCGGCGGCGATCAGCAGTTCGCGCACGACTTCCGGGTCGCTCTCGTAGGCGACGTTGACCTGCACGATGACGCGCGCGGTGCGGTCGGCGTGCATCCAGTTCTTCACCGCGCCGCCGACCAGCG
Source organism: uncultured Alphaproteobacteria bacterium (assembly GCA_963775575.1). Taxonomy (GTDB): domain Bacteria; phylum Pseudomonadota; class Alphaproteobacteria; order Rhizobiales; family Beijerinckiaceae; genus Roseiarcus. The sequence goes on from CAVZJG010000002.1 coordinate 228,615, forward strand.
TCGCATTGGGCACGATCAGCGTCGCGCGATCGATCGTCTCGATCTCGGTCGCGCGCGCGTTGATGCGGCGAACGAAGCCCTGCTCGGCGCCGACCTCCACCCAGTCGCCGACGCGGATGCCGCGCTCCCACAGCAGAATCAGGCCGGAGACGAAATTGTTGACAATTCCCTGCAGGCCGAAGCCGATGCCGAGGGACAGCGCGCCGGCGATGATCGCCAGCTTCTGATAGTCGAGGCCGAGCTGCGCGCCGCTCATCAACAGCGCGATCGTCACGCCGAGATAGCCGACGATGGTGCGGATGGAATTGCTGACGCCGGCGTCGAGCCGGGTGTGCGGCAGGTAACGGCCGCCCAGCCAATTCTGGATCGCGCGCGGTATTACGGTGACACCTGCACAATTCCCTTTTTCCACTCTCTCGCCGCGCCCTCGTATTACGTTGACGCTTGCATGATTCCCCAGTTCGCAAGCGCTTGGTTAGAGTGGCGCCTGTCCCGCCGACCCGGCGGTTACAGCGACATGATACACATTACCCGATTTCGATGGACCCGATCCGTTTTCGGCTTGGTCACGGATGCAACGCGTATGGCCCCAAATCAAATGCAGCGCCTCTCCAAGCTCGACGCCGCCAAGCGCGCGGCGTTCGCGGACGCGGGGTCGCCCCGTCGAGCTCCCGTCCGTTCGGCTTGCCTCGCCCTTTGGCCGAGGAACAGAAAATGGCGCCCAAGGTCTTGAAATCCGGCCCGGCGGGCCCGGACTGCGCGTCGCCGAGACATCGCATCAGATCGCCGTAACAGACGAAACTCCTCCCCCTCCTCGGCCCGCCTCACTTTCCCTCCGCCCGCCACCGCAGACGCATCGTCGGCAGGCCGGAAAGGACGCCGGCGCCGACGCCGACGCCGACGAAGCCTTCGCGCTGGTAGAAGCGGCGGGCGCGGGGATTGGCGAGGTTGACCTCGATGTCGACGACATCAGGCGAGCGCCGCTTGGCCTCGTCGATGAGCGCGCGCGCGAGGCCGCCGCCGCGCTCGTCCGGCGCGACGCAGAGCTGATCGACGGCGCCGCTCTTCGGATCGACCGTGACGAGGCCGGCGGGGCGCCCGTCGGCGTCGAGGCCGACGAGGATCGCCGCGCCTTCTCGAGCGAGTTGCGCCAGCCGCGCGACCAGCCACTCGCGGCGCGCGTCGAAGTCGATCGGCAGACCCGTCGTCTTCCACGCGGCGACCCAGAGGTCGGCGACGCCGTCCATGTCGGCGGGCCCGAACGCGCGCAAGACGCGGCGCAGAGCGCTCACCGCTCGGTCAGCTTCAATTCGATGCGCCGGTTGCGCGCCAGCGCCTGATCGTCGGTTCCCGTGTCGATCGGCTGGAATTCGCCGAAGCCGGCGGCGGCGAGGCGATCGGGCTCGATGCCCTTGGAGACGAGATATTCCACCACCGCGATCGCGCGCGCGGCCGACAGATCCCAGTTCGACTTGAATTGCCCGCCGGTGATCGCCTTGGAGTCGGTGTGGCCGTCGATGCGCAGGATCCAGGGGATGTCGGGCGGGATTTCGCGCTCGAGATCGAGCACGGCGGCGGCCAGGCTGTCGAGCGACTGGCGCCCCGCGTCGCTGATGTCCGCTTTGGCGGATTCGAACAGCACCGAGGATTCGAACACGAAGCGGTCGCCGACGACCCGGATGTCCGGCCGCGAGCCGAGGATCTGACGCAGGCGGCCGAAGAAATCCGAGCGATAGCGCGACAGTTCCTGCACCTTCTGCGCCAGCGCGACATTGAGGCGCTGACCGAGATCGGCGATCTTGGCCTGCGCCTCCTTGTCGGAACTCTGCGAAGCGTCGAGCGCTTGCTGGATCGCCATCAATTGCTTGCGCAGCGCGGCGATCTGCTCGTTAAGAATGTCGACCTGCGCCAACGCGCGCTGGGAGATCTGCTGTTGCGCTTCAAACGCATTGGCGGCCGCGCTCGCCTTGTCGCTCGCCGCGTCGGCGCTGGCGCCGCCCTCGGCGGCCTCGCCCAGCAGGCGCTGCCGCTCGGCTTGCGAAGTTTCGAGCGTCGCGGAAAGCGTGGCGATTTTCGTCTGGTCTTCGCTCTTTTGCGAGCGCTCCATGGCGAGCAGGCTGGTCAGCTCTTCGATCTGGCGGTTGAGTCTGGCGAGCGCCGTGTCCTTGCCCGTCACTTCGCGCGAAAGGAAGAATTGCGCCAGCATGAACACCGACAGGAGAAAAATGATCACCAGCAGCATCGTCGACAGCGCGTCGACGAAGCCCGGCCAATAATTCACGCTTCCGTAGCTGCGTCCGCGCGACAGCGCCATCGCTCAACTCCTCAAGATCCGCCGCCGAGCGCGCCTTGCCGCAGCGGCGCTCAGCGCGCTTCGTGTTCGCTGGCGAGCCGCCGCAGGAGCTTGCGGATGTCCTCCTGCTGGGCGGATTGCGCCTCGACCCAATCGCGAATTTGTTGCTGCTCCTGGCGCATGTGCGTCACCAGCAACTGAATGCCTTCGGCCAGATTCGCCATCGCCGCGAAGCCGTCGCCCCGATCCAATGGATCGACGTCGGCCACGGCCCCTTCATCCCTCGCGTCGAGCGCCGGAGGCGGGCTGGTCACGACATGGCTGGCCAGAAAGTCCTCCAGCTCGGTATAGAAGCGGTTCTGCGCCTGCCCGGCCTGAAGGTCGAGAAAACCGAGGATCAGCGAGCCGGACAGACCGAACAGCGACGATGTGAAGGAAACGCTCATGCCGGCGATCGGCGCCGAAAGGCCGCTCTTGAGATCGTCGAACATCGTCGTCGTGTCGGCGCCGGTCTTCATGCTGTCGATGACGCCGCTGATCGAATGGACCGTCTCCAACAGGCCCCAGAAGGTGCCGAGCAGGCCGAGGAAGATCAGCAGGCCGACCAGATAGCGGCTGAGTTCGCGCCCCTCGTCGAGGCGCGTGCCGATGGAATCGAGGATCGCACGGGTGGTCTGCGTCGAAAGGCCGCGCGCGCCGGCGCCGGCGTCGAGCATCGTCGCCATCGGGCCGAGCAGCCGCGGCGGCTTGACGCGGCCCAAGCGTCCCGGCGAAACCAGCGAATTGACCCAGCGAATTTCCCGAAACAATCGGAAGACCTGACGGAACGCAAACAACGTCCCGATCGCCAAAACGCCGACGATGAGCCCGTTGAGCCCAGGATTGGCGTCGAAGGCGAGCGCGATCTGCTTATAGAGGATCAGCACGACGAAGCCGACCAGAATGAGGAAGGCCGCCATGCCAACGAGGAAGATGCGCGGCGAGGTGAGAAGGCGAACGTCTGAATCAGGCGCCATCGAAGGGGTACCGGCGTGAGCGGGCAACATGCCCAGCCATCCTAGCAGAATTGAGGCGTAGGACGCCATGACCGATCGGCCTTGCGCCGGCGAAATTGATCCTGGGCGCGCGCAATCTCGGCGAATTCATTCGCCGGGGTCGCAAAATGCGCCGGATGGACGTCCGCGGCGGGAAACGTCGCGCCGTCGAGGCCGGGCTGATTGAAGGCGGCGCAGGCGTCGGCCGCCCCGGCGCGTCGAAGCCCATCCGCATGTCGATCGGCGGCAGTACCGCGTCGGCGGGAATGGCGGTCCTCGATCCCGCCATGACGTTCACGCCACCTTCTGCTTCGGCTTCAGCCAGCCGCGGTTGACGAGAACCTCGGCGATCTGCACCGCGTTGAGCGCGGCGCCCTTACGCAGGTTGTCCGAGACGCACCACAGGACGAGGCCATTCTCAACCGTCGGATCCTCGCGGATGCGCGAGATATAGGTCGCATCCTCGCCCGCGGCCTCGTGCGGCGTGATGTAGCCGCCGGGTTCGCGCCGGTCGATGACCAGGCATCCCGGCGCCGCGCGCAGGATCTCGCGCGCTTCGTCGGCGCTGATCGGGTTCTCGAACTCGATATTGACGGCTTCCGAGTGGCTGATGAACACCGGCACGCGCACGCAGGTGGCGATCAGCTTGATCTTGGGATCGAGGATCTTCTTGGTCTCGACCACCATCTTCCATTCTTCCTTGGTGGCGCCGTCATCCATGAAGACGTCGATATGCGGGATGACGTTGAAGGCGATGCGCTTGGGAAACTTCTTCGGCTCGATGGGGTCGGAGACGAACACCGCGCGGGTCTGCGAAAATAGCTCGTCCATCGCCTCCTTGCCGGCGCCCGACACCGACTGGTAGGTCGAAACCACCACGCGCTTGATGCGCGCCTTGTCGTGCAGCGGCTTCAGCGCGACGACCAGTTGCGCGGTCGAGCAATTTGGATTGGCGATGATGTTCTTGGCGGCGAAATTCTTGGCCGCCTCGGCGTTCACTTCCGGCACAACGAGCGGCACCGCGGGGTCCATGCGCCAGGTGGAGGAATTGTCGATGACGACGCAGCCCTGCGCGCCGATGCGCGGCGACCACTCCTTCGACACCGCGCCGCCCGCCGACATCAGGCAGAGGTCGGTCGAGGAAAAGTCGTAATTCTCCAGCGCCTTGCATTTGAGCACGCGATCGCCGAACGACACCTCCTTGCCGATCGAGCGCGACGACGCCAAGGCGACCGCCTCGGAAACGGGAAAGCGCCGCTCGGCGAGAATGGCGAGCATTTCGCGGCCGACATTGCCGGTGGCGCCGACGACCGCGACCTTGAACCCTTGCATGACGATTGATCCTTGTGCTGGCGGTTTCCCCCCGCTTCGCCCATCCGGGCAGGCTCCTCAGCGCCCCGCCGGGGGAGGAACCGGAGCCGAGGCGCAGCTAATGCGTCGCGCCGCCATGAACGGCGGCGAGCGATTTGCTGGTCGTTTTCGAAACGCGGCGCGTCATCGCAAGGGCCCGATCATGGCGCCCAAAGGCGCCAAGCGAACGGTTGGAAACCACGTCGCGGCGGCGAAGTCAATGCGCGCGAGCGCGCCCACCCGCGCCCCTTTGGCTGGCGCGCGTCGCAGCAGGCCGTCCCCCGCAATGGACCGCTCATTTCCCCTCGGCCCTCGCGGTCCACTGCGGCCGCGTGATCGCCATCATCGTCAGATCGAGGCGGCTTCCGTCCGCGGCGAGGTACGCCTGCCGCAGCACGCCGTCGCGGGAAAAACCAAGCTTCTCGTAGACCCTTTGCGCGCGCGCGTTATGCGCGAAACAGTCGAGCCAGAAGCGATGCGCGGCCGTGTGGGCGAAGGCCCACGCGACGACGAGGCTGAGAAACGCGCCGCCGACGCCCTCGTCCGGCCGGACGACGGCGATTCTCTTCAAATAGAGATTGCCGTGCGCGTCCTCCAGGTCCCTGAGAATGGCGAATGCCGCGACCTCTCCGTCAGCCGCCTCGCCGATCAAATAGGCATCGTTCGACGACGCCATCATGGCGCGATGCTCGGCTTGCGACGAGCAGCCGACAAAACGCTCGAAACCGGGCGTCCGCTCGATCGCCATGATGGCGTCCAAGTCGGCTGGCGCGCCGCGCCGAAGCATCAGACTGGGGACCATCGTCGGGACGCCGCTCCAACCTTTGCCCGGACTACGCCATTGCGCGCGGCAAGACGATTGTTTATATCCCGCCCCACTCGCGGTCGCGAGGCCTCTTACACGGGTTCCGATGGAGTTGGGCGCTTAGCTCAGCGGTAGAGCACTACCTTGACATGGTAGGGGCCACAGGTTCGATCCCTGTAGCGCCCACCATCTCCATCGGCGACCGACGCGGGCCGCCGGTCGTTTTTCTCGCCCGCGCGAAGGCGTGACGTCCGAACGCGCCCGCCAGCGCGAGCGCCGCGGCGAACCCGGCGGCCGTATGGGAAGAATGGCCGTTCGGGAAGGCGAGGATCGTTCAGCCGCCTTTGGACCGGTCGGCGCGGATCGGCGAGCGCCTTGACAGCGACGGGACATTTGATACGCCATGCCGTCGATCGGCGAACAGACAGCGGAATTCATGGATTGCGGCTTTCCCGACGGCGGGATCGGAGCGGGAAGAGCGACTCGGTGGGCCGGCGCCGCGATTATTGGGCTTTGCGCCTTGGCGCTCGGACTCGGCGCGACCCCCGCGTCGGCCGCGGTCAAGGACAAACACGGCGAGTGGGAAACGCGCTGCGAAGCGCCGCCCGGAGCGTCCTCGGAGCAATGCGCGATCGTCCAGAGCGTCGTCGACGAGGACCGGCCCAACATCACCTTGGTCATCATCGCCTTGAAGACGGCCGACCGCAAGAGCCGGCTGTTGCGCGTCGTCGCGCCGCTCGGCGTGCTGATCCCGACGGGCCTCGGCCTGAAGCTCGACCAAGAGGATTTCGGGCGCATGAGTTTCGTGCGCTGCCTACCCAACGGCTGCGTCGCGGAAGTCGTGATCGACGACAAACTGCTGAATAAAATGGAGAGCGCGCAGACCGCGACCTTCGTCCTCTTCCAAACGCCCGAAGAGGGGATCGGCGTGCCGGCTTCGCTCACCGGCTTCAAGGAAGGTTTCGAGCAATTGCCTTGATCCCGCCGCCGCGCCGCCGGGAATCTTGCTATAAGTGACAAATCTGCCAGTCGGAGCGTGAAACGATGAGTGCGAGCGCCTTCCCCAACAACCTGCGATTCGCCCTGGCGCTCTGCGCGGCGGGACTTTGCGGCGCCTGCAGCTCGGTGGAAAATCTCATTCCGTCGTTTGCCTCCAGCAAGCCCGTCGTGAACGCCTCCGGCAAGGGCGAGGACGTTCCCGAATCGGAAAAAGTCGTCCGTTTGCCGCTGAGCTCGCAGGATCTCGACTGCCCGACCGTCGACATCCAGGACGGCGCGTCGTCGCTACGCGTCGGCGGCGCCGAGAACGCGTCGGTTCGCTACCAGTTCGACATCTCGCAAACCGCGCGCGAATGCGTCCCGGCGGCCGACAATCACTTCAGCCTCACGGTCGGCGTTTCCGGCCACCTGGCGATTGGCCCGGCCGGTTCGCCCGGCGTCTACAGCGCGCCGCTGCGAGTCACCGTGCGCCGCGAGGCCGACCAACAGCCGGCCTATTCCAAGGTCTACAAAGTGGAGGCGGACACCGCCGGCGCTGCGCAGACGCTGTTCCAACTTGTCTCCGAGCCGATCGTCCTGCCGATGACGCGCACCGAGTTGGCCGACGATTACTCGATCATCATCGGTTTCGACAATGGCCCGACCGCCAAACCCGCGCCGCCGCCCAAGCGTCATCCCAAGAAGGCCAACGACTCGCATTGACAAAGCGATCGGCTTCGGGCTTGTTTGCCCGGTCAGTTCAAGACACCCAGCGGAAGAGTCCGGAAAGGCAAGTTCTTTCCGGCGCCGAAGGCGCAACCGCCCCGGAAACGCTCAGGCCGATGGACCGTTGGGTGATGACGCTCTGGAAAGCGGCGGGCGCTTCGTTCGCGCCGGCCCACCAACGGGGGTAACCGCCATTCGACGGCGGGAAATCTCTCAGGTCACGAGACAGAGGGGGCACCGCTGAAAGCTTGCGCGCGCCGAGGCGTTCGAGCGTTGAGCGGCCGCCCTCTTGCTTTTGGCCGGGTGAACTGATGTCGGAATCCGCGATCCTGCTGACGCCCCTTCACGCACTGCACGTCGAGCTCGGCGCCCGGATGGCGCCATTCGCCGGCTACGACATGCCGATCCACTACCGATCGGGCATCCTCGCGGAACACCTGCACACGCGCGCGAGCGCCGGACTGTTCGACGTCTCGCACATGGGCCAGGCGCGGCTCGATGGGCCCGACCACGCGACGACCGCGCGCGCGCTCGAGCGTCTGTGCCCGGCCGACATCCTTGGTCTCCCGCCCGGCCGGCAGCGTTACACCCAGTTCCTCAACGCCGAGGGCGGCGTCATTGACGATCTGATGGTCACCCGGCCGCCGGGTGCCGACGGACGGCTGAACTTGGTGGTCAACGCTTCGCGCAAGGCGGTCGATTTCACGCTTCTCGACGCGGCCTTGCCGACCGACGTCCGCCTGACGCGGCTCGACCAAGCGGCGCTGATCGCGGTGCAGGGGCCGGCCGCCGCGTCGGCGCTGGCGCGTCTGGCGCCTCAGAGCGAACTCGCGGCGATGCCGTTCATGAGCATGCGGCCGATCCGATTTGGAGCGTTCGCGACGCAAGTTTCGCGATCCGGCTACACCGGCGAAGACGGATTCGAGATCTCGCTCGCCGCAAACGAGGCCGAAGCCTTCGCGCGCCGGCTGCTTCGCGAGAACGAAATCGAACCAATCGGCCTCGGCGCCCGCGATTCGCTGCGCCTCGAAGCGGGGCTCTGTCTCTACGGCCACGAACTCGACGAGACGATCGACCCCATCGAAGCGGGCCTCGCCTGGTCGATCCAGAAGCGGCGACGCGTCGAGGGCGGCTTTCCCGGCGCGGGCCGCATTCAGCGCGCGCTCGCCGACGGCCCCGCCCGCCGTCGGGTGGGAATTCGGCTCGACGGCCGCGCGCCAGCGCGCGAGGACGCGTCAATCGTCGATGCGTCCTCGGGCGAGTCGATCGGCCGCGTTGCTTCCGGCGGGTTCGCTCCCAGCGTCGGCGCGCCGATAGCCATGGGTTACGTCGCCAGCGCCTACGCGGCCCTTGGCGCGCCGCTCGCCCTGATGGTGCGCGGCAAGCCGCTCGCCGCGCGCGTCGCCCCGCTGCCCTTCCACCCACACGCCTATCATCGCGGCTGACGATTCACCTCTGAAAAAGGAACGAGCCGATGTCGGAAATCCGCTTCACCAAAGACCATGAATACGTCCGCGTCGACGGCGACGTCGGCACGGTGGGAATCAGCGATCATGCGCAGCAGCAGTTGGGCGACTTGGTCTTCGTCGAATTGCCGGCGGTCGGCGCCAAGCTCGACAAAGGCGCGGGCGCCGCGGTGGTCGAAAGCGTCAAGGCGGCGAGCGATGTTTTCGCCCCTGTTTCCGGCGTCGTGGTCGCGGTCAATAGCGAAGTCGACGCCGAGCCGGGCCTGATCAATCAGGACGCGCTCGGCCGCGGCTGGATCTTCAAGATCAAGCTCGCCGACCGGAAACAACTCGACGCACTGATGGGCCAGTCGGACTACGACGCGTTCCTCAAGACCCTCGCGTGATCCGCCATGCGCTACCTCCCGCTCGACGCGACCGACCGCGCCCTGATGCTCGCCCGGGTCGGCGTCGCCGACATCGACGCGCTGTTCGCCGACATTCCCGCCGATAGGCGCCTGTTCGGACCGCTCGCCATGCCCGCAGGCGTGAGCGAAATCGAGGTCGAGCGTGCGCTGACGAGGATGGCGGCGCGCAACCGCACGGCGGGATCGGCGCCGTTCTTCCTCGGCGCCGGCGCCTATCGCCACCATATCCCTGCGAGCGTCGATCACCTGATCCAACGATCGGAATTCCTGACCAGCTACACGCCCTATCAGCCGGAGATCGCCCAGGGGACTTTGCAGGTCTTGTTCGAATTCCAGACCCAGGTCGCCGCGCTGACCGGCATGGAGGTCGCCAACGCCTCGATGTATGACGGCTCGACCGCCTGCGCCGAGGCGATGCTGATGGCGCATCGCGTGATGCGCCGCAACAAGGCGGTTCTCTCCGGCGGCCTCCATCCGCAATACGCCGACGTCGCCGCGACGCTCGCCAGGATGGCGGGCGACGCCGCCGTCCGCATGCCGCTCGACGTTCGCGCCTCGGAGGACATCGCCGCACAAATCGACGATGCGACGAGCTGCGTGATCGTACAGACGCCGGACTTCTTCGGCAATTTGCGCGACCTCGAGCCGATCGCCGCCGCCGCCCACGCTCACGGCGCGCTGCTCGTCGCCGTCTTCACCGAAGCGGTGTCGCTCGGCGCCGTGCGGTCGCCCGGCGAGATGGGCGCCGACATCGTCGTCGGCGAAGGCCAATCGCTCGGCAACGCCCTCAATTTCGGCGGCCCTTATCTCGGGCTATTCGCCACGCGCCTCAAGCACGTGCGGCAAATGCCCGGGCGCCTGGCGGGCGAAACCGTCGACGCCGACGGACGCCGCAGCTTCGTGTTGACCCTGTCGACCCGCGAACAGCACATTCGCCGAGAGAAAGCGACGAGCAACATCTGCACCAATTCGGGCCTTTGCGCGCTGGCGTTCTCGATCCATCTAACCTTGCTCGGCGAGGCCGGCCTGCGGCGCCTCGCCAGGCTCAATCACGCCCACGCCGTCGACCTCGCCGAGCGGCTTGGCGCGATCAAAGGAGTGAGCGTGCTCAATGAGGCGTTCTTCAACGAATTCACCATCCGTACACCGCGCGAGGCCAAGAGCCTGATCGAGGATCTGGCGCGGCGCGGCGTGATCGGCGGCCTGCCGGCGTCGCGCCTTGCGCCGGACGCCGGGCTCGACGACCTGATCGTCGTCGCGGCGACCGAACTCGACAGCGCTGCCGATCGCGCGGCGTACGCGGCGGCGCTGGCGCAATGCCTGTGAACCGCGCGGCCATCGCCGAATCATGGAGGGACCGATGAACAACCAAGGGCGTCCCACCCGGTCAGCTTCGGCGAGCCCGACGCGCCGCGGCTCGTTCACCGGCAATCGCGCCCTCGACATGGAAGAGGCGCTGATCTTCGAAACCGGCAGGCTGGACGCGAGCGGCGTCGACATCGAAGAGCCGGCGCCCTTCGCCTCGCGGCTCGGCGGCCATGCCCGCGCCGGCGAAATCGGCCTCCCCGGCCTCAGCGAACCGGAGGCCGTGCGCCATTACGTGCGCCTGTCGCGCAATAATTATTCGATCGACGCCGGGCTCTACCCGCTCGGCTCCTGCACGATGAAGCACAACCCGCGCCTCAACGAGAAACTGGCGCGGCTTCCTGGATTCAGCGATATTCATCCGCTTCAGCCGGTCTCGACGGCCCAGGGCGCGCTCGAACTGATCGACGCGCTCGCGCGCGCGCTGCTGACGACGACCGGCATGAGCGCCGCAGCGATGTCGCCCAAAGCCGGCGCGCACGGCGAACTGTGCGGCATGATGGCGATCAAGGCCGCCATCGCGGCGCGCGGCGAAGAAACGACGCGCCGTGTCGTGCTCGTGCCGGACTCCGCGCACGGCACCAATCCCGCCTCGGCGGCGCTCGTCGGCTTTTCCGTGCGCGCGGTTCCCGCCGATCCCGACGGCGTGGTGAACGCTGAAACCGTGCGCGCGGCGCTCGGCCCCGACGTCGCCGCGATCATGCTCACCAACCCCAACACCTGCGGCCTGTTCGAGCGCGACATCGTCGCGATCGCCGACGCCCTGCATGAGGCCGGCGCCTACTTCTATTGCGACGGCGCGAATTTCAACGCCATCGTCGGCAAGACGCGACCCGGAGAACTCGGCGTCGACGTCATGCACATCAATCTGCACAAGACCTTCTCGACGCCGCACGGCGGCGGCGGCCCCGGCGCCGGCCCGGTGGTCTTCTCCGAGCGTCTCGCCCCCTTCGCGCCGGTTCCCCACGTCGTCAAGAACGGCGAAGCGTTCGAACTCGCCGAGCACGGCGCCGACGGCCGCGCGTTCGGCCGGATGAGCGCGTTCCATGGCCAAATGGGCATGTTCGTGCGCGCCCTCGCGTTCATCCTGTCGCACGGCGCCGACGGGCTCAAGCAGGCCTCGGAGGACGCGGTCCTTGCCGCCAACTACGTGCGCGTCTCGCTTAAAGACCTGATGAGCGCGCCGTTCGGCGAGCGGGCCTGCATGCACGAGGCGCTGTTCGACGACCGCTGGCTCAAGGACGCCGGGCTGACGACGCTCGATTTCGCCAAGGCGATGATCGACGAAGGCTATCACCCGATGACGGTGTATTTTCCGCTGGTGGTTCACGGAGCGATGCTGATCGAACCGACCGAGTCGGAGTCGAAGGCGAGCCTCGACCTCTTCATCATGACATTGCGGGATTTGGCGATGAGCGCGCTCGCCGGCGAACGCGAGCGCTTTGTCGACGCGCCCCGCGAGGCGCCGCGCCGCCGGCTCGACGAAACGCGCGCGGCGCGTCAGCCGGTTCTGCGATGGACGAAGCCCGCGCCGGCGTGAACGGGACAAAGAATCGTCCCGCGCAGCGAGATTGCCGGCTTGGCGCCGCGCGCGCTTGACCGCATACTGTGACGATAGGGAATCCAACCGGCGGGAAAGGCCGCGCAATGGTTCGGCAGGGGACGGCTCGAACGGGGCTGGCGATCGTCGCCGGGCTGCTTCTTGTTGCGGCCCCCCTGTTTCTCGCGCCGGTTCGTGCGCAGCAAGCGCCGCCCGCCTCGCCGAGTCTGACGCCGACGCTCGCCTCGCCAATCGCCGCGCCTTCGCTGGCGACGCCCGCTCAGACGCCGTCGCCCTCGCCGAGTCCGACGCCGACTTCGCCTCCCGCGCCGACCCCGTCGCCTTCGGCGAGCGCGACGCCCGCCAACCCCGCGGGCGAGGGCGGCTCGATGGGAGAGATGCTGGAACTGACCCCCCGCCCGGCCGCCGCCATTGAGGGCAAGGCCAATCGCGACACGATCTACGACGCCATCATGGGCTCGATCGCTCAGATCCGCGCGGCGATCGACAAGGCGGGGCTCAAGGCCGCCGGCCGACCGATCGCGGTCTTCCTCGAAGCGGACGACAGCGGCTTCACCTATCGGGCGGCCATTCCGCTCGAATCGACGCCCGACGGCAAGACTGCGCTTTCCGATACGGTCAAGCTCGGGCTGACGCCGCCCGGCAAGGCGATGCGTTTCGAACATCGCGGCGCCTACGACGACATCGACGCGACCTACGAGGCGATCACCGCCTATCTCGACGAAAAGGGCGTCGACGCGCAAGACATGTTCATTGAAGAATACCTCAACGACGTCAAAGCCGCCGACGACCCAAACCTGCAGGTCGACATTTTCGTCCTGCTGAAATGAGAGACGGCGCGGCGACGGTCGTCTTCGATCTCGACGGCACGCTGACAGATTCGGCGCCCGGTATCTTGCGATCGACGCAGTATGCGCTCGAGCGGCTGAATGCGGCCGGCGGCGCCGCCGTTGCCGTTCCCGCCGCGACGGAGTTGCGCTGGATCGTCGGCCCGCCGCTGCAAGAAAGCTTCGCCAAGCTCGTCGGCGCCGATCGCGCCTCGACGTTGCTCAGCCTTTTTCGCGAGCGTTATTCGACCATCGGCCTGTTCGAGAATTCGCTCTACGACGGCGTCGTCGAGGCGCTCGATCGGCTGACGGCGCTCGATTACCGCCTGTTCGTCGCGACCTCGAAAGTTGAGCCGGACGCCCGCCAAATCCTCGATCATTTCGACCTGACCCGGTATTTCAAACAGATCTACGGCGCGGAAATGGACGGTCGGCGTTCCGCCAAGAGCGAATTGCTGACCTATCTCTTGGGCCGCGAGCGCATTAGCGAAACCCGACGGGTCGTCATGATCGGCGACCGCCGGTACGACGCGCTCGGCGCGCGCGCCGTCGGCATTCGAGCGATCGGCGCGCTGTGGGGCTATGGCGACGCCGAAGAGCTCGTCGCAGCCGGCGCCGATCCGCTGATCAAGGCGCCGCGGCAAATCCCTGAGGCGGTCGCCGCGGTCTTCTCGCAAGTCGGTTAGCGCCGTCGCGTCAAGTGTGCCCGACCACCGCCTTGGGATGGTAAGGCTCCTCGAGGCGCGCAATCGTCCTGGCGTCGAGCTTCAGCGACAGCGCGGCGATCGCATCGTCGATATGGTGCGGCTTGGAGGCGCCGACGATCGGCGCGGTCACGGCGGGCTTGGAGAGAACCCAAGCGAGCGCGACGATCGCCGGCTTGACGCCGAATTTGTCGGCGGCCTCGCCGACCCGCCGCCGGATCGCTTCGTCCTGGCGCGACCCGAGGCCGAGCGCTTTGGAGTAGGCGTCGGTCCGCCCGCGTACGGTCGACGCGCCTTCGCCGAGGCCGGAGCCGGCGAGATAGCCGCGCGCCAGCGGCGACCAGGGAATGACTGCGATGCCCCGATCGGCGCAGAACGGCATCATCTCGCGCTCCTCCTCGCGGTAGACGAGGTTGTAGAAGTTCTGCATCGAGACGAACTCGGCGTCGAAACGCTGCCCCGCGACCGCAAGCATGCGCGCGAATTGCCAGGCCCACATCGACGACGCACCGACATAAAGCGCCTTGCCGGCGCGCACGACGTCGCTCAGCGCCTCGACGGTCTCTTCGATCGGCGTGTGGGGATCGAAGCGATGAATTTGATAGAGGTCGACGTAGTCCATGCCGAGGCGTTTCAGCGAGGCGTCGATCCCCTCGAGGATGTGCTTGCGCGACAGACCGCCCGCGTTGGGGCCCGGGCCCATCGGGTTGAACACCTTGGTCGCAATCACCGCCTCGGCGCGCCGGGCGTATTCCTTGATCGCCCGGCCGAGGATTTCCTCGCTGGCGCCCAACGAGTACATGTCCGCCGTGTCGAAGAAGTTGATCCCCCGCTCCAGCGCCTGACGGATGAACGGCCGCGAGGCCTCCTCGTCGAGCACCCAGTCGCGCCATTTCGACGAGCCGTAGGTCATGCAGCCCAGGCAGAGGCGCGAGACCTTCATGCCGGTCTTGCCGAAGCGTACGAATTCCATGGCCGTCAGCCCCTCGGTTGGTTTGCGCCTCAAGGCTAGCGTAGGATCGCGCGCGAAGCAAAGATCGGCCCGCTTCGCTACAGGCTAGCCGCCGCGCGCGCGGCTTGATCGCACTGGCCCGAGAGCGCTCGCATCGTCACGGCGAGGTTCGAGATCGTCGCTTCGTGAAACCCGGTCGCGCGCACCGCCTTGACGAGCAACGCCTCGCGAATCTCCCTGTGCTTCAGGCACACCGCTTCGCCCGTCGGCGTGATCGCGACCGCCTTCCCCTTGCCGATGCGTTCGCGCTCGATGAGCTTGAGCCGCTCGAGATTCTTGAGCGCATAGGCGACCACGCGCGTGTCCTCAATGTTGAGGACGAGGCAAATGTCGACGAGCTTCTTTTTGCGGTCGCGATGGCTGATGGTGTGCGGCACGAGGCCATCGAGCGGCGAGAGTTCTTGGACGCCCGCCGCAGCCATCGCTCTGATCATCCATCGGTGAAAGGCGTGGCTAACGAGGATCAGAGCGAATTCGAATTCGGAGAGCGCGGGACTCGCCCTTCCACGAGGCAGCGCGACGACACGATAGGGCCGAGGCCGGGCTTGTCGCCGCTCGCCTGCGCCGTGGGCGCGCTCGCCGAAGCGGGCGCGCCGAAAGACGGGCTCTTGGAGCTCATTGCGCCGTCAGCTCGCGTCCCTTGGTTTCCGGCAGCAGGAGGGCCGCTATGATGACGAGCCCATAACCGATGGCGGCAAGAACGCCGATGGCGCCCCCGAGCTGCAGGGTCCCCGCGATCGCCCCGACCGCGACGGGAGAGAACGACGCAACGCCGCGGCCGAAGTTGTAAGCGAACCCCTGCGCCGAACCGCGGACTCGCGTCGGAAAGAGCTCGGTGAGGAACGGCCCCATGCCGGAGAAGATTCCCGAAGCGAAGAAGCCGAGCGGGAACCCGAGGACGAGCATCACCTCGTTGCTGACCGGGATCTGCGTGTAGGCGACCGCGGCGACGAGCGATCCGACGGCGAACAAAATGAAGTTCGCGCGCCGGCCGATGCGATCGGCCAGATAGGCGGCAGTCAGATAGCCGATGAACGAGCCGACGATGAGGACGCCAAGATATCCCGCCGAGCTGAGGATCGTGATCTTGCGCTCGACGGCGAGGAACTTCGGCAGCCACGTTGCAATCGCGTAATAGCCGCACTGCGCGCCGGTGGTCAGGACGCACGCCAGCACGGTCGTCCGCAACATCGAGGGAGAAAAGATCTCGAGGAAATTCGAGCGGCGACCCGCGTTTGCCAGGTTCTGTTGGGTCTCTTTGAAGACCGACGGCTCCTCGACGAAGCGCCGGATGAAGAAGATCAGCAAGGCCGGCAGGATTCCGAGCATGAACAGCGTGCGCCAGGCCGCTTCGCCCGACAAGCTGCCGAACAGCGCCGTAGACGCGATCACCGCGACCGCCCAGCCAATCGCCCAGGCGCCCTGCACTGCGCCGACCGCCTTACCGCGATGACGCGGCGCGATGACTTCGCCCATCAGCACGGCGCCGGCCGCCCATTCCCCGCCGAAGCCGAAGCCCATCAGCGCCCGAAAGGCGAAGAACTGCCCGAAATTCTGGGCAAAGCCGCACAGAAACGTGAATGCCGCGAACCACGCGACCGAGATCTGCAGCATGCGAACCCGTCCGATGCGGTCCGCCAGCAGACCCGCGATCCAGCCGCCGAACGCCGAAGTGAACAGCGTCGCGGTCGCGATCCACCCCGACTGCGTCGCATTAAGCGCAAGCGTCGTCGCAATCGCGGCGAGCGCCAATCCATAGATCTGGACGTCGAATCCATCGAGGCCCCAACCGAGGGCGCAGGCCCAAAACGTGCGCTTTCCCCCTGACGACGACTCCGCGTACCAGTCCGCCAGCCCTTCCCGCGGAGCCAAGCCTTCCTGAGTTTCCGACATCGAGTCCCCTCCCCCAGCTGAATCGCCGACCGAACAGGAACGATTTATCGACATAACATCGACAATTCTCGACACTAGGTTGACATTGTCAAATCCCATGGCGGGAGGCTGTGGGCTGTGGAATAGAGGGCGAGCACTGCGAGGGCGGAACTTGACCGACGGGGCTAAAGCGAAAGCAGCGCGCAAGCGCTCGACGAAAACAGCCGACAGGGCGGGTTGGGATTTCTGGATCGACCGCGGCGGCACCTTCACCAACGTCATCGGCCGCGATCCGCGCGGGCGGCTTCACCCGCGAAAGCTGCTTTCGGAGAGTCCCGCCTACGCCGACGCCGCGGTGCAGGCGATCCGCGACCACTTGCGTCTTGCGCCTGGCGCGCCGATCCCCGAGGGCGCGATCGGCGTCGTCAAGATGGGCACCACCGTCGCCACCAACGCCCTGCTGGAGCGCCGTGGCGAACGCACGCTGCTGGTGACGACGAGAGGGTTTCGCGACGCGCTGGAGATTGGCTATCAGGCGCGGCCGAAAATCTTCGCCCGCAATATCGCCAAGCCGGAGCAGCTCTATGCGAGCGTCGTCGAGATCGACGAGCGCGTGCTCGCCGACGGAACCGTCGAGGCTGCGCCCGACCTCGAGACCGTCCGCACCAAACTGGCGCGCGCCAAGGGCCAAGGTTTCGCGGCGGTCGCCATCGTCTTCATGCACGCCTATCGCTATTCCCAGCACGAGCGCGACGTCGCGAGAATCGCGCGCGCGCTCGGCTTCGCTCAGGTCTCGGTCAGCCACGAATGCTCGCCGCTGATCAAGCTGGTCGGGCGCGGCGACACCACCGTCGTCGACGCCTATCTGTCGCCGATCCTGACGCGCTACGTCGCGCGGGTCGCCGAGGCGCTCGACGCTGAGCGCACCGGCGCGCGCGCGATGTTCATGATGTCGTCGGGCGGTCTCACCGCCGCCGAACTGTTCGCCGGCATGGACGCGATCCTGTCCGGGCCGGCGGGCGGCGTCGTCGCGATGGCCGAGACCGGGCGCAGCGCGGGTTTTCGCGAGGTCATCGGCTTCGACATGGGGGGAACCTCGACCGACGTCGCGCATTTCGACGGAGCCTACGAGCGCGCTTTTGAGACCGAGGTCGCGGGCGTGCGCATGCGCGCGCCGATGATGCGCATCCACACCGTCGCGGCGGGCGGCGGATCGATCCTGCGTTTCGACGGCGCGCGCTTTCGCGTCGGCCCGGATTCGGCGGGCGCCGATCCCGGGCCGAAATGCTATCGCCGCGGCGGCCCGCTCGCGGTCACCAACGCCAACGTCATGACGGGCAAGTTGATCCCCGACTATTTTCCCAGAATTTTCGGCCCTGCCCAGGATCAACCGCTCGATGAGGAACGCGTGCGCGAGGCGTTCGATGCGCTGGCGCGCGAGGTCGGCGACGGGCGCAGCGCGGAGCAAGTCGCCGACGGCTTCATCGCCATCGCGGTCGCCAAGATGGCCGAGGCGATCAAGACCATCTCGGTCGCGCGCGGCTACGACGTGACGCGTTACGCGCTCAACTGCTTCGGCGGCGCCGGCGGCCAGCACGCCTGCGACGTCGCCGACGCGCTGGCGATCAAGACCGTGCTGATCCACCCGCTGTCGTCGCTGCTGTCGGCCTACGGCATGGGGCTCGCCGACATCAGCGCCCATCGCAGCCAGGGCGTCGAGGAACCCTTGAGCGAAGCGGCGCTGGCGCGGCTCGCTCCGCTGGTCGCCAGGCTCGGCGAGGCGGCGGCGAAGGAAGTCGCGTCGCAAGGCGTCGCGCGCTTGGGCGTCAAGCTGCGCCCACGCGCGCAATTGCGCTACGCCGGCTCGGACACCGCGCTCGAAGTCGAATGGCGCTCGCTTGGCGCGATGCGCCGCACGTTCGAGGCCGCGCACAAGGCCCGCTTCGGCTTCATCGACCGCGCCAAGGCGCTGGTCGTCGAGGCGGTCGATGTGGAGGCCGTCGGCGGCGCGGCGCGTTTCTCCGAGCGCGCCCGCCCCGTACGACCAGCCGCCGCGCCTTTGCCTGAGCGCGCCGTGCGGTTCTACTCCAACGGCGCCCGGCGCGACGCCGCCGTATTCCTGCGCGAGAGGATTCCGCTCGGCGCGCACATTGCCGGCCCGGCGCTGATCATCGAGCCGCATCAGACGATCGTCGTCGAAGCGGGCTGGCGCGCCGAAGTCACAGCCAAGAATCATGTCGTGCTGCGCCGGGTCGAGGCGGCGGCGCGCCGCGACGCGATCGGCGCCAAGGTCGATCCGGTGATGCTGGAGATCTTCAACAGTCTCTTCATGTCGATCGCCGAGCAGATGGGCGTGACGCTGCAGAACACCGCCTATTCGGTCAACATCAAGGAGCGGCTCGATTTCTCCTGCGCGGTGTTCGACGCCGAGGGGCGCCTCGTCGCCAACGCGCCGCACATGCCGGTGCATCTGGGCTCGATGGATCGCTCGGTCGAGACGATCATCCGCGCCAACGCCGGCCGCATCCGCGCCGGCGACGTCTTCGCGCTCAACGCGCCCTACAACGGCGGGACGCACCTGCCCGACATCACCGTCTGCGCGCCGGTGTTCGACGATCACGGCAGGACGATCCTGTTCTGGACAGCGGCGCGCGGCCACCACGCCGACATCGGCGGGATCGCGCCGGGATCGATGAGCCCTCGCGCGACCGACATCCTGGAGGAAGGCGTCTATATCGACAATTTTCTCTTGGTCGAACGCGGTCGCTTTCGCGAGCGCGAGCTCTATGAGTTGCTGGGAAAAGGCCCCTATCCCGCGCGCAATCCGCTGCAGAACGTCAACGACCTGAAAGCGCAGATCGCCGCCGCCGAGAAGGGCGCGCGAGAGCTGCGCCGCATGGTCGAGGCGTTCTCGCTTGAAACCGTGCAGGCCTACATGGGCCACGTCCAGGACAACGCCGCCGAAAGCGTGCGCCGCGTCATCGACCGCCTGAAGGACAGCGAATTCGCTGTCGAGACCGACCAGGGCGCGGTCATCAAGGTGAAGATATCGGTCGATCGCGAGGCGCGCGAGGCGACGGTCGATTTCACCGGCACGTCGCCGCAGCAGCCGAACAACTTCAACGCTCCCGAGCCGGTCGCGCGCGCCGCGGTCCTCTATGTCTTCCGCGTCATGGTCGACGACGAAATCCCGATGAACGCGGGCTGCCTCAGGCCGATTCGCATCGTCATCCCCGAGGGCTCGATGCTGTCGCCCCGCTACCCCGCGGCGGTGGCGGCCGGCAACGTCGAGACCAGCCAGGCGGTCGCCGACGCGCTGTTCGGCGCCCTCGGCGCGCTCGGCTCCGCGCAGGGCACGATGAACAACCTGACCTTCGGGGACGCGCGCTATCAATATTACGAAACGATCTGCTCGGGCGCGCCGGCGGGGCCGGGGTTCAACGGCGCCAGCGGCGTGCATACGCACATGACCAATTCGCGCCTGACCGATCCGGAAGTGCTGGAGCAGCGCTTTCCCGTCGTGCTCGAAGATTTCGCCATCCGCCGCGGCTCGGGCGGCAAGGGCCGCTGGAACGCCGGCGACGGCACGCTGCGCCGCCTGCGCTTCCGCGAGCGCATGGACTTGGCGCTGCTCACCGACCGTCGCCGAGTGAGGAGTTTCGGCATGGAGGGCGGCGAACCGGGGGAGCTGGGGCGCAACATCGTGCGGCGGAACGATGGACGGCTCGAGGAATTGCCGGGCTGCGCGCAGACCGTGCTGGAGGCGGGCGAGGCGATCGAGATCGTCACGCCGACGGGCGGGGGATGGGGGAAGAAGGGGTGAAGAGCTTGAGGCGGCCGCCGGCGCCGCCGCGTCCACCCTTCGCGCTCGGTCTCAAGTCGCCCCCCGACCGGACTGCAAATCTCGACGAACTCGCGTTCGCGT
Source organism: uncultured Alphaproteobacteria bacterium (assembly GCA_963775575.1). Taxonomy (GTDB): domain Bacteria; phylum Pseudomonadota; class Alphaproteobacteria; order Rhizobiales; family Beijerinckiaceae; genus Roseiarcus. The sequence goes on from CAVZJG010000002.1 coordinate 248,940, forward strand.
CGGCGACGAACAGAATGACGTCGCCGAGGCGCACACAATTCTCTTTCTGTTCCTGGCATAGCCAAAGCGCGCGACGCTGTCCGGCGCCCTTTCAGCGGCGGATCGGCTCGTGCGCGAGCGCGGCGCGCAGGAAGTGATAGAGGCCCGTCAGCGCCGTGAGAACGAAGATCGCCTCGAGAGCATGGGTCACCAGATCGCCGAGCTGAAACAACCCGCCGATCGCCCAACCCGCCGCGGCGCCGGCGCCCACGAGTTCGGTGCCGACGAGCACGGCGACGCTGGCGAGCGTCGCGGCGTTGGTCCAGTTGATGGGAGCGTTGGCGGCCACGGGAACTCCATGCCTTCGCGAGCGGCGACCGCCCGTATATCATGAGCAGCCGCGCGCGCAAGTTTCGTCCGCGCCGGCGACCATCGCCGATTTGCGACGGAATGCGGCGCCGCGGCGCTATTGACGGCGCGCGCGCGGCTTGCTCTTAAGCGCCGCGCAAGACGCGCCGCGTCCCCTGCCCGCCCATTCGGAGAATTGACGACATGTCGCATTGGCCGCGCCACGCGCGCATCGACGGCCCGATCGTGATGATCGGCTTCGGCTCCATCGGCAAGGGAACGCTGCCGCTGATCGAGCGCCATTTCGATTACGACCAGGCGCGCTTCGTCGTCATCGACCCCGACGATTCCGACCGCGCGCTGCTCGACCAGCGCGGCGTCGCGTTCCTGCAATTGGCGATCACGCGCGACAATTATCGCGAGGTCCTGGGCAAGCGCCTGACAGCGGGCAAGGGCCAGGGTTTCTGCGTCAATCTCTCGGTCGACACTTCCTCGCTCGACATCATGCGCTTCTGCCGCGAGATCGGCGCGCTCTACATCGACACCGTGGTCGAGCCGTGGCCCGGCTTCTATTTCGACAAGACGCTCGGGCCGGAGGCGCGGTCGAACTACGCGCTGCGCGAGACCGTGCTCGCCGAGCGGCGCGCGAGACCCGGCGGAACGACCGCCGTCTCCTGCTGCGGCGCCAATCCGGGCATGGTCTCCTGGTTCGTCAAGCAGGCGCTGGTCAACCTCGCCGCCGATCTCGGCGACAAGGCGGACGAGCCGAAGACGCGCGAAGACTGGGGCCGGCTCGCGCAGCGCCTCGGCGTCAAGGGCGTGCATATCGCCGAGCGCGACACCCAGCGCGCCAAGAGCCCGAAGCCGCGCAATGTTTTCGTCAACACCTGGTCGGTCGAAGGTTTTCTCTCCGAGGGGATGCAGCCGGCCGAACTCGGCTGGGGCACGCACGAGACATGGACGCCCGCCAACGCCGGCTTCCACAAGGCGGGCTGCGGCGCGGCGATCTACTTGAACCAGCCCGGCGCCAACACCCGCGTGCGCTCGTGGACCCCGACCGCGCTCGGGCAGTTCGGCTTCCTCGTCACCCACAACGAGTCGATCTCGATCGCCGACTATTTTACCCTGCGCGACGATCATGGCGCCGCGGTCTACCGCCCGACCTGCCACTACGCCTACCACCCCTGCGACGACGCGGTGCTGAGCCTGCACGAACTCTTCGGCCGCGCCGGCGACGTGCAGAAGGAGCAGCACATCCTCGGCGAGGCCGAAATCCTCGACGGGATCGACGAACTCGGCGTGCTCGTCTACGGCCACAGGCGCAACGCCTATTGGTACGGCTCGCAATTGTCGGTGGAGGAGACGCGCGCCATCGCGCCCTACCAGAACGCCACCGGCATGCAGGTCACCTCGGCGGTGCTCGCCGGCATGGTGTGGGCGCTGGAGAACCGACAAGCCGGCATCGTCGAGGCCGACGAAATGGACTTCCGCCGCTGCCTCGACGTGCAGACGCCCTATCTCGGCCCGGTGATCGGCGCCTACACCGACTGGACGCCGCTGACCGGCCGGCCGGGCCTCTTCCCCGAGGACATCGACGAGAGCGACCCCTGGCAGTTCAGGAACGTGCTGGTGCGGTGAGGGGCCGTGCAAACCCGGGACGCGGTCTGGCGATATCAAGGGGTTGGGCGCCTTTTTCTGTCCCTCGCAGCGCCTAAAGAACTGAGTCGATATGTATAATTTAATATTGACCCTTGAGCGAATCCTCCAGAAGCGCGATCTCGTCGGGCGTGAGGTCGAAGAGGGAATAAACGATCGTGTCGATCTCGCGCTCGGTGGCGGATATCTGGTCCGACAGCGCGCGCACGCGCGCGGCGTTGTCGCTGAGATAGGCCTCCCACTCGCCGCGCTGCTTGACGGGCACGTCGGCGTGGAAGGCCTTCTTCACCTCGGCCTGGAAGCCGGCGAAGTCGAGTTCGTGCCAGGCCTCAAGCCTGCCGTTCAGCTTGCGCCGCTCGGGCGGCGCGAGGTCGAGGATGCGATGGCGGACCGCGCCGACAATTTCGTAGCGCTTGCGCGCGGCGTCGGTGCAAGTCCTTCCCAGCTTCGCCAAGAGACGATGCGAGTCTTCTGGACCGGCGAAAACCGGGACTTGAGAAACGTACTGCGATTTGAGCCGAACGAATGCGCCGCGCAACTCAGGCGTGAACCCTCGCAGGAAAAACCAAGGCACTCTCGAATTCAAGTACGCCAGCAAAGCATCATTTGCGTCGGGGACAAAGAACACCGTGCAATCGACGAACAAGGCGCCTTCGTCGAGAGAAAAATTGGAGCCGTCTGTAATGTCTGGGTACACAATTTTTGACGATTGGAATCGCGGCTGATATGCCAACTGCGCCTGCTGCAACTCCCACCATTCCTGCTTGGTCGCGCGCTGCTCCAGCTCCTTGCGGAACGGCTTCAGCCAAGCGCGGACGGCCGGGTAGTCGTCGATCTTTAGCGTGCCCTTGGGCGTATTGACGAGCCACAGGCCTTCCGGCTCGACGCGCCAGCGCTTGATGTTTTCGCCGCGCAGGAACGGCTTGAGGATTTCCGCCGATTTCGGGTCGGCCTTCACCAGCCGATCGTGCGTCGGCGTGTCGATGACGAAGGCTTCGTTGAGCCCCGTCTTGATGCCGTAGAGCGGCGGCCCGTAGACTTCGCCGAGCGTCTTGCGCCCGTTGGCGATCTTGTCGCGCAGCGCCGCCAGCGCGTCGCCCTCCAAGCGCCATGAGCCGCCGCCAAGACGCGCGCGCGGCATCGTCTTGGCGCTCGCGGCGAAGGCGTGGCCGAGGTCGTCCGGCAAGGCGTCTTTCAGCGCGAGATAGCGGAGTTCGCCCGCCGCGCCATCGCCGCCCTTCTCCAGCGTGAGAATCGCGGGATAGGTGGTGACGCCCTCGAACACTTGCAGGTCACCGAAATCGACCACGCTCTCGATCGCCGCGCTCGAGGTGAGGAAGGCTCTCAGCTTCTCGCCCGAACCGGTGCGGAAGAATGTCGAGGACGAGATGAAGCCGAGCCGACCACCGTCCTTCAACACTTCGAGGCCGCGCTCATAAAAGTAGGCGTAAAGGTCGGCGCGTTCGGCGGCGACGGCGTAATGCTTCTCCAGATACGGCTTGATCGCCGTGATGAACTCCATCCGCACGTAGGGCGGATTGCCGATGACAATGTCGAAGCCGCCGCGCGCGAACACCTGAGGGAAAGCCGCGCGCCAGTCGAACGGGCGGCTGGTGTAGGCGCCGTCCTCGATCAGGCTGTCGCCGACGTGGATCGTCGCTTCGAGATTTTGTAACCGGTGGTCGCGCCGCGCCGTCTTCAGCCACAGCGATAGGCGGGTGATCTCGACCGATTCGGAATTGAGGTCGACGCCATACAAGTTCTTCGTTACGATCTCGTCGAAGGCGTCGATCTCCGCCGGCGCGCCGAGCTCTTCGAGCCGCGCCAGCACCGGGCGGTATTCCAGCGCCAGCCGGTCGAAGGCGGCGACCAGGAAGGCGCCCGAGCCGCAGGCCGGATCGACGATCGTCAGACCCCGCAAAATCTCGAGCCAAGCGCGCCAAAAGGCGATCTCCTTTTCCGGCGCCAAAGCGCCAACGCCAAACCCATGTTCGGCTTGCAGCGCCGCGCGGCGCTCGGCGAGCGTTCGGCCGATGGTTTGCTCGACCAGAAAGCGCGTCACCATGTCCGGCGTATAGACGACACCCGTTCGCTTGCGTTGGCTGATCTTCGGCGGCGCTTCGCCGCGCGCCTCGGCGCGCTTCGTTTCGATGTCGGTGATCGACTGCTCGAAAATATGGCCGAGCACGGTCACCGGCACCTCGCGCCGATAATCCCAGTTCCCGAGTCCGGCGATGTCCTTGGCGAGCGCCTCCGGCAGGATGAGCGAGTCGACGAGCGCGTCATGGGCGAAGAGGCCGCCGTTGTACGGCGGAATATCCAGGTCGAAATTGCCTTTGTCGACATGGCGGAAGAGACCGAGGAAATTCTGCCAGACCGGTTGCGGGTTGAACTCGTTGTGGGACTTCAGCGCCGTTTCGAGCAGATCGCCGCGCATCAGTTCGCGCCTCTGGGCGAAGGCGATGAAAAGAATCCGGTCGAGGATTTTTTGCGCCGGCTCGATCGCCGCGCCGAGCCCGAGCTTCGGTCCGTCCGAGGAATTCACAAGAAAGTCCATCAGCCTTTCTCGCAAGGCGTTGTAATCCTGGTAGAGCCGATCGGTGATGTCGGCGTAAGCGGCGTCCGTCTCGTGCAGCAGCCGTTCGGTCGCCTCGCCGAGGAAATTCCGCGCGCCGAGAATCTCCCACAAGCGGCGCAGTTCATCCGGCTCGTCGATGCGACTCACGTCGAAGACTTCGTAGGCTTCACGGCCGCGCCCGTAACCATAGAGCCTTATTTCGACGCAGTTCGACACCAGCACCCATTTGGCGCCGGGCGCGTCGTTGGCGTACTCCCAAGCCTGCTGCACCGGGGTCTTGCCGCGGCCAGGCATGATGCGGTCGAGGTCCTTGGTGTCGGGGCCTTTCAGTTCGAACGGCGCCACGACTGTCTTCACCCCGGTTGCAACATCGAAATGCCCGAGCGCGGTGTCGACCGACCCCGTTCCTAGAGTGTGCTCGTCGGCAAGCGTGTAGGGCCTGTCGGGATCGATGCGCGAATAGCCGAGGATTTTGATGAGGACGTCGTCGATGAAGACCGGCCGAAACGTCTTCTCCTTGGCGGCCTTGAGCCCGCGCACCTTCCGGGCGTATTCGCGCGCCGCCTCTACGAGCGCATCATCGGGTGCGAAGGCGGAGCGGCGGATCGCGTCGTCGACGACCTTGTGGGCGAACAGCGGCACGCGCGGCGAGCGGTGAGTCGTCTTACGCGCGCGCGCTTCGCCCTTGCCCGAGCGCGGCAAATCAAGGCCAGCGGAAGCGAATAGGTCAATCACCGCGCCACGTTAGAGAGCGAATCGCGGCGCGTCGAGCCCCACGAGCTTCTTTCAACAGGCAGGTTTTCGTCATGAGACCCTTCGCCTCGATCGCGACGCGGAGTCAAATGAACATGACTGACTTCCGCTCCATTGACCACCTTGGCCAACTCGCCCGCCGCGCCTATCTTGCCCTCATGACGCGCGCGATCAATCTTTACGAAGCCAAGACCCATCTTTCCGCGCTCGTTGACGCCGCCGCGCGCGGCGAGGAGATCGTGATCGTCAAGAACGGCGTCGCCAAGGCACGGCTCGTCGCCGCCGGCCAGCCGAGGCGCGAGCGCAAGCCGTCTGGGCTGTTGCGCATCCGCCATACCACCGACGACTTCGACGCGCCCGATGACGAAATCATCCGCTTGTTCGAAGGCGACGCGTGAGCCTGCTTGTCGACACCCATGTCTTCCTGTGGTTCGAGAGCGGATCGGCCAAACTCAGCCAAGCGCTACGCAAGACGATCGCGCGATCCGATGAGCGCGTCTTCATCAGCGCGGCGTCATTCTGGGAGATCGCCATCGAGCGCCGGACCGGCAAGCTCATTCTCGACGGCTCGCCCCGCGCCGCCGCCGCCGCGGCCGGTTTCCTGGAGCTGCCGATCGAGGCGGCCGACGCCGAAACGGCGGGCGCGCTCGACTGGGAGTATCGCGATCCCTTCGATCGCATGCTCGTCGCCCAATGCCTCAACCGCGCGATGACGCTCGTCACCGCCGACGCCGCGTTGCGCACGCGCTCCGACATCGCGGTGATCTGGGCGGGGTAGCGCGGCGGCCAGGCCTTGCCGCGCCTCGCGGTTCAGAAACGTGCTGGTGCGGTAGGGCCGGCGCCAACACGTCGAGTCGGGGCCACTACCGTCATCGCGAGCGACAGCGACGCGATCCAGACTCAGCCGTAGCCCCAATCCCTTAGTCTGGATCGCTTCGCTTCGCTCGCGATGACGGCCGAGATCCGGCTCTATCTGAAGGCAATGCGACCAAGATTCGTCCCCGCCATTGACATCCGCCGCGCCGGCGAAGAAACCCTCCCGGCGCAAAAAAAAATCCGGGAATGCTGATGTCCGACTTGAAGCTGCAAGCCCTCATCGAACAGGCTTACGAGGATCGCGCCGCGATCAACGCTGAGACGCACGGCGATGTGCGCGACGCGGTCGAGCGGGCGCTGGCGCTGCTCGACGGCGGCAAGGCGCGGGTGGCGGAGAAAATTCCCGGCGCGACGGGGCCGAATTCGTGGAAGGTCAATCAGTGGCTGAAGAAGGCGGCGCTGCTGTCGTTCCGCCTCACCGACAACGCGGTGATATCAGGCGGCCCCGGCGGCGCGGCGTGGTGGGACAAGATCCCGTCGAAATTCGAGGGCTGGGGCGAGAGCGCTTTCCGCGCCGCCGGCTTTCGCGCCGTGCCCGGCTCCATCGTGCGCCGCTCCGCCTACATCGCCCCCGACGCGGTGCTGATGCCGTGCTTCGTCAACCTCGGCGCCTACGTCGACGCCAAGACCATGGTGGACACGTGGGTCACCGTCGGCTCCTGCGCGCAGATCGGCAAGAACGTGCATCTGTCCGGCGGCGTCGGCATCGGCGGCGTGCTCGAGCCGCTGCAGGCCAACCCGACGATCATCGAGGACGATTGCTTCATCGGCGCGCGCTCGGAAGTGGTCGAGGGCGTCATCGTCGGCGAGGGTTCGGTGGTCTCGATGGGCGTGTTCATCGGCGCCTCGACCAAGATCGTCGATCGCGCCACCGGCAAGGTCCACATCGGCTATGTCCCGCCCTATTCGGTGGTCGTCTCCGGCTCGCTCACCGGCAAGCCGCTGCCCGACGGCTCGGCCGGCCCGTCGCTCTATTGCGCGGTGATCGTCAAGACGGTCGACGCGAAGACCCGCGCCAAGACGGGCATCAACGAACTGCTGAGAGACTGACGGCGTCGCGCGCTTAGCCGATCGGGGCGAGCAACCGAAGCGGAATGCCGCGCGCCGGCGTTTTCGATGCGATCGCTGATCGCGTCCGGCGCGAAGCGCCTTTTCTCGCCGCCGACCCACCGCGCCGTCGACCTCATGGAAGCCTTCTTTTCCGAAGCCTTTCCCCTGTCAAGGATCGAAGACCGCCTCCGGCGGCGCGCCGAAGGCGCGTCCTTGACAGGGGAAAGGCTTCGGAAGTCTTCGTTTCCATGAGGTCGACGGCGCCCTCTGCCGAATGCGGGCGCGTCGTCTCGCCAAGCCGTCGAAGCCGCCCGAACGCGCCGCGCGACGGCGCTGGCGATTTGCCCCGGCTTCTCACGGCAAAGCCTAACACGCTGATCCTATTATCCTAATTCCGGCGTCGCGACGCGCGGTCGCGACAATTTCTTGCCGGGTTACGCCGCTTGAGGCATAGTTGGGCACGGTGGCGATGGCGCGCTCTCGTGCGCCCGCCGCTTTTTCCCGACATTTTTGGGATCGTTCCATGCCGCCAGCCGACGTCGCGCCCGCCCGCGCGCGCAAGGCCGCGCCCGCGCGGCGAGGGCCGAAAATCCTCGTCGCGCTGGTCGCCGGCGAGGGCGTCGACGCCATCGCCGAGAGGGAAGGGCTTTCGCGCAGCATCGTCTCGACGCTCCCACGCGAGCGGCTGCTCGCCAAGCTCAACTCCATGGCCGCGCGCATGATCGCGGCGCGGAAGTCCGAGACGTGAGCGCGAGCGCAATGGCCGAGCGCAAGCCGCGCGCGACGCGCGGGCGGGGCTGGAGAGGCCGCGCCTCCGGCGGCGCGGCGATGCGGCGCAACATCGGCGTCCTGCTCGAGCTGACGCCGGCGGAGCGCGCCAGGCTGCTCGGCGGATTCGGCCAGAAGCAATGCGACGAGCTGTTCCACGACTGGTCGCTATGGGCGCGGCCCGAGCAGACGCCGCCGCCGGGCGACTGGATCTATTGGCTGATCCTGGCCGGCCGCGGCGCCGGCAAGACGCGCGCCGGCGCCGAGGCGGTGCGCGAATGGATCAAGACTTTCGCCATCGTCAACCTGATCGGCGCGACCCATGACGACGTGCGCGAAATCATGGTGCTCGGCGAGTCGGGGCTGCTGGCGATCTGCCCGAAGGGGGAGCGGCCGCGCTACGCGCGCGCCTCCGCCCGCCTCGCCTGGCCCAACGGCGCCGTCTCGCAATTGTTTTCCGCCGAGGAGCCCGACCGGCTGCGGGGAAAACAACATATGAAGCTGTGGTGCGACGAGCTCGCGGCGTGGCGATATCCGGACGCGTTCGAGCAGGCGCTACTCGGCTTGCGCCTCGGCGACAAGCCGCAGGCGGTGATCACCACCACGCCGCGGCCGACCAAGATCATCAAGCACCTCATCGACGACAAGGACGCGATCGTCACCCGCGGCTCGACCTTCGACAACATCCACCATCTCGCGCAGGCGTTCATCGAGCGCATCGCCGCGCGCTACGCCGGCCGCGCGATCGGCCGCCAGGAATTGTTCGCCGAGATCGTCGAGGAGGCGCCGGGCGCGCTGTGGACGCGCGCGCTGATCGAGCGCCAGCGCCTCGCGGCGGGCGCCGCGCCCGCCGACTACAGCGAGATCGTGGTCGGCGTCGATCCGCCGGCCAAGTCGGGCCCTAGAGCCGACGAATGCGGCATCGTCGTCGCCGGCAAGACGACGCCGGGCGCGATCCACGTCATCGCCGACCTTTCGAGCCAGGGCGATACGCCCGGCCAATGGGCGGCGCGCGTCGCCTCCGCGTTTCGGCGCTTCAAGGCCAACCGCGTCGTCGCCGAAATCAACAACGGCGGCGAGATGGTCACCGAGGTGCTGCGCCAGAGCGAGCCGAACCTGCCGGTGCGCACGGTGACCGCGACGCGCGGCAAGTTCCTGCGCGCCGAGCCGGTCGCGGCGGCCTACGAGCGCGGCGTCGTCTTTCACCTCGGCGCCTTCGGCAAGCTCGAGGACCAGCTCTGCGCGCCGACGCCCGACTTCGACGCGAAGAGCTCCGGCTTCTCGCCCGACCGCGCCGACGCGCTGGTGTGGGCGGTGGCCGACCTCATCGCGCTCGATCGCGCCGGCCCGCAGGACATGATCGAGTTCTACGCCGAGGCGGCGAAGCGAGGGTGAGCGTTTTCGATCGCCCTGAATCATCATTGCGAGCCGAAGGCGAAGCAATCCAGGGACCGCGTCAACCGCCCCTGGATTGCTTCGTCGCTGCGCTCCTCGCCATGACGATCGGGCCCCATCGGAACCCGATCCAGAGCCGACGTTTGGTATTGATGTGTTCCTTCACCGCCGCGGCTCGAATTCGGGCGCGTCGACTTCGTGCAGCGCGCGGCCGAGCTTGCGGTTGAACTCGGCCGCCGTGAATTGCGCGTTGACGGCCTCGGTCCTGTCGTCCTTGGGCAGCGGACATTGCGCGACGGCGCCGACGACGCCCTGGCCTTTCAGAAAGCTCTTCAGATCCGCTTCGAGGCGTTCGCGATCGCGGCCCGCCGCGAAGACGTCGGTGATCCAGACCTCTTTGCCGTCCGGCGACGCGGCGACGCAAAAAGTCCATCCCGCGCGCGCCGGCAAAGGCGCGGCGCCGAGCAGCAACGCAACGACAATTCGCGGCGCAGTGAATCGCATGGCGGCGGGTTCCCGTTCGCTTCCCGCCTTAAGGACCAGCGCGCGCCCGCGCAAGCTCAGCGTCGCGCCAACCGAAGGAAATCCCGCATGTCGTTGGAGGCCGTCGAGACGCCGCTGCCGCCGAGCCTGTTCGCGCGCCTGGCGCTCGCCGCTCGTTACGCGATCACCGGCGTCTCGCCCGACACGTGGTTCGGACCGCAGCAGCCGTTGGCGCCGCAGGCCCCGCCCGAGGTCAAGGGCCGGCAGTTCGACTACCCCTTCGGCGTCAACCTCTCCTACGTCCCGCGCGCGACCGGCGGAATCGCCTTCGCCGAGTTGCGCGCGCTCGCCGACGCGCTGCCGCTGCTGCGCGCGGTGATCGAAACCCGCAAGGACCAGATCGCCGGCCTGAGCTACGCCGTGCGCGCGCGCGACCCCGCCGCGGCGCAGGACGCCGAGACGCGCGTCAAGGCCGCGCTCGCCTTCCTCGCCCGCCCCGACCGCCGCCACGCCTTCGCCGCCTGGCTCCGCATGCTCGTCGAGGACATGCTGGTCATCGACGCCGCGACAATCTATCCGCGCTTCGATCGCGGCGGTTCCTTGTACAGCCTCGATGTCATCGACGGCGCGACCATCACCCCTCTCATCGGCGAGGACGGACGCTCGCCCGAGCCGCCCGACCCCGCCTATCAGCAGATCCTGCACGGCGTGCCGGCGGCGGACTTCTCCACCGACGAGTTGCTCTATCTCCCCCGCAATGTCCGCGCCCATCGGCTCTATGGGATGAGCCCGGTCGAGCAGATCGCGCTCACCGTCAACATCGCGCTGAGACGCGACGCGGCGACGCTCGACTATTACCGCGCCGGCTCGATGCCCGACGCCTTCGCGACGCTGCCGAAGGAATGGACGATCGACCAGATCCGGCAGTTCCAGGACTATTTCGACGCGCTGATGAGCGGCAACTCGGCGCGCCGGCGGATGACGAAGTTCATGCCGGCGGACTTCCGCCTGATCGAGGCGCGCCAGCCGCCGCTGAAGGACCAGTACGACGAATGGCTGGCGCGGGTCATCTGCTACGCGTTCTCCGTCCCCGCCTCGGCCTTCGTCAGCCAGGTCAACCGCGCCACCTCGCAGACGCTGCGCATGCAGGCGACGCAGGAGGGTCTCGTCCCGCTGAAGGCGTGGGTGAAGGGCGCGCTCGACCACGTCATCCAGGTCTACCTCGGCGAGCCCGATCTCGAATTCGTCTGGGTCGGCGACGACGCGGTCGACCCGCTGCAGCAGGCGCAGACGCTGAACATTCTCGTCGGCGCGGGAATCAAGACGCGCGAGGAGGCGCGCGCCGACTTGGGGCTCGCGCCGGAGGGCGGGAAAGCAGGGCCGGGGCTCGGCAAATGGAACTTCGAGCCCGACCAGCCGCGCGACGAGCAGGGACGATGGACGTCCGACGGCAGCGTCGGTGCGGCGCGACCGAAACGGCCGCAGGGCGTGCAGGTCGCGTTCAACGACGCCGCGGAAACGATGACGGACGCGGGCGGGCCGGGCGCCAGCCCGTGGGCAGCGGATTCCGCGGCCGGCGGCGCGGTGAATCGACCAAAGAGTTCATTGACCACCGTCGCAGCCGGCACGGGCGAAGACGAGGAGCCAAGGCCCGACGAAGAAGTCAATGACGAAAGCGCCACTTTCTTCGATCCGACCACCGGCCGAACGATCACTTTTGCCCCAGGTCTGGCGCCAAGAACGCTGCCGGGATGGATTAATCTGCGCGATTTGCCGCAAGGACCGACCTATCTCGAGCCTCCCAGTTCCAAAGAGGACGGGGAAGGCGAGGCGGGAACGGCGCCGGGGCCGAAAGGCACAGTGGCGGACGCCGTGGCGCCCAATGGCGTCTTGCCGGGAGAGAGCGACGCCGGACCGGGATCGGCGCGCACGATGCCGGCATCCGACGATCCGAACCGAGCGGCGCTGAACTATATCGCGAGCATCTATAAAGGACAGACGCCGATTTCCGTGACCATGGATGACGGCCTCCCGCCCGGCTCGTTCATAGCGGCCATGCCCGACGGAACGTCTATAACTTTCCGCCCGGCGGGAGGGGCGAGTTGGAGAACCCTCGACAGCACCGTGAATGTCGACATAAACAGCCCCGCTATCAAAACCCTAAACGGCGATCGCTCGCTCAAGCTCAAATTCCCTCGCAAGTGAGGCCCGAAATGTCTCCGTCGAACAATATTGAGAGCTGGTTGCAATTTGGGTTGCAACTTCTCGCCCGAGACGGCTCGTCGCCCGCCTCTTTTTTGAGTGGCCGCATTGACGATGTTCCAGATTACACCTCGCAGCGGTGGCAACTCGCCGTCGACATGATCTATCGGTGCATCGTCAGCGGTCTGATGGGCGTTGACACGCCAAAATATCGCAACGATCACGATGCGTTCTTTCATGTGTTACGAACGTTTGAACCTTACGGCGCGGGGGGAGGGATGGCATTGTGGCATGGCGCTGATCTGTATCCTACGGAAAAACTCATCGAGTTACTCGACAAGTATTTCCCCAAGTCAGGCCCATACGAGAGAAACGTCAACCCCGCCTTCATCCAGGAGTTGAAGGATATCTTCGCGCAGCACAACGTGCCGTGGTCGGACGCGCCGCTGCTGCCGATTATCTCGAATGACCATTCCGGGAGCGCCTGAAGCCTCGACGTCGTCGACGGCGCGACCATCACCCCTCTCATCGGCGAGGACGGCCGCTCGCCCGAGCCGCCCGATCCCGCCTATCAGCAAATTCTGCACGGCGTGCCGGCGGCGGACTTCTCCACCGACGAACTGCTCTATCTCCCGCGCAACGTCCGCGCCCATCGGCTCTATGGGATGAGCCCGGTCGAGCAGATCGCGCTCACCGTCAACATCGCGCTGAGACGCGACGCGGCGACGCTCGACTATTATCGCGCCGGCTCGACCCCCGACGCGTTCGCCACCCTGCCGAAGGAATGGACGATCGACCAGATCCGGCAGTTCCAAGACTATTTCGACGCGCTGATGAGCGGCAATTCGGCGCGCCGGCGGATGACGAAGTTCATGCCGGCGGACTTCCGCCTGATCGAGGCGCGCCAGCCGCCGCTCAAAGGCCGGTACAACGAATGGCTTCACGCGGGTCATCTGCTACGCCTTCTCGGTCCCCGCTTCGGCCTTCGTCAGCCAGGTCAATCGCGCGACCAGCGAGACCCTGCGCATACAGGCGACTCAAGAGGGCCTCGTGCCCTTAAAGGCTTGGATCAAGGGGCGCTCGAAGGCGAGCCGCGCCAACGAGGATAGACCCGAGTCGCTCGCGGATAGAACAAACAGCGAACATTCTCTTGCCTTGTTACGCCGTTCGCGGCATAATGCTCGATAATGGGGAAATGGCGCCGAGGCGGCCGAGACGGCCGCCGCGCCGGGGCGAGCCGCGCGCCCGCCTTGCCAAAAAAGATCACCCGACGGGCGCAGCCGACGCGCCGCTTCCCCGCGCCTTTCCCCTTCATCCCCCGTCCATGGAGCCTGCGACGCATGTCGACGCTTGATCTCTTTTTGCCGCTCGCCAAGGTCGATCTCGACCAGCGCATCGTCCAAGGCGTCGTCACCGCCGAGGCGCCCGATCGCGTCGGCGAGATCTGCGACTACGCTTCGACCAAACCCTATTTCGAGGCCTGGTCGGCCGAGGCGCTCAGCGCCAGCGGCGGCAAGTCGCTCGGCGCGGTGCGCGCGATGCACGGCCGCGTCGCCGCCGGCAAGCTCACCGACATCGCCTTCGACGACGAAGGCAAGCGCATCCTTGTGGCGGCGAAGATCGTCGACGACGACGAATGGCTGAAGGTGACCGAGGGCGTCTACACCGGCTTCAGCCAGGGCGGCCGCTACGTCGAACGCTGGCCCGATCCGCAGAGCGGCCTGACCCGTTACACCGCGGAGCCGAGCGAAATCTCGCTGGTCGACCTGCCCTGCCTGCCAGGCGCGACCTTCGAAGTGATCAAGAACGGCGTCGTCGAGAAGCGCGCCTTCGCGGCGCGCGCAGCCGAGCCGAGCGCGACGCCCCGCGCGCCCGGCGAGCCGCCGCTCGACGACGCCCATGGCGCGGCCTCACCCGCCGCGCCCGCCAGCGCCGAGACGCCGCCGGCGGCCGAGGCCCCCTCCCCCTCGGACGCGCTCGCCAAGGCGGCCTCGGCGCTGGCGCAGGCGGCCCATAAGCTCGAACGCGCCGCGGCGGAGAACGAAGCGCTGCGCAAGACGCTGGCGGCGCTGGCGCCGGACGTCGAAACGCTGCGGCGGCGCGTCGGCGCGCTCGAAGCCCAGCCGCTGCCCGCGAGGGCCGCGCTGCGCGCCGTGCCGAAGAGCGCCGACGCGTTCGGCGAGCCTGGCGGCGGCGTCGACGAAGCGATCAAGCGCCTCGCCGCCCTTCCCGCGCAGGAGCGCGCGCTGGCGCTGACCAAGCTCAGCCTCGCCAATCCGATGCCGCTGCGGTCGTGATCGCAAAAGTTAGAAGAACTTGAGGCGGGCCTGCAAAGATTCCGCGCGCGATCTGATACTTGCTGCCCGACCCAGAGAAGGCTCCCACTCACGCAACTTTTGCTCAACGTCTTATTGGCTACTTCGAAAACAAGCCCTTAAACGCCGCGATGATTACCGCACCAACCTGAATAGTCAGCCCACTGATAAGCGCAATAATTACTTTGTCGGTCACGATGGTGGCGTGACTGGGAGGCAAGAACATCTCGATTATGGCCAAACCGAGGACTGCGACTCCGACTACGCTATTTGCCCAAATAAAAAAACTAACGATGGGTGAGAGGGTCTTTTCCTGTAATTTATCCCTTGGCGTTATCTCGTGGACCTGCTCACGCGGAGCAACCACGCTCATCCGCACAACACTTGAACTCTCGACTCCGAACTCGAGCAAGCCTTCGCGTGGCTCCCACTCGCTTAGGCCCCTCGAGGCTGCGGCTTTCGACCGCTCAGGAGCGCCATCGTTCATGCCGCATCCATCCTTGTTTCGGCGACTTCTTCGAGTCCGCTGAAAAAAACGTACGGCATATTCAACTCAAGGATTAGCACGCACACATTATCTGGAGTGCTTGTGTACTTGCCGGTAATGAATGGCTCGTCAAATTCATACATTGAATGTCCCGGGCGATTCGGGTCAGGACCGACATATTTAGGCCGGTTCTGAAACACCCCTCCCTGAAAAGTCGACCAGATCAGCTGGATTATGTGAGCCGCAATTTGCTCGATCCGTTCAGGCCCCATTCCGAATTTGCCAAGCAGATCCTCATAATTCTCCAAGAAATCAACAGCACCAGCCGTTAGCGCAACGCTTCTTCCGCTCATGACGATCACGGCGCATCCGCCGCCTCCTTGAGTCGTTTCTCTCCATGTCCACCTCCCATATTAATGAGCGCGCCTTCCCAACAAGCGCTCGGCCCATAAACCTCGTGCGGTGCACAATTTGCGCAGCCGCCGTCCCATCCGGACAACTGTCGCGAATTTAATGCGCCGTTCATCCCTAGTCAAGGTGTTCTTTACGAAAGGCTTGCAGGATGCACAAAATCCCTATATGACTCCTGGCTACCGGGTAGATCTTAATCACAGATTAACCCGAAGTCCCTACAAAAAGGATGGGACGGTCCATGCAGCCACATAGAAAATCGCTGGCGGCGGCCCGCCCATGAGGAGCACCGACGATGCCGAGAGTTAGGAAAGCGCACCGCGCGACGCCGACGGAGGAGGCGGCGGTTGCAAAGCGTCCTCAGCTAAATTTTGCCGTGACGGGCGAAACGCTCGACCTCATCGAACACCTGAAGAAGACTTTTGGGGTTGACACCAACACCGCCGTTCTCAAGCGCGCACTGGCGCTTGCGCGCGTCGCGGCTGGGAATCAGCGCGACGACCACACTGTTACGATCGTGGGAAAAGATGACGTGCGTCGTGACATCCTGCTAAATGGATAGTTCGAGGGCCTACAATAACACCGCGAAGAGCTCGCGGCGCAAGAGTCAGCCGCGCACGTAGCCGCGCGCTGGCGAAGGCCCGCGAGGGCGACGCGCCGCTCGCGTTGACCCATCTCGCCCTCGCCGGCGCCGGGCGACTCACGGAGCCGCGCGACGACGCGCGCCGCCTGTTCATCGCCGACGGGCTGATGAAGGCCAGCGTTCCGCCGCGCACGATCCTCTCAGTGCTCGGCGGCGCGCCCGCGCCAGCCGATCTCGACCGCGCTTACAACCCCGACCAGCCGCGCGTGCCCGCCGGCAACGGGCGGGAGAGCGGGCAGTGGACGAGCGGCGATTGGGCGGACGAGGCGCGTGCTGCGTCTCCGCACTCGCCAAGCGGCGTGCAAATCGCCGACAGTTCGCCAAACTGGGCGCAATATCTCAATCCCGTCGGGACGGCTGAAGCCGCTGAGCACACCGGCGCGCCGTTTAACGGCGTTGGCCCCAACAAGCAACACGACCGCGCCGTCGAGGAGAGCAAAGCGAATTTCAAGAGCATGGGGCTAATAATCGCCCCGAAGGAGGCGAACGCGGTCACTATCCCGGGCTTCGCCACGCCACGCATTTACGAATTCATCGCTCTCGACCCTGATACGGGGGAACTGGTTGGCGTCGAAGTCAAGAGCACCAAATTTGATGCGATCTTCCTCAATCCGTTCCAGG
This sequence comes from uncultured Alphaproteobacteria bacterium, assembly GCA_963775575.1. Lineage (GTDB taxonomy): Bacteria > Pseudomonadota > Alphaproteobacteria > Rhizobiales > Beijerinckiaceae > Roseiarcus. The sequence continues at coordinate 265,505 of CAVZJG010000002.1, forward strand.
TCGAAAAGGATGTCGCAATTTATGCGCTCGGCGGCGTCAAAGTGGATTCGCTTGACGCGTTCTTGACCAGCGTCGCCTACGATACGGCCTGCGACGGGTGCGAAAACATTCGTGTCCGGACGATCTATCTGCACGCACGATTGCTAAACGCCGGCATTCCGTTTTACACACGGCACTATATCGGGAGCGAGCAGCAATGACCGAACCCAAAGCCGGCGACCTGCCCAACGCCGCTCCCCCGATGGACGGTTCCGCGAAAGGGGGAGCGATCGGCAATCCGAGCGCCGATGCATCCGGTCAAATCGCTCGGCGCCATCATATCGACCACATCGTCGCGCGGCCGGGCCGCTTATCCGAGGCCGAGCGGGCGCAAGGCGCGGCGATCCTGGAGCGAGAATTCGGCGACTATGAGCGCTTTCGCCGCTCGCTGCCGAAGGAAGAGCCGCCGACCAAGCTGCCCAAAACGATCCCGGTTTGGCTTGCCGGCGCGAAAAAGCCGATCGATCTTGTCGACTTCCTGAACCAGACCCTCGCGCACGTCGGATATGCGCCGATCGGCCGGCTCGCTTATGACTCGATGAACGTGCTCGGCTTTCGCGCGCTGTGGAGTTCGCCGATCGTCGAGCATTTCATTGAATTCGGCGCTACCGGGAGACCGAACGAGTACTTGCAGGCCTCAGTGAGCTTGCGGCACCCGCCCGCCGACGCTTTCGCCAACGAGGCGCAGCTCCGTCTCCTCCCCGCCGCCTATCGCGAAGTTTACGCGCAACAGCCTCCTTGGCAATGCAAGATGCATTTCGACCTGGGGCAGCAAGCTGCATGGGAAGCGCGCTCGAGGCTCGACAGTGTGGAATACTCAGCGACCGCCCTCGCGCAACGAATTGAGGAATCGATCCGCACAATTGTCATTACCAAACTCGAGGCGATTAAAAGCATCAAGAGCCTGTTCGAAATATGCGTGCGCGACGAGGAGCCGTTTCGCTGGTTCCCATGGGGCGACAGCAGCCGCGTCGCAGCGGCTGCTTATCTCGGCCGCAAACTCGGCCGCGATCCGGCTTGGCTCAAGTCGACCCTCGTTCCGCGCACCGGGCGCTTCAAATCGCCGCCCAACACCTCCGCGCCGACCGCTGAAGAATATGTCGATCGCGTTATCCACGACGCCGACGCCGCTTTGGCGGGAGCCTCAGGCTGAACGATGGCGCACGTCCCGCCCGGTTCGGCGTTTGATAGAACCGCAACGGTCGTCGCACGTCCGCTCAACAACAGTCCTCAGTGAAATCAGGAGCAGCGGCGCGACGATCGTCGGCGCGGGAAAGCCGGGGTTTCCAGCGGGACCAGGATTCCTCCGATCACGGTCGAGGAGGTCCGCCCGGCGAACTTGGACGACATGAACTTCGGGGAGCTTCTGTGACCATAGAAGACCTCAATAAAATCGACTTTGTCTCGGTCGAGCGCGCGACTGGAAAAGCGGTGCTGACGATCAGCGATCATCTGCCCCGGGACATCGACGAGGGTCGGCATCTCGAGCTGTCGCAAGCGAAAGTCTACCGCCAACTTGATGTGATCGAATCGGGAGAGGTCAACGAGCTTATTCCCTCCGCGCGCGGACGACCGCTCGTTATCCAGATTTATTCGCTTTTCGAGCTGAGCCAGGACGGGCGGAACCTCGTCAACAATCTCGAGAATTATCTTGCAGGGATGGCAATCGAACTGCGTTGGATTCTTTTCGAGAACGACCCGACGCCGCCGAAGCCAATCCTACCGAATTGACGAGACCACGCCCAGCACAGCCGATGCGGCGCCAGCGACCAACTGAGGCGATCCTCTCATCGCTCGCGGCGCGCGACCAGAGTTTTCATCGACGCGTCGTTCTGCCGCAAGCGCGCTGACGCATCGTCAGTCGCAACATTAGCCTCGCCCCTCCCAACCCTACCGCCGCTTCCAACATCGGAGCCCGACGATGCTCGTCGAAACGCTGCGCGCGCGTTGGGCCGCGCGCGGAACAAGCGCGCGCGTCCGCGTTCTGCCGGAATTCGACGGCGGCGCGCTGACGCTCGGCGCGGGGACGCGACTCGCTGAGGCGCGCGGCGATCCGCGTAACGAGGCGGCGGAAGGCGAGCGCGCCGTCGCGCTCGTCTCGGCAGCGATCGGACGCCCGCTCCACGCTTCGGCCGCGACGCACGTGCGCCGCGCGCTCGCCAAGGCCCGCGAGGGCGACGCGGCGCTCGCGCTGACGCATCTCGCGCTCGCCGGCGCCGGGCGCCTCACAGAGCCGCACGAAGACGCGCGGCGCCTGTTCATCGCCGACGGCCTGATGAAGGCAGGCGTTCCGCCGCGCACGATCCTGGCGGCGCTTGGCGGCGCGCCCGCGCAAGACGATCTCGACCGCGCCTACAACCCCGACCAGCCGCGCGTGCCCGCCGGCAACGGGCGGCCGAGCGGGCAGTGGACGAACGGGGATTGGGCCGTCAACGACGGGACGGCGACTGAGAGCCATCCGGCGCGCCCATCGGGGGCGCAAGTGGCGGATGCCTCGTCGACGCGCGGTCACGAGGTTGCTTCGGACGCGTCGCCAGCTCCGACGGCGGCGCCATCCCAGGAAAAGCCGTCGCTCATGCAATCGGCTCTGGCCGCGCTGTGGGCCGCTCTTCCTAGCACGCGCTACAGCGGACTTGCGGTCGAGGCGTGGCGTCGGGGCGACTACTATCAGTTTGGTCTTTACGAGGCTGCCGCCACTCTTGAAGCGGGGCTCGCGATCACCCCCGGCGCGGGCGCCGCTTCCGAGGCGCTTACGCTCGCCGAACGGCGGGCGCTTCAGCTGGCGGCCAACAGGCTCGCAGGAAAGGCGTGGGAGGCCACGGCCCAGGAAGGGCTCGCCGAAACAGGCGCTACGGTTTTCCCGCAAGTGACGGTCGAGACCCAGAGCGGAACCCGTTACATAACCGATTTCATCACGCGCGACCCCACAACCGGCGCCATTGGATGCGTCGAGTGCAAAGCGTCTCCGACTGCTAGCTTTACTCCGACGCAGCGCGCTGCTATCCCCGAAATCCCGCAAAGCGGCGCTACTGTCGTGACCCCCAGTGTCCCCGGACTTCCGCGTGGGACGAGAATTCCTCCGACAGCCGTTCAGGTGCTCATTGGCCCTGAATGGCCACCGAAACGTTAGGAGGGCCAAGTGGCGATAGACGAGCCCAATGTCATCGACGTTACCGGCATAGACCATGTAAATGGCGAGACAGTGCTTGTAATTTGCGATCATTTTCCTTGGAACGTCGAAGACCCCGACCCTCTATACACTGAGGGTGATCATTTATATATGTTGCAAGGCAAAGTCTATCGATATCTCGATTTCATCGAGTCGGGCGAAGTGTTCGAGAAGATTGAACGGGCCAAAGGCACAACGCCAGTCATCCTGATCAAATTTCTATATCCTCTGAGCCGAAACGCGACGAACCTCGTGAACAACCTCAAGCAATATCTCGGATCGATGGACGTCGAAGTGCGTTGGGAGGTCAACGATCCACAGACGAGCGACGCGCCCTCCAGGTCCGTCAACTGACCTGCTCGCCTCTCGGCTGGAGCCACCATCTCCTTCCGCGCGCGGCTTGATATCGGGAGCGTAGAGCATTGGTCGGATCAGCGGCAAGCGACCCGCCTCACAATGCGCCCGCGGTTGAGACGAAATCACCGTCCACCGCGCCCGACGTCCCTTCGCCCACTGCGCCGGGCAAGAGCGCCTGGCGACATCACGCGGTTCACTTCATCGCCCGCGGAGGCCGCGTCTCCGAAGCCGAGCGGGCGGAAGCCAAAGCGATACTGGAACGCGAATTCGGCGATTTCGAGCGCTTTCGCCAGTCGTTGCCGAAAGAACAGCCGCCCAAGATTTGCAAAACCATCCCGATGTGGTTCGCCGGCGAGGCGAAGCCGGTCGATTTCGTCGCGCTGTTGAACGAAACGCTCGAACGCGTCGGCTACGCGCCAGCCGGCCGGAGGGCGGTCGAGGATTTGAATGTCTACGGCTTCCGCGCCGATTGGAGTTCGTCGGAGGTCGAGCATTTCCTTGCTTTTCGTTCGCGGGGCCGGCCCAATCAATTCATCGACGCCGACGTCAGCCTCCGGCACCCGCCGGCGGAGGCGTTCGCCAACGAAAAGATGCTGCGCTATCTCCCTGACGGCTATCGAGACATCTACGCCCGCCAGCCTGCCTGGGAGTGCGCGCTTCACTTCGATCTCGGCGCCCCCGCCATTTGGCCGAGGTCGCGTCTCGACAGCGCCGCGATTACGCCGAGCGATTTCACGCAAACCATCGACGCCGTGGTCCGCCAGATCGTTCTCGACAAATTCCAAAGCGTCCACGACTGCGCAGCTTTATTCGAATTGGCGATCGGCGAAAAAGCGCCGTTTCCGTGGTCGGCTTGGGGCGACAGCCGCCGCGTGGCGATGGCTGCCTATCTCGGCCGCAAGCTCGGCCGCGACCCGGCTTCGCTGAAATCTGCGCTCGTTCCCCATGTCGGAAGCTTCAAGTCGCCGCCGAATACGTCGGCGCCGTCGGCGGAGGAATTCGTCGACCGCACGCTGAAGGAGGCCGACGCGGCGCTGGCCAAAGTTCCCTAATCCGCGCGTCGCCGCCGACCTGCGCAACTGCGCATCGTCGACTGTGGCGGCCTTGCCACGCGCCGCCTGAAGGCCACCAGCCTTCCTGCCGATCGCTTTCACTCCAATCTTCGCCAGAACCTCATTTCGCCGCGCCACCGCGCCCGACGGCCGCCGGCGCGCGCTCTTTTCGACGCCGCCTCCCTCCAACCCCACAAGGACAATCCCATGGACATTGCCCAGACCACGCAAGAAACCCTCGGCCTGATGAAGGAGTCGCTTTCCAAGAGCGTGACGCTCGCCACCGGCCTGACCGCCTACGATCTTCAGGCGCCGGCCAAGAACCTCTACCCCGTCATCGCGCCGCTGAGGAATTCGCTGCCGCGCGTCGCGCGGCTCAACCCCGGCGACGCCGCGCGCTGGCGCACCATCACTTCGGTCACCGGCTCGGGCTACGACGCGATGGGCTGGGTGCCCGAAGGCCAGCGCACCGCGAGCATGTCCTATGCCGCGCAGCTCCAGGTCGCGCCCTATCTGACGCTCGGCGAAGAAGACACGGTGACCTTCGAAGCCGAAGCCGCCGCGCAAGGCTACGAGGACATCAACTCGACGGCGACGCTGCGCCTGTTGCAGAAGACGATGCGCAAGGAGGAGACCGCGCTGCTCGGCGGCAACACCTCGCTGGCGCTGGGCGCGCCCGGCGCGCCGGCGCTCACGGCCTCGGGAACCGGCGCGACGCTGCCCGCCGCCACCTATTCGGCAATCGTCGTCGCGCTCAGCTTCGAGGGCTATCGCAATTCGAGCGTTTCGGGCGGCGTCGCCACGACCAAGACCATCACCGGCAACGACGGCAACATCTACACGCTCAACGGCGGCTCTTCGAATAAGTCGAGCAACACAACGCAGGCGGTGACGCTCGGCCAGACGCTCACCGCCATCGCGCCGCTCGTCAACGGCGCCGTCGCCTACGCCTGGTTCGTCGGCGCCGCCGGCTCGGAGACGCTGCAGGCGATCACCACCATCAACAGCGCGACGTTTTCGGCGCCGCTCGCCTCCGGCCAGCAGACCGCAAGCTCGATCACCGGCGACAATTCGCGCAACGCGACGCTCGCGTTCGACGGGCTGCTCACCGTCGGCTTCAACCCGGCCAACTCCGCCTACGTGCAGGCGTTGGCGTCGGGTACGGCGGGAACCGGCACGTTCCTCACCGCCTCGGGCCGCGGCTCGGTCAACGAGATCGACGCCATGCTGGTCGCGATGTGGAACACGTATCGGCTTTCGCCCACCGTGCTCTACGTCAACGCGCAGGAGCAGAAGAACATCACCAACAAGTGCCTGACCAACGCGTCGGGCCCGCTGATCCGCTACAACGTCGCCGCCGACAGCGACAACGGCGGCCCCTACGGCGTGTCGGCGTCGGGCGTGGTGCGCTGGTACTACAATCCGTTCAGCGTCGACGGCGGCTTCGACATTCCCGTCAAGGTCCATCCCGACCTGCCGCCGGGCACCATCCTCGCGCTCTGCGAGCGCCTGCCGGTATGGTACCAGTCCAACCAAACGCCCAACGTCGCCGAGGTTCTCACCCGCCGCGACTATTACCGCATCGACTGGCCGCTGCGCACCCGCCGGCGCGAATTCGGCGTCTATGCCGAAGAAGTGCTCGCCGTCTACGCGCCGTTCGGCGTCGGCATCCTCACCAACATCGGCAACGGATAACGGAATACGGAGGACGAGGACGGACGACCGACGAAAGTTCGTCGTACGCCTCCAGCGCCGCGTCTCCGTCTTCCGTTCTCTGTCGTCCGTCGTCCGTTGTCCGACCTCCGACCTCGGAGCGCCTATGTCGCCTTACGATCTGACCAATCTCGCCGCGCTGAAGGCCTGGCTCGGCCTGCCCGCGGGCGCCTCGCCGAACGACGCGGCGCTCTCGGCTTTGATCACCGCCGCGAGCCGCGCCATCGCCGCCGCGCTGAGCCGCCCGAGCCTGCTGCCGCAAAGCTACAGCGAGGCAATCGACGGCGAGCGCGAACGGCTGTTCCTGCGTCATTGGCCGGTGCTGCGCGTGACGTCGGTGACGCTCGACGGCGAGGCGATTCCGCCCGCAGCGCCGGCGGGCGCCCTGCCCTCGCTCGGCTATCTCTTGCGGCCCGACGATGGCGCGCCGCCGGGGCGACAGCAGGCGCTCGACATCTTCGGTCGGCATGTTCCTCGGCGACGACAGAATCTCGTCGTCGACTATGTCGCCGGCTACGCCGTGCAAGGCGAGGCGCAGGTCGTCCCGTCGGCGACGCCGTGGACCCTCGATGCGCTCGCGCCCTACGGACCCTGGGCGATCGACATGGGCGTCGTCTACGCCGCGACGGGCGCCGCGCTGAGCGCGGTTCCCGCCGCGCCAGCGACCGGCCAATACAGCGTCACGGACGGCGCCTACGCCTTCAGCGCCGGCGACGCGGGCGCTTCGGTGACGATTTCCTACGGCTACGTCCCGCAGGACATCGCGCAGGCCGCGCTCGAACTCGCGGCCGAGCGCTTCCGCGCCGCCGAGCGCATCGGCCTGCGCTCGAAGTCGCTCGGCGGGCAGGAGACGATCGCCTACGACGTTTCCGCGATCTCGGCGCCGGTGCTGGCGCTGTTGCAGCCCTATCGCCGGGTGGTGGTCTGATGCTCAGCCTATCGATCGACGGCGCCGACGCGCTGCAAGCGCGGCTCGACGCTTTCCCCGCCGCGGTGCGAAGCGAGCTCGCCGCCAAAGCGCAGGATCTCGCCAGCGCGCTCGCCGACAAGGTGAAGGCCGAAAAGCTTTCGGGCGCGGTTCTCAATGCGCGCTCGGGCGCGCTGCGCGACTCGATCGGCATCGAAGCCGCGAGCGACGGCGATTGGATCTCGGCCTCGGTCGGCTCGTACGGCGAGGTCAAATATGCGGCGATCCAGGAATACGGCGGCAAGACGGGCGCGCACGAAATCCTGCCCGTCAAGGCGAAGGCGCTGGCCTTCGTCGTCGGCGGCGCCATGCGCTTCGCGCGCAAGGTCGAGCACCCCGGCTCGGTCATCCCCGAGCGCTCGTATCTGAGATCGAGCTTCGACGAAATGAGCGACGAAATCCTCGCCGCGCTCGCCGCGACGCCAACGGAGGCCTGGGAGGACGCATGAGCCGCGAAGCCGCCTTTTCCGCCCTGTTCGCCGCCGTCTCGGCCGCCTACCCCTGGCGCCTAGCTTCGCGCAAGATGAAGCTGTGGAGCGAAGTCCCCGCCGCGCTGCGCCCCGCGCTGTTCCAATTGGAATCCGGGCCGGAGAGCTATCAGTGGGCTTCGCCGGCGACGCCGAGGCGCACCTTGGAGGCCAAGCTCTTCCTCTACTTCGACGCGCGCGATCCCGAGACGCCCGGCTCGATCGCGATCAACGCCGCGCTCGACGCGATCGACGCGGCGCTCGCGCCGAGCGGCGGCGACCTCACGCTCGGCCGGCAGACGCTCGGCGGCGCGGCGCACGACTGCAAGATCGTCGGCGTACCCGTGCGCGACAGCGGCGATCTCGACGGCGACGGCCTGGCGGTGGTGAGCGTCAGACTGGTGGCGCCGTGAGCGAGGGTGCGAACATGCGGATCGAGGACTTGCACAAGCGCTGGGACGAACACGCGACGAACCATCCAATCGTCCCGGAAATGACCTTTGCCGATGGGTTCCTTGTCTTGGGCGCGGGAACGCGCCTCGCCGAGGTTGGCGCGCCTCTCGACGAGCTCGGTCTTGCCGCACGGCTCGTCGCCGCGCATCGCCGGCCGATCGAGGCTTCGCCGCTGCGCCATATCCAGCGCGCTCTGGCGGCCAAACATCGGGGCGACGCCCCGCTCGCTTACGTGCACATTGCCTTGAGTCGACTGGCTAAGCTCGCCGATCCGCGCGAGGACGCACGCTGGTTGTTCATCATTGATGCGCTGCTGGAGGCGGGCGCCGATCCCTTGACGATCGTCAAGGCGCTCGGAACCGATCCCGTGGCCTGCGATCTGTCGCTGGAAAAGTATTCTCCTGATCAGCCTCGCGTCCCGGCCGGCAACGGTCGGCCGAGCGGACAATGGGTTGGCGCCAATTCCGGTGGGTCAGCAACGAGTCCGCCTGCGAAAGACAAGCATCCAAACCTCCTGCCCATCGTCGAAGTTGCCTACCAAGGCAAATATCATGACATCGTTCGCGATTACTTCGCCGATAGTTTAAGAGCCGCCGGGAACACCGTCCTTACGGAGGTTCCGCTCGCCATGGCGGGAAGCCCGCCGCCGCCGTCCGCCCGCATCGACATTTTGCTGCGAAACGCCAATGGCGTGCTGTTCGCTATCGAAGTGAAAACCGGCGACGATCCCTAGTTTACGCCGGCGCAGAGCATCTTATATCCTCACATCGAACCCGGCGGCATCATCATTTCTCCAGACCCGAGGGTGGCGCAGTTGGGCCTTTCACCGTTCGAACTGTGGCCGCCGATCGAAGCGGTGGTCCTGTACGCTCCGGGCCCAGGTTCACGAATGTATCTTGTGCCGATGTCTAGCTTCCTGAAGCCTTGATGGGCTTAGTCACACGATCTGGGGATTTCGGATGGCACTCGACCCGACAGCGGCGTATCCACGCTCGATGATAAAAGAGCCGACGCGCGACGCGTCCATGACCGTTCGCGCGGCGATCGGGCAGCAATTGATCTCCCGCGAGACGGCGCTGGCGATTGGCAAAATGGTGATCATCGACTGGGAAGGCGAGGCCGAGTTTAGCGCGCAGCAACCCCTGATCGCCGAAGATGGGTTAAACGTCTGGATAATCCGCGGCAGCTTGATCGTGAAGCCGGGCGCCGTTCCTGGTGACCTTGCGCCGATCCAGATGTCGATTTCGAAATTCGACGGCGCGATCGTGTCTCTCACCGGATCGGGATGCCGAGTGGCGCCAGGGGCGCCGGGCGATCCCGCCTCCCAACAATTTCCGTGGGACAAGCTGTCTTGAGCGACTGGCCGACGCTCATCGCGCTCTCCTGCGCGTGACGCGAGCCTCAGCGGCGCCGCTTTCGGCCGGCAGACGCTCGGCGGCGCGGCGCACGACTGCAAAATCACCGGCGTCCCCGTGCGCGATAGCGGCGATCTCGACGGCGACGGCCTGGCGGTGGTGAGCGTCAGACTGGTGGCGCCGTAGCGCCGATCTTCGCGACTCCCCATCCACACATTTTCCGCTTTGCCCATTCGCGCGAGGAAGAAAACGCCATGCCCTCTGGTGGACTGGAAACCCCGCTGCCGCCGAGCCTGTTCGCGCGCCTGGCGCTCGCCGCTCGTTACGCGATCACCGGCGTCTCGCCCGATGCGTGGTTCGGGCCGCAGCAGCCGTTGGCGCCGCAGGCCCCGCCCGAGGTCAAGGGCCGGCAGTTCGACTACCCCTTCGGCGTCAACCTCTCCTACGTCCCGCGCGCGACCGGCGGAATCGCCTTCGCCGAGTTGCGCGCGCTCGCCGACGCGCTGCCGCTGCTGCGCGCGGTGATCGAAACCCGCAAGGACCAGATCGCCGGCCTGAGCTACGCCGTGCGCGCGCGCGACCCCGCCGCGGCGCAGGACGCCGAGACGCGCGTCAAGGCCGCGCTCGCCTTCCTCGCCCGCCCCGACCGCCGCCACGCCTTCGCCGCCTGGCTCCGCATGCTCGTCGAGGACATGCTGGTCATCGACGCCGCGACAATCTATCCGCGCTTCGATCGCGGCGGTTCCTTGTACAGCCTCGATGTCATCGACGGCGCGACCATCACCCCTCTCATCGGCGAGGACGGACGCTCGCCCGAGCCGCCCGACCCCGCCTATCAGCAGATCCTGCACGGCGTGCCGGCGGCGGACTTCTCCACCGACGAGTTGCTCTATCTCCCCCGCAATGTCCGCGCCCATCGGCTCTATGGGATGAGCCCGGTCGAGCAGATCGCGCTCACCGTCAACATCGCGCTGAGACGCGACGCGGCGACGCTCGACTATTACCGCGCCGGCTCGATGCCCGACGCCTTCGCGACGCTGCCGAAGGAATGGACGATCGACCAGATCCGGCAGTTCCAGGACTATTTCGACGCGCTGATGAGCGGCAACTCGGCGCGCCGGCGGATGACGAAGTTCATGCCGGCGGACTTCCGCCTGATCGAGGCGCGCCAGCCGCCGCTGAAGGACCAGTACGACGAATGGCTGGCGCGGGTCATCTGCTACGCGTTCTCCGTCCCCGCCTCGGCCTTCGTCAGCCAGGTCAACCGCGCCACTTCGGAGACCCTGCGCATGCAGGCGACGCAAGAGGGCCTCGTTCCGCTGAAGGCGTGGGTGAAGGGCGCGCTCGACCACGTCATCCAGGTCTACCTCGGCGAGCCCGATCTCGAATTCGTCTGGGTCGGCGACGACGCGGTCGACCCGCTGCAGCAGGCGCAAACGCTGAACATTCTCGTCGGCGCGGGAATCAAGACGCGCGAGGAGGCGCGCGCCGACTTGGGGCTCGCGCCGGAGGGCGGGAAGGACGGGGCGGGAGGGCTCGGAAAATACAATCACAACCACGACGAGCGGGGCCGGTTTTCGACGGCGGACGACGCGGTAAGCCCCGGCGGTCCGGAGCAAGCGAAGGCGCCCCCTAAGGGAATTCAGGTCGCAGGCGGCACGCCGGCAGCGCCGGGCGCCAGTCCGAGGCCTGATCAGCGCAATACGACCGTGGCGCTCGTTTCGAGCGCCGATAGAGCAATTTGTCAAGCGCGATGCAGTGCTTTGGCATTGCCTACACGTGATTTTGGAATCCAATTTCAAAGGTGCATATTGGCATGTGAGTCCGGCGGGAACTCGGGATTTCCCGAATGGGACAAGTACTTTCCTTAAAACGCGCCGATGTACGTTTCTCGGAGGTGGTGATGGATAAGGATGTCGCAATAAGAATCGATGGAATGCTTATTGGCGTGCGCGGGAATTTAGATGGAATCGCTCATTACATGAAGAACAATCTTTCGCCGCAGGAATATGACGCTTTGATTGGCTATATTGGAGGGTCGATGGGCGAATTGATTGATATTTCGACATCGTTGCACAAGCAATTTCCAGACATAATTCCAAAGGAATTGAAGCCTGTCGCGACATAATTGATGCGAGGACCGAAGGCGCTCCGAAGATGGGTTGGACTGTCATGACCCCCTGATCAAAGCGCGCCAGCCGCCGCTCAAAGACCAGTACGACGAATGGCTGGCGCGGGTCATCTGCTACGCGTTCTCCGTCCCCGCCTCGGCCTTCGTCAGCCAGGTCAACCGCGCCACCTCGCAGACGCTGCGCATGCAGGCGACGCAGGAGGGTCTCGTCCCGCTGAAGGCGTGGGTGAAGGGCGCGCTCGACCACGTCATCCAGGTCTACCTCGGCGAGCCCGATCTCGAATTCGTCTGGGTCGGCGACGACGCGGTCGACCCGCTGCAGCAGGCGCAAACGCTGAACATTCTCGTCGGCGCGGGAATCAAGACGCGCGAGGAGGCGCGCGCCGACTTGGGGCTCGCGCCGGAGGGCGGGAAGACGCCGACGAGTGGGCTGGGGAAGTACAATCACAACCACAACGAGCGCGGGCGGTTCGCGACGGCGGACCAGGCGGCAACTCCAGAGCGACAAGAAATAGCATATCCAGAAGGATGGCAGGCATGCCATGAGAAGTGCCTCGCGGAGACGGAAGGCGTGTGGCCGCCGTCAGATCGCCCGGGTGTTTACCGGCGTTGCGTCAGGCCATGTTTGGGGTCGGCGGGCGACAATTATTGAGCGGCGAGGAAAAACGGGCAGAGGGACTGCAAATGGATAAAGACGTCGCGAAGGCGCTCTTGACGCTCGGTAAATCGATCGACGACGTGATCGTCAAAATGTTCGCTGAGGTCGAAAAAATCGACGATGAGAAATTGAAGGCGAGACTGAATCGCGCAGTCGGCGACCTGATGGGTTTCGTCGCGCGCGATTTGATATTTCCAATCGAAAACATCTACCCGGACATGCGGACCGACATTTGAGCGAACTCTTTGGACTCGCGGTCGCACTGCCGCAATTTCCCAAAAGCGATTTGCGAAGGCTTCGTCCCGCTGAAGGCGTGGATCAAGGGCGCGCTCGATCACGTCATCCAGGTCTACCTCGGCGAGCCCGACCTCGAATTCGTCTCACGGCGGCGACGACGCGGTCGACCCGCTGCAACGGGCGCAGACGCTGAACATTCTGGTCGGCGTAGGGATCAAGACGCGCTGATGAGCCGCGATCTCGCGCGGCGGCGAATGATGAAATTCATGCCGAGCGAATTCCGCTTGGTCAGACCGGCCGACCGCCGGTGAAGAACCGCTGAAATCACACCGCGGCCGCGCTCGCCAAGGCCGCGTCGTCTCGCATTCTCTCGACTCGAAAACGCTTCCCCCACCCCAGGAGACCTCCCCCATGTTCGTATTCGGCTCCGGCGTGCTGATCGGCACGCCGCAAGGCGGAACGCCGATCAATTTCGGCCTCGCGCAGGAAATTTCGCTCAGCGTCGCGACCTCGACCAAGGCGCTCTACGGCCAGTACAACTTCCCCGTCGCGATCGGCTCGGGCACGCGCAAGATGACCGGCAAGGCCAAGCTCGCGCGCATTTCCGGGCAGGCGCTGGGCTCGCTGTTCTTCGGCGTCGCGCCGAGCGTCGGCGGAACGCAAACGCAATTCGGCGAGGCGGCGAGCGTGCCGTCGTCCTCGCCTTACGCGTACACCACGAGCCTGCACACGACCTTCGTCGCCGACCAGGGCGTCGTCTACGCCGCAAGCGCGCTCCCCTTGAAGCAGGTCGCATCGAACCCGGCGACGGGGCAATACGTCGTCTCCGCCGGCGTCTACACTTTCGCCGCGGGCGACGCCGGCGCGGCGGTGCTGATCTCCTATACGTACACGGTGGCGGCGAGCGGCGAGAGCGTCGCGGTCGCCTCGGCGCTGATCGGCCCGTCGATCACGTTCTCGGCCAATCTCTTCGCCTCCGACCCGACCACCGGCAAGCAGTTCTCGGTGTTGCTCTACAATTGCGTCGCCGACAAGCTGGCGTTCGGCACCAAGCTCGAGGACTTCATGGTGCCCGAGCTCGACTTCGCCTGCTTCGCCAACGCGGCCGGGCAGGTGTGCCAGCTCAACTTCGGAGACGCCGCGTGAGCGAGGAAACCTTTGCGATTGCGCTCGCCGGGCGCCGATGGGCGCTGCCGCATCTGCCGTTCCGCGCCATCAAGGCGATTCAGCCGGCGCTGTTCGAGGTCTACGCCGAGGCCGGCGGCGCCGACGTCTCGGCCGCCAGCGTCGCCCGCCTCGGCGAGGCGCAATTTGATTTGCTCGCCGAGGCGACCTGGCGCGCCATCGCCGTCGTCGACCCGGCGCTCGGCTACGAGGAGTTTCTCGACCTGCCGTTCTCGGTCAGCGAGTTGATCCAGGCGTTTCCGGCGCTGGCCAAAGCGGCGGGCCTACGCGCCGTCGAGCCGTCGGATGCGACGCGGGAGGCGTCGCCCCAGGCGGGAAAATCGACTTCGACCGTCTGATCGCCCATGTCGTCGCCAACACCGGCTGGACCTGGGATCAGGCGCTCGATGGCCTGACCGTGCCGCGCTACCTTGCGCTGGCGGCGGAGTGGCGCGTCCATCCGCCGGCGCACTGGCTTCTCGCCGCCGCGCTGAAATATCGCCCCGCCGATCGCGACGCCAAGTCGCCGGCGCGTCAGCCGACGGTCGCCGAGCTGAAAGCCGCATTCCCCCGGGGCAAGCTTTGACGTCACTCCGCAACGAGGCGCGCCCATGACCGACGCCAATATCGCCGTCAGCTTCACCGCTTCGGTCGGCGACCTCGTCGCCGGCGTCGGCGACGCCAAGGACGCGCTGGCGAGCCTTTCCGAGCCGTTCGCGCAACTGAACGGTCAGTATTCCGCGCTCGGCGCCTCGATCGGCCAGGCGTTCGCTCCGACGCGCCTGCAAGACTTCGACAGCGCGCTCACGACGTCGACTTCGCTCGAAAAGACGCTCGCCGCCGCCCATGCGGAAACCGCCGAGGCGATCCGCACCAGCGACGAGGCCGCATCCGCCGACGCGATCCGCCGGGCGAAACTGGCGATTGCCGAGGAGATCAAGGCGGCCGAGGACGGCCTCAAGCAAAAGCTCGCGCTTTATGCGGACGAGGCGCGCCAGCATCAGATCACCCAGATGCAGAAGGTCGCGCTGTCGCGCGCGGCGCTCGATGCGGAATTCGCCGCGCAGGTCGCGGCGTTGCAGCGCGAAGAGGGGCTTGCCAATCAGTCGGGCGCGCAAAAGCAACGCATCGACAATCAAATTCTCGAAGCCGAGCAGCGCCACCAGGACCAGATGACGGCGCTGGTTCGCAACGCGGTCAACGAACAGGAGCGCGAATACCAGGCGTTCGGCAGTACGGTCACGCAGGCCTTCAATTCGCAATTGCACGGCCTGCTCTCGGGAACGGAAAACTGGCGCACGGCGTTCAAGAACGTTCTCGAAGATCTGCTGATCAAGTTCATCGAATGGGGCGAGGAGACCGTCGTTCGGCAGATCGCGACCGAGGCCGCCAAGACGGCGGCGACGACCGCCGGAGTGACCGCCCGCACCGGCGCCGAACAGGCGGGCGCGGCGGCTTCGCTGGCGACGCAATCGGCGACCATCGTTCGCTCGATCCTGTCCTCCGCCGCGGAAGCGTTCGCCGGCGTGTTCGGCTTTCTCGCCCCCATCATGGGGCCGTTCGCCGCCGGCCCGGCGACGGCTGCGCAGGCGACGGTCGCCGGGATGGCGGGCGCGGTCGCCTCGGCCGACATCGGCGTGTGGCGAGTCCCGCAGGACATGCTGACCCTGGTGCATCACAACGAACTCGTGATGCCCGCCGCCGAGGCCGGCGCGTTTCGCGAAATGCTATCCGGCGAGACCCCGGCGATGGGCGCGGCTCGGGGCGGCGCAGTGCATATCCATCCCACGACGAATTTTCACGTCTCGGCGGTCGATTCCGGCTCGGTCGCGCAATGGATGAAGGCCAACAGCGCAACGATGATGAAGGCGATCGACGAGGCGGTGCGCCACGGCGCGCATCTCGGGCTGAGACGGTTGGCGGGGACGTGAAGAAGGGCAATAGGCAGTAGGCAATAGGCAATGAGGCCGGCTCCCCTACTGCCTACTGCCTACTGCCTACTGCCGGCCGCGCGCCGCTCACCGGAGGCTCGCCCATGCCCCCCGTTCTCGGCGTTCACCTTCTCCCCTCGACGGGCGAGTTTGCTTACGACGCCGTCGCCTACCAGGGCCGGCGCGTCGGCTGCCCGATGCAGCCGATCAACACGTATTTCGCGCCGGGCGGCGCAAAGACCGACTATTCCACTGCGATCGACCAATTGCAGGCGGCGCACCCGGAATGCGCGACCGTCTCGATCGTCTGCGCGTGGTTCGCCAATTCGCTCGAGGCCGGCGCCTGCCAAGTCTATCCCTCGACAACGTATATCGGCGGCGAATTTCAGCAAGCGAGCGGCGCGGCGGACGAGTGGCGCGTCTCCGGCCTCAACCAGAATTCGCCCTGCCTGATCGCGCCGCCCACGAACGGGGCGAGCTTCGTCTACGGCGGCGCGCCGTCGGACCAGAGCGTCGTGCGCTGCATCCGCGATTTGAAGGCGCGCGGATTCAAGGTCGTGTTCTATCCGTTCGTCCTGATGACCGCGACAGGCTATCCCTGGCGCGGCCTGATCACTCATTCGCCCGACGTCAGCGCGGCGGCGGCGAGCGCGGTCGCCGCCTTCTTGGGGTCCGCGGCGCCGTCTCAGTTCACGCCCGATCCCGTCAATCTGACCGTCGCCTACTCCGGCTCGCCGACCGATTACACCTATCGGCGGATGATCCTGCATTACGCCTGGCTGTGCACGATCGCCGGCGGGGTCAACCTCTTCCTCATCGGCTCGGAACTGCGCGGCCTCGAGACGGTGCGCGGCCCGGCGTGGACGCCGGCGGGAACGACCGACGGCTCGGGCCACGCGGCATGGGATTACCCGTTCGTCGCCGGCCTCGCCCAGCTCGCCGCCGACGTGCGCTCGGTGTTCGACGGCCAGGGCCTGACCAAGAACTTGTCGACGCTGACGAACCTGATCGCCTATTCCGCCGATTGGTCGGATTGGATGGGTTATCAGCATCCGGGCGCCAACGGCCAGTGGCCGCATCTCGATTCGCTGTGGGCGTCGCCGAACATCGACCTCGTCGGCTTCGACAATTACCTGCCGCTCAGCGACTGGACGACCGGCGACGGCGGCCTCGACGCGCCCAACTGGCTCAATCCCGCCCCCTCCGGCGCCTGGCCGCCTTCGTTGTCGGCGATGAGCGGCCTCGGGCTTTCCGGCGCGCCGTCAATCTACTCGCTGCCCTATCTCAAGGCCAACATCGAGGGCGGCGAGAAATTCAATTGGTGGTACGCCGACGGGAGCAACGACGGCCGCGGGCTCGATCCCAACGGCTCCGACCTCGTCGTGTCGCTGCCCGAGGGCGACCGCCTCGCGCAGACACACAGCCCTTACTATCCAAATCAGCAACTGCTCGCCAACAAGCAGTTGCGCTGGTGGTGGAACAACCCGCACCGCGCGATCTACGACGACGGCGACGGAACGGGCTGGTCGCCGCACGGGCCGGCGACGGAATGGGTCGCGCAATCGAAGTCGATTGGCTTCATCGAGTACGGATTCCCCGCCTGCGACAAGGCGACCAACCAGCCCAACGTCTTCTTCGACCCGAAGTCGAGCGACAGCGCGACGCCCTATTGGTCGATCTGGCAGGCGATTCCCGGCGGCGGTTACCAGCCGCAGCGCGACGACACCATCGCCGCCCTCGCGCTGCAAGCGATCTATGAATATTGGAACCTCGACGGGAACAACGCGATTTCGGGCGCCGGCGTTTCCATGGCGTCGTTCGCGTTTTCCTGCGTGTGGGCCTGGGACGCGCGGCCGTTCCCCACTTTCCCGCTGCGCGCCGACGTGTGGGGCGACGCGGGCGACTGGCCGGCCGGCAATTGGCTTGGCGGCCGCGGGCCGGCGCTGCCCCCCGTTGCGCCCTCGCCAGCGCCGTCGCCAGGCTCATACGCGAACTTCCCGACGCTGGCGACGCTCGGCTGGTCGACGCACGTCAAGCCGCGCTTCGCCACTGACGTCGCCGATCACGTCTCGGGCCGCTCGACGCGGCGTGCGCGCGCCGCGGCGGCTTATTACGACGTCGAGCTGACCTATGAAGTCCTGCGGGCCGACGCCGCGCATGGCGAATTGCAGGCGATCGCCGGGTTCTTCGCTGAGATGAGCGGCGCGGCGACGCCGTTCTGGCTCGCGCCGCCAGGGCTTTCGAGCGTCAGCGGACAGATCCTCGGCGTCGGCGACGGATCGACGACGACGTTTGCGCTGGCGCGCTCGTACGGAACCACCGCCGAGCCGGTTGCAGGAACGTCGGGCGTCGCCGCCGTTTACGAGAACGGCGTCGCGATCCCCGGCTCGCTCTGGTCTGTCACCGCAGGCTACGCGCCGGCGATTGTCTTCGCCGCCGCGCCCGCCGCGGGCGTCGTCGTCTCCGCCGACTTCGGCGCGCTGTGGCTATGCCGCTTCGCCGAGGACATCGCCGACCTGGAGAACTTCATGACGCTGCTCTGGGCGTTCCGAACGGTGAAATTGCAGACGGCGAGGCCGTGAGCGGAGGATGGGCAGTAGGCGATAGGCATTAGGCAATAGGCAATACGGAGAAATCGCCACTGCCTATTGCCCATTGCCTACTGCCTCCTTCCATTCGCACCTCGCCGCTCCACAGGAGCGCCCTATGACGACCCCGCCATCCTTCCCGACGCTTCCCGGCCAGGGCTGGAGCGTCCACAAGAAGCCGACGTTTTCGACGATCGTCGCCAGTCACGTCTCGGGCCGCGAAGTGCGCGACGCGCTCTATCAGAGTCCGATCTGGCAATTCGAGCTGACCTTCGACGGGATGGATTCGAGTTCGTCGAGTTATCCCGGGCTCGGCGCGGAATCGCTGCAGAGCCTGATGGGGCTCTTCCTGCAATGCCAGGGCCAATTCGGCACGTTCCTCTACGCCGACCCGACCGACAATTCGGTCGGCGGCCAAGCCTTCGCGACCGGCGACGGATCGACGACGAGCTTCACGTTCGCGCGCGCGCTTGGGGGATTTCTCGAGCCGGTCGGCTGGGTGACGAGCGTTTCCCAGGTCACCGTCGGCGGCCTCGCGCAGAGTTCGGGCTGGTCGCTCGTCACGCCCAACAGCTTGGTCTTCGCGACGGCGCCGGCGAACGGCGCGCTGATCGCCGCGTCGTTTTCCTACGCCTTCCAATGCCGCTTCGACGACGACATTCAAGATTTCGAGCAGTTCATGCAGAACCTGTGGACGTTGCAAAGCCTGAAATTTCGCTCGGTGCGAACGTCGTGACGGGAAAGAGGGCAGTAGGCAGTGGGCAATAGGCAGTAGGACGCCACTGCCCACTGCCTACTGCCCACTGCCCACTGCCCATTGCCCATTGCCCACTGCCCACTGCCCACTGCCCATTGCCCACTGCCCACTGCCCACTGGCCGCCCCTCCGAAGGAGCCGCATGAAAACCGCCTCTGCCGCCCTCATCGCCTTCCTCAACGCCGCGCGCGCTAACCCCGACGCGCCGATCGCGTTCGCCGACTGCTTTACGTTCACGCTGGCGACGGGAACGGTCCTCGCCTACGCCAACGTCGACCAGCCGGTCGTCTACAACGGCCTGACGTTTCGCGCCGACGGCCCGCTGGTGCAGGGGCTCAAATACAAGGCCTCGGTCGGACTCGAGGTCGACAAGCAGCAGATCGTCATCGCGGCGCGGCCGACCGACCTGATCGCCGGCGCGCCGTTCCTCAACGCGCTGCGCGACGGCGCCTTCGACGGCGCGACGGTGCAGCGCGACCGCGTCTTCATGACGGCGCTGGGGACGACGCCGATCGGCGGCGTGACGTTGTTTCACGGCCGGGTGTCGACGGTCGACCAGGTCGGGCGCACCAGCGCGACGATCACGGTGGCGTCCGACCTCGTCGTGCTCGATTACGACATGCCGCGCAACCTCTATTCGCCGACCTGCCTGCACACGCTCTATGACTCGGGCTGCGGCGTCCCGCGCGGAACCTATGCGGCGAACGGAACGGTCGGCGCCGGCTCGACGGCGACGCTGATCAATTTTTCCGGCGCGCAGCCGATCCACACGCAGGGCTCGATCGTGTTCACTTCGGGCGTCAACGCCAACCTGCGCGCGACGGTGAAGAGCGTCGCCGCCGGCGCCTCGCTCAGCCTGATCTATCCCCTTCCTTCGCCACCCGCGACCGGCGACGCGTTCACCGTCTACGCCGGCTGCGACCATACGCAAGCGACCTGTTCGTCGCGCTTCGCCAACCTCGCCGCCTTTCGCGGCTTCCCGTTCGTCCCGCCGCCGCAGATCGCCTACTGAGCGGTCCGCAGTTTCCCTCGTGGAGCGCGAAAGAGCGGTCGAAGCGCGCAGATACAATGAGCGACGCCAACGCCTTGCCCTCGACGACGCCTATCGGCGCAAGCGCGGCGCCTTCGCGGTCGATCCATTCAAGAATGTGAGATGTGCGATGCTTTTCGAGCAACTGCGCAAGCAATGGGACGGGCACGGCTCGCGCGCACCGCTGCATGCTGCGCTGACCTTCGTCGACGACTGGCTGGTCCTTGGCACCGGAACAAGGCTCGCCTTGGCGAAGCGCGGCGTTTGCTCGCCGGCAATCGACGACGCCCGCGTCAGCGCGTTGCTTTGCGCCGCCTACCAACGGCCGCTCGAACCCCGCGCGCTCGGCTATATCAGGCGAGCAATCGTCACGCACGGCGAAGGCGATGCGACACTCGCCTTGATGCACTTGGCGATGACCGCCCTGTGGCCGCTGACTCAACCAAAGCAAGCGGCTTACCGGCTATTCATGGCCGACGCCTTGATGAAGGCGGGCATGACCACGCGCGACGTCTGGCATGCGCTCGGTTTCGACTCGGCGCTGATCGAGCGGATCGAAAAATACTCGCCGGACCAGCCGCGCGTGCCCGCCGGCAACGGCCGCCCCAGTGGTCAATGGACGCGCGACGGAGTCGGTGACCTAGAAGCTCCGGCTTTATCTTCTCGTTCGAGAGCAGAACACGAGGGGGCATCGGATACTGCGTCATCGATCGGCAGCGACACAGGCTCGAGCGATTCGCGTAAATCCACCGAGTTTTCGGTGACACTTCGGCAACCGTCTCAACCCGATCAAGTTCTCAGCGACGCCAATCCCGATCCGATCAAGGCGGGAGAACAATACGCCCAAATAGCGATCGCCAAGGTGCCTCACACTGGCGATCCCCGAATCGATACGACGACCGACACGTTGCTGGAGACGCTCGCCATGATCGACGCTGGCATTCCAAGAGGTGTGGGACCGCTCTACGGGACCGCGCTGCATGTCGCGTTCGCCAACGCGGTGCGCGCGCTAAATCTTCCCGGCATCGGAACGGAGGGCGTCGAGCAGAGCTTCAGTTTGCTCGACGTCGCGAAATATGGCGCGGCGGGCACCATCAGAACCGACGTCGCGCTCTGGGACGACGCACAGAAAAACGTCATCGCGATTTATGACCTGAAGACAGGCGGCGCCACGCTTTCGGGCGGGAGAGTGCGGGACTTAATGAGCAGGGTCCCAGGAGGGGCGAACGCCATCGTCTTCGAGATTCGTGCTGACCGCAATTAACGCGAGGTCGACCGGACCGGCGCTACTGCCCCGCAGTCGGATCCACCCCCTCGAGGCAATCGGCGAGCGGCGGCAGGCGGGCTTGGGCCCGGCGCGCGTCGATGATGTGGCGAACCGCCGAACGAAATTGAGCGGGATCGTCGAGCAGCGCCGCGAGAGCCGCCGCGTCGGACTGCACTTTCGCCTCCCAATCGAAGTTGATGGCGCAATTTTGAATCTGCTGGAACAAGCGACGCGACAGGTCGAATTCGCTGTTGAGCCCCGCGGCAATGGCGGCATAACGAATTCGAATATCCGTAAATTGTCTCGCGCAAAGATACCGGCTGATCGCGGCGATCGACGGAAATCTCTCTCTCAGAGCTAGGACTTCCTCCGCCGCGTGAGCCGCCATCTTCTCGACGAGCGGGCCGAACTGCGCCGCATTCTCAAAGGGAATGAAATCGCTGCCAGCCACGCGATAGCCGACATTGAACGCCAATCCGGGTCTCTCGTACCACATCCAGCTTGCGCCGACGTTGAGATAAGTGCCCTTGGAAAAGCCGCTGGGCTGGAACTCGATCATGATCGCCCAATAACGCTGATCGGAAAGCCAGACGCGCGATTGCCCGCGACGCACGCATCCGATCGGCGACAAGGCGGCTTTCGCCGCCGCGGCGATCAAACGGCCATGTTCGTTCTGCGTCGCCACAAGCTGCCCGCTCCGCCCCGTTCGCCGGGCGGCGAGCTTAGCACCGTCTTCGGCGCGACGCGTCAATGCTGAAGCCGGCGCCGCCTCTGGCCCTCACCGGGTTCTGGCCGGCGGGAGAGCCGCTGGCCGCCGCGCGCCGCGCCTTCCTCTGCGACGGCCCGCTGAAGGACGGCGCGGTGCCGTCTAAAAGTGTTCATAGACGATGACGATCGGGCGTCCGACGATCGGCGCGAGCTGCGCGGCGATCTTCTGCTCGCCGGCGCGCACGTCAGCGCTCCAGCGCGCGTGTCTCGATCGCCATTCCGCCTCGGCGGCGCGAACCCATGCGAAGTTGCGCGCCATCTCGTCGACGGCGCGCTGCGAGGCGAGCGTCGCCTGGAACTTCCACTTCGGGTTCATGATGCGGAGGCCGAAGCGGGCGAAAGCGAACGGCTGCTCAAAGACGAGCATGTCCAACCTGACCTCGGCGCCGCAGCACGCCACCGGCCGCGGCGCGAGGCGGAAGCCTGCGTCCCCGGCGTAGTCTGCGCTCATCCAATCCGCGAGCTCCCGTTCGCTCAACTCGGCACCGCAACGCGGGCAACGCGATTGATGCTCCCCCGCGGGCGAGAAGAACGCCGACACGACCTCCTCGTCGCGAACCTTGATCTTGCCCGACGAAGGCATGTCGCTGCGTGAGGCGAGCTCGCCGCGCAGGAAGGCCACAGCCTGCTCGACGAGCGCCGGTTCGGGGCGGAACCAGGGATCGGCGCTGACGAAATCGGTCCAATCGTCGCTCAGTCGGCGCCCCTCTCCTAAACATCGCGAGCGCTGAGCGCTCCGCTTGCGATGGCCTTTGCGGTCGACGCCCCGTCGTTCGGAGCGCGCGGCCAAATTCCGATCGCGCGTAGCGCCGGCTCTCGCTAAAGGCGCTGTCGCGAGAAAATGACGTCGAGCGCGTCATTAGGAACATGGCGCTCTATCCGATTTGGGGTTGGTGTCGCCCCATTCGCAACCGGCCACCCGCCTGGGAGGGTTTCGTGCAAACGGACGCAGTCGAAGGTCGCAAAGACGCGTTTGAAGTGTCCAAAAGGGCAATTGAGGTCACGCCCGATATGATCGAGGCAGGGTGCAACGCCCTCAGTCGCTTTTTTGTTTTCGAGTTGGATCAGCCGGAGGTGATTGTAACTTACGTTTTCTTGGAGATGATCGCTGCGCGTGAGACCATGGCGGTCCCATACGGATAAAACTTGGAGGACTGCCGCCCGGTTTACGGGATAGCTCTTCAAACAAGCCGTCGGCCAGGAACTCAATCGCGCGGGTGAACTTTTCGCGGGGCGATACGGGTGCAGGACGGCCTTCGTAAGAGATGTGCAAAGGGTACCACAGAGCGGCGCATTTCGCCGACACGTCCGGCCTGTCAAAGTCAATGGCTTCGGCAGAATGCGCGAATGCATTGCGTATTTCACGAAGGATGCAAAGGTCAAGGTAGGCACCGGTTCCTATAATTTCCAAAGCGAACGCGAGCGCTATGCGTGCCGAAAATTCCTGAAGCGGTCCTCTGTTCTCAAACAGTAATGTCTTTATATCTTCTAATGGTCTAATTCTTTTTTCAATCACGGAACGCAGGAGCAAATCAAGAAAAGCCGTGCCAGCAATTGCCGCTCCGCGGGAGGTCTGAGTGTTAATCTCAGCCATCGCGGCGACAAAGTAAGGTTTTGGTAAGTCAAGGTGGTGCCTGGCCACGCTGATTCTTTTGCTCATGGCACTTCGGTTGGGCGTCAACCCTCTAGAGCAAACGGGTCGTCAATACAAGTACCGGCTGCTGTCGTCACCTTGTCCGGCCAGTGACCACGAGCAGAAGCTCCGCGCTGCCGCTGGTTTGTTCAGCATCCACCCTCGCGCCGCCAATGTCGAGAGGCGACGACGCCGCAACCCAAAGCCATCGGAGCCTCAATGGATGAACTGCGCTCTCGCGCCGCCATCGTCGCGGCGGCGCGCGAATGGATCGGCACGCCCTATCACCACATGGCCGACGTCAAGGGCGTCGGCTGCGATTGCGCGATGCTGCTGGTGCGCGTGTTTTGCGATCTTAAGCTGGTCGAGCCATTCGATCCGCGCCCCTATGTCAAGGACTGGCACCTGCACCGCGGCGAGGAGCGCTATCTCGATTTCCTGCTGGCGCGCGCGCGTGAAGTCGCCGCGCCGCTGCCCGGCGACGTAATCCTGTTCAAATACGGCCGTTGCTTCTCCCACGGCGGCATCGTCACGCGAAGCGATCCGTTGACGATCGTGCACGCGTTTCATCCGGCGCGCGCCGTGCTGGAGGAAGAGATCGCCCGCAACGCCGAGGTCGCCGCGCGGCTGCACGAGGCCAGGTTCGCCAGCTATTTCAGGGAAGTAGGCAGTAGGCAGTAGGCAGTCTGCGCGCCTCACTGCCCCTGCCTACTGCCCTTCTTCGGAGCCCCGCGACCATGAGTTGGTTTCGCCAGAAGACTGGCCAGAAGCCCGATTACACCGGGCTGCAGCTGCAGACCTCGGTCAACACCTTGCCGATTCCGATCGTCTGGGGCCAGACCAAGCTTGCGGCGAACGTGATCTGGTACGCCAATTTCCAGACGCACGGCGGCGGCGGCGGCAAGGGCGGCCTCTTCAAATCGCCGACGAGCGGCTATTCCTACAGCGCCGACCTGATCATGGCGCTCAGCGAGGGGCCGGTCTCCGGCGTCGGCGTCATCTGGCGCGACCAGTCGACCTACACGCTCGCCCATCTCGGCCTGACCTTCTTCGACGGCGCGACGCCGCAGACGACGTGGGGTTACCTCCAGGCGAATTATTCGATCGAGGCGCTCGCGTATCAGGGCACGGCCTACGTCTGCGCCGCGAGCTACGCGCTCGGCGACAACGCCGACATCGGCAATCACAATTTCGAGATCGTCGGCATCCTTGCTGGGTCAGGGATCAACGGCGTCGACGCCGATCCGGCTGAGGTCATCAACGATTTCCTGACCAATCCGCAATACGGCGCGGGCTTCTCGGCCGCCAGCATCGACGCTGCGACGTTATTCGGCTCAGGCGGCGACGCATCCTTGCAAACCTATTGCAAGGCGCTGGGCGTCGCGTTCAGCCCGTGTCTGACCGACCAGGAACAAGGGTCGAGCATTCTGACGCGCTGGCTGCAGCTCCTCAACTGCGCCGCGGTGTGGAGCGGCGGCATGCTCAAGTTCATCCCCTATGGCGACGCCGCGATCACGGCCGGCGACGTCGTGAAGACGGTGCAGACCGTCGTGCCGACCCCGGCGGAAGAGGGTTCGGGCGTGACGCCGCCGCCCTCGATTCTGGTCTGCGGCGTTTCAGAGTTCGTTTCCGACGGCGGGGTGAAATACGCCTTCACCGGCGCCGCGCTGACCACCATCGGCGCGGGCGCGCCCTCGGCGGCGGGAACCTACGGAATTTCGCCGGCAGGAACCTATCTGTTCGCGCCGGGCGACGAGAGCAAAGTCGTCTCGATCGCGTTCACCTACGCCGACCCGACGAGCTACGTCCCCGATCTGACGCCGATCTACAATCTGACTGATCTCGATTTCGTCGACGAGAAGGGCAACAAGGATCCGGTCCAGGCCTCGCGCGTCGACCCGTTCTCGCTGCCGACCGTTCAACGCCTCGAATGCCTGTCGCGCGCCAACCAGTACGGCGCCATTCCCGTCGAGGCTCGCGATCAATCGCAGATCGAACTCTACGGCCCGCGCGTCGGCTCGACGATCCAAGCTCACGAAATCTGCGACGAGATCGTCATCGGGCCGATCGTTGCGCAGACCATCCTTCAACGTCAGCTTTATGTGCGCGCCCACTTCACTTTCAAACTGTCGTGGGAGTATAGCCTGCTCGATCCGATGGACGTGTTGACGATCACCGACGCCAATCTCTGGCTCGTCGATTATCCCGTCCGCGTCACTTCGATCGAGGAGGACGACAAAGGCCTGCTGACAATCACGGCGGAAGAGCTGACGGTCGGCGTCTCGACGCCGGTCCTCTATCCGAATTCGGGATCGAGCGGGTTCCTGCCCAATCAGGGCGTCCCGGCCGATCCCGTCAACACGCCGCTGATCTATGAACCGCCGCCGGCGCTCACCGGCGGAACGGCGCAGGTCTGGGTCGGCGCGTCGGGCGGCTCAAGCGGCGTCGCCGATCCGAACTGGGGCGGCGCCTATGTTTGGGTCTCGCTCGACGACGTCACCTATTCGCAAGTCGCCGTCATCGCCCAACCGCTGCGCCAGGGATTTCTCGCCGCCGCGCTGCCGGCGGCGAGCGGCTGGGATTCGAGCGACGCGTTGAGCGTCAACCTGACGGAAAGCGCGGGCGTCCTTTCGGGGACTTCGCAGGCGTCCGCGCAGCAGGGCGCCACGCGCTGTCTCGTCGACGGCGAACTCCTCGCCTACGAAAGCGCGACGCTGACGGGGACGAACGCCTACAATCTCACGGGATTGCAACGCGGCCTCTACGGCACGACCGGCGCGCCGCATTCGTCCGGGGCGCCGTTCGCGCGGCTCGACGCCGCGGTCGCGACCTACGATCTGCCCGCCAATTACGTCGGCGCGGCGCTGTATTTCAAGTTTCAGAGCTTCAACGTCTTCGGGGCCGGCGTGCAGAGCCTGTCCGACTGCGAGGTCTACAGTTACGTGCCTGCCGGCGCCGGGATCGCCGATCCGATCGCCGCGCAACTCGCCGGCGGGATGCCGCTCGACCTCGGCTTCGTCAACCTCGCTCCGGCCCTCGCCGACGATTTCGGCGCGGTCGGGCCCGGCGCCGTTCTCGGCGCCCTCGATCTCGGGACAGCGTGATGACCGAACAATTGCAGCTTCGACGCGGAACGGCCGCTCAGGTCGCCGCCTTCACCGGCGCAATCGGCGAGATCGTCGTCGACACAACGAACAACCGGCTCGTCGTGCAGGACGGCGCGACGGCGGGCGGCTTCCCAGCGGCCAAGTTGAGCGACATCGCCGCCAACACGCGCGCCGTGGTTTCCGACGCCGCGTATACGGCGCTCGCAACCGATCGCAATATCGCGTTCACCGCGATCACGGCGCCGCGCGTCGTGACCTTGCCCGCCGCGAGCGCCTATCCCACCGGTGCCAGCCTGACCGTGTTCGACGAATCCGGGTCTTGTTCCGCCGCCAATACGATCACGCTGACCGCGGCGGGCGGGGACAAGATCGACGGCGGGTCGAGCGCGGTCATTTCGAGCGCCTATGGCTACATCGCGCTGCAAAGCAACGGCGCTGGCAAATGGACGATCGTCGACGCGCCCGGCGCCAGCGGCGGGGGAGGCTCCGGAGGCGTGACGAGCGTCGGTCTTTCCCTGCCGTCCATCTTTAACGTTTCCGGCTCGCCGGTGACGTCGAGCGGAATCTTGACGGCCTCGCTCGCCAACGAGGGCGCCAACACCATCCTCGCCGGCCCGTCGAGCGGCCCCGCCGCCGCCCCGGCGTTCCGAGCGCTGGCGCTCGCCGACCTGCCGGCCGGGGTGATCGTCGGTCAGCGCACACCTGTTTCCGACGCCGCCTATTCCGTGGTGACGACCGATCGGCTCGTCGCCTTCACCGCGCTCACGGCCGCGCGCGCCGTCACGCTCTGCGCCGCATCGGCCTATCCGACCGGCACTCGGCTGACGATCGTCGACGAATCCGGCGCTTGTTCGGCCACGAAGACGATCGCCGTCAATCGGGCCGGCTCGGATTTGATCGACGGCGCGACGAGTTTCGTCGTCGACGCCGCCTACGCCGGCGTCGAGATCGAAAGCAATGGCGCCAACGCCTGGACGATCCTCTCGCCCGCGCCCAACGTCATCGCTTCGTTGGTCGGCATCGGCACGGCTCCCGACTACAACAACGTGCTTTCGGCCTACGGGGCGAGCGCGCTGTTCAACGGCGCCGGCAACTTCAACCTGACGATCAACAAGGGCGGCTCGGGCGGTGTACCGGCCGACACCGCCTCGCTCATCTTCGAGGACGGCTTCTCCGGCCGCGCCCAGATGGGCCTTAACGGCAGCGACAATTTCAGCTTCAAGGTGTCGCCGAACGGATCGAGCTGGACGACGGCGATCGCCCTCGACGCGACGACCGGCGTCGCGACCCTCGCCAACCAGCGCACCGCCGTTTCCGACGCGGCCTATTCGGCGCTCGTCACCGACCGGCTGATCGCCTACACGGCGCTGACCGCGGCGCGCGTCGTGACGCTGCCGGGGGCGGCGAATTATCCTCCCGGCCAATCGCTCACCATCGCCGACGAGAGCGGCGCCTGCTCGGCGACGAAGACCATCACGATCTCGCGCGCCGGCTCCGATGCGATCAACGGCGCGACGAGCGCCGTCATCGCGGCGGCCTACGGCTACCTGTGCCTGGAGAGCAACGGCTCCAACGCCTGGACGATCGTCGATCAGAACCAGGCCGCCCCGTTCACCGGCGACTCCGGCTCGGGCGGCGCGGCGGGCTTCGTTCCCGCGCCCCCGGCGCATTCGGCCGCCTATAACGAGACGCTCGGCGCCGGCGGCGCCTGGGTCGGCCAGATGGCTGGGTTCCGCAACCGCCTGACGAACGGCGCTTGTGCCATCGATCAGCGCGGGCTTTCCTCGAGCGCGGCGTCGGTCACCGGGTATATCTCCGGGACCACGCTGACGGTGACGGCGGTCGGATCGGGGACGCTCGTCGTCGGCCAGGCGCTTTCCGCGACCGGCATGACCGCCGGCACAACCATCACCGCGCTCGGGACGGGAACGGGCGGGACCGGAACCTACACCGTCAACGCTTCGCAGACGCTGTTCTCGTCGGGCTCGCCGGGGACGATCGCGGGCTCCGGGCAAGAAATCGTCGCCGGCGCGGCGCTCGCCTATTCCGTCGACCGTTTCTACGCCTACTCCACGGGCGCCAACGTCGTCGGCCGGCGGATCGCCGGCGCGTTCCCGCCCGATCAATTCCTCTACCAATTCACCGGCGCGGCGTCGGCGACGGGGATCGGCCTCGCCCAGCGCATCGAGGCCGCCAACAGTTTCGATCTCGCCGGGCAGACCGCGACGTTGAGCGCCAAGCTGGCGGACTCGCCGCTGACGACGGTCAATTGGACGGCTTACTACGCCACGACGACGGACGCCTTCGGCACGCTGGCGAGTCCGACCAAGACGCAGATCGCGACGGGCTCGTTCACCGTCAATTCGACGCCTGCCGTCTACAGCGCGCAGATTTCCGTTCCCTCGGCGGCGACGACGGGCGTCGAGATCGTTTTGAGCGTCGGCGCGCAGACCAGCGGGACGTGGACGATCGGCGAGGTCCAGCTCGAATTAGGCCAAGTCGCGACGTCGTTCGAGCGGCGGCTGATTTCAGAAGAGACATCCGCATGCACGAGATATTTTCAGTCGTTCATCGGCCCCGGTTGGGGTTCGATTAGTTTTGCAAGCTACGGCGCCGCGTCGAGCTGGCCCACGTTTTCGCTCTTCATTCCTTCAATGCGAGTAACGCCAACTACCGCGCTCGTCGGAGGATGGTCGAGCAGCAACGCGGCAAGCCAAGCGATCAATGGCGTGTCGCCAAACCTCGTTGAAGCACTTTACGAGATTGTCGCCACGGGCTCTGCTTATTGGCAGAGCCCGCCTAACGGCGGGTTTACTCTGTCTGCGGAGCTTTAGGGCCATGACCTATACGCTGATGGCGAGATCGTCCGGCGTCGTCCGCGACGCCGACGGCGCTTGCATTCCCGCCGATCCCGGCAACGTCGACTGGCAAGCCTACCAGCTTTGGCTCGCCGCCGGCAATGCGCCAGCGCCCGCCCCGTCGCCGCCGCCGCCGGTTCCCTCCTGCGCGCTCTGGCAGTTGCAGGCCGTCATGACCCCCGCGCAATGGACGGCCGCGCAGAGCGCCGTCGCGGCGCTCGTCAATCCGACCGTCTCGGCGTTCCTCGCTCGCGGCGCGAACGTCATCCCGGCCAACTCGACGACGCTGCTTTCGCTTGGCGCTTCAATCGGCCTCGGCGCCGACGAAGTGACGACGCTGGTTAGCCAGGGCGTGGCGGTTTCGATCCCGTGAAGGAAGGCGAATAGTGAATAGCGAGTGGCGAGTAGAGACGAGCCTTTCCATTCGCCCCTCTTCCTCGAAAGCCCCCGCCATGCCCGACCCTCACCCGTCGTGGGGTGCGCTCGGCGGGGCGAATTTTGTCACGCCGAATTCCGACCAACGGTAGATCCTGCGCGGAATCTTCGGCATGGCGCCGGACACGCCGGAGTCCCTGCCGCCGGGCTATTGCGCTGCGATGTCTCTGCTTCCCGATGGCTCGGGATCGGCTATATTCGTCGACGGCGATCGGGCCTGCGCCCCGATCGAGCTCGGCAGAGCGGCGATCGAGGTTCTGATGATGGTCGGGCGCGGCGACATCGTGCATGCGTGGCAGCGGCTATGAGGAAAGAGGCAGTAGGCAGTAGGCAGTGGTCGGTAGAGAGCGGCGGCGCCCGCCGGCGGCGATCCCGCCGCGACTGCCTACTGCCTACTGCCTGTTGCCTTTTCTTCGCCCTCGCGGCCGCCGCTCCCGCGTGCGCTCAAGAGGCCGCGCCGTGCGCGACGGTCGCCGAGGCCGAGCAGATCGCGATCGTCTTCGGCGGCCAGAGCTTCGTCACGCTGACGCCTTCCCAGGCGGCCGTCGCACGCTCCATGTTCTCGATCGCCACGCTCGAATCCGCGCCAGGCGACGAGGTCGCGATATCGCTTCATTCGGACGGAACGGCCTACGTGTATTTTCTCGATCGCAGCCACGACCAGGCTTGCTCGCCAATTCGGCTCGTCAAGGACGATGTCGCCGCCGTGATCTCGGCAAAAGGCCAGTAGCGAATAGGGCAATAGGCCATAGGCGGCAGGCGATGCGCGGCGGCCAGAGTCCCGCGCCGCCGATGCCGACGACGCAAAGCGTCCAACCCTGGAACGTCGGACCATGGCCGATCGGCGCGAACGTGCATCGCGCCGCCCCGGCGGCGTGTTTGCGTCCCGCCTGAGCGTCGGTTCGCCGCTCGCCCCTTAACCGCCGGCTGCCTGCCGCCGACCGACGCCCGCCCTATTCGCTGCTCGCCGCCTCCCTGAAGGCGCTCCCATGACCGCGCACCCGCCGGACATCGCGCTCGCGATTCTCGTCGCGTGGCTCTTCTTCGAACTCGCAAAAAGGATGTGAAGCCATGACCAATTCTCTCGGCCTGCCCCTGCTCAAATGGGTCGTCTCGCCGAACTTTTCCGAGCGCGGCGGCGCGCGCGTCGACCTCGTCGTAGTGCACGACACCGAGGGCACCTACGCCGGCGCGATCGACTGGTTCGCGCAAAAGCGATCCCAGGTCAGCGCCCACTTCGTGCTGCGCGAAGACGGGGCGGAGGCGACGCAGATGGTCGATCTCGCCAAGAAGGCCTGGCACGTCTGCGCGTTCAATTCACGCTCGGTCGGCCTCGAAATCGCCGGCCGGGAAAGCGCCGGCTTTTCCGACGCGGCGTGGCTCGCCGCCGCGCGCATCGTCGCCTATCTCCTGCACCACTTGCAGATCCCCTGCCGCTTCGCTGAAGGAGGCGTCGGGCCGGGTTTCTGCCGCCACTACGACTTAGGCGCGGCCGGCGGCGGCCACGACGATCCGACGACCGACGCGGCCAAGTGGCAATGGTTCTGCGGCCTCGTCGCCGCCGAATATGCGCGCGGTGACTTGCCGGCGATTTGGGCGCCCGGCGGCAAAGCGCTCGCCTGCTCGCTGACGCCGCGCGAGAGCGCCGCGCCCGGAAGGGCCGCGCCAGCGGCCCCGCCGCCGACCCGCAGACGCTTGTCTCAATCAAGCAGGCGCTGAGCGCCTTCTCGAGCGATCGCCGCGCGCCGGCGCATACCGCGCCGGCCGATCTCTCTCTTCCGCCCGTCCTTTTCGGCTGGGCCAATCAAGGAGCGACCCCATGAAACTCACCGCAGATTTTTGGCGCCATCTCGGCCTCGCCGGTGCCGTCGCCACCGCCTCGTTCGGCTTCCTGACGCACCAGGACTGGTCCGCGTTCGGCCCTTGGGCGGCGACGGTCCAGTTCGGCGTCCAAATGGCGGCCGAAGCCGTCAACCAGGCGCTCGTCAAGGCGTCGTGAGCTGCACCTCGCGTCTCGAATGCCTGCTCGCCGCCGCGTTCGTGATCCTCTTCACGATCGCGTCGGCGATGCGGTTCGGCTTTTCTCTTCCCCAATAGGAATTCATCCCCATGCGCAAGATTCTCGCTTTCGCGGTCGCCATCGCTCTTTCCGGCTGCGCCAACGTCATCGACGTCGCGACCGACGACATCAACAAGGTCGCCGCGGCGCTTTCCTCGCCCGCCGCGACCCAGGCCGCCGCCAATCTCAAGGCGGGGTCGCAGGCGATCGCCTGTGATTTTTCCGCCGTCGCCAACGCAGCCGATCAAATTGCGCTCGCGGTTGCGGCGGGAAAGGCTGTCCAGAAAGACGCGCAGACGGCGCTGGTCGTCTCGGACATCGTTTGCAAGTCGCTCGGCGGGACGCCGATGGGAACGGTCGCCGTTCCGGCGTCGTGAAAAGAAGGGCAGTAGGCAGTAGGCAAAGTAGCCCGCCGTCCTCACTGCCTACTGCCTACTGCCTATTGCCTACTGCCTCCTTAAACTGGAGCAAGACATGACGACCGCCACGACTTCCGTCTCGGAAATGCAAACGGCCCTGACGCTCTTCCAATCGGCATCTTTCTCGGCCGCCATGCAGGCGGTCGAGGCGGCGTTGAAGGCGAGGTTCGAGAACTCGGACGTCGACATCGTCGCGGTCGAGGACGTGTTCTTGGTGTTGGCGGAAATTCCCGGCCTGTCGGAGCTCGGGGACGTGGCGGCGGCGATCAAGCTGCTGGCGTTCATCGGGCAGTTCACCGTGTCGCCGCCCAACGGCGGCCTCTTCGGCGCCATCATCGACTCGCTCAACGGCGTCGTGCGCCCCGTCGACAATCCGTCCGGCGCGATCGGCGGGTGATCCATTCAAGGCCAAACCGCGGGGGGATGAAGCGTCATGGCGGAACCTCTCGAAGCCGCGGTCGCGCGGCTCGACGCCAGGCTCACCGGCATCGAACATCGTCTCGATGAGCATTACGAGATCACCAGGGAATCGCGCGCCGCCGTCGACGCGAGCCTGGCGAAATTCGAGGTCATTCTGACGAGGCTGGTGGCGCTGTCGAACGAATGGGCTGGCGTCCGCAAGACGCTGGCGACGGCGGGCGCGATGGTCGCGCTCGTCAGCTCGATTCTCGGGGCGACAGCGGCCTATTTTCGATATGGGTCGAAGTAGCGAGCTTGCGCCAGGTCTCGGAATTGATAACTCGTCATGCCCGGCCGGAAGTCCTCAGAATTGGTGGAGGTCGCGAAAAGCGGGAGGGGTCGCTGCGCGCCGCCGACCCGATCCGACCGGCGCGATCTCGACGGACGCATCGGCGAACGGCTCGACGCCCTGGCGGCGAGGCTCGACCGCTTCCTCGGTTCCTGACGCCGCTCGCCGACGCGCTAACGCGCCGCATCGAGCCGCGCCCGCAATTCCCTGGGGATGCGCGCAGCGTGGCCGTCTTTCAGCGCGACGACGCGAACCTTCGCTTCCGCGATTCTTTCGCCGCGGCGAAGAATGAGTTGAGAAAACTCGATCGCCGCGCCGCGAATTTCCGTCACCTGCGTTTCGACGCGCAGCAGGTCGTCGATGGCCGCCGGGGCGAGAAACTCGATTTCCAGTCCACGCACGGCGAACAGCAGACCTTGTTCGCCCGCAAGCGCGCCGTGCTCGAAGCCGAGCGCGCGCAGCCATTCGGTGCGCCCGCGCTCCATGAAGCGCAGATAAGAGGCGTGATAGACGCGGCCGGAAAAATCCGTGTCCTCGTAGTACACGCGCAGGTCCAAGTGCTGAGTTGGCGTCGGCGTCGTCATCGGGCTCGCGTTTCTGCCGCGTCGAACGGCGCGGCGCGTCGACAGACCCGGTGAAGGTAGACCGTGCGCGGCCTTCCCGCAAAGAGGGGAGGCGTCCTTTGACGCTTCTGGCGCGCAATGATAAGCGCCCCGCCATGCGTGTCGTCTTCATGGGCGCCCCCGAATTCGCGACGCCGACCTTGAGCGCCCTCCTCGAGAAGGGCCACAACGTCGTCGCCGTCTACACCCGCGCGCCGAATCCGGCCGGCCGGCGCGGGCTCGAAATCGCCAAGACGCCCGTTCATCGCCTCGCCGATGCGCACGCCTTGCGCGTCGTGACGACCGCCACGCTGCGCACGCTCGAAGCGCAGGACGAGTTCCGCGCCTTCGAAGCGGACGTCGCGGTCGTCGTCGCCTACGGGCTCATCCTGCCACCCCCGGTGCTCGCCGCGCCGAACTTCGGCTGTCTCAATGTTCACGCTTCGTTGCTGCCGCGTTGGCGCGGCGCGGCGCCGGTGCAGCGCGCGATCATGGTCGGCGACGCCGAGACCGGCGTCGACCTCATGCGCCTGGAGGAAGGCCTCGACACCGGACCCGTGGCGCTCGAGGCGCGCGCGCCGATCCGCGCCGGCGACACCGCCGGAGACCTCACGGCGATCCTCGCGGCGCTCGGCGCCAAGCTGATCGCGCAAGGGCTGCCTGAGCTCGCCGCCGGACGACTGGATTTTCGCCCGCAGAGCGCGCAGGGCGCGACCTACGCGCACAAGATCGACAAGAGCGAAGCGCCGATCGATTGGACGGCCGACGCGGTCCGCGTGCGCCGCCATATCCACGGTCTCTCCCCCTCGCCCGGCGCCTACGGCGAGATCGAATGCGGCGGACGGACGGAACGGATCCGAATTCTGCGCGCCGCCGTCGTCGACCTCAGCGGGCCGCCCGGCGTCGTCCTCGACGCCGAAATGACCGTCGCCTGCGGGACGGGCGCGATTCGGGTCATCGAAGCCCAGCGCGCCGGCAGGTCCGCGATGTCCGGCGCGGAACTCATGCGCGGCGCGCGAATCGCCCCGGGAGCGCGGTTCAACCCCGCAGCGACGTCCACATTCGCGCGCTGAGCTTGCGTTTCAGCTCCTCCTTGGCGCCTTCCGACGCGCGCAGGATCTGACCGATGCGGAAGAAGTCGAGCACGCCGAATTGCTCGACGGCGGGCCGCACGAGAATGTCTGGGGGGCGCATCTTGAGCTTCTGCGCGGTGATCGCGCCCTGCATGATTTGCGCGGAGCCGAACATCGATTCGAACGGCGTCGGGATTCGGCGCTCCCGCGAGCCGCCGCCGAAGGTCACGTCGACCGCGACGACGATATCGGCGTGATCGAACAGGAGATCATAGGGCAAGGGATTGACGGCGCCGCCGTCGACGAGGACGCGTCCGTCGACCTCCACCGGCCTTATCAGGCCCGGGATCGCCATCGACCCCGCGACCGCCGGCCCCAGCGCGCCGCTCCCGATGGCGATTTCGCGACGGCCGTGGAAGTCGGTGGCGACGACTTGCAGCGGAATCGACAATTCGTCGAAGAAATCCGGCACGGCTTCCGGCCAGAAAAGGTCGAGGCAGATTTCGCCGTCGAGAAGGACGGGATTGCCGCGGCCGCGCAGCACGAGATCGGAAAAGCGCCCGACGCGCGCCCGCAGCAGCTTGCCCATGAACTCCGGGCGATTGCGCAGAACGCTTTGCGCATAGCTGCGAATTTGCTTCGCCTCCATGCGCGCGGCGTAGGCGGCCCCGATGACCGCGCCAATCGACGTCCCGGAAATCGCGACCGGCGCGACCCCGATCTCATCGAGCGCTTCGAGCGCCAAAATATGGCCGAAGCCGCGCGCGCCGCCGCCGCCCAGGGCGATAGCGACCGAGGGCTGCGAGTGCGCCTTGCCGAGCTTTCGCGACATCTTCACCGCCGTTCAACTCCCGCGTCGTCGTGCGATCGCTCGCCAGCCGATGTCGCGCCGGCAGAAGCCGCCCGGCCAGTCCAGCCGATCCACCGCGGCGTAAGCGCGCGCTTGCGCTTCGATCACGTCGCGGCCGAGCGCGGTGACCGCCAGGACGCGCCCGCCGTCCGAAACGATTCTTTCGCCTTGGCGGCGCGTCGCCGCATGGAGGATCGACACGCCGGGCAAGCGCTCCGCCGCCTCGAGACCCATGATCGGCGTTCCCTTCTCGACCGCTCCGGGATAGCCGCGCGCGGCCATGACGACCGTCAGCGCGGTTTCGTCGGAGAACTTCGGCGCGCGGCTCGGCAAGGCGCCTTTGGCTGAGCCGAGCAGGAATTCGAGCAGATCGTCGTCCAGCCGAGCCAGAATCGCCTCCGCCTCGGGATCGCCGAAACGGACGTTGAATTCGATAAGCTTGGGTCCGTCCGCGCCGATCATCAACCCGGCGAAAAGGACGCCACGAAACGGCGCGCCGCGTTTGGCCATGCCGGCGACGGTCGGCGTCACGATTTCCCGCATCACCCGATCGCTCAAGGCAGGCGTCATGATCGGCGGCGGCGAATAGGCACCCATGCCGCCGGTGTTCGGCCCGGCGTCGCCCTCCCCGACGCGCTTGTGGTCCTGCGCGCTGGCGAAGGGCGTCGCCCGCGTTCCGTCGCTGAGCGCGAAAAATGAAACTTCCTCGCCCTCCAGATAGTCCTCGACGACGACTTCCGCGCCGGCGGCGCCGAACGCGCCGGCAAACATCGAACGAACCGCGCGCTCCGCCTCGCCAAGCGACGTTGCGACGACGACGCCCTTTCCCGCCGCTAGGCCGTCCGCCTTGACGACAATCGGCGCGCCGTGGGCGCGAACATAGGCGAGCGCGGCGGCTTCGTCGCGGAAGCGGCGATAGTCGCCGGTGGGAACGCCGAACTCGTGGCAAAAGTCCTTGGTGAAGCCTTTCGAACCTTCGAGCCGCGCCGCCGCCTTGCTCGGCCCGAAACAGAGGATTCCCGCCGCCTCGAGGTCGTCGGCGACACCGGCGACCAGCGGCGCCTCGGGGCCGACCACGACGAGACGAATCGCGCGCAATCGGCAGAAGTCGATGACCGCGCGGCGATCGCTCGCGTCCAGAGCGACGTTTTCGGCGACGGCGGCGCTACCGGGATTGCCCGGGGCGACGTAGAGCTCGGTCAGCAGAGGCGACTTCGCAACCGCCAGCGCCAGAGCGTGTTCGCGAGCGCCGGCGCCGAGAATCAAGACGTTCATGGCGAGACCTTACCGAATAACGCTCGACGCGCGAAGGAATTCGGTTCGGCGCGGTTTGAGCCATTTCGCGCGCCGAGGTCAAACCTCGGCATCCGCGAGCCGACCGAGCCAGGTCTCGACCAACCTCTCGCCGCCCGGCGGCATCGCCGCGGCCAGCCGGCGATAGGGGCCGCGCAGGCGCTCACGGCATTCGCGCAGCAGCCGCAGCCCGGCTTCGGTCGCCTGCGCCCGCCGGATGCGCCCGTGCGTTTCGTGCGCCCGGCGCACGACCCAGCGCTTGCGTTCGAGATTGGCGATGACGAGGCTCGTCGTCTGCGGCGTCAGCCGCTCGATCCTGGCGATGTCCGCGTTGCTGAGGCCGGGCGCCTCGGCGATGATCTTCAAGACGGCGTATTGAGCCGGCGTGATCTTCACGCCGGCGAGCGCGCGCTCCACCGCCAGACGCTGCGTCGCTGCGGCGCGCCGCAGCAGGTCGTCGATTTCCGCGCGGGCGCCGATTTCGGCCATCGTGATCCCCTTGGTCCGCCGGGGCGGCTCCTTTTTTTGTCTCCTATATACGAATTCGAACATTATCGCCAGACGCCGATCCGCGATTCGCGCTTTGGCGATGACCGGCCAGGCGACGGCTTCGCCCGTCGGCCAGGCGACGCTCGTAAGCTCTTGCCGGACGACGCGCCGCGCCTATGTTGCCCTCGGCCCGCGCGCGCCAGCCGCCTTTGGGTCGATCGCGCCGACCGTTGGGAGCCAAGGACATGAAATTCAGTTTCTTATCGGGCCTCGTCGGAGTCCTGTTCGCCCTGGCTGCGGGAGCGCCGGCGCTCGCCGATTCGGCCGACCCCGACCTCATCTTCCGCAAGTCGACGACGTTCAAGCTGTTGACGCCCAATGATAAGCTGGCCGTCTACGGCGTCGACGATCCCGTGGTCGAGGGCGTCGCCTGCCACTATACGACGCCGGAGAAAGGGGGCCTCGCCGGCGCCTTCGGCTTGGCCGAACAGACATCCGACATTTCGCTGGCCTGCCGCCAGTACGGCCCGATCAAGTTCAAGAGCAAGTTCGAGCAGGGCGAGGTCGTGTTCAGCGAGCGCCGCTCGCTCTTCTTCAAGAAGATGCAGATCGTGCGCGGTTGCGACGTCAAGCGCAACATTCTGATTTATATGACCTATACCGACAAGCTGATCGACGGCTCGCCGAAGAACTCGACCTCGACGGTGCCGATCGAACCGTGGGGAGCGGCAAGCGGCGAGGCGGCGAAATGCGCCGATTTCGTGCGCTGAAGGCGCGAGGCGAGGCTAATCGCCGCAGGTGACGACGTAGGGCTCGGCGTCGGCGACGGTCGCCGCGGCGACGCTGACGGCGGCGACGGCGCGCGCGCGCCCGTAAGCGAGCGCCGCGCCATGGCCGTGCGCCTCGCACCAGGCGTCGGCGACCACCCGGCCGCACTCGCCGCCCTCGCCGAGGCAATCCTGGACGCCGTAGCCGTCATTGGCCGCGACGATGAAGGAATGCGCCCCTTCCGCGCGCCCGCCGACCTGTCCGGCCAAAACGACGAGGCCGACAAATATCGATAGGACGGCGAAGCGAGACGGGAAACGGCGCATGGGGCAACTCGCGAAACGGGACGGCGGCGAACAGGATTGGTAAACGACCATTGTGGCGAAACGATAAATTTCTGGTTAACGGAGTCGACATCTGCGCGCAACGGCGGTCTTGACATTGGCGCGACCCTAAGGGATGGATGCCTTCATGACGCGCCCGTCCAGCATTCGCCGGATCATTATCATTAGCCGCTAGCTTCTGGCTGGCTGGTTCGCGTCTCCATTTCTCATCCCCCAAGAGAAGCGATCATCCGGCCGGTCCGGCGCTTGCGCGCGCCCTCGTCGAAGAGACCCGTTGGGAACGCCGATGACGATTTCCTTGCGACTTTACAATACGCTGACGCGCGCGAAGGAAATGTTCCAGCCGCTCGATCCCGCCGCCGTGCGCCTATACGTCTGCGGTCCGACCGTCTACGATTTCGCCCATATCGGCAACGCGCGCCCGGCCATCGTGTTCGACCTGCTGTTCCGCCTGCTGCGGCGCCGCTTCGGAGAAAACGCCGTCGTTTACGTCCGCAACATCACCAACGTCGACGACAAGATCAACGCGCGCGCCGCGCGCGAATTTCCCGCCCTGCCGCTCAATCGGGCGATCGCGCGCGTGACGGAAGGGACCGAACGGCAATTTCACGAGGACGTCGACGCGCTAGGCTGTCTCGAGCCGACCTATGAACCGCGCGCGACCGCGCATATCGCCGAGATGATCGCCATGATCGAGCGGCTGGCGGCGCGCGGCGTCGCCTATGTCGCCGAGGATCATGTGCTGTTTTCGCCCAGCGCAATGGACGCGCTTGCCGGCGTCCCGCGTTACGGCTCGCTGGCGCGGCGCTCGCTCGACGAGATGCTGGCCGGCGCCCGCGTCGACGTCGCGCCCTACAAGCGCGATCCGATGGACTTCGTGCTGTGGAAGCCCTCCAAGGCGAACGAGCCGGGATGGCCGAGCCCCTGCGGAATCGCTCCGGCCGGCCGTCCGGGCTGGCATATCGAGTGCTCGGCGATGTCGATGGCCTTGCTGTTGCAGCCGTTCGGCGGCGGCCTTGCCTGCGACGATCCCTTGAAGAACGTCTTCGACATTCACGGCGGCGGCGTCGATCTCGTCTTCCCTCATCACGAAAACGAAATCGCGCAATCGTGCTGCGCCTTCGGCGCTCCGCGGATGGCCAACGTATGGATGCACAACGGCTTTCTGCAGGTCGAAGGCGAGAAGATGTCGAAGAGCCTCGGCAACTTCGTCACCATTCACGAACTGCTGCGCACGACCCGGTTCGGCGGGCGCAAATGGCCCGGCGAGGTCCTGCGGCTGGCGATGTTGCGCACCCATTACCGGCAGCCGATCGACTGGACGGTCAACGCGCTCGAAGAGGCCGAGAGCACGCTCGACCGCTGGCATGACGTCGTCGGCGACGTCGAGCCCGGCGGCGAAATCGCGCCGGGGATGGAAGAGGCCCTCTGCGACGACCTGAATACGCCGGCGGCGCTCGCCGAACTTCATCGCCTCGAGCGCCCGGCCGCATTGAAGGCCGGCGCCAACTTGCTCGGTCTGCTGCGACAGACCCGATCGCAGCGTCTGGCTTCGGCGCTGGACGAGGCCGCGGTCAACCCGGAATGGGTGGAGAAAATCATCGCCGAGCGCGCGGCCGCGCGGGCCGGCAAGAACTGGAAGGAATCGGACAGGCTGCGCGACGAGCTCGCGCGTCTCGGCGTCGTCCTCAAGGACTCGAAGGACGGCACGGCATGGGAATTCAAGCGATGAGCGCGATTTCTCTCCGCCCCTATCTGCCCGCCGACGCCGATCGCTGCGCCGCCATCTTACGCGCCAGCGTCGAAGGGTTGGCGAGCGAGGATTATAGCCTCGATCAGCGCCGCGCCTGGGCGGCCATCGCCGACAACCGGGCGGCCTTCGCCGCTCGCCTCGCCAAAGCTCTGACGCTCATCGCCCTGATCGACGGCGAGGCCGCGGGCTTCGCCAGTCTGCTCGGCGCTGACGTCCTCGATCTGCTTTACGTCGATCCCCGCTTCGCCCGACGCGGCGTCGGAGCGGCGCTGATCGACGCGCTGGCGCGGCTCGCCGAGGCGCGCGGCGCCGAATGCCTGACCAGCGAAGTCGGCGACGCCGCGCGCTCGCTTTTCGAGCGCCAGGGATTCGTGGCCCAGCGGCGCAATCTCGTTCAGCTCGACGATCAGTGGCTGGCGAACACAACCATGACCAAGCGCTTCACGGCGCCGCGCACCGCGGCTCCGGCGCCGACGCGACACTGAAGGGACAACCCATGACCCGCGAACGCCTCTACCTCTTCGATACGACGCTGCGCGACGGCGCGCTGACCACCGGCGTCGACTTCTCGTACGAGGACAAGATCCAGATTGCGGCGTTGCTTGATCGGCTCGGCGTCGACTATGTCGAAGGCGGCTATCCCGGCGCCAATCCGATCGATACGCGATTTTTCCAACGCAAGCCGACCAAGCGCGCGCGGTTTTGCGCCTTCGGCATGACCAAACGCGCCGGCCGCTCGGCCGCCAACGACCCCGGCCTCGCCGCGCTCGTCGCCGCCGACGCGGACGCCATCGTGTTCGTCGCCAAGACCTGGGATTATCACGTCCACGTCGCGCTCGGCTGCACGCTGGAAGAGAACCTTGCCTGCATCGAGGACAGCGTGAAGGCAGCGCTCGCCGCGGGACGCGAGGCGATGGTCGACTGCGAGCATTTCTTCGACGGCTACAAGGCCAATCCCGCCTACGCGCTCGACTGCGCGCGCGCCGCCTATCGATCGGGCGCCCGCTGGGTGGTGCTTTGCGACACCAACGGCGGCTCGCTTCCCGACGAGATCGAGCGCATCGTCGCCGAAGTCGCGCGCGTCATCCCCGGCGACCATCTCGGCATTCACGCGCACAACGACACCGACAACGCGGTCGCCAACTCGCTGGCGGCGGCGCGCGCCGGGGCCAGGCAGATTCAGGGAACGTTGAACGGGCTCGGCGAACGCTGCGGCAACGCCAATCTCGTGTCGCTGATCCCGACCCTGGCGCTCAAATCCGATCTCGCCCAGCGCTTCGAGATCGGCGTCGGCGAGGAATCGCTGCGTGAACTCTCCAACGTTTCGCACGCGTTCGACGAACTGCTGAACCGGGCCCCCGACCGGCACGCGCCGTATGTCGGCGCGTCGGCCTTCGCCACCAAGGCGGGCATTCACGCCTCGGCGCTGGCCAAGGACCCCCGCACCTACGAGCACGTGCCGCCGGAAAGCGTCGGCAACACGCGCGCGGTTCTGGTCTCCGACCAGGCCGGACGGTCGAACCTGGTCGCCCAGCTCACACGAATGGGAGTCGAGGTCCGCGCCGACGATCCCCGCCTCGCGCGGCTGCTCGACGAGGTCAAGGAGCGCGAGGCGCAAGGCTTCGCCTACGAGGCGGCCGACGCGTCCTTCGAACTGCTGGCGCGCCGCGCCCTTGGCGAAGTGCCCGCCTTCTTCGACGTCGAGAGTTTCCATGTCAGCGTCGAGCGCAAGTACAATTCGGCCGGCGCGCTCTATTCGGCCTCGCAGGCGGTCGTCAAGATCCGCATCGGCGAAGAGACCATGATTTCGGCGGCCGAAGGCAACGGTCCGGTCAACGCGCTCGATCTGGCGCTGCGCAAGGATCTCGGAGTCTATCAGAAGCACATCCAGGACCTCGAACTGCTGAACTATCGCGTGCGCGTCTTTCAGGGCGGCACCGACGCGGTGACGCGGGTGCTGATCGAATTCGGCGACGCCGGCGGCGCGCGGTGGTCGACCGTCGGGGTCTCCGGAAACATCATCGACGCCTCGTTTCAGGCGCTGGTGGACGCGATCGACTACAGGCTGGTGAAGGCGACCGGGGCTTGAGCGTAGCGGTCAAGCCTGCGTTGGGGCGGTTGCGCCCCGCTCGTCCGGAAGGGGCGGCCCTTCCTCGACTCTACACTCGGTTTCATGTTATCTTTTGCAATGTGAATCGGTCTTGCGGAGCGAAGGCCATGACATTTTCGGGACCTATTTTGGGGGTTGGTAACGTCAAGCATGGTCCGACTCCCCGAACGGGTGCCGACCCAAAGTGCCTGATTGTAGAGATTAGAACGCCTACTACCATGGGGCAGTTTGTTGAAATGGAAATAGCGCAGAATGCCGCCGTCGATTTAGTAGCAAAACTGACGGAATGTTTGAAGACTCGCGATTAGGCTGCTTTTCGTTGAACAGCAAGCGTAGCCAGGATTGAGTGAAACGAAATCCGGGATCAGCCTTGCTGCCCTAGGAAGGTGGAGATGGGTTTTGACCCGCCAGTTACAAAAAAAGCGAGAACGCTTTTTCGCTGAGCAAGCTGCGCGGCTCATGGGCGAGAACTGGAATCTGGGTGATGACGACCGCGAACACCCTGATTTCATTGTAACCGGAAGCGGCCAACAATTCGGCCTGGAAGTCACCCAAATCTTCGTAGGGGCGCAGAGCGATGCCGGCTCTACGTTGAAAGCAAAAGAGTCAAACACGCAGCGCGTCATAACGGCACTTCAACGCGAATATGAATCCATTGAAAATGTTCCGCTGATTGTCAAATTCGTCGGCAATATGGAGGCCGACAATTTGGCAACCGTCGTTCCTGCGCTTG
The DNA here is from genome assembly GCA_963775575.1 of uncultured Alphaproteobacteria bacterium. Taxonomy (GTDB): domain Bacteria; phylum Pseudomonadota; class Alphaproteobacteria; order Rhizobiales; family Beijerinckiaceae; genus Roseiarcus. The sequence goes on from CAVZJG010000002.1 coordinate 308,881, forward strand.
TGGCGCAAGACCTTCCGCCAAAGCCGACCTGCTATCAATTTGTACATGATACGACCGTTGCACATCCAGCCCGCGCCCGGCTTCGCGTTCATGTTACGAAGGCACTTAGCCCCAATTGGTACAGCGTGAATGATCGTGTGGGATTCGTGGACCGAAATCCGCATTCGTTCATTGCGCATGCGATTGAAAAGAAGGCGAACGAACTGACGCGATACAAAGAAGCCGCCGGCAGTGATATTCGTCTTTTGCTCGTTGCGGATCGTATTAACAACAGCGGCAAGCTGATGCTGGACGAAGGTGCGCAATTCGACCTTTACGGTTTCAAGACGGTGTATCTGTTCCCGTACCCCGAAGCTGTGATTGTTTTAAAAAGCGCCGACAACTCTTGAAAGCTACTGTCCCCAAACAATGCGGCCTGCGGGTCCAGGACGCGCCGCTACGTTGACAGTCAAAACTATGTGATAAACTTCGTTCGCAAGGATCGATGGATCGCCATGAGAATACTAATCGCAGCGATACTGTTAGCGGCAAGCGCCTTCGTAGCGGGACCGGCGCACGCGCAACAGGATCGCCCTATTGAGGATCAAAACAACGATGCTTTTCACCGCTGCACAAGCGATATGGCCCTGTGGACTTTGCGGCGGATGGACGGGCAAATAGACAAAAATCGTGTCGCTAATGAAGTCCTTTCCGATTGCCCCCTACCCGATGAGGTACTCCTTGGGTCGCAGCCGCAGCGGGATGCATGGATGGCACGCGCCAAGCGCGAAGTAGCGGCGCTAATCGACAAATTGGCACCGAGGGCTAAGGCTGAAAAGGCCGATGAGGATCAAGCTGGCGCGAATTATTTCTTATGCCTTGAGCGTCATGCCAAAGCGCTGGCGCTCGCCTCGGATGAAGCGGCAGATATAGTCGCTCAAGCATCTCTTTCGGCTTGCCCGGCAGAGCGTGTGGCCATTTTCGAAGTTCACCGTCGCTACAACGATGATTGGAACGAAGGAGCAATGAAGGCGATGGAGAATGTGCTTGTTCAACGTCTTCTTCTTGAAATCGTTGAGATACGCGCGCAGCGCAACATTACGCCGATACCGGCACCCGAGCCGAAGCCGGGCAGGACACCGATTTAGTCAATCGAACTGGGGCTTTTTCGTCGCTGGCACGCCGGTGGGCCGAACAATCCACAGACCGCGGCGCCGCGGCTCTTTGCAGATCGGCCCGCAGCGCCTATATTGGGATCGCCGCCGCAAGGCGGCTATGGCGATAAACGGACATCGAAATACGTCTTTCGGACCCGGGGGCGGTACCCGGCGCCTCCACCCAAGCCCACGAGCGAAGCGGGTTTCGGCGGGGGCGAAATAGGTTCGACGGGGGACATAAAGGGTGTTCTTTTGCTCGGCATGATACCGCCGTTATCGGGTCAAACCTATAGTTGCGAATGACAACTATGCTCCGGTGGCCCTCGCTGCGTAACGCAGCGCCGGCACTGGGATTCAAGTCCTAAGGGTTTGCTCCTTTAGGCGGGGTCCGGAGGCGCCCGGCAACAGAAGCCTCCACTTTTCTTTCGCCTCCGATAATTGCCATCGCCGCCTGTCTCGGCTATTTTTCGCGCCAAGCGTTCGAGCGCAGATTTCCATGTCGGTCGATTATATCCGCTATGACTTGCTGGTGCAGGACGCGCTTCGCGCGGTGGTGCGCAAGGTGGTGAGCGAGGCCGCGCGCAGCGGCCTTCCCGGCGATCACCATTTCAACATCGCGTTCAAGACACAGGCGCCGGGCGTCGTCATTCCGCCGGCGATGCTCCAGCGTTATCCCGACGAAATGGCGATCATCCTGCAGCACGAATTCTGGGACTTGGCGGTGACCGCCGACGCGATCGAGGTCAGCCTGAACTTCTCGCGCAAGCCGGAGCGGCTCACCATCCCCTTCGATTCGATCACCGGTTTCAGCGATCCTTCGGTGCCGTTCGGTTTCAAGCTCGAGCCGCGGATCGCCGCCGAACCCGAGCCCGCCAAGCCGACGCCGATCGGGCGCGAGGCGGAGAAAAAGGGCGTAGCACCGTCCGCCGCGGGCTCGGCGCAGACGCTGAAGCCGAGCCAGACCGCGAGCGCGCAGAAATCCGTGGAAGGTTCCGCCAAGAAACCGGAAAAGCCGAAGGACGGGGAGGCCGCGAAGGTCGTCTCGATCGACGCGTTCCGCAAGAAATAATTTAGGGCCGAGCGACGCCGATGGGCGAAATCGTCAATCTCCGACGCGCTCGCAAACGCAAGCGACGCCTGGGCGAGGAGGCCGCGGCGGCGGCCAATCGGGTCGCCTTCGGCGCGCCCAAGACGGCCGAGCGGAAAGCGCGGGCGGAGCGCGAACGCGCCGAGCGCCGCCTCGACGGCCATCGCCTCGCCGATTCGGGCGAGGGCGAATGACCTCCGTCGCCGGCGCGCCGACGCCGCGCGTGAGGATCGTCAAGCGTTCGCTGACGATCTCCGGCCACCGCACCAGCATTTCCCTCGAAGACCCGTTCTGGCGCCGGTTGAAGGCGCTCGCGGCCGAACGCTCGCAGCCGCTCAGCGCCCTCGTCGCCGAAATCGACGCTTCGCGGGCAGACGCCAATCTCTCGTCGGCGATCCGGATCTACGTCCTGGAAAGCGCGCCTCAATAGAGCCCGCCGGCGGTGGGATCAAGTCGATCCGGCTTGGGTTTGGGCGGCGGGAGCGGGGGCGAGACGACGGTCGCGCCGATCGTGGCCGCGTCGGTCGAGGCTGGCGGCGCGCCTGACAAAATAGCGGGCGCCGCCGCGACGGGGGCGCCGACCTGTTCTTGCGCCGCGCTCGCCTTTAGTCGTTCCTCTTCGAGGCGTTTGCGCTCCTGTTCGGCCTTCATTCGCGCCTGATTGGCCGCGTAGGCGGCCAGCTCCGCTTCGCGCAGGCGCATGAATTGCTCCGCTTTCAGGCGTCGATTGAAAAAGGCGCGCTCGCGAATGTCCGCGTCGAGCGCGGCGATTCGATCGCTCTCGCGGCCGATCGCCTGCCCTGCCAGACCGGCGGCGAGAGCCGCCGCGTCGATTTGGCGCGTTGGGGCGTCGACCGGCCCGGTCACGGCGACGGCGAAGCTCGGCGGCGGCCCGCTCCAGAACTTCCCGCCCGCCGCCGCGGCGAACGTCGCACGGATCGTCAAGTTCAGCGACCGCAGGTCGAAATCCGCGGTGGCCGAAGCGTGGCCGCCTTGCTCCGCAATATCGAAGGGGCCGACGTAGACGACGCCGGCGTTCATCACCGCCGGCGCCCTCCGATCGGGAAGGCTCATCGGCTGTCTGTCGAGTTCGACGCCGAGCGCGTGCGTGATATTGGTCGCGTCGATGCTGGCGTCCGGCGCCTGCGTCTTAGCGAGGACGCGGCCCAGCGCGCCCGGATCGAGGCGCTCAACCGTTACGCCGACGGTCTCGACCGTTCCCTCCCCGACCAATCCCGCAACCAGCGCGCTCTGACTCTGCCCGGTGCTGGCGAAGGCGAGCGAGGCGCTCATACGTCCGTGCACGCCAGCGCGATCCACGGCGAGCGCTTCGAGCGAAGCTTGCCCAGTCAGCGTCGCCGCGGCGCCGTCGCGGCGCAGCGCGGCGTGGCCCGAGGCGCGCGCGCCCGCGACGTCCATCGCCAATTCGTCGATATCGAACTTCCCCCGATCCATCCTCAGGCGCGCCGTCGCGCCATGCGCTTGCAAGGCGCCGCCGAGATCGAGCGCGCCGATCTTCAGCCGGATGTCGAGCGGGGGTGGATCGACGAGGGGCGGCCCAAGTTTCGCTTCCGACCAGTTCGCGCCGGGCTCCGCCGGCCGCACGGCGCCCAGCGGCAGGCTGAGCAGCGCAGCGAGACTCGCACGATCGAGCGAAAGCTCGCCGTCGATCTGCGCCGACGGGGCGGCCTGCGGTTCGCCAGCAATGGATTGCGCGAGCGCGACGTCGGGATCGATGGAGGAGGCCGCGATCGGCTCGATCGCCGGACGCCAGCGCAGCTCGCCCGTGACTTTTGCGCCCGCCGCGGTTCCCGTCAGACGGGGAAGGCCTACTTCCGCGCCGCGCAGGACGAGATCGCCGGTAAGATCGACCGGAACGACCGCGGGCGCGGCGGGCGCGGCAAGGCCGAGCGTCGCCAGCAGCGGCATGACGTTGTCGGCCTTCACGCTGGCGGCGCCGAACAGCACCGCGTCGTCGCTGGTCTTCGCATTCGGCAGGAGGCGCCCGCGCCAAGTGAAATTCGCGTCCGCGATCGACGCGGCGATCCGCGCGTCGAAGCCGTTGTCCCATCGCCCGTTCACCGAAGCCTCGATCCGCGCGCGCCCGCTCGCGATGGATGGCGTCTTCAAGCCTATTTGCTGCAACAACGGCGTGCCCTCCGGCGCGTCGAGCGCGAAGGTCGCGACGACGCCCCCCGCCGCCTCGGCCGAACGCTCGGCCTTGAAAGTGAATTGGCTCTGGCCGGCCGAACCCTGCGCCTTGATGGAGTCGAACGCGAGGCCGCCGACGGCGCCGGGGGCGGCCGCCTGCGCTTCGAGGGTCGCCTTGGCCGGCGACAGCGCGTCGGCGCGCTGGACGAGCGACCGGCTCAGACGCCCCGGCGCGATACGGGCGATCAAAGTCGCGAAATCGCGCAATTTATCCGCATCGAGTTGCAGCGTGAGCCATCGTCCCTTGGGCCCCAACGCCCCCCGGACCTCGACCGCGGCGCCGCCGACGCCGGCGACCGACAGGCGGTCGAGCGAAAGATCGGCGCCGATCTTGGTCGCCTTCAGCGACAGCGAACCGCTTTCGAGCACAGCTTCGCCGACGCGGGCGACGCGCAACTTCGCCGCGTCCAGCGCCAGCGAAAGATCGATATCGCCGAGGAGGTCGGCGCTCGCGCTGAAATTGGGCAGCGCGTCGACGTCGAGCGCATCGCTGCGCAGGTCCATGAACAAGCGGCCGCGCTCGTCGCCGACCGCGCGCGTGAAGGCCATCGCGCCGCTCAACGCCGTGCGATCGACGACGAGTTCGAGGTTGCGTGCGGAGAACCCGACCGCCGAAGCCTCGACATCGCCGATCGCCGATGCTTTGCGATAGGGCGCCGCGTCGCCGAGCGCTGAGAGCCGCCGTGCGAATTCCGGTTCGTCCTTCGTCGCCCAGTCGCGCAGTTGGGCGAAATCGCCCACGCTCGCCTCGAGCCGGCCCTTGAATTCCGCCGCGGCGCCCAACTCCAACGCTCCCGACAGGCGCAGCCTCGAATGCCCCGGCATGCTCAGTTCGAGATCGCCTTCGATCGGCGCCCCGGCCGCCGCCGTCGCGTCGAGGGCGACATCGCTCAGCGTTTGCGCGCCCACGATCACCGTCGGGGCGGCGAAGGCGATGCGCAGGTCCAGCGGCGATCCGCTTCCCGCGTTCGACGGCGACAGAACCCTCGCCAGCGCCGCGAGCGCGCGCGCCGGCGCAATCGAATCTTCGCCCTTTTCGCGCAACAACGCGTCGAGGTCGAGTTGCTTGGCCTTGAGATCCGCGGACAGGCGCGCGAGCGAGCCGACTTCGAGCCTCGCGGTTCCGCGCGCCTCGAGCGCGCGTTCTTCCGGACCGAAGCGCAAAACGAGGTCTTCCACTGTCGCGCCGCGAAGGTCGGCGTGAAGCGCGCCCGAAACGCGCCACGGCGCGGGAGGCCCGGACTCCGTCAGCGCCGAGAATCCGGAAACGGCGACGGCGCCGGAATAGGCTAGATCGAGGCCGGCGTCGGCCGCGCGAGGCTCGAGAGCGAGAACGCCATCAAAAACGGCGCTCGGCAGACCTTCGGCCGGATCGATCTCGAGTTTGAGCGGCAACGCGGAATTCGCCAGCGGCGCGGTCGCGAAATGGAATTCGGCCGTGAGCCCCCCTGGCGTCGAGACGCGGCCGGCGCCGCGGTAAGGCCCGATCAGCGAACCGGCCGCCGCGTCCAGATCGAGACCCTGAACTTCGAGCGCGGCGGCCCCCTCTCCGCCGACTACCCGCAACCGGCCTGCGGTCACGATGACGCGGTCGAGCGCAACGCGGTCGGCCGGCGCCTTGACGCGCCACGGCGGGAGAAGAAGCGAGCCGCCGGGCCCGCGCGACAGCGTCAGCACGGGATGATCGAGACGCGCCAGCGTGAAGCGCGCTCGCCCGCTCGGCAAACTGGCGAGCGCAGCCTCCAATTGCACGTTTTCGCAGGCAAACGCCGGCGCGCCGTCGTCGCCGGCGTCGGCGATCGTCACCTTCTTCAGTTGCAGATAGGGCGTCGGCAGAAACCGGATGTCGATCGGGCCGGAAACGATGACGGGCGCGCCGACGACGTCGCTGAGCTCGGCCTCGATTTGCGCGCGATGGAGCGACCAATCGATGAAAAATGGGGCAAAAAGCGCCACCGATAGCGCCGCTGCCAGCGCGACCGCGATGAGCGTGAGAAATGTGCGCACAGGACGAGATCAATCGACGGTTTCGAGCGTTACGCTCGGCGTCCCCACCTTAGACCATAACAAGGCGAGATAGTGACGTTATCTTTACGACTCGGCCGGGTCCGGGCCCCTTGGAACGCCTCGGGCGGCGGGCCGCGCCGATCGCGTTCGACGCCGCGTCCGTCGATGGCGTCCGCGACCCAAAGGCGCTAAGAGGGATTTTGCGGTCGACGACCGACGGCGAATCGGCTGTCGGACGAACGCAGGAGACGGATGATGGCCAAAGGACAGTTACGAAGCCATAAGGAACCGAAAAAGCCGAAGAAAGACAAGGTGAAGTCGGCTGCGGCCGGCGCCCCGCTCCCGGCGCTTTCGCCAAGCAGGGGCCGCTCGCGGGTTCCCCCGACAAGAAGAAGTGAGCGGCGCGCGCATAAGGCTTAATCGGCGCCGGGGTCGTCGCTGGCCCGTTGCGAATTCGGCGGCGCAAGAATCCCGACCGGCTATTCTCGAGCCGCGGCGTTGACGACGTCGGCCGACTGACGCATCGGCGAACCCTCGGACGCGGGAATTTCACCCTTCAGGACGAGAACGCCGGGAAACACATTTCCCTTGCGCGAGTCGTTGCGACGCTGCGCCCGCAGGTTTTTGGCGAGCGGAAACCGCGAGCGGGGGCTTCTTCGCGTCGGTTGGCGTCGCGCGTTGTCCTCGCGCAAAGGCAAGCGGCGGCGGGTGCGCCAAACGCCATTTCATCGCTCGGCCTCGCACTCCATCTGACCGCCGATCCAGACGCCGGCAAGCTCGAGATCGTCCGAGAGATGCACGAGGTCGGCGCGGAGCCCCGGCGCCAGGCGCCCGATGCGGTCGTCGAGCCGCAACAGTCGCGCCGGGGTCGATGTCGCCATCCGCAGCGCATCGGCGAGCGGCAGGTCGAGCGCGCGCACGACATAGCGCACCGCGTCGAGCGCCGTGATCGCCGCGCCGGCGAGCGTGCCGTCCTCGTCGACCAGGCGTCCGCCGGTCCGCGTCATCCGCCGCCCCTGCAGCGCGAAGACCGGCGGGCCGCCGGCGGACGGAGGCATGGCGTCGGAGACGAGGGCGATTCCCGCTGCGCCCTTGGCGTTGAAAGCGGCGCGCATCGCAACGTCGTGGACGTGATGGCCGTCGGCGATGAGGCCACAGACGACGCGGGGGTCGGCGAGCGCGGCGCCGACGAGACCGGGGGCGCGCGACGTCAGCTGGGTCATCGCGTTGAAGAGATGCGTCGCGGCGCCCGCGCCGGCGGCGAAGGCCGCTCTCGCCTCGTCGGCGCTCGCCTCGGCATGGCCGAGGCTGACGATCAACCCGGCCGCCGCGAGCCGTGCGATCAAATCAACGCCGACGGCGACGGGCGCCACGGTCACGACCATCGCGCCCGCCTTCGCCGCGATGAGCTGCGCGGCGTCTTTGTCGCGCATCTTGCGCACGAATTCGGCCGCGTGGACGCCCTTACGCCGCGCGTCGATATAGGGGCCCTCGACATGCACGCCGAAAGCGCCGAGCGAGCGCCCGACCGCCTCGCGCGCCGCCTCCAGCGCGGCGGCAAGAACCTCCGGCGCGTCGGTGATCACGGTCGGCAGGATCGCGGTCGTTCCCTCGCGGCGATGGGCGGCGGCGATCGCGGCGATCGCCGCAAGCGTCGGCGTCGCGTTGAACAGCACGCCGCCGCCGCCGTTGACCTGCCAGTCGACCAAGCCTGGCGCGAGAACCCCGCCGCCGAGATCGTGTTGCGTGCCGCCGCGCGGACGATCGGCTAAGGCCGCGATCTCTCGGACCACGCCGTCCTCGACGACGAGCGCGCAATCCTCGCGCAGCGCGAGACCGTCGAATAGGCGCGCGCCGGTAAAGACTTGCAGCCTCCTCGCTCCGCTCATGTCTTGCCGCCCCCGCTCGCGACCAATACCCCGCCCGCCAACAGGATCGCGCCGTCGACGGCGTCGAACGAGGGCGGATGCAGCGCCGCCTGCGCCGGCGCGGAGAGATAGGGCCTGATCGGAGCGCCCAGGCCGCCGACCAGGACGACGCGTTCGGCGCCGAGAGCCTGCACGGCGCCGATCAGGGCGTCGACCGCGCGCGCAGCGGCGCGCACGATCGCCAGGGCGATCTCATCACCCGCCCCGGCGCATTCGAACGCCAGCGGCGCGAAGGCCCCGTAGCCCGCCGGCCTGGCGCTGATCGCCCACTGGATCGCCGCCAGCGGATCGTCGCGAAAGCGCCGCATGACTTCCTGCGTCAGCGGCGAAGATGGGCCGAGGCCATCGTGCGCGCGCAAGGCGGCGCGAATCGCGTCGGCGCCGACGCGCGCCGCCGAGCCGTCGTCGCCGAGCAGGAAGCCGCGCCCGCCGATCACGGTTTCGCGCCCGCGCACGCGCGCGATGGCGGCCGAGCCGGTGCCGGCGATCACCAGCGCGCCGTCGGCACCGCCATGGGCGCCAAGGCACGCCGTCACCGCGTCGTTGGCGGCGCGCACCCCGGCTAGTCCCTCAAATCGCGCCTCGACGCGCTTGACGTCGCCGGCGCTCGAAAGCCCAGCGAGCCCAAGCCCAAGGGCGAGGCGCGCGCGATTCGCCGCGGCGAGCCCCGCCATGGCGCAGGCGGCTTCGACTTGCGCGCGCACGTTGGCGATCGCGGCGTCGAAATCGACGTAGATGTTGGCCGGCGGCCCCGCGACCTCGGCGAGCGACGCTCCGTCGGCGTCGCGAAGGCGAGCCCGGCAGCCCGACGCGCCACCGTCGACGCCGAGGAAAAAATGTGGGCCGACCTGCAAGCAATTCCCCCCAAACGCGCGATGAAACGGCCGGCCTTTCTCGGCCGAAACGCGGCGAACCCCCCGTTCCCCATCCTAACAGGCCATCCCCTTCGCTCGAGCGCCGTCAGAAGCGCCCCCCGCGTGGCGGGAGCATCTTATCGCAATCTCAAAGACGCGAAACCCCCGGGAGCGGTCGGGCTGCCGGGGGTTGGCCGAGGGATTGGTTGCGGGGGCAGGATTTGAACCTGCGGCCTTCAGGTTATGAGCCTGACGAGCTACCGGGCTGCTCCACCCCGCGGCAGGGAAGGGAAGGGGGAAGGGGGCAGTAGGCAGTAGGCAATAGGAAGGAAGACCCGGTTACTGCCTACTGCCTACTGCCTTCTTCCTTCTTCCCAATTCAAGATCGTGTTCGAGGACGCTTCCGTCTTTTGCAGGCCTGGCGACGACCTACTCTCCCGTGTCTTGAGACAAAGTACCATTGGCGCTGAGGCGTTTGACGGCCGAGTTCGGGATGGGATCGGGTCTGATCGCCTTGCTGAGAGCCACCAGGCCGGCAAAGGACGGAGTTGAAGCAAAGGGGGAGAGGGGCAGTAGGCAATAGGCAGTAGGCAAATAGGGGCGGCCCCCTACTGCCTACTGCCTACTGCCTAACGCCTATTGCCTACTTCCCCAACTGGTCTTTCGTTCGCCCGCGACGTCGTTTTACGACGCGCGTTGGCAAATGAGAGCGATCAAGTCGAACGAGCGATTAGTACCGGTAAGCTCCACGCATTGCTGCGCTTCCACACCCGGCCTATCGACGTGGTGGTCTTCCACGGCTCTTCAGGGAGAACTGGTTTTGAGGCTGGTTTCCCGCTTAGATGCCTTCAGCGGTTATCCATTCCACATATAGCTACCCTGCACTGCGGCTGGCGCCACAACAGGTCCACCAGAGATGTGTTCACCCCGGTCCTCTCGTACTAGGGGCAAATCCTCGCAATTCTCCGACACCCACGGCAGATAGGGACCAAACTGTCTCACGACGTTTTGAACCCAGCTCACGTACCACTTTAATCGGCGAACAGCCGAACCCTTGGGACCTTCTCCAGCCCCAGGATGTGATGAGCCGACATCGAGGTGCCAAACACTCCCGTCGATATGGACTCTTGGGGAGTATCAGCCTGTTATCCCCGGCGTACCTTTTATCCGTTGAGCGATGGCCCACCCACGCGGGACCACCGGATCACTATGACCGACTTTCGTCTCTGCTCGACTTGTTGGTCTCGCAGTCAGGCTGGCTTATGCCATTGCACTCGACGACCGATTTCCGACCGGTCTGAGCCAACCATTGCGCGCCTCCGTTACTCTTTGGGAGGCGACCGCCCCAGTCAAACTACCCACCATGCGTTGTCCCGACCCCGGATGACGGGGCGCGGTTAGACATCCATAAAAGCAAGGGTGGTATTTCAAGGGTGGCTCCACCAGAGCTGGCGCCCCGGCTTCCAAGCCTACCACCTATCCTACACATGCCGTCACGAATGCCAACGCAAAGTTATAGTAAAGGTGCACGGGGTCTTTCCGTCTGACCGCAGGAACCCCGCATCTTCACGGGGACTTCAATTTCACTGAGCTGACGTTGGAGACAGCGGGGAAGTCATTACGCCATTCGTGCAGGTCGGAACTTACCCGACAAGGAATTTCGCTACCTTAGGACCGTTATAGTTACGGCCGCCGTTTACCGGGGCTTCAATTCAAGGCTCGCACCTCTCCTTTTAACCTTCCGGCACCGGGCAGGCGTCAGACCCTATACGTCATCTTACGATTTCGCAGAGCCCTGTGTTTTTGTTAAACAGTTGCCACCCCCTGGACTGTGCCCCCCCGATGAGCTTGCGCTCGCCGAGGGCCTCCTTATTCCGAAGTTACGGAGGTAAATTGCCGAGTTCCTTCAACGTCATTCTCTCAAGCGCCTTGGTATGCTCTACCTGTCCACCTGTGTCGGTTTCGGGTACGGTCTTATGCAGGGGCTATTTCCTGGAACAACCAGGCGGCAAGGAAAATCCAATAATCCCTCACCACTTTCGTCATCCGTCACTGCCCTGCTGGCCCACGAATATTAACGTGGTTCCCATCGACTACGCCTTTCGGCCTCGCCTTAGGGACCGGCTAACCCTGCGAAGATTAACTTTACGCAGGAACCCTTGGACTTTCGGCGACACTGTCTTTCACAGTGTTTGTCGTTACTCATGTCAGCATTCGCACTTCCGATGCCTCCAGGAGCCCTCACGGGTCTCCCTTCATCAGCCTACGGAACGCTCCGCTACCACTCAGTGATCAGTCATCAGTAATCAGTGTTCAGATGGCGGGCCGCGTTCGATGCGCGCGCGCAGCCCATGCAACATGCGGATGATGTGGCCCAGCTCGTTGCGCCACTCATCCGTCCGTTCGCGCTCGGCATAGCCGAGATCGGCGGCGTACTTGCACCACAACCTGGCTTCCTCCGCCGAGCCTACCGCCATCGTAAGATAGCGCGCAAAAACTCCCTTGGAGAACCAGACTGCCGTCCCTGTCCTTCGACGATCAGGCTGCAAACGGACTTAAACGCCCGCCGCATCTGATCCGCAAGACCGTTAAATTGCTCGATCTTGGGAAAGCTCAGACTGACGCGGTGAAGCTCCAGAGACAATGCGTAAGCCCGCCGAAAGACATCCAAGTCCTCCCCGTTCTTCCCACGCATCCCTGCTTGCCGCTTTTCCATCTGTTCACTGCTCACTGAAAACTGATCACTGAATCCAAAGCTTCGGCTCATGGCTTGAGCCCCGGTACATCTTCGGCGCGGAAACCCTTGTTTAGACCAGTGAGCTGTTACGCTTTCTTTAAAGGATGGCTGCTTCTAAGCCAACCTCCTGGTTGTTTTGGGATTTCCACATCCTTTCCCACTTAGCCACGAATTGGGGGCCTTAGCTGTTGGTCTGGGTTGTTTCCCTCTCCACGATGGACGTTAGCACCCACCGTGTGGCTCCCGAGAACGGCTTCCAGGTATTCGGAGTTTGGTTAGGTTTGGTAGGGTTTTGGCCCCCCTAGCCCATCCAGTGCTCTACCCCCTGGAGCCTCATCTCGAGGCTATACCTAAATATATTTCGCGGAGAACCAGCTATTTCCGAGTTTGGTTGGCCTTTCACCCCTAATCACAAGTCATCCGAGTCTTTTTCAACAGACACCGGTTCGGTCCTCCAGTAGGTGTTACCCTACCTTCAACCTGCTCATGACTAGATCACTCGGTTTCGGGTCTAAAGCATCGAACTGAAGCGCCCGTTTCAAACTCGCTTTCGCTGCGCCTTCGCCTATCGGCTTAAGCTTGCTCGATACTTTAAGTCGCTGACCCATAATACAAAAGGTACGCCGTCACGGGCTCGCCAAAGGCGAGCCGACGAATGGCGAATAGGGAGTAGCGAATGGAGGTCGCCCCCTATTCGCCATTCGCCATTCGCCACTCGCGCTCACCTTCGGTGAGCCCGCTCCGACTGTTTGTAGGCATCCGGTTTCAGGAACTGTTTCACTCCCCTCGTCGGGGTGCTTTTCACCTTTCCCTCACGGTACTTGTTCGCTATCGGTCGCTGAGGAGTGCTTAGGCTTGGAGGGTGGTCCCCCCGTGTTCAGACAGGATTTCACGTGTCCCGCCCTACTCGTATCTTAAGCCCGGAACCTATCCATACGGGGCTGTCACCCGCTGCGGCCCGGCTTTCCAGCCGGTTCTGGTAATTCCAAGCAAAAGCGTTGGCCTGGTCCGCGTTCGCTCGCCACTACTAACGGAGTCTCGTTGATGTCCTTTCCTCCGGGTACTTAGATGTTTCAGTTCCCCGGGTTCGCTTTTATTCCCCTATGGATTCAGAGAATAAATACCTTCTCTTGATCTCTGCTAGTCCAAAGATCGCCTCGCCGCCCATCCCCCCAAGGAGGAAAGACCCTCAGCCGAAAACCGCCCCCGCCGAGCCGCCGGGCGTGAACCCTTGAGCTCGTCGCAGACCATTCTCTCTTCGGAATAACAGAGATCGAAGGTGGGTTTCCCCATTCGGAAATTCACGGATCAAAGCCTGTTCGCGGCTCCCCATGACTTATCGCAGCGTACCACGTCCTTCATCGCCTCTCAGCGCCAAGGCATCCACCGAATGCCCTTAAGACACTTGATCGCTCTCATTGCCAACGCGCGTCCCAGAAGACGGAGAACAGAGCACAGAGGACGGATGATTCCGTTCTCCGATGTCCGTCGTCCGTCGTCCGAACCGCGTTGGACTCTTTCGAAAAGACCAGTTTTGCTTCAAACGCATCCGGGAGCTCTAGCGGTCAAGCTTAAGCCCACGACTGAGACGCTCTCAGGGCCACGACGAAAGCGAAAGGCGCGATCCCTAGAGATCGAACCCTTCCCTCGCCCCGGCCCCTCGACCGAACGCGTTTCCTCTTCACGATGTCATAAGACGCCGCCACGCGCGCGAACGCGCGTCACGGAAACTGTTTTCAAAGGACAGCCCTCTCGAGGGGCGAATGGCGAATGGAAGGCGAAAGCGAAACCATTCGCCATTCGCCACTCGCTATTCGCCCGCCTCGCGCCGCCTGGTGGAGCCAGACGGGATCGAACCGACGACCTCATGCTTGCAAAGCACGCGCTCTCCCAACTGAGCTATGGCCCCGAGGGCAGTAGGCAATGGGCAGTAGGCAGTTGGGCGGCGACGGACGGCGGAGAACCGCAGCGGCCATCCTACTGCCGACTGCCTATTCCCTACTGCCTTTGCCTGTGGTGGGCCTGGGAGGACTTGAACCTCCGACCTCACGCTTATCAAGCGCGCGCTCTAACCAACTGAGCTACAAGCCCGGAACCAGCGATCGGCGATCCGTGAACAGTCGTCAGAAAACCCCGTTTCTGTTCACCGATCACTGTTCACTCATCACGGTTTCCCGGCTCGTCCTTTTAAAAGGAAAGAAAGAGAGACGAAGGCGGCGGCGTCCCGCCAAACGCGGCGATGACTTTCGCCGCTTGATTCCAAAACGGCCGACAAGACATGTCGACCAAGCCCGAAAGGCTCGCGCCCTCCGTCCTTAAGTCCTCTGTCCTTATGAAGGCCGATCCAGAAAGGAGGTGATCCAGCCGCAGGTTCCCCTACGGCTACCTTGTTACGACTTCACCCCAGTCGCTGACCCTACCGTGGTCGTCCGCCCCCTTGCGGTTGGCGAGACGCCTTCGGGTAAAACCAACTCCCATGGTGTGACGGGCGGTGTGTACAAGGCCCGGGAACGTATTCACCGCGGCGTGCTGATCCGCGATTACTAGCGATTCCAACTTCATGCACTCGAGTTGCAGAGTGCAATCCGAACTGAGACGGCTTTTCGAGATTCGCTAAGGGTCGCCCCTTCGCTTCCCGCTGTCACCGCCATTGTAGCACGTGTGTAGCCCAGCCTGTAAGGGCCATGAGGACTTGACGTCATCCCCACCTTCCTCCGGCTTATCACCGGCAGTCCCCCTGGAGTGCCCAACTGAATGATGGCAACTAAGGGCGAGGGTTGCGCTCGTTGCGGGACTTAACCCAACATCTCACGACACGAGCTGACGACAGCCATGCAGCACCTGTGTTCCCGGCTCCGAAGAGAAGATCGCATCTCTGCAATCCGTCCAGGACATGTCAAAAGCTGGTAAGGTTCTGCGCGTTGCTTCGAATTAAACCACATGCTCCACCGCTTGTGCGGGCCCCCGTCAATTCCTTTGAGTTTTAATCTTGCGACCGTACTCCCCAGGCGGGATGCTTAATGCGTTAGCGGCGCCACTGAAGAGCAAGCTCCCCAACGGCTAGCATCCATCGTTTACAGCGTGGACTACCAGGGTATCTAATCCTGTTTGCTCCCCACGCTTTCGCGTCTCAGCGTCAGTTCCGGGCCAGTGAGCCGCCTTCGCCACTGGTGTTCTTGCGAATATCTACGAATTTCACCTCTACACTCGCAGTTCCACTCACCTCTCCCGGACTCAAGATAGCCAGTATCAAAGGCAGTTCCAAGGTTGAGCCTTGGCATTTCACCCCTGACTTAACCACCCGCCTACACGCGCTTTACGCCCAGTAATTCCGAACAACGCTAGCCCCCTTCGTATTACCGCGGCTGCTGGCACGAAGTTAGCCGGGGCTTCTTATCTCGGTACCGTCATTATCGTCCCGAGCGAAAGAGCTTTACAACCCTAAGGCCGTCATCACTCACGCGGCATGGCTGGATCAGGCTTGCGCCCATTGTCCAATATTCCCCACTGCTGCCTCCCGTAGGAGTTTGGGCCGTGTCTCAGTCCCAATGTGGCTGATCATCCTCTCAGACCAGCTACCGATCGTCGCCTTGGTGGGCCGTTACCCCGCCAACAAGCTAATCGGACGCGGGCCAATCCTCCGGCGATCAATCTTTCGCCTCTCAGCCGTATCCGGTATTAGCTCAAGTTTCCCTGAGTTATTCCGAACCGGAGGGTATGTTCCCACGCGTTACTCACCCGTCTGCCACTCTCCGTTGCCGGAGCGTTCGACTTGCATGTGTTAAGCCTGCCGCCAGCGTTCGTTCTGAGCCAGGATCAAACTCTCAAGTTCAATTGAGATTCTCTCCCGACTGGTCACTTCGCGAGAACGTCTTCGTTCTCGCCGGAGAAGCTCGCGCTCCCCCGGCATTCTTGACGAGTTCCAAACACATCCGCTCGAGGCCAATCACAAAGCCAGTCCGCCTCACGACGTTCCGACCCGCTGCCGCCCAAGCGCGATGAATTTCGAAACGTGACCGTCAGTGGTCTCTTCGGACTCCCGTCGCCCAAGCCAGCCCTCCGTTCACACGGCAAATGCCAACCCGAGACAACCAAGCCCCGCAAGGACCCCGCCGCCCACGTCTCTCTTTCTTCCGATCCAATTGTCAAACAGCAAAGGAAGAGGAAAACCTCCCCCCAAGCCTCGCAAAACCGTTCGAGCCCAAGCCCAGAACCATCCCGCAAGACCCAATCCCAAAACCCAGCCAATCGCTCCGCCAAGCCCCCCCTGGCCAAAGCCAATAGCCCAAAACGACCGAAACCCCCCAATCCCCGCCTCTCAGCAGGGAAGAGCGCGTCTCAAAATCGTCCGAAATCCAGACAGCCGGCCGTCCGCGCAACGCGACAGCGCCGTCGGCGCGCTGATATAGGCAGCGCCTCCCGAACTGTCAAACGGTTTTCAACGAAAATTTTCACCATGCCGTCGCGCTTCGCGTCGCGCGTTGGCGCGCAATCGTCTCATGCCGCGGCGCGGACCGTCGGTCCACGCCCAGGATCGCGCCGCTAAAACGTCGTGCGTTGCCGCATCGCAGCGGCGAGCGTACCGTCGTCGAGATAGTCGAGCTCGCCGCCGACCGGCACGCCGTGGGCGAGACGCGTCACCTCGACGGGGTAAGGGCTAAGCAGCTCCGTCACGTAGTGCGCGGTGGTCTGTCCGTCGACGGTCGCATTGACGGCGAGCACGACCTCCTTGACGCCGCCCTCGGCGACCCGCGCGACGAGGCTCGAAAGATTGAGGTCGTCGGGCCCGACGCCGTCGAGCGGCGACAGAGCGCCGCCGAGCACGTGATAGCGCGCGTGCGTCGCGTTGGCGCGCTCCAACGCCCAGAGATCGCCGACCAATTCGACGACGACCAGGATCGCGCTGTCGCGTCTGTCGTCGCCGCAGATCGTGCACGGGTCGCGCGCGTCGACGTTGCCGCACACCGAGCAGGTCACGATCTTTTCGTAGGCGACGCGCATCGCCTCGGCGAGCGGCCCGAGCAGGGGCTCGCGTTTGCGGATGAGGTGCAACGCCGCGCGCCGGGCTGACCGCGGCCCGAGGCCGGGCAACCGCGCGAGCAGCTGGATCAGCCGCTCGATTTCGGGCCCGGCGACATGGGACGACATGGCGCTTCAGAACGGCAGCTTCACGCCGGGCGGCAACGGCAGCCCCGCGGTCAGGCTCTGCATCTTCTCCGCCGCGGCGCGATCGGCCTTGGTCCTGGCGTCGGCGTAGGCGGCCATAATCAAGTCTTCGGCCATCTCCTTGTCGGCGGGCGTCAACAGCGAAGGATCGAGATGAACCGCCTTCATCTCGCCTTTGCCCGACAGCGTGATGCGGACCATGCCGCCGCCCGATTGCCCCTCGACCTCCAGGCGCGACAATTCCTCCTGCGCGTCGGCGAGCTTGGCCTGCATCGCCTGCGCCTTCTTCATCATCGCCAACAGGTCGACCATCGCGGGCTCCAACCTTTAGAGATCGTCGTCGCCGAGCGAGTCGGCGTAGGCGACATCGTCGTCGCCGGCCGACGCCGGCGCGGCCGGCGCGATTTCGCTGGCGCGCGCCTCGACGATGCGCGCGCCGGGAAAGCGCTCCAAGATCTTGCGCACGGTCGGGTGATCGGCAAGGCCGCTCAGACGCTCGGACCGCCGCGCCGCCGCCTGTTCGCGCAGCGTCGGCGCGCTCGCCCCGGCCGCGATCGCCACCATCCAGCGCTCGCCCGTCCATTCGGCGAGGCGCCGCGACAGCGCCTGGACGATCGCGGACGAGGCGCCCTCGGTGAGCGAAAACTCGATGCGTCCCGGCTCGAAGCGGGCGAGCCGCACGTCGCCTTCGAGCGCCTGACAGAGCTGAATGTCGCGCTTTGACCGCGCCAGCGCGACGACGTCCTCGAAGCGCGCCAGAAGCGGCGCGCCCGCCGGCGCGATTGGCGCGGGCGCAGGCGCCTGCGGCGCCGAGGCGCGTAGCGCCGACGCGCCGCCGCTCGAAGAGGAGGATCGCGTCGCGCCCGCGGGCGCGGCGGGCGCGAGCTTGAGCGAGGATTCCCCCGACTCGGCCAATTTGCGCAATGCGTCTTCCGGCGTCGGCAAGTCGGCGGCGAAGGCGAGGCGGATCAACGCCATTTCGGCGGAGGCGAGCGGTCGCGGCGAATCCTTCACGTCCTCGACGCCCTTGATCAGGATCTGCCAGGCGCGCGTCAGCGGCCCCAGCGCGAGCTTCTCAGCCAGCTCGGCGCCGCGGCGACGCTCGTTCTCGCCGATCGCGGGGTCGTCGACGCCGCTCGGCGCCAGCTTGGCGCGGGTGACGAAATGGCAGAATTCGGCCAGCTCGACGAGCAGCTCGGCCGGATCGGCGCCGTTGAGATGCAGGCGCGCCATCGACTCGAGCGCCGGCGCGATCTCGCCCGCCATCGCGTGAACGAACAAGTCGATGACTTCGCTGCGGTCGGAGAGCCCGAGCATGGCGCGGACATCGCCCGCTTCGACCCGCCCCGCCGCGGCGCGGGCGATGCCCTGGTCGAGCAGCGACAGCGCATCGCGCACCGACCCTTCCGCGACGCGCGCGATCAGCGCCAGCGCGTCGGGTTCGGCGACGACGCCCTCGGCGGCGCAAATCTTCTCCAGGTGGCGCACCATCGCGCCCGCTTCGATGCGCTTGAGATCGAAACGGATGCAGCGCGAGCGCACGGTGATCGGCACCTTTTCGATCTCGGTGGTGGCGAACAGGAACTTGACGTGGTCGGGCGGCTCCTCGAGCGTCTTCAGCAAGCCGTTGAACGCCTGCTTGGACAGCATGTGCACTTCGTCGACGATGTAGACCTTGGTGCGCGCCGACACCGGGCGATAGCGCGCATTCTCGATGATCTCGCGCACGTCGTCGATGCCGGTGTGGGAGGCCGCGTCCATTTCGATGACGTCGACGTGGCGCGACTCCATGATCGCCTGGCAGTGCACGCCGAATTCCGGCATGTCGATGGTGGGCCGGTCGATCTTGCCCGGAACGGAGTAGTTGAAGGCCCGCGCGAGAATGCGCGCGGTGGTGGTCTTGCCGACGCCGCGCACCCCCGTCAGGATGTAGGCTTGATGGATGCGGCCCGCGGCGAAGGAATTGGCGAGCGTGCGCACCATCGGCTCCTGGCCGATCAGGTCCTCGAAGCGCGCGGGGCGGTATTTGCGCGCCAGCACGCGGTAGGGCGTCGCCGGGTGCGCGGACGCTTCGGCCGGCTCCCCGCCGAGCGAGGGCTCGGCGGCGCTTCGTTCAGGCGCTTTCGATTCGCTCATGCGCCAAA
Source organism: uncultured Alphaproteobacteria bacterium (assembly GCA_963775575.1). Lineage (GTDB taxonomy): Bacteria > Pseudomonadota > Alphaproteobacteria > Rhizobiales > Beijerinckiaceae > Roseiarcus. The sequence continues at coordinate 328,151 of CAVZJG010000002.1, forward strand.
GGCTCGGGTTCGCTGGCCCGGCGCCGCGGCGGCGGCCCGAAGCGCGGGACAGAGGCGGGGCGGCGGGTTCGCCGGTAGGAGGTTGGACAAAGACCCGCCCTGGCTCGTTAGGGCTGCTTCCTTCCGGACCTGACCCGGTTGGCGAGCGGTACGTCCTTCGCCAACCTCCCGCGCCTTATTTGGACTATGCGCGGCCTGCGCGCAAGGGCGGGCCGACCAGCCGCCTCAACCCACCCGCACGGCCTCGGCGCGCCGCCGCGAAGGGTCGGCGCCCGACCGGCGAAACGGCAACGCCCGGCGCGCCGATGCCCGGCGCGCAAAGTTTTCCAAGGAATTCCAAGCGTTTGCAAACTTTTCCAAGGATTTCCAAGCTTTTTCCAAGCTTTTTCCAAGGATTTCCAAGCTTTTTCCTTGGCGGTTTTGAAGGAAATCAATGGCTTGTAAGCGAAAGAACCCGAATTCGATTTTTTGCTCTCCTTGCCGCCCGGCCGCCCGGACGAATTCGCCGTTCGCCGGCTCGCCGAACTCCCCGCCCATCATGGATAGCACGAATCGTGGTTTTCAGAAAGAGATTGTTCGGGGGAGGCGAATCTCCGCGCTCCCGCCGAAGCCGCGGCGACCCCAGCGCTCGACTACCGACCTTTAAGATTCTCGATCGCGGTCGCCGAGCCGAAACGGACGAACCCCGCTCTCGCCGCAACGCCGCGGTCCCCGGCCGCCGCAATTCGCCGTCGATCTCTTGGATGCGAAAATTCCGATTGAAATGGGCTGTCAAGGGTCTCGACCGCTGCAGGCGGCGCGCCGAAAGGCGCGCCCTTGACAGCCCATTTCAATCGGAAAAGGTTCTCTTCCAAGAGATCGACGGCGAATTGCGACGGCCTCTCCGGTTCGAACCGGCGGCTAGCGTTGGTCAGGCCGGTCGCGGTTCAGTCGCTACTCAAGCGCGCTGGCGCCGTTATCCGGTGGGAAATGCGTAAAGTCCGGCAAGATCCGATCGCTGACCCCGCCAACGCCTCGACCGAGCTGCCGAGAGCAAAGGCCGCTGAATTCATCCTTGGCATGGTTGAAGGCTCGATTCTGGCGCTCGGCGGCGTCGACAGCGAAAGCCTGCGAGTCGTCCTCGATGCGGCCGAGCCGGATCGATGCGGCAAGCGAGCGCTGTTCGCTCGGATCGCGCCGGCGCCAACGGCGGAGGCGATCGTCGAGCAGGCGCTCAATATGCTTGCGGAGACCGCGCGCCGTCTATGGCCGCTCTGGTTCACCGATGTGAGCTTCGCCGGTTGCCGAGACGATAGGCTCGGGCGGCTCGCCGTTGACGCTATCGCGCGCAGCGCGGCCAAAGAGATCGCCGGCCTGTCGGCCTCCTGGGCGGCGGCGGCGGCTCGGCTTGCGCTCGACAATCGTCCGCCGCGCGTGAGGGGCACGCTTCCTGCCGTCGAACTCGCGCAACTCACGCGCGCCATCAGCCGCTCCGGCCTGGTCCTCGTCGCCGATGTGAGCGTCGCCTGCGAGCGGTCCGATCCCGCCGCCATGGTGCATGCGCTGGAATGGATCGCGCAGCATTCGCAAGGCGCCGTGGTCGCGCTGTTCGCCGAGCTGCCGCCGAACGAGCCGCCGTTTGATCGTATTCTTTATGGCGCCAGGCGTGTGACGGCGGCGGACGGTGTGGAACCCGGCATCGTCGAGCCTGACGCGGCAGGGACAGCGGACGCCGCGCTATGGATTGCTCCCTGGCGCGGCCTGCCCCACCCCCTAAGCGAAATCGAGCAGCGACTCGCCAAAGCGCTCGGCGCCGACGCCGAACTCGCCCCGCTGTTCGCTTTCAATCGCCTCATCGACACGATTCGCGGCTCGCGGCCAAAGGTCGACCTCGTGTGGACGGAAGGTCGGCTCGTCGTCGAACTCGATGGTTACGGCAGCCACGGCAATCGCGCGGCCTTCATTTACGATCGGCATCGCGACTATGAACTCACCTTGAGCGGCTACACCGTGCTACGCTTGGCGAACGACGAAATCGCGCAGGACTGCGAGAAGGCGATCGAGAAAATTCGTGATTTGGTCTGCTTGCGGCGAACGCAAATCAATTTGGAGAGTTGAAAGTGGCACAAAGCAAGAAAAGGTCGACACCCGAGAAGCGAACCTTAATTCTGTGGGCGCTGCTCGTGCGGGAGAATGCAGCCGCATTTCAGAACGAGTTGAAGCCCGAGCCCGAGAAGATCGATCGCGACGCGCTTCGTGATGAGGGCCTAATCCTTGTCACGGAGGGGAAACGCCGGCGGATTTGGATTGAGGTAACAGACAAAGGATGGGCGTGGTCCGCGGACCATCTCGACGCCGATCTGCCGAAGGGCTCTCCCGCGGGAAGCGCTATCCTTCAGGCTTGGCTGACGCTGCTCAAGGCCTTCATGCAGGCGCGGGGCCTTGCTTTGGCGGACGTTCTCGGTCCGCAGCGACCGCTTGAGGCTCGGCCTCCCAACTACATCGCCTTGCGCCGGCGCATCCGCGAGGCCTATCTCGAACTCACCGGCGAGCGTTTCAATACGCGCGCGCGTCTGAGCGGCATCCGCGAGAAGCTGAAAGATATCGATCGCGCCACGCTCGACGACGCGCTCCGGCGGATGCAGCGTGAGCAGGAGGCGTCGCTGTATCAGCTCGATAACCGCGCCGAGATTACCGACGCCGATCGTGCGGCCGCGATTTACATCGGCCAGGAACCACGCCACATTCTTTGGATCGAGCGATAATGAACGAACTCGACGCCTTTCGGTCGGTTGATTTCGATTGGACGCGACAACTCAGAGGCATCTGGCGCGACCCGCCTTATCACGTGGCTTCGCTTCATCGGGAGCGGATTGACGACCTCGTCGACTATTTCACCAATAGGACACACGAGCCAGATCCTACCGACGAGCCCTTGGGCTGCGTGATCGTCGGCCCCGCGGGTTATGGAAAAACCCATCTCATCGGCGAGCTGCGCCGCCGCGTATGGGCGATGGAAGGTTGGTTTGTCCTTCTGGACTTCGTCGGCATCAAGGACTTCTGGTCGTCCGTCGCGCTTGGCTTCTTGAACTCTCTCCAAGTGCGGACGCCCGACGGCAAGACGCAGTATGATCGGCTCGTCGTCAAGCTCGCCTCGTTGCTTCATATTGATAAGGAGATGATCGCGATTGCGCAACGGCGGCGCGGGCAGCCGCGCGAACTCGTCGCCTAACTCGCGCAGCTTTTTGTCCAATCCCTGTCGCACAAATATTTTCAGGAGGCCATCGCGCATCGCGACGTCGTTACTGCGCTCATTCTCTTGATTTCAGAAGACCTCGATTGCCACAGCGTCGCCCACGCCTGGCTGCAAGGCATGAACCTTGATCCCACAGATGTGAGGCCGCTCGGCTTCCTCGGCGAAAACGAGCCGATCAAGGTGGTTCAAGGGCTGTCTTGGATCATGAGCCTCGTCGGTCCGACGTTGATCGCAATCGACCAGATCGATGCGATCGTGAGCGCAAGCAATTCCCTTGCCCGCGCCACGAGCGGCGGCGCGAAGCAAGAACAGGAAGAAGCGCAATCGATTGTCGACTCCCTCGCTCAAGGGTTGATGGACCTGCATGAAGAGAAACGCCGCGCCGTAACCGTGGTTTCATGTCTCGAAGCAACCTGGAAAGTTCTTCAGGACAAGACGACTGTGGCGGTGACCGATCGATACGGAAGCCCCGCAACTCTGCACGCGTTGCCCAGTCGCGACCTCGCCAAAGCGCTGGTGGCGGCGCGGCTGGACCAAGCCTACGCGTCATCGAGCTTCGCACCGCCTTATCCCTCATGGCCGTTCACCGAGGCGGCCTTCGACTCCGCGATTGGCTTCTCGCCGCGCCAGCTTCTCAAAGCCTGCGAGGAACATCGCCAGCTTTGCGTCGCCAAGGGAACGGTCACGTTGTGCGAAGCGTTCATGTCTACCAGGCCAATGCCACCAGAGCTGCGCCAGCCAAAGGCGGACGGGCTTGAGCAAACCTATGACGCCCAAGTGAAGGCTGCCGCAGTGGCCGGCTTTTTGGAGATCGAGGGCGAGGATCGGCTGCGCGAACTCCTCGATGCGGCGTTGAGGCTGTTCGAGAAGCATCTCGATCTCCCTGAGGATATCGATGTCGCCGTTCAACGCGACCCCGACCAGAAGCGCCCATCGCTCCATGGCCGGCTCTCCTTCACCTTCCACAGCGAAGGCGACCGCGAGCAGCACTACTGTTTCCGCAGCCTCTTTCAGACGAACGCCATCGCGTTCCAGGCGCGCCTCAAAGCCGCCATGACGGCGTCGGGGATCGACACTGCGCTCAGGTTCCGCCACCTGTTCATCCTGCGGCGCGGCGATCCGCCGAGCGGCCCGAGGACGAAGCTGCTGGTTGAGCAATTCGCGAAGGCCGGCGGCAAGTTCGTCGCGCCGTCGGATGAGGACTTGCGCGCCTTCGTGGCCTTGCGGGCGATGGCCGATCGGGACTTGCCGGGTTTCGAAGCCTGGCTGCGCACGCGCAAGCCACTGTTCGACACGGCGCTGTTCAAGGCGGCAGGCCTGTGTCCGCCGCCGTTCCTGTCCCCGCCGGCGCCGTCTTCGCCGAACGGGCGGCCGCGTGCGGCCGAGCCCGCGGCTCGCGACCAGGCTTCAACCGCAGGCGCTGGGCCGCAGCGCTTAGAGAAGCGCGCCGACCTAGCCCGGGACCGCGGGAGCGTTACGGCGCGGCGGCTCGACCTCGGACGGACCGCCGAAGCGACGCCCGCGCATAGCGTAGCGGCGCCCGCTTCGCCGCGCGTGATCCCGATCGGCCGGCGCTTCGAGCGCGGCGCGCTGGGCGATCCCGTCGCGCTGGCGGCGGAGCTGCTGCCGCGCCACGTCGCGATCCTCGCCGGCACGGGCTCCGGCAAGACCGTATTTCTGCGCCGGATCGTCGAAGAGGCGGCGTTGCTCGACATTCCCGCCATCGTGCTCGACGTCAACAACGACCTCTCGCGCCTCGGCGATCCCTGGCCGGCGCGCCCGGACGGTTTCAGCGACGAAGACGTGGCCAAGGCCGCGGCCTATCGCTCGCGAGCCGATGTGGTCATCTGGACCCCGGGGGTCGCCAGCGGCAATCCCGTCTCCTTGAATCTGCTGCCGGACTTTGCGGCGATCGGCGACAAGCGGGACGCCGAGACCGAGGACGAGCGCAGCCAGGCGGTCGAGATGGCGCGGGCGACGCTGACGCCTTATCTCGGCGGAGCGGGCCAGAAGGCCGATCTCAAGCGCGGGGTTCTCGCCGACGCGCTGCGGGCTTTCGCGAAAACGGGCGGCGGCGCGCTCGACGCGCTGATCGGCCTGTTGTCCGATCTGCCCGACGGCGTCAGCCAGATCGGCGATGCGCCGAAGCTCGCCGGGGACATCGCCAATCAGCTTCTCGCGGCGATCGCCACCAACCCCTTGCTCCAGTCGACCGGACCGAGCCTCGATCCGCGGCGTCTTTTCCACGGCAGTGACGGCAAGATCAGGATTTCGGTCATCAATCTCGCCGGGCTCGCGAGCGACGCCGCCCAGCAGTCCTTCGTCAATCAGCTCCAGATGACGCTGTTCACCTGGATCAAGCAGAACCCGAGCCCGGCCGGCCGACTCTACGTGCTCGACGAAGCGCAGAATTTCGCGCCTTCGCAAATGGGCACCGCATGCAAGGCCAGCACGCTGTCGCTGGTGGCGCAAGCACGCAAATTCGGGCTCGGCATGATCTTCGCCACCCAACTCCCGAAGGGGATCGACAACGCCATCGTATCGAATTGCACGACGCATGTTTACGGCCGAATGAGCGCGCCCGCGACCATTCAGGCGACACAGGAACTCATGGCCGCCAAAGGCGGCGCCGCCGAGGACATTGCGCGGTTGGCCAAGGGCGAGTTCTACTTTTCGACCGAGGGTTTCAGTCGCCCTGTGAAGGTCCATACGCCGCTGTGCCTGAGCTGGCACCCGTCCAATCCGCCGACGGCCGATGAGGTCGTCGAGAAAGCCCGTGCAAATCGCCAATAGTTCTTCGCCGCCGCGTCGCGCCGCTTCGAGACCGTCGTTGCTCGCGTTCGCGTAGCGCTCTTAAGCGGATGGCGCCCCAACGGCGAGACCCGCAGAGCATCGCGCGGGACTTCGAGTGGCGGTGGAATTGCGAAGTTGGAGCGCCGCCGCCCTCAACCACCGGCTCCGTGATTTCTCGATGGCGGTCGCCGACCCGAAGCAAGACACGCCCGCTCTCGCCGCAACTTCGCAGCCCCGCAGGCCCGCCGCTCGAACTTGGCGTCCGCTTCCTGCCCAGTCGACTCCGGCCGTCGACGCGGTAAGCGCGGCGCTTTCAGAGATGGCGCGCCGCGATGACGGCGTCGCGCAGAAAATTCACTTCGTCGCGCGATTCGCTGAGCCGCGCGGCGATCGCGTCGCGGATCGACAACACGCCGACCAGCTTGCCGCCCTCGACGACCGCCAGATGGCGAATGTGATATTCGTTCATCAGCTTCTCGGCGGCGGCCATGCTCTCCGCCGGCTCGCACGCAATGACCTCGCGCGTCATCAGGTCGCGCACGCGCCGGTCGCGAAAATGCGCGGCGTCCTTGGCGAACGCCCGCACCAGATCGCGTCCGGAGATGACGCCGACCAGCGCATCCCCGGCGCCGCAAACGGGCATGGCGCCGATGTTGTGGGCGCTCAACCGCGCCGCGACCGTCTCGACGGTGTCCTCCGGCGCGCAAACGACGGGCTTTTGGCGGCTCGCCGTGAGAAAATCGCCGACTCGCATAGCTCTCCCCCTGTTCTCTCGCCGCCTTCGGCGGGCCTATTTTGGCCCTTTGCCCGGGTGGCGGCGCCGTCCGCTTTCGCCGCGAAATCCGGCTTGGAAAAACCGGTCTGCTGGTGACGACCAAGGCGCGTTGCGGCGCCAATGCGCTCGACGACCGACCCGGCGATCGCCGCATGGCGGTCGCCGAGCCGGAACACGATCGGCGCGCTCTCGCCGCAACGCCGCGCTCCCCGGCCGCCGCCATTCGCCGTCGACCTCCTGGAAGATACGCTTTTCCGAAAGCGGAAGCTATGGGCGCGGCGGCGCGGTCCCGTATTCCCTCCCACTATTTCCTGTGTTCCCTATTTTCGCCGCATCGAGCTCCGCGGCTTTCGCCTCGGTGAAGAGACGGGATCGGACGATGAAGCGGACCCCTTCGGCCGCTTCCAGAGAGAAGCTGTCGCCGCCGCCGGCGACGACGTCGATCGTCAATTGGCAGTGAGACCCGTATTCGAACTGCGCGGGAGCGACGTAGAACGGACATCCGTCGATGACCCCGAGCAGCGCCTCCCGCGGTCCGACCCGAAAGTCGCTCTGGCGAAAGCACATCGGCGCGCTTCCCTCGCAGCATCCGCCGGAAAGATGAAAGATCACGGGGCCGAAGGCGCCGCGCACGCGCTGGGCGAGCGCGAGCGCCTGCGCCGTGAAGATCACACGGTCGGGCATGCTGAAGACCTGTCAATCGCAGTGACTGCGGGCGATACGGCGGCCGCTCGCGCCGCATGCCGGATCGCGTTTTTGTCGCGACGGAGCGAAAACGCTCTCGCCGCAGCGCCGCTCTCCCCGGCCGCTGATTCGAGCCTGCGGCGGGGGCGAGCGGCGAATGGAAAGGCCCGCCACGGGGAAATCTGCAGGGAAGCGCCGGCGGGGAAGAGGGGCGGCGCGCCGTAGGCAGTAGCCTGTCACCGGAAAATCGGCGGCCGAGGCGCGGCGGGAGCGGGCGGGCGACGAAGCCGCCGCGGCCCCCATGCGCTTTCTCCTCGCATCAGCGCGGTTTTCGGGTATAGTGCGGCGACTTTGCCGGAGCCGTTTCCGTGACCCTAGCCTCACCGCCAATTCCCGCCCGACGCGTCGTCGCGCTGTTGCTGGCCCTCGGCGTGGCGTTCGGCGCCTCGAGCTGCGGGCGTCGCGGCCCGCTCGAGCCGCCTCCCAATGCGAGCGCCCTCGCCCCTACCCCCGCCGCTACGCCCAAGCCGGCCGACGATCCCCTGGCGGCCATGACGCACCACAACAACCCGCCGATCACGCCGCCCAAGACGCCCTTCGCGCTCGATCCGCTGTTGTAAGGCGCGCGCGGCGATGCGCGATTTCGTCTATCGCGGCGGCGCGCTCTACGCCGAGGACGTCGCTCTCAAGCGCATCGCCGGCGAAGTGGGGACCCCGTTCTACTGCTACTCCAGCGCCGCCATCGAGCGGCGTTTTCGCGTCTTCAGCGCCGCGTTCGCCGATTGCGACGCCCTGGTCTGCTATGCGGTGAAGGCCAATTCCAACCAGGCGGTGCTCACGACCCTGGCGCGCCTGGGCGCTGGGATGGACGTCGTCTCGGAGGGCGAATTGCGGCGCGCGCGCGCCGCCGGCGCGCCCGCGGAAAAAATCGTATTTTCCGGCGTCGGCAAGACCCGCGCCGAAATGGCCTTGGCGCTCGACGAGGACATCCTCTGCTTCAACGTCGAATCCGAGCCCGAGCTCGAGGCGCTCTCCGAGGTCGCCACGGCGCGCGGTCGAACCGCGCGGGTCGCGATTCGCATCAATCCGGACGTCGACGCGCGCACCCACGCGAAAATCGCCACCGGGCGATCGGAAAACAAGTTCGGCGTGCCCATTTCCCGCGCGCGCGCCATCTACGCCCGCGCGCGCGCCCTGCCCGGCCTCGCCGTCACCGGCGTCGACATGCATATCGGCTCGCAGATCACCGACATGCGGCCGTTCGACGACGCCTTCGCGCTGCTCGCCGACTTCGTGCGCGAGCTGCGCGCCGACGGTCATCGAATCGACCATGTCGATCTCGGCGGCGGCCTCGGCGTCCCCTATCGCTTCGACAACGATCCGCCGCCGCGCCCCGAGCGTTACGCCGAAATCGTCGCGCGCCGCACCCGCGGCCTCGGCTGCCGAATCGTTCTCGAACCGGGGCGGCTCATCGTCGGCGGCGCCGGCGTGCTGGTGACCTCGGTCATCTACGTCAAACAAGGCGAGGGCAAGAATTTCGTGGTCGTCGACGCGGCGATGAACGACCTCATCCGCCCGACGCTCTACGACGCCTATCACGAATGCCTGCCGCTCGCCGAGCCGCCGGCCGACGCCCCGCGGCTGCGCGCCGACATCGTCGGCCCGGTCTGCGAAAGCGGCGACTTTCTCGCCCTCGATCGCGAAATGGCGGCAGTCAAGGCGGGCGACTATCTCGCGGTGATGACCGCCGGCGCCTACGGCGCGGTGCAGGCGGGAACCTACAATACCCGTCTTCTCGCGCCCGAGACGCTGGTCAAGGGCGGCGAGTACGCGCTGGTGCGCCCCCGGCCGAGCTACGACGACTTGATCGGCCTGGACAAAATTCCGCCGTGGTTGAGGTGAGGGTGAGGCGTCGCTTCCCGGCCGCATGAAGCGCCGTCGAGGAGAGACGCATTGGATTCGGGCGAAGCCCAGGACGAGGTTCGGCGCGACGCGTCGCAGAACGCCGGCGGCCCGCTCGAGGCTTTGGCGCGGCGGGCCGAGGCGGTCCTCGTCTTCGAGCGGATTTGGCCGCCGCTCGCCTGGGCCGGCGCGCTTGTGGCGCTTTTTCTCGCCGTCTCGTGGTTCGGCCTGTGGTTCGCTGCGCCGCGCGCGGGCCGCATCGCCGGCCTGGCGCTGTTCGCCGCGCTCCTTGCCGCCGCGCTCGCCCCGCTGGCGCGCCTGAAGCGGCCGACGCGGCAGGAAGCGCTTGCCCGTCTCGACCGCGATGCGTCGACGCCGCATCGGCCGGCCGCCTCTTTGGCCGATCGGCTCGCCATGGCCGGCGACGACCCGACGACCGGCGCGCTGTGGCGCCTCCACCGGCGCCGCCTCGCCCGGCAGGTCGCGCGCATCGCCCCCGCTTTCCCCTCGCCGCGCATGGCGCTGCGCGATCCGCGCGCGCTGCGTTTCGCCGCTCTCCTGCTCGCGCTCGCCGCGGCGATCGTCGCCGGCCCCGAGCGCCATGCGCGCGTCGCGGCGGCGTTCGACTGGCGCGGCGGCTCGGCCGCGGCGGCGGCTCAGCGCCTCGACGCCTGGATCGATCCGCCCGCCTACACCGGCAAGCCGCCGATCCTGCTCGACGTCTCGCCTCAGGCGGGCCCGGCGCAAAAACTCGTCGCGCCGGAAGGCTCGATCCTGGTCGTGCGCGCCGAGGCGAGCGCGATCGAAGCCCACGTCGAGGGCGCGCTGACGCCGCTCGCGGGCGACCAGAAGGCGAGCGGGGCAGGCGCGCCGATCGAGCGCCGCTGGACCCTCCGCGGCGACGGCGCGCTGACGCTCACGCGCTACGGATCGCCGTTCGCCGCCTTCGCCATCGCCGCGATCGCGGCGGGCGAGCCGACGATCACGCTGATCGATCCGCCCCGCGCCAATCTCAGCGGCTCGCTGACGCTCCATTACGCGCTCGCCGATCGCTACGGCGTCGCGAGCGCCGAGGCGGAATTCTCCAAGCCGCGCGGCGACGGCGCCGCCGCGCCGCCGCGCGCGCTGATCGAAGCGCCGAAGCCGGCGTTGCAATTGCCGAGCGCCGCAAACGGCGTCGGCGAAGCGACGACGACCAGCGATCTCTCCGAGCACCCGTGGGCCGGCGCCGAGGTCGCGATGACGCTGAAGGCGACCGGCCTCTCGGGCGCGGTCGGATCGAGCGCGCCGATTGCGATTTCGCTGCCTCAACGCGATTTCCATAACCCCATCGCGCGCGCGCTGGTCGAGCAGCGTCGCGGCCTGATCCTCGATCCCGACCACGATCGCCCGCGCCTCGCCGCGGCGATCGCGGCGCTGCTGATCGCGCCGGACGTTTTCGCCACGCCGGCCGGCGCCTACCTCGGCTTGCGCGCGGCGCAATCGCGCCTCGCGGCGGCGCGCGGCGACGCCGATCTCGTCGCGGTCGCCGATCTTCTCTGGGCGATGGCGGTCCAAATCGAAGACGGCGATGCCTCTGAGGCGCAGCGCGATCTCAGGGCCGCCGAGGACAAGCTGCGCGAGGCGCTGCAGCGCGGCGCCGGCGACGAAGAGATTCGCGAGCTGACCAAGGAATTGCGCGACGCCGCCGAGCGCTACATGCGCGACCTCGCGAGCCAGGCGCCGAACGTCGACTCCGAGGCGACGCCGATGGAGGAACAAGACCTCGAGAGCCTGCTCGACCGCTTCGCGGACGCGGCGCGCAACGGCGCGCGCGAGGACGTCGAGGCGATGCTCGATCGCCTGCAGAACATGTTCGAGAACATGCGCAGCGCGCGCCAGGCCGAGGCCGACCCGGCGATGCGCGAAATGCGCAAGCAACTCGGCGAACTCGAAAAGCTGCTGCGCGATCAACAGGCGCTCCGCGACGAAACCTTCCGCCGCGATCAGCGCGAGCGCCTGCGCCGCGACTCGGGCGAGGATGGCGCCGCGCCGCAGGCGAACGAGGGCGAACGGGCGGGCGAGCCGACGCTGGAACAGCGCCAACGCGCGCTGCGCGAGCGCCTCGCCGAAATGCAGCGGCGGCTCAAGAGCCTCGGGCTGAAGGGCGAAAAAGGCTTCGACGAGGCCGAAGGCGACATGAAGGAGGCCGAAGGCGATCTCGAGGCCGACGGCGAGGCGCTCGAAAACACGCCGAACGAGGACGGCCCGCCGGACGAGATGGGCGACACCGGCAAGGGTCGGGCGGTCGAAGCGCAGGGCCGCGCGCTGCAGGCGCTGCGCGAGGGGGCGCAGGGCCTGCAACGCCAGATGCAAGGCGACGGGCAGGGCGGATTCACGGCGACCCGCCGGCGTCCCGGCGAATTCGGGCAGGGGCGCGACCCGTTGGGGCGCGAGCGCGGCGACGGACGCGGCGCGATGGAAGGCTCGCTCCACGGCGGCGCCGACGTCGCCGAACGCGCGCGCCGCGTCTTACAAGAACTGCGCCGCCGCCTCGCCGACCCCAACCGCCCGGGCGACGAGCGCGACTATCTCGAACGGCTGCTGAAGCGGGATTGATGCCAGGGCTCAGAATTGATGACTCGTCATGCCCGGTCTTGTGCCGGGCATCCACGCCGTCACGCAGCCGCTTCGCCGGACGAAATGCCGCGCTTTATCAGCCCCTTGCTGATGGGTGGAAGCAGCCTCACCGCGTGGATGCCCGGCACAAGGCCGGGCATGACGGCGGTTGGAAGTGCTCGGAGTTGGTATGAGCCGCCCGGCGGCGCGAACGGCCGTTTGGCGGCAGAGGCGGACAGTCGCAAGCCCAGCGTTCGGCTCACTCGATGCCCGCGCAGACGTCGATCTCGGGCGTGCTGTCGGGATAGCCGGCAAGACGCATCTCCTCGCGGTTCAGTTTGCCGAAGCTGCGCAGCCGCCGCGTGCAAACTTCGACCACGAGGTCCTGCATCGACATCGTTGCGAAATGCACGTCCCAGATGCGCGCGATGTTGTCCGAGGACGAAGAGATATCCCCTGACGCCGTGACGACCCGCGAGCCGTAAGGGCTGAAGGCGGCGGAATTCACATGGTCCTCGTGTCCGCGCAGGACCGTGATTTCCTTGCCGCTCGCGGCGTCCCAGATACGCGCGGTATTGTCCGAGGACGAAAAGATATTCCCTGACGCCGTGACGACCTGTGAGCCGTTGGGGCTGAAGGCGACGGACCACACTTCATTCTCGTGCCCGCGCAGGACCATGATCTCCTTGCCCGTGCCGGCGTCCCAGATGCGGGCGGTCTTGTCGTCCGATGCAGTGACGATGCGCGAACCGTCGGGGCTGAAGGCAGCGGACCGGACAGTGTTCTCGTGTCCGCGCAGGACCGTGATTTCCTTGCCGGTGGCGGCATCCCAGATGCGTGCGGTCTTGTCCCCTGACGCTGTGACGATGCGCGAGCCATCGGGGCTGAAAACGGCGGAATGCACTTCGTCCCCGTGCCCGCGCAGGACCGTGATTTCCTTGCCGGTGGCGGCATCCCAGATGCGTGCGGTCTTGTCACTTGACGCCGTGACGATGCGCAAACCATCGGGGCTAAAGGCGGCGGACGACACGACGCCCTCGTGTCCGCGCAGGACCATGATCTTCGTGCCTGTCGCGGCGTCCCAGATGCGCCCGGTCTTGTCCCGCGACGCCGTGACGATGCGCGAGCCATCAGGGCTGAAGGCGGCGGAGTTTACCTCGCCCTCGTGTCCGCGCAGAACCATGATCTTCGTCCCTATCGCGGCGTCCCAGATGCGCGCGGTCTTGTCCCGCGACGCCGTGACGATGCGCGAGCCGTCGAGGCTGAAGGCGGCGGACTCCACAGGGTTCTCGTGTCCGCGCAGGACCATGATCTCCTTGCCGGTCGCGGCGTCCCAGATGCGCGCGGTTTTGTCATTCGACGATGTGACGATACGCGAGCCGTCGGGGCTGAAGGCGGCGGAACGCACGAATTGCCCGTGCCCGCGCAGGACCATGATCTCGTCCGCGGTCGCGGCGTCCCAGATGCGGGCGGTCTTGTCGTCTAATGCCGTGACGATGCGCAAACCGTCGGGGCTGAAGGCAGCGGACCACACGCTGCGCTCGTGCCCGCGCAGGACCATGATTTCCTTGCCGGTGGCGGCGTCCCAGATGCGCGCGGTCTTGTCCCCTGAGGCTGTGACGATGCGCGAGCCATCGGGGCTGAACGCGGCGGACCACACGGTCTGCTCGTGTCCGCGCAGGACCATGATCTCCTTGCCGGTGGCGGCGTCCCAGATGCGCGCGGTCTTGTCCCCTGACGCTGTGACGACGCGCGAGCCGTCGGGGCTGAAGGCGGCGGACTCCACAGGGTTCTCGTGTCCGCGCAGGACCATGATCTCCTTGCCCGTAGCGACGTCCCAGATGCGCGCGGTCTTGTCATCTGACGCCGTGACGATGCGCGACCCGTCTGGGCTGAAGGCGGCGGACGCTACCCAGTGCCCGTGCCCGCGCAGGACCATGATCTCCTTGCCCGTGGCGGCGTCCCAGATGCGGGCGGTCTTGTCGTCCGATGCCGTGACGATGCGCGAACCGTCGGGGCTGAAGGCAGCGGACCGGACAGTGTTCTCGTGTCCGCGCAGGACCGTGATTTCCTTGCCGGTGGCGGCATCCCAGATGCGCGCGGTCCTGTCATGCGACGCCGTGATGATGCGCGACCCATCGGGGCTGAAGGCGGCGGATAGAACATAGTTTTCGTGCCCAGCCAGCATGAGGCGCCAGTCACATTGCGAAACGACAGCAGCCAGCATGGCGGCGGCGCGCGAAGGCTCTGAGGCGCCCTGTTGGGATTCAAGGTCCCAACGCGCCGCAAGGACCGAGAGCTTGAGCGCAGTATCGCAATTGCCGCGGAGTTGTTCGCCCTCGGCGACTTGGGCGAGCGAATTGACCTGGCTCGCAAGGGAAGCCGCCTCCTCCTGGTCGAACGCCGCGCGGCTCGCCGCAATGAACGCCCGGATGGCGTCCGTCGGCTCCGGCGCGCCCGGCGGGCGCCCAGCGATCCATTGTTCAGCTTCGTCCAGGACTGGCGGGCGCAATAGCAGCCCGTGTGGGTCGGGGCGGCCGGCGGCGTCCCAGCGGCGCGCGTGCTCGCCGAACTCGGTGTGCTTCCTGATCCACTCGATGTCGGTTTCCAGCGCCTTTGCGAGCTGGTCCATGCGCTCGTCGAAACGCGCCGCGTCATCGAAAACTATCCAATTGAGCCGCGACAACGCCGTTGGCGCCGATTCAGGGCTCACCGGTCGGCACACGATCGGCGCGAAGCGCTTGTTGAGCGAGGCCGCGAAGTCGACCTCCTGCTGGCAAATCGGGGAAGCAACCGACTCGGGACTGAGCACGAACGCGATCGTGTCGGCCTGCACGATCAGCGCCTCGATGCGCTTCCACCAATCCTCGAATGCATAGATCTCGGCGCGGTCGAGCAGCGGCTCGAACCCGCGCGCCTTCAGCGCCGCTTCGAGACGGTCGGCAAAGACCATGTCGCTGCGCGAATAGGAGATGAAGACCTTGGCCTTGCGCTCCGTGCGCGCCGTCTCAGAAGCGCCGTTCGTCATCATGCAGCTCCCCGCGGACGGTCATGCGCTCCGCCGCTCGCCGACAAGCCCGGCTTGCCGCCCACTCGCCGCTCAAGGACGCTAGCGGATTCACGCATTTTCGAAGCCTGCGGCCAATCGCCGGGCCCCTCACCCTGCCTCTCCCCGCTACGCGGGGAGAGGGGCGCGCGGCGCCGGTCTTCTCCTCTCCCCGCGCCTTCCCCCGCCAAAACGCTTCGCGTTTGCGGCGGAAAGGCAGGGTGAGGGGCGCGGGTGAGTTTCCGCGCTGTCGCCGAGATGTGTGAATGCCGTAGGCTTAACGACGGAGACCGAGCGCGTCGCGACAGCGGCTCGAATTGTTCCTTCGCCTTTCGTCGTGAGCCGCGGCGCCGAAAGGCGTCGCAGGCACGATTGCGAAAGTCCGATCGCATCGTGGCCGGCGATGCGAACCGCGCCAGCATCCCCCAGGACACGCCCGTAAGCCCCCTTCGCGTTGCTTCCTTCACTACGCCGGCACGGATGTCGCGGCAACCGCCGCTCATTCCGCCCGGTCTGGCCAAAAGCGCCGCACATAAGTAGCTTGGCTCAAGAGCATGATGTCTTTAGATTGAAACAGACCTTCGCCGTCATTGCTTCGCTGTCGCTCGCAATGACGGCTGAGACGAATCGAATTAAGGACGTCAGGCTTTAGCGCGCGGAGGCCGCTCATGCCGTCGATCCCCAACGCCGACGTCAGAATCGCGATCGTCATGGCCGCTGTGGTGTTGACTTTCGGACTGGCCAGCCGGTGGCGCGGGGCGTCCAGCGATGCGTCGCAGCGGCCGCCGCGATGGCGCGTGGGAGCGCTGTTCCTCGGCATCGTCATTATCGTCGTCATGCTATTGCCGCGAACGCGCTAGGAGCGAAGCGATGGTGCGCCTCAATCGAATCTACACTCGCATCGGCGACGACGGAACGACCGGGCTCGGCGACGGCGAGCGGCGGCAAAAGTTCGACGCGCGCGTCGCCGCCTACGGCGAAGTCGACAAGGCCAATTGCGCGATCGGCCTGGCGCGCGCCGCGACGCGCGAGGCCGGCGATCGTGAACGCCTGGCCGAATTACGTCGCTCGACGCGCCCGCGCATGGCGGCCTCGTCGCTATGCGACGGGGCCGCCTTCGCCCGCAAGTTCGAAGCCGCCTTCCGCCGGATGTGGCGGCGCTGGCGCCAGGCTTAAGTTAATCAATATCGGTATCGCGTCAGCGCCGCGGCGGTGCGAAAGCGCGGTCGCTGAGCGGCCGCCGCAATTAAGGAGGCTCGACGCGTGCCTCCCGTGGGGTTTGACGGGCCGTGTGGTCGAGTGGCGAGTTGAGGTTCGCCTTCGGATGGCGGCCACCTCTGTTGGACCCGCCGCTCGCTATCTGGACTTCTCGCGCCCGCCTCCGCGCCGAAGATTTTCGCTGGGCGCCCGTTGCGGAAACAGGCGATCTGCGTCTTAGTAATCACAACCGTGATAAGTCTTGCGTGTGGCAGAGCGTCGGGGCGGCCGAAAATGTGGCGACCGCGCATGGCGCGGGCGACGGGGCAAGATTCGGCTGGCGGGCCACAACTGGCGGCTCGCAACCTGCGTGGGCGAAGGTCCTTACCGCCGAGTTCGGAGGCGATCAGGCCGCAATCGTGCGAGGTGAAGTATGCCGAGGTTCGATCCGAACACGATGCTCGGGCCGCTGGAGCGGCTGCGCAACCACGGTGTTCGCTACGGCACGGTAATCGATATTGGCTGCGCCGATGGGCATCTGTTCCTCGAGCTGCAATCGCTGGGACTTGTGCCTGGCGCGGCGCCAATCAACATCGACGCCAACGCGTTATACGAGGAGTCGCTGAAGGCAATCCGTGACGTGGTCGGCGGCCATTACAAAATCTGTGCGATCACCGATCATATCGGCGAGATTGAGATCACCACTTCGGCGCATCCCTATTGGTCGTCGCTGCGACCTGCAGGCGATCCGTACTCGCGCCGCATCAATGATTTGATCGACGGCAAGGTCACTGTGCCGGCGACCACGCTGGACACGCTGGCGCGCGAACTCGCGCTGGCGCCGCCGTTCTTGCTCAAGCTCGACGGACAGGGCGCCGAGGAAAGCGTGCTACGCGGCGCCAGCGAGATGCTGCAGAATTGTGAGGCCGTAATCTGCGCGGCCGACATCGAGGACTTCCAGAACCTCAACCGGACGCTCGTGGACGCCGGATTCTTTCTTTATGATATGACAGAGTTGCAACGCCTGAGTAATGGAACGCTCGGCTGGTTCTATCCAATCTATGTCAACAACAGGTTGGCGAAATTGCAGCCGAATTCGTTCTCGGACCCCCGGCAGAACGACGATGTGATCCGACGGCAAGTCGAACGTCGGCAACAGATACTGAAGTCGAACGCCGAACACCTCGAGCGGCTGCGAACCGCCGGCAGGCCGGTCTCGGCGGCGAGCGCGCCGCAAGGAACTCTCGAAGTGCGGCTTCGTGATGGAATGACCATCGCCGCGCCGGCGACATTGTCGGCCATCACCAGCTACGTCCTTCTGGAGCAGGAGCAATGGTTCGAAAAGGAGATCGATCTCCTGCGCGGTTTTCTCCGGCCGGGGATGAACGCCGTCGATATCGGCGCCAACCTCGGACTATACAGCCTGCCGATGGCTCGTCTGGTCGGCCCGGGCGGCCGTGTCTTCGCGTATGAGCCCGGAACCGAAGCGCGGCAGTTGTTGGAACGCAGCCGCGCCCTCAATGGCGTCGATAATCTCGAAATTGTCGGCGCCGCGGTTTCTGATCGCGAAAGAGAAGGACGTCTCGCCTTCGCCGCCTCGAGCGAATTGCGCGCGCTCGCGACCGCCGACGATGGCGAACCGGTCCACATCACCAGCCTCGATGTGGAGAGCGGCGCCCGCGCATGGCCGTCGATCGATTTCGTCAAAATTGACGCCGAAGGCGAAGAGGAGCGGATCATCGCGGGCGGGCGCACTTTTTTCGCCGAGCATTCCCCTTTGACGATGTTCGAGATCAAGGCCGGCGACAAAGTGAACGAGCGGCTGTTGGAGCTTTTTCCGACTCTCGGCTATCGCGTGTTTCGCCTGCTTCCAGGGGCGCCCATTCTGGTCCCACAAGACGCGTCGCAGCCGATGGATGGATACGAACTCAATCTGTTCGCTGCGAAGCCGGACCGTGTGAGCGCCCTTTCCCGACAGCGCCTTCTGGCGGAGACCATTCCGCAATGGACGCCCGGCGCCGGCGATCGAAGACGCGCCGCGGCATTCTGGCGGCGTCAAGAGTTCGCGTCTCCGGCGACAGTTTCCCGTTCGAACGGCGTATCCCCGGAAACCGGTTATCAGGATTGTCTCGCCGCCTACGCCGTATGGCGCAGCCCGGATCGGTCGGTTGCGACACGTTGCGCCGCGCTGGCGTTCGCACTTCAAAATCTTCGCTTCCTCTGCGCACGGGCTTGCACGGCCGAACGCGCATCGACGTGGGCTCGCGTTGCGTGGGAATGGGGCGCGCGCAGCGAATGCGTCGCGGTCTTGCGGCAGCTTCTTCCAATGCTGCAAAGAACGCCGTTTCCGCTCAGCGAGCCGTTTTGGCCGGCGAGTCCGAGGTTTGACGACATCGCTCCGGGAAGCCAGCCGAAGGATTGGTTCGCTGTCGCGGCTGCCGAGCAATTCGAGCGAACCTTCAGTTTCTCGTCGGCGTTCGGCGGCGCCTCGCCGGCGCTTTCGTGGCTATGCCGCCAAAATCTCGTCAGCGCGGAAATGGAGCGTCGGCGAATTCTCCTCGCCGCGCGGGCGGGCCAACGGCCGGTCGTGCCGGAACGGCTTCGCGTCATCGCGCCGGACAACTGCAACGCGGAAATCTGGCGCGCAGGCCTGGTTCCGGGCACGGCGCTTGGGACGTGACGAGACGGCGCGCCACCCGGAGGCGGCGAAGCTCTTCGCAATCGGCGTGGTGGTGGACCGCAGCCGAGAGCGGAAAGTTGTGTCTGGGAAGGTTCGCCCCGCCCGGCTTGGCCATCAGCGCCGCCCCGCTTATAAGCGGCTTCGCTCCATCGGGTGGGAACCGCTCATGCCGTCGATCCCCAACGCCGACGTCAGAATCGCGATCGTCATGGCCGCCGTGGTCTTGACTTTCGGACTCGCCAGCCGGTGGCGCGGGGCGTCCGGCGATGCGTCGCAGCGGCCGTCGCGATGGCGCGTGGGAGCGCTGTTCCTCGGCATCGTCATTATCGTCGTCATGCTATTGCCGCGAACGCGCTAGGAGCGAAGCGATGGTGCGCCTCAATCGAATCTACACTCGCACCGGCGACGACGGCACGACCGGGCTCGGCGACGGCGAGCGGCGGCAAAAATTCGACGCCCGCGTCGCCGCCTACGGCGAAGTCGACGAGGCGAATTGCGCGATCGGCGTGGCGCGCGCCGCGACGCGCGACGATCCGCGCCTCGCCGCGATCGACGCGACGCTGGCGCGCGCCCAGAACGATCTCTTCGATCTCGGCGCCGACCTCTGCGCGCCGCCGGCGCAGGGCCACGCCGATGCGCGGCTGCGTGTCGCGCCGATCCAGGTCGAACGGCTCGAACGCGACATCGACGCCCTCAACGCGGACCTCGAGCCGCTGCGCTCGTTCGTGCTGCCCGGCGGGACGGGCGCCGCCGCGGCGCTGCACCAGGCGCGCGCGGTCTGCCGCCGCGCCGAGCGGCGCATCGTCGCGCTGGCGGCGATTCCCGGCGAGGCGGTCGGCGCGCCGGCGCTTTGCTACATCAATCGGCTGTCGGACTATCTGTTCGTCGCCGCGCGTTACGCCAACGATTCGGGCCGCAGCGACGTCCTGTGGGCGCCCGGCGCCGGCCAGAGCGAGAAGTGAGCGGATGAGCCCCTTCCGGTTCGATCCCCCGCCGCCTCCCTCGCTCGCCGTCGACGGCCTCGATCGCCGCGATCCCGTGGCGCGCGTCTTCCGCGTCGGCGCGAGCGAATGAACGGCGCCGGGGACCTCGCCGCCGCGATCGGCGCCATCAGCGGCACCTCGATGGACGGGATCGACGTCGCGCTGATCCGCAGCGACGGCCGCGCGCGCGTCGAAACGGGCCCCGGCGCGACGTTTCCCTATCCTTCCGACGTCGGCGCGGCGCTGCGCGAAGTCGTCGCCGACCCGGAGCGCGCGCGAGGGTCGCTCATGCAACTCGAACACGCCGTCACCGACGCGCACGTCGCTGCAATCCAGGCTTTCCTGGAAAAGTTCGCCATCGACCGGCGGAGCGTCGCGGCAGTCGGGCTGCACGGCCAGACGGTGCTGCATCGGCCACGCGAAAAATTGACCCGCCAGCTCGGCGACGGCGCGCGCGCCGCCAAGGCGCTGGGAATCGACGTCGTCAACGATTTTCGCGCCGCCGACGTCGCCGCCGGCGGCGAAGGCGCGCCGCTCATTCCCCTCTACCACGCGGCGATGTGCGCAGGGCTGGAGCGTCCGCTGACGATCGTCAATTGGGGCGGCGTCGGCAACGTCACCTATCTCGGCGCTCGCGGCGAGATCATCGCTTTCGACGCCGGCCCGGCCAATGCGCTGATCGACGATTTCGTCGCCGAGCGGCTGGGCGTCGGCTACGACGAGGGCGGCGCGCTGGCGGCGGCCGGACGCGTCGATGAAGAGCTGGTGGCGCGCTTCATGCGCGACGCCTACTTCGACCGCCCGCCGCCGAAATCGCTCGACCGCAACTATTTTCACCGCCTCGCGGGCGCCGTTCAGAGCTTGGGCGACGCCGACGGCGCGGCGACGCTCGCCGCCTTCACCGTCGAAGCGACCGCGGCGGCGGAGCGGCATTTCCCGGCGAAGGCGCCGCGCTGGCTGGTCTGCGGCGGGGGACGGCGCAACCTGACGCTGATGCGCGCGCTCGCAGCGCGTTTAGCGGCGCGCGTCGAGCCGATCGAGGCGATCGGCTACGACGGCGGCGTGGTGGAGGCGCAGGGCTTCGCCTATCTCGCGCTGCGCTCGCGCCAGGGGCTGCCGATCTCCCTGCCGACGACGACCGGAGCGCCACGGCCGCTGACCGGCGGAGTCTCATGGCCGGCGAAGCCGTAAGGGCGAACCGATCGTCCTGAAACGGCGTCAGGCCTTGTCGATCGCCCAGACGGAGGGGCCGGCGGCGGCGAAGTAGAGGAAGACGAAGCAGTAGAGAATCGCCGGCTCGCCGTGATTGTTGACGGGGAAAAAGCCCATTGGGAAATGGGCCATGAAATAGGCTGCGGCCATGAACCCCGCGAGAATGAACGCCGCCGGGCGGCTCAGGAAGCCGACGACGATGAGAGCGCCGCCGATCAGTTCGATCGACCCGGTGACGAGCAGCAGGGTGTGGCCCAGCATCTGTTCGATGCCGGGAATGACGGGAAAGTTCAGAAGCTTGCCGGTGCCGTGTTCGAGCAGCAGGAGCCCTGTCATGATGCGCAGAAGCGCTTGCAGATAGGGGGTCCAGGCCGCCGGAATGAGGGTGAAGTTCATGGGGCGTCTCGTCGCTTGCGGGAAGGAGTCACGGGTCCTGCGCGGGCTCGTCGCCCGCGCGGCGCTCAAGGCTCGATCGAACGCGAGTCGCTCAGATGATCTTGGCGATCTGGTCGAACGAGAAACGCGGGCTGCGCGGGAACAGCTTGGAAGCGTCGCCGTAGCCGATGTTGATGAGGACGTTCGACTTGACGTTGGTCCCGGCGAAGAACTCGGCATCGACCTTGGCGTTGTCGAAGCCGGTCATCGGGCCGGTGTCGAGGCCGACGGCGCGCAGCGCGAGGATGAGATAGGCGACCTGCAAGGTGCCGTTCTGAAAAGCGCTGCGCGCGGCGAATTCGGCGTTGCCGGAGAACCAGCTCTTGGCGTCGGGGACGTGCGGGAACAGGAACGGCATATGCTCGTAGAACTTGACGTCGTAGCCGGCGATGGCGACGACCGGCGCGCCAAGCGTCTTCTCCAGATTGCCGGGCGAAAGCGCCGGCGCGAGGCGCTGCTTGGCCTCCTTCGAGCGCAGGAAGACGAGGCGCAGCGGCGATTGATTGGCGCTGGTCGGGGCGATTTTCGCCAGTTCGACCGCACGATGCAGCAATTCGTCGGGGACCGGCTTGTCGGCGAATCCGTTATGGGTGCGCGCGTTGGTGAAAATCTGGGCGATCGCGTCGGCGGCGAGAAGCTTGTGGTGAGGCACATGAGCGGTCATTGGGGTTTCCCTTGGCGAAAGTTGCGGCGCCCACTAAGTTGGGGGTCGGGCTCCATCATTGCAATCGGCAAAATTGTGGTGGAACATATCAGTCGAGGTGATGGATGTTCGATCCCCTGACGCTCGACCAGATGCGGGTTCTCGCAGCGGTCGCCGAGGCCGGCAGCTTTTCGGCGGCGGCGCGACGGCTCGGCCGGGTGCAATCCGCGATCAGTCAGGCCGTGCAGGCGATGGAGGCGACGCTCGGCGTCCCCTTGTTCGACCGCTCGACGCGCACCCCGGCTCTGACCGACGCCGGCCTCGCCATCGTCAAGGACGCGCGGGCGATCCTCGAAAGCGCCCAGGCGATGCGCGCCCGGGCCGCGAGCATGGCCGAGGACGTCGAGCCGGAACTGACGCTGGCGGTCGACGCGATCTTCCCCATGCCGCTGTTGATGATGAGCCTGAGCGCGCTGCGCGGCGAATTCCCGAAACTGCCCGCGACCGTGTTCACCGAGGCGCTCGGCGGCGCCGAACAGCGCCTGCGCGAGGGCGCGGCGCGCATGGCGATCTACACCCTGCTCGCCGGGCCGCCGCGCGACCTCAGCGCCGAGTTCCTCACCCGCATCGCGCTCATCCCCGTCGTCGCCGCCGACCACCCGCTCGCCCGCGCGCGCGCGCCGATCGCGCGCGAAGCGCTCGAACCGCACGTGCAACTGGTGCTGACCGATCGCACCTCGATGACGCAGAACACGCAGGGCGGCGTGGTCGGCTCGCATATCTGGCGCTTCGCGGACCTGTCGACGCGGCTGGAGTTCCTGCTCGCGGGCTTCGGCTGGTGCAACATGCCGCGTCATTTGGTCGAGGCCCATATCACCGCCGGCCTCCTGAAACGACTCGTCATCGCCGACCACGTCCCGGTCGAATTGCCGATCTCCGTCGTCCACGAGCGGGCGCGCGCGCTCGGGCGAGCCGGCCGCTGGCTGATCGAGGACCTGCGCGAACGCCTGAAGACCTGCCCAGGCGCCAAGCAGCGGGCGGCGGCGCGCGCCGACGCCGGGCTGACGGTTTAGGGCGACGGAGCGGAAACTCACCTAAGCCCTCACCCAGCCTCTCCGCCGCAAACGCGAAGCGTTTGGCGGGCGCAAGCGGGGAGAGGGGAAGAACGGCGCCGCGCGCTCCTCTCCCCGCTTGCGGGGAGAGGCTGGGTGAGAGGGGCCTGGGGGATTGGCCGCAGGCTTCGCGAAGTGCGCGAGCGCGCTTATCCGTTCACTCGCCCTTCTTGGGCTTTTCCGCCTTGTCGCGGGCTTTCAGCGCGGCGCCGAGGATGTCGCCGAGCGAAGCGCCCGAGTCGGCCGAGCCGTACTGCGCGATCGCCTCCTTTTCCTCGGCCACTTCCAGCGCCTTGATCGACACCGCGATCTTGCGCGCGCGGCGATCGAACTGGGTGATGCGCGCATCGACCTTTTCGCCGACCGAAAACCGCTCGGGGCGCTGGTCGCCGCGGTCGCGCGCCAGTTCGCTGCGCTTGATGAACGCGTTGAGGTCGATGCCGGCGATCTTCACTTCGATGCCGCCTTCCTTGACCTCGACCACCTCGCAGGTCACCACCGAGCCCTTGCGGAGTTCGCCGTCGCCGCCCTCTTCACTCGCCTTCTTGGCCGCGAAGGGATCGTTGGCGAGCTGCTTGACGCCGAGCGCGATGCGCTCCTTCTCGATGTCGACGTCGAGGACCTTGGCGCTGACCCGATCGCCTTTCTTGTACTCCTCGATCGCCTGCTCGCCGGGGCGCGTCCAGTCGAGATCGGAGAGATGCACCATGCCGTCGACGTCGCCGTCGAGACCGATGAACAAGCCAAACTCGGTCTTGTTCTTGACCTCGCCCTCGACCGTCGAACCGACGGGATGCTTGGCGGCGAAGGCCTCCCACGGGTTCTGCAGCGTCTGCTTGAGCCCCAACGAAATGCGGCGCTTGGCGGCGTCGACCTCGAGCACCTGGACCTCGACCTCCTGGCTGGTCGAAATGATCTTGCCGGGGTGGACGTTCTTCTTGGTCCACGACATCTCGGAGACGTGGATGAGGCCTTCGATGCCCGGCTCCAGCTCGACGAACGCGCCGTAGTCGGTGATGTTGGTGACGCGCCCCTTGAGGCGTTGGCCGACGGTGTAGCGCGTCTCGATCGCCGACCAGGGATCCTCCTGCAACTGCTTCATGCCGAGCGAGATGCGGTGGGTCTCGTGGTTGATCTTGATGATGCGCACCTTCACCGTCTGGCCGATGCTCAGCACTTCGGTCGGATGGTTGACGCGCCGCCAGGCGATGTCGGTGACGTGCAAGAGGCCGTCGATGCCGCCGAGGTCGACGAACGCGCCGTAATCGGTGATGTTCTTCACGGTGCCGTCGATCACCTGGCCTTCGGCGAGGTTGGCGACGATCTCGTGACGCTGCTCGGCGCGGCTCTCTTCGAGCACGGTGCGGCGCGACACCACGATGTTGCCGCGGCGGCGATCCATCTTCAGGATCTGGAACGGCTGCGGGACGTTCATCAGCGGCGCGACGTCGCGCACCGGGCGAATGTCGACCTGGCTGCGCGGCAGGAACGCCACGGCGCCGTCGAGATCGACGGTGAAGCCGCCCTTGACCTGGTTGAAGATGACGCCCTCGACCTTCTCGTTCTTCTCGAAGGCCTGCTCGAGCTTGACCCAGCTCTCCTCGCGGCGCGCCTTGTCGCGCGAAATGACCGCTTCGCCGAGCGCGTTTTCGATGCGCTCGAGATAGACCTCGACTTCGTCGCCGACATTCGGCGCGGGATCGCGGCCGTGATTGGTGAATTCCTTCAGCGCCACGCGGCCCTCGGTCTTCAGGCCGATGTCGATGAGCGCCATGTCTTTTTCGATCGCGACGACCCGGCCCTTGACGACGGAGCCTTCGAAGGCCTCGTCCTCGCCGTAGGTCTCGTTCAATAGAGCGGTGAAATCCTCGCGCGTCGGCGCGGAGGCGTCAGGTACGGACATTGTCTCTCCTAAGAAGCCCAATCGGGCGGCGCCGGCGGGGTTGGCGTTGACGGGAAGCTCCCTTCGCCGGATCAGGCCCCCACAAGCGCTTCGCTTCGCGGGGCCCGTCGCCGCCTCTTCAAAAGGCGGGCCGGCGCAGGCGCCGGCGTCGGAAACTCATCGGTTCGCGCGCCCGAACGGTTGAGAACGGGCGCGGCCGTCGACTAGCAAGATTGGGCGCGGCGGGCAAGGGGAATATCGCGACCGCCGGCGGAAGGCGCGCCGACGCCGGCCGGCGCAAAGCGCCCGACCCTCACGACCTGGCCTCGAAGACGCCGGCTTGCCTCGCGCAAAGCCTGGCCGCCTCGTCCGGCGAGAGGTCCGTGCGCCACTGGGAGGCGTCGAAGCGCATGCCGGTCACGCCCGCGGAGAAGTCGTCCGCCAGCCACACGACGACCGGAACGACGATGTCGGGATCAAGCAGGCGGCGGCGCTCGCCTTCAGGAAAGGAGGCCGGGATCATGCCGGTGAGCGTCGCTCCGCCCGGCAACACCGCATTGACGGTGACGCCTGTGCCCTCGAAGTCCTGCGCCCAAATTCGGGTTTCCGATTCCAGCGCCGCTTTCGACGGGCCATAGGGAGAAAAGCCCCTTCTGCGCATGGTCGCATACGACATCGAGATGTTGACCATGCGGCCCCATCCGCCCTTGAGCATCGCCGGCGCGGCGGCGCGCGCCATCAGAAACGGCCCGTTGACGTTGGCGTCGATCACCATCCGCCAGGTCTCTGGCTCGGTCTCCCAGAACCGCGTCGGCTCGGTGAGGAAGCTTTCGCTGACGTATTTCATGCCGCGTCCGGCGTTGTTGATCAGCACGTCGAGCTTGCCGAAGCGCTTCAGCGTCTCGGCGACAAGACGATCGCAATCGTCCTCTCTCGTCACGTCGGCGACGACGGCGACGACCGCATCCTTCGGCGCTTCGGCGGCGACGCGCTCGATCTCCGCGCGCTCGCGCGCCGCGGCGACGACGACCCGGGCGCCCGCTCGCGCCAGCCCCAGAGCCATCGCGCGGCCGAGCCCGCGACCGCCGCCGGTGACGAGCGCTATCTTGTCATGGAGCGGCGCGTTCATGGATCCCTCCTTCGCGCGTCGGCCGCTTGCGATGCCGCGTCGCGCCCGACTCAGCGCGGCGCGTCGCCGCGGCGATAATCGGCCGTGAGTTCGTCGAGCTTCTGCTTGAGCGCCGGGTCGAGCTGGTAGGTCGCCGCCGCCAGGGTGTCGTCCAACTGCTCGGGGCGGCTCGCTCCGAGGAGCGGCGCGGTTATCGCGGGGTTGGCGAGCGCCCAGGCGATCGACAAGGTGGTCAACGGCGTTCCCGCTTCGTGAGCGAGGCGTTGCAGACCAGCGACGGCGGCGAACGCGCGTTCGTTCCAGTAGCGGCTCTGATAGACCTCGGCGATCGACCCCAACGCAAAGCGCGTGCCAGGCGTCGGCGCGGCGTCGAGTTTGTGCTTGCCGCTCAGCAGGCCGCCCGCCAGCGGATTATAGGGGATGACGCCGAGGCCCTGCTCCGCGGCGAGCGGCAGCAGCTCGCGCTCGATCTCGCGGAACAGCAGACTGTAGCGCGGCTGGATCGAGACCGGGCGCGCCCAGCCCCTCAACTCGGCGCGGCCCAAAGCGATCGCGATCCGATAGGCGAGAAAATTGGAGACGCCGACATAGCGCGCTCGGCCGGATTTGACGATGACGTCCAGCGCCTCCAGCGTCTCATCGAGCGGCGTCGTCCGATCGTCGGAATGGAGTTGGTAGAGGTCGACATAGTCGGTCTGCAGGCGGCGCAGCGACGCGTCGACGGCGTCGAGAAGATGCTTGCGCGAGGCGCCGCGGTCCCAAGGATGGAGCCCCATATTGCCGACCGCCTTGGTCGCCAGGATAAACGAGCCGCGCTGGCCTTTGAGCCAGCGGCCGACGATTTCCTCGGTGCGCCCGACGGTCGTCAGGTCGCCGCCGACCGGATAGACGTCGGCGGTGTCGAACAGGGTGACGCCCGCCGACGCCGCCTTGGCCATGATCTGGCGCGCGACGGCTTCCTCCGTTTGAAAGCCGAACGTCATGGTGCCGAGCGCGAGGCGCGAAACGGTGAGGCCGGTCCGGCCGAGTTGGGCGGTGGGCATGCTCATGGGGTGACGCCTTCAGCTTGGATTTGCGCGCGCCGGGGGCCAAGCGGCCGCGATCGCCCTGCGCGGTCCGACGGCGGTTCGAACACGAGAAAATGGCCGATCGCGCGGCGCGGCGCAAATCACTTCTCCGTCGTCCGCAGCCGCGCGCGCCCCTTAAAACCCGGATCGAGGCGTGGGCACAATGGGACCCAACCGCCTCCAAGCCCGGATCGCCCCGCCATGCCGAACTTGTTCAGCGCGCTTCGTCTGCGCGACGTTACGCTCGCCAATCGCATCGGCGTTTCGCCGATGTGCCAATATTCCTGCCTCGACGGCTTCGCGAACGATTGGCATTTCGCCCATCTCGCGGCGCGCGCGGTCGGCGGCGCGGCGCTGGTGTTCACCGAAGCGGCGGCGGTCTCGCCGGAGGGGCGGATTTCGCCGCAGGATCTCGGCGTCTGGAGCGAAAAGCACTTCGAGCCGCTCGCGCGCATCGCCCGCTTCCTCGACGGGCAAGGCGCGATCGCCGGGATTCAACTCGCCCACGCCGGGCGGAAGGCCAGCACCTATCGGCCTTGGTCGGGACAAGGCGCCGTGCCCGAGGCGGAGGGCGGATGGTGCCCGGTCGGGCCGAGCGCGATTCGCTTCGGCGAGAGCTACGCGACGCCGGAGGCGCTGAGCCTCGAGCGCATCGCAGCGCTGCAACAGGCGTTCGCGACCGCGGCGAGCCGCGCCTACGCCGCCGGCTTCCGCGCGATCGAGATTCACGCCGCGCACGGCTACTTGGCGCACCAGTTTCTTTCGCCGCTGAGCAACCGCCGCGCCGACGCCTATGGCGGCTCGTTCGACAATCGCGCGCGGTTCTTATGCGAATGCGTCGCCGCGGCGCGCCGGGTTCTCCCCGAAAAATGTCCGCTGTTCGTTCGCATTTCCGCGACCGATTGGACAGAGGGCGGTTGGGACGTCGACCAGTCGGTCGAACTGGCGCGCCGGCTGAAGGGTCTCGGCGTCGACGCGATCGACTGCTCGTCGGGCGGCAACGTCGAGACGGCGAGGGTTCCCGTCGGCCCCGGCTACCAAGTCCCCTTCGCCGAGCGGATCAAGCGCGAAGCGGACATCGCGACCGCGGCGGTCGGCATAATCGCCACGGCCGCTCAGGCCGATCAGATCGTCCGCGCCGGCCAAGCCGATCTGGTGCTGCTGGGGCGCGAACTGTTGCGCGACCCCTATTGGCCGCTGCACGCCGCGCTCGAACTCGGCCTCCCGGCGCCGTGGCCGGCGCAGTACCTGCGCGCCGCGCCGGCCGGCTCGCCGACGCGCGCGCCCGCGCACGCGATCGACTGAGGCGGAGGAGGCGCTTTGCGTTTGGCGCCTGTCGCCGAGCCTCAGCGAACGTGTCGCCAACGACAGATCGCCCAAAGCCGATCCGTGTCCCGCGCTAGGGAATCTCAACCGCTTGGGCGCCGTTTTCGGTCCCATTTCGGCGACGCGCGGCGCCGACAGGGCCAGCGGCGGCGCGTGATATTGGTCGAGCCGCGCGATGACCTTCGGCATCGGCCCGACCGCTTCGAGATCGTCCTTCTCGAGATTGAGATCGACGACGCGCAACGGCTAGGTCAGCCGCAGCGCCTGCAAGGGAACGGTGTGCCCGCCGCAGTCGAGCCGGCGCTTCTCGATCGCCTCGGCCGTCGCGCGCCGCACGGTTTTCACGCTGAGCTTCAAGCTGTCGGCGATCGCCTCATCGGCGTAGCCGGAGACGACGAGATCGAGAATGTCGCTGCGCAGGCGCGCGCGTTTCTGCCGCCGCTCCCGCGCCGCCTCGCGCGTGCGCGCCCGCGCCGAAAGCTCCGGCCCGCCGCCGTCCATCGCCGCTCTCCTCTCCCGCCCGTGCCGAAGCAGCGGGATAGAGGTAGGATAGCGTGATTTTGGAAATGTCGAAAGGGCTTGTTGACACGAGGGCGGAAAAAGGTGGGTTATCAGGAGGTTGGCGGCGCAAACGCGCTATGACAATTCGGCGACGACTCACTGAACGCCCATTTTCCGTCCCCTGTCCCAACAAAGGGATTAAGTAAGCTGGCCCCGCAATTCCGGTTTGCGCGGCGACAAGGACAGGCTACTATGCTTGACGACCCGAGAGGGAACGCCTTGACATACGCGCCCGAGTTGAATCCTGGCTCGCAGCGAATGCTATCGCGTATATTCGCTCCTAGTGGTGAAAATCAAACGGAAGAGTCCGAAGCGTCGTGAGTCATATCAATCACTTGTACCGGTTGCAGAGGGTTCGAAACGTCTGATTCTATCCACTAGACAACACCGGTTTTGATGGTGATAGGACACGTTATGGCCACAGCGCTATCTGGACCCTTCTTCGACAATCTCCATGACAAATATCTTGGAGACAAACTAGATAACGCCAAGACGCGCGCGGAAGCTGCATGGAAAGCCGAGCTTCCAATCTTGCGTCAATTTCTCCCGCTAATCCAGGCACAATTGGGAGAACGGTATTCCATTAACGTACCGCTCGGTGTCGGCGGCGTCAGCATTGTGTTGCAAGTTATCGACACTAACCTAGAGGTACCGCGCGCATTGAAATTCGCGCGTCCGACACCTGGTAGAGAGTCTTTATTTTCCGAAATTCTTAGCGGCGAAATCTCATATCTCCGCCAGGCCGTTCACCCGAACATTGTCGAAATATATCAGCGCGGTACGGCCAATTTAGCAAACGGCGATTTATATCACTTTTACATTATGCAGTTTATAAACGGTGCAAAGGACGCCAAAGAATACTTTGAAAAAACGCCGCGAAACGTCGGGAGGCTTGTTTCCGTGTTAACACAAATTTTGGCCGGATTAGAGCAATTACATAAGATACATGTTTTGCACGGAGATATTAAACTAGAAAATATCCTCGTCGCTGAAGATGGGCATGCCGTAATTTCCGATCTCGGCTCTGCACGCCATTTTACTGAAGGTACCCCCGAAACAACGCTTGTTTTTACACGAGCTTACGCGCACCCGGATTTGATCGCGTTAGCTGTAGCAGGGGATACGGACCCGGATCGCGTGCGAACCCCCCCCTATCAGCCGCACCTCTATAAGACCCGCCTTCGATCTTTACGCCTTGGGCCTGAACCTTCTACGTTTATTGGGGATGTACGACGGATCCCCTGCCCGCAAGCTAGAACCGTACGACAGGAAGTATTTGCAATTGATGGCATGTAGAATGTTGGATGGACATAATTCAGATACCGAGCTGCCGCTTGGATTGCCTCGGACCGCGTTTCACGAGATAAAATATACTAGCGTTGCCGGCCCCGTCCAGGATTTGCAAAAGTTCACCGGACAATACTCTTTGCTATCAGCAGTCGAGGAACTGAATTATCATTCCGAACGAACCATTCAGACCTCAAGCTTGAGTGAGACTCCATTTACGCAGACACTCGCCGACACGATTTCTCACCCCTTAATGCGGCGACTAGCAGGTGTTCCTCAGCTTGGTCTAATAAGTCTTCTCTACCCCGCCGCCACGCACTCCCGATTGGAGCACGTCTTGGGGACGTTTACGAACGTTATATGCTATTGCGACGCGCTTTACAATGACGCCTTGAATCCACTATTTAAGCAAATCGTATCTGATGAAGATATTCGAGTTTTGCTATTAGCTGCACTTTTCCATGACCTTGGACAATTTCCACTCGCCCACGATCTCGAGGAAGCTGCCCCGACACTATTTGATCACGAGAAAATATCAACCGACTTAATTCGAGGCAGAATCGGCGGCGCATCGGCCGCGGGTTTAAGGGAAATAATAGGAACTAAGTGGAACGTGAATCCAGAGAGAGTCGCGAAAATAATTGAGGCAAACCCTACCAATTTGGATTCTCCGTTGATTGATAGATTATTGGGAACGATAATTAACGGCCCAATCGACGCGGACAAACTCGGTTATATTGTAAGAGATTCCGCGAATTTGGGTGTGCCTTTGGGGACGGCGATTGATTTTTCACGCCTTTTACGGTGCTTGACTGTTATCTATAAACGGCAGGAGCTAAAGGTGTACATTGCGTTGGGAATTCACGAAAAAGGAAAGTTCCCGGCTGAGGCCGTCGCATTTGCGCGTTACTCGATGTTTGGTGCCGTGTATTGGCACCACACGTCGCGCGCCGTCAAGGCCATGCTTCATCGGGCGGTGTGGGAGGGAATGCCGGAGACCCCAAAGGGCAAGGCACAATACCGCGCGGAATTGCAGGACTTTATCATTGGGCCGGGGTCGGCGGATCCAACACAGCCAGATTTGTTTGCAACTAAGACCAAGTTTGGCACTTTGTCGCAGATCCTTCCTGCCGACATGGTATGATTCAATGGCTTGCTGACCATACGTCGGCTAAGGGCAAGCAGCTTCTAGAGCTGCTAGTCGATCGACAGCTGTTCCGCCGGCTGCTTGTCGTTAGTAAGCTGAAGTCACCAACTCTTTGGGCGAAGCTTACGAAATTCCGAAAGGATTATGGGGAGGCTGGGGTCGTCGAATTGCAGATAGAATTACAGCGACGTATTGTGGACTTCTTGCGTACGGCGGCTCCAGAGGACATGGTATTCCCCGACTCTGAAGCCGTTACTTCGACAGAAATTGATATGATTGTTGCGAAGCACCAGGACGGCGATATTTTAATTCTCGTCGACACTCCAATTGAGAAGAGGGGAAGTTCTGTTCCGCTTGAATACTTACCGGAAGCCAATCGTCGCGATATGCTAAACCAGTGGTCTGAGCCTACTATGTTGGAGGATTCGATAATTTGGCAAACTGTTCATGAAAATTTCTTGGAGTCTGTTGGAAAGATGCGAGTATTCTGTCACCCGCGTTTTCGCAAGACCATAGAAGCGGGAATTCCAACCCGAGACCTGCAGGATATGCTGGAATCAGCTATTGTTGGTCTTTCGCGTTGAGCATCAACGTTATCCATGAGTCATTTGTAATTCCGCTTTGATGCAGTCAAAGGGAGGCTGACTCGCTGCACCACTTGCAATGGTGAATGCGAGGGGCAAGTATCAGGGAGCTGCTTCTTGGGGTCACGACGGTTCGTGTTCAACGTCAAAGGGGTGCCATGTTTGATGCGGGCAGCGCGCCGCAAGAGTGTTTTTTGGTCTGGCTTCGTGGAACACGAACGCTACATGCTCAGAAGTGGGCAGAACTCGACTTCGGCGCTCACAATTGGCGAAAGCAAGACGTCGTCGCGTGGCAGCCTCTGTTGGAAGCAGAGTTTCACCTTTCGATCGATGAGCTTGCCCGTCGGTACCCACCTGAGAGATGTGCTGCGCGGCCCTAGGTATTATCGATTGCGGGGCCAGGACATGAATTGCGCACTGTCGCGATCCAACAGTCGGCGCCACCCTTTCTCGACCGAAGCCGCCCTGCCCCTCTCCGCCACACACCAAGCCGTCGACCTCATGGAAGCATGACCTTCCGAAGTTTTGCGGCTGTCAATGGCGCGCGCATAGCCCGCCGAAGGACGGGCGTCTCTCGACGCCCTATGCGCGCGCCGCCTCCGGCGGTCGAAGACCATTGACAGCCGCAAAACTTCGGAAAAAAGAGGCTTCCATCGGCCGAATGCTTCGCATTCGCCTTGAGAACTCGACGGCGCTCCCTGCCAAGCTCGCGCTGGTCAAGTCGCCGCCCGCCCTCGTCGGGCGCGCTTCGCGAGAAGCCCTTTCCCGCTTCGCAAGAGAACGGGTTTTGCGGAATCCCGGCGCCTCACCAGGCCCAAGGCAACGGCATGCAGGCGAGCGCAAGAAGCATCGACGCGGTTATAGGTAAGACGGATACCCAAGCAACGGAAGCAACCGGCTCAGGATCGACGCCAAACAGACCAGCACCACGAGCAGCTTGAGGAGCCGCGCTAGCCGCGCATCGCGACAGAATTTATCGATGACCCAAAACAGGATCGCGCCGAGGACGATTATAATAAGAATTCCGATTACCAGCGAGACCATCGCGACCCCCCTTCAATTTTGCCGACACGCGCCGGATGACGGCGTCGACGAGGCTGAGAATGTCGCCCTTGACGGAGTTTTGCAATCCTGAAACGTCGCCGCGGCTTGCGGATGCGTTTCGGGGCGAGCCGGCTGTGGCTCAGGCGCCGTCGACAGCTTGCTCAACCCGCGATTCGCCCCACGGCCTCAATCAAGGGGTTAAGTAAGCTGTCGCCGTAACCCCCGACAATTTGTGTTTTGTGATAGTATCAAGGCCGCTTTTGTAAAAATATTCCCGACGTGTTTTCAGTGTGTTACCGACGAATCTCGCAATTAAACCACTATCACACTTAGTTTTGCCACTCTGTTATTATGATATCGAAAAGTGAGTTCGTATTTGAGTTCACGAAGAGAAATACCATAGGAGATTTTCATGACCAATACGAAAATTCAAGTCAACGACATCCACGCCAAGTGGTCGAGGCTCAATGAAGCAGACCTCGCGAGCGTGAGGAGCCACGGCGCGCTCTCGGCGCTGGTCGCGAAGACATACAGCCTGGACAAGGGAAGGGCGGACGCCGACGTGACCGCCTGGATGGCTGGCCGCAGCTTCTAATCCACTGACGGCGCCGCCCCCGACAGCAACCCTGTCGGGGGCGGAGTTGGATTACGGGGGTGTGCGGCGACAGGGGGCGTTTGCGGGGACAGGATACGAATTGCACAATTGCGCGATCCGCCGCGATGCATCCAGGTTTCCGCGACGCGGCGCGCCCTATCGAATTTTCTGCAATTCGTGTCCTGTCCCACTTCTGTTCGCGTAATCCGTAGTCCCGGAAAACAGCGTCGACGCGGCGGTTTTCCCCGTTGTCGCCCTCGCGCCGCGCGCGCCTTCGCCTCAGGGACGCTCGATCAATGAAGGGACTTCATCCATATCCGGATGCGCCGCCATCATCGTTCGCCGCGACGACGATCAAGTCCGTGTACAGCGCGATGACGAAGATTTGAAAAAGTTCATCGAATTCGTTCGGCAAGTCGACCTGGAGCGGGGCTTTGAAGAACGCTCCCGCGCTGACCGCGCCTAAAGCTTCGCTCTGCCCCCTAGCGGTAAAGCTCGTAGAGCCCGGAGACGAGCGATCGCCGGCGCAATTCGAACGCCTCGCCGCCGCGCGCGACGAGCCAGCCGGCCGCTCCTTTGCTCTCGGCTTGCGCGAGGACGGCGCCGCCCGCGTCCTTCAGCAGGACCGGATTGGCCGGCGGCTTCTCGCGGCCAGAGAGTTTGCGCAGCACGAACTGCCAGGGAACCTCGCGTTCCCGTTTGCGCTCCCGCGCGGCGGTGAACGCCTGCCCACGCACATCCAGCGTCGCGCTCTCCGACTTGCTGTCGTAGACGAGCGCGCCGATCTTCGCCTCCGCGTCGTAGATGTCGTAGCGCACGTCGCGCTTGAAACGGTTCGTGCCGTCGCGCTTGGCGGGGCGGGCCTCCAACATGATCGACCTCGTCGAATGGAAACGGCCCGCGACCGTAGCCGTTCGGCGGTCGATTGGCCACCGGGAGCAGCGCGACGAGGACGATGAATCCGAGTTGACAACGGGACGGCGGGATTGAGGGATCGAGGCGATGGACTTGTCCCGGCAATTGCGATCGCCGGCCCCCGTTGATCGCCCAATATCCTCGTCGCGCGGAAACCGCTACAACACGGGCCGGCCAGCGATAGCGAACTGCCGGCGGGGAGCGGCGGGTCCATGGCGGAGACATTCGATGCGGCCAACGCGCCGTTCGATCGGCTGACCCCGAGCGAAGTCGACGCGGCGCGCGCGGCGCTCGACATCGGCTACTTCCGCCCCGGCGAGACGATCATCGCGCGCGGCGGCGCGCCGGACTGCCTGTTCGTCGTCATCAAGGGCTGCGTCGAAGAGCGCGACGGCGAAGAGCTGGTCGCCTTGCGCGGCCCCGGCGATTGCTTCGACAGCCGCGCGGTGGTGCAGGGCGGCGGCTCGAACGCGTTCATCGCCCGCGAAGAGACGCTGTGCAATCTCTTGCCGCGCGACGTCACGCTGCGGCTGATCAACCGCAACGCGCGCTTCGCCGCCTTCTTCTACCGCGACATCTCGCGCAAGCTCGACGCGGCGACGCGCGAAGAGGAGACGGCGCGCCTGAGCCCGACGTTGCACGCGCGCGTGCGCGATCTGCCCTTGCATCGCGCCGCGTTCGTCGAGGCTTCCGACTCGATCGAGCGCGCCGCCCGAAAGATGCGCGAGGTCGGCGCCAAAGCCTTGTTCGTCCGCGATGGCGGCCGCCTCGGCATCATCACCGGCACGGACCTGTCGAACGCGGCGATTCTGAAACGCCTGCCGATCGAGACCAGCGTGGCCGGCGAGACCCAGTACGACGTCGTCTCGGTCGCCCCCAGCGACTTCGTCGCGATGGCGCTGCTGCAGATGACCAAGCACAACAAGCGCCGCGTCGCCGTGCTCGACGACGGCCGCTATGTCGGCATTCTCGAAGACGTCGACCTCTTGAGCTTCCTCGCCGGCAATTCGCAACTCGTCGCCGCCCGCATCGACCGCGCGTCGAGCGTCGCCGAACTCGCCGTCGCCGCGGGCGGCATCGAGGGCCAGACGCGGATGCTGCGCCGCCAGGGCGTCAAGATCGAAGTCGTCGCCGAAATCGTCTCCGACCTCAATCGGCGCCTGCTCGCCAAGCTGTTCGCCATCGTCGCCTCGCCGGCGATCCACGACCGCGGCTGCCTCATCGTCATGGGCAGCGAGGGGCGCGGCGAGCAGACTTTTCGCACCGATCAGGACAACGGCCTGATCCTTTCGGGGCCCGCGCCCGACGACGAATTGCAGACGTTCCGCGCCGCCTTTTCGGCAGCGCTGGAGAGCTTCGGCTTTCCCCCCTGCCCCGGCAACGTGATGGTCGTCAATCCGCTGTGGTCGAAGACGATCGACGACTATCGCGCCGACTTTCGCCGTTGGCTCGCCATGCCCGACGAACACGCGCACATGAACGTCGCGATTCTCTACGACGCGGAGGCGGTCGCCGGCGACGCGGAGCTGTTGCGCCAAGCGAAAATGGAGCTGATCGAGGCGGTGAGCGGCGAGCGGGCGTATCTCGCCCATTTCGCCCGCGCCGTCGACGCGTTCCCGACGCCAATCGGCCTGTTCAACCATCTCGTCGCCTCGAAAGGCCAGGGCGACGCGCTCGATCTGAAGAAAGGCGGCGTCTTCCCCATCGTCCACGGCGTGCGCGCGCTGGCGATCGAGCGCCGCCTGCTCGAGACCGGCACCAGCGCGCGCATCGCGCGCCTGGCCGAACTCGGCGCGCTGACGCCGCACTTCGCGCGCGAGTTGACGCAGGCGCTGCGCTATCTGATGACGCTGCGCCTCGACGCTGAGCTCGCCGGGACGCGGTCCGGCGGCCTGGCGCCGCCGAGCGAACTCTCCAGCATGGAGCGCGACCTGCTGCGCGACGCCTTTCAGATCGTCAAACGCTTGCGCGAAATCGTTCGCCGCCATTTCAACCTCGCGATGTTCTAACGATGCCGCTGCGCTGGATCAGACGGCCCTTGCAACTGGCGATGCTCAAAGAGCCCGCGTATCGCTTCCTGTTCGAGCCCGCCCCGCCCGACGAAGCGGTTTCGATCGACTGCGAGACGACCGGGCTCGATCGGCGCAAGGACGACATCGTCACCGTCGCCGCGATCCGGATTCGCGGCGCGCGCATCCTGACCAGCGAGCGCTTCGAGGCGAAGCTGCGGCCCGAGGCGCGCATGAAGCCCGACGCGATCAAGGTTCATCGCCTGCGCGAGGCCGACGTCGCCGAGGGACGCGCCATCCGCGACGTGCTTCCCGATCTCCTCAAATTCATCGGCCCGCGCCCGCTGGTCGGCTATTACCTCGAATTCGACGTCGCGATGCTGAACCGGCACGTGCGGCGCCTCATCGGCGTCGGCCTGCCTAATCCAAGAATCGAGACTTCGGCGCTCTATTACGAGCGCAAATACGGCGACGCGCCGCCCGGCGCGCAGGTCGATCTTTCCTTCGCCAGCCTGCTGGCCGATCTCGACTTGCCGATGCTCGACCAGCACGACGCCTATTCCGACGCGCTGATGACCGCGATGATCTATCTGGCGCTGCGCGACCTCAAAGACCGCAACGTGCGCATCGCGCGTCAGCGCTTTGAGGGCGCGCGCCATTTCGAGGCGGGCCGAACCGCGCCGGACTGAGAAGAGCGGGGACCGGTCTTGCCATGAAGACGCGACCCGCCGGGAAACGAGAGCCGATCCCGATTCCAACGAAACGGGATCGGCTCTACTCGAACAATTCGCAATCGTGCCCGTCGGCCGCGTGCGAATCGGCTTCCTTCGCTTCGATTTGCGCGAGATTGGACGCGAGTTCGTGCAGATCGACCGACGAACTCGCTCCTTTCGGATCGGCCAGCCACTCCGGGGGAACGGCGCGCGCCAGTTTCTCCAGGAACTCGGCGATGCCCGCGACTTCCTGATTGGCGCGATCGATGTCCTGCAAGTCGCGGAAGTGCGCCGAGGTCGGCGAGGCCGCTTCGAACACCAGCCTGCCGACGGCGACGTCGACCTTCTCCAGCCTTCCCGAGACTTTGCGCAACTCTTCGGTGACGCGCAGAAGCGTGGTCGCCATGGGGGACAATGGGGTTTTCTTCAACGGTCTCTCCGAGGCTGCCTCGAGTTGCGGCCTTGCGCGTTCAGAACAGTTCGACGTCGCCGAAGCTGCCGCTCCTCGGCGTCTTGGCGAGATCCACTTTGTCGATGGCGGGGCTCGCGGCGACGTAGCTCTGCCTGGCGCGGCCCGATACCGGCCAATATTGAAGCCGACGTCCCTGTTGTCCGCCGAGGTCCTTGCTGACCAGCTTGATGCCCTCGTACTTCAGATAACGCTCGGCGAAATCGGCATTTTTCTGACCGATGTCGGAAAGG
The DNA here is from genome assembly GCA_963775575.1 of uncultured Alphaproteobacteria bacterium. Classification (GTDB taxonomy): domain Bacteria; phylum Pseudomonadota; class Alphaproteobacteria; order Rhizobiales; family Beijerinckiaceae; genus Roseiarcus. Next base: position 366,407 of record CAVZJG010000002.1, read on the forward strand.
CCGGTCATCATGCGCGCGCCCCCGAACAGCTTCGCCTCCAACCGCTCGCGTTGCGCTCCCTTCTTCATCAGCCCGTTCACCAGCAGCTCCATCAAGTAGTCGCCGTACCGCTCGACTTCGGCCGAATGCGACTTCGCGTCCTCTCCGGGCAGAAGAAAATGATTCATCCCTCCGACCCCGGCGACGGGATCGCGGATGCAGGCCGCGACACAGGAGCCGAGCAACGTCGAGACCACCACGTTCGGATCGTCGGTGACGCGGTATTCGCCCTGGACAATGTGAATTCGTCGCTGCGGATGTTCGCTGTCCATCATCCCAATTTTCCAAACACCGCCTCGATGGCGGCTCGCAACGAAGTGACGGTGAAGGGTTTGGTGATGTAGTTGTTCAAGGCGTACTGCCGTCCTCGCTCGATCAGGGTTTTGTCGGGGCTGCCGGTCACCAGAATGAAGCCGATGCGCGCCGTCGATGGGTTCTGGCGCAGACCCTTGAGCAGCGCCAGCCCGTCGAGTCCCGGCATATTCATATCGGATATGACGAGATGCACCGGCTGCGCTTTCAGCGTGTTCAGCGCCGCCAGGCCGTCTTTGGCGATCGTCACGCCGCGGACGCCCATCTGATCGAGCGCGTCGATGATGAGAGCTCGGCTGACCGACGTGTCGTCGACCACCATAACTCGGAGTTTTTCCGCGACCGACATGGCTCAGTTCTTTCCGTTTGGCGCTGAAGTGAGGCTCAGGATCTCCGTCCCGATGCCGCCGAGCGGCATTTGCTTCTCGACCGCCCCGCACTCGAAGGCGACCTTCGGCATGCCGTAAACGATGCTGGTCGCTTCGTTCTGGCCGATCGTCCTCGCCCCGGAGCGGCGCATGGCGAGCAACCCCGCGGCGCCGTCCCTGCCCATGCCTGTCAGGATGACGCCGACCGCTTTGGGGCCGCACGACTTGGCTACCGAGGCGAACAGAACGTCGACCGAGGGACGATGGCCGTTGACGAAATCGTCGTTGTGCAATCGACACCGCCAATGGCTGGAACTCGACACCTCGAGGTGGGTGGCGCTACCGGGCGCGAGATAGACGCGGCCGACATCGAGCGGCGCCCCCTCTTCGGCTTCGGCGACGCAAGCGCCGGTCAGTCCATCGAGGCGTCGAGCGAACGACTTGGTGAACGGCGTCGGCATGTGCAGCGCGATCACCGTCGGCGGGCAATTGGTCGGATATCCCGTCAGGATCGCAATCAGGGCCTCGACGCCGCCGGTCGAGGCGCCGATCGCGACGACACTCCCGTCCGGGCGATAGGGCGAGCAGGGTTCGCAGGCGGCGCGGTCGTCGGCCCGGAGGTGCGGGCGCGCGGCGCGGTCGTCCGCCCGCTTGTGCATGCGCGCAGCCGCAGCCGACTTCACTCGGGTCGGCAGATCGTCGAAGGAATGGGGATGCTCGATCGACGGCTTGCCGATGCAGTCGACGGCGCCGAGCTCCATCGCCCTGATCGTGGCGCTCGCCCCTCGCGCCGTCAGGCTCGAGACCATGACGACGGGAAACGGCCTCAAGCGCATGACCTTGTCGAGAAACTCGAGCCCGTCCATTTTCGGCATCTCGACGTCGAGCGTCATGACGTCGGGATTGAGCGCCTTGATGGCTTCGCGGGCCTCCAGGGGATTGGACGCCTGTCCGACCACGACGATTTCGGCGTCGCTCGACAGCGCAGCCGAAATCAGGCCGCGCATCGTGGCCGAATCGTCGACGACGAGGACGCGGATGGGCGTCATGCGTCGCTCCCGCGGCTCAGCCGATAGGCAGTGACGCCGGAGCTGAAGAGCCGCGAAGCCGCAGGCCCGGTCACCCGTTCGGAATGGCCGATATAGAGCCAGCCGTTGGGTTCCAGCTTCGATGCGAACTTGCTCCATACCCTCTGCTGCGTCGGCTCGTCGAAGTAGATGACGACGTTCCGGCAGAAGATGGCGGCGAATTTTCCCGGCATCGGCCAATCCGCGTTCAGGTTCAGCGTCCGGAAGGAAACCAACCGCCTGAGTTCGTCGGCGGCCATCCATTCCTGACGCGGCCTGTCCGAGGCGCAAACGAAATATCGTTTGCGCAAGGCCTCCGGGACGTCCGCCAGCGCGGCCTCGCCATAGACGCCGCGCTGACCTTCGGCGACCACCCGGGGATCGATGTCGGTGGCCAAGATCTTGACGTCGAGCGCGGCGGCGTTGGGTTCGAGCGAGAGAACGGTCAACGCGATCGAATAGGGCTCCTGGCCGCTCGAGCACGCGGCCGACCACAGCCTGACTCGCGCGCCGTGGCGCGCGGCGTCCAGGAGCGAGGACAGGACGTGGGTCTTGAGATGTTCGAAATGATGCGGCTCGCGGAAGAAGCGGGTCACGTTGGTCGTCAGCGCCGACAGCATTTCCAGGCGCTCGTCCACTCCCTCGGGCGCGCCCACGAGATCGCAATAGTCGTGAAAGCTCTCCAGGTTCAACATTCGCAGTCGTTTGACCAGCCGCGAGTAGACGAGAGTCGCCTTCGTTTCGGGCAGATAGATGCCCGCGTCGGCGTAGAGCATCGCCGCGATCTCTTTGAAATCGCGATGCGACATCGTGAAGTCGCCCGAGAACAGCGGTTCGCGGGCGCCATTTTCGGCTGTGGCGGCGTTTCGACCCATCATGCCGCCTTCTCCGCTGGCGCCGACATCAGGCTGTCGAGTTCGACGAGGCCGATCATGCGCTCGTCGATCGCGAGCACGCCGCGAACGAAGGACTTGACGACGTCGGTGGCGATGTCGGGCGTCGGTTGAATGTTTTCCGTCGACTGGGTGAGGATGTCGGAGACCGCGTCGACGAGCAGGCCGATGATCTGGCCGCCGAACTGAACGACGATGATGACCTGGCGCGCCGTCGCCTCGATGGGCGGAAAGCCCAGGCGTTCAGCCAGATCCACGATCGGCAACACCGAGCCGCGCAGGTTGATGACCCCGCGCACGTAGGAGGGAGCATGGGGCAGCGGGGTCGCCGGCGTCCAACCGCGGATTTCGCGCACGCTCATGATGTCGATGCAGAATTCCTGGACTCCGATGCAAAACGCGACGAACTCGCAGGCGGGGCCGTTGGCGGCGGGGTTGTTCTCGGTCATGGCTCAACCCGTTGCGGCGAGAAGGGGTTCCGACGCGGGCGCGGCGCGGTTGGTGCGCGCCACGAACGTGTCGATGTCGAGGATGAGCGCCACTCGCCCATCGCCGAGAATGGTCGCGGCGGCGATGCCCGGCACTTGGCGATAATTCGCTTCCAGGCTCTTGATCACGACCTGTCGCTGATCGTGGATCGCGTCGACCACCAGGGCGCAACGCGTGCTCACCTCGGTCTCGACGACCAGAACGACCCCGTCGAACGGATCGGCCGCGACCTTGCGGTAGCCGAGTTCTTGTCCGACGTCGATCAGCGGCACGAACCCGCCGCGATCCGAAATGACTCGCGCGTTGACCCCGATCGCGTGGACGTCGCTGCGCTTCGGCCTGAGCGTCTCGACGATCGCCGTCAGCGGCACGACCAACGTCTGATCCGCCACCTTGACCACCATGCCGTCGAGCACCGCCAGCGTCAGCGGCAAGCTGAGCGAAAACGTCGATCCGTAGCCCGGCCGGGAGGAGATCGAAATCCGACCGCCCAGCGCCTGGATCGAGCGCTTGACGACGTCCATGCCGACGCCCCGACCGGAAATGTTCGACACGGTCGTCGCCGTGGAGAAGCCGGGAAGAAAGAGCAGATTGTCGATTTCGCCGTCGCTGAGCTGCGCGTCGGCCGCGATCAATTCCTTCTTGACGGCGATGGCGCGAACCCGCGCCCGATCGATCCCGGCGCCGTCGTCCGAGACCTCGATGACGATTCGCCCCGAGCGGTGCGCCGCCGACAACTTGACCTCGCCTTGGGCGGCTTTGCCCGCCGCCGCACGAGCGTCGGGCGCCTCGACGCCGTGATCGACCGCGTTGCGAACCATATGGGTGAGCGGATCGGCCAGGCGCTCGATGACGGTTCGATCGACTTCGGTCGCGTCTCCCTCGGTTCTCAGCCGCACCAACTTTCCCGTGGCGTCGGTCAATTCCCGGATGATGCGCGACATGCGCTGGAACAGCGGCTTCACCGGCTGGGCGCGGATCGCCATGACGCCTTCTTGAATTTCCCGCGTCAGTTGTTCGAGCGCGCCGAGACCCGCGGCCACGCTCGAAGATCGCGCCAGCCCCGCCTCCATCACCCGCTGCGAAAGCATCGCCTGATTGATCACCAGCTCGCCGACCAGATTGATCAGTCGATCGACGCGCTCGAGATCGACCCGGATCGTCGGCGCCGCGGCTTCGGCTTTTCCTGGTTCCGATCGCGCCTTTTCCGCCTCCGGCGCCGCCGTCGTCGCCGTCCCCGCGGGCTGCGCGTCGTCGTCCCGAGCGCCCCCGCCGTCGGTCGGCGCGCGATCATCTTCGCGCGGATCGGCGGCGACGGGCGCGCTCGGCGCCGGCCGCGCGTCGTCGATCGGCGGAACCTGCGCGCGCCGAGGCTCCTCGTTCTTCGCGGACGAGCTTGCCGACGCGATTTCGAGCTCGCAATCGTCGACGACGAATTCGAACAGTTCGTGGATCGCGTCGACGTCCTCCTTGGTGGACAGCTCGACGCGCCAACGGAGATAAGCGCCTTCCGGATCGAGTTTGTCGAGCGGCGGCAAGGAACTGGCGTCGCAGGAGATCGAAACGTCCCCCATCCGCGCAAGTTCGCGCAGCAGCCGGAGGGTCTCGTTGCCCTTGCGATAGAGATCGGGCATCGGCGTGAAGGTGATCACATAGCCCGCCGAGCCCAGCTCGGCGGCCTCGGGTTCGTCGTCGATGGACAGCGTCAGCGGCTGAAAATCGAGCGGCTCGGCCTCCGCGCCGATTTGGCCCTGATCAGACGCCTCGCGCGTGTCGTCGGTGAAACCTTTCAACTCGTCGATCAACGACTCCATGCGCGCCTCGTCGACCGGCTCGTCGGTCCGGGCCGCCTTCACCAGGTCCGCCAAGACGTCGGCGCAGCGAAGCATCGTCTTCAGGGCGGCGGCCGTCGGCGCGAGCTTGTCGCTGCGAATGAGATCGAGGGCGGTCTCGAACGTGTGCGCGAAACGCACCAGTCGATCGAGCTTGAACGCGCCCGCGCCGCCCTTGATCGAATGCACCGCGCGAAACACGGCGTTGACCGTCTCGGAGTCGGCGTCGCCCTCCCGCATCGCCTCCAGGCCGACCTCGAGTTCGCCCAGTTGCTCCTCGCACTCCTGGAAGAAGGTCTCCCGGATCGCCGCCATCGTGTCCATTGACGAATCCTCTGGCGCTCAGGCGGCCACGCGGCGCACGACGTCGACCAGTTTGACCGAGTCGAACGGCTTGACGATCCAGCCCGTCGCGCCGGCGCGCCGCGCGATGTTCTTCTTCTCCGCCGAACTCTCGGTCGTCAGCACCAGGATCGGGACGCCGAGAAACCGGTCGTCTTTGCGGACGCGCTCGATGAAACCGAACCCATCGAGCTTGGGCATGTTGATGTCGGTGATGATCACGCGTGGCGCTTCTTGCGTCAGGACCTCGAGGCCATGCATGCCGTCGACCGCCTGCACGACGCGATAGCCCGCCTCGGTCAGCGCGACTTTCAACATGTCCCGCATGGTGCGGGAATCGTCGACGGTCAGAATCGTTATGCACATTGCGGCTGTTCTCCACTCGTAAGCGTCGTCAAATCGATGCCGAGAAGGCGCAAGTCCTCGATCATCCGCGGAGCGCAGTTGACGATCGAGAGGGCGACCCCCTCGGCGCTCCATGTTCGCTTGGCGGACAGGAGCACCTGAACGCATTGGGCGCCCAATTGATGGACCGACGAGCCGTCGACGACGATCGGCTTGCCGCGACGCTCCAGCAACGCCTTGGCGAGCGGCCTCGCGGCGGGAAGATCGAGACATTCGGGCAGCTGAAACGCCCCATCCGGCTCGCCCGCCGCCGGCGTCGCGGCGGGCGCGGCCGCCGCGGGGGAATCGGGACGTTGGGGCGGCGGCGACGCCGCTTCCGGCTCGGCCTTCGCCGGCGCCGCGGCGGGTGCGGCCACGGCGCCGAGATCGAGACCTTCCAGCGCCGACAGGACTTCTTCCGGCTCGCGCCTCGATCCCGTCAGGTCGACTTTGGGATAGTACTCGGCTTTGGCCGACCGACATTTTCGCGCCCGCCGCTGCCACACCAATTCCTTAGCCATCACTTCGCCCCGCCATTTCCTTGCCCTCGACCGCCCACGCTACGCGCCCACGCCGCGAAGGCGGCGAGGCCCGCAATCGAAACGGGGCGCGCGCCGAAGCCAGCCCACGGCGCGATCTCGAGAGACTTCAGAAAATTCCGGGACAATTCCTTCTCCTTGCGACGGCAAGGCCGAGCGCGGCCGCGGCGACCACGCCGGAGGAAGGCCGAGCGAGCCGCCTCGCCGTCCGGGGCCGCCGAGCGAGGCGCCTTCCGACGGGTCGGGAAACCAACGAACAAGGAGCATGGCGCGGCCTCTCGGAGCGAACGGATTGCGACCGAATCCGGCGCTCCATTGGCCGCGACGCGCCAAGCCGCATCAGCGCTTGGACGTGACGATCATACGAAAGCGATCGAATTCGACCGTGGGCATGTCGGCTCAAGGCGCGACGCGAGCGAACGGCTTCATGCCTCAGACGCCTTCGGGCGAAGGCGATTTCTGTCGGACGCGTCAATAGTCCTAAACAGGATTGGTTGCCCGATGATTAAAATGCCGCGCGGTCAACGCCATAGGCCGCCGGGGCCGCCGGGGTCGACGGCGCGAAGGACGGGTCGTCGCTCGATTCGCGAGGCGGCGCGGCCGCGGGACGCCTAGCCGCCCCTCGCGGGCGCGCCCCGACAACAATTCGTTCCCATCGGCGTCCGCTTTTTTCGCCGGGGCGGCGGGCGCGCGCCCGCGCTCCAAGCCGGCGCGCCGCTTCAGCCCAGCGCCTCGAGCTCGCCGATCATGCGCTCGATCAGCGACAGCCCGATCCCCCAGAACGCCGGATCGCGGGCGTCGAGGCCGAAGGGCGCGAGCAGCTCGGCGTGATGCTTCGTGCCGCCGGCCGCGAGCATCGCCAGATAGCGCTCGGCGAAGCCCTCGTGCGCGCGCTCGTAGACGCCGTAGAGCGAATTCACCAGGCAATCGCCGAACGCATAGGCGTAAACGTAGAACGGCGAATGAATGAAATGGCCGATATAGCTCCAATAGGTCTCGTAGCCGGGCCCCAGCCTGATCGCCGGCCCCAGGCTTTCCGCCTGCACGTTCAGCCAAAACCCGCCGATCGTCTCGGCGGTCAATTCGCCGTTCTTGCGCTCGGCGTGCACCTTGCGTTCGAACTTGTAGAACGCGATCTGCCGCACGACGGTGTTGAGCATGTCCTCGACTTTGGCCGCCAGCATCGACTTGCGCATCGCCGGATCGTCGGTCGAGGCGAGCAGCGCGCGAAACGTCAGCATCTCGCCGAACACCGAAGCCGTTTCGGCGAGCGTCAGGGGCGTCGGCGCCATCAGCGCGCCGTTGGGCGCGGCGAGCACCTGGTGCACGCCGTGCCCCAGTTCGTGCGCCAGCGTCATGACGTCGCGCGGCTTGCCGAGATAATTGACCAGCACGTAAGGGTGCGCCGACGGCGTCGTCGGATGCGCGAAGGCGCCGGGCGCCTTGCCCGGCCGCGCCGGCGCGTCGATCCAGCCTTCGTCGAAGAACCGGCGCGCGACGTCGGCCATGCGCGGCGAAAAGCCGCGATAGGCGTCGAGCACCGTGTCGCGCGCCGCGCTCCAGCTGAAGACGCGCGCCGGCGCGTCGGGCAGCGGCGCGTTGCGATCCCAATGATCGAGCTGGGCCTTGCCGAACCAGCGCGCCTTGAGCGCGTAATAGCGATGCGAAAGCCTGGGATAGGAATCGGCGACGGCGGCGACCAACGCCTCCACGACCTCGCGCTCGACGCGATTGGCCAAATGACGCGAATCGGCGATGTCGTCGAACTTGCGCCAGCGGTCGGAGATTTCCTTGTCCTTGGCGAGCGTGTTCAGGATCAGCGTGAACACGCGCAGATTGGCGCCGAGCGTCGCGGCGAGCGAATGGGCGGCCGCCTCGCGCTTCTTCGCGTCGGCGTCCTGCATCTTGGCGAGCAGCGGCTCCAGCGTCAGCTCCTCGCCCTCGAAGGCGAAGCGCAGCGAAGCGAGCGTGTCGTCGAACAGCCGGTTCCAGGCGGCGACGCCCGAGACCGACTTTTCCAGGAACAACTGCTCGATTTCGTCGGCGAGCTGGTGCGGGCGCTCCTTGCGGATGTCCGTGAGCCACGGACGATAATGGGCGAGCCGCGAATCGCGCATCGCCGCGTCGAGGACGGCGTCGTCGAGGCGATTGAGTTCGAGTTCGAAGAACAACAATTTTCCCGCCAGCGCGGTGATCTTTTCCTGCGCGTCGCCATAGAATTTCGCCCGCGCGACGTCGCTGGCGTCGCCGGCGTAGAGCAGCGACGCGTAGGAGGCGATGCGCCCCATCAAGTCCTGCAGCGCCTCGTAGGCGCCGACCGCCGCGGCGAGGCGCTCGCCCGCGTCCGCCGCCTTGGCGAGCCTGGCGAGCTTGCCCTGATAGCTCGCCGCGAAGCTCGCGGCGTCCGCGGCGGCGCGCTCGAGATCGGCGGCGAAGCGCGGCGAGTCCATGCCTGAATAGAGGTCGTCGAGGCGCCACTGCGGCAGCGCGCCGAGATCCGGGGCGTTCCCATCTCCGGCGTTCGCCTCTCGCCCGCCGCCCGCCGCGACGGCCTGGAAAACGCCCGCTTCGAAAACGCGCCCACGACGAATCATGCGATCGACCTTTGCGAAGGATGGGGGCTCTATATCACCCAACCCCGGCGCGGCTTCAATGCGCCCGTGCGGCAGTGGGTCGGTTTGAGTTTCCGCTCTGCGCCCAACCTAGCCGTTCAGCCGATGGTCGCGGCGCCTCTGAAGCGGACGTTGAGGCGGCGGGCCCGCTCGGCTGCTGTGGGCGCGAAGCGGCTGTGTGTGAAGCGGCTCCACATGCTGACCCCTCTCGAGCCGATATCGCCAGTGTGCGGCGGCGCCGTCTCTTGACCCGTCTGCCGCTAGCGCTTTCAGAGACTTATAACGCCGATCGGCAGTCGGACCCGTGGCCGATTCACCGCCAAATCATGCGGCGCTGATCGTGCGGCGCTCTTGCAATGCTCAAGATCTGAGTACTTTCCGATGCTGCCCCCAATGGCTTGCAGGCTGCTACGGCTAGTAGGCTCAAAATTGACGATGCGGGGATGGTCGGACGCCATTACCCGATCGGAATCGAATTAGCATTCCTCGCGCCCGAAAGGAACCATGACGATGACATTCACACTGCCAGTATTGCCATACGCCCATGACGCTTTGGCGCCTTACATGTCCAAAGAGACGCTCGAGTTCCATCACGACAAGCATCACTTGGCCTATGTCACAAACGGCAACACCCTGTTGAAGGGAACCGAATGGGAGAGCAAGTCCCTCGAGGAAATCGTGAAGGGATCGTTTGCCAAGAACGCGGCCCTCTTCAACAATGCCGCCCAGCACTACAATCACGCGGAATTCTGGAAATGGCTGAAGCCGATGGGCGGCGGCGCCATTCCCGGCGCGCTCGAAAAGGCGCTCATCGGCTCGCTCGGCTCGGTCGAAAAGGCCAAGGCGGATTTGATTCAAGCCGGCGTGACGCAATTCGGTTCGGGCTGGGCTTGGCTTTCTGTCGTCGATGGCAAAATCGTTGTGACCAAGACCTCTAACGGCGAGAACCCGCTCGTTCATGGCGGCCAGCCGATTCTTGGCGTGGACGTGTGGGAGCACTCCTACTACATCGACTATCGCAATCGTCGCCCCGACTATCTCAAGGCCGTTGTCGATAACCTCGTGAACTGGGAGTACGTCGCCGAGCTGTATGCCGCGGCTGTGAAATAGCGCCTAAGTGTCCGTCCGGGGACTTTTCGAGTCATTTGAGTCGGTTGTCGGCGGTTGAGAAAACCGCTTGCAGAGCGCGACTCTCTTATGATTCTCTTGATTCTCTGTCGCGTCGATTCGTGAGGCGCCCGATGTGGACACCAGAAAACCGTCCTCTCTACAACCGCAATGCGTCGCGCTATCCGAGCGATCTGAGGGACGCGGAATGGCGGCATATCGAGCCGCTGATACCGCCCGCCAAGAGGGGCGGCGGCAAGGCGCGCGTCGATATGTGCGAGGTGGTGAACGGCGTGATGTACGGCGCATAGCCGGCGTCGGCGAAATAGTCGGCGCACGCTTGCGCTGGGATTTCAACGCCTTGAAAGCCCACCCCAAGTGATTATCCAAGTATTGGGTTGCCCTAACGAGGATTACGCTCCGCCATGCTCTTCCGCGGCTCACTGAGATCCGGAACAGCTTCTCCAAGCGCTGTAGCCAGATCAATTTGATGATCCTGTTCGTCGACGAGGATCTGTCGGATCAGCTCAGCCATGGCGAATTCGCCCAGCGTTTCACACTGTCGAACTCTCTCTCGGTAATTTCGGATGGTTTCGTTTTCATTGTCCAGATCAAAACGAAGCATCTCTCGCGCATTCTCCGATGTCCGAACGACTTTAGGGGAGACGCACGGCATTTTTCCGAGATAATCGATCTGTGTCGAAATGATAAGTGCGTGTTTCAGCTCTTCGTTGGCATGGATTTCGAGTTGTTCGGCGATGCTCATGAACTCAGCGCCCTTCAAGACCTGAGAATGCACCACGTAACCAATAATTGCTTGATACTCACGCGCAAGGTCTTCGTTCAATAAGTCGGCTAGGCGCTCACGGGAAACTGCCTGTTCGATTGTTCCTGACTTTTGCTCAGACATTAGCATTCTCCACATAATATAAGAAGCGAACCGACACCAAATTGGCCCGGATCCACTGAAATAGAGGTCGTGGCGAAGACGACCGCATGCATCTCACAGTGAGGTTCAGAATACCCACCACATGCTGACACGGTAGGCTCGGAATCTACCTATTCAGCCCGCGTGCGAGCATGCGTGTTCGTCTTTAGCTGACGCGGGGAACGTCCCTCGGAATCGTAAGAGACGCATCGGACTCACAAAGTTATTGGGTGGGCTCTGAGTAGACAAACTCGACCGTCAGGCCGCGCGCTCGCGCAGGGGATTTACACGATGTAATTCGATGGCGCTCACATCGGCGAAATCTCGCTGCCGTTAGAGCACAGCGTGAGAATGGCGGGCGCAATCCCGGCGAGTGAGGCTAAAGGCGCCCCATGAGAGCGAGGACGACGACGACGATCAGGATGATGCCGACGACGCCGACGCCACCGTGGCCAAATCCGTAGCCGTAGCCCCAATAGGGGAGGAGGCTGCCGCCCCCCAGGCCGCCGAACAGCACCAAGAGCAAAATGACGACAAGGATGATTCCTAAGACTGACATGGCGGGCTCCTGCGGCCAGAGAAACTGGAAAAAGCCGATGCAATCGCGCCAGCGCCTATCGGGTGGCGGCCGATCTGGTGGACGCGACAAGAAACGGGTGGTCGCATTGGATTTGGGACCGCTGCGACCGCCAGCACGCAAACACCGGTCTGCTGGGGGGACAAAGAGGCCGGCGCTCTATGCAATTACCGGTGCAACAAACCGTGCTAGCACGAAAGGATCGGATTCTACCTATTCGGCGCCACGGGCGGCCATTTCGCTTGGGGCAAGATCGTGTTCGGCGACGCGCCGGTCCGCGTCAACGTCCCGCCCGGGTTGTGTCTCAATTTGAAATCCGAGGGGCTTGACGGCCGTTCGCGTTCGCCCTCTGCCCCGCAATATGCTTGCGCGACGCAGGGAGGCGGGGCCGTGCATGACGACCGAATAGCTTTCTATCGCAAGCTCTCGGAAGGTTGCGTTCGGAGGGCGCGCGCCGTGTGGTAAGCTTAGCGCAAAGCAAGTGGGGCGGCGATGGCGAAGGGCATCCGCAGAATCAAGGACGGTTGGGGCGATCAGGATAGCGTGCTGGTCAAATACCCCGACGGCGCAGAAATGGAGATTCCAGCGAGCCAATACGTGGCTCAGGGACATCATCCACCCATCGACGCGCTGCCAGTGCGCTCTTCCTCGCCGTCGCCGTCTCCGTCTCCGTCTCCCAAAGCGAGCAATCCCGATGCCCCGAGGTCTTAAAGGCGAGAAGCGCCCGACCGACGTGAAGGGGCGCGCCGTCATGATCGCGTGAATCGCAACGGGCGAGATTGACGATCTGCTCTCCGATATTCGCCCGAGATGGACGTAACAGGAAGCCAAGAGGGTGTAACGAGTCGGCTAGTCGGGGCTGCGCTGGAGGCGCTGTTTGAGAGCCGCTATCGGCCGCTTCGACATTTCCTTTGCGGAAACCCGCCATTCCGCTATCGGCCAAAGGCCGAAATTCAAGCTGACCCGCTACCGCCCATCTTCGCTCGGCGCGTCAAATCGGGACGCCGTTAACATGACATTTACCGTGATATCCGACTGTCGGCGCCAAGCGGCCGATGCAGGCCGCTCCCGATAGGACTGTCATGGCCGCCCTCATTCTCATTGTCGACGACGATCCCGTTCAACGCCGACTGCTCGAAGCCATGACGCGCCGATTCGGCTACGATGTGGAGACCGCCGATTCGGGCGAGACGGGCCTGGCGCGCATGGAGGCCGCCGACCGACCGCCGGTCGATCTCGTGGTTCTCGACCTCGTCATGCCCGATCTCGACGGGATGGGGGTGCTCACGCGCTTGCGCCAGCGCGGCGTCGCAATCCCAGCGATCGTCCAGACGGCGCACGGCTCGATCGAGGCGGTGATTTCGGCGATGCGCGCCGGCGCCTACGATTTCGTGGTCAAGCCGGTCGGCGCCGAGCGTCTGCAAATCTCGATCAAGAACGCGTTGCGCGTCGACGCGCTGGAAGACGAATTGCGGCGCGCGACACGCCGCAGCGCGGGCGAACTGACGTTTCGCGACATCGTCACCAAGGTCGAGAGCATGGCGCGAACGATTCGCCTCGCCGAGCGCGCCGCCAAATCGAACATCCCGGTGTTGATCGAAGGCGAATCGGGCGTCGGCAAGGAATTGATGGCGCGCGCGATCCAAGGCGCCTCGGAGCGGCGCGGCAAGCCGTTCGTCACCGTCAACTGCGGCGCCCTGCCGGAGAACCTGGTCGAATCGATCCTGTTCGGGCATGAGAAGGGCGCCTTCACCGGCGCCGCCGAAAAGCATGTGGGAAAATTCGTCGAGGCGCACGGCGGCACGCTGTTTCTCGACGAGATCGGCGAATTGCCGTCCGACGCCCAGGTCAAATTGCTGCGCGCGCTGCAGGACGGCGAAATCGATCCCGTCGGCGCGCGTCGCCCGGTCAAGGTCGATTTCCGTCTGGTGTCGGCGACCAACCACAACCTCATCGAACTGGTCAAGCGCGGCCGCTTTCGCGAGGACCTGTTTTATCGCCTGAACGTGTTCCCGATCACGATTCCCCCGCTACGCGCCCGCGCGGCGGACGTGCCGGACCTGGCGCGTCGGTTCCTCGCGCGCTTCTGCGCCGAAGAGGGAAAGCGCATCCGCGCCGTCGCCAACGACGCCTACGCGCTGCTTTGCGCCTACGACTGGCCCGGCAACGTGCGCCAACTCGAAAACGCGATGTTCCGCGCGGTGGTGCTGGCGGACGGCGACGAGCTGACGGTCGCCGAATTCCCGCAGATCGCGGCGCAGGTCGAAGGCTTCGACGTGCGCATTCCCGCCGCCCCGCCGCTGGTCGCCGAGACGCCGGCGCCCGCGCCGGCCGGCGCCGAGGGGCCGTATTTCGAACCGCACGATCCCCATCTCATGCGCCTGATCGACGAAAGCGGCGACGTGCGCAAGATCGAGGACATCGAGGCCGAGGCGATTCGTTTCGCCTTCGCGCATTATCGGGGCCAGATGTCGCAGATGGCGCGCAAACTCGGCATCGGCCGTTCGACCCTTTACCGAAAGATGAAGGAGATCGGCATCGACGCCGAGGCGGTCGGCGAGGCGGCGGCTTAATTCGCGTTGGCGCCGCCGAGCGCCCTCACATTTCGCGAAAACTCGTCTAGGATGGATTCGCGGCGGCGGAAGACCGGACCGTTATCGATCCACTAGGCGTCCCTCGTTGGGCGCGGGCCGGGGGATTCTCCATGAGCGCGTTATTCAAGTCGCTTTGGCTCTGCTCGCTTGCCGCCGTCGCGGCGATCTCTCTTGCGGCGCCCGCTGCGTCAGCCGAGCCGATCGGCCTGATCGCGCCCGAGGCGCCCGCGTTTCCGCCGTTTCCCTCGGTCCTGAGGCTCATGCCGGAGCGCGCGATCGCCCACAGCGTCCTCCCGGCGGACCGGATCGCGCTTTGGCCCGCAGGGGAAGCCCGAGAGGGCGACTTCGCGCTGATGGGCGCCGCAACGCCCCCGGATGCGCCGCCGGGCGCGCAGCCGACGATCGCCGCGCCCCTGCCGCCGGACATCCCCGAAGGGCCGCCCGCCATCGCGTCCCGACTGCCGGCGGCCGTCGAGGCCGCGTTGGCGGCGCTCGAAGCCGAGGCGGTGAAGACGAGCCCGGTCGGCGCCGGCGATTGGCGCGCGGCGCGCGGCGCGATCCGAGCGTTTTACGCGGCGCGCGATTTCGCTCCGGTCTGGGTCGCCGAGAACGGCCTGACGCCCGCCGCGAATTCGGCGCTCGCCCGACTCGCGCGAGCGGACGAGGACGGGCTCGATCTTTCCGCCTTCGCGCTGCCCAAGGGCCCCCTCCCGGATGCTTCGCCGGAGCGTCTCGCCGACGCCGAAATCGCCATTTCCGCGGCGGCGGTCGCTTATGCGATGCAGGCGAGCGGCGCTCGCATGGTCCCGGCGCAGATTTCGTCTCTGATCGCCGCGCGGCCGAGCGTGGCCGATCCAGCGCAGGCCTTGGCCGCGGTCGCCGCCGCCGACGATCCCGGCGTCGCGCTCGAGGACTTCAACCCGAAGCAGAAGGGCTATGCGGATCTGCGCGACCAATTGTCGCGTCTGCGCGCCGGCGCGACGGTCGCGCCGCCGCCGCCCATCCCGACCGGGCCGGCCCTGAAGATCGGCATGGTCGACGCCCGCGTCGCGCTGGTGCGCGCGCGCTTAGGGCTGGCGCCGGCCGCGGACGCCAAAGACGCCCTCGTCTACGACGCGCGCCTCGCCGCGGCGGTGGCGGCGTTTCAGCGCCAGAACGGCCTAGCGGCGAGCGGCGCCCTGACGCCGGCCACGGCCGAGGCTCTGTCGAGCGCCCCGGCTGCGCCGCGGGAGGCGACGATCCTGGCCAACATGGAGATGTGGCGCTGGGAGCCGCGCGCCATGGGCGAAGAGCGCGTCGAGATCAACATCCCCGACTATTCGCTGAAAATGATGAACGGCGACGACCTCGTTCACCGCGCGCGGGTGATCGTCGGCAGGCCGGATACGCCGACGCCGATTTTCTCCAACGAAATCCGCTACATCCTGGTCAATCCGATCTGGCGCGTCCCCGACTCGATCGTCAAGCGGGAACTCGCCCCCGCGCTGGCGCAGGACCCGACGTATCTCGCGCGGCTCGGCTACGAGGTGAGCCAGGCAGGCGATCGGCTGGTCGTTCGGCAGCCGCCCGGCGAGGGCAACGCGCTCGGGCGCATCGCCTTCATGTTCCCCAACGAACATGGCGTCTATCTTCACGACACCCCCGCGCGCGGGCTGTTCGCGGCGCCTCGGCGCGCTTTCAGCCACGGCTGCGTGCGCGTCGAGCAACCGATGCAGCTGGCCGAACTGGTCATGGGCGGCGCGAGCGCGGGGTGGCCGCAAGCGCGCCTGCAATCGCTGTTGGGCGCCAGCGAGCGGACGGTGTTCCTGCCCCGCGCGATCCCGATCCACCTCGAATACTTCACCGAATTCGTCGACGAATCCGGCGTCTTGCAGAATCGCGAAGACATCTATGGCATCGCGCGGCGCGTCGCAGGCACGTTTGCGCGGATGAGTCAAGATTGAAACGTCAACCTTAAGAGATTATGGAAGTCGCGTTCGTTTTTTTCGCGTTCTGTGCTTTTCGTGACACATGGACGACGCGAAGACGCGAGAGGCCGGGCGGGCCGTCGCGTCGCGGGGCGGCGCCCTCGGGCGGGGGCGATGAGGAGGAACCGGGAAGGAACAAGTCGCTTGGCGTTGGATTCAGCGATCGGCGCCACGGTTCGGCGTAGCAGGGCGTTGGCGGGCCTGCTTGCCGCGTCGGCGCTGCTGACCCTCGGTTTTGCCCCCAGTTCGACCGAGTCCGCGGTCGCCAACGGCGACACGCGCACGATCAATCTGACCAATTCCCACACCAACGAATCGGGCGCGTTCACCTATATGGTCGACGGAGCCTACGACGCGGCGACGCTGGAGAAGCTGAACTGGTTCTTGCGCGATTGGCGGCTCAACGAATCGACCAAGATGGACCCCAAACTGTTCGACATCATTTGGGAGGTCTACCGCGAATCCGGGTCGAGCCAGCCGATCGACGTGCTTTCCGGTTATCGTTCGCCGCACACCAATGCGATCTTGCGCCGACGCTCGCGTCAGGTCGCCCGATATTCCCAGCATATGGAAGGCAAGGCGATCGACGCGCATTTCACCAATGTCGGCGTCTCGACGATTCGCGACGTCGCCATGCGCATGCAGGCGGGCGGGGTCGGATTCTATCCCTCGAGCATGACGCCGTGGGTTCATATCGACAGCGGGTCGGTCCGCTACTGGCCGAGGATGAGCCGCACCGCGTTGGCGCGGCTGTTTCCCGACGGCAAGACCGTGTTCATTCCCGCCGACGGCGAGCCGATGCCGGGTTACGAGCAGGCCCGCGCCGAGATCGAAGCGCGCGGCGGCGACGTATTGACCGCCCACGCTGACGCCCCCAAGTCCAACTTCGGCCTGCTGTCGTGGCTGTTCGGAGCGCGCGGCGGCGGCGCCGACGACGCCGAAGAGAGCGGCGGCGCGGAAGTCGTCGCCTCCGGCCGAGGCGGCAGGGCGGGCGGCGAGCGCATCCAAGTCGCGGCCGCGGACCCGCTGGCCGCGGCGAAACGCGATCTGCCGCAGGGCGCGGCCTTCACGCAGCCGGACGGCGCCGCGACGCCGGCGACGCAAGTCGTCGCTTCGCTCGAGGCGAACGCGCAGAGCGACGCGGGCCCAATCAACCTGCAGGTCCCGACGGCGGCGCGCCTCATCGCCCCCCTCCCGCCGCGCAAACCCGTCGACGTCGCCGCTGCGCAGATCGCCCCGGCCGATCCGCCGACGCCGCCGCAGCGCCCCGCCGAACTCGCGTTCGCGGGCCTCCCGGCCGAAGCGACGGACGAAGAAGGCGCCGCCAACCGAGACCTGGTCGCGGCGCTTCTCGAACGCGGCCGAGCGCCGGGCGTCATCACGCGCGGCGTCCGCCTTGCTCCCTCGAACGCGATGGCGCTCGCGGCGACGACGCCGGCGCCGGACCCGCTGGAGCGCCCGGCGCTGCTCGATCGCGCCGCCGCGCTCACCGCGCCGCTTCCCCCGATCGCGCCGACCCGGACGCCGGCGCAAAGCGCGGCGAAGGCGGCGCCCGCCGAGGGATCGTCGATTCAGCCCCGCGACGCCTCGACGGCGCCGGCCAAGACGGCCGCGGCGCCCCTTCTGCCCGTCGCCGCGACGCGCGCCCTGGCCATGCTGTTCGCGGGCGATCCTCTGAGCAAGCCGACCAACCCCTACGGCGATCTGGTCTACGACATCGTCACGCCCGCGTCCGCGCCGCGCCCCGCGGCGGCCGTCGCGGACTTGAGAGGCTCGTTGCAGTAGGGCGCGCGTTCCCTTCCGCAAACGGAGAAGGGAGGCGCGCCGCCTCGGTCCCTTGCGAACTCCTCGCCTGAAATCCCATGCGCATAGAGCAGCGCGGTCAGGTCGGCCAGCCACGACCCGCTCGGCAAAGCCGCGGCCCCGTCGCTGGCTTGTCAAGATGTCAAAACCCGGGCAGATGTTCGGCCGCGCCGACGCCCGTCCGGCGAACGGCGGTTCAATCCTCACGAAAGAGAGCCCCCTTGACCCTGATCAAGCCCTTTCGCGCGTTGAGGCCGGCGCCGGGACGGGCGGCCGACATTCTCGCGCCGCCTTACGACGTGCTCTCGAGCGCGGAAGCGCGCGAACGCGCAAAGGGCAAGCCGTGGAGCTTTCTGCACGTCTCCAAAGCCGAAATCGATCTCGATCCGGCGACCGACCCTTACGACCGCGCCGTCTACGCCAAGGCCGGCGAGAATTTTCGCCGCATGATCGCCGCCGGCGCGCTCGTGCGCGACGACAAGCCCTGCTACTACGCCTACCGCCTGACCTGGCGCGGCCGCATCGAGACCGGCTTCGCGGCGGTCGCGTCGATCGCCGCTTACGCCGCGAACCGCATCCGCAAGCACGAGCTGACGACGACGGCGAAGGAAGACGACCGCGTGCGCCAGATCGAGGCGGTCGATGCGCAGACCGGCTCTGCCATGCTCGCCTATCGGGAGGCGCCCGAGATCGACGCCCTGCTCGCGCG
This sequence comes from uncultured Alphaproteobacteria bacterium, assembly GCA_963775575.1. Lineage (GTDB taxonomy): Bacteria > Pseudomonadota > Alphaproteobacteria > Rhizobiales > Beijerinckiaceae > Roseiarcus. The sequence goes on from CAVZJG010000002.1 coordinate 384,969, forward strand.
CGCCGCCCAGAGAGCGCCGGCGGTCGACGTCGCCGTCGACGACGACGTGCGCCACCAGCTGTGGGTGATCGACGACGAGGCGACGATCGCGGCGCTGACGTGCGCCGTCGATGCTGTGCCCGCGCTCTATATCGCCGACGGCCATCACCGCACGGCCGCGGCCTTGCGCGTCGCGCAAGCGCGTGGGTGCAAGGACGGCTATTTTCTTGCGGCGCTGTTCCCGCAACAAGAGATGACGATTCTCGATTACAACCGCGTTCTGCGCGATCTGAACGGACTGACGCCCGAAGCGGCCTTGAAAGAAATCGGGCGCCGCTACACGATCGAAGCGAGCGATCAGCCGGTTCGTCCGGCTCGCGCGGACGAGGTCGGCATGGTTCTCGGCGGACGCTGGCATCGACTGACGCTCAGGGCCGAGGTCGCCGCCGAGGCCGCGCAAAGCGCCGACCCGGTGGCGCGGCTGCCGGTCACGCTGCTCGCCAGGAACATCATCGAGCCGGTGTTCGGCGTCGCCGATCCGCGTCGCGACAGGCGCATCGACTTCGTCGGCGGCGGCCGGGGCTTAAGCGAGTTGGAGCGGCTCGTTTCCTCCGGCGAGATGGCCGTCGCCTTCGCGCTCTATCCGACTGAGATGAGCGATCTCATGGCGATCGCCGACGCCGGCGCGATCATGCCGCCGAAATCGACCTGGTTCGAGCCCAAGCTCGCCGACGGCATGGTCAGCCACCTGCTGGAATGATTTCGGCGCGGAGCGACCCCCTCTCCCCGCAAGCGCTACGGTATGCACACATCGCAAGGCGAAATTTTCCAGGTCCGCTGTGCCTGATCCGTGCTCGGCGTCAATGTCGCGCCCGCTTCGCGGGTTGCTCCCCCCGGATCAAGTCCGCGGGTCGCAAACATTGACCCCTCCGCGCGGCTCAGGCTCGTGGTTTCCATGGTCTTTGCGGCGAGAAGCCGGCCTTCCAGGCCGGCTTCGCCGAGCAAAGACCATGGATGCGCTTCGCCACATCGGAGCGGCGCAGTCATCGCGCAGCGACCGTAGCGTAGCGAAGGAGCCGCGCAGCGGCTTGACGGCGACGGGCCGATGTGGCCGCCGGCCATAGAGAGATGTGTGCATACCGTAACGCAGGCGGGGAGAAGGGACGAGGAATGCGAGTTGAAGTCATGCGCTCTTCGACGGAAACATGGCGGCAGGGGCGATAAATCGCGCGCTTCTCATCGCCGGCCCGACGGCGAGCGGCAAGTCGGCCATCGCGCTGGCACTCGCCAAGCGGTTTGGCGCGACGATCGTCAACGCCAACTCGATGCAGGTCTATCGCGATCTCAGGGTCCTCACCGCGCGCCCCAGCGAGGCCGAAGAGCGGCAGGCGCCGCACCGGCTCTACGGCGAAATCGACGGCGCCGAGAATTTCTCGGTGGGGCGCTGGCTCGCGCGCGCCAGCGAACTCCTCGCCGAGGCGCGTGATCGCGCCGGGCCGATCATCTTCGTCGGCGGGACCGGCCTCTATTTCCGCGCCCTGACCGAGGGGCTCTCCGACATTCCGCGCGTTCCGCAAGCGGTGCGCACGGCGGTGCGCGCCGAGGCCGAAGGCCAACCGACGCCGAGCCTGCACGCCAGGCTCGCCGAACTCGACGCGCTCACCGCGGCGGGGCTCAGTCCGAGCGACCGCCAGCGGGTGTTGCGCGCGCTCGAAGTGGTCGCCGCGACCGGGCGTCCGCTCGCCGGATTTCAAGGCGCCCGCGAGGCGCCGCCGTTGGCGGCTGGGGAATGGGCCGGGCTGTTCCTCGCCCCCGAGCGCGAGGGCCTGAACGCCCGCATCGCGGCGCGGTTCGCGGCGATGCTGCGCGAGGGCGCGCTTCGAGAAGTCGACGCGCTGATGCGCCGCAGGCTCGACCCGGCGCTCCCCGTCATGCGCGCGCACGGCGCGCCGCAACTGATGGCGCACTTGCGCGGCGAGCTTTCGCTCGCCGAGGCCGCCGATCGCGCCGTGAGCGAAACCCGCCGCTACGCCAAGCGGCAATTGACTTGGGCGCGCCATCAAATGCCCGATTTCGCCTGGGTCGCGCCCGAGGCGGCCGAGGCGGCGGCGCTAAGGGCGCTCGGCTGAGCGAGGAGAGAGAGTCTTGCGCTTAGCGCCCGCGCCGGCGGCGGCAAGAATCGATCCTGAGCGGACCTGCGGCGTGGGCGTCGACGAGCGAAATGTGTCCTCAAACCGATACGATGATGGGCGCGATGCAAGGAGGGCCATGAATGGCGTCGGCAGTTGCGAGCATCGGCGCGCGCGTCCGGCTCGGCGCCTCGCGCCGGGACGACGGACTTCGGCTCCGATGCTTTGGGCGTCCGGCCTGCGACGAAGCGCCGCGCGCGTGCCGCGGCCCGCGCAGCCGACCAGCCTCCGTATGTGACGCGCCGCCATGCTAGAAGGCTCGCCGGGCTCGCTTCGCCCGTCGCGAGCCCGCGCAATCACGCTGGAGGGGCTGACGCATGACCGCCGCAGCGACCAACGATTCCGCTCGACCCGCGAGACTGCCGGGAATCGCCAGCGCGCCGGCGCTGTGGCTCGGCGCGGCGTGCTTCCTCGTCCACCTCGTCGCCAACGCGCATTACGACGTCTTTCGCGACGAGCTCTATTTCATCGTCTGCGGCTTGCACCCCGCCTTCGGCTACGTCGATCAGCCGCCGCTGATCCCGCTGATCGCCGCCGCTTCCTTCAAACTGTTCGGGACCGCGCTGACGCCGCTGAGATTCGTCCCGGCGCTGGCGATGTCGGCGACGGTCGCGCTGACCGCCGATCTCGCCCGCCGCCTCGGCGGCGGCCGCTTCGCCCAGATCCTCGCCGGGCTCTGCGTTCTGCTCGCGCCGGCGCTGTTGGCCGGCGGCGTGCTGTTGTCGACCGATTGCCTGCAGGCGCTCTCCTGGCTCGCCTGCGCCTGGATTCTCGTGCGTCTCGCCGAAAGCGGCGACGAGCGCTGGTGGCTCGCCTTCGGCACCGTCGTCGGCGTCAGCTTCGAGAGCAAATATCTGATCGCCCTCTACATGGCCGCGTTCGCGATCGGCGTCGTCGCGACGCCGCTGCGGCGGAGCCTGGCGCGCCCGTGGCTCTATGCCGGCGCCGCGCTGGCGCTGGCGATCGCGCTGCCCAATGTCCTGTGGCAGGCGCAGCACGGCTGGCCGTTCCTCGGGGTCGTCGGCGCCGACGTCGGCAGCAAGGCCGTCGGACGGTCGCCGCTCGGCTTCGTGCTGCAGCAGGCGTTGTACGTCGGGCCGGTCTCGGCTTTGGTCTGGCTCGCCGGACTGTGGTGGTTCGCCGTGCGGCCGTCCTATCCCCATTTGCGGGCGCTGGCGATCGCCTATGTCGTTCTCCTGGCGATCGTCATCGTCTGCAACGGCAAGGCCTACTACGTCACACCGATCTATCCGGCGCTGTTCGCGGCGGGCGCCGTCGCGTGGGAGGCGTGGCTCAAACGCCCGATCGCGCGCGGGATCGCGGTCGTCGTCGTCGTCGTTTTCGGCCTCTCTTTGGCGCCGATCGCCCTGCCGATCCTGCCGCCCGATATGCTGGTCGCCTATATGCAGGCGCGCGGCTTCTCGCCCCAGGCGACCCAGACCGAGAGCATGAAGCTCGCCGCCCTGCCGCAATATTTCGCCGACATGTTCGGCTGGCGCGAAATGGCGGCCGCGGTCTCCGCCGTCTATCGCGACCTGCCGCCCGACGAGCGCGCGCAGGCGGTGTTCTTCGCGCCCAATTACGGCGAGGCCGCCGCGCTCGACATTTATGGGCCGGCGCTCGGCGGCCCGCCGGCGATCAGCGCCCACAATTCCTATTTCCTGTGGGGGCCGGGCGGCGCCTCAGGCGAGGTGGTCATCACGCTGGGCAGCGACGCCGCCGATCACGGCCGCTACTATGGCGACGTTCGCGCGGTCGGCCGCATCGACAACGCCTACGCGATGCCATACGAGACCGGCCTCACGATCTGGGTCCTGCGCCAGCCGCGCCAGCCGCGCGCGCCGCTCGCCGAAATCTGGAGCGGGCTCAAACATTACGACTGAGCGCGGCGATATTGCGCGAAGGCGCGCTTCGAGAAGTCGACGCGCTGATGCGCCGCGGACTCGACCCGGCGCTCCCCGTCATGCGCGCGCACGGCGCGCCGCCACTGATGGCGCCCTTGCGCGGCGAGCTTTCGCTCGAGGCGGCCGCCGATCTCGCGGTGAGCGAAACCCGCCGCTACGCCAAGCGGCAATTGACTTGGGCGCGCCATCAAATGCCCGATTTCGCCTGGGTCGCGCACGAGGCGGCCGAGGCGGCGGGGGCAGAAGCGCTTGGGTGAGCGTGCGTATAGAGAGTCACGCTCAGTATCCGCAGGGACAGCGAGAAGCGGCCCCTGCGCGACATTCGGGGATTACGGGATTACGGGGATTACGGTGACGCGTGCACAAATCCCTTTTTCGCCGGTTCGCCGGGCACCTTTTCTCGCGGTTTGCGGCCGCGTTCGCCTAGCGGGGATCGTGGGCCGACGTTATGGCCCGGCACGGCATTACGCAATAAGGGGCACTTTGCTTCCGCTGGCCTCAGCGCCGGCGCTCCATTGAGCGCTTGGAGGCGATTATGCGCGAGAGGAATTCGAACTCGAGGACGGCCCCATAGCCCGTTTGCAAGAACGGGCGTTCTTCCGAACGCCCTTTGGGGCCGCCGCCGAAGCCGGCGCTTCGCATCCTTGACTTCGAATTCCTCTCGCGCGCCGATCCGCCAAGCAAACCATGGAGACATCCGCATTCCTGCTCGAGTCCCATGCCAATCGCCGAAGGCGCCGACCGCCGTCATGGCCGTCCCTGGACTTGATCCGGGGGTTGTCCCGGTCATGCCAAGGCGATTGCGAAGCAATCGTCCGCCCACACCCTCTTTGGTTCCGGCTTGGCCGGCTTAGGGATTTAGTAAAGTGTCGCCGGAACCATACGTGAGTAGTTTCCGAGCCTTGCCTTGTACAATCACTGCCCGCAAGAATCTTGGCGCGACGACCCTACAATCCCGTCGCAATGATCAGAAAGGATCCCAATCATGGCGACGACCACGCACCATCCTGCCGCTGAAGCTCATATCGCGGCGGCCACTCATCACGCCGCAGCTGCGCATCACCATCTTGAGGCGGCTCACAAGCACAATCAAGGCGACCACGACGAGGCAAAGAAGCACGCCGCAACCGCCGCTGCGCATAGCGAAAAATCTCACGAGCACACTACCCAGGCAGTTAAGCACTCCAACAAATAACCTCAAGTTCGGCTTTTGCCGCAATCCTGGATTGGTCCCCAAACGGCTTTGAGCCGTTTGGGGTTAGGGTGACAGGGCGCCTATCTTGCCTCTGCTCGGCGACCGCTGTGGAGAACTCATAGGGCCGATAGTTAAGTGCACTGTCACCGTATCCCCGATAGTTAAGTGCACTGTCACCGAATCGCCGTATCGCGATAGTTAAGTGCACTGTCACCGTATCCCCGTATCCCGTATCCAAGGCGATTGCGAAGCCATCGTCCGCACGCGGTGAAGCCGCCGCCGCTCCTCAAGCAGAAGCCGAGAATGCGCGGCTCTTGCGGTCGCGAAGCGGCGGCTCGGCCGCGCGGACGATGGTTTCGCCGTGCTGAATGGTTTTGGAACGCGAGCCGACCGCCAAGCACGCGGCGGCGATTCAGCCTTGCGCGGGCCACGAAGCGGTTGCACATTTCGCCGAGGGCCGACCGCTGCCGGGAACGTCGGTTCAGATGGGTCGATCCCGGCGCCCAATCTTGGCGCTTGTGGGCGGCGCCGACGGCGAGCGCGCGAACGCAACCTGCTTAAAGCCGGAACGTAACGATCTCAGGCGAGGATGACGATCATGGCCAATGACAAGATGGCAGTGCAAATGTCGAGCAAGGGCGGCTTCATCGCGGCGCTCGACCAGAGCGGCGGATCCACCCCCGGCGCCTTGCGCCTCTACGGCGTTCAGGACAGCGAATACAGCGGCGACGTCGAGATGTTCAAGCTGGTGCACGAAATGCGCGTGCGCATCATCACCTCGCCGGCCTTCAGCGGGGAGAAAGTCATCGCCGCGATCCTTTTCGAGCGCACGATGGACGGACTTGCGCAGGGAAAGCCGGTCCCGACCTTCCTGTGGGAGGAGCGGGGCGTCGTTCCCGTCTTGAAGGTCGATAAGGGACTCGAGGCGGAAAAAGACGGCGTCCGTTTGATGAAGCCGATGCCGGACCTCGCGCCGCTGCTCGCCCGGGCGGTGAAGCTTGGCGTCTACGGGACGAAGATGCGCTCCGTCATCAATCTGGCCTCGAAGGCAGGCATCGCCGCGATCGTGAGACAGCAGTTCGAGGTCGGCGAACAGATCGCCAAGCACGGCCTCATGCCGATCCTCGAGCCTGAGATCTCGATCAAGAGCCCGGAAAAAGCCGGCGCGGAGGCGATCCTTCTCGCCGAACTGACCAAAGGGCTCAACGCCTTACCGGCTGGCCGCAAAGTGATGTTCAAGCTGACCCTCCCGGAAACGCCGGATTTCTATGCGCCTCTCATCCACGACAAACGCGTCGCGCGCGTCGTCGCGCTTTCCGGCGGCTACACGCGAGCCGAGGCGTGCAAACGCCTTGCCGCCAATCATGGGATGATCGCGAGCTTCTCGCGCGCCCTGGCTCAAGACCTCCGGCGTTCGATGAGCGAGGCCGAATTCAACGCGGCGCTGGCCAGTTCGATCGACGAAATCTACCGAGCCTCGACCGTGAAGGCCTGACGCTGAACCGCGGGGGGCGATGCGAGGACGATCGCTGACGGATTGGGCGTCTTCATCCCAATTCGCAGCGACCGGCCGCCGTCCACCCCGAGCGGCCCGATGATGCGGGCGCCAAGCGTTGGATTTTTCCACCAGCTCGGACGCACGCGGGGCCGGCGCTGGCCTCAGCGCCGGCGCTCCCTATGATTGCTTGGAGGCGGTTAGGCGCGAGAGGAATTCGCATTTGGCCGTGGGCTCCTCGGTTATGGGGCCAGCCGATCGCCTTCCGCTGACGCGGCCGCTGCGATAAACCTTTCCCATGCCCGCGAAGACGCCGACGCCCGAAACGCTCTCGCCCGACGCCGCCCGCGCCGAGCACGCGCGCCTGGGCGCGGAGATCGCCGAGCACGACCGGCGCTACCACGGCGAAGACGCGCCGACCATTTCCGACGCCGACTACGACGCGCTGCGGCGGCGCTATACGGCGCTGGAGGAGGCCTATCCGGCGCTCGCCGACGCCGAGTCGCTCAACCGCAAAGTCGGCGCGGCGCCGGCGGAGAAATTCGCCAAGGTCCGCCATGCCGCGCCGATGCTGTCGCTCGGCAACATCTTCGAGGACGCCGAAGTCGAGGAATTCTGCGCGCGGGTGCGCCGCTTCCTCGGCCTCGGCGACGACGCGCCGCTGGAAGTCACCGCCGAGCCGAAGATCGACGGCCTGTCGTGCTCGCTGCGCTACGTCGACGGCAAGCTCGTGCAGGCGGCGACGCGCGGCGACGGCTACGAGGGCGAGGACGTCACCGCCAACGCGCTGACCATCGCCGCGATCCCCAAGACGCTGCGCGGCGCGCCTGATGTGCTCGAGGCGCGCGGCGAAGTCTACATGGCGCATCCCGACTTCGCCGCGCTCAACGCGCGCCAGCAGGCGGCGGGCAAGCCGGCGTTCGCCAATCCGCGCAACGCCGCCGCCGGGTCGCTGCGCCAGCTCGACCCGCGCGTCACCGCCGAGCGGCCGCTGCGCTTCTTCGCCTACGCCTGGGGCGAGGTCAGCGCGCCGCTCTCCGACACGCAGATGGGCGCCATCGCCGCCTTCCGCGGCTTCGGCCTGCCGGTCAACCCGCTGACCCGACTGTGCCGGTCGGCCGCGGAGATGCTGGCGCATTATCGCGCCATCGAGGCTGAGCGCGCGACCCTCGGCTACGACATCGACGGCGTCGTCTACAAGGTCAACGACCTCGCGCTGCAGCAGCGGCTCGGCTTCGTCTCGCGCAGCCCGCGCTGGGCGACCGCGCACAAATTCCCCGCCGAGCGCGCGACGACCGTCGTCGAAGCCATCGAAATCCAGGTCGGCCGCACCGGCGCGTTGACGCCGGTGGCGAAATTGCATCCCGTCACCGTCGGCGGCGTCGTCGTCTCCAACGCCAGCCTGCACAACGAGGACGAAATTGCGCGGCTGGGCGTGCGCGTCGGCGACACGATCGTGGTGCAGCGGGCCGGCGACGTCATCCCGCAGATTCTCGAAGTCGTGCTCGACCAGCGGCCTCGGCACGGCACAAGGCCCTTTGTCTTCCCCCAAGACGAGAAGGGAGGCTTCATCTGTCCGGTGTGCCGCTCGGCGGCGCTGCGCGAGATCGACGAGAAAACCGGCAAGGCCGACGTGGTGCGCCGCTGCACGGGGCGCTTGGTCTGCGCCGCGCAGGCGGTCGAGGGCCTCAAGCATTTCTGTTCGCGCAACGCGTTCGACATCGAGGGACTCGGCGACAAACAGATCGATCTGTTCTTCAACGAGGGGCTGATCAAGACGGCCGCGGACATCTTCACGCTACAGGCGCGCGACGGCCACGAAAGGCCGCCGCTGCGCGAATGGGAAGGGTTCGGCGATCTTTCCGCGCGCAATCTCTTCGCCGCGATCGAGGCGCGGCGCGCGATTGCGCTCAACCGCTTCCTCTACGCGCTCGGCGTCCGCCACGTCGGCGAGACCAACGCGCGCCGGCTCGCTCGCCATTTCGGCGATTTCGCCAAGCTGCACGCGGCGGCGCGCGCGCACGACGCGGCCGACGCTTTGAACGACATTGAAGGCATCGGGCCGGTGGTGATCGAATCGATCGTCGATTTCTTCGCCGAACCGCACAACGAAGAGGTGCTCGACGCGCTGCTCCAAGAGGTGCGCATCGAACCGATGCAGGCGATCGCCGCCGGCCACCCGCTCGCCGGCAAGACGATCGTATTCACCGGCTCGCTCGAGCGGATGACGCGCGACGAGGCCAAGGCGATGGCCGAGCGCCTGGGCGCCAAAGTCTCCGGCTCGATTTCCGCCAAGACCGACCTCGTCGTCGCCGGCCCCGGCGCGGGATCGAAGCTGACGAAAGCGCGCGAACTCGGCGTCGAGACGATCGACGAAGAGGAATGGATGCGGCGGTCGGGGCGGGAGTGAGGCGGGGCGAGCCGGTCGCTTCGTCCGCTCTCAGTCGGGCGCACCCCCATTAGGAGGCCAGCTTCGGCCCTATGCCGCCACTACGATCCGCGCGCTGTCGGCCGGGCCTTCACCGCCAGCCTCACACCAATTCCAGCCGCAGCTCCCGCCCGACCGCCTTAGCCGCGCGCATCAGCGTTTCGAGCGTCGCGCTCTTGTTCTTCGGATCGAGCAGCCGGTCGACTTGCGCGCGGCTGGTGTTCATCATCTGCGCCATTCGCACCTTGGTGATGCCCTTGCGTTTCATTTCCGCGGCGAGCTGCTCGGCGATGACTTCCTTGACGGCCGCCGCGGTGACCTCTTCGCGGACGCCTTCTTCGTCGAGCCAACTTTCGAAGCTCGAGCCGATATGCGGATTGGGCTTGCTCGTCATGATGTCGCTTCCTTCAATCGCTGGCGCGCCGTCGCCAGCTCCTTGGCGGGGGTCGCCCGCGTCTTCTTGAAAAACGCAGTGAGAGCGATCAGCACGCCGTCGTGAAAGCCGAACAGCACGCGCGCCTCGCGCCGGCTCGGGAGACTCGAACGAACCTCCCACAGGCCGTCGCCGAGCGCCTTGCAAACCGGCAGGCCAATCGGCCAGCCGAATTGAGCCTTGGCGATGTCGCGCCCGATCGCGCGCTTGTCCTCGGACGACAACGCCTTCAACCACTCCCGCACAGGCTCATGTCCGCTCGCGGACCGCCAGAACGCCAGCGGGATGGGCTTCAGCAGGTCGGTCATTCAACAAGGATGTACCACGATTGATACATACCGTCAAGCGCGCCGAGCCCGCGCCACGCCTTCCCGCCCCTCGCCCTTTCCTACCGATACAAATCCTCCCGCGTCGGCGGCAGGCCGCTCGCGCCTTTGGCGAGCTCGCAGGCCAACGTCGGCGATCGCGGCGCGCGGACGAGGCTCGCCAGCCGGTTTTCCGCCTTGCCCATCATGCCTCCCTCGTCCTATCAGACGGCGAGCGCACGAACGTATTTTACAGCTGGCGTCGGGCGTCGAAACGGCAAGCGCTCCGCGACGAGCAGGCGCGGCGGCTGCATCGGGGGCGATCGGGGAACAGGATGCAAATGGGCGCCGGCGGCGGCATGGTGGTTGGCGCGGCCTCGCTCGCCGATCTCGACGCGATCCAGGCGCTGGAGTTCGCCGCGTTTCCGGGCGATCGGCTTTCGCGCCGCTCGCTGCGCGCCTTCATCGTCGCCGAGCACCGGCCTTTGATCGTCGCCAAGTTCGGCCAAAGGCTCGCCGGCTACGCCCTGATCGCGCTGCGCAAGGGCGGCAAGAGCGCGCGGCTCTATTCGCTCGCCGTCGATCCCGCGCAGGGGCGGCGCGGCGTCGGGCGGGCGCTGCTGCAAGCCTGCGAGCGCTACGCGCGGGCGCACGACTGCGCCGCCCTGCGCCTCGAGGTGCGTTACGACAACGTCTCCGCGATCGCCCTTTACGAAAAGATGGGGTATCGCCACTTCGCCCAATGCGACGGCTATTACGCCGACGGCGCCGCCGCGCTGCGTTTCGAGAAGCGTCTCGAGGCCGCGCCCGACGGGCGAACGGCATGATTCGCGTGAAAAACCGACGGGCGGCGCACGCTTGTTGTTGCGCCTGCCGCGAGGGCGACGCATGGTGGCGGCCTCGACGCCGCGGCGGCCGTGATTCGCGCTCGCGTCGCGACGGCCCGAGGGTCTCGCTTCTCGCTCGGCCAAGGAGCCGGACGGCCGGATGATTGGATTGTCCTCCAGTGCTTTCGCGCCCTCGCCGAGGCGCGGCGCTTCTGCCGCGGGCCTGCCATGAACGGCTGGGTGATTCTCGTCGATCACGCGCGCGATTTCCCCAACGCGGAGACCCCGCACAAGGTCATCACCACCAGCGACTATCTGGCGCGGCCGAAATTGTTCGCCGGGATGGGACGCGCCAAGATCGTCAACCTGTCGCGATCGTACAATTATCAGTCCAAGGGCTATTACGCCTCGCTGCTGGCCGAGGCCCGCGGACACCGCATCATCCCGACCGTCGAGACCATGCTCGAACTGCGCGAGCACAAGCTCTACGAATATGCGCTGCCCGATTTGCAGGAGGCGCTCAACCTGGCAGCGCGCCGCGCGCACGCGACCGAGATCACCACCTTCGATCTGCTGTTCTGCTTCGGCCTGTCGCCGGACCCGCGCTTCGAGGCGTTCGGCCGGCTGTTGTTCGATTGGTATCGCTGCCCGGCGATCGAGGTGACCATCACGCCGGGCAAGCGATGGCGGATCGACCGTCTTCGCCCGCGCCCGCTCGCCAAACTCGGTCCCGAGGAGGTCGAGTTCTTTCGCGCCGCGCTGCACCAGCACACCCAACGCGACTGGCGCAATCCGCGCGCGCGCGCCGTCGCCAAATATTCGCTGGCGGTGCTCTGCGACCCGCAGGAGCCGCTGCCTCCTTCGTCGATGGAGACCATCCGCTATTTTCAGAAGCACGCCGCGGCCCATTCGGTCGAAATCGACCTGCTCACCAAACGGCAATTGGCGGAACTGGCCGAATTCGACGGGCTGTTCATCCGGGCGACGACGTCGATCGACAATTACACCTACCGCTTCGCGCAACGCGCGCTGCAGGAGGGCATGCCGGTCATCGACGATCCGCAGTCGATGATCCGCTGCACCAACAAGGTCTATCTTCACGAACTGATGGACGCGCACGGCGTTCCCATTCCGCCGACCGTCATGCTGGCCGAGGGCGACGATCTGGCCAAAGCCGAGAAGCTGCTCGGCTGGCCGATGGTGGTGAAGATCCCCGACGGCTCGTTTTCGCGCGGCGTCCACAAGGTCGAGACCTTCGAGGCGCTGAAGGCGCTGACCGACCAGTTGTTCGAGGACACCGACTTGCTTCTGGCGCAGCAATTCATGCCGACCGAGTTCGACTGGCGCGTCGGCGTGCTCGACGGCGAGCCCCTGTTCGTCTGCCAATATCACATGGCGCACGGCCATTGGCAGATCATCAAGCACGGGCCGGACGGCGCGCGCGAAGGAACCTTCCGCACGATGACGATCGGCGAGGCGCCGCCGCGCGTCATCGAGGTGGCGCTGCGCGCCGCGCGCGCGATCGGCGACGGCCTCTACGGCGTCGACGTCAAGGAAGCGGGCGACGCGACCGTGGTGATCGAGGTCAACGACAATCCCAACCTCGAACACGGCGTCGAGGACCAGGTCGCCAAGGACGAAGTCTGGAGCCGCATCCTGCAATGGTTCATCAAGCGCATCGACGCGTGAACGGCTTCCCAAGTGAATAGCTCGTCGCAAGACGGGCGCTCCGTCGAGCGCCCGATTCGCACGCCGAAGTTAGGGGCTCCGCCTGTCCGCCGTGCCTGATCCGTGCTCGGCGTCAAGGCCAAGCCCGCTTCGCGGGTCGCGCGCTTTTCGCGCGAGCCTTGACCCCTGCGCGCGGCTCAGGCTCTTTGTTTCCATGATCGTTGTTGAGCGGACCGGCCCTGCGGGCCGGCTTCGCTCAACAACGATCATGGAAACAAAAGGCCGCATCGGAGCGGCGCAGTCACCGCGAAGCGGCCGTAGCGAAGCGAAGGAGCCGCGCAGCGGCTTGACGGCGATGATCCGATGTGGCCGCCGGCGACATGAAACATGGGTGGGCGGCCTGACCCGCTTGCGGGGGGCCGGGCGTGGGTTCTCGCGAACTATTCGCCCGGAAACCGTATGAACGGCGCCGGCGCGCAGGCCTGCTATGGCGGGCCGCCGTCGCCCAGAATCGCCGTCAGCGCCGCGAGCAGCCGCGCGATCTCGCCTTCCGATCCGACGCTGATGCGTAAGTAAGGCGCGATGCGCGCCGGCTTGGCGAAATGCCGCACCAGCACCGCCCGCTGCCGCAGCGCGGACGCCAGCTCGGCGCCGCCGCGCTTGTCATGGCGGGCGAAGACGAAGTTGGCCGACGACGGCAGAATCGCAAAACCCAGACGCGCGAGACCCTCGCTCAAGATGTCGCGATTGCGCATCACCGCCGCGCGGCTCGTCTGGAAATAGGCTTCGTCCTCGATCGCGGCGACGGCGCCCGCTTGCGCCAAACGGTCGAGCGGATAGGAATTGAAGCTGTCCTTCACCCGCCGCAGCGCCTCGATCAGCCCGGCGTCGCCCAGGGCGTAACCGACGCGCAAGCCGGCAAGCGCGCGCGACTTGGACATCGTGTGCACGACGAGCAGGTTCGGATGCGCGGCGATCAAGGGAATCGCGGTTTCGGCGCCGAAGTCGACATAGGCTTCGTCGATCACGACCGGCTTGTCGGGATGGTCGGCGAGCAAGCGCGCGAGTTCGGACCGCGCCAGCGCTATGCCCGTCGGCGCGTTCGGGTTGGCCAGAATGATCGCCCCGCAGGGGCGCCGATAGTCGGCGACGGCGACGCGCATCGACTCGTCGAGCGCGACGGTCTCGTAACGGATGCCGAACAGCCGGCAATAGGAGGGATAGAAGCTGTAGGTGACGTCGGGAAACAGCAGCGGTCTCTCATGCTTCAGCAGCGCGGCGAAAACGAACGCGAGCACTTCGTCCGAACCGTTGCCGACCAAGACCTGATCCGGCGTCAGCCCATAATAGGCCGCCAAAGTCTCGCGCAATTGGGTCGCCTCGTAATCGGGGTAGAGCCGCAGGGCGTCCGTCGCGGCGGCGCGGATGGCGTCCAGCGCGCGCGGCGAAGGGCCGATCGGGTTCTCGTTGGTGTTGAGCTTGACGAGATCGGCGACGCGCGGCTGCTCGCCCGGCGAGTAAGGGGTGAGCTCGCTCACGAGCGCGTTCCAGAAGCGGTTCATCGGTCGGTCTCGGGCGTCGGCGCCGTTCGGGCCGCGGGGTTGGGCGAAGCCGGTTATGGCACGGCGGCGGGAAGCGAAAAAGCGGCGGCGCCTCTCCCCCTCTCCCGCTGGCGGGACAGGGCCGGGGTGAGGGCCTGGGTTGTCGTGCGGGTTACGCTGACGCTTGCTTAACCCCCCTTTACGAGTTCAACAGCAACCAAATAAAGGGATTGCGTAAGCTGTCGCCGTAACCCCGTAACCCCGCCCGCCTGATGGTCGGCGTCCCGGACTATGATGCCTATGTGGCGCATCGCCGGGCCAATCGCCCGGGCCTGCCGATCATGACCAGCACGGAATTCTTCCGCGAGCGCCAGGACGCGCGCTACGCGGTCGGCAAGGGGCGTGTTCCGCGGCTGTTGCTGAAGGGGGGATTGGGTTTATGGCATGACGGCGACGGCGTAATGCAATTGGGGAATTCGTATCATGTCCCCGTAAGGCTATGTCCCCGTAAGGCTATCATGTCCCCGTAAGGCGGGCTTGTCGACAGCCTTCGTGCAGGCTAGTCTTCAAAGGAATATATGACTTTCGACGGCAACGTGCCAATAACCGATATGCCTTCTGATGAGATAAATGATGAGTCTTCCATCGAGAATTGCTTCAAGACTGTAGACCTACCATCCAGGAATCGACGTAACGAGTCTGCAAAGAGACGCGCCAATGGGGCATCTCCACGAAGGCGATAATACAATATCAGATTGCCAACAAACATAACGTCGGCAGGATTCGAAGTCTTCAAATCAGCTATTTTCAGAGCATTCGCAACCAAACGCTTCATGCATATTCTTGTAGCACTGTCTCTCCTAAAATTTTCAGCGGCGCGGTGTAGTAGAAAGAATACGGTTCTTATTAAATCTAATTGACCCTTGAAAAGGTCCGGTGTTCGGCGGGGAGTGAACAGGCGGTCGAGTCGATCATCCTCAAGTAAGGATATCTGCGTATCGTATAATAATGCGATCTCAAAAATATTCTGGCAAAGCTTCCCCCCATGCTCCATTGAGCTCTCCGTGCTTAAGGAAATCTCCGTCGGGTCGATTGAGTGGCCGAGCTTGTCTATGCGCAACACGATTTTCTCAAGGCAATGGGTTCGGTCAAGATCGGGGCTAACCGAGACCTCCAGTGCGCACCAAGCTCTTTCCTCATAGGAATCCTCAGGACGCCGAAGAATGAGCATTGTGCTGATGCCTATGAGATCGTGCAAGTGTCGTAATGCTTGGACAAGTCTTTCCGAGATTTTGTCTTGAGGAAGTGACGAGTAGTCATAGAACACACCAATGCTTTCCAATATTCGATCAGGTTCGGCGGCCTCAGGGTGTATCGCAGTCCAGCCTTCGTCTTCGGCTTTCGCGACGAAAGACACGCCCTGCCTGTAAAAATAGGCGGCCTGGAAATAGCCCTGCCTTAACAAGTCCAACCCTGACGTCAACGATGGCCTCCGTTCCACTGCCAAGCCTAGCGAGACGTCAAGTATTGCTTTAAGGAAGTAGCGGATCGCGTTGGCCTGTTCCCCCGCGGCGTCAGGTTGTTCAGGACTGTCCCACCGGTGGGAAACAAAGATTACGGCTCTTGGAAGCTTATCTGCTGAAAAATAAGCGTCTGGGTGATGCTTTCTCATATCTTCGTGTCTGGGCATTGGACCGAGGCCCTGAAGAATCCAAGAGGCTTTAAGAATAGAAAAGTCCGTCACAACTCTTTCTGGGGAGTAAGTTGCCTCAAATGGATCAAAGGGCGCGTTAAAATCGACGCCCTCTCTCATTGTGGGGATTTTGCCGCCCCGTGGCCGCAAGATGATCCCCAACATTTTTGAAAGCGTGAGTGAAATTAACGCTTTGCCGGGATAAGAATGCGGTTTTTCAGTCAATCATAAAGCCCACTTGGGTTGAGTCGCAGGAAGGACAAAAATAGCAATACGGGTTACTGTAGGTCCCATCTTGGTCGACATTTTTTTAGCGCTAGCTGCGGCCTCTAAGCAGCCGTCACAGAATATCGTGCCGCAACGCCTGCATTTTGCTAGGTAGTCAGGGAAGCGCTTTTGACAGTGTGGACATATTGAGTTCTTCATCAGACCTCGACTCCTGTATGCGGACGCTGATCCGGAACGTTGGTTCTGTTCAATCCCTTCTGCCTAACGGAATGACCAAAAATTGCCCCCAGCTTTGCGCTCCCTTAGGCTTCTGACAAGCGCCGCGTTATTCTAGTGGTTAAAATCAAACGGAAGAATCCCCGACGCGCTGAGTCATTTCAATGGCTTGCGGCGAATGGGCGTTACGGCGTTACGGGGCGTTACGGGGACATGATACACATTACCCGATTTGATTCCTCTTGGCGGTCACCAAGCAAACGCGAGATACGCGAAGCTCTGTCTCGCCCCCCTCCCCGGTCGCCGCAATTCGCCGTCGATTTCTTGGAAGAGAACCTTTTCCGATTGAAACGGGCTGTCAAGGGTCTCGACCGCCGCAGGCGGCGCGCCATAGGGCGTCGCAGGCCGTCCTTCGACGCCCTATGGCGCGCCCTGTGTGTCGGACATGTCCGACGGTTTGGGGGTGCAAGTCCCCTGTGCAACCTGATGGAGGTGAAGCACTAGCGAAGCGCAAGGGCGGAACCGCGAGGGACCGTCTGAAGGAAGCGTCGAGCAAAGTCGCGACCCGACGAACAGAAATCGGATACGAGGC
Source organism: uncultured Alphaproteobacteria bacterium (assembly GCA_963775575.1). Classification (GTDB taxonomy): domain Bacteria; phylum Pseudomonadota; class Alphaproteobacteria; order Rhizobiales; family Beijerinckiaceae; genus Roseiarcus. The sequence goes on from CAVZJG010000002.1 coordinate 401,662, forward strand.
AGGGTTGGCCGGACGAGCGGGCAGGGATTCGCGAAGTCCATATCCATCAAGGGCCAGAACTGTAAATCCGGCGGGTGCGCGATGAAGGCCGTCGAACTTACTCCGAGAGATCTGCATCGTGTCCGATAAGGACTGAGGACGCCGCAAGACGCCCTGACCGCGATGCAGAAGTCAGCAGAGGGCATAGTAGGCCGGCTCGCCGGTCGAAGGCCCGAACGGTCCCCGACAAGGGGTTGAAGGAATGGGCGAGTAGACCGGACGTCTCATGAACGCAACGCGACCGCCAATCCAACTCACATTGGACTTGCCGACGCCCGGCGGGGGTGAAGCCCTGCGCCGGAACGCGCAAGAGGTCGAAGCGGTCATGGCGAGGGGCGGAGCCGAAAGCCCGGCATGGGGGGAGCGGTGTCATTTTTCATGGAATAGGGACCCCGCTACGGGGCTGATTTTCATCCAATCGGGACCCCGGGGTTGAGGGTCCACAGTGGCCTCCTGATTCTGGGAGGCCGAGATTGGAATGTTGGTTGTGGAGACGATCGCCAAGATACGCCGGGCGTATTTTTCTCTTGGGAAGCCGATCAAGGAGATTTGCCGCGAGCTGCGTGTGTCGCGCAAGGTGGTGCGAAAGGTCGTTCGCTCGAACGCGACGGAGTTCCATTATGAACGATCGCACCAGCCGCTTCCTACGATCGGGCCATGGCGAGAGCGACTGGAGTCGCTGCTCGAAGACAACGAGGGCAAATCGACCCGCGAGCGGCTGACGCTGGTTCGGTTACACGAAGAGCTGCGCGGCTTTGGGTACGAGGGCAGTTACGCGGCCGTTCGCCGTTATGCGATCGGCTGGCGCAAGGAGCGCGCGAGCGCGACGGCGAGCGCATTTGTTCCACTGACTTTCGCGCCGGGCGAGGCTTACCAGTTCGACTGGAGCCACGAGATCGTGGTCATGGACGGCGCGACGACGACGGTGAAGGTCGCCCACGTCCGCCTCTGCCACAGCCGGATGATGTTCGTGCGCTCGTATCCGCGCGAGACGCAGGAGATGGTGTTCGACGCGCACGAACGCGCCTTCGCGTTCTTCAAGGGCGCCTGCGGGCGCGGCATCTACGACAACATGAAGACGGCGGTGGAGACGATCTTCGTCGGCAAGGATCGCCAGTACAATCGCCGCTTCCTCCAGATGTGCTCGCATCATCTGGTCGAGCCCGTCGCCTGCACGCCGGCCTCCGGTTGGGAGAAGGGCCAGGTCGAGAACCAGGTCGGCCTCGTGCGCGAACGCTTCTTCACGCCGCGCCTGCGGTTCAAGAGCTACGACGAGCTGAATGCGTGGCTGTTGGACAAGTGCGTGGCCTACGCCAAGGCGCATCCCCATCCCGAACGTCCCGAGCGAACAGTGTGGGAGGCGTTCGAGGAAGAGCGCCCCAAACTCGTTCCCTATCGTGGCCGCTTCGATGGGTTCCACGCGCTGCCGGTCTCGGTGTCGAAGACGTGCCTCATCCGCTTCGACAACAACAAGTACTCGGTGAGCGCCAGCGCCGTCGGACGACCCGTCGACCTCCACGCCTATGCCGATCGCATCGTCATCCGCCAGGACGGGCGGATCGTGGCCGAGCATCGGCGCAACTACGGGCGCGGCGAAACGGTCTACGATCCCTGGCACTACGTGCCGGTGCTGGCGCGCAAGCCCGGGGCCTTGCGCAACGGGGCGCCGTTCAAGGACTGGGTGCTGCCGACGGCGCTCGACCGGGTCCGGCGCAAGCTCACCGGTTCGAACGACGGCGATCGGCAGATGGTCAAAATCCTCGCCGCGGTGCTGAGCGACGGGCTGCCCGCGGTCGAGGCCGCGTGCGCCCAGGCGCTCGCCGAGAACGTCCATTCCGCCGACGTCGTTCTCAACATCCTGGCGCGCCAGCGCGATCCTGGGCCGTCGGCGCCGATCCACACCCCAGCGTCGCTCCGACTGCGCCATGCGCCGGTCGCCGACTGCGCCCGCTACGACGAACTCAGGAGCGCCTGACAATGGAAAGAACCGAAGTCCTCGACATGATGGGCGAGCTGAAGCTCTTCGGCATGAAGGCCGCCTATGACGAGACGCTCGCCACGGCGCTCAAGCGCAAGCACGAACCGCAGCGCTTCGTCGGCGATCTGCTGAAGGCCGAGATCTCGGAGAAGCAGGCGCGCTCGATCAAGTACCAGATGGCGATCGCCAGGTTGCCGCTCGCCAAGGATGTCGACGACTTCGCCTTCAAAGACACGCCGATCAACGAGGCGCTCGCGCGCGATCTCGCCGGCGGCGGCTTCATCGCCCAGCAGCGCAATGTCGTGTTGGTCGGCGGGACCGGCACGGGCAAAACGCATCTCGCCATCGCCATCGCGCGAAGCTGCATCCGGGCCGGATCGCGCGGGCGCTTCTTCACCACCGTCGATCTCGTCAACCGTCTGGAGGCCGAAACTCGCGCCGGACGCCAGGGTCGCATCGCCGATTATCTGACGCGCATGGACTTCGTCGTCCTCGACGAACTCGGCTATCTGCCCTTCGCCCAGGCCGGCGGGCAGTTGCTGTTCCACCTCGTCAGCCGGCTCTACGAACGCACCTCGATCGTCGTCACCACCAACCTCGCCTTCGGCGAATGGCCGAGCGTCTTCGGCGATCCGAAGATGACCACCGCGCTGCTCGACCGCCTCACGCACCACTGCGACATCGTCGAGACCGGCAACGAGAGCTGGCGCTTCAAAAACCGCGCCTGAGCCTCAAAAATCCGCGCTTCACCCCGCCGCGCCCGCCCCGGCTGCGCAACCCCAGCCAGCTCCGCCGGGGCGAGCGCTGCCGTCCGTGCGCTTCGCAAGAGGGGTCCCTATTCGGTGAAAATCCGGGGTCCCGTTTCCGTGATCATTGACAGGGAGCGGCTCATGGAGGCGATCTGCGACCCCGAGAATATCGATGCGGCCGCGCGAGCGGTTCGACGCAACAAAGGCGCGCCCGGCGTCGACGGCATGACCGTCAAACAACTGTCGGACGTTCTGGAGCGGCGCTGGCCCGAAATCGCGCGAGCGCTTGTCGAGGACGCCTATCGCCCGCAACCGGTCAAACGGGTGCAAATCCCGAAGCCGGAGGGGGGCATGCGCAAACTCGGCATCCCCGCCGTGATCGATCGTGTGATCCAGCAAGCGATCCTGCAGCGGCTCCAGCCGGTGTGGGACCCGACGTTCAGCGCGTCGAGCTATGGCTTTCGGCCAGGACGCTCGGCGCAGCAAGCCGTGGCGGCGGCGCAAGCCGATGTCGCGGCGGGCCGGCGGCATGTCGTGGACATTGACCTGGCGAAGTTCTTCGACCGGGTCAACCACGACCGGCTGATGGCCGCAGTCGCTGAACGCGTCCGCGACAAGCGGGTTGTCCGGTTGATCCGGAACTTCCTGACGGCGGGCGCGCTCGACGATGGGGTCTTCGAGGCAAGTTGGGAAGGAACGCCGCAAGGCGGCCCGCTCTCACCTTTGCTGTCGAACCTCGTGCTGGACGAACTCGACCGCGAGTTGGAGCGTCGCGGCCTTTCCTTCGTGCGCTACGCGGATGACTGCAACATCTACGTGGCGAGCCGCAAGGCGGCAGAGCGCGTCATGGCGAGCGTGACCCGCTTCATCGAGCGACGACTCAAGCTTACGGTCAACGAGGCCAAGAGCGCCGTCGACCGGCCTTGGAACCGCAGCTTCCTCGGCTTTACGCTGAAGCAAGCCGGCGGCTTTCCTCGCGCCGTCGCGCCCAAGGCCGTCGCCCGGTTCAAGAACCGGGTGCGCGACTTGACGCGACGCTATCGCGGCGTCTCGTTGAAGACCATCGTCGCCGACCTCAACCCGCTGCTGCGGGGATGGGCCGGCTACTTCGGCTTCAGCGAGAGCCGCGAACTCGAAGGCCTCGACGGCTGGATCAGAAGGCGTCTGCGCAGCCTGTTGTGGGTGCAATGGAAAACGCGCCGCAAACGGCTTTGGGAACTCCTGCGGCGGGGCGTCGCCAAAGCCACGGCGTTCGCCTCGATCATGAGCCCGAAAGGACCCTGGCATTACGGGGCATTACGGCATTACGGGGACATGATACACATTACCCGATTTCGATTCCCCTTGGCGGTCATCGAGCAAACGCGAGATACGCGAAGCTCTCTCTCGCCGCAAGCCCTCCCCGGCCGCCGCAATTCGCCGTCGATCTCTTGGAAGAGAACCTTTTCCGATTGAAACGGGCTGTCAAGGGTCTCGACCGCCGCAGGCGGCGCGCGCCATAGGGCGGCGAGAGACGCCCGTCTTTCGACGCCCTATGGCGCGCGCCCTTGACAGCCCGTTTCAATCGGAATTTTCGAATTACGGTGACGCTTGCATAAATCCCCAATTCGAAGTCTCGTCGGCCACTCCTCCCTGCCGATTGAGGCCGCGATTGCGAGCGGTGGGGGTCACGGCCAAGGCTCACCTGAATAAGGGAATTATGCATGTGTCACCGTAATCCCATGACAGCGTCGGCGTCGAGCCTTTGCTCGATGGCGTGGCGATCGGCGCGCTGATCGGCGACAAGGCGTTCGACAACGACTGGCTTCGCCGCCAACTCAACGAACGCGGCGCGCTCGCCGTGATCCCGCCCAAGGCCGATCGCAAGACGGAAATTCCATGCGACTTCGCCATGTACCGCTGGCGTCACCTCATCGAAAACTTCTTCTGCAATCTCAAGCAATTTCGCAGGATCGCCACCCGATACGACAAGACCGATCAGAGCTTCTCCGCGATGATCTGCCTCGCCGCCGCCGCCATCGCCCTCAAATGAATGTCAACAGGCCCTAGTGTCCTGATTCCGAGTTAGCTGCGATTTGGGCTTGTGCGATGGTGAGGGTTTTCAAGCAGAAGCGCTTTATGCTGGCGAGGATATCGTCTGCGGATTTTGTCCATCGGAAGGGCCTTGGATTGCAATTGACGGCCTCGATGTAAGCGCGGATGGCGGCTTCCAATTCGACGGTGGAGCGGTGGACGCCTCGCCGTATTTGGCGATCGGTGATGTCGGCGAAGAATCGCTCGACCTGATTGATCCAAGAACTCGATGTCGGCGTGAAATGGACGCGCCATCGCGGCCGTGCGCCGAGCCATTTCCGGATCGCCGGGGTCTTGTGGGTGGCGTAGTTGTCCATGACGAGGTGGATATCGAGATCGCTTGGAACGTTGCGTTCGATCTCGCGCAGGAAGCTCAAGAATTCGCGTCCGCGGTGGCGCGGATAGCATCGCCCGATCACTTTGCCGGTGGCGGTGTCGAGGGCGGCGAACAGGGAGAGGGTTCCATGGCGCGTGTAGTCATGCGTGCGCCGCTCGACCTGACCGGGGCGCAGGGGAAGTAGAGGCTGAGTCCGGTCCAACGCCTGGATATGGCTCTTTTCATCGACGCAGAGAACGATGGCCCGCTCGGGCGGGGCCAAGTACAGTCCGACGATATCGCGAACTTTCTCGACAAAGAGCGGGTCGCTCGAAAGCTTGAACGTCTCGGTGCGATGCGGTTGAAGGTTGAACGCCTGCCAAATCCGATGGATCGTCGAAGGCGCAAACCCGACGGCGCGCGCCATCGATCGAAGACTCCAGTGGGTCGCGTTCTCCGGCGTCGTCTCCAGGGTCAGGCGAATCGTTTCAGCGATCTCCATGTCGCTGATCCGTCGCGGGGCTCCAGGGCGCGGCTCGTCCAGCAGTCCCTCGACACAACGTTCGGCAAACCGCCGTCGCCACTTGCCGACGGTATTGGGCGCCACCCCCAACTGCTGACAAATCGTCAGGTTCTCGGCGTCTCGCGCCGCCAACAATATGATCCGCGCGCGCTGAGCCAAACCCTGCGCCGTCCGACGACGCGACGCCAGGCTTTCCAGTTCAGTGCGCTCGTCGTCCGTCAGACGAATCCTAGCCGCCCGCTTTCCCATCGATCATCCCTCCGCAAATCAGCAGGCGAATGATCGCACGTATTTCTCGATCGGGACACTAGTAATTTGTAATTTAATTTCGATGCCGCTGCCGTCAACCGAATTCGGTTCGGACTACCTTCCGAAGCCGATCTCGCCGGGATCGCCTGGGCCAGGAGACGTCGGCGCCTTCGTCGGCCATGTGGATGGCGGACCGGACGTTTACGTCATCCCCGCCGGCTCCGGTCGCTGACCCGCAACGCGTCCGCCGCCCCCGGCACCCCAATTGCCATGAGGCTCACCGCACCCGGCGCAATACCTGTGCCGCGCCGAAGATCTGGCCGAGTTGAAAGGCCGACCATGGTGGAATCGACCGGCTGGTTGGCGCCTTCAGGTAAGCGAACTACCACGCTATTATGGCCATTATGGCGACAATTACTTAATCCCCAATTCGGGTTCGCAAGGCTGCGATAAGGGAGACAAGTAAGCTGTCGACATAATGCCGGCGTGAGACGCTCCTGGTGTTCCGTGCCCGAATGCGTTGCCATGCCTCTTTCACGTCGATGCTTATACCCCAGATGCCGGGCTTAAGCGAAACTACCTCCGGCCGCTGTTCAGCGATCGTCGTGCCCTGCTGCACGTTTGCCTGTGTATCCTGCACCGCATATTGGAGGCGTGCCCGAAGCTCGTCGAGGTCATAAATGCGATGCTTTACCCTAATCTTAAGCCGAAGGTCGGTGCGGTCGATCTTCGTTCCATCACGACCGCATATAAAGCCATGACCGGCGATGTTCGTTTCCAAGAATTCTAACGTCTTCGCCTGCAAAATACTATGATTTCTGGTGTTTTCCTCTCCATCTGCGAAAACTCTACCTGGCTTTGGGTCAAAGGGGTTGTACGGATCACCCCCAAGCTGGTCGAGTTCCCTTTGCCAGGCGCGCCACTCACCAATGAGGGCGTCGAGTTCTTTGATTACCCATGCCTTGTTGGAGCTCTTAAACGCGAGCGTTTCCCGCAATTTTGCCTGATCGCTTCCCATCGCCGTCTCCTGTGCGCTCCCGCTTTGCCGGCCTCGGTCACGCCTAAAGCTCGAAATCGTGGCCGCGACCGTGCGACGCCGGCGATGGCAAGGCAAGTAGCGCTGGCGGTGAACGGCAATAGTCGGCAACATAAGAGGGTCATCGCATGCAGATTCTCTTTTTCCAGGGGCGCGCAAGGTCACACGACCGCGAGGCCGCCATCGAGATCACGAGATTACGGGAATTACGGAATTACGGTGACGCTTGAATTACGAATTACGGTGACGCTTGCATAAATCCCCAATTCGAAGTCTCGTCCGCCACTCCTCCCTGCCGATCGAGGCCGCGATTGCGAGCGGTGGGGGTCACGGCCAAGGCTCACCTGAATAAGGGAACTATGCAAGCGTCACCGTAATCCACGTAATCCAAGCGTCACCGTAATCCCGTAATCCCTAATCCCTTTTCTATTTCGGATGCAGCGGCTCCTTCATTCAGCAATACCAGAAGCAACGATAATTGCCGCGCAACAGCGTCACTAGCGCACCAAATAGAAATAGAAACACAACGACGGCCACAAGCCACAACACAGACTCGGCGAGACACGATAAGCCCAACTTGAAGATGCCGTTCGGATACAGCTTGGCAAAATCCCGAGCCGAAATCGTCGCCCAAAAGCGATAGCCGCCGAAGTCGCCAGTAACGACGTAAATTTGCACTGGTACCAACGGCACCCATACAACAGTGAAAACGTACAGAACATAGTAAAACGGTGCAATCGCCGGGTCCTTGTAACGTCCGACTAGCGAACAGCCCCAACCGTTCACCCGGCGCAAGGACGGGGCTCGGTCCACTGGACTGGTCTTGCCACGTAGCTTTTCAATATTCATCATGGCGTGAGCGCGCTGTTAGCTGCAAACCACCGCCTACGGCAGACACCGATAGTGCCTAGCCTCCCGAACGCTTTTGACCATGGAGCATATCCCCATCACGTATTCCTCAAAGAGAGCGTCAGCCGGTTCGACGAGTGCTTGATTGCTGCCGCTCATCATTCCAATAGGGATGGGCGGAGAGCAGTGATTAGGGTCACGAAGTTTAATTGCTGGATTCGATTCGCACCCTGTTATTGCGCGGTTGCGATCCGCCCAAAACGCCTCGTCTTGTTCGTCTGCCCACTGCTTTTGCTTTGCGGAATCTGCTACAGCGCGAGCATGTAGTTCAAGCACTTCCGCGTCAGTTAGAACGCTCATGCGATAGGCTCGCATCTTTGCCAGATCGGGCTTTTCGTAGCTCTCTTGAATGATCGGAGCCAACGCCGCTGCGGCACATCCGAGAACAAGCACCGCCGCAAATGCTGCTATCGAAATGACTTCACACCGTCCCATATCGGCCTCAGTCGATCCTACCGCCGGTAGCCTGTACTTCTACATGGGATCGCGGGCGACGATCCACATTTTTGCGACGGCACCGCCGATGGCCGCCCATAGCGGCAATATCGTCCACCACCATGACCACGCGACGATGCCAGCTAGTTTCAGTCCCGCAAGCACGGCCGCGAGTATCACGAAGATCAAACCGCCCAAGAAAAATGTGACCATGCCGACCCAAAATAGGGCAGCGGCAGCGACCACATAAGCGATGATGATCATTGTCATGTCGTCTATAGACCAAGTTCAAGGGACCGCTTGAAACCGCGTTACGGTGACACTGCGCTTAACTCTCGACCCTATGAGTTCTTCACCGCGGTCTCCGAGCAGAGGCGACATAAAGGCACTCCCCCTCCGCCGCCCGCCCCGGCCGCCGCAATTCGCCGTCGATCTCTTGGAAGCGAACCTTTTCCGATTAAATCGGGCTGTCAAGGGTCTCGACCGCCGCAGGCGGCGCGCGCGATAGGGCGGCGAAAGACGCCCTTCTTTCGCCGCCCTATGGCGCGCGCCCTTGACAGCCCGTTCCAATCGGAATTTTCGCCGCCAAGAGATCGACGGCGAATTGCGGCGGCCTTTCCGGTTCGAGCCCGCGGCCGGTGGCGGGACGCACAACAATTGCTTTCTCCTAATCGGAAATCGTGGTAGTCTTCTTTTTCGTCGATTCCCTATCGCGCGGCGAAGGCCGTCGCGAGCCTTGAGGAGCGCGCGCCGAGATGCATCCGCCCGTCCCGTCCCCGTCCCGCGCGAGCGCGGCGGAATCCTGGGAAAGCCGCAAAACGGCCAATCCGCCCTTGACGGCCGCTCTCGGCGCGGCTCAAGCCCTTGATATTGCTCAATACCGTGTCAAGCAAAGCCTTGACAACCCTTGACATTCCTTGACGAAACTTGACATGACTTGACGAAACTTGACGCGGCTTGACGAAACGCTTGACGTCGCTTGACGCAACGCCCGCCGGGGGGAACGTCCGCGCCGCGCGCGGCGGCGCCTTCCCCCTTTCCCGCTCGCGGGCTACGACGTTCACACATCTTGGCGACGGCGCGGAAACTCGCCCGGCCCCTCACCCTGCCTCTCCCCGCGAAGACGCGGGGAGAGGTGAAGAAAGGCGCCGCGCGCTCCTCTCCCCGCTTGCGGGGAGAGGCAGGGTGAGGGGCCAGGCGATTGGCCGCAGGCTTCGAAGATGTGTGAATCCGCTAGCGCTCGCGGGAGAGGGCCGGGGCGAGGGCGGACACGGTCGACCGCCCTCATCCGGCGCCAAAGCCCGTCCTCTTGGACGGGCGTCTAACGACGCCCGATGGCGCCGCCTCTCAGCGAACGAGACGTTCGCCTGGCGCCCGCGAGCGGGAGAAGGGATTCACGCCGTCGCGACGCGTCGGCCCTTTTCGTCGACGACGCGCTCGCCGTCCTCCTTGAAGAACTCGCCGCGCTGCGGCGGCAAGAGGTCGATGACCTTTTCCGAGGGGCGGCAGAGGCGCACGCCCTTGGGAGTGACGACCAGCGGGCGGTCCATCAGGATCGGATGCGCCATGATCGCGTCGAGCAGCGCGTCGTCGCCGAGCGCCGGATCGGCGAGGCCCAGCTCCTGATACGGCGTTCCCTTCTGGCGCAGGATATCGCGCACGGCGAGCCCCGCGCGCGCCAGCAATTGCCGCAACAACAGCCGCGTCGGCGGACACTTCTGATAATCGATGATATGCGGTTCGACGCCGGCGTTGCGGATCAGCGCCAGAACGTTGCGCGAAGTGGCGCAAGCCGGATTGTGGTAGATGATCGCGTCCATCGCCCTCTCCCGCTCGCCGCCGAAGCGGCGTCTTCCCTCCGAGTTTACGTCCCGATGGCGGCGCGGTCCATGACGCACGACCCTTCCCATGACAGCGCCTCCCGCGCGGCGACGGCGATCGGCTTCGGCGCGATCGGGCTGTGGAGCGCGCTGGCGCTGCTGACGGCCTCGGCCGGCAAGATTCCGCCATTCGAGCTGGCGGCGCTGGCCTTCGCCATCGGCGGCGGCCTCGGGCTGATCGCCGTCGCCGCGCGCGGGCGCCTCGCCGCGTTTCGGCAGCCCTGGCGGGTGTGGCTCATCGGCGTCGGCGGCCTGTTCGGCTATCACGCGCTCTATTTCGCCGCGCTCAGCCGCGCTCCCCCCGCCGAAGCCAGCCTCGTCGCCTATCTCTGGCCGCTGCTGATCGTGCTGTTGTCGGCCCTGCCGCCCGGCGAGCGGCTGCGGGCGCGCCACGTCCTCGGCGCGGCGCTGGGCTTCGCCGGCGCCGCGACGCTGTTTACGGGCAGGAGCCAAGGCGGCCTCGGCGCCCACGCGCTCGACGGCCAAGTCGCGCTCGGCTATGCGCTGGCGTTGGCTTGCGCGTTCGTCTGGTCGAGCTATTCCGTGCTGTCGCGGCGCCTGAAGGCCGCGCCGACCGAGGCGGTCGCCGGCTTTTGCCTCGCGACCTCGGCGCTGGCGGCGATCTGCCACTTCGCCTTCGAGACGTCGGTCGCGCCGGCGGGCTTGACGCCATGGGCGGCGATCGTCGGCCTCGGCCTCGGGCCGGTCGGCCTCGCCTTCTACCTCTGGGACTACGGCGTCAAGCACGGCGATCTGAGGCTGCTCGGCGTCGCCGCCTACGCGGCGCCGGCGTTATCGACGCTGATCCTGGTCGCCGCCGGCTTCGCCCCGGCGACCGCCTCGCTCGGCCTCGCCTGCGCGCTGATCGTCGGCGGCGCCGTCGTCGCGACGCGGGGAGGCTGATTGGGCGAAAAGCGAAAGGCCGGCGCGCGGCCGGCCTTCGTGGGAAACGTCGGCGTCTCGCGGGACGCCCCCCTTACGCCTCGACCTTGCTCTCCGGCTTGAGCACCTGGCGGCCGCGATACATGCCGCTCTTCAAGTCGATGTGGTGGGGGCGGCGCAGTTCGCCCGAATCCTTGTCCTCGACATAGGTCGGGGCCTTCAGCGCGTCGGCCGAGCGGCGCATGCCGCGGCGCGAAGGCGAGGTCTTGCGTCTCGGAACAGCCATAAGAAAACTCCAAAAGGCGCGCCGGTCGGCTTCGTCGCCGACGGCAAGGAAAGGGGAAGCGCGGCTCTTACACGCAAACGCGCGGCGGCGCCAGCCCCTCGAGTCTTCGGCAGTGGAGCCGATTTGACGTTTAAGGCCCGCGCGGCGCCGGCGCGGTGAAGCCGGCCCAGGTCAGATAAAGGCCGACTGCCAGCGCGGGCGCCATATAGAGATAGGAATGCTCGCCATATTGCATCCGCTCGAAGAGCCGCATCAGCGCTTCGGGCTTCAGCAACAACAGCAGCAGACCTTTCGCGAGGATCAACCATCCCACCAGGGTGACGACCACTGGCGCTGCGCCGCCCGACCAGACATTGTGCCCGAGCACCATCGCGAGACCGATCGCTAGGCTGATGATAGCGAAAGCAAACATGACCGGCCCGTCGGCAACCACGGTTCCGACGACTGCGCTTCCGCGCACGAGCAAAGCGGCCATGAGCAAGACGGTGAAAAGACCGATAAAACGCGCGAGGAAGACAGTGAGCCTCGGCATACAAACCTCCCTGACAGCAAACGAACCCGCATCCCGCGAAGCTACCAGCTTCCTACCCAACGCTCCAGCGCCCTCGCCGCGCCGCGCCGATCCCATGGGCAAGCGGTATCGTTGGCGAACACGGAGGGCCAAAACCATGACGCTCCCAACGTGACCGCCGCTTACGAGGCCGATCGGATCGCGCTAAGGGCCTGCCGATCTGACCCGTCCGAAATGCCTGGCGAGCACGACGGCGGCCGCCAGCACGCCGAGGCCGACCGCGACCCATTCCAGAACAACGTCGGCGCCTTTGGGCGCGAACGACCAGAGAATGGCGAAGCCGATCGCCAGACTGCCGAATCCCCACAGGACATTTGCCACCGGCGACGATTCGCCAACTCCTGGCGGCGAGGCGAACGGGGTCTGAAACCGATGGCCGCTAATGCCCTGAACAAAGTGAGGGACGCCGTTCGCAAGAAACAATCCGCTGACGAATTGCAGGAGATAAATGTGCCACGGCATCTCGGTTCTCTCCCGTAAAGCGGCCCGGAATGACCTGTCAACGCAACATGAGAATGTCCCCTCTTACAGCAACGTGAGAATGTCCCCTTTTGGCTTTTGCCGCGGGTCGGGTGGGTGTGGGCAACGACGGGCTGAGCGCGCCCCGACAGCGCCGTAGCGAAGCCCGTCGTTATCCACACCCTTGCGCCACGACGGTTTGGGCGCGCGGCCGGGCGGCGCTGGCGGCGATGATGGCGTCGAGGCGCGCATCGAGGGTCTTTTCATCCTCGGCGGGCTCGGGGCCGGGCCGGGTCTTGAAATGGGTGTAGGGCAAGGCGCGGCCCTTGTAGGCGACGCGCATCTGGCCATCGACGAAGTGATGGAGGGTGACGCGCGCGCCGCGCAGCGCCGCGCCGGGGCCGGTCGTCTTGATGCAATAGAGTTTGCCGCCGCAGTCGAAGGTCAGGGCTTTGGACAGGGTGCGCTCCTCGCGCCGCGCCAGGGCTTCGTCGAGCGCCTCGGGCGTCGCCGCCCACGGCCGATGCGCCGATGAGGCGTCTTGCGGCGGCCTGGCGAACTTCGCGTTCCACAGCGCGATGAACGCGGGCGCGAAGGCCTGCGCCGCCGCCAGGTCCGATATCCCGCGCAGCCGCATCTCCTTGACCAGCCGGTCCTGCAAAGTCTGATTGGCGCGCTCGACCCGGCCCTTGGCTTGCGGCGTCGAAGCCTGGATGAGCTCGATTCTGAGGCGCTCGGCCACCCGGCCGAACTCGGTCAGGCCGTCGCCGCCGGCCGCTTCCTTGGCGTTGACGCGGAAGATGCCGTGCCGGTCGCTGTAAAAGGCGAGCGGAAGCCCGTGCGCGAGAACATGCGCCTTCAGCGCGCCAAGATAGGCCTTCGTCGTCTCGCTCGGCGCAAATTGCAGCGCCGTCAACCGGCTGGTCGCGTCGTCGACGAACACGATCAGCGTGCAGCGCGGGCCGCGCCCCTCCAACCAATCGTGCGGGCTGCCGTCGATTTGAACCAGTTCGCCAAAGCGCCGGCGCCGCTCGCGCGGCTGATGAACCCGCCGCGTCCGCCGCCGCTTCGCCCGCGAAAGCCCGAGAGCGATCTGCAAACGGCGAACGAACTCGCGCGACACCGCGATCCCCTCCAGCTCGCCGAGCTTCTCGGCCGCCAGCGTCGCGCCGAAATCACGATATTTGTCCCGCAACAGCCCGGCGATCCGCGAGCGCAGCCCCGCCGCCATCCGCCGCGGCGAAACCCGCCCCCGCTGGCGCGAAATCAGCCCCCGATCGCCCCGAGCCCGCCAAACCCGCACAAGCCGCTTGACCTGCCGCACCCCGAGCGAAAGCCGCTCCGCCGCAACAACCTGCGAAAGCACACCCTCGCAAACTTGCCGAACCACAAACGCCCGTTGCCGCTCGACAGCGCTCATCCCCAATATCCCCTCCACCATGAAAACGCCCCTCCGACACAACCGCCAAAGGGGACATTCTCACGTTGCTAAAAGGGGACATTCTCACGTTGCGCTAACAGCGGCCCGGAATGACCAGCCTCGTTTCCTCCGGGCATTCGAAAGCATGGCTTCCCGAATCAATGTAGGCCGGCTTGCGACCCCGTCGAGACCGCCAAGCCGACTGGCGGCGGGCGATCGTCATCGCGACCGGCGTCCCCGCCTCCTCAGGCGTTGCCCTGGGTCTCGAACATCGCCAGGTCCATCGCCTCGCGGGCGCTGCGGCCGGACCAGAGGACGAATTGGAACGCCTGGAAGTAGTTCTCGCAGGCGCCGAGCGCAGCGTTGACGATGGTGCGGCATTGCGCGTCGCTCGGCTGGGCGCCGCCCGCCAGGCAGTGGGCGTGGCGGAACATCACGATGTCCTCGCGGCGCCACAGATCGAAATGGCCGAGCCACAACTGCTCGTTGATCAATTGGACCAGCGCGGTGATTTCCGCGCGCCGGCGCGAAGGAATCTTCAGATCGAAGGAACAGCTCCACGTGCAGCGACTCGATCTCCGGCAACCAGGTGAACGCGACTTCGTATTGGGCCCAGACTCCGGCCACCAGGATCGAGATTTCGTCTTCGTCGGCGCGATCGAACGTCCATTCGTTGCGCGAGGCGAGCCGCTCGACGACGTCCACGGGGTGTTCGCGCCGCTCCACGGGCTGGTTTTCGTTGGCGATCATCGGAGAGCTTTCGCAAATAAGGCGGTTGGGCGGGACACGGCGACGCGCTACGCACTTCTCGACGCTCGGCGTCCTATTAACGCTCCGAATCGCTTGCGCCGGCCTTACTTGCCGTCTCGCCGCCCAGACCACGGCAAACTCGACGATTCGCGGCGCGCCGTAAACCGAGCGCCGACCTTCGTCCACAGAATCGCTGAGGCGAATCAAGCCGGCGGCGGCGGTTCGCCGCTTCGGCGATCAGCGCGCCGCGTTCGCGCGCGAGCCGCGAAAAAACGGCTTCAAGGATCGGATGGGGCGAGCTTGGCCTCGAGCGCGGCGACGCGCGCTTCGAGCGCGCCGAGGCGGGCTTCGAGCTTCTCGTCATGAGCGCGCGCGAGCGCGGCCATTTCGCGCGCCGCCTCGAATTCCTCGCGCGAAACGAGGTCCATGCCGGCGACCAGGCGCTCGAGCTGGCTCTTGGCGAGCGTTTCGACTTCGCGCCGCGCGCCCTCGGCGAGCCCGGCCGCGTCGCTCATCAAGCGCGAGAAATCGTCGAAAAGGCGGCTGC
Source organism: uncultured Alphaproteobacteria bacterium (assembly GCA_963775575.1). Lineage (GTDB taxonomy): Bacteria > Pseudomonadota > Alphaproteobacteria > Rhizobiales > Beijerinckiaceae > Roseiarcus. Next base: position 416,764 of record CAVZJG010000002.1, read on the forward strand.
GGGTCTGAGGCATGGCGAAACTCCGATAGCACGATAAAACGTGCGGGCGAAAAATCATTGGGCGCGCCGCGCCGCCTGACGCAAGGGAAGCGGCCCACGCGCCGGCGGCCGCGGATCAGCTCGTCAACAGCGCCTTCACGATCGCGCTCGCCTTGGCGAAGTCCATCTGGCCGGGATAGTTCTCTTTCAGCGCGGCGATGACCTTGCCCATGTCCTTGAGGCTGGCCGCGCCGGCGGCGGCGACGGCCGTCTTGGCCGCGGCAGTCACTTCCGCCTCGTCCATCTGCTTGGGCAGGAATTCGCCGATAACGGCGATTTCCGCCCGTTCCTGGGCGGCGAGATCCTCGCGTCCGGCCTGCTCATAAATGGCCAGCGATTCCTGGCGCTGCTTGACCATCTTGGTCAGCAGCGCCATTTCGTCGGCGCGGCTGACGATCTTGCCGGCGCCGCGCGCTTCGATTTCGCGTTCTTTCAGCGCCGCCATCATCAGGCGAAGCGCGCCGGTGCGCACCTTGTCGCCCGCCTTCATCGCCGCTTTCATTTGCGTCGCCACCGTGTCGCGCAGGGCAATCGTTTCGGCCATGGATCCCTCGATGGATTGGCCGCGGTCCCGTTCGGCTTGACGCGCGGCGCCGCGGGCGCTTAAGCACAGGCTCATGTCAGGCGCAACAACACTTAGTGAAACGGCGAGCCCGGTTCAAGGCGCGCGCGAGGGATGGAGCGCGCGCCGGCCAACCGCGCTGCTGGTTCTCGCCGACGGCGAGATCGTCGAAGGCTTCGGCGTCGGCGCGACCGGCTCGGCGGTCGGCGAAGTGTGCTTCAACACCGCGATGACCGGCTATGAGGAAATCCTCACCGATCCCTCCTACGCCGGACAGATCATCACCTTCACCTTCCCCCATATCGGCGTCGTCGGGACCAACGAAGAGGACATCGAGACCGTCAACCTGGCGGCCTCGGCGGGCGCGCGCGGCGCGATCTTTCGCGCCGAGATCGGCGAAGCCTCCAACTACCGCGCCACGCGCCGTCTCGACGATTGGCTCGCGGCGCGCGGAATCATCGGCCTGACCGGCGTCGACACCCGCGCCTTGACCGCGGCGATCCGTCGTTCCGGCATGCCCAACGCCGTCATCGCGCACAGGCCCGACGGCCGGTTCGACCGCGCCGCGCTCGCCGCCGAGGCGGCGGCCTGGCCGGGGATCGACGGCATGGATCTGGTGCCCGCCGTCACTTCGGCGCAGCGTTACGACTGGGATCAGACGAGCTGGACGCTCGAGCGCGGCTACGGAACGCGCCAGCGCGCCGATTACCGCGTCGTCGCGGTGGACTACGGAATCAAGCGCAACATCCTGAGATTGCTCAGCGACTACGGCTGCGCGGCGACGGTCGCGCCAGCGACGGCGTCGGCCGAGGACATTCTGGCGCTGAAGCCCGACGGCGTGTTCCTGTCGAACGGGCCGGGCGACCCGGCCGAAACCGGCAAATACGCCGTGCCGACGATCCGGGCGCTGCTGGAGACGCGCATCCCGCTGTTCGGAATTTGTCTCGGCCACCAGATGCTGGGACTGGCGGTCGGCGCGCGCACGATCAAGATGCCGCAGGGCCATCACGGCGCCAATCACCCGGTGAAGGATTTCACCACCGGCAAGGTCGAGATCGTGTCGATGAACCATGGTTTCGCCGTCGACGCCGCCAGCCTGCCCGCCAACGTCAGGCAGACCCACGTGTCGCTGTTCGACGGCTCCAATTGCGGCATCGCGCTCGGCGACCGGCCGGCGTTTTCGGTGCAATATCACCCCGAGGCTTCGCCGGGGCCGCGCGACAGCCATTATCTCTTCGCCCGCTTCGTCGCCGCGATGGCCGAGGCGAAAGTGGCTTCGTGCGCTCCGTCAGCGCGATAGCTCGTCCGCCAACGCGCGCATGAAGGCGAGGCAGGCCGTCAGTTGCGAGGCGGCGAGGAATTCGTCGGGCTTATGGGCCTGGTCGATCGAGCCGGGGCCGCAGACGATCGCCGGCACGCCGGCGCGCTGGAAATGTCCGGCTTCGCTGGCGAACGGCAAGGCGATCGAACGGTCGGATCGGGCGAGCCGCAGCGCCAGCCTCGCCGCCTGCTGGTTGTCCTCGGCCGTCAGGGCAGGCACGTCGACCTCCATGATCGTCTCGATGCTCGGCCCGCTGACGAAGCGAGTCAGGCGCGGCAGCGCGACTTCATCGACGTAAGTCTGCACCAGCCCCGCCGCCAAGGCCGTCGGGACGCCGGGCAGGCCGCGGAACTCCCAATGGAACGCGCATTCCCGCGCCAAGATGTTGCACGCGGTTCCCCCGTGGATCGTGCCGACTTGCAGGGTCGAATAAGGCGGATCGAAGCGCGGATCGAGCTTCTGCGAAGTCTCGAAGGCGCGCGCCAGACGCCCGATTTCGCTGACGATGTCGCAACCGATCGCGACGGCGTTGGCGCCCAGCGCCGGCTTGGCCGAATGAGCCTCGAAGCCGTCGACGCGGGTGCGAAACGTCGCCACGCCCTTGTGCGCGTCGGCGACCGCCATCATCGTCGGCTCGCCGACGATCGCCAGGTCGGGACGCGGCGTCTCCCGCCCGAACCTGGCGATGCAGTCGAGCGAGCCCCGGCAACCCGTCTCTTCATCGTAGCTGAGCAGGATATGGATCGGGCGTTTGAGCCCGGCCGCCTGGAAGACGGGGGCCATCGCCAGCGCCACGGCGCCAAAACCTTTCATATCGCAGGCGCCGCGCCCGTAAAGGCGGCCGTCGATTTCGCGCAAAACGAAGGGATCGCCGCTCCAGTTCTGCCCGGCGACCGGCACGACGTCGGTGTGGCCGGAGAGGACCACCCCGCCCGGGACCATCGGCCCTACCGTCGCCAGCAGCGCCGCCTTGTCGCCGGCGGCGTTGGGCCCGCGCCAACTCGGCGCGCCGAGATCGCGAAGATAGCCCTCGACGTAATCGACGAGCGCCAGATTCGATCGGTCGCTGACGGTGTCGAACGCGATCAGGCGTTGCAGAATCGTCCTGGCGCTGGCTTCGATGTCGGCGCTCATCGACAGGGGGTCCGGCGGAGTTGGGCGTCGCCTCGATCATAGAGGCCCGGCTCGACGAGTTCGAGCGGGATGTTCGCGTGCGCCGCGACGTCGCCGGCGCGCCCGAGCGCTTCGACCTGCCGGGCGACCGTGTCGTCCTCGCCGCCTCGGCGAATGCCCGTGACCTCTATCCGCGAAGCGACGGCCGTTTCCGGCGCGAAAGAGGCGGTCTGGGCCCGCGCCGCCCGCATCCACGGCGAAGGCGAAACGATTGTCGTCGACCGCGGCGCGACGACGGCGCGTCTGGCGCGTCGTCCGCCGCTCGACATGCGATTGACGGTGGTCTGCTATGCGCTCGACATCGCCGAACCGCTCGCGGCCGACCCCAACGCACAATGGATCCGGTTCGGCGGGCGCTTCGGCTCCTCGTCGCGGCCCAGCGGCCCATCACCCGACGGCGACGCGATTCCTGCCCGCGGACTTCGCCCGGTAGAGCGCTTCGTCGGCGCGCTCGAACAGTTGCGCCGCTCCTTCCTCGTCGCGCAACTGCACGACGCCGAACGAGGCGGTGACCACGCCCAGCGGGGCGCCGCTCGAACCGAGCAACCATTTCTTGGCTTCGAGCCGCTTGCGGATCTGATCGGCCGCCGCCGCGGCGGCGGTGGCTCGGGCATCCGGAAAAATGATCGCGAATTCCTCGCCGCCGATCCGCGCGGCCGTATCCTGAGCGTTGACGGCGCTCGACACGATTTCGCTGAACGCCTTCAGCACCATGTCGCCGACCGGATGGCCGAATTTGTCGTTGATCGCCTTGAAGCGATCGATGTCGCACATCGCCAGGCATAGCGCCCCCGATCCGGCCCGCGCTTCGACAAGAGCCGATTCGAGCTTCTGATCGAAGAAGCGGCGGTTGCCGAGCGCGGTCAGCGGATCGCGCAGGGCTTTGTCGTTGGCCTCGGCGAGGTTGGTGCGCAGCTTGTCGATCTTGGCCACCAACTCGTCCAAGTTGCGGGAGAGATCGTCCACCTTGGTCTGAATCTTGCGATTCTCCTCGATCAAGGAAAGAACGACGGCGCGGATCTGCTCGGGTTTTTCCAGCAGGGGCAGATCCTCGTTGGCGCGCACCAGAGAGTCCGAATAGCTCGAGTTGGCGGTCAGATACGCCCGGAGGAGCCGCGCGATCGTCGCCAAGTCGGCCGCGATGCGTTGCTCGGTCCGGCTCGACCTTTCATAGGGGCGGCCTTCATCGACGATTGCGAACGGTAACTCCCAAGCCGTCTAGGCGTTGAGGGCGAGCGCGATCTGTGTTGGCGGGTCGGCGAGGGTTTTGAGGATGTTGGCCCCCTGTTTTCTCGCGGTTGAGACGACTGACCTGAGGCGCGCGAAGCTTTGGGCGCCGTCGAGGGTTCGAAACGAGCCCGAGATTTTCATTTTGACCTTCATCATCCTGAGGTCCTGTTCGGCCAGGTTGTTGGTGAAGGGCACGTCGAAGTCGGTGAGGAAGCGCAGCGTTTCGACTTTGAACGTCTTCAGCCTTTCGAGCAGATTGCGGCCGGGGCGCTGCTTTGTTCGTCCGCTCGCGTTGGCCTTGGCGTGGAGTGCGGGCAACTGGCGATGGAAAGCGAGGCCGAGCCGAACCGCGGCCCAATATTGGTCGACGAAGGCCGCGATGACTTTGGGCTCCAGCGCCTTCGCGCCCGCCTCGCGCGCCTCATGAACGGCGATATTCGCCGCCCGAAGCGTGTCGCGCATGAGTTCGGCCCACGGCTCCTTGTCGAACTCGATCAAACACTGGAGTTCGCGCAAGATATGGGCGTTGCAGAAGGCGTGTTCGACCGCGTCGAGCCGACGATAAGGCAGGAAGTGGTCGTGCACGACGACGCCCCCCTTCAAATCCTGCGGGATCGCGCCGCGCTTTTCGTCGGCGCGATAGAAGGTGAAGGCTTGGCTCGAAGTCGTATGCAGCCATTGCAGCTTACCGGCGATGCGATATCCCGTCTCGTCGAGATGGCGAACCTTCGCCTCGGCCACGCGCTCGCCGATGGCCTGGTAAACTTGCCGCAACTCTTGTCCCTTCTTGGCGATCCAAGCGACAAGGCTGGCCGGACAGATCAGCGGCGCGTCGAACAGATCGCTCAGCGCTTGCGCGGTCCGATCCTCGGGGATGAGTTGCTGGACATTGAGATAGATCGCCGCGGCCTTGATGCGCTCGCCATACTGGGCAGGCGAGACCACGCCTTCGGGAAAAACCGCCTTCGTCACGCCCCGGCAATGCGCGCAGCGGTAAATCGAGGCCTGATGTTCCGTGACCCGCAGCGGGCGCTCGGGAAGGTCGAACACTTGCCGCTTCTCGACCCCTATCGCCGACCCCGCCTCGAGAGGCCAACCGCAATGGCCGCATGCGCACGCCGCGTGCCCAACCACGCAATCGGGATCGGCGACCTGCCGCAGCGTGCCGCCCTTGTGACCCGTCTGCCCGCCGCTCGTCTTGCCCGAACGGCCGCGCAGACTGCCTCCAATACGCGGTTTCTTCCGCAGCCCGTCACTCGAAGGCGGTTGCGAACTGTTCGAGCTCGTCCCGCCCCAATTGCCGACGAAGATCGGCCACCTCGGCCCGCAGCGCCGCGATCTCCGCCCTCAGAGACGCTATCAACTCCTCGACTTCGGCGGGAAGAACCATCCCACCCTTGATTCACAGTCTCGTGCCGCCGTCTCCCACAATCCGCATATCAATGCCGTTTCCCAAACACTGTGGCATTCCAGACTCACCCCACCTTGGGAGTTACTGCGAACGGCGAAGCGGCGGACCGATCCTTGATTTCCCAGACGCCGACGCCGACGACGCCCAGAGCGACCAACCCAAAGACGCAGGCCTCGACCAAGGAATTGTCGGTCGATTGCCTCCAAATCAGGGCGCCGAGGACAACGACGCCGAACATGGCGCCGAATTGCAGCGCGCGCTTGAAGAACGAACCCACGGTCATCGCCTCCGACCTAGAAAGAATGAGGCCCAGGGGGCGGGCGTTCGGACGATTGCGGCGTCCTCCTGCCGGCGGGGCGCGTCGACGCGCCCCCTTGGCCTCGCTTCAGCGTTCGCGGAACGCAACCCGACGCGCCCCGAACGCCTTCGATGAATATACCCCAAGCGCCCACCCCCCGCCCCGAATTCCCGGGTCCGCCGAGGCGTCGCGGCTTCGGGGGGCGACCAACGCCGAGAGGATTGTCACAAGAGAATTGACAATTTGTGGACGCCGGCTCGCCTCTCCGCCGCTCGACCCCGCGACCCCGCGCGCCTCAGCAGGGATTGAGCGGCGGCTCGCCGGCGAGGAAACGCCGCACCTCTTCGGCGACCGCTTCCGCCGCGAACCTGATCGTCCTCGCCGAAGCGCCGGCGATGTGCGGCGTCAGGGTGACGTTGTCGAGCCGCAATAACTCCCAATCCGCCGGGACCGGCTCGACGCCGAAGGTGTCGATCGCCGCGCCGCGCAAATGCCGGCTCTTCAGCGCTTGCGTCAGGGCGGGATAGTCCACCAGCGGACCGCGCGCCGTATTGACGAAATAGCAGCCCTTCTTCATCGCGGCGAATTGCTCCGCGCCGATAAAGCCGCGCGTCTCCGCGGTCACCCGCGCGTGCAAGGTCACGACGTCGCTTTCGGCCAGAATCCGGGGCAGCGCGACCTGTTCGACGCCGTCCTCGACGTCGTCGGGCGAAATGGGGACATAGGGGTCGCACACCAGAGTCCTGCAGCCGAACGCCTTGAGGATGCGCACGACCTTCGCGCCGATATGCCCATAGCCAACGACGCCGACCGTCATCTCGCAGAGTTCTTCGCCGGTCATGTCGGCGCGATAGAGGTCGCCGCGCCACTCGCCTCTGCGCAAAGCCTCGTGGCCGCGCGTGATCAGCCGGGTCTGCGCGAGGATGGCGCCCAGGGTGAATTCGGCGACGGCGCTGGCGTTGCGGCCCGGCGTATTGACGACGAGAATGTCGCGGCGCCGCGCCGCGGCCATATCGATGTTGACGGGTCCGCCGCGAGACGCGGCGATCATGCGCAGATTAGGCAGCCGGCTCATAACGCCGGCGGAAAACGGCGCGAGCTGCGTGATGACGATCGACGCCTCACCCGCTTGCGCCACGACTTCGTCGGCGTGGCCCTGATACTCCTTGAGGCCGTCCATGCCCGCTTCGGCATAACCGTGCTGCATCGCAACATCCGGCCAGGGCGTCTGGTGCGAGCGTATCGTCGGCGCGCTTCCGCATTTCCGGCGGATCGCCGTTTCGAACTCGGACGGCAACATGAAGCGGTCGCCGATAATCGCTATGTCCGCTTTCACATCGACATCTCACGGGCCTCGACTGTGGCGCCGATGTCGTTGCGGATCGGGACGACGCGTCGGCGACGCCCCCTAACACAACCGCGGCCGCGGCGTCGAGCGCGCCGCTACTCGCGCGCGATCTCGCGTTGCAGAAAGTGCAAGGCCTTGCCCTCCGAGATATCCTTGGCGACGAAACTCTCGCCGATGCCTTTGGCGAGGATGAAGGTCAGCCGTCCGCGCTCGACCTTCTTGTCCTGACGCATCGCGGCGAGGATCGCTTGCGCATCGGCCTTGAGGCCGGAGATTTGGCCGATGCGGGTCGGCAGACCGACGCCTTTGAGGTGATTTTCCACCCGCACCGCGTCCTGCCCGGAGCACAGACCGAGTTCGCGCGAGAAGCGGAATGCGCAGGCCATGCCGATCGCCACCCCCTCGCCGTGGACCAGGCGCGCTCCCTGGTAATGCGTCAAGCGCTCCAAGGCGTGGCCGAAGGTGTGGCCGAGATTGAGCAGCGCGCGTTCGCCCCGCTCGATCTCGTCGGCGGCGACGACGCGCGCCTTGGCCGCGCAGCTCGCGGCGATCGCCTCGAGCCGCGCCGGCCCGCCGGAAAACACCTCGCGCCAGCGCGTTTCCAGCCACTCGAAGAAGTCGCGGTCGCCGATCAGGCCGTACTTGACGATTTCGGCGTAGCCGGCGCGAAATTCGCGGGGGCTCAGCGTATCGAGCACGCCGGCGTCGGCGAGCACCAGAGAAGGCTGGTGGAACGCCCCGATCAGGTTCTTGCCCGCGGGTGAATTGATCGCGGTCTTGCCGCCGACGCTGGAATCGACCTGCGCCAGCAAGGTCGTCGGCATTTGCACGCAGCGCACGCCGCGCCGCAGGCACGCCGCGCAAAAGCCGGCGAGATCGCCGATGACTCCGCCGCCGAACGCGACGACGATGTCGCCGCGCTCGATATGGGCGCCGATCAGCGCGTCGCTGACGCGCGCGAATTCGGCGTAGGATTTCGTCGCTTCGCCGGGCGGGCAGACGATCACGGCGCTCTTCAGCCCCGCCCGCGCCAGGCTCCGGCTCAATCTCTCGAGGTGCAGCGCCGCGACGGTCTCGTCGGTGATGACGGCGCACTGCGCGCCGGGCGCGAGGCGCCCGATGTGCGCCCCGGCGGCTTCGATGAGCCCGTCCCCGATGAGAATCTTGTATGCGCGGGCGCCGAGCGCGACCTCGACTTCGCGCGGCGCCGCGCCGTCCGGGGCCGCCTCGGCGCCGGACGAGCCGACGCGCAGCTTGAGGCGCGCCAGAATCATTTCGACCACCGCATCGTGCGGCCCCTCGTGCAACTCGATCGTCATGTCGGCGAGCGCGTAGGTCGGGCTGCGCTCGTCGAGCAGGCGGCGCAGCGTCGCTTCGGGGTCAGCGGTGCGCAGCAGCGGCCGGTTCGAGCGCTTGAGCACCCGGCGCAGCAACACCTCGAAGTCGGGCTTCAGCCATATCGAGACGCCGCGCTCGCCGGCGCGCCGGCGCGTCGTCTCGTCGACGAAGGCGCCGCCGCCGGTCGCCAAGACCTTCGGCTCGTCGCCAAGCAGCCGGGCGATCACCCTACGCTCGCCCTCGCGAAAATAGGCTTCGCCGAAGCGTTCGAAAATCTCCGGGATCGTCATTTGCGCCCCCGCCTCGATTTCGGCGTCGGCGTCGACGAAGGGGAGGCCGAGGCGGCGGGCGAGCCGCTTGCCCACGGAGGTCTTTCCCGCCCCCATCATGCCCACCAGCACGATCGAACGCCCGCCAAGAGCGGCGGCGAGCCATGCGGCGTCGGCGACAGCCGTCTCCTTCATGCCATCCTTCCTTGACCCCCGAGGGGCGCGGGCCGCCCCGACGCGGCGTTTCGAACCGCCGTCCATATCGCAAGCCTCCGCCGATGGCCACCGGCGCCCTCTCCGATCGGCCCAAGGACGGCTTGCGCCGCGCACGGCACGGATTCCAGGTTAACGGTCATTTCATTTGCAGGATTTCGAGGAGGAAATTCATATTCCAACTCGCTGATTTTCTGCGTGTTTTGACGCTTGCGGGTGATTTATTGGCGCGCACGAGGCCGAGGGCGAAGCGGCGGACGATGGCCATGTTCTTGGCGCCGTGGCCGGTGCGGTAGCGCGACAGATCGTCCTTGAACTCCATGTCGAGCAGCCAGTGCATGCTCTCGACGCCCCAGTGGCCGCGCGCGCCGGCCGCGAGCCGTTCGATGTCGAGCGGCGCGGACGAGATATAGAGCCGCGTGTCGAAGGTGCATCGGTCCGCGTATTCGGTTCGATTGAGAACGCGAACGAGCGTCTTGATGTTTTCGAAACGCGGCTGGCCCGGATAGGACTTGTCGGCCTTGATCCAATCGACCTCTTTGGAGGCGGTGTAGACGCGGGTTTCGATGCGGCCGTGGCCTTTCTCGACGACGCTCTTGGAGACGAGTTCGTCCTCCGGCGCGGTGTCGAAGTAGGCGCCGACCTCCGCTTCCATGGTTGCCTGATTGCCCTTCAGCGGCAGCAGAAAATCGGCTTTGTGCTCGACGATCCCGGCGGCGATGTCGACCTGACATCCCATGGCGTCGATGGTGACGAGGGCGCCTTCGAGTTGCCCCGCCTCGGCCAGGTGGTCGAGCAGATCGGGGATGGCCGTGATCTCGTTGGTTTTCTCGGGCACGCTGAGTTGCGCCAGCGTGAGACGGGCGTTCGTCGCGTAGGCGCTGAGCGTGTGCAGCGCCTTGAGCGCCTTGCGCTTGTCGTGCGTGCGGCGCGAGGTCTTGCCATCGATGGCGATGAGGTCGTGCCGGCCCGGCCACAGCGCCTTGATCCAACTGTCGAAACAACGACCAAATGTCAGAGGGTCGACCCGGTTGACCAGGGTGCGCAGCCAGCGTTCGCAGGGGATTCCATGATGAAACGGCGCGAACTTTCTAAGAAAACCAAGATGATCCTCGCCCCAGGCGAGGATATCGTCGAAATCGTCGCAAGAGGCGATGGTGGCGCAGGTCAGCAGCAAAAGAACCTCGGCCAACGGATACAGGATCCGCCAGGGTTCGCGCTCGTCCGAGAGCCGGGAGAAATGCTTCAAAAGCAGGGCTACGCGCGCCCGGGGAACCTCCTCGTCGGCGAAAAAGTCGGTCGTGTCGTCCATGTGGCGCCCCCAAACGAATCAGGAGCCCGAGAGAATCACGCCGCCGCGTCAAGGCAAAATCGTCGTTAACCTGAGTTCCGAGCCGTGTGCGCCGCGCACTAACACTTGCAAGCATACATCAAAGGGTTAGCCTGGAGACGGGGCGCGGGGGATTCTTGCGCGTTGGTGAAGGCGATAGGAGAAGACGATGACCGCTGCTGGTCAAAATGGCGAACACAGAATTGTCGGACCGCGGTTGATCGCGATCGTCGGCCCGTTCCAGAGCGGCAAGACCAGCCTTCTCGAGGGCCTGCTGGCGCGCGGGGGCGGCGCGGCGCGGCAAGGCTCGGTGCGCGAGGGCACCAGCGTCGGCGATTCCAGTCCCGAGGCGCGCGCCCACGCGATGAGCGTCGAGCCCAACGTCGCCAGCTTCGATTATATGGGCGACCGCTTCACCTTTTTCGATTGCCCGGGCTCGGTCGAATTCACCCACGACGTGCGCTTCGCGCTGCCGGTCTGCGACGCGGCGGTGGTCGTGTGCGAGGCCGATCCGCGCAAGGCCCCGGCGTTGCAGGTGATTCTGCGGGAACTCGAGGAGCTTAGCGTTCCCCGCATTCTGTTTCTCAACAAGATCGACCTCGCCGGCGGCGGCGTGCGCGAGACCCTCCAGATCTTGCAGCCGGCCTCGCGCGCGCCGCTGCTGCTGCGTCAAATTCCGATCTGGGAGAACGGCGTCGCCACCGGCTTCGTCGATCTGGCGCTGGAGCGCGCATTCGTCTACCGCGAGGCCCAACCCTCCGTCGTCGTCGAAATGCCCGGCGGCGTCGCCAGCGACGAAAAACAGGCGCGCTATTCCATGCTCGAGCGCCTCGCCGATTATGACGACGAGCTGATGGAGCAGCTCATCAGCGACATCGAGCCGCCGCGCGACCGCGTGTTCGACGATCTCGCGCGCGAACTGCGGGAGGGCCACGTCGTGCCTCTGCTGATGGGATCGGCGACCGCCGGCCACGGCGTGACGCGGCTCCTCAAGGCGCTGCGCCACGAGGCGCCGGGCGTCACACAGACGCGGGCGCGCCTCGGGCTCGAGCCGGAGGGGCCGGCGCTGGCCCAGATCGTCCGCACCATCCACACCGCCCATGGCGGCAAATTGTCGCTGGCGCGAGTGTTGCGCGGCGCCTTTCCCGACGGCGCCAGCGTCACCAGCTCCCGCGGCGCCGAGGAGCGCATCGCCGGCTTGGCGCGGCTGGTCGGAGCGGCCTCCACCAAGCTGCCGCGCGCCGAGGAGGGCGACACGGTCGCCTTCGCGCGCCTCGAGAGCCTGGTGACCGGCGATCGCTTCAGCGACAACAAAAAGACGCCCGAAGCCGCGCCGCCGGTGCCGCCGCCGTCCGCGACCCAGGCGATCGCCATTCACGTCAAGGACCGCAAGGACGAAGTCAGGCTCGCCGCCGCGCTGGCCAAGCTGTGCGAGGAAGACCCCTCGCTCGCCTACGTGCAGGATCAGGAATCGGGCGAGCTCAAGCTGATGGGCCAGGGTGAAATGCACCTGCGCGTGATCGCCGAGCGCTTGCAAGAGCGTTTCGGCGTCGCGGTCGAGACGGCCAAGCCTACGATCGCCTATCGCGAAACGATCCGCGACGCCGTGACGGTGCGCGGGCGCCACAAGAAGCAGTCGGGCGGCCACGGGCAGTTCGGCGACGTCGTCGTCGAGGTCGGCCCTCGCGAGCGCGGCGAGGGCTTCGCTTTTAGCGAGCGCGTCCACGGCGGCACGGTGCCGCGGCAGTATTTTTCGTCGGTCGAGATGGGCGCGCGCGACGCCTTGACGCGCGGGCCGTTCGGCTTCCCCGTCGTCGACGTTTCGGTCGCCTTGCTCGACGGCTCCTATCATACCGTCGATTCCTCCGACATGGCGTTTCGCGCGGCGGCGAAGATCGCGCTCGCCGAGGCGCTGCCCAAGGCCCGGCCCGTGCTGCTCGAGCCCATTCTCGCGGTGACGATCTACGTGCCCTCCGACGCGCTGGCGCGCGCCAGCGCCCTGGTCAGCGCGCGGCGCGGGCAGATCCTCGGCTTCGAGGCGCGCAAGGGCTGGGAAGGCTGGGAGTCGTTGCGCGCGCTGATCCCCGAGGCGGAAATCGGCGACCTCATCGTCGAACTGCGCTCCGCCACCGCCGGCGTCGGCGCCTTCGACACCAAGTTCGACCATCTGGCGGAATTGTCCGGCCGCACCGCGGAGCAGGTGATCGCGGCGCGCAAGAAGAGCTTGGAGTGAGGAGGCGGGGCGGCGGCTTCCTGTAGACGCGCTCGCCGGCCGCGTCGTTGCGGCCCGATCGACTGGCCGAACGGGCGCGGTCGGCGGCTACGTTGGCGATTGCGCCCGGAAATTCGCCCCTCTGGCCGGCCTCGACGCGCCTGTACACCCGCTTGGCCTTCGCCTATGGAAGGGCGAAATCTCACTAGCTCAGGAGTCGAGCGGCGATGGCCGAAGCCCCCTATGACAGCGATCGTCTGGCGACGGTTTTCGGCGGATCGGGCTTTATCGGGCGCCATGTCGTGCGCGCGCTGGCGCGCGAGGGTTGGCGGGTGCGGGCGGCGGTGCGCCGGCCGGACCTCGCCGGATTCCTCAGGCCGCTGGGCGCGGTCGGCCAGATCGAGGCGGTGCAGGCCAATCTGCGCTACTCCGAGTCGGTGAAAGCCGCGATCGAGGGCGCGGACGCGGTCGTCAACGCCGCGGGGATCAAGCGCCAGAGCGGCAAGCAGCGCTACCAGGCGGTGCACGTCCTCGGCGCCGGCGCAATCGCCCGCGCCGCGGCGGCGCAAGGCGTCGGCGCGCTCGTGCATGTATCCGGCATCGGCGCCGACGCGGCCTCGCGCAATCCCTACATCGCCAGCAAGGGGCTGGGCGAGACGGCGGCGCGCGAAGCCTTCCCCGGGGCGATCGTGCTGCGCCCGTCCGTCGTGTTCGGGCCGGAGGACGATTTTCTCAATCGCTTCGCCGCGCTGGCGCGCGTTCTTCCCGTTCTGCCGCTGTTCGGCGGGGGAGAGACGAAATTGCAGCCGGTCTACGTCGGCGACGTCGCGCTCGCGGTCGCTCGCGCGCTCGACGGCGCGGCCGCAGGGACGACTTACGAACTCGGCGGCCCGGAAGTGATGACCCTGCGCGAGGCGATCGAGCGCACGCTCGCCATCATCGAGCGCCGGCGGGCCCTCCTGCCGCTTCCTTTCGCGCTGTCGCGCCTTCTCGCGGCGATGACGGAACTCGCCGGCGCGGCGTCGCTTGGCGTGTTCCCCAAGATGTTGACGATGACGCGCGACGAGATCGAGCTGTTGCGTCATGACAACGTGGTTTCCGCTGCGGCAACCGCGGAAGGGCGGACGCTGAGCGATCTCGGGGTCGTCCCGCAGGGCGTCGAGGCGCTCGCGCTCGCCTATCTCTATCGCTTTCGCAAGACCGGCCAATACGCCAGCGGCCGCGCCGCCTGAAGAATCCGCGCCAGCGCCCACGCGCGGCGAACGGCGCTCTTGCGCGCGCGCGGCGCTGCGACTAGGCTCGCCTCCTCCCCGAGTTTCCGGCGCGCTCGAAAAGCGGCGCGACGATAGGGCTTTGCAAGAGGTCGCGTGTCCACGTCCGCCGCCGATTACCTCGTCGATCGTCGCCAGTTGCGTCGCCAAGTCGGGTTCTGGCGGATCGCGGCGTTCGTCGCTGCGGCGCTGGCGGTGCTGGCGCTGGGATTGCGCTGGTACGGCGCCGCCGGGTTCGCCCAAGCGCATATTGCGCGCCTGACGGTTTCCGGCTTCATCGCCGGCGACGCGGCGACGCTGAAGCTGATCGATCAGGTCGGGGATTCGAAAGCGGCGGCGGCGCTGATCGTCATCGACAGCCCCGGCGGCTCGACCGAGGGCGCCGAAGTCCTCTACCAGGAAATTCGCCGTCTGGCCGAGAAGAAGCCGGTCGTCGCCGTCGTCGGAACGATGGCGGCTTCGGGCGCCTATATCGCCGCGCTGGCCGCCGACCGCATTTTCGTCCGCGGCAATTCGATCGTCGGATCGATCGGCGTGCTGGTCGAGTTTCCCAACATTTCCGGGCTCATGGACAAGGTCGGCGTCAAGCTCGAAGCGATCAAGTCGTCGCCGCTCAAGGCCGTTCCCAACGGCCTGGAGCCGACCAGCGAAGAAGCGCGCGCCGCGATGGCCGCGTTGGTCGCGGATTCGTTTTCCTGGTTCAAGGGCCTGGTCAAGGAGCGGCGCGGCTTAAGCGACGACGAGCTGGCGCGCGTCGCCGACGGGCGCGTATTCACCGGCCGGCAGGGCCTGCCGCTGAAGCTCGCCGACGCGATCGGCGGCGAGCGCGAGGCGATCCAATGGCTCGAGCGCGAAAAAGGCGTCGCCAAAAATCTGCCGGTGCGCGATTGGCGCGTCAAGACGGGGTTCGCCGGCTTCAAATTCACCAGCCTCGCCGCCGCGGCGGCGGACGCGATCGGGCTCGAGTTCGATTGCGGCCGCGCTGCGGCGCGGCGAATGGGCGAGCGAGAGCGGTCCGGTTGACGGATTGGTCTCGGTTTGGCAACTGTCTAACGGGGAGTAACGCATAGCGCGGCGTTCTTGCAATCGCGCTTTGGTGTTTCGAGGGGCCTCTCTTGATCAAGTCCGAGCTCGTGCAGCGCATGGCGGCGCGCAATCCGCATCTCTATCAACGCGACATCGAACATATCGTCGACGCTATTCTCGGCGAGATCGGCGGCGCGCTGGCGCGCGGCGAGCGCGTCGAACTGCGCGGGTTCGGCGCCTTCTCGACCAAGCAGCGGCTCGCCCGCACCGGGCGAAATCCGCGCACCGGCGACAAAGTGCCGGTCACCGAGAAACTCGTGCCGTTCTTCAAGACCGGCAAGGAGATGCGCGAGCGCCTCAATCACAAGCCGGACGCCTGACGGCAGCGGCGACGGCCGGTTTGCGCCCCAAGCGCTTTCGCGCCATTGTCGCGCCGCGCTTCTCTAAGCGCGAGAAATTCGTCGGTTCCGCCCATGGCTCGCTTCCTCAAACTCCTCGTCATCGCCCCCCTCGCGATCCTCTTCCTGATTTTCGCTTTCGCCAACCGGCATTTCGTCACCGTCTCGTTCGATCCCTTCGCCTCGGGCGACATCCCCGCGTTCGCGATTCAAGCGCCGCTGTTCATCGTGCTGATCGGCGCGATCGCGATCGGCGTCCTCGCCGGCGGCGCGGCGACCTGGCTCGCGCAGGGAAAATATCGTCGCGCCGCGCGGACCGGCCGCATCGAGGCGGACAGGTGGCGCGCCGAGGCCGAGCGCGCCAAGGCGCAGGCGATCGCGCCCCCCGGTCCGCCGACGCAACGCTGAACAGGCCCGGCGGGGATGCGCCATTTCACGGCAGGCGAGATCGACGCGGCGCTGGATTTCCCCATGCTGATCGACGCGCTCGGCAAAGCGTTCCGCGGCGGCTTCCACGCGCCGCAGCGCCATCATCATGAAATCGAGCGCCCTGGCGAGCCCGCTGCGACCGCGTTGCTGATGCCGGCGTGGACCACGAGCCCGGGCGTCGGCGATTTTCTCGGCGTGAAAATCGTCAACGTCTTTCCCGGCAATGCGGCGCGCGGCCTGCCGGCGGTCAGCGGGCTCTACGTCCTGCAATCGGGCGTGACCGGCGAAGCCCTCGCCGTCATGGACGGAACGCGGCTGACGCTGTGGCGCACCGCCGCCGCTTCCGCGCTGGCCGCGCGCCATCTCGCCAGGAGCGACGCAAAAAACCTGCTCATCGTCGGCGCCGGCGCGCTGGCGCCTTTCCTGGCGCGCGCCCACGCCTCTCAGCGCCCGATCGAGACCATCGCGGTGTGGAACCATCGCCCCGAGGCCGCGCGCCGGCTCGCCGACAGCCTCAGCGCGCAGGGCTATCGCGCGCACGCTGTCGAACATTTGCAAGATGCTGCGCGCGAAGCCGACATCATTTCCTGCGCGACCCTTTCGCCGACGCCGCTGATCGCCGGCGCCTGGCTGAAAGCCGGCCAGCACCTCGACCTCGTCGGCGCCTTTTCGATGCGGATGCGCGAGGTCGACGACGCGGCGCTCAAACGCGCGCGCATCTTCGTCGACACCGAGGCTGCGCTGAGCGAGGGCGGCGACATCGCGCTGGCCCTGAAGAGCGGCGCGCTGACGCGCGCCGATGTCGTCGGCGACCTCGCCGCGCTGGTCCGCGGCGCGCCGGGGCGCGGCGGACCTGAGGAGATCACGGCGTTCAAGTCGGTCGGCGCGGCGATCGAGGACCTCGCCGCGGCGATGCTGGTGTGGAAGAAAACGGGCGGCGAGAAGTTTTGACTTCGCGCCCGTCTTGACCCAAGTAAGCGCATGCCCGCGACGATAAAGATCTGCGGCCTGTCGACCGCCGCGGCGCTTTGCGCCGCGCTCGCAGCCGGCGCCGATATGGTCGGCTTCGTTTTCTTCGAGCGCAGTCCGCGCTTCGTCGCGCTCGATCGCGCGCGCGAACTGGCGGCTGAAGCGCGCGGGCGGGCGAAGATCGTCGCGCTCGGCGTCGACGCCGCCGACGCGGCGCTGGCGGCGATCGTCGCGAGGATCGCGCCCGATCTCCTGCAACTGCACGGCTCCGAAAGCCCCGAGCGCGTCGCCGAGATCAGGCGCGCCTTCGCCGTTCCCGTGATGAAGGCGCTCGGCGTCGCCGACGCGGCGGACTTCGACAAAGCGCTCGAATACCAGGACGCCGCGGACTGGCTGCTGATCGACGCCAAGCCGCCGACGGGCGCGACGCGGCCGGGCGGCCACGGCGTTCCCTTCGATTGGCGCCTGGCGCGCGGCTTCGCGGCGAAGAGGCCCTGGCTGCTGTCGGGCGGGCTGGAGCCGGGCAACGTCGGCGAGGCGATCGCGCTGTCGGGCGCGCGCGGCGTCGACGTCTCCTCCGGCGTCGAGAGCGCGCCCGGGGTCAAGGACATCGTTAAGATCAACGCGTTCGTCGCCGCCGCGCGCGCCGCGTTCGCGCGCCGGGACGAGGCAAGGAGCATCGCGTGACCAAATTCGACAAGCGCAATTCGTTCCGCAACGGCCCCGACGAGCGCGGCCATTTCGGCATTTTCGGCGGGCGCTTCGTCGCCGAGACGCTGATGCCGCTGGTGCTGTCGCTGGAGCAGGCCTACAAGGCGGCCAAGGCCGATCCGAGCTTCCAAGCGGAACTCGATTATCTCCTCGAGCACTACGTCGGACGGCCGAGCCCGCTCTATTTCGCCGAGCGGCTGACCGAAAAGCTCGGCGGCGCCAAGGTCTTCTTCAAGCGCGAGGAGCTCAACCACACCGGCGCGCACAAGATCAACAACGTGCTCGGCCAGATCCTGCTGGCGCGCCGCATGGGCAAGAAGCGCATCATCGCCGAGACGGGCGCCGGCCAACACGGCGTCGCGACCGCGACCGCCTGCGCGCGCTTCGGCCTCCAATGCGTCGTCTACATGGGCGCCGTCGACATCGAGCGGCAGAAGCCGAACGTCTTCCGCATGAAGATCCTGGGCGCCGAGGTGCGCCCGGTTCAGTCGGGCGCGCGCACGCTCAAGGACGCGATGAACGAAGCGTTGCGCGACTGGGTGACCAACGTCGCCGACACCTTCTATTGCATCGGCACCGTGGCGGGGCCGCATCCCTATCCCGCCATGGTGCGCGATTTCCAGTGCGTGATCGGCAACGAGACGCGCGTGCAGATGCAGGAAATGGAAGGTCGCCTGCCCGACAGCCTGATCGCCTGCATCGGCGGCGGCTCCAATGCGATGGGCCTCTTCCACCCCTTCCTCGACGAGCCGAGCGTCGAGATCTATGGCGTCGAGGCGGCCGGCCGCGGGCTCGACGTGCCCGACGGCCACGCCGCCTCGCTGGCGGGCGGCCGCCCCGGCGTGCTGCACGGCAACCGCACCTATCTCCTGATGAACGACGACGGCCAGATCAACGAAGGCCATTCGATCTCCGCCGGCCTCGATTACCCCGGCATCGGGCCGGAACACGCCTGGCTCAAGGAGACCGGCCGCGTCGCCTATCTCTCGGCGACCGACAAGGAGACGCTGGACGCGTTCCAGATTTGCGCGCGCCTCGAGGGCATCATTCCCGCGCTGGAGCCCGCCCACGCGCTCGCCAAGGTGATCGAGCTGGCGCCCAAGAAGCCGCCCGACCATTTGATGGTCATGTGCCTCTCGGGCCGCGGCGACAAGGACATCTTCGCCGTCGCGGACTATCTCGGCGGGATGTGAGAGCGAGACGGCCGCGCGCCCATATGGATGTCGACGACTTCAATCGCTATTGCGCCCGCCTTCCCGCGACGACCCATGTCGTGCAATGGGGCGGCTCGCAGGTTTGGAAGGTCGGCGGCAAGGTGTTCGCGATCGGCGGCTGGGATCAGGGCGGTCCGGCGATCACGTTCAAAGTCAGCGCCCTATCGTTTGAGATTTTGCGGGCGCTTCCCGGCCTGCGTCCGGCGCCCTATCTGGCCTCGCGCGGCCTTAGCTGGATTCAGCACTACGCCGCGCCGGGTCTCAGCAATGACGAATTGAAGGACTACCTGCGCCAGTCCCATCGCCTCGTCGCGCTCGGCCTCAGCCGGCGCAAACGGCGCGAACTGGGCCTGGACTGACGGGCGCGCGCCTCGGTTTCATTCTTTCCCCACGACGCCCGCCTCGGCGGAGGTCGCCATGCCGTCGTGGCAGGCGACGGCGCACTTGACGATTCCGACCGCGAGCGCCGCGCCCGAACCTTCGCCAAGCCGCATGCCGAGATCGACGAGCGGCGTCTTGCCCAAGCGCCTCAAGACCTCAGCGTGGGCGCTCTCGGCGGAGACGTGGGCGGCGAGGCAATGGTCGAGCGCGCGGCCATCGAGCGCTTGCAGCACGGCCGCCGCGGAGCAGACGACGAAACCGTCGAGCAGCACCGGCACGCGCTGAAGCCGCGCGGCCAGGATCGCGCCCGCCATCGCGGCGATCTCGCGCCCGCCCAGGCGGCGCAGGACCTCCAGTGGATCGCTCAAATGCTCGCGATGCCGCGCGACCGCCGCGCGCACGGCGTCCGCCTTGCGCCTCAGCCGCGCGTCGTCGACGCTCGCGCCGCGGCCGACCCAATCCTCGGCCTCGCCGCCGTAGAGCGCATGATCAATCGCGGCGGCGACGGTCGTGGCGCCGACGCCCACTTCGCCCACGCACAGCAGATCGGGCTTCGAGGCGAGCGCCTCCATGCCGAACGCCATCGTCGCCGCGCAGGCCTTTTCGTCGAGCGCCGCTTCTCGCGTGATGTCGCCGGTCGGCCGCTCCAGCGCGAGTTCGAAGACTTTCAGCGAAATGTCGAAGGTCTTGCAGATCTGGTTGATCGCCGCGCCGCCGCTGGAGACATTGGCGACCATCGCCTGCGTCGCCGATGGCGGAAACCGCGAAACGTCGTGAGCGGCGATGCCGTGGGCGCCGGCGAAAATCGCGACCAGCGGCGCTTCGACGCGCGGCCGCGCGGCGCCCCGCCAGGCCGCCAGCCATTCGACGATTTCTTCGAGGCGCCCGAGCGAGCCCGCCGGCTTGGCGAGTTGCGCCTCGCGCGCTCGAACGGCGGCGAGCGCCGCCGCGTCGGCCCCGGGCATCGCGCCGACGAGGGCGCGAATATCGTCGAAAGGACGCGTTGGAACATTCATGGCGGGGCGACTCTCTATTGCGATGCGCGAGGGCGCGTGTCCAGCGGGATGATGGGTGACGATTTGGACCGGGATGATGGGTGACACATTTTCAGGTTTCTAAGGGTTGTTGCGCCGCCGGCCCGTCCTCAAGGACGGGCCGGCGGCGCAGGCGTTTTGTTTTGGCGTCGATGACGCCGAGCGGCAGCGCGTAGAAGCGCACTTGCCATTCGCCCTGTTCGGTTTCTTCGACGCAGACCGTCTCGCCGGCGAGCGCGGTGGAGACGCCCACCAGCTTGCCGCCCCATTTGATCTCGCCGTTTTGCCGCACTTGGCGCGTCGCGGCGTCGTTGGGATAATCGGGCTCGGGAATCTTGTCCGGCATGGCGCGCGGCGAGGGCGCGTAGAAGCGCGCCGGCGGCTTCTGGCCGAGCGCCTCGTGCGGGCGTTCTTGGTTATATTCGCGCAGGAAGACTTCGAAGCGTCGCTGCTGGGCCTGGCGGTCGGCGCAAGGCGGCCGCATCGCCTCGAGCAAGGTCAGATGAAAACGCTCGTGCCGTCCGTTTTGCTGCGGATGGCCTGGATCGATGCGCTCGTGCGCGACGCCCAATTTGGCCCACCACGCCGACAGCGCGGTCAGCCCCGTCACGCCGGTCGAGGCGAACGGCGCTCCGTTGTCGGAGCGGATCGCGTCGGGCAGCCCATGTTCATGGAAAGCCCGCTCGAACAAAGGCCTGGCTTGCTCTTCACGCGTGCTCGACGTGGCGCCGACGCTGATCAGATAGCGGCTGAAACTGTCGGTGATCGTCAGCGGCTCGCAGCGCGTTCCGTCGCCGAGCTTGACCCACCCCTTGTGATCGACCGCCCATAGATGATGGGGCCGCTCGGCCCGCGTCAGTTCGCCGAGCCGCGGCGGCGCTCGCCGATGCAGCCGGCGCGCTCCCACAAGCCCCGCCCGCTTCAAAATCTCGCCCGCCGTCGAGGGGGCGGGCCAGACGACGTCGGGGCGAACGTCGACGAGCTTGCCGATGATCTTGCGCGGCCCCCAACTCGGCCGCAGCCGCCGCCGCGCGATGATTTCCTCAACCACAGCCGGCGCCGTCGCATGAGCCGGCCAATGGGGAGCGTGCGAACGCTCGACAAGCCCTTCGGCCCCCAACGCCGCATAGCGCTCGCGCCACTTGTAGCCCGTCTTCCGGCTGATCGAGAACGCCTCGCAAAGCTCCGTCATCGAAAAATCGCCAGCCAAATCCATCCCGACAAATCGCATCCGCTGGTCCATCGCGCAGTTTTCTTTCCAAGGCATCGGCCGGTCCTCCCAGCCGACAGAAAACTGTCACCCATCATCCCAGTCCAATGTGTCACCCATCTAGCCGGATTGGACACCCCCGCCCCTTCCCCCCTTGTGGGGGAAAAGGCTGCCTTTCAAATTTATTGACGCGAACCCGTAGAGGAATTTCGCCGCGAAGCAAATGGCGGTCGGCGCCGCTATTCAGCCGCCGGGCGTAGCGCCAGGCAGCGCCTCAACTGGGCGCGCAAAGGAGCCGGCTTCAGCGGCTTGTTGAGCAGCGCGACATCGGCGCGCGCGGCCGCTTCGCGCACCTCCTGGCTGCGGTCGGCGGTGGCCAGAATCGCCGCGACGGGAAAGCCGACGCGCTCGCGCAGCGCCGCGATCGCGGCCAGCCCATCGCCTTCGTCCAAATGATAATCGGCGACGATCGCGTCCGGCGCGCCGTCGAGATCGCCGAGCGCTGCGAGCGCCTCATCGAGCGAGCGCGCGACGGCGATGCGGCATCCCCATTTGCCGAGCAGCACGCGCATGCCGTCGA
This sequence comes from uncultured Alphaproteobacteria bacterium, assembly GCA_963775575.1. Classification (GTDB taxonomy): domain Bacteria; phylum Pseudomonadota; class Alphaproteobacteria; order Rhizobiales; family Beijerinckiaceae; genus Roseiarcus. The sequence goes on from CAVZJG010000002.1 coordinate 438,731, forward strand.
GCACGCGCGGCTCGTTGTCGATCGCCAGCACCTTGAGGCCGCTCAACGCCTCGCCCGCCAGCGTCGGCGCCGGCGGGGAAGGCTCGGCGGCAAGGGCCGGGCTTGCCGCGCCGCGCGGCGCCAGGACCGCGAACACCGAGCCGACGCCGGGCTCCGAGCGCAACGTCACGGCGTGGCCGAGAACCCGCCCCAACCGCTCGACGATGGAAAGGCCGAGCCCGAGGCCGCGCGCCGCCCGCGCGCCCTGTTCGAGGCGCTCGAACTCCTCGAACACCTGCCGATGCTTGTCGGCGGGAATGCCGAGCCCGGTGTCCCACACCTCGATCCTGACCGCGCCCCCGACGCGGCGGCAGCCGACCAGCACGCGCCCTTTGAGCGAATACTTGAGCGCGTTGGAGACGAGATTTTGCAACAGCCGCCGCATCAGCCGGCGATCGGAGCGCACGCTGAGCGAGGAAGCGACGAAGCGAAGCCCGAGCCCTTTCGCGCGCGCGGTCGGCGCAAATTCGATTTCCAGCTGACGGAAGATGTCGTTGACGCGGAAGTCGACGATTTCGGGCCGCGTCGCGCCGGCGTCGAGCCGAGAAATGTCGAGCAGCGCGCCCAGGATTTCCTCGACCGCCTCGAGCGAGGCGTTGACGTTGCGCGCCAGCGCGACGCGTTCCTCCGCGTCGGCCTCGGCCGCGCTTTCGCTCAGCGTGCTCGCATAGAGCCGCGCCGCGTTTAGCGGCTGGAGAATGTCGTGGCCCGCCGCGGCGAGGAAGCGCGTCTTGGACAGATTCGCCTCTTCCGCCTCGGTCTTGGCGCGCGCCAGCTCCTGATTGAGGCGCTCGAGTTCGGCGGTGCGCGCCTGCACGCGCCGCTCCAGCCGCTCGTTGGCCGCGGCGAGCTCCTCCTGGGCGAGCACGCTCTGAGTCACGTCGGTATAGGTGGTGACGATGCCGCCGTCGGGCAGCCGCGCCGAGCGGACTTCGATCACGCGCTGGGAAGGGTAGAGGCGCAGGCGCAACGGCTCGTCGTCGTTGAGCAGGCTCTCGATGCGCTCGGCGACGAAGTCGTCGGACGAGCCCGGCCCATAGGCGCCGCGCGAGGCGTTGAAGCGCACGATCTCGTCGAGGCCGACGCCGAGCCTGAGCATCGTGGGAGGCAGGTCGAACAGGTCGGCGAATTCGCGGTTCCAGGCGGTCAAGGCGAGATTGCTGTCGAACACCGTGATGCCCTGGCGCGCGTGATCGAGCGCGTGTTGCAGTTGATCGCGGCTCGATTGGATCGCCGCCGCGGCGTCGTCGATCAATTTCAGCGCCGACTTGCCCGACATCGCGCGCCGACCCAGCAGCAGCGACAGCACCATCCGCGAGGTTGAAGCGCCGATCGCCGGCGAGAGCAGATGCTCGGCGTGGCGGATGAGATGGGCGTCCGCTTCGTCGCCGGCCGAGAGACGAAGCCCGCGCTCGCCCATGAACGCCTCGAACGCGCGCCGCGCGCGCGCCGCGCCGAGATAGCGCGCGACGGTTGTCTCCACTTCGCCCATCGTCGCCGACGCGCGCCACAGGCGGAAGGCCTGCGGCTTGCCGCCCGGCGCGGCGCCGACGAAGGCCATCGCCTGCATGCGCTCGAGCGGCGTCGGCTTGCGCATCAGCGACACGAGAACGAACGCCGCGACATTGGCCCCGAGCGACAGCGCAACGCCGCCGACCAGCGGAAAGGGCGAAAACGCGATCAGCGAAGCCGGCCGAAGCCAGCCAATTCCGAGCGGCCCGCCGGAAAGAAGACCGGCGAACGCGCCGGCGGCGTCGAGGGAAGGCAGAAACAGCACGTAGAGCCACACCAGCGAACCGAGGATCATCCCGGCGTTCGCGCCGCGCGCGGTGCCGCGCCGCCATATCAGCCCGCCCAGGAACGCCGGCGCGATCTGCGCAATCGCCGAAAAGGAGAGAAGCCCGATCGAGGCGAGCGCCGCGCCGTTGGCCAGCCGCGCGTAGAGAAAGCCGAAGAACAGAACGGCGAGGATCGCCGCACGACGCGCCAGCAGCACATGCGCGCCGATTTCGCCCGCGGCCGCCGCGTCGGCCTGCCCCGCGCGACGGCGCAACAGGATCGGCATCACCAGATCGTTGGAGGCGGTGATCGCCAGCGCGACGCTGTCGACCACCACCATGCCGGTCGCCGCCGAGAGCCCGCCGAGCATCGTTGTCAGCGCCAGAAGGCGCGCGCCGGCGTTGAGCGGCAGGGCGAGAACCGTCAGATCGCGATCGATCGCCCCGTCGGCGAAAGTCGCCAGCCCGGCGATCGCCAGCGGCGCGACGAACAGATTGATCAATATGAGATAGGCGGGGAACAGCCACGACGCGGCGACGATGTCGCGCGCATCGCGGTTCTCGACGACGCTGACGTGGAACTGGCGCGGCAGCAGCAGGATCGCCGAAGCCGAGAGCAGCGTCGTGGTCAGCCAATTGGCGGGATCGGGGGCCGATTGGATGGCGTCGCCGATGCGCGCGTCGGTTTCGGCGACGCGCGCCAAATCGCCTAAGCCGCCGAAGAGCCCCCAGACGACGAAGGCGCCGACGGCGAGAAAAGCCGCCAGTTTGACGATCAACTCGACCGCAATGGCCAGGATCAGCCCGCTTTGATGCTCAGTCGGGTCGATGCGCCGCGTGCCGAAGGCCATGGCGAACGCCGCCAGCGCCAAGGTCACCGCGAGATAGAAGGCCGACGAAGGCGCGCCCGGCGTCAATCGACCGTGCTCGAACGAGTCGACGACCATCAATATGGTCTGGGCGATCGCCTTGAGCTGCAGCGCGATATAGGGAGCGGAGGCCATCAGCGCGATCAGCGCGGCGAGCGCCGCCACGCCTTGCGACTTGCCGTAGCGCGCGGAGACGAAATCGGCGACCGTGGTCAGGTTCTGCGCCCGCGCGAGGCCGGCGATACGCGCGATCAGCCGATGGCCGAAACCGACGACCAGGATCGGCCCGATATAGATCGGCAGGAAGTCGAGGCCGTGCGTAGAGGCGACGCCGACCGAACCGTAATAGGTCCACGAGGTGCAGTAGACAGCCAGACTGAGCGCGTAGACGAGCGCGCGCCGTCTGCCGACGACGAACCGCCGCCCCGCGTGATCGCCCCACCACGCCACCGCGAACAGGAAGCAGACATAGCCGATCGAAGCGACGAAGACAGTCGTACCGTTCAACATGGCCGGGCGTCGCGGGGCGGAGTGGCGGGCGGCATTTATGCAGTCTATCGCCAAGCCCGGCTTGCGTCATCCGGGGCCCGATACCGCCCCGATCTGACGCGGCTTCACCGCCAGCGGCGATGCACCCAAAGCCACTGGCCGGGATGCTCGCGGACCCAGCCCTCGATTATGACGGCGACCGTCTGCGTGGCGGCGGCGACGTCGATCCGGCCGCTCGCGTCTCGCGGCAGGTCAAGTTCCTCGCTCAGTTCGATGCGAAAACGGTCGCCCGGCAGCCGCACCACGCGCACCATATGAACCGGGCACTCGAACTGCCGGGCGAGGCGCGCAAAAATCGGGTTGGCCGCGGTCGGATGACCGAACATCGTGATCTTCGGACCCTTACGGTGATATTGATCGACGAGCAGGCCGAGGTGCCGCCCCGCCTCGAGGACGCCTGCGAGCCGGTGCAGCGCGCCCGGCCCGGACGCGATGAGTTCGCCCATGACGGGCCGGCGGCGGGCCGCCACCAAACGCCCGATCCAGCGATTCCGGGGACTGACGAACAGCGCGGCGGCGTCGAGGCCGTGCCGCGACGCCGCCACCATCGGCAGCTCCCAGTTCGCCAGATGCGCCGACAAGACGATCGCCGGCTTGTCGTCCGTCGCCAGCCGGACGAACCGTTCAAGGCCCTCGATCTCGATCCGGCCCGGCTTGGCGGCCGCGGAGTCAAAGTCCCAGATCCGGTCGATGAACAGGTACTCGACGGCGGCCCGGCCCATGTTGTCCCAGGACTGCGCCAAGATTTTGCGTCTCTCCTCTTCCGTCTTTTCCGGGAAGGCGAGCGCGAGATTGCGCAGGCCGATCTGGCGTCGCCGCGGAATCCACATCCCGACATGGCGGGCGAGAAAACCGCCGGCTCGAACCATCGCACGCTCCGGGACCAAGCGGGCGACGACGACGAAGACGAAAGCGAGCGCCGCCAGAAACAGCTCTTGCGCTTCCCGCGCCGCCCTTTGCGCCAGGGCGAGAATTCGCTGTCGGTTCATGAGGCGATGCGGACGACGAGCTTGCCGAACACATCCCGGTTGCGCAGGCGCTCGAGGCCCGCGCCGAACTCGTCGATCGGAATCTCGGCCTCGACCGTCGGCTTGAGGCCGATCGCCATTTTCTGCAGCCCATCGCCGACATTGCGGATCGAGGCGCCGAACGAACCGATGATGCGGTATTGCTGCTGGAACAATTGCATCAGATTGATCGTCGCCGTCGGCCCCGAGGTCGCGCCGCAGGTCACCAGCCGCCCGCCGCGCCGCAGCGACAACAGCGAACCATTCCAGGTGTCGGCGCCGGTGTGCTCGAAGACGACGTCGACGCCCCGCTTGGCTGTCAGCTTGCGCACGACGTGCTCGAAGCGTTCGTTGCGATAGTTGATGACGTGATCGGCGCCGAGCGTGCGCGCCTTCGCGCCCTTGGCGTCGTCGCCCACGGTGGCGATGACGACGCAGCCCGTCGCCTTGGCCAAAGTGATGGCGGCCGTCCCGATCCCGGACCCGCCGGCGTGCACCAAGACGGTCTCGCCGCGCCTCAGCCGCGCGTTGTCGAAAAGCATGTGCTCGACCGTCGCGAAGGTGACGCCGGCGCAGGCGGCATGGATCGTCGACACGCCGTCCGGGACCGGAACGACCAGCCGAGCGGGCAGAACGACGCGCTCGCAGGCGAATCCGTCGATGTGGAAGCCCATGACGCCGCCGACGTTCTCGCAAAGATTGTCGCGGCCTTCGCGGCAGCTCGGGCATTGGCCGCAGGTCAAAGCGCCGTACATCGCCACGCGCTGGCCGACGGCGAGGCCGGCGACGCCCGGCCCCAAGGCAGCGATCTCGCCGACGCCCTCGGCGCCGACGATCAGCGGCAACTTTCGCTTGGCGAACGCCATGCCGCGATAGCCCCAAACATCGATATGGTTCATCGCGACAGCCAGAACCCGAAGCTCGACGTCGCTCTCTCTCGGCGGCGTCGGATCGGCGACGTCGACAAGTTCCAGTTGCTGCTCGGCGGCGAGCCGTAGCGCGCGCATGATGAATCCACTCGTGCAGCTCGACGGGCGCTGCAATTGCCGACGCAGCGCTACCGCGGTCGGCTGTCTTTCGTCAACGGCGAAGACGCCGCTGCGACAGCGCCGGGACAGGCGACGAGGCCGCCGTCCCTCAGGGCGCGGCCCGAAACACCAGACAGGCGTTCTGGCCGCCAAAGCCGAACGAATTCGACATCGCGGCGCGAACCGTCGCCGGCCGCGCGACATTGGGGACGACGTCGAGCGGTATCGACGGATCGGGATCGAGATAATTGATCGTCGGCGGCAATACGCCATGCTGGATCGTCAACAGCGAGATGATCGCTTCGAGCGCCCCCGCCGCCGTCAGCGTGTGGCCGATCATCGACTTGTTGGAGGAGATCGGCAGCCTGGTCATACGCTCGCCGAAAACGGCGGCGCAGGCCAAAGCCTCCATCTTGTCGTTCTCCGGCGTGCCGGTGCCGTGAGCGTTGATGTAGTCGACCTCCTCCGGCGCGAGGCCGGCGTCGTCGAGCGCCGCTCGGATCGCGCCAATGATCGCCGCGCCGTCGGGATTGGAGCGGGTGCGATGGAAGGAGTCCGCCCGCTCGCCGCAGCCGGCGACGACGCCGAGGATCGCAGCGCCGCGCGCCGCCGCCGAGGCGAGGCTCTCGAGCGCCAGGGCGCCGCCGCCCTCGGCCATGACGAAGCCGTCGCGATCGCGCGAGAACGGCCGACACGCTTCCTCGGGCGCCGCGTTGTGGGTCGACAGGGCGGACAGCAACGAGAAGCGAATGAGGGTCTCGGGATCGATCGAGCCGTCCGTGCCGATGATGAGCGCCGCGTCGGTCTCGCCGCGGCGGATCGCCTCGACGCCCATCTGGATCGCGGTCGCACCCGACGCGCAGGCGGTGGTGATCGACACCGGCGAACCGCGCGTGCCGAAACGGTCCGCGACGCGGTCGGCGACGCCGCCAAACAGGAAGCGGCGCTGAAGATCCGATCGGCGGCCGAAGGACTTCTCGATCAAGGCGCGGTAAGTGACGGGCGTATCGGCCGGCAGATCCGCTGAGAGTTCTTCGCGGCTCGACCAATCGATCTCGGCTGGGGGCACGGCAATGAACAAAGGCCCGGGGAACGCGCCGTCTTGCTTCACGCCCGCTTGCTCGACGGCCTCCTGCGCCGCCATTTCGGCCAGCGCGAAGGACAGATCCGGCGGGTGGAAGCCCGGCGGCAGCGCGAAGTCGACCGTGCCGGCGATCTGGGTCCGCAGGCCTTCCGTCGAAAAACGGCGGATGCCGCGGATGCCGGATTGGCCAGCCGTCAACTTCGCCCAGTTTTCGGCCTTGCCGGCGCCGAGCGAAGTCACCATGCCGATCCCGGTGACGACGACGGTCGGGCGTCCGCGCGAGTCGACGAGGTTCATGCCTGGCCTCCCCGGTCGCGTTGAATGAGAACCATGCCCTCGCCGCGCCAATGGCCGAAGCTGGTCACGACGATCTGCGATGGCGGCTCGGCGGCCTCGCGCTCGACGGTCCCACTTTCGAACGGCGGGAAGTAGCCCCCCTCGCGCAAGGCCAGCGCGGCGAGTCCGACATTGGCGGGCGCGGCCGCCTCCATGCCGTGTCCGATCCGGGCGCCCGTCGCCCGCACGTAAATGTCGCGCCTAGCGCCGACTTCGGCGAGGAATGCGCGTTCCTCCGCGGTGATCGGCTCGACGCCTGTCGCGCCGGAGAGGAGGCCCACCGGACCCGGCGCGAGGGATCCTTCGATCGTCGACCACTGCCTTCGCGCATTGCCGGCCGCGGCCCCGGGTTGGCGATTGCTGCGATCCGACAGCACCGGCCCAACGACCGACGCAATACGGGCGCCGCGCGCCAGCGCATGGGCGCGCGACTCCAGCAAAAGGAAAGCGCCGATCGATCCGAGGATCATCCCGCCGCCGCGCGCCGCGCGCGACCAAACGCCCGCTGGCTCGCCTGAGAGCAGCGATCCGGCGAAGCCGAAGAGAAGCGACATATCCAAACGCGCCGACGAATAGGCCGCGCCGACGAGGCCGATATCGACATCGCCGGCGCGGATGCGCGCGACCATGGTTCCGAGAGCGTCGAGCCCCGCGGGTTCCTCGCCCATGAAGGTGCGCGACGACCCGGTGACGCCGTGGACGATCGAGATGTTCCCGGCCAGGAGGTTCGAAAGCTGCGCCAGAAACAGCGTCGGCCTCAGATTGTTGGACAATTGCTCGTTGAGATAGGCGCCGCGATCGTTTGCGGCGCGGACGCCCGTTATGATCGCTTCGTCGACCGCGATGTCGCGCTCGCCGCCGCCCGCGGCGACGATCATGTGCGTTCTTGACAGGACGCCCACGTCGCCGAGGACGCCGCCGTCCTGCAGCGCAAGGCCGGCCGCATAGACGCCGAGGCGCTGCCAGGGCTCCATCTGGCGTTGGTCGCTCTTTTTCGGGATAAGCTTGCCATAGTCGAGCGCCGGCGACGGATGGATGGGAAACGGCGCGAGCGCGTCGCGATCGTAAACCGGCGCCGCGCCCTCTCTCAGAAGCGCGTAATTGGCGTCCGCCCCCTCGGCGAGCGAGGAGACAAGCCCGACGCCGGTGATCACGACTTCATGCACGGACAGCGCGCTCACGGACTCGTCTGCATCCCAAGCCGGGAGGCTTTCTGGCGCATCATGGCGGAAAACTCCAGGTTTGGGAACGGCAGGATGCGAAACATCAATTCGCTGTCGCATACGCGCTTGCCCCCGGACGTAATCCGCGCCGTCGTCACGACGAAACCCGATCCCTCATGCTCGAGAACCGCGGTCACCTCGATCGGCGCCCCGAGCGGCGCGAATGACCGTATCTTGGCGTCTCGCACGCTGGCCAGGAACGGCATTTTCTCAAACCGGTTCAAACCGAGCGCCAGAAATCCGGACGCTTGCGCCATGGTCTCGACGAGCAGCACGCCCGGCATCAGGGGGTAGCCGGGAAAATGGCCTTCGAAGACCGGACTGTCCTGCGGAATCGTCGATTCGCAGCGGATCGAACGGCCAGCCTCGTCATACGCCACGACGCGGTCGATCATCTGAAAATATTCAAGTCGCATCGAGCACCCGCGGCCCTGGATCTTTCGGCGCGGCGCGCCGGGTCGCGGGCGTCAGCCCGACGCCTTTTTGGCCTCTACGAGCTTGTCGATCGCCTGGACGAGGTTGCCGAGCACGAAATAGTCATCGATTTTGGCCTTGCCTTCGCTAATTTCCTCGGTCCAGCGCTCGACGGGCAGCTTGATCCCGAACTTGCGGTCAATCGCGAAGGTCACGTCCAGGAAGTCGAGGCTGTCGATGTTGAGGTCGTTGATGGCGTTGCTTTCGGGTTTGATCGCATCGCGCTCAATGTTGCAGGTTTCCGCAATGATCTCTGCAACCGCATCGAAGGTCGACATATCCCGCCCCCACCGTCGTCGCAGCCTCGCCGTCAACCGGCGCTCTGCTTTTCGCCGCGAACCTCACGTCTGCGTTTAGCCGCTCGGGCGGGAAGTGGCAAGCCGGCGACCAGCCATTTTGGCGCCAGCGCTACGGCGCGGGTCAGCCGAAGCGCTCTGCGGCGAACGGCTTCGGGTCGACGAACGGCGTCTCGCCCGTCATCATCTGCGCCAGCAACAGGCCGCTGACCGGGCCGAGCGTCAGGCCGAGGTGCTGGTGGCCGAAGTCGAACCACAGGCCCTTGTGGCGCGGCGCCGGGCCGATCACCGGCGCCATGTCGGGCAGGCAAGGCCGTCTGCCGAGCCACGGCTGCGGATCGAGCCGCTCGGCAAGCGGAAACAACTGGCGCGCGGACGGTTCGAGACGATCGAGATGGGCGTTCGACGGCGGATCGTCGCGACGAGCGAATTCCGCGCCGGTGGTCAGGCGCAGGCCGCGCGCCATCGGCGCCATGATGTAGCCCTTCTCGAGATCGAGCACCGGCCGATTGAGCGTCGTCCCGCCCTTGGCGGCGTAGTGCATGTGATAGCCGCGTTTGACGCCGAGCGGCAGGCGATAGCCGAGCGCCCGCGTGACGTCCGTCGTCCAAACCCCGAGCGCGACGACGACATCGGCGGCGTGCAGCGCGCCGCCCTCCGTGGCGACGGTCCAGCCGGCGCCGGAGGCCTGCAGCGAGCGCGCGTCGCCCTTGACGAGCCTGCCGCCGCGCTTGAAGAAGAGATCGGCGTAGGCGTTGGCCAACGCCCCGGGATCGGGCGTCGACAGGGATTCGGTGAAATGCACGCCGCCCTTGGCGACGCCACCCAAGTGCGGCTCGAGCGCGAAGAGCTGGTCGCGGTTCAGCGCGGCGCTGCCGATGCCGAAGGGCTTGGTCTCCTCGATGTCGGCGAGCGTAAGGTCCTCGCCGCGCGAAGTGCGGAACACCTTGATCCAGCCGCCTTCGCGCAACAGCGCGCCCGCGCCCGCAGGCTCGGCGATGGCGCGATGTTCGGCAAGGCAACGCAGGACGAGCCCGCGCATCGCCAGCGCCGTCGACAGACGCGCCTTCGGCGAGGAGGCGAGAAAGTAGCGCCACACCCACGACGCGACCCAGGGCAGGGAGCTGTAGCGGATTTGCACCCGCGGATCGAGATTGAGCGCGGCGACGGCGACTTCGCCGGGCGCGCGCGGAAACATGTAGGGGAAGACCGCCTCGCTCTGCACGATGCCTGAGTTGCCGAAGCTGGTCTCGCCCGCCACGACGCCGAGGCGATCGACGAGCGCAACGGTGCGGCCGCGCGCCTGGGCGTGCAGCGCCGCTGAGACGCCGACGATCCCGGCGCCCAGGACGATGACATCGGTTTTCGACGAGGACACGCGGCGATTCTCCTGGTTGCGGGCTTTCAGGCGGCTATCTGCCCGGCGCGGGGCCGTCCTGGCAATGGGCTATATCCGCGCGGGCCTCGATCTTTGCCCCGGGTTCCTGTAGACCACGAAGGCAATTCAATTCTCGACAACCCCGCCGTCATGGCCGGGCATAGCCCGTCGAAAGACGGGCGTCCTTTCGGACGCCTGATGTCCCGGCCATCCACGCGGTTCGGCTTCCGCAAAGATCGACGGCGCGCGGCGGCGGGACGGCGTGGACGCCCGGCGCGACGGGCGGAATTGAATCGACACGACAGTCTCGCCCTGCCCTCTCTCTAACGGACCCGCTCCCCATGATCCCGCGCTATTCCCGCCCCGAAATGGTCGCGATCTGGGCGGCGCAGACGCGCTTCAAGATCTGGTTCGAGATCGAGGCGCACGCCTGCGACGCGCTCGCCGAGATCGGCGTCATCCCGAAAGAGAGCGCCAAGGCGATCTGGAAGAAGGCGGGGAGCGCGACCTTCGACGTCGCGCGCATCGACGAGATCGAGCGCGTGACCAAGCACGACGTCGTCGCGTTCCTGACGCACCTGGCCGAATTCATCGGCCCGGATTCGCGCTTCGTGCATCAGGGCATGACCAGCTCCGATGTGCTCGACACCTGCTTCGCCGTGCAGTTGCAGCGCGCCAGCGACATCCTGATCGCCGACGTCGACGCCCTGCTCGCGGCGCTGAAGCGGCGGGCTTTCGAGCACAAGCTGACGCCGACCATCGGACGATCGCACGGCATCCACGCCGAGCCGACGACGTTCGGCCTCAAATTGGCGCAAGCCTACGCCGAGTTCGCGCGCGCCCGCCGGCGCCTCGTCGCGGCGCGGGCGGAAATCTCGACCTGCGCGATATCGGGCGCGATGGGCACCTTCGCCAACGTCGATCCACGCGTCGAGGCGCACGTCGCCGAGAAGATGGGCCTCGTCCCGGAGCCGATCTCGACCCAGGTGATCCCGCGCGACCGCCACGCCGCGTTCTTCGCCGCGCTCGGCGTCGTCGCCTCCTCGATCGAGCGCCTCGCCGTCGAAATCCGTCATCTCCAGCGCACCGAAGTGCTGGAGGCGGAGGAGTATTTCTCGGAGGGCCAGAAGGGCTCCTCGGCGATGCCGCACAAGCGCAATCCGGTGCTCGCCGAAAACCTGACGGGCCTCGCCCGCATGGTGCGCTCGGCCGTGACGCCGGCGCTCGAAGACGTCGCGCTGTGGCACGAGCGCGACATTTCCCATTCCTCGGTCGAGCGCATGATCGGCCCCGACGCGACGATCGCGCTCGATTTCGCGCTGGCGCGGCTTTGCCAAGTCGTCGACAAGCTCGTCGTCTATCCCGAGGCCATGCGCCGGAATCTCGACCGGCTCGGCGGCCTCGTTCATTCCCAGCGGGTGCTGCTGGCGCTGACGCAAAAGGGTGTCTCGCGCGAGGACGCCTATGCGCTGGTGCAGCACAACGCCATGCCGGTCTGGCGCGGCGAGGGCGACTTCTTGAGTCTGTTGAAGGCGGACAAGGACGTGGCCAAGGCGTTATCGCCCGCCGAACTCGAGGCGTTGTTCGACCTCGACTATCACCTCGAGCACGTCGATACGATTTTCGCCCGCGTGTTCGGGGAGTGATTGCACAGGCCCTCATCCGGCCGGCTAGCGCCGGCCCCCTTCTCCCGCAAGCGGGAGAAGGGTTTCGCCCCCTCTCCCGCTTGCGGGAGAGCGCCGGGGTGAGGGCGAGGGCCTTACGCGTGCGGCTGATTACGCGCGTTCATGAAGCGCTCGAATTCCTCGCGGTCCTTCGACTTGCGCAGGTTGTCGACGAATTCGGCGAATTCGCGATGCGCCTCCTCGAGCTTGCGGCGCTCGGCTTCGAGGCGATCGAGTTCGGCGGCCTTCCACTCGTCGAACGCGGAATTGCCGGTCGACGCGCCATAGAAGGCGCCGCCCTGGCGCCACGCCCCGCATGAATAGGCGCGCGACGCGCGCCAAGCGCGGCGCGCTTCGCGCCATCCACCCACGGCGAACGCCTGCAGATCGTCGCCGCCGTGGCGGCCCTGCCAGAACTTGTAGACGAGCATCGCCACGCCGATCGGCCAGAAGACGACCAATCCCAAGATGATCGCCACGAGTTCGAACGGGGTCCAGCGGCCCCAACCCCGACCGCGGCGTCGCCAGGTCGCATTCGCCCATTCGCCCGAGCCGAATTCCCGCGCGCCATCCGCTCCGCCCGCTGTGCTTTGCGCCGTGCTCATCGATGAGCCTCCATCATCATGCGCCGCGCCGAAAGATCGGACCCGGCCGGCAGGACATTGGGACGCGGCCCGCGCGGCGCAAGGCCGCCGCGAACAAATTTCGCACGACGCGCGTCCGCTTTGCAGCGCGCCCGACCGCGCCTATATGAAGGTGCCCATCGTCCGCCGGGAGAGCCCGCCTTGCTCCGTTTCGCCCTCGCCCTCGCCCTCTGCCTCGGCTTCGCCGCGGCTGAGGCGCAAACCGTCGACAAGACCGTCCCGCAAAGCCCGGCCGAAGCTCGGCTTTCCTTCGCGCCGGTGGTCAAAAAGGCGCGGCCGGCGGTGGTCAACGTCTACGCCTCCCGCGTCGAGACGATGGCGCGCAATCCGCTGTTCGACGACCCGATCTTCCGCCAGTTCTTCGGCCAGCAGGGCCAGGAGTCGCGCGTCGCTCAATCGCTCGGCTCGGGCGTCATCGTCGATCCGAGCGGCCTCGTCGTCACCAATCATCACGTCATCGAGGGCATGACCGACGTGAAGGTGGCGTTGTCCGACCGCCGCGAATTCCCGGCCAAGATCGTGCTGCGCGATCCGCGCACTGATCTGGCGGTGCTGCAAATTCAGAGCGACGAGCGCTTTCCCGTGCTCGAACTCGGCGATTCCGACGCGATCGAAGTCGGCGACTTCGTTCTGGCGATCGGCAATCCCTTCGGCGTCGGCCAGACGGTGACGCAGGGCATCGTCTCGGCGCTGGCGCGCACACAGATCGGCATCAACGATTATGGCTTCTTCATCCAGACCGACGCCGCGATCAATCCCGGCAATTCCGGCGGCGCGCTGGTCGATCTCGACGGGCGGCTCGTCGGCGTCAATTCGGCGATCTATTCGCGCAGCGGCGGCAGCATCGGCATCGGCTTCGCCATCCCCGTCAACATGGTCAAGAGCGTCGTCGCCGCGGCCAAGCGCGGCGGCGCCACGGTCAAGCGGCCGTGGCTCGGCGCCGGCCTGCAGAACGTGACCAAGGACATCGCCGATTCGATCGGCCTGGAGCGGCCCGCCGGCGCGCTGACGACCAGCGTCTTCGAAGGCGCCCCGGCGGCGGAGGCGGGATTGAAGCGCGGCGACGTGATCACCGCGATCGATGGCCAGTCTGTCGACGACGCCCAAGGCGTCGGCTTCCGCCTCGCCGTGAAGCCCCTGGGCGGCGTCGCGGCGCTGACGGTTCAGCGCGGCGGCAAGTCGCTGATCCTGCCGATGAAACTCGCCGCGGCGCCGGAAAACCCGCCGCGCGAGGCGATCCGGATCAAGAGCCGGTCGCCGTTCCAGGGCGCCCTGGTTATGAACGTCTCGCCCGCGGTCGCCGAGGAGCTGTCGCTCGAGGGCGTCGGCGAAGGCGTCGTGGTGGCCGACGTCGCCGAGGGCTCGCTGGCCGCCAATTTCGGCGTGCAGAAGGGCGACGTGGTGCTGGAGGTCAACGGCGAAAAAATCGCGGCTACGCGCGATCTCGACTCCGCAAGCGCCCAGCGCGCGCGCGCGTGGGACCTGACGATCTCGCGCGGCGGCGAGGTGATCCGTTCGCGTATCGGCGGCTAGCGTTATCGCGAGAAACCTCGGCCGCCTTACGCCGCTTCGCTGGTCGGCGCGATGGCCTCGCCGCGCGCGACACGGCGTTTGAGCGACTCCCACAGCGCGCGTATTTCCTGCGCGGCGCCGCCGTTCGGGTTGATTTCGGTCACGCCCAGACCGTGGCGTGCGGCGTCCTGAAAGTCGACGCGGGTCGCCACGAGCGGCGAAATGAGACCGCCAATTTCCTCGAGCGCGGCGACGGCGTTTTGGACGCGCGCCGATTGTTGGGCCGGCGGGCACTGGTTGAGCATGAACGCGAAATCGCCGTTCGCCGCCTTCAAGGCGGCGCACGTCTGCGCGCTCGCCCATAGATCGAAGATGCTCGGGCGGGACGGAATGACGTTGAGATCGGCCGCACGCATCGCCGCCGCGGAAGCGCTGCCGTCGGCGCCGGGCGTGTCGATGATGGCCAGGGTGGTTCCCTTTCTCTCCAGCGCGCCGAGCAGCGCCGGCAATTCCTCGCCGTTGGCCGCGACGACGGCGATGTCGTCGCGTTCGCGAGTCTTGGACCAACTGACGAGGGAGGCCTGCGGATCCATGTCGATCACGCAGACGCGCTCGCCGGCGTCCTTCGCTGCAACCGCCAGCGAACAAGCCAAAGTGCTTTTCCCCGACCCGCCTTTTTGAGTTATGAAAGCGATCGCGCGCATGTGCTTCCCCTTTCTTGTCGCGCCGGGCCGCGAACCGCGGCGGGGAACGATGGTTAACGTCACACGGCCGGTATGCGGCCGATATGGTTAAGGCAATGTAACGAACGACGCCCGGCGGCGAAAATATCTATGATTTCATGACGATATTCAGCGACTCTTATTGCGATTCGCGATGTCGCGCCGTTTGCGAGGCCTCACTCGCCGTCGAGCGGGCCCACGCCCTTGGGCTTGCCGTCGGCGGAAAGCGCGATCTTCTCGATGCGCATTTCGGCGTTCTTCAGCAATCGGTCGCAATGCGCCTTCAGCGCTTCGCCGCGCTCGTAGAGCGTGATGGAATCTTCGAGCGCGACGGCGCCCTTCTCCAATTTATCGACGATCGATTCGAGTTCGGCCAGCGCCGTCTCGAACGGCATCTTGGCGATTTCGGCAGGCGATTCGGTCATGGCGCGATCCTCGGATTCGTCGCCCCTCCTAGCGCGGGCGCCTCACAGCGGCAAGGCGGTGGTCTTCTTCACCGTGCGTAGCGTCATGGTCGACTGCACGCGCGAAACGCCCGGCAGTTGAGTGAGAATGTCGGTGTGGATGCGCTCGAAGTCGTTCGCGTCGCGAAACGCGATCCGCAACAGATAGTCCGAGGCCCCGGCCAAGAGATAGCATTCGATGATCTCGGCGTGGCGGCGGACCTCCTGCTCAAAGCGATCGAGCGCCGCGCGGCCCTGCTGATCGAGCGTCACCGAAACGAAAGCGGCGCCGGGAAGGCCCGCGGCGGCGGGATCGAGCAGCATGACATAGCCCGCGATGATTCCGGCCTCCTCGAGCATGCGGACCCGCCGAAGGCACGCCGATTGCGAAAGATGGACCCGATCGGCCAACTCGGCGTTGGTCAGACGGCCGGCTCGCATCAATTCGCGCAGGATCGCCCGGTCGCGATCGTCGATTTCGTCGGTTCGCATAATCGTTCTCGATTCACGGTATTCTTCGCACATCATGCCGGAAACCGGCGGCGGCGGCCTCATTTGGGTGAAACATTTTTCCGCCGTCGCAGAATTATACGCCATCGGGGCGGCAGGAGGATTCACAGGAGGTTTCGATGCTGATCGGTGTGCCGAAGGAAATCAAGGACAATGAGTTTCGCGTCGGGCTGACGCCGGCTTCGGTCGCCGAACTGACGCACCACGGCCATTCCGTGTTGGTGGAAAAGTCGGCGGGCCTCGGATCGGGACTTTCCGACGGCGAATATGTCGCGGCGGGCGCCACGCTCGTCGACGCGCCGCAGGAAATATTCGTCCGCGCCGAAATGATCGTGAAGGTCAAGGAGCCGCTCGCCGCCGAGCGCAAGCGGCTTCGCCGCGGCCAGATCTTGTACACGTATTTGCATCTCGCGCCCGATCTCGCGCAGACCAAGGACCTCCTCGCCAGCGGCGCGACCTGCATCGCCTATGAGACGGTGACTTCGCCCCACGGCGGCCTGCCCTTGCTGACGCCGATGTCGGAAGTGGCCGGGCGCCTCGCGCCGCAGGTCGGCGCGCACGCGCTGGAAAAGGCGCAGGGCGGACGCGGCGTCCTGCTCGGCGGCGTGCCGGGGGTGCCGGCCGCGGAAGTCGTCATCCTCGGCGGCGGCGTTTCGGGCACGCATGCGGCGACGATCGCGCTCGGCATGGGCGCCAACGTCACCGTCGTCGACAAATCGAACGAGGCGTTGCAACGCTTAGCGGCGCAACTCGGCGCCGGCGTGCGCACGGTTTATGCGACGCGCGCCGCGATCGCCGAACTGGTCGCGCGCGCCGACCTCGTCATTGGCGCGGTGCTGGCGCCCGGCGCCGCGGCGCCCAAGCTGGTGACGCGCGCGATGCTGTCGACGATGAAGCCCGGCGCGGTGATCGTCGACATCGCCATCGACCAGGGCGGCTGCTGCGAAACCTCGAAGCCGACCACCCACTCCAACCCGACCTACGTCGTCGACGGGGTCGTGCATTACTGCGTCGCCAACATGCCCGGCGCGGTGGCGCGCACCTCCACCTTCGCGCTCAACAACGCCACCCTGCCCTTCGCCCTCGCGCTCGCCGACAAGGGCTGGAAACAGGCGCTCAACGACGACGTCCACCTGCGCGCGGGGCTCAATGTGCACGACGGCAAGCTGACCTGCAAACCGGTCGCCGAGGCGCACGGGCTCGTCTATACCTCGGCCGAGAGCGTGCTCGGCTGAACGCTCAGCGCGCCGCCATGGTCTGTGTCGTCGGAGTCGTCGTCGCCGGCGTGTCGCCGCGGGCGCCGGGGGCCCAATTCACGCCGCCGCGCATGGCGTAAAAGATATGCGTGCCGATGCGGTCGACGCGGCGCAGATCGCCCGCCCATTCCGGATAGACGTAATTGGCGTGGTAGTTGAGCGCCTCGGCGACTTTCGGATTGTAGTTGGCGCCGCTGACGACCTGCTCGGCGATGCGGGTCGCCGTCGCCCAGGCGCCGGGCTCCTCGATGCGCAGCGAGCTGCCGTCGCAGGCGAAGGAAAATTGGCAGGCGAACGGGTGGTTGCGGTCCTGATAGACGACCGCGCAGACGTTGGTCGGAAAGATGCCGCTGCGCACGCGGTTGAGCACGACCTGCGCGACCGCGGCCTGGCCCTGCTCGGGCTCGCCGCGCGCCTCGAAGTAGATCGCTTCGCTGAGGCACCGCATTTGCCGCGCGGAGTCCTTGGGGTCGATCAGCGCGGCGTAATTCGGCTTGCCGTTGGCGTCGGACTGCGCCGCCGCCGTCGTCTGCGCCGGCGGGCGGGCGGCGACGATCGCCTCGCCGTCGCTCGGCGTCGGCGTCGACGAGTTCAGCGCCATTTCCAACGGCACGCTCGGGGTCGCGCCGTCGTTGAACTGCCGCTGCGGCCGGCTCGCGGCGAAATCCGCGACGGGGGCGACCGCCGTCGAGCTCGGCGAATCCGCCGGCCCGTTCGCGGCGCCGTCCTCGTCGGCCGGGACGGCGCGTCGCAGACGCGCGTCGAATCCGGGGCGAAGAACGACGAGGGGATCGCCCTTGCGCGTGCGGTCGATCGCCGGAAAATTCTGCTGGCCCCGTTTGACGGCGGCGTTCGGTTCGATTTCGTCGGGAACGGCGGCCAGATCCTCGGGCGCCCCGAGAATCAAATGGGCTTCCACAATCGGGATTTCCGCGCCGCCCCGCGCCGCGAAACGCGCCGGCGGGCCAAACCTCGAAGCGAGAAGCGCCTCGCGAACCGGAGAGAGGCGATCGGCGCCCGCGCCTTGCGCGGCCAGACCGCCGATCCAGCCGGGGTCCTGTCCGGCTTGCGCCGTGATCGACACCAAGAAGCCCAGCGCGATGCCCCAGGGCGCGACCGCCGAACCTGCCCAAGATAAACGCGAACGACCCATACGCAACCCACGCCGTGCTCGAACGCCATCGCCGGCGCCGCCGCGAACGCTCGGCCGTCGCCCCTTCGACCCCTCGGACTGGGGCGCCCGGACGCGTTCCCGCGCAGTTGGAGCGTTGTTCTTCATACCGGCTTAAGGTTGCGGGCGCGTTACCAACAAAACAGCCGGCGCGTCCCGCAATGGGTCACATGGGAGGGCGCCTTCCGGCCGAGAACGTGGGCGGCGCGCGGCCCGACTTCGCAATGGCGATCGCGCGCGTTCACGCGTTCGCTGCTCGCGGCCGCGCGAATAGGGCGAAAACTGGACAAGGCGCATGCGCGCGAGCATTGTCCGGGCGATCAGTCGAAGCCCGGAGACCAGCGATGCCCGCGACCGCCCAGCGCGCCGAAATTCCCAACGATCTGGCTGCGTTCTGGCTCCCGTTCACGCCCAATCGCGCATTCAAGAAGCGGCCGCGGCTGATCTCGCGCGCCAAAGACATGCACTACTACACGCCGGAGGGGCGCGCGATTCTCGACGCGACGGCGGCCCTTTGGTGCTGCAACGCCGGCCACAGCCGCCCCCCGATCGTCGCGGCGATCCAGCGCCAGGCGGCCGAACTCGACTTCGCCCCGACCTTCCAGTTCGCCCACCCCTTGGCGTTCCAGCTTTCCTCGCGCCTGGCGGCGCTGGCGCCGGCCGATCTCGATCACGTCTTCTTCGCCAATTCCGGCTCGGAAGCGTGCGACACCGCGCTGAAGATCGCGCTCGCCTATCACAATGTGCGCGGACAGGGCTCGCGCCAGCGCCTGATCGGCCGCGAGCGCGCCTATCACGGCGTCGGCTTTGGTGGGATCTCGGTCGGCGGCATGGTCAACAACCGCAAGTTCTTCGGCTCGCTGCTGGCGGGCGTGGATCATCTTCCCGCGACCTACAGCCGCGAACATCAGGCGTTCACCAAGGGCGAGCCGGAATGGGGCGGCCACCTCGCTGACGCGCTGGAGGGCATCGTCGGCCTGCACGACGCCTCGACCATCGCCGCGGTCATCGTCGAGCCGATGTCCGGATCGACCGGCGTGCTGCCGCCGCCCAAGGGCTACCTGAAAAAGCTGCGCGCGATCTGCGACAAAACCGGCATTCTGCTGATTTTCGACGAAGTGATCACCGGCTTCGGCCGCCTCGGCTTCGCCTTCGCCGCCGAGCGCTACGGCGTGATCCCCGACATCATGACCTTCGCCAAGGGCGTCACCTCCGGCGCGGCGCCGATGGGCGGCGTCATCGTGCGCAAGCACGTGCACGACGCGTTCATGCAGGGGCCGGAGTCGGCGATCGAACTCTTCCACGGCTACACTTATTCCGGCCATCCGCTCGCCTGTGCGGCGGCCCTGGCGGCGCTGGACGTCTATCGCGACGAAGAGCTATTCGAGCGCGCGCAGGCGCTGGAGCCGAAGTGGTGCGACGCGCTGATGACGCTGAAGGGTCTGCCGAACGTGCTCGACATCCGCTGCGTCGGCCTCACCGGGGCGATCGACCTCGCGCCGTCGAGCGCGCCGGGCGCGCGCGGCTATGCGGCGCTGGAGTATTCCTTCCACGAAGCGGGGATCATGCTGCGCCTCTCCGGCGACACCATCGAACTGACCCCGCCGCTGATCGTCAGCGAAGACCAGATCGGCGAAATCGTCGACAAGGTCGGGCGGACGATCAAGGCGGTCGCGTGAGAGCGGGCGGCGCGCCCATCGGCCGCGCCGCCGCGAGGCTTGCGGCGGTTGGCGCGGCTTGCGTCCTCGCGCTGCTCGGCGCTTTCGCCGCCGGCGGCGAGTCGGCGGCCGACTGGACGCGCGCGCTCTATCAACGCGAACTCAGCCGGCGCGCCGCCCCCGAAAGACTGTCGGACGAGGCGTTTCTGTCGGTCTTCGCCCCGGCTGCGCGGGAAGCATGGCTGGCGGCGCGCCGCGGCCCGGGGCCGGCCAGCGACGGGCCTATCCTCAACGCCTACTTCGGCTGGGGGGTTCTCCCCGGGCAGCCGGTCGAGCTCGTCGGGGTGGAACCGCTGCAAGACGACGGCGCGGCGGCGCGGATCGCGGTCGACCTTCGCGTCAAGGGCGCGGCCCGCCGCGTGATCGCCGACGAGCGGACGGTCTCCGGCGCGTGGCGCATCGAGGATATCGCCTATCCCGAAGGCGACAGTTTCCTGACGCACAACCGCAAATGCGCGAGCGCCCGCTGCTGAGGGAAAGCGCCGACGCGGCGCGGTCGCGGCGCTTCGCTGTCACGCCGCAACGCCGAGCAGCGCCGGCAATTCGTCGAGACTCCGGACCTCGAAGTCCGGCGCGCCGGGCAGGCGCTCGCGGCGCTGGCCGTAGCGATTGCACCAGACGACGCGCATGCCGAAGTCCGACGCGGCGTGGGCGTCCCAGGCGTTGGACGACTGGAACGAGACTTCGTCGGCGCGCACGCCGAGGCGGTCGAGCGCGTACTGATAGACTCTTCGGTCGGTCTTGAAGACGCGCACCGCATCGACCGACAGCACGGCGTCGAAGAGGCCGCCGAGCCCCGCGGCCGCCACCGCTTCTTCCAGCATCGCCGGCGAACCGTTGGAAAGAATGGCGGTGGCGAACCCGGCGCGGCGCAACGCGCGCAACACGGCAGGAACTTCGGGGAACGCCGACAGCGTGCGGTAGAGTCCCATCAACCGCTCGCGTACGCCGGGCTGATCGAGACCGAGGCTGTCGAGCGCGAAATCCAGCGCGTCGCCCGTGACCTGCCAGAAGTCGGCGTAACGGCCCTGCAGCGAACGCAGCCACGCGTATTGCAACTGCTTGTCGCGCCACAGCGCGGTCAGCGCCGCGCGCTTTTCCGCCGCGATATCGGGGCAAGCCGCGGCCGCCGAAGAGAAATCGAACAGCGTGCCGTAAGCGTCGAAGACGCAGGCGCGAACCCCTTCGAGACGATTCATGGCTCGGCTCCTCGGTTTGCCGCCCGCCCGCGCGGCCGCTGCGCAAGATACTTCGTCGCCTCCCGCCGCGCGACGCCCGTGAGCGCGCCGCCGTGATCGGCGAGGAAGCGGCGCACGCGCTCAGGATCGCGTTTGGAGAGTTCGCGCAGCCACCAGCCGATCGCCTTCTGGATGAACCATTGGCGATCCTCGGCGAGGCGCGCCGCCCAGGCGAGCGTCCGCTCGGGGTCGCGCCCCGCCTTCGTCCACGGTAGGGTGAAGACGAGCGCGGCGCGCCGGGTCCACAGATGGCGGCTTTCGACCCAGGTCTCGACGACGTCGAGGCGGCGCGGCTCGGCGATGAGACACCGCGATCCGACGCCCGCCAGATTGTCTGCGACCGCCCAGCCGTCGAGATCGGCCATGCGTTCCGTCACGAACGCCCACAGACGCTCGTCGGGCGCGACAGAGTTGCGGACGAGAATCCGCGCCGCGACCATCTTCAAATCCCAAACGGGCTCGCTCCAGAGACGTCGGCTCAGTCGGAACAGCTCGTCTTCGGCGACGTCCGCCAGAGCCGCTCGGATGGCGACATCCATTTTCGGCAGCGGAACGCCCCAGTGCTCCCATCGGGACTTCTGGTAGCTCTTTTCTTTCTCCGCCCGCTCGGCCCCGTCCGAAGCGCGCAAGGCCGCGATCAGCCCTTCGTAGGCGTCGTGGTCGTCGGCCGGCTCTTTTGCCATCGCCTGCCCTCGCGCTTCATCCGCCCGACGCAAAACGGGCGGCGCCTAGCTCGCGCCGCCCGGAAATTCTTGCTGACGCGAACGCCCGTTTCGCCGTCAGACTCTCGCTCGAAGCGGCCTTCGCTTGGACCGGCCCGGAATCCTTGCCCTTGGCCTCGACGTCGCGATCGACGAATTCGATCACCGCCATCGCGGCGTTGTCGCCCTGGCGGAAGCCGGCTTTCATGATGCGGGTGTAGCCGCCGTTGCGCGTCTTGTAGCGCGGGCCGAGAACGTCGATCAGCTTTTTGACCAGATCGGCGTCGCGCAGGCGCGCGATGGCGATGCGGCGCGCGTGCAAGTCGCCGCGCTTGCCGAGCGTCACTAATTTCTCCACCACCGGGCGAAGGTCCTTCGCCTTGGGCAGCGTGGTGACGATCTGCTCGTGCTTGATCAGCGCCTGCGCCATATTGGCGAACATCGCCTGACGGTGTTCGGCGGTGCGGTTGAAGCGACGCTTCGCGTGCCCGTGATACATTTGGCCGTCTCCTTCTCGGGTCTACGGCCGCCGTGCCAAGGAACGGCCGTCTATTATGGGCAGTAGGCAGTAGGCAGTCGGCGGTGGTGGTAGGACGCGTTCCTATTGCCTATTGCCTATTGCCTATTGCCTACTGCCTACTGCCCTCAGTAGTGCTCCTCGAACCGCTTGGCCAGCTCCTCGATGTTCTCGGGCGGCCAACCAGTGACTTCCATGCCGAGGTGCAGGCCCATCTGCGCCAGCACTTCCTTGATCTCGTTGAGCGACTTGCGGCCGAAATTCGGCGTGCGCAGCATTTCGCTTTCCGACTTCTGGATGAGGTCGCCGATGTAGGTGATGTTGTCGTTCTTCAGGCAATTGGCGGAGCGTACGGAGAGCTCGAGTTCGTCGACCTTCTTCAGCAGCGCCGGGTTGAAGGCGAGCTCGGGGATCGCGTGCTGCGCTTCCTCGCGCCGCGGCTCCTCGAAGGTGACGAACACCGCGAGCTGGTCTTGCAGGATGCGCGCGGCGTAGGCGAGCGCGTCCTCCGGCGAGATCGCGCCGTTGGTCTCGATCGTCATCGTCAGCTTGTCCTTGTCGAGATCCTGGCCCTCGCGGGTGTTCTCGACGCGGTAGGAGACCTTCTTGACCGGCGAGAACATGCTGTCGATCGGCATCAAGCCGATCGGCGAATCCTCGGCGCGGTTGCGATCGGCCGGCACATAGCCCTTGCCGGTCGTCACCGTGAATTCGAAACGGATGTCGGCGCCTTCGTCGAGGGTGCAAATGACGAGCTGCGGATTGAGAATCTGGATGTCGCCGGTGGTCTGGATGTCGCCGGCGGTGACGACGCCGGGGCCGCGGCGCTTTAGGATGAGGCGCTTGACGCCCTCGCCCTGCATCTTGACCGCGATGTCCTTGACGTTGAGCACGATATCGACGACGTCCTCGCGGACGCCGGGAATCGAGGAGAATTCGTGTAGCACGCCGTCGACGTGGATCGAGGTGATCGCGGCGCCCTGCAGCGAGGACAGCAGCACCCGGCGCAGCGAATTGCCGAGCGTCTGGCCGAAGCCGCGCTCCAGCGGCTCGGCGACGACGGTGGCGACACGGCGCGGATCGTCGCTGTGAACGACTTCGAGCTTCTTGGGCTTGATGAGTTCTTGCCAGTTCTTCTGGATCACGTGCTTGAGCCTTCCCTTCGACGAGGCGACGCTCCTAGGCCTTTCGAGGTCCGGCGCGCTCAGCGCGCGGGCGCAAGGCGCCGCGGGACGAAAATCAGACGCGGCGACGCTTGCGCGGACGGCAGCCGTTGTGCGGGATCGGCGTAACGTCGCGGATCGAGGTGACGTTGAAGCCGGCGGCCTGGATGGCGCGAAGCGCCAACTCGCGTCCGGAACCCGGACCGGAGACCTCGACTTCGAGCATGCGCATGCCGTGTTCGGCGGCCTTCTTGACCGCGTCCTCGGCGGCCATTTGGGCGGCGAACGGCGTCGATTTGCGCGAGCCCTTGAACCCCATCGTCCCCGCCGACGACCAGGAGATCGTATTGCCCTGCGCATCGGTGATGGTGATCATCGTGTTGTTGAACGACGAATTCACATGGGCGACGCCCGAAACGATGTTCTTGCGTTCGCGGCGGCGAACGCGGGTTGCTTCCTTGGCCATTCGTCCGTCCTTCAAACGCGCCAGCAGCGCGACAAAACACTCAAATCCACACGAAACGGCGACGCGGCGGTCACTTCTTCTTGCCGGCGATCGCCTTGGCCTTGCCTTTGCGTGTGCGCGCATTGGTGTGCGTGCGTTGGCCGCGAACAGGCAGCGAACGACGATGGCGAAGTCCGCGATAGGCGCCCAGGTCCATCAGGCGCTTGATGTTGATCGCCACCTCGCGCCTGAGATCGCCCTCGACCATGTAGTCGCGATCGATGGTCTCGCGGATTTGCATCACTTCGGCGTCGGTGAGCTGGGCGACGCGGCGCTCGGAGGGGAGATGCACTTTCTCGCATATCTCTTTGGCCTTGGTCGGGCCGATGCCGTGGATGTATTGCAGCGCGATGACGACGCGCTTGTTGGTGGGAATGTTGACGCCTGCGATACGAGCCACGGCCTATGCTCCATTTCGGCGGCGCGGCGGCTCACGAGCCGATGCGCGGCGGTTGAAAACCCTCGGCGTCCGGTGGAGGCCGGCCCTTGCCAAGAGACCACAAACGCAAAAAGTCCCTTGCGCTCGCCACGGCGCCGGGACCCAGAACGCGTTTGGGATCGCGCTCCTATAGACCGGCGGCCGCGGGCCGTCAACAGGCGTCCGGCCCGATTGCCGACCGTTGCGGGCGCGCACGGCTTGTCACGGCGCGCCGATTTTCGATCAATCGCCCGCCATGCAATCGTTGAACCGCGCCCAATAGGCGTCGTTCCATTGGGCGGAGCCATTCGCTGCGCCGCCCATGGCGCCGGCGCCGGCGCCGATCGCCGCGACCGCGCCGACCGAATTGCGGCCGCCGAAGAGGGCGCCGACGCCCGCGCCCAGCAGGGCGCCGCCGACCGCGCCGCCGACGGTGTTGCCGGCCACTTGCTGGTCGGCGTAAACGCGGGCCACGTGGTCGCAGTACGCGCGTGGAGACGCCTCTGCGCTCGTCAGAAGAGAAACGGCCAGCGCGGCCCCGACGACGACGGCGGCCGTATTTCGGCAGACGATGCTCATTGTTCCACTCCGCTCCATGTTTTCCCCCAATGGCGATTGCGGATCGGCGTCCCCCGCGGACCCCGCCCAAGGCATGGCAAGCCGCTGGGTTCGTTCTTAGGTCCGGCACCTGACCGCGGTCAACGTCGGACGCCGTTTACGGGACGCGGGGCGCGGCGACCGGCGAAAGGATCCCCCTTGCGGGGACCGCGTCGCCATCGAGGCGCCGGCGTCGGCGAGGGGCGGCTTGTCGTCCGGGGCGACGAGGGCCGTCGTCCGGCCCCTATTCCACGTCCTCCACCGTGACCGTGCGCCCGGACAGCCGCTGGGCGAGCGAGGCCTCCATGAACGCGTCGAGGTCGCCGTCGAGCACGTCGGCGGGCGCGCTCGAGACGCAGCCGGTGCGCAGGTCCTTGACCATCTGATAGGGCTGCAGCACGTAGGAGCGAATCTGGTGGCCCCAGCCGATGTCGGTCTTCGAGGCCGCGTCGGCGGTCGCCTTGGCTTCGCGCTTTTCCAGCTCCATCTCGTAAATCCGCGCCCGCAGCATGTTCCATGCGGTGGCGCGGTTCTTGTGCTGCGACCGCTCGGCCTGGCACGCCACAACGATGCCGGTCGGCATATGGGTGATGCGCACCGCCGACTCGGTCTTGTTGACGTGCTGCCCGCCGGCGCCCGAAGAGCGATAGGTGTCGATGCGGCAATCGCTCTCGTCGACGTCGACCTGGATGCGGTCGTCGACCACCGGATAGACCCAGACGGAGGCGAAGCTGGTGTGCCGGCGCGCGTTGGCGTCGAAGGGCGAAATGCGCACCAGCCGATGCACGCCCGACTCGGTCTTCAGCCAGCCGTGCGCGTTATGGCCCTTGACGACCAGGGTCGCCGACTTGACGCCGGCTTCTTCGCCCTCCGTCTCCTCGATCACCTCGACGTCGAATTTGCGCCGCTCGCCCCAGCGAACGTACATGCGGAGCAACATGCGCGCCCAGTCGCAGCTTTCGGTGCCCCCGGCCCCCGAATGCACTTCGAGGTAGGTGTCGTTGGCGTCGGCTTCGCCCGACAGCAGCGCCTCCATCTGGCGGCGCTCGCCTTCGGCTCTCAGCGCCTTGAGCTGGGCGAGCCCTTCCGCCTCGGTCGCGGCGTCGCCCTCGGCTTCGCCGAGCTCCACCAGCGTCGTTGCGTCGTCGAGGTCGCGTTCGATCTTGGCGAGCGAGCCGAGGCGGTCTTCCAGCATGGTGCGTTCGCGCATCAGCTTCTGCGCGGCCTCCGGATCGCTCCACAGCGCCGGGTTTTCGGATTTGGCGTTCAGTTCGGCCAATCGGCGCGTCGCGGCGTCGACGTCAAAGATGCCTCCTCAGCAGTCCCACGGACTGCTTGATCGTTTCGGTCAGTTGTTCGGCTTCGGCGCGCATGAGAAAACTCTTGGGTTGCAAGCACTTGGATCGCAAGGTTTGGCGTTGACCGACCGCGGTTCGGGAATCGCCGCCGGCGATCGGACGGCTCCTCGCCTCTCCCTATTCGCAATCGGGCCGTCGATAAAGCCCTTGTCGCGCAAGGGCGGCGGCGGCGCGAAACGCCTTGCCATCGTTCATTAATTCTACTAAATAGATAGACATATTCGTCGCGAATGGGAGGCGGCGCTCGATCGAAAAGGAAAGCGCGATGCGGACTTCCACGTCGTTCAACCCGTCGAGAAGGATCGCGGCTCTCGCCCTGGCGGCCGGGATATTCGCCGCCGGCGCCGCGACGGCGCAAGCGGAGGTCACTCTCCTCAACGTATCCTATGACCCGACGCGCGAGCTCTATAAGGCGATCGACGCCGCCTTCGCCGCGGACTGGAAGGCCAAGACCGGCGAAACGGTGACCATTCAGGCTTCGCACGGCGGCTCGGGCGCGCAGGCGCGCTCGGTGATCGACGGGCTGAACGCCGACGTCGTGACGCTGGCGCTCGCCGCCGACATCGACGCCATCGCCGCCAAGACCGGAAAGATTCCCGCCGACTGGCAGAAACGGCTGCCAAACAGTTCGGCACCCTACACGTCGACCATCGTCTTCCTGGTCCGCAAGGGCAATCCGAAGGGAATCCACGATTGGGACGACCTCGCCAAGCCGGGAGTCAGCGTCATCACGCCCAATCCCAAGACCTCGGGCGGCGCTCGTTGGAACTACCTCGCCGCCTGGGGCTACGGCCTGAAGAAATTCGGCGGCGACGAAGCCAAGACCAAGGATCTCGTCGCGGCGATCTACAAAAACGCGCCCGTTCTCGACGCCGGCGCGCGCGGCTCGACCATCACCTTCGCCCAGCGCGGCCTCGGCGATGTGTTGATCGCCTGGGAGAACGACGCGTTCCTCGCCTTCGAGGAGTTCGGCAAGGACCAGTTCGAGATCATCGCGCCCTCGCTGTCGATCCGCGCCGAGCCGCCGGTGTCGATCGTCGACGGCGACGTCGACGCCAAGGGCACGCGAAAGGTCGCCGAGGCCTATTTGCAGTTCCTCTACACTCCGGCGGCGCAGGCGATCATCGCCAAGAACTTTTTCCGCCCGGCATACCCCGAATTCGCCGACAAGAGCGATCTCGCGCGCTTTCCCAAACTCGAGCTGATCGACGTCGAGACCAGCTTCGGCGGCTGGAAGAAGGCGCAGGCGACTCACTTCGCCGACGGCGGCGTATTCGACCAGATCCAACAAGCGGGGCAGTGAGTGTGGCCAATTCGGCGCTCCGCATCGCGTCGCTCAAGAAGCCCAGCGCGCTGCCGGGTTTCGGTTTGGCGCTCGGCTGCACGCTGGCCTACCTCGCGCTGATCGTGCTGTTTCCGCTCGGCGCCCTGATCGCCAAAGCCTCGACGCTCGGCATCGGCGGGATTTGGGCGGTCACGATGCAGCCGCGCGTGCTGGCCGCCTTGAAGACGTCCTTCGGCATTTCGCTTGCCGCCGCCGTGATCGACGTCTTCTTCGGCGGGATCGTCGCCTGGACGTTGACCCGCTATCGCTTTCCCGGCCGCAAGTTCTTCGACGCGATCGTCGATTTGCCGTTCGCCTTGCCCACCGCCGTGGCGGGCGTCGCGCTCGCAACGCTCTATGCGCCCAACGGCTGGCTGGGCGCACCCTTGGCCAAGCTCGGCGTCAAGATCGCGTTCACGCGTTGGGGCATCCTCGTCGCGCTGGCGTTCGTTGGCCTGCCTTTCGTCGTGCGCGCCGTCGAGCCGCTGATCGAGGAACTGGAAATCGAGTTGGAGGAAGCCTCGGCGACGTTGGGCGCGACGCGCTGGCAAACCTTGCGGCGCGTCCTGCTGCCGCTGCTGACCCCGGCCCTGCTCACCGGCCTGGCGCTCGCTTTCGCGCGCGGCGTCGGCGAATACGGCTCGGTGATCTTCATCGCCGGCAACCTCGCCTATGTCTCCGAGATCGCGCCGCTGCTCGTCGTCATCAAGCTTGAGGAATACGACACCGCGGGCGCGACCGGAGTCGCGGCGATCCTGCTCGCCGTCTCCTTCCTCATGCTGCTGACGATCAACCTGCTCCACGCCTGGAGCCGCAGGAGGCTTGGCGATGTCTGAGCTTGGAGCCGCAGGAAGCTCGGCGATCTCCGAGGTCGGCGTCCCGACGGTGCTCTTGAGTCCGCGCGAGGTCGCCAACGAGTCGGCCGGAGTCCGCCGCCTGCTGATCGCAGCGGCGGTCGGCTTCCTGGCGCTGTTCCTGCTCCTGCCGCTGGCGATCGTCTTCGCCGAGGCCTTCTCGCGCGGCGCCGCCGCCTATGTCGCGACGTTCTTCGACCCCGACGCGCGTTCCGCGATCGCGCTCACCCTCACGGTGGCGGCGATCGTCGTGCCGATCAACACGGCGTTCGGCGTCGCTGCGGCTTGGGCGGTCGCCAAGTTCGACTTCGTCGGCAAGAACCTGCTGATCACCCTGATCGACCTGCCGTTGTCGGTGTCGCCGGTGGTCGCGGGTCTGGTCTTCGTCCTCATCTTCGGCGCTCAAGGGCTGCTCGGGCCGTGGGCGGCGGCGCACGGGCTGCATGTCATCTTCGCGCTGCCGGGCGTCGCGCTGGCGACGCTGTTCGTCACCTTCCCCTTCGTCGCGCGGGAGCTCATTCCCCTGATGCAGCACCAGGGCTCGGCGGAGGAAGAGGCGGCGCTCACGCTCGGCGCGAGCGGCTGGAAGACCTTCCTCACCGTCACCCTGCCCAACGTCAAATGGGCGCTGCTCTATGGCGTGCTGCTTTGCGACGCGCGCGCAATGGGCGAGTTCGGCGCCGTGTCGGTGGTCTCCGGCCACATCCGCGGCCTCACCAACACCATCCCCCTCCAGGTGGAGATCCTTTACAATGAGTATGATGTCGCCGGAGCTTTTTCGCTCGCCTCGCTCCTCGCCTTTGTCGCCCTCGCCACCCTCGGCTTCAAGTCCTGGCTCGAATGGCGAAGCGACGGCCTTGCGCGCGCGCCCGCGCGATGATCGTCGCGCCGGCGAAGCCGTCGGCCAGCGCATCGAGATCGTCGGCATCAGCAAACGCTTCGGCGACCAGACGGTCCTTACGGCGATCGACCTGACCGTCGAACCGGGCGAGCTCGTCGCCCTGCTTGGACCCTCCGGCTGCGGCAAGACGACGCTGCTGCGCGTCATCGCCGGCCTGGAGACCGCCGACACCGGCGCGCTGCGCTTCGGCGAGATCGACGCGACGCGGCTCTCCGTGCAGCAACGGCGCGTTGGCTTCGTCTTCCAGGCCTACGCGCTGTTTCGCCACATGAGCGTCTTCGACAACATCGCCTACGGGCTGACGGTGAGGCCGCGCCGCGCGCGGCCGAGTCGGCGCGAGATCGAGCAGCGGGTCGCCGACCTGCTCGACATGATGCAGCTCGCCGGCTTCGGCGCCCGCTACCCGACGCAATTGTCGGGCGGCCAGCGCCAGCGCGTCGCGCTCGCCCGCGCGTTGGCGATCGAGCCGCGCGTGCTGTTGCTCGACGAGCCGTTCGGCGCCCTCGACGCCAAGGTGCGCCGCGACCTGCGCGGCTGGCTGCGCGACCTGCACGACCGCACCGGCCTGACGACGGTGTTCGTCACCCACGACCAGAGCGAGGCGATGGAGCTCGCCGACCGCGTCGCCATCCTCAACGTCGGCCGCATCGAGCAGATCGGCGCGCCGCGCGAGGTGAGCGAAGCGCCCGCGACGCCGTTCGTGCGCGAATTCCTCGCCTGAGAGGCGGGTGCGAAAGCCGCGCTCATTAAAGCCCGCCGATCCCTGGACCCACCGCGTTCTCGACGTCAAACGACAGGCTCGCCGCGTCTCCGACGCAAGGTCGTCGCCTGGGACGACGAGTTCCTCGCCAGCCTCATCGCCTCATAGGCCGTTCACCCGACCGCCCTGCGCCTTCGGCGGCTATGCGCCGGCGCCGGGCTATCGACGGCGTCGCCGACCCGTCACACGACGCCCCAAACGACGCCCTGGCCCCGGCTCCGCTGCTGGATGACGCGCTTGGCGTCCATCATGTCGAATTCCTCGCGGCTGCGAGCGGCGGCCGCTTGAAGGATCGCGTCGGCCTTTTGCGGCGCGATGTCGAGGCAGGCCGTCGCGGCGTCGAGCCGGACCCTTTCGTTAGGATGATCCATCAACGGAACGAGTTTCGCCAACGCGCCATGCGCCTTCAGCTCCCTCGCGGGGTCCCACACATGGGGAAGGATATTGTTGCGAATTTCGAGGTCGGCGGGATCGCCTATGCAATCGAGAAACCGAGTGGCGTAGAGGCGGATCGCGCCATCGACAAATCGCTCGACCAGTTCATCGTCCGTCAGTCCCGTCAGGTCCGGCCGCTCGGGCGACGTTTCGCGGGCGCGCTGCGTCAAAGCGAGAACCTCGGGCGTCGGCACCCCGAAGCGCACGCCGGAAAAAGCGGCCCGCGCAAGTTCGGGGGCAAAGGCGTGGAACTGCGTCGATGCGAACGAACGCACGGGATCCTCATTGCTATCATACAACGGCCTGACTTCCGCCGCAGCGTTGCGCACCCGAAGCTCGCGTGCGACCGCGCGCAAGTCGTCGCCGGCGGCTTTGATTTCCGGCGATCTCGGCTTGAAGTTTCGCAAGTCGAGCGACCTTAGGGGAACGCCCATTTGTCGCGCATCGGCGGCGAAGCGTTCGACCAATTGGGCGGTCGTCAAAGAGGAAATCTCCTGAGAATCTGTAGTCATTTCAGCACTCCAGCCCTGCGAAGCGCGTCCAGCCCTGCCTCGCGTTGCGCGTTAAAATCCATAGCGGTAACGACCTCCCTCGTCAGAGGATAGACCAGGTTATCCAAATACTTGCTGCTATACTCGGCGGTGACCTGTTCATGCTTGAGGCGCGGAACCCAGGCGAGATTGCTCGGGTCATCGAGGGCCTCCTGGCCGAACTTCAGCAGGAGCTCGACAAGCGACACGCTGTC
Source organism: uncultured Alphaproteobacteria bacterium (assembly GCA_963775575.1). Classification (GTDB taxonomy): domain Bacteria; phylum Pseudomonadota; class Alphaproteobacteria; order Rhizobiales; family Beijerinckiaceae; genus Roseiarcus. The sequence continues at coordinate 469,948 of CAVZJG010000002.1, forward strand.
CTTGGCGACATTGTCCGGGTTTTGTTCGACGATGTGATGCTGTTCGTAACCCAAGAAATGGTCCTGCGGCTGCGTCTGCAGTTCTTCCAAGGTCTTGGGCGGTTGCAGGCTGGTGTAAAGCTGGTCGGCGACCCGTTGCTGACTCGGAGCAAAATCTTCAGCAGGGAATCGGTCTCTTAGCCAGTCTATTACTTCCACAGTCACGGCGAAAGCGAACACGGCGGTGCGGACGTGCGGCTCTAACTCGGCCAGTTGTATGGCAAGCTCGAGCGCGACTGTTCTTATCGCGACGTTGACAGGCCTTGACGGCCAGCCCGCGCGGGGAGTCTTGCTCGGCTCAGAATCCTTCGGCACGGGCGCGAACCAACCACGGTTGGGCGGTGTTCCTGTGCGCGGATGGGCGTCGGAATTCCAATCGCCTTTGAGCAGGCCGCTGCAAATCAATTCACTGGCGAGCGAGGCGAGCGCCGATCCCCCACACGCTTGTTTAGCGAGTTCCGGCGGATCGGGAAACTGCAATAACAGCGCCGCGATCTGCGCGAGGGCGATGTCGCCTTTGTCGAGCGCGCGCGCGACGACCTCTATGCCTGCGACCTTGCTCGAAACGTCGACAGCGAGCCCGTAGCGCGCGCTCAACTCGGTGTCGAGATCGGCAAGCGGGCGAACGCTCCACCTTGCCGATGGTCGCGACGCAGAGCGCGCGAGCAGCGCGACGCCGCCGATAGCGAGCCCGTGCACGCTACAAGCGACGCCTTCCCCCGTCAGCCGAAATTCGCGCGCCGCCAGCCCGCCGAGCATCTTCCGCCTCTGCGCCGTTCTGAGATGAAGCGCAGATTAGAACAAAACAGGAACACACGTCAAGGATTTTCACGCGCGACGGTCGAGAATCCTCGGCGAGCGCGCTCTCAGTACAGCCCGCCCATCCCATGGCCCACCGCCTTTTCGACGTCGGGCGACAGGTTCGCCGCGTCCGTGCCTTCTCCGGCCACATAGGCGTCGGGTGGCGAAGTGCCGGGCTTGAACGCCTCCTCGATCGTGCCCGGCCCGCTCGCGCGCATGCCGGTGTGCACGTCGACCGAAACCAGCTTGATGCCCGGCGGCACACGGAACGGCGTATCGGGCGTGTCCTTGAGCGCCAGCTTCATGAAGTCGCGAAAGATCGGCGCGGTATAAAGCGCCGCCTGGGCGCTGTCGCCGAGCGAGCGCGGCTTGTCGTAGCCCATGAACACGCCGAACGCGAGGTTCGGGGAAAAGCCGACGAACCACAGGTCCTTGGCTTCGTTGGTGGTGCCGGTCTTGCCGGCCAAGGTGCGGTGGAGCTCGCTGATCATGAAGCCGGTTCCCCGCTGGATCACGCCCTGCATGATCGAGGTGATCTGATAGGCGGTCAGCGGATCGATCACCTGCTCGCGCTTGTCGACGATCTTGGGCTCGTCCTGGTTGTCCCATTTGGCCGCGTCGCAGCCCTGGCAGATGCGTTCGTCGTGCTTGTAGATCGTGTTGCCCCAGCGATCCTGAATGCGATCGATCAGCGTCGCCTTGATGCGCTTGCCGCCGTTGTCGAACATCGAATAGGCGGTGACCATGCGCAGCACCGTCGTCTCGCCCGCGCCCAGCGACATCGACAGGTAGAGCGGCAGGTTGTCGTAGATGCCGAAGCGCTTGGCGTATTCGGCGATCAGCGGCATGCCGATGTCGCGCGCAAGGCGCACCGTCATCTGGTTGATCGAATGCTCGACGCCGTAGCGCAGCGTATGCGGACCGCCCGACTTTCCCTCGAAATTCTCCGGCTTCCAGATCTCGCCGTTGCCCTGGTCGATCTCGATCGGCTCGTCGAGAAGGATCGAGGACGGCGTGTAGCCGTTGTCGAGCGCGGCCGCGTAGACCAGCGGTTTGAACGACGAGCCGGGCTGGCGCTGCGCCTGGGTGGCGCGATTGAATTCCGACTGATCGTAGGAGAAGCCCCCGACCATCGCCAGCACGCGACCGGTGAACGGGTCCATCGCCACGCAGGCACCCGACACTTCGGGGATCTGCCGCAGTCGATACTCGCCCGCCTTGCCGGCCACCGGCTCGACGTAGACGACGTCGCCGGGCTTGGCGAGCGCCTTCGGCTTTCGGCCGGTCCATTTCATGCCGTCGGCGCTCACCGAGCCCGTCTCGCGATCGGGCCCCAGCGCGCCGGACTTGTCGCGTTCGGGCTGCAAGCCGATGCGCATCGAGGCGTCAGCGACGTCGAGAACCACCGCCAGGCGCCAGGGTTTGATGTCGCCGTATTCGGGAATGTCGCCGAGCGGCACACCCCAGTCCTGGCCGAGATCGATCGTTTTGACCGTGCCGTGCCAGCCATGGGCTTCGTCGTAGCGCACCAGACCGTCGACCAAAGCCTTCCGCGCCATCAGCTGCATCTTCGGGTCGAGCGTGGTGCGCACCGACAGGCCGCCTTCGTAGAGCTTCTGCTCGCCGTAGCGCTCGGACAATTCGCGCCGCACTTCCTCGGCGAAGAAGCCGGCGGCGATCGAGTTGGGGGTCAGCGCGCGCGGCGTGACGACCAGCGGCTCGGCGCGCGCGGCCTTCGCCTGATCGGCGGTGATGTAGCCGTCCTCCGCCATGCGGCCGATCACGTAATTGCGGCGCTCGATCGCGCGGTCGTGGTTGCGGAACGGATTGAGCGCGCTCGGCTCCTTGGGCAGCGCGGCGAGATAGGCGACTTCGGCGATCGACAGTTCGTGCACCGACCTGTCGAAGTAATTGAGCGCCGCGGCGGCCACGCCGTAATTGCTCAGGCCGAGATAGATTTCGTTGAGATAGAGCTCGAGAATCTTATCCTTGGAATACGCGTTCTCGATGCGCAGGCTGAGCAGGATTTCGCGGATCTTGCGCTCGAAGGTGCGATCCGATGTCAAAAGGAAATTCTTGGCGACCTGCTGGGTGATCGTCGAAGCGCCCTGCACATGCCTCCCGCCTTGCAGAAACACTAGGCCGGCGCGCAGGATGCCCTCGGGGTCGAAGCCGCGGTGGGAATAGAAGTTCTTGTCCTCGGCGGCGATGAAGGCGTTCTTGACCAGCGGCGGAATGGCCGCCGAGGGCAGATACAGACGCCGCTCGCGCGCATATTCGGCCAGCAGGCTGCCGTCGGCGGCGTGAACCCGCGTCATCACCGGCGGTTCGTAGTTCTTCAACTGCGAATAGTCGGGCAGGTCCTGCTCGAACTTCCAGATGACAGCGGCCACAACGGCCGCCGCGACGACGAACACGATAGCGCCCGTCGCGAATACAAAACCGAGGAAACGGGCGATGCCGCGCATGTTTCGATCCGAGGCCCTCAGGGGCCCGACGACGATCCGCCGGCGGATCGGCCCCGAGCGATTCTCGCGCGCTGCTTATCGCACAGCGCGCGCGGTGTCAGGAAAATGCGGCCGTCGACCGACGCCCACGCGTTGATGTCGGTCGCGACTGCGGCGAAACTATGAAGCCGGCGCGAACTCCGCGCCTCTCGACCCGAGCCGCCGGGCTCGCCCTCGCTGCGCCGTTCATGGCGGGCGCGTCCCGGCGCCTTGCCCGGCGGCCGTGGGATTTTTCGGCGCGGCCGGATCGGCCGCGGTCGATTTGTCCGACGCGGCGACCGCGTCCTCCGCTTTAGGCTCCCCTTGCGCGCCGGTTCGCGCGGCGGCGAAGAACCGGTCGATGGCGTTCGCCATCGCGCTTGCGGCCTTGGCGCGCCAATCGGGAGAGCTCATCGCCTCGACGTCCTGCGCGTTGGAGAGATAGCCGAGTTCGACCAGCACGGAAGGAAAATCGGGCGCCTTGAGCACGACGAAGCCGGCCGAGCGCTCGGGATTGCGGTTGAGCCGCGCCGCGCCCTGCAACTGCTCGACCACCCCGCGTGAAAAGATGTGCGCATAGGCGCGCGTCTCGCGCCGCTTGAGGTCGAGCAGGATGTCGGCGACGCCGGCCGATTCGGCTTTCTGTTCGACCCCGGCGGCCTTGTCGGCCGCGTTTTCGCGTTCGGCGATGCGCGCGGCCTCCGCGTCGGAGGCGCGCTCCGAACAGGTGTAGACCGTCGCGCCGGACACTTCCGCGCTCGCCGGGCCGAGCGTGTCGGCGTGGATGGAGACGAACAGCGCCGCGTTCGCCTCGCGCGCGATGCGCACCCGATCCTCGAGCGAGACGAATTCGTCGCCATGGCGCGTCAGCACGACCTTGAAGCGGTTCTTCGCCTCGAGCCGGCGCTCGAGTTCGAGCGCATAGTCGTAGACGAGGGTCTTCTCGATCGCGCCGCCGACGCCGTAGGCGCCGCCGTCGACCCCGCCGTGTCCGGGATCGATCACGATGACCGGTGGGCCGGCGCCGGAGGACTCCGTCGCGGCCTCTTCGCGCGCCGCCGGCGCGCTTGGAGCGCCCGCCGCCGCCTGACGCGCCGCGGCGGCGAAGGCGCTCGCCTCGCAACGCTTCAATTCGATGGAGAGGCGCGAGGCCGCCGAACCCGTGGCGATCGGCGCCGTCGCTGCTTTCGCGACGCAAGCGGGCTGCGCAAGATCGATGACGACGCGCGATTTGCCGGGACCGAACAGGCCGAAGCGAAACGCCTTGACGATCGGGTCGGGGCGCTTCGGCGCCGCGCGTCCGACCGCCGGATCGAGCTGAAAGTTCACTTCCGATAGGTCGACGACGATACGATCGGGATCGGCCATCGCGTGGGCGCTCGCCTCGACCGGCCCGGAGAGATCGAAGCTCAGCTTCGCCGTTTGGCCGTCTTCGGAGAGCCGCGCCGCGACCGCCACCGGCGGCGGCGCGGCGTCCTCGGCGGCGAGAGCCGCGCCCGACAGCAGCGTCAGGGCGATAACCGCCAAGGCGAAGCGCTGCCTCGCCACGACCCTCGCGCGCGCGTGAGAAACCATCCGAATCAATCCCGGCCGCGGCCCGCAGCCCCGTCCGTTCTTAACCCATTGCGCCGTTCAACGCATAGCGTCGTTGCCGTCAATGCCCGACTCCGCGGCCGCGACGAGGCGCCGCCCGGCGTCCGGCGGGGGCCGTGAGCTTCTTGCCGACGCGCTCGGCGCGTTCGCGTCCGGCGCGAGAGCGTCTCGTTCCGCGTTGGTCGAGGCGGCCGCACAAGCGCGATCGTCGATCCCGTCCGCAAGGCGGCGCGAAACGGCATAAGTCATTGGAACCGTTGGATCGTCGGCCAAGGCGCCGCCCGCGCCGCGCTTGAGCCCGCGAGACCCGCAGATGGCCCGGTCGACTGGACGCAACCGGAAAATCGCTTGCCAACCCCGGTCGTGGCGCCTATGTAGGGCATGTCGCATCCGGGTCGTTTGCGCGCCATCGATCTCGTTCGAGTCGCTTGAACCGGCGATTCGCTCACGGGGAGCGAAGGCGCTAAGCGGGCTGACGCGCGGGCGCATGACCGCCCCTTCCGCCGCCTTCCTTGCGCCAGCGATACGCTCCGACGCAAGGCGTTTGCGGCCGAAAAGAGGGAATGCGCGTCGCCGGGCGAGAGTCCTGCGAGCGCGGCCGGTGCGAGACGATGGCGCTTTTCTCGAGGGCGCCCCTCGAATGGCGACGAGGCTAACCTCCGCCGAGTTTCAGGGTCGCGATGTTGGGGTCGCCAGAGAAAAGCCGTTTCGCCGCGTTTCGCATCGCGCGGACGGGTTTTCGTGTCGGGCGCTCCCGCGTGAATTGCGATCGATGCGGGACCGTGGCCCCGCCTGAATGGCCTCCCATCTCCGTATCCCCCAACATTGGCGCGCCGCGCCTGGCCTTCGATCGCCCCGCGAGGGCATTGCGGGCCGCCCGGGCGCGCCCCGAAAGAGTTCAACATGTCCAACAAGATGATTATAGACACCTCCCACCCGGAAGAAACCCGGGTGGTGGTGCTAAGAGGTAGCCGAGTCGAGGATTTCGACTTCGAATCCGCAAGCAAGAAGCCGCTGCGCGGCAATATTTATCTGGCCAAGGTGACGCGCGTGGAGCCCTCGCTTCAGGCGGCGTTCGTCGATTACGGCGGCAATCGCCACGGCTTTCTCGCCTTTTCCGAAATTCACCCCGACTATTATCAAATTCCCGTCGCCGATCGGCAGGCGCTGCTGGAAGAGGAAGCGCGCTCGCAGCGCGAAGACGAGGACGAGCCGAACGGCGAGCGCCGCAGCCGCCGCCATCGGCGTTCGCGCGCGCCCGAATCGGAAATGCGCGCGAGCGAAGACCAACGCGTTTCCGAGCCGGCGCCGCTCGAGCGCGAAGCCGGCGAGAGCGCGCCCGAATCGGCCGAAGCGCCCGCGGTCGACTTCTCGCCGCGCGACGGAGGCGAACTCGCCCCCGCGACGGAGGCTCTCGCCCCCGCGGAAGCGGAAGGCGAATTCGTCGCCCCGGATCGCGCCGAGGAAGCCGATCGCGTCGAGCCGGCGCCCGCCGGAGAAGACCAATCGGCCGAGCTCGCCGAAGGCGGAGCGGGGGAGCGCGACGCCGACCAAGATCGCGCCGCCGACGACGACGAGTCCGAAGTGACGACGCTCGAGGGCGGCTCGGAAGCGTTGGAGGCGCGCGCGCCGCGTCCGCGCGGCGGCGATGACGAAGGCGAGTCGGTCGAGCACATCGGCGGCGACGCGATGGACGAGACGCCGCGCCGCGCGCCGCGTCTGCGCCGCCAATACAAGATCCAGGAAGTCATCAAGCGCCGCCAGGTGTTGCTGGTGCAGGTGGTCAAGGAGGAGCGCGGCAACAAGGGCGCCGCGCTGACGACCTACCTTTCGCTCGCCGGCCGCTATTCCGTGCTGATGCCCAACACCGCGCGCGGCGGCGGCATTTCGCGCAAGATCACCAACAGCCAGGACCGCAGCCGGTTGAAATCGATCGCCGAGGAGCTCGAGGTTCCCGAGGGCATGGGCGTCATCCTGCGCACCGCCGGCGCCGCGCGCACCAAGGCCGAGGTCAAGCGCGACTTCGAATATCTGCTGCGCATGTGGGAGACCGTGCGCGAGACGACGCTCGCCTCCAGCGCGCCGATGTTGGTTTATGAGGAAGGCTCGTTGATCAAACGCGCCATCCGCGATCTCTACAGCAAGGAAGTGGACGAGATCGTCGTCGCGGGCGAAGCGGGCTACCGCGAGGCCAAGGACTTCATGCGCCTGTTGATGCCCAGCCACGCCAAGTGCGTCGTGCCCTACCGCGACACCCAGCCGGTGTTCGCCAAGGCGGGCGTCGAGGCGCAGCTCGACGCGATGTTCTCCAACCAGGTGACGTTGAAGTCGGGCGGCTACATCGTCATCAACCAGACCGAGGCGCTGGTCGCCATCGACGTCAATTCGGGGCGCTCGACGCGCGAGCACAACATCGAAGACACCGCGCTGCGCACCAATCTCGAGGCCGCCGACGAAATCGCGCGCCAGCTTCGCCTGCGCGACCTCGCCGGCCTCATCGTCGTCGATTTCATCGACATGGAGGAGGGGCGCAACAATCGCTCGGTCGAGCGGCGCATGAAGGACGCGCTGAAGAACGACCGCGCGCGCATCCAGGTCGGCCGTATCTCGCATTTCGGCCTGTTGGAAATGTCGCGCCAGCGCATCCGCACCGGCGTGCTCGAAGGTTCGACGGTGGTGTGCCCGCACTGCCTGGGCGCCGGCGTGGTGCGCTCGACCTCCTCGGTGGCGCTGCACGTGCTGCGTGTGCTCGAGGACGCGCTGATCAAGAGCGCCGCGCACGACATGGCGGTGCGCGCGCGCACGCCCGTCGCGCTCTACATCCTCAACCAGAAGCGCGCGCACTTGCACGATCTCGAACGCCGCTTCGGCGTTGCGATCACGGTCGAGGCCGACGATTCGTTGACCGGCTCGAACACGCACGCGATCGAGCGCGGCGAACCCGCCTTCGGGGCGAAGGCCGAGGAGGCCGCGCGCGAGAGCGAGGTCCGACCCGCCGGTTACGGCGCCGCGCCGGCCGACGTCGAAGAATTCGCCATCGAGGAAGAGGCCGAAGCCGAAGTGGAAGCCGCCGAAGGCGGCGAAGGCGAAGCGTCGGAAGAGCCAATGGAGGGCGCCGAACCCGCGCGCGGGGACGGCGAGGCCGGCGCAGGCGAAGGCGAACAGGGCCGGCGCCGACGCCGACGCCGGCGCCGGCGCGGCGGCGAGCGTCCCGCCGCGGACGGCGTCGTCGCCGACATGCCGCAACCGACCGACGCGGGGCTCGCGGCGGTCGCCGAGATCGGCGGCGATTTTTCCGCCGCCGCGCCGCCGCGCGCCGAGAGCGAGAGCGGCGAGGACGAGGACGGCCGCGCGCCCGGCCTGCCCAGCGCCCGCCGGCGGCGCTCGCGCCGCGGACGCCGCGGCGAGCGCGACCGCTTCGCGCCCCCGAGCGCCGAGAGCGGCGCAGCCGAGCCGAGTCAGTTCGGCGACGCATCGGCGCCGCCTTCCGCCGCCGAGCCGGAAGCCGCGACGCCGAGCGAGCCGAGGAGATCCGTCGCCGTCGAACCGGAAACGCCGTACGCCGCCGCGCCCGAGGCGGTCGCCGCCGGGGGCCATGCAGCGCCGGCGGCGTCCTCGTCGCAGGAAGCCGAGCCTGCCCAGACGGCCGCCGACGACCCCTCGCGCCCGCGCCGCTCCGGCTGGTGGCAGCGAGCGCGCGCGACGCTGGTGGGGGAATAACGAGCGCGAGGTGGGTTGCCTTGGCGGGCGCTTTGATCGCGCAAACTATCGCCGCTTCGTCCCCCTGATCCCGGCTCGCTGCCGAATAGCGCTTGCGGTCGATAACTGCGGGCTGGGAGGCGGGGCGCATTCGGTCTGCGCGCACGCTCGCTTGACATAACAAAGTTTTGATGCGGTTAATTCGCTGAATCCCGGCCGCGAAGAATGTTGCGTGCCTATCCGGTTAACGCAGACACCCCCTAGATGTAGGGTGCGTCCACGCGCCGGAATAAAGGTCGGCATAGGTCGGCGCCTCAACCCCGCCCGCGATGCCGAGCAGCGAGCGGAAGGCGTTGAACGGGTAGAACCGCCTGTTGAAGCGGAACGTGAACTCATTGAGGTAGGCTTGTAGGTGCTTCGCGCTCACGCCGTGGTGGATGCCGTTGAGCCAGGCCTTCAAATTGGAGAAGACGAGGTGGATCATCGGCATGAACTGTTCGACCATTTCGGGGTCGCCGCATTCGGCAATTGCATGGTGGTCGTAGCCCCGCTTGCGCAAGCTGGCATAGCCGCTCCAATCGTTGGTGACGATCAGCGAGCCTGGCATGACGGCGCTCTCGACAAAGCCACACAAGGAATTGGCGCCGCGGTCAGCAGCGATGGCCAGTCGTACTCGACCGGCATAGCGGCCATCCTTCCGCTTGTCTTGTGCCGTGCCCGGCTTCCGGCGGCGAACCTCGACAGCGGCGGCCACCAGCGTTTTGTGGTGGATGCCCCGGCCTTCGCCGCGCGTCCTTCCACCGACCCACGTCTCATCAACCTCCACATGCTCTTTTGGCCGACCACCGATGCGGTCCTGGTCCGGCCGCACCATGCCCGCGCGCAGTTTGTGCAGGATGCCGAAGGCCGTTTCGTATCGTGTCAGCCCGAGTTGCCGCTGAAACTGCACCGCCGACATGCCCGGCGTTTGGCTGGCGACGAGGTACGCGGCCCAGAACCAGACGCTGAGCGGCGTATGACTGCGTTCCATGACCGTGCCGACCAGGAGACCGGCCTGGCGGCGGCACGCACGGCACTCCAGAACACCCGGTCGGGTGACAATGCGGAAGGGCTCGGCGATCAGGCCGCAATGCGGGCAGACAAAGCCGTCAGGCCAACGCGCGCGCCCAAGATAGGCAGCGCACGCCGCGTCATCGGGAAACAGCTGCTGAAACTCGGGGAGCGATTGGGGAAAAGCCAGATCGTCGCGCTGCTGGACGTCCATGGTCGCCATGATGCCCGACGCTAGCCCTGGTGGGTGTCTGCGTCAACCGGATAGGCACGCAAGAAATTAGCAGCGCGCCAAAATTTGTCTTCGCGTCCCAGCGCCATCGGGGGTTCGATTAAGACGCTGAGAGCCTGGCGCGATCATATTGCCCCGGCGTTGCCCTGCGCCGAGTTTCACGTGATTGGTTCCGGCTCTGTTGACCCGCAGGGCGCGCCCCGGGTCTTCTTCCACAGACAGCTAACCAAGCGGAAGATGCAGGAGGTCTATTTTGGCCCGACTTGAACAGTAAACGGGTCTTCGCGCTCGCAACCTGTTGATATTATTGACGGCGATCGGGCATTTTCGCCGAACGTGGTGGCACGTTTGCACAATATTTCGGCTTGATAATTGATTGCGAATCGGATTCTGTGGTGCTCTGCTTTGGGGCCGCCATGTTCTTCCGCTTCAAGAGGTCGGGCGAGCGCACTTACGTGCAGATCGTCGAGAACAAGCGCATCGGCGGCGCCGTGCGTCAGTCCGTCGTCGCCAATCCGGGGCGCGCCGACGAACTGGTCGCCTCCGGCGGGCTCGCCTCGCTCATCGCCTCGGGCGCCAAGCTCACCGATCAGGTGTTGCTCATCCATGCGCTCGACGAGGACGCCGACGGGGCCTTGTCGATCGCGGCCAAGCGGATTGGCGGGCCGCTGCTGTTCGGCAAGATCTGGGAGCGGCTCGGCGTCGCCGAGGTTCTCGGCGATCTGTTGAAGGAGCGCGCGTTCGAGTTCCCGGTCGAGCGGGCGGTGTTCGTCGCCGCGCTGCATCGGCTGTTCGTTTCCGGATCGGACCGCGACTGCGCGTCGTGGATGACGGATTACGACATCCCGGGCGCCGAGGGGCTTGACCTGCATCATTTCTACCGGGCGATGGCCTGGCTGGGCGAGGAGATGGAGGAGAAGCCGGCCGAGGCGCTGGCGCCGCGCTGCGTCAAGGACGTCATCGAGGAGAAGCTGTTCGATCGCCGCCGCGACCTCTTCACCGATCTGTCCGCCGTGTTCATGGACACCACGAGCCTGTCGTTTTACGGCGAGGGCGGCCAGACGCTGGGCGAGCGCGGCTATTCCAAGGATTATCGGCCCGATCTGAAGCAGATGATCCTCGGCCTCGTCGTCGACGGCGAGGGTCGGCCGATCTGCACCGAGATGTGGCCGGGCAACACCGCCGACGTGACGACATTGCTGCCGGTCGTCGATCGGCTGCGTTCGCGCTTCGGGGTCGGCCGGGTCTGCGTCGTCGCCGATCGCGGCATGATCTCGGCCGCGACGATCGCCGGGCTCGAGGAACGCAATCTCGAATACATCCTGGGCGCACGCGAGCGCTCCGACGCGATCGTCAAAAGAATCGTGTTGGCGAACGATGATCCGTTCGTGCCGTTGCTCATCGAGCGCAAGGCCGGCCAAACTCAGTTGTTCGTCAAACAGCTGCAGATCGAGGGCGAGCGTTACGTCGTTTGCCGCAACGAAGCGGAGGCCGAGAAGGACCGCGAGAATCGCGAGGCGATCGTCGCCGCTCTCGCTGCGCAATTGAAAAGGGGCGACAAGGCGCTGATCGGCAATTCCGCCTATCGGCGCTATTTGCGCAAGACCAAAGGGGCCAAGGGCAAGCCGGCGTTCGAGATCGACGCCGGCAAGCTCGCCGAAGAAGCGCGGTTCGACGGAATCTTCGTGCTGCGCACCAACGCGAAAATCACGCCGCTGCAGGCGGTTCTGCGCTATCGCGACCTTCTCAAAGTCGAAAATCTCTTCCAGCGGACCAAGGCGGTAATGCGCACGCGGCCGATCTTCCACTCATCCGACGCCGCCATTCGTGGCCATGTCTTTTGCTCGTTCCTGGCGCTGGCGATGCAGAAGCATCTCGACGATCTCATGCGCGAAGCCGGCGTCGCGCCCGAGTGGCGGGTTCTGCTGCGCGATCTCGACCGTCTGAGCCAAGTGCGCATCCGTCATCGCGGCGCCGATTGGCTGGTGCGCAGCGACGCCGCGCCGGCGGTGACGACGCTCTTCAAACGCGCTCATCTCGCCCTGCCGCCGCGCGCCCGCCAGGCTCGCCCCCCGCCGCCTGCCCAACTCAAACGCGCCCAAAAACGCCGCGGCCGCCCAAGGCGTAGTGCCACGCCGACTTGAATTTCCCTAAAATGCCAGCGCAATCAATCATTTACGAAAATTAGGTGTCCAACTTGGGCTTGGCGCTACCGCGATGCTCTATCCCGGCGCAAACGACGAGACTTTTCGCCTCGCGGCGGCCGAGGCCCAATGTTCTGGGCTTCCAGTAGTCACCCTGCGCTTAGGTTCGTTGAAGGCGCGCGTAAGACATGGAATAGATGGATTCACCTGCAACGATTATAGGGATATGGCCGAAAAATCAATTTTAATTGCAAATAATCGTGAAATATATTTGGCTCTACGTAACGGTCCGGTTACAGATAGAGTCAATAGAACTTGAGATTTTGTCGCAAAATTGTGGGAACAATTGGTATTTTGCCGATATCGCGGCTGTTGACAATGCTTGCAGCGGGAGACATAGATAGAGTCCTGTCCGAGATGCTTGATCAGAAGTCGTGTAGATTAACGTATTGGCTTAATTGACGTCACTATCTAGATTTAAATTGATCGCGCCGACCTTCCGAACCGCATGTCTTCGTTGCCGTCAGCCCCTCACTGATTGCCGTCGAAACGGATATGAGAATCGTACGGGAGAATTTGCCTTCTCGATGGCATAGCGACGAGCCGTTTTCGCTCCCGGTAGTTGCCCGATGATTTGCGCAAGTCGCTGGGAGGCTCGGAAACCGCACGAAGATACCCCCCACACGCCGATCTTCGCCCAGCGCACGGATGCGGTTGCACCGGATCGTCGATGGACTATAGCGCTCGTGGATGCCCCCAACACAACGATCCCGCGCCGAAAGTTCGTCGCCCGTGAAGAGTCCTGAAAGCGGTGGACTGTCGAGCTTTCCGGTGGGTTTGAAGTAATCGCTTTTGCCGGTTTCGACCGGGCGGCGGCGCGTGAACTTGCAAATTGAAACGGCCCTCGGGTCGCGATCCTGTCATCGCGAGTGGCGCGATTGGGAGTTTCGCGACGCGGCCGAAGGAGCGTCGGAACGGCGAACAGCGGAACCTCTTCCGCGCCCGCCTAGACCAAAACGTCGACATGGGCCAGTTGATAAGAATGGCGCGCCCGAAGGGATTCGAACCCCTGGCCCCCAAATTCGTAGTCTGGTGCTCTATCCAGCTGAGCTACGGGCGCGCAAGGCCTTAAGCGACGGGAGGGTCCTCCCGCGCGGCAGAGGCGCCCTCTAGACGCTTTTGCCGGCGCAGGCAAGGGCCGTTTGATCGGCGGCCTTGCCTGCGCGCCCCGGCGCGGCTAATCCAAGCGTCTGTGCCCCATCCTCGCCCCATCGCCTTTCTCGACGCCCGGCTGATCGATCCCGCCGAGATGCACGAATCGCGTGGCGGCGCGCTCGTCGTCGACGGCAAGATCGCGGCGCTCGGCGAGGGCGTGACGCGCGAAGCCGTCCCCGCCGAAGCGTGGATTGTCGACTGCGAGGGCGACGTCCTCGCGCCCGGCCTCGTCGACATGCGCGCCTTCATCGGCGAGCCCGGCGCCGAGCACCGCGAGACCATCGCCAGCGCCAGCGCCGCCGCCGCGGCGGGGGGCGTGACGACGCTCGTCGCCCGCCCGGACACCAATCCGCCGGTCGACGATCCCGCCGTGGTCGATTTCATCCTGCGCCGTGCGCGCGCCACCGCCAAGGTCCGCGTGCTGCCCTGCGCGGCTCTGACCAAGGGCCTCGAGGGGCGCGAGATCGCCGAGATCGGACTGCTCGCCGAGGCCGGCGCCGTGGCCTTTTCCAACGGCCCCCACAGCGTCGCCAACGCGCAGACGATGCGGCGCGCGCTGACCTACGCCCGCGATTTCGACGCGCTGGTCATGCACTTTTGCGAGGACCGCGACCTTCGCGGCGACGGGGTGATGGCGGAGGGCGAGAGCTCCAGCCGCCTCGGCCTCGCCGGAATCCCACGCGAAGCAGAGACGATCGTGCTGGAGCGCGATCTGCGCCTGGTCGCGCTGACCGGCGCGCGCTATCACGCGGCCCTCGTCTCCAACCGGCTGTCGCTCGAGGCGATGGCGCGGGCGCGCCAAGCCGGCCTGCCGGTCAGTTGCGGCGTCTCGATCAACCATCTCACCCTCAACGAGAACGACGTCGGCGACTACCGCACCTTTCTCAAGCTGAACCCGCCGCTTCGCGGCGAGGACGAACGCCTCGCGCTCGTCGAAGCGCTGAACGCCGGCCTCATCGACGTCATCGTCTCCGATCACGATCCGCAGGACGTCGAGACCAAGCGGCTGCCGTTCGCCGAGGCGGCGGCGGGCGCGATCGGGGTCGAGACGATGCTGGCGGCGAGCTTGCGCCTCGTCTACGCCGGCGGCGTCTCGCTGCCTCGGCTGCTGCGCGCGATGACGACCCGGCCGGCGGAAATCTTGGGGCTCCCGTGCGGACGCCTGGCGGTCGGCGCGCCGGCCGACCTGGTGCGCTTCGACCCCGAAGCGCCGTTCACGCTCGACCCGGCGACGCTGCATTCGCGCTGCCGCAACACCCCCTTCGACGAAGCGCAGCTCGAAGGCCGGGTCAAGATGACCCTGGTTGCGGGACGGGTCGCGCACGAATAGGCTTTGCGCCGGACTTCCTGCGTTGCGAGGCGAACCGCGCCCATGGCGATTTCCCTGGATGGCATTTACGCGTTTCTTGCGCTCGCCATAGGCTACCTCTTCGGTTCGATCCCGTTCGGCCTGCTGCTGACTCGACTCGCCGGGACCGCCGATTTGCGCAGCTTAGGCTCGGGCAATATCGGCGCGACCAATGTGCTGCGCACCGGCCGCAAGGATCTCGCCGCAGCGACGCTGATCCTCGACGCGGCCAAGGCGACGGCGGCTTACGTGCTCGCGGCGACGATGTTCCACGACGAGACCGCCGGTCTCGCCGGCGCGGCGGGCGCATTTTTCGGCCATCTCTATCCCCTTTGGTTGCGCTTTCGCGGCGGCAAGGGCGTTGCGACGTTTCTCGGCGGCCTGATCGGCGCCTTCTGGCCCGGAGCGATCGTCTTCGTGCTCGTCTGGCTCGCGACGGCGGCCTTGACCCGCTATTCCTCGGCGGCGGCGCTCGCCGCCAGCCTCGCGGCGCCGTTCGCGGCTCTGGCGCTCGGGGCGAACGGGGTCGCCGCCGTCTTCGGCGCGCTCGCGCTGCTGCTGTGGATCAAGCATAGCGCCAATATCGGGCGCTTGATCGCAGGAACCGAAACGAAAATCGGCGGAAAGGGCTGAGCCTTGACGAAGAGGCCGGCGAACGTCCGCCTCACCGACGACCAGCGGTTCGACTGGCTCCGGCTCATTCGCTCGGAGAACGTCGGCCCACGCGCCTTTTTCGCCCTGTTGGGAAAGTTCGGCGCCGCCGGCGCGGCGCTCGACGCCCTGCCGGATCTGGCGCGCCGCGGCGGCGCGTTACGGCCGATCCGCGTCGCCAGCGTCGAGGAGATCGAGCGCGAAATTGCGGCGGCGCGGAAGATCGGCGTTCGCTTCGTCGCTTTCGACGAGCCGGGATATCCCCCCGCGTTGCGCCAGATCGATTCGGCGCCTCCCGTCCTCGCCGTGCGCGGACGCGACGAGGCGATGCAGCAGCCCGCCGTCGCCATCGTCGGTTCGCGCAACGCCTCGGCGGCGGGCCTGACCTTCGCCGATCTGCTGGCGCGCGGCCTCGGCCAGGCCGGCTACGTCGTCGTCTCGGGCTTGGCGCGCGGGGTCGACCAGCGCGCCCATTTCGCCGCGCTCGAGACCGGCACGATCGGCGTGCTGGCGGGCGGCTGCGCGCGGCCCTATCCGCCCGAGGCGACCGCCCTCATTCCCCGCATCGCCGAATTCGGCGCGATCGTTTCAGAAATGCCGATCGAATGGCAGCCGCGAGGCCGCGATTTTCCCCGCCGCAACCGCCTGATTTCCGGCTTGGCGCTCGGCACGGCGGTCATCGAAGCGGCGCGCGGATCGGGATCGCTCATCACCGCCAGGTTTGCCGCCGAGCAGAACCGCGAAGTGTTCGCCGCGCCCGGCTCGCCGCTCGATCCGCGCGCCGAGGGGACGAACGACCTGTTGCGCCAGGGCGCCAATCTCTGCGCGCGAGCCGAGGACGTGCTCGCCGTCCTCGATCCCATTCGCGCCCGCGACCCCTTTTCGCGCTTCGAGGAAGCCGAGCGCGATCGAAGCGGGCCGGAATGGGACGAGCGGACGCTGTTCGGCGTCGATCCGGACGAGCCGCCTTTGGCGCGCACGGACGACGACGGCGGCGGCGAACGCGACGAGGCCGATTCGCAGGCGCGCCGCCGACGCATCGAAGCGCTGCTCGGCCCTGCGCCGGTCTCGATCGACGATCTTGCGCGCGCCGCGGAAGTCTCCGTGCGCGAAATTCGCACCGCGCTCATCGAACTGGAACTCGCCGGACGCGTGGAATATCAGGGCGGCGATCGCGTCGCCCTGGTTGCGCCGAGCGCGGAAGACTAGGTTCGGGCGGGCCGAGCGTCCTCGCCGCTCGAAGCACTCTCGGAAAAGGGGATGGGGAGAGGGCGAACGCCGGGCCGATCGCCCGGAAACGGCGTCACCGGTCCGACAGCGCCATCGACGAGGCGTCCGCGCGCGCCGACGCCTCGCCCTCGGCCCGCGCCATCGCCAGAAAATAAGCCAGCAGGTCGAGACGGGCCGCGCTCGCCATCGATTCCAGTTGCCCGCTCATGTCGGCGATATAGCGCGCGACCGCGATCGCCTCCGCGGCCAGGCTCGCTGCCCGATCCGGCGGCGGCGCCTGAACGCCCGATCGACGACGGACCTCGCTTCGATTTGTTGCACGCTTTGGATGCATGACCATCGCTTGCCCGCCCGACACCCCGGAAAAACGAAAATTGCCAATCGTCCATGTGCACGCACTCCGTGTATTCTCGATTCGCTCAACTTGCAACTGTTCGCACGTTGACAATTGGTCGAATTGTCGCGTCGCGCGTCAACGATGGGAATTGCCGCTCTGGAGCGCGCGCGCTATCAGCGCAAGGCGGTCGAGCGCGCCCTGCAGGATGTAGGCCGCCGCCATTTTATCGATCACCTCGGCGCGGCGCGCGCGCGAGACGTCATTGGCGATCAACGCGCGGTTGACCGCGGCGGTGGACAGGCGCTCGTCCCAGAAGGCGACCGGCGTCGGATCGAGGCGGGCGAAATTGCGCGCGAAGGCGCGCGTCGACTGGACGCGCGGACCCTCGCTGCCGTCCATGGCGAGCGGCAGACCCAGGATCAGCGCGAACGCCTCGAATTTGCGGATTTGCGCGCTCAGCGCCTCGGCGTCGCGCCGGAATTGCGTGCGCGAAAGCGTGACGAGCGGCGTGGCGATGCGTCGCTCGACGTCGGAGAGCGCGAGCCCGATCGTCTTGGTTCCGAGATCCACGCCGATCAGCCGCGTCTTGGCGGGCAGGATCGCGGCGAGGTCGTCGAGGTTCAGCGCGGCGAAGGACATGAGCGCGAGCGCTAGCACGCCGCGCCGCGCGTTGCCACGGCGAAGCGCGCGGTGCTATTACGGGCGCGCCCTCGATAAGGCGAGAGCCGAAGGAGCCGTCATGTCCGTCGATCAGGCCGCCGTCCGCCGCATCGCGCATCTCGCGCGCATCGCCGTGACCGACGCCGAGGTTCCCCATCTGCAAGACCAGATCAACGCCATCCTTTCCTTCGTCGACGCCTTGAACGCGGTGGACGTCTCCGGCGTCGAGCCGATGACCTCGGTCATCCCGATGAAGCTGCCGATGCGCGACGACGTGGTGACTGACGGCGAAATCGAGCCGGCGGTGCTCGCCAATGCGCCGCTCGCCGAAGACGGGTTCTTTGTCGTGCCCAAGATCATCGAATGACCCGCCCCGCGGCGCTTCGCCTGCTTTGAGATGGAACCCGACTTGAACGAACTCACCTCCCTGACGCTCGCCGAAGCCCGCGACGCGCTGCGATCGCGCCGAGCGTCGAGCGTCGAATTGACCGAGGCGCATTTGCGGGCCATGGAGCGCGCCAAGGGCCTCAACGCCTTCGTCGTGACGACGCCGGAGCGAGCGCTGGAAATGGCGCGGGCGAGCGACGCGCGTCTCGCCAAGGGCTCGGCGGGGCCGCTCGAAGGCCTGCCGATCGGCGTCAAGGACCTCTACGCCACCGAGGGCGTGCACACGCAGGCTTGCAGCCGCATCCTCGACCGCTTCAAGCCGCCTTATGAATCGACCGTCACCGCGCATCTGTGGCGCGACGGCGCGGTGATGCTGGGCAAGTTGAACATGGACGAGTTCGCCATGGGCTCGTCGACCGAAACCTCCTGCTACGGTCCGACCGCTTCGCCCTGGCTGCCGCCGAACTGGAGCGCTGAGAAGGCGCGCGCCGCGCTCGCCGGCGACAAGCGCGGCCTGCTGACGCCCGGCGGCTCGTCGGGCGGGTCGGCCGCCGCGGTGGCGGCGCGCCTGTGCCTGGCGGCGACGGCGACCGACACCGGCGGGTCGATCCGCCAGCCGGCCGCTTTCACCGGCACGGCCGGGATCAAGCCGACGTACGGGCGCTGCTCGCGCTACGGCATCGTCGCTTTCGCGTCGTCGCTCGATCAGGCCGGCCCGATTGCGCGCACGGTGCGCGACTGCGCGATCATGCTGCGCTCGATGGCGGGCGCCGATCGCAAGGATTCGACCTGCGCCGACGCGCCGGTCCCCGACTACGAGGCGGCGGTCGGGCGCTCGCTTCATGGCCTGATGATCGGCGTGCCCAGAGAATACCGTGTCGAGGGAATGTCGGATGAGATTGAGGCGCTCTGGCAGCGTGGCATGCAATGGCTAGTCAGCGCGGGCGCGACGGTAAGAGGCATCTCGCTGCCCAACACGCGCCACGCGCTGCCCGCTTATTATATCGTCGCGCCGGCGGAGGCGTCGTCGAACCTCGCGCGTTACGACGGGGTGCGCTACGGCTTGCGCGAGCCGGGCGCCGACATCAACGATCTCTACGAAAAGACTCGCGCCAAAGGTTTTGGCGCGGAGGTGCGGCGGCGGCTGATGATCGGCACTTTTGTGCTCTCCGCCGGCTACTACGACGCCTATTACGTGCGCGCGCAAAAGATACGGACGCTGATCAAGCGCGACTTCGAGACCGCGTTCGCCGCCGGCGTCGATGCGGTTCTCACGCCGGCGACCCCGTCGCCCGCGTTCGGCATTGGCGAAATGGCCTCGGCCGATCCGGTCGAGATGTACTTGAACGACGTGTTCACCGTGACGGTGAACATGGCGGGCTTGCCGGGCCTCGTTGCGCCGGCGGGTCTTTCCGCCGGCGGCTTGCCGCTCGGGCTGCAGTTGATCGGGCGCCCGTTCGACGAGGAGACGCTGTTCACGCTGGGCCACGCGATCGAGGCGGCCCGCGGGCCGATGGAGCTGCCGAAGGCGTGGTGGCGCTGAGGCGGAGTGAGGTTCGGCGATGAGTTGGGATCTGTATCTCATCCAATTCCAAGACGGCGTGCCAGCCCATTTTGACGCTAAGCCGTCGATGGCGGTGGTCGAAAAGTACTGCGTCAATCCCGCGAAACCGCCGTTCGCCCCTTTCATCTGCGAACTCGCCGACGGCCTCGAGGTGGAGTTTTGGGCGCAGGGGCTGGACGGCAAGGAGCCGTTCGACGGCGCCATGATTTCGCTGCGCGGCTACACCGAGGGCGCGGCGCGCTTCATCTATGATTTCGCCAAGTCCGGCGACATGACGATCTTGAACACGGGCAATCCCACGGTGCTGCTGCTCGATCCGAAGTGGATTGAACAGCTTCCAGTCGATTTGAGAGAAGGCCAACGCGATAGCACCGTGCATGTCGATTCGGCCGGGAGCCTCGACGCGGCCTTGACCGGCGGCTTCGCGGCTTGGTGAAAATACCGCGATCATGTTGTGAAGGGCCAGTGAAAGCCCCCACCCTCAACCGCGCGTAAGGCGAGTTTCATGGCGAAAGCGACGCAGAGCAATTTGATCAAAGGCGCGAGCGGCGACTGGGAGGTAGTGATCGGCCTGGAGGTGCACGCGCAGGTCAATTCGCGCGCCAAGCTGTTCTCGGGGGCTTCGACCGCCTTCGGCGGCGCGCCCAACACCCACGTCTCGCTGGTCGACGCCGCCATGCCGGGCATGCTGCCGGTCATCAACCGGGAATGCGTGGCGCAGGCGGTGCGCACCGGGCTCGCGCTCAAGGCGAAGATCAACCGCCGCTCGACTTTCGACCGCAAGAACTATTTCTATCCCGACCTGCCGCAGGGCTACCAGATTTCGCAGTACAAAAGCCCGGTGATCGGCGAGGGCGAGATTCAGGTCGACCTGACGCCCGACCATTCGATCAAGGTCGGGATCGAGCGTCTGCATCTCGAGCAGGACGCCGGCAAGTCGCTGCACGACCAGTCGCCGACGATGAGCTTCGTCGATCTCAACCGTTCCGGCGTCGCGCTGATGGAGATCGTCTCCAAGCCCGACATGCGCTCGTCGGACGAAGCCAAGGCCTATGTCAGCAAGCTGCGCACCATCCTGCGTTACGTCGGCTCGTCCGACGCCGACATGGAGAAGGGCAACCTGCGCGCCGACGTCAACGTCTCGGTGCGCCGTCCCGGCGAGCCGCTCAACACCCGCTGCGAGATCAAGAACGTCAACTCGATCCGCTTCATCGGCCAGGCGATCGACGTCGAGGCGCGCCGTCAGATCGCGGTCCTCGAGGACGGCGGCGCAATCGAACAGGAAACGCGCCTGTTCGATCCCGTGCGCGGCGAGACGCGGTCGATGCGCTCCAAGGAGGAGGCGCACGACTACCGCTATTTCCCCGATCCCGACCTGCTGCCGCTCGAACTCGACGACGCGTTTATCGACGCCCTCGCCGCGCGCCTGCCCGAGCTGCCCGACGCCAAGAAGGCGCGCTTCATCGCCGATTACGGGCTCTCGCCCTATGACGCGACGATCCTGGTCGTCGACCGGGAGACCGCCGATTACTTCGAGCAGGCGGTCGCGCACGGCGGCGCGCGGCGCGACGCCAAGGCCGTCGCCAACTGGATCATGGGCGATCTCTCCGCCTACGCCAACGCCCAGGGCGTCGCGGTCGCCGAGGCCGGATTGAGCGCCGGCGCGCTCGCGACCCTCGTCGACCTGATCGGCGAGGGGGTCATTTCCGGCAAGATCGCCAAAGACCTGCTGGCCATGCTGCTCGGAGCGGACAAGGGCGCCGATCCGCGCGCGCTGGTCGAGGCGCGCGGCCTTCGCCAGGTCACCGACGCGGGCGCGATCGAGCGCGCGATCGAGACGGTCGTGGCCGCCAATCCGGACAAGGCCGCGCAGGCCAAGGCCAAGCCCGGCATGCTCGGATGGTTCGTCGGACAGGTGATGAAATCGACCGGCGGCAAAGCCAATCCGCAAGCGGTCAGCGACGCGTTGAAGACGCGACTCGGGCTTTGATTCGCACGCGATGATTCGCGCGAATCAGTTGATTCGCGGCCAATCGCGGCGCGTGCGCGCGCAATTTCAGAGCGCGCGCGACAAAAATATGTCGACTCGCGCCAAGAAAAATTCGATCGCGACGCGCAATCGTCATGTGTCGTTTTGCAACGCGCCGACGACGACGCGCGCGCGCCACGACGGCGCCAGAGGCGCTCGCGACGGCGCGCGCGCCGCCCATCGGCCCGGCGCGCGCTGCGAGCGCCTGCTCTTGGAATCGCCCGCAAAACAAGGCGTCGTCGTGAACGAAGGTCGACAAAACGCGACGCGCCGCGCGCACCCCGCCGCGGCGCGCGATGAAAGCCGCCGCGCTCGCGGCCCTGCATTCGCTCGCGTTCGCGCGCCGCGCAAAGCGGCGTCGGCGCGCGCGATAATTCGATGGACTGCGATGCGGCGGCCCTTGAGTCGCCGCGACATCGCTTGCTCTGTGCGAAAACGAAGTTAGTTTCGTCGACGCTTTTCCTTGGCGCGAAAAGCGCGCGCTGAAGGAAACGATTTGAGAGGGACGCAATACAATGGCGAAAGCTGCTGCTAGGAAGCCGGCGAAGAAAGCCGCCGCGAAGAAGAAGACCGCACGGAAGGCCACGGCCAAGAAGGCGGTCAAGAAGGGCGCTCGCAAGGTCGTCGCGAAGAAGGCCACGCGCAGGGCCGCGGTGAAGAAGGGCGCGAGGAAAGCCGCGCCGAAGAAGGGCGCAAGAAAGGCTGCGCCGAAGAAAGCCGCCAAGAAGACGGCCAAAAAGGCCGTCAAGCGCGTGCCGGTCAAGCGCAAGAAGATCGTTCCCCCCGCTCCGCCGGCTCCGACCGAGACGCCCCCGTCGCTCATGTGACGCGGCCGTCTTCGGCAAGCAACGGCTCGAGCAACGGCTGATCAGACTCGGCGTGCGGCGTTTTCGCCCTGTCTGATCGGCCCGCGAGCGAAAAGCGAGCGTCGGCGGGTCCTTGCGCCCCGTCGAAGCGGCGCTGACTTGGCGGCTTCGACCCGGCGATTCGTTCGGTGCGACGTCGGTTGGCGTCGATGCTGCCAGACGACGAGGCGAGCGGCTATGACCCAGGCGCCCATCCAACTCCATTACTGGCCGACCCCGAACGGCTGGAAGATATCGATCATGCTCGAAGAGTGCGCCCTGCCCTACGCGCTCAATATGATCGACATCGGCGCCGGGGCCCAATTCGAGCCGGCCTTTCTCGCCATCTCGCCGAACAATCGCATCCCCGCCATCGTCGATCCCGCCGGGCCCGACGGCAGGCCGATTTCGGTGTTCGAGTCCGGCGCCATCCTGCAATATCTGGCGCGCAAGACCGGGCGCTTCGGCGGCGAAACCGAGCGCGAGCGCGTCGCCGTCGCCGAGTGGCTGTTCTGGCAGGTCGGCGGACTTGGCCCGATGGCGGGGCAGGCAAATCACTTCCGCAACTACGCGCAAGAGAAGATCCCCTACGCGATCCAGCGCTACACCGACGAGGTCAACCGGCTGTTCGGCGTGATGAACCGGCGCCTCGAACGCCACGAATATCTCGCCGGCCCCTATTCAATCGCCGACATCGCCTGCGTCGGCTGGACCAAGGGATGGGAGCGCATGGGCCAGGACATGGACGCGTTCCCGCATCTGAAGCGCTGGCTCGAGGCGGCGCTGGCGCGCCCGGCCGTGCAGCGCGGCCTCGCGCTCGACGTTCCCGGGCGGCGCAAGTCCGATCTCGCCAACGACGAGCAGGCGCGCAAAGTCTTGTTCGGCCAGCGCGCGCGCTGAGGGCGGCTCCAGACACGGGCTCACCCGCCTCCAGAGCCATCGACACAGCGCCCCGCGCGGCTCTTGCAATAGCGGGAACCCTCGGGCATATGTCCGAAAGCGGCAGGCGATGACGCTGAGCGGAGATGTGGCCGAGAGGCTGAAGGCGGCGGTTTGCTAAACCGTTATAGGGTTGTAAAGCCCTATCGAGGGTTCGAATCCCTCCGTCTCCGCCAATATCTGTTTGTAAGCCTTTGATATATAGATCATAATCTCTCAAAGGCTCACAGCGGTCCCAATCGCGGTCCAAATCTTTCCTTGCGCTATACCGCGCCTTTCGCCGCAGCGAGGCGTTGCTCGCGGCTATTTTTTGCCCGTCTTAGATAACAGTAGGTCAGGCAGCATACTATGCAGAGCAACATACGGCCTAGCCTTGGGCGGCTGATCAGCCGTCAACGAACGGCACTCAAACACGCGCCCTCTGCTCAAACGAACGCGGTCCGCGCCGATGGCTTCGACGCGTTCTCCGGCCAGACGCCGGACGGCGCCCGCCGTCGCATTGAACGGCTCGCTGGGAGCCCATCGCGGCACTGATGTCGTTTCTTCCCACCCTCTGAACATCGACGCCCGAATAGGCGTCGTCTTAAGCATGCGAAGCGCCGCATGTGGGTCGTCGCGACGTCCCTTCTTCACCTGCTAAAGGCAGGCGGCGCATGGCTGCGTGGGCTCGTTTTGCTTTGCGGCGCTCATTGCGCTGGCGTTGGCGTTGGCGTCGTGTCCGGGCGCTGGAATTGCAGCCCGCATTTCTTCTGGATATTGGCCTGCTCGATCGCGTCCATGTCGCCTTTGAGCTGCGCGATTTCCTGTGCGCTGGCTGCATCGCCCTTGATCAGAAACAGCGCCGGCCAAAACAGGATTACGCCCACTCCGGTCGCTACAGCATCGTTTGTCGCTTTTTGATCCTGAGCGCCGCTGGCGACCGCCGCGCGCGCGGATACGCGGGTCGCTTCCTCTTGAAGCTGAGCGCACGTGTAGCTCTGGTATTGGATCGGCGACACATAGGCGGCTGAGATATTCTCCGCCCGCGTTGCGCAGCCGGCAACGATCAGCCCTAGGCCGACAGCCAGTACGACGCGCATGGGAACCCCCCGCTCCAATTTCGCGAGACCGTAGCCCTAATCGCGTCAAGTGTCGGCGAGGCGATCCGTCACGCCTGGTTCGTTCTGTGACGCCCTCAAAGTGAGAGCGTCACGTCGTCGCCATCAAATCTGATGCCGACAACCTCAAGCGCTTCGCCCATTGTAGCGCCGCAGCATCGTCGTCCCGTGCATCGCCTCCGAAGCCGGCGGCTAGTGGTCAAAACCCAACACTTGGTACCCGTCCGGGAACGTCGAAAAAGGGCGGAAAACAGTCCGTCGCGTATCCGACCGCGGCTGTCGGGAATGCGCCCATTACGACCGGCCCCGACCAATGCGGCGGTTCTCGAAAGCGGACGCCATGCGGGCGAGGCGCTTTCGGCGATCATGGTGAGGGTTTCAGACGCCGGCCTCTGGCGTGGGCGCGGGGTGAGGCGCGGCCGAGGCCGGCGTTCGAAAGCCTTCCAAGGAGGAAGCCGCGGGTTTACGAGGGCGCTGGCGCGGCGGGCGCGATCTACGGAGATTTAGGGATCGCTGGCTGCGGCCTTCGAGCGGCCGAAACGAAGATCAGTCGAGCATTCGCCGGATTTGGGGGTCGGCCAGTCCCCCACGATCGAAGCGCGGGAATATTCGGGCTTCCCTTACGCAGAGCGCCCGAACCTCTGAGTCGAGCGGATAATTCCGTCAGTAGTGAAAGGCGGCGCGCGGGCACGGCGGCAGGAAGCCGCGTAATTGTGCTTTCGCCCCGCGCCCCCCGGGGCGCACCTTCACGGTCGCTGCCGCGAAGGGCCCGGATTCTTCGGATACGCTGACTGCTTCGATTACGTTCGGCCGACTGTCTTGGGGCGTCGATTCCGCTCGTCGCGCGCATTCTATGCCTTCAATGCGTTCGCTTCGATGGGCAGGCTGCGGACGCGCTTGCCCGTAGCGGCGAAGATGGCGTTGCAAAGCGCAGGAATCACTGGCGGCAGAGCCGGTTCGCCGAGGCCGGTCGGCGGATGGTCGGTGGTGAGAAAATGCACGTCGACGGGCGGCGCCTGATCGATGCGCAGCGGCTTCACGCTGTCGAAATTGGCCTGCGCCACACGGCCGCGATTGATGGTGATCGCCTGGCCCAACGCGGCGCCGAGCCCATCGAGCGCCGCGCCCTGCACCTGATTCTCGGCGCCGCTGGGATTGACGATCTGGCGGCCGACATCGCCGACCACCCAGACATGATCGAGCTTGACGTCGCCCGAAGGCGCCACCGTCGCTTGCACCACCTCCGCGAAATAGCCGAGATGGCTGAAATAGAAAGCGACGCCCTTGCCGGTGCGCTTCGGAAGCGCGTCACGATGCGACCAATCGGAAACTTCCGCGACACGGAGCAGCACGTCGCGCATGCGCCCGGTATTGAAATCGCGCAATGCACTGGGTTTGCCGGCGGAACTGACCAGCACCCGAGGCTCGCCCAGCAAGGAGAGGCGAAACGCCACGGGATCTTTGCCAGCGTGATGAGCGAGCTCGTCGATGAAGGATTGAAACACGAAGCCGAGCCCGTTGGACCGGGGCGCGCGCAACGGCCCGGTCGGGACGCCCAGCTCCATCATCGACTGGCCGTATTCGAGATTCGGGACGAGCTGCGCGGGAAATTCGTCGGCGTCCATCGCGGCTGAGTCCGCGGGTTTGCCGTTCCTGCTGAACGTGACGAAATGATCGCTGAATGCGACGAGGCCGCCCGCAGCGTCGAGGCCGCCCTTGTAAAAGTGGAACCCTGCGGGGCGATAGAAATCGTGCTGGACATCGTCCTCGCGGGTCCAGAGCAGCTTGATCGGCGCGCGCGCCCGCTTCGAAATCCACGCGGCCTCGGCCATGAAATCGCTGCGCAACCGCCTTCCAAAGCCGCCGCCGACTCGCGTCATGTTGACCGTAACGTCCGCCTCGGGGATCCCCAAGGTCGCCGCCACCAGCCTGGCGCCCGGTCCGGGATTCTGCGTCGGCGCCCAAAGCACCACCTTGCCGTTGTTGAAATGCGCGGTGCAATTCTGCGGCTCGAGGCTAATATGGGCCAAGAACGGATAGGAATAGGCCGCTTCCACGACATGGGAAGCGGCCTGGAGCGCGGACGCGACGTCGCCGTCACGCCGCAAATAGGTAGTTGGATTTCCCGCGCCGAGCCTAATTGCATCTCGCGCGAACAGCTCGCTGCTTTGCGTGGAAGCTGGGCCTTCATCCCATTCGATCGCGAGCTTTTCGCGGGCCTGTCTCGCCGACCACCAGCTCTTGGCAACGATGGCGACCCCGTCACAGACGCCCTCGAGGTCGCCGCCGGGGTTGGCCTCGCTCGCCCTGACGATGAAGGCGTCGCGCACGCCGGGCAGCCCCTTCACGGCGTCGACATTCGCGCTCTTCACCGTGCCGCCGAAGACGGGGCATTTCTGGAAAACGGCGTAGAGCATGTCAGGCACGGCGACATCGATGCCGAAGAGAGGCTGGCCGGTCACGATCTTGGCGTTGTCGACGCCGGGCAACGCTTGGCCGATGATCCTGAAGTTCTTGGCATCCTTCAGCGTCACGCCGGCAAGATCGGGTGCCGGCAAGAGCGCGGCTTTCGAGGCGAGCTCGCCGTAGCCGAGCGAGCGCCCGCTTTTAATATGGGTGACAACGCCCGCCTCGGCGCTGCATTCCGACGGCGGGACGTTCCAGCTTTGCGCCGCCGCGGCGACGAGCATTTGTCGTCCGGCGGCGCCGACGCGGCGCAGCGGATCGTAGTTGAGCGTCGTCGCCATGCTGCCGCCCGCGAATTGCTGGTCGAATTTGTCGGCGTCGAGCGGCGCCTGTTCGATGCGTACGTTCTTCCATTCGACGTTGAGTTCTTCGGCGATCACCATCGGTAGCATTGTCTTGATGCCTTGGCCGATTTCCGGATTCTTCGACATGATCGTGACGACGCCGTCGGGCGCGATGCGGATGAAGGCGTTGAGCGGCGCGGCTTCGCCCGCGGCGTCCGCGGACGTTTCCGCCATCGCTACGCCCGCCAGCCGCGGCAGCACCGCCTGCAACAGCAGCCCGCCGCCCGCGGCGGCGCCTACCGTCAAGAAGCCGCGCCTCGAGGGAATGGAAGAAAATGACGCAACGGCGACGCGGCTTTCAGAGCCCAGCACGGTCATGGTCGTCATAATCACTTCACCTCCACGGTGTTCGATTGGGCGAGCGCCGCTCTCTTGATCGCGGCGCGGATGCGCAAATAGGCGCAGCAGCGACAGACGTTGCCGTTCATCGCCGCGTCGATTTCTCGGTCACTGGGATCCGGGTTCTTCGACAGCAGTGCGGTCGCTGACATGATTTGGCCGGCCTGGCAATAGCCGCACTGGGGCACGTCGAGCTCCATCCAGGCGGCTTGCAGCGTCTTCCCGACGCGGTGGGAGGCCATTCCTTCGATGGTGACGATGGCGGCGGCGCCGACGGTCGAGACCGGCGTCAGGCAGGAGCGCACCGCCACGCCGTCGAGATGAACGGTGCACGCGCCGCAGAGCCCGACGCCGCAGCCGAATTTGGCGCCCTTCAAATCGAGTACGTCGCGCAGCACCCAGAGAAGCGGAGTGTCCCCCTCGACATCGACGGTTTGCTTAGAGCCGTTCACTTCGATCGTGTAAGCCATCGTCCGAGCCCCTAATTTCTATCGTCTCCGCGCTCGCATGGGAACTGATTGGACCGCTCACAAAAGTCACAGTTTTGCGCTTGTCGGCAACGGCGCCGACAGCAAGAACAAGCCAACCATTGTCGCCCTAAGCGGCCCGGCAAGGATGCGCTATAGCGGCGCGTCCCGATTGAATCCTCCATCTTGAATTCCAGCATCGCCAGCTCCAACCGTCATGGAGGGCTGATCGTTGCGACGTGGCACGCCAAGTCGACGGCGCCCCGTCCGCGTCCTCGAACTACGTGGGCGGAACCATTCTTTGCGTGCGCCCGACTGCGCTGGCCTGGATAACGCCACGCCGGCGGCGCGGTGCCCTTTCATTGCATGACAAAGCCGCCTCACGAACGAAACTGAGCGCCGAATGGGAAGACTTCATGGCGGCGAGAATAAACCTTCGTTACCGGACTCCCGCACTCCGGCTGCCTAAACGCTTTCGCTCCGAGTTTGTTGTTCCGCGTGGGACGCAAATCACGTCACGTGGGACGTAACCTCGTGCACCGCAGTCTCGGCAGGCGTCGCTTGCCGGCAGGTGTCCTCGGCTTCAGTTTCATACGACGGCCGCTTGGGCGGAACCCGGACGTTTGATTGCGCTGCGCAAATGGCCGCTTCGCGCATGGGTGGTCAATTCGACCGGGCCCGACTCACTTCGGCTTCTGCGCTTCCAACCCCTCGATCAGCGCCTTGTTGAATTCCTCCGGCGCCTGGATCTGCGGCGCGTGGCCATAGCTCGGAAACTCCACGAGCCGCGCCTTCGGGATCGCCGCCGCCGCGGCCTTGCCGAGAACCGGATAGTCGCCGAGCTGCGCTCGCGCCTCGGCCGGCGCGAGCGCCTTGCCGATGGCGGTGTTGTCCTTGTCGCCGATCAGCAGCAAAACGGGTTGCGTAACGTCGCCAAATTCGTAGACCACAGGCTGCGTAAAGATCATGTCGTCGATGCGCGCCGAGTTCTCCGCGACGACGTCCTTGCCCGGGCCATTGAAGAGGCCGGCGAGCATGTCGACCCAGCGCTGATAGAAGGGCGCCCAACTGCCGGCGTAGTAGGTCGCCCGCTCATAGTCACGCAACGATTCGGCGGTGGTCTTCAGTTCCTGCGTACGCCACGCGTCGACGCTCTGCCAGGGAACGCCCTTGGCCTTCCAGTCCTCAAGCCCGATCGGATCGACCAGTGCGAGCTGGCTCGCATCCCCGGGAAACGTAAGCGCCCAACGGAGCGCGAGCATGCCGCCAGTGGAATGGCCGATCAAGGTTACGCGCTCGATCCCGAGCGATCTCACAAGCGCGCGCGTGTTCGCGGCGAGTTGCTGAAACGTGTATTGATAGTTTCTCGGTTTGCTCGACTTACAGAAGCCAATCTGATCCGGCGCAATGACTCGATAGCCCGCGTCGACCAACGCGTTGATTGTCGCCTCCCACGTCGCGGCGCAGAAGTTCTTGCCGTGAAGCAGCACGGCGGTTTCGCCGTTTGGATTTGTCGGCTTCACGTCCATATAGGCCATGTCGAGCGCCTGGCCCTGAGAGGAGAAAGCGAAATGCTCGACGGCGTACGGGTAGTCGAACCCCTGCAATTCCGGGCCGTAGCTGGGAGTTTCCCCTGTCGCTGGGCAAACCGCGAGCGCGAGCGAGGCGCAGACAAAGATGCGGAGGAGCGTCATGGTTGGCTCACCCACTCCGTCTTCCTTCTCATGTCAACAAGGCTCAATGTTTTGTGATCCAACCAGAATGTCGGTTTATGCGCAATTCCCGAGAAAGCGCGTCGACATCGTCAGTTTCTCCATATTCTCGCCGTCCGGCGATCCGACTTTAGCTGATAAGGTTTCAGCCACATCGGAGCGACGAACATATGGAACGAAAGAAGGCGTCGGATTTCCCGCAGGAGCTTCTGAACCTGTTTGATCGGTACGTGCACGGCGAGATTGGCCGCCGGGATTTCTTGGATGGCGCACAAAAATTCGCCATCGGCGGCGTCAGCGCGGCGGCGCTCTTCCAGATGCTGAAGCCGAACTACGCCTGGGCGGTGCAGGTTCCACCAGACGACAAACGGATCACGGCTGAATATGACACCGTGCCGTCGCCGCAGGGAAACGGAAGCATCAAGGGCTACCTCGTGCGGCCGGCGAACGCGACCAAACTTCCCTCCGTCCTGGTGATTCACGAGAATCGCGGCCTCAATGCCTACATTGAAGATGTGGCTCGACGGCTGGCGGTCGCCAACTTTATCGCGTTCGCGCCCGATGGGCTGACATCGGTAGGCGGGTATCCCGGAGATGACGAGAAGGGCGCGATGCTTTTCGCCCAGGTGGACGGCGCCAAGATGAGGGACGATTTCTTCGCCGCGGCGACCTGGCTGAAATCTCGCCCGGACAGCACCGGCAAACTCGGCGCCGTCGGCTTTTGCTTCGGCGGCGTCGTCAATCAACTGGCGGTGCGGATGGGCGCGGATCTTGCCGCTGCAGTTCCATTCTACGGCGTTCAACCCAACACCGCCGACACGGCCAAGATCAAGGCACCAATAAACGCGCAATACGCCGAGCTCGACACGCGCATCACCGCTGGATGGCCGGCGTTCGACGCCGCCCTCACGGAGGCGCACGTGCCGCACGAGGGACATATCTACAAAGGCGCCAATCACGGCTTCCACAACGACACAACCCCTCGTTACGCTGAAGCCGCAGCCAAAGAAGCTTGGCAACGCACGCTGGATTGGCTCAACAGGTACCTGAGGGCCTGAACGGCGGGCGTCGCGACAGCGCTTTCCCAAAGTCGACGCCACTCAGAACAAAACTGCGAATACAGGGCGCGAGAGCGAGTGTTATTCGGCGTGCGGATTGAGCCCCGATCGGCACCCAACCGAGGGTCTGACTCACTTTTGATGAAGTTGAGGCGCCGATTTGGCCTGGTTTCGCAGGGGAATCAGCGCCATGCGGTCTCTTCACGCCTCAGAGTTGCTCCCGCCCGGCTTTTCCGCGGTTGATGCGTTGAGCGACGGCGACAGCACCGTCATTACGATACGCGCGACGAGCGCGTTGAGCGCGTGCCCATCTTGTGGAGCGATTTCCGATCGTGTTCACAGCCGATATCCTCGTCGCCTGGCGGACTTACCGATTGCGGGACAGCGCGTCGTGTTGGTGCTCCATGCCCGGCGCTTCTGCTGTGACGCGCTTCGATGCGCGCGCCGCATCTTCACGGAACGCTTCGACGACAACATTCTCAAGCCTTGGGCGCGGCGCACCGCTCGGCTCGATCAGATTGTTCATTGCCTCGCGCTCGCCCTGGGAGGCCGACCGGCGGCGAGTTTCGCGCGCCGCTTGAGCATGCCGGTCAGCAACGACACCCTATTGCGCGCCGTGCGCAGGCGCGGCAGCCCGAGCTTCGCGCCCCCGGCGATCATTGGGATCGACGACTGGGCTTGGCGCCGCAACCAACGCTACGGAACGTTGATCTGTGATCTCGAACGTCGAAAGACGATCGCGTTGTTGCCGGATCGAGAACCGGCGACCGCCGAGGCATGGCTGACCAGCCAACCGCAGATCGCTGTCGTGGCTCGGGATCGAGGCGGCGGCTACGCGATGGCGACGCAAAAGGCGCTCCCCAACGCGGTGCAGGTCGCCGACCGCTGGCATCTGATGGAGAACGCAAGCCACGCTTTCCTCGACGCCGTGCGCAAGTCGATGCGTCAAATTCGGACCGCGATCGGCGCGACCACGATCAATCCCGCCCTGCTCACCGCGGCCGAGAAGCTCCAATATGAGGGGTATCTGCGCCGCGAGGAAGCCAACGCCGCCATCCTTGCGATGGCCAAGGACGGCGCGACGATCAGGGAGATCGTGCGTCGTACCGGCTACAGCCGCGGTCTCACCCGAAAGGTGCTTCGCGGTCAGAGGTCGGACATGTTCCGCGTTCGCAGCAGCTCGCTCGAAGCCTACCTTCCCTGGCTAGACGAGCAATGGGCGGCGGGGCGTCGCAATGGTTCTGAGCTATGGCGTTCACTGAAGCGGCAGGGGTTTCGCGGATGCCTTCGTGTCGTCAGTGAGTGGAGCGGACGACGTCGGCGATCGGAAAAGATGGATGCGAGCGCGATAAGCCGCACGCCCTCCGCCCGAACCATCGCCCGGTTGATGACGATCGGGCGCGACCGGCTCTCTAAGGCCGAGACCGTAACCGTCGCCGCCATCGAGAGCGGCGTCGAGCTTCTGGTCGAGGCGCGCGAAATCGTGGCGGATTTCCAAGCCATGATCCGAAGAAAGGCGCTAGCGGAACTCGATCCGTGGATCGAGCGCGCCAAGACGAGTCTCGTCGCCGGATTCGCGAACGGCGTCACAAAAGACAAAGCCGCCGTGAGCGCCGCAATCTCGTCGGGTTGGTCCAACGGCCAAGCCGAAGGCCAGATCTGCAAGCTCAAGCTGGTCAAGCGCCAGATGTATGGGCGAGGAAAACTCGACTTGCTTCAGGCACGGGTCATCGGCGCCACGTGACCCGTTCGTCATCAAAAGTGCGTCAGACCCCGAAACCCCTGCCGCTTCAGTGAACGCCATAGCTCAGAACCATTGCGACGCCCCGCCGCCCATTGCTCGTCTAGCCAGGGAAGGTAGGCTTCGAGCGAGCTGCTGCGAACGCGGAACATGTCCGACCTCTGACCGCGAAGCACCTTTCGGGTGAGACCGCGGCTGTAGCCGGTACGACGCACGATCTCCCTGATCGTCGCGCCGTCCTTGGCCATCGCAAGGATGGCGGC
This sequence comes from uncultured Alphaproteobacteria bacterium, assembly GCA_963775575.1. Lineage (GTDB taxonomy): Bacteria > Pseudomonadota > Alphaproteobacteria > Rhizobiales > Beijerinckiaceae > Roseiarcus. Next base: position 502,684 of record CAVZJG010000002.1, read on the forward strand.
GTTGGCTTCCTCGCGGCGCAGATACCCCTCATATTGGAGCTTCTCGGCCGCGGTGAGCAGGGCGGGATTGATCGTGGTCGCGCCGATCGCGGTCCGAATTTGACGCATCGACTTGCGCACGGCGTCGAGGAAAGCGTGGCTTGCGTTCTCCATCAGATGCCAGCGGTCGGCGACCTGCACCGCGTTGGGGAGCGCCTTTTGCGTCGCCATCGCGTAGCCGCCGCCTCGATCCCGAGCCACGACAGCGATCTGCGGTTGGCTGGTCAGCCATGCCTCGGCGGTCGCCGGTTCTCGATCCGGCAACAACGCGATCGTCTTTCGACGTTCGAGATCACAGATCAACGTTCCGTAGCGTTGGTTGCGGCGCCAAGCCCAGTCGTCGATCCCAATGATCGCCGGGGGCGCGAAGCTCGGGCTGCCGCGCCTGCGCACGGCGCGCAATAGGGTGTCGTTGCTGACCGGCATGCTCAAGCGGCGCGCGAAACTCGCCGCCGGTCGGCCTCCCAGGGCGAGCGCGAGGCAATGAACAATCTGATCGAGCCGAGCGGTGCGCCGCGCCCAAGGCTTGAGAATGTTGTCGTCGAAGCGTTCCGTGAAGATGCGGCGCGCGCATCGAAGCGCGTCACAGCAGAAGCGCCGGGCATGGAGCACCAACACGACGCGCTGTCCCGCAATCGGTAAGTCCGCCAGGCGACGAGGATATCGGCTGTGAACACGATCGGAAATCGCTCCACAAGATGGGCACGCGCTCAACGCGCTCGTCGCGCGTATCGTAATGACGGTGCTGTCGCCGTCGCTCAACGCATCAACCGCGGAAAAGCCGGGCGGGAGCAACTCTGAGGCGTGAAGAGACCGCATGGCGCTGATTCCCCTGCGAAACCAGGCCAAATCGGCGCCTCAACTTCATCAAAAGTGAGTCAGACCCAGCGTTGGAAGCCGAAAGCGGGTCAGATCGCGCGCCGAGTCACACAACACCTTCAACGTCCAACGCCATCTGGCCTCATCTCAAACGCATCGCACGCTTCGCGCCGTGGCGATGAGCACATGGCGCGAGGCAGTCGCGGCAGCTTGAAACTTTCGGAAGCGCAGGCTTCTCGCGAACTTGATTCAACAACGTGACAAAGCCCACGACGATCATCAAAAGCGCGTCAGATCCCCGGCTCGGCGCCAATCCACACTTACGCACGACCCCGGACAAAAAAACTATGCGGCGCCCGAGCGGCGTATTGGCTTGAAAAACCATATCTTTTCGTCGCGCTAGGCTGGCGGCTGTATAGAAAAACGTACTTCGGCGGACCGGCGCCGCCAACAAGGCGCCCCATTATGTTGCCCAACCGATTGTAATTACAAGGAAACTCAAGGACGGCAAGGCTGTGGCACGGCGCTTGCGTTAAGGTCAGCAAGACCGATAACAGCAAGCAAGGCGGCCAAGATGAGCGACAATAATAGAATTCTCGTCGTTGATGACGACGAGGCCGTGCGCTGGAGCTACCTACGGTCGCTGCAGAGCGTCTCCCGCAATGTTGCGGCCGCGAGCGATGGCGAAGAGGCGCTTCAAACGATGGAGCAGAATCCTTTCGACGTCGTGTTGCTCGATATGCGCATGCCCGGGCAGGACGGTCTGTCGGTGCTGCGCGCCATCAAACAGAAATGGCCCGAGAGTGAAGTGGTGATCATCACCGGTTATCCGACCGTGGCCAGCGCCAAAGAGGCGGTGCGGCTCGGCGCTTACGACTACGTCGCCAAGCCCGTTGGCCCGCAGGAGGTCATCAACGTCACTGACGCCGCTATCACGCGGAAAAAGTGGGCCTTGCGGCGAGTGCCGGGGCAGACGGACGCCCCAAGCGGCGCGCGTGCGGTCTGAGGACCGCCAAAAAACCCATTCAACTATCAAACACGACACCAGCGAGTATTCGAAAAGGAGCAGGTTATGAACGCATCAGCCAAAGTGCTCGTCGTCGACGACGATCCGGCCGTCCGCAAAAGCATCGACCGGATTCTTTCCAGCAAGGGGTACGCCGTCATCACCGCCGAAAACGGAGAAGAGGCGCTGCGCAAGCTGAACGAGGAAAAATACGACCTCGTCTACACCGACATCCGCATGCCCGGAATGAGCGGACTCGAAGTGGCCGAACAGATCAAGGCGCGCAGGCCGTGGACCCCGGTGGTGATCATCACCGGCTACGGCACCGACGCGGCAGAAGCGCGCGCCAAGGCCGCAGGCGTCTCGAGCTTCGTGCACAAGCCGCTGTCTCCCGAGATGATCGAAGACAGCGCCCGCGACGCCCTGGCGGCGCCCGCGGTCGTGGCGGAAGCGGCGGCTTTGCCGATCACTGCCGATGCGGCTTGGGCCGAACCAGCCACCCTGGCAAGCACGCTGAAGAACATTGCCCTGTTCTTCGCCGCGCCGTTCATCGGCTTGGCCTATATCGTCGCCTTGCCGTTCGTCGGGCTCGGAATTCTGGCTGTGATGGGGGCGCGCGCCGCCGCAGCTAAATTTGGAGCGGTGAAGACGGTCGGCCGGGTGTTGCGGCAAGTCGGGATCTTGATTGCCGCGCCCTTCATCGGCTTGGCCTTCGTCGTCATCATGCCATTCGCCGGCTTGGCCATGCTGGCCTGGACGGGGGCTCGAGCGGTGTTTGGAGCTGGCACGCCGGCGAAAAATTGAATGCGGATGACCAACTGGCGCCTCGTGTGATCCATGAGCGAGGCGGAGGCCGGGGGGATCTTCCCCCGGCCTTTTTTCATTGGGCGTCGGCGCTCGACGTAATTTTTTTGTTTCGCGGGCTGTATAGGAAAAACGAGCGTCGGTACAATTCGCGCAACTATTTGAAAACAATTGTGCGCGTTCTTGGAGAGCAAGACGACTTCGACGAGTTTCTCTCCATCCCGCGGATTGAGAGCGAGAAGCCGCTTGTTCAGCTCGAATGCGCATCCGGGCTTTAGAGGAATCATCTCTCGTTCCCGTTGAAGCGCGCAGGGAGCGCGTTCGTCTTCGAGCCCGACTCGAAATTCAAGTGGCGTCGATTTTCGCGCTGGCGAGCCTTCGTATGAGGAGGAAAGCGAGAGCCAGTTGCAGCCAAGCGAGCGAGGATTCGATGGTCGCCTCGAAATCCTTCGACAGGCGACGCGCGCGATTGATCCAACCCAGCGTCCGTTCGACGACCCACCTTTTCGGTAATACGATGAACCCTTTGACCTGTTTGTCCGTGCGTTTGACGACCGTGATGGAAATGCGGCTCGCTTCGTAAGCGGCCCGTTGCGCCTCGTCTCCCTGATAACCGCCGTCGACGAAGGACATCGCCACCCACGGGCTCTTGCGATGCACCGCGCCGAGCAGCGGCGCGAGGGCGTCGCGGTCCTGAACGCTGGCGGGGCTGATCTGACATTCGATCGGCAGACCTGCCGTATCGACGGCGAGGTGTCGTTTGCGGCCTTTGGTTTTCTTGCCGGCGTCGAAGCCGCGCGGCCCTCCGGCTTCGGTCGTCTTGATCGACTGGCTGTCGACGACGACGGCCGTCGGCGCCGACTCGCGGCCCTGGGCCTCGCGCGCGGTCGCTACCAGCACGCCGACGATCTGCTCCCATAATCCGCTGTCCCGCCAAGCGTAGAACCGGTTCTGAACGGTCGTGAACGGCGGAAAATCCTTCGGCAACAGTCGCCACGGACATCCGACCCGGATCATGTAAAACAGCGCGTCGAGGATGATGCGAAAGTCCGTCGGCTTGCGTCCACGCCTCTTGGGCGGCGGAAGCAGCGGCCAAATCAGTTGGAACTCCGCATCCGACATATCGGTTGAATAACGATCCCGAATGACGTCATACTTCACCCGATCGGCCTCGCTCCAAGGCATCGCGAATCTCCCCAAGTTGTTGCAAACCCAGGGAATCAACAGCCGCGAGGCCGGTCAACCAATTTCAGGTCGGGCTCTTCGCCGACGTACGGCGCGTGCTAATCTTCGAGGTTGAAAGGCACTCGCTGAAGTGGTCCCGTTGCGCGTGGCCGCTCCACACTTCAAGCTTGCCAGGCATAGGAAGCTGTTGCACATTGGCGTTGGAACCGACCGACTTCTCGGTAATGCCGATTTGCTGTTTCCTCGCCGCTTAGAACAACTGCTTGATGTTGTCTGTATGGAGGCTCGTTTGAAAGTCGCATTCACACTGGCGCTGGGGGTGGCGACAGCGCTGTCGGCTATGGTTCTCGCCGGCGGAGGAAGTAAATCGCCGCTATGCCAGGCTCAAGCTGCGCAGCCACTGGCGCCAAAAGTGAGCTTCTCCGAAGATGTCCTCCCGCTTCTGAAATTTAGATGCTCGAGCTGCCATCAGTCGGGGGGAGAAGGATACGAACAAAGCGGATTGGATTTGACCTCGTATCAGGGCGTGATGAAAGGCACCAAGTTCGGCCCGATGGTTATTCCCGGCGATCCTGAGGCGAGCAACCTGGTGAGATTGCTAGATTGGCGCGCCTCTGCAGAAATTCGTATGCCGCATGGAAAGAAACAACTGTCGATCTGCGATCGAGACACCATCCGCACGTGGATTTTTGACGGCGCAAAAGACAATTGACCGGTGCCGCGCCTTAAGGCCGCGCTTCGCGACTTTCGCAGCCGATTTCACGCGGGGTCATGCGGCGTCTTAACCTGGATTCGCCGCCCTGACGAGAATGCGCCGCGAGAGGCGTTTCTCGGTTGGCCACGATCCGCCGCAGTTTATGCGTGACGAACCGGGAAAGTCCGGACGCCGCCGAAGCAACGCGCCCTGCGGCGCGAGCCCTCATCCGGCCCTCGCTGACGCGAGGTGTCCAGCGGGATGATGGGTGACGATTTGGACCGGGATGATGGGTGACACATTTTCAGGTTTCTAAGGGTTGTTGCGCCGCCGGCCCGTCCTTAAGGACGGGCCGGCGGCGCAGGCGTTTTGTTTTGGCGTCGATGACGCCGAGCGGCAGCGCGTAGAAGCGCACTTGCCATTCGCCCTGTTCGGTTTCTTCGACGCAGACCGTCTCGCCGGCGAGCGCGGTGGAGACGCCCACCAGCTTGCCGCCCCATTTGATCTCGCCGTTTTGCCGCACTTGGCGCGTCGCGGCGTCGTTGGGATAATCGGGCTCGGGAATCTTGTCCGGCATGGCGCGCGGCGAGGGCGCGTAGAAGCGCGCCGGCGGCTTCTGGCTGAGCGCCTCGTGCGGGCGTTCTTGGTTATATTCGCGCAGGAAGACTTCGAAGCGTCGCTGCTGGGCCTGGCGGTCGGCGCAAGGCGGCCGCATCGCCTCGAGCAAGGTCAGATGAAAACGCTCGTGCCGTCCGTTTTGCTGCGGATGGCCTGGATCGATGCGCTCGTGCGCGACGCCCAATTTGGCCCACCACGCCGACAGCGCGGTCAGCCCCGTCACGCCGGTCGAGGCGAACGGCGCTCCGTTGTCGGAGCGGATCGCGTCGGGCAGCCCATGTTCATGGAAAGCCCGCTCGAACAAAGGCCTGGCTTGCTCTTCACGCGTGCTCGACGTGGCGCCGACGCTGATCAGATAGCGGCTGAAACTGTCGGTGATCGTCAGCGGCTCGCAGCGCGTTCCGTCGCCGAGCTTGACCCACCCCTTGTGATCGACCGCCCATAGATGATGGGGCCGCTCGGCCCGCGTCAGTTCGCCGAGCCGCGGCGGCGCTCGCCGATGCAGCCGGCGCGCTCCCACAAGCCCCGCCCGCTTCAAAATCTCGCCCGCCGTCGAGGGGGCGGGCCAGACGACGTCGGGGCGAACGTCGACGAGCTTGCCGATGATCTTGCGCGGTCCCCAACTCGGCCGCAGCCGCCGCCGCGCGATGATTTCCTCAACCACAGCCGGCGCCGTCGCATGAGCCGGCCAATGGGGAGCGTGCGAACGCTCGACAAGCCCTTCGGCCCCCAACGCCGCATAGCGCTCGCGCCACTTGTAGCCCGTCTTCCGGCTGATCGAGAACGCCTCGCAAAGCTCCGTCATCGAAAAATCGCCAGCCAAATCCATCCCGACAAATCGCATCCGCTGGTCCATCGCGCAGTTTTCTTTCCAAGGCATCGGCCGGTCCTCCCAGCCGACAGAAAACTGTCACCCATCATCCCAGTCCAATGTGTCACCCATCTAGCCGGATTGGACAAAGGGCCGCCTTCCCCTGCAAGGGGGGAAGGGGGCGCAAACCGGATCGCCTATTCCGCCGCCTTCTTCATCTCGGGGTACGAGCAATTCGCCGCGGCGTCCGCGCCCGGGCGGCGCAGCGGCACGACGCGGGCCTCCTCGAAGGGCAGGCCGAGCGTGGTCCAGACGTCGACCAGCGCTTCGACCAACCTCGCCACCTGCGCCTCGGTGTGGCGCGGCGTCGGCGTGATGCGCAGCCGTTCCGCGCCCTTGGCGACGGTCGGATAGTTGATCGGCTGGATGTAGATTTCGTGGCGGCGCAGCAACAGCTCGCTCGCGGCGCGGCACTTCTTGGCGTCGCGCACCATCACCGGCACGACGTGGGAGGGGTTGTCGAGCACCGGCAGGCCCGCCGCGCTGAGCGCGTGCTTGACCATGCGCGCCATCGCCTGGTGGCGCTCGCGTTCGGCGTTCGAGGCCTTCAGGTGGCGAACCGCCGCGGCGGCGCTCGCCGCGACGCTCGGCGGCAAGGTGGTGGTGAAGATGAACGACGGCGCGTAGCTGCGCACCGCGTCGATCAACGTCGCGTCGGCGGCGATGTAGCCGCCGAGACTGCCGAAGCCCTTGGCGAGCGTGCCCTCGATGACGTCGATTTCGCCCATCAGGCCTTCGCGCTCGCTCAACCCCCCGCCGCGCGGCCCGTACATGCCGACCGCGTGCACTTCGTCGATGTAGGTCATCGCGCCGTGCTTCTTGGCGAGCGCGACCACCTCGGCGATCGGCGCGAAGTCGCCGTCCATCGAATAGAGGCTCTCGAACACGATCAGCTTGGCGCGCTCCTTGTCCTCGGCGGCGAGCAGCGCTTCGAGATGGGCGACGTCGTTGTGGCGCCAGATCTTCTTTTCGCATCCCGAACGGCGCACGCCTTCGATCATCGAATTGTGGTTCAGCGCGTCGGAGAGGATCAGGCAGTCGGGCAGCAGGCTGGCGATCGTCGAAATGCCGGCGAGATTGGAGATCCATCCCGAGGTGAAGACCAGCGCCGCCTCTTTGCCGTGCAGGTCGGCGAGTTCGCGCTCGAGGCTGACGATCGGGTGATGGGTGCCGGCGATGTTGCGGGTCCCGCCGGCGCCGGCGCCATGGGCGCGCGTCGCGGCGACGCTCGCCTCGATGACCTCGGGGCGCCCGCCCATGCCGAGATAGTCGTTGGAGCACCAGACGGTGACTTCGCGCGGCGCGCGCTGTTCGCCCGGCGGGCGCCACAGCGCCATCGGAAAGCGCGTCGCGTCGCGTTCGAGATCGGCGAAGACGCGATAACGCTCTTCCCGCTTCAGTTGGTCGATCGCTTCCTCGAAGCGCCGCTGATAGTCCATCGGCCGTCAATCCCCCGCCGCGCCGGACGCGCTCTCCGCGAACGGCCTTCCCGAATTCGTCGCTCGCCTTATCGCTACCCCGCGAACGCCCCCCGAGTAAAGGGTGCCCTCGCGGCGGCCTCGGCGTCCGCTCGGCCTGGCGAACTCGCTCCGCTTCGCGCGCGCCGGCGCGCAAGCGCAGGCAAGAACTTGCGCTAGCGCAAAAACGTCGCAAAGCCGGCAAAAACGAGGTCGGCCTCGCCGCCCAGGCGCGTCGCGTCGGCGGCAGCGCCGGTCAGGCGCACGTCGAGCGCCTCGGAGCCGTCCACGCGCAACACCTGCGCGGTCAGCGTCAGCGCCGCTCGTTCGAGGCGCGCGTAGCCGGCGATCGGCGTGCGGCAGGAGCCTTCGAGTTCGGCGAGAAACGCGCGCTCGGCGGTCAGCGCGGTCATCGTTTCGGCATGGCCGATCGGCGCCAACGCGCTGAACGCCCGCGCGTCGCCGCTCGTGTGCGGATGACGCGAAATCGTTACGCCGGCCTCCTCCATTGGCTTCAGCGCCGAGCTGCGCCGTTCCTTCCGCCCCATCGGGAGGTCTTCGATCGATTGGCGCGAGCGCCACTCTATCACTGTCTTCTCGTTGATCCCGTGGCGCTGGGCGAGTTGCGCGACCGAAGCTTGCGATCGCTGTCGCTCCGCACGAACGGCGTGCGTCGTCTTGGCGCTCCGATGAAGAACTTAGCCCATAGACCCTACCGCTGCGATGATGACAAATCTACACCATCACATTCTGGGACTAAACAGCTAGGGACCGCGGCAGACGGCGCTCGGGTCTGACCGTTGGCCGAGGGCGGAGAGGAGAAATGTGCCCTACATTTTTCGCGCTAGTGACCTGATATCATTAGATGAAACATCACGTCGCGCGAGCATGTCACGCCTCTAGCGCGGAATCGCGTTGTCGAACCATCGAAGACCTGTTCTGGATCAATGCTGCGAATCATCCTAGCTTGATCCGCACGAATCGCGTATCGTGATCTATACGGCCCCGTAACGAGATGGCCGCCATGGCGGTCGGAGAAGAGAGAGAAGACCCATGAAGGACGCGGATATTTCGAACAGCTCAACCGCGACGCGGAGGACGATTGTTGCCGTGCTGGCTACGCTAGGCCTGGGAATGCTTGTTGCGAGCGCCGGCCTCGTCGTGGCCCCCCGGCATGCCACGGCATTGCCGGCCTATGCTGCGAAGGAAGCCAAGCCCTGCGGGTATTGCCATGTAAATCCAGCCGGGGGCGGGCCGGAGACCGACAAGGGTAAAGAATATCAAGAGAATGGACATAAGTTCAAGAGTTGATCGGGTTGTCCCTGCGTTTCTTTCAGCCTTTGAGATTGTTAGGTGAATTGCGTCCAAGGGTGGACCGCGCGGGTTAGCTGTGAGCCGTGCGCGGTCCGTGTGTTATTTCTTGAGCGACTTGCAAAACTGTCTCGGCTCGTCCGGGAGGCGTCCGCGAAGCTGCGCAGGAGAGCGTGCGAGGCCATTAGCCTTCTGGCGAGCCTGATAGGATTGGGCCTACCCTCTCATTTCCGGCCACTCGCCTGAATTGGACGCGCTTCTCCCCTCGGAGCGGCCTATCCCGCCCGGAACAGTACAAACCCCCGCTTCATATTGATCGCGCAAGCGACGAATTGCGGATGGCGATTGTTGCGCGCGAGATCGAAACAGACGAACGCTACGCGTAATCCTGAATGTCGACGCGCTCTGGTCACCTGATATAATTGGATGAACGAGCCCTTCGCGCGAGCATGTCGCGCCTCGAGCGCCGAATCGCGTCGTCGAACCATCGAAGACCTGTTCTGGATCAATGCTGCGAATCGTCCTGGATCGATCCTCGCGAAGCGCGTACCGTGATATATACGAAGCCGTAACGAGATGGCCGCCACGGCGGTCTGAGAAGAGAGGAAATACCCATGAGGGACGCGGATATTTTGAGCAGTTCAACCGCGACGCGGAAGACGATTGTCGCCGTGCTGGCTACGCTAGGCCTGGGAATGCTTGTTGCGAGCGCCGGCCTCGTGGTGGCCCCCCGGCACGCCACGGCGTTGCCGGCCTATTCCGCGAAGGAAGGCAAGCCTTGCGGATATTGCCATGTAAATCCAGCGGGCGGCGGCGCGCGAAATGACAAGGGCAAGGCGTATGAGGCGAATGGCCATAAATTCTAAAATTGATCGCGGCCGATGCCGGTTGCGTGAACGTCGGCATTGATCGCGACGCCGCGCAATTCGCGGTCGATTCGATCCGCCGCCGACTGCATGTCATGGGCCGAACAGCCGCCAAATGAGATCGATCCGGGCGCATGAGATAGATCAATACAATCTCCGCCGCGCTACGGCACGAAACAGAAGATGCGCTGATCCTCTGGGGGGGCTGAATACCCCCGGGATCATGGTGGCCGCGAGGGCGCCGCGGGGAGGAATATGCTCGGTTATCTTACCTTGTTTAAGGCCCGGCTTGCGCGCCTGCGCATCGACCCGGTTATCGCGGCCTTCGGCGCAGGGATCGCCTTCCTGCCCGCCGCCGCCGCTCCGCCGGCGTTCGCGGCCGACGCCGCGCCTTCGCCGACGGACCAGCAATGCCTCGCCTGTCACGGCGTCGCCGGCATGGAGAAGAAGTTGGCGGACGGCGCAATCCTGCAGCTGTTTGTGCCGGGGGATATGTTCGCCAAGTCCGTTCACAGTTCCATCGGGTGCGCCGGCTGTCACGCCGACATCGATCTCGCCGCGCACCCGCCCGCCCAAAAGGAGATCGAGAGCAGGCGCAGCTTTTCACTCGCCATGACCCAAGTTTGCCGCGGGTGTCATGCCGACAAGTTCGAGCAATGGGAGACCAGCATTCACGCCGCGCTAGTGCGCAACGGCGATTCGGCGGCGCCCATCTGCACGGACTGCCATAACCAGCATGCGGTCATCAAGGATGCGGCGACGCAAATCGACCAAGTTCCCTGCCAGAAATGCCACTCGGCGATTTACACCGCCTACTCCGGCAGCATGCACGCGGCATTCCGTCGCAGCGCCGATAAGGGCTATGCGCCGATCTGCTTCGACTGCCATAGCGCCCACGCTGTGAAACCCACCTCGATCGGCCAGGGGCCGGAGGCGGCCTGTTTCGGCTGTCACGACGGCGTGCTGGAAGCCCACCAGAAATGGCTTCCCAATGCAGCTTTGCATTTCCAGGTGGTGTCTTGTCCGGCCTGCCACGCGCCCTCTGCGCAACGCAAAGTCGATCTCATGCTGGTCGACAGTCAGGAGGTGCCGCTGAAAACCGAACAAATCGGCCTGCCGCTGTTCGACGCCAGCGCCGAATCGGATGGCAAAGGGATCAGCGCGCAGACGCTGTTTAACCTCCTGCAAACGTTCAATCGCGAGGGCATAGGCGGCAAGACCATGTTGCGCGGCCGGCTGGACGTTCGCACCGCTCCGCAGGCGCATCAACTCGCCGACAAGAGCAAGGCGATCAGCGACTGCCAAGTCTGTCACAGCGCGGGATCCTCGGCCTTCAAGAGCGTGACCATCTCTCTCCTCAGGCCGGACGGCCGACGCATTGACTATAGCGCAAGCGCGGACGTGCTGAATTCGGCGCTCTCGCTCGCGTCGGTGAGCGGCTTCTATGTGATTGGCGGCACCAGGATCGGATTCCTCGATATCTTGCTCATCCTAGCCGTCCTCGGAGGCCTTGCCCTTCCGGTTGGGCACTTGACCATGGGATGGATCCTAAAGCGCTACGGCTTGGCCGCGTCGCACAGCGGCGGTTCCGGCGATCGGCCGGCCGGCGGCGATGGCCCTAAGGCGGCATGACGGCGCGGGAGCGCTGAAAGGAACGGCGACATGCGACTATATATCCACCCGCTGCCGGTCAGAATCTGGCACTGGATCAATGCCGTCGGCATCGTCCTGATGATACTCACCGGGCTGCAGATGCGCTATGTCGGGCTGATCGATGTGGCGCCGTTCAGGACGGCGGTCACCGTGCACAATTGGACCGGCCTCGTGCTGAACGCCAATTTTTTTATCTGGCTTGTGTTTTATCTTTTTTCGGATCGGATCAAGGCCTATCACGCCGAACTGAACCCGCGAAAGCATTTCCTCGGCAGCTTGCGGCAAGCCTATTACTACGGCTTTGGCATATTTAAAGACGATCCCAATCCGCATCGTCTCACCATCTATCGCAAGTTCAATCCGCTGCAGAGCATGTTTTACCAGATCGTCATGATGCTGTGCCTCCCGATCCAGTTCTACACCGGCATCTTGCTGTGGTACGCAACGCGGTTCCCCCGTCAGGTTGATTTTTTCGGCGGCTTGCGGGTCATCGACACCGTGCATACCCTGATCTTCATTTTCTTGGTCTTTTTCGTGATCATCCATGTCTATCTCGCCACCTTGGGTCACACCCCGACGTCGCATATCAAGGCGATGCTGACTGGCTACGAGGAGGTGGAAGTCGTGCCCGCACCGGCGGAGCTGAAACCCGTGCCGTCGAGCGACGCCCGCCCCACCTGATCGGATCATGCCTGCGCCACGGCGGGATCGGCTTTAGTCACGGGGCGAAACAGCCATTCACGATTCGGTCGGGACCTCGGGGCCGCCCGCGTCGTGTTCGGCGTCGCGCACGCGGATAGCGTATTTCTTCATCAGCGCCTGGAAATTCGTGCGCTGCATTCCGCTGTCCTCGGCGCTTTTGGTGACGTTCCATCCATTGCGCTTGAGCGCCTCGACCACGAACTGCTTCTCGATCTCCTCCACCAACTTCTCGCGCGCGGCCTTCTTGACCCGTTTGAGCTCGTCGCCGGTTCTCGGCGCCGCCAAGTCCGCCTGCCGCGCCGAAGGATCGATGACGCCGGCGAGGTGGGCCTGGCGGATGACGTGGTCGCTGGTCAGGATCGCCGCCCGCTGGATGAAGTTCTCGAGTTCGCGCACGTTGCCCGGCCAGTTGTAATTGACCAGCGCGCTCATCGCGCCCTCGGAAATGTCGCTGACCTTCTTCCTCAGTTCGGCGCTGAACGCGTTGAGGAAATGATAGGCGAGCGCCGGAATGTCGTCCTTGCGTTCGCGCAGCGCCGGGACGCGGATCGGGAAAATATTGATGCGATAATAGAGGTCGTCGCGGAAACTGCCGGCCGCCACCATCGCCTTCAGGTCCTTGTTGGTGGCGGTGATCAGCCGAAAATTGGCGGCCTGGATTCGGGTGTCGCCGACCGCCCGGAATTCCCTCTCCTGCAGGACGCGCAGCAGCTTGCCTTGGATCGCCATAGAGAAATTGCCGATCTCGTCGAGAAACAGCGTGCCGCTGCCGGCGACTTCGAACATGCCTTTCTTGTTGGCGACGGCGCCGGTGAAAGCGCCCTTGACGTGACCGAACAGCTCGCTTTCCACCAGGTTCTCGCTCAACGAATTGCAGTCCACGGCGACGAACGCCTTGTCCTTGCGCAAGCTGTTGTAGTGGATCGCGCGCGCGATCATCTCCTTGCCGGTGCCGCTTTCCCCGGTGAGCAGAACGGTCGAATTGGTGGGCGCGCACTGCGCGACGAGGCGATAGACCGCCTGCATCTGCGGGCTCGACCCGATAATGTTCTCGAAACGATATTTCGAGTTGACTTCGCTCCTGAGATTGAGGTTCTCCTGGAGCAGCCGGCGCCGCTCCAGCGCGCGCTGCACCACCAGTTTTATCTCGTCGGGTTCGAATGGCTTAGAAATGTAATCGAACGCGCCGAGCTTCATCGCCTGCACCGCCGTGTCGATCTCCGACAGGCCGGTCACCATGACGACATCCACGTCGGGATGCGTCTCCTTGATCCGGCGCAGCACTTCGAGGCCGCCGAAGTTGGGCATCATGATGTCGAGGATCACCACGTCGTAGGAATGTTCCTCGATTTTACGCAGCGCCTCTCGACCGTCCTGCACCGCCTCGACCTGGTAGTCGCCGTCGCCGAGAATGCGCAAACAGCTCTTGATGACGATCTCCTCGTCGTCGACGACCAGAATTCGCGCGCTCATGAAACGCTCCCGCTGGCTTTGATTTCGGGGCGGGCCGACGGCGGCGTCAGCGGCAGAAAGACGCGGAACGTCGATCCCTCGCCGACCTTGCTTTCCACTTCGATGAAGCCTCCGTGAGCCTCGACGATGCCGTGGCTGACGGAAAGTCCCAATCCGGTTCCCTTGCCCACGTCCTTGGAGGTGAAAAACGGATCGAATATCCGTTGCAGGTTCTCGTCCGGGATGCCGCAGCCAGTGTCGACGATCGATATCGCCACCATCGGCGCCGGCTCGCCAGCGTCGGTGGACGCCCGCGGACGCGATGCGCGGCGGGTGGCCACGGTGATGCTTCCCTTCGCCTCGACCGCGTGCTGGGCGTTGACGAGCATGTTCATGATCACCTGCTTGATCTGATCGGCGTCGATCCAGATCGGCGGCAGCGTCGGATCGAGGTCCATGGTGATCTCGATATCGCGCAGGTGCGCGGGCCGCTCGACGAGGCGCACCGTGTCCTCAATGACCTTGTTGAGGTTGGTGAATTTCTTCTCCGGCTGTTTTTCACGAGCGAAATCGAGCAGCCGCCTGATGATCGCCGCGCATCGCTTGGTTTCGCGGATCACCAGGTCCATATCCTCAGCGTCCTGGCTCTTATCTGGCATTTTCTGCCGCACAAGATGCGAGAAGGTCAGGATGCCGGTCAGGGGATTGTTCAATTCGTGGGCGACGCCCGAGGCGAGCAGGCCGACCGAGGCGAGCTTCTCGCCGCGCATGGTCTCCGCCTCGGCGCGGCGCAGCTCCTGGGTCCGTATTTCCACTTTCTGCTCGAGCGTATGGGCCCAGTTGCGCAGCTCTGCCCGCGAGTTGCGTAGGGCGGCGGTCATGCCGTTGAACAAAGAGGCGAGTTTGCCAAATTCGTCGGCGCCGCGCACCGGAATTGGCTGCTCCAGATTTCCGGCGGCGAGTTTTTGCGCCCCGTTCTCGAGGTCGCGCAGCGGCAAGTAGACCAGACGGTGCACGAAGAAGCCGACCGAAAGCGAGGCGATCACGATGAAGCCAAGAGAAATCCCGGCGATCCCGAGGGTGCTGGCGCGCAACTTTTGATCGGTCGCATCGAGTGAATAGACGATGTCGAGAACGCCAAGGACGGACGTCTCCTTCGAATGCTGATGGCAGGCGGCGTTGTAGCAAGACGGCTCGTTGCGGATGACTTCCATACTGCCGAGCAGCGACTGGCCATCCGGGCCTTTGAACGTCCAGGTTCGCTCGCTCCTAGGAACTTGTTCGAGCGGCCGCTCGCTCTGATGGCAACGCGAGCAAGCCTCGGCGTTCCGGTCCACCGTCTGGCCGACTTCAGGCGCGTAGGTCGAATGGGTGATCTTTCCCTCTTTGCTCAGGATTCTGACCCGGTCGATTTGCTCCTTGTCGGCCACATCGTGGATGATCTGGTCGACATAGGAGGGCTGGTTCTGCAGCATGGCGAAGTGGACGCTCTTGCTGATCACTTCGGAGAGTTGAATGACGTGATCGGACACCTTTTCGAGGATTTCCCTGTGCATAAACCAGGCGACTAGCACCGTGAAAAATAGCATCACCACCGACAACGCGATCGCGAGGTAAAGCACGACCTTGAACTTCAGGGTTTTCGGTTGCATGCGCGCCATCACGTTCTGCCATGCGCCGGAAAGGGAAGCCTTTAATCAATTTCAACAACCACCGGCAAACCGGTCTGAGGGACCCTCGCGCCCAAAAACCCATGAAATATCATTGCCGTCAAGCCAAGACCGGCCATTGACGCTTATCAAACTCAGTTTTTCCTATGGAGGTCATGTCTGGACGGCGACCCGTAACTTTCAGCAATGTGAAGTGGTCCCGCTGTGCGGGGCCACTTCGCCGCGCCCTGCGGCAAGCCTCGCTCTACGCGCCGTCGACGTCGCCCTGCCGCCTGCCGTGCGCCAGCTCGCCGACGCCTGATCCCAACCCCGCCGATCCATGAGAACGTGGCGCCAAGGCGCTTTTCCATCGCCGAGTCGCGGTTGCAATCAATAGGTTGGCAATTCGTGGCGTTGACGATCCGTCTAAGTCGCTTCTGGTTTCGCGGTGTGGCTTGGGGCCGACTAAGCGGGTTCAGTGGCGCGATAGGGTTGACGGCTTTTCATTGCGCGATTGCGTCAAAGACTATAATGGTTAAAATATGGTAAATTTGGGCCTCAATGGCTGATCGGCCGGTCTAAGGACGGGTCATGGCCGTGAGTTCGGATTTAACCGGCGATAGGGCGATCGTGGCCGGTGCCGAATTTAGGGTGGGGCGGGGGCATGAGCGGCAAAATTCGAAACGCGCTCGACGCGCGGGCGATTCCGGCGGCCGATCGGAAGATGCGTCGGCGCGCATGGCTTGCAAACGAATCGAGCAAGGGAGCGATCGCGCTTTTCGTGTCGGGCGTGATTTTTGCGGCGCTGCTTGGTCTCGCCCAACCGGGGGCGGCCGGACAGTCGGCGTCCGCCACGGATGATTATTCCGTGCTGCGTGATTTCGTTCAGTCGAAGGACGCCGCAGAGCCGATGCTGGTCGCGGCCGAACAGCCCAATCCGCTCGGTGACGCTTATCATTCGGCGTTGCGCGGCTCCGCTCAGGCGGGCGCGGCCGGAGAGCCGGCGTCCGCCACGGATGATTATGCCGCGCTGCGTGAGTTCGTTCGGTCGACGGACGCCGCCGAACCTGATCTGGCCGTCGCCGACGCCGCCCAATCGCCGGCGAAACCAGTCGCCGATGAAGGGGTCTATTCGGCGTTGCTCGATTACGGTCAAACGATCGCGGCCGCAGAACCGAATTTGGTCATGGCCCAGGCTGCGAGCCCGGCGGTTGCGACCCCGGCCGCCAAACCGGCCAAGATCAAAAAGCCCAAGCCCGTCGGCGACGAGAGCGGCTACGCCAAAGGCGATCCGCAAACCTGCCTGGGCTGTCACGGTCAGGACGATCACATCAAGGCGTTCCTGAAGTCGTCGCCGATGGCGGTGAAAGGCGACCCGAAGACGCCGATGGCGCAAGGAGGCTGCGAATCCTGCCACGGCCCGAGCGCGGCGCACGTCGCCAGCCGGATGAAGGGCGGCGATGGCGAACCGGGCGTAGTCTTCAAGGGACCCAACGCCTCGCCAGTCGAGGACCGCAACGCGGTCTGCCAGGGCTGCCATGAGGGCGGCATGCTCATCAACTGGCAGGGCAGCGCCATGGAGCGCGCCGGCGTCGCCTGCACGGATTGCCACACGGTTCATGCCGCCGAGGATCCGGTGCGGGCGAAGAAGACTCAGGCGGAGGTGTGCTTCGCCTGCCATGCCGAACAACGCGCCGACAGCTTCAAATACTCGCATCACCCGATCCGCGAGGGCAAGGTGGTCTGCTCGGATTGCCACGCTCCAATGGGCTCGCCCACCGAGCATCTGCTCAAGGAGTTCTCGGTCAACGAGACCTGCTACAACTGCCATGCCGACAAGCGCGGCCCGATGCTGTGGGAGCACCAGCCGGTGCGAGAGGATTGCACCAACTGCCACACGCCGCACGGCTCGACCGAGCAGCGCCTGATGAAGGAGAATATGGGCTTCATGTGCTCGAGCTGCCATAGCGCGATCGCCAACCAAAGCGGCGGCCAGTTCGGCGGATTGCGTTCGGTGCCGGGGCACGGCGCACTCTATTCGGCGGAACTGGCGAACCAGCGGACGTGCCTGAACTGCCACTCGCAGATCCACGGGTCGAACAGCCCGAACGGCGCCTACTTCATGCGCTGACGAGGTCTCGCTGACGATATTTCCCCCGCAATAATCGGGGCAAAGGGGGGCTGACATGGGGCGTAAACTCACCTTCCGCGCCACGCTCTTGAGCGGCGTCTGTATGCTGCCGTTCGGAGCCATGGCCGATGATCTCGGCGCCGCTCCGGCGGTGCCCGCAGCGGCGCAAATGACTTCGGAAGACGAGATCGATCTCGGGCTGGGGGGGATCTGGGGCGCCAACACCGGTCAGTACGGCCGCTACAACGGCTTCACCGAGGAGGGGCTCGACGGGCTGTTCAGCTTCAACTCGGTGACGCGCAAGGACACGCAGTACTATATCTTCACCGGCTCCGGCATCAACTTCCAGTTCGGCGACAACCTGGGACGGGCGCCGTATCCCTGCGCCGCCGCCGCCCTCGGCCAGTGCCAGACCGGCAGCTTCAAGGACAGCGCCTATACGAGCAGGACAGCCAACGACCTCGGGCCGAACGCCGAGGCGAAGTTCGAAGTCGGCGATCAGGGCAAGTGGGGGGTGATCGGCTATTACGATGCGATCTCCTACACCGGAAACATCATCGACTCGATCTATACGATCAACGGCAACCAGGGGATTCTCGGCCCCGGACTCACGAAGTGGGGCGGCGCGACGAGCCCGTCGGCGCCGA
Source organism: uncultured Alphaproteobacteria bacterium (assembly GCA_963775575.1). Lineage (GTDB taxonomy): Bacteria > Pseudomonadota > Alphaproteobacteria > Rhizobiales > Beijerinckiaceae > Roseiarcus. The sequence goes on from CAVZJG010000002.1 coordinate 520,588, forward strand.
CACCGGGCGTCGTCACCTCGGTGACTGCGGGCACGCTCGCCAGCGCCGAGCAGCGCTTCCAAACGGGAACCCGGCGCGACATCGTCGGCCTGACCGGCACCTACACGTTCGGCGACTGGACGATCACCGGCGCGCTCCGACACGAGCACAAGGAAGGGACGGTCGAAGAGAGCTTCGGCGAAGGGGCGTTAGTCACGGGCCAGGCGTTTACCTTGCCGGTCGATTACGACACCGATCGTTACGACGTGTCGGCGACCTATCGCTCGGCGCAGCTCCAGGCTGTGTTCGGTTACTTCCTCTCTAACTTCACCGACCACAACAACGGGGTCTTCCTGCCCGAACCGGTGGGGCGCGCGACGGCGCCGTACGAGGTGACGTCGCTCTATGCGACACCGCCGAGCAACTACGCGCAGTACATGACCGCGATGTTGGCCTACAACATAAGGCCGACGACGCGGGTCAACGTGAACGCTCGCTATGGCTTGGAGACGCAGAACGACACCTTCCCAGCCAACACGGGCGATCCTTTGGCTTCGACCATCTTCCCCGTTCTCAACTCCTCAGGTCAGGGAACCGGCAGCGCCACCTCGCCCAACATCTGGGCCCAGGTCTACCAGGGCAACGTCGGCGTCACCGACTCTTCGATCAAGAACCTGACCGTGAGCGCGAAATATTCGATCGAAGGACGCGACGTCAGCATCAATAGTTTCAACAACAAATGCGGCGGCGCCACAACTTACGCATACGCCGTGTGCGGCAACGGCCAAGGGTCGGACACCAGCATAACGGGTATCATCGGCTATGTCGTGCCGCAGGACTGGCTGAAGCAGAAAGTCAACCTCGACGCCGACTATCGCATCCTCGGGCAGAGCAACACCAGGGTGTTTGCGAACTATGAGTTCGACGACATCGACCGCAGCAACGCCCAGGTCGGCCGCAGCTGGACCGACACCGGCACCTTGGGCGTGAGCAGCATGCTGGCCTCCAATCTCCAGGGTCGCGTCACCGGCACCTTGGGCGAGCGAAGCGGCGTCGTGAACTTCTGGGAAGCATTCACGAATCTCGGAGAACCCCCGGGCTCGACTACGTATAAGGGGGACCCCTCCATCGCCTTCTATCAGGCGCCGTACACGATGGAGGCGGCGAACGCCCGCCTCGACTACGCGCCGCCCGGGCCGTTATCCGGCGGCCTGTCGTTCAAGTTCGAAAACGACAATTACCAAGATGGTGCCGCGAACGCGCCCGGTAAGCTCACGTCGAATTTTTTGAATGAGAACGAGGGTATCAAGCAAGACTACAACCTCACGGCTGGCGTCGACGGCAACTACCGGCCGACCGACAGCGTGAACCTGCACGCCTTCTACAGCTTCGAGAGGATCTACTTCAACAATGTGGGCAACGGCGCCTGCGCTCTCAGCAATACCGGGGCCTGCGCGGGGTCGGCGTATTACTTCCAGAACCTGTACACCAACGACGTTCATACCGTCGGTGCCAGCGTCGAATGGAAGGCGACGGACCGGCTGAAGTTCACCATCGAGGAAAGCTTCGCGTTTGGCGACGTGATGTTCGGCGAATACAATGGCGTCTTTGCCATCTCATCTCCGCAACAGACCTATCAAGCCGTCAGCAGCTATCCCAACGAGCCGTCGGTCATGAACCAGCTATCGGCCAAGGTCAAATATCAGCTCACGGACAACGTCGAACTGGGGCTGGGCGCAGGCTGGGCCATGTTCCATATGAACAACTGGCAGGACTCCAATTGCGCGGTTATGCTGTCGACGGGCGTCTGCGGCGCCGGCTCGGCGATCTCGGCCACAAATCTGACGCCCGGCTACCTCTCGCCCAACTACAACGTCGGAATGGTCATGGCCATGCTGAAGATCAAGTGGTAGCCCGCCGAAATGCGGGGGGCTTTTCGTCCGATGTCGCCGCCGGGTCGAAGCTCGCCGCCGCGGCGGACGAGGGCGACGCCGACACAGGCGTCGCGGAGCAGGACGACGGCGCCGCGGGGGGCGAGAGCCCTCGCCTGGCAACCGGCGAGCGAGCCGCAAGACCCGGAGCAAGCCGTTTCGCCGGGTCGGCGTGGATCATCCTCGGCCTGAACGTTCCACGCGACGACATCGTTTATCGCGGGAAACGGTCATTTTCCCCGTTGATGGTCAGTTCTCGGCGCCGTAAATTCAAACTCGACGAGTCACCCCTCTGGAGTTTATGGCGCCCCGCCATGCGCGAAATCCATGCCTCGCAGGCCCGCATTCCGCTTCGCCGACGCCGCGACGAGGCGGAGCGCGGGGAGACCGCGGCGACCCCCCGACGCGGCCGCGCCGTCGCCCGGATCGCGCCCGACGCGCGTCGGTGGCAAGAGCAAGTCGAAACCGCGATCGAGACCATCAAGGCCTTGCGCCGGCGCGCCGGAACAATCGCCCTCGACGAACTTGTTTCGGCCAGACGCGAGGGGCGTAATTCCTGATGCCTTTTGGGCTCGATGCATCAATCGCCGCGTCTTGGGCGTTCGAGGACGAGGACCGTCCCGTCGCAGCATTGGCCCTGGAGTGCGTCCGCGCCGACGAAGCGCGCGCGGGGGCCCGAGTCTGCGGCGGTTCGGGGCGCGCGACGCGCTGGTCGCGAACAAGCGCCGTGAAGGCCTGGAGACCCCAAGGAATCAAAGGGCTCCGACTTTTGCAAAGCGCTCTGTCGATGCACGTCAACGTAGGCGAATTTCCTCGCCGATACGACGCGGCGAAGCTCGCAATATGGGGACGAGAAGCGTCCGGCTTACACTCTTCTTGAATCGCTGGTGGCCAATTGACCGGACCTCATTCGCAATGCGCCTCGTCTCACGGCTCGTCATGGATGGTGGGCTCATCGCAATTGGCGGCAGAGAAGGCGGAGATCGGGCGGTCGATTTCTTCGCGCGTCAGGCGGGCCACGTCTCCGATCGTCCGCATTTGGAGAGCCGCGGCGTTTTTCCTGCTCGCCGTTGCCGCAGTGGTTAGCGCATCGAGCCCCGCAGCGGCGCAAGCGGCCGATAGCGGCGCCTCGGCTGCTCAACCAGCCTCGCAGACCCCCGCGAAAATACCCAGCGAAATGTGTCTGTCATGTCACGGCACGGAAGGGTTTGCGGTTGTGGGGCCGGACGGAAAGCCGCGCTCGCTGTTCGTGGATCAGGAGAAGTTCAAGCCCAGCGTCCACGGCGGACGCCAGTGCGTCGATTGCCACACCAACATAACGTCGATCCCCCACCCGCCGACCCAGATCAGGGTCGATTGCGTCAGTTGCCACGAAGACTTGTGGGACAAGGCTCAGAAGGAAGGTAAGGCGCAACAATTCGCCACATTGGGCTTCGTCGTGGGACAAATCGACAAGTTCATGAGTTCGATTCACGCGCGACCGTCGCGGGCCGATCAGTCGCAAACCAATGCGACCTGCTATAATTGTCATGACGCCCATTACGTCTATCCGCCAGGGACTCCCCGCTGGCAAGAGTGGCGCCTGGACCTTCCCAATGCCTGCGGCAAGTGCCATTCGAAGGAGCTCGCGGACTACACGACGTCGGTTCATGGCCAGTTGGTGCTGGAGGACCATAAGCCCGCGGCGGCGACATGCGCCGACTGCCACACCAGTCACGACATCGAAGACCCGTTCCTGAGCTCAACCCAGCTCGTCATCATCAAGAACTGCGGTTCGTGCCATCAGGAGGAGTTTGACAGCTACCTGGACACCTATCACGGGCAGGTCACCGCCCTGGGCTACTCCTATACGGCCACGTGTTTCGACTGCCACGGATACCATACGATCCAACGGGTCGAAGACCACCGTTCGACCGTGTTTCCGACCAACCGGCTCGCCACATGTCAGAAGTGCCATACCAACGCCACCGCCGGGTTCGTCACCTTCCAGCCACATGGCAATACCCACGACTTCAAGCGCTATCCCTATTTGTGGCTCGCGTCGCATTTCATGGTCGCGCTTCTGATCGGCGTGTTCGCCTTCTTCTGGACCCATTCCGCGTTGTGGTTCTACCGCTCCTACAAAGAGCGCGAGGCGCGCGGCCCGCAGCAGGATCTCTACGTCTACCCGGCGCCCCACAAGGACGAGCCTTATTTCGAGCGCTTCCCCGTCATTTGGCGGCTCGCCCATCTCGCCCTTCTGCTGAGCACCATGACGTTGGTCTTGACCGGAATGACGGTGCTCTATTCCGAAACCGCGTGGGCGCACGTCGTCGCGAGGCTACTCGGCGGCCCGCAGATGCGGTCCACCATTCATCACATCGCCGCGGTCATTTTCCTCACGGTGTTCTTCGCGCATGTCGTGGCGATGGCGATCAAGCTGGGAGGAAAGGGGCGAGCTTTCCATTGGTTCGGGCCGGATTCCCTGGTCGTCCGCTGGCAGGATTTTCGCGATATCCTCGCCATGTTCACTTGGTTCTTCGGCCGCGGCCCGCGCCCCGTGTTCGACCGGTGGACCTATTGGGAGAAATTCGACTATTGGGCGGTGTTCTGGGGCATCTTCATCATCGGCGGCAGCGGCGCCCTCCTGTGGGGCAAGGTCGAGGTCGCCAAAGTTCTGCCGGGGTGGGTGTTCAACGTCGCGCTCATCTTCCATCAAGAAGAGGCCATCCTCGCCGCCGTCTTCCTGTTCACCGTGCATTTTTTCAACAACCACTTCAGGCCCGACAAGTTTCCGCTCGACACGGTGATGTTCACCGGGGCGATGTCGCTGGAAGAGTTCAAGCGGGAGCACGCGGTGGAATATAACCGGCTGGTCGAAACCGGGCAGCTCGAAAGCCATCGCGTTCCCGCGCCGTCGCCAGCCATGGCGCTGGGCTCGAAAATATTGGGCTTCACCCTGCTCACGATTGGCTTGATATTGCTGCTCCTAGTGGCGATCGGGTTGATCAGCAATGCGGTGGGAGTGGGACCGTGATCATGCCGCAGGATGACGGCGATCGTACTAGAGAGATAACGCTGGCGCACGATCCGATCGTAGGGCGGTGAACTTCGGCCGACCCATCGCCGTGGAGGCTCACCGATGAAAAATTTTGCGCGCGCTCTCCTGATGATCTCTATGGCGCTGGCTGCCGGCTTGGGTATTCGCGATTCGTCGGCCCAAAGCACAACCGGGGCGCCGACGAGCGGGGACGTTGCTGCGGGCAAGGCCAAGACCGCGGGCTGCGCCGGATGTCATGGGGTGAACGGTGAAGGCGTCGGTCCGTATCCGCCGCTGGCGGGCTGGACCGAGAAGCAGATCGTCGATGCGCTCCAGGAATTGAAGTCCGGCAAACTCATCGATCCTATCATGGATCCGATGGCGGATATGCTCAACGATCAGGATATGGCCGACATCGGCGCGTATTACGCATCGCGCAAGAAATGACGGTTACGGGTATGCCGATTTCCCAGCGCCGAAAATATGCTTTAAGAGCCGCCATGTGTCGTCCGGCGCAATGCCGGTGCCGCTCGAAGCAAGAGTACGGCGGCGTCTCGTCCGCTTGTCGCGCCGTGTCGCCTAAGAGGCCGCGTTGATGCTGTGGTTGGTTCTCGCCGTAATGACGGGTCTCGCGGTCCTGGTCACGCTGTGGCCGCTGGCGTTTCGTCGCCGAGGCGGCGCCGAGCCGGCGAGCGAAGTCGCCTTCTACAAGGCCCAGCTAGGCGAAATCGAACGCGATGTCGAGCGCGGGCAATTGCCGGCCGAGGAGGCCGCCGGGGCGCGCGCCGAGGCCGCGCGGCGCCTGATCGTGGCGAGCGCGGCGGTGCCCGTCGAGAGCGGCGCGAGCGAAGGCGTGAGGCCGCGGCGCATCGGCGCCGCACTGATCCTGGTCGCCGTTCCCTTGCTAGCGCTCGCCCTTTACGCCGAATTGGGTCGACCGGACCTGCCCGACGCGCCGCTCGCCGACCGCGTGGCGGACGCCAAAAGCGCCAAAAGCGTGGAGGCGGCGCTGGCGCGCCTCGAGGCGCATTTGGCCGCCTCGCCCGACGACGCGAAGGGCTGGGCGGTGATCGCGCCGGTCTATATGCACATCGGACGCTATGACGACGCGGCCAACGCCTTTGGCGAACTCCTGCGGCTGGACGGCGAAAGCGCGGATCGGCGCGCCGCCTACGGCGAGGCGCTGGTCGGCGCGGCGGGCGGCGGCGTCACCGCCGACGCGCGCGCCGCCTTCGACAAGGCGCTCGCCGAACAGCCGGGCCTGCCCGCGGCGCGCTTCTATCTCGGCCTCGCCGCCGAGCAGGACGGCGACAAGGCGAAGGCGATCGCGATCTACCGGGCGTTGCTCGGCGAGGCGCCCGCCGACGCGCCCTGGACGCGCGCGCTTGCGGCGCGGTTGGCGGCGCTCGAGGGCGGCGCCGTCGCGTCCACGCCCGCGAGCGCCCCGCCGGACGACGGACAAGCGGCGACGATCCGCGGCATGGTCGAGCGGCTGGCGACGCGGCTGGCTCAAAACGGCGGCGACGCCGGCGAGTGGGCGCGCCTTATTCGCGCCTATTCCGTGCTGCACGAACCGGAAAAGGCGAGGGACGCGCTCGCCGCGGCGCGCAAGGCGCTGGCGGGCGACGCGGGAGCGCGAGCGGGCCTCGACGCGCTGGCGCAGGAATTGGGACTGGGAGGCTGACGGGTGACGCGCAAAGGCCGCCAACTCGCGCTCATCGCCGTCGCGCTCGGCGTCGTCGCCGCCGCCGTCGGCTTGGCGCTCTATGCGCTGAACGGCAGCATCGTGTTCTTCTACAGCCCGAGCGAAGTGCTGCAGAAGAACGTTCAGGCCGGCGCGCGGCTGAGGGTCGGCGGCCTTGTCGAGCCCGGCTCGGTCACCAAGACGGCCAACGACAAGCTGGATTTTTCCATCACCGACGGCGCGCACCAGATCAAAGTCTCCTATGAAGGGCTGCCGCCCGACCTGTTTCGCGAGGGACAGGGCGTCGTCGCCGAGGGGGTGCTGGAGGCGCCCGGCCAGTTGCGCGCGGAAACGATCCTCGCCAAGCACGACGAGCGCTACATGCCGCGCGAAGTCGTCGACGCGCTGAAGAAACAGGGCCGCTGGCAAGAGGGGAGCGCCAAGCCGTGATCGTCGAAATCGGCCATTTCGCGCTGATCCTCGCGCTCGCCCTGGCGCTGGTCCAGGCGAGCGCGCCGCTCATCGGCGCCTGGCGCTCCGATCGCGCGCTGATGAGCGTCGGCTCGAGCGCGGCGTTGGCGCAGTTCGCGCTGATCGCCATCTCGTTCGCCGCGCTGGCGTGGGCGCATCTGGCCTCCGACTTCTCGGTGCTCAACGTCGCCGAGAATTCGCACAGCGCCGTGCCGGCGATCTACAAGGTCTCCGGCGTCTGGGGGAACCACGAAGGCTCGATGCTGTTGTGGGTCCTCATCCTGTCGGCGTTCGGCGTGCTGGTGGCGGTCTTCGGCCGCGCGTTGCCGGCGAGGCTGCGCGCCAACGTGCTCGCCGTCCAGGGACTGATCGGCGCAGCCTTTCTCGCCTTCATCCTGCTGACCTCGAATCCGTTCGAGCGGCTGTCGCCGGCGCCGTTCGAGGGGCGCGATCTCAACCCGGTCCTGCAGGACCCCGGCCTCGCCATCCATCCGCCGCTGCTCTATCTCGGCTATGTCGGCTTCTCGATCGTCTTTTCCTTCGCCGCCGCGGCGCTGATCGAGAGACATATCGACGCCGCCTGGGCGCGCTTCGTGCGCCCCTTCGCCCTTGTCGCCTGGGCCTTCCTGACGCTCGGCGTCGCGATGGGATCGTACTGGGCCTATTACACCCTCGGCTGGGGCGGCTTCTGGTTCTGGGACCCGGTCGAGAACGCTTCGCTGATGCCATGGCTCGCGGGCACCGCATTCATCCATTCGGCGGCGGTGATGGAAAAGCGCGACGCGCTGAAGGTGTGGACGATCTTCCTCGCCATTCTGACCTTTTCGTTTTCGCTGCTCGGCACGTTCCTGGTGCGCTCGGGTGTACTGACCTCGGTGCACGCCTTCGCCAGCGATCCCCGGCGCGGCGTGTTCATCCTCGCCATTCTCGCCGTCTTCATCGCGGGCTCGCTGAGCCTGTTCGCCTGGCGGGCGCCGTTGCTCAAGCAGGGCGGCCTGTTCGCGCCGATTTCGCGCGAGGGCGCGCTGGCGCTCAACAACCTGCTGCTGACCGCCGCCTGCGCGACCGTCGTGTTCGGCACCCTCTATCCACTGGCGTTGGAACAGATCACCGGTGACAAGATCACCGTCGGCGCGCCGTTCTTCAACCTGACCGCCGGCGTGCTGCTGCTGGCGGCGTGCTTCGCGATGCCGTTCGGCTTCTCGCTGGCCTGGAAGCGCGGCGACCTGCTCGGCGTCGCCCAGCGCCTCGCCGTCGCCTTGACCGGCGGCTTCGTCGTTTTCGTCGCGCTGATCGCGTTTGTGCGCGGCGGGCCGGTGCTAGCGCCGATCGCCGCGGGACTGGCGGTGTTCGTCATCCTGGGCTCGCTGAGCGAAATCGCAGCGCGCCTCTGGCGGCGCGGGCTGTCGCTTTCGGCCACATTCTCGCGCGCGCGGGGGCTGCCGCTGTCGTTCTGGGGCGGCGCGTGCGCGCACACGGGCGCCGGAATCGTCTTGCTCGGCCTCGCCGCGACCGGCTTCGGCGCCGAGACAATCGCTTCGATGCGCGTCGGCGCGCCGCAGACCGTCGGCCCCTATGAGATCGTCATCGACACGGTCGGCGAGCGCAACGGTCCCAATTACCGCGAAATCGTCGCGCCGATGACGATCCGCTCGGGCGGCGCTTTCGTCGCCGCGATTGAGCCCGCGCGCCGCCAATTCGCGACGCGCCAAATGGCGACGACGCAGGCGGGCATCGCCACGATCGCTTTCGGCCAGGTCTACGTGTCGATCGGCGATCCCGACGCCGACGGGACGGTGCCGGCGCGCCTCTATTGGAAGCCGCTGGTGACGCTGATTTGGCTCGGCGCCTGCGTGATGGCGCTCGGCGCCGCGTTGTCGCTCGCCGACCGGCGCCTGCGCTTCGGCGCGCCGGCGCGGGCCAAGTCCAGCGCCGCCGCGACGGCCGCAGCGGCGCGCTGACGATGAAGACCCTGCGCGTCGCCCTCGCCCTCGCCCTCGCCCTCGTCCTCGCCGCCGGCGTCGCACGCGCGGTGAACCCCGACGAAGTGATGAGCGACCCCGCGCTCGAGGCGCGCGCCCGGACGCTGTCGGCCGAGCTGCGCTGCATGGTGTGCCAGAACGAGTCGATCGACGACTCCGACGCGCCGCTGGCGCACGACATCCGGGTGCTGATCCGCGAACGCATCGCCAAGGGCGAAAGCAACGACGCGGTGCGCGCGTTCCTGGTCTCGCGTTACGGCGACTTCATCCTCTTGAAGCCGCCGTTCAAGCCGGAGACGCTGCTGCTGTGGCTGAGCGCGCCGCTGACGCTGGCGCTCGGCGGGCTGGGAATCTATTTCGCCGCGCGCCGCGCACGCGAACCCACCCCCGCGCTGAGCCCGGCCGAAGAAGAGCGCCTCGCCGAGGTCACGCGCGACGGCGAGGGAACCTAGCCCGGATGGGAAACCTCGCCAGCCCCATGGTCTTTCTCGCGCTCGTCAAGCGGACGCTGCCGGCGCTCGCGCTGATCACCTTGGCGCTGTTCGCCGTCGGCCTGTGGATGGTTGTTAGGGCGCCCGCCGACTACCAGCAGGGCGAGACGGTGAAGATCATGTACATCCACGTGCCCGCGGCGTGGCTGTCGACCTTCATCTACGGCGTAATGGCGCTGGCGAGCCTCGGCACGCTCGTCTGGCGGCATCCGCTAGCCGACGCCGCGCAGAAGGCGGCGGCGCCGCTCGGCGCCGGCTTCACCTTCGTGTGCCTGGTCAGCGGCTCGCTGTGGGGCAAGCCGATGTGGGGAACCTATTGGGTGTGGGACGCGCGGCTCACCTCGGTGCTCGTGCTGTTCATTCTCTACCTCGGGCTCGTCGCGCTGTGGCGCCCGATCGACGACCCCGGCCGCGCCGCGCGCGCCGCAGCGATCCTCACGCTGGTTGGAACGGTCAACTTGCCGATCATAAAATTTTCGGTTGACTGGTGGAACACGCTGCACCAACCCGCGTCGGTATTCCGCATGGGCGGGCCGACGATCGCGCCCGAGCTGTTGTGGCCGCTCATGCTCATGGCGCTCGCCTTCACTTTCCTGTTTCTCTGCTTGCATCTGATGTCGGTGAGGAACGAAATTTTGCGCCGGCGGATCGCGCGGCTCACCATGATCGCGGCGGCTGAGGGCGATCAGCTCGGAAAGCCGCTGACGCTGGAGCTCGCCAGGCCATGATGGAAATCCCGCACGTCGGTTTCATTATCACTGCCTACGGAATCACCGCGGCGGCGATCGCGGCGATGATCGCCTTCGTCTGGCTCGACTACCGGAGGCTAAGCGCTGAGCTTGAAGCGCTGGAGGCGCGTCGGCGCGAAAAGGAAGGGGGCGCCACGTGAGCTCGCCGTCGCCGCCGCGCCGCCGGCCTTTCCTCGCCGCGCTGCCGCTCGTCGTGTTCCTTGCGCTTGCCGCGCTGATGCTTTTGCGGCTCGGCGCGGGCGACGCTTCGCGGCTGCCCTCCGCGCTCATCGGCCAGGTGGCGCCAAAGCTCGAGCTGCCCGGGCTCGACGGCGGCGCTGGGATCAGCGGCGCCGACTTGCGCAAAGGCCACGTCACCCTCGTCAACATCTTCGCCTCGTGGTGCGAGCCCTGCCACGTCGAGCACGAGTTCCTGATGACGCTCGCCGACGATGCGGATCTGAGGGCCAGGGGCGTCGCGATAGTCGGCGTCGCGCAAAAGGATTCGCCGGAGAACATCCGCCGCTTCCTCGGTGCCGCGGGCGACCCCTACGCCAAGGTCGGCCTCGACTCCGACGGCCGCGCCGGCATCGACTGGGGCGTCTACGGCGTGCCCGAGACGTTTATTTTGCGCGGCGATGGCGTCATTTCCTACAAGGTCGTCGGCCCAATCGACGCCGACAGCATCAAGAGCGTCGTCAAGCCTGAGATCCAAAAGGCGATGCGGTAGGTTTGGCTTTGTCACGCCGCCACCGGCTTGTTGATACTTTGGTCGCGCGGTAGCCAATGAGTATGACGAAAATCAGCTACGCCGGCTATCGGTTCCCGCCCGAGATCATTCAGCAGGCGATTTGGCTGTACCTCCGGTTCACGCTGAGCCTGCGCGACGTCGAAGATTTGCTCGCGGAGCGCGCGATTGGGGTCTCTTATGAGACGGTCCGACGCTGGGTGAATCATTTCGGGCCGCTCATCGCAGCGGACTTGCGAAAGCGCCGGCCCAAGCCTCACACGACCTGGCATCTTGACGAGGTCTATCTGAAAATCGACGGCCGAATGCTCTATCTCTGGCGCGCCGTCGACGCCGAAGGCGAGGTCCTCGACGTGTTGATCCAATCCAAACCCAAGTTGGACACCTAATTTTCGTAAATGATTGATTGCGCTGGCATTTTAGGGAAATTCAAGTCGGCGTGGCACTACGCCTTGGGCGGCCGCGGCGTTTTTGGGCGCGTTTGAGTTGGGCAGGCGGCGGGGGGCGAGCCTGGCGGGCGCGCGGCGGCAGGGCGAGATGAGCGCGTTTGAAGAGCGTCGTCACCGCCGGCGCGGCGTCGCTGCGCACCAGCCAATCGGCGCCGCGATGACGGATGCGCACTTGGCTCAGACGGTCGAGATCGCGCAGCAGAACCCGCCACTCGGGCGCGACGCCGGCTTCGCGCATGAGATCGTCGAGATGCTTCTGCATCGCCAGCGCCAGGAACGAGCAAAAGACATGGCCACGAATGGCGGCGTCGGATGAGTGGAAGATCGGCCGCGTGCGCATTACCGCCTTGGTCCGCTGGAAGAGATTTTCGACTTTGAGAAGGTCGCGATAGCGCAGAACCGCCTGCAGCGGCGTGATTTTCGCGTTGGTGCGCAGCACGAAGATTCCGTCGAACCGCGCTTCTTCGGCGAGCTTGCCGGCGTCGATCTCGAACGCCGGCTTGCCCTTGGCCCCTTTGGTCTTGCGCAAATAGCGCCGATAGGCGGAATTGCCGATCAGCGCCTTGTCGCCCCTTTTCAATTGCGCAGCGAGAGCGGCGACGATCGCCTCGCGATTCTCGCGGTCCTTCTCGGCCTCCGCTTCGTTGCGGCAAACGACGTAACGCTCGCCCTCGATCTGCAGCTGTTTGACGAACAACTGAGTCTGGCCGGCCTTGCGCTCGATGAGCAACGGCACGAACGGATCATCGTTCGCCAACACAATTCTTTTGACGATCGCGTCGGAGCGCTCGCGTGCGCCCAGGATGTATTCGAGATTGCGTTCCTCGAGCCCGGCGATCGTCGCGGCCGAGATCATGCCGCGATCGGCGACGACGCAGACCCGGCCGACCCCGAAGCGCGAACGCAGCCGATCGACGACCGGCAGCAATGTCGTCACGTCGGCGGTGTTGCCCGGCCACATCTCGGTGCAGATCGGCCGACCCTCGCCGTCGACGACGAGGCCGAGGATCATCTGCTTCAGATCGGGCCGATAATCCTTGGAATAGCCGCGCTCGCCCAGCGTCTGGCCGCCCTCGCCGTAAAACGACAGGCTCGTGGTGTCCATGAACACGGCGGACAGATCGGTGAAGAGGTCGCGGCGGCGATCGAACAGCTTCTCCTCGATGACGTCCTTGACGCAGCGCGGCGCCAGCGCCTCGGCCGGCTTCTCCTCCATCTCCTCGCCCAGCCAGGCCATCGCCCGGTAGAAATGATGCAGGTCAAGCCCCTCGGCGCCCGGGATGTCGTAATCCGTCATCCACGACGCGCAGTCGCGGTCCGATCCGGAAACGAACAGCCGATGCAGCGCGGCGACGAACACCGCCCGCTCGACCGGGAACTCGAACGCGCGCTCCTTCAACAGATCGCCGAGAACCTCGGCGACGCCGAGCCGCTCCCAGATCTTGCCGAACAGCAGCGGCCCGCCAATCCGCTTGGCCGCGATCGACAAGGCCCCGTCGGCGTCCTCGTCGAGCGCATGGATGAGCAACACCTGATCGGTGAGCTTGGCGCCCGAGGCGATGAGCGAGGCGAGCCCGCCGGAGGCGACCAGTTCGTCGGCGCGCCCCGGATTGGCGACGACGGACTGACGCACGGCGCCGCCGATGCGCTTGTTCTCGACGATCTGCACGTAAGTGCGCTCGCCCGACCTCTTGAAGCGGAAGAACATGGCGGCCCCAAAGCAGAGCACCACAGAATCCGATTCGCAATCAATTATCAAGCCGAAATATTGTGCAAACGTGCCACCACGTTTGGCGAAAATGCCCGATCGCCGTCAATAATATCAACAGGTTGCGAGCGCGAAGACCCGTTTACTGTTCAAGTCGGGCCAAACATTATCCCCTAGCCGCACCTCAAAGTCCGCGAGCCACTACATTATGCTCCGTGGTCCTCGCGCGATAGGCGGAGGGCGCGGCGCGTCGACGAAGCGCTAAGGGCCTGTTGATCAATAAGCGATTCGGTGTCGGTTTTGTTTCCGATCTGGGATTCCCAGGTTGATTCCGAGCTTATAGAATCGGGGCGTGATTGACCACGCGGCGATTAGATTGCGCTACGAAGCGCTCGATCCGATTCTGGACGAGCGCGGCCGGCGGCGGTTTGCGGCAGCCGAAGCGCTGGCGGCGGGGCGCGGCGGGGTGACGGCGGTTGCGCGGATCACGGGTGCGGCGCGCAGCACGATCGATCGCGGGTTGGCGGAGTTGCGTGGCGAAGCGGCGGCCGAGGCCGCGCCGGAGCGGGTGCGCCGCAAAGGCGGTGGGCGCAGGCCGCTGATCGTGACGGACCCGAGCTTGCTTGCCGATCTGAAGGGGCTGGTCGAGCCGACAACCCGCGGCGATCCGATGGCGCCGCTCCTGTGGACGGCGAAGAGCCTGCGCACTCTGGCGGCCGGGCTTCGCGAACTCGGCCATCGCATCGGCCATAACGTCGTGGCCGACCTGCTGCGCGACATGGGCTACAGCCTGCAGGCCAACCGCAAAACGCTGGAAGGGACGAACCATCCCGATCGCGATGCCCAGTTCGGCTACATCAATGCCCAGGTGAAGCAGGCGCTGGCGGCGGGCGAGCCGGCGATTTCGATCGACACCAAGAAGAAGGAGCTGGTCGGCGACTTCAAGAATGCCGGCCGTGAGCACCATCCGAAGGGCAAGCCCGAACCGGTGCGGGTGCATGACTTCGTGATTCCCAAACTCGGCCGGGCGGCGCCCTACGGCGTCTACGACATCGCCGACAATGCCGGCTGGGTGAGCGTGGGCATCGACCACGACACCGCGAGCTTCGCGGTCAACGCCATCCGCCGCTGGTGGCAGGCGATGGGATACGCGCGCTATCCGCAGGCCACGCAGCTTCTGGTCACCGCCGATTGCGGCGGCAGCAACGGCGCGCGGGTCCGGCTGTGGAAGCGCGAGTTGCAAGCCCTGGCTAACGAGCTCGCCATCGCCATCACGGTCTGCCATCTCCCGCCCGGAACCAGCAAATGGAACAAGATCGAGCATCGCCTATTCTCGTTCATCACCCAGAACTGGCGCGGTCGACCGCTCGTCAGCTACCAGGCGATCGTCCAACTGATCGCCGCCACCACAACCAAAACCGGGCTCAAGGTGCAGTGCGAGATCGATCCCAACACCTATCCGCCCGGCGTCAAAGTCACCGACGCCGAGATGGACGCCATCAACATCCGCCGCCACGAATTCCACGGCGATTGGAACTACACCATCAACCCGCAATCCCCCGTTCGAAGCGATAGTTCATGAACGAACCCTTAGCACCGCCGGAGTTCGATCATGAAGACGCCACAGCGACTACAGGGCCTGAGCCCGGAGGAGAAACTGGCGGCGGCCCAGAGGGAAGCCGCAAAATGGGCGGCGATAGCGGCCGACCCGCTGCTCGGCAAGGAGGCTGCGGCGTTTGTGCGCGATCTGGCGAGGTCAGCAAACGCGGAGGTGGAGCTGAGGCTCAAGGGGCTGGGGCGCCAGCAGCCGAAAGGCGGCGAGAATTCCCTCACTCCGCACGGCCCGAAATTGCCTCCGGATCTGCCGAGCCTCGACCCGCTGATACGGGCCGGCAATTTCCCTTCACGCTATACCCGCCGACCAACTGGCACATCCTGTCACGGCGCTCGACATCCTAGCGGCGCAGCGCCGACGCCCGGCTTGTTGATGACACGAAGCAGCGCTTTCAAGATGGCCGCCGCGCCGAATCAGGCTTCCTGACGACGAACAGCGTTGAGGATGTCGTCGCTCTGGTTGAGGTAGAGGAGACGAAGGCGCTTCCCGCCAACCGGGGCCACACAAGAAACGGGGGGCTGGGATGGACCCGAAACGTTATGGGCTTCTTGCCGTCGCGTTGATTGCGAGCGGAGGCATATGGGTTGCAGGCATGAACGCCGTTGATCGCATTAATGGCCTGTATGATTTCGCGTGCCCGATTGATTCCGCGCGAGGGGCGTGCGCCGGAGTTGGAGACGCCGTCCAACTGCTTTTGGCGGTAGTATGGATCGCGGCAGTTGCGACTTTCTTCGCGTTCGCATGGGAAGATCGTGTCCTCCGGGGTCGCTGAGAATTTCAGAAGGCGCGGCGTCTTGACGGCGTCTCGAGCCCTCGGCGGGCGGGCGGTTCGTTGAGCGAGATTGTCGGCCGTCAACCGGGCAACATCGGTCCAAGAGGGTCCATGATGCCTGTTGCCGGGTTCTCCCTCTTGGACCGCCGACACCAGTTCGACGGGAGTGGCGGCGGTCTCGGATGGTCGGCGCGCGAAGGCCTTCCGAAAGAGCGGTGACGGATGTGACGGGAGGAACGGATTAGGGCGTTCGCGCGCGCGAACGGGGATTTGCCCGGGACACGTCACATCCGTCACTCGGGCACTTTCAAATTGGACGCGTCGTGGTCGCGCGGCTCGTTCACAAGCTCATCCCCGCCAACGACCGACAGCGCAACGCCATCGAGGTCGCCAAGCGGATGATCTGGTGGTTCTATCGCGCGCTCAAGGAATACAAGCTCGCGCCAAGCCCCGAACAGGCTCAGATATTGCGCTCCCGGTTCGACCGCATTTTCAAGCGCGCCAGCACGGGCTACGCCACGCTCGACAGGCTGCTCAGACGGCTGTCTCGCAACAAGGATGAGCTCTTACGCGTTCTCGACCGCCCAGAAATCCCGCTCAACTCAAGGCGATTGCGAAGCAATCGTCCGGACCAACGCCTCGGAAAACGACATCCGCGCCTTCGTCACAAAGAGAAAAATCTCCGGCGGAACCGTCAGCGAAAAGGGTCGCGACGCGCGAGACGTCATGCTGGGCCTCGCCAAGACCTGCATGAAATTGAAATTGTCGTTCTACGACTTCATCGGCGACCGACTGGGAATCCCAGGACCCAAAATCCCAGACCTCGCAACCCTCGTCAGGCCCGCCCCCGCTTGAGCTACGCCAAGCTTGCCCGGAAATCTGCCCCGGTTACCGAGTTACGACATAAGGCATTGAAAATGTACGGAACAATGAGATGCCAAAAGACGCCCGCAAACGGGCTTGGACGCCAGAAAGGCGGTCTCCGTCTCCGCCATCCTGCTTCGCGCTGCGCCCTTCCTTAACCCGACGTTATCGCGCCTTTGCCAAGCTGCGCCGATGTCGATCGCGCTTCCCCACGTCAGCGGCCCGGCGAACGCGGCTGGCGCCGCGTCGCGCGCCGCCGAGCCGGCGCCGTGGCTGATCGCGCTGGCGGTGTTCGCGCTCGCCGCCTTTTCGCCGGCCGTGCTCAACGACGGCGACACCTGGACGCATCTCGCGACCGGCGAATGGATTCTCCAGCATGGCGCGGTCCCGCACGCCGACCCTTTCTCCTTCGCCTTCGCCGGCGCGCCGTGGACGGCGCACGAATGGCTGTCGGAGGTTCTCTTCGCCCTCGCCTTCCGCGCCGCCGGATGGGGCGGCGTGACGCTGCTGACCGGCGCGGCGGCGGGCCTGGCGACCTTCGTCATGGCGAGCCGCGCCGCGCGCGACCTCTCCGGAATCGCGCTTCTCGTCCTGGCGGCGCTGAGCGCGAGCCTGATCGCGCCGGGCCTGCTGGCGCGACCGCACATCCTCGCCCTGCCGGCGCTGGCGCTGTGGTGCGACGGGCTCCTGCGGGCGCGCGAGCGCGCGCGGCCGCCTTCGCTGTGGCTCCTGCCGCTGATGGCGCTGTGGGCCAATCTGCACGGCGGCTTCGCCTTCGGCCTGGCGCTGATCGCGCCGTTCGCGCTCGAGGCCTGGCTTGCGGCGCCGCGCGAGGGCCGCCTCGCGGTCGCGCGAAGCTGGGGCCTGTTCGCGCTTCTGAGCCTCGGCGCGGCGCTGCTGACGCCGTTCGGCGTCGAAGGGCTGCTGTTCCCGATCAAGCTCCTCGGCTTTGCCCATCTCGGCGAAATCGGGGAATGGCGGCCGGAGAACTTCGCCCATCCCGGCCCGATGGAGATTGCGCTGCTGGCGCTGATCGTCTTGGCGCTGACGCGGCCTTTGCGCCTGTCCCTGCTGCGGGCGCTGCTGCTGGTCGCTCTGGCGCATCTTTCCCTGCAGCACGCGCGCCACGAAGTGCTGCTGGCGATGCTGGCGCCGATGCTGCTCGCCGAGCCGATCGCCCGCGCCCTCGGCAGCGCTAGGCGGGCACCCGCGGCGCGCCTGAGAGGAGCGCCGCTCATCGCGGCGGCGGCGGTCGCGCTGGCGCTGTCGGGCGCGCGCCTGGCGCTGCCGATCGCGCGCGCCGACTCGGCCAACGCGCCGATGACGGCGCTGCAAGCCGTGCCGCCGGCCCTGCGCGCCGAGCCGACGCTCAACGACTACGCGTTCGGCGGCTATCTCATTGGGGCGAAGGTCAAGCCGTTCATCGACGGCCGCGCCGACATGTACGGCGACGCCTTCCTCGACCTCTATGGAAAAATCGCCGGCGGCGACCCGGACGCGCTCGAAGCGACGCTGAAGCGCTACGCCGTCGCCTGGACGATTTTTCCGCCGAGCCAGCCCGTCGTCGCGCTGATGGACCGCGAACCGGGCTGGCGGCGGGTCTATGCCGATCGGTTCGCGGTCGTGCATGTGCGCGAGAGCGCGGCCGAGGCGCCGGCGGAAGGGTTGCGCGGGGACTGAGAGGCGGAGGCGCGCCCGGGCCGGAGTCGGTCTTGTCCGCGCGCGAGCGGAATCAACGGCTTGGGCGCCAAAAACGGTCCCGTTCGGCGGGAAGAACCATCCCACCCTTGATTCACAGTCTCGTGCCGCCGTCTCCCACAATCCGCATATCAATGCCGTTTCCCAAACACTGTGGCATTCCAAACTCACCACGCCTTGGGAGTTACGTCCCGTTCGGCGCGATCGGCTTGACAGGACTCGTCAAGCCTGCGGCCAATCGCCAAGCCCCTCGCCCTGCCTCTCCCCCGCAAACGCAAAGCGTTTGTCGGGCGCGCGCGGGGAGAGGAGCGCGCGGCCGGGCGAGTTTTTGCGCCGTCGCCAAGACGCGCACGCGGCCCGCCGAGCGAGCGGCGAGCGTAAAATTCATCTTACCACGAATTCCGATTTTCGAAAAGGAAAATGCGCGCGCTTCCGCTTTGCCCAAGCTCCGCCGCCGCTTCGCGGCCTTCGCCGCAGGCGCGGCTACGGCGCCTTGTCCAGGTGCTCCGCGATCAGGTCGGCGCGGCCGATCGACGCCCAGGCCCGCCGCGCCGCCTCGCGATGCGCGGCGACCTCCGCCGGCGTTGCGGCGACCCGCGCGAGGCGGAGGCGGGCGGCGCCGATCGAATAGGGTTCGGGAATGCGGCCGTAGAGGGCGAGCGCCTCGTTCCATCGACGGCGCGCGGAAGCGATATCCTTGTTCGCCTCGTCGACATCGCCAAGGCGCTGGATGCAATTGGCCTCGCCCTGCACATCGCCGACCTTGCAGTAGAGCGGCAGCGCCGCCTCGTAGCGCCCGCGCGCGCCGTCGTGATCGGAGCGGGCAAGCGCGATGTCGCCGAGGCTCCGTATGCAACCGGCTTCGCCGAGCACGTCGCCGACCTTGCGGTAGAGCGGCAGCGCCGCCTCGTAGCGCTCGCGCGCGCTGTTGTGATCGGAGCGGGCAAGCGCGATATTGCCGAGGCTCTGGATGCAATTGGCCTCGCCTAGCACCGCGCCGACCTTGCGGTAGAGCGGCAGCGCCGCCTCGTAGCGCTCGCGCGCGGTGTCGTGATCGGAGCGGCGGAGCGCGATATCGCCGAGGCGATAGATGCAATTGGCCTCGCCCAGCACGTCGCCGACCTTGCGGAAGAGCGGCAGCGCCGCCTCGTAGCGCTTGCGCGCGCCGCCGTGATCGGAGCGGGCAAGCGCGATCTCGCCGAGGCGCGCGACGGAACTGGCCTCGCCCAGCACGTCGCCGACCCTGCGGTAGAGCGGCAGCGCCGCTTCGTAGCGCTCGCGCGCGCTGTCGTGATCGGAGCGGCGTAGCGCGATGTCGCCGAGGCTACTGATGCAATTGGCCTCGCCCAGCACCGCGCCGACCTTGCGGAAGAGCTGCAGCGCCGCCTCGTAGCGCTCCCGCGCGCCGCCGTGATCGGAGCGAGCAAGCGCGATCTCGCCGAGGCGCGCGACGGAACTGGCCTCGCCCAGCACGTCGCCGACCCTGCGATAGAGCGGCAGCGCCGCCTCGTAGCGCTCGCGCGCGCCGTCGTGATCCGAGCGGCGTAGCGCGATGTCGCCGAGGCTCCGGATGCAATTGGCCTCACCCAGCACCGCGCCGACCTTGTGGTAGAGCTGCAGCGCCGCCTCGTAGCGCTCGCGCGCGCCGTCGTGATCCGAGCGGCGTAGCGCGATATCGCCGAGGCGATAGATGCAGTTGGCCTCGCCCAGCACCGCGCCGACCTTGTGGTACAGCGGTAGCGCCGCCTCGTAGCGCTCGCGCGCGCCGTCGTGATCCGAGCGGGCAAGCGCAATATCGCCGAGGCTCAAGACGCAGTTGGCCTCGCCCAGCACGTCGCCGATCTTGCCGAGGCTGGCGGCGGCCGCACGCAGCGACGCAACCGAAGCGAGGCCAGTATAGGACTGGAATTGGGCAAGTCCTTGCACCGAATTGGCAAAGCCGTCAGGAGGCGCGGCTTCGCTCGCCGCGATGCCGATCATCGCGTCGAAATTTCCCGCCTCCGCCGTCACGCTCTCGCGCACTTCGCCCCAGCCCGCCGTGCCGATGCGCGAACCCAATGCGACGCGCGCCAGGAACAGTTTCACCAGCCGCGTCTTGTCCCCCGCCTGCGGCGGAAAGTCTTGCACTAGCGTCTCGCGCACCGGGGCGAGCAGACGCCAGCGGTCGTCGCGACGGCTGGCGAGCCGCGCGGCCTCCAGCTTGGCGGCCGCGCCTCTTTCCCCTGCGCTCGGCGCGCCGTCGGCGAGCGCCGCGGCGCAATCGCGCGCCGCCATGCCGGCCGGCAGCAGCGCGATCAGCCGCAACAGCCGATGCGCCGCGCTGTCGGCGCCGAGCGCGTCAAGGGAAATGTCGAGGGAAACGCGCAGGCTGGTCAGCCGCGTGTCGCCGTCGCCGCGTTGCAACATCGCGGCGTGTCGCTCGTTCCAATCGGCCGCGAGGCCTTTCAGGTCGGGCTTTCCCGCCGCATTGGCCGCGAGCAGCTCGATCGACAGCGGGTGGCCGTCGAGCGCCTCGAGGAGTTTCGGCAGAGCCGGATCGGCAGCGTGGTGCGCTCCCGCTTCGCGCAGGAACAATTCGCGCGCGTCGTCGAACCCGAGGCTTTCGACATCCCCGAGAATGACGCCGCCGCCGGGAACGTGCGGCGGCTGGTCGCGCGCCGTCACGATCAGCTGCAACCCCGCTCTGGCGGCGAGCCGCCCCAGCATGGCTTCGGTCGCGGCCTTTTCCTTGCGCCACGGCGTCTCGAAATTGTCGAGGATCGCCAGCGCCGGGCCGTTGGCGCAGAAGTCCGCGATGGCCCGCTCCACCGCCGCCGTCGCGCCGGAGGCGTCGAGCCCGAGCGCGTTGGCGAGCGCGCGCAACACGCCCTCGGCGTCGGGTACGGGCTCCAGATTGACGAAGAAGCGCCGGTCGGCGCCGAAACGCGTGACGACGCCCCGGTCGTAAGCCGCCGCCAGCGCCAGCGTGGTCTTGCCCATGCCGAGCGCGCCGGGCACGAGGATCGGCCTTTCCTGACTGAGGATCGCCGCAACCAATTCCCGCCGCCGATCGACGCGGCCGATCATCCGGGGATCGGGCGGAAACGTCGCGGTGAGGCGCGACGGCGGCGCGAGGCTTTCGAGATAGGCGGGCAGGTTGTCGTGCGCGCCGAAGCGCATCGGCGTCACGCCGGCCGGCCACGCGTCCTTATTGTCGTCCGAGACCAACACGAAATGCTTGTCGCCGAGGCCCGCGAAGCCCGCGTGCAACCATTTCAGCAATTCGCCGACGTTGTCGTCGGAAAGGCCGGCGCCGGAACAGCCGACAAAGACGAGGGTGAAATCGAGCCCGGCCGAACGCTGCACGAATTGCGGCAGTTCTTTCTCGACGATGCGATCGTAGTCGGCCTGCGAGAAAACGATCGATGGCGGATGGTCGGTGTCGCCGTGGATGTGCCAGACGGCCGGGTCGCCGCGCAGCGCCTCGATCACCCGCAGATGATCGGTCCAGTCGGCGCGGTCCCAATTCAGCGCGCGCGAAATCAGGTGATCGTAATTGGTCGTGGCGACGCGATTGCCGGCGTCGGCGAGCCTCTTGAGCGCGCGCAGGATCGCAGGATGCGTGGCTTGCAGGCCGCCGAGCTGCTGCTTGAAGAACGCGCGGTAGGGGCCGCCGGAAGAGCCGCCCAGCTTCGCCTGAACGTCGTCGGCGGCGTTGAGCCAATCGCCGACCTCGTCGGAGCCCAACAGCGCCTCGCAAGCCTTGACCCAAGCCTTGCCGGCGGCCCCGTGCTGCTTCGTCGCCTCCGCCAAGCCGTCTTTAATGAGCTTCCCCCACCCCGGCGCCGCACTGTCCGTCGCCGCGCGCGAAACGCCGGCGCCGCAGACGATCAGCGCCCGCCCTGCGGCGATCGCGTCCGTCAACTCTCTTGGGGGAACGTCCGCCATCGCCCGCCGTCTCGCCGGGAGTCGCGGAGCAATCTACTCACCTTTCGCGCGTATTCAAAGCGGCCTATGGGCGCGGCGACGCTTTCCTGCGGCGCCATTCAGTCCGCAGCCCCACCATCGCCATGCGCGGCCTTGACATGGTGGTATATTACCATAATATACATCGATGTTTGATCCCGCAAACGTCGTCGGTTTCGACTGGGACGCCGGAAACGAGCGCAAGAGCGCCGACAAGCATGGCGTCAGCCAGGGGGAGGCGGAGCAGGTTTTCTTCAATCAGCCGTTGCTGGTTCTCGAAGACGATCGTCACAGCCTCGCGGAGTCGCAATTCCACGCACTCGGCGCGACCAATGAGGGAAGGCTGTTGCACATCACGTTCACGCTGCGCCGGGACGACACGCTGATCCGGGTCATTTCGGCGCGCGACATGCACCGCAAAGAAAGGGCCGTCTATGCGCAAAGCCCGTAAGCCGATCCCCTCCTTCGCCAGCGAGGCGGAGGAGCGCGCGTTCTGGGAGCGCGCCGACTCGACCGATTATCTCGACTGGCGCCAGGCGAAGCGCGTTCGGCTGCCGAATTTGCAGCCGAGCAAGGCGGCGATTTCGCTGCGCCTGCCGGTGAGCCTGCTCGAACAGATCAAGATCGCCGCCAACAAGCGCGACGTGCCCTACCAGTCGCTGATCAAGATGTGGCTGAGCGAGAAGGTGGGGTGAGGGCGGCGGCGGACGCCTTGCCGCGCGGGCGCCGAGCGCGTATTCTGGCCAGACATGGCCAAATCGTGAAGAGGGCCGGGAATGCCGACCTATTCCATTGCCCAGGCGAAAGACCAGTTCTCGAGGCTCGTCGATCGGGCGCTCGCCGGCGAGGAGGTGACCATCACCCGTCACGGCAAGCCTGTTGCGGACTTGCGCGCCAGGACGGCGCCTAAGCGCGGACGGCCGTCGCCCCATCTCATCGACGAACTTGCGCGTCGCGCGAAACGCCTGCCCGCTCTCGGCGCGGCTGCGGCCGACTTCGTCCGCGCGATGCGCGACGAAGCGTTGTGACGGTCTATCTCGATACATCCGTCGTCATCGCGATCCTCATCGACGAGCCATCGTCGGAAGTCGCGCGGGCGTGGTTCCGGCGCCTCGCTGACGACGACGTCATCGTGGCCGATCTGGCGGCGATCGAATTCGCCGCAGGGATTTCGCGCTGGCTCAGAATGGGCAGGATCGACGTCGGCCAGGCCGAGTTCGCGCTGGCGAGCTGCGACATGCTGCGCGCGCAGTGCCTTTCCCATGTGCACGGGGGCGACGATTTCGCCCTGGCGGAACTCATCGCGCGCGATTTCGCAACGAGACTCCTCGCGCCCGACGCGCTGCATCTGGCGAGCACCAAGAACGCCGGCGCGACGCTGGCGACGCTCGATATGCGGCTGGCGGAGGCGGCGAGGATGCAGGGCGTTGAGGCGGCGGGGCTGGAGTAGAATGCGGAAACCGCGGGGGAGCGCGCGTTCTGGGAGCGCGCCGACTCGACCGATTATCTCGACTGGCGCCAGGCGAAGTCTGTTCGGCTGCCGAATCTGCAGCCGAGCACAACGGCGATTTCGCTGCGCCTGCCGGTGAGCCTGCTCGAACAGATCAAGATCGCCGCCAACAAGCGCGACGTTCCCTACCAGTCGCTGATCAAGATGTAGCTGAGCGAGAAGGTGGGGTGAGGGAGGAACAGCGGCGCACGTCATCGCGAGGAGCGAAGCGACGCGGCGATCCAGGGGCCGCCGCGCCAAGCTTGGCCGAAGACGCCATCCGTCCGGGCGCCGCGCCCGAGCGCTTCCGTTCCACGTCGTTGCGACCTACCATCCGCCGGATGAAGCGACCATGCGTCACCATCATGGCGAACCGTCGTAACGGGACGCTTTACGTCGGCGTGACGTCCGACATCGCGCGACGCGCGTTCGAGCACCGGACCGGCGCGATCGCCGGTTTCACCCGTCGATACGACTGCAAGCTGCTCGTCTGGATGGAGTCATTCGAGCGCATGGACGAAGCCATAGCCCGTGAGAAGCAGATCAAGTCAGGCAGCCGAAAGGACAAGCTGGCGCTGATCGAGCGCGACAATCCGCAGTGGCGCGACCTCTATGAGGGTCTGAACGTCTGACGCGCGGCGACGGGCCGCGCGGCGGCACAAGAAAGCTTTTCGGCGATTGCCGTCGCCCTGCGGCCCCTGGATCGCCGCGTCGCTTCGCTCCTCGCGATGACGGCGGCAGAATCACTTGCGTTGCGCCTTCACGGCGGAGGCGAGTTTTCCGATTCCTATGAGGTCGATCAAATCGCCGCCGACCGCCCCTACCTCGAGAACTTCTTGTACTTCAGCCGGTGCGGGATGACGCTGTCGAGGCCGAGGCGGCGCTTCTTGTCTTCCTCGTAGTCGGCGAAGTTGCCCTCGAACCACTCCACATGCGAATCCCCCTCGAAGGCGAGCATGTGGGTGGCGATGCGGTCCAAAAAGAAGCGGTCGTGGCTGATGATCACCGCGCATCCCGCGAAATCGAGCAGCGCCTCTTCGAGCGCGCGCAGCGTGTCGACGTCGAGGTCGTTGGTCGGCTCGTCGAGCAGCAGCAGGTTGGCGCCCGCTTTCAGCATCTTGGCGAGGTGGACTCGGTTGCGCTCGCCGCCGGAGAGCATGCCGACCTTCTTCTGCTGGTCGGGGCCCTTGAAGTTGAAGGCGCCGCAATAGGCGCGCGAATTGATCTCGCGCTTGCCGAGCGCGAGGATGTCGGCGCCGCCCGTGATTTCCTCCCACACCGTCTTCTTGCCGTCGAGCGCGTCGCGCGACTGGTCGACGTAGCCGAGCTGCACTGACTCGCCGATCCTGATCGCGCCGGAATCCGGCTTGTCCTGGCCGGTGATCATGCGGAACAAGGTGGTCTTGCCGGCGCCGTTGGGCCCGATGACGCCGACGATGCCGCCCGGCGGCAACTTGAAGGAGAGGTTGTCGATCAGCAGCCGATCGGCGAAGCCCTTCGACAGGTTCTCGAACTCGATGACGTTCTGGCCCAGCCGCTCGGCGACGGGAATGACGATCTGCGCGGTGGTCGGCGCCTTGTCGTTCTGTTTCTTGACCAGTTCGTCGTAGGCCTGAACGCGCGCTTTGGACTTGGCCTGGCGGGCCTTCGGCGAAGCGGCGATCCACTCGCTCTCCTCGGCGAGCGCGCGCTGGCGCGCCGCGTCCTCGCGCCCCTCTTGTTCGAGCCGCTTCCGCTTCTGGACGAGCCACGAGGAATAATTGCCCTCGTAGGGAATGCCGCGGCCGCGGTCGAGCTCGAGAATCCACCCCGTTACGTTGTCGAGGAAGTAGCGGTCGTGGGTGACGATCAGGATCGCGCCGGGATATTGGCGCAAGTGGCCCTCCAGCCAGTTGACCGTCTCGGCGTCGAGATGGTTCGTCGGCTCGTCGAGCAGCAGCAGTTCGGGCTTTTCCAGCAGCAGGCGGCAGAGAGCGACGCGGCGGCGCTCGCCGCCCGACAGCGTGTCGACGTCGGCCTCGTCGGAGGGACAGCCGAGCGCGTCCATCGCCTGCTCGACCTGACTGTCGAGATCCCACAGGCCCTTGGCCTCGATTTCGTCCTGCAGGCGGGTCATCTCGTCCGCCGTCTCGTCGGAGTAGTTCATCGCCAGCTCGTTGTAGCGGTCGAGGATCGCCTGCTTGTCCTTGACGCCGAGCATCGCGTTGCCGCGCACGCCGAGATTGGGGTCGAGATGCGGCTCCTGCGGCAGATAGCCGACGCGCGCGCCCTCGGCGATGAAACCCTCGCCGGTGAACTCCGTGTCGAGGCCCGCCATGATGCGCAGCAGCGTCGACTTGCCCGAGCCGTTGACGCCGAGCACGCCGATCTTGGCGTCGGGGTAGAACGACAGGTTGATGGCTTCGAGCACCTTCTTGCCGCCCGGCCAGGTCTTGTTGAGGCCCTGCATGTGATAGATGAACTGGCGCGCGGCCATGGGAAAACGTCCTCGGGAAAGCGGGGAAAAGCGGGCTGCGCGGGGGATAGCAGGGGCGGGCGGGCGAGACAAGCGCGGCCCCCGGCGCCCTTTGTCCGGCTCGCTTCAAGAAACTCGGTCGTTGCGCGCGAAGACATCGGTTGCGCATCGGCGTTTGCACGAAATCACGGACTGCGCGAAACGGAAATCGTCTTCGCTCTTTTTTCACGCGCGCTTGCGTTCGGCTGGGAACTCTGTTGTCTGCTGCGATGCGGGACATGCGGTCCCGCGCGAAGACGGGAGCCAAACATGCGGATGATGTTGCGAGCGAGAATGAACACCGCCAAGGCCAACGAGGCGGTCAAAAGCGGAACTCTGCCTAAGGTGATCGGCGCCTTCATGGAAAAAGCCAAGCCGGAGGCGGCCTATTTCACCATCGACAACGGCGAGCGGACCGGCTTTTTTGTTTTCGACATGAAAGACTCCAGCCAAATGCCGCCACTCGGCGAGGACATGTTCATAGAATTGGGGGCCGATCTGCACTTGACCCCGGTCATGAACGCCGACGAGCTCAAAGCCGGGCTCGGCGCCTTTATGGCGCACAAGTGATCTGAATCGCGGGCCGCCCTGGGGCCTTCCTTGCGCCCCGGCGGCGGCCTACTCCGGCGTGGCCCCGAGGCGCGCCGCGGCGCTTTCGAGGGCGGAGCGCGCCGCGACGCCGAGGCCGCCGAGAACCTGCTGCAGCAGGGACTTGCGCTGCTCGGCGGCGACCTCGAACAGGCGCGCCTCGCCGCGGGCGCGAAACAGCAGTTCGTCGCTGGTCGACAGCGCGTCGACGAGGCCGAGCGCGAGCGCCTCGTCGCCGAGCCAGACGTCGCCGTCGCCGACGCGGGCGATGTCGACGCTAGGGCGGCATTGTTGCACGAAGCGCTTGAACGCCTCGTGGGTCGAATCGAGCTTGCCGCGAAAATGCTCGCGCCCCTGCGGCGTGATCTCGCCGAGCACCGAGACGCTGCGCTTGAATTCGCCCGCGGTCATTTCCTCGAAGTCGATGTCGTTCTTCTTGAGCAGGCGGTACAGATTGGGCACCTGCGCGACCACGCCGATGCTGCCGAGGATGGCGAAGGGCGCGGCGACGATCCGGTCGGCCGCGCAGGCCATGAGGTAGCCGCCGCTCGCCGCGACCTGATCGACGCAGGCGGTGACTTTCACCTTGCGATCGCGCAGCCGCATCAATTGCGCGGCGGCGAGGCCGTAGCCGGCGACCGTGCCGCCGGCGCTCTCGACGCGCAGGACCACCTCGTCCGTTTCGGGCCGGGCGGCCATCAGCACGGCGTCGATCTCCGTCGCCAGCTTCTTGACCGCGCTGGCTCTCAGATCGCCCTTGAAGCCGAGGACGTAGACACGCTTTTCCGCGGCGCGCTCCGAGCGGGCCTTCGCGGCGGCTTTCGCCTCCTTGGCTCGCGCTTTGGCGAGCGCCTTGCGCGCCTTCTTGTCGAGCAGGCGATCGTCGATCGCGTCGCGCAACGCGTCGTAGCGCTCGTTGAGGGAGCGAACCACGAGTCTCGGGTCGTCCGGCGCCTCGCCGCGCATCGACCGGGCGACGAAGGCGGCGAAAGCGACGAGGCCGCCGAGCGCCGCGACGATCAGCAAGCTCTTGAGCGCGAAGGCGGCGATGTCCAACCAGAAGGCCATGCGAAAAGTTCCCCTTGCGCAGCCGGAGAAGCGCAGACGTCGCCAGCGCGCCCCGGCGCAAAAACCGCGAGTACCACGGCGCGGCGAAAGCCGCTACCGGCGAGCGGCCGGTCGCGGCGAGGGCCGCCGTCGCGAGCGACGGCCGAATTGACATCGCCCGCCGACCGCCTTACGTGACGCCCATCGTCAAGGGGATGGGGTTCCCCAAAACCGCCTGTCCGGGCTGATGACCCCTGCCGCGTCGATCGCGCGAGCAGGAGTCGCTCGGCCCAATCCCAAGGCCCTGCCGCTTCTCGACGCGTCCGCAACATGGAGGTCGCGATGGGACAGGTTTGGCTGCAATCGGCTTTGTGGATCGGTCTGGCGCTGATCGCCTCGATCGTTTCGATTCGCGTCGCGGTTTCCGTGGCGCTGGTCGAAATCATGGTCGGCGCGCTCGCGGGGAACACGATCGGCCTGCCGCTGACGGAATGGGTGAATTTCCTCGCCGGGTTCGGCGCGATCCTGCTCACCTTTCTCGCCGGCACAGAAATCGACCCGGGCGTCGTGCGCCGGCACTATCGCTCCGCGCTGTCGATCGGCGTCGTCGGCTTCTTCGCCCCCTATCTCGGCGTCCTCGCCTACGCCCATTACGCGATCCATTGGCCGTGGGACCAGGCGCAGATCGCCGGGATTTCGCTGTCGACGACCTCCGTCGCGGTCGTCTACGCGGTGATGGTGGAGACCGGATTCAATCGCAGCGAGATGGGCAAGATCATTCTCGCCGCCTGCTTCGTCAACGACCTCGGCACGGTGCTGGCGCTCGGCGTCGTGTTCGCGCATTACGACATGCGGCTGGCCTTCTTCGGCGCGGCGACCGCCGCCGTCCTCTTCCTGCTGCCGCGGTTCGCGCCGTGGTTCTTCGCCCAAGTCGGCCATCGCGTCAGCGAACCGGAAACGAAATTCGTCGCGCTGATCCTGTTCGCGCTCGGCGGCCTGGCGAGCCTTGCCGGCAGCGAAGCCGTGTTGCCGGCCTATCTCGTCGGCATGGCGCTGGCGCCGGCCTTTCTGCTCGACCCCGAGCTGCCGCGCCGCCTGCGCGCGATCGCCTTCACCATTCTGACGCCGTTCTATTTCCTCAAAGCCGGCTCGCTGGTCGATTTTCCGGCGATCGTCGGCGCGGCGGGGCTGATCGTCGTCCTCCTCGCCATCAAGATGGCGACCAAGTTCGTCGGCATCCTGCCGCTGACGCGCGCCTTCCGCTTCGATCCGCGCGAAGGCATGTACACCACCCTGCTGATGTCGACCGGCTTGACGTTCGGCACCATTTCGGCGCTGTTCGGGCTGACCAACGCCATCATCGATCGCGGCCAGTATACGGTCCTGGTCACCGCCGTGATCGGCAGCGCCATCGTGCCGACGCTGATCGCGCAGCGGTGGTTTCAGCCGTCGTTCCGATCGGCGGAAGACGAGTCGATTGGAGCGCCGGCGCCGGCCGAGGGGGGATGAATGATTCGCAAGATGCTCATCGCCAACGACGGCTCGAAAGGGGGACAAGCGGCGTTCGCCGCCGCCCTCGATCTCGCCAAGCGGCTCGACGTCGGCCTGACCATGATCTGCGTCGAGGAACTGCCGCGCTTTCCCGCCAGCATCGACGAAGTCGACGAGGCGGAACGGGAGGCGGGCGGCGTGTTCGACAAAGTCGTCGCCGCCGCCAAGGCGAAGGCGCAGGCTGAGGGTGCGCCTTTCGAAGCGCAGATCGTCGCCGGGCATCCCGTGTCGAGCATCGTCGATTTCGTCCAGCGCGGCGGCTACGATCTGCTGGTCGTCGGCTACATGGGCCATTCGGCGCTGTACAATCGCATCATCGGCAGCACAACCGATCGGCTGGTCGAGCTTGCGCCTTGCAAGGTGTTGGTCGTGAAATAAGCCCGATTCGTTCTCGGGCGCCCTCGAACCGCGCCGAAAGCGAACGGCGCGAGCGCGAGTGAGCGAGCGAGCGAGGCGAGGCCGGCGCGGCGGCGAACCATGAGGCGCCAACGCCGGATTTCGGCGTCTTGGCTTTCGGACTCGGGGACATTGACAAGGCGCCCCGGAGTTCCAATGTTATTTTCGGCATAGGCGATGGAGTTCGCCTTTAACCGCCGTCATGGCTGATGACTCCTTTTCGCGTCGAAGGACGTTGGAGAAGGAGTTGGCATGCACACCGGCAAACATCGGAGCCGCGCGTCTCGCCGGCGCACGCTTACGTGTGGCGCAAGCGAAATCCTCCTTGGGACCGCGCCAGTCGTCAGGACGCTCATCCTCTCGCCGCCGATCTCGATGGTCATCGTCCAGTTCGGGCGGCTCATCGCGTCCATCCGGGGCGCCCGGGTTGAACGAACGGCGATCTTCCCATGACGTTCCACAGCATATTGTTTGAAAGCGCGGAACGCCGCCCGCCCGGCGACCCCCTCGCCCCGCCCGACTTTTTTGTCGACTTGAACCTCGATCAGATCGTCGCGGCGATCACCGCCGGCAAAGAGGAATACAACCTTGCGCCGTTTTTCCATTGGTCGCTGCGCGATGTCGATGCGATCCTCTATCGCCATGAAATCATGCGCGATCTCGAAGACGCCGACTTCTTGAGCCGTATAACATCTTTCGCCGGCGCGCTACGCTCGATGCGCGAGACGCTCAAACAGGCCGACAAGCGTTACTACAGGCGTCAGAAGGAAGCCTTGTTTCTCGACGCCCTCGACGCTTACTGCGGCGCGATCGACTTGCTGGCGCGCGGCCTGGGTCTCGCCGACCTACGCTCGCGCGGACTCCTGTCCTTCCGTGACTATCTGACCGATTATGCAGCGTCGGATCGCTTCACGTCGCTCCTCGCGGAAACCAAAAAGCTCAAGGCCGACTTGTCGACTGTGAAATACACTCTCCAGATCAAGGGCGGCAGCGTTACGGTTCGCAAATACGATTTGGAAATCGATTACGCCGCCGACGTCGAGGAAACCTTTCGCAAATTCCACCAGGGCGCCGTCAAGGATTACAGGGTACAATTTCACGACTCGCCGCAAATGAACCATGTCGAGGCGGCCGTGATGGATTTTGTCGCCAGTTTATATTCGGATATATTCGTCAATATAAGCGCGTACTGCCTACGGAATGTAGCTTACCTTGATGAAACGATCGGCGCCTTTGATCGGGAAATACAATTTTATGTGGCGTACCTGGATTATCTCGGGCCCCTGCGACAGGCGGGACTGAGCTTTTGCTATCCAGCGCTTTCCTCTTGGAGCAAGGCGCTTCGCGTTCATGACGCCTTCGATTTGGCCCTGGCCAATAAACTTGTGGCCGAACGGGCGGCCGTGGTCTGCAACGACTTTGACCTCAGAGGCGTCGAACGGATATTCGTCGTCTCCGGTCCCAATCAGGGCGGCAAGACCACGTTCGCTCGCATGTTCGGACAGTTGCACTATTTGGCGAGCCTGGGCTGTCCTATTCCGGGCAGCAGCGCGCAACTCTTTCTGTTCGATCGAATCTTGACCCACTTCGGACGAGAGGAGACCATCAACGACCTTCGCGGCAAGTTGCAGGACGATTTGGTCAGAATATACGAAATATTGAATCAAGCCACATCGCAGAGCATCATCATCGTCAACGAGATATTCAACTCGACCACGTTGAAGGACGCGGTTTTCTTGGGAACGAAGATAATCGAGCGGATAACGGAAATCGGCGCGCTGTGCGTCTGCGTGACTTTCATCGACGAACTGAGCGTGTTGAACGATCGCATCGTCAGCGTCGTCAGCACGATCGTCCCGGAGCGCCCGGCGGAGCGAACCTACCGAATCGTGCGCAAGCCCGCCGACGGGCTCGCCTATGCGATGTCGATCGCCGAAAAATACGGCCTCAGTCGCCGGCAAATCCGACAACGGATAAACTCATGAAGGCTTTTCTCATGCACCGGGATCGTGACTTCGATCTCGGGGCGGCATTGCCGTCAAACAGCGAAGCGCTGATCAAGGATTTGGAGTTGACTACGCTGTTCAACGCCATGGCGCTCGGTGACAAATATTTGTACGAGGTGGCGCGCAAGGCGGTTCTGCAGACTCTGAGCGACGAAGAAGAAGTGAGATACCGGCAGTATGTTCTTTATGACGTTCTCGCCAATCCGCTGGTGGTCAGGCAA
Organism: uncultured Alphaproteobacteria bacterium; assembly: GCA_963775575.1. Taxonomy (GTDB): domain Bacteria; phylum Pseudomonadota; class Alphaproteobacteria; order Rhizobiales; family Beijerinckiaceae; genus Roseiarcus. The sequence continues at coordinate 552,464 of CAVZJG010000002.1, forward strand.
TTGTATGATTTGACGATCGAGGCGTCGGTGAGAGAAAACAAACTGCGTTCTTGGATGTATAGTAAATCTCCTAGCTCGATATTGGCGCAATCCGTGCAACTTCTGCAGATGTTTGTTATAATGCTTAAGCAACTGAAAGGGATAGGGACCTATAACGGTCAGCGATTTTCCTCGGATGGCTTCAAGACACTGTTCGCCATGTTGGACAGGGAACTCGAGGATGATTATTTCGTAAGAATCCAGCATCAGCTGAACGAATTGAAATTCCGCGATGGGGTGTTGATCAGCGCGGTATTGGGAAAGGGCAATAAGGGCGCGGATTACACGCTTCGCAGGGCCAAGGACCGAGCGAAAAGTTGGATAACTCGGTTGATGACGCGCAAAGCGCCGGCCTACACGTGGCGTCTTCCACCCCGCGACGAAAGCGGCGCAAAGGCCCTCGGGGAATTGGGAGACAGGGGGCTCAACCTCGTCGCCAACGCGCTCGCTCAATCCGACGACCATATTCTCAGTTTTTTCGCCATGCTGCGGACCGAGCTGGCGTTCTATATCGGCTGTTTGAATCTCGCGGAGCAACTGGCCAAGAAGGGGCAGCCGATCTCTTTTCCCACACCCGCGGCTCTCGACGAACGCAAGCTGACTTTCAGCGGATTGTACGACGTGTGCCTGACGTTCGCGACCGATCGCCGGGTCGTCGGCAACGATTTGAATGCCGACAATCGGGACCTTGTGATCGTCACGGGCGCCAATCAGGGCGGAAAGACCACGTTTTTGCGCAGCCTAGGGTTGGCGCAATTGATGATGCAATGCGGCATGTTCGTCCCGGCCGAATCGTTCAGCGCCAACCTATGCAGTCACGTTTTCACCCATTATCGGCGGGAGGAAGACGCCACGATGAAAAGCGGCAAGCTGGATGAAGAACTCAGCCGGTGCAGCGAGATTATCGACGCGATCGCGCCCGACGCCTTCCTGCTGTTCAACGAATCGTTTGCGGCGACCAACGAACGAGAAGGTTCGGAAATCGCCAGGCAGATCACTTCGGCGTTGCTGGAGAAGCGCATCAAGATCGCCTTCGTCACCCATCTCTATGATTTTGCCCACAGTGTTTACGACAATAATATCGGGACTGCGATTTTCCTGCGCGCCGAGCGGCAAGCCGACGGCGAACGGTCCTTTAAGTTGCGGGAAGGAGAACCGCTGCAAACCGCCTATGGCGAGGACTTGTATGACGAGATATTCGGCGCGAGGGGAGACCCGTGACCGGCGCCGCATTCGGTTGGCTACGCCATCCGGTCGCGGTGCGCGCTGATCCACTTGAGAACGTCCGTCGCCTTCCCCGACAGCAGCTTGAGCCATTTCGTCGCGTGCAGGGTTTCGCCGTCGCCGCGACGCCAGAATTCGGTGACGATGAGCAGCTCCCAGGCCAAGCGCCCCGTCGCCGGCATGCGAATGTGGAGAATGTCGGCGTGGAACCCATAGACCTCGCCGGTATAACTGTGACGGTCGACCGAACACTCCGCCCCCTTCGCCGTCCACTTGCGCTGGCCGAGCGCGGGGCCGGGACTGTTGATCATGAGATCGATATCGCCAAGCACACGGGCGCGCGACAGTCTCAACATAGTCACGTTCCCTCAACGTCGCCGGCGCCGCGAGGCTCGACTTCGATCGCTTGAAGCTCGGCCAGAATGGCCGACAGCTCGATGACGCAGCGGCCCGCCTGTTCGACGTCGGCCTCGATGGCCTCGGACCGCGCGGCGCGGCGTCGCTGCGCCAATTGCAGCGCCTGACGGGTGGCCTGCAGCGCGAGCCCCAGTTGTTCGGACAACGAGGACTCGAACCGACGGAACGAATCCTCGATGTTCTGGCGCAACGCCCAATCGAGGTTGGCGACGTTGCGCAGCGCGGCCCTCTCGGCGTCCGCGACGAGACGATCGTGCGCGCGCCTCTCGCGCAAGGCCCGGGGCAGCAGGCGGGCCGCCGCGCTCGCCGAAAGGTTCAAAAGCGAAACGGTCGGCTCGGGGGCGACCCAATAGGGCTCGCGCCTTGGCTGGAACGCCTCCTCGGGCCGGGGCAGGTTTGCCGGAATCTGCATCAGATCGGCGGCGGTTTGGCGCACGAGATTGACGAGCGCGCCGGCGCGGTCGCGATGGACGGACACTTGCTCGTCCAATTTCGCCCGGAACGAGTCGACGCAATCGCGCAGCGCCTGTTCGAAATAGCGCGAAAGCGCCACAGCGATGCGATCACGCGCCGATTTCCTCTCGACGGACCAATCGGCGACATCGGCGACGATCCGACGCAGTTCGCCTCGCGCTTCGTGCCATACGCGGTCGGTTTCCGCGTCGAGCTCCCTCGTCATGCGCTTGCAATCGATCGACAGCAGATCGGACAGGCGCCGCCGCTCGGCCTCGAATTTGGCCGCGCTGGCCTCGAACGTGGCGGCCTTTCGCCGCAGCTCCTCCTCGGGCGTCAGAAGAGCCTTGCGTTCGAGTTCGCTTTGAAAAAGCAATTCGCCGACCAGAGAAATCAGGCGCAACCGTCCCGCAGCGAGAAGGATCGCGCGCTTGTCGCGCGCGAGTTCTCCGGCGAGCAGGCCTTCCAGACGCGCGAGCCCGCTCGCTTCCAGCGCGCCCGCGTCGTTGGTCAGCTTCGCCTGGAGACCCTGTTTGGCCGAAAGGGCGAAAATCCGATCGGGCGGCCCGCTTGGACGGCGCTCGGCGAGCACGTCGGCCAGAAAGCGCTCGGCGGCGACTTTCTCCGCGGCGTCGAGGAGGTCGACCTTGTTCAAGACGAAGAAGACGCTGGGGATCAGCTTCCGCACTTTGTCGAGATAGTTCGCTTCCGCCTCGGTGATCGGCGGATCGGCCGACAAGACGAACAGCGCAGCGTCGCATTCCGAGAGCGCCGCTTCGGCCGCGCGCGTGTTGTGCAGAAAAGTCGAGCCGACGCCCGGCGTGTCGATGAGCGCGATTCCCTGATCGAGGAAGTCCGATCGGACCTCGACCGCAACGCTGTCGACCCCGAGCCGATTGCGCGGGTTTCGCGTCTCGGAAACATAACGTTCGAGAACCCCGGGGACCTCGGACGCGACAGCGGTCACGGTCGGCTGTTCGCCGCCCCTGAACGCGATTCTGGCCTGCGTCGAATCACCGGCGCTGATGAAGGTCGAAAGGGCCGTGACCGGCGTCACGCCGGTCGGCAGCACCCGCGCGCCGAGGAGCGCATTGAGCAGCGTGCTCTTGCCGCGCTTGAACTGCCCGAGCACCGCAACCCGCAACAGGCCTTGCTCGAAGCGCGACCGCAAGTCGCCCAGCCGATCGAGAATTCCGCGTTGCGCCTCGCTTGGACGCTGGACCGACGATACCGCCCGCGTCAGCAGCTCGGAGAGAGAAGCCATGGTTCGCCTTCCGCGCGGCTGATGAAAGCTTCGCCGAATTGAGGTTCGCGACGCAGTGCGAGTTCGATCGCGGCGAGCGGTCGAACCGCGCCGGCCGCAGCGACAGGCCCGGCGCTCGCATCCGGGTCTGCGCCGAACGTCGACCTTCGGCCGCCAGGGCCGATGATCGTCGGCCGGCCGCGCTTGATCAATCGTTGGAGCTTGGCGCGCCGCACGATCCACCTCTCGTTCCCGACGGCGGATCGTCGCTCGATCAATCGAGCATGCATGATCCCGCCGCTCTCGAAGCAGCAGGAGTCATCAGCCCGTGGCGGTTCGTTGAAGGGAGACCCCTTTCCCCGACGCTATCCTTGTCCGATTCATCCGGGCCGTCAAGCTCGGACGCCCTCCTGAAGTCCCGGAGCGCAAACGGAAAAACTCGTGGCCAAAACGGCCTGCGCGAGTTCGGTTTTGGACGCCGATTGCTCCGGGCCGCTGTTCGCCTTATGCTTATTGAGAGGGGATGGAGTCTCCCTTGAACCGCCGATCGGCTGATGACTCCTGCCACGTTGGCCGTGGCGGGATTCTCTCTCCGATTTCGATCGGCGAAGGCCCTCCAGGGTCGGGAGAAACCTGGAGAGGCATGCTTGCCCGGATTGATCATCCCATCGGCGGAGCTTCGATCGCCGCGGACCATGGATCGCGCGGCCATACAACTCGCGGCCTTCGGCCGCGGCGCCATTCCGGCCTTGCGGACCCTGCTTTTCGAGCGCGACCCCAGCGGCATCTTCGAACCCCGATGCGGCGCCGTATGGGCGCTCGCGTCCTTGCACGCCTACGACGTTCTCATGGAATTCTTGGCGACCTCGCGTGAGATCGTCGACCCTGTCGAACGCGTCGGCGAGGAGGCGGTCGTCAACGCGGCGGCCCGGGGCCTGCGCGATTTCGACAATGAGCAGGTCTTTGAGATTCTCTTCGCGATCGCCAAGCGAAGGTTGCTGCCGGGCGTCATTGAAACGCTTGGCCATTACCGTCGCTCGGAGACCATCTCATTTCTGATTGCGGGCCTTGCGGACGACGACGCGAGGCCCGCAGCGGTCGCCGCGTTGCTCGAGCTTGGAGACCGGGCGCGCCCGGCGCTGCTGCGCGCGGCGGCCTTGGCCGTCCCTTCATCCCACGGTGAGAGCACGTCCAGTCGCCGTTGCCGCCGAAGCGCCCTCGGATTGCTGCGCGCAATGGGCGTGGCGCAGGATGATTGGCCCATTTTGCAGCCGCTGATCGATGATCTGGATTCCCGGATGGCGATGCTGGCCTGTGACATCGGCCTTGGCCTGGGAATGGCGGGAGACGAAGCGGTCCACCGCCTCGTCGGCATGCTATCGACAGCGGACTTCCTGTTGAGCCTCCAACTCGAAGATTGTCTCGTCCGCCACTACGCCGCTGCAAGTGGGGGCGCTCATTCGTTGATCGTGGATCACGGCTTTTCGATCGACGTATCCGGCGAGCGTCGTGCGTCACTCCTTCGCGCGATCTCGCGCGGCGAGCATCGTCTGGACCCACCCGACCCCCCGCCTGTTGAAGCGGACGGCGCAACGGCGTGCGTGATCGCCCGCAACGTCGATCGTCAGTCGGCGATCTCCGGCGCCGCGCCGAGGACGGTGAAGATGATTCCTATTCAGTTGACGACCCGATGGTGGCGTGACTGAGAGCCTCGAAATGAATCTGCGTGACTACGAGCAAACAAAATTTCAGCTTGCCGAGGCGCTGCGCTCGTCAGGCGCGTCCGATTCTCAGCAGCCGCGGCAGATTCAGGAGCAAGTGCGCGACCTGTTCAGCCGCCTCGCCGAAGATCGCTTCAATCTGGTCGTCGTCGGACGCTTCAGCCGCGGCAAGACCTCGTTGATGAACGCCGTCCTCGGCGTCGATCGGCTGCCGACCGGTATTCGTCCCATCACTTCGGTGATTACGACCGTGACCTATGGCAGCACGGAAAAAGTCATTATACACTACTCTGGATTTGGTATCCCAGCGGAAATTTCACTGGCGGAGCTGCCGCAGTTCGTCACGGAACAGGGTAACTCTGGGAACTACCGCCGAGTGAGCATCGCCGAGGTGCAATTGCCGGTGGAACTTCTCCGGCGCGGCTTTCACTTCATCGACACGCCCGGCCTAGGTTCTCCGATTATAGAAAATACGCGAACGACCAAGCGCTTCCTTCCCGAGGCCGACGCCTTCATCCTGGTCACGAGCCACGAGGGACCGCTTTCGGATGAAGAGGTCCGCTTCCTGCGCAGCGCATCCGCTGCCGCCCAACCGGTCTTTATCGTGGTCAACAAGCAGGACCTCGCTGACTCCGCCGAACGCGCGGAGGCGTTGCGCTATATGCGAGAGCAACTTCAGGACTTGCTGGGGGGTCGCGGCCTTGGCATTTTTTCGCTCTCGGCGCGTGAGGGACTCGCGGCAAAGCAAAAGCAAGACGCCCGGTTGCTCGCGGCGAGCGGCGTCGCCGCTTTTGAAGCCGAGTTGGTGCAATTCCTGATTAACGAGAAAAGCCGCGAGTTCCTTCTCAGGATGTGTCAACGCATCTCCGCCGTTGTGGCGGAGTTGCCGAACTGCGACGAAACGGCGCGGGCAAGTGAGCATGTTGCGGCTATCGCGCGGGGAATCGGCGGCAATCGAACCGTGCAAATCGCCGCGGGTTCTGGCTCTGCATTGGAAGCTGTTGCGGCGCCTTCAGCAACGCCATCTCAGTCCTGCGAGATTTGCGGGCATGTCGCCAATAAGTGTTTCGACTTTCTGCGGACATTTCAATACGAGATCACCGTCAACCCCAAGCGGCAGGAGCATCTGGCGGAGCTTGGCGGCCTCTGTACGTTTCACACTTGGATGTATGAACAGCTCGCATCCCCTCAAGGAACGTGCATCGGCTTCGCGGGCGTCCTCGATCGATGGGCGTCGCGCCTATTCGCTTTGGCTGTTCCCGACACTGGCCCCTCCTCGAACGCGGCCGATCCGAATCCTATGCGCGTGCCCGAGGCGACAGCGTGCCCGGTTTGCAAAATCCGAAGCGCGGCGGAATCCGCGGCTGTGGCCTCGATCGCCAAGCGACTGAGGCAGAATCCTGAAAGCGCTTTGAACTCGCTTTCCCATATCTGCCTTCCTCATCTTCGTCTGCTGGTCGCTGAAATTGGGGACGCTTCCGTCGCGACGAAGTTGCTCGTCCGTGAAGCGGCGACGCTGCGGCGGCTCTCGGAAGACATGCGCCGTTACGCGCTCAAACGCGATGGCGCGCGTCGCTACCTTGCGAGCGATGAAGAGACGAACGCCGCACAGCATGCCCTGTTGTCGCTGGCGGGCCATCGTACGCTGAATACCCCGGAGCCTCGCGGATAGCAGCATCGACAGCGTCAAGGGTTAGTTTGGCATGCGTTCGGCGAAAGCCTGCTCTTGCCCAGAAGCGCCGAGGCGGCGTGGACCGTCGATGCGCCAACCTATTTCAATGACTCGTGACTTCGATTGGTCGCATGACTTACGCCTCAGCGATGACGGGCGCCGGCGCCGTTGACCCAGGTCAAAACTCTCCTTCCCTCGGAGGTTATCGAGGGGTACAGGTTCCGAACTCTTCATGGCGATGCCCCTTTGGCGCTCGGCCGCCGCGCGCGCATGGGGCGATCGCTCATGATTGCGCCATTTCATCGCCACGCCAACTCGAAGGATACACGCATGAGCAAGATCGCCGCCATCCAGGCGCTCGAGATCCTCGACTCTCGGGGAAATCCAACGGTCAGGGTCCACCTGGGTCTCGACGACGGAACCGTCGCGACTTCCTCCGTTCCTTCCGGCGCCTCGACGGGCGAGCACGAGGCGGTCGAGCTGCGCGACGGCGACAAGGCGCGCTACGGCGGCAAGGGCGTGCGCAAGGCGGTCGCCAACGTCGTGGACAAGATCGCCCCCGCGCTGATCGGTCGCGATCCGACGCATCAGGGCGAGATCGACGCGCTGATGATTTCGCTCGACGGCACGCCGAACAAGGGCGCGTTCGGCGCCAACGCCATTCTCGGCGTGTCGATGGCGGTCGCCCGCGCGGCGGCGCAATCGGCCAAGCTGCCGCTCTACGCCTATCTCGGCGGCGTCGGCGCGACCCGCCTGCCGGTGCCGATGATGAACATCGTCAACGGCGGCAAGCACGCCGAGAATTCGGTCGACTTCCAGGAATTCATGGCGATGCCGATCGGCGCGCCGAACTTCGCCGAGGCGTTGCGCTACGGCGCCGAGACGTTCCACGCGCTCGCCAAGATCCTCAAGTCGAAAGGCTACGCGACCTCGGTCGGCGACGAGGGCGGCTTCGCCCCCAACCTCAAGAGCAACGAGGAAGCCTGCGAGGTGATTGTGCAGGCGATCGAGGCGGCGGGCTACAAGCCCGGCAAGGACGTCGCCATCGCGCTCGATCCCGCAGCGAGCTCGTTCTTCGCCAAAGGCGCCTACGACCTCGCCAAGTCGAAGGGCGGCCGCAAGACCAGCGACGAGATGATCGCGCTCTACGGCAAGTGGATCGACGCGTTCCCGATCGTCTCGATCGAGGACGGCCTCGACGAAAACGATTGGGCCGGCTTCGCGCGCCAAACCGCCGTGCAAGGCGGACGCATCCAGATCGTCGGCGACGACATTTTCGTCACCAATCCTGACTTCATCCGTCGCGGCGTCAAGGAAAAGGCCGCCAATTCGGTGCTGATCAAGCTCAACCAGATCGGCACCGTCACCGAGACGATCGAAGCGATCGCGCTGTGCCGCAAGGCGGGCTGGGGCTACGTCGTTTCGCATCGCTCGGGCGAAACCGAAGACGCGTTCCTCGCCGATTTCACCGTGGCGATGGGCGGCGGGCAGATCAAGACCGGCTCGGCCAGCCGCAGCGAGCGCATCGCCAAGTACAATCGCCTGTTGGAGATCGAAAGGGACCTCGGCGTCGCAGCGACGTTCAAGTCGCCGTTCGCCTGAGGGCCAAGGCTCGACGGACGCGCGGCCCTTCCCCCCTTGCGGGGGAAGGGCCGCGCGGCGCGCTTCGGCCTCAGATCACGTACGACTTCAGCGGCGGGAAGCCGTTGAAGCCGACGGACGCATAGGTCGCGGTGTAGGCGCCCGTTCCCTCGATCAGCACCTTCGCGCCGATCTCCAGGCTGACGGGCAACAGATACGGCTCTCTCTCGTAGAGAACGTCGACCGAATCGCAGGTCGGCCCGGCGACGACGCAGGGCGACATCGCCTCGTCGTCGTGGTCGGTGCGGATGGGGTAGCGGATCATTTCGTCCATCGTCTCGGCGAGGCCGTTGAACTTGCCGATGTCGAGATAGACCCAGCGCCGCGGATCGTCTTCCGACTTGCGCGAGACGAGAACGACCTCGGCCTCGATGATCCCGGCGTTGCCGACCATGCCGCGGCCGGGCTCGATGATCGTCTCCGGGATGCGGTTGCCGAAATGCTTGCGCAGCGCGCGGAAGATGGTCTGGCCGTAGGTCTTCACTCCCGGCACCGGCTTGAGGTAGCGGGCGGGAAATCCGCCGCCGAGGTTGATCATCGCGAGCTGAACGCCGCGCTCCGCCAATTCCCTGAACACCGCCGCCGAGGCCTTCAACGCGCCGTCCCACACGCGCGGGTTGGGCTGCTGCGATCCGACGTGGAACGACAGGCCGTGGGCGACGAGCCCTAGGGCGTGGGCGCGTTCGAGCACTTTGGCCGCCAACTCGGGCGCGCAGCCGAACTTGCGCGACAGCGGCCATTCCGCGCCCGCGCACGCGCAGAGGATGCGGCAGAACACCTTCGAGCCCGGCGCGGCGCGCGCGACCTTTTCCACCTCGGCCTCGCAGTCGACGGCGAAGAGGCGGACGCCGAGTTCATAGGCGCGCGCGATGTCCTTTTCCTTCTTGATCGTGTTGCCGTAGCTGATGCGTTCGGGCGTCGCGCCGGCGGCCATCGCCTGCTCGATCTCCGTGACCGAGGCGGCGTCGAAGCACGAGCCGAGGCGCGCCAGCAGATCGAGAATCTCCGGCGCCGGATTGGCCTTGACGGCGTAAAACACGCGGGTGTCCGGCAGCGCCTTGGCGAAGCCGAGATAGTTTTCGCGCACCACTTCGAGATCGACGACCAGACGCGGGCCGTCTTCTTTGTTGCAGGCGAGAAATTCCTTGATCCGATCGGTCATTGCGGCATCCTCCGTCGCGCAGGGTTTCCCGCGCTAGGCAAGAAAAAGGATCGGAGGCGATGCGTCCGCCGGCCCACGCGTTGGAGACGCGAACTGTCCACGTTGACCCGCCACCGCGACCGCTCGCGACTTGGGCTGAACGGCGGAGAGCCGCTCGAGCCGACCCCGCGAGGGTCAGATGCTGCGCCGTAGCCATGTTGCCGCCGCAGGCTTGCGCCTTCGGCAGAACTCACAGCCATCGTTTGGAGGGGAAAGACCCTTCCGCACGCCCGGCAAGATAGACAAGCCTCTTCGGTAAGCCGACCTTTGGAGGGGCCGACACAGACGAAAAAGCCCGGTCCGTCGTTGCTTCAAGTCGCGTCCCCCGTTTGGCGGGGTGCGCCGGTTTGCCTCCGGCTGCCGGTCTTTTCGAGGGACGGTTGACTGGCCTCTTGTCCAGATCCCCGCCGACCGACACACGACCACAGGCACGTGCGTATTGGGCGATTCGGTTATTTGTGCGAATCACTCGCGAACGCAAGCGTTTTTTTGGGCGCCGCGGCGCTTTTTTCATCCTGTCATAAATGCTTCACAAACCAGCCGCGGCGGCGCGGCGAAATCGGCGCGCCGACAGGCTCGGCCAGCGCCGACGGCGTCGAACGCCGGCACCTCCCACGTCCCCCGCGGTCGACCCAAGAGATCGGCCACGCCAGGCTTATCGGGCTCGCCTCTGACCATCATTGCCGACACGCAAGACCATTGTCGCCTGCTGAAGAGTATGGTTTCGACTTCTCGTTGTTGCACCGATCGCTAAACCGCAACTATATAAGAACCAAGCGCATTTTGAAAACGTTCTAAAATTGGCAAACCTTATTGCGCGTACGATTTTTCTTGGCTACTGACGATCCAGCGACAGCGGGCCTTAACCCCGTGGGTTAGCGAGGTCGACCATGAGGAGCGCGGTTCGGGCGCGGCGAGCGGCGCGTCCGCGGCAAGGCCAGGCGCTCTATGCCGGGCAGGCGGTGCCCATCCCATTTGCCGGTCGGACCATGCTCGCCGCGGCGTTCTCCAGCCAAGTCGCGGGACGGGCGGCCGGCGAGAGCTACGGTCTCGATCTGACCAATTTCCCCCGCTATCGCGCCAACCTGAAACTCGAGTGCGAGTTCTGACCCGGCGCGGTCGACCCCGAAGCCAAGGAGACGCCATGAGCCTGTCGTCACGCAAATTCGCCATCGGTCTGGCCGGCGCGATCGCGCTCGCCCTGCCCGCGGCGGCGATATCGGCGCAAGAACCCGCGCTGGTCCGCGTCACCCTGAAAGATCATCGCTTTTCGCCGGCCGAACCGACCGCGCCGGCGGGCGAGCGGATCGTCATCGAAGTGACCAATCTCGATTCCACGCCGTCCGAATTCGAGAGCAAGACCTTGCGCGTCGAGAAGGTGGTCGTGGGCGGCGGCAAGATCACGATCGCCGTGCGCGCGCTGACGCCGGGTCGTTATCGTTTCTACGACGACTACCACGAGGACACGACCGAGGGCTTCCTGGTCGTGAAATGACGGGAAAGGACGGGCGATGCTCGGCGCGCTGATCATTGTATTCCGCGAAGCGATCGAAGCCGGCATTATCGTCGGCATCGTCATGGCCGTCACCAAGGGCGTGCCGGGCAGCCGGCTGATGGCGGGCGCCGGCGTTGCCGCCGGCGTTCTCGGCGCCTGCCTCGTCGCGGCCTTCGCCGGCGCCATCGCCGACGCGCTCAACGGCGTAGGGCAGGAACTGTTCAACGCCTCGATCCTCAGCCTCGCCGTCTGCATGCTCGCCTGGCACAACATCTGGATGGCGAGCCACGGCCGGGAACTCGCCGCCGAAGCGCGCCGGCTCGGCCAGGAGGTGCGCAGCGGCGCGCGTTCGCTCGTGGCGCTGGCGATCGTCGTCGCCGTCGCGGTGATGCGCGAAGGCTCGGAGGTCGTGCTGTTTCTTTATGGTCTCGTGGCCGCCGGCGGCGCGACTGCGCGCGACCTTCTCATCGGTTCGCTGCTCGGCCTCGCCGCCGGCGTCGCGGTGAGCGCGGCGACCTATTTCGGCCTGGCGACGATCCCGGCTCGGCGCCTGTTTGCGGTGACGAGCGCGCTCATCGCGTTTCTCGCCGCGGGGCTCGCCTCGCAGGCGGCGAGCTTTCTTCAGCAGGCGGGCGTCGTGACGATCGGGAGCCAAACGGCGTGGGACACGTCGGCGATTCTCTCCGACGCCAGCCTCTTCGGCCGCGTGCTGCACACCTTGGTCGGCTACGCCGACCAGCCCTCGGCATTGCAGGCGGTCGTCTATGCGACGACGCTCACGGCGATTTTCACGCTGTCGAAAGCCTTCGCGGCGCGTTCCTCTTCGCGCCGACCCGAGGCGCCGGCGCCGCAGCTCGGTTGAGCGCGGGCGCGGCGAATGTCATAATTCGGCGTCAGTTTCAGCCGAGACTTGCGCGCCGTCGGCAAAGATCGCATCGTTCGACCCCCTAAGACCCGGAGGACAAAATGGCCCGTTTCATCCCCTCGCTCGCCGCGGCCTTCGCCATCGGCGCGCTTTCCCCTCTGGCGATCGCCGCCGGAGCGGGCGTCGCCTTCGCACAGGCCCAGTCGCCCGACGCGCAGGACGAAGCGCTGAAACAGGTCGCTCTGACCGAAGCCCAGGTGCAGGCCTATATCGCCGCGCAGGCGGAGATCGAGCCGATCCTGGAGAAGATGCCGGCGACCGCGTCCGATCAGCCCGACCCGAAGACGATGGCTGCGCTCGAAGCGATCGCCAAGAAATACAAGTTCGCCTCGTTCGAGGAATTCGACGAAGTCGGCGCGAACATCGCCCTGGCGATCGACGGCGTCGATCCGCAGACCAAGAAATACGCCGGCGCCGACGTCCTGCTCAAGAAGCAGATCGCCGACCTCCAGGCCGACAAGAAGACGCCCGACGCCGACAAGAAGCAGGCGCTCGAGGAAATGAACAACGCGCTGAAATCCTTCGAGCCGATCAAATTCCCCGGCAACATCGACCTCGTGGTCAAATATTACGACAAGCTCGCCGCCGCGATGTCGTCGTCCGAGGGAAAGTGACGGGCGCCTCGTTCAAGGGCTCGTCAGCGCGTCCATGACCCGCCGGATCGCGTCGGCGCCGGCGCTGGCGAGCGCCGCGATGGCGGCGGCGAGGCCGGCCGACGAGCGCTCGTTCATCGGCGGGGATTTTCTTGTTCCGCGACCGCGCGCTGGATGGCGCGGATTTGCGCGGCGAAGTCGCGCGCGGGCGCGAAGGCGCCCTCGATCGCCGCCGAGCCGACCGTGAAACCCGCCGCGCCGCTGCTGGCGACCGCGGCGACGCGGTCGGCGTCATCGATCGAGCCGGCGACGATCACCGGCTTGTCGACCGCGCCGACGATCGCGCGCATCAGTGCGGCGACGTCGCCCGCGCGGCGATAGGCCAGGAGATCGAGCCCGGCGACCCCCTCGACCCTCGCCAACGCGCGAGCGCTCGCCTCGATCTCCTCGATCGACCCGACAAGCGCGCTGGGGTGGCCGACGACCTCGCCGGGAAACGGCGCATAGAGGAGGCCGGCGCTCGTCGCCATCGGCGCGACCTCGCCCGCGCGCACGCCGCCGAGCAGCCAGTCGACGCCGAAATCGGCCGCCGCCGCCGCCGAAGCGAGCTCGCTGTCGCGATCGAGCGAAACGACCTCGAAGAACGCCCGCGCGCCGCCGGCATGAATCGCTCCCGCCAGCTCCTTCAGCGCCGCGCGCGGCACGCCGACATCCTTGAAGCCGATGTTGGCGACGCCGAGCTCGAGCGCCTCCTCGATCAGCGCGCGCGCCTGCGGCACGGTGCGGTCCTGGCGCGTGGCCATGAAGATGAAGCCTATCGACATCGACATGAGGGTCGCATTCTCCCGCGGCGTCCGCCTTCCGAGGCGACGCGTCCGAACCCCTATGTATCGCGATTTGTGATCGCCGCGAAGCGATTGCCGCGGCGGAACGCCCTCCTCTCAATTCATCAGCGGGCCCCATGAGGGGTCGCTGGCGTAGCTCGGCGTCGGCACCACGAATTCGCCGTGGCCGAAAATGTCGGCCATGTAAATCTTGGCGCCGGATTCGCCGCCGGGGTCGCGGAAGAACATCAAGAACAGGCCGTTGGGCGAGAAGGTCGGGCCTTCGTTGTGGAAGCCTTCGGCGATGATGCGCTCGCCCGATCCGTCCGGCTTCATCACGCCGACGCCGAACAAGTCGCCCTTTTGCCGGGTGAAGGCGATGAGGTCGCCGCGCGGCGACCACGCCGGCGTCGAATAGCGCCCTTCGCCGAACGAGACGCGATTGGCCGGGCCGCCGCTGGCGCTCATGACGTAGATCTGCTGCGTGCCGCCGCGGTCGGATTCGAACGCGATCTGCGAGCCATCCGGCGAGAAGCAGGGCGAAGTGTCGATCGCGCCGCCATCGGTGAGCCGCGTCGTCGCGTGCGAGCGCAAGTCCATCATGTAGAGATGGGACGAGGAGCCCTCCGACAACGACATGACGATCCGCTGGCCGTCGGGCGAAAAGCTCGGCGAAAAGGTCATGCCGGGGAAATTGCCGACCGCCGCGCGCTGGCCGGTCTCCAGATCGAGCAGCGTCACCTTCGGGTCGGCCTCGCCGAACGACATGAACGCGACTTGTTGCGCCGACGGCGAAAATCGCGGCGCCACCGCGAGCTTGTCGCCGTTGGTCAGATAGGTGACGTCGGCGCCGTCCATGTCCATCACCGCCAGACGTTTGCGCCGCTTCTCCTTGGGGCCGCTCTCGTCGACGAACACCACCCGCGAATCGAAGAACCCCTTCTCGCCGGTGATGCGCGAAAAGACCGCGTCGGCGATGAGATGGCCAACGCGGCGCGCGTTGGCGGCGTCGGTCGTATATTGCTGGCCGGCGACCTGCGCGCCGGTCGCGGTCTCCCAGAGACGGAACTGCGCGGCGATGCGCCCGCCGGCGGCGCCCGTCACGCGCCCGGTCAGCACGAACTGCGCATTGACCGTCTTCCAGGCGTCGACGTTCGGCCGCGCGTCGGGATTGGTCACGTTCTCGGGAAAACTCTGGGGATTGAGCGGCAGCAGGAAGACGGAATGGGCGAAATCGTTGACGATCACCGCGCCGATCTTAACCGCTCCGTCGTCGCCGGCGAGTGGCGTGACGGCGATCGTCACCGGCGTGAAATTGGCGCCGGCGTGAACGAAGACGTCGCCGGCGGCGCTCGCGGAAGAGCTGGAGAGGCCCAACGCCAACAGCGCGGCCACGAGAGGGGAGAACAACTTTGCGATCATCATGACGGTTCGGTCTCGCTGGTTTCGGTTTGGCGGCCGCGCGCCTCGGTCAGCCCAGGGCGCTCTGCGGGTCGAAATGGACGGTCTTCGTTCTCCATTGCTCGTAATAGGGAGCGTATTCGGGCGGCACGTGCAACGGATTGCATTTGAGCACCGCGCGCACCGCGCTCTCCGCATGCGCCCGCCACGCGGGATCGGAAGGCGGATTGAGCAGCGCCGGCGCGGACGCCAGCGTGCCGTCGGCGTTGAAATCGACGCGAACTTCCGCCACGTAGCGCTCGCCCTCCGGCATCGTCGGCGGCGGCGTCCAGCAACTGAAATAGGCGTCTTTGAGCCACGCGTCGAGCGCGGCGGAAAGCGAGGGCGACATGCGCGCCGCGTGCTGGTCGGGCAGCCCCTGCGGCGTCGCCGCGCCGGGCGGGGCCGGATCGGCCGAGGGCTTGCTCTGGTCGATCAGCTTGGCGATGGCGTTGGGATCGTAGGCCTTCTGCGGCTTGGCCGGCTCGTCGGGCTTGGCCTTCTCCAGGAACTTGGCGACCGCGTCGGGCTTGAACTTCTCGGGCGGCGGCTCCTTGGGCTTGACCGGGGGCGTCGGCGCGTCCTCGGCGACGGCTTTGGGCGTCGGCGGCGCGGGCTTGGGCGGGGGAACGGGCGTCGGCTCGTCGGCCTTGTTGAGTTCGGGCGGCGGCGGCGGGGGCGTCGGGACGGCCAGCGGTTCGACCGCGGCCTGTGGCGTCGCCGGCGCGGCGGGAGCCTCCTTCGCCGGCTTGGCGTTGCGCTCGCCCTTCATGATTTCGTTGAATTGCGACTGCGTGATCGTGTCGACGGGAATGGATTCGGGAGCGTCCTCGAATTTGGGCGCCCACGCGAAACCGAAGACGATAAAGGCGAGCAGCGCGGAGTGAAGCGCGCCCGAAACGTAGAGCCCTGTTTTCGACGGCTGGTCGCTCACTCCAGGCCTCGCCTCACCGCTTTTCGGGTTCCGTGACCAGCGCCACCTTTTTGTAGCCGGCGGCGGTCACCGCCCCCATGATCTCGGCGACGCGCCCGTAGGGCACGACCTTCGAAGCGCGCAGATAGATGCGGTGATCGGCGCCGTCGGCAGCGAGCGCCTGCAATTTGTCGACGAGTTCGGCCTCGGCGATCGGTTGATCCATCAGGAACAATTGCCCCTGGTCGTCGAGCGCGATGGCGATCGGCTTCTGCTCGACGTTGAGCGCGCCGGCCTTGGCCTGCGGCAGGTCGACGGCGACGCCGCTGGTCAGCAACGGCGCCGCGACCATGAAGATGATGAGCAACACCAGCATGACGTCGATGAACGGCGTCATGTTGATGTCGGCCATCGCGCCGTAGCGCGGCACGCCGCGCCGCCCCCGTCCGCTCTTGCGCCCTGCGGCGCCCACCGTCATGCCCATCGGCCCGCTCCTCGCCGTTCCGCCCGGCCTCAGGCCGCCTTGTCGCCCGGCATGTGCTGGTCGATCTGGCGTGACAGAATGGCTGAGAATTCGTCGGCGAAGCTCTCCAACCGCGCCTGCGCCCGCGCGACGTCGCCCTGCAACTTGTTGTAGGCGATCAGCGCGGGAACGGCGGCGAACAGCCCGATCGCGGTCGCCAGCAGCGCCTCGGCGATGCCCGGCGCGACGGCGGCGAGCGAAGTGTTCTTCGAACCGGCGATCGAGCCGAACGAATGCATGATGCCCAAGACCGTGCCGAACAGGCCGACGAAGGGCGACGCCGAGGCGACGGTGGCCAGAAACAACAAGTTGGATTCGAGCCGCTCGACCTCGTGTGCGATGGAGACGTCGAGCACCTTGTCGAGGCGCGCATGCAGGCCGCGAAAGGAGGCGGACGAGGTCTGGAACGAGCGCTTCCATTCGCGCATCGCCGAGACGAACAGGCTGGCGGCGCCCGCAACCGGCCGCTGCGCCAGCGATCCGTAGAGCTCCTCGAGCGATTGGCCCGACCAGAAAATCTGCTCGAAACCGTCCATCGCGCGCCTGAACTTGACGAACAGCAAAGTCTTGTTGACGATGATCGTCCAGCTCCAGAACGAGGCGGCCAGCAGCCCGACCATGACGATCTGGACGCCGAATTCCGCCGACCGGAACATGTCGAACAGCGTCTCGGGATTGGCGGCGACCGTTGCGGCGGCGTCTGTGTTCATGATCGGGGCAACCTCTTGGGGGAGCGGGTGGGACCGGCTTCATGTTCGGCGGGACGGCCGTCGGCGCGTTTCGGGCGGGTCTGCGCCGCAAATGGGCCAAAACTTGGGCTCGCCCGGACCCGGATTTTATCGGTTCCGTTAAGCCCGCGATAGGGTTAATGCTCGGTCAGCGCGGGGCTCGAGCGGGTCGCGACAAAATCGGCCACGGCGCGCCCCGGCCGAGGCTAGAACGGTTCGAGGCATGTTGCTTTTCGCCGCTTTGGCCTTCAGCATGGACGCCGCGCTGCGCCGAGTCGATTGGGATTCGCCCTTGAAAGTCGCGCGGCCGGGCTAAACCCGAACGTCGAAGGCTGACATGAAACGACCGCCCCCCACATTCGTCGTCGAGATTCGGCGGCAGCGCCAATCGACGCGTGCGGGCGCCAAGACGTGGTCGGCGGCGGCGCCGCTCGCCTACCCGGCGTCGAAACCGGAGCGCCCTTCCGGCGAGGCGGCGCTGTTCGAGGCCGAAGCCAAGGCGCCGCCCGCCCCCGAGGCGCCTCCGCCGCGCCGCCAGGGCCGAATTCTTCCCAGTCTCGCGGACCTCGAGCCGGTCGCGCCGCCATCCGAGGAGGCCACGGCCTCGCCTCGGCGCAGGCGGGAACGTTCGGCCCCGACGCCGAAGCCCGGGCGTAAGGCCGAGATCGGCTCGCCGCGCGCGAGGCCAAAGCGCGAAGCCGCGACGGCCGACACGCTGGCCGGCGTCCTCGCGGCGCTCGCGTTCGCCGAGGCCCCATCCGCCGTCCCCGACGCGGCGTCGGAGAGCGCGACGGCGGAGGGCGCGACGGCGGAGGGCGCCGGGGCGCGCCAAGCCCGGCATCGCCGCATTCTGGAGCGTTACGTCCTCGGCGCCGAACTCAAGCCGGGCGAACGTTGGAAGCGACGGTTGCAAAAGACGCGGTGAGCGGGGGCGGCTCCGGCGGCGACCGCAGACATCGGCGAGTCGCCCATCCCGAATGCAACGGGGAATCTCACCCGACCTCTCGCCCACGCCTTCGCGGGAAAAGGAGAAGAAAAAGGCGTCGTCGTCGCGCGAATCTACTTCCGCTTCAGCACGACGCCGCGCCCCGCCAGCGGCGGGGCTTCGAGGCCGCGCTGCGCGTGGGCCAGAGCGTCGAGCGCGGCCTTGGTTTCGGCGCGCCAGGGCGCGGCGCGCGCGCGCGTTCCGCCCTGATCGACCGAGATCAGCAATTGCTCGCTGGCGGCGAGGCTCGCGCCCTCCCGCCCCGCCTGCATTTCCAGCCACACGCGCATGCGCTTGTCGTCGTGCTCCAACAGGCGGCAGCGCACGAACACGGCTTCGCCCTGGTTCGTCTCCTTGAAATAGTGCAGCATGACTTGCAGCGTATAGAGCGAGCGCCGATGCGCCTTGCGCGCGGCCGCGTCGAGGCCGATGCGGTCCATCAGCGCGTCGAGCGCGCGGCTGAACACCACCGCGTAGGCGGCGTCGTTCATGTGGCCGTTGTAATCGATCCAGTCGGCTACGACTTCGGTCTCGTAGATCAGCAGCGGCTCGCCGCGATGCATGACGCCCTCCCCCGATCAGAGCCGTTCGGCTCGCCCTTTCGCCTGCGGCCGATATTTTACTCGCCCTCGCCCAGAGATCGACGAGCAATTCGTCGCGCCCGGCTCGGCGCGCCTTGATGGAGCGCCCGGGCGCCCTATCCTCGCAGCCTTCGTCCGGCTTGTCGATGGAGGTCGCCGGCGAGACCAGGTGTGAGGGCGATCGGCGCGTGGTTCTGAGCTTCCTTCGCCCTGTCAAAGAGCGTATCCTGCGTCTCATGACAGACTTGCTCGAACGCGCCGTCCAGGCGGTCCGCGACCTTCCTCCTGAGGCTCAGGACGAGATCGCGCGCCTGGTGTTGCAACTCGCCGGCGATGACGAGCCGCGGATCGCCCTTACCGGCGCGGAGCGCGCGGCGATCGCGAGGTCGAAGGCGGCGGCGGCGCGTGGGGAATTCGCCGGGGACGATGAAGTGCGCGCAGTCTGGGCCAAGCACGGACTGTGAGAATCCGTTATACACGTCCGGCGCTTGATGATCTCACCGCGATTCTCGATACCATCGCCGCCCGCGCGCCGCGGGCGGCGAAGCGCGTTCAAACGAGAATTCAGGCGTTCATCGACCTTTTATCGCTTCACCCGTTGATTGGCGTACGCACGGACGACCCCGAGATTCGACGCTTGCCGACCCCGCCTTACCCGTATCTCGTTTTCTATCAAGCGAGGGAAGACGAGATCATCATCCATGCCGTGCGCCACGCCGCGCGCGATCCCGCTTCAATGCCGGGCGCGCCCAAGTCATGAGCCCCGGCCGTATCCGCGCGTCGAGGGATGGACGAAGCCTCGTCGCCCAACGACGAGCTCAGACAAGGGACCAGAGCGCCACTTCATGACGCGCGACGACGAAGGCGATCGGTTTTCCGCCCGCGCCCGGCGCTACGCCAACCTCGGCGTCAACGCCGGCGCTTTCGCGGCGCGCGTCGGCGCCGGCCGGCTGATCGGCGGCGAGCGCGGCGGCCCCGCGCGCGCCCTGACCGAGGCGCTCGGCTCGCTCAAGGGGCCGTTGATGAAGGTCGCGCAGATGATGGCGACCATCCCCGAGGCGCTGCCGGCCGATTACGCCAGCGAGCTGATCAGTCTGCAATCGCAGGCGCCGCCGATGGGCGCCGGTTTCGTGCGCCGCCGCATGCAAGCCGAACTCGGCCCCGACTGGCGCACGCGCTTTTCTCAGTTCGAACTCGCGCCGGCCGCCGCCGCCTCGCTCGGCCAGGTCCATCGCGCGACCAGCCTCGCCGGCGAAAAGCTCGCCTGCAAACTGCAGTATCCCGACATGGCCTCGGCGGTGGAAGTCGACCTGTCGCAGCTCGAATTCCTGCTCAAGTTCCACCGTCGCATGGGGCCGGCGATCGACACTCGCGAAATCGCGGTCGAGATCGCCGCGCGCATCCGCGAGGAGCTGGACTACGAGCGCGAGGCCAAGCTGACGCGGCTCTACGCGACGATGCTCGCGGATAGCGAGCGCGTGCGCGTGCCCAAGGTGTTCGCCGAGCTGTCGACGCGGCGCTTGCTGACGCAGCAATGGCTCGACGGCGCGCGGCTGGCCGAATTCGAGCGCGCGGGCGCCGAGGCGCGCACCGCCATCGCGCTCGCGTTGTTCGAGGCTTGGTGGCGGCCGTTCTCGCGCTTCGGCGTCATTCACGCCGATCCGCACATGGGCAATTATTCCGTGGTCGCGACGGGAGAGGGCGAGGCGCGCGAAGTCGAGGCGCTGAACCTGTTCGACTACGGCTGCGTGCGCATCTTTCCCGCTGAGTTCGTCGGCGGCGTCGTCGAGCTTTATCGCGCGCTCGGCGAGGCCGACGAATCCCGCATCGTCCACGCCTACGAAATCTGGGGCTTTCGCGATCTGTCGCGGGCGACGATCGCGGCGCTGACCATCTGGGCGCGCTTCATCTACGGGCCGCTGATCGACGATCGCGTGCGCACCATCGCCGACGGGGTCAAGCCCGGCGATTACGGCCGGCGCGAGATCTTCGCCGTCATGCAGGCGCTGAAGGCCGAAGGCGGCGCCCTGAAGGTTCCCCGCGAATTCGTCTTCCTCGATCGCGCCACGATCGGCCTCGGCGCCGTCTTCCTGCGCCTCGATGCGGCGATGAACTTCCATCGCCTGTTCGAGGAGACGATCGACGGCTTCGACGTCGCCGCGCTGGGGCGGCGACAGGCCGAGGCGCTGGCGCAAGCCGGACTCGCTTAACCCCGCGCCGCCGCCTCCGCCCTCGGTCGTCAGGCGGCGAGGCCCTGGGCGTCGAAAACGCCCTCGAACAGCGCCGTGCTGAGGTAGCGCTCGCTAGAATCGGGCAGCACCACGACGATGGTCTTCCCGGCGTTCTCCGGGCGCTTGGCGATACGCACGGCCACGGCGGCCGCCGCGCCGCTGGAAATCCCCGCGAGGATCCCCTCCTCGTGCGCCAGGCGACGCGCGAGGGCGATCGCTTCCTCATTGCTGACCTGCTCGATCGCGTCGACCAGGGAAAGATCGAGCACGTCCGGAACGAAGCCGGCGCCGATGCCCTGGATCTTGTGCGGGCCGGGCTTCAACGGCTGGCCGGCCCGCGCTTGGGTGAGGATCGGGCTCGCCGACGGCTCGACCGCGACCGAGACGATCGGCTTGCCCTTCTTGCGCTTGATGTAGCGCGAGACGCCGGTGATGGTGCCGCCGGTGCCAATGCCCGAAACGAAGATGTCGACGGCGCCGTCGGTGTCGTCCCAGATCTCCGGCCCCGTGGTCTCCTCGTGAATGGCCGGATTGGCCGGGTTCTTGAACTGCTGGAGCAGAACGTAGCGGCGGGGATCGGAGGCGGCGATCTCCTCGCTCTTGGCGATGGCGCCGCCCATGCCCTTCGGCCCTTCGGTGAGGACCAGCTTGGCGCCGAGCGCGGTCAAGAGTTTGCGCCGCTCGACGCTCATCGTCTCCGGCATGGTCAGGGTCAGCGGGATGCCGCGCGCCGCGGCGACGAAGGCGAGCGCGATGCCGGTGTTGCCGCTGGTCGGCTCGACGAGTTGCTTGCCGGGGCCCAACAGGCCGTGCTTCTCGGCGTCCCAGATCATCGCGGCGCCGATGCGGCATTTCACGGAATAAGAGGGATTGCGCCCCTCGGTCTTGGCCAGGACGGTGGCGGAGGCGCCGTCAACGACCCGATTGAGACGAACGAGCGGCGTGCGCCCGATGGAGAGCGAATTGTCCTTGTACCAGTGCGACATGGCGACGTCCCATTCCTTCTGATTGCGCAAGCGCAGCGCGGGATTGGCCTTTATTCCATGGACTTACTATACTAACCGGCGGCGTCCGTCAATACGCGATGACCCGAGCGGCGAGCGCCGCCGTTTGCAGGCGAATATCAGGGACCGCGATGATCTCCCAAAACGCCGCCTGGCTCATCGGGCCGATGGCGAAGAGGCGCGGCGACGGGCGGCCCTCACGGTCGACGATGGCGCAATCCGGGGCGACCTCGATGCCGATGCGCAGCGGGTCGGCGCGCGCCAGCCCGTTGGCGAACAGCGACGCCACCAGAGGATTGGCGCTTTTGTCGGGATCGCTCGTCAGCCCCTTGCAAATAATGATGCGCGCGACCGCGAGGGTTTCGACGATCCGCGAGCCGCGACGGCGCAGGGCGACGTCGGCGCCCTGGTCGTTCGGCGCGACCTCGACGATTTTCCCCGCGACGATTTCAAGGCGCCCGTCGGCGATCATCGCGCCGATGCGGGCCGCGACTTCCGGCGCCATGCGGTGGCGGTGGATGTCCCACCAGGGCCGCGCATGTTCGAGGAACCGCGCGCGCCGGCCTGGCGTCATCGCGCGCCAAATCGCTTGCGTGTGGGGACGAAGGCCGTCGACGACGCTGCGCCAGTCGCCGCCCTTCGCCTCGCGCTCGCGCGCGAGACCCCTGAGCCAACGAAGCTGCGTCGGGATGTCCTGGTCGAACGGCGCGGCGTCGGCGTCGATGCGCATCGGTTCGACGGCGCGATGCGCGTGCGGCGCGAGGCCCCGACGCGACAAGGCGACGATCCGCCCGCGATGGCCCTGCTCCTGCAGCGCCAGAGCCGTGTCGACCATCGTCAGCCCGGTTCCCAGGATCAACAGCGCGGCGTCGCGCGGAGCGCCCGCGCTCGCGGGTTCGGCCCAGGGGCTGACGGCGAGCGGGCCTTCGTCGACGGCGCTCTCATGGCCGCAGGCCAATATGGCGAGGTCGGCGTGAAGCGGCGCTCCCGCCGCCAAGGCGATCTCGACGCCGCTCGGCGTCACCGTCACGCCGCACGCGACGTCGCGCGCCACCGTCAACGCACGAGGCTTGTTCGGCCCGGACAAATGTTCGAGGACCAGGCTCTCGAGATAGCGGCCATAGAGACCGCGCGAGACAAAGCGGAAACCGGGATCGCCTTCCGTCTGCGGTCCGTCCGCCTGCCTCGACAGCCAACGCGCGAAATGACCGGGATCGTCGGCGAAGGCGCTCATGTTGGCGGCGCGCACGTTGAGCAGGTGGTTTGGATTCCCGGTCGCGTAGGCGAGGCCGCGCCCGAGCTGTGCGCGCTTCTCGACGATCGTGACGCTGAGGTTGGACGGCCTGCGCCTCAGCAGGTGGGCGGCCATCAGAGCGCCGCTCGCTCCGCCGCCGACGATCACGATACGCTCCAGAGGAAATCCGGACATGGGCCACCGACGGATCAGGGTGAAAAATTCGGAGCGATCTTGGCTCCCGGGACGAATTTAGGTTGATCAGTCGACAAATTCAATCGATAATGTTAACCATGAGCCCTGCGGGCGCTCGGCCGCTTTTCCCCGCCCGGCCGGTTGAGATGAGGAGCCAACGACGATGAGCGCAAACCAACTCGAAGCGAACCCCGATCGATCGCCTGCGATCGCCGCGGGATGGCGAGAACTTTGGCTCAAGGAGGATTGGTGGGCGATCTGGCTCGGCCTGGGGATCGTCATCGTCGGCTATGCCCTCTTCGCCAACGGGGCGAGCCTCAAATGGATCGCGGTGACCCCGGAGAAATGGTCGAGCCTCGATCAGCTCGGGAGCCACTTCGCCGCCAACTGGCTGCGTTACCTCGCGCAATTCGTCGCCTGGCTGGCGATTTTCACCGCGGCGTTGACGGCGCTGGGCTTTGCGGCGCGCGACTTTGTTCCCTCCTTCGTCTTCCTCTATGCGTTCTCCGCAGTGATCTTCGTCCTCGGCCAATGGACCCAGGCGAATTATTACAACCTGGAGCCGCCGCTGGTCGCGCTGCTGCTGGGATTGCTGATATCGAACCTCATCGGCCTGCCACGATGGATGGACGCGGGCTTCCGGGTCGAGTTCTACGTCAAGACCGGCATCGTGCTGCTCGGCGCGACGCTGCCGTTCTCGCTCATCGCCTGGGCGGGCCCCATCGCGATTTTCCAGGCCTCGCTCGTCTCGTTGGCGACCTTTTTCGTCATCTTCTTCGCCGCGCGAAAATTAGGGCTCGATCGCCAATTGTCGGCGACGCTCGGCGCGGGCGGCGCGGTGTGCGGCGTTTCCGCTTCGATCGCCATCGCCGGCGCCGTCGGCGCCAAGAAGGAATACGCGCCGATCGCCATCACGGTGGTGATCTTCTGGGCGATCGTGATGATCTTCGCTCTGCCGCTGGCGGCGCGCTGGCTGCAATTGCCGACCGGCGTCGCCGGGGCCTGGATCGGCACCTCCGAATTCGCCGACGCCGCAGGCTTCGCCGCCGCGCAGACCTACGGCGGCTACGCCGGCCCCGCCTCGGGCGTCGCCGGCGCGCCGGATCAGGCCGTCTGGGCGTTCACGCTGATGAAGGTGGTCGGCCGCGACGTCTGGATCGGCGTCTGGGCGCTCGCGCTGGCGATCGTTTCGACGACGCGCTGGGAACCGCGCGAGGCCGGCCGCAAGCCCGACGCCGGCGAGATTTGGCGCCGCTTCCCCAAATTCGTCATCGGCTTTCTCGTCGCCTCGCTGATCGTCACCTGGGCTTCGCGGGGCTACGCGCTGGCGGACTTCAACAAGGCGGTCAATCCGACGCTTGTCGCGCCGATCAAGGATTTGCGAACCTGGGCCTTCATCTTCTGCTTCTTCAGCATCGGCCTGACGACGCGGATCGGCGAACTGGCGAAGGCGGGACGAAAGCCGTTCGCCGCGTTCACCGCCGGCGTGGCGGTGAACGTCCTGCTCGGCTTCGTTCTCTCCGTCTTCGTCTTCGCGTCCTATTGGGCGAACCTGGCGCGATGAATCGATGCGCCCGCTGACGGACTTCCGCTGCGTCTTGGGATTGCGCGCGCGCCCCGCGAAGGGCGCGCGCATGGCGACGGCGGCCGAAGGCTTGTGCGGATCGTGCCGATATTTCCGCAACGATCCTGCCTATCTGGAGGCCGCAATGCCCGGGCTTTCGAGCCTGAGTTCCGCTTTCGCGTCGGTGCGCGCCGACGACGGCCTGTGCCTCATGCGCGATCGCTATCTCAGCGCCCGCGCTTCATGCGCGCGCTTCGCCGCCGCTCTCGGGGCGAACCCGCCCCCCGCGTCGATCTGACGCGAGGGGCCTCGCGCATTCGCCGAAGGCGAACGCGATCGGCGCGAAGCGGACGAGCGGCGGCCAACCGGCGCCGCCGACTCGGGCTTACTGGCAGACGTCGACCCAGCGGCGGCCGAGATATCGGCCCGAACGGTCGTAGACCGGCTGATTGGCCATGCAGCCGTCCGGGCCGGGGCCATAGCCGGGGCCGTAATAGGGGCCGGGGCCGTAGTAGGGTTGCGAAGCGATCGCGGCGCCGGCGGCGAGGCCCAGAATCCCTAAGCCGACCGCCGGCCCCCACCAGCCGCCGTGCCATTGGCCGCCGCCCCAATAGCCCTGATGGTAATAGCCGGGGCCGGCGGCCGCGGCGGGCGTCGAAGTCGCGGCGGCGACGCCGAAGCCGAGAAACAGGGCCGTCAAAGCGATGGCGGTCGACTTGTACAACAATGCGCGCATGAGCTGCCTCCAACTTCCAAACGTTGCGCCGCAACGGCGCCGCTTTCACCTGCGTCGGCCTCGCGGAACCCTCTGACGCTCGAGCGAATGCTGTGCCGACATATCGGCGCCTATTTGCCCAAAACGAGGCGACGGGGCGCCAAAATCGACCGATCAACGAGAATTGTACGCCCCAATGAAGATACTCTGAACATTCATTCAGATTTCACCTCGGGCGCCATGCCGCGGATAGCGGCGTGGTCGGCGGCGAGGCTGAATCTTGGCGAAGCCTCACGTCCAATCGGCGAGATGAACGACATCGCGCTCGTAGCGGGTCTTCGCGACGCCAGCCACGAAGGCGCGGTCCAGCGTCACAAACGGCGCGGCGCGCCGCCGCGCCAGCGCGAGATAGAAGCAGTCGTAGACCGAATGATCGAGCTCGCGCGCCAGAGCCAACGCCGGCACCGCCAAATCCGCCAATTCGACCAATTGAGGAACGAACCGCCGTATTTCCTTCATCGCGTCGCCCGGGACATCGGCACGAATCTCTCCGAGCTGCGCCTTCTTCCATAAGCCGTTGGCGAGTTCCGCCAGCATCAAGGATGGCGCGATGAGGTCGGCGGCGCTGCGGATCAGACGATTTGCGGCCTCCGTGTCGCTTTCACGCGCGAACCAGCAAAGGGCGACGCTCCCGTCGACGACGACCTCGCTCACCGCTGTCGATCTTCTTTGACAAGCCGCGCGGGATCGCTGCGAGGTCCGGGCGGCGTCAGGCTTTGAAACCTCTCGGCGGCCGCCAGACGCTCCTCAGGCGTATAGGGCGCGGACCTTTCGATCAGGTCGCGCAGTTCCTGCTCCAGAGAGCGTCCGCGCAACTTGGCGCGCGAGCGGTGCGCTTCCAGCGCGGCGTCCGGGACGTTGCGGATAAGAACCTGAGCCACCACCCAGCCTCAATGCTATCAGTTATGATAGCACGCTCCGCCGACGCCGGCCAAGCCTGATGTCGGCGGCATCCGGCATCCTCCATGCGCCCCATGGTCGGGATGGAGAAGTTCGCGCCCTCTTGACGCCCGACGGCCAGCGCCTCGTCGCAGCTCGCCGCACGCTCGCCAAGCTCGCTCCGGAACATGCTTCGCTTTGTCCCGGGCGAGCGCTTTGGATGCGACGCGTTCGTCCGCGACGGCGCGGCGCGGCTCTCAGGCGAACGCCTCGATGTCGATCGGCTTGCGCCTTCGGCCCCAATGGCCCGGTTCGGCGGCGAAGCGGCCGGCGAGCGGGCGGCCGCACTCCGGGCAGGCGCCGGAGGCGTCGAGCGCGTAGGCGGTCACGTCGTAGTCGTCGCGCCCGATCAGGGCCGCGCCGCAGAGGTCGCAGATCGTCGTCTGGCGGGCGGGATCGCGGACATTGCCGGTGTAGACGTGACGGAGACCGTTGGCGATGGCTTGCGCGCGGGCGCGATCGAGCGTCGCCTTCGGCGTCGGCGGATGGTCGAGCAGGCGGTAATCCGGGAAGAAGCCGGAAAAATGCAGGGGAACGTCCGGCCCCAATTCCGTGGCGATCCATCGCGTCAGCGCGTCGATCTCGGCGACCGAGTCGTTCTCCCCGGGAATGACGAGCGTCGTGATCTCCAGCCAGACATCGGTCGCGCGCTTGAGATAGACGAGCGTATCCAGCACGGGGGCGAGATGCGCGGCGGTCAGGCGGTGATAGAAGTCTTCGCTGAAGCCCTTGAGATCGACGTTGGCGGCGTCGATGCAGCGGAAGAATTCGGCGCGCGGCTCGACGCTCATGTAGCCCGCCGTCACCGCAACGGTCTTCACCCCGCGCTCGTGGCACGCCGCCGCGACGTCCATCGCATATTCGTAGAAGATCACGGGATCGTTGTAGGTGAACGCGACGGAGGCGCAGCCGAGTTCGACCGCGGCGCGCGCGATCGCCGCCGGAGCGGCCTTTTGCGCACTGGTTTCGACCTCGCGGCTCTTGGAGATCTCGTGGTTCTGGCAAAACGCGCAGGCGAGATTGCAGCCCGCGGTTCCGAATGACAACACCGAACTGCCGGGGAAAAAGTGATAGAGCGGCTTCTTTTCGATGGGATCGACGCAGAAACCGGAGGATAATCCGTCGGTGGTCAGGACCATGCGGCCGTCGACGTTTTGCCTGACATAGCAGAGCCCGCGCTGCCCGACGCCGATCTTGCAGGCGCGCGGGCAGAGTTCGCACACAATTCGCCCGTCGGGCAGCGGGCGAGAAAAATGATCGACGAAGCGCACGGGACGATCCCTTTTGCAGAGACTACACCCGATATAGGGAGCGCGCCCGTTCGGCGCCGTTATCGCGAGTTCGGCCCATGGACGGCAGGAAGAGATCTTCGCCCGCGGCGCCGGCGGTGCATCCCGCCCAGGTCGCAGGGATTTTTTACCCCGACGACCCGGCGATTCTGGCCGCCAAGATCGACGCGGCCTTCGCCGCCGCGCCCCCCTCGCCCTTCCGGGCGAAGATGGTCGTCGTCCCCCACGCCGGCGTCGACTACTCCGGCGCCGTCGCCGCTGAGGCGCTGCGCGCGCTGGATTTGGCGGAAGAGGTCCGCCGCGTCGTCATCTTCGGCCCCAATCACCGCATGCCGCTCAGCGGCCTCGCCGTTCACCCCTCCGGCGCCTGGTCGACCCCGCTCGGCCTCGCGCCAGTCGCCGCCGAGGCGCTGCGCTCGATTCAGTCGCTCGACGGCGTCGCGCTCGACGCGCGACCGTTCGAGGGCGAGCACAGCCTGGAAATGCCGCTGATCTTTCTCCAGCGCCTGCTCCCGGGGTTGGAGATCGCGCCGGTGCTGGTCGGCGACGCGGCGCCCGAACTCGTCGAAGCGGCGCTCGGCCGCCTATGGGGCGGACCGGAGACGGCGATCTGCATCTCCTCCGATCTGTCGCATTTCCTGCCCGCGGCGAAGGCGCGCGCCAAAGACGCCGAGACCCGCAGCCTGATCGAGGGCGGCCGCTGGAGCGAACTCGGCCCCGACAACGCCTGCGGCTTCGCCGGCCTAAAGGGCGCGATCCGTCGCGCGCAAAACCTTCGCATGCGCGCGACCGGCGTGGCCTTCGCGACCTCGGACCAGTTGGGCGGCCCGCGGGAGCGCGTCGTCGGCTACGGCGCCTTCGCGTTCGAGTATCCGGGCGCGGCGCGGCTGGCGGGAGCCGATCGAGATCGCCTCGTCGCCGTCGCCTCGGCGTCGCTCGACTTCGCCTCGACCCGTGGCGGGGCGACGCCCGAGATCGTCGTGGACCCGAATCTGCCGCCTGGCCTGACGGCGCATCGCGCCGCCTTCGCCACGCTGGAGCGCGACGCGGCGTTGCGCGGCTGCGTCGGCTCGCTATTTCCGCGGCGGCCGCTCGCCGAGGACGTCGGCGTCAACGCGGTCAGGGCCGGGTTCGGCGATCCGCGCTTCGCGCCGCTGACGCGCGCCGAACTACCCGACCTGACCATCACAATTTCGGTGCTTTCGCCGATGGCGGCGATCCCCTGCGACAGCGAACGGGAATTGATCGATCAACTCAGGCCCGACCGCGACGGCCTGCTGCTGCGCGAGGGCCGCGCCGCCGCCCTGTTCCTGCCCAGCGTCTGGCGCGAAGTCCCCTCGCCTGTCGACTTCGTCCGATTCCTGAAGAGGAAGATGGGGGTCGCGCCGAGTCACTGGTCGCCGACGCTGACGGCCGAGCGCTTTTCGGTCGAGAGCTTCGGCGGTCCGTACGTCGCGCCGGGCGAGGTCGACCTCGAGGGGATCGCGGTCGGGGCCGGCGAGTAAGGACGCGACGCAGCGCCAGGCGCCGCCTTCCCCCCTTGCGGGAGAAGGGCGCGCGCTTCGTTCAGCAAATCCGCGGCAATTGTTCGCCCGACAGCCAATCGACGATGCGGCCGCCGCCGAACGCGGTGCGCATCTGCACGAAGCGATTGTCGTCGGCGACCGCGCGGCCGATCAGCGCCGCCTCGCGGCCGAGCGGATGGGCCTTCATCGCCGCGAGGACCGCGTCGGCGACTTCCGGCGCGAGCACCGCGACGAGTTTGCCCTCGTTGGCGACGTTGAGCGGATCGAGCCCGAGGAATTCGCACGCGGCGGCCACTTGCGCACGCACCGGAATCGCCGCTTCCTCGATCTCGAAGCCGATGCCGGAGCGATGCGCGAGTTCGTTCAGCGTCGCCGCCAGCCCGCCGCGGGTGGGATCGCGCATGACGCGCACGCCGGCGCCGCCCGCCGCCATGATCGCCGCGGCCAGGCCGTGCAGCGGCGCCGAATCGGAAAGAATCTGCGTCTCGAATTCGAGATTCTCGCGCTTCGACATCACCGCGACGCCGTGGTCGCCGATCGTGCCCGACAGCGCGACCCAATCGCCGGGCCGCGCCGCGTCGCTGGAGAGGTTGAGGCCCGGCGGCGCGAGGCCGACGCCGGTCGTCGAGATGAACACCCCGTCGGCCTTGCCGCGCTCGACCACCTTGGTGTCGCCGGTGATGATCGGCACGCCCGCCGCGCGCGAGGCCTCGCCCATGCTTGTCGCGATGCGCTGCAAGTCGGCGAGCGGGAACCCCTCTTCGATGATGAAGCTCGCGGAGAGATAGAGCGGCCGCGCGCCCGCCATCGCGACGTCGTTGATCGTGCCGTGGACGGCGAGCGAACCGATGTCGCCGCCCGGGAAGAAGATCGGCGTGACGACATAAGCGTCGGTGGTCATCACCAGGCGCCCGGCGGGAGGGTCGAAGGCGGATTGGTCGTTGCCCGCGCGCAGCCAGTCGTTGTCGAAGGCGGCGTGAAAAACGTCCTCGATCAACTGCCCCATCGCGCGCCCGCCGGCGCCGTGGGAAAGATCGACGCGGCCGTTCTTGACGTCGAGCTTGCGACGGATCGGCTGCTGCACGCTCACGCGACCTTCCGCGGCCGCGGCGCGGCTTTCGCCGCCTCGCGGAAGCGCCCGTAGGTCCAGTGCGCCGAGCAGGCGCCCTCGGGCGACACCATGCACGAGCCCATCGGCGTATCGGGCGTGCAGGTCGTGCCGAACAGCTTGCAGTCCTGCGGCTTCTTGGCGCCGCGCAGGATCGCGCCGCATTCGCAGGCGGGGTTGTCGCGCGCCGGGATATCGACGAGGCCGAAGCGCTTTTCTGCATCGTAGCGCTCGTAGGCGGGCTTCAGGCGCAACGCGCTGTCGGGGAGCCAGCCGAGGCCGCGCCATTCGAACGTCTCGCGCGTCTCGAAAATCGCCGCCATCTCGGCCTGCGCCTTGAGGTTGCCGCTCTCCGTCACCGCGCGGATGTACTGGTTCTCGACCTCGCTGCGACCCTGGTTGATCTGGCGCACCAGCATCAGGATCGCCTGCGCGACGTCGAGCGGCTCGAAACCGGCGATGACGACCGGCTTGCCGAAACGCTCGGCGAAGACCCGATAGGGCTCGGTGCCGATGACGGTGCTGACGTGCGCCGGGCCGACGAACCCTTCCACCCGCACCGCGTCCGCATCGCTGCCGTCGGCGCTCTCGAGGATCGCGCGCATCGCCGGCGGCGTCATCACGTGGTTGCAGAGAATCGAGAAATTGGTCAGCCGCTTCTTCTCAGCGGCGCGAAT
The DNA here is from genome assembly GCA_963775575.1 of uncultured Alphaproteobacteria bacterium. Classification (GTDB taxonomy): domain Bacteria; phylum Pseudomonadota; class Alphaproteobacteria; order Rhizobiales; family Beijerinckiaceae; genus Roseiarcus. The sequence continues at coordinate 583,624 of CAVZJG010000002.1, forward strand.
GGCGAGCGCGGTCGGCGGCGTCGTGGTCTCGAAGCCGACGGCGAGGAACACAACTTCGCGGTCGGGCGCGTTTTCGGCGATGCGAATCGCGTCGAGCGTCGAATAGACCATGCGGACGTCGGCGCCTTCCGCCTTGGCCTTGAGGAGACTCGACGCGCCCGATCCCGGCACGCGCATCAGGTCGCCGTAGGCGCACAGCGTCACTCTTGGGTCGCCCGCGCAACGAATGGCCATGTCGATGCGCGCCATCGGCAGAACGCACACCGGACAGCCCGGCCCGTGGATCATGCGCACGTTGTCGGGCAGCAGGTCCTCGAGCCCATAGCGCGAGATCGCATGGGTATGGCCGCCGCAGAACTCCATCAGATGATAGACGCGCTTCGGCTCGGCCTCGCGCGCGATCGTCGCCGCGATTTGCTGGGCGAGCCTGCCGTCGCGATATTCGTCGACGTATTTCACCGCGGCGCTCCCTCCGGTCGACAAACCGACGCCTGCGCGCCCCTTCCCCCCTTGCGGGGGAAGGTGGCCGGCGGAGCCGGCCGGATGAGGGGTCGCGCCGCAAGGCGCGCCGCCTCGACGAAAGCGAAAGCTTGTTCGTTCAGACCGCATAAGTCACCGCGGATCGCGCCGATGCCGGCAACGCGCCTTACGGCGCGACCCCTCATCCGTCGGCCTTTGGCCGACACCTTCTCCCGCAGGGGGAGAAGGGAGCGCCCCCCCTTCGAGACGCGCGCATACCGTAGCCCACAAGGGGGGAGGGGATTGGCGCGCGCGGCGCGCGGCGGCGCAGCGGCGCTCATGCGAACGCTCCGGCAGAAGCCAGCATTTCTAGCGTGCGCTCGGCCTCTTCCGGATCGATCTTGGCGAGGGCGTAGCCGACGTGCAGCACGACGTAGTCGCCCACTCTCAGGTCCTCGACCAGCGCGGTGGAGACGATCTTGACGACGCCGTCGAGGCTGACCTTGGCCATTTCGTCGGGCAGGATTTCGCTCACCTGGACGGGGATGGCGAGGCACATGGGCTAATCCTCCTCAAACGAAGCGCCGGCGCGGATCTTCGCCAGGGCGAACGCCGCTTGTCCGAGCGAAACGCCGCCGTCGTTGGCGGGGGCCGCACGAGGCACATAGGGTCTTAGGCCCCTTGCGCGCAAGGCCCCGCCGAGGCCGTCGGCGAGAACCCTGTTCATCAGACAGCCGCCGCCGAGCGCGACCTGCGTCAGCCCGCGCGCCGCGGCGGCGGCGGCGATCCATTGGTCGAGCGCGGCGATCAGCGCGCCGTGAAACAGCTCCGCGGCCTCGCGGCCGGCCAGGCGCGCTTCGACGATCGCCGCCATCAGCGGCGCCATGTCGAGCCGCTCCGCCTCGATCCGCCACAATTCTTCGCCCGAGCGCGGCGTCTCGACCAGCGCCTCCAACTCCATCGCCGCCTGGCCCTCGTAGCGCTGTTCGAGGCAGACGCCGGCGAGCGCCGCCGCCGCGTCGAACAGTCGGCCGAGGCTGGTGGTCATGGGAAAACGCGCGCCGCGGGCGAAGGCCTGCGCGAGCCGCGCGGCGTTCGGCGCATCGGGAAAGAAGCGCTTCGTCGCGTCGAGCCGGCCGAGCCGGTCGAGCGTCGCCACCCCCATGCGCCACGGCTCGCGCGCGGCGCGGTCGCCGCCCGGCAGGGCGAGCGGTTCGAGCCAGCCGACGCGCTCCCAGCGGGCGCCGTCGAGAAGGATCAGTTCGCCGCCCCAGGGCGTCCCGTCCGTCCCATAGCCCTGGCCGTCGAGCGCGACGCCGAGGACCGGCCCGCTCAAGCCGTGTTCGGCCGCGACCGCCGCGACATGGGCGAGGTGATGCTGCACGCGCGCGCATGGCAGCCCTGCCCTTTCCGCCGAGCGCGTCGACTGGAAATCGGGATGCAGGTCGCAGGCCGCCAATTCCGGTTCGATCGCCAGGATCGAGCGCAGATGCGCGATCGTCTCGTTGCGGAAGCGGAGGGTCTCGCGATCGTCGAGATCGCCGATATGCTGCGACACGAACGCCTCGCGCCCGCGCGTCAGCGTCACCGTGTTTTTCAGGTCGGCGCCGGCCGCGAGCACGCTCGGGCCGTCGACGCCGAGGTCAATCGGCTCGGGGACGAAGCCGCGGGCGCGGCGCAGAAAAGCTGGCGCGCCGTCGAGCACGCGCATCACCGAATCGTCGGCGCGCGCCACGATGGCGCGCCCGTGCGTGACCACGAGGTCGGCGATGGGACGTAAGCGCTGGCGGGCGTCCTCGTCGTCGGCGACCAGCGGTTCGCCGCCGAGATTGGCGCTGGTGGCGATGAGCGCGATTTCGTTGGGCGCATGGCGCCAGCCGGCGAACGCCGGCGCGCCGGCCAGCGCGTGCAACGCCAGCCAATGCAGCGGCGTATAGGCGAGCATGAGGCCGACGTCGCGCAAATTGGGAGCGACGCTCGGTGCCAGGACGCCACGGCTCTTGACGAGGACGATCGGCCGCGCCCGCGACTCGAGAAGCGCGATTTCGGCTTCGCTGAGTTCGGCCAGCAGCGCCGCGCTCGCCGCATTGGCGACCATCACGGCGAAGGGTTTGGCTTCGCGCGCTTTGCGGCGGCGCAATTCCGCCGCCGCCTTCTCGTTGCGCGCGTCGCAGACGAGGTGGAAGCCGCCGAGTCCCTTGAGCGCCACGATTCCGCCGTCGCGAATGCAGTCGGCGATTTGCTCGATCTCGACGTTGAGCTCAGGCCCGCAGCGCGGGCAGGCGATCGGCTCGGCGTGAAAGCGGCGATTGGCGGGATCGGCGTAGTCGCGCGCGCAGTCCGAGCACATCGGGAACGGCGCCATCGAGGTCTGCGCGCGATCGTAGGGCAGCGCGCGCGTCAGGGTGTAGCGCGGCCCACAATGGGTGCAGTTGATCAGGGGATAGCGATAGAAACGGCTCGCCGGGTCGAACAACTCGGAGAGACACTCCTCGCAGATCGCGGCGTCGGCGCCGATGCGCGTCGTCGCCAGCCCGCCGGTGGTGGCGCGAATGGCGAAGCCGTCGCCGCCGGCGAGCGGCAGATCGGCGACGTCGATCGAGTCGATGCGCGCGAGCGGCGGCGGCGCGAGGCGAAGCGCGTGGAGAAACTGCTCGGCGCCGGCGCCCTCCACTTCGATCAGCACGCCCTCGGCGTCGTTGCGCACGAAGCCCGAGAGCGCGAGGCGCGAAGCGAGGCCGTAGGCGAAGGGGCGGAAGCCTACGCCCTGCACCGCGCCGCGCACGCGCAAGCGCAAGCGTCGGTCGGCGCGCGCGTCGAGCGGGCGGGGCGCCGACATTCCTATCCTTTCGCCATGTCGACCGCGCGGCGCGCGGCGGAGGCTTCGATCCAGGCGACGAAAGCCGCCACGCCTTCTCCGGTCTTGGCCGAGACGATCAGCGTCTGCAGCCGCGGGTTGACGCGCAGCGCGTTGGCGAGGCATGCGCCGACGTCGAAATCGAGGTGCGGCAGCAGATCGGACTTGTTGAGCAGCAGGAGATCGGCCGCCGCGAACATATCCGGATATTTGAGCGGCTTGTCCTCGCCTTCGGTGACCGACAGCACCACCACCTTGTGCGCTTCGCCGAGGTCGAACGCGGCGGGGCAGACGAGGTTGCCGACGTTCTCGATGAACAGCGCCGAGCCCGGCGGCGGAGACAACGTCTCCAGGGCGTGGCCGACCATGTGCGCGTCGAGATGACAGCCTTTGCCGGTGTTGATCTGGACGGCGGAAGCGCCCGTGGCGCGGATGCGCTCGGCGTCGTTGGAGGTCTGCTGATCACCCTCGATCACCGTGACCGGCATTCGCTCTTTCAGCGCGTCGATCGCCTTGACCAGCAGGCACGTCTTGCCCGAGCCGGGGCTGGAGACGAAGTTGAGCGCGAACACGCCGCACTCGGCCAGGAAGCGGCGATTGTCGCGCGCGTAGGCGTCGTTCTTGGAGAGAATGTCGCGCTCGATGCGGACGATGCGTTCCTGGCTCAGGCCGGGCACATGCGCGCCGGCGAGGCCCTCGCCGTAATCGACAGCGCCGTCTTCGTGATGATGGCGGTGATCGTGGTCATGATCGTGGCCGTGCTCATGATCATGATCGTGAGGATGATCGTGATCGTGGGGATGGTTATGGTCGTGTGAATGATCGTGCGGGCCGTGCGCATGCATGTGCGCGGCGCCGGCCTTATCCTTGTCGAGGGCGATCGTCGCTTCGCCGCATCCGCATACGCTGCACATCAATCGATCTCCATCTCGCGAATCTTCAATTCGTCTCCGGCCGTCATCCGCACGCGATAGCCGCCGCAGCGCGGGCAGGCGCCGAAGCGTTCGGCGAGCGGCACGCTTCGTTCGCAATCGAGGCACCAGCCGGCGCCGGCGACGCGCTCGATTTCCAGCTTCGCGCCCTCGGCGGCGGTGCCGGAGGCGACCGCCGAAAAGCAAAATTCGAGCGCCTCGGGCTCGACGCTGCTCAGCGCGCCGATATCGAGGGACACCCGCGTCACCTTTCGCGCGCCCTGCTTGCGCGCTTCTTCGAGAGCGATCTCGACGATGCTCTCGGTCAGCGCCATTTCATGCACCGGCCGGCTCCTTCAGCACGACTTCGAAGACGACGCAAGGCTCGACGAGGCTCGTGAGCCGCCTCGCTGTCGCCGTGCGACGCCCCGCCGAACGCGGCGAGGAACGGCCCCCTATGAAAATTCCACTCGGTCGGCGCGATGATCGCGTAAGCCGAGCGTCGTTCGTCCGGGCCGGCCTCGGCCGCTTGGCGGAGGCGCCCATGGGCGCTTCCCGTCGCGCCGGACCCCGCACTCGCGCCGGCAAGGCCGGCCGCGAGGGCATCGTCGAACTGCGCCTCGCCCGATTGTAGCCGCCGCCCCGCCCCGGTCAACGCCAAACGGGCGCCGCGCCACGGCTCGGAACTCAGGTTAACGACGATTTTGCCTTGACGCGGCGGCGTGATTCTCTCGGGCTCCTGATTCGTTTGGGGGCGCCACATGGACGACACGACCGACTTTTTCGCCGACGAGGAGGTTCCCCGGGCGCGCGTAGCCCTGCTTTTGAAGCATTTCTCCCGGCTCTCGGACGAGCGCGAACCCTGGCGGATCCTGTATCCGTTGGCCGAGGTTCTTTTGCTGCTGACCTGCGCCACCATCGCCTCTTGCGACGATTTCGACGATATCCTCGCCTGGGGCGAGGATCATCTTGGTTTTCTTAGAAAGTTCGCGCCGTTTCATCATGGAATCCCCTGCGAACGCTGGCTGCGCACCCTGGTCAACCGGGTCGACCCTCTGACATTTGGTCGTTGTTTCGACAGTTGGATCAAGGCGCTGTGGCCGGGCCGGCACAACCTCATCGCCATCGATGGCAAGACCTCGCGCCGCACGCACGACAAGCGCAAGGCGCTCAAGGCGCTGCACACGCTCAGCGCCTACGCGACGAACGCCCGTCTCACGCTGGCGCAACTCAGCGTGCCCGAGAAAACCAACGAGATCACGGCCATCCCCGATCTGCTCGACCACCTGGCCGAGGCGGGGCAACTCGAAGGCGCCCTCGTCACCATCGACGCCATGGGATGTCAGGTCGACATCGCCGCCGGGATCGTCGAGCACAAAGCCGATTTTCTGCTGCCGCTGAAGGGCAATCAGGCAACCATGGAAGCGGAGGTCGGCGCCTACTTCGACACCGCGCCGGAGGACGAACTCGTCTCCAAGAGCGTCGTCGAGAAAGGCCACGGCCGCATCGAAACCCGCGTCTACACCGCCTCCAAAGAGGTCGATTGGATCAAGGCCGACAAGTCCTATCCGGGCCAGCCGCGTTTCGAAAACATCAAGACGCTCGTTCGCGTTCTCAATCGAACCGAATACGCGGACCGATGCACCTTCGACACGCGGCTCTATATCTCGTCCGCGCCGCTCGACATCGAACGGCTCGCGGCCGGCGCGCGCGGCCACTGGGGCGTCGAGAGCATGCACTGGCTGCTCGACATGGAGTTCAAGGACGATCTGTCGCGCTACCGCACCGGCCACGGCGCCAAGAACATGGCCATCGTCCGCCGCTTCGCCCTCGGCCTCGTGCGCGCCAATAAATCACCCGCAAGCGTCAAAACACGCAGAAAATCAGCGAGTTGGAATATGAATTTCCTCCTCGAAATCCTGCAAATGAAATGACCGTTAACCTGGAATCCGTGCCGTGGGCGCCGCGCCGCCGCCGAGACGGCGATCTTGGCCGAAAGCGCGGCCCCGTCTTTGATCTCGGGCAAACTTGCGCGCGCCGCGCGCGTCGTCGATCCGCCGCACTTCGCCCGCGCCCGCGGCGCCGCAGCGAAAAGAAACCCCGGGCGCGCCGCCCGGGGCGCGAAAATCGCGAAGAGCGACGAAAGCGCCGCTCAGAAGCTGACGCGCACGCCGCCGGTGAAGGCGGTGTTGTTCAAGTGGGCGAAGGCGAAGCCACCGCTGTTGCTGGCGTTGGCGAAGCCGCCGGTAACCGCACTATACATTACGCCGCCGTAGATATCGACGCGCTTGACCGGACGCCAGTCGAGCATTGCCGAGATCGCCTCTTGATGACCGGCGCAGCTTGAGTGATTAGCGTTCGCGACGGGTGTGGTGCTGGCGCCGACTGCGGCGGCTCCAACTGTTGTGCTGGCAGCGCAAGCTGACGTATAACCTTCGGTCGCAGTCGCTTTGCCGACGGCCGTATAATTGTTCTGCCACTCGTAATAATAGCCCACCGCCGCGTCGAGGTTGCTCAGGAGGGCGTATTTCGCGCCGAGCCACACAACTTGCTGAATATCTGGGTTGACGAAGGCGTCCTTCTGAATAACCCCCGGATAGCCGCCGTTGAGCGTATATATGTTGCCGACCGGGATGCCGTAGCTGCTGCCCGCGGCAGACAAGTCGCTTGGAGTCGACAGCCGCGCGTATTCGTAGCCGCTGTAGAGCGTCAGCTTGTCCCACTTGTACTTGGCGCCGATCACTCCCGCGTTGACGTCGGCGAGGGTCGCCTTCAGATCGTCGGGCGACGGCGCCCCGCCATTATAAGTACTGAACTTCACCGCATCCTTGTCGTAGGCGTAGACGGCGTCGACCGAGAAACCGCCGATGTCGCCGCCGAGATCAAACTGGAAGGCGTCCTTGGCGCCGTTGCCCTGCTCCCAGCCGCCGACCTGGGCGATCGCCCCGGCGCGGACGCCGTTGTAAGCAATCTGGTACTTGAACAACTCGTTGTAGCGCGCCGTCTCCGTGTAGCCGGTGCCCTGCTCGACCGAGCCGGAGGTGCCGATCAGCGAGAACGCATAGGCGCCGCCGAACGGATCATAGGCACCCGACAGGTCGTTGGCGAACGTATACTGCCGGCCGAAGGTCAGCGTGCCGAAGGTCGTATTGCTGAGGCCGACATAGCCGCGCGCGTTGTCCCACTGCCCGGCGCGGCTCGAGTCGCTGGCGGCGCTTTGCAGCAGATAATTGCTCTGGCCGTTGACGTCGGCCAGCGACTTCGGCCCGTTGGCGAGATTGAACGAATAGGGGTCGAAGCCGAAGTCGACGTCGCCGACGACCGACCATCCCGACGCGATATCTTCCTTGATCTTGACGCCGACATTGGACTGGCTGAGGCCGTTCGGCACCCACTGCCAGGCCCCCTTGCCGCTGGCCTTGTTGACCAGCTCCGACACGCCGTTGTTGTAGTCCCCGTTGAACTTCGTGGCGTGCGTCTCGTAGCCGCCGCCGACGTCGATCTGGCCGTAGACCGTAATCCCGGCAAAGGTCAGCGGGCAGTCCGCGGCGGTCGAATCCAGCCAGCTATAGAAGCTGGCGTAGCAGTTCGTCGCCGGCGGGGCCGGCGGGGTCTTCTTGGTCGGAAGGTCGGCCGCCTGGGCGGCGCCGACGACGACGAGCGCGGCTGCGCAACTCAATACGATCGCGTTCAAACTTCTCATAACGAGTCCCCGTTCGTTTTGGCCGCGCCTGACGCGCCGATCCGTTTCCACAACCCCAACCGCCGTCGCGGGCCGATTGGCCTTCGGCGACCCGACATCGCGGGTCGTCGCCGGCGCAACCCGTCTCGACGTCGCCTCCAAAGCGGCGGTTCGCCCCCGCGCTCCCAGCCCGGCCTCGGTCGCCGCCTTTGGCGAGCAAAGGCGGCGAACGTCACACCCGCGACACACGGCCGCCATATTTGAATAGCGCTTTAATTCTATCGTGTCCATAGACATAATAGAGGCGATGCGGCGCCGCGTGCGGCTACGCTTGCGCGACGCGCATTTGTCGAGGCGGTCGCTGACCGCCTTCAAGCGGCTTCGGCGATATCGCAGGACGAGGCGCTTCGCGCCGGACGCGCTCGGCGAGCGCGTCGACAACGGTTTGACATTCAGGTCGGGATGACAGCGAACAATGGAATCGGCATTGAGCGCGTCAACAGGAGACCCGCGATGAAGTCGAATGACGCCGTTCGCTGGCTTCGAATCAGCTATTGGGCCGGAGCGATTCTCGACGCGCTTGCGGCTCTTTCGATGCTCTCGCCCGACCTGTTCGCGGCGACCAACGGCCTCACGGATTTCCGCCCTGGCCTTGAGTGGCGATTCGCGATGGGGATGGGCGCTTCTCTCATGCTCGGCTGGACCGCGTTGCTGCTCTGGGCCGATCGCAAGCCGCTGGAACGCAAGGGCGTCCTGGTTATTACGGTGTTTCCCGTCGTGCTCGGATTGGCGTTGAACGAGATCGTCGCCGTTCGCGCCGGCTTTCTGTCGGTCTTGACGACCGCGCCGGTCTGGATTGCACAGGCGATCGTCACCGGACTGCTTCTCTTCAGCTACTGGAACGCGCGGAAACTCAATGACCCCTAGTGTCCTGATTCCGAGTTAGCTGCGATTTGGGCTTGTGCGATGGTGAGGGTTTTCAAGCAGAAGCGCTTTATGCTGGCGAGGATATCGTCTGCGGATTTTGTCCATCGGAAGGGCCTTGGATTGCAATTGACGGCCTCGATGTAAGCGCGGATGGCGGCTTCCAATTCGACGGTGGAGCGGTGGACGCCTCGCCGTATTTGGCGATCGGTGATGTCGGCGAAGAATCGCTCGACCTGATTGATCCAAGAACTCGATGTCGGCGTGAAATGGACGCGCCATCGCGGCCGTGCGCCGAGCCATTTCCGGATCGCCGGGGTCTTGTGGGTGGCGTAGTTGTCCATGACGAGGTGGATATCGAGATCGCTTGGAACGTTGCGTTCGATCTCGCGCAGGAAGCTCAAGAATTCGCGTCCGCGGTGGCGCGGATAGCATCGCCCGATCACTTTGCCGGTGGCGGTGTCGAGGGCGGCGAACAGGGAGAGGGTTCCATGGCGCGTGTAGTCATGCGTGCGCCGCTCGACCTGACCGGGGCGCAGGGGAAGTAGAGGCTGAGTCCGGTCCAACGCCTGGATATGGCTCTTTTCATCGACGCAGAGAACGATGGCCCGCTCGGGCGGGGCCAAGTACAGTCCGACGATATCGCGAACTTTCTCGACAAAGAGCGGGTCGCTCGAAAGCTTGAACGTCTCGGTGCGATGCGGTTGAAGGTTGAACGCCTGCCAAATCCGATGGATCGTCGAAGGCGCAAACCCGACGGCGCGCGCCATCGATCGAAGACTCCAGTGGGTCGCGTTCTCCGGCGTCGTCTCCAGGGTCAGGCGAATCGTTTCAGCGATCTCCATGTCGCTGATCCGTCGCGGGGCTCCAGGGCGCGGCTCGTCCAGCAGTCCCTCGACACGACGTTCGGCAAACCGCCGTCGCCACTTGCCGACGGTATTGGGCGCCACCCCCAACTGCTGACAAATCGTCAGGTTCTCGGCGTCTCGCGCCGCCAACAATATGATCCGCGCGCGCTGAGCCAAACCCTGCGCCGTCCGACGACGCGACGCCAGGCTTTCCAGTTCAGTGCGCTCGTCGTCCGTCAGACGAATCCTAGCCGCCCGCTTTCCCATCGATCATCCCTCCGCAAATCAGCAGGCGAATGATCGCACGTATTTCTCGATCGGGACACTAGCCGGCCCGCGCGCGCCGCCGCGCCCGAACGCTGCAAGCGTCAGGCGACGCTCACGCCGACGCGTCGGCGCCTCTTATCATTGACCTTCCCGCCCGATCGACTAGCATGGCGCGACTGGAAATTGCGCTGTTGGAATCCGCAATCTCCGCGACGTCGCCGAAATGGACCCTGTGCCGCCCCTCTCACGTTCCGCCCGCTCCTGGTTGGTCGCCCTCGCGGATCCCGCCGCCTTGGCGACGCGCCCCGCCGGCGATCCGCCGTGGTCGGAGTCCTCCGCGTTGTTCGCTCATGCGGGACTTCAAGGCGTGCTTCCCGCAGCGCTTCGCAATTTCGCCGCGCTGGTCCCGTCGATTCCGCCCGATGCCGGCCTCGCCAAAGCTTTGGCCGACGCGCGGGCGCAATTCGCCGGCGCGGCCGGTTTTGCGCTCCTGCTGTCGCATCACGGCGACCGCCTCCTTGCCGCGCTTCACGGGCGCGGCCTGCGCGCGTTTATCGTCAAGGGCCCGATCTTCGCGCGACGAATCTATCCCGACGCGGCGCTGCGCGGGTTTACCGATATCGACATCCTCGTCCATCCCGCCGACCGCGCCGAGGCCGGCCGGACCCTCGCCGCCCAGGGTTTTCTGCGGGAGGAAATCGCTTATCGCGCCGGCGCCGACTATGCGGAAGACAAGTGGCTGCTCGCAGGCCAGCCGAACGTGATGATCGAGTTGCACACCAATCTCGTTCACAATCCGAGACTTCGCCAGGCTCTGCATCTCGATTACGACGCCGTTCTGCAAAGCGGCGGCGGCGATCCAGAGGACGCCAACGCGCTGCTTCTGATCGCAGCGGTCCACGGCTCCTGCAGCCATCAGTTCGACCGATTGCAACACCTGACCGACGTCCTGCTGCTCGGCCGAGGCGCGGCCGGCCGGATCGACATCCCCCGCTTACGCAACGTCGCCGATCGCTGTCGCGCCCGATTCGCTCTTGCCGCCGGGCTCGTCATCGCCGCGGCGGTCTTCGCCGACGCAAACTGCGCCCGGCTCGCCCAAGCCTTGGCGGATCCGCTTCGCCGCGCCGCCGCCCGCGCCTTGATCGGGCGCGACGTGGTGCTGGAGTCGCAAACCGCTAAGCGCGGGAGGAACTCTTGGCGCCGCAAGGCGCTGCGCCAGCTGCTCCGCTTCGCCTAGAGCCGCGTGCGCTCGGTTGGCGCGCTGCGAACCCGACGGCGCCGAGCCCCGATGAACGCTCAAAACGCGCGCGCCAGCATCTCGGCGAGGCTCGGCAAGTCCGCTCCGACCTGCAGTTCGTAAACCCGGCAGGCCATCACAGCGCGCGCCAGCGCGTTGAACCGTGCGATCGAAGTCTTCGGCCACGCCCTGCGGCGCGCGCTGCACGTTGTCCGCCGCCAGCCACGCCAGGAGGTCGGCGCGTCCGGCCGGGCGCAAGAGGTGCGGCCCGGCCGATCGCTCGCCGAGCCAAACGACGCCGGCGAGCGGCGCCGGCTCCGGCCCGCGCACGTCGATCAGGCTTCTCAGCGCGTCGATTTGCAACCCCTGTTCGTCTTCCTCGTTCCACGTCGGCCCCGCGACGGCGCCCAGAGCCGGCAGCAGCGCAAGGCTGTTTCGGTGCAGCTTCATTGGCCGCGGCAGGCCCCACACGCGGAGCGCCCTCTCAGCGCCGCCGAGGATCGAGGCGTCGTCGGTCAGCACGGCGAAGCCGCCGAGCGCCAGCGCCAGAGTGGTCGTCGTCTTGCCGCGCCCGCTCGGCCCGCACAACAGAATCGCCTCGGCGCGCCCCGGCGGGATCACGGCCGCGGCGTGCGCCAGGATCTGGCCCGCCGCGCGCAGCGCCGCGTCGAGACACAGCATTCCCGCCGAAGCGCGAGTCCAGCGCTCGCAACCGGGGGCGACGCGCATCCGCGCCTGGGCCGCCCGCTCGTCCACCTCCGCCGAGAGGCGCCCCTCCACATCCAACCGGCGTCGACCCGGGGCCAGCCGCAGCGCCGCCGTTCCGCCTTCCGGCAGCTCGCCGCTGAATGCGAGAGTCATTCCTGCCGGGGCTTCCTCGGGGACGCCCCAGGCGATCGAAAGATCGAAACAGGCCGGCCCCGGCGGGCATCGCAGCGGCGCCAGGTAGATCAGCAGCGGCGCCAGCAGCTCCGCCTCGGCATTCACGCGCAGCAGCCCGCCGCGCAGATCGAACCACGACTCTGTCACTGGCGTCGCGCCTCGTCGCCGCCGAACTGATAAATCTCCACGTAGCCCTCTGGCGGCGGATTGAGCGCGATCCGCCCCTCCAGCGTCACCCAGCAATGCGCCGCCATGCGCTCCGCCCTCACGCTCGCCCGCTGAATGCCGAAGTGCAGCGTCGGCTGGCGCCCCGCCCGTTTCAGGCAGCGATAGGCCAGCAACCCTTCGCGCAGGCAGCGCTGCTCGCGCATCAGCAACGGACGGCGCACCGCCCGCTTGACCTTGCGCGCGATCGCCGCCGGATCGAGCCCCGGATAGCCCACGCCGGCGCCCGGCTCGACCCGCGCCACCAGATCCGCCAGTCCGTCGCGCGCCGCGAACAAGGGGATCAGCCGCGCCCAAACGAAAAGGTCCCAACGAAAGCGAGCCGAACGCAGCAACCGATTCACGTATGGTTCTCCCGACGGCGCGAACCGCCCCGGCCGCGACATCGCTCATTGGATGCGCACGATCCCCTCGCGCGCGAGCTCGGCCGCCATCTCCTCCATGTCCGCCCGCAACTCGGCCGCGTCGACTTCGAATGTCTCCAGCATCTTGGCGATCGAGGCGTCGAAATCCAATCCCTCCGCGGCGCAGCGCAGCAGCGCCGCCGTCGTGTCGTTGCAGGTGAACAGCTCTCCGGATCCGACCTTCAGCACCACACCGCCCTCGCCGGCGCCCAGGTGCTGCACCGAGACGCCCTCGGCCAGCGAAAGCATGGATTGTCCGGCGATTCCCATCGTTTTCCCCCGCCTTTTCCAGGATTCCCGTACGCTTTCCCTGTCCATGAGCCTATGCGCCCTTGCGGGGACGGGATCAATATGCTTATCGTCGATGTGCGAATAGTCATGAGAGAGACGGGCGCGAGGAAGTGGTTCCGCGTCGAGCCGCTACTTTTCGCGTGCGCGTTTCCAACGCCTGAGCTGGGGATACCGATGAAACAGCCCTACGCGAAACCGGTCCTGCTGCGCCGCGGCTTGCTGAGCCCGATCACGGCGTTAACAAGCGTCAAGTCGTAAGAGACAGCCGGCGCGTCGGGACCACGGCGCGCGGTCGGCTCTCCACCTATAGCGCTGCAGCGGCCAGGACGACGCTTTCCGGGGCGACCTCGAAGCTTGCCTCTCCGTCTGCGGCGCAGCCTCGCGCATGGAAGCCAAGCCAAGCAAGGATGAAGCCGATGAAACAGCCCTACGCGAAACCGACGCTGCTGCGCCGCGGCTTGCTGAGCCCGATCACGGCGGACGGGTCGATCAGCGCGCCGAAGGGCTAAGAGACGGCTGGCGCGTCCGTGACCACGGCGCTCCGCTCGCCGGGGGAAACTTGCGGCGTTGGGGCGAGGATTGCACGTTTGAAGGGGGATGCCGGATCGCGGTTGCGCAATGTCGGAGAGGTCGCGCGGTATCGCCTTGTCTATTGAAGCCGACGAAGGACGAATCCAGTGAAACAACCCTATGCGAAACCGACCCTGCTGCGCCGCGGCTTGCTGAGCCCGATTACGGCGACGCCAGCGAGCGGCGCGCCGTAATAATTCTCGGCCGGCGCTTCGGGACCTCGGCGCGCCGCTAGGCCGCCGAAACTTGTAGCCAAGGCGGCAAAGACCGTGCGTTTGGATGGGGACGAGCGATCGCCGATACGCTATGATAGCTCGGACGCTCGGCGTTGTAGGGCGCCCGAAGCCAGCCAAGGACGAAACCGATGAAACAGCCCTACGCGAAACCGGTCCTGCTGCGCCGCGGCTTGCTGAGCCCGATCACGGCGGGCGGCGGGGGGGGGCAGCGCGCCGAAATAAGTCTCGGCCGGCGCTTCGGGACCTCGGCGCGCCGCTAGGCCGCCGAAACTTGTAGCCAAGGCGGCGAGGACCGTGCGTTTGGATCGGGACGGGCGATCGCCGATACGCTATGATAGCTCGGACGCTCGGCGTTGCCGTGCGCCCGAAGCCAGCCAAGGACGAAGCCGATGAAACAGCCCTACGCGAAACCGGTCCTCATTCGCCGAGGCCTGCTGATTCCGGTCACTGCGGCGCCAGCGCCGGTCAGCGGGACCGAGTAGGAGACAGTCGGCGCACCGGGGGCCGCGCGACAAGGCTTGGCCTCTCGACCTATAGCGCTAATGCTGCCAATGCGGCGCTTGTTGGGGGGGAGTTCGCGGTCCACGCGGTTTCCAGAATCGACAGCGCTTCATGGCCGCGCTATATACGATTGGACGCCGCGTTTCGTCTCGTGCGCTGAAGTCGGAGAAGGATGAAGCCGATGAAACAGCCCTACGCGAAACCGACCCTGCTGCGCCGTGGCTTGCTGAGTTCGATAACGGCGTCAATAGGCAGCAAGTTGTAAGAGACAGCCGGCGCGTCGGGACCACCGCGCGCGGCTCGCTTCGCCGCCTATGGCTCTTATTGTCGCCAGAACGGCGCTGTCGGCGGGCGATCTATGGCTCGCCTCGCCGTCTGCGGCGCAGTCTCGCGCAAAGAAGCCAGACCAAGCACGGATGAATCCGATGAAACAGCCCTACGCGAAACCGGTCCTCATTCGCCGAGGCCTGCTGAGTTCGATAACGGCACAGCCCGGGTCGACGAGCGGGACGCCCGACTAGCGGGACGTTATAGTCAGAGACGGCTGGCCCGTGGGAACCGCGCGACATGGCTCGCCTCTCCGTCCGCCACGTCGCCCCGCGGATGAGAAACCAAGCAAGGATGAAGCCGATGAAACAGCCCTACGCGAAACCGACGCTGCTGCGCCGCGGCTTGCTGAGCTCGATTACGGCGTATCTAACGAGCGGGCCGGCATAATAAGGGACAGCCGGCGCGTCCGTGACCATGGCGCTCCGCTCGCCGGGGGGAAACTTGCGGCGTTGGGGCGAGGACTAAACGTTTGAAGCGGGATGCCGGATCGCGGTTGCGCAATGTCGGAGAGGTCGCGCTGTATCGCCTTGTCTATTGAAGCCGACGAAGGACGAAGCCAGTGAAACAGCCCTACGCGAAACCGACCCTGCTGCGCCGCGGCTTGCTGAGCCCGATTACGGCGACGCCAGCGAGCGGCGCGCCGTAATAATTCTCGGCCGGCGCTTCGGGACCTCGGCGCGCCGCTAGGCCGCCGAAACTTGTAGCCAAGGCGGCAAAGACCGTGCGTTTGGATGGGGACGAGCGATCGCCGATACGCTATGATAGCTCGGACGCTCGGCGTTGTAGGGCGCCCGAAGCCAGCCAAGGACGAAACCGATGAAACAGCCCTACGCGAAACCGGTCCTCATCCGCCGAGGCCTGCTGATTCCGGTCACTGCGGCGCCAGCGCCGGTCAGCGCGACCGATTAGGAGACAGCCGGCGCGCCGGAGGCCGCGCGACAAGGCTTGGCCTTTCGACCTGTGGCATTAATGCGGCTCGTGCGGCGCTTGTGAGGGGAGAGTTCGCGGCCCACGCGGTTCCCAGGATCGACAGCGCTTCATGGCCGCGCTATGTACGATTGGACGCCGCGTTTCACCTCGCGCGCCCGAAGCCGGCCAAGGATGAAGCCGATGAAACAGCCCTACGCGAAACCGACCCTGCTGCGCCGCGGCTCGCTGAGCCCGATCACCGCGTCGCCCGTCAGCGTGACGTGAGCCCGATTACGACAGGGACGACGCTTGGCGGCGCGAGTCCTGGGCGTCGGCCTTAGGCAAGCGCGGGCGGCGCACGCGTCGCCGCGAGGGGCGTCCGCGCGGAGTTTTCCGCCGCCGCCGCGACCCGGCCCTGCCGTTCAAATGTGATACGTCGGCTCTGCCTCGTCCGTCTCGGTCAGCGCCCGCATCGCCGCCAGCGAGCGGTTGTCGAGCACCTGGGCGATCGCGTCGCGCGCCTCGATCATCATCAGACGCACGCTGCATTGGACTTCCGCCGGACAATCGTCGCAGCGGCGATAGAATTTGCGGCTGGCGCAGGCGATCGGCGCGAGCGGGCCGTCGAGCGCGCGAACGATCTGGCCGACCATGATCTCGTAAGGGCTCTTGGCCAGGACATAGCCGCCGCCGCGGCCCTTCTTGGAGTGAACGAAGCCGGCGGTGCGCAATTCGCCGAGAATGGCGTCGAGGAATTTCTTCGGGATCGAGTTGGCCGCGGCGATGTCGGCGACCAGCGCGGGCTGTCCCGGCGGCATGCCCGCCAGATGGACCATCGCCTTCAACCCATACTTGCCCTTGTTGGTCAGCATCCCCCGCGCCTTTTCAGCGGCCTGGCGCCGCCGCGAATTCGCTTGGTCATTCCGATCCCCGCGCCGAGCGGCGCGATTCGATCGAAGAATTCATACGAGGTCTTGGCCGCGGCGTCCATGCGCCGGGCTGGACGCGCTTCACGGGGGCTTGGCCGCCGCGCCGTCTTCGCCGCCGCCGGGGAGGCTCGCCCGCCGCTCGATCAAGTCCTTGCGCACCCAGAGTTCCGCCGGGAAGTCGCGGCCGGGCTCGGCGGCGAAGAACTGGTAATCGGCGCGCGCCGCCGTGATCGCCGGATCGCTCCATGCCCACTGGTGAAAGCGCGTGTCGAGCCTGCCGACCAGGATCGCGTCGGGCCGGCCTCTTTCGATGTCCTCGACCAGCATCCGGCGATCGCGGTCGATATAGGGGGCCAAGCGCCGAGCGAGCGCTTCGTCGCCGGGATGCTCGTCGATGAGGCGGCGGGCGGCGGAGGCGATCCAGAGGCTCGGAACCCTTTGGACCCAGACGCCCCCGACCGCGCGCGTCATCGGGTGGCCGAAGGCGAGGCTTTCGGAAATCGCGACGACGGTCGGATGCGGCCCCAGGCTCGCGAGCGCGTGGGCGAGAGCCGGCGTGCGGACGCCGTTCATCGCGAACAGGCCGCAGGCGACGCCGATCGCGGCGGCGACGCCCGTTTGGGCGAGCGGCGCCTTCCACTCGCGCGGCCGGCCGGTCGGTTCGAGGGCGGCGCCAAGCGCGCCCGCGCCGGCCGCCGCGGCGAAGGCGATCGGCAGCGGCCATCGGCCGAGCCATAGCAGGAGCAGCGCCGCCGCGACGCCGGCGAGCGCGCCGATCGCGATCCGGCGCGGGACGGGCGGGGAAAGCTCGAGCGCCAAGCCGGCGGCCAGGATCATGAACGCCAGCGCGGGATAAGTCTGATAGAGCCAGCCCTTGCCTTGCACGAAATAGGCGGCGAGCGCGCCGAGGGCGGCGAGCGCGGGGACCGCGATCCTCGGCTCGCCGAGGCGCCGCGCCGCGATCTGGATGAGCGCCGCGCCGAGCAGGAGGGTCAAGAGAACGCCGGGTTCGCTCAGCAGTTCGAGAAGAGATTCGCGATTCGGCTCGTAGACCGCAAGGCCGAGCGGCAGGATGTCGGCGACATAATGGGGGAAGGCCGACGCGACCAGCGCCACGTAGGCCAATCCGACCGCCGCCGCCGCGGTGAATTCGACCGCGCCGATCAGCGCGCGGACGCCGATCCGGCTGGCGAGATACGGCGCCAGCGCGACGGCGACGAGGGCGTAGGGCGGCTTGATCGCGGCCATTACGCCGGCGCCGATCCCTGCGACGATCGCCTCCCGCCAATCCACCGGCGCGCCGGCGGCCCGCGCCGCGGCGAGCGCGAGAAAGGGAAGGCCGTAGAGCGCCGCCAGTTGATCGCGCTCGCAAAAGGATTGGCCCGGCAGAATCGCCAGCGCGATCAGCACGACGCCGAACCCGAGCGGCCCGATCCGACCGATCAGCCCCGCCCGGCCGAGAATCGCGGCGCTGAGGCCGACCGCAGCGGCGATGCTGAGGAAGCCGAAGGCGGCGACGGCGAACTCCGGCCATACGCCGACGAGGCGCGCCAGGGCGATCGCCGGCCAGTAGAGAAGAAGCGAAGCGGGCGGATTGATCTCGATGAAGTCGCGGTAGGGGACCTCGCCGTCGAGCCACTTTTCGTCGGCGGTGATCAGCCAGGAGACGTCGCCGAGCAGGCCGAAGCGCGCCTGCAGCGCGACCGCGAGCGCGCCGATCGCCAGCGTCAGCCCGATCGCGACGGGCATGCGCCCAACCGAGGCCGGCAGGGGTTGGCGCAATCGGGCGGCGGGCGAGAGAAGGGACATGGCCGGCGCTGTCCGTTCATTCATGTTGAGCATTGCGACGCCGCGCGCCGGCGAGGGGTCATCACCCGTGCTTCGCGCTCGCCGCATAGGCTTCCCTACGGGTCGCGGGCGCTTCGGCGCCGGCCTCGAAACCCACGGTTTTGTCGACGATGTAAAGCGGGCGGCGTTTGACCTCGGCGTAGATGCGCCCGACGTAGACGCCCATGACGCCGGTCATCAGCATGTTGGCGCCGCCGAGAAAGGCCATGAGTACGATGATCGAACTCCAGCCGCGCGCGAGATTGGCGTTCATCGCCCATTGCGCGATGACCCACACGCCATAGAAGATCGCCAGGGTCGAGATCGCCAGTCCCGCCCACAGGGCGACGCGCAGCGGCGCGTCGGAAAACGAGACGACGCCGTCGACCGCCAGGCGCAACATCTTGGTCAGCGAGTATTTGGTCCGGCCGGCCGCGCGCGGCGGACGATGGAACGGCGCCACGGTCTGGCGGAAGCCGATCCAGGCGAACATGCCGCGCACGAAGCGGTCGCGCTCCGGCATGGCGAGGAAGGCGTCGAGCGCCTTGCGGTCGACCAGGCGGAAATCGCCGACGTTGCGCGGAATTTCGACCTCGCTGAGCTTGCCGAGCAGGCGATAGAAAAGACCGGCGGCGGCGCGCTTGAACCGGCTTTCGCCCTCACGCGATAGGCGCTCGGCGTAGACGACCTGGTAGCCCTCTTTCCACTTGGCGATCATGTCCAGCACGACCTCGGGCGGGTCCTGCAAATCGGCGTCCATGACGATGACCGCGTCGCCTGTGGCGCGTTCCATGCCGGTGGTGATGGCGATCTGGTGGCCGAAATTGCGCGACAGCTTGACGAAGCGGTAGCGCCGGTCGGCGCGCGCCTTCGCCTCCAGAACGATCGAGCTGGCGTCGCGCGACCCGTCGTCGACGAAGATCGCCTCGGCCGGCGCGTCGAGCGCGTCGAGCAGCGCGTCGAGCCGCCTGAGCAGCATCGGCAGGACCGCTTCTTCGTTGTAGATGGGAATGACCAGGGAATAGACGGGAGTCATGGCGGCGCGAGCCTTGGCAGGGGAGCCCTGACCAGAGTTAGCGGGCAACGCTTAAGAAAGCCGTAAGCCGCCGGGCGGAAGCGCCTCTACCGGCGCGGGCGCGTCTCTGCTAGGAAGCGCCGGTTCGTCGAGGCGACGCCGAAAGCCGCCGGGAGAGCCGCCATGGAATGGGAAAACACCCCCGTATCGATGAATGTCGAGGATCGCCGCGGCTCGGAGGGCGGCGCGCCGTTCGGCGGCGGCTCGGGCGGCCTCGGCCTCGGCGCCATCGTCGTCCTCGCCTTGATCGGCTATTTCACCGGCATCGATCCGCGCCTTCTCATCGGCGGCGCGGAGATTCTCACCGGCGGCTCCAACGGCGCGATCCAGACGCCGGTCGCCCCTGTCGGCCAGCCCGCCGCCGGACGCAACGACCCGATGAAGATCTTCGTCGAGCACGTGCTGGGCGAGACGGAGGCGGTGTGGGCGCAAGTGCTGCCGGCGCAGAAGGGCGTCGCCTACGTCGACGCGAAGCTGGTGCTCTACGACGGCGCGACCGCGTCGGGCTGCGGCGGCGCGCAGGCGTCGATGGGGCCGTTCTATTGCCCCAACGACAAGAAGGTCTATCTCGACCTGTCGTTCTTCCGCGACATGCAGACCAAGTACGGCGGCGGCGGCGACTTCGCCTACGCCTACGTGATCGCCCATGAAATCGGCCATCACGTCCAGGACCTGCTCGGCATTCTCGACAAGGTCGACGCGGCCAAGCAAGGCGTCAGCCGCACGCAGGCCAACGCGCTGTCCGTGCGGGTCGAGCTGATGGCCGATTGCCTGGCCGGCGTGTGGGCCGCCAACGCCAATCAGAAATGGAAGCTCCTCGACCCCGGCGACGTCGAAAAGGCGCTGGCGACCGCGGCGGCGATCGGCGACGACCGCCTGCAAACGGCGGCGCGCGGCTACGCCGTGCCCGACAGCTTCACCCACGGATCGTCGGCGATGCGCCAGAAATGGCTGACCGCCGGCCTCGACAGCGGTCAGATCGATTCCTGCAACACCTTCCGCCAGTAGACGGGGAGGGTTCGCAACGCTCGCGCCCTCGCCGCGTCATTGCGCCTCGAGCCATTTCCTCGCCCGCTCGGCGGCGAGGGCGCCGGAGCGCACCGCGCTTTCCAGCGTGTCGGGCAGCCCGTTCTGGACGTAGGCGCCGGCGAGAAAGAGATTGCGCCAGGGCGTCTCGCAACTCGGCCTCAGCGCGTCCTGGCGCGGGGTCGCCGCGAAGGTCGCGTGGGCTTGCCGGATGATTCGCCAAGCCGGCGGCGCGTCCGACAATCCCGTCAGCGCCGCGACTTCGCGCCACAGATCGGCCGCCAGCCTTTCGCGCGGGCTCTCCATCGCGACGCCGGCGTCTCTGATCGCGACGGAAATGCGGTCTTCGCCGCAAAACATCCAATGGAACGCGCCGTTGACCAGGCCGAGAATCGGCGGCGCGCCGGGTGGCGGGGAAATCGCGAAATGGACGACGATCGCGGCGTTGAACTCTTGCGGCGCGCTCAGTCCCGGCGCGAGAAAGGCGGCGACCTGCGGCGGCGTCGCCAGGATCACGCCGTCGCCGCGCTCGAGATCGACGCGGTCGTGTTCGAATTCAAGCCCCTCCGCGTCCTCGCTCGCGAGATCGAGCGCCGCCAGCCGGCGCTCGAAACGGATCGCGGCGCCGCGTCGGCGCAAGGCCTTCGCCGCGGGCTCGACGAACGCCCGTTCAAACCCGCGAACCGGCGTCAGCGGCCGTGCGCCGCCGAGCCGGGTCTCGCCGAGCGCGGCGCCGGCGAGCCGCGCCGAGGCGCGCTCCAGATCGGTGTTGAGCGCCGCGAGCGCGAACGGGCGCCAGAGCCGCTCGGCGGCGGGACCGACGCTCGGCGCGTAGTCGCCGAGCAGCGCGTTCGCGGGGGCGCGGCCGAGCCGAGCCGCGGGCCAGTAGTCCCTCAGGCGCGTTTGCGGCGCGCGTCGGCGCGGGTCGAGAATCCACCACGGCAAAGGGCCGCCGCCCGGCCGCAGCGTCCAGCGCTCGCCGCTCGCCATATCGGCGAAGGCGACGCCGCCGGGCGCGGCGTCGCGCCACTGGGCGCGCGCGCCGATCGCCTCGATGAGCCCCAAGGCGTAGCGCCAACTCGACAGCACGACGCGAGGGCCGCTCTCGAAGCTCATCGCCGCCGCCTCGTCGAAGAAAGTCCGGCGTCGGCCGCCCGCCTGCGCCGCGCTTTCGTGAACGACGATGTCCGCCTTCGCCGTCGCCGCCAGATGAAGGGCCGCCGAAAGTCCGGACGCTCCCGCGCCGATGATATGGACGGTTGGGCGCTTCATCGAGGCTTTCCAACGCCGTGAGCGAGCGAACTCCGCGCTTCGAACGCTTGGCGCGCCGCGCCGGATCGTTCGCTCCGCCGCGAGGGCTCGAGACCGCTGGCGCGAAAGCTAGCCGCGCCCTCGCCGCCGCGCAACGGGCGCGGCCGGCCCGCCGTCGGCGGCGAAGTCGTCAGGGCGCCATGACGAGGCAAGAAGCGGCCCGACTCGCGACGGCGATCGCAATCTGCGCGGCGAGTTCGCCGCTCGGTCCATGACCTGACGGTCAAAAAGCTTTTGGCAGACCTGCGTCCTTCATTACGGCGTTGGCCGTGTGGACAACGACGGTGTTCCGGGGGACCGTGAAATTGCGATTGGTGATCGGGCTATGCCAAATCTCATGCGAGCCCTTCGCTTGACGGACAAACGAACACCCCGCGTCGCGGAGCAGTCGAACCAGCGCGGGATAGAGGTTGGAGCCCATCAGCCCGCCAGAACGACTTCCCGTTCAAAGCGAATTCTCGACCCGCCGATTTGTTCCCCCACGAGATCGGCGGCGACGTCCTGAACGACCTCGACGAACTCCTCGAAGGTGTCAGCCTCGATGTTCAAGCCGGGAATATCCGAATGAAGGACAAAGTATCTACGCCCGGCTTCGTCGAAGCCGACCTTGACGACGTAACTCACGAGCGTCTCGTGCATAATTCCCTGTGAACCATAATAAGATGCGTTTGTTTCTCTAAGATGAGAAAGTGGCATTTATCGGAGGCTGGCGTCAAATCGCGGGCGCCGTCGGGGCCGCGTCCCGTTTGCCCATGACGGCGTCTGCTCGACTGGAAATCGCCCTACCCCGCCGAAGTCCGCAGCGCCAGCGCGTGCAGCTCGCAGCCCCTGCGGCCCTTGAGCGCGCCGTTCGGCGGACGACTCCGCCCGACGCTACATCACCACGACGCCGAAATAGACAAGATCCGCCGTCAGGCCGAAAACTATCGAACTCAGCGCTGCGAGCCCATACAGGGTCACACGGATCGCCATCGTCGCCTCCCTCAGTCTCGGGACGGCTTTACGGTCTGTTAACTCTTCTCTCGCCGCGTTGTTCCACGGCGGGGGCGAGCGCGGCCGCCGGCGGTTTGCGCGGATTCGGACGCGGCGGCTGGGGGGCGATCTTCGTCGCGCCTCACCCCGGCGCCGTCGTCAGCGCCAGCGCGTGCAACACGCCGCCCATGCGGCCCTCGAGCGCGTCGTAGACCATCTGGTGCTGCTGCACCCGGCTCTTGCCGGCGAAGGCGGCGCTGACGACGCTGGCGGCGTAATGTTCGCCGTCTCCGGCGAGATCCTTGACCTCGACGCGCGCGTCGGGCAGCGCCTCGCGGATCAGGCGCTCGATTTCGGCGACGGACATGGCCATGACTTATCTCGCCTCCTCTGTCGGCTCTCTCGCCTGATTCTCGGACGCGGCGACCCGATCAGGGCGGGCGTCGTCGCAGCCCGAGAGCGCCTTCGCCGCCGCGACGTTCATCGCGCGCCGCCCCCCGGGCGCCCGTCCATATAGGCGGGAAACCAGGATTCGAACGCCTCGCCGAGCGCCGCGATTGCGACCGGCGCCTCGCCGGGCAGAGCGAGGCTTCGCCCGCCCGTCGTCCCCAAGCGGAGCGCCGGGACGCCGGCGCGGCGCGCCTCGGCGATCAGCGCCTCGCTCTCCTCGGCGCGTGTCGTCACGACGTAGCGGCCCTGATCCTCGCCGAAGAAAAAGCCGTGCGCGCTGCCTTCGACCGCGCTGCTGTCGATCGTGGCGCCGATCCCGCCGGCGATCGCCATTTCGGCCAGCGCCACCGCGAGGCCCCCGTCGGAGAGATCGTGCGCGGCGCTGACGCGGCCAGAGCGGATGAGCGAGAGGACGAACTCGCCGTTGCGCCGCTCGGCGGCGAGATCGACCGGCGGCGGCGCGCCCTCTTCGCGCTTCACAATCGTCGCCAACCACGCCGAGCGGCCGAGCCAGCCCGGCGCGCCGCCGATCAGCAACACGGCCTCGCCCTCGCGCTTGAACGCCGGCGAAGCGGCCTTGGCCACATCCGCGACGAGCCCGACGCCGCCGATCGTCGGCGTCGGCGGAATGCCGACGCCGCTGGTCTCGTTGTAGAGCGAGACGTTGCCGGAGACGATGGGGAAGTCGAGCGCGCGCGCCGCCTCGCCGACGCCGGCGAGACAGCCGACGAACTGGCCCATCGCCTCGGGCTTTTCCGGGTTGCCGAAATTGAGACAGTCGGTGAGCGCCAGCGGGCGCGCGCCGACCGCGACGAGATTGCGCCAGGCTTCCGCGACCGCCTGCTTGCCGCCCTCGACCGGGTCCGCCTCGCAATAGCGTTCGCTCGCGTCGGTGGTCAGCGCCAAGCCCTTCGGCCCGTCGCCGAGCCGGATCACCGCCGCGTCGCCGCCCGGACCCTCGATGGTGTTGCCGAGGATCAGCGTGTCGTATTGCTCGGTGACCCAGCGCTTGGAGCAGAGATCGGGCGAAGCGAGGAGCCTCAGCAGCGCGTCGCGCGTCGACATGGGCGGCGCGAGGGTCGCCGCGTCGAGGATCGGCGCTCTTGGCGTCGGCGTCCACGGCCGATCATAGAGCGGCGCTTCGTCGCCCAGTTGCTTGAT
Source organism: uncultured Alphaproteobacteria bacterium (assembly GCA_963775575.1). Lineage (GTDB taxonomy): Bacteria > Pseudomonadota > Alphaproteobacteria > Rhizobiales > Beijerinckiaceae > Roseiarcus. The sequence goes on from CAVZJG010000002.1 coordinate 607,908, forward strand.
CGGCAGATCGGCCTTGACCTCGCCGCCCAGCTTGACGACGAAGCGCTTGGTGTCGGTGGTCTCGCCGATGACCGCGAACTCGAGGCCCCATTTGCTGAAGATCGCTTCGGCGGCGGCCGCCTTCTCGGGGCGCAGCACCATCAGCATGCGCTCCTGGCTCTCCGACAGCATCATCTCGTAGGCGCTCATCCCGGTCTCGCGGCAGGGGACGCGGTCGAGATCGAGTTCGACGCCGAGATCGCCCTTGGCGCCCATCTCGACCGCGGAGGAGGTGAGGCCCGCCGCGCCCATGTCCTGAATGGCGACGACCGCGCCCGAAGCCATCAGTTCGAGGCACGCTTCGAGCAGCAGCTTCTCGGCGAAGGGATCGCCGACCTGCACCGTCGGGCGCTTCTGCTCGGCGTCGGCTTCGAACGCGGCCGAGGCCATCGAGGCGCCGTGGATGCCGTCGCGCCCGGTCTTCGAGCCGAGATAGACGATCGGATTGCCGACGCCGGTCGCCTTGGCGCGAAAGATCGCGTCGGCGCGCGCGACCCCGATCGCCATCGCGTTGACCAGGATGTTGCCGTCGTAGCGCTTGTCGAAGCCGACCGCGCCGCCGACCGTCGGCACGCCGAACGAATTGCCGTAGCCGCCGATGCCGGCGACGACGCCCGCCACCAGATGGCGCGTCTTGGGGTGGTCCGGCGCGCCGAAGCGCAGGAAGTCGAGGGAGGCCACCGGGCGCGCGCCCATGGTGAAGACGTCGCGCAAGATGCCGCCGACCCCGGTCGCCGCGCCCTGATAGGGCTCGATGAACGAGGGGTGGTTGTGGCTCTCCATCTTGAAGACGACGGCGTCGCCGTCGCCGATGTCGACGACGCCGGCGTTCTCGCCCGGCCCCTGGATGACCCACGGCGCTTGGGTCGGCAGTTTGCGCAAGTGCAGGCGCGAGGATTTGTAGGAGCAGTGCTCGTTCCACATCGCCGAGACGACGCCGAGCTCGGTGAAGGTCGGCGTGCGCCCGATCAGCGCAATGAGGCGCGCGTATTCCTCTTTCTTCAGCCCATGGCCGATGGCCAGCGCCTCGTCGACCTTCGGTTCCCTGTCGTTCACCTCGGCGCGTCCTCGATCGTAAGCCCTTAAGCCCGCATAGCCGCGCGCGCGCGGCATGGCAATGGGCCGAGCCGCGTCGGCCGCGCGACCGCAAACTTCGTGCGCGGAAATGTCGCCGGCGCCAGTGGATATCGCAGTGCGACAATCCATTGAGCAGGTGGGGTGTTCATGCTATGTTCTCGTGATCAAAACTCCGGAAATTCACCGACGGGGATTCGATGTTGCATTTGCCTGCCACGCGAACGTTCGGTCTGCGGCCGGAAGCGGTCCGTTGCGGACCCGGCGGTCTTTTCGTCGGATCGGTCCCGCTGCTTCGCCGACGGCGGAATTTGTACGGTCGCGAAGGGTGGTCTGTCCGCTCGGAGGAGGAACTCAATAAGGAGCTCGCGGCGCGTTACGGCCTGCCGATCGAGGTCGCGGCGAAGGCCGGCGGGCTCGCCTCCGTCGCGCGGGCGCTCGATCGCGGCGACCTGGCGCTGGCGGGGATCGCCGCGGCGCCGCTGCAATTTCCCGATCCGCCGCCGTTGGAAAAGGGCGCGCCGGCGGCCGACGATTGGGCGAAGCTGGCGGCGGAACTCGCGTGGAGCGGCCTCCTCAAGGGCGACTGGGATCCGGCCAAGCATCCGCGCATTGGCCAAAAGCCGAATCCGGGGTGGTTCGCGGAAGTTGCGCGCGAGGTCCGGGAGGCGACATCTCGGATGCGCGCATGGCCCTCGCCGCGGTTCAACAAGGCGCTGCGGAAGTTCGTGGCGGACGTCGCGAAGAAGGGAGGGCTCTCGAGATTCGGACCGTACGGCGATGCGGCCGCAATCATATGGGAGCTTGTGGAGCAACTCGGGCCTTCGGCGCTCAACGACGGCGAAGAGCGCGCGATCGAGCAGACCAACGCCTATTTCGATCCGCCCAAGTCGCTGGAGGAACTTCAGAGCCCGCCGACGCAAAATGTTCTCGGCTATGAGCGGCATCACATCGTCGAGCAGAACGACGACAACGTCGCGAAGACGCCGGTCGTCAAGTTCGGCCGTGCCGCGATCGATGGTCCAAGCAATATTGTTTATATTCCGAGACTGAAACACGAGCTCATCACGGCGGATTTCAATAGCGAAGTGTCTGTCGGCCCGCCGGGACAAACCCTGAGAGATCTCGTCGACGATTTGGATTTCGACGAACAACGCTCGTTCGGGTTCTACATGTTACGAAGATATGGAATCCTGCAATGACCGCGAAGACATACGCTCTGATGAGCGACGACGAACTGATCGACGAATTCGTTCGCTTGGCCAAGAGTGTCAGCAGCCTGTGGACGTACTGGTTCAACAGGCCGGAAAAGACGCCGGAGCGGGATGAGATGTTTCGGGAGCTCAGGGCGGTCAGCGCCGAGTTGTGCGCGCGCAAGCCGATCGAAAGACTGCGGCAGTTGTTCGAACACGAGAACGTCGACGTGCGGTTCCGCGCCGTCTGGGCGTTCTTGAACGTCGATCCGGACTGGGCGATCGCGACGATCTCGGCGCATACGGAGGATCTCGCGACCAAGGACGTGATCGCGCTAAGTGCGCGCGCCAAGAAGCGCCCGCCGGCGCGCCCGACCTTGAAGGACATGTCGACGGAGCAATTGGTTTCCCGATTCGAGGACGCCGGGATTCGCCATTACGCGACGCGATTTCTCGGCGACGAAACCGAGCCGTTCGACGTCAAGTTGAGCAATCGAATCGTCGGCGAAATGCGCGAAATCGTCGGTGAGCTGAAATCCCGCGACGCCTTGGCCGAGTTGCTGCCGCTGCTCGACCATTCCAACATCACCGTCCGCCATGACGCGGCGAGCTTTTGCGTTGCCATCGCCCGCGAACGCGCGATCGCCGCGCTCGAAGCGATAGAGGCGAGCCGGGACGCGATCGAAAGCTCCAGAGCGGGCACGGAGACTCTTCTTCCTGCGTAAGCAGGACGGGGATGGCAAGTCAGGCTCGCCCTGAGACCGAACGCGAGCCCGATCTTGTCTCTTTTCGCGCGCCCAGCGGCCGCTCGCTTCAGGCGCCGGTCGCGACGCCCCTGGATTCGGCGAGAACCCCCTCGATCCACGCGATCAGGTCCGCCTTGACCTCCTCGCGGTTGGTCTCGTTGAGCAACTCGTGCCGGGCGTCCGCGTAGGAGCGCGCGAGCGGCGCAAGGCCGGCGGCGCGATAGGCGTCGATCAGGCTCTGCACATTGGCGCCGACGGGATCGCGCGCGCCGTTTATGATGGTAATCGGCAAAGCCTTGGGAATGCGCGCGAGCGTTTCGGGCGCGAGCAACGGCGCCAATCCCCCGAGCAAATCGATCAACAATTGCGTCGTCACGTCGAAGCCGCACAGCGGATCGGCGACATAGGCGTCGACCTCAGCCGGATCGCGGGAGAGCCAATCGAAATCGGTGCGCGCGGGCCGGAACGGCTTGTTGAATTCGCCGAAGAACATCTTCATCAGCAGGGGGCTCTTGCCGCGCGGGCCCAGGCGCCAGCGCTCGAAACGCGCGATCGGGCGCGCGAGGGCGGCGGCGGCGGGCGGGCGTCCGCCGGCACCGGAAAGAATCGCGCCGGCGAGCGTCGCGCCGTGATCGGCGATGAAGCCCTGCGCCAGCAGCGCGCCCATGGAATGGCCGAACAAGACGATCGGCGCGCTCGCGTGGTCGGCGGCGACGCGGCGGTTGAGCGTCCACAGGTCGTCGAGGCACAATCGCCATCCGTCCGCGGCGGCGAAGAAACCGAGGTCCTCCGGCGCGGCGGTTCGCCCATGCCCGCGCAGGTCGTGGGCGACGGCGCCGATCCCGGCGCGGTTCAGCGCGAGGGCGAAATCCTGGTAGCGCAGCGAGTGTTCGGCGACCCCGTGCGCGATCTGAACGATCGCCCGCGGCGGCGCCTCGGGAAGCCAGCGCCGGGCGAACAGGCGCGCGCCGTCGCGCGCCTCAACAACGAATTCCGACGCCGCCATGTTTGCGCCCCCCAGCCGAGCGTTGTTCAGGCGCGATCAAGGGCGGAGCGTCGCGCTCGGGCGACAACCTGCAGCGCCGCTCTCTTCTCCGCAAGGGGCGCGAAGACGGCGGAGCGGCGAACGGCCGGCGCCGGCCGATCCGGCTGCGAACGATCCCGCCTCAGAACCGCCGCCACACCGCGACGACGGCGCCCGTTTCGCGGTTGGCGGCGACGGCCCTCGGCGTCGCGTAAACGCCGACCTGGAGCGACCAGTTCTTGTCGAGATCGAAGACCAGGCTCGGCTCGACGATCATGGTCTGTTCGGCCGGAAACCGCGGCGCCCGCGACCCGTCGGAGACCGCGTTGAAGGATTGCAGCATGATCGTCACGTCCTGGCGCGGGTGGACGCCGAACGTCAGATCGGCGCGCCATTCGTCCGGCGGCCCTGCGGCGCGCGTGCGATAGCCGAGGCTGGCGTCGAAAAAGCTCGGCCAGCTCCCGAGGACGAAGCTCGAGCCGATGAGCGTGCGCCAGTCGCTGTCGAACCCGGTGTTTCCGGCCTGCGCGGGCCGCAACGGGTCCTCGGCGCCGGGCGCCAGCGCGGTCCCCTCGACCGACCAGACCAGCGATTGCGAGGAAAACAGCCGCGCGCGCAGGCCCGCGGCGCTGTAGTCGAGACCGCGGTAGGAATCGGCGACCGGCGCGGCGATGGCGTAGTCTTCGATCCCGCCGCGAACGAAGGCGGTCAGCCAATCCTTCAGCCCGTATTCGACGTCGAGGGAGGCCTCCAGGCGCGTCTCGCGCGCCGCGGCGCTGGTCTGCGTCGCGCCGCCGTAGGCGCCCTCGCCGGCCTGCAGCGACAGGATCGCCTGGCCGGTTCCCTCCGGCCAGGTCCAAGCGCCGGCGAGCGCCGCGGCGGGAACGAAAATCGCCGCCGAGGCGACCACCAGGCTTCTCCATCCCCTGCCAACGACGCCCGCCACGCCCGCCCCCGGCAACGCAAGCAAGCGCCGGCCGCTTGTCGCGCCCGGCTCGAGCTACCCGAACTCTCTCGTGACCCCGACCCGCCTTAACCTGTGATTACGCGGGGAAGGCGGCGCGCCGTCAAGCGCGGCGCCGCTCCGTGTCAACGCAACATGAGAATGTCCCCTCTTACAGCAACGTGAGAATGTCCCCTTTTGGCTTTTGCCGCGGGTCGGGTGGGTGTGGGCAACGACGGGCTGAGCGCGCCCCGACAGCGCCGTAGCGAAGCCCGTCGTTATCCACACCCTTGCGCCACGACGGTTTGGGCGCGCGGCCGGGCGGCGCTGGCGGCGATGATGGCGTCGAGGCGCGCATCGAGGGTCTTTTCATCCTCGGCGGGCTCGGGGCCGGGCCGGGTCTTGAAATGGGTGTAGGGCAAGGCGCGGCCCTTGTAGGCGACGCGCATCTGGCCATCGACGAAGTGATGGAGGGTGACGCGCGCGCCGCGCAGCGCCGCGCCGGGGCCGGTCGTCTTGATGCAATAGAGTTTGCCGCCGCAGCTGAAGGTCAGGGCTTTGGACAGGGTGCGCTCCTCGCGCCGCGCCAGGGCTTCGTCGAGCGCCTCGGGCGTCGCCGCCCACGGCCGATGCGCCGATGAGGCGTCTTGCGGCGGCCTGGCGAACTTCGCGTTCCACAGCGCGATGAACGCGGGCGCGAAGGCCTGCGCCGCCGCCAGGTCCGATATCCCGCGCAGCCGCATCTCCTTGACCAGCCGGTCCTGCAAAGTCTGATTGGCGCGCTCGACCCGGCCCTTGGCTTGCGGCGTCGAAGCCTGGATGAGCTCGATTCTGAGGCGCTCGGCCACCCGGCCGAACTCGGTCAGGCCGTCGCCGCCGGCCGCTTCCTTGGCGTTGACGCGGAAGATGCCGTGCCGGTCGCTGTAAAAGGCGAGCGGAAGCCCGTGCGCGAGAACATGCGCCTTCAGCGCGCCAAGATAGGCCTTCGTCGTCTCGCTCGGCGCAAATTGCAGCGCCGTCAACCGGCTGGTCGCGTCGTCGACGAACACGATCAGCGTGCAGCGCGGGCCGCGCCCCTCCAACCAATCGTGCGGGCTGCCGTCGATTTGAACCAGTTCGCCAAAGCGCCGGCGCCGCTCGCGCGGCTGATGAACCCGCCGCGTCCGCCGCCGCTTCGCCCGCGAAAGCCCGAGAGCGATCTGCAAACGGCGAACGAACTCGCGCGACACCGCGATCCCCTCCAGCTCGCCGAGCTTCTCGGCCGCCAGCGTCGCGCCGAAATCACGATATTTGTCCCGCAACAGCCCGGCGATCCGCGAGCGCAGCCCCGCCGCCATCCGCCGCGGCGAAACCCGCCCCCGCTGGCGCGAAATCAGCCCCCGATCGCCCCGAGCCCGCCAAACCCGCACAAGCCGCTTGACCTGCCGCACCCCGAGCGAAAGCCGCTCCGCCGCAACAACCTGCGAAAGCACACCCTCGCAAACTTGCCGAACCACAAACGCCCGTTGCCGCTCGACAGCGCTCATCCCCAATATCCCCTCCACCATGAAAACGCCCCTCCGACACAACCGCCAAAGGGGACATTCTCACGTTGCTAAAAGGGGACATTCTCACGTTGCGCTAACACGCGGCGCCGCTCCGGCGGGCCAAATTTTGGCGCGGCGTTTCGTCGCGGCGGGCGAGACGCTTGGAGAAAAGAGCGGGGTTCCGCAAAGCGCCGCCGCGGCCGGCGAGTGCGGCGAAAGCGGCGTTTGGGCTTGCCCAATTACCAAAATTTGGTATTTTCGGCGAAGGAGCGCGGCGATGAGCAAGAACACGTCTTTCAGCCTCGGCGATCACTTTACCGGCTTCATCGAGCGGCAAGTCTCGCACGGGCGCTACGGGTCGGCGAGCGATGTCGTGCGGGCGGCCCTGAGATTGCTCGAGGAGCGGGAGGCGCGGCTCGCAGCGTTGCGGGCGGCGTTGATCGAGGGCGAGGACAGCGGCCCGCCGACGCCGTTCGATTTCGAGGCGTTCCTCGGGGGCAAGCGGGCGGGCGCGCCGCGCGCGCGATGAAACCGCTGTTGTTTTCGCCTCGCGCGCAGGCTGATGTCGAGGAAATCTGGGGATATTCGACGGAACGTTTCGGCGTCGAGCAGGCGGACGCCTACATCCGCGAAATCCAGCGCGCGGCGCAGACGATCGCCAAAGACCCGCGCCGCGGGCGCGCCTGCGATGAAATCCGCGAGGGCTACCGCAAGTTTTCCGTGGGCTCGCACGTTCTCTTCTATCGCGTCGCCGGCGAAAGCGTCGTCGTCGTTCGCATCCTGCATCAACGGATGGATTTCGAGCGGCATTTGGAGTGAAGCGGAAGCCGCCGACGCGCCTTTCGATTTTGCGGACGCGGAGCCGCTATCCGTTCTTAACCGAGCTATTGCCGCTTGCTTGAATGATCGTGTTGCGATTGCCGATCGCGGTCGCCGTCTGGGTCGTCACGGCGACGCCCTGCGCTTTCAGCAGTTCGGCGAGCGCGGCGACGGCCTCGGGCTCCTTCTTGAGAACCTTCGTCAGCGCCGCCTGGAGGGCCAGCGCGTTCTCGGGCGCGGCGGGCGCTTCTTCGAGATCGGCGACGGCCTCCTTGCCCGCTTCGCCGGTCAATTTGCCTTTGATCCAATCCCAGACGGCTTTGCCGGCGCTCGACGCGGCCTGCTTGGCGGCGTCGACGAGATAGGGCGTGACCACGGCGAGGGCGGCGCCGGCGAGCGTTGCGGGGTCCATGAGAATCTCCTCTCCTCGCGTCAATCGCCGCGCGCGGTGTCGGCGGTGTGGAATTCTTCGAGCGTCTTGAAGGCCTCGACGATCGGCTCGAGCAATTCCGCGTCCGGTTCGACGCCCGACCCTTCGCAGCGTTTGAGGTAGTTGCCAATCACCCTCGCCATCCATTGCGCATACGCCGCCGGAAGGCGCACAAAGAACGGCGCCAACGCCGCCACAGCCTCCCGCGCCGCCGCCAGCGCCTCCTCGCGCCGGCCGAGTTCGCCGAGCCTGTTGCCGAGATTGTTCAGCGACATCGCGAGATCGGGCAGGAAGGCGTCGGGCCGGTCGGCGGCGCCGCGCCGATAGATTTCGACCGCCTCCCGCCCCGCCGCCAGCGCCTCCTCGCGCCGGCCAAGTTCGCCGAGCGTGGCGCCGAGATTGTTCAGCGATCCCGCGAGATCGGCCAGGAAGGCGTCGGGACGGTCGGCGGCGAGGCGGCGACGGATTTCGACCGCCTCCCGCGCCGCCGCCAGCGCCTCGTCGCGCCGGCCGAGTTGGTCGAGCATGGTGCCGAGATTGTTCAGCGACATCGCGAGATCGGGCAGAAAAGCGTCGGGCCGGTCGGCGGCGAGGCGGCGACGGATTTCGACCGCCTCCCGCGCCGCCGCCAGCGCCTCGTCGCGCCGGCCGAGTTGGCCGAGCATGGCGCCGAGATTATTCAGCGACATCGCGAGATCGGGCAGAAAAGCGTCGGGCCGATCGGCGGCGAGGCGGCGATAGATTTCGACTGCCTCCCGCGCCGCCGCCAGCGCCTCCTCGCGCCGGCCGAGTTCGCTGAGCCGAGCGCCGAGATTGTTCAGCCATCCTGCCAAGAGCCCGTGCAACGCGAACGGCGCTTTACGGCCGTCAGCACTGTCCTGCGCCTCGGAGGCCGCAACTGCGGCCAGCAGCGTATCTGTAATCCGCCCCGTCAATCGCGCCGCCAGTTCCCGCAACGCCAGCGTCTTGTCGGGCAATTCATCGGCGATCGTAACTCCCAAGCCGTCTAGGCATTGAGGGCGAGCGCGATCTGTGTTGGCGGGTCGGCGAGGGTTTTGAGGATGTTGGCCCCCTGTTTTCTCGCGGTTGAGACGACTGACCTGAGGCGCGCGAAGCTTTGGGCGCCGTCGAGGGTTCGAAACGAGCCCGAGATTTTCATTTTGACCTTCATCATCCTGAGGTCCTGTTCGGCCAGGTTGTTGGTGAAGGGCACGTCGAAGTCGGTGAGGAAGCGCAGCGTTTCGACTTTGAACGTCTTCAGCCTTTCGAGCAGATTGCGGCCGGGGCGCTGCTTTGTTCGTCCGCTCGCGTTGGCCTTGGCGTGGAGTGCGGGCAACTGGCGATGGAAAGCGAGGCCGAGCCGAACCGCGGCCCAATATTGGTCGACGAAGGCCGCGATGACTTTGGGCTCCAGCGCCTTCGCGCCCGCCTCGCGCGCCTCATGAACGGCGATATTCGCCGCCCGAAGCGTGTCGCGCATGAGTTCGGCCCACGGCTCCTTGTCGAACTCGATCAAACACTGGAGTTCGCGCAAGATATGGGCGTTGCAGAAGGCGTGTTCGACCGCGTCGAGCCGACGATAAGGCAGGAAGTGGTCGTGCACGACGACGCCCCCCTTCAAATCCTGCGGGATCGCGCCGCGCTTTTCGTCGGCGCGATAGAAGGTGAAGGCTTGGCTCGAAGTCGTATGCAGCCATTGCAGCTTACCGGCGATGCGATATCCCGTCTCGTCGAGATGGCGAACCTTCGCCTCGGCCACGCGCTCGCCGATGGCCTGGTAAACTTGCCGCAACTCTTGTCCCTTCTTGGCGATCCAAGCGACGAGGCTGGCCGGACAGATCAGCGGCGCGTCGAACAGATCGCTCAGCGCTTGCGCGGTCCGATCCTCGGGGATGAGTTGCTGGACATTGAGATAGATCGCCGCGGCCTTGATGCGCTCGCCATACTGGGCAGGCGAGACCACGCCTTCGGGAAAAACCGCCTTCGTCACGCCCCGGCAATGCGCGCAGCGGTAAATCGAGGCCTGATGTTCCGTGACCCGCAGCGGGCGCTCGGGAAGGTCGAACACTTGCCGCTTCTCGACCCCTATCGCCGACCCCGCCTCGAGAGGCCAACCGCAATGGCCGCATGCGCACGCCGCGTGCCCAACCACGCAATCGGGATCGGCGACCTGCCGCAGCGTGCCGCCCTTATGACCCGTCTGGCCGCCGCTCGTCTTGCCCGAACGGCCGCGCAGACTGCCTCCAATACGCGGTTTCTTCCGCAGCCCGTCACTCGAAGGCGGTTGCGAACTGTTCGAGCTGTCCCGCCCCAATTGCCGACGAAGATCGGCCACCTCGGCCCGCAACGCCGCGATCTCCGCCCTCAGAGACGCTATCAACTCCTCGACTTCGGCGGGAAGAACCATCCCACCCTTGATTCACAGTCTCGTGCCGCCGTCTCCCACAATCCGCATATCAATGCCGTTTCCCAAACACTGTGGCATTCCAGACTCACCACGCCTTGGGAGTTACCGGCGATTTGCATCAGCGCGCCGACGTCGGCGTCCGATGTCGCGGCGAGGCTTTCCAACCAGCGAACCGGCTCGTCTCGGCGCGCGGCGGCAAAGTCCTGCGCCGCGCGCACGACAACGGCGCTGACCCTCGGCAGCCGGTTGTGCGCCGCCGCCGCGATGCGATCGGCCGACGGCAGGCACCATTCGGCGACGACAGGTCCGCCGTCGCCTAGCCACGCAAGGATGGCGGTTTCGCCGACAATATCGGGCAGGATCGGCGCAACGCCGCCGTTGCCGCCCGCCTCCGGCAGCGCGTCGCGCAACGCCTCCAAACTCGCGTTGAGCGGCGCGTTGGACTTCAAAGCCGAGAGTTCTCCCTCGGCGAGCGCACGCGCCTCTTCGCGCGTCAGGCCCTGCGTCAACGTCGCCATGACCGCGAGGTGGCGAACGAAGGCGCCGCGATGGTTTTGAAAAGCCGCGTCGACGCCATGCGCGGCGCCGATGTCGCCGATGCGCTTCAATTCGCGCTCGGCGACCTCCAGCGCGAGGTCGGCGCGCGACAGACTCAACGCCGCGCGGACGCCGACCCGGCCCGCCACCAGCCCAGCCATGCCGAGATAAAGCGGATCGCCCGCCCATTTGCGGTCGGCGAGCAACCGGTCGAATTCCGCGTCGGCGCCGAGCGCCGGCGCTGCGAGCCCACCGCCGCCGCGGCTCAGCAAGGCGGCGAAGATTTGCCGGCGGAACTCCAGATCGTCGATCGCCGGCAGCTCGACCGGTTCGGGCGGATCGAACAGCGCGCTCACGGCGCGCGACGCGTCGTCGCCGCCGCCGAGGATCATCGCCAGCCAGCCGATCGCCCGGTTCGCCTGTCGCTCGATCAGCAGCAGGCGTAGGCGCGGCCGGCCGCCCTCGAATGCCGCGTCGGCGAGTTCACGCGCCCAGGCGCGAATCTGTTCGGCGCGGCTGGCGGCGTAATCGACGACGACGAGGACCGGCTTATCCCAGCGCCATTCCGCGACATTGTGCTGCGCGCGGAAACGGTCGAGTTCATGCGCCTCGACGAAGCCTGCGAGCCAGCCTTCCCCTGAAATCCTCCGCGTAAGCTCCAGGGCGAGGCGCGTCTTGCCGCGCCCGCCCGCGCCGACCAGCGCGCGCATCGACGCCGGCGCTTCGCCGTCGAGCCAACGCCTGAGATCGGCGATCGCGCCCTCGCGGCCGACCAGCGGCGCGACATCGTCGCGATAAGCGCTCAGCAACGCCGCTTCCGAGTCGCCGCGAGCCGCGAGCCGAGTGCGATTTTCATATTGCGTCAGACGCAGATAGGGCCGCTCGGCCTGAACCGCCACGTTCACGCCGCTGCCGTTCGCCTGCACGATGATGTTGTCGTGGCCGAAGACGGCCACATTCTGGGCGGGCGGTTCCATCGGGGGACCCGGGATGGCGCGGGCGGCGCCGCGCCCACGATGATCCCCGGAATTATCGGGGTCAATACGGATGGGCCGCGACAGTTTGGGCGCTCGCCGCAACCCCCGGCCACATCGGCCCGTCGCCGTCAAGCCGCTTCGCGGCTGCTGCGCCGCGCCGATGCGGCGTTTTGTTTCCATGATCTTTGCTATGCGAGCCGGCCGTGCGGCCGGCTTCGCTCAGCAAAGATCATGGAGGCCAACAGCCTGATCCGTGCTCGGCGTCAAGGCCAAGCCCGTGAAACGGGCTTGGCCTTGACGCCGAGCACGGATCAGGCAGAGCACACCCGAACGACATCGAACTTGGATGCGCCATTCCAGTAGCGTGAGCGCCCCCGCCCCGCCCTCACACGTCCAAGTTCGCCACGTTCAGCGCGTTGTCCTGGATGAACTCGCGGCGGGGTTCGACGATGTCGCCCATCAGTTTGACGAAGATGTCGTCGGCCTCGTCGACCTCGCGGATCTTCACCTGCAGCAGCGAGCGCGCTTCGCGGTCGAGCGTGGTCTCCCAGAGTTGGTCCTTGTTCATTTCGCCGAGGCCCTTGTAGCGCTGGAACGTCACGCCCTTGCGCCCCGCCGCGTTGACCGCCTCCAGCAGCTCCGACGGGCCGGCGACGGGCGTCTCCTCGCCGCGGCGCAGAAAGATCGCGGGCGCGCGGAACGCTTCGCGCAAGGGTCTGGCGTGCTCGTCGAGCCGGCGCGCCTCGGCCGAGGCGATCAGGCCGGCGTCGAGCGTCACCGCCTGCCTGACGCCCCGCAGCTCGCGCGTCAGCACGTAGCCGCCCGCGTCGCAGCGCCCGCTCCAGCCGCGTTCGGTCTCTTCGGAAATCGCGTTCATCCGCTCGGCGAGAAGCGCGGCGCGCGGCGCGCCCTCTGGGTCGTCGGCGACGGAGAGCGGCTTCAGGGCGCCGCAAAGCGCGGCCTGCTCGACCGCGCCCTTGTGATAGCGCGTGTGCAGTTGCTGCAACAGGCGGCGCATCGCGCGCGTTTCCTCAACCAGCGCGGCGAGATCGGCGCCCGCGCGCACTTCCCCATCGCCGAGGCGCAGCGCCGCGCCTTCGAGCCCGCCGGCGACGAGATACTCCTCCATCGCCCGCTCGTCCTTGAGGTACAGCTCGGACTGGCCGCGCTTGACCTTGAACAGCGGCGGCTGGGCGATGAAGAGGTAGCCGCCCTCGATGATCGGCCGCATCTGGCGGAAGAAGAACGTCAACAGCAGCGTGCGGATGTGGGCGCCGTCGACGTCGGCGTCGGTCATGATGATGATCTTGTGATAGCGCAGCTTGTCGATGTTGAAGTCGTCGCGGCCGATGCCGGCGCCGAGCGCGGTGATCAGCGTGCCGATCTGCTCGCTCGACAGCATCTTGTCGAAGCGCGCGCGTTCGACGTTGAGGATCTTGCCGCGCAGCGGCAGCACCGCCTGGTACTCGCGATTGCGGCCCTGCTTGGCGGTGCCGCCCGCCGAATCGCCCTCGACGATGAAGATCTCTGACTTGGCGGGGTCGCGCTCCTGGCAATCGGCGAGCTTGCCGGGCAGGCTGGCGACGTCGAGCGCGCCCTTGCGCCGCGTCAGCTCGCGCGCCTTGCGCGCCGCCTCGCGCGCCTGCGCCGCCTCCACCACCTTGCCGACGACGACGCGCGCCTCCTGCGGGTGTTCCTCGAACCACTGCGCGAGCAATTCGCCGACCAGGCCCTCGACCACCGGACGCACTTCCGACGAAACGAGCTTGTCCTTGGTCTGCGAGGAAAATTTCGGATCGGGCGCCTTGATCGAGAGCACGCAGGTCAGGCCCTCGCGGCAATCGTCGCCGGTGAGGTCGACCTTGTCCTTCTTGGCCAGGCCCGAGCGTTCGGCGTAGCCGGTGACCTGGCGCGTCAGCGCGCTGCGCAGGCCGATCAGATGCGTGCCGCCGTCGCGCTGCGGGATGTTGTTGGTGAAGGGCAGCACGTTCTCGTGATAGCTGTCGTTCCACCACAGCGCGACCTCGACCACGATGCCGTCGCGCTCGCCGCGGATGACGATTGGCCGGTCGATCAGCGGCGTCTTGGCGCGGTCGAGGTAGCGTACGAACGCTTCCAGGCCGCCCTCGTAATGCAGCTCCTCGCGCCTCACCGCGGCGCCGCGCAGGTCGGTCAAGACTATGCGCACGCCCGAATTGAGAAAGGCGAGCTCCCTGAGGCGATGTTCGATGGTCGCGTAATCGAACTCGACCATGGTGAAGGTCTCGGACGAGGGCGTGAAGGTGACCTGCGTGCCGCGCTTCGGCCTGCCGTCGACGATCGGCGCCGGCCCGACGACGGCGAGTTTGTCGACCGCGTCGCCGTGCGCGAAATGCATGACGTGCTCGAGCCCGTCGCGCCAGATCTGCAGCGTCAGGCTGGTCGACAGCGCGTTGACGACGGAGACGCCGACGCCGTGCAGGCCGCCCGACACCTTGTAGGAATTCTGATCGAATTTGCCGCCGGCATGCAGCTGCGTCATGATGACCTCGGCCGCCGACACGCCCTCTTCCTCGTGAATGCCGGTGGGAATGCCGCGTCCGTCGTCGCCGACCGTGCAGGAGCCGTCGGCGTTCAGCGTCACCGTGATCCACTTGGCGTGGCCGGCCAGCGCTTCGTCGATCGCGTTGTCGACCACCTCGTAGACCATGTGGTGCAGGCCCGAGCCGTCGTCGGTGTCGCCGATGTACATGCCCGGCCGCTTGCGCACCGCGTCGAGGCCGCGCAGCACTTTGATCGCATCGGCGCCGTAGGCGTCGCTGCTGGCTTGGTCGCGCGCGTTTTCGTCGATTTCGAGCGTCGACTTCGGTTCGTCCGACACTTGGCGAGCCTTCTTTTTCGGCTGGCGAACAGCGGCGGCGGGGAGCGCCCCGCCGCGGCGATTCGAATGGCCGGCATTATAGCCCGGGCCGGCGGCCGATTGCACGCTTTTCCCTGTCTCGGCGGGGCGCCGGCGCGGGCCGCGAGGTGTAGGAAAAACCGGCGAAATTTCCGCTCGACCCGAGGGACGGACGAGCCGATGATGGCGCACGCGAGACGACGTGATTCGCGGCCCGATTCGCAGCCGCGGCGAGCCGAGAGATTTGGGCCGGGCGTGCGCGACGAAGTGAACGAACCCCTGGGTCGGACCCCGCTCGCGCCCTCTCTCGCGGCGCGGCTGAAGCGTTGGGCGCGGCGCCTCGTCGTCGGGCTCGCGCTCGTCGCCGCCGGCCTCGCCTTCGCGGCGATCGTAAGAAACGGCGGCGGCGGCGAACCCTTCGCCGTGGCGCGCATCGAGGCGGCCCCGCCGGCCGCGCCGCTCGCGTCCCCCGCCGCCGCGTCCATCGCCGCGTCCGTCGCCGCCCCTCCTCCTTCGGCGACCGGCGACCAGATCGAAGCGGCGAGCGGCGTCAAGGTGGTGCGCAACGGCGGCGGCGGCGCCTCCAACGCGTTGATCATCGACGTGCCGCAGACGCTCGGCGTGCGTCTCGTCGCCGCGCCCGACAAGCGCCTGATCGAGAAGTCGCGTTGGGGCCTGCTGCCGCGCATCGGCGCGGACGGCGCGCGGGCCGCCGAAATCTACGCGCGCCCGATCGTCGCCTCGGCGAAGCTGCCGCCGAGCGCGCCGCGCCTGGCCGTCATGGTCGGCGGCCTCGGCATCAATGCCGATGGCACCGCCAACGCGATCGCCCGGCTTCCCGCCGCCGTTTCGCTCGGCTTCGCGCCCTATGGCGGCGACCTCGAGCGCGAAGCGGCGCAAGCGCGCGAGGCCGGCCACGAAATCCTGCTGCAAGCCCCGATGGAGCCGTTTGCTTACCCCGCCGACAATCCCGGCCCCCACACGCTGCTCGCGAGCGCCTCGGCGAGCGAAAACCTCGATTCGCTGCATTGGCTGATGTCGCGGTTCGTCGGCTATGTCGGGGTGGTCAATTATCTCGGGGGAAAGTTCACCGCCGACGCCCACGTCCTTTCGCCGACGCTGGCCGAAATCGCCGCGCGCGGCCTCGTCTATCTCGACGACGGCTCGTCGCCGCGCAGCATGGCGCGCGAGGCCGCCGCGAGCCTCGATTTGCCCTTGGGAAAAGCCGACGTCGTCATCGACGCCGATCCGGCGCCGCAGGCGATCGACGCCGCGCTGACCCGGCTGGAGGCGCTCGCGCGGAGCCACGGCGGCGCGATCGGCGTCGCCGCCGCGCTGCCGGCCAGCGTCGAACGCATCGCGCGCTGGAGCGCCGGCCTGGAGGCGCGCGGCGTCGCGCTGACCCCGGTCTCGGCGATGATGGCGCGCGTCCCCGGCCCGCCCGCGCAGGCGAGCCCCTGAGACGCAGCGAGAAGACGAGGCGCCCGTGAGCAAAGACCAAGACCTGCCCTATCGCCGCAGCGCCGGCGTCATGCTCCTCAACCGCGACGGCGCGGCGTTCGTCGGCCGCCGGAAGAAGAGCCGCGAGGGCGGGCTCGTCGTCGGCCACGAATGGCAGATGCCGCAGGGCGGCATCGACGACGGGGAGGCGCCCTTCGAGGCGGCGCTGCGCGAACTCTACGAGGAGACCAACGTCGCCTCGACGTCCCTGATCGCCGAAGCGCCGCAATGGCTGAGCTATGAGCTTCCGGCCGACGCCAGCAGCCGCTGGCGCGGCCGCTATCGCGGCCAGACCCAGAAGTGGTTCCTGTTGCGTTTCGAGGGCGAGGACTCGGAAATCGACATCGAGCGCCCCGCCGGCGGCGCCCATCCGCCCGAATTCAGCGCCTGGAGATGGGAGCGCCTGGAGGCGCTGCCGGACCTCGTCGTTCCGTTCAAGCGTCGCGTCTACGAGGAGGTCGTCGCCCTCTTCGCGCCGCTGGCGCGGGCGACGCCCGCCTGAAAGTCGATCGGCGTCACCGACCCGCCTGGATGCCCTCGACCGCCTGCGCCATCGCCTGGTCCATCTTGCGGCGGATGCGATGCGTGGAAAGGGCGATCCCGCCGCGCGCAAGCTCCCCGCGCAGCTCCGCGGCGAGCGTCTCGTCGTCGCCCCGCCTGATTTGCGCTTGGACCAGCGCGTCGGCGCGGGCCTTCGCCGCTTCCCCTTCGTAGCCAAGCAGTTGAGCGGCCCACAGACCGACCAGCTTGTTTCGCCTCGCCAGCGCTTTGAATCGCACTTCCTCGCTGATGACGAACCGTTTCTCGAAGCACTCTGCTCGTTGTTCGAACACGCCGCGCATGTCAACCTCCCGACCTTGTGCGTCGCGCTCTGTTGCGCCAACTTCATTATCTCATCTAGAGTCGCTCCGGCGCAACTGCAAGCCCTCTTTCCCCATCGATACGCCCAATAATATTCGCGCGGCGCGCCGACGCCGCGTGGTTCGACAAATGGCGCGTCCGCCGGACCGCCTTTCCCGCGTCACGCCAGACAGGCGCGCGCCAGTTTCTGAAACGCGCGCGCGCGGTGGGAGAGCGCCTGCGACCCGTCGGCCGGCAACCCATGCTTTTCGCGCGCGCTCATTTCGCCGAAGCTGCGCGCATGACCTCGAGGAATGAAGATCGGATCGTAGCCGAAACCCGCCGTCCCGCGCGGGGGAAAGACCAGCCGGCCGTCGACCCGGCCCTCGAACGCCTCGATGTGGCCGTCGGGCCAGGCGAGCGCCAGGACGCTGACGAAATGCGCGCGCCACGGCGGCGGCGCGCCACGGCTTTTCAGCTCGC
Organism: uncultured Alphaproteobacteria bacterium; assembly: GCA_963775575.1. Taxonomy (GTDB): domain Bacteria; phylum Pseudomonadota; class Alphaproteobacteria; order Rhizobiales; family Beijerinckiaceae; genus Roseiarcus. The sequence goes on from CAVZJG010000002.1 coordinate 625,324, forward strand.
GTTCGATGCGCGCCATGGCGGCGGAAAAGTCGCGCTCCTCGCCCGCCCAGCGCGCCGAGCAGACGCCCGGCGCGTCGTCGAGCGCCGCGACGCACAGGCCGGAATCGTCGGCGAGGGCGGGAAGCGCGGCGGCGCGCGCGGCGGCGCGCGCCTTCAGCTCGGCGTTGGCGGCGAAGCTGTCGCCAACCTCCTCGGGCTCGGCGAGGCCGAGATCCCCCGCGCCGACGACGTCGACGCCGAAGGGAGCGAGCAGGTTGCGAATCTCGGCGAGCTTGCCCTTGTTGTGGGTCGCCGCGACCAGCCGGCCGACGAGACGGCGATGGGCGCGCGCGAGCGCTTCGTTCACGGCGCGACGACCTTGTAGCGTTGGCCGGCGATCAGCGGCTCGGCGCGCTCGAAGCCGTTGAGAACCAGAAACTGGCCGAGCGCGCGCTCCTCGAACGGCATTCGCCGGGCCAACGTCTCGGCGGTGTCGCCCGCTTGCGCCTCGACGATCTGCAAGCGCAGCGCTCGCGCCTCGGCCGCTTCCTCGGGGCTCAGGCGACGGAACGAATCGATGGCGGCGCGAAAGCGCGCGTCCACCGCCGGGGTTAGACTGTGCGCGGCGAAGATCAGGCGAAAGACGCGACCATCGAGCCGAACGGCGCCGAGGCGGAAGCTCCATTGTTCGCCCTGCGCGACCGCGGTCGCCTTGGCGAGGTCGGCGCCGGCGATGGCCTCGACCGAGCCGGTCTTGACGCCGTCGATCCAGCCCGAGGCGAGCGCGCTCTCCAGCGTGGTCGAATCGCTCAGCGCGATGCTGTCGAGCCGCAACGCCTGCGCGCCGCCCTCGCCGACGCCGATCAGCGCCGCCGCCTGGTTTTCCAGGGCGAAGCCCGACGGCGCGGTGAACGCGAACCCGAGCTTGGGATGCAGGAAGCGCTCGCCGCGCACCAGCCCCTGGGTCGGATCGTCGCCATAGGCGATGCCGTCGATTGCGCTCAAATAGGCGTCGCGGGCGGTCTCCCCGACCCCCGGCGCGCCGAACTGACGCGCTTCGGCGATCGCCTGTGCGACGCGCTCCGGCGTCGAAGGGTGGGTCGCCATCATGTCGGGCTTGTCGGCGGCGCCGAGCCCGATCAGCGAGGCGCGCAACGCGCTCCAGCGCCCCAGCGAAGTCAGGAAGCGCGAGGCGGCGTAAGGGTCGTAGCCGGCCTTGGCGACGTCGCCGATGCCGATCTTGTCGGCCTCGAACTCTTGCTGGCGCGAGAAACGCGCGATCGACAATTTCATCCGCGTCTCGACCTCGTCGCCTTCCCCAGGGCGATCGAGAACCTGGGCGGAAACGCGGGTGAACAGCGCGGCGGTCTTTTCCAGTTCGGCGCGCTGGGAGGCGTGATGAGCGGTCACGTGGGCGATTTCGTGCGCCATCACCGCGGCCACTTCCGATCCGTCGTTGGCGAGCGCGAGCAGGCCGCGGGTGACGAAGATGTCGCCCGAGGGAAGGGCGAAGGCGTTGACCACGGGCGAATCGAGGATGGTCACGCGATAGGGCTCGGACGGCGTCTGGCTCGCCGGCGCCAGACGCGCCAGCATGTCGTCGAGAAAGCGTTCGGCCGCCGGCGCGCTGTATTCGCCGCCGAAGGCGTCGATCAGGCGCTTGCGCTCGGGACTGGCGAGCGCGCCGCCGGTGGTCTGCGGCGCCGCGTCCGGCGCGATCCCGCCGGTCGAGGGGCCCGGCGGCGTTTCGATCGCGGCGCAGCCGGCCGCCAGCAACGCCGCCACGACCGCGGCGACCGCCGCGGCCTGGCGCACGCGGGCGCCAAGGCCCGACGCGACGGGCCCTCGTCTTGTTTCGCCCACAGCCCTATTCATCCGCTCGGATCGCCTCTTGTTTGCCTTCCGCTTGGCCCAGACGCTCGATCATGAGCGGCTCGGCGACCTCCACTCTCGGGCCGAAGCGGTCGTCGAGCACGCCCCGCGCCCGAATTCTCTCGCCCGTCAGCGCGCCGAGCGGCGCGCCGGCGCTCGCAAACGCCGCCTGCAATTTCTGTGCGACGACGACGGTCAATTCGTCGCGCCGGCCGAAATCAAGATAGAGCCGCGAACGCCCGACGCCAACCCTGCGCACGACGCCCTCGACGACGACGAAGCGCCCGTCGCTGCCAGCGAGTTCTTCGGCGTCCTCGGCCTCGAGGATGGAATAGTCGGGATCGTCCCACAGGCCAAGCCCCGCGGCGCGCGCTCTTGTTTCGGCGGCCAGCCGTTCGCCGACGCAGCCGCGCGTCTCGAATTCCGGCCTGACGCGGGCGAAGCCCGCCGAAAGCAGCGCCAACGCGGCGGACGACGCGCCGCCGCCGGTGGGTTCGGCAAGGTTGAAATCGGCGAGAACCCGCCCCCAGCGATCGGGCTTCGCGGCGAAGGCGACGAGCTCGGCCTCGCGGCCGGCCAGACGGCCCGCGAGGAACAGCCGCGCGTTCGCCGCCGTCTCGGCCGCGCCGCGCCCGGAAACGGGAACGTCGAGACCCGCCAGGCGCGCCAGCCGGCCGTCCTCAAGGCGAATTTCCAGCCGCTCGGTCACTTCGGCGATCTTCGCCGTCCCCGCCGCGGCGCCGCAAGCCGCCGAGGCCGGCCCGGCGAAAGCGAGGGCGAGGGTGAGAGCCAGGGCCGCGCCGGCGCCGAGCCGATCACGCCAAATCACGGGATGCGCAAGCGAACTTTTCATGCTAGAGGCGCGTTGCCGTCGATGACAAAACGGTTTTTAGCGGCTTTCTTCCGCGCCGTCATGACGAATGCGGCGCGGGGGACGAAATAACGGTTAAGCGCGGGGTTTGCGCCGAGCGCGAACGCCAGGGGTCCCGGTAGCTCAGCAGGATAGAGCACAGGTTTCCTAAACCTGGGGTCAGGGGTTCGATTCCCTTCCGGGACGCCATTTCCTCAAGCGACGGGCGCCGCGAAGAACTTCAATTCGGAGCGGGCCGAGCTGCGTCGCTCGCGCATCGCCGGAATTTCCGCCAGGACGAATGCGCCGAGATCGCGTGCGAGAGTTCAGGAAACCTCGGCTGGATGTTTCTGCGGCGCTTGCGCAACGGCGGCCGCGGCGGCCTGGAAGCCTGGCTCAACCAGACCGCGCCGCGCACGAGCCCAGCGATGGCCGAGGCTCCGCGGCGGCGCGGGCGGAAAGGGCTTCACTGTTTTCGCCCGACCGGCCGCCTCTGGCCCCCCGCGTCCCCGCGGTCCGCCGTTCAGCTAAGGTTCAACATTTCTGCCGCGTAACTCCCAAGCCGTCTAGGCGTTGAGGGCGAGCGCGATCTGTGTTGGCGGGTCGGCGAGGGTTTTGAGGATGTTGGCCCCCTGTTTTCTCGCGGTTGAGACGACTGACCTGAGGCGCGCGAAGCTTTGGGCGCCGTCGAGGGTTCGAAACGAGCCCGAGATTTTCATTTTGACCTTCATCATCCTGAGGTCCTGTTCGGCCAGGTTGTTGGTGAAGGGCACGTCGAAGTCGGTGAGGAAGCGCAGCGTTTCGACTTTGAACGTCTTCAGCCTTTCGAGCAGATTGCGGCCGGGGCGCTGCTTTGTTCGTCCGCTCGCGTTGGCCTTGGCGTGGAGTGCGGGCAACTGGCGATGGAAAGCGAGGCCGAGCCGAACCGCGGCCCAATATTGGTCGACGAAGGCCGCGATGACTTTGGGCTCCAGCGCCTTCGCGCCCGCCTCGCGCGCCTCATGAACGGCGATATTCGCCGCCCGAAGCGTGTCGCGCATGAGTTCGGCCCACGGCTCCTTGTCGAACTCGATCAAACACTGGAGTTCGCGCAAGATATGGGCGTTGCAGAAGGCGTGTTCGACCGCGTCGAGCCGACGATAAGGCAGGAAGTGGTCGTGCACGACGACGCCCCCCTTCAAATCCTGCGGGATCGCGCCGCGCTTTTCGTCGGCGCGATAGAAGGTGAAGGCTTGGCTCGAAGTCGTATGCAGCCATTGCAGCTTACCGGCGATGCGATATCCCGTCTCGTCGAGATGGCGAACCTTCGCCTCGGCCACGCGCTCGCCGATGGCCTGGTAAACTTGCCGCAACTCTTGTCCCTTCTTGGCGATCCAAGCGACAAGGCTGGCCGGACAGATCAGCGGCGCGTCGAACAGATCGCTCAGCGCTTGCGCGGTCCGATCCTCGGGGATGAGTTGCTGGACATTGAGATAGATCGCCGCGGCCTTGATGCGCTCGCCATACTGGGCAGGCGAGACCACGCCTTCGGGAAAAACCGCCTTCGTCACGCCCCGGCAATGCGCGCAGCGGTAAATCGAGGCCTGATGTTCCGTGACCCGCAGCGGGCGCTCGGGAAGGTCGAACACTTGCCGCTTCTCGACCCCTATCGCCGACCCCGCCTCGAGAGGCCAACCGCAATGGCCGCATGCGCACGCCGCGTGCCCAACCACGCAATCGGGATCGGCGACCTGCCGCAGCGTGCCGCCCTTGTGACCCGTCTGCCCGCCGCTCGTCTTGCCCGAACGGCCGCGCAGACTGCCTCCAATACGCGGTTTCTTCCGCAGCCCGTCACTCGAAGGCGGTTGCGAACTGTTCGAGCTGTCCCGCCCCAATTGCCGACGAAGATCGGCCACCTCGGCCCGCAGCGCCGCGATCTCCGCCCTCAGAGACGCTATCAACTCCTCGACTTCGGCGGGAAGAACCATCCCACCCTTGATTCACAGTCTCGTGCCGCCGTCTCCCACAATCCGCATATCAATGCCGTTTCCCAAACACTGTGGCATTCCAAACTCACCACGCCTTGGGAGTTACTCTGCCGCATAGAAGCGCCGTCATCGTCCTCGCGGAACTCGACGTTCCGATCGAGGCAACCCGAAAGGAAACACGATGCGCAACATGGTTGCAGTCGCTCTCGCCGTAGGGCTGGGACTGGCTACGGTCTCCGCCTAAGCGATGCCGTTTTCGTCGACGGCCGTCGGCGGCCACTCGGCGATCGCCAAAGTCGCTTACGGCTGCGGACCGGGCATGACGCGTGGGCCATACGGCCATTGCCGGCCGACGTTCACCTGTCCCCCGGGCTGGCACCCCGGCCCGTACGGCTATCACTGCTTCCCCAATCGCTAGTGATCGGCTTCGGCCGGCGGAGAGGCGCGGCGGTTCGCCTCGCCTCTCCGCGAGGAAACGGTTCGACCGTTATTTCGCGCGTCGCGACGCGGCGTCGCGCTACGCCGCGGCCTCGGCCGCCGCGGGGTCATAGGCGAGGATCGGCGCTAGCCAGCGCTCGACCTCGCGAAGCGCCAGCCCTTTGCGCGCGGCGTAGTCCTCGACTTGATCGCGCTCGACTTTCGCGACGCCGAAGTAATGCGCGTCCGGGTGGGCGAGGTAGAGGCCGCTGACCGAGGCGGCGGGCCACATGGCGAAACTCTCGGTGAGCCTGACGCCGATCCGCGCCTCCGCGTCGAGCAGGCGAAAGAGCGTCGCCTTTTCCGTATGGTCGGGCGCAGCGGGGTAGCCGGGCGCCGGACGGATGCCGCGGTAGGGCTCGGCGATCAGCTCCTCGGGCGTAAACGCTTCCTCGGGCGCGTAGCCCCAGAGTTCGCGGCGCACGCGCGCGTGCAGCGCCTCGGCCAAGGCTTCGGCGAAGCGGTCGGCGAGCGCCTTGGTGAGGATCGAGGAATAATCGTCGTTGGCGAGCGCGAAGCGCTTGGCGATCGCTTCCTCTTCGAGGCCGCTCGTCACCACGAAGGCGCCGACGTAGTCGGGCTTGCCGCTGTCGGCCGGCGCGACGAAATCGGCCAGCGCGAGGTTGGGTCGCCCGTCGCGCCGCATCAATTGCTGGCGCAGCGTGAACAGCGTCTCCAAGCTCGCCCGGCGGTTCTCGTCGACGAACAGACGGATGTCGTCGTCGACGCGCCCAGCGGGCCAGAAGCCGACGACCGCCTTGGGCGCGAACCATTTCTCCGCGATGATCCGCTTCAGCATCGCCTGCGCGTCGTCGAACAATTGCCGCGCCGCGGGGCCCTGTCTCTCGTCGTCGAGAATGGCGGGATAGCGGCCTTTCAGCTCCCAGGCCTGAAAGAACGGCGTCCAGTCGATGTAGCGCGCGAGATCGGCGAGGCTCCAGTCGTCGATGACGCGCGCGCCGAGGAAGCTCGGCTTCGGCGGCTGGTAGGACGACCAGTCGAGCTTCAGCGCGTTGGCGCGGGCTTTGCCGAGCGGCAGGCGCGCCTTGTCGGCTTCGCCGCGCGCATGGGCGTCGGCGATTCTGCGATATTCGGCGCGCACCGAGTTGACGTAGGCGGCCTTCGTCTCCGGCGACAGCAGCGCGCCGACGACGCCGACGGCGCGGCTGGCGTCGTTGACGTGGACCGCCTGACCGCGCGCGTATTTGGGGTGGATCTTCACCGCGGTGTGCACGCGGCTGGTGGTCGCGCCGCCGATCAACAGCGGAATGTCGAAACCTTCGCGCTCCAATTCCGCGGCGACGTGCGCCATTTCGTCGAGCGAGGGCGTGATCAGGCCGGAAAGCCCGATGACGTCGACCTTGCGTTCGCGCGCGACGGCGAGGATCTTCGACGCCGGCGTCATCACGCCGAGATCGATGATCTCGTAGTTGTTGCACGCGAGCACGACGCCGACGATGTTCTTGCCGATGTCGTGGACGTCGCCCTTCACCGTCGCCATCAGAATGGCGCCGGCGCTCCGGCGGCCCTCGCCGCCATGGGCCAGTCGTTCCGCCTCCATGTAGGGCAGCAGCAGCGCCACCGCCTGCTTCATCACCCGCGCCGACTTGACGACCTGCGGCAGGAACATCTTGCCGGCGCCGAACAGGTCGCCGACGATGTTCATGCCGGCCATCAGCGGCCCTTCGATGACGTCCAGCGGCCGTTCGGCCGCTAGGCGCGCCTCCTCGGTGTCCTTTTCGATATAATCGGTGATGCCGTTGACCAGCGCATGGGCGATGCGCTTGTCGACCGGCCATTCGCGCCAGGCCAAATCCTGCGCTTTGGGCTCCTTGCCGGCGCCGCCGCGATAGCGTTCGGCGAGGGCGAGCAGCCGCTCGGTCACGTCGGCGCGCCGGTTCAACACCGCGTCCTCGCAGGCTTCGCGCAATTCCGGGGCGATCGTCTCGTAGACCGCGAGCTGGCCGGCGTTGACGATGCCCATGTCCATGCCGGCCCGGATGGCGTGGTAGAGGAACACCGCGTGCATCGCTTCGCGCACCGGCTCGTTGCCGCGGAACGAGAACGACAGGTTGGAGACGCCGCCGGAGATGTGGACGTGCGGCAGCGCGGCGCGGATTTGCCGCGCCGCTTCGATGAAGGCGACGCCGTAGCCGTTGTGCTCCTCGATGCCGGTGGCGATGGCGAAGACGTTGGGGTCGAAGACGATGTCCTCGGGCGGGAAGCCGGCTTCTTCGGTGAGCAGCTTATAGGCGCGCTTGCAGATCGCGACCTTGCGCTCGAGCGTGTCGGCCTGGCCCTGTTCGTCGAACGCCATGACGACGACCGCCGCGCCGTAGGCGCGCACCAGCCGCGCCTGGCGCAGGAATTCGGCTTCGCCCTCCTTCATCGAGATCGAATTGACCAGCCCCTTGCCCTGCACGCACTTCAGGCCCGCCTCGATCACCGCGAATTTCGACGAGTCGATCATCACCGGCACGCGCGCGATGTCGGGCTCGACGGCGACGAGATTGAGGAACTCGACCATGGCGCGCTCGGAGTCGATCAGCCCCTCGTCCATGTTGACGTCGATGATCTGGGCGCCATTGGCGACCTGGTCGCGCGCGACGGCGAGCGCGCCGGCGTAATCGCCCGCGACGATGAGCTTGCGGAACTTCGCCGAGCCGGTGACATTGGTCCGCTCGCCGATATTGACGAACGGAATGTCCTTGGTCAGCGTCAGCGGTTCGAGGCCGGAAAGGCGCATCAGCGGCGGCGTCTCGGGGGGCACGCGCGGCCTGACGCCGCGGACGGCCTCGGCGATCGCCTTGATGTGCGCAGGGCTCGTGCCGCAGCAACCGCCGACGACATTGACGAGGCCATCGCGCGCGAAACCGCCGATGGCGGCCGCCATCTGTTCCGGGGTCTCGTCGTAGAGGCCGAAGGCGTTGGGCAGGCCGGCGTTGGGATACGCGCATACGAAGGCGTCGGCGACTCCGGCGATTTCCGCCAGATGCTCGCGCATCGCGCTGGCGCCGAGCGCGCAGTTGAGGCCGATGGTGAAGGGCCGCGCGTGGCGCAGCGAATGCCAGAACGCGGTCGGCGTCTGCCCCGACAGCGTGCGCCCCGAACGGTCGGTGATGGTGCCGGAGATCATCAGCGGCAGGCGCGCCCCGCGTGCGGCGAAAACCTGCTCGCAGGCGAACACCGCCGCCTTGGCGTTGAGCGTGTCGAAGATCGTCTCGATCAGGATGATCTCGGCGGCGCCGTCGATCAGGCCGACGATCTGCTCGGCATAGGCTTCGCGCAACTGGTCGAAGGTCACGGCGCGGAAGCCGGGATTGTTGACGTCGGGCGAGATCGACGCGGTGCGGTTGGTCGGCCCGAGCGCGCCGGCGACGAAGCGGCGCTTGCCGTCGATGCGCTCGGCCTTGAGCGCCGCGCGGCGCGCCAGCCGGGCGCCGTCGCGGTTCAGTTCGTAGACCGCCTCCTGCATGCCGTAATCGGCCTGCGCGATCCGCGTCGAGGAAAAGGTGTTGGTCTCGAGAATGTCCGCGCCGGCCATCGCATAGGCGAAATGGATGTCCTCGATCGCCTGCGGCCGGGTGAGGGTCAGAAGATCGTTGTCGCCCTTGAGAAGGCATTCGCAGCCGTCGAAGCGGTCGCCGCGGAAATGACGCTCGTCGAGGCCAAGGCCCTGGATCTGCGTCCCCATCGCGCCGTCGAGAATGAGGATGCGCGCGCGCGCGGCGTCGGCGAGCGCGCGCGCAGCGTCGAGCGTCGCCGCGGGCGGCGCGTCGAAGAATTGCGTTGGGCTGACGCTCATGGCCAGAATCCGCTCACGAACCGATATAACCACATAAGCATATCTTTATATAGTTGCAAGCGTGGTTTGCGCGCGCGGCCAAGGAGATGGTTGCGCCTTCGAGCCCGACCCGATGTCGCGCGGAAACCGTCTGCGACAAGCGGTCGCGTCGCCACAGCGCTGGAGGACGCCTAGTCGGAGCACGAGCAAGCGATGAATTGCATGCTCGCAAACGGGAACGACGGGAGGCCGCAATGGCCAAGGTTGAACGCGGCGCCGGTTCGCTGCTGTCGCGCCGCACGCTGTTGGCCGGCGGCGTCGCGTTGGGCGCTGGCGCGACATTGGCGGCGACGAGCCAAGCGGCGACCCCGAAAGTGTCGCAGGCTTGCGTCGGCTTCAGCGATGCGCCGCGCGACGGCCATACATGCGTCAATTGCCGGCTGTTCCGCGCGCCGTCGGCGTGTCTCGACGTCGCCGGCGTCATCACTGACAACTGCAGTTGCAAGATTTGGTTGCCAAAGACCGCGTAACCCAAGCGCGGCCGCGGCTCGCAAGGATGAGGGCGGCGGTTCCGTGACGAGGCGCCGCGAGAAAAGCGGCGCGTAGCGTCGACGCGCCGCCATCTCGCCGACCGGCTGACATTTCAGTAACCATGTTCCGCTTGCACGAGCGTAAGTTTTGCCCTTAAGTTCCCCATCAGGGAGCGATCGCGCGGCGCCGCGGTTCGATGGCGCCCGCCGCGCAGCGGCGAGCGCCGGGCGCCGGACGGGGGGGCGGGAAATGCTGCGAGTTGAGCGACCATCGGGTTCGCAGACGGGGCGCGCCATAAGGCATCCGCCTCGCGGCCTCGCGGGGGCGGGCGCCGCGCTCGCGTTCTTCGCGATCCTGTCGCTCGCCTCGTTGCTCACGGCCCAGCCCGCCTCGGCGGTGCCGAGCTTCGCCCGCCAAACCGGCCAGCCCTGCGCCGCCTGCCACACCGCCTTCCCCGAACTGACGCCGTTCGGCCGGCGCTTCAAGCTCAGCGGCTACACGCTGCAGGGCGGCGACTCGAAGCTGCCGCCGATTGCGGCGATGATCATGCCGGGCTTCACGCATACGCAGGCGCCGTATGATCCTCCCGGCGGCGCTGCCCCGCCACCCGCGGGCTTGAAGACCAACGACAATTTGGTCACTAAACAAGTGACCGGCCTGCTGGCGGGACAGATTTACGGCAACCTCGGCTCGTTCATACAGGTGAGCGGAAATCCGGTCACCGGGCAGACGTGGTTCGACGCTTCCGACGTTCGCTACGTCGACACGTTCAAGCTGTTCGGCGCCGACGCCTACTTCGGCGTGACCGTCAACAATACGCCGACGGTGCAGGACGCGTGGAACACCACCGATGCCTGGGCCTTCCCGGAGCTCGAGCTCGGGAATCGCGCCGGCCTTCAAGCCGCCGGGCACGCACATCGACGCCCTGGCGCAAGTCGTCGCCGGCGCCGGCGCCTACGTCTTCTGGAACGACGTACTCTACGCCGAACTGACGGCCTACGGCGGCTATGACAAGTCGACCCTCGAGGCTTTCGGCATGATGCCCGGTTCGACCCCAGACTCGCAGGTCGGCGTCCAGCCCTACTGGCGGATCGCGCTCGAGCCGCACTGGGGCGACCACTATCTGATGATCGGCACGTTCGGCATGTATGGGCGGACGGCGCCGGGAGGCGTATTCACCTTCGGGACCGACGATTACACCGATGTCGGCTTCGACTCCCAATACCAGTATGACGGCGACAAATACAGCGTCACGGTGAAGTTGTCCGACATTGTCGAGTATCAGCGGTTCAACGCCAGTTCTGTGATCTCAGGAACAAACCTCAATGATCGGTTGAACAGCTTCAAGGCAAACGCGTCGTTCGTGTGGGACCATACTTATAGTTTCACTGCAGGGTACTTCGACGTAACCGGGACGCCGGACGTGAATCTCTACGGCAGCAGCGTAACCGGAAGCCCCAATGGCGAGGGCCTGATCTTCGACGTCGCCTATCTGCCGTTCAGCCACGGCAGCCCGGGGCCCTATTCGACTTACAACGCCCGTATCGGCATCCAATACGTCCAATACCTGAACCTTTACGGTGGGACGACGGACTTCGACGGGACGGGGCTGGGCGGCATGCACAACGCGTCGGGCGACAACACGTTGTTCCTCTACGCGTGGGCGGCCTTTTGAGGCGCGCCGGCGGGCCGACCGTGGGGCCAGAATGCCCCGGCGGTCAGGCGAACGTCGAAGCGGTCGTCTGGCGCGGGGCGCGGCAAGATCGCCACAACCCCTGCCGCCGCGGATTCCGCTGACATCGTCGGCAGGGCCAATGCGGCATTCGCAAGCCATCCCTTGAATCGCCCCGGCATGACCCGGAACGGCGTTCCCTGCCGGCTCGACCGGCCGCCGAGCGTTCGGGGCGAACTCTAGCGCCCTGGTCGAGTTGCCAAACGCCCGCCTTGCTTTAGAACGAAGCGCAACGCAACCGTCGGGACCAAGGAAAGCCTCGCGAGCCGAGCGCCCGGGGATGCGCCGATGCGGGGAGGCCAGCCGTTTCGCCCGCGCCGCCGCGCGAGGCCGCCGTCGGTCCGTCATCGGCGACAGCCGGACCGACGCCCGCGTCGACGACTTCGCCCCTTCCCGTCGCTCCCGTCACGGCTCGCGAACCTTTGAGGACGATTGTCCATGACCGACAGTTTCGACAGCGCGCCCAAACGGCCATCGATCACCGACCAGGAAGCTTTGCTTTTCCATTCGCGCGGGCGGCCGGGCAAGCTCGAGATCCTCGCCACCAAGCCGATGGCGACGCAGCGCGATCTCTCGCTCGCCTATTCGCCCGGCGTCGCGATTCCCGTGAGGGCGATCGCCGCCGATCCCGCCAAAGCCTACGACTACACCGTGCGCGGCAACATGGTCGCGGTCATCACCAACGGCACCGCCATTCTCGGCCTGGGCAACCTCGGCGCCCTGGCGGCCAAACCGGTCATGGAGGGCAAGGCGGTCCTATTCAAGCGCTTCGCCGACATCGATTCGATCGACCTCGAAGTCGACACCGAGGACCCCGAGGAATTCATCGCCGCCGTGCGCTTCCTCGGGCCGTCGTTCGGCGGAATCAATCTCGAGGACATCAAGGCGCCGGAATGCTTCATCATCGAAGAGCGTCTGCGCGCATTGATGGACATTCCCGTCTTCCACGACGATCAGCACGGCACCGCGATCATCGTCGCCGCCGGCATGATCAACGCCATTCGCCTGACCGAACGCAACATCAAGACGACGCGGCTGGTGTGCAACGGCGCGGGCGCCGCGGGCATCGCCTGTCTCGATCTGATCAAGGCGATCGGCTTCGAGCCGTCGAACGTGATCCTGTGCGACACCAAGGGCGTCGTCTATCGCGGCCGCGAGGACGGCATGAACCAATGGAAGTCGGCGCACGCGGTCGACACGCCGCTGCGCACTTTGGCGGAGGCGATGGCCGGCGCCGACATTTTCTTCGGCCTTTCCGCCAAAGGCGCGTTGACGCCCGAAATGGTCAAGTCGATGGCGCCCGACCCGATCATCTTCGCCATGGCCAATCCCGATCCCGAGATCACGCCCGAGGACGCCCGGAAGGCGCGCGACGACGTCATCATCGCCACCGGCCGCTCGGACTATCCCAACCAGGTCAACAATATCCTGGGCTTTCCCTACATCTTTCGCGGCGCGCTCGACGTGCGCGCCAAGACCATCAACATGGAGATGAAGATCGCGGCGACGCACGCCCTCGCCGAGCTCGCGCGCGAGGACGTGCCCGACGAAGTCGCGCACGCCTATCGCGGCGCGCGGCCGCGCTTCGGTCGCGATTACATCATTCCCGTGCCCTTCGATCCGCGCCTCATTCATGTCGTGCCGATCGCGGTGGCGAAGGCGGCCATGGCTTCGGGCGTCGCGCGGCGTCCGATCGCCGACATGAACGCTTACGAGGCGCAGCTCTCGGCGCGCCGCGATCCGGTCGCGGGCGTCATGCAGGGGATCATCGAGCGCGTGCGCCGCAGGCCCAAGCGCGTCGTCTTCGCCGAAGGCGAGGAGGAGCAGGTGATCCACGCCGCCTATTCGTTCGTCAATCAGGGTTTGGGCACGGCGATCCTGGTCGGGCGCGAGGAACGCGTGCGCGCCGTCGCCGAGCATGCCGGCTTCGATATCATGGACAAGGGCGTCGAGGTCCAAAACGCCGGGCTTTCCACACGCAACGCGCTCTACGCGCAATTCCTCTACGAGCGTCTGCAGCGGCGCGGCTACCTCATGCGCGATTGCCAGCGCCTGATCAATCAGGACCGCAACTATTTCGCCGCCGCCATGGTGGCGCAGGGCGACGCCGACGCGCTGGTAACCGGCGTGACGCGCAATTTCTCCATCGCGCTCGAGGAGGTCCGCCGCGTCATCGATTGCAAGCCGGGCCACCGCGTCGTCGGCGTTTCCTTGATTCTGGCGCGCGGGCGCGCGGTTCTGGTCGCCGACACCGCGATCACCGAATTGCCGACCGCCGAGGAACTCGCCGAGATCGCGGTCGAGACGGCGGGCGTCGCGCGTCGGCTCGGCTACGAGCCGCGCGTGGCGATGCTCGCCTTCTCCAATTTCGGCCACCCGCCGGGCGAGCGCGCCTTGCGCGTCCAGGAGGCGGTGCGCATTCTCGACGCGCACCGCGTCGATTTCGAATACGAGGGCGAAATGGGGGCCGACGTCGCGCTCAACAAGGAATTGATGGGCGCCTACCCGTTCTGCCGTCTCACCGACACCGCCAACGTGTTGGTGATGCCGGCCCTGCATTCGGCCGCAATCTCCACCCGTGTCGCGCAGGAGCTCGGCGGCGCGACGGTGATCGGGCCGCTGATCGTCGGCCTGGAAAAGCCGGTGCAGATCGTCTCGCTCGGCGCCAAGGATTCCGACATCGTCAACATGGCGACGCTGGCGAGCTTCAATATCGGACGCTGAGCGCGGTTCACACCTTCATCTGCGCGCCGAGCTCCACCACGCGGTCGGAAGGGATGGCGAAGAAGTCGGGGGCGCTGGCGGCCTGTTTGGCCAGCGCGATGAACAGCCGATCCTGCCACAGCGGCATGCCCGAGTTGGGCGACGGCTTGAGGGCGCGCCGGCCGAGAAAGAACGACGTCGTCATGATGTCGAATTTCAACCCCGTCTTGCGCAACGCGGCGAGCGCGTGGGGAACGCGCGGCGTCTCCATGTAACCGAAATGCAGCGTCAGTGACAGGAAGTCGGGAGAGAGCGCGTGGACCTCGAACCGTTGGCCCGGCGGCGCGCGTGGCGAGGTTTCCGTCTTCACGCACATTATAACCACCCGCTCGTGCACCACCTTGTTGTGCTTGAGATTGTGCATGAACGACGAGGGCGCCAGGCTCGGATCGCTGGTCAGGAAGATCGCGGCGCCGGGAACGCGCACCGGCTTCGACTTCTTCAGCATCTTGATCAGATCGGTCATCGGGATCGAATCGCGATGGCTCTTGGCGCTGAGGATCGCGCTGCCGCGCGCCCAGGTCCACATCACCACGAACATCACGCCGGCGAGCGTGAGCGGAATCCAGCCGCCATCGAGCACCTTGGTGAGATTGGCGATGAAGAAACCGATGTCGATCGACAGGAACGCACAGACCAGCGCCAAGGCCCCCCACAGCGGCCAGCGCCACAACCGCCAGACGACGAAAAACGACAACGCGGTGGTGGCCACCATCGTTCCGGAGACGGCGATGCCGTAGGCGTTGGCGAGCGCATTGGCCGAGCGGAACACCAGCGCCAGCGCGAGCACGCCGAGCAGGAGGATGCGGTTGACGCGCGGAATGAAGATCTGCCCTTCGAGCCGGTCGGAGGTGTGAATGATTTCCATCCGCGGCAGCAGGCCGAGCTGAATGGCCTGCCGGGCGAACGAAAAGGCGCCGGTGATCACCGCCTGGCTGGCGATGATGGTGGCGGCGGTCGCCAACAGAATGAGAGGCAGCAGGCCCCAGCTTGGGGCGAGGAAGTAAAAGGGGTTCTCGACCGCCTTGGCGTCGGCGATGATCATCGCGCCCTGGCCGAGATAACTGATCATCAGCGCCGGCAACACCAGGACGAGCCATGCGGTCTGGATCGGCCGCCGGCCGAAATGGCCCATGTCGGCGTAGAGCGCCTCGGCGCCGGTGACGGCGAGAAAGACGCTGCCGAGCGCGACGAAGCCGATCGCGCCGTGGGCGCGGAGGAACGCGATCCCCGGCGCCGGGCTGAGCGCGCTGAGGATGATCCAGGCGTCGGGAATATGCACGGCGCCGAGCGCGGCGTTGACGACGAAGAACAGCGCCATGATCGGGCCGAAGAACGCCGCCACGCCCGCGGTGCCGCGGCTCTGGGCGGCGAACAGCCCGATGAGGATGGCCACCGTCGCCGGCAACACGAACGGCGCCAGTTCGTCGTTGACCTGCTTGAGCCCTTCGAGCGCGGAAAGCACCGAAATGGCGGGCGTGATCATCGCGTCGCCGCAGAACAGCGCCGCGCCCGCGACGCCGACGATGAACACGAACGTCGTGCGCCGGCCCAGCGCGATCTGGGCCAGCGCCTGCAGCGACAGAATGCCGCCTTCGCCCTTGTTGTCGGCCTGCATCAGGAACAGCACGTACTTGCCGGTCACCACGATCAGCAGCGCCCAGACGATCAGCGACACGACGCCGACGATCTCGCCGACGCCAAGGCCGGAGTCTTTGAAGTGGCCGAGCGCGGCCTGCAGCGCATAGAGCGGGCTGGTGCCGATGTCGCCGAACACGATGCCGACGGAACCCAGCGTCAGCAGCCAAAAATTGCCCGAGGCGCGCGCCGGCCCGCCCGCGTCGTGGCCGTCGGCCGCAGACGCGACCGCGACGTGCGAGAATTCCTGCGACATGAATCGTCCGAAGCGATAGCGGCGCGCCGATCGCGGCGCGGACGCAACGGCCGGCTCTATACCGCTTCGCCGTCGGCGCGGGAAGGGCGCCCCGCCTCGCCCTTGAGCGGGGGCTCGCCGGCTCGCCCGTCAACCCGTCCGCGCTCGCTTCAAGCGCTGGCGCTCACGCGGCCGCTCCCCGGGCGAGCGCCTCGATCAGGACGCGCAGCGCCGCCGCCTGCTCGAGATTGGTCAGATGGCCGGCGCCGGCGATGATCTCGAACCGCGCATGCCCGATGCTCTCGGCGAGTTCGCGCACCATCGCGACCGGCGTCGAGCCGTCCTCGTCGCCGACGACGCACAGGGTCGGGACCTTGATGCGGGGGCAGTCGGGCCTGAGGTCGGCGCGCATCAACGCGCCGCACGCGGTCAGATAGCCGTCTTTGGGCGTGCGGGTCAGCATCATCCGCCAACCCGCGAGTTCGTCGAGCCGGCGCGCGCGAAAATCCGCGGTGAACCAGCGCTGCATCACGCCGTCGGCGATCGCCTCGACGCCGCCGCGCGCGACCTCCTCCATGCGCTGGCGCCAGCTTTCCTCCGTGCCGATCTTGGCGGCCGTGTCGCACAGCGCCAGCGCGGCGACGAGATCGGGGCGCAGGCGATAGAGCTCCTGGGCGATCACGCCGCCGATCGACAGGCCGACGATCGCCGCGCCGCTCACCGCCAGCCGATCGAGCAGGGCCGCCAGGTCGCGGGCGTAGTCGGCCATCAGCGCCGGGCCGGCGGGCAATTCCGAAAGCCCGTGCCCGCGCTTGTCGTAACGCACGATGCGATAGGAAGCGGCGAGCGGCCGCGCGATTTCGTCCCAGATGCGGAAATCCATGCCCAGCGAATTGATGAACACGATCGCGCGCGCGTCGCGCCGGCCTTCGTCGGCATAGTGGACGACCGCGCCGTTGACCCTGGCGAACGCCATCGCGAGGCCCCCTCATGGGCTTGTCGGCGCGCCGCGGCCGAGCGGCGCGCTCGGCCAGACAGACATCGCGGCGCCCGCCGCTGTCAAGGGCGCCCCCGGTTCGCCGAGGCGCGCGCGGCGCGGGGGCTGACGGCGGAACGAAACAGCGCCCTTGCGCGCGCGCCGCCCGGCTGCGATCAAGCGACGATGCGCGCGTTTGCCGACAGCCTGCCGATCGACGAAGCCCTGCCGCGGCTCTGCGCGGCGCTGAGCGGCGGGCCCAACGCGGTCCTCGCAGCGCCGCCCGGCGCCGGCAAGACGACCCGCGTTCCAATGGCGCTGATGGACGAGCCGTTCGCGCGGGGCGGCAAGATCATCGTGCTGGAGCCGCGCCGTCTCGCCGCGCGCGCCGCCGCGGCGCGCATGGCGACGACGCTCGGCGACAAGGTCGGCGAGACGATCGGGCTGCGCGTGCGCCTGCAAAGCCTCGTTTCCGCGCGCACGCGCGTCGAGGTGGTCACCGAGGGCGTGTTCGCGCGCATGATCCTCGACGACCCCGCGCTCGCAGGCGTCAGCGCCGTCCTGTTCGACGAATTCCACGAGCGCTCGCTCGACGCCGATCTCGGCCTGGCGCTGGCGCTCGACGCGCAAGGCGGCTTGCGCGAGGATTTGCGCCTCCTGGTGATGTCGGCGACGCTCGACGGCGCGCGGGTGGGCGCCCTGATGGGCGAAGCCGCGCGGATCGAGAGCAAGGGGCTGAGCTTTCCCGTCGAGACCCGCTACCTCGGCCGCGACCCCGCGACGCGCATCGAGGACCAAGTCGTGCGCGCGACGCTTCGCGCGCTCGCCGACGAAACCGGCTCGATCCTGGTCTTTCTGCCCGGCCAGGGCGAAATTCTGCGCGTCGCCGCCGCGCTCGCCGAGCGCGTGAAGAGCCCGAACGTCGACGTCGCGCCGCTGTTCGGCGCGATGGACGCGCGCGCGCAGGACCGGGCGGTCGCGCCCGCGCCGCCGGGCCGGCGCAAGATCGTGCTGGCGACCTCGATCGCCGAGACTTCGCTGACCATCGAAGGCGTACGCGTCGTCGTCGACGGCGGTCTGATGCGCGTTCCGCGCTTCGAGCCCGACATCGGACTGACGCGGCTGGAGACCGTGCGGGTCACGCGCGCCAACGCCGACCAGCGGCGCGGGCGCGCCGGGCGCGTCGAGCCGGGCGTCTGCTACCGCCTGTGGGAGGCGGCCGCGAACGGCGGCCTTGCGCCCTACGCGCCGCCGGAGATCCTTTCCGCCGACCGCTCGGGGCTGGCCCTCGACCTCGCCGCGTGGGGCGTCGCCGATCCCGCGAGCCTGAAGTTTCTCGATTCCCCGCCGCGCGCCGCGTTCGAGGAGGCGCGCGCATTGCTGGCGTCGCTCGGCGCGCTCGACCAAGCGGGGCGCATCACCGAGGAGGGAAGAGCGATTTCGCGGCTGGCGCTGCCGCCGCGCCTCGCGCGCATGGTCGTCGAGGCCGCGCGCGCGGGGCGAGCCGGCCTGGCGGCCGAGATCGCCGTGGCGCTGACCGAGCGCGGCCTCGGCGGCGACGCGGTCGATCTCGCCCAACGGCTCGACGCCTTCCGCCGCGATCCTGCGCCGCGCGCCAAAGACGCGCGGCGGCTGGCGCGGAGCTTGGAGAGCCGCGCGACGCCCTTCCCCGCTTGCGGGCGTCAGGCGAACGTTTCGTTCGCTGAGAGGTGGCGCGGCGCAGCCGCGACGGATGAGGGGGGTCGCGCGGAGCGCGACGACTTCGGGCGAACGCCGCCTTCGCCTCAGACCGTCTCCAAGGGGCGCCTCGCCGCGCCAGACGCGCGTGCAACGTGTCCGCCGGCGCCCGGCTCAAATAACCCCTCATCCGTCGTCCCTGCGGGAGGGCGCCTTCCCCCGCAAGGGGGGAAGGGGGGCTCACGCGAAGCGCCGGATGAGGGAGCCGACGCCTCCCTCGCCGGCGTCGGCGCATGGCTCGCCGCGGCGTTCCCCGACCGCATCGCGATCGCGCGCGGCAAGCGCGGCGAATTCCTGATGGCCAACGGTCGCGCGGCGGCGCTCGAGCCGCACAACGCGCTGGCGGGCGAGGCGTTCCTGGCGATCGGCGAAATCGTCGGCCGCGCGGCTTCGGCGCGCATCCTCACCGCCGCGCCGCTGACGCTGGAGGCCATCGAGCAAATCGCCGGCGCGTCGATCGCCAGCGTCGACGAACTGAGCTTCGATGGCGCCTCCGCGTCGCTGCGCGCGCGCCGCCGGCGCCGGCTCGGCGCGCTGATCCTGGCCGAACGGAATTTGAGCGTCCCCGCCGACGGAAAAAGCGCGCTCGCGCTGGCGCAGGGCGCGTTGGGCCTCGGCCTCGCCCGGCTGCCATGGACGAAGAGCCTGGCGCAATGGCGCGACCGCGTCCTGTTCCTGCGCCGCGCCGAGGGCGAGCCCTGGCCCGATCTTTCCGACCAAGCGCTGGCCGCCTCGCCCGATTGGCTGGCGCCGTTCCTTGTCGGCAAGACCCGCCTCGACGAATTCGCCAGCGACGAATTCGCGCAGGCGCTGCGCGCCCGGCTGCCTTACGAACTGTTGCGCCGGCTGGAGACCGAGGCGCCGACCCATTTCGTCGCGCCGACCGGCTCGTCCGTTGCGGTGGATTACGGGGCCGAGGGCGGGCCGGCGATCGCGCTGCGCGTGCAGGAGCTGTTCGGCCTTTCCCAGCACCCCGCCTTGGCGGGCGGCCGCGTGCCGCTGACGCTGCATCTGTTGTCGCCCGCGCATCGCCCGATCCAGATCACGCGCGACCTGCCCGGCTTCTGGAAGGGCTCGTGGGCGGCGGCGCGCGCGGACCTGCGCGGCCGCTACCCCCGGCATTTCTGGCCCGAAGACCCGGCCAGCGCCACGCCGACCAGCCGGGCGAAGCCGCGGGGAACGTGAGCGCAGGGGGGCGGGCGGAGGGGGCGGTCTTGAGCGCGTTTCCGCTTTCCGCCTATACCACGCCGCGATTCGCACGGGGCCGCATAGGCCGATTCGGTTGGTTCCCATGAACTCCGCGCTCCCCAAGGTCGCCATTTGCTTTCCCTCGGGCGACATGGTTCACGCCGATTTCGCGCTGGCGCTGGCCGGGCTTTGCAATTCGACGCCGCCGATCGAGACGCCGATCGTCAACAACAAGTCGTCGATCGTCGCCGCCGCGCGCAACGACGGCGTCCAGCGCGCGCAGGAAATGGCGTGCGATTACGTGCTGTTCCTCGACAGCGACATGGTCTTTCCGCGCTCGACGCTGCACCGTCTGCTCGTCCACCGCAAAGACATCGTCGGCGCGATCTACGCCAAGCGTGTGCCGCCCTACTCGCTGTTGGGAACCGCGCTGGAGGCCAAGCCGACCTGCGACGAGCAGGGGCTGACGGAGATGAAGCGGGTTCCGACCGGCTGCCTGCTGATCCGCATGGCGGTGTTCGAGACGCTGTCCAAGCCGTACTTTCGCTTCCTCAACGACGAGACGAGCGGCGAAATCACCGGCGAGGACTACGTGTTCTGCGATCGCGCCCGCGCGGCGGGGTTCCGCATCTGGTGCGACACCAGGCTATCCCTGGAGATCGGCCATATCGGCCAGCAAATCTGCAAAGCCACGCCCGGCTTGAAAGAATAGCCGCCGCGACTGAAAGAATTGAGTCGAGGCGGCCGCCGCCCGTCCGCTGCGGCGGCGCGCGGGATTCCCCGCCGACGCGGCGGTTCTCGCCGTTCGGGCCCCAGCGCCCGCCGGCGCAAATTGTCGCAGGAGGGTCGTTTCATTGGTTTCGCCGCGGCGAATACGGTTTCGTTAACCCAATTTTAACCAAGATTTCCCATGCGTAGGCTGAATCGACGGGGGAATCGATCATGAGCCTCACCGTATCGGGAAGCAGCCAGGAAAGTCTGCTTCTGAGATTGTTGGAAGTCAGTCTCGCCAACCAGAACAGCGCGTCCACGCAGTCGAGCGCGACCGCCAGCACATCGAGCTCCGCCAGCGGCTCCGCCTCGACGGTCGACGCCTCGAGTTCGGTCGGGCTGTCGGCGGCGGCGCTCGCGTTCCTTTCGCAGCTCCGCGGCGACAGCTCGTCGGGGAGTGACGGCCGAGGGCCGGGCGGCGTCGGCGGGCCGCCGCCGGGATCGCCTCCGGGACCGCCGCCGAGTTCTTCGAGCTCTTCGACGTCCTCGACCTCCTCGTCGAGCGCCAGCAGCATCCTGTCAACGCTGGAGACCGATCTGGCCAACCTCCTCTCCGCGCTCGAATCGTCGTCGTCGACATCGACGACCTCTTCCACCAGTTCGGCCTCGTCGGCATCGGCATCGTCGTCGTCCAGCCTCAGCGCCGACCTCAGCGAGTTGTCGAAAGACCTGAAGACGTTCCTGGCCGATTTGATCTCGGCGCTCGGCTCGACGTCGTCTGCGTCCTCGACGTCGTCCGCGTCGGGTTCCTCGCAGGCTTCGGCCGCTCCGCCGCCGCCGCCTCCGCCGAGCGCGACGAGTTCGTCGGACAGCGCGAGTTCGACGAGTTCCGCCAGCGCGAGCTCGAGCGCCAGCAGCAGCGACGCTGCGACGCATTCCAAGCACGCCAGGCGCGAAGGCGAAGTTCAGCAGCTCCTGCAAGTGCTCGAAGCCTATGGGGCCGCCAGTTCGTCGACCGCGTCGTCGGCAAGCGCCGCGTAGGCGCGAGAATTCTGCGACGGGGAACCGAGAGAGGCCGTACGGCGATGCGCGCCGTGCGGCCTTATCGTCTGACGGGGCGCTTCAGGCGCGCGGATGGGCGGCGCGATAGGCCGCCAGCAGCCGCGCGCCGTCGACCGCGGTGTAGACCTGCGTCGTCGACAGCGAGGCGTGGCCGAGCAGTTCCTGGATCGTCCTGAGATCGCCGCCGCGCGCCAACAGGTGGGTGGCGAAGGAGTGGCGCAGCGCGTGCGGCGTGGCGCTGTCGGGCAACCCCAGCGCACCGCGCAGGCGCTCCATCGCGAGCTGGATCAGGCGCGGCGACAGCGGGCCGCCCTTGGCGCCGACGAACAGCGGGCCCTCCGCCTTCAGGGCGTAGGGGCAGAGCTGGAGATAGTCTTCGATCGCCGCGCGCGCCGGCGCGATGACCGGCGCGCTGCGCGTCTTGCCGCCCTTGCCGAGGATCGTGACCGCGTCGACGTCGCCGATCGGCGCGTCGCGGCGGCGGATCGACAGCGCTTCGCCGATGCGCAGGCCGGCGCCGTAGAGCAGCGCCAGAACCGCCGCGTCGCGCGCCAAGATCCACGGTTCGCGCGCTTCGCCGGCGCGCGCTTCCACCGAGGCGACCGCTTTGGCGTCGGCGACGGCGAGCGGGCGCGGCAGGCGGCGCGGCGCGCGCGGCGCGCGGATCGCGCCGAAGGCGGAAGCCGACCCATGGCCCTCGCGCTCGATGTGGCGCGCCAGCGAGCGCAAGCCGGAGAGCGCGCGCTGCAGCGACCGCCCGTCGATCGCCGCGGCGCGCCGGCGCGCCAGAAACGCGCGCAGGTCCCCGGGCGTGAGACCGACAAAATCGGCGGTCGCCGGCGGCGCCTGGAAGCGCTCGGTCAGGAAGGCGAGAAACTGCCTGACGTCGCGCCCGTACGCCTCCAGCGTCGGCGCCGCGAGCCGACGCTCGTTGCGCAAATGCGCGAGCCAGCCGACGACCAGCGCGGCGAGATCGGGCGCGGCGGGCAAGGCGGCGTGGGCGAGGGCATCCTCAGGCGGCATGGCGCGACGATGCGCGGCGGTGGTTAAGAGAAGGTTGCTTTGCGCCTCACCCCAGCAAATCCACCAGATGCGGGATCAGCGGCTCGTCCGCCGGCGGCATCGGATAGGCGCGCAGGTCCTTCGGCCGGACCCATTTCAGCGCCTGGCCCTCCAGCGGCTGCACGAAGCCCTCCCAGCGGCGGCAGACGTAGAGCGGCATCAAGAGATGGAACGCTTCGTACGTGTGGCTGGCGAAGGTCAGCGGCGCGAGGCACGCCGGCTTGACCGTGACGCCTAGCTCCTCGCGCAACTCGCGGATCAGCGCGTCCTCGGGCCGCTCGTCGGGAGCGAGCTTGCCGCCGGGAAACTCCCACAGGCCGGCAAGCGCCTTGCCCTCGGGGCGCTGGGCGATCAGCACGCGATCGTCGGCGTCGACCAGCGCGGCGGCGACGACGAGCATGAGGTTCAAGAGCGGTAATCGCCGTTGATGGCGACGTAGTCCTTGGTCAGGTCGCAGGTCCACACTTTCGCGGTCGCCGCGCCGACGCCGACGTTAACGCCGATGACGATGCTCTTGCGCCTCATATAGGCGGCGGCCTTCGCTTCGTCATAATCGGGATCGCGCATGCCGGCGTGGGCGACGCGGATGTCGCCGAAGAAGATGTCGAGCTTGTCGCGCTCGGCCTTTTCGCCCGCCTTGCCGACCGCCATGACGACGCGGCCCCAATTGGCGTCTTCGCCGGCGCAGGCGGTCTTGACCAGCGGCGAATTGGCGATCGACAGCGCGATGCGCTTGGCCGCCTTGCGCGAGGCGGCGCCGGCGACGCGCACTTCGATGAATTTGTGCGCGCCCTCGCCGTCGCGCACCACCTGCTGGGCGAGGTCGACGAGAACCTTGTCGAGCGCGCGGCGGAACGCGGCGAGGCGCGGATCGGCGGCGTCGCCGATTTCGGGCGCGCCGGTGGCGAAGATCAGCAGCGTGTCGGAGGTCGAGGTGTCGCTGTCGACGGTGATCGCGTTGAACGAGCGCTTGACCGATTTGCTCAACAGCGCCTGCAGCACGGGGGCGGCGATCGGCGCGTCGGTGAAGACGAACGACAGCAGCGTCGCCATGTCGGGCGCGATCATGCCGGCGCCCTTGGCCATGCCATTGATCGTGACCTCCGTGTCGCCGATCTTCGCCCGCGCGGTCGCGACCTTGGGGAACGTGTCGGTGGTCATGATCGCTTTTGCCGCGTCCATCAGGCCGTCCGGCCGAGCGCCGGCGATGAGCGCGTCGAGGACGCCGACGATCCGGCCGGCCTCCAGCGGCTCGCCGATCACGCCGGTCGAGGCGAGGTAGATTTCGTGCCGAGCCGCGCCCGTCGCCTTGGCCGCCGCCTTGGCGACGCTCGCGGCCGCATCCAAGCCGGCGGCGCCGGTGAAGGCGTTGGCGTTGCCGGAATTGACGATCAGCGCGCGCGCCTCTCCCTTCGGCAGATGGGCGCGGCACCAGTCGACCGGCGCCGAGGGGCACTTGGAGCGGGTGAACACGCCCGCGACCCGCGCCGGAGCATCGAACAAAGCGAGCATCACGTCGGCGCGCCCCTGGTAGCGCACGCCCGCCGCGGCCGCGGCGAAGCGCACGCCGGCGATTGGCGGCAGGGCGGGAAATTTCTTCGGCGCGAGCGGGGAGAGCGGGGCGGGATCGGCCATGGCGCGAAGTTCCTGATTCCTTGGCTTGCGGAGCGTGATCTCGGGGCGCGACGCCGAACCCGGCGGCCGCGAGAAATCACGCTTCCCCAAGCGCCGCAGCGCCGTTCACGGCGTCTTGGGCTTGGCGTCGGCGGGCGTCTTGGCGTCGCCGGCCGGCGGCGTCGCGTCCGGCGTCGGCGCCTCGTCCATGCGCTCGATCGTGACGCCCTGATGCAGCGAGGCGATCAGGTCGGCCTGCGCCTTCTGCGCGACGTAGCGGGCGGCTTGATCCTTCACCTGCTCGAACGGCGGGAAGGTCCTCATCCGCCGCTCCTCGACCTTGATGATGTGCCAGCCGAACTGGCTCTTGACGGGATCGGAGACCTGGCCGGGCTGGAGCTTGAACGCAGCGTCGGCGAATTCGGGCACCATGCGGTCCTTGGTGAACCAGCCGAGATCGCCGCCCTCGCCTGCCGGGTCCTTCGACAGTTCGGTCGCCACCTTGGCGAAGTCCTCGCCCGCCTTGACGCGCGCCAGCGCCGCCTTGGCGTCCTCTTCGGTCGGCAGCAGGATATGGCGGGCGTGAACCTCCTCCGCCGGGGGCTGCGCCTTGGCCGCTTCGTCATAGGCCTTGTGTTCGGCTTCCTCGGTGACGGCCGCCTTGGCGACGTTGCTCAGCAGCGCCTCCATCGCCAGCTTGTCGTGATAATAGGCGAGGCGGCGGGTGAAATCGGCGCCGGCGTCGAGCTTGTCGGCCGCGGCCTTCTTGGCGACGAGCTTGAGATCGATGAGGTAGTCGACCACGTATTTTTCGCGCGCCGGTCCTTCGAGCTTCTGCGGCAGGCCGGGGCCGATGTCGAGCATCGCGTCGCCGACGTCGTCCTCGGTGATCGCAACGCCGTCGACCTTGGCGACAATCTTGGGGTCCGCGTGAGCGGCGCCGGCCAGGGCCAAGGCCGCGCCGAGGCTCGAGGCGAGCAAGAGGGCGAGCCGGCGGGCCGGCGCTTGCGGGGAGAGTTTCATGGAAGCTCCTGTTGAGGAGGCGCGCCCTCCTCGATTGATGTCTCGGCACGCGCCTATAAAGGGAAACGGCCGAATTGGCGAGGGGGGAGGCACCGGCGGCGCGACATTTGTTCGGAGGCTGGGGGGCGCGGGGGAAACGGCCGCGGCGGGACGCCTTTTTCCCGCTCGCGCGCGGCCAATAGAAATGCCGTGGCGGACCCGTCTTGGAGAGCGGATCGCATGCTTTCGCCATGACGGCGGCGCTTCGCCCAATCGCTGCTTGCCAACGGCCTCGACAACCGTCGCCGTCGGGCGGCTGCGCCGCTCCTAAAGCTCCGCTTCAGCGGCCTCCCCCTACGCCGCTCTCGATCGCGTCTTGCTCTTCGCCTGCGCCTTGATCGATCGCTTCTTTCGTTTCAACCACTCCTGCAGCGCGGCGTTGATGCGCGATTGCCAGCCGGGGCCGTCGTCGCGGAACGCGGCGACGACCTGCGCGTCGAGCCGGATCGTAGTCGAGATTTTCGGCGCCGCCGACGGCCTGCGGCCCCGGCGCACTTTCGCCGCCTGAAACTTCTCCCGCCATTGCGGTGCGCTGAGATCGGGCGCGTCGTCGTCAGAAGCGGGGGCCGTAGAGCGCTTGTTCTCGGTCATTGGCTTTCCTCAGGGAGATGATGCGGCGAGCGCCGCGTCGAGGGGTCCAGACGGCGACGACCATGCGCGCGTCGAGAAATCCGATGGTGATGAACCGATCCTCGCCGTACTCGCGTCGGTCGTCGGAGACCGTCAACGTCGCGCCGGCGAAAGCCTCGTCCGCCCACGCCATATCGAGACCGCGCTCGCGCAGAGTTTGGTCGCGCTTGGCGGCGTCGAATTCGATCCTCATCGAATTATTGTTACTACAATAATTCGCCAGCGTCCAGTGGCGTGCGGCGAACGCGGAGAAACCGCGCGAGCCCGCTTTTCGGCGCCAAGTCGCGTCGCCCAGCGAACAGCGGCCCCAGGGGTCGCTTTCGCTCGGCAAAGCGACTTGCAAGCCCCTTGCGGCGACGGGGCGGCGTGGCCGGCGAGAGCGCCGACTTGGCGAGAGGCCGCGGGGAAGCGCTCGTGAGCGCCCATGCGAACGTCCCCGTTGCGCGGCTGCGATCTCAATTCTAAGCCTGCGGCGCCAAATGGAGAGCCCGTCCGTGTCCAACGCGCAGAATTCGCCGCTTCAGCTGTTCGTGATTCGCCACGGCGAAACCGAGTGGTCGCTGTCGGGCCAACATACCGGCAGCTCCGAGATTGCGTTGACGGCGCACGGCGAGGACGAGGCGCGCGCGCTTGCGCCCACTCTCGGCGAGTTCGCTTTCGCGCGCGTGCTGACAAGCCCACGCCAACGGGCTCGCCGGACCTGTGAGCTGGCCGGATTGGGCGCCGCGGCCGAAGTCGAGCCGAGCCTGCAGGAGTGGGGTTACGGCGAATACGAAGGCCTGACCCCCGCGGAGATTGCGAAGCGGCGGCCGGGCTGGGAGGTATTTCGCGACGGCTGTCCCGGCGGCGAGACGCCGCAGCAGATCTCCGATCGCGCCGATCGGCTTCTGCAAAGTCTTCGCGCGTTAGAAGGGAACGTCGCGCTCTTCACCCACGGCCATTTCGGCCGCGCCCTCGCCGTAAGATGGATCGGCCTGTCGATCGCCATAGGACGGCGTTTCGCGCTGCGCACGGCCTCGATCGGCATTCTCGGCTACGAGCCCGGCCATAGCGACGCGCCGGTCATCGCGCTGTGGAACGAGGTCCCCGCACTACGCGCGTGAGTTCGGGTGGCGGCGTTGTCGTGGCGTAATCGACAGTGAACGCCGCCGGTCGCCGTGCTCGCCGTCAAGTCGCGGCGAATGCGAAGCATTCGGCCGCCAAGCCGCTACGCGCATCGCTAACGCGAACCTTGACCGCTCCGCGCGGCGCTGGCTTTCGGTTTGCAAGTCGCGTTGCGGACGAAAAGCGGCCCTCGGGCCGTTTTCGCTCAGAGCCTGACTCGAAATTCAATCCGCCCCAATTTCGAACTGCGCCACCTGCCCAGAATCGAATTGAGGAGCCGGAATCCTGGTGGCTTTCATCCGCTTTGTGCGTCCTTGGGCAGGCTTCAGAGCCGACGAATGGGCGGCTTTCGAATTTCAGGTCAGGCTCTCAGCAACGCGACTTGAAAGCCCCTTGCCGCGCCGACCCGGCGCAGTCATCGCGTAGCGACCGAAGCGCAGCGCAGGAGCGGCGCAGCCGGCGGCAATTGGCGA
Organism: uncultured Alphaproteobacteria bacterium; assembly: GCA_963775575.1. Lineage (GTDB taxonomy): Bacteria > Pseudomonadota > Alphaproteobacteria > Rhizobiales > Beijerinckiaceae > Roseiarcus. The sequence goes on from CAVZJG010000002.1 coordinate 652,771, forward strand.
TTTAGCGCACGTTTAGCGCACTGTAACCATAACGCCATAACGCGTAACCGCAACCTGGCCACCGGCTTGTCGCGGAGGACTATCGTCCGTGCTATCGCTTGATAGCCCCGAAGCCACGACGCACTCGCACTTGCCGCCTTCTCCATTCCGCGACGATGGCCAAGGGTTCGTGAGGAGACGCGTGATGCTTGACCATGCTCTTAACGTACCGCTGCGTTTGCTCTCCAACGTGGAAATCGAAGAGATTGCTAATGGCGGAGTCCAAGAGGATGGCAATATTGAATTCAAAAGCGCGTTGGATGAAGGTTCCGTGCCTATCCGGTTGACGCAGACACCCACCAGGGCTAGCGTCGGGCATCATGGCGACCATGGACGTCCAGCAGCGCGACGATCTGGCTTTTCCCCAATCGCTCCCCGAGTTTCAGCAGCTGTTTCCCGATGACGCGGCGTGCGCTGCCTATCTTGGGCGCGCGCGTTGGCCTGACGGCTTTGTCTGCCCGCATTGCGGCCTGATCGCCGAGCCCTTCCGCATTGTCACCCGACCGGGTGTTCTGGAGTGCCGTGCGTGCCGCCGCCAGGCCGGTCTCCTGGTCGGCACGGTCATGGAACGCAGTCATACGCCGCTCAGCGTCTGGTTCTGGGCCGCGTACCTCGTCGCCAGCCAAACGCCGGGCATGTCGGCGGTGCAGTTTCAGCGGCAACTCGGGCTGACACGATACGAAACGGCCTTCGGCATCCTGCACAAACTGCGCGCGGGCATGGTGCGGCCGGACCAGGACCGCATCGGTGGTCGGCCAAAAGAGCATGTGGAGGTTGATGAGACGTGGGTCGGTGGAAGGACGCGCGGCGAAGGCCGGGGCATCCACCACAAAACGCTGGTGGCCGCCGCTGTCGAGGTTCGCCGCCGGAAGCCGGGCACGGCACAAGACAAGCGGAAGGATGGCCGCTATGCCGGTCGAGTACGACTGGCCATCGCTGCTGACCGCGGCGCCGATTCCTTGTGTGGCTTTGTCGAGAGCGCCGTCATGCCAGGCTCGCTGATCGTCACCAACGATTGGAGCGGCTATGCCAGCTTGCGCAAGCGGGGCTACGACCACCATGCAATTGCCGAATGCGGCGACCCCGAAATGGTCGAACAGTTCATGCCGATGATCCACCTCGTCTTCTCCAATTTGAAGGCCTGGCTCAACGGCATCCACCACGGCGTGAGCGCGAAGCACCTACAAGCCTACCTCAATGAGTTCACGTTCCGCTTCAACAGGCGGTTCTACCCGTTCAACGCCTTCCGCTCGCTGCTCGGCATCGCGGGCGGGGTTGAGGCGCCGACCTATGCCGACCTTTATTCCGGCGCGTGGACGCACCCTACATCTAGGGGGTGTCTGCGTTAACCGGATAGGCACGGAAGGTTCCGATGCAGACAAGAATTCCTGGGCTGACGGTGGTAGGCTCGCAAGGTCGGCGAAGGCCGATTTGATAAAGGCCGTGATCTCGTTTGCGAATGCCTATGGCGGAACCTTGTATCTTGGCGTGAAAGAGTCTGACGACGATCCGAAACGTTCGTGCGGGTTGTCCCTGATTCCGCGGATTTCTGAATTGGAAGCCGCCCTTTGTGACGCCATGCGAGACACGATCGAGCCTCGCTTGCCGAGTTTTGAATCGCGGTCGTACGCGATTGAAGGAGATGCAGGAGTCCTCGCCATTCGCGTAGCAGCATCGCCATTAGCACCGCACTGGAATGCCCACGAGCGTCAATGCTATCAACGAATCGGTTCAAGCGTGCCTATCCGGTTGACGCAGACACCCACCAGGGCTAGCGTCGGGCATCATGGCGACCATGGACGTCCAGCAGCGCGACGATCTGGCTTTTCCCCAATCGCTCCCCGAGTTTCAGCAGCTGTTTCCCGATGACGCGGCGTGCGCTGCCTATCTTGGGCGCGCGCGTTGGCCTGACGGCTTTGTCTGCCCGCATTGCGGCCTGATCGCCGAGCCCTTCCGCATTGTCACCCGACCGGGTGTTCTGGAGTGCCGTGCGTGCCGCCGCCAGGCCGGTCTCCTGGTCGGCACGGTCATGGAACGCAGTCATACGCCGCTCAGCGTCTGGTTCTGGGCCGCGTACCTCGTCGCCAGCCAAACGCCGGGCATGTCGGCGGTGCAGTTTCAGCGGCAACTCGGGCTGACACGATACGAAACGGCCTTCGGCATCCTGCACAAACTGCGCGCGGGCATGGTGCGGCCGGACCAGGACCGCATCGGTGGTCGGCCAAAAGAGCATGTGGAGGTTGATGAGACGTGGGTCGGTGGAAGGACGCGCGGCGAAGGCCGGGGCATCCACCACAAAACGCTGGTGGCCGCCGCTGTCGAGGTTCGCCGCCGGAAGCCGGGCACGGCACAAGACAAGCGGAAGGATGGCCGCTATGCCGGTCGAGTACGACTGGCCATCGCTGCTGACCGCGGCGCCGATTCCTTGTGTGGCTTTGTCGAGAGCGCCGTCATGCCAGGCTCGCTGATCGTCACCAACGATTGGAGCGGCTATGCCAGCTTGCGCAAGCGGGGCTACGACCACCATGCAATTGCCGAATGCGGCGACCCCGAAATGGTCGAACAGTTCATGCCGATGATCCACCTCGTCTTCTCCAATTTGAAGGCCTGGCTCAACGGCATCCACCACGGCGTGAGCGCGAAGCACCTACAAGCCTACCTCAATGAGTTCACGTTCCGCTTCAACAGGCGGTTCTACCCGTTCAACGCCTTCCGCTCGCTGCTCGGCATCGCGGGCGGGGTTGAGGCGCCGACCTATGCCGACCTTTATTCCGGCGCGTGGACGCACCCTACATCTAGGGGGTGTCTGCGTTAACCGGATAGGCACGGGTTCAAGTTCGCAGAGGATTGGCATGCGTGAAATACAGAGCATAACACTCGATCGAGCGCGAACCTCCAAGCATGTGGACGAGATATTTGCAGAAAGGCGGTCGGAATTTGAACGGGTATTGCTTCGCCTTGCTAACCGATCTGATCAAACTGCCAAGCCCCCGGTCAATGATCCGAGCTTTCCCAATGCTGGTATCGCCATGAGATGCACGGGAGTTCCTCTTGTGCCGGTGCGCGTGGATCGGCTTACTGAGCGTGAAGACCTGCGCATTGGCACTAGGCCGGTTCGGGTCACCTCAGCCGCAAACCCCAGTCAAGAGTCCGGGATCAGCTGCTATGAGAATATTGATCCTAGGCAATTTCAGCCCGCGTTGCGAGGCTGGTCTTACGTATTCGAACCGCCACGGGCGGAAGTATACAATTCGATGCTTGTTCGATGGGATGGAGAAATAGAAAGGGTCTTTTGTGATCTGATGACGCGGACTGAGCAGCCCGGTCGGGGTATGCGTGGCGTGCAGTTCAATAGCTTGCTTGCTTTTGTCCTAAGCACCGCAACGAGCATAGAAGTGTTCCGCTCCCGAACCGGCACGCAAGAGGTTCCTTACGAGTTGGAGTTTGATCTCATTGCTAATCCTGAAGGACGATTGGACACGCCTGACTCGGAGTCAAGAGCAGAAAGCTATACATTTGAGACTCGAAGGACCATCTTTCCTCGTTTCCTTTTAGGTCATCCTGAGAGTATCAAAGCTATCGGCGATTATTTGCAGGCAGACATTTTGAATGCGGCAAACCAAAGCACAAGGCGGTTCTATCAATTTGATACTGCTGCCTCCCTTAGACTTCATGAGCGGTGATCTGGGGCTTCGAGTCCCATATAGGGTTACGGTAACACCTCACTAGAGCATGTTGTCTTTAGATTGAAACAGGCATCCGTCGTCATTGCGAGCGACAGCGAAGCAATCCAGACTAAGCCGCCGCCGCAAACCTTAAGTCTGGATTGCTTCGCTTTGCTCGCAATGACAGCTGAGATGATTCGACTTAAACACATCATGCTCTAAATCCCCAATTGCTGCGTCCCGTCCGCCCCCGCCCCGCTCGCGCGCCTGCGGAAATTATCCGCCTCGCAACCCCCTGATATCCCGACAACCCGCGAAAACTGCCCCCCTCCCCCTCACGCCCCCGGATAATCCTCGATCCGCCCGATCGCCGGCTCGCGCGCCTCGCGCAGCGCCTCGCCCACGCGCTCGACTTCGCGCATGACCCTGAGCACGTTGCGGTTGGCGATCTTGGTCAGATCCCGCTCGGAGAAGCCGCGGCGGATCAGTTCGGCGAAGAGATGCGGGAAGCGGCCGACGTGTTCGAGGCCGATCGGCTGCGCACCGCCGAAGAAGTCCGAGCCGATCCCGACGCAGTCGACGCCGGCGGTCTCGACGAGATAGACGATATGGTCGGCGACCTCGGCCAGCGTCGCGCGCGGCGCGGGGCCGCGGCGCGCCTCCAGTTCGGCGAGCTGGGCCTTGGGATCGGCGCCGAGCGGCTGCTTGCCGTAGGCGTCGCGCGAAGCCTTGAGCCAGTCGCGCAAATCCTGCGAGACGAAACCGGGCACGAAGGTCGCCATCACAACGCCGCGCCTCTCCTTCAAGCGCTCGAGCACGTCGTCGGGCGCGTTGCGCGGATGGTCGCACAGCGCAAACGCGTTGGTGTGCGAGAGCAGAATCGGCGCCTCGCTGACCTCCAGCATCCGCCTCAGCCCGTCGTGCGAGACATGGGCGCCGTCGACGATCACGCCGAGCCGGTTGCATTCGCCGACCACCGCGCGGCCGAAGGCGTTGAGGCCGCCGTGGCGCGGCGCGTCGGTCGCCGAATCGACCCAGTCGAGCGTTTCGTTGTGGCAGAGAATCAGCATCCGCACGCCCGCCGCATGCCAGACGCGCAGCGGCGCCAAGGAATTCTCCAGGCCGACGCCGCCTTCGACCACGATGTAGGAGGCGATCTTGCCGGCGCGCCGGGCGCGGGCGAAATCGGCGGCGCGGCGCCCGGCTAAGAAGACGTCCGGATGCGCCGCCTCGATGCGGCGAATCAGGTCGATCCCCTCCAGCGTCGCGCGCGCCGGATGCGGCGCGTTGGTCGGCTGGAACGCCGACCAGAACTGCGCGCCGACCAGGCCTTCGCGCAGGCGCGGGATATCGGTGTCGCCCGCCTCGTGGACGCGCGTCAGATCGTAGGCGCGCACGTCCCCCCGCGCCGTCGGGTCGCTGGCGATGGCCCAGGCCAGATCGTTGTGGCCGTCGAAAACCGGCGTGCGCGCGAGCAGCGCCCGCGCCTCGCTCAGAGCCTTCTCGTCCGACATCGCGTCCCGCCTCCTGAGGCTCGGCGCGCGGCGACGCCATCGCCATTCGCCGCTGCGCGCCAGGGCCGCCTCGCAAGACCGCCGGCGGGAGCGCGCTTGTCAAGACGCCGATCCGGTTGATAATGCCGCAGGGCGAACGAGGGGGCCCTTTCTTGGCCGCCGTCGGCGGAAAGCGAGAGACGTGAATCATGCGCGCTGGGCCGGCGGCCAAGTCGGGTCGCGACATCGTCGCTTATTTTGCCGGGCATCTGGCCAATCTCGTCAACGGCAACGATCGCCTCGACGAAGCCGAGGACATCGTCGTCGTCAAGCCGTTCCATCTCTTCGAGCGCGTGCGCCGCCTGTTGATCTCCAACCGCCGCTATTCGGAGGGACTGGTCGGCGTCTGGGCCTATCAGCCGCCCGACGGCGTCGAGGACGCCGCCGATTTCTATTTCGATGCGGTGCTCGATCGGCCGATCGCGCAGCGGCGCGACGAGCCGACTTCGGCGCACAATCTGGCCGCGCTGGTGGCGAGCCGCGCCGCGGGGCCGCGCCCGGCGGCGCCGAGCGGCGGTCCGCTGTCGACCTGGAAAGCGCTCACCGGCGGCGCCTTGCGGCTGACGCGGTTCAGGCAAAGAAGCGAATTGTTCGAGTTTTCCAACCGCATCCTCAAGTGCCTCGACGCGGCGAACCGGCCCTACGCCGAGACGCTGCGCCTCGGACTGTGTCCGAAGGAATGGCTGGTCGGCGAGGCCGCGGTCGGCGTCAACACGCTCAAATCCGCCAACGCGTTCCTCAAGGCGCTGAAGAGCGAAATGCGCGGCGAGCTGGGACGCCGGCCGGCGCGCCATGAGCTCGAAGCCGCCTTCGCCAGCGCGCCAATTCCCGGATGCAGGAACGCGCAGGAATTCGCTTCCGGGCCATTCGGCGCGGCGGTCCTGACGCGCCTGGCCGGCGAAGATCGGACCACTCTGGTGGCCTTCGACGCGATCGAAGCGACGATGGGCGCCGAGCTCGCCGAGGCCGCCGACGAGCCGCTGATGACCGCCGACGAAGCCCAGCCGTTTCTCGACGGCGCGGTCGAGGCGGGGGCCATCGCGCCGTCCGAACGCGATCTGTTGGCGGCGATCGTCGGCGGTAAATCGCTCGCCGAGGCGCTCGGCGCCGATCTCTTTCTGCGCCGCCGCCTGAAAAACGATTTCGACGGCGATCTGGCGGCCTATGTCGAGGACCTGTCGTCGCGAACCGCTCGTTTCGTCGCCCACGCGAGCGTCAGACCGTAAGCAGCCTGCGACGTCTTGCGCCTGTTCGATCGAGGCGGCGAGAGTCGGGCCGAGGAGAGGAAGATGGACCGCACGTTCGACCCGAAAGAGCCGGCGCGCTTCTTGCGGACCTTGCGCGTCGCCACGCAGACGGCGCTCGCGCTCGACGATCAGCAGCGCGGCGGAGCGCCGGCGCGGCCGGTCTCTTCGTTCGCCGCTTTGGCGGCCAAGGGGGCGGGCGAATGGCGATTTCCCGCCGCCGGCCTGCTCAGCGCCGACGGCCTCGTCCTCGCCCGTCTCCTTCATGAGGACGAAAAGACGAAAGTGCTCGCCCTCCAGGCGCAGGGCGCGGCCGGGCTCGCGACCTACGCCCTTCGCGGCGTGCGCGTGCGCCTGGGCGAGGCGGCGCCGATCGAGGGCGTGTTCGACCGCGACGGCCGGCTGCACGTCGTGCTCGACGACGAGGCGCCGAGCGAAGCCGAGCTTTCGCGGCTGGAGATCGAACTTCTGGACCCGGCGCCGTGACAGCGCGCGTTTTCGTGCCCCTGGTCGACGCCAACGGCGAAGGCGCGCAATTGTTCGAGGCGATCGCCGACGAGGGCGCGCCCGAGGCGCACCCGGCGCGGCTGGCGCCGCAAATCTCCGAGCTGTTCGATTTCGGCCTCTATGGCGTCGGCCAGGCGGTGCGCGAAGCGATGATGCGTTTCGTCGCGGCGCGGCGCGCCGGGCTGTGGCTCAGCCGCCGCAACGGCCGCGTCCATCCCTGGAATTTGCGCATTTCCGACTTGCAGATCGGCCGCCTCTCCCACGAAAACGCCCGCTCCGCCGGACTGGGGCTGGCGCTCGCCGCGCTCTGCCAGGCGTTTGCGCGCGACCCCGGCGTCGTCTTCGCCACCGGGGAAATCCTGCTGCCCTCGGCGCCCGGCGCGCCGGCGGTCGCTATCGGCCCGGTCGGCGGCGTCCGCGGCAAGCTGTCGCTGGTGGGCGACTATATCGCTCAGCATCGCCAAGCGCTTGAAGGCAAGCGAATGTTCGTCGTTCTGCCGGCCGTCGCGACGGACGGACGCGCGCTCGCCGACGCCGAGTCGGCGACGCTCGATCGCTTGGCCGCGGAGGCGCGCGGGGCGGGCGCGCGGCTGGAATTCGTCTTCGCCAACTCGCTGGACGGCGTCGAGGCGGCGCTCGGCCCTTTCGCCATGCGCGAGATCGTGACGCCGGCGCGCGCGGCTGGGCTCGCCGCCGCGCTGGGCCTTCTGGTCCTGCTTGCCGGCGGCTGGATGGCGCTGACGCGCGCGCCGATCGCCCTCGCGTTCGAGCCGGTCGCCTCGCCGGCGGCGGCGAGCGCCGACGACGCCGCGCCGCAGCGCGCGCGCTACGACGCGGCGAGCGACAAGCTGCAACTGCTCGGCCCCTGCTTCGACGATCAGCGCGAGCCGGTGGTCGTCGGCGGGGAAACGCTGGTCATGCGGGTCAGCGCCCGCGACGCGCTGCCGTTCGCCAGCCGCCTGCGCGCGCCGCGGCTGTTCATCGCCTCGGTGTCGCGCGCCGCCGATCCGGTGATCCTCGACGCCGAGCATTTTCGCTCGCTCGTCGGCGCGACGCGCCCCGATTCCGCTTTCGACCTGACCGCGGCGATCCCGATCGAGCCGGTCGAGGACGAGGTTCGTCTGTTCGTCGTGGCGACGCGCGACCCGTCGATCGCCATCACCGGCCTGCAGGAGGCGTTGCGCAAGGACCTGCAGGGCCTTTCCGGCGCGGCGGTGCTGACGACGACGACGAGCTTTCTCGCCGACCGCCTCGGCGACGAGATTGAATATCAGTTCAAGGTGACCAATGACCCGCACGCTTGTCCGTCCTGACGAGCCGGCGCGGCGGCGCGCGCGGCGCGCCTGGCCGCGGCGGCTCGCCGCAGGCGTCGGCGCCGCCCTCGCCGCGATGGCGTTGGCCCCCGCCCCGCAAGCGGCGCCGCTGACCTTGAACGGCGACTCCGACTTCGCCGCGCTCGCCGATCGCGTGCGCGCCTATGCCGATGCGAGCCGGGTCCAATGGATCGTCGCCGCCGGCGCGCAAGCGGACGCGGACGCGGCGCTCGCCGCGCTGACGCGCCATCTGCCACCAGCGGATCGCTATCTCCTCGCGCGCGTCAAGGCGCAAACCCTCGCCGAGGCCGCGCCCGAGCTTGCCGGCGCGGCCGCGCCGCTCGCCTGGATCGCGCCCGCGACCGGCGCGGCGCTCGGCCCGCCCGCCTGCTCGTGGCAGGTCTGGGTCTCCGATCCGGCGTTCCCCTCCCCCGGCGCAGCGCCGCTCGCGGTGCCGCTCGCGCCCAACGACCGCCTGCCGGTCGGCGCGGCGGCGACGTTCCGCGTCGGCCACTCCGGCCTGTTGCAATCCAGGCTCTACGCCTTTGGCGAGACGCGGCCTGGCGCCATCCGCGACCTCGCCGCCGTCGCCGACGTCGACATCCCCGTCGCGGCGGCGCCGGGGGGCGAAACGATCGTCCTGGCGACGGCGCGCCAGAGCGCGCCCTTTCTCGAGCGGCTGAAATCCGTGCTCGCCGCCGCCGACGGCGAGCGGCGCGACCTCGGCAAGGATTTCGCGCTGCGCGACAAGTTCATCGGCCCAGGGCGCGGCATCGGCGCCAACATTCTCGCCATCCCGCCCGACATGGTCGCGCCGAAGCGGCCGGCGATGGCGAACGTCGGCGCCAAGCCGCGCCCCGAGGACGGCGCGCTGATGGAGACCTGCCTCTTCGCGCTCACCCCCGCGCCGTGAGCCGAGCCCGCTTCATGGGTTGATTTGGTATATTTTCCACACTATTTTTGTTTCACAGCGGCGGCCGAAAGCAATGACTCGTCATGGCCGGGCTTGTCCCGGCTATCCACGCCGTCGAGCAGCCGCTTCGCAAGACGAAATGCCGCTCATTCTTAGCTTCATCTTGAGGAGCGGAACCAGTTTCGCCGCGTGGATGGCCGGGACAAGCCCGGCCATGACGAGATGGGGGCGGCCGCAGCAAGGAGAGATCGAACGTTATGAAAGCGAAGACCTTTGATAGGAAATTTGACGCGGGCGAGGACGTGAGCGATCAGATCGATTGGTCCAAGGCTCGGCGCCGGAACGTGGATTTGAAGCGGGTCAACGTCGACTTTCCGGCTTGGGTGGTCGAGGGACTCGATCGACAGGCCGAGAGGCTCGGCGTCACCCGACAGCCCCTGATCAAGCTCTGGATCGCCGAGATGCTCGGTTAGGAGCCCGCCCTCGAGCTCTTCTCCGGCGAGCCGAGCAAGCGCCATTGTTTCAGCGCGGGCGCCAGCGCCGCGCCGCTCTTGCCGTCGATCGGGCCGGAATAATATCCGGCGGCGGCGAGGCGCGCCTCGACCGCCTTGATCGTGTCGGCGGTCCATGCCTGGGTCTTGCCGGTCAGATCGGCGATCGATTCGCCCGAGTCGGCGGCGACCGCCCGCAGCAATTGGTCGGCCGCCGCGCTTGGATTCTTGGCGACGCCCCGCCCCTCGTCGAGAACGGCCGCAGCGGTGTGATAGCCCTTGGGGAAGCCGAAGCTCGCCGCGCGCTCGTAGAGGCCGAGCGCGTCCGACCTGTTGCCGCCGAAGCCGTGTTCGGCCAACTCGGCCAGATCGTAGGTCGCCCGCGCCGAGCCGCTCGCCGAGGCCCGTTGCAGCAGCGCGGCGGCGCGCGGCAGGTCCTTTTCGACGCCTTTGCCCTCGACCAGCGCGACGGCGAGATTGATCGCGCCGTCGGCGAGACCGCGCTCGGCCGCCTTCTCGTAAAGCCCATACGCCGCCTTGAGGTCCTTCGGCGCGTGGTCGCCGGTTTCCAGCATCAGGCCCAGACTGTACATGGCGCGGGCGTCGCCGGCCTCGGCCGCCTGTCTGTAGAGCCTATAGGCTTCGTCGAGGCGCCCGGCGGCGGCGGTCGCGCGCGCCAGTAAAGCCACGTAATGCGGGACTTCGGGATGGCGCGCCGCCGCCTCGCCGCAAACGCCGATCGCGGCGGCCGCGTTCTGGCTGAGGTCCGCCAGATCGACCCCGAGCGTGCTCGCCGTCGCGTCGTTGGGATGGGTCGCCAGGCGCTCGCACACGACGCCGGGCTCGGAAGCCGCGTCTTGCGCGTCGCGCAGGCTGGCGCGCAGATCCGCGGCTTCGCGCGCGTGCGCGCCCGAGGGAAAGCGCGCGAGATAGAGATCGACGAGCCGACTCTGGCGCGCGCTGCGCGCCAAGCTCCAAAGAAGATCGTCGACGTTGGCGCTCGCCGCCGACGGCGGCGGCTTGGCCGATTTGCCGACCTCGGCAAGCAGCGCCCTGACGTCGCCCGCGTGCGAGCCCTCTGGGTAGCGATCGAGATAGATGGCGAGCAGATCGGGATCGCGCTGACCGCCGGCGAGCCGCCACAGCAGGGTTTCCGGCGAAGCTTCGCTTGCGGCGTCGCCGGCGAAATAGAACTGCCGCGTCAGCGAGGAATTCTCCCACGGAATCTGTGCTCCGCCGGTCGCGGCGATGACGTCGCGGCGCACCGCGATCATCATGCTGGAGATGTCGACGCCGGGCGAGGCGAGGTGTCCGAGCAGCGATTGCGCGAACGGGCTGTTGCGGCCGGCGCCGTCGTAGGCGACGGCGTCGGGCTGCGTGGCGAAGGCGATCAGGAACCCGGCCGCCTCGCCGACGCGCGCCAGGCCCGCCGAAGGCAGCGCGACGGAGGAGCCCGCGAGCGGATCGTTGCGGCAGGCGTCGAGAAACACGAGATGCATTCCAGCGCCCTTGGACTGCGCGTCGAGCACGTCGTCGAAATGGATGGTGCGCCTCTCGACGTCCTCGACCGTGCGCAGCCGCGCCTCGACGGGAATGAGAAAATTGTGGGCCGAAACCTGCAAGCCGTGGCCGCCGTAATAGAACAGCGAAACGTCGGCCGACGCGGCGCGCGCGCCGAAATCGGCGATGGCACGCCGCATCTTGGCCTGATCGAGATCGACGCCGAGGGTCACGCTGAATCCGAGGGATTTGAGCGCGTCGGCGACGTCCCTGGCGTCGTTGGGCGGATTGGCGAGCGCGGGAACCGCCTGGTAGGCGCCGTTGCCGACGACCAACGCGACGCGGCTTTCCGCCAGCGCCGGGCCGGCCGCGACCATGACGAACAAGGTCAGCGCGACGAGACGGCGCGTCAGAGCCGTTCCGATCCTAGCCAATCCGCGCGCCGCGCCCATGAGAGCCATCCAGGAAACCGGGCTGCGGTCTCCGATGCGATCGGCAGCGCCTCAAGTCAAGCGACGGACGAAGCGCCGCTCGGGCGCGCGCGCCGCCTAAAGCGCGCCGCCCTTCTCCAGCGACAGGCTCGCCACGTTCAGCGTGTCGATGACGAAGGCGCCGCTTCGCGTCTGGCGCTGCTGCGTATCGGGGTCTTCCGCCCGCACCAGGGTCATATCCTTGTGAATGAGGGCGGCCGCCTGGTCCAGCGCCTTGATCGCGTCGGCTTTGGTTTTCGCGGAGCGAACGCGACGCGCCGCCCGCGCCACGACCTCGGGCGTTTCCTGCAATTCCTTGGGCAGCCGTGGCGCCACGGCGGCGAGCGCTTCGGCGTAGCGATCGAGCGCGTCGGCGACGCAGTCCTGGGTGACGCACCGGCATTCCCTAATATAGGCCTGCGTGGCGCGCGAGAGTTCCTTCACCGCGTCGCTGGCCTCGCCGGACGACGATGGCGCGGCGAGCGCAAGGCCGCCGCCGCAACCGTTCGGATCTTGGACGCCCAGCGGGATTTTTCCGGGGCCGCCGTGGCCCGAGCTTGAGGTGGAAGCTGATCCGTGCCCCCCCCTCCAGTCGCGGCATGTTGCGCCTGCGCGCCCGTCGCCAAGACGGCGAGGAACAGCGCCGCCGCGATCATTCGCGCCAGCGCGGGAAACGAGATCGAACGCATGCTGCCTCCCCTTCCAGAAATCTCGGCGGTGCGGTCGGGTCCGCCGCCCAGCCAATCGAAATTCTCTCGCCCTCGCGCTTACGGTCTGCTCTCTGACGAGGGCGCCTTTCGAGATTGTTCGATATGGCTACGGCAGATGCGGCGTCCGGTCCATACTTGCCGCCGAAGGCGGCGGGGGCGTTTTCGCGGTTCGCGCGACCTTCCGACAAAGGCGGACCGCCAACGCCGGCAGCCGTCACGACGCCGGCGGCCGGCGCGCATGAGTTTGCGGCTTGCGCAGCGACGTCGGCCGGCTCAGCGTTTGGGCGGCGGCGCGCTGCTTGAGCGCACCACCAGCTTGTAGTCGAGCAGCACGTCCGCTTGCGGTTTGCGCGGTTCGGCGAGAAGCTGGCCGAGGATCTCCATCGCCTTGCGCCCCATGTCGCGGCGCGGCTGGTAGATCGTCGTCAGCGAAGGATCGTAAATCTGTGCGAATTCGATGTCGTCGAATCCGACGACGGATACGTCGTCGGGGACCTTCAAGCCGCGCGACTTGGCCTCGATGATGGCGCCGATGGCGCACTCGTCGCTCGCGGCGAACACAGCGGTCGGCCGCATGGCGTCCTCGAGCGCGCGCGCCATCGCGGCGCGTCCGGAGCGGATGGTGAAGCCGCTTGGCTGGACGCAATCCGCCCAGGTCTCGCAGCCGAAATGCGCCAAACCCTTGCGAAACCCTTCGACGCGTTGTTGCGACAAAATGTTGTCGGCTGGGCCCACGAGATGGACGATGCGCCTGTGGCCGATTTGCGCGAGGTAGCCGACCATGTCGAAGCTCGCCGCGACGTTGTCGATGCCGACAGTCGGAATCGCCGCGCCGGGGATCCGTTCGCTGATGGCGACGATTGGGTAGCGGCGCGCCAGCGAGCGCGGCCCCTTGGCGTCGCTGCGCGGAACGTTGCCATTGAGCAGGATCATGCCGTCGGCGCGCTGGCCTTCGACCATTCTTCCGTAAGTCGCGGCCATTTCGCTGTCGTTGGCGGTGTCGCCGATGAGGACAGCCTTGCCCATCACGCGCGCCTGCTCTTCGATCCCCTGCAGCAGGACCGGAAAGAACGCGTTGGTGATGTCCCAGACGAGCACGACGATGATGCCGCTCGATTTGCTGCGCAATGACCGCGCGTTGAAATTCACGGTGTAGTCGAGCTCTTGCGCGGCCTGCTCGATGCGGCGTCTGAGGTTGTCCGATACGTCGGTCGACGCCGACATGGCGCGGCTGACCGTCGCGAGCGACACGCTGGCCCGCGCTGCGACATCCTTCATCGTCGGCGTTTTTCGACGGAGCAAGAACAGGCTCCCAGACTTAGGTCAGCTCCCGCGCGGCTCGAACCGCCGCGCCGGAAGCGCGCACGTCCGACTATTTAGAGAGGAATCGGACTCCGCAAAACATGAAAACGTTATCATAACAACTCAATTAGCGTCAAATCTTCGCGCCTGCGTCGCGAGCAGCGTCCAGGACGCCCGCGCGTTTGAACGCCGTTCCTGCGACGCCGCCTCCGGAGACGCCCGCCGTATCGCGAGCGGCGCGTCGAATGGGGCCCGAGCGCCCGCCAATAACGCGAAACTAACGGAAATCCTTGATTGTGGACGACGCCCGGCAGAGCGGCGAGGCCCAGCTCCGGAAATCCGTTCGGGCACCGGGTGAGCCAGCCGCCTAGCCCACCCTACCGGTCGTTGATCAAGAAAGCTGGCTTGACAAGGAATGAAAACATTTTCATAGTTTGTCATGCTGCGTCCTAAGGGCAATTTGCCGCGCTCCCTTCGGCGGCGGATCGAGGCTCACAGGCCCCCGGCGACGTCTCGCGATTCGGACGGCGGCCGACAGGGCGTCGGCGACGCGATCCTGCCGTCAGGCGCGGGATGCGGAAAAAGAAGAGAGGGCGGGAAGTAGAGAGGGAGGATATGGCTCAATCGCCGGAACCGAGGTCCGCGAGCGAGAAATCGGCGGCGCCGGGGGCGCTGCTCGAAGCGGTCGGGCTGTCGCGCTCCTTCGGGCCGGTCGAGGTTCTGTCCGACGTGAGCCTCGCAATCTCGCCCGGCCAGGTCCACGCGATCATTGGCGAGAACGGCGCCGGCAAATCGACCCTGATGAAGATTCTCAGCGGCCACCTGACGCCGACGAGCGGGACAATGCGGCTTGACGGCGCGACGGCGACGCTGCGTGGCCCGGTTGACGCCGAGCGGCGCGGTATTGTGCTGGTGCACCAGGAAATCATTCTGGCGCCGGATCTGACGATCGCCGAAAACATGTTTCTTGGCCGCGAGCTCAGACGCGGCATCGTCGTCGACGACCGCACGATGAACGCGCGCGCCGAAGAGGCGATGCGCGTGTTTGGCGTCGAAGTCTCGGTGACAGTGCCTGTACAACGGCTCTCGATCGCGCGACGCCAACTCGCACAGATCGCCCGCGCGCTCACCGTGCCGCACCGCATCGCGATCTTTGACGAGCCGACGGCGTCGCTGACCCCGGTTGAGACCGAGGCGCTGCTCAAGCTCATCCGCGAGCTGAAGGCGAACGGCGTCGCGGTGCTCTACATTTCGCACCGCCTCGAAGAGGTCAAGGCGATCGCCGACGTCGTCACGGTGTTGCGCGACGGCAAGCTCGTCGTGACCCGTCCTGCCGCAGAATTGCAGCCGCAGGACATGGCCCGGCTGATGGTCGGACGCGACCTGCTCGCGCTCTACCCGCCGCGCCCGCCGGCGCCGACCGGCGAAGCGACGTTCGTCGTTTCCGGCTTCAGCGCGCCGGGCTTCGCCGAGGCCACCAGCTTTGCCGTCCGGCCGGGCGAGATTCTCGGCTTCTCCGGACTCGTCGGGGCCGGCCGCACCGAAATGTTCGAAGCGCTCTTCGGTCTGCGCAAGGGCGGGGGCGAGATCCGTCTCAATGGCGCGGAGCAGCGATGGCCCGATGCGCAGAGCGCGATGCGCGCCGGCGCCGTCTATTTGACCGAGGACCGCAAGAGCAAAGGCCTGCTGCTTGAAGAGTCGATCGCATTCAACTTGACGCTCGCGGCGCTCGACCGGTTCCGGCGCGGCCTGCTCATCGACATCGCGAAGGAAAATCGCTCGCTCGAGGACGCCATCCAGCGCTTCGACATCCGCGTCGGCGACCGCGCGATGCTCGCCGGCCAAATGTCGGGCGGCAACCAGCAAAAACTGCTTCTCGCCAAGATGATGCAACTCGACCCAAAGATCGTCGTCATCGACGAGCCGACGCGCGGGGTCGACATCGGCGCCAAGCAGCAAATCTATCGCTTCATCGCGGCGCTCGCCGCCGAAGGCCGATCGGTCATCGTAATCTCCTCGGAGATGACCGAGCTCATCGGCATCTGCCATCGCATCATCGTGATGCGAGGAGGACGGCTCGTCGGCGAGGTCGAGGGCAAAGGGATGACCGAGCACGCCATCGTCTTCCTGGCGACCGGCGTCGATACCCACGCGGAAGGGGCGCGTTCATGAGTTAGGCGGGGCACGAAACGGTGGTTCCGAGGAAGCGGCTCGTCGAGATCGGCGGGGTTGCGCCCTTTCTCGCACTGGCGCTGCTCTGTCTGCTCGGGTTGCTTGTCAATCCACGCTTTTTGAGCGTGGACAATCTCACCAACGTGCTGGCGCGCAGCACCTTCATCGCGACCATCGCGGTCGGCCAGACGCTGGTGATCTGCGGCGGCGGGCTCGACCTGTCGGTCGGCGCGATGGCCTCGCTGGTCGCCGGCTTGGTGATCCTGTTTCTGAACTCAGGGTGGATCGAGAACGCCCCGCTGCTGATCGTGGCCGCGATGGCGCTGTCGTTGGCGGTTGGCGCGCTCTGCGGGCTCTTCAACGGCGTGACGAGCACGGTCGGCAAGATCGAGCCGTTCATTGTCACGCTCGGATCGATGGGCATCTTCCGCTCGCTGCTGACGTGGCTCGCGCAGGGCGGGTCGATCACCATCAAGAACAACGACGTCCGGGCAGTTTACCGTCAGGTCTATTTCGGCGACGTGTTCGGCGTGCCTTATCCGGTTCTGGTCATTCTCGGCGTCGCGATCATCGGCGCTTTCATTCTTTACAACACGGCCTACGGGCGGCGCGTGCGCGCGGTCGGCTCTAACGAGGACGTCGCGCGTTATTCCGGCATCAATGTCGCGCGGGTGCGCACAATCACCTACGTGCTGCAGGGTCTCTGCGTCGCCATTGCCGTCATCGTCTATGTTCCCAGGCTGAGTTCGGCGAGTTCGACAACCGGGCTCGGCTGGGAGCTGACAGCAATCACCGCCGTCGTCGTCGGCGGCACGCGGCTCAAGGGCGGCATAGGACGGATTTGGGGCACGATCGCCGGCGCGCTCATCCTAGAAGTCATCGGCAACATTATGCTGTTGTCGAATGCAGTCAGCGAATACCTCATCGGCGCGGTTCAGGGCGCAATCATCATCATCGCGATGCTGGCGCAACGCGGACTGGCGCGCGGCCGTTGAGGATAAACGGAGAGGCTTGGGCGTCCGCTCACGGCTTCTCATCAGTGGGAGATGGAAACATGAAAAGTTTGTTGGCAAGTCTAGCGATTGTCGCGCTCATCGCGGGCGCGGCGCAGGCGCAAGAAAAGAAGACCATGGCGGTCTCGGTCCCGACCGCGGATCACGGCTGGACCGGCGGCGTGGCGTTCTTCGCGATGCAGGAAGCGAAGGCGCTCGAGAAGAAATATCCGGGGCTGAACGTGATCGTGAAGACCTCGCCCGACCCCGCCGCCCAAGCCAATGCGGTCGAGGACCTCGCAACCCAGGGCATCGACGCGCTGGTCATCCTGCCGCACGATCCGAACGTTCTGACCGACCCGATCCGCAAGGTGAAACAAAAGGGGCCGTTCGTCACCGTCGTCGACCGTATCTCGAACGACCACTCGATCTACGACCTCTACGTCGGCGGCGACAATCCCGGCGTCGGCCGTAACGCCGCCGTTTACATGAAGGAGAAGATGGGCGGCAAGGGCGACATCGTCATCATCCGCGGCCTGCCGATCCCGATCGACGAGGCGCGCTACAACGCGTTCATGGACGGCATCAAAGGGACTGACATCAAGGTGCTCGACAGCCAGTTCGGCAACTGGAGCCGCGACGACGCGTTCAAGGTGATGCAGGACTTCCTTGTCAAGCATCCGAAAATCGACGCGGTCTGGGCGCAGGACGACGATATGGTGGTCGGCATTCTCGAGGCGATCAACCAGGCCAAGCGCACCGACATCCAGTTCGTCGTCGGCGGCGCCGGCATGAAGGAAATGATTCAGAAGGTGATGAACGGCGACAAGATGATTCCGGTCGACGTCCTCTATCCGCCGGCGATGGTGGCGGTGGCGATGGACCTCACCGCGCTCGGCCTCGAGGAGAGTATGCCGGTGCGCGGCGAATACATCCTCAACGCGACGCTGGTGACCAAAGAGAACGCGAAGACCTTCTACTACAAGGACTCGCCGTTCTGATCGACGACGCATTGCGGGGAGCGCGTGCGCGCGCTCCCCGCTTCGACAAAGATGGCGCGCGAGGGCGCGCAGGACGATGAGGGGCGGTCATGGCAGGCATGGTCAAGGGTCCGGCGATTTTCCTGGCGCAATTCGCCGGCGACGCGGCGCCGTTCAATTCCTTCGCTTCGATTTGCAAATGGGCGGGTTCGCTCGGTTACAAAGGCGTTCAGATTCCGGCCTGGGATGGCCGACTGTTCGATATCGCGAAGGCCGCGTCGTCGCGGACCTATTGCGACGAAATGATGGGGATCGCGGCGAGCCACGGGCTGGCGATCACCGAACTGGCGACCCACCTCCAGGGCCAACTCGTCGCGGTCAACCCAGCCTATGACGTCGCCTTCGACGCCTTCGCGCCGGCGGAAGTTCACGGACGCCCTGCCGAGCGACAGAAATGGGCGGTCGAGCAGATGCTGATGGCGGCCAAGGCCTCGAAAAACCTCGGCCTCAAGGCGCACGCGACGTTCTCGGGCGCGCTCGCCTGGCCGTTCGTCTACCCGTGGCCCCAGCGCGCGCCGGGCCTGATCGAGGCGGCGTTCGCAGAGCAGGCGCGGCGTTGGACGCCGATCCTCAACGCCTTCGACGAGGCCGGCGTCGACGTCGCCTACGAGATTCATCCGGGCGAGGACATTTTCGACGGCGCGACCTTCGAGCGTTTTCTCGACGCGGTGAAGGGGCACAAGCGCTGCAACATCCTCTACGATCCCTCGCATTACGTGCTGCAACAGCTCGACTATCTCGCCTTCCTCGACATCTATCACGAACGCGTCAAGATGTTTCACGTGAAGGACGCGGAGTTCAATCCGACCGGGCGCCAGGGCGTCTATTCCGGCTACGCGCCGTGGATCGAGCGCGCCGGCCGCTTCCGCTCGCTCGGGGACGGGCAGGTCGATTTCGGCGGCATCTTCTCCAAGCTCGCGCAATATGGCTTTTCGTCGTGGGCGGTGCTCGAATGGGAATGCTGTCTGAAGCACCCCGAGGATGGCGCGCGCGAAGGCGCCGAATTCATTCGGCGTCACATCATCCGCGTCACCGAAAAGGCGTTCGACGATTTCGCCGGCGGCGCGATCGACAGCAAACAGATCAATCGCACGCTCGGCCTGCGTTGACGAGGAGAAGCGACGATGACCATCGAAGGACGAAGCGACGCCGGCAAGGGCGGGAGAATCAAGCTCGGCATGGTCGGCGGCGGCGAGGGCGCCTTCATCGGCGCGGTGCATCGGCTCGCCGCGCGCATGGACGACCATTACGAATTCGTCGCCGGCGCGCTGTCTTCGACGCCCGAACGCTCGCGCCGCTCGGGCGAGACGCTCGGCTTGCCGCGCGATCGCATCTATGACGACTACCTGTCGATGGCCAAGGCCGAGGCGGCGCGCCCCGACGGGATCGAGGCGGTCGCCATCGTCACCCCCAACGCCATGCACGCGGGGCCGATCTACGCCTTTCTCGCGGCGGGCGCGCACGTCATTTGCGACAAGCCGCTGACGACCTCGCTCGCCGAGGCGAGGAAGATCAAGACGGCGGTGGAAAAATCCGGCCGCATCTTCGCGCTGACCCACAACTACACCGGCTATCCCCTGGTCAGGCGCGCGCGTGAAATGGCGAGAGCCGGCGAGCTCGGCGAAATCCGCATCGTCCAGGCCGAATATCCGCAGGAATGGCTGACCGAGGCGATCGAAAAGCAAGGCCAGAAGCAGGCGGAATGGCGCGTCGATCCCGCCCGCTCGGGCGCCGGCGGCGCGCTCGGCGACATCGGCACGCACGCCTACAACCTCGCCGACTATGTCTGTGGCGTCGACCTCGTCGAACTCGCCGCCGATCTCAGTTCGTTCGGCGAAGGCCGCGTGCTCGACGACAACGCCCAGATCATGTTGCGCTACGCCAACGGCGCGCGCGGCGCGATTTGGCTGAGCCAGGTGGCGCCGGGCCACGAGAACGGCCTCAAGCTGCGGGTCTACGGAACCAAGGGCTCGCTGCGCTGGGCGCAGGAGAATCCCAACCAGCTGTTCCATTCGCCCCTCGGCGAGCCGACGCGCATCCTCACCCGCGGCGGCCCGGGCGCCGGCGCGGCGGCGGCGCGCGCGACGCGCATCCCCGCCGGCCACCCCGAGGGCTATCTCGAAGCCTTCGCCAACCTCTATGCCGACGTCGCGCTCGCCATCAAAGCCGCGCGCTCGGGCGAAAAGCCGCCCGATGGCGCGCATTTTCCCGGCGTCGAGGACGGCGTCAAAGGCCTGGCCTTCATCGAGGCGGCGGTCGAGTCGTCGAAGGCCAACGGCAAATGGGTGAAGCCGGCCCGGGCGTGAAGGGCGACGCGATCCGCCCTCCTTACGCCTTCTCCACCCGCACCAGCGAACCGTTGTCGACGGCGACGACCCGCACCTTCGCGCCCGCAGGCAGATCGTCGCCGGCGACGCGCCAGACGCTGTCGCCGACGCGGATGCGCCCGAAGCCGCGCTCGATCGCCTGATCGAGGAAGAACTCCTTGCCGATCAGCGCGTGGGCGCGGCTCAGCGGCAGTTGCGGCGTTCCCGCCTCGAGCGAACCGTAGATCCGCCGCCCGACGAACACGAGAGCGACCACCAGCGCCGCGAACAACAGGAGTTGCGCCGTCAACTCCAGGGGAAAGACCAGCTCGACGACGCCCACGAGCACCGCCGCGGCGCCGATCCAGATCAGGAATGCGCCGGGAACCATCGTCTCGGCGGCGCACAGCGTGAGTCCGGCGACCAGCCAGACGACATAAGGGGCGAGCGCGAACGCGCCGAAATCGACCATCGCCTAGCCCCGCCCCGGCGACGCGCCGCCCGGCGGCGGCGGCGGCGAGTCGGGGACCACGCCGCCCGCGCGCCCGGCGCTGCGCGCGGCGCCCTCGCCGAACGCGCTCGCCGCGATCTGCGAAATGCCGCCGAGCGTGCCGGCGAGCGAAGCGAGCTCCATCGGCACGATGAACACCTTCTGATTGGGCGCCTGCGCGAGTGTCTGCAGCGCGCGCACGTATTTGTCGGCGATCAGGTAATTGAGCGCCGCGACGTCGCCGTGGATGGTCGCCTCGCTCACCACGCGCGTCGCCAACGCCTCGGCCTGGGCGGTGCGCTCGCGCGCCTCGGCGTCGCGGAACGCGGCTTCCTTGCGCCCTTCCGCCTCGAGCATTACCGCGGCCTTGCGTCCCTCGGCGCGGGTGATGTCGGATTGGCGCATGCCCTCCGCTTCCAGGATCACCGCGCGTTTTTCGCGCTCTGCTTTCATCTGCCGGCCCATCGCCTCGACGAGGTCCTTGGGCGGCTCGATATCCTTGATCTCGATGCGGGTGACCTTGACGCCCCAGGGCAGCGCCGCGGCGTCGATGACGTTGAGCAGGCGCACGTTGATTTCGTCGCGGTGGGACAACAGCTGGTCGAGGTCCATCGAACCCATGACCGTGCGGATGTTGGTCATCACCAGATTGAGCAACGCCTGTTGCAGATTGGCGACCTCGTAGGATGCCTGCCGGACGTCGAGCACTTGGAAGAAGGCGACGCCGTCGACCGTCACCGTCGCGTTGTCCTTGGTGATAATCTCCTGGCTGGGAACGTCGAGCACCTGCTCCATCACGTTGAGCTTGCGCCCGACGCGGTCGATATAGGGAATGACCATCCCCAGCCCGGGGGTCAGGGTCTTTTTGTACCGACCGAAACGCTCGACAGTGTAATTGTATCCTTGCGGCACTTGCCGCACGCCCATCAACACCGTCACGATGACGAACAGCGCGACGGCGATCGCGACGATGCCGAATCCTGCCACCATTTGCATGATTCTCCCCCCGGAACCGCGGCCCACCCGCCCCGATGCTTGTCGGCCCCTACGGAACGGGACGAACTCTAGCCTGACCGTGGACGCATGGCCACGGAAATCCTGGCCTGGGCGGCGGCGAGGCTAACGCGGGATTATGACAGGACGGCTCCGCTATCCGCGAACGGCGGCTCTCCCTACGATTTTCGCTATGCGCGCGGGAAAATCCCACTCCCCTCCACCGTCACGCCGACGTCGCCGGCCCGCAAGCTCCGCCCCGCCGCCTTGGCCTCTTCGACGCGGTCGAGCCGCAACAGCGCAAGCGCGTGGCGCCCCGAGGACGAGCCGATGAGGCCGACGGCAAGTTCGCCGTCCGTCACCGCCGCGCCCGGCGGCGGCGCCGCGCCGATGAGGCGCACGCGAACGACGCGCTTGCGCGCCTCGCCGCGGTGCTTCATGCGCGAAACGACCTCCTGGCCGACGTAGCAGCCCTTTTCGAAGTCGAGGCCGTGGAACAGGTCCATGTCGGCCTCGTGCGGAAAAGTCTCGCCATAAGCGAAATCGACCCCGCCTTTGGGGACGCCGAGGCTGATGCGCAGCGCCTCGTATTCGCCGACGCGGGCCTCCCCGACCGCGACCGCCTTGGCGCGCGGCAGGATGGCGCGATGGCCGAGGGCGCCGGCGCGCGGGTCGGCGTAGAATGCGCCGCCCGGCGCGTCTTCCGGCTCGTCGTTCCAATAAGCGATGACGCCGCGGTCGGAGCTTTCGTCGGCGACGACGATCCTCGCGCGCAGCTTGTACATGACGAGCCGCTTGACGAGATCGCCCGCGAGCGCGGCCGGACAATCGAGCAGAAACTCGTTCGCGGCGGCGGGCGCGCGCACGAGAAGGAAATCGAACAGCATCTTGCCCTGCGGCGAGAGCAGCGCGGCGTAGCGCGCCTCATGGGCGCCGAGCGTCGTCACGTCGTTGGTCAGCAGCCCCTGGAGAAAGCCCGTCGCGTCCTCGCCGCTGACGCGCACCACCCCGCGGTCGTCGAGAAAGGCGGCGTCTTTCGTCATGAGGGACCCTCCGGCGCGCTTGCCATGCGCGAGCTTGTTAATTAGGCCGATCGAGCCGCCGCGCAAGGAAGGAAGCCGCGATGTCGCGCCTGTTCGACTGCATTCTCGCCGAGGCGACCGTCGTCAACCAGGACGGCGTGGGCAAGCGCGACATCGGCGTCCTCGACGGCAAAATCGCCGAAATCGGCGATCTCGGCTCGGCGAGCGCGGGCGAGCGCCTCGATTGCCGCGGCCTGCACATCCTGCCCGGCGTGATCGACACCCAGGTCCACTTCCGCGAGCCCGGCCTGACCCACAAGGAGGATCTGGAGACCGGCTCGCGCGCGGCGGTCCTCGGCGGTGTGACGGCGGCGTTCGAAATGCCCAACACCGATCCGCCGACGATTTCGGCGGAAGCGCTCGCCGACAAGGTCGCGCGAGCGAGCGGGCGGATGCACTGCGACTTCGCGTTCTGGGTCGGCGGGACGCATGAGAATATCGCCGAAATCGCGGAGCTGGAGCGCCTGCCCGGCGCGGCGGGGATCAAGGTGTTCATGGGCTCCTCGACCGGCCGACTGCTGGTGCCCGACGACGCCGGCGTGCTCGCCATCCTCGAGGCGACGCGCCGCCGCGCGGCGTTCCACAGCGAGGACGAGGCGCGCCTAGCCGAGCGCAAAGGCCTGCGCGTTTCCGGCGATCCCGCTTCGCACCCGGTCTGGCGCGACGAAATCGTGGCGCTGCGCGCGACCCAGCGGCTGATCCGCCTGGCGCGGGCGGCGCGCGCCCGGGTCCATGTCCTGCACGTTTCGACGCGCGAAGAGATCGCCCTGCTGCAAGACGCCAAGGACGTCGCTAGCTGCGAGGCGACGCCGCACCATCTGACCTTCAGCGCCTACGACTATGGGCGGCTCGGGACCAAGCTGCAGATGAATCCGCCGGTGCGCGGGGCCGAACACCGCGAAGGAATCTGGCGCGGCGTCGCTCAGGGCGTGATCGACGTGCTCGGTTCCGACCACGCGCCGCATACGCTCGAAGAAAAGGCGCGGCCCTATCCCGACAGCCCCGCGGGGATGACCGGCGTGCAGACGCTGGTTCCCATCATGCTCGACCACGTCGCGGCCGGCCGCCTGACCCTGCAACGCTTCGTCGACCTGACCAGCGCCGGCCCGGCGCGCCTGTTCGGAATCGTCGGCAAAGGCCGCATCGCGGCCGGCTACGACGCCGACTTCACCATCGTCGACGTGAAGCGCCGCGAGATCATCCGCGACTCCTGGATCGCCTCGCGCTGCGGCTGGACGCCCTACGACGGGCGCGAAGTCGTGGGTTGGCCGGTCGGAACGTTGGTGCGCGGCCGGCGCGTGATGTGGGAGGGGGAGATCGTGGCGCCGGCGCAGGGCGAGGCGGTGAGGTTCGCGTGAGGCATCGCGGCGAGCGCCGCGTCGCTCCGACGAGTCTGAATCGGCCGCGCACCCGCGCGCCGGCGCTGAGCAGCGCCTCGGCGCAGATGCGCCCGAGCCCCGTCGCCCCGCCGGTGACTAGCGCCGTGCGTCCGGCGACGGAAAAAGGTCGGTCAACGCGAACATGCTTCCTCCCCCATTCGTGGAATCGAGCGCTGACTAGGCGAACGCTCGGCTTTCGCCAACGTCGGCGGCTTCACAAGGCCGTCGGGCCGCCCTTGGCGACGGCGCGCGCATGGGCGGGCCGTTCGCGAATGCGTTGCAGGAAATCCCAGAGTTTGGGCCGGCGCGCGTCGAGCCCGGCGCGGGAGGCGGCCGCTTCCAGGGGATAGCTCATCTGAATGTCGGCCGCCGAGAACGCGTCGCCGGCGAACCAGGGGCGATGTTCGAGTTCGCCCTCGAGAAAGTCGAGATGGCGCTCGATTTGCGGATCGACGTAGGAGGCGAGCGCCTTGGATGCGATCGCGCCGGCGATCGGGCGGGCGAGAAGCGGCGCGCGGCGCGGCAGACTGCGTGAACACGAGCTTCATCGCCAGCGGGGGCATCAGCGAGCCCTCCGCGTAATGCATGAAATAGGCGTAGCGCAGGCGATTTTGCGAGCCGGGCGGCGGGGCGAAGCGGCCGGCGCCGTAGGTCTCGACCAGATATTCCAGGATCGCGCCGGACTCGGCGAGCGTTTTGTCCCCGTCCACGATCACCGGAGACTTGCCAAGCGGATGCACGGCCATCAGCGAGGCCGGCGCGAGCATCGTCTCGGGATCGCGCGCGTAGTGACGGATTTCGTAATCGAGGCCGAGCTCCTCGAGCAGCCAGAGCGCGCGCTGGGAGCGGGAATGGTCGAGATGATGGACAACGATCATTGGCTGCGAAGTCCTCCGCGCCGGCGTCGGACGAGCAATTGCCGTTTTTGCGCCGTTTGGCAAGGCGCGCCCGACGCCTTTGCGCCGCTCGACCGACGCGTTAGGATGCCCGGCGACGCGTCAGCCGCATGGAAACCTTCGATCCCGGGAGAGAGCCGATGCCCGTCGACAAGCCGTTGCGTTTCGTCGTCCTAGTCGGCAGCCTGCGCCGCGGCTCTTTCAACGCCGCGATCGCCCGCGCGCTGCCGGCGCTGTCGCCGAGCGGCGTCACAATCGTCCCGCTCGGCTCGGTCGGGGAGTTTCCGCTCTTCAATCAGGATGCCCAGGGGCAGGGTTTTCCGCCGGCCGTCGTCGCGATGGGCGAGGCGATCGCCAAGGCGGACGGCGTCGTCATCGTCACGCCGGAATACAATTACTCGGTCCCCGGCGTGCTGAAGAACGCGCTCGACTGGCTTTCGCGCCTGCCGAACCAGCCGTTCGCCGGCAAGCCGACAGCGATCCAGAGCGCTTCGCCCAGCCTATTCGGCGGCGTGCGCGCCCAGCATCACCTGCGCCAATCTCTCGTCTTCCTCGACGCGCTGACGCTCGCCCGGCCCGAGGTCATCATCGGCCAGGCGGCGGCCAAGGTCGACGAAAGAAGCGGCGAATTGACCGACAAGGCGACGCGCGCATTCATCGCCGAGCAGTTGCGCGCCTTCGCCGCCTTCGCCAGGCGGTGAGGACGTTGGTCACGCCGCGGCGGCCTCGTATCGCTTGATCTTTCTGACCTCGGCGCCGATTTCGGACCGGGCGGTCTCGAGTTGGTATTGGCCTTGCAGGTTCATCCAGAACTCCTGCGTCGTGCCGAAGAAAGCGGCAAGACGCACGGCCGTATCGCCGCTGACGCCGATTTCCTCTCGGGACAGTCGTTCGATGCGGGCGCCCGACACGCCGCAAGCCCTCGCCACGGCGAGCGCGCTCAAACCAAGCGGAACGAGAAACTCTTCGCGAAGAACTTCGCCCGGGTGCATCGGAGGCAGTTTCTTTCTCGCCATCTTATGATCCGATCCCAAACACGCTCATCTGAGAATATCCCGTTGTTCCGTCCGCGCCGACTCCGGCGACGAGGTTGACGCCTGCGCCGGCCACGGCGACAGTGCCGGGCTTCGCCGCCGGTTCAAAGGCCCCATGAAAGTCTCGCTCGTCCAGATGAACTCGATCAGCGACAAGGCCGCCAATATTGCGGCGGCGCGGGCGTTGATCGAGCGTGCGGTCACGGAAGAAGCGCCGGATTGGCTGCTGCTGCCCGAGCAGTTCGACTGGGCGGGCGGCGGTAAGGGAGACAAGGCCGCCAACGCCGAGAGCTTGCCCGGCGGCCCCGCGTATCGAATGGCGCAGGAACTCGCGCGTCGGCATCGCCTCTTCATCCACGCCGGCTCGATCATGGAGAAGATCCCCGGCGACGCGCGCATCCACAACACTTCTGTCGTCTTCAACCGCGCGGGCGAGGAGATTGCGCGCTACCGCAAGATTCACCTCTTCGACGTGACGACGCCCGACGGCGTCGCCTACAACGAGAGCGCCAGCGTGAAGGCGGGCGATCAGGTCGTCGCGTACGATTGCGAGGGCGTCGTCGTCGGCTGCTCGATCTGCTACGACTTGCGCTTTCCCGACCTCTTCCAGGCGCTCGCCGAAAAGGGCGCGCAGGTCATCGCCCTGCCCGCCGCCTTCACCCTGCAGACCGGCAAGGACCACTGGGAAGTGTTGCTGCGCGCGCGCGCGATCGAGACGGAATGCTACGTCTGCGCGGCGGCGCAGACCGGCGAGTTCATGGCGGGAGGCGAACGACGCCAGACCTACGGCCATTCGCTGGTCGCCGACCCCTGGGGCCATGTCGTGGCCAAGGCCTCCGACGGCGTCGGTCTGGTTTCGACCCGCCTCGACATGGCGCAGGTCGAGCGGGCGCGGCGGCTGATCCCGGTCGCCCGGCACAAGGTTCGCATCCCTCGCGATTGATTTTCGTAGCTCGGGGCCGCAAAACGTGGGGCTCGCGCACGCATCGCGCTGCTCAACCACGCGGCGCGCGCCGAAATCGAGGCGGTCGCGCCGGATGGAGAAGATCGAAGCCGCAATCGCGCCGAGCTTCTAGCGCCATTTCGTCGCCGCGATGTCGATCCCCAACAAGATCGACGCTTTCCCGAACCTCGCCAAGGCGATTGATCCGCGGCGCCCGAAAGAGGGCGGCGAGCCGACGAGGCGGCGCCGGCGGTGACGGCGGCTGCCGGCGCGCATCCAAACGAATCCGTCTCGTCGGGACGCGCGGCTCCAATCAGAGCCCGTTTCCCACATGTTTGATATTGGCCGTCGCCACGTCGTTCATCATCGCAAGAAGCTCGTCGGGAACCGGCATCGGCGTACAGGCTCTGTCGCCGTCGACGAAGAACACCAAGCCGCCGGAGTCACCCTCCATCTTCGCGAGCACCGCCTTGTCGCCGAAGGGCAATCCGGGCGGCGTTGTCGGATTCATCGCGTAGATGCCGCGCAGGAACTGCCATTGATCCGCCGTTAGCTCGATCCACTTGCCGTTGTGCGCTTCAACCGCCTGCTTGGGCACGGCAATATCGACGCACCGGCTGGCGCTGTTGTCGTCCGCCAAAGCCATTTGCGGCAAGACCACCAGAGCGCCGGTCAACGCCAGACAAAGTTTGCTCGCCATGAGGACCTCCTGTGGCTTGGAGCCCACTCGCGTTGTGTCAGGCTCCCCCAGAAAACGCTTCATTGTCCATTCGCCGATCGACGCATTTGACCACACCGAGCGCAACGCGATTCGCTCAGTCGCCAGGAGCAACAAATGTGCCACTTCCACCGCACCGCATCGCAACCCAGCTTGACTCGCTCGGCGGGTCGCCGGCGGCGCACCGGTTTTGCGCTCCGCGTCGCGGGCGCCGCCGCAAAAAGCGGCAGCCAATGCTCATCCGAACGGCGCGAAGCCTCGTGCGGGGACGGCTGCCTCTCCGGCGCCCGGGCGCGGGGGTTGATCCTGGCGCCGCCGGCCGCGAGGGCCTAGCCATGAGCGGTGGGCTTGACCCGCCTTACGCCATCGCGCCGCGCAGCCATCCCTCCAGCGCGATTCCGAGGAAGAGGATGAGCCCCGCGTCGCGGTTGGAGCGGAACAATTTCAGCGCCGTCGCCGGGCTCGCGCCGTCGACCTGCGAGACCTGCCAGATGAGATGGGCGCAGTAAGCCGCCCAGCCGATCTCGGCGACGACGCCGGCGCCGACGGCGATGAGCGCCCCTTGGGCGAGCAGCGCCGCCATCGCGTAGAACAGCCCGACGCCGAGCCTCGCCTGGGCGCCGAACAGCCGCGCCGTCGACTTGATGCCGACGACGGCGTCGTCGCGCGCGTCCTGCAGCGCGTAGATCGTGTCGTAGCCGATCGTCCAGCAAAACGCCGAGGCGTAGAGCAGCAGCGCTGGGAGCGCGAGCGCGCCGGCGCTCGCCGCCCAGCCCATCAGCGCGCCCCAGGAAAAGGCGAGGCCGAGCACCGCCTGCGGCCACGAAGTGACGCGCTTCATCAGGGGATAGACGGCCACGATCGCCAGCGAAGCGAGGCCGAGCGCGATCGAAAACGCGTTGAACGCGACGAGCACGGCGAGGCCGACCAGCGCCTGCGCGACGAGAAAGACCACGGCCGCGCCGACGGAGACGCGGCCGGAGGGCAGCGGGCGCCCCTTGGTGCGCTCGACGCCGGCGTCGAGCTTGCGATCGAGGATGTCGTTGTAGGTGCAGCCGGCGCCGCGCATGGCGATCGCGCCGACGAAGAACAGCGCGAGATGCGTCAGGTCCGGCCCGCGGTGAACCGCCAGACCCGCCAGCGCCGTCGATTGCCAGCACGGCGCGAGCAGCAACTGCCAGCCGGCGGGACGATCGAGCCGCGCCAACTGCACGAAAGGCAACGCAAAGTCGGGCGTCAGCCGCAGGACGAGGCTCTTGGCGCGCGCGTCGGGCAGCGCGCTCGGCCGAGAAGCCTCGAGGCTCAAAGCGGGCCGGTCGGCAGGGGCTGGACCTGCGGGCCGCCGCCCGCCGCCTGCTGCTCCTTCATCTTCTTGATCTGCGCGGCCACCGTGCAGGCCTTGTTGGAGAACGCGAGGGTTTTGGCGTGGTTGGCCTTGAGCTGGGCGAGCGCCTCGTCGGGAATCTGGCACCAGTCCTTGTTCTTCTCCATATAGGCGATCATCGCGCCTTCCGCGGCGTTGAGGCCGGCGGACTTGGCGCAGAACACCGCCGGATCGATTTGCTTGCCGTGCGCGCTCTTGACCAGATCATTGACGACCGTCAGTTCCGCCTCGCGCCGTTGCGCGAGTTTTTGCAGATCGCCGCCGCAGCTCTGCTGCGCGAAGGAGGGGGAAGCCCATGCTGCGCCGCCGAGCGCCAGCGCCAGCGCGAGCATCTTGGCCAAACGCCTCGTCATGGTCGAGAATCCCGCATTGATGAAGCCCGAAATCTTACACCAACTCGGGTCGGCGCGACAGCGCCGCAAGAAAGCGGCGAAAGCAGGGCGGCGGCGCGCATTCGACCAAGCGCTCACACCCAGCCGCGCGCGGCGAAGTCGACGGCATAGCGCCGTGGCGCGGCGGCGATCGCGGCCATGCCGACGAGCACGCCGTCGGCTCGCATGATGAGTCGCGTCGGGATGGCGCGCGCCAGCGCGGCGACCGGCGCCTTGGCCTCGAAGGCGCGGCGGAACGCCGAATCGTCGAGGAAATCGACGATGCGCGGCAGCACGCCGCCGGCGAGCGTGACCCCGCCGGTGGCGACGAAGGCGACCCCCATGTCGCCCGAAAAACGCGCGACGATGCGCCAGTAGAGCCTGAGGCTCGCCGCCTCCTCGCCGTCGCGCTTCATCAGCGCCGCGGCGACCAGCGCCGGCCCGTCGAGCGAGGGCCTCGGCCGCCCGAGCGCGGCGAGGCGCGCGGCGTGCACGCGAACGAGGCCGGGGCCGGCGAGCACGCTTTCGGTGGTCACGCGGCCGTAGACGCGTTCGAGATGCGGCCATAGCGCCGCCTCTTCGTCGCCGACGGGACCGAAGTCGATGTGGCACGCTTCCGAGGCGAGCGGCGTATGGCGCCCGTCCGCTTCGATGAGGGCGCCGATGCCGAGGCCGGTGCCGGGTCCGAGGACGACCTGGGGTCCGCGCGCGCCGAAGGGCGCCGGCCCGATCGCGCGCGCCCATTCCCTCGGAATTGCGGGCAGCGACAGCGCCTGGGCCTCGAAATCGTTGAACAGCAGCCCTTGGCCGAGGCCGAGCCGGCGCGCCGCCTCCGGGCCGTCGATCAGCCAGGGCGCGTTGGTGAGCTTGAGGGAGCGCCCGTCGACCGGTCCGGCGCCGCAGACGACGACCGAACGCGGCCGCCCGCCGAGTTTGGGGATCGCCGCCTCGATCGCCTCGACAAGGCCCGGATAATCCTTGGTTTTGAGATGCGCGACCGGACCGAGCGGCGCGTCGGGCGCGCCCTGAAGCGCCAGGCGCACATTGGTGCCGCCGATGTCGCCGACGAGCACGGGAAAGGGAAAGGCGAATTCGCTCATGCCGGCATAAGCGGGAAACTCGGGCCGGTCGTCAAGGCGACAGAGGCGCGCGGGCAAATCATGGCAGGGCGTCGAATCGCCGCAATTCCAGTTCGACCGCGTCTAGCAAGGCGGGAAGACGATTGTGAACCGTGCCCCAGACGAGGCGCTGGCGCACGTCCTCATAGTCGTGCCGATAAACATTGCCGGCGCCGGCCATCTCGGCCCACGGGATATGCGGATGCCGCGCCTTCATCTCCGGCGGAATACGGCGCGAGGCCTCCGAAATGATTTCGAGGCATCGGGTCACGGCGTAGAACACGAGGTCGTTGTCTCGGAACTCCTCGTAAGTGAGACCGTCCACGAACGTACGCGCGAGATAGATGTTGTGTCGGATATCGGCGAGCCGACGCAGCGAGCCGGTCGCGTCAGAACGCATAGACCGCTTCGGATTCGGCAGGCGGACGGACATAGGGCTTGAGCGCCGCGCGATCGACGACGTCGACCGGCTCGGCGAACAATTCGGCGATATAGGATTTCAGGCCGACATACGCGTACACGTCCTGCACCGCCTCCGGCTCGATCTCGATCATGATGTCGATGTCGCTGCCGGGCCGATCGTCGCCGCGCGCGCGCGAACCGAACAGGGCGGCGTGCGTCACACCCCGCGCCCGCAAGGCGGCCTCGTTCTCACGCAATCTGGCGATGATATCGCGCTTGTCCATTAGAATATTCTAGCACGTTCGACCGCCGTTCGGGACCGGAAACGCTTTGGAGCGGAAACGACGCAGCGACGGTTGCGTGTGCGAATGAACGAGATATAAGGAACAAAAAACGAACGTGATCGCCGGCCGGTGATTCGGCGCGCTAGGTTGCGGTCGCCGTCCGGAGTCCACAGGAGATTTGCACAGCACCGGCGATTCCAGCCGCGCAGAGTTTCGAAAAAGCGTTCTTCGCTTTAGTCTCGCTTTGAGGGGATGGTCGCCGCGATGAGCGAGTTCACATACTATGAGTTTTTCGCTGGCGGCGGCATGGCGCGCGCGGGCCTTCAGCACGGTTGGCGCTGCCTATTTGCCAATGATTTTGACCACAAAAAGGGGGCGATCTATCGCGCGAACTGGCGCGATGACTCGTTGCGAATTGGCGACGTCAGAAGTATCCGCGCGGACGAAGTGCCCGGCACAGCCGACTTAGCTTGGGCCTCTTTTCCCTGCCAGGACCTCTCCCTGGCGGGAGGCGGCGCGGGCCTGCGCGGCGAGCGATCGGGGACGTTTTGGCCGTACTGGTTGCTGATTAGGTCAATAGCGGAAGCCGGACGCGCGCCATCAACGCTGGTCCTAGAGAATGTTTGCGGCACGTTGACTTCGCACGAAGGCAAAGACTTTCGAGCAATTTGCGCCGAGCTATTCAAGGCGGGGTATCGTTTTGGCACCATGGTTATCGACGCGGCCTCGTTCGTGCCGCAATCGCGCCCTCGACTTTTCATCGTGGCGACTCGAGACGGTCTCGCAATTCCGTCAATGACCTCGGGAGTTGAGGCCGATGCGGGATGGACCACGCGTTCACTGCTGCGAGCGTTTGAAGGTTTGCCCGCGAAACAACGGGAAGCGTGGATTTGGTGGCGCATGCCGGCGCCAGCGCCTCGTGTGACCATCTTCGCCGATCTCATTGAAGACGATCCTATCGGCGTCGTCTGGCACACCGCTCAGGAGACCAGAGCGCTTCTTGCAAAGATGACCGAGGTCAATCGAGCTAAAGTCGATGAAGCAATTCGTCACGGACGCCGCGTGGTCGGAGCGGTTTACAAGCGTACGCGTCTCGATTCCGACGGAGAAAAGATTCAGCGGGCCGAAGTGCGTTTCGACGGCATGGCCGGATGCCTGCGGACGCCGGCCGGCGGATCGAGCCGACAAATCGTAGTGATTGTTGATGGGCGTCGTGTTCGATCGCGACTGATCTCCGCGCGCGAAACGGCGCGTCTTATGGGCCTACCGGATAGCTATCAACTGCCTGAAAACTACAACGAGGCTTATCATTTGACCGGCGATGGAGTCGCCGTGCCCGTCGTAAGGCACGTGGCGGCGC
The DNA here is from genome assembly GCA_963775575.1 of uncultured Alphaproteobacteria bacterium. GTDB lineage: Bacteria > Pseudomonadota > Alphaproteobacteria > Rhizobiales > Beijerinckiaceae > Roseiarcus. Next base: position 685,442 of record CAVZJG010000002.1, read on the forward strand.
ACGTTCTCGAACCCATCATCGCACTTTCTCGTCGTTCGTCGAGGGCCGCCGCGTGAGCATAATCCCATGCGAAAAGAACAAGGCGTTCGAGCTGAAAATTCGCGAGTTCGCGGAAACGCTCAAGACGGAAGCGCATACGCTGGGCAGCAATGGCCTTGACGAAAACGATGTCTATAACTCGGGACTGTTCCGCGGCGCCATTGAGCGTATACGTGGTCAGTTCGCGGCCTCAATGAACGAAAAACGGCAATTTGTCGATCGCGTACTCGGCTACATGCAGGACCAAGGTTACGTACAAACCTACGAGTCATCTGGAAGTACGAATCGTCACGACTACACATTGAAGCTGCGCAGCGGCAAGACGGCGGTAATCGAATTGAAGGGTTGCCTGGACGGCAATAACACTAACATTTTTCAGCGCCCCGCTCACGCCGAAGAATTCATCATCTGGAGCGTCTGCGCAAATCGTGGCGCTGATCCGCGACGAAATGTGTGGTCCGGTCTTCACACTCGATTGAGCGCAACCATTATCGCCGAAGAAAAAAGAGTTGACGGTCTGGTGGTTTGGGATTGGGTGTGTGGCACGATTGGGCGAATTTGTCCCAAACTCACGGCTTCGGATCGCAGGACTACGGTCGCGCAATACCGCTTGCCGCCTCCGTGCATATATGTGTTTCCGTCGACCATCCCGACACCGCGCAACAACGCCAATCCACGTGCTCAACCTCTAGCAGCTGTTGATCTCCTGCAGGCGTTTCATCGATGCTTCGGCGGCCGCGATGAGGAGGTAAATTTCGTCGACTTTGAGGTCGCGCACCGTGATGAAGATACGGTTCGTCGGACGATCGTCCGACGCGGAGGCGAGATCGCCAAAGAGTCCGAGGAAACCGCGATTCGTCGTGAATAAGTTCAAACAAGTTGAACCCTCGCCCGAGCGCTCCGCCGTCATGCGCGCGGTGAAATCGCGCGACACCGGCCCGGAACTGGCGGTGCGCGCGATGCTGCGCTCGCTCGCCCCCGGCTATCGCCTCCACCGCGCCGATCTGCCGGGCAAGCCCGACATCGTCTATTTCGGGCGGCGGCTGGCGATTTTCGTCCACGGCTGCTTCTGGCACGGCCACGATTGCCCGCGCGGCGCGCGCAGCCCGAAGGACAACGCCGACTATTGGCGGTGGAAGATCGCGCGCAACCGCGCGCGCGACGCAAGCAACATCAAGGCGCTGGAGGCGATGGGCTGGCGCGCCGTGGTGGTCTTCGAATGCGCGCTCAAGGACCCGGCGTCCTTGCGCGCGCGCCTCGCCGCCGCGCTTGCCCCCCTTGCGTCGCCCGTTGATGCGCTGCAACATGAGGCAAGGTCAATTCACGCCGGCCCGTCCGGCCGTACAGGGCCCCCGCCCATGTCGATCGCCGTCGTCAAAGAGCGCGCCGAGGCCCGCGAAGCGGCCGAAGCCGAAGCGGAAAAGGACGCGCCGCTGCGCGCCGACATTCGCCTGCTCGGGCGTCTGCTCGGCGACACCGTGCGCGAGCAGGAGGGCGAAGAGGTCTTCGCCATCGTCGAGCGGATTCGCCAGGCCTCGATCCGCTTCCATCGCGACAACGAGATCGGCGCGCGGCGCGAGTTGGAGGCGACGCTCGACAGCCTCGACGCCGAGCAGACGCTGAGCATCGTGCGCGCCTTCAGCTATTTCTCGCATCTTTCCAACATCGCCGAGGACCAGCACCACATCCGCCGCAATCGCGCCCATGTGCGAATGAAGTCGGAGCCGCGTCCCGGCGCGCTGGCCTACGCGTTCAAGCGCGCCGCCGACGCCGGCGTCGACGCTCGCGCGCTGCGCGCGTTCTTCGACCATGCGCTGGTCAGCCCCGTGCTCACCGCCCACCCGACCGAGGTCCGGCGCAAGAGCACGCTGATGCGCGAATTGGAAATCACCGCGCTGCTCGACGCGCGCCATCGCGACGCGGGAGACGAAGTCGAGCTCACGCGCATCGAGGAGCAATTGCGGCGCGCCATTCTCATCCTCTGGCGCACCAACATGCTGCGGCAGACGCGCCTGAGGGTGATCGACGAGGTCTCCAACGGCCTTTCCTACTACCACTATACGTTCTTCCGCGAACTGCCGCGCATCTACTGCTCGATCGAGGACGAACTGGCGCGCCAGGAGCCGGCGAACGCCGGCAAGCGCGTCGCCTCGTTCCTGCGCATCGGTTCGTGGATCGGCGGCGATCGCGACGGCAACCCCTACGTCACCGCCGAGGTGCTGAGCGAGGCGATGCGGCTGCAGAGCGCCAGCGCGCTCGGCCATTATCTCGAAGAGCTGCATGAGCTGGGGGGCGAATTTTCGATGAGCTCGGGGCTCGTGCGGGTCAGCGTAGCGCTCGACGCGCTGGCGGAACGTTCGGCCGACCACGCTGCGACGCGCCGCGACGAACCCTACCGGCGCGCCATCGCCGGCATCTATTCGCGCCTTGCCAGGACGGCGGTCAATCTCGACCACGTCGTCGCGCCGCGCGAGCCGCTGATCGACTTGCCGCCCTACTCGAGCGTCGCCGAGTTCAGCGCCGATCTCGAGACGATCGCCCATTCGCTCGAGGCCCACGGCGCCGCCATTCTGGCGCGCGGCCGCTTGCGCGCGCTGCGCCGGGCGGTCGACCTCTTCGGCTTCCACCTCGCCCCGCTCGATCTGCGCCAGAACTCCGACGTGCACGAGCGCACCGTCGCCGAACTTTTCGCCGCAGCGGCTCCCGGCGTCGAATACCTCAAGCTCGGCGAAGAGGCGCGCGTCTCGCTGCTGCTGAGCGAGCTGCGATCGCCGCGCCCGCTGGTCTCGCCGTTTGTCGCCTATAGCGAGGAAACGGCCGGCGAACTCGCGGTGTTCCGTATGGCCGTAGAGATCCGCAAGACCTACGGTCCCGACGCGATCCGCACCAGCATCATTTCCAAGACCGAGGGCGTCTCGGACATGCTGGAGCTCGCGCTGTTGCTCAAGGAAGCCGGTCTGGTCGGCGCCCACGGCCGCGCCGCGCTCAACATGGCGCCGCTGTTCGAGACCATCGAGGACTTGCGCGCCTGCGTCGGCGTGATGGACCGGCTGCTCTCCGTTCCCGAATACCGCCGCCTGGTCGACAGTCTCGGCGGCGAACAGGAGGTGATGCTCGGCTATTCCGATTCCAACAAGGACGGCGGCTTCGTCACCTCGGGCTGGGAGCTCTACAAGGCCGAGATCGGCCTGATCGAGGTGTTCAAGCGGCACGGCGTGCGCATCCGTCTGTTTCACGGCCGCGGCGGATCGGTCGGGCGCGGCGGCGGGCCGAGTTACGACGCGATCCTGGCGCAGCCCGGCGGCGCGGTGCAGGGCCAGATCCGCATCACCGAACAGGGCGAAATCATCTCGAGCAAGTATTCCAACGGCGAAGTCGGGCGGCGCAATCTCGAGACGCTCGTCTCGGCGACGCTGGAGGCGAGCCTGCTGCAGGAGCACGTCGCCGCGCCCGATCCGGCTTACTTGAGCGCGATGGAGGCGCTGTCGCAGAGCGCGTACGCCGCCTATCGCAGCCTCGTCTACGAGACCGAAGGCTTCGAACGCTATTTCTGGTCCTCGACCGTCATCACCGAAATCGCCACGCTCAACATCGGCTCGCGCCCCGCTTCGCGCAAGCAGACGACGGCGATCGCCGACTTGCGCGCGATCCCCTGGGTGTTCTCGTGGTCCCAATGCCGCCTGATGCTGCCCGGCTGGTACGGCTTCGGCTCGGCGGTCAAGGATTTCGTCGCCGCCAACCCTGAAGACGGCCTCGATCAGCTCAAGGCGATGTACCGCGAGTGGCCGTTCTTCCGCACCCTTCTTTCCAACATGGACATGGTGCTGGCCAAATCGAGCCTCGCCATCGCCTCGCGCTACGCGCAGCTCGTCGCCGACGTGAAGCTGCGCGAGGCGATCTTCTCGCGCATTTCGCGCGAATGGCCCGATTCGGTCGACGCGCTCAACACGATCATGGAGCAGGACAATCTGCTGGACAGCAACCCGCTGCTGGCGCGCTCGATCCGCAACCGCTTCCCCTATCTCGATCCGCTCAACCACGTGCAGATCGAATTGCTCAAGCTGCACCGCGCGCACGCGGCGAGCGAAAAGGTGCTGACCGGCATTCAGTTGACGATCAACGGCATTTCGGCGGGCCTGCGCAACAGCGGGTGAGGCGAAGCGGCCGAGGGACGCCGGCGCGGCTGCTATGTCCTCGCCTCGCGCCTCACCCCTTCTCGCGCATCAGCCGCGACTTGTCGCGGCTCCAGTCGCGGTTCTTCTCCGCCTCGCGCTTGTCGTGCAGCTTCTTGCCGCGCGCCAGCGCGATGACGATTTTCGCCCGGCCCTTGGCGTTGAAATAGACGCGTAGCGGCACGATCGTCATGCCGTCGCGCTCGACGCCCTTGGCGAGCTTGGCGATCTCCTTGGCGTGCAGCAGCAGTTTGCGCGGCCGGCGCGGCTCGTGGTTGAAGCGGTTGGCTTGCAGATATTCCGGGATGTTGGCGTTGTAGAGCATCATCTCGCCGTTGCGGTCGACGGCGGCGTAGCTTTCGGCGACCGTCGCCTTGCCGGCGCGCAGCGATTTGACCTCCGGCCCGGTCAGCATCAGGCCGGCCTCGAACACCTCGCCGATCTCGTACTCGTGGCGGGCGCGCCTATTGTCGGCGACGACCTTGAAGTTCGGCTTTTCCCGGGCGGCGGCCACCAACGGCGGCTCTCCTCGTCGCACCTTACGCGTTGAGCACGCCGGCGTGGACCATCGCGCGGCGGATTAACGCCTCGGTCGGCGGCCCGACCGGGATGAGGGGCAGGCGCGCCTCGTTGCGCGCATGGCCGAGCAGGCTCAGCGCGTATTTGGCCCCGCACACGCCGGGTTCGACGAAGATCGCGGCGTGCAGCGGCGTCAGCCGGTCCTGCAGGCGCAGCGCCTGGCCGAATTCGCCGTTCAGCGCGAATTCCATCAGTTCCGCGCATTGCGCGGGCGCGACGTTGGCGGTGACCGAAATGCAGCCGTCGGCGCCCGCCGCCATGCAGGCGAGCGCCGTCATATCTTCGCCCGAAAGCTGGATAAAGTCCGCTCCCATCGCGTGGCGTTGGCGCGAGATGCGCCCCACGTCGCCAGTGGCGTCCTTGACGCCGACGATGTTCTTCAACTCGTACAGCCGCTTCATCGTGTCCACCGACATGTCGACGACGCTGCGCGAAGGGATGTTGTAAATGACGATGGGTATGCCGATGGCGTCGTTGATCGCGCGGAAATGCTGATACAGGCCTTCCTGGGTCGGCTTGTTGTAATAGGGCGTCACCACCAGCACCGCGTCGGCGCCGGCGTTTTCGGCGTGGCGCGCCAGTTCGATCGCCTCGAGCGTGTTGTTGGAGCCGGCGCCGGCGATGACCGGCACGCGGCCGCGCGCCTCGTCGATGCAAATGGTGACGGCGCGGCGGTGCTCCTCGTGGCTGAGCGTCGGGCTTTCGCCGGTCGTGCCGACCGGCACCAGCCCATGCGAGCCGGAGGCGATCTGCCAGTCGATCAAGGTTCGGTACGCCGGCTCGTCGATTTTCCCGTCCTTGAAGGGGGTGATGAGGGCCGGGATCGATCCGTGAAACTTGGCGCGCTTGTCCATTTCGCGTTTCCAACTCGTCGTGGAACGGGCCCGCCCGCGGCGCGCCCGGATCGACACATAACCCCAAGAGCCGGCGTGGGAAAGGGGGAGAAGCCGAATGCGCCGTGGTTAACGGTTGCTCAGCAAAACCGGCGCAAGATTCCCGCCGAGGGTTTTCGGATGATCGTGTTGCGTTTCGCCGCGGCGGCGGCGGGCTTGAGCGTGCTGTTTCTTGCCGGGCTCGGCGCGGAGCACGATGCGACGCGCCGGGCGCCGGTCGCGCGCGAGGCCGCGTCTGCGCCGCTTCAGGTCCCGGCGCGGCTCGTCACCGCCGCGCCGCGAACCGCGGCGACCCCCCCTGAGGGGGCGCCGAGCGCTCGAATCGCGGTCGGCGCGCCGGCCCCGCCGGCGTCCGTCGCCGAAATCGACCCGACGCCGATCGGCGCCATCGAGCCCGGGCCCGGACCTGCGCCCGCGCCGACCCCGAGCCCGGCCGCCGCGCCGGCGCCCGAGGCCAAGCCCGTCGCGCGGCTCGACGCCGGCGCACTGGCCGCCGCCGGGGCGCTCTACCGCAAAGGCGACGCGGCGGGGGGCGACGCCGTCGCCAATAAAATCGCCGATCCGATCGAGCGCGCGGCGGCGGATTGGGCGGGTCTGCGCCTGGCCGCCGATCCCGACGACCGGCGCCTCGCCGCCTTCGCCGCCGCCCATCCCGACTGGCCGGACGAGGACTGGATCAGAGGCGAGCAAGAGGCCCACCTCTATACCCAGCGCGCCGCGCCGCCGCTGATCGCCGCGGCGCTGGCGGGCGATCCGCCGCGCACCCCCGCCGGCAAGCTCGCCGCCGCGCGCGCCGCGCGCGCCGCCGGGCGGAGCGAGGAGGCGACGTCGGTCGTGCGCGCGCTATGGCGCGACGACGATCTCGACGCCTGGACCGAGCGCGCGATTCTCGGGGAGTTCGCCACGGCGCTGACGCGCGCCGACCACAAGTATCGCGCCGACCGGCTGCTCTACGCCGAAAAGACCGAACCGGCGATGCGCGCGGCGGCGCTCGCCGGCTCGGACGAAGTCGCGCTCGCCCGCGCGCGCGTCATCGCGATGCGCGGCCCGCTGCCGGCGCGCGCGATCGCCGCCGTGCCCGCCGCGCTGCAGGGCGATCCCGGCCTCACCTTCGCGCGCGTTCAGGACGCGCGCCGCGCCAATCGGGCGCTGGAGGCCGCCGCCTGGCTCAAGCGCGCGCCGAGCGAGCCGGGCACGCTGATCGACCCGGACAAGTGGTGGAGCGAACAGCGCATGGTCGCGCGCGAACTGCTCGACCTCGGCGAATACGAAAAAGCCTACGAAATCTGCGCGGCGGCGGCGCCCGCCTCCGTCCCGGCGCGCGTCGACGCGGCGTTTCACGCCGGCTGGATCGCGCTGCGCTTCGTCGACGACGCGCCGGAGGCGGCGCGCCGCTTCGCCGCGGCGAGCGCGGTCGCCGCGACGCCGCTGTCGATCGCGCGCGCGGCGTATTGGCAGGGGCGCGCCGCCGAGGCGATGGGCCAAGACGAGGAGGCGCGCCGCTTTTACGAGCGCGCCGCGCTTCACCCGATCGCCTATTACGGCCAACTGGCGGCTAAGCGCCTGGGCCGCGCCGAGGTCGCGTTGCGCGCGCCGGCGATCGTCGCTCGCGGCGACGATCGCCAGGAGGCGACGCGCGTCGTCGAATGGCTCTACGCCGCAGGCCTCGACGACCTCGCCGCGTCTCTGGCCGAAGCGGCGGCCGGCCGCTGGCGCGACGAGGCGCAGATCGCCGCGCTCGCCGAAGTCGTGGCGGCCCACGCCGATGCGACCACCAATGTCGAATTTGGCAAGATCGCGACCGAACGCGGCTTCGCCGTCGACGCCGCGGCGTTCCCGACCTTCGGCGTGCCGTCCTTCGCGCCGCTGCCGCATTCGGCGGACCTGGCGAGCGTCTACGCGGTGGCGCGCCAGGAGAGCGAATTCGCCTGGCGCTCGGTCTCGGGCGCCGGCGCCAAGGGCCTGATGCAGATCCTGCCTTCGACCGCGCAAGAGACCGCGCGCCGCGTCGGCGTCGCCTTCGACCCCTCGCGCCTCGGCGCCGATCCCGCGTTCAACCTCCAGCTCGGCGCCGCGTATCTCGGCCAGTTGATGGAGGACGAGGGCGGCTCGCTGGAACTCGCCTTGGCCGCCTACAACGCCGGCGGCGGGCGCGTCGCGCAATGGCTCGCCGCCTACGGCGATCCGCGCACCGGGAAAATCGATCCGGTCGACTGGGTCGAGCGCATCCCGTTCGACGAGACGCGCGACTATGTCGAGCGGGTGAGCGAAAACCTCGGCGTCTATCGCGCCCGCTTCGCCGCCGCGACCGGCGCGCCGCCCGAACAGGGAGCGCGGGCGGCCGACTGATACGGCTTCCGGGTGAAGCGTTCGTCGGAAGACGGGCGCTGTGCCGGATCCGTGCTCGGCGTCAAGGCCAAGCCCGTTTCGCCCGGCCGAATGCTACGCGTTCGCCTGGACTTGACGGCGACGATCCGATGTGGCCGCCGACACATGTTTCGATCGCTGGCGCCGCGCGTCATCGCCCGGCAAGCCTCGCCCTCACGGGCAGCTCGGCCCGCCCTTGCCGACCTCGAACCCCCTCAGCACCACGCGCCACGAGGCGAGGGCGATGCGCGCCGAGGATGGCGCATCGAGGCGGCCGCAGATCACCGCTTCGTCGATCTTGACGTAGGCGTTGACGCCGGTGGCGAGGAAGTCGATCGGGGCCGCCGTCTTCTCCGTCGCCGTCACCGTCTCGGTGTACGAGCCCGGCGTCGCCGGCGTCAGCCCGACGGTGATCTCGCCGTCCTTCGGCGCGGCGGTCCCGAGCTTCGAGAGGCGCGGCGCGCCGACGACGACCTGGCCGTCGACGACGGCGACGGGAATCGTCAGCTCCTGGCCGGGCTTGATGTCGAACGGCGTCGGCTTCTGCGGCAAGTCGTCCGCCGAGCACGGCGCGACAAGGAGAAGCGAGAGCGCCGCGGCGCTGGCGCGAGTGACGAAGGTTCCCATGGCTCCTCGCTGGCGATCACCGATGCAAGCCAGTCTAGCGCCGTCGCCGCCGCCGCCAAGCTGACGAAGCGCCGCGCCCTACTCGCAGCTCCCGGCGCCCTTGCCGACTTCGAAGCCGTTGAGCCGGAATTGCCATGGCACCGAGCCGATGTGGGCGGCGATCGGCGCGTCGAGCCGGCCGCAGATCTCCGTTTCGTCGATCTTGATGTCGCCGTTGAGCCCGGTGACGAGGAAATTGATCGGCTGCGCGGTCTTCTCGACCACGGCGATCTGGTTATAGAGCGTCCCCTGCTCGCGCTCGAGCCCGACCGTGATCTCGCCGTCATTGGGCGGACTCGCGCCGAGCTTGGCGAGGCGCGGAACGCCGGCCACGGCCTTGCCGTCGACGATCGCGATCGGAATCGTCAGCTCCATCCCCGTCTTGAGGTCGAAGGGCTGGGTCTTCAGGTGCGGCGGCGCGGCGTGGCGCAGCGCGGCATGACGCGGCGCCGGGTGGCGGCGCGGCGGGAAGTGGCGCGGCGCGGCGGCGGCGAGCGTAGCCCCGAGCGCCAGGGCGAGCGCGGAAATGACGACGATCCTCATGGCGCCTCTCAGCGACGGGTTGGCCGGGCCAGTCTACTCCTGCCGTCGGCCGCGCCAAGCCGGGACGCGGAACCTCGCCACAGCGGTCTCACCGCGCCCCGGCGATCCTCGTCCTGCGATTACCGGTTACGGTGATGGGGTGGACGGCTTTCCTCTGATGGATAGTGACAACGACCATCATGGCACACCGATGCCGCTCGGGGCGCTGTCCACCCCATCACCGTAATCCCGCGGCGGAGGGTTACCGGTTTCCCATCCCTCCCAAAAAAGGGGCGGGATATACAATCCCGCCCCGAAGATTAGGTCACTTACTTGATCGCACCGGACTTCTTGTGAATCTTGATGAATTCCTCGACGTTGTCCTTGTTGACCAACGGGCAGTCGATGTCGGTGTCAATTTGAGTGATCTTTCCAGTCAGGAGGTCGTGAGCGACGCTGATATTCTTGGCCGCCAGATCATAGGCGTTCTGCAGCGACGTCGACGTCATTCTGCCCGACTGGATCAGCAGCATCGCTTCTGCGGTGCCGTCAACCCCATAGCTGAGGATGTTCTTGAACTTCGGGTCGTCTTTGATGACTTCCAACGCCCCGGAGGCCATGTTGTCATTCATGGAAATAATGGCGTCGATCTTGGGGTTGGCCTGGACCCAGTCTTCCATATAGCGCATGGCTTCTTCTTTGTTCCAATGAGCAATCTGCTCACCGACGATCTTGACGTCCGGACGCTTGTCGAAGAATTCCTTTTGCCACGATAGACGACGCGCATCGGCGTGCATGTTGCCGGGAGGTCCATTCAGAACGACGACCTTGGCGTCCTTCGGCACCTGGGTGACGGCCACGCGGGCGTTGACGGCCGCCTGCATATAGGGATCCGCGTCGACCGACGACGATCCCGGGATGTTCTTGATGCGAGCGTTGGTCGTGATCACCTTGACGCCGTCCTTGACCGCTCGTTCGACGTACGGACGTTGAGCCTCGCCGTTGTTCGGCTGAACAATGATCAAGTCATATTTGTTGGCGACGGCGTTCTCGATGAAGGCGTTCTCTTTGGCGTCGTCAGCCTGAGAATCCATCACGTCGAGTTTCATATCAGGATACTTCTTTGCCTCGTCCATAATGCCGTTCGTCAGCCATGCGGCGAAGGAATCCGCCTGGGCGCGAGCGATAAATGCGACCTTGTAGTCGCGGGCCTGACCAACCGTTGCGGTCGCCAGGCACATGGTGGCGACAGCCGCAACGGCTCCGATTGTCTTCAGAAGGGTTTTCACGGGTTTCTCCTCTTACGTTGGTTACCAGAGAAAGGGAATTAACCAGATGATATAATCCCCCTACCTTTCCCAAACACACCGTATTATGGCTTTTCCTCCTTTGGTTCACTAGGTATCTTCGCCGCGCCCAGCGTCTTCCTGGTGCGGTTCAGCTTGGCCCACATATCGTATCCGACAGCCAACGCAATAATTGCGCCCTTGATGACTTGCTGTAGGTACGAATCCACTCCCGTCAGGTTCATAATATTATTTAAGAAGCCAACGATAAACGCGCCGGCCAAAGTTCCCCCCGCGGTTCCAAGACCGCCGGAAAAGCTCGTTCCGCCGATGATCGCAGCTGTCAGGGCTTCGAATTCATAACCCTGACCGGAATTGGGGGCGCCGACATTGGTTCGAGACATCAACAGAATGCCGGCCAGGCCGACAAAGGCGCCGTTGATGAGATATGCTCCAATCTTGACCCGTCCAATGTTGATGCCTGACGCCCTGGCGGCCTCCTCGTTTCCTCCCACCGCGTATAATGAGCGGCCAAAGCTGGTTTGACCGAGAATGTACCAGGTCAGAATGCCAACGATGATCATAAATATCACCGGGATCGGCACAAACCCTAACCGTCCCTGACCAAACCAGATGTAGTCGCCAATTTGATAAATATTTTGACCTCGCGTAAAAAGAAGGGAACATCCTCTAGCCATCGCCAGCATCGCCAGAGTCGCAATAAACGCCGGAATACGGAAGTATCTAACCATGATTCCATTAATATAATTGCATATCACTCCAAACAATATTCCGGCGGCAAAGGCGCCAGTCATTGACCCCGTTTCCTTATAGACGTATACAGACATCACGCCCGCCAGAGCTAAAACCGATCCACAGGAGAGGTCAAGCAAACCAGCGATGATCAGTAATGTTTCGCCAAACGCTAAAATCGTCGTAACGGAAATCTGGGCGGAAATGTTAGCGATGTTTCGTGTCGAGAAAAAATTCTCATTCAGCACGCCACAGACGATAATCATCACGACCACAACCATGTAAATGGAGTATCGCGACTTTATCTTTTGCCAAGTGTCCCTTGTTATCAGGTTAGCCATCGTCCTCGCCTTTGCATCTCTTCCGCCCGCTGCTATATCAACCCGCGTTTACGATATTCATCGCGTATCGCATGATCTTCTCTTGAGAGAACTCCGCCCGCTTAAGCTCTCCGGCTACTTGTCCCTCAGCCATAACATATATACGGTCACACATGCCGATCAGTTCGGGAAGTTCGGAAGACACCATAACGATCGACCTACCTTCCTTCACAAGGTTCGTCATCAACTTGTATATTTCGAACTTTGCGCCTACGTCGATTCCTCGAGTTGGCTCATCCAGAATAAGAACTTCCGGCTCCCGCAGCATCCACTTTGATAGAACAACTTTTTGCTGATTCCCGCCGCTTAACGTACTGACCGGCACATCAATAGATGACATTTTGACATTGATTCGGCCGCAGATTTCCTTGACCTTGCTTCTTTCCTTTGCCTTATAGAGGTGACCATTTTGGAAAAATTGCTCCATCGAAGCCAGGGAGACGTTTTCTTTGACATCTCTGACTGAAACAATACCGAAGCGTCTCCGGTCCTCGGAAAGCATTACGATGCCGCCTCTAATACTATCTTGAACAGTTCTTAATTTGGAAGCTTTTCCGCGAATTTTTATGGTCCCTTGAGTATGCTCATCAAGACCAAAAAGCGCCCTTACCGTCTCTGTCCGGCCTGCCCCGACAAGACCGGCAAGGCCGACAATCTCGCCTTCTTTCACGTTGAAGGAAACGTCATTAAATCCGCTGGGCCCACTGAAGTGCTCCACATCCAGAACCACGTCGCCATGAGGAACGTCTTCCTTGGGATACCCGTGTCCAAGAGCGCGCCCCACCATGAGCGCGATGACAGAGTCGATGTCGAACTGGTCTTTCGGTCGTGTTTCGACGACCTTTCCATCTCGCAGAACTGAGATTTCGTCGGCGATTCGGAAGATCTCGTCGATTTTGTGGGAAATGTACACAATTGCCTTCCCGCGAGCGCGAAGATCGGCAATTTTCTCAAAAAGGATCTCAATTTCTTTGTTGGTGATGGAAGAGGTGGGCTCGTCCATGATAATAATGTCTGCGTCACGGGAAATGGCTTTGAGAATTTCCAACATTTGGAGATTGGATATCGACAGGTCCTTAAGTTTTGTTTCCGGATCAAAATGAAGGTGTTCCTGCTTGAGCAGTTCGAGGGTTCTTTCTCGGATGGATTTCCAGTCGATACGACCATAATGTTTCTTCGGCCAACGTCCGACAAATAGACTTTCTTCGATAGACATTTCAGGCATATAGTTCAATTCCTGGAAGATCATAGAAATGCCGAGTTCACCCGCTTTGATGGGAGATTCGATGTTGACTTTCTCTCCGCGGACGAAAGTGTCTCCGCTATCCGGCTGGTAAATTCCATTAATGATCTTCATCAATGTTGATTTTCCCGCGCCGTTTTCGCCGCACAGCCCATGAACCGAATGTTCCTTAACAGAAAAACTAACGTCATCGAGTGCTTGTACACCGGGAAACGATTTGCTTATGTGCTTGACTTCAAGAACGTTATTTTGGGTCATGCCCCTCCTCCATGCGACGAGTCTATCTATTAGCGCTACTTTGGTTCGACCTCGTTCAGGTGAGGCAGAGGAAGCAGTGGTGGAATTGGCGTCCGGCTGATTCAAGGAGCGCGGTGATGACCGCTCTTCGGATCTCCGCCAGGTGAGCGGGGATGACGCCGACCTTCTCGAACCAAACCGCCCGACCGCCGAAGGCGGCGGCGAGCCGTTCGTTGTCGGGCGCGGTCTCCGTATCGTTCCAAGGCTTGGCTGGGCGGATCGCCGTTCCTGCCGCATCGAGGACAAAAAGGCCATGCTGCTGGCCGGAGACGCCGATGCAGCGGATCTCGCCGGCAGGCAGGACGGACCGGTTCAGCGCCATGCGCGCGGACGCGATCATAGCATCGACCCGGCTCTACCGATGCCGTTCGCGGGCGCCGCTGTCGCGCTCGATCAGACTTTGGACGGCGTATCCGCGACCGCGCACGCGCCCGCAATCGTAGATGACAAGAGCCTTGGTCCTCTGCGTTTCGCAGTCGACTCCGATAAACATTGCGCCTTCCCTCCCATGTGCGCCTGTCGGATCCTCTTCGACGATGCCGGGTCGGAGAACCTCCTCTCAGCCCGGAACGCCGATGGCGTTCTCCCGATCAGCCGCCTGAAATTCCGGTTGAAGGTAGATAGGGTATCGTATCCAACTTCCAGACCGATCGTTGTGATATTGAATTCAGTCTCCACCAAAAGCTGACAAGCCTTGTAGATCCTCAGGTGGTTTACGTATTCGACACAAGTACACTTGATGTGTCGTTCGAATAGCCTCGAAAAGGCCGGCAGCCCCATCCCCTCAACCTGGGCCACCCCGCGGCACGACAAATTCGAACGATTGAAATTTTCTGCGATGTAAGCCAGAATCCTTTCGAGCCGCTTGGGCTGGGCGCATTCATGGTCCGCGCCCTTGAGCGACAGCGACTTCCGCCCGCGATCCTCCTCCAGAATCCTGAGCAGGTTGAAGAAAAGCGCCATCCGCTCGAAGCCGTTGGCGGTTAGCAGCGCCTCCATCCGCTCCGCGCCCTCGGCCGACGCAGCCGCCGAGAATTCGATGCCGGCCCGCGACGCCTCGAGGAGTTCGGTGAGGCCGGCGCAGTCAGAGAACCCGGCGAAGCAGCGCTCGGCGAAGCCGGCGCTCAGCTGCAGCACCAGATCCCGCCCGACGATACGACCATCCATGTCGCGGTCATTGGCGCCGGAAACCCACATGTGCGGCAGGTTCGGACCGGTCATCACCAGATTGCCCGGGCCGAATTCGCCGGCATAGGTCCCGACGTAGAAATGTCCCCTGCTCCGGCGGATCAGATGCAGCTCGTATTCCGGGTGATAGTGCCATCCCGAGTAGGCGAAAGGATAGTCGTGGGCATAAACGCGGAACGTCCGCTCAAGCGGCGTCTGGATCACCTCGAGCACAGGCCTTGCATTCATTATGCGAGCCTTTCTCCCCTTCTCCAGCAGCGCCGCGCGTCGACTCCCTTGATCAGAACGTGATCTGGATTTTCACGTCCGACGAATTCTGCTGCGCGGCGCGTTCGAACGCCGCGATCGACTGGTCAAACGGATAGCTCGCCGAGATGAACGGCTTGAGATCGATCTTGCCGGATCCGAGCAGCGCCAGCGTCCGCTCCCAGACGTTGGCGTAGCGGAAGATGCCGGTTAAGCTGATCTCTTTGACCTCGAGAGCCACGACGTCTAGCGGAACGCGATCCGGCGGCATGCCGACTAGCACCACGCGCCCGCCGCGGCCGACCACGTCCATCAGATCGTCGAACGCACGCGGGCTGCCGCTCGCCTCGAAGAACAGGTCGGCGCCTCGTCCTCCGGTCTGCGCCGCCACGACGTCGGCGAGCTTCTCCCGGTTGAGGTCGACGGTGACGATGCCCGGGCGGGCCGCGACAAGATCGAGCTTGGCCTTGGCGACGTCGCTGAGGATGACTTTCGCGCAGCCGCTCGCCAGCGCCGCAAAAGCCACCATCATACCGATGGTGCCGGCGCCGGCCACGACGGCAACGTCGCCGGGACGGATGCTGCCCTTAAAGGCGGCGTAGACGCCGATCGCCAGCGGTTCGACCATGGCGCCCTCGGCAAAGCTGACGTTATCGGGCAGCTTATAGGTCAGCGCCGCCGGGTGGACCACCTCCGGCGTCAAGCAGCCGTGAACCGGCGGCGTCGCCCAGAAGCGCACCGACGGATCGAGGTTGTAATGGCCCTCGAGCGTTTGCCGCGATCCGAAGTCGGGAATGCCCGGCTCCATGCAGACGCGATCGCCGACCTTAAGATCGGCAACATTCGCACCCACGGCAGTGACGACGCCGGCGGCCTCGTGGCCGAGGATCATCGGCTCGTTGACGACAAAATCGCCGATCCGGCCGTGTTTGTAATAATGAACATCGCTGCCGCAGATACCGACCACCTTGACGGCGATCCGCACCTCGTTGTCCGCCGGCTCCGGAGTCCCCGGGACTTCTATGTCGCGAAGACAAATATCGCCAACGCCCTCAAGGACGACGGCTCTTACCTTCATAACTTTTCCCCCCGAGCCGTTTACATGCATTCTCTGAAGAGCTCGCTCGGCCCCGCATAGGAAAGTATGCGCGCCACGGGCTATCCCCGCCAATCGGATTCGACAAATGTGTATGCAAAATTTTACATTCTGAGGCCAGCGGCGGAATTATGGTGATGGGGTGGACGGCGCCCCGAGCGGCATCGACGCGCCATGATGGTCGTTGTCATGAACCCATCAGAGGGAAGCCGTCCATGCAATTACGGAGTTACGAGTTACCGTTACGCCGTTGGAGTGGACCCCGAAAGTGAGACATTGAGATTTTGGGCGTTACGGCGTTACGGCGTTACGGTGACAGTGCGCATAACTCACTCCGTCCGCCTAAGCGCGCTCTTTCCAGTTACAGTTACGCAGTTACCGTGACAGTGCACATAACTCGCTCCTTCCGCCTAACCCCGCTCTTTCGGCTTGGGGCCGCGCGGCATCGGGCACAGGCGGCGCTGCGCAGCACCCTCCAGCGCGGCGAGGAAGGCGGCGTCGCCGAGCGCCGTTACGGCCGTTACGGTGACAGTGCGCATAACTCACTCCGTCCGCCTAAGCGCGCTCTTTCGGCTTGGGGCCGCGCGGCATCGGGCGCAGGCGGCGCTGCGTGGCGGCCTCCAGCGCGGCGAGGAAAGCGGCGTCGCCGACCGGACGGCCGACCGCCTCGGCTTGTCGCAGCGGCGTCTGCAGCGCGTCGAGCGCGTCCTCGTCGAGAAGATCGGCGAAGCGAGGAAAGCGATCACGCACCGGGGTGAGAAGAGTCACGCCGTCCGCGACGCCGCTCAGATGCGCCCGCGCGCTCGACCACGGCCAGTCCTGCGGCCGTTCCACCAGGCGGGCGGGCGCCGGGTTCATCGCCACGTAGCGCAGCGCCGCCGCCAGATGCGCCTCGTCCATCGGCGCCGCGCCGAACCGGCCCTGCCAGAAATGGCCGGTCTTCTTCTGCCGCGCATGAACATGTCCGGCGTAGCGCCGGTGGACCTGGGCGAGCGCGCGCCGCAGGCCGTCCGGATCGGACGGGTTGAGAATGAGATGGACGTGATTGGGCATCAGCACCCAAGCCCAGACTTCCACGCCGGCCTCGCGGCAATGCCGGCCGAGGAGATCGCGGTAATAGGCGTAGTCGGCGTCGCCGAAAAACGTCCGCGCGCCTCCATTGCCGCGTTGCGTGACATGGCGCCGCAATCCGGGAATGACGACACGAGCCAGACGGGCCATGGCCGACAAATTTACACGGCAGTCGTCTCTCATCAATAAAATGCACTGTCACCGTAACTTGTAACTTCGTATGAGATGGGTAAATTCCGAACCTTGCGACTTCCTCATTACGAGCGTTAGGTTTAGTCGGGGACTGTTATGCCCTCTGAATGAGGAGAGCTCGCATGGCCACCACCAACGAAAGCGATCCGCGTCATCACATCGAGAAGATGCAGGGCCGGCTCAAGGAAGTCATAGATCACCTGCGGTCCGACATCGACAAGGTCTCGGAACCGCAACTGCGCGCGATGTTCAAAACAGCCGCTGAAGTGCTTACCGGACTCAAGAAGGCGTTCAGCGACTACGAGAAGAAGAACGAAAAAGCGTGGCGCAAGTAATCGCCATTACGGGCCCCCATTCATTACGGCATTACATTACGCGCGTTACCGTTACGGTGACAGTGCCGTTACGGTGACAGTGCGCTTAACGATCGCTGCATGGTCTCTCCCTGGCGGTCGCCGAGCAGAAGCGCGATGCGTGCACGGTGACCGTAACGCTCGCGACATTTTCCTTCCGGAAAAACAGAATTCGTGGTAGCCTACAATCGAAGGTCGGCGAGGGCATCCGCGTCGGCCGTGGCGGACGATCGCTCCGCGGTCGCTCGGCGCTCGCCGGGCGAGCTTTGGATTCGAGGGGAATTTCGGCGCGGCGGCTTCATGAAGGGCAAAATCGCCGCCGTCGCCGCCAACGTATTGATTTCGTTGGAAACCGCCAAGGAAAATGTTTGGAAATCCTTGGAAAAAGCTTGGAAAAGTTTGGAATTTCCTTGGAAAAGCTTGGATCTTCCTTGGAATGGCTTGGAGAAATTTGGCCCCGTCGGCCCCGCCCCGGCTACCCCTTCCTCGCCGCGATCTCGGCGATCTGCCGCATGATCGCCAGCGTTCCCTCGAGGCGCTGCGGCAAGTCCTCGAAGTCGCCGGCGACGACGATGCGCATGTCCGGGCGGACGCGGGCGAGCGAGCCCTGGCTGGTCACCCATTTGACCAGTCCCGCCGGGTCGGCGAACGAATTGTCGCGGAACGCCAGCGTCAGCCCCTTCGCGCCGGCGTCGAGCTTCTCGACGTGGGCGCGCCGGCACAGCGCCTTGATCGTCACCAGCCGCAACAGCAGCGCCACCTCGGGCGGCGGCGGTCCGAAGCGGTCGACGATCTCCGCGCCCATCGCGTCGATGTCGGCGTCCTCTTCGAGCGCCGAAAGCCGCCGATAGAGCGCCAGGCGCGTCGGCAGATCGGGGATGTAGCTTTCGGGAATCGTCACCGGGGCGCCGAGCGAAATCGTCGGCGACCACATTTCCTGCGCGGGCTCCTCGACGCCCGCCTTGAGGCGCTCGATCGCGTCCTGCACCATCTGCTGGTAGAGTTCGTAGCCGACTTCGCGAATGTGCCCCGACTGTTCCTCGCCGAGCAGGTTGCCGGCGCCGCGCAGATCGAGATCGTGGCTGGCGAGTTGGAACCCGGCGCCGAGCGTGTCGAGCGACTGCAGCGCCGCGAGGCGCTTCTCGGCCTGCGGCGTCACCGGCTTGTGGGCGGGCGTGGTGAAGATGGCGTAGGCGCGCGTCTTGGCGCGCCCGACCCGGCCGCGCAACTGGTAGAGCTGCGCCAGGCCGAACATGTCGGCGCGATGCACGATCAGCGTGTTGGCGCGCGGGATGTCGAGCCCCGATTCGACGATCGAGGTCGACAACAGTATGTCGTACTTGCCGTCGTAGAAGGCGCCGACCCGGTCCTCGAGCTCGCTCGCCGCCATCTGGCCGTGGGCGACGACGAACTTGGCCTCCGGGACGTTCTGGCGCAGGAACGCCGCGGCGTCGTCGAGGTCCTCTATGCGCGGGCAGACGTAGAACGACTGTCCGCCGCGATAGCGCTCGCGCAACAGCGCCTCGCGCACGATCAGCGCGTCGAACGGCGACACGAACGAACGCACCGCGAGTCGATCGACCGGCGGTGTGGCGATGATCGACAGCTCGCGCACGCCCGTCATCGCCAGCTGCAGCGTGCGCGGAATCGGGGTCGCCGACAGCGTCAGCACATGGACCTCCGAGCGCAGCTCCTTCAGCCGCTCCTTGTGCGCGACGCCGAAATGCTGCTCCTCGTCGATGACGACGAGACCGAGATCCTTGAAGGCGACCGCCTTGCCGAGCAGCGCGTGGGTGCCGATGACGATGTCGAGCCCGCCGTCGGCGAGGCCCTTCTTCGCCTCGCGCTGCTCGGCGGCGCCGACCATGCGCGAGAGCTGGCCGATCCTTATCGGCAGCCGGGCGAAGCGTTCGGCAAAGACCCCGGCGTGCTGGCGCGCGAGCAGGGTGGTGGGAACGACGATCGCGGTCTGCTTGCCGTTGATCGCGGCGGCGAAGGCGGCGCGCAACGCGACCTCGGTCTTGCCGAAGCCGACGTCGCCGCAGATGAGCCGGTCCATCGGCCGGCCCGCGGCGAGATCGCCGAGCGTCGCCTCGATGGCGGCGGCCTGATCTTGCGTTTCGTCGTAGGGAAAGCCCGCGCAGAATTCCTCGTAGAGCCCCTCGGGCGGCACCAGGCGCGGCGCGGCCCGGGTCATGCGCTGCGCGGCGACGCGGACGAGTTCGCCCGCCATTTCGCGCACGCGCTTCTTCAGCCGCGCCTTGCGCGTCTGCCAGCCGGCGGCGCCCAGGCGATCGAGTTCGCCGTGTTCGGAGCCGAAACGCGACAGCAGCTCGAGATTTTCCACCGGCAGGAACAGGCGATCGCCGCCGGCGTAATGGATTTCCAGGCAGTCGTGCGGGGCGCCCGCCGCCTCGATCGTCGCCAGGCCGACGAAGCGGCCGATGCCGTGATCGATGTGCACGACGAGGTCGCCCGCCGTCAGAGCGGCGGCTTCCGCCAGCACGTCCTGCGCGCGGCGCTTGCGCTTTTGCCGGCGCACGAGGCGATCGCCGAGAATGTCCTGCTCGCCGAGGACCGCCAGATCGTCGGATTCGAAACCGTGCTCCAGCGCGATGACCGCCAGCGGCAGAGCGCCGGCGCGCGCGGACTTGGCCTGCGCGTAGGAGGAGACCAGCGCTTGCGATTTCAGCCCGTGTTCGGCGAGCACGTGGCCGAGGCGCTCGCGCGACCCATCGCTCCAGCCGGCGACGACGACGCGCAGACCGTGATCGCGCAGCGCCCGGATATGGCGAACCGCGGCGTCGAAGACGTTGACGTTTTCGTCGAGGCGTTCGGGGGCGAAATCGCGTCCGACCCGGCCGCCGCAATCGACGACGTTCGCGGCGCCCGGCGCGGCCTCGAACGGCGTCAGGCGCGCCAACGGCGCGCTCGCGAGCCGTCGATGAAATTCGACTTCGCTCAAGTAGAGGCGATCCGGCTGCAGCGGCCGGTAATCGGCCTTCACGGGATCGTCTTCGTGCGCCTTCAGACGCGCGGCGTGGTAGTCGGCGATCTGCTCGAACCGCGCGTGCGCGGCGTCCTCGACGCGCGCGTCGAGCACGAACGGCGCGCCGGCGGCGTAATCGAACAGCGTGTCCATCGACTCGTAGAGCAGCGGCAGCCAATGTTCGAGGCCGATGGCGCGACGCCCCTCGCTGACCGCCTCGTAGAGCGCGTCGCCGCGCCGCGGCGCGCCGAATTCGGCGGCGTAGGCCTGACGGAAACGGCGAATCGACTCCGTCGTCAGCCGCGCCTCGCTCATCGGAACCAGATCGAGCGCGCGCAGCGGACCGACGCTGCGCTGGGTTTCCGGATCGAACGCGCGGATCGACTCGAGCGTGTCGCCGAAGAAATCGAGCCGGATCGGCGCCGGCGCGCCGGGGGGAAAGAGATCGAGAATGCCGCCGCGCGTCGCGTAGTCGCCGACGTCGCGCACGGTGCTGGCGCGGCCGTAGCCGTCGGTCTCCAGCCACAGCGCCAGATCCTCCATGCGCACGCTGTTGCCCGGCGCGGCGGAGAAGGCGGCGCCGGCGACGTGCTTCAGCGGTGGGACGCGCTGCGCGAGGGCGTTGACCGTGACGACGAGCGCGCGCGGCCGCTCCAGCGCGCCGCGGGCGCCCGCGAGCCGCGCCAAGGCGGTCATGCGCTGCGCCGAAACGGCCGCGTTGGGAGAAACGCGGTCGTAGGGCTGGCAGTCCCACGACGGCAGATAGAGCGCCTCGATCTCCGGCGCGGCGAAGCCCAGCGCGTCGATGAAGCTCTGCGCGCGGACGCCGTCGCGGGCGACGAACACCAGCGCCGCCGCGCGCTCCTCGCCGGCGCGCGCGAAAGAGCGCGCGAGTGCGGCGACGACGAAGGCGTCGTAGCCTTCGGGCGCGCGGCAGAGCGTGACGGCGCCGCCCTGAGCGAGGCGGCCGACGGCCGCGGCGAGCGATTTCACTTGTTAGCGGTTTCCCTCGTCAAGGCTTCGCGCGGCGCGGCGCGAAGACGCGCGAACAGCGGCGTGTCGAATTCTTGCGGCGTCGGCTCTTCGCCGGTGATCCAGACGAGAACCTGCGCGTCGGGAAGGTCGAGCAGACGCTCGAATTCGCTCAAGTCGGCTTCGTCCATGCCGGGCAGATTGCCGTCGGCGAACCGGCCCATGACGAGGTCCATCTCACGCAGGCCGCGCCGCCGGGCGCGAAACAATATGCGCCGCCGCCGCGCGTCGAGCCCGGCGCTGGAAAGGTCGGTGCCAGACATGAGTTTCCCCTGCGGGAGGCGCAGCCTCAGGGCGCGCCGGACGCCGCGCGGCTTATAGCCGGCGCGGATGGGGTTGTCAGCTTTCGCGGCGAGCGCGCCTCACTCCCCGCCCTGCAGACGCTCCAGCACGTGCTGGCCGCCCGCCATTTGCGGGTTCGAGGGATCGTAGCCTTCGGCCTGTTCGCGCGCCGCGATCAGGCCGCGGGCCAGGGCGAAGGCGTCCGGCAGGTTATTCGTGCGCGTCAGCGCTTCGTCGAAAAACGCCTCGCCGAACGTCGTCCATTTCGCGCCGTCGCGGCAGCCGAACGAGGCGTGGTCCGCGTCCGCCGCGGTGATGACCAGCGTGTCGGGCTCGGCGAGCGCTTGGGCGAAGATTCCGGAATAGCACGCGGAGACGACGACGACGCTGAGCCGCGCGCCGCTCTCGCGCACCATATCGCGCAGCTCGATCGGCGTGATGAAGGACTTTTCGCTCGGCGTGGCGACGCCGACGCCCTGATCGTTTCCGTGCGAAGTGAGGATGAGGAACAGGATATCGCGCTCGGGGTCCATCGCCGCGCCGAGCGAGGCGAGCGTGACGCGCAGATTGTCTTCGGTGGCGTCGCCGCGTTTTGCCGTGTTGACGCGCACGACGACCTTGCCGCCGTGGCCGTATTGGCGCGCCACGATGCGCGCCGCGCCTTGAGCTTCGCTGGCGAACACGCTCTGGTCGCCCCACAAGCCGAAGGCGACGACGTCGACTTTGGGCGGCGGCGCGGCGTGCGCGCCCGCAACGCACGCCAGGGCGGCGAACGCCACGGCGGCCGAGAACCGCGCCACGCGCATGGAGATCGAGAAATTCATCGGCCTTTTCCGCCAAAACTCCGACGCCTGCGCGTTGTAAGGCGAGACGGCGGCGATGGAAACCTCGCAAATGCACGATGCCAACGCAAACGCTTCGCCGGCTTCATCGCGGCTCGGCCGGCCCCAAAGGCACGATTCCCGTGGGATTGATAAACAGAAGGCTCTCGTAATAGTGGCGCTTGATGTGGAAGAGATCGATCGTCTCGGCGATTCCCGGCCAGGCGCGCAGTTCGCCGAGGTATCGCGTCAGATGGGGATAGTCGGCGATGCGCCGGAGGTTGCACTTGAACAGCCCGACATAGACCGGATCGAAGCGCACCAGCGTCGTGAACAACCGCCAGTCGGCCTCGGTGATCCGGTCGCCGCAGAGGAAGCGCTTCTCGGCGAGGCGCGCCTCCAGCGCGTCGAGCGCCTCGAACAGCGCGACGACCGCCTCATCGTAAGCGGCCTGCTTGCCGGCGAAGCCGCAGCGATAGACGCCGTTGTTGACGTTCGCGTAAATGCGCGCGTTGAGCGCGTCGATCTCGGCGCGCAGTTCGGCGGGATAGTAGTCGCCCGGCGTCGCGCCGAGCCGATCGAATGCCGAATTGAAGATGCGGATGATGTCCGCCGACTCGTTGTTGACGATCCGGCCGCGCGCCTTGTCGAACAGCACGGGCACGGTGACGCGGCCGGTGTAGCGAGGCCGCGAGGCCGTGTAGAGTTCATAGAGACGGCGCGCGCCGCGCACGGGATCGGGGATGACGCCGCGCCCCTCCGCGAACGTCCAACCCTCCTCGCCCATACGCCAATTGACCACCGACAGGCCGATCATCGCCTCGAGGCCCTTGAGCTTGCGAAAGATCAGCGTCCGGTGCGCCCACGGACAAGCGAGCGAGACGTAGAGGTGATAGCGGCCGGCCTCGGCCGCGAATCCGCCCTCCCCCGTCGGCCCCGCCGACCCGTCCGCCGTCACCCAATCGCGGAACGCGGCGTCCGGCCGCACGAAACGCCCCGACGCGTCCTTCGGGAACTCGCCGTCGGCGCGCCAGACGCCCTTCGCCAATATGCCCATCGCCTGCTCCTTGCCGCCGATCTTCGCGATGACGCGGGTTACGACCGCGCGAGCTTCTGCGCGCTCGCCAGCCATTGCCGCTGGCTGTTACGCACATGCGCGGGGGCGCGGCCGAGCGTCCGCACGACGTCCTCGGCGAGAGCGCGCGCCTCGCCGTCGCGACCGAGCCTTTGCAGCAATTGCGCCTGGCGCACCCGCGGCTCGGCTCCAGGAAAATACTGGCCGACGGCGGCGTAATCGGCGAGCGCTTCGTCGTTGCGCCCTTCCCTTTCCAGCGCCATCGCATAGAGCAGATGGCCATCCGCCGATCGATAATCCGGCCAGCGCCGTTCGAGTTCGTCGAGCGTCGCCAGCGCCGCGCCCGCGCCGCCGAGGCCATATTCCGCGCGCGCCTTGCCGAGCATGAAGCCGGGCTCCTCGCCGAGCGGCTTCGCAAGGATCGCGTCGTATTGCGCCAGCGCTTCCTCGTATTTGCCGAGCGTCAGGCATTCCCCAGCCAACGCCGAGCGATTGGCGATGGTGTCGACGATTTCGAGCTCTTCCTGCAATTGCCGGTAGCGGCCGGTCGGATTCATCGCGCCCGCGATCTGCTGGCGCGTGCGCCGAACCTTATGGGAGCCGAACCATTCGGGAAGCAGCTCGACGACGACATAGGCGAGCGCGCCGATCCCGGGCAGGAACAAGATGATGAAACCCCAGGGCATGAAGCGCCCGGTCTTGGCCGCGTGCACGATCAACGCGATGTTGAGAACGGCGACGATGATCCAGGTCGGCAAGAGTCGGCTCCAGTTGTGGGTGGACGCGGCGGGAACGGGAACTGAGGCCTCCGACTTCCCGGGCGGCGGCAGGATTAAACAACCTCGGCGCGCGTTTGTCCAACCTTTCGCGCCGCCCTCACCCTGCCTCCATCAGCGGCGCCGCCTCGTCGCGCTCGAAGAGGTAGAGCAGCAAGCGCAATCCGCGGTTCTCCTCGCCGCTGAGGCGCTCGCTCGCCGCCAGCGCCGCCTCCGCCTGATTGCGCGCGAGGCGCAGCAGCGCGCCATGGACCTCGAGCCGCGCGAGGCGGAAGCCCGGAACGCCGGCCTGCCGCGCGCCGAGCACGTCGCCTTCGCCGCGCAGCCGCAGGTCCTCTTCGGCGATGCGGAAGCCGTCATCGGTCTCGCGCAGGATCTCGATGCGCGCGCGCGCCGCCTCGCCGAGCGGCCCCTTGTAGAGCATCAGGCAGGAGGAGCGGCCGGCGCCGCGCCCGACCCGGCCGCGCAATTGGTGCAATTGCGCCAGGCCGAAGCGCTCGGCGTGCTCGATCACCATGATCGTCGCCTCCGGCACGTCGACGCCGACCTCGACGACGGTGGTGGCGACCAGCGCTTTGATTTCGCCGCGCTGGAAGCGCTCCATCGCCGCGTCCCTCTCCGGCCCCTTCATGCGGCCGTGCGCCAGCCCCACCGCATCGCCGAAAAATTGGCGAAGCGCCGCGGCGCGCTCCTCCGCCGCCGCGACGTCGAGCGCCTCGCTCTCCTCGACCAGCGGGCAAATCCAATAGGCGCGGGCGCCGCCGGCGATGGCGCGCCCGATCCCGGCGACGACCTCGTCGATTCGCTCCAACGGAATCGCGCGCGTGTCGATCGGCAGGCGGCCGGGCGGCTTTTCCATCAACGCCGAAACGTCCATGTCGCCGAAATAGGCGAGCACCAGCGTGCGCGGAATCGGCGTCGCGGTCATCACCAAGAGATCGACCGCCTCGCCCTTGCCGGCGAATGCGAGGCGCTGATGCACGCCGAAGCGATGCTGCTCGTCGACCACCGCGAAGCCGAGATCGCGGAACGCCACGCTTTCCTGGAATAGCGCATGGGTGCCGACGACGATGTCGATTTCGCCCGCCGCCAGTGCCGCGAGCCCCTGGCGGCGCTCCGGCGCCTTGTCGCGGCCGGTCATCAGCGCGATGCGCAGCCCGGCGGCGGCGGCGAGCGGGCGCATGCGGTCGAAATGCTGGCGGGCGAGAATTTCCGTCGGCGCCATCAGCGCCGCCTGCCGGCCGGCTTCCACGACGTCGGCCATCGCGATCAGCGCGACGATCGTCTTGCCCGAGCCGACGTCGCCCTGCAGCAGGCGAATCATGCGCTTGGGCTGGCCGAGATCGGCGCGAATTTCCGCCGACGCCTGCGCCTGCGACCGCGTAAGTTCGAACGGCAGCGCGGCGACGATTTTTCCCGCCAAGCGCCCGGCGCTGACGTGCGCGCGCCCCACGGCGCCGCGCATGCGCGCGCGCACCAGCAACAGCGCGAGCTGGTTGGCGAGCAGTTCGTCGTAGGCGAGCCGGGTCGCGGCCGGGCCGGCCGGGTCGACGTCGCCGGGCGCGCTCGGGGCGTGCATGGCGGCGAGCGCAGCCGCGAAGCTCGGCGCGTTCAGCCGGCGCATGGTGGCCTCGTCGATCCATTCGGGCAGGCGCGGCAGCCGCGCCAGTGCGCCTTGCGCGGCCTTGGCGACCACGCGCGGGTAAAGCCCCTCGGTGAGGCCGTAGACCGGTTCGACCGCCGGCATCCTCGCCAGCTCCTCGGCGTCCATCACCCGATCGGGGTGGACCATCTGCAGACGGCCGTCCCACATTTCGAGCTTGCCCGACACCCAGCGCGTCGCGCCGACCGGCAGGCGCTTCTTGATCCATTCGACGTTGGCGAGGAAGAACACCAGCTCGACGTCGCCGGTGTCGTCCTCGACCAGCACCTTGTAGGGCGCCTTGGAGCGCGGGCTCGGCGGCGGGCGGTGCTCGACGACGCGCGCTTCGAGCGTCGCGATGACGTCGCGCTCCGCGTCGCGAATTTTCGGCCGCGCGCGCCGGTCGAGCGCCGCGTAGGGCAGATGGAACAACACGTCGACGACGCGCGCGCCCCGCGAACGGTCGAGCAATTTGTCGAACAGCTTGGCGTTCTTCGGGCCGACGCCGGGAAGCGAGCCGGCCGGGGCGAACAGAGGGTCGAGCAAGGCGGGGCGCATCGCGCCTTATACGCGCCGAGCGAGCCGGCGCGAAAGACCTCGGATTTGACCGGCGAAGGAGAAGGAGCCGCCTCACATCGGCGGCGTCAGCCCGTCCTTGCCCACCAGAACCCGCGCCGCGTCGTAGGCGCCGTCGGCCGCCTTGACCGCACGGGCGACGATCGCCGCGCCGACCTTCAGGTCGTCGCGCGCGCCCGGCGCCAACGCGACGATCGGGGTCGTCTTGCCGATGACGATGGTCTGCTCGCCGCCCTGGTAAGTCACCGTCAGTCGCGGTCCGTCGACGCTGTCGATCCTCGCGGCGACGTCGCCGTTGGTCATGGTGCTTCCCGGCGCCAGGTCGAACGGGCGGAAACCTTCGCCGACGCCGCGCATCGACTCGGGAAAGATGTGCGCCTCCAGCGCGTTCTGCACGCCCCCGGCGTCGGGCATAGCCGCGACGCCGATGAACAAGCCGGGCCTGACGTCGGCGAGCGCAGCGGGAACGACCAGCGTGACGGACGTCGTCGGCTCCAACCGGACCGTCGCCGCCTCGCCCGAACGCGTGCGCACGCTCAGGCTCGCCCCCCCATCGGCGACCGCCTCGATCGTCCCGCGAACGGCGACCGGCGGCGCCGGTTGGGCGTGTGCGGCGCCGGTGAACAACAAAACCAACGCGGCAGCGGCAAATCGCGAAATCGTCATCGCATCCTCCCCTTTGTACGGAGCGGCGTCCGGGCGCAGGCTCGCGCGCAAGCCGGGCGATTTTCTGGCCAAAGCGCGCCCCCCGGCGACCGCCAACAAGGGGAATTGATCGCCTGTCATCGCAATCCCGTAATCCCATTGGGGATTGAGGTTCCTATCGCCGTGACCCCAAGCTTTTCCACGCTTTTCCAAGGATTTCCAAACTTTTCCAAGGAAATTCCAAGGAAATTCCAAACTTTTCCAAGGATTTCCAAACTTTTTCCTTGGCCGTTTCGAGGGAAATCAAGGGGTTGTCGGTCGGTCGAGCCGGAATCGCGTCTTCTCCAATTTTTGCCTCGTCTCGGCCGCGACGGGCGGCCCGGCGATACGCTGCCGAAGGCGCTCGCGATTCAATATAGCGCGAATTCCGATTATCGGAAAGAAATTGTCGCGACAATTTTCCGGAAGCGGCCTCGGGGCGAGCGCGGCGGCACATGCGCGAACGCGAAAGCCGACCGCCGCGACGCCGGCGCCGTGCAACTTCGGCAGAGAGCGCCGTCGAGGGGCGGGGCGGCCCGATCGAGAAAGTCTGGCGTCGACTGCGGGCCGTGAAATTCGGCAATTCGTACCCCGTCCCCGTCAGCCCATTGTCAAATGCGCCTAGTGTCCCGATCGAGAAATACGTGCGATCATTCGCCTGCTGATTTGCGGAGGGATGATCGATGGGAAAGCGGGCGGCTAGGATTCGTCTGACGGACGACGAGCGCACTGAACTGGAAAGCCTGGCGTCGCGTCGTCGGACGGCGCAGGGTTTGGCTCAGCGCGCGCGGATCATATTGTTGGCGGCGCGAGACGCCGAGAACCTGACGATTTGTCAGCAGTTGGGGGTGGCGCCCAATACCGTCGGCAAGTGGCGACGGCGGTTTGCCGAACGTCGTGTCGAGGGACTGCTGGACGAGCCGCGCCCTGGAGCCCCGCGACGGATCAGCGACATGGAGATCGCTGAAACGATTCGCCTGACCCTGGAGACGACGCCGGAGAACGCGACCCACTGGAGTCTTCGATCGATGGCGCGCGCCGTCGGGTTTGCGCCTTCGACGATCCATCGGATTTGGCAGGCGTTCAACCTTCAACCGCATCGCACCAAGACGTTCAAGCTTTCGAGCGACCCGCTCTTTGTCGAGAAAGTTCGCGATATCGTCGGACTGTACTTGGCCCCGCCCGAGCGGGCCATCGTTCTCTGCGTCGATGAAAAGAGCCATATCCAGGCGTTGGACCGGACTCAGCCTCTACTTCCCCTGCGCCCCGGTCAGGTCGAGCGGCG
Source organism: uncultured Alphaproteobacteria bacterium (assembly GCA_963775575.1). Taxonomy (GTDB): domain Bacteria; phylum Pseudomonadota; class Alphaproteobacteria; order Rhizobiales; family Beijerinckiaceae; genus Roseiarcus. The sequence goes on from CAVZJG010000002.1 coordinate 713,947, forward strand.
CACGCATGACTACACGCGCCATGGAACCCTCTCCCTGTTCGCCGCCCTCGACACCGCCACCGGCAAAGTGATCGGGCGATGCTATCCGCGCCACCGCGGACGCGAATTCTTGAGCTTCCTGCGCGAGATCGAACGCAACGTTCCAAGCGATCTCGATATCCACCTCGTCATGGACAACTACGCCACCCACAAGAACCCCGGCGATCCGGAAATGGCTCGGCGCACGGCCGCGATGGCGCGTCCATTTCACGCCGACATCGAGTTCTTGGATCAATCAGGTCGAGCAATTCTTCGCCGACATCACCGATCGCCAAATACGGCGAGGCGTCCACCGCTCCACCGTCGAATTGGAAGCCGCCATCCGCGCTTACATCGAGGCCGTCAATTGCAATCCAAGGCCCTTCCGATGGACAAAATCCGCAGACGATATCCTCGCCAGCATAAAGCGCTTCTGCTTGAAAACCCTCACCATCGCACAAGCCCAAATCGCAGCTAACTCGGAATCAGGACACTAGTGATAGCGGGCAGTGGCGGTTCAGGCTTAAGGCTGTACCTTTTCTCGTTGCCGCGCCCGTCGTACCCCCGCCTATCGATCTTGCCGTCATCTGCCAAGCGGTTCAAAGTATCTCTGACGCGAGCTTCCAGCCGCTCGGTAATTTGCCGAGGGTTGCCTTCCCCATGCTCAAGCGCTTTTAATAGGGCCTCTTCCAAGGTCACGCGCGCCTCCTACTTTCCGCTTTCATGATTTGTGATTCGATTTCGGCGATCCTCCGTCGAATGCCGATCTCACGATTCTCGAAGGAACCGCCTAGCGAATGTTTGCCGGATTCGATATCGGCAAGCATGGCTTTTTTGTCGGCCAAGTCCGCCTTGAGGGCCTCAATATCGGGTGGGTGTTGCATGACTCGCCATTCCTGCTTTCCGCTAAGCATAGCAGGGAGATTGGGGTGACGCGAACGCGCGTCAAGCCCCTTGGATTTCAAACTAAGACACTACCAGAATTTGCAACTAACTGCATAACATGGTCCGGGCTATTCTGATCGGCACTACAGTTGGAATTACGAACCCGGAAGATCCTTAAGTCCGCCGTTCACGAGGTCAGACCAGAATTGAGGCGAATTTACCTTGTCCATTAACGCCCGCGTCTCTTGCATAGACCTGGACGCTTTCAGAAGTCGTAACGCTTCGGCCGCGACCTCCTCGAACAGCGGCCCTATCTCGATACTCGGAACGCCTGGCACGGACAGCCGTCGGGCGAACTCATCAGCCAACTGAGTAAGGGGAAAGACGTGCTGCTCGTAAAATCGAACTGCTTCAACCGCAGCAACTGCCAAAGGTTTATTCTGATAGTGATCTAATGTCTCTTCCGTATCCTTTTTGTTAGTGAAAGTCTCCTCAACAAACTTATCGACACCCGCTTTCAGTTCCGAACGGGCATTATTTGAATAAACCTGATCAACAGCGTCCTTTACGATAGCAGCGCGAACAAACACCATCTCGCAGGTCGCAACCGCGTTTGGAACCTCGTACTCCCGCAACTTACACACATCGCGCCAGCACTCGTCCGGGTCTAGCAATATCCTAGCTAGTGTTTGCCCCACTCCGACAAAGTCAATAGTGGCCTTTTCTGTAATCTTTGGAGCACACCTTTCGTGCAATACTCCGTATGTTGACTGATGAGCGTCTGGACGTTTAAACCTACCGCGTTCAATCGCCTCATGTACTTCCTTCGGCCGCATTTTCACGCCAATAGAACGATCATAGGTTCTCGAAATCGCGTCCATCAGTTGATCGGGAAAACTAGCCACGAATTCATTCGTTCCAAATAGGATGCTCTTCCGGTCCTTGCCGGTGGCCATCTGATAACCCGGCGGGCTCACACGAGACTTCCGTGGGTGATACATGTCAAAAAATAGAAAATCCCAAACGGCCCCGTCAAAGCTTACTATTTCAAATACATCAATTCCTCGAATGGAACCCAAGCGATGAAACATTATTGGCGTGTTGGCTGGGGCGACGCGAAGGTTTGAAAGATAGATCAACTCTCCAATCGGGCCATTAACTGGTATGGGATTGCTGAGGCGCGTGCCGAACTCGCCAGTGGCTCCCGCAACTTCGTCACACGACGCGCCTCCTAATACCTGCGAGCGAAACGGCTCCGCCAATCGGTCCGTCTGAGCTTTCTCATTCTGAAAAAAGAAATCAAGCTTCTCGAAAACAGCTCGAACCTCGGGAGAAAAACCTCCTGCGGGTGAGGATTGACCGCCTTGATTGTCTTCAGTGCCATTTGAGTCGCTTGCCTTGTCGTTTGCGGGCGAATGATTTCGAAATCCTTCAACGATCCAGCCAACCATGAAGAACAGTACAACCGCGCCAACGGGTACTGTGATCAGCGCGAGAAAATCGCTCTGCATTTTGTAATGGTAGTGATCAGAGTCATAATCGATCTTATACAAGAACCACAAAATCCATGGTATTGAGACACCAACGTATAATCGCAGGAGGCCCCTGCGTATATTAAGTGGCAATTTCGACCAATACTTCACTCCGAAGGCTCCCAAATCAAAGGGCAATGAATGTAAGGCAACTCACCCTTGAATTACGGAATTACGGTGGGCATTTCGGGGACATGAATACGAATTGCCCTATTTGTCTGGCCAGCCAGATATTTCCGTCAGTGGCGCGCCCACGAACTCTTGCGATAGGTCGATGTCGGCACGATCGCGATCCCGCCGACCCACCGCGCCGTCGACCTCATGGATACAAGAATTCCGAAGCCGCGAGGCTGTCAAGGGGCGGAGCCCGCCTGCGGCGGCGCGCGGAACGCGCGCCCTTGACAGCCTCGCGGCTTCGGAAAGAAGAGGCTTCCATGAGGTCGACGGCGCTCCCTGCCGAACTTGGCGGCGATTACGTTCGCGCCGCCGCACGGTTTGCCGGTTTCGGTTTACGGTATACGCGGACGTGAACTTCGAATTGGGGATTTATGGCCGTCCGCGCTGCGCGCAGTTTTGAACAAATCGTGTGGTGACCCCTAGTGTGTTCGGATCGAAAGCGACACCGCATTGATGACGGCCTGCGCAGTTTCTTCCGCGATATGCGCAAGCTCGTATATTGGCCGATCCTTCGGATAGCGCGCGCTGCTGTCCAAATGCACAGGCCCTAAAATATCAAGGCCGCAAGCCGAAGCTCACCCCGCACCAGAAGCGCGGCGGTTTACGGTGACACATGCATATATTCCCATTAAACGCTTTCCAACCTTTGGTTTGGCACTGCGCGGAAATCATCGACGCAGGCTTGTGGGACCCTCTAATTGTTACAATAATGCATGTGTCACCGTAAAAGCGTAAAAGCACGTAAAAGCGTAAAAGCGTAAAAGAATGGTCGCGATGCCCCAGAAAGCTGACGTCGCCGGACGCGTTTTTGGGCAGGCAGTTGGCGTCAGCAAAGCGCCATAAGCCGACGTGAAGAGAGATTGGCGTCTAAAGACGGCCTTGCTGATTGCGGCGTCGAAAGGTTGCCGGCCCGCGGCAAGCATGAATTCCGCCCAAAAACCTTCTTCCGCAACGAGCCACACACCTTTTTCCAAGTGCGCATTGAACTGGCCCGTGAGCCTTTTAACTTCACGCCGCCGCCAGCGTTTCTCGCCATTGCGCGAACCATCCGACGAGCCGTCGGCCTCCATCCTTCGGTGGCGTGGTGACCGTATGCCAAGCGAGATAGGCGCCGCCCTCGGCGCCGATCAGCAACAACCCGTCCATGGCCGCGGCCCGGCGGAGCGCCTCCAGCGCCTGCTCGGGCGTTTGCACGATTGGCCCGGCGACGTTGAGCGAGGTGTTCACCGACACCTCGGCGCCGACCCGCCGTCCCATGGCGCGCAGATAGGCATGGGTGAAGGGATCGGCGTCGGGCCGCACGATCTGAATGCGGCTGGTGCCGTCCAGATGCACGACGGCCGGAATCGTTGCTTTCGTGGCGGGGCGCGCCCGAGCGGCCAGGACCATGTAGTTGTATGCGTTGGCGTCGTCGTCCAGGGCGCCTTCCTGCAAGAGCCAGAACCGGTGCGCGGCTTCCAGGGTCGCCATCGGCGCCAGCGGGCGAAAGGGTTCGCGGAACTTCACCGACCGGTTGATGGTTTCCAGCGAGCGCGGATTGCATGGGTTCGCCAGGATGGAGCGGTGACCCAGTGCGCGCGGTCCCGTCTCCGCCACGCCTTGGAACAGCCCCAGCACGCCATCCGCCGCAATACAGGAGGCGAGGAAATCGGCTACGGGCTCGCATCCGTCCGCGGTGGCGATCGAGCCGATGAATCGCCAACCGATCTCCTTGCTGGCGTCGATGGCGGCCTCGATCGCGCGGTTGGTGGGCGCGGCGCCACAGTAGAAGGCGTGACGCAACGGAGCCCCGGGTTTCGCGCCGGCCTGCATGGCGAATTGGAAGCCCGCGCCGGCGCCGGCTCCCGCATCGCCCGAAATCGGCGCCGCCCAGACATGCAGACAGTCTGTCTGGCTTGCCGAGGTTGCGGCGGTACCAGGCGGCATCGAAGCGCTCCATCAACCGCGTGTTGGCGATGGCGTTGAGCGCCGTGCCGCCGGTCAGCACGAGACGGCTCGCGCCGGTGGCGCGGATGTAATGGTCGACGATGTGGAACAGCGCATCCTCGAACACCAATTGCGTCGCCGCGGCCTTGTCGAAGCGTTCCGGCGTGCTCGCGGCCTCGCCGTTGGCGTTCACCTTCAGCACGGCGTCCGGGTTCCACATGGCTTCGAGCGGGATCGGCGCCCCCAGGACCGTGGCCAGCGCCGGGGTATAGGGTTCGGCTTGCAAGCGCCGCGGCCAGTTCGCCAGGGCGCGGTTCAGCTTCACTTCCCCGTTCGGGGCGAAGTGAAATATCTCCCGCAGGCCTCGATAATAAGGATTTGTCGTTCGCTCGCCGTCGCCCCAGGCGACGGCTCCCATGAACCGGCCTTCGCTGCTGAGAATCGTCCAACCGCCCTGCGTGGAGCTGATCATGCTGTAAAAGCCGCCCAGGGACTCGAAGATGTCCCGGTTGCGATAGAGCAGTTCCAGCGAGCCTCCGCGGGCGAGATAGATCGAGATGGTGCCATCGTCGCCGAAGCCGTCGATCACGGTGACCAGGACCGGCTCGGCCGATACCGCGAAGGGGGACACGGCGAGAGAGAAGTAGGCGTGATTGCCGTGGTGGCGCATGCCGATCACCGGCATCGGGCCAGGCAGCCCCAGCTGACGGCCCAACCGGCCCGGCGCGCGGAAGGCGTCTCGGATGTGCGTGGCGTTCATGGCGCCGAACTGGGTCGGATCCAGCAGGATGCGGCTCGCCGGAAGTTCCGAGCCGATCGCGCCGAGCAGCGTCGCGGCCAGCCGCACATAATCCCAGCTCGCCACGCAGGCGTGAATGTCCCGCGGACCAACCCCCAGCTCCGCCGCCGTTTCCATCAGGCTGTTCAGGCTGTACTTTGGATAGTCGGTGCAGTTCTTGACGCCGGTGTAACGCTCCTCCTCGTCGTTGCGGATCAGCTCGACCCCGCGCTCGGCGGAGACTTCCAACAGCGCCACGCCGCTGTTGTGCCCAGCGGGGCCGATGCCGAGCAGATAAGCGGTCTCCCCGCGCTGGAGCTTGTCCGCCAGCGCTGCGGAGCGTTCGCGGGAGTATCGGCTGGACGGCGTCAGGAAGGATCGGCGGGCGGCGTAGGCGGACAAGATCGGATAACCGACGGCGGCGGCAAGGCGACCGAGGATGTCATGGGTGGGGCCAACTCGACCGAAGGTCCTCGACATTCCATTCTCTTCTTCTCGACGCCCGATCAAACCCTACGCGACGAAGCCGATCACGTCGGCGGCGCGGATATCGCCCTCGGGGCCTTTAGGCATTGCGGTCTAAACTGGATTACGGCATTACGGGGGCATTACGGGGACATGACACGAATTGCACAAATTGTTTGGCCAGCCAGATATTTCCGTCAGTGGCGCGTCCACGAACTCTTGCGATAGGTCGATGTCGGCACGACCGCGATCGCGCCGACCCACCGCGTCGTCGACCTCATGGATGCAAGAATTCCGAAGCCGCGAGGCTGTCAAGGGGCGGAGCCCGCCTGCGGCGGCGCGCGGAACGCGCGCCCTTGACAGCCTCGCGGCTTCGGAAAGAAGAGGCTTCCATGAGGTCGACGGCGCTCTCTGCCGAACTTGGCGGCGATTACCTTCGCGCCGCCGCACTGTTTGCCGGTTTCGGTGTGCGGTATACGAGGACGTGATACGGGCATTACCGCGACCCTTGCATAATTCCCCCATTGCGCGAAAGGCGAGCCTTGCCCGCCCGTCCCGCCCGTGGCAAGCGGATCGCCCATGACAGAAGCCCCCGCCGCCAAGCCGGCGCCGCGCATCTCGTTCGTTTCGCTCGGCTGCCCCAAGGCGCTGGTCGACAGCGAGCGCATTCTCACGCGGCTGCGCGCCGAGGGCTACGAATTGTCGAAGAGCCACGCCGGCGCCGACGCCGTGATCGTCAACACCTGCGGCTTTCTCGACAGCGCCAAGAAGGAATCGCTGGCGGCGATCGGCGCCGCGATGGCGCAGAACGGCAAGGTGATCGTCACCGGCTGCATGGGCGCGGAGCCCGACGCGATCCGCGACGCCTATCCCGGCGTGTCGGCGATCACCGGGCCGCAGGCCTACGAGAGCGTGATGGCGGCGGTGCGAGCCGCCGCGCCCGCGCCAAACCACCCGTTCGTCGACCTCATCCCCGGCGAGGGCGTCAGGCTGACGCCGCGCCACACCGCCTATCTCAAGATCGCCGAGGGCTGCGACAACCGCTGCACGTTCTGCATCATCCCGAAATTGCGCGGGCCGCTCGCCTCGCGTCCCGCCGGCGACGTGCTGCGGGAAGCGGAAAAGCTGGTCAAAGCCGGCGTCAGGGAGCTGCTGGTCATCTCGCAGGACACCAGCGCCTACGGGCGCGACCTGCGCTACGCCGCGAGCCGCTGGCGCGACAAAACCGTCGCCGCGCGCTTCCTCGATCTGACGCGCGAACTGGCGACCTTGGGCGCCTGGGTGCGCCTGCACTACGTCTACCCCTACCCGCACGTCGACGAGGTCATCGCGCTGATGAACGGCGGCAATCTGCTGCCCTATATCGACGTTCCCTTCCAGCACGCGGCGCCCAATGTGCTGAAGGCGATGCGGCGGCCGGGCGATCAGGAGAAGATGCTGGAGCGCATCCGCGCCTGGCGCGCGATCTGCCCCGACCTGACCATCCGCTCGACCTTCATCGTCGGCTTTCCCGGCGAAACGGAAGAGGATTTCCGGCTTCTCTTGGACTGGCTCGGCGAGGCCAAGCTCGACCGCGTCGGCGCCTTCACCTACGAGCCGGTCGCCGGCGCGCGCGCCAACGAACTCGGTCTTGCGCCGGTTCCCGACGAGATCAAGCAGAGCCGCTGGAAGCGCTTGATGGAGCGCCAACAGGCGATCAGCGCCAAGAAGCTGGCGGCCAAGGTCGGCAGGCGCATCGAGGCCATCGTCGACGAAGGCGGCGCGACCAGCGCCAAGGGGCGCTCCAAGGGCGACGCGCCTCAGATCGACGGCGCCGTCCACATCGCGACCCGCCGGCCATTGCGCGCCGGCGACATCGTCACGGTCAGGGTCGACCGAAGCGACGCCTATGATTTGTGGGGCAGCGCGGTTTAGAACGTGTTGCGATTGGATCGACGCACGCGGCTATGTCGCGCCGCGTCCCTTCTCCCCGCCCGCGGGCCTACGACATTCGCCCATCTTTGTCGGCCGGCGGCCACGTCGGGCCGTCGCCGTCAAGCCGCTTCGCGGCTCCTCCGCTGCGCTGCGGTCGCTACGCGATGACTGCGCCGGTCCGATGTGGCGAAGTGTTTCCATGGTTCTTGCTGAGCGAAGCCGGCCCAGCGGGCCAGCTTTGCTCAGCAAGAACCATGGTAGCCGAGAGCCTGAGCCGCGCGCAGGGGTCAAGGCTCGCGCGCGTAGCGCGCGACCCGTGAAACGGGCTTGGCCTTGACGCCGAGCACGGATCAGGCACAGCGGACCTCGAAGATATCGAACGCAGATGTGTGAATCCGCTAGGCGCGCGGGGAGAGGGGGTCGCTCCTGTTCGATCCGGTTGCACACTCCCGCTTAAACGCAGCGCGCGCTGACGCGCGGCGAAGGACGCGACGGCGGAAACGACCTGTATGTCGATGCCATTGAAGCCGTATTGGCGCGCCGCCCACAGATTTTGCCGCGCCGCAAAAATCTTTCCTCGCCGAATCGCTCGCGATGCGCTACACGTCGAATCCCATGGCGCGGTATGTCTTCATCACCGGCGGCGTGGTTTCCTCGCTCGGCAAGGGTCTGGCTTCGGCGACGTTGGGGGCGCTGCTGCAGGCGCGCGGCTATTCCGTGCGGCTGCGCAAGCTCGACCCTTATCTCAACGTCGATCCGGGCACGATGAGCCCGACGCAGCACGGCGAGGTGTTCGTCACCGACGACGGCGCCGAGACCGACCTCGACCTCGGCCATTACGAGCGTTTCACCGGCCGCAGCGCCAACCGCCACGACAACATCACCACCGGGCGGATCTACCAGGAACTGATCGCCCAGGAGCGGCGCGGCGATTTCCTCGGCGCGACGGTGCAGGTGATCCCGCACGTCACCAACGCCATCAAGCAGTTCATTCTGGAGGGCAACGAGGGCGTCGATTTCGTGCTGGTCGAGATCGGCGGCACGGTCGGCGACATCGAGGGCCTGCCGTTCTTCGAGGCGATCCGCCAGCTCGGCAACGACCTGCCGCGCGGCCACGTCGTTTATATCCACCTGACGCTGCTGCCCTATATCCCGACCGCCGGCGAACTGAAGACCAAGCCGACGCAGCATTCGGTCAAGGAGCTGCGCTCGATCGGCGTCCAGCCGGACATCCTGCTCTGCCGCGCCGACCGCGAGATTCCGCGCGAAGAGCGGCGCAAGCTCGCCCTGTTCTGCAACGTGCGCGAGAGCGCGGTCATCGAGGCGCGCGACGTGGCCTCGATCTACGACGCGCCCGCCGCTTATCACGCCGCCGGGTTCGACCGCGAGGTGCTCGCCGCGTTCGGCATCGAACCCGCCCCCAAGCCCGACATGCGCCGCTGGGAGGCGGTGACGCGCGCCTACCACAACCCCGAGGGCGAGGTGACGATCGCGGTGGTCGGCAAGTACACCGGCCTCAAGGACGCTTATAAGTCGCTGAGCGAGGCGCTGACCCACGGCGGCATGGCCAACCAGGTCAGGGTCAACCTGGATTGGATCGAGAGCGAGATTTTCGAAAGCGCCGATCCGGCGCCGCGTCTGGAAGGGGTCAACGGCATTCTCGTGCCCGGCGGCTTCGGCGCCCGCGGCACCGAGGGCAAGATCCTCGCGGCGCGCTTTGCGCGCCAGCGCAAGGTGCCCTATTTCGGCATCTGCTTCGGCATGCAGATGGCGGTGATCGAGGCCTGCCGTTCGCTCGTCGGCCTCCCCCACGCCAATTCGACCGAATTCGGCCCGACCGACGAGCCCGTCGTCGGCCTGATGACCGAGTGGATGCGCGGCGACGAACTCGAGCGCCGTCAGGCGTCGGGCGACCTCGGCGGCACGATGCGCCTGGGCGCCTACAAGGCCGAACTGAAGCCGGGATCGCGAATCGCCGAGATTTACGGGAGAACCGAAATCTCCGAGCGCCACCGCCACCGCTACGAAGTGAACACCGCCTATCGCGCGCGGCTCGAGGACAAGGGAATGGTGTTCGCCGGCATGTCTCCCGACGGGCTGCTCCCCGAAACGATCGAATTCGCCGACCATCCCTGGTTCATCGGCGTGCAATATCACCCCGAACTGAAATCGCGCCCCTTCGAGCCGCATCCTTTGTTCGCCAGCTTCATCGCCGCCGCCAAGGCGCAGAGCCGACTGGTGTAGGCGGGTTTGCGCGCGACGCGCGCAATGGGATAAGAATCGGCCTGCGCCGTCATGGCGAGCGAAGCGATACAGCCGTTGCGCCCGCCGCGACCGCTGGATTGCTTCGTCGCGTCGCTCCTCGCAATGACGACGCCAAAACGGCCGAACGCTTCGCGTTCGCCTGGAGACGGCCGAACGCTTCGCGTTCGCCTGGGGAAGGATGGCCGAGTGGTTTAAGGCAGCGGTCTTGAAAACCGCCGTGGGCGCAAGTCCACCGTGAGTTCGAATCTCACTCCTTCCGCCATTTTGTGACAGAAGACCGAACTTGGCCAACGCCAAACTTCGACAGCCCTTTCCTGCCCCCTCCAAGATTCCGGAACTTGCGCGCTGTCGCAGCGATGCAGACAACGCAGTCCACTGTGGAACAATTCTAAGTTTCTCTCGCAAGGCCCGCGCACGCGCGTCCTCGCCTCGCGCCCGACCTCGTGCGCCGCCGCGTTCCGTCCGGGTCGAGGCGGCCGCGCCTGCAAGGCCGGAGCAAGGACAGTTTTTGACGCTCAACTCCCGGATTTTGCTCGCCTGCGGACCCGGACTTGCTCGTGGCGCGCGGGGGCGTCCTTTCGCCGGCCGTCCCTCGCGTCGCGCCCATCGCCGGAATGGGGGAAAGCTCGTCGCGTCGTCCGTGGGCGACGGTCGGCGGCGGGCGATCGCCAGGCCGACGAAAGCGCCGCTCTCCAGCGGTCTCGCGCTTCCCCGACCATTGTCGTATATCTTGCGGCCCGGCGACGCCCGTCGCACGGATCTTTCGCCGGCGGCTTCGCGACAGTCCGGCGAACGGAGGCCTTCCGATGAGCCGAATCGTCTATGTCTTGAACGGCCCGAACCTCAATCTGCTCGGCAAACGTCAGCCGGAGATCTACGGCCGCGAGACGCTCGCCGACATCGAGGCCTCCTGCCGGCGCGTCGGCGCCGAATTCAAATTGGAAATCGAATTCCGCCAGAGCAATCGCGAATACGAGATCATCGACTGGATCCACGAGGCGCGGGAGCGGGCGTACGGCGTCGTCATCAATCCCGCCGCCTTCACCCACACGTCGGTGGCGATTCTCGACGCGCTCGCTGCGTTCGAGGGGCCGATCATCGAGGTGCACATCTCGAACATCCACAAGCGCGAGCCGTTCCGCCACCATTCTTACGTCTCCGGCGTCGCCACGGGGGTGATCGCCGGCCTCGGCGTTCAGGGCTACGCGCTGGCGTTGCGGCGCATCGCCCAGATGATGGACGAAAAGCGGGCTTGAGGCGGACCTGCGCCGCCCATCCGGGCGCGGACAATCGCGTCGTTGGCTGGGGCGCCAGGATTCGAACCTGGGGATGGCGGAATCAAAATCCGCTGCCTTACCACTTGGCTACGCCCCACCGAGGCGCGAAGGCCGGGGCCGGCGTTCGCGAAGCGGGCGGACCATAGTGCGAGGCCTCGCCCATCGCAACACCCTACGCCGCCGCCGCTCAGCCGAAAGCCGCGAGATCGGCGTCGGCGCCGCAGACGAGCGCGTGCGCGGCGCGAATCTCGGCCCGTCCCATCGTCGAAGGCGTGCGCTGCGGCTGGGGATCGCAGGTCATGGCGGCGTTCGCCTGTCTAAACCGGACTCACGTCGACTTCGACGTCGAGCTCGTGGCCGCCCGACGACAGGATCAGGCCCTCGACCGGCGGCGCGTCCGAATAATCGCGGCCGCGCGCGACGACGATGTGATCGTCACCGGCGGGAAGCGCGTTGGTCGGATCGAGACCGAGCCAGCCGAACCCCGGCCCGCACCACAGCGCGACCCAGGCGTGTGAAGCGTCGGCGCCGGCGAGGCGCGCCTTGCCGGGCGGCTGGATGGTGCGGATGTATCCGCTGACGTAGAGCGCCGGCAGGCCGAGCCCGCGCAGCCCCGCGATCATCACATGGCTGAAATCCTGGCAAACTCCGCGCCGGCGCGCGAAAGCCTCGGCGGGCGAAGTCGTCACCTCGGTCGCCGTCGCGTCGTAGACGAAGTCGGCTTTGATGCGCGCGCCAAGCTCGCTCGCCGCCTCGTAAATCGGGCGGCGCGGCGGGAAGCTTTCGCGCGCATAAGACGTCGCCGGCTCGACGAGCGGGACGAGCGGGCTCGGATAGATCGCCGAGGCGGGCGAATCGGCGCCGAGCAAATCGGTGGCGGCGGCGAGCGCGGCGACCTCCTCCCACGACGGGGTCAGCGCGGCGAACGGGGGCGCCGGCCGCTCGACGACGACACGCGCGCGCGATTCGATCACGAGTTCGCGATGCGGCGTCTCGATGCGCATGCGCACAACGCGATTGGCGAAGGAATCAGCGCGCTCGACGAACGTCTGCGGGCGCGGCGTCACGTCGATGCGCGCCGTGACGACGCGCTGCCCGTCCTCCGAGCGCGGCAGCAGGCGCAGCACGCACGCGTTGACGGCGACCAGCGCGCCATAACGATAGCGCGTGAGATGCGTCACGTCGTAGATCACGCCAGGCCCGTGATTTTCTCGGGCCGGCCTTGCGCCGCGCCCTGGAGGAAATAGCGCGACGCGATCGCCTCCGCCAAAGTCGTCAGCCGCCGCTCGATCGCCAGAATGCTCGGTTCCTCGATCCGATCGGCGTATTCGGTTGCGAGTTCCGCACGCAAGAGCGTGGCGAGTCGGCGCGGCTCCTCGGGCACGCCGTCCTGCCGCAGCACCGGCAGGGCGCCGATCTGATCGTCGATGACGTTGGCCTGAAACGCCACCGAGCGCGGATTGAACGGATCAAGCAGCGCCATGTCGCGCACCGGCGCCAGCGCGACGCCGATCAGGGTGCGCGAGCGGTAAGTGATCTGCGAGTCGATGAGATCGAGCAGCACGTCGAGATCGTGTTCGCTGGCGTCCTGGCCGGCGAATTGGCGCGCCAGCCGGCAGGTGTTGATGCCGCGTTCGATGCGTCGGCCGAGCTCGTAGAAAATCCAGCCCGCGCCGCGGTTGAAATTCTCGTCGAACAGCCCGGCGAGCGCGGCGATCGTGGTCAGCGCCTCGTCGATGCAGTCGAGAATCTCGGCTTCGGCGAGCGGGCGCTCCGGCGCCTCTAGGATGACCATTTCCAGCCGGCCGATCAGTTGCCAGGTCTGCTGCGTCAGGCGCTCACGGATCACCGAGGCGGCGTGGCGCGCCGCGCGCGCGATCGACAGCGCGGAGCCGTAATTCTCGCCGCTGCGCAGCGCCGCTTCGCCCGCCTCGGCGGAGCTTTCGCGCGCCGTCTCGGGGTCGATGGCGCCCCAGGAGACGAGCAGGCCCTTCAATCGCTCGATCGATTGGCGCGAGCCGCTCATTGGCGCGTCAGGATCGACGGCGCGCGCGCAGAGGCAGCGCACCAGCCGCAGCGTCCCCTCCTCGCGTTCGAGATAGCGGCCGAACCAGAACAGGTTGTCGGCGGCGCGGCTCGGCAGATTGCCCAGCATGCGCACGATCCGCACCTTTTCCGGGGTCGGTAGAAGACTCGTCGCTTCGACCTGGCGATCCGCCAGCACCCAAACGTCGGCGGATTCGACGCCCTCCCCCATCGACACCGCGCGCGCGTCGGGCTTGCCGGAAATGCGGCAGAAGCCGCCCGGCATCACGCGCCAGCCGTGCGGCGTCGCGGCGGCGTAGACGCGTAGCACGAACGGGCGCGGGACAAGTCGTCCGTCCTCCCAGCGCGGCGTCGTCGAAAGCCGCACGATGTCCTGACCGACGTAATCGACGCCGCGCGCCTCGATCGCGGCGCTGAGCGCCGCCCGCTCATCAGGTCCGAGTTCGGACCCCGCGACGCCGCGGCGTCCGCCGAGGCCGGGGGCCGAATCGTGGAAGGCGGCGGCGATCGAAAAGGAGTCGAGCGAGGCCAGAACGCGCGCCCGCTCGCTCGGCTGGCCGCACCACCATGTCGCGATGTTCGGCATCGCGAGGTCCTCGCCGATGAGACGCCGAGCGAGCGCAGGCAGAAAGGCCAGCAACGCGCGCGACTCGACGAGCCCGGCGCCCGGCATGTTCTCGACCGCGACGCCACCGGCGCGGATCGCGTCGACGAGGCCGGGCGCGCCGATGCGCGAGGCGGCGTTGAGTTCGAGCGGATCGCACCATTCGGCGTCGACATGGCGCCAGAGCACGTCGCAACGCTTGAGCCCGGCGATCGTGCGCACGAAGACGCGGCCGTCGCGCACGACCAGATCGTCGCCTTCGACGAGCAGGAAGCCGAGGTAGCGCGCGAGATACGCCTGCTCGAAATAGGTGGCGCTCAAGGGTCCGGGGGTGAGAATGCCGATGCGCGGCTCGGTGCGCTCGCCGCTCGCCTTGAGCCCGGCGCGCAGTTCGCGAAAGAACGGCGCGAGGCGTTCGACGTTCATCTGGCTGTAGAGACTGGAAAACGCCTGGGAGATCACCAGGCGGTTCTCCAGCGCGTAGCCCGAGCCGGAGGGCGCTTGCGCGCGGTCGCCGAGCGCCCACCAGCGCCCGTCCGGCCCGCGGCCGATGTCGGCGGCGTAGAGCCTGAGCCACCGCTTGCCTGGCGGAGCGACGCCGCGCATCGCGGCGATGAAGTCGCTCGATCCGGTCAGCGCGGCGGCGGGCAGGAGGCCCTCGGCGATCAGACGACCCTCCCCATAGACGTCGGCGAGCACGCGTTCGAGCAATTCGGCGCGCTGCGCGACGCCGTGCGCGATTTCGCGCCACTCGGCTTCGGGAATCGCCAGCGGCATGCGGCTGAGCGGCCACGCCCGTTCGGACGTCTCGCCCCGCACGCGATACGACATGCCGCGATTGCGGATGCGCCGGTCCGCCCCGGCGAAACGTTGCGCGATCTCGTCGGGCTCGAGCGCCGCCAGCGCTTGCAACAACCGCCGCCAGTGCGGGCGCGGGGCGCCGTCGGCGTCGATGAACTCGTCGGGAATTCCGGGAAGCGGCGCATAGCCGCGCGTCCATGCGGCGACGCGCGCGAGAGCGTCGTCGTCATTCGTCGCAGCGGACCGGGCGCTAGCGGGCAATGGGCCTCCGCAAATCCAGCGTCATCAGGAACTCGCTTGACGACTCGTCGGAGGGAATGGGCGTCGCGCCGGCAGTATGCCCATGATCCTGGAAGCGCGCCAGTCGCCGCGCCTCCGCCTCGTAAGAATTCACCGGCGACGTCTCGTAATTGCGCCCGCCGGGATGGGCGACATGGTAGACGCAGCCGCCGAGCGAGCGCCCGTTCCACGAATCGAGGATATCGAAGGTCAGCGGCGCGTGCGGCGCGATGGTGGGGTGCAGGCTGGAGGCCGGTTTCCAGGCCTTGAACCGCACGCCCGCCACCGCCTCGCCCGCGCGTCCCGTCGCCTGCATCGGCAGCCTGCGGCCATTGCAGGTCAGAACATGGCGTCCGGCGATGAGGCCGCTGGCCTTGGCTTGCAGCCGCTCGACCGACGAATCGACATAGCGCGCCGTGCCGCCGCGCGCTGTCTCCTCGCCGAGCACGTGCCAGGGTTCGAGCGCCTGACGGATTTCCAGTTCGACGCCGCCATGGGCGACACGGCCAAAGATGGGAAAGCGGAATTCGCGCTGCGCCTCGAACCATTGCGGCTCGAAGGCGTAGCCGGCGCGCTCGAGGTCGGCGAGGACGCCGAGAAAATCGTCCCAGACGAAGTGCTCCAGCATGAAGCGGTCGTGCAGGCTCGTGCCCCAGCGCACCGGCGCGCCGCCTTGCGGCTCGCGCCATAACCAGGCGATGAGCGCGCGAACGAGCAATTGCTGGGCGAGACTCACGCGCGCGTCGGGCGGCATTTCAAACGACCGAAATTCCACCAAGCCGAGCCGTCCCGTCGCGCTGTCCGGCGAATAGAGCTTGTCGATACAGATCTCGGCGCGATGGGTGTTGCCGGCGACGTCGACCAGCAGGTTGCGATAGAGCCGGTCGACGAGCCACGGCGGCGGCGCTTCGCCCGGCTTCGGCGTCTGCGACAACGCAATCTCCAATTCGTAGAGCTGATCGTCGCGCGCTTCGTCGAGGCGCGGCGCCTGGCTGGTCGGACCGATGAACAGACCGGAAAACAGGTACGAAAGAGACGGGTGGCGTTGCCAGTAGAGGACCAGGCTCGCCAGCAGGTCGGGGCGGCGCAGGAACGGCGAATCGGCGGGCGTCGCGCCGCCGAGCACGACATGGGCGCCGCCGCCGGCGCCGATGTGGCGACCGTCGGCCATGAACTTGTCCGCGCCGAGCCGCGATTGGCGCGCGTCTTCATAGAGCGCGGTCGTCGTCTCTGCCGCCTGGCGCCACGACGCGGCGGAATGGATGTTGACTTCGATGACTCCGGGGTCGGGCGTCACCTTGATGCAGTCGACCCGCGGGTCGAACGGCGGCGTGTAACCCTCGATGCGGATCGGAACGTTTCTCGCGCGCGCGATCGCCTCGACCGTTCCGAGCAATTCGAGATAATCGTCGAGTTTCGGCGTCGGCGGCATGAAGACGCACAGCACGCCGTCGCGCGGCTCGATGGTCAAGGCGGTGCGCACCGCGCCTTCCGCGGCGAACTGTTCGTTTTGCGTTTGCTGTTCCGCGCCGGATTGCGCATGCGCGACTTGGCGGAACTGCATCGGCTCCGGCAACTCACCGCGCGGGTCCAGCGGATCCTGCTCGTGAACGAACGGGTAGTCCGACGGTTTCACGTGAGGCAGCGTCTTCATCGGCAGGCGCAGGCCTACGGGCGAGTCGCCGGGCACGAGAAAGAGCTTGCCGCGTCTCAGCGGCCAGCGCTCGCTGCGCCAGGCAGGCTTGGCCTCGGCGTTCCAGCGCTGCACCGGCAAAACGAAGCCGGTCGGGCGCGACAGGCCGTGATCGAAAGTGCGCACCATGCGCGCACGTTCCTCCGGATCTTCGATCTTCGGGTCGGAAGGGTCGACGTTGACCGGCAGCGCGCTCTCGCGCAGCAGCCAATAGGGCGCGTCCTCATAAGCGGGGATGACGTAGTCGGGCTCGATGCCCAGACGCACGGCGACCTCGCCAGCAAGCGCCTGAGCGTCCTCGTCCGTCGCCGCCGCGGTCGCGCCGGCCCCCGCGATCAGCGAGGGGTCCTGCCAGATCGGCTTGCCGTCCTTGCGCCAATAGAGCGCGAAGGCCCAACGCGGCAGGCTCTCGCCGGGATACCATTTGCCTTGGCCGTAATGCAGGAAGCCGCCGGGCGCGAACCGCGCCTGCAGGCGCCGGATCAGCGTCTCGGCGCACGCCTGCTTGTTTCCGCCGACCGCCGCCGTGTTCCACTCCGGGGCGTCGTAGTCGTCGATCGAGACGAAGGTCGGCTCGCCGCCCATGGTCAAGCGCACGTCCTGGGCGACGAGATCGCGATCGACCGTCTCGCCGAGAGCGTCGAGCCGGCTCCAGGCGGCGTCGGTGAACGGCGCCGTCACGCGCGGCGCCTCGGCGAGCCGCGTCACCTTCATGTCGAAGCCGAAGTCGACCTGCGCCGGCTCAACGAAGCCGGCGATCGGCGCCGCCGAGCGGAAATGCGGCGTCGCGCACAGCGGCAGATGGCCTTCGCCGCAGAACAGGCCGGAGGTCGCGTCCATGCCGATCCAGCCGGCGCCGGGAATATAGACCTCGGCCCAGGCGTGCAGGTCGGTGAAATCCTTTTCCGTGCCCCTCGGGCCTTCGATCGGATCGACGTCGGCGCGGAGCTGGATGAGGTAGCCGGAGACGAATCGCGCCGCGAGGCCGAGCCGGCGCAGAATCTGCACCAGCAGCCAGGCCGAATCGCGGCACGAGCCCGAGCGCAAGGCGAGCGTCTCGTCCGGCTCTTGCACCCCGGTCTCCATGCGGATGACGTAACGGATCATCCGTTGCAGTTCGGCGTTGAGCGCGACCAGGAACGGAATCGTCCGGTCGCGCCGAGTCGCGACTTCCTCGAGATGCTTCTTCAGCAACGGTCCGCCAGGCTCGGCGGCGAGATAGGCGGCGAGTTCGGTCGCCATCTCGTCCGTATAGGCGAAAGGAAATTCCTCGGCGTAGGGCTCGACGAAAAAGTCGAAGGGATTGATGACCGCAAGTTCGGCGGTAAGATCGACTTCGATCTTGAATTCTTCGACCGGCTCGGGAAAGACATAACGGGCGAGCCAGTTGCCGTGCGGGTCCTGCTGCCAATTGACGAAGTGATTGGCCGGCGTGACCTTGAGCGAATAGCTCGGCACCCGCGTGCGGCAGTGCGGCGCCGGACGCAGCCGGATCGACTGCGGGCCGAGCGCAACCGGCCGATCGTAGCCGTAGCGAGTGACGTGGTGCAGGCCGACGAGAATCGCCAAAGGATTTCGCCTTTCGAGACGGGACGGGTTCTCCCGCGTGCAAGGCGCGGGCCGCGGCGCGATTTGGACGCGAAGGCGGCCGGCATGTCAAAGTCGAACGGCGGGAGCAGGACGGGCGCGCCTAAATAGGCGGCGTTCAGCGGACAGGGTGACTATCGAATGGGCGGGGGGCGGGCGCAAGACGTCAACGCCTTCGGCGCTCGGCGCGGCAAGGGCGGCTCAAAATGAGCCGCCCTTGCGTCGGCGCCCGTGTTGCGGCAAAAGAAGGCGCGCTAGGAGTGTAGCTCAATTGGTAGAGCACCGGTCTCCAAAACCGGGGGTTGGGGGTTCGAGTCCCTCCTCTCCTGCCATTTGCGCTCTTGCGGAGGTCTGAGACCGGCGCGGCGGTCGGGCGCGAGATCGTCACATTTTGCTTGGCGATTGGCCCTTCGATCCTATATGAGGCTTCTTTGGCGCGGCGCCGAGAGGTCCCGCGCCGCGAATTTTTCTGGCCGGGCGCGCCGCTTCCCGCGAGCGACGCCTCGGCGCTGACGGAGCCGCGCGCCATGGCCACTAATCCGTTCGAATTCCTCCAACAGGTGCGTTCCGAGGCGTCGAAGGTCGTTTGGCCGTCGCGTCGAGAGACCATGGTCACGACGGGCATGGTGATGCTGATGGTGGTGTTCGCCAGCCTCTTCTTCCTCGTCGTCGACGAATTGCTGCGGATCGCGGTCGGCTTGGCGCTTGGCATCGGCCGCGGGGGTTAGGGGCGGTTCAAGCGCGGCTGGGCGGAGCGCCCCGTTCGCCCGCCTCGACTGAGGAATGCTTCTGGGACGCCGAAATGACCATGCGCTGGTACATCGTCCACGCCTATTCGAACTTCGAGAAAAAGGTCGCCGACTCCATCCGCGAACAGGCCGTTCAACGCGGCCTCGAGGACAAGTTCGTCGAGATCATGGTGCCCACCGAGCAGGTCGTGGAAGTGCGCCGTGGGCGCAAGATCAATTCGGAGCGGAAGTTTTTCCCCGGCTATGTCCTGGTCAAATGCGATTTGACCGACGACGTCTACCACCTGATCAAGAACACCCCGAAGGTGACGGGCTTCCTCGGCGCCGACAAGAAGCCGATGCCGATTCCCGACAGCGAGGCCGAGCGCATCAAGGGGCAGGTCGCCGACGGGGTCGAGCGGCCGAAATCGTCGATCCGGTTCGAGATCGGCGAGAACGTGCGCGTCGCCGACGGTCCTTTCGCTTCGTTCAACGGCATCGTCGAGGAAGTCGACGAACAGCGTTCGCGCGTGAAAGTGGCGGTTTCGATCTTCGGCCGCGCGACGCCGGTCGATCTCGAATACGGGCAAGTCGAGAAAGTTTGATCGCGCCGGCGTAACAATCGCCAACCTCGCTTCGAAGTTAGGGCCTAGGCGGCAAGGGCGTTTTGCTCCTCTGCGTCCCTGCTCGAGGTTGGGCTGGATCGGCTTTGCGAGGTTTAAGGCATGCGCTATCATCGTCGCCGCGGCTGGGAAATCCGCGCCAGCGAAACGACTCCTGAATCGATTTTCCTCGATCGGCGCGCCTTTGTCGCCGGCGCCGGGGCGATCGCCGCTTACGCGGGGCTCACGCGCGCGGCCGGCGCCGACGAATCGGATCCTTCCGCCGCGCTCTATCCGACCAAGCGCAACGAGGCTTACACGCTCGACCGCGACGTGACGCCGGAAAGAATCAACCTGAACTACAACAACTTCTATGAATTCAGCACCAGCAAGCACATTTCCGCGGACGCTTTGAAAATCCGGCCGTGGACGATGACGGTTGACGGTCTGGTCGAAACGCCGCAAACCTTCGCCATCGACGATCTCATCATGACGATGGGCCTAGAGGAACGTCTCTATCGCCACCGCTGCGTCGAGGCTTGGTCGATGGCCATTCCCTGGACGGGATTCCCGTTGCGCGCCCTGGTCGAAAAGGCGCGGCCGCTGTCTTCGGCCAAATACCTGCGCTTCGAGAGTTTTCTCGACAAGAAGGATGCGCCGGGTCAGCGTTCCTTCATGCCTTGGCCCTACGTCGAAGGCCTGACCATCGCCGAGGCGACCAACGACCTCGCGTTCATGGTCACCGGCGCCTACGGCAAGCCGCTCGCCAAGGTGCAGGGCGCGCCGATCCGGCTGGCGACGCCGTGGAAATACGGCTTCAAATCGGCGAAGTCGATCGTCAGGATGAGCTTCGTCGACACGCGGCCGTCGACGTTCTGGGAGACTTTGGGCCCGGACGAATACGGTTTCTGGGCCAATGTGAATCCGGACGTGCCCCACCCCCGCTGGAGCCAGGCCAACGAGACCCTGCTGACCACCGGGGAGCAGCGGCCGACGCTCATCTTCAACGGCTATGGCGAACACGTCGCGGCGCTCTACAAGGGCCTGGAAAAAGAGCCGCTCTACATGTAGCGCCCGCCGGGGCTTTGGCGCTCAATAGCGCCAGCGCTGCGCCTTGGCGACAAGGAAGTCCCGGAACGCCTGCACGCGCGCCACGTTCTTCATTTCCTCGGCGTAGACGAGGAAGCAATCCATCTCCGGCATATCGGTCTGGGGCAACAGACGCACGAGGCCGGAATTGGGCGGCACGCAATAATCCGGCAGCACCGCAATGCCGACGCCGTGCTCGACGGCGCGAATGATCGCGGCCAGGTTGTTGACCGCGATATGGGGAGCGCGCGGATCCTTGGGATCGCGTCCGACCGTCAACAGCGAATTGAGATCATAGAGAAAATGCGTCGCGGTCGGCGCGCCGAAGGCGACCAGGCGATGATGGTCGAGATCGGCGATGGATCGCGGCTGGCCCCTTTTCTTGAGATAATCGACTGAGGAGTAGGCGTGGAAATGCACGGTGAACAAGCGCCGGCGGATCAGGTCGGGCTGCATCGGCTCGCGTAGACGGAGCGCGACGTCGGCTTCGCGCATGCTCAAATCCAGCTCGTCGTCGGACAGCAGAAGCTGCAGTTTGACTTCCGGGTAGAGCTCGACGAATTCGCCCAGGCGCGGCGCCAGCCAGTTGGCGCCCAGCGTCAGAGTGGTGGTGACGCGCAAGTCGCCGTGCGGCTTTTCGCGGGTGTCGATCAGCCGACTGCGCACCGCGTCGAGCTTGAGCACGACGTCCTGCACCGCTTCGCGCAGCATTTCGCCCTGTTCGGTCAGAATGAGGCCGCGGGCGTGACGGTGAAAGAGCGGCGCGCCCAGATCATGTTCGAGCGCGCCGACTTGCCGGCTCACCGCGGACTGGCTCAGTCCCAAAGTCTCGCCGGCGTGGGTGAAGGAGCCGGCGTCGGCCGCAGCCTGGAAGATGCGCAGCTTGTCCCAGTCCATCGCTTCCTCTCCCGCCCCCGGCGATCGCCATGGCGGGCTTCATCTTGGGGACCGCGACGCGGGATGCGCGACGGCGAACTCACTCGTTCGAGACTCGGTATAGCAAGTTTCGCGCCTGATTACTCGGCCGCCTTGCGCGCCGGCGCCTGCAGGGCGAGCCAGCGTTCGGCCTCGAGCGCCGCCATGCAACCGAGGCCGGCGGCGGTGACTGCCTGGCGAAAGAAATCGTCGGCGACGTCGCCGGCGGCGAAAACGCCTTCGACGCTGGTCGCGGTCGAGCCCGGGGTCGTCAGCACATAGCCGTTCGGCTTGAGCGCGAGCTGGCCGCGCGCCAGTTCGTTCGCCGGTGCGTGGCCGATCGCGACGAAAATTCCCTGGGCGGCGACTTCTTCGCTCGCGCCGGTTCGGGTGTCGCGCAGCCGCACGCCGGTGACCTCGAGCGGGTCCCGCCGGCCGAGGATTTCGTCGACCGTACGGTTCCATTTCACGGCGACGTTGGGCCGCGCGGCGAGCCGTTCGCACAGGATTCTTTCCGCCCGGAACGAATCGCGTCGATGGACGACCGTGACCTCGGCGGCGATGTTGGAAAGATACAGCGCCTCTTCGACGGCGGAATTGCCGCCGCCGACCACGATCACCTTCTTGCCGCGGAAGAAGAAGCCGTCGCAGGTTGCGCAGGCCGAGACGCCGAAGCCCTTGAACGCCTCCTCGCTCGGCAGGCCCAGCCATTTGGCCTTGGCGCCCGTGGCGAGAATGATCGCGTCGGCGGTCAGCGTCCGGCCGCTGTCGCACTGGATGCGGAACGGGCGCTGGGAAAGGTCGAGCGCCGTGACGAATTCGCTTTGGATTCGCGCGCCGACGTGCTCGGCTTGCGCGTGCATCTGGTCCATCAGCCAGGGGCCCTGGATCGGCGCGACGAAGCCGGGATAATTCTCGACGTCGGTGGTGATCATCAACTGGCCGCCCGGCTCGAAGCCGCTGAGCAGCAGCGGCTCGACCATCGCGCGCGCGGCGTAGATCGCCGCGGTGTAGCCCGCCGGGCCGGAGCCGATGATGACGAGACGTTCGTGGGCCGCGGGGGGGATGGACATGCGAATCTCTTTGTCGAACCGGAGAACGGGGGCTTAGGGCGCGCTGGAGAGAAAAGCGGGAAGCCGGCGCCATATATGGGCGCCGGAGCGGCTCCGGCAATATGCGCGCGCTTGAGAATAACCGGCGCGCCGTCGGTTGCAATCGCGTGAAAAATGTCGCGTCATGCGCGGCGCATGGAGGCTCGGATGCTCATCTTGCGATCGTACCCCGCTTCGCCTTTCGGCCGCAAAGTCAGGCTCGCCGCGGCGATGCTCGGGCTGAGCGAGCGGATCGAAGTCGTCGCCGCCGACACCGGCGATCCCGCGGATTCGCTGCGGCGGCAAAACCCTCTCGGCAAGATTCCGACGCTGATCGACGAGGACGGCGAAGCGATTTTCGACAGCCGCGTCATTGTCGAATATCTCGATTCGCTCGCCGGGGCGGGCGCGAGCGTCCTCTTTCCCAACGATTCGGCGGCGCGGATCAAGGCGCTGACGCTCCAGGCCGTGGCCGACGGGATCATGGACGCCGCGATTTTGCAGGTCTACGAACTGCGCTATCGCGATCCGTCGCTCCGATCGGCCAAATGGCTCGATTATCAGGCGGACAAAGTCGCGAGGGCGCTCGCGGCGGTGGAAATCCGCCCTCCGGAGGCTTCGGCGCGCCACATCGGCGCGATCGCTCTGGCTTGCGCGCTCGGCTATCTCGATCTGCGATTCGAAGGGCTGTGGCGCTCCGCCCATCCCCGCCTCGTCGCCTGGCTCGACGCTTTTGCGGCGGGGGTTCCCGCTTTCGCGGCGACGCGCCCTCGCGGGTGAGCGGCGAGGCCGAAAATAAACAAGCCCAGCGGGCCTCCCCGCCGGGCTTGTCGAACGCCGAAACGCTTATGCTCAGAACTTGTAGTTCAGGCCTGCGCGGACGAGCGAGAGGTTCAGATCGCTCTTCGTCCCCGTGCCGAAGCTCTTGTCGGCCAGCGGCTCGTAAAGATATTCCGCCTTGGCCGAGATATTGTTGGTGAAGGCGTATTCGAGGCCGCCGCCGATCACGCCGCCGTTGCGCCAATCGGACTGCGAGCCAAACCCGGCGATGCTGATCTTGTCCTCCGCGCCCGCGTAACCGCCGGTCACATAGAGCAGGGCGCGGTCGATGGCGTAGCCGGCGCGGGCGCGCGCGGTGAAGAGGTCGTCGACCCGCGAGCTGTACAGCCCGCTCTTGGTCAGATCGGCCCAATCCCAGTCGCTCTCGACGCCGAGCACGAGCTGGCCGATCTGATAGTTGTACCCGGCCGTAACGCCCACGAGACCGCCGCTCGGATTGCCGAAATCTTTGCCGTCGGAGCCGAACCCATAGCCGCCGTTGACGCCGATATAGAAACCCGTCCAACTGAAGGCCTGGGGAGCGTAGGCAGGCATGGGCGGCGGGGGGGCCTTGTGGCTGGGCAAGTCGGCGGCCAAGGCGCTCGTCGCAACGCCCGCCAGCAGCGCGGCCAACAGAAATTTCTTCATCGCAATCTCCTCGTCAGAAACCATAACGGAGGGAATTCCAACCACCCCGCCGGCATGGAAACCATATAGAGGAAATTTCGTCGAAAGTCTGTTGCCGTCGGATCACAATCCAGCCCGCCAATGTGGCGAGAACCGGGCAATAATCGGTGAGTAATTTGATTACAAATTGAACGAAGTTACGATCGTAGTGCAGTGCAATAACGTTGCTTTATTCACACGTGAAGCCAACAATAGCCATAACGAAGCGAACTTTAGATTGG
Source organism: uncultured Alphaproteobacteria bacterium (assembly GCA_963775575.1). GTDB lineage: Bacteria > Pseudomonadota > Alphaproteobacteria > Rhizobiales > Beijerinckiaceae > Roseiarcus. The sequence continues at coordinate 738,346 of CAVZJG010000002.1, forward strand.
TAAACAATTTATTTACGTCGCGCTCTATCCTAAGAGTCGCCACATTTTCGCAACCGATTGGACCGCAAATCCGTCGCGCCGCCACATTGCCGACCACAAAGGGCGGGAGACGGCGGCGCGGCCAGTCCGCACGCGGCGACGGAAAAATGCGTCGCGGCGAGCGATGCAGGCGAGGTTCGCCGCGTTCAGTCCGCCGTCGGCAATCTTCGCATGACGAATTCGATCCGGCCGTCTGCGCATTCGCGCCAGAACTCGATTTCCGTCATGTAGGCGGCCTTGGGATAGCGCTCGAACCATTCGCGCGCCTTGGCGCGCGCTTGTGGACGCGGCAGGCAGAAGGATGCGCGCCGCCACATATCCGCGTCCGGACTGCGTTTCCGGCGCTCGGCGCGCCGCGCCGCGGCGCGCTCGACCAGGTCGATGGGGCTGTTGCGGTCAATCGCCATTCCCGCCTCCTCGCCTCGACCCTAGCGCGCTCCGACGCGCTTGGGGAGTCGCAAGGGCGTGGCGGCGCGGCGAACTTCGATCGAAGGCTCTTGGTCGGGCGCGCGTTCTGATCCGCCCGATTCCGACGATCGCTGGCGAAGGCAGGTGATTTGACGGCTCGCTCGAGGCGTCGCGCTACTTCCGTTTTTTCTCGCTTTGCTTTTTCCCGCTCTGCGCGTGCGCCGGGGCGCGCTCGCCCGCCGGAAAGCGCAGATGCGTCCATTCGGCTTGGACGGCGGTCGCGAGGCGCGCGTCATAGACGCCTTCGGGCCACAGAAGCCTCAAGGTTCCGTCCTGGCCTTTCGCCTGCGCGTTGACCAAGCCAGCGGCGCGCGCGTCGCGATCGGCGATATCCGGCCGCAGCAGGAAATCCAGCAACGCATAGGCCTCGTCCGGATGGGGCGCGTCGCGCGGAATCGCGAAGGCGTCGATCGACATCGCAGCGCCCTCTCTGGGCAGAGCGAAGCGGATATCCAAGGGGGCGTCGCCTTCGCGGCTGCGCGCGCTGGCGGCTTCCGCTTCGCCGGCGTCGCCGACGGAAAGGCACGCCGCGCCGCTCGCCAGCGCGCCGACGACGTCGCGCGCCGGGAACGCGCGCGCGACGAGCCGCGCGCGGGCGAGAAAAACGCCGGCGTTCTTGACCTCGGCCGCGCTCGCTCGGGTCGGGATGACGCCGAGCGTCCGCCATGCCGCGATGAACAGCGCGTCGCGCGCGTCGGGCAGGACGATGCCGCAACTGGCCATTTTGCGCGTGTCGCTGGGCCCGAACAGGCTCGCCCATGAGACCGGCGGCCCGCCGAGGCGTTTGGCGGCCTTCTCCGCGTCATAGAGGAGGCCGGTCGCGAACCAGCCGACGGGGACCGCGTAAGCGCCGCCGGGGTCATAGGCGGCGAGTTTTTGGGCGACGAGCGGCTGGATGGCGCTCGCGTTGGGAAGCCGCGCCTTGTCGAGCTTGTCCAAGGCGCCTAGGCCGATCTCGCGGGCGAGCGTCGGCCCGGAGAGGACGACGAGATCGTAAGGCCCGTCACGCCATTTGCCGTCGACGCCCGCCGATCCGTCATAGGCGTCGTAGGCGACCTGGTAGCCGCTCGCGCGCTCGAATTCCTCCAGCGCCTGCGTGTCGAAATAGTCGGCGAGCGCCAGCAGCCGCACGATCTTCGGCTTGGGCGCCGCGGGAGGAATGAACGGGGAAACGCTCTGAGCGAGCGCGCCGTGAGCGAACGCCATCGCCGCCGCCAGGATCAGCGGCCGGATCATGACGCGTGCGCCGGCATGGCGACCGCGCTCGGACGATCGGGCGCGAGCCCCTGGAAGCGCCGCCTCGGCGGCCCTGGCGCGCACGTCCGAAATGCCCTGGCCGAGATCGACCGCCTCCCGCTCGAGCGTCGGACGCGACATCGCCTCGAAAACGCCGGCGCGGAGTTCGGAAAAAAACGAATTCATCAGGGCCCTTCGTCCATCGTGCGCCGCTTCGTTCTAAGGCGCGGACCGACAAGCTCGCAACCAAATTCGGATCGATGCGCGCTCGATTAAGGCCCGACCATCGGCCGCATGTTCGTCATATCGGGCCGCGCCGCGCCGGTCTTGCTCGACCTCGTCGCGGAGAGCAGAATCGCGCTCGCAGAGGTTCTCACCCGATTTGGGCTTCAATGAGCGTTGGACCCCTCTCGGCGATGGCGCCGGCGAGTTCAGCGTCGAAACTGTCGGCCGTCTCGCAACGAATCGCTGGCATGCCGAAGCCCTTCGCAAGCGACGCCCAATCCATGCGCGGATCGCCAAAGTCGAGCAACCGCCGCGCTCGCGGGCTAGGCTCGCCGGATTTCGTGCGGGCCAGTTCGATGTTCAGGATTCGATAGGCGTGGTTGGCGAATACGACGACCACGACATCGAGATTCTCGCGCGCCATGGTCCACAGGCCCTGGACAGTGTAGGCCCCAGCCCCATCGCCGGTCAGGCAGAGCGTTTTGCGTTGCGGCAAGGCTATGGCGGCGCCGACGGCGACGGGAACGCCCTGCCCGATCGCGCCGCCGGCGAGACACAGCCAATCGTGCGGCCGCGCGCCCATGGTTCGCATGTAGACGGGCAGACCAGCGGTCACCGCGTCATCGGAGACGATCGAATGTTCCGGCATGTGCCGGGCGAGCGATATCCCGATTGAATCGGCGGTCAGACTTCCGGTCGGCGCGGCGGCGTGGGCGGCGCGCTCGGCGACGACCGGACGCACGGGCGCAGAAAGTTCATCGGCAAGCGCCTGCAGCGCGAACGTTGCGTCCTCTTCGGGCGTCGCCAGCATCTCCAGCGCGCAACTCTCAGGGACCAGCAGGCTCGGGGCGCCGGGATAAGCGAAGAACGCGACCGGGGCCTTGGTCGAAGCCAAAACCAGGAGGTCGACGCCCTTCAGACTGGCCAGCGCCATCTCGCCGAAATAGGGCGTCCGCTCGGGCGCGTAGCGACCGGCGCCGCGAGGCTGACGGGCGACAAACGTGTCGATCGTGACGCGCGCGCCGCGGAGCGCGACGCGACCGGCCGCAACGACGCCCTGCTCGGCGAGCGCGTCGGAACCCATGAGGATCGCTGGCTTTTTTGCAGCTTTCAGCGCCTCGGCGATTTTTCGGATCCGTCCCGCGTCCGGCCGAGCGCGGGCCGGCGCCGCGACCGCCGGTCCGACCCCGCCCGCTTCAGACCAGGCGCAGTCGGCGGGCAAGATCAGCGTCGCCGGACCGCCGGCGCCGGTCTGGCTGGCGGCAATTGCTCCGGATGTCAGAGCTGCCGCCTCGTCCGGCGTCTCGGCCGTCTTGACCCAGATCGAGTTTGGCCAGGCCAGACCGGCGATGTTCGAGGCGAGCGGCGCGTCCAGCGCGCGGTGATAGCGGGCGTGATCGCCGACGATGTTGACGATCGGCGAATGGGCGCGCCGCGCGTTGTGAAGGTTCGCAGACCCGTTCGCCAGACCGGCGCCGAGGTGCAGCAAAGTCGAGGCCGGCTTGCCGGTCATCCGAGCATAGCCATCGGCCGCACCGGTCGCGACGCCCTCGAATAGACACAGAACGGACCGCACCCGCTGTTCGCGATCAAAGGCCGAGACCACCTGCATTTCGCTGGCGCCGGGATTGGTGAAACAGACCTCCACGCCGTTGTTCGCGAGGGTCCGCAGGATGGCCTCGGCGCCGTTCATCGTTTTTGCTCCTCGGTTCGAGAGGCTTTGGATTACGTCATCCGTCATCGCGCGCAAACCCGACGCGACGCTCGCGACCAAGGCGCGATACGCTTTCGGACCGATCCAAACGACGGACGCCGCGTGCTGCTGGAGCCGAGCCCTGCGTCCCGCAGCTCGCCTATGCGCATGGAGTTTGCGCGGTTCTCCATCGACGGACGAATGATCGATTCTGGCCCGTAATCGGATCGACGCTCTCTCGTCGGCTCTTGGGGCGGGCGGCGTCTCGGCGACGCAGCTCGGCCGGGCGTTCCGAGATTGGCGGGGCCGGGTCAATCAGGAGCTGGCGGGCGGCGGCGACCTCGTGGCCTGGGTCGCCGCTGGCCTGCCGATATCGCTCAAACTGGCGCCGCGCCCGAGTTTGCGGTTGCGCTCGCCGACGAAAGCTCGCGAAGGCTCTGGCGACTCAACGTCGGCCTGCGCTAACATTCCCGCTATGTTGCGCCTGTTTGAACGCCGAATGCCGGCCGGACCCATCGCGCTGATCGAAGTCGCGCACGCGGGGGAGGTGTTTCGCGTCGCTTTGCGGCGCCTGTCGACTTCGCGGCGGTTCACCTTGCGCGTGCGCGCCGCCAGCCGCGACGTGCTGCTGACGATGCCCTCGCGCAGTTCGCTCTGCTCGGCGCGCGAATTCGCCGAGCGCCACGCGGCCTGGATCGGCGCGCGTCTGGCGCGCCTGCCGCGGCCCGTCGCCTTCGAGCCCTCGGCGGCGACGCCGCTGCGCGGCGTCAATCACACCATCGTCCATCGTCCCGACGAGCGCGGCGTCGTGTGGACCGAAATGGGCGCGAGCGGTCCGCTGATCTGCGTGACCGGCGAGAGGCCGCATATTGCGCGGCGCGTCGCCGATTTCCTCAAACGCGAGGCGCGCAAGGACATCGAGGCGGCGGTCGCGCGTCACGCCGAGCGGCTCGGCCTCGCCCCGCCCCGCATCACGTTGCGCGACACGGCGAGCCGTTGGGGCTCGTGCTCCTCGACCGGCAGGCTGAATTTCTCTTGGCGGTTGATTCTCGCGCCGCCGGAAATTCTCGACTACCTGACCGCGCACGAAGTCGCGCATATCCTCCATATGAACCATTCGCCGGCGTTCTGGAAATTGACGCGTCGTCTCTTCCCTGAGACCGAACGCGCCGAGGCGTGGCTGAGAAGGCACGGGCCCGGTTTGCATCGCTTCGGCGCGAGCGCGGGCTGAGGCCGCCTTATCCGACGCTGTCGACCGCTTCGAGCATCAGGGCGAGGTCCTGCGGTCGCGACAGCCGATGGTCGCCGTCCTTGATCAAGGTCAGCGTCACCGGATCGGCCGCCATATGCTCGACGAGGGTCAGCGCGTGGCGATAGGGAACGTCTTCGTCGCGCATGCCTTGCAGAATCCGCACGGGACAAAAGCTGCGCACGGTCTGCCCGAGCAACAAGTGGCGGCGGCCGTCCTCGATGAGTTCGCGGGCGATGCGGTAGGGCTCATCGGAATAGGCCGAAGCGAGCTCGCAGAACCCCTTTTCGACGACCGCGCGGCGTTCGGCTTGGCTCGCGCGCGCCCACATCAGCGCCTCGGTGAAATCGACCGCCGGCGCCAGGAGAACCATGCCGGCCAGGCGCGCCGTCTCGCCGGCGGCCGCGAGAGCGCGCGCGACGAGAAGCGCGAGATAACCGCCCATCGACGATCCCGCCAGGATTAGCGGCCCGCTCGTCTCGGCGCGGATCGCCGCGAGGCTCTCCTCGAGCCAGCGCGAAATCGTGCCGTCCTCGAATCGGCCGCCCGATGCGCCGTGGCCGGAATAGTCGAAGCGCAACAGCGCTTGGCCGCGCCGGGCGCAATGCTCGTCGAGCGCGGACGCCTTCGCGGAGGCCATGTCGGACTTGAATCCGGCGAGCCAGACGATTCCGGGCAGGCCGCTACGCACTGGCGCGCGGCGGCGAAAGGCGATAGGGCGCCGGAGCGGCCCGGCGCCGACTTCGAGAAATTGCGGTTCGTCTTGGTTCACGCTTCAATCGTCCCCATGATTCGTTCGCGCCTTTTCGCCGCAACGGGGCGCTCGGCCGCGCCTTCGCGCGCCGGGGGCTTGGCCGAGCGCGCCGCGCTCGTCAATCCCCCCGCGTCGGCCCCCGTCGCGGCGGACCGACTCCGGCGACGGCGGAGGAGCGCGTGAGCGCGGAGGACCTCGCCCCGTTCGGCCGCGCCGAGCGCGCCTCGCTCGCAGGCCGCACGATCCTGCAGATCATTCCGCGGCTCGACGCGGGCGGCGCCGAGCGCACGACCATCGACATCGCCGCCGCTCTGGCGCTGGCCGGCGCGCGCGCGTTGGTGGCCTCGGAAGGCGGCCGCCTGGCGGCCGAGTTGCAGGCGGTCGGCGGCGTGCTGACGCCGTTTCCGGCCGCGACCAAGAACCCGCTGGCGATGGCGCTGAACGTGCGCCGCTTGGCCCGACTCATCGTCGAAGAGCGGGTCGATCTCGTTCACGCCCGTTCGCGCGCGCCGGCCTGGGTCGCGCTCGGCGCCTGCCGCGCGACCGGTCGGCCGTTCTTCACCACCTATCACGGCGCCTATAGCGGACGCTCCGCGCTCAAGCTGCGCTACAATTCGGTGATGGCGCGCGGCGACGTCGTGATCGCCAATTCCCAGTTCACCGCCGACGAGATCGCGCGGCTCTATCCGATCGCGCGCGGCCGCTTGCGCGTCATTCCGCGCGGCGCGGACTTGCGGCGTTTTGCGCCGGGCGCGGTCGAGCGGGCGCGGGTGGCCGGCTTGCGCGAGGCCTGGGGCGTCGCGCCGCACGAGCGCGTCGTACTGGTCGCCGCGCGGCTCGCCGCATGGAAGGGCCAGAAGGTTCTCATCGAGGCGGCGCGCCTGCTCAAGGCGCGCGGGCTCGGGGGGGTTCGCTATGTCCTGGCCGGCGACGCGCAAGGGCGGGAGGGCTACGCGCGCGAACTCGACGCGCTGATCGCCGACGCCGGGCTGACGGCGATCGTGTCGAGGGTCGGCCATTGCGCCGACATGCCCGCGGCGCTCGTCGCCGCGAGCGTGGTCGCCGTGCCCTCGACGGCGCCCGAAGCGTTCGGGCGCAGCGCGGTCGAAGCGCAGGCGATGGGCGCGATGGCGGTTGTTTCCGATTCCGGCGCGGCGCCGGAAACGGTCCTGGCGCCGCCGCAGACGCCGGAATGCGCGCGCACCGGCTGGCGCGTCCCGCCCGGCGACGCGGCGGCGCTCGCCGATGCGCTCGAAAGCGCGCTGAGCCTCGGCGCCACCGCGCGCGAAGCCCTCGCCCAACGCGCGCGCGCCCATGTCGAGCGCCATTTCTCGCTGGAGAAAATGACCGGCGACACGCTGGCGGCGTATCTCGCCGCGCTCGCGCGATAGAGCGCCTGCGCTTCGCTCTATTTGATGAACGAGCCGTCGCGCAGGTCGGTCAGCGCCTGGCGGATTTCGGCCTGGGTGTTCATGACGATCGGGCCGTGCCAGGCGATCGGCTCGCGCAACGGGCGGCCGGAGACGAGGAGAAAGCGAATCCCCTCCTCGCCCGCTTGAACGCTCACTTCGTCGCCCGAGCCGAACGCCACCAGCGAGCGATTGCCGACGCGATCGCGCACGATGACCTCTTCGCCGCCGACCAAGTTCTCGCGCAACGCGCCGAAAGGCGCCGAGGCGCCGTCGAACACGCCCGAACCCTCGAAAATATAGGCGAAGGCCTGACGGTAGGTCTCCACCGGCAGGGTCTTGCGCTTGCCCGCGGGCACGACGACGTCGAGATAGCGCGGATCGGCGGCGACCTCGTCGACCGGGCCTTTCTTGCCCCAGAACTCGCCGCAGATCACGCGCACCCGCACGCCGTCGTCGTCGACGATTTCAGGGATGGCGAGGCTCGGCACGTCCTGATAGCGCGGCGCCGTCATTTTCAGGTTCGAAGGCAGGTTGGCCCACAGCTGGAATCCATGCATGCGACCGAGATTGTCGCCCTTCGGCATCTCCTGATGCAGGATGCCGCGGCCCGCGGTCATCCATTGCACGTCGCCGGCGCCGAGCACGCCGGCGTTGCCGAGGCTGTCGCCATGCGCGACGGAGCCGGCGAGCACGTAGGTGATCGTCTCGATGCCGCGATGGGGATGCCAGGGAAAGCCGGCGATGTAGTCGCTGGGCTGGTCGCCGCGAAAATCGTCCATCAACAGGAACGGATCGAAATCGGACGTGTCGCCGAAGCCGAAAGCGCGCCGCAGCCGGACGCCGGCGCCTTCCAAGGTGGGCTTCGATTGGCTGACGCTCTTGACGGGGCGGATGGACATGGCGGCGAACCCTCGAGGAAAGAGGCCGTATCTGGGGGCGAAGGCGCCAAAGGTCCAGAGCGCGAGCTTGCAATTCCGCAATCTTGCCGGCGCATCCGCGCTCACCGGCGCACGGGGACGCACGAGCCTTCGCCGCGCCGAAGATTTCCAAATCTCTTCAAGCCTTTTCCAAACCTTTCCAAGGAAATTGTAACTCCCAAGGTGGGGTGAGTCTGGAATGCCACAGTGTTTGGGAAACGGCATTGATATGCGGATTGTGGGAGACGGCGGCACGAGACTGTGAATCAAGGGTGGGATGGTTCTTCCCGCCGAAGTCGAGGAGTTGATAGCGTCTCTGAGGGCGGAGATCGCGGCGTTGCGGGCCGAGGTGGCCGATCTTCGTCGGCAATTGGGGCGGGACAGACTCGAACAGTTCGCAACCGCCTTCGAGTGACGGGCTGCGGAAGAAACCGCGTATTGGAGGCAGTCTGCGCGGCCGTTCGGGCAAGACGAGCGGCGGCCAGACGGGTCACAAGGGCGGCACGCTGCGGCAGGTCGCCGATCCCGATTGCGTGGTTGGGCACGCGGCGTGCGCATGCGGCCATTGCGGTTGGCCTCTCGAGGCGGGGTCGGCGATAGGGGTCGAGAAGCGGCAAGTGTTCGACCTTCCCGAGCGCCCGCTGCGGGTCACGGAACATCAGGCCTCGATTTACCGCTGCGCGCATTGCCGGGGCGTGACGAAGGCGGTTTTTCCCGAAGGCGTGGTCTCGCCTGCCCAGTATGGCGAGCGCATCAAGGCCGCGGCGATCTATCTCAATGTCCAGCAACTCATCCCCGAGGATCGGACCGCGCAAGCGCTGAGCGATCTGTTCGACGCGCCGCTGATCTGTCCGGCCAGCCTCGTCGCTTGGATCGCCAAGAAGGGACAAGAGTTGCGGCAAGTTTACCAGGCCATCGGCGAGCGCGTGGCCGAGGCGAAGGTTCGCCATCTCGACGAGACGGGATATCGCATCGCCGGTAAGCTGCAATGGCTGCATACGACTTCGAGCCAAGCCTTCACCTTCTATCGCGCCGACGAAAAGCGCGGCGCGATCCCGCAGGATTTGAAGGGGGGCGTCGTCGTGCACGACCACTTCCTGCCTTATCGTCGGCTCGACGCGGTCGAACACGCCTTCTGCAACGCCCATATCTTGCGCGAACTCCAGTGTTTGATCGAGTTCGACAAGGAGCCGTGGGCCGAACTCATGCGCGACACGCTTCGGGCGGCGAATATCGCCGTTCATGAGGCGCGCGAGGCGGGCGCGAAGGCGCTGGAGCCCAAAGTCATCGCGGCCTTCGTCGACCAATATTGGGCCGCGGTTCGGCTCGGCCTCGCTTTCCATCGCCAGTTGCCCGCACTCCACGCCAAGGCCAACGCGAGCGGACGAACAAAGCAGCGCCCCGGCCGCAATCTGCTCGAAAGGCTGAAGACGTTCAAAGTCGAAACGCTGCGCTTCCTCACCGACTTCGACGTGCCCTTCACCAACAACCTGGCCGAACAGGACCTCAGGATGATGAAGGTCAAAATGAAAATCTCGGGCTCGTTTCGAACCCTCGACGGCGCCCAAAGCTTCGCGCGCCTCAGGTCAGTCGTCTCAACCGCGAGAAAACAGGGGGCCAACATCCTCAAAACCCTCGCCGACCCGCCAACACAGATCGCGCTCGCCCTCAACGCCTAGACGGCTTGGGAGTTACAGGAAATTCCAAGGAAATTCCTTGGATTTCCAAACTTTTCCAAACTTTTTCCTTGGCGATTATATAGTTGACAAACCATGGCAGACGTGATAGCTTCTGAATCAAGGAGTTAGCTATGTCCGTCTTGTCGAAGTCCTACTTTCACGACGAAGCCCTTGCTTTCGAGCATTTGGAGTCGGTTCTGTGGTCGAATGGCCCGCTCTGCCCCCATTGCGGCTCTGTCTCTGGGAAGCATTACGACCTTCGCAAGACGCGCGTCGGCCTGCGCAAATGCTCGGATTGCCGCAAGCAATTCACGGTCAAGGTCGGCACGGTTTTTGAGTCGGCGCATATCCCGTTGAACAAGATGCTCCAGGCCGTCTATCTCATGTCCGCTTCTAAGAAGGGCGTGAGCGCGCATCAACTGCATCGCGTTCTCGAAATCACATACAAGAGCGCTTGGTTTCTCTGCCATCGCATTCGCGAGGCAATGCGCGACGGTTCGCTGGCGCCCATGGGCGGCGCCGGCTCGATTGTCGAGGTCGACGAAACTTTCATCGGCCGCAAGGAAGGCGTTGAGAAGGCCAAGGCCGGCTACGGCCATAAGAATGCGGTCCTCTCGCTTGTCGAGCGCGGCGGTTCGGTTCGCTCGTTCCATGTGGACAGCACGCGCAAAGAGGACGTGTTGCCTATCATTCGCGCCAACATCGCTCGCGAAACGCACGTCATGACCGACGAAGCGAATCAGTATGCGCAGCTTGGCGATGAGTTCGCGAAACACAACAGCGTCGATCATCACCGCGAGGAATACGCCTATCGCGATCGCGTGACCGGCACGCTCATTGGCACGAACACGGTTGAGGGCTTCTACAGCATCTTCAAGCGCGGCATGAAAGGCGTCTATCAGCACTGCGGCGAGAAGCACCTTCACCGCTATGTCGCCGAGTTTGATTTCCGCTATTCGAATCGTTCCGCCTGCGGCGTTGAGGATCAAGAGCGCGCTGTCAAAGCGCTGTTAGGCATCTCCGGCAAGCGGTTGAAATATCAGGGACCTAGTGCACTCTGCTAACAAAAGTCGTTGATTCTATTGACAGAATCGGAGAATCTGCTATAGATTCTACGCGGTTGGCACCCGATCATAAGAGCCCATGGGGCGCTTCTCGTAAGAGATAGTTGGGAGTGCGGCCGCACTTTTTTCTAGTAATAATGTATTGTTCCATGCGCCCATAAATCATACTCATATGTTATTTTGTTTCTAATAAGGTTGTATGAACGGACATCTCGTCCACCTGATTCGTATTTTCTTTGAATAGCCCACGTGCAATAGTCGGCAACCCACAAACACGGATCACTTTGACAGGGCCAAAAGGATACTCGCAAAGGTTTGTTTGTAATTTTCTGACTTATTACATCTTTGACGGCATCTTCGAATTCAAGTTTTTTGCGCTTCGTACCAATAGATGCAACTGTAAGATGAAGTTCTGTAAGTTTGTTCAGATATAGATTTGAGGAATTCTGAAAATGGTAGTGCCAGCCATATTTATAAAACCGATGTTGTGAAATTCGCACTTGCGGTTGGGCTTTGCATTTTTCCATAATTGTCGCTTGTATTTCTATGTTGGCGTTTGAAACGACATTGAACACATGATTGCGTACTTGTTGGCGATCTGTCGAGGCATGGAAAAAATCGCCCATTTCGATGTTTTTCCAAGCAAGGTCACGGCGCAGCTCTAAAAGCTGTTCGCCGACGGCGCATGAATCGGAAATGAATGTGCAAATCACGTAAAAATCGCTAACATTGGGATTGCGGTTGAACGTGAAGTCCCCCGCTTCGTCAGCGAATAGGAATAACCTAGCCATGCCAGCTAAGAAGTCACCACATAGAGCCGAGAGTCAACGAGCAAAATTCACTGACGCCGCCCGCGCGCTCGGCTGCGACGAATCCGAGCAGCGGTTCGACACAGCGCTGGCGAAGGTCGCGCGGCACAAGCCGCCACCCGAGACGCCGAAAGAGCCGAGCGCTAAGAAGCCAAAACCCGCCCAATGAGGCGGGTTTTCTATTGGGGGCAGGAATGGCAGACCGCGAGATAATCCGCGCTATTTTGGCTGCGCCGTCTGAAACGCTCGCAAACCTTCTAGACCGCGCTCTTCACACTCGCGAACTGCGGCTCGAAGAATTGAAAGAGCTGTCTCGAAGGCCTGAATGCGAATCGATCCGATTGTTGATTCATCAGCGTAGGATACCGGAACTTCGATCATGACATATGGATGCGCGGCGTGCGACGTGGGCTGAAATTCGAGCGTGAAATTGGTCCACGCGAATCCATGGCGCTGATCGCCGATTTTGCCTTCCATGAAGTCATCAAGCGTTTCTGACATTGGTTTTCCCTCGCCATCCTAGACGCTCTGCATCCTACCCCGTTTCCCGTGGTTTGTAAAAGATACAATCGCCTTTTCCTTGGCGGTTTCGTTTGATATCAGGGGGTTGCAGGCGAAACGCGCGGCTTTGCGTTTTTTCCTGTCCGCTCCCCGGTTTGACGGCTTGCCCCCCCGCGCGATCGGCTCCTTTCAACATTCCAGATAGCAGGATAGCACAATTTCCGATTTTCTGGAAGGAATTGCTGCGCGACGCCGTTTCGCCCAGCGCGGAGGCGCGATTCCAGCCGCGCCGGCGTGGCGACATGTCGCGTGAAAGAAGTTCGCGCGCCGGCTGGAAACGCCTTGTCCGTCGCGTGGGATCGGGGCACTTTGTCGGCGGCGATCGATCGGGTTGGGGAAGGCGGCTCGCGCCGCAGCGTCGATTGGGCGCCGAGGGGCTCAGGTCGGGGGCATGGCCGAGGTCTTCATCTCTTACAGCCAGAAGGATCGCGCGCTGATCGCGCCGATCGTCGCTGCGCTGAAGGAGCTGGGGGTCGACGTCTGGTACGACCCCGAGATTTTGGCGGGCGAGAGCTTCGGCACCGTCATTCTCGCGCGCCTGAAGGAAGCGAAGGCGGTCCTCGTCTGCTGGACACCCGAGGCGACGGCCTCCGACTGGGTCAAAGGCGAGGCCGACTACGCGCGCAAACTCGGCACTTACGTCCCTGTCTTCGTCGCCCCCAGCGAGCTAGAGCCGCCGTTCAACCGCATCCACACCGCCGATCTCTCGCAATGGAAGGGCGCGCGCGACGATCCTGCTTGGATCAAGCTGGTCGACCGTCTCGCTCAATTGATCGGGCGGGAAGGCGTCGCGGCGGGAGCGGGAGCGCTCGCCAGCGGCGGCGAAGCGGCGACGGCGCCGACCGAGCCCCCGCCGGGCCGTCCGTCGCGCAGGCCGCTGCTAATCGTCGGGATCGTCGCGCTGGTCGGCGTGGTCGCGCCGAGCGTCGGACTGATCGCAATGCGGGGACCATCCGGCCTCGCGCCCTCGCCGACGCAGACCCCGATGGCCGTCGCGTCAGCGCCGCCCGCGCCAACTCCGGCGCCCGCGATATCCGCCGCGCCTTCGCCAACCCCGATGGCCGTCGCGTCGGCGTCACCCGCGTCAACTCCGGCGCCCGCGATATCGGCCGCGCCTTTGCCAACCCCAACGGCCGTGGCGCCGGCCTCGCCCTCTCCGATCCCGATAGCAACGCCGACCCTGACCCCAACATCCGCCGCGTCGCCGGCCAAGCCGGGTGCTTGCGACGGCTCAGGCGCTCCCTTGGCGTCGTTGTCGGCGCGATCACCGGGCGCCTTGTCGGCGGCGGAGGAATGCGCGCTGAAGCCGAAAGACGTCTTCCGGGAATGCGCGCATTGTCCCGTGATGGTCGTGCTTCCGCCGGGCTCGTTCACCATGGGATCGCCCGCGAGCGAGCCCGGCCACGACGTGCGCGAGGGTCCGCAGCATGATGTGAGGATCGCGAAGCCGTTCGCGGTGGCTCAGTTTCAGGTGACGGTCGACGAGTTCAAGGCGTTCGTGACGGCGACTGGCTATGACGCAGGATCGAGCTGCAATGTAACGCCCGACCAGAACGGCAATTTCTCCGAATTGCAATCCGGTCGTTCTTGGCGCGATCCGGGATTCGCGCAGACGGGGTCGCATCCCGTGGCCTGCGTGAATTGGAACGACGCGCAAGCCTACGCCAAATGGCTGTCGGGAAAGACAGGCAAGAGCTATCGATTGCCGAGCGAGGCGGAATGGGAATATGCCGCGCGCGGCCGAACGGCGCCGGGGAGCTATCCGCGCTATTTCTTCGGGGATTCTGAGGCCGATTTCTGCAAATACGGCAATGGCGCGGATCAGACCGCGCAGAAGCAAATTCCCGGCGCCAAGGACTGGGAGGTCTTGCCGTGCAGCGATGGATACGCCTACACCTCTCCGGTGGGGTCGTTCCGCCCGAACGACTTTGGCCTCTTCGATATGCATGGCAATGGGTGGCAATGGGTAGTGGATTGCCATCACGAGAATTACACGGGCGCGCCAAAGGATGGCAGTGCTTGGACGGGTGGAGTGTGTGAAACTCGGGTCGTTCGCGGCGGCGCTTGGTTCAACGTTCCGGGGGGCCTCCGCGCCGCGGACCGAGGCGAGGCCGACCCAGGCCTCCGGTTCAACGGTGTCGGTTTCCGGCTTGCCAGAACGTTAAGTCCTTGATTTCCAGTTCTTGACGTCCTGACAAGGCGATATTCTAGTTGACAAACCCAGCCGCTAGGAGTAGTGTTTAGCCATGGAATGAGGTTTGGCCATGGCAAGCGTTCTCAAAGAGGATTATTTCCAAAACGAAGCTTCCGCTTTCGAGCGGTTGGAAGCTATTGTTTGGCCAAATGGCCCGATCTGCCCGCATTGCAAGAACAATGGCGACAAGGGCCACATTGGCTGCTTGGATGGCGTCAAGGACAAAAAGGGTCGCGTCCGGCTTGGCCTCAAAAAGTGCTACGCCTGTCGCGGCCAATTCACCGTCCGCAAGGGAACGGTTTTCGAGGATAGCCCGATCCCTTTGACGCTCTGGTTTCAAGGCGCCTATCTCATGTGCTCGTCAAAGAAAGGCGTGTCGGCAAACCAGCTTCACCGCACGCTTGGCGTCGCGTTGCAAACGGCTTGGTTCATGGGCCATAGACTGCGTGAGGCGATGCGCACTGGCGGCTTGGCCCCTATGGGCGGCGCCGGTTCCATTATCGAAATCGACGAAACTTTCATCGGCCGCAAGGAAGGCGTTGAGAAGGCCAAGGCCGGCTACGGCCACAAGAATGCAGTCCTCTCGCTTGTCGAGCGCGGCGGCTCGGTTCGTTCGTTCCATGTCGACAGCACGCGCAAAGAAGACGTGTTGCCGATCATCCGCGCCAACATCGCCCGCGAAACTCATGTCATGACGGACGAAGCCAACCAATACGCGCAACTCGGCGAGGACTTTGTGAAGCACGATAGCGTCGACCATCATCGCGAAGAATACGCCTATCGCGACCGACTGACCGGGACGCTCATCGGCACGAACACGGTCGAGGGTTTCTACAGCATTTTCAAGCGCGGCATGAAAGGCGTTTACCAGCATTGCAGCGAAAAGCATTTACACAGATACGTCGCGGAGTTCGATTTTAGGTACTCGAACCGCGTCGCGCGTGGCGTGAATGACGGTGCCCGCACAGAGCGCGCTTTGCGAGGAATCTTCGGCAAGCGGCTGACTTATCGTGAACCACTCGGAAAGTGAGAAATGCCTCGCCGACGCGACCTCATAGCACAAAGCCCCGCTTTGAGGGCGGGGCTTTGGGACGTGACAATATCTAGGCCTACCCGAGCTTGTCATCGCCCATTGGGCGGCCTGCCTAGCAAGCTAGGTCTTAATGCCCGACGGCCGGGCTACTCCCTTTAGGTATACCCTATCGGCTACTTTTTCAAGTTTTATCGAGACCAAGGCCGCACAAGAGGGCTCGGCGCACGCCCTGCAAATCTCCACCTGAGAGCTGCGGAAACTCCCATTTTCGGCGTCCGACCTTGAAACCGGACATCCGGTAGAGGCCGAGATTGAGAAGCATGTCAGCCTTAGCCCAGCATGGCAAATCGTCATCTTCCTGCGGATGATAGTTGCGTGAGAGCCGAAAACAGAATGGCAAGTCGTGCATTGGCGGGGTAAGGCTGATTGGCACGATTGCCACTACGTCTGAGCGATATGGAAGCCTCGGGGAAACGACGACGACGGGCCGTGGCTTGATCATCTCGGGCTCTTTGAACCCAGAGAAGTCACACATCAGAACTTGCCCAGCGCGCGGATGAAAAGGAAGCGTCATTGACTGCACCGAATCGGCAAACGTTGCGTGGCGCTAGAAACGCGGGGATTCCCATCCCGCAGAAAATGTGATAAAGGGGTCGCGTGCGACAGGCCGGGGTTGAACCGACACGGGGTGCTTTTCGAGGGCCGCCCCACCGGAATCCAAATCCGGCGCGTCTACCGATTTCGCCACTGTCGCTCTGGGTCAGGGAGCTTATCGCGACGCTCCCTGTAGGCTACGCGTACAATGCCGGGCTCCCCGGCTGCCGATTGCAGGGGTAACGCAACCCCCTGCAATCGGGATCGTGGGACGGATCGGGACACGGTAGACAGCCGGCTCGATTCGCCATCCTGAGGCGAGGTCACGGGGGATTTCCCGTCCTCGCCGAATTCTTACGAGGCACCTCTCGATCTACGAACCACCAGGACGTGGCTTTATTCCACCGAACATTGCGAATGCGTTTATCTCTACTCAATCCAGATTGCACGTTGGCCCGCACCTTTTTGTCCGGGGCTGGCCATCCGCGTTTTTTCGCGATGAAATTAAGAACATCATCCGTGTTAACGGGGATGCCCTTTTCGGTGAATGCTTCGATTGCCATATCGCCATATGATGGTACGCCGGGTATGCGCCCGCGTCGGCGTCCAGGCGCCGCTGGAGACGACGGTTGTTTCGCGCCGCTCGCGTCGCTGTTGCCGGCGAAGTCTTTATCCAACATGCGAAAAACACGCCATTCCGGCATTGTCGCCAGCCTCACATCCAAGACGGCAAGCATGTCGTTTCGGGCGCGTGAAATGTCGTCTTTCGTAGCCATGCAACACCTCTTTCGCCTTGATTAGAGGCGGGGCGGCCCAAATGCAAGACGTTTTTTTCGACAATCAAATGGACGACGAATATGGCCGTGAAATCAACGACTAAGGATGACCCTAAACAATTCGATCGATTTGTCGAAATGGCCGCTGCGCTCGGCTGTAACGAGGACAAGGATCGATTCGAGGCGAAGCTGGGAACGATTGCCAAGGCCAAGCCATCGCCGCCCAAGGCCAAGGTCGCGGTGCCCGGTAAGGGCTGATCATGGAATACGTTTCTGACGCCAAGACGGAAGTCCACACCGCCGCTGCCTTCGAGATTTTCGGCGCTCTAGTGCTAGCGGCTGGGGCGTTGATCTTGGCTTACGACGGTTTCGGCTGGCTTAAGACCGGGGAATGGTCGTCGATGTCTTTATTGACTATAGGCGAATGGGCCGGATGGAATTATCCCTATTTGGAATGGCGCGGCGCTCAGGAAATCTTTGATTTTGTGATGCAATTTCCTCTCTGGCTCATAACAGGGCTTGTCGGCACCGCAATCATGTCGATAGCTTCGTCGGCCAAAAGCAACGCGTCAGGGCGATTGGCGGCACTCAAGCATCAGCGCGGGGCCGACTAGGTATGGGGCCTGGGTTTGTCAACTAGAATATCGCCCCTGACAAACGCGGCCGAAGAAACTGGCCTTGCGCCGCCTCGCCGCCGGCGCGCTCATCCCGGCAGGCGCGCCAGTTCGACCGCGACCTGCGCCGCGAGGACGGCGTTGTTCTCGACCAGCGCCATGTTGGCCGCCAGACTCTGCCCGCCGGTCAATTCGACGATCCGAGCGAGCAGGAACGGGGTGACGTCCTTCTTGGCGATTCCTTGCGCCTTGGCTTCGCCCACCGCTTGGGCGATGTGCGCCTCGATCGTCTCAGCGTCGAGCGCCTTGTCCTCGGGGATCGGGTTGGCGATCAACAGTCCGCCAGGGCCGATGTCGCGCTGCAAGCGGATCATGCGCGCGAGGTCGTGCAGGCCGTCGCAACGGTGATCGAGCTTGACGCCGCTCGAGCGGGCGTAAAAGGCGGGGAATTCGTCGCAGCAATAGCCGCAGATCGCCACGCCGTGCGATTCGAGATATTCGAGCGTCTTGCCGATATCGAGGATCGATTTCGCGCCGGAGCAGACGACCGCGACCTTGGTGCGCGCGAGTTCGACCAGATCGGCCGAAACATCGAAAGTCTCCGCCGCGCCGCGATGCACGCCGCCGATGCCGCCGGTGGCGAAGATCTCGATGCCCGCGAGTTCGGCGATATACATCGTCGCCGCCACCGTGGTTCCCGCCGCGCCGTGGCGCGCCGCGACGGCGCTCAAGTCGCGCCGCGAGGCCTTGACCACGCCGCCCGAGAGGCGGCTCAGCGCTTCCAGTTCGGCGCGGTCGAGCCCGACCTTGAAGCGGCCGTCGACGACGGCGATGGTCGCCGGCGTCGCCCCTTGCGCGCGCACCGCGTTCTCCAGCGTCAAGGCCGTCTCGAAATTCTGCGGGTAGAGCATGCCGTGGGTGATGATCGTCGATTCCAGGGCGACGATCGGCCGCTTGCCGGCGAGCGCGTCGGCCGCCTCGGGCGACAAATCCAACAACGCCTTCGCCTCCATGCCGTTCGCCTTCGCCTCTTGCCGCGCCGAAGCGCGGCAACGCCCGTCCTGATTATCAGCTTTCGCGGGCTGCGATCAAACCCGGCGAGCGCGAATGCGCTCCTCCGGCCGCCGGCGTCGGCCGGCTTGCCGCGCGAGGCCCTTTACGCGGGGCCCGGTTGGGATAACCTGGGGCGGAAGACGCCAGAGCCGCACCATGGACGAGCGCAAAACCGATCACCTCAAGCCGGTCCCGCCGAGCCTGCAGGCGGCGATCCGGCGCGCCCGCGTCGAGAGCGCCGAGCAGAGTCAGGCGGTCGCCGACTTGCGCGAGGCGGAAGTCGCGCGGCTCGAATTGCTGCTCGAGGCGATTCGCCCGGTGCTCGATCAGACGCCGGAGGGCGTCGAGCTGTTCGATCCCGGCATCGCCTACGGCGAGCGGCCGAGGCTGTTCCTGGACATGATCGGTTTCGTCGACATGGGCCATGATCGGCGCACCTATCGCTTTTTCCAGGACACGCGCCATGGCCGCGTGCTGATTGCGGAAAGCGCGCTGGTCGAGCGGATCGTCGCGGCGATGACCAATTACATCGCGCGCCGGCTGGTCGAGCGCGAACAGGCGCTCGCCGCGGACTGGCGCAGCAAGGAGGAGGCCGTGAGCGGCGCCAAGCCGGGCGCCCGCGCGCTGCGGCCGGCCGGGGCGGCGCGCGCGAAAGACGGGGCGATTCCGCCCGCCGACGCCGCCGCGACGGGCGTCGCCCCCGGCGGCCGCGGCTGGCTGGCGGCGGTCGGCGACGTCTTCAGTTTTCTGCTGCTGACGCTGGGCTCGGTCGCGTTCCTCGCGCTGGTTTGCTTCGGCGCCTACATCGCCTGGAACGCCTGGGGGCGCGCGCTGTGGACGGCCCGGTTCGGCGCGCCGCCGATTTAGATCGTCGGCGCTTCGCGCTCGCCGATCTCGACGCTTCCCGGCAGTATGCCGCGCGCGCGAACGCCGACGCGCCAGAATGCGCCGGCCCGCTCGAGGCGGATCAGGTGATAGGCGGCGCGGCGGCGGTGGTCCGGCGACGCGGCGGCGGCGGAGGCGACGCCGACAATGGGGATGCGTCCGCCCTCGACGCGCGAGGCCCCGGACGGCAGATGATGGGCCATGCGCTCGTGCGCGTGGCCGTGCAGGAGCGCTTCGGCGCCGAAACGGCCGACGACGGCTTCGAGCGCGCGCGCGTCGGTCAGGCCGCGCAGCGGCGAATAGCCGCGCGAAAACGGGGGATGATGGATTAGGATGACGCGCGCCAGCCCGCGCCCGCCGGTCTCGCGAAGAAGATCGCCGAGCGCGGCGATCTGCCGCGCGCCGAGGCGCCCGGTCGCCGTCAGCAGCCCGCTCGGCGCGCCCGAGTTGAGGCCGATCAGCGCGACTTCGCCGCGCACGCGCAGGAACGGAAACCGATCGCGCGCCTCGGCGCCCGGGTCGCTCGACGTCCACGGCGCGAAAGTCGCGTCGAGACCCGCCATCGCGTCGCGCACGTAGGCGTCGTGGTTGCCCGGCGTGAAGCTGACGTCGGCCGGCTCGCCCAACGCCCGCATCCACGCTGCGGCGCGGCGGAACTCGGCGGCGAGAGCGATATTGACCACGTCGCCGGTCATCGCGACGTGGTCGGGCGACTGCGCGCGCAGGTCCGCCACCAGCCGCGCCAGCATCGCCATGTCGTTGAGGCGCGCGCGCCCGCGCCGCCAATTGAGGTAGCCCATGACGCGCTTGAGCCGCAGCTCGCCGACGCCCGGCCAGGGGGCGGGCCCGAGATGGGCGTCGGAGAGATGCGCGATGGTGAAACTCTGGGACAAGCCGGATTCCGCTTGGGCGTTGCGCTCGCTTCGGGCCGCCCCTCGCGCCCAAGCGCGCCGGGATCGGGCGCGGCGAGGCGAGGAGCGACAGCCGAGACGACGAGACCCTTAGGGAGGCCGATCCGCCGATGCAAGGACAAAGCCGACGCCCGCTTCGCGACCGCCCGACGACGCGGCGCGCCGATCTCGGCGCTCCAGCGAGCGCTTGGAGGCCGCTCTTCCGCGCCGGGCCGCGCCCATGCTAAAGCGCGCCTCGCCCCTCTCGATCCCTCGAGTCCCTCATGACCGAACTGTCGCTCGTGCTCGAACCGGAGACGCCCGCCGACGGCGAATCGATCCTGCGGCTCAACGAGCGGGTGTTCGGGCCGGGCCGTTTCGCGCGCACCGCCTACCGCGTTCGCGAGAGGACGCCGGCGGACCTGTCGCTGAGCTTCGTCGCGCGCGTCGGCACGCTGCTGGTCGGCGCCAACGCGATGACGCCGATCGTCATCGGCGCGACGCCGGCGCTGCTGCTGGGACCGCTGATCGTCGAGCCGGTGTTTCGCAGCCAGGGCATCGGCGAGGCGCTGGTGACGCGTTCGCTCGAAGCGGCCAGGAACGCCGGCGCGAGGCTGGTGATCCTCGTCGGCGACGAACCCTATTACGCGCGCATGGGCTTCAAGCGCGTCCCGCCCGGCCGCGTCACGCTGCCCGGCCCGGTCGACCCGGCGCGCCTGCTCTATTGCGAATTGCAGCCGGGCGCCTTCGAGGGCGCGAGCGGCAAGGCGAGGGGCGCGTAAGCGGCCGGCGGCGAAGAGCGGACGCCGTTTTCGCGCGATTCGATCCTTTCAAGCTTTTGCGAGGCGCTTTTTTTCCGCCTTGAAGCGCGAGGCGCTTGTTTCCGGAGTTCGCCTACCCGCGGCGAACCAGCGGCGCCGACCAAGTCGGCTGCGAGAGGGGCGCCGATTTCGTGTATTGATCGAGGCGTCGCGGTATTCCGGGCGCAGGCCGCATGGCGAGGGTTTCGCCCTCCAGCGAACGTCGGCCGATTAAGGGGCTGAGGCAACCTGCTACCGTAACCCCCATTAAGGGGTTGAGTAGCCGTCGCCGTAATTGCGCCAGGATACCGCTCTATCGTAAGTCGCAGAGGCGAAATCTGAGGAGCGCGTCATAACGTACGAATCCGACCAGTTGACTTCTCCGGGTCTGGGCGTCGGCGGCGGGGCGCCCGCGCCGGCCGGCGCCGGTGTCGCCAGGGCGGCCGGGTCCGCCGGCGCGGGGGGGTCGGCGACGCCCTCCTGGATCTCCAGCCTGTCGACGCCGTCGATCGAAACGGACATGGCGGCCGCCGACGTCAACGGCGTCGTCACCGCCCAGGGTCTGACCAAGCTGTTGACCGATCTCGACGCGACCCTGTCGTCCTCCTCCCCCCTCACCTCGGCCGAGTTCAACGATCTTCAAACGATCGCGGCCAATCTCAACACCGGCCTGTCGACCTCCAGCTACCTCACTTACGCCTTCAAAGCGCTGGCGGACGGCAATGCGGCGAACGCCACTTGGACGGGCGGCATAAAGTACACCGCCTCTCCGTATGGCGCCGTTCTCGGCAATCTCGCGGCCGGCGCGACCAAAACGCAACTCAGCGAACTGACCGGCAAGTGGTTCCTGGGGACCGACCTGCCGAATTCGTATGTCAACATGCCCGGCGATCCGAACGTCACCTTCACCGTCACCTATTCGACCGTGGCCAACGCGGTGTTCGGCGCCTCGGGCCCGAGCATCAACGACATCAATCAGGGCGTTCTCGGCGACTGTTATTTCGAAGCTTCGTGCGCCGAAGTCGCCGATGAGAACCCCTCGTACATCGAATCGATGTTCTCCAACAACGGCAACGGAACCTACGGCGTCCGCTTCTACTACGACGGCGCCGCCGAGTACGTGACGGTGAATCTGTCGCTGGCCGACGGCGGGACGGAATTCAACCAAGCGACCGACATCTGGGCGAGCCTGGCGGAGAAGGCGTGGGCGGAATTCCAGGCGATCAATCTCGACACCGGCAACTCCGGCCCCAGCTATAACTACGGCGATTCCTGGAGCACGATCGGCAACGGCGGCTACATCGCCAACGCGCTGGAAGCCCTGACCGGCGCCTCGGTCATCACGGGATTCGATCCGAACGGCACGAGCTGGATCGATGAAACATGGAATTCATCGCTGAATTGGACGGGTTCCACGTCGGGTCTGACGACTTCGAGCGTGCTGGCGTCCGTCGAGGCGGCTCTTGCGAATCATGACGACGTCGACATCAGCACCAACCCCACTTTGTACGGTTACGATACCTCCGGAAATGAGACCTTGATACCGGACCACGTCTTCTCAGTCTATGGCTACGACAGCGGCACAGGCATGCTGGAGGTGCGCAATCCCTGGGGAGACTTTAACGGGCAGCACTATGACGGGAGCACCAAGAAGTACTATGACCCGACTTTCGAAGTCTCGCTGACCACGCTGCTCGCCGACAGCGACTGGGTCGAATTCGACAACGTCGGCGGCGCCTCCGCGTTGCCGAATCCCGCGGCGATGGCGAATTACCTGAACAATATTTCCGCTTACGACGAGTTCGTCAGCGGCATCCAGATTTCCGACTTGGCGGCGGCGGTGGCGGCCGGCTTCGACGCGCTCAACGCCGATTCCGACATCAAGTCGATCACCCTGGCCGACTCCGGCGTCCCGGCGCTCAGCCTGACGACGACCCAAGCGGCCGACGACACGACCGCGCTCGGCAAGCTCACCAACCAAGACTACGAAATCATCGCCGGCGGGGCGCACACCTATTATGACCACGCCACCGTGTTGATCGCGGTGACCAACTCGAACGCGAGTTTCAAATTGAGCGGCGGCGCGCAGGCGAAGGTCACCGGCGGCGCCAACACGATCAACCTTTCCGGTTCCGGCGACGCCGTCACCATCCTCGCCACCTCGGGCAATTGGGATGTGGTCAACGGCTCCAACGGAACGGTCAATCTGAGCAGCGCGCAGGCGGCGGTGACCGGCGGCGGCGACGCCATTGATTTTTCGGGCGGTTCGGGGAACGCGGTGGGTCTCTACAGCACCGGCGGCAGCTGGGATACGGTGAGCGGCTCCAACGGGACGGTTTATCTCACCAGCGCGCAGGCGGCGGTGACCGGCGGCGGCGACTGGATTCATTTCGCCGGCGGCTCGGGGAACGCGGCGAGCCTCTACAGCACCGGCGGCAGTTGGGATGGGGTGATCGGCTCCAACGGAACGGTTTACCTGGAGAGCGCGCAGACCGCGGTGTACGGCGGCGGCGACTGGATTGATTTCGCCGGCGGCACGGGGAACGCGGCGGCCCTCTACAGCACCGGCGGCAATTGGGATGGGGTGATCGGCTCCAACGGAACGGTTTACCTGGAGAGCGCGCAGACCGCAGTGTACGGCGGCGGCGACTGGATTGATTTCGCCGGCGGCACGGGGAACGCGGCGGCCCTCTACAGCACCGGCGGCAGTTGGGATGGGGTGATCGGCTCCAACGGAACGGTTTACCTGGAGGGCGCGCAGACCGCGGTGTACGGCGGCGGCGACTGGATTAATTTCGCCGGCGGCGCGGGGAACACGGCGAGCCTTTACAACACCGGCGGCAGTTGGGATGGGGTGATCGGCTCCAACGGAACGGTTTACCTGGAGAGCGCGCAGACCGCGGTGACCGGCGGCGGCGACTGGATTGATTTCGCCGGCGGCACGGGGAACGCGGCGGCCCTCTACAGCACCGGCGGCAGTTGGGATGGGGTGATCGGCTCCAACGGAACGGTTTACCTGGAGAGCGCGCAGGCCACGGTGTACGGCACGGGCGACACTTTGGATCTCTCGGGGACCAGCGCCGTCACCGCCAACGGCGGGTCGAACGCTTTTGTGTTTGCGGCCGCGATCGGCACGGAGGTCATCAACGGCTTCGCCTCGACGGATGCCATTCAGTTCAGCACGTCCGACTTCGCCAATTGGTCGGCGCTATCGAGCCACATTTCACAATCGGGCGGGAACACGGTGATAACGCTCAACTCCAACACGGTCACATTGGTTGGCGTGACCAGTGTGACCTCGTCAGAGTTCAAGTTCGCGTGAAGGGAGCCGCGTCGCGCGCCGAAGGAGAACCAAGAACTCGATAAGGGGGTGAATAAAGCGTCGCCGTAATTCCGGTGAGGAAGTAGCGCGAGAACTTTGCAATGAAATGCTGCATCGCCGTAACTACCCACCCCCCTGGCTGAGCGACGCGCGCGGGGCTTGTGGATCGGGGCGGCTGGTGATTCAAGAATCGGATGAATCGCAGTGATTTGGAACCGCTCAGCAAGGACGAGCTGATCGAACTGGCGCTGCAATTGCAGCGACCGGAGAAGACGTCACGCAATTCGTCGAAGCCGCCGTCGAGCGATCGGAAAGAGCGGCGGGAGAACGCCAAGCCCGGCGGCGCCAAGCCCGGGCACGAGGGCCACGCGCGCGGGTTGAGCGAGAACCCGGACGCCTTTGAGGATCATGCGCCGACGCATTGCCCGCGCTGCGGGCTGCCCTTCGGCGAGTGCGCCGAGCGGAAGCCGATCGGCGAATACGACGAGATCGAGCTTCCGCCGATCCGGCCTTTCGTGCGGCGGCATCGGCGCTTTTCGATCCGCTGCGCCTGTTGCGGGAAGACGACGGCAGCGCCGGTTCCAGACGCGGCGCAGGGCACGCCGTTCGGGCCGCGCATCCATGCGCTGGCTGTCTATCTGAACGGCATGCAGCTCTTTTCCTACGAGCGGCTCGGCGCGGCGTTGATCGATCTGTTCGGCCTCACGGTCAGCGAAGGCGCGTTGTTGAACATGTTCAAGCGCACGAAGACGGCGTTCGAGGCCAGGCGCGCCGAGACGCTGGCGGCGCTGCGCCGGGCGCGGTTCGTCTCCTGCGACGAAACCGGAGCGCGCATCGAAGGCGTCAACTCAAGGCGACTGCGGAGCAGTCGTCCGGCCTTTCACTGGGTGTTCTGCAGCAAGGTGGCGGTCGTCCACGGTGCCGCTTTCACGCGGGCCGCCGAGGTCGTGCGCGACGCCATGGCCGGGCATCGTCCGACCGTGTGGACCTCCGATCGTTACAGCGCCCGAGCCAAGGTCACGCCGACCGGCAGGAGACCTGTCTTGCGCATCTCGATCGCGAGGCCCGCTTCGTCGACGAGAACAGCGAGGACGCGGCGCCGTTCCGCCTGCGCCTGTGGTTCGACCGGGTCTTCGCCTTGGCCCGCGACATCGAGACCCTCGCCGCCTCGACCCTGCGCGCCAAGCGCCGCGCCCTGGAGCGCGATCGCGACGCCATCCTGATCGGCTCCGACCACCTGTCCGCTGACCCGCGACCTCCTGGCCAAGGTCGGCCGCGCCCGAACCCCGTTGCTGACCTTCTGCGACTTTCCCGGCGAGGTCGAGCCCACCAACAATGTCAGCGAGCGCGCGCTACGCCCCTGTGTCATTCAGCGCAAGGTCGCCAACGGCTACCGCGCCAAATGGGCCGCCGACTTCGAGGCCGGCGTGCGCACCGCCGTCGATACCGCGCGCCTGGCGGGCGCAGGTCCTTTCCAGACCCCCTCGAAATCACCGCCCTGTGACCTCCCGGCCGGCAACCCGCGCCGCGCGTACAGCCCAATCAGGGCCCGATGACAGCGGGTAGTTGCCCTCAAAACCGCCCCCCCCCCGAAATCGAAAAGCAGATTGGAGCCTGAAATCAATGAGGGAGGCCGATTTGGAATTACTGCTTGGCCGCGGGCGTATTGGACAATCCAGGTCGGACGCGCTACGCGAAACGACGACGTGGCGTCGCGCCTTGCCGTGGCGATAAGAATGACGTCAAAGGCCAATTGTCGCCTGGGGAGCAGATTGCCGCACGGATCGTCGCTTTCGCTACAACGACCGCTCTTGTCGCTCGCCGCCGCCTTTGTTCTGGCCTTCATCGGCGTCGTCGCCTGGCCGATCGAACCCTGGCGAAGCGGCGAGACCTACGATATCGCCATCACCGCGCTGGGCGAGAAGAACCCGGATGCGGTTGCGAGCCAGGTCTGGATCGCGAGCAGTCCGGGCCGCATCGACCTCGGCGCTTTCGCGGCCTCGAGCAGTGCGCCGCTCGGCTGGGAGCAGCGCAGCCACGCGCTTTGGTCGGGACTGGAGTCTTATCGCAACCAGCCCGCGACGATCTCCTTTCACGGAGTCCTGAGGCCCGAGGACGGGTTTCTCTTCGACCGCCATCGTTGGTCGGGAAAGGTCAGGGTCGAGATCAATGGAGAGACCCGCGACTATGATCTCTATTCGCCGGAGCCGACGACGGCCCTCGCCGTCCCGCTGTCCGATTTTCCGGGCAAGGCCGCGAGCGCCAGGCCGAACTCCGCTTTTCTGCGCTGGCTCGCCGTCTGGACCGCGGCGCTGGCGGCGTTGCTCCTCGGCGGCCCCCCGCTGTTGCGCCGCCTGCCTCCGGGAGGCTCGACGAACGCCCAGGGCCGCGATGTCCTGCTCTTCATGCTGCCGTCGCTGATCGTCTTCGGCTTCGTCCTCGCCGGGACATGGCCGGCGCAGATGTCGCTGGATTCCGTCGTTCAGTGGAATCAGCTACACACCGGCGCCTTTTCGAATGGCCACCCGGTGATCGACACCGTCCTGGTCGGCGGCATCGGCGCGCTGCTCGGGTCGATCGGATGGTCGATGGTCTTGCAGATCATCGCTCTCGCGGCGTCAATCGGGTTTCTGTGTCAGGAACTCTCATCCTGGCGCATCGCCCGCGCATTGGTTTGGACGGCGGCGATCGTCACCCCGCTGTCGCCAGCGGTCGCGCTTCTGTCGACTGTCTTCTGGAAGGACATCCCCTTTTCGATCGCGCTCTGCGCGCTCACGACGCTGATGCTGGCGCTGGTCCGGACCAACGGCGCCATCGCCGGACGCCGCTCCTATATGGCCGGCGTCGCCGCGACGCTCTTCTTGGCCGCGACGCTCCGCCACAACGGCGTCATCGTCACGCTGGGCGTCGCCCTGCTGGTGGGAATCGCCTATCGCCATATTCTTCGCGGCCGGGGCATCGCTCTCCTGATGTCGGCGGGCGTCGTTCTTCCCCTCCTCTGGTCGATCGCGCTCCTTCCGGCGCTGGGGATTCCGGGGGTTGGTCGCCAAGTTGGGGGTTTTGTTCCCATGCATCTCCTGGCTGCGATGGCGGCTGACGGGCAGCCGCTCGACGAGGCGACGACAACCAAAATGGACGGAATTCTTCCGCTTGCCGAATGGAAGAGCCGCTATGGTTGTCTTCAAGTCGATCCGCTAGTCTTTGCGCCTGGCGTCCACAACGATCAACTCGATGCTTCATTGGCCGGGCCGGCGCTACGCGAAGCGCTATCGCATCCCTCGACGGCCCTGCGTCACTTCATTTGCGTGAACTCCCTCAACTGGCGTTTGTCGCCGCTCTGGGCCGAACACTTTCCGTACGGGATCTACAAAGCCCCGGGAGAATCGCACCCCTGGGACATGACGATACAGGCGAATCAGAACGTGAAAGCGGCGCTCGACCGCGTCTCCCAATGGTCGAGTGCGACGCCGGCGCGATGCGCGATTTTCTGGCGGCCGGCGACGATGATGCTGGCGCTGCTGGCCTTCGTGGCGATGGCGGCGCTGCGGGGCATGCGCCCGACTCTGCTGCTTCCCCTGGCGCCGGTTTTTCTGAACGTGGCTTCGCTGGTCCCGCTGATTGGTTCGCAGGATCTTCGATATGAATATCCGGTCGTGCTGATCGGCCTTTCGCTGATCGCCTTCTATGCGGGCGTCAGCGCCCTCGCGACCCAAGAAGCGTCGCCGGCGACTCCTCTCGACGCCCCGAGGCTTAGTCGCGGCCAGCCGGAAATCGTGGAGAGCGGCCAACTGAACTCCAAGGGAAGAGCGTATGTCCGTCTTTCGACGTCGAGGCGACTCGCGTCCTCCCCCACGGATGCGAGGGTTGCTGAGTGGCCGAGTCTGATTCTCACGCAGGAAGTGCAGCCATAGAGCTGCATACAGAAGTCTTTGTCGGAATCGATGTGGCAAGGGCGCGGAACGCAAACGCCATCGCTGACTGCCGACGCGGCGGCGAAGTTCGGTTTCGTGTCGAGGCCGACGCCTCTGGGGGCAGCGTGCAGCGCGTCATTCGAAGAATCGCGGCCAAGTATGCGCGGGCGCACTTTTGTGAAGGGTTTCGCACCCCAGCCCATGCGCACGCGAGGACGTAGGTCGGAGGGCCGGCGTCTGAAAGCCTTCCCAATGGGGCAACGGGTTGGCGGCCCAAGATCGGCAAGCGCGACGCTTTTATTGACGTCGAAAGCGAAGCCTGTAAACTTATAACAATTCGCACGTGCTCTCGTGAAAGGAAGCCGATATGCTCGTGACACTTGGTCAGGACGCAAATAATTTACTTCGACAAGAACTAGTAAGTCGTATAACTGGGCTTCGAGAGGTGGACGTCGAAAACCATGTTAACGGACGCCTGATTGAATTTACAAATAGGCAGCTCAAGTGGGTGGCAAAGCACGTTGCCCTCGATGGGTGTAGGGTTCTGGAGATAGGGGCCGGCACTGGCTCAGCTACTGCCGCTCTTGGCATCGCAGGCGCAATTGTTGACGGTATAGATATAGATACCAGGGCACTAGAAATTGCTCGCATCAGATGTAACTTGCATGAATTACCGAACATAAATTTGCTAAGAATGAACGCAGTAGACATTGATCAGCTCAATTACAATTATGATCTAATTTTGTATTTTGCGACTTATGAACACTTGACCCTCACGGAACGAAAAAAATCGCTCAGTAAGGCTTGGGAGATGGTCGTGCCGGGCGGCCTGGTCGGCTTTATCGAATGCCCGAACCGATTATGGTATTACGACGTGCATACCACGTTCAGCAACTTTTATAACTGGCTGCCGGATGAGCTGGCAATCGACTACGCAAAATTCTACGAGCGAGAGGGTTTTCGAACCGCCTTCGAGGAAGAAGCAAGAGGCGGAGCGGGGGGGGCGACCGCGGAGCTTGCGAGGTGGGGACGCGGTGCAAGTTACCATGATATCGAGGTTGCTTTAGGGCCCATAGCAAATATTGAAATCCTGGAAGGCTCCCAAGACTACATGCGCTCAATCGACGAAGATCTTGATCGATGGTGGTCACACTCAGACGAGGGAAAGTACCGACAATTGTTGATGAAGTTCGCCCCCAATATTCCGAGCGCATTTTTTTATCCTTGGATGGAGGTGTTGATGCGAAAACCAGTACGTTTGTGAAATGTACGGGATGGGCTAGCAACTACGCCGAGCAGAAGAGAACCAAATCCCGCGGTCGCGAGCGGAGTCGACGCGCCTTCGCCTTCGCGGCGGCGGCATTCCGATGCGCGCCCTGTTCGGACACGGGACGCCCAAGGAGGCTGCGAGCGACGGAAGTGCGATTTTGTTCGCTGTTCAAACCGGTTCTGATCTCGCGATCGCGATTGTCTCGGCCATCGACGGCGAAACGCCAACGCTCGTCATTATCACGCCCGAGACCGCTTGAACTGAAGGCGACTTCGTCACCGGGCTGTTAAGAGGGCTGCTTCTCAGCGCCGGCTCGAAACAACATGGTGAAGGCGTAGGCTTGCTGGACAAAGGGGCTGGGATGCACCCTGCCTGAAGTGATGCAGGAGAACGGGCTTTCGGTTGGCGCCGGAGGCCTGCAGGGAGCATCCCGATGCAGAGATTATCCGCGCCCTCGCGACCCAAGGAGCGTCGCCCATCGCCGCCGCCAAACCACCCCTCGATCCGGGCGCCGTCGCGTAATCGGCGTTCTTCGCCGACGACTCCTTCGGCCGCATCGCGAATTCTGCCCATGACCGCCGCACCTGGCCGCGGACGCGCTCGCGCGCCGACCGCGCGAGGGACCGATTCACGAAATCGCGTTTTGAAGAATTTTGCGGAAAAAACTTCTGAAGGCTTCCGCACGTATGCTCCAATCCCAGTCACGTATCCGTTCTAGATTCTCATCGGAGAGGCTCTTCAATAGCTCCCCATTGCCAATCAGCCGGGCGACGGCGCTCTTCAGGCATTCGACGTTTCGTTCTTCGAGAATAAACTCTTTTTGCAGGGGGCCGAAGACCTCCGGCACAATGCCGACGTCCGTGCTGATCACCGGCAGTCCACACGCCATGGCCTCGAGTACGGGGTTGGGCGTTCCTTCGATGGTGGAGACGCAAATCAAGACGTCAATTGATCCATAGTAGTCAGGCATCCGGTGATGAGGTATGTACTGCACCTTGCGATCAGCGAAAACGCCCTCGACCTTAGCGCCTTGCTCGCGCAGTTGCTCCAAGGCAGGCTGAAGGATCGTATTGAACCCTTTCGGGTCAGTCAGAACGTCGACGCCCCAAGCGCTGTTGCCCACCCAACCGACACGCAAAGGTCGATGGCCGACTTGTGTCAACCGATCGAGTTTCGCGGGCGTGAATCGTTCCAAATCAACGCCGTCCGGCGTCAGCGCGGCTGGGGCGGGATAGGCCGAGATCGACCTGTAGTGGTCTTCAAGTCGCCTGGAACTCACCGTATACGCGGTTGAATGCTCGGTAAAAAGAGGGATTCTGGACGCGATATCCTCGTCGGATAAAAATAGATGATCGTAGACCGAAAACGTCGTAGGCCTCGTTCCTATGATAGAATTCAATTTGTCCAAAGAGCCAAAGTAATAATCGACATCGCGGCTACAATGTTCAGTGTAAATGAGTCTTAGCGTCTCCCTCCAGAAAAAATGCACCAAGGCGTGCGATCGCGTCATGTAGGCGGCAAGGACGGGGTTATGGCCGATTTCCGGCATCGCGATGACGTCGATATCAAACTCGTCCGACAGCCGCCTTTCCAGCTGATAGGCGATGTTGGCGAGAGCCCAATCGGGCCGATCGACGATGAGGGCGATCCTGGGCTTGCCTGTGCTCGCCGGCGCTACTTCGCCCGCGGGCTGTCGCGCCGCGGTCGCGAGTTCCGGATTTGGCAGTCCGAGCTCATTTTCCCTTTGCGCCAACCATGAGGCGACGCCCTCGGTCCAAACCTTGTAACCGTGTTTGCGCTCGAAATAGGCCGCGGCTTCTTTGATGCGCAATCGCGAAAAACGCTGCTTTTCATAATCCATGTCGGCGCTCGTCGAGGGAGCGGGGTGCGCATGGACGAGAGCATGCGTGTCGCTGGCGCCGACCTTTAGGCCGGCCCTGAAAAGTCGCACTGAGAATTCAATATCTTCGAAGCCGACGAACATGCCTTCATCGAAGCCGCCGACGTTCAAAAACGTGTCCTTTCGGAAAACGGAAGCGCAGCCGGACATGAACGTGCAGAGAAAGCCAGTTCCGTTGGCGCCGGCGCGTTCAGCATGTACCGCTCCGCCGCCGCCAATAATGAATTCGCCGGCGTGAGGGCTCAGGTATAGATGTCCACCCCGAATGAAACTTGTCTTTTCATCTTGGTTAAGCACGGATAAACCAAGGAAATGGCAGCCGAGGCGAGCAATGTCGTCCTGTATGCTGGCCAACGGGTTCGAAATAAAGTACACATCGTTGTCAACGGACATCACCCAAGGCGTTTTGATCAAAAGCATCGCGCGGTTGCGGCCGCCGGAGGCACCGAAATTCCGACCTAAACAGTGCAGCCGCCAACGGAAAGGCAGGGTTTGCAAGAACTCGCGCAGTTTTTCGATTTCCTGCGAAGTCGATCCGTTATCGACAGCTAAGAGTTCACCGGCAAAATCCGGAATATGCTTGACGATCAATTCGCAAAAACGCATCGACAGGCCGGAGCGGTTCATGGTCAGGAAGGTGATGGTCAGATTTTCACCCCGGTCCCCGACGTTCGCCCCATTTTCCCGCCAAAAATCGTCCGACAAGTATTTGTGACATTTGGCGGTAATATACGGACTGCATTCCACGCCATAGTGAAGTGAAGGCAATTTGCAATTCATTGAGATGTTCCCCTCAAACGCAGCCGCTTACCGATAGTCGACAATTGTGGGAAGTGTTTCTTGCGCCAAGCCGGAAACCCTGTTGGTTGTAATCTCTCCCACAAACTCCGCACCTCGGCTTTCGCGAGATTCAACTCGTGCTCGAGCGTCTGGCGGGCGCGTTCTGTCGAGCAAACGGACCCTGCGCGAACGTTTCGACGCCGGACATATTCGCCGTGGGCGACTGCGAATCATCGAGTCCTTTCAAGTCTTTTTCGATGCATTTGGAATTCGCGCACAAGCAGCCATCGCGAGATTCTCATTGGGCTTCTCACGGCCACTTTCCACCAAGGCCTGGTTTCGTCGCGATAGTAGGACAGCGGTCGCTTCGCGATGATGAAGCTCCTCGTCTCATCCAGGATCGTGTAAAGGCGGTCCCTTTCGGCATCGCTGGCCGCCCGGCGCATTCCCGATTTACGCAGCTCAAGCGCGAGGCGTTGCAACTCGTCCTCTTGCAGGCGGCTCTTTTGACCGTTCTCCT
This sequence comes from uncultured Alphaproteobacteria bacterium, assembly GCA_963775575.1. Taxonomy (GTDB): domain Bacteria; phylum Pseudomonadota; class Alphaproteobacteria; order Rhizobiales; family Beijerinckiaceae; genus Roseiarcus. The sequence goes on from CAVZJG010000002.1 coordinate 770,994, forward strand.
CCAAAAGCCGGGTTGCCTGCTCGGCTTGGTTTTGGGCTTCGGCAAGGCGCCCAGTCAATTCGTCCTCGCGCTGCTGACGCGCCTGCCTTTCCTCGTGCAAGAGACGGTTTGCCCGCTCGGTCCCGCTTTGGGCTTCGGCAAGGCGCCCAGTCAATTCGTCCTCGCGCTGCTGACGCGCCTGCCTTTCCTCGTGCAAGAGACGGTTTGCCCGCTCGGTCCCGCTTTGGGCTTCGGCAAGGCGCCCAGTCAATTCGTCCTCGCGCTGCTGACGCGGCTGCCTTTCCTCGTGCAAGAGGCGGTTTGCCCGCTCGGTCTCACTTTGGGCTTCGGCAAGGCGCCCAGTCAATTCGTCCTCGCGCTGCTGGCGCGCCTGCTTTTCCTCGTGCAAGAGGCGATTTGCCTGCTCTAACTGGCTTTGGCTCTCAGTCAAATTTCCGCGAAGCTCTCGCATCTCAGAATAGAGCAGCGGCCCCGCGAAATCCATGGAAACGGGATAGCCACAAAATACAGTCGGGTTTTGGGCCAGCGGCCCCCAAACACCGAGGTAGTAAGAGATGTCTTCTTCGCCAGGAGCCGTCTTGTCCTGCATGGGGACAAAAAGGGATTCATCCACTTCGCGAGCCTTCAGCATCAGCGTCTGGTCTTCGCCCTCCCCCCCTGGGGCAAGCCGCCAGGCCAAGGAATCGACGAGAAACCTAAGCCGAAGGTCCCCATATTCCAAGATGTCGCTGGGCCGAGGACGCTTTCCGTAAAGTGTTTAAACTCTTCGAAGGTGTACCGGCTCTTGTGAAACGGATTTGACCCGCCGGATTTATAATACCAAGCATCATTGGGGCAGGAGATGACAATGTTGCCGTTTCTGGCGACAACCTTGCCGAGGTTGGCCAGGAGCGCCTCGGGGTCGTCAACATGCTCAATTGTTTCAAACGAAACGACGAGGTCATAGGCGCCCTTCCGCGCGAAGGCCTTAGCGTTTCGCACGTCTTGTTGCGAGAAAATGATTTTGGGATCAGCGAAATTCGCCTGAGCGGAGGCGATCGCCGCTGGAGAGACGTCAATGCCGCAGACGCTCTGGGCGCCCCACTTCGCCATCAAGGCCGCGCCATATCCTTCGCCGCAGGCGACGTCCAAAACTCTTTTTCCCGCGCACATATCTTTTACGAAAAGGTAACGGGCCATGTGAATGGCCGCCTCAAATGAATTATAGCCCGCCAATTTTTCGAAGCTGAGCCGCTCCATACCCCCTCCTTTTCGCGCCACCGCTACGTTGCCCGTTTACAACAGAGACCGGCGAGTTGCCCGCGGAACCAATTGTCGTAAGCTAAAGTTTCAAAGTTGCGGCGGTTTTCTAGCGGAAAATTGGTCAGCACGGAAGGGAGTGAACTGGAGTGGGTCCCTCGCGGCGGACAAGGCTCGGGCTGCCGATTTGACCGTGCGCGCCGGGCGTCTCGATCCTCGAATTGCCGGGGGCTGACGTAGCCGAGAGCGGCGTGGCGCCTGCGGCTGTTGCAAACTTCGTCAGGGGGCGGCGCCTGCGGTTCCAACTTGTGGCATGTCAAGGCATCCTTATAGAGGTTAAACCACATTAATCCGTCAGCTTTATCGACCAGCTTCGACCCGCTCGCGCCGTCGACGCTTGACGCGCGCCGAGCGATTCCCCGAGACGGCGGGCAGTGCAACGGCGCACGACCGTCATTGCCGTAACGAAAGCACAGCCCCTCCCGCATACGGCGCCTTGGCCGCCGAGCAAACGGACCCTGCGCGAACGTTTCGACGTCGGACATCGTCGCCGCTGGCGATCGCAAATCATCGGCTGTTCCCCAGTCGTTTTCGACGCATTTGGAATTCGCGCACAAGCAGCCATCGCGAGAGCCTCAATGGGCTTCTCACGGCCACTATCCACCACGGTCTGGTTTCGTGGCGACAGTACGACAGCGGTCGCTTCGCGATGATGATCTGTTCGTCCGCGTCGTGTTCGCCCCCCCCCGCGTCGATAGCGCTAGCCAGCGATATGCAGTCTCCTGGCAATTGCGCTTGGTGTTTCGCCAGGACCGCGTCAAAATGCGATCGGAAAAAGCCGTGACTGGGGATCGCGCCTGCTCTGTAGAACGCCTCCACGCGATTGCTGACGATGCTGCGATAGCCGCCAAGGCAGGCGCGAAAGTGAAAATCGCGATCGATGTTGCGTCGAGGGCGGCGAACAAGCGGCGAAACCATTTACGCACTGATGAATTCAAACGAGGACATATGGTCGACGGATTGGCGGGTCGCTCACCTTCTTGCTTAGCCGCTGCGTTCGAGGGTACGATTATGCTGGTGAGGGAACTGCGTCTAGCCGAGTTGGAAATACACGCACACATTGAAGAATATCGATGCGTCCAATCCATTCCCGGCGCCGCAAATTATGCAATGGGTATCCTGTCCCCGTAACCCCCGTAACCTACTGTACTCTCTTACATTCGTGGCTCATCCGTTGCATTTCAACGGCCACCGCCCGATCCCACCATTCCTTGGTGCACAGGCGATCGCCCTCCCGCATATACGCGCGCCGTAAGCTACGGTACCTAACACCGTATGCAACGCACAGCGCCATGCCTACACTCCACAATCTCACGTGCCGCACGGCGTTCTTTCTGGCCACAAACATTCTGTTTGAACGGACGTCGCGATATTCAATCTCCGTACAAAACCTCGCGGCGCTCCGCACCGGCATGTCGAAGCGTCTCACGACCGTTCGGCTCTTGAACCATCGGTCGAATGTCGCCTTAGGTGCCAATACGCCGTCAAGAGTCGCCAAACGCAGTAAGTTCATCGTTACGGACCGGCGCGTCCACGCTGTCGCATGCTGCTCAAGATTTGTTTCTTCCGGTATCTCTGTATATATCTCGCTGGCGGTTTTCTTCTCTAGTTCACGCAGTCGGTTATCAAGAACAACGTTGTTCGCCCAAAATTGCGGGCCCCGCAAGACATCGCGGATCGCTTCGCAATTCATTGATCCTCGATCGTACAAAAATCCCTCAAGGTTGCGCCTCAACCACCTAAAGAAAAATGCCGCTGATTTGACCGGATGACGAGGCTCTCTCAAAATGAGTTCCGCAATCATAAATCCTTTCATGGCCAAATATTGCTCGATCGGACCTGTCTTGCCCTCGAACCCCTCTTGCCAAGACGCAACGCCAAGCATCGTCTCGATCTCAAAATTGTTCATATATGAAAACAGCCAATCGTCACCGCGCACGAACAGCGGATAAGGAAACTTCAGATTCTCTTGTATAGGAAACGCAAAGAACCAAAATCCACCATACCTGATCAGTTCATAACGAACGACCTCGCACAACGAACGGCGAATTCTGAGGTCGAGACCGTTCTTCCTCGATATGATCCGATGGTTTCGTCCCCATTCGAACAGGGCTCCCTGTTCATGCATCAAATATGGCCGTTCAGACCTCAGCATCGCGGCGCTGACGGCAACTCGATCACTCTGCGCGAACGCAATGAAACGTCGAGTCCTCAGTATGCATTCCTCGGCGGTCGACGCGTCGTCATCCATGAAACACGCGTGCGTCGCGCTTGAATTGTCGATTAAATAAGAAAGGCCGCGCGCAAATCCTCCGGCTCCCCCCATGTTAGGGTTGCGCAATATCGTTATTCCATCGCAAGACGATGGCTCGAGCTCATTCCCGTTGTCGACGACAACTACCTGCAGAGAACCCAATATCCGTTCAGGGTCGTTAGTGGCGAATTCCCTTAACCTTGCTAGCGTCGCGTTCACCGCGGCTAAGCGCTTGTACGTGGTGATGACGAGACCAAGGCCCACAGTTCTCAGGGGTTCGTCGCTTGTAGAAAAGGAAATTCCGCTGATCAGGCACTCCGCCAGCCCTTCCAGATCGACATAAACAGCATCGCAATTCAGCCCGGCGAGGCCATCGCCGATAGTTATTGACCATTGTTCCGTGACCGTCGAATGGTCTATTACCCATTGGCCAATTATTTGATCTTCCTCCACCCGTTCCGTTAAAGCCTTTAAACGCAAATGCAAGCGTCCTTTGAAGGCGACATTCAGGTTGACCGTCTTGAGTTTGCATACCCGCTGCCACAACCGAAAAGCAAAGATTCCAAAATAGGTGTCGAAGCTCACTCGGCACCCTTGGGCGACCTTGAGCAGCCCGTCCTTTCTCGAAGGAATTATCTCCCCACCACGGACATAAAGTTCGCGAGCGTCGGCGGTGCCAGAACAAAATACCATGCGGCTTAGCGGGTGCGTCATTGCCGAGGTGCCCTATAAAACTCCAGGCAAACGTCCGTGCCGCATCGATCTCGGGTCGCGGCGGCAAGAAGCGCGTTTTGTTCATCTAAAATCGGTGCGGGGTCCAATCGCCCCATGATCAAGCGAGAAATCAGCTTTGCCATCCGTCTCACACAAGCTATCGGCTCCCTTGGAAACAGGCAGCTTTGGGCCGTAAGCTCTCTTTGCCCGCCGACGTCAGTCGACAGGACGATGCAGTTGGCCATTATCCCTTCGTAGGAGATGAGGGCAAGTCCCTCGTTTTCGGAACAATTAACGACAACGTGTGATTCGCCAAATAATTCGGAGACGGGATAGGCCGCCGGCAAAAACGTAAGTCGCTCCGATATGCCGAAATCGACGGCCATTTGCTTTAATAAATCGGAGAGATAACCAGCCCCGACAATGCTGAAGGCGACTTCACTTGGTTCGTAGCTACGTGACAATCGCCGGGCGATCTCAAGGAAGAGATATGGCCGCTTTTGCGCAACGAAACGTCCGACGAAGGCGACCTTGAGCGGCGACTTTCCGGCCCATTTTCCCGGCGCAGGCGAGAAGTGCGGCGACATGTCATAGAGACGCCCAAGTTTGATCTTGGTCGCAAGTCGGCGATCCGCCGCCTGATAAACCTGTTCAAGGTCATGGCTCACAACGTGATGCCGATCAATGTAGTCAGAATACTTGATGGATTCGTAGACGAACCCGCCAACGCGATGCTCTAGAATATGCGTCGTATCCATGATCGCCGGGATGTCGCCTAGCAGGCGAAAAACGGGAAGAAGGCGGTACGCAGTCCCAGAATGGTGAATGTGAAGGATAGCGGGGCGATGAAGGCGCACGATACGCTGGAACAAATCGCGGCGGTGAACATCAAAGCCAAAATTGCCGATCAAATAGACAACGTCAGCCGCATCCATAAGTTTATCTAGCATGCGGTGGCGCGTTATTTCTTCAGCCACAACGATGACGGCGTAACCGGCGTTCTTGGCCGCCTTCATGGCATGGACGGCGAAGGCTTCGGCCCCCCCGAAGTCGAGCCAGTAAAGAGCGAACAGGATGACCTTTCCGTTGTGCGAAGGTTGCTGGCCGGCAATCTGGTCTTTTCGTTCGCTATCGCGGGGATGACTCGCTATGAGCGGCGCTACGAGCGCGGCGTCCGTCGCAAGCGAGCAAAGCGTTCGGCGCAATGAACGATTACGTCGATCGTGCCGTCGTTGATAGAAGTGGTCATTGATTAGAGGAAAGTTGCGAAACCCCCAGCGCTGAAACCGCTGCCAAACTTTCTCCTCGATGTCGGCTTCAGGATCGTCGATCCAGGTCAGAAATGTCTCCTCGCCCAGATTGAAGTTTTCGGCCGAGCTTCCGGATCGGCACAATCTGACGCTCGCAATAGCTTGGCGGGCGAGTGGCGGACTTGCCGCGGCATGGTTGGTCAGATTTTCGCTCGCTCGAGCGGACGCCGCGTTCAAACAGAGGAGAAGCCTCCGCGGCGCCTTGTCGACGGTTAGAGCGGCCGTCACAACGGCGCTGCGACATTGCATGAGCACATTATCGACGAACCGCTTGGATCGGAGCTCTAACTGCTCGGCGGCAAGGCCGACCATAACCTGACTGATGCGAGCGGGAGCCGGAATATCGATCGTATCGAACAAATCAATAAGTAAGCGCGACATCGGCCACCGTGGAAATCGTTAGGCGCGACAGGACTCTCGCGTGATCAATTCGCAAGCGCGGCGGAAATCACGCTTCGCGGTGACCGCGCGCGTCTCGACGCAGTCTCATTCTCCGATAGTTTGCATTCGCGCCGACCTAATTGGGCTCGGCAGGTTGGCGCGGCGACATCGCATTTCACGATCCACTCCAAGAGCCTCCATGGCGGTCGATGAGCGCAAGCGCCGCAGACGCATCGTCACGGCGCCCCGGCGACGCCGCTTTCACTACAATCGCCAAGCCCGACGCTTCGCCCCACCTCCCCCTCGAACGCCTTCAACGCCGCGCCGCTCCTCGGCGAGGACGATCCCGCATTCCCGCATGAAGACGCCCTCGTTTTCCGCGGGTTGGCCTGCGCCTTGCTGCGGGGCATGGCCGAACCGGAATTGACGACCGCGTTCGAACGTAGGTTTAGGATGCAATAGCGAGCGACGCAACTGGTGTTCGTGGTGCCGACGCGAGGTTACAGCGGGCGCAGCCGCGGTTTCATACATCGTACGTTTGTGATACCACAATTGGCGACGAACGGTTCCGGCCGCCATTGCTCAGCCGCCGCCCCCGCGGGCCCGCGTCGCCCGCTGCATCGTCCCGGGCGCGCCCCGTCGCAGCGCTCGGCGCGCCGATCGCGGATGACGACCGGCTTCGGCGACGAGGCTCGCCGCCTCGATCTCGGCCTCTCGAGCGAGCGCGGCTGCCGAAGCGCGCCACTACGCCATTACGGCGACGCCTTACCGAACCCCTGTTTCCGCTCCGCCGGCTCGCCAACCGGGGGGTTGAGCCAGCCGTCGCCGAACCGCCAAAATGGCTAGGCTTTTCGCGGCGTGCGATCGCTGAGCGCCATGTCGTCGCGGTGAATCATTTCCGCCCGGCCCGGCGTGCCGAGAATCTCACCAATGTCGCGCGAGTTGCGGCCGCGGATGCGTTCGGCGCGGGCCGCGTCGTAGGCGATGAGGCCGCGGCCGATCTCGGCGCCGGCCTCGTCGCGGATGGCGACGCAATCGCCGCGCGCGAATGCGCCCTCGATGCGCGTCACCCCGGCCGGCAGCAGGCTCTTGCCGCTCGCCAGCGCCCGCGCCGCGCCGGCGTCGATATGGACCGCGCCCTTGAGCTCGAGCGTGCCGCCGATCCACACCTTGCGCGCGGCGATCGGATTGGACGGCGTCAGGAACCAGGTGCAGGGGCCGCCCTCGGCGACGCGCGCGATCGGATGGGCGAGGCGCCCGTCGGCGATCACCATGTGGGCGCCGCCCGCCGCGGCGATGCGCGCCGCCTCGATCTTGGTGCGCATGCCGCCGCGCGAGGCTTGCGAGGCCGCGCCCCCCGCCATCGCCTCGATCTCGGGCGTGACGCGCTCGACGAGGCGGATCAGCCCGGCTGCAGGGTTGTCGTTGGGCGGCGCCTCGTAGAGGCCGTCGACGTCGGAGAGCAGGATCAACAGATCGGCGCTCGCCATCGTCGCCACCCGCGCGGCGAGCCGGTCGTTGTCGCCGTAGCGGATTTCGCTGGTGGCGACGGTGTCGTTCTCGTTGATGACGGGAACCGCGCGCATCGCCGAAAGCCGCGCCAGCGTTTCGCGGGCGTTGAGGTAGCGCCGGCGCTCCTCGGTATCCTGCAGGGTCAGCAGCACCTGGCCGGCCAGGATGCCGCGCTGATGAAGCGCCTGCGACCAGGCGCGGGCGAGCTCGATCTGGCCGATCGCCGCCGCCGCTTGGCTGTCCTCGAGTTTCAGCGCGCCCTTGCGCAGGCCGGCGACGTGGCGCCCGAGCGCGATCGCGCCGGAGGAAACGACGAGGACGTCCGCCCCGCGCCCGTGCAAGGCCGCGATATCGGCGACGAGCGCGTCGAGCCAGTCCCGCTTGAGGACGCCGTGCGCGCCGTCGACCAGCAGCGACGAGCCGACCTTGACGACGACGCGCGAGAATTGGTCGAGTGTTGGCGGGTTGGTCACGGGAGGCGCAAGGTCGAAAAATGCGGCAAGATCGTCCTGGCCGTAGAGCAGCCCCGGCGCTAAAGCAAGCCGGGCGGTTGACCGCTCGCCGCGATTCATTGGATTTTGTCGATCAGGCCGACGGCGCTCGCCGCGCCGGCCCGGCCGGCCGCCGGTTCGTGAATGTCTCCAGGAGTGCCGCCGATGCGCAATTTCGACGATCTCAGCGAACGCGAGATGCTCGCGCTGGCGATCGGCGCCGAAGAGGAGGACGGGCGCATCTACGCCGACTTCGCCGACGGCCTGCGCGAACACTATCGCACCAGCGCGGAGGTGCTCGCCGACATGGCCGCCGAAGAGAACGTGCACCGCCGGCGCCTGATCGATCTCTTCGCCTCGAAATTCGGCGAGCACATTCCGCTCGTCCGCCGCCAGGACATTCGCGGCTACATCCAGCGCAAGCCGATCTGGCAGTTACGCCCGCTCGGCGTCGAGGCGGTGCGCTCGCGGGCGCGCGAGATGGAGCAGGACGCGGCGCGCTTCTACCGCCTCGCCGCCAAGCGCTCCACCAACGCGTCGATCCGCAAATTGCTCGGCGACCTCGCCGAGGCCGAGGACAAGCACGACCACATGGCCGCCGATCTCGAGGCCAGGCTGCTGACCCCCGAAGCCCGCCACGACGAGGACGAGCACGCGCGCCGGCGCTTCATCCTGCAGATCATCCAGCCCGGCCTGGTCGGCTTGATGGACGGCTCGGTGTCGACGCTGGCGCCGGTGTTCGCCGCCGCCTTCGCCACCCACATTCCATGGAACGCGTTCCTCGTCGGCATGGCGGCTTCGATCGGCGCCGGCATTTCCATGGGCTTCGCCGAGGCGCTCGCCGACGACGGCAAGTTGTCCGGGCGCGGCACGCCGCTGCTGCGCGGCATCGTCTGCGGCCTGATGACGATCGCCGGCGGCATCGGCCACACCCTGCCCTATCTCATTCCCGATTTCTTCATCGCCACGGCGATCGCCTGCGGCGTCGTCGTCATCGAACTCGCCGCGATCGCCTGGATTCAGTGGCGCTTCATGGATACGCCGCCCTTTTCCGCGGCCGCCAAGGTCATGCTCGGCGGCGGGCTGGTGCTCGCGACCGGCATCCTCATCGGCAACGCCTGAACGACCGCCGCGCTCAGCCGCGCGATTTCACGAACGCGGCAAAAGCGCGCAGCGTCGTTTCGGAGACGTAATGCTCCAGGCCCTCGGCGTCGGCCTCGGCCGCCTCCAGGGGCACGCCGACCGCGAGCAAGAGGTCGACCACCAGGCGATGGCGCTGGCGCGAGCGCTCCGCCATCGCCTTGCCGGCGTCGGTGAGAAAGACGCCGCGATAGGGCCGCGCCACCGCCAGGCCCTCGCGCTTGAGCCGCGCGATCGCCTTGCTCGCGGTGGGGTGGGCTACCCCTAAGCGTTCGGCGATGTCGGTGGTGCGCGCCTCGCCGTCGCAGGCGATGAGGTCGGCGATGAGCTCGGTGTAGTCTTCCAGCATCGAAGCCGCGCGCCGCCGCCGCGCCGCGCCGAAGCGCTTGGCCTGAACCGGCGCGGTCGCGAGATCGTGCTTGTGGACTTTGGCTTCGAGGCTTCGCACGATCGTCGCCGCTCCGGCGCCTCGCGTTCGCGAGGCGAGCGCTTCATACGCCCGTTCGCGCCGGAGTTTCAACACCTTCATGACGTATAGGTATGCGCGAGCCGGCCGCGGCTAGCTTCGGCTGCGCTCCAGCGCCCGGCAGCCCCGATGTCCTTCTTGCTATGAGGCCTTGCGGCGTTTGTCGCGCGTCTGGCGGAAGGCCGACAGCGCCTTGTAAATCTGCATGCGCGCCCGGTTCACGCCGCCGATCGGGCGGTGCTCCGCCAGCGCATGCGCGGGAGAGAAGGTCAGCGCTTCGGACAGTTCGTCGCGCTCCGCCGTGCGGAACTCCTGCTTGGGTATCAGAAGCGTCGCCACTTTGACGAACGGCGCCTTGTCTTCGCGCCACTCGACGGCGGAATCTTCGATCGGCATGCTCGCCGGATCGCTACGCAACTGAACCATGAAATCGAAGGTCGCGTCGCCTTGCGCCAGTTGCTGCTGTAAGTTGTCGCTGAGGTAGTTGTCAGACAACGTCGCCGGCAGGCGGCTCTTGAACGCCGATGTCGGAACCAGCGAGTATTTTGCGGCCTGACCGGCGCCGAACAGATAGGGCGTGGTGCTCCAGTAACGGATGTCCGCGGGCGAGCTGGGGTTCGTCTTCGACGCCTGCGCTTCCTTCAAGATGCGCCCTTGGCCGGTCAGCAGCATTTTGGCCACGAACGCCAACGGCGACCAAACGAAGCTCAGATAGGTCGCATCGCGGAACAGCTTCACCGTGCCCAGCGGAATTGTCGGGATGCTTATCATCACGAAGTCCTGCGTGGTCGGCTCGTCGCTTTCGGCAATGCGCTGGCCCGGCGTCCCGCGCAGTTTGATAGCGCAGCCGCGCGAGTCCTTGACGGCGTCCGATTGCGGCTTGGATTCGGAGTTGGCAAAACGCACCCAAGCGTCGAAGCGGCTCGGCTGCGCGAACACGCCGACGCGCAGCGCCGGCGGCAAGTCGGCCTCCACGATGAAGGTTGCTTGGAGCAGGGCCGTCTGCTTGGGATGGGAAAAGCGCCGGGTCGAACCGGGCGCATAGTCCTTCTCCATCTTTCGGCGAATCACCGCGATGATTTCGGCGGTGTTCTTCTCCTCGCCGGTCTCGAGCGTCTCGAACGGGGTCAGCGGGCTCATCGGTCCTCCTCGATGCTGCAAAGCTTTTCGAAGTCGCCACGGACCGGTAACACAGCCTGGAGCGCAAATCCGAAAATTGTCAGAATATTCGGCCATCGCAAGATTTCGAAACTGCGACGTTCGCAGCCGGCCGGCGGCTAGCTTTGGCTGCGCTCCAGCACCTCGCGCACCCGCGCGACGAGTTCCGCCTCGGGCGCGCTGAACTGGGCGCGCTGGCGTAAGTCGAGATAGCCGGCGCGGTCCTTGCTCGCCTTGGCGAGCTCGGCGCCGAGTTTTAGATCGCGGATGACCACCTGCCGCCCGCCCGCCGCGTCGCGCTCGTTGGAGCCCTGGATGACCGCGCAGAGGCTGCCGCGCTTGTCGGCGTATTTGAGCTGCGCGTTGAGGCCGCTCGCGCCGAGATACATTTCCGCGGCGATACCGGCGCCGCGCAGGCTCGCCGTCAGGCGCTGGTAATCGGCCATGTGGTCGCGGTCGAGCACGGCGACGACGACCGGGCCGGGCTTTTGCGCCGCGGCGACGATCGGGCTGTCGATCGCGCGCAGGGCCGAAAGCAGCCGCGAGACGCCGATCGAAAAGCCGGTGGCGGGAATCGCCTCGCCGCGAAAGCGCGCCACCAAGCCGTCATAGCGCCCGCCGCCGCCGACCGAGCCGAAGCGGATCGGCTTGCCGTCTTCGCCGGGCGTTTCGAAAGTCAGCTCGGCCTCGAACACCGGGCCGGTGTAGTATTCGAGGCCGCGCACAACGGAGGGGTCGATAACGATGCGCCTCGAACCGTAGCCAGCCGCTTCGCAATTCCCGATTAGTGCGTTTAGCTCAGCGACCGCTTCATGGCCTGCCGCGGTTGCTCCGATGAACGAGGTCCAGTGAGCAATGGTCCCAAAATTGTCGAGGAGCGTCTCACCGTCGACGCCAGGCGGGGGTTCGACTGGAGCCATATCGTCAACTGGACGATTTCCAGCGCGAGACTTGCGCACGTAGCCTTTGACCTCCGGTCGCAGCAACAGGTTCGAAACGATTTCAATTGCGCCCGCCGATAAGCCGGCGCCCTTGGTGAAATCGCCGCTGTCGTCCTTACGTCCCTCCCCGAGTAGCGCGCGCACACCGTCCCGCCCGAGCCGGTCTAGTTTGTCAATCGCGCGCAGCACAGTGAGCCTCCGGCCCATATTTTCCGGCCCGTCCAGCCCGATCGCCTCCATCAACCCATCGAGCACCTTGCGATTATTGACCTTGATGACATAGTCGCCGCGCTTGATCCCCAGCGCCTCCAGGCAGTCCGCCGCCATCATGCAGATTTCCGCGTCGGCGGCGGGGGACGCCGCCCCAACCGTGTCGGCGTCGAATTGCATGAACTGGCGAAACCGCCCCGGCCCCGGCTTTTCGTTGCGAAAAACCCAGCCGGCGCGATAGGAGCGATAGGGCTTGGGCAGCCGCTCGTAATTCTCGGCGACGAAGCGGGCGAGCGGCGCGGTGAGGTCGTAGCGCAGGCTCAGCCATTGCTCGTCGTCGTCCTTGAACGAGAACACGCCTTCGTTCGGCCGGTCCTGGTCGGGCAGGAACTTGCCGAGCGCGTCGGTGTATTCGATGAACGGCGTCTCCACCGCCTCGAAGCCGTAGAGCTCGTAGACGCCGCGAATCTTCGCCGTCATCGCTTCGGCCGCGGCGATGTCGGCGGCGTCGCGGTCGATGAGCCCGCGCGGCAGGGCGGCGCGGACGCGAGGCGTTTCTTTTGTGTCGGTCATGGAAGGCGAGCGCCGGGTTTGCAACCGCGCCTGCCTTGCCCGACGCGGCGCCGAGGGTCAAGCGGAACCGGCGAGGGGACCACGGCTCGGAACTCAGGTTAACGACGATTTTGCCTTGACGCGGCGGCGTGATTCTCTCGGGCTCCTGATTTGTTTGGGGGCGCCACATGGACGACACGACCGACTTTTTCGCCGACGAGGAGGTTCCCCGGGCGCGCGTAGCCCTGCTTTTGAAGCATTTCTCCCGGCTCTCGGACGAGCGCGAACCCTGGCGGATCCTGTATCCGTTGGCCGAGGTTCTTTTGCTGCTGACCTGCGCCACCATCGCCTCTTGCGACGATTTCGACGATATCCTCGCCTGGGGCGAGGATCATCTTGGTTTTCTTAGAAAGTTCGCGCCGTTTCATCATGGAATCCCCTGCGAACGCTGGCTGCGCACCCTGGTCAACCGGGTCGACCCTCTGACATTTGGTCGTTGTTTCGACAGTTGGATCAAGGCGCTGTGGCCGGGCCGGCACGACCTCATCGCCATCGATGGCAAGACCTCGCGCCGCACGCACGACAAGCGCAAGGCGCTCAAGGCGCTGCACACGCTCAGCGCCTACGCGACGAACGCCCGTCTCACGCTGGCGCAACTCAGCGTGCCCGAGAAAACCAACGAGATCACGGCCATCCCCGATCTGCTCGACCACCTGGCCGAGGCGGGGCAACTCGAAGGCGCCCTCGTCACCATCGACGCCATGGGATGTCAGGTCGACATCGCCGCCGGGATCGTCGAGCACAAAGCCGATTTTCTGCTGCCGCTGAAGGGCAATCAGGCAACCATGGAAGCGGAGGTCGGCGCCTACTTCGACACCGCGCCGGAGGACGAACTCGTCTCCAAGAGCGTCGTCGAGAAAGGCCACGGCCGCATCGAAACCCGCGTCTACACCGCCTCCAAAGAGGTCGATTGGATCAAGGCCGACAAGTCCTATCCGGGCCAGCCGCGTTTCGAAAACATCAAGACGCTCGTTCGCGTTCTCAATCGAACCGAATACGCGGACCGATGCACCTTCGACACGCGGCTCTATATCTCGTCCGCGCCGCTCGACATCGAACGGCTCGCGGCCGGCGCGCGCGGCCACTGGGGCGTCGAGAGCATGCACTGGCTGCTCGACATGGAGTTCAAGGACGATCTGTCGCGCTACCGCACCGGCCACGGCGCCAAGAACATGGCCATCGTCCGCCGCTTCGCCCTCGGCCTCGTGCGCGCCAATAAATCACCCGCAAGCGTCAAAACACGCAGAAAATCAGCGAGTTGGAATATGAATTTCCTCCTCGAAATCCTGCAAATGAAATGACCGTTAACCTGGAATCCGTGCCGTGGCGAGGGGACGCGCCCCTTCCCCCCCTTGCGGGCTACGGTATTCACACATCTTTGTCCGTCGGCAGCCACATCGGCCCGTCGCTGTCAAGCCGCTGCGCGGCTGCTGCGCTGCGCTTCGCCCGCTTCGCGGTGACCGCGACGCGCCAATGCGGCGAAGCGTTTCCATGATCTTTGTTGAGCGGCCGGCCCTACGGGCCGGCTTCGCTCAGCAAAGATCATGAAAATCGAAAGCCTGAGCCGCGCGCAGGAGTCAATGTTTGCGAGCGAAGCGAGCAACCCGCGAAGCGGGCGCGACATTGACGCCGAGCACGGATCAGGCACAGCGGACCCGGAAGGCGTCGAATTGCGACGTGTGAATCCGGTAGCCCTTGCGGGGGAACGCAGCCGGCGAAGCCGGCCGGATGAGGGGTCGCAGCAAGACGCGCTTATCCGTGAAGCGGCGATCCGCGAGAGTTTGTGTGGTATGAAGTGGCGAGCGCCCGCTGACGCCAAAGCAGCGCGCCTGGCGGCGCGACCCCTCATCCGGCCGGCTTCGCCGGCTGCGTTCCCCCGCAAGGGGGGGGAAGGGGGCGCGCCGCCATCGAAATGTCTGAACGCCGCAGCCGCAACGCGGGACGGGGGAGGCGGAGACGCGATGGGGGAGCCGGACGACGACCAGGCGCTGCGCGCCAAGCTCGACGCGCTCAAGGCGGCGCTGGAGCGGCGGCGCGCCGAAAAACGCGCCGCCGAGGCGGGCGGCCCCTCCGAATCCGAGCGCGCCGCCCAGACCTCGGCGATTTCGCGGGGCTACGCCGCGGCGGGCGAATTCGCCGGCGCGATTGTCGCCGGCGGCCTGATCGGCTGGCTGATCGACCGCGGCCTCGGAACCAAGCCGGCGTTCTTGATCGTGTTTTTCCTGCTCGGCGTCGTCGCCGGCGTCGTCAACGTCATCCGGGCGACTTCGGCCAAAACGCCCGCGACCGATCGTAATTCGCGCTTGTCTGGCGTCGATGCGGCGGATAAAGACGGGCGGCGCCCGGCCCCCGCGGCGGGCGAGACCGCCCAGGGCGGAGCGGACGACGACGAGGACTAGACGTGGCGAGCGAAGCCGGAGCGGCGATCAACCCGATCGGACAATTCTCTCTTTGGCCGATCGTGCCGATCCACATCGCCGGATATGATTTCTCGCTGACCAATTCGTCGCTGACCATGCTGATCGCGGTCGCGCTCGCCTGCGGGTTGATGGCGATCGGGGCGGGCGGCGGCAAGGCAATCCCCACCCGGCTGCAGGCGCTCGCCGAGATTAATTACGAATTCGTCGCCGGTATGGTGCGTTCGGCGACCGGCGAAGCGGGCATGCGCTTCTTCCCGCTGGTGTTCAGCATCTTCATTTTCGTCCTCGTCTGCAATCTCGTCGGACTGATCCCCTATTTCTTCACCGTCACGAGCCACATCGTCGTCACCGCCGCGCTGGCGCTGCTGGTGTTCTTCACCGTCGTGATCGTCGGCGTGGCGGAGCACGGCCTGCGCTTCTTCAAGCTGTTCGTGCCGTCGGGCGTGCCGATCTACCTCCTGCCGCTGGTCACGGCGATCGAAGTCATCTCGTTCCTGACCCGCCCGTTGAGCCACTCGGTGCGGCTGTTCGCCAACATGCTCGCCGGCCACATCACGCTCAACGTGTTCGGCGGCTTCGTCGTCATGCTGCTCGGCGCCGGCGTGGGCCTCAAGGCGCTCGCGGTGCTGCCCTTCGCGATGACGATCGGCATCTACGCGCTCGAATTGCTGGTCGCGTTCCTGCAGGCCTACGTCTTCGCCGTGCTGACCTGCATGTATCTCAACGACGCGCTTCATCCCGATAGTCACTGACCCCGCTTGCCCCGACGCCAACCGTCGAAAAATCAGGAGACGACGAAATGGGACCCAACGAATTAGCCCAGGCCGCGAAGTATATCGGCGCCGGCCTCGCCGCGATCGGAATCGGCTTCGCCGGCATCGGCGTGGGCACGCTGTTCGGGCAGTTTCTCAATGGCGCCTTGCGTAACCCCGGTGCGGCCGACGGCCAGTTCGGCCGGTTGATCTTCGGCTTCGCGGTGACCGAAGCGCTCGGCATTTTCGCGCTGCTGATCGCGCTCCTGTTGCTGTTCGCCGTCTGAGGCGCTCTCCCGCCACAGGACATTGGAAGCGATGGCCCAACCCGCGCAAACGCCGGCGGCTCCAGCGACCCAGGCGGAAGTCGGCCACGAGGCCGGCGGCCACGCGAATTTTCCGCCTTTCGCCAGCGAGACGTTTCCCTCGCAGCTCCTGTGGCTGGCGATCAGCTTCGGCGCGCTCTACGCCTTCATGGCGAAGATCGCGCTGCCCAAGATCGGGGCGGCGATCCTGGAGCGCAAGGCGCACCTCGCCAAGGACCTCGACGACGCCACCGCGATGCAGCAGCAGGCGGACGCCGCCGCCGCCGCGCACCAAAAGGCGCTCGATGAGGCGCGCGCCGAGGCGCTAGTCCTCGCCCAGGCGGCGCGCGATCGATCGGCGGCCGAATCCGAGGCCAAGCGCAGGGCCCTCAATGAGGAGCTCGCGGCGAAGTTCGCCGCCGCCGAGAGCCAGATCGCGGCCAGGCGCGCCCAGGCGATGTCCAGCGTCGGCGACATCGCTCGCGACGCCGCCGGCGCGATCGTCGAGCGGCTGATCGGGCGCCCGGTCAAAGCCGAAGCGATCGCCGACGCCGTCGACTCTCTCCAAGCAAAGTGAGCGGGAGCTGGTGATGGAATTCGGCGCTGAATTTTACGTCCTCCTCGGCTTCATCGTGTTCGTGTGCCTGCTCGGCTATCTCGGCGCGCATCGCTTCGTCCTCTCCGCGCTCGACGCGCGCGGTCAGGCGATCGCCGACGAACTGGCGCAAGCCGCCAAGCTGCGCGCCGAGGCGACCGCGCTGCTCGCCAGCTTCGAGCAGAAGACCCGCGATGCCGAGGCCGAGGCCGCGCGAATCGTCGCCGACGCGCACGCCCAGGCGGAGCGACTGGCCGTCGAGGCCGCCGAAAGCATGACCGAATTCGTCGCCCGCCGCACCAAGCAGGCGGAGGCGAAGATCGCCCTCGCCGAGAACCAGGCTTCCGCCGACGTGCTCGCCGTCGCCGCGGACCTCGCCGCCAAGGTCGCCGAAGTCGTTCTGCGCGCCGAGACCAGCGGCGCGGCCGGCGCGAAACTGGCGGCGCGCGAAATCGCCGCGCTCGAGGACCGGCTCCGCTGATCGATGGATCCGCGCTCCCTGCGCAGCCCCTCGTCCGGTCGGCTGACGCCGGCCGCCTTCTCCCGCAGGCGGGAAAAGCGTGGAGCGAGGGCGACCGGCGCGCCGATCCGTGCGAGGCCGCAACTAACCCTTGACCCCCGGCGGGGCGCGCAGCATGGTGGCGCTTATTGGCGAGGGTCGACCATGAAACGCATCGTTCTTTGCTTCGCGGCGTTGCTCGCTCTCGGCGCCGGCGCCCAAGCCGGAGGCGTCGTCGTGCCCGCCGAACAACGCTATTCCCCCTATTCGGGCGACTTGCCGGCCTGCGACGATCCGGGCGTGCTGGCTCAGATCGGCTGGCGCTTCGCGCAAAGGGAATCGGAGTACTGGAATTCGTCGGCGCGGATCGCCGGCTTCGACCGCGTTCAGGAAATCGGCCTGCGCTCCAACGGGCTCGGCTACATCCCACGCCGCTATTGCGTCGCGCGCGCGCTCGACGACGCTTCGCAAGCGCGCGCCGTCGTCTACCAGATCCAGGAGAGCCTGGGTCCGATCGGCTGGGGCTATGGCCTGGAATGGTGCGTCGTCGGCCTCGACCGCAATCTCGCCTATGCGCCGGGGTGCAGCGCGCTGCGCCCGTTCGTCGAGAATGATCGCGTGCAGAAGGCGCTGCGCGCGCGCTATTAGGGCGCAGAGCGACGGGGCGGCTTTCCGCGCCTCGTCCAGGCGTCTTTTCGCGGTGGGATCGACCATGCGTATTCGAACGATCGTCGCTGCTCTGCTCGCCGCGCTGGCGCTCGCCCCATCGGCCGGCCGCGCGCAACAGGCGGGCGAGTTCGACTTCTACGTCTTCGCCCTGTCGTGGTCGCCCGGGTTCTGCGACACCGGCGGCGAAGCCAAATCGCCGGGCCAATGCTCGGTTGGCGCGGGCAAGGGCTTCGTCGTGCACGGACTGTGGCCGGACAATGCGTTCCGCGCCAACCCGCAGAATTGCCAATATGGCGTCTCGATCCCCGGCGACGCGTTGAAGCTGACCGACGGCGTCTATCCCGACGTGGGGCTCGCGCGCTACGAATACTTCAAGCACGGGACCTGCTCGGGCCTCGATCCGCAAGCCTATTTCGCCGCGGTGAAGGCGTTGCGCGATGAGATCGTGATTCCGGACATCGTCAAGGCGCCGCACGAGCGCCTGACCCTCTCGCCGGGCGATCTGACGCAAGCCTTCGTCGCCGCCAACCCCAACTTGCGCGCCGACAACATGGCGGTCGACTGCCGCAACGGCGAATTGGTCGACGTGCGCATCTGCGTCTCCAAGGACCTCGGCGGTTTCGCCAATTGCCCCAAGGTGTCGGGCCACACTTGTCATGCGTCGTCGATCGCCGTCGCGCCGATCCGTTGAGCGCGCCCCGATCGGGCCGATGCGATGAACTATCGCCACGCCTTTCACGCCGGCAATTTCGCCGACGTCTTCAAGCACGCGATCCTGGCGCGCCTCTTCGTCCATCTCGCGCGGAAGGAGGCGCCGTTTCGCTTCATCGACAGTCATGCCGGCGCCGGCCGCTACGACCTGGCGAGCCAAGAGGCGCGCCGCTCGCCGGAATGGTGCGACGGCGTGGCAAGGCTCGCCAAAGCGCGCCCGCCCGCCCCCGTCGCCGCGCTGCTGGCGCCCTACCTTAAGGCGATCGGACCTTTCGACGCCGATGGGCGGCCGGCCTCCTATCCCGGCTCGCCGGCGCTCGCCCAGGCGCTGCTGCGGCCGCAGGACCGCATCGCGCTCTGCGAAGCGCATCCCGAGGAGCGCGAGCGCCTGGTCGCCGCCCTCGGGCGCGACGGCCGGCTGTCGATCGTTTCGACCGACGGCTATCTCGCGCTCAACGCCTATGTTCCGCCCAAGGAGCGGCGCGGCGTCGCGCTGATCGATCCGCCCTACGAAGAGCCGGACGAGAGCGCGCGCGTCGAAAAGGCGCTGGCGCGCGCGCTGGCCAAATGGCCGCGCGGCGTGTACGCGCTGTGGCGCCCGATCAAGACGCCGCTGGAGGACGCCCGCTTCCTCAACGCGATTGGCGCGCTCGGCGCGCCGGGAATCCTTCGGCTCGAACTCGACGTCGGCTCTGTCGCGCCGAGCGCGCATTCGCCGAACCCGCTGAGCCGCGCCGGGCTCCTCGTCGTCAACCCGCCGTTCGGCCTGATCGAGGAGGCGCGGCTCATGATGCCCTGGCTGACCCAACTGCTGCGGCGCGACGCGCACGGCGGATTCGTCTGCGCTTGGCTGACGGAGCCGAAGTGATCGGCAACAAGCGCGGCGGGTGCAAGCAGTGGATCAAAGAGGGCGCCGGCGCGATCCGGTGTACGCGCCTTTCCCGTCGCTCATTCGCCGCCAACGCCGACCGCCGACGAGCCGGCGGCGGTCAGGCGGACGGTCCAGGCTTGCCAGGCGCGCGAAACGGTCGCAGGCTGGGCCTTAACCGGCGGCATTCTGGCGAATGTCGGCTCACAGCTCAGGGAGGTGCGCATGGTCGCGTCGACGATCGTCTTCGTGCATGGCATGTTCATGACGCCTCTTTGCTGGGAGGGCTGGACGGCGCGCTTCACCGCCCTCGGCTATCGCTGTCTCGCGCCTGCCTGGCCGGGGCGTGAGCGTTCGGTCGCAGAACTCAACGCCGCGCATCCAGACCCGGCGCTCGGCAGGCTGACGCTGACCGATGTCGTCGACTCGATGGTTCGGGTGCTCGCCAGCCTCGACGAGAAGCCGATCGTCGTCGGCCATTCGATGGGCGGCCTCGTGACGCAGATTCTCGTAAATCGCGATCTCGCCGCCGCCGGCGTCGCGCTGCATCCTGCGCCGCCGGCCGGCGTGTTCGCGCTGTCCTGGCCGCTCCTGCGCTGCAATTGGCCGATGATCAGCCCCTTCGTCGATCGCTGGGCGCCGCGGGCGATGAGCTTCGAGGATTTCCAGTACGCGTTCGTCAACACGCTGCCGCTGGCGGCGCAAAAGGCCGCCTACGATCGTTATGTCGTTCCGGAGTCGCGCATGGCGCCGCGCGAGTCGCTCAGGGCCATCGGCCGCATAGACTTCCGCAAGCCGCATGCGCCGCTGCTCATCACGGCCGGCGAGGAGGACCATATCGTTCCGGCGGTCTTGAACAGGGCCAATGTCGCCAAATATCGCAGCGCCGGCTCGGGTGTGGATTTCCGCGAATTTCCGGGGCGCGACCATTTCGGGATGGGCGCGCCGGGGTGGGAGGAGATTGCCGATTTCGTCGCCGCCTGGCTGCCCAAAGCCTAGAGCGGCGGGCGCCGGATCGCTGATCTCGGCGGCAAGAGAAATGCAAAGCCAAGGCGTTCTTGAAGGCGCAGATCAATAAGAGCGATCGCAAAAGATTTTAGAGGCTTGAGAGGCGATTTCATAGCGCTTGACGGCGATCGGCGGGCCGCGCCGCGAACCTCGCGCAGCGTGTGATGCGACGTGGATTCGAGCCGATCGACGTCGCCCGCGACAAAGTCAAGCCTCTCGCGCGGATCAAGCGGCAAAAAAATTCGCCGGGGTATTGCGGGGACAAACCGCCGCTCGCGCGCTCGGGCGCTCGCCACGCGCGGCGATCCGTGACACAACGCTTTCGCCGGCCGATCGACGCGCGTATTCTGGCGGCCAGGCCCGCGAGTCGCGTGTCGCGTTCGCTGCCAACCCTCAAGAAAACGAATCGCTCGAAGAAGCCATGGCGACCGTCGAACAGTTCCCGGGCCGGCTCGCCGCCGCGCCCAACGCCTCCGAAACCGCCTATCGCGCCCCGCCGCTCAACCTCGAAGCCGAACAGGCGCTGCTCGGCGCCATCCTCGTCAACAACGACGCCTTCGACCGGGTCTCCGACTTTCTCAAGGCGGAGCATTTCGTCGAGGAGATTCATCGCCGCATCTACGAGATCGCCGGCTCGCTGATCCGCGCCGGCAAGCTCGCTTCGCCGATCACGCTGAAGACGTTCCTGGGCGAGCACGACGTCGGCGGCGGCGTCAGCGTGCCGCAGTACCTCGCGCGCCTCGCCGCCGAGGCGACGACGATCATCAACGCCGGCGATTACGGCCGCGCCATCCACGATCTGGCGCTGCGGCGCGAGCTGATCCACATCGGCGAGGACGTCGTCAACGTCGCCTACGACGCGCCGGTCGATTCGAGCCCACGCGAGCAGATCGAGGAAGCCGAGCGGCGCCTCTACCAGATCGCCGAGGGCGGGCGCTACGACGGCGGCTTCCAGCGTTTTCCCGACGCGCTGAAGCTCGCCGTCGACATGGCCGCCAAGGCCTACGAGCGCGACTCGCACCTCAGCGGCCTCGCCACCGGCCTTTCCGAACTCGACCGCCTGATGGGCGGCCTGCAGGCCTCCGACCTGGTCATCGTCGCGGGCCGCCCGGGCATGGGCAAGACGGCGCTCGCCACCAACATCGCCTTCAATATCGCCAAGGCCTATCGCGGCGAGACGCAAGCCGACGGAACGCGACGGACGGTCGACGGCGGCATCGTCGGCTTCTTTTCGCTGGAAATGTCGGCCGAACAATTGGCGACCCGCATCATCGCCGAGCAGTCGGGCGTGCCTTCGTCCAAGATCCGCCGCGGCGACTTCACCGATGCCGACTTCCACATTTTCACACAGGCGATGATCGACATGCAGTCGATCCCTTTCTACATCGACCAATCCGGCGGCATCTCGATCGCCCAACTCGCCGCGCGCGCGCGCCGGCTGAAGCGCCAGCGCGGGCTCGACCTGCTCGTCGTCGACTATATCCAGTTGCTGTCCGGCACGAAGGCGCGCCCCGACAACCGCGTGCAGGAGCTGACCGAAATCACCACCGGCCTGAAGGCGCTCGCCAAAGAGCTGAATGTGCCGATTCTCGCGCTTTCGCAGCTCTCGCGCCAGGTCGAGCAGCGCGACGACAAGCGCCCGCAGCTCTCGGACCTGAGAGAATCCGGCTCGATCGAGCAGGACGCCGACGTCGTGCTGTTCGTCTATCGCGAGGAATATTACCTCAGGAACAAGGAGCCCCGCCCGGGCACGGAGGAGCACGCGGCGTGGATGAACGAAATGGAGCGCGCGCACGGCCGGGCCGAGGTGATCATCGGCAAGCAACGCCATGGGCCGACGGGCATGGTGGAGCTGCAGTTCGAGGCCGAATTGACGCGCTTCGGCAATCTCGCGCGCGAAGAGACGATGCCGGAGATCCGGTGAGAGCGCCGCGAGGCTGCGACCAAGCTCCGCCGTCGGAGCGCTCGGCGAGCGAAGAAGGCGAGTCGCCGCGTGCGCTAGAGCGCGTTGCGGTGTGATGGAATCGGAGCGACGACCGTCATCCGGCGCTTCGCGCTGCCTTCTCCCGCGGGCGGGAGAAGGGATTTGTCGGCGCCGCCCAACCCCTCGCCCGCTTGCGGGAGCGGGGTTGGGGTGAGGGCGGCGGCGCCGAAGCGCAGAGCGCGCTAGCCGCTCGGGCAATCCTTCAGCGCGCGGTCGATCGCCTGGGCGAAGCCGCTGAGCGAGTAGGTGTCGGTGGTGACGTGGCCCTTCTTCGAGGCGGCCTTGATTAGCAGCTTGCCGCCCTTGCGCATTTCCGCGATCAGCGCGCTCTCCTTGGCCGCGTTCTTGACCCAGAGATTGGCGCCCTTGGGCAGAAGATCGAAGCTGGCCTCGCCAATCGCCGCGGTCGGCGCGACGTCGACCGTCTTCGTCTCTTTCTTGTCCTTCGTCTTCTTGTCCTTCGCGTCAGCCGCCTTCTTGTCCTTGGCCTCGGCGGCGTCGCCAGGGACCGCCACGTCGAAACCCATGATGAACGAGACTTCGTTGCGCACGCTTTCCGCGGGTCGCTCGGAAATGAAGGCGTAGCCGGGATCGCGTTTGAGGTCGGCGGGAGCCCGATCCTTGGGCTGGGCGAGCGCATAGCAGATTCGGCTCTTGCCGGCCTGGCTCTGGAAAACGCTCCAGTCGCCGTAGGTCGCCACCAGCGCCGGCTTGGCGGCGGGCGGCGTCGCATCCTTGTCGGCCGGTTTGGTCGTCGTGGCGGCGGCGTTCGCGCCCGCGAGCGCGAGGCAGACGCCGAGCGAAGCGGCGACGGTGCGAACGGCATGGGGCGCGGCAAGCAACATGAGGGAGTTTCCTTCGACGAATCGCGACTGGCGCCGGCGGCCTTCTTCTCTTCGGGCGGTGTTTGCGCCGCGATCCCGGCGAAAATCCGACCTGTGGCCGCCGTTGCGCGCCGACTTTGTATCCCTGCCGGCGGTTAATGAACGATGACCGAAATTCGAGGCCGCCGACGAAAACCGCGACGCGCGAGCGCGTTGCGGCGGAGCGCCGAGCCGGCGCCATCGCCCCAGCTCGGCCGCCTTCATGTTATATACGCCCGTTCGGCGCACCGCGAGGCAAGCGCGCGTTTCGCGCCCGAACGCGGCGTGAGGCCCTCTCTCGGCGGGGCGCGGCAAGTTGGCGCAGCCCCTGGGCTTGCGTTTCTTGTTGCAACGCACAACATGAACGCCGGGTCAGACGTCGGATTTGCTGAATTTAAGGGGAGATCATGGCGAGTTCTACGCGCCCCGCCTCGGAAATTCGGCGCCTGTGGCCCGCCGATATGCCGACGTTTCGCAACCATCTGCTGCGCCTGGACCCGCAGAGCCGCCATGAGCGGTTCGAGGGCGCCATGTCGGACGACTTCATCGCTCATTACGCCGAGAGTCGTTTCGGCCGAGGCGATCTGGTGTTCGGCGCCTTTGTCGACGGCTGCATGCGCGGGGCGGGCGAATTGCGCTCCAGCGAGGCGATCTGGACCGAACAGGCGCCGTTCCATCGCCATATCCATGCCGAGGGGGCCTTCAGCGTCGAAGAACCCTATCGGCGACGCGGCGTCGGCGCGCAATTGTTCCAGCGCATCGAGCGCGCCGCGAGCAACCACGGCGTCGAGACGATCGAGATCGTCTGCACGCCGAACAATATCGGCATGATCCGCCTCGCCGCCAAGTTCAAGACGCATTTCGTGTTCGAGGAAAACCAGATGACCGGCCGTCTGACGGCCCGCCGCCCGACCGCGCTCTCGCTGCTGCGCGAAGCCTCGCGCGACGTGATGGACTACACCGCCTCGCTGTTCGACGCGCAGGCGCGCGCCGTTAAACCCGCGGTTGCGGAAGAGCCGGCGAAAACCCCCGCCAGCGGGGCTTAAGCGCGCCGCCTTCCGTTCCGCATCGCTCCGATCCACAGGCCGGGTTGTTACGGGCCGGCCAGCGCGGGACCGTAAGGCGATGGGTAGGAGCGAAGCAGGTTGTGCGCGTGCATCAGGGTCAAGATGCGCTCGTCCGCGCCCATGCGGCCGACGGCGAAATCCGCGCCAGGGTCGATTCGCTCGAAATAGCCCGCAAACGCCGACCGTTCGCTTGCGGCGTCCTCTTTGAAAACGATGATATCCGCATCTTTGCCGAGCCAGGCCGTCGAATCGCACGCGAAAGCGAATTCCCTCGGGTCCGCGGCGAAGGCGCAAACGGGCGCTTTAGGCCCCAAGGCAACGCCGACTTTGCCGCCGACGCGCCAGTTATCGACGACGATAAAGTCCGGCGGCGCGCTCGCGATGCGCCAGTCGTAGCTGAATTGCGTGGGATCGTCCTGGCCGCCCGGCGCGAACGGGATGAGCCGGGAAAGCCCAACGTCGACGACAGCGATATAGAAGACGACCGTCGCCGCGGCGAGCGCCGCGGCGGCGCGTCCCCAATTCTTCAGCCAGCCGGCGCTTCTCGCGCTCAGCCAATATCCGGCGAGCGGAAAGGCGAACAGCCAGCCGGAGTTGAACCAGTGCGGGATCGCCCGCTGCCCGAGCAGCGGCAGAAGCGCGAAGAAAACGACGGGCGGCGCAGCGAGCCAGAGCAGAAAACGTTCGCCGCTGTCGGCGTCGGCGCGCATCGCGCGCGCCATGCCCAGCACGATCGGCGCGCCGATCCACGGCGACAGCAGGACGATCTGCTCGCCCAGTTCCGCAGCGACGTCGACCCAGGCGCCGGCCCCGAAGGTCAGGGCGGTCGCCGCCCGGGTCGACTGGAAAGAAAAGGAAACCCAATGGTTTTGATAGTTCCACAGGAGGGCCGGAGAGAAGATGAGGAGCGCCACGACGGCGCCGAGGTAAGGCCGGCCATCCGAGAGCCAATGGCGATGGCGCGGCGAGCCGACCAAAAACCCAAGGAGGCCGATCGGGGCGAACAACGCGGCATACTTGGCAAGTCCGGCGCAGCCCAACGCCACGCCCGCGGCCAGCCAGAGCTTGCCGGCTTTGCCCTCCCGCTCGGCCGGTCCGAACAGGATTTCGGCGATCGTCCACGCGGCCAGGGCGAGGAACAGCAGCGACGGCGCGTCGGGGATGATGAACCCGTCCGGCAGGACGAGGAAATAGGTCGTCGCGTTGAAAGCGAACATCGCCCAAAGCGCCGCCTGGGCACCGAACAGACGCCGCGTCAGACCGAACAAGGGCGCATTGATTGCGACGAACATCAGCCAGAATGGCGCGCGCGCCCATCGGCTTTCGCCCGACAAGGCGACGAAGCCGTGCAATATCCACTGGTGCAGCGGCGGGTGGTCGAAATAGGAGAGGGCGAGGCTTCTCGCGATGACCAGCGTATAAGCTTCGTCCCCGGTGAAGCCGGTCGCCAAGCAGGCGAAAGCCTTTTCGATCGCGCAAATTGCGATGAAGGCGAGAATATATCGGGCGGACAAATCGCCCCTCGCTCCCGAGTCCGTCGAGTCTGCCAGCGATCGGCTCATTTTTCGCGATGCGGGCCGTAGGGGAAAAGGTAAGGGTGGGTCAGCGCGCGCCCACGCGTCAAAACGAAAACCTGTTCGGCGCGGCCGCCGCGCCCGACGGTAAATTCCTGCGGCGCGTCGATCCGGGCGAAGTAGGGGGCCAGCGCCTTCAGCCCGCGCTCGGCGTCCGCCTTGACGACGACGATCGCGGCGTCTTTGCCGATCCAGGCCGAGGTATCGCAAGTGAATGCGAATTCGCGCGGATCGTCGCCTAGCGTGCAAACCGGAAATTCCGGACCCAAGGCCGCGCCGACTTTGCCGGCGTAGCGCCAATTGTCGGCGACGACGAACGCGGGCGCCGGGACGCCCAACGCCGTCCATGCGGGCGTGCGCGAGACATCGGGCCAATCGTAGCTCAATACGGTGGGATCGTTCGCGTCCGGCGGCAGGCGGGACATGATCCAGAACATGCCGAGGTTCATCGCCAGGATATAGATGATCGCCGTCGCCGCGGCCAACGCCGCCGTCCAAAGTCCCCAGGTTTTCAACCAAATCTGGCTCTTGCCGGCAAGCCATTGGCCGGCGAGAGGAAATGCGAACAGCCAGGCCGAATTGAACCAGTGCGGCAGCACGTATTGGCCGAACAGCGGCACCAGCACGAGCAGCGCCAACGGCGGCGCCACCAGCCACAGCAGGAACCGCTCGGGACCGTCGGCGTCGCGATTGCGCGCCGCGCGAATCAGCCCCATCGCCAGCGGCGCGAAAACCCACGGCGACAAAAGGCCGATCTGCGATCCCAGAATGCCCAACCAATCCAACAAGGACTGGATGTCGAAACTCAGTTGATGCGGCGTCGCCCGGCTCGCCTGGAACGACAGCGACAGCCAGTCGTTCTGCCAGTTCCAAATGAGAACCGGCGAAAAGATCGCCAGCGCCACGAGCGCGCCCAAGTAAGGCCTGATGTCCCACAGCCAGCGCCGATGCTTGGGGGCGCCGAGGAAAAAGCCGAAGAACCCAAGCGGCGCGAAGATCGCCGAATATTTCGACAGTCCCGCGCAGCCCAGCGCGATGCCGACAGCCAACCAGAGCGCCGTCGTCCGCCCCGCGCCGCCGGCGGGGGCGAAAAGAATTTCCGCCATCGCCCAGCCCGCCGACAGCAGCGATAATTGCAGCGTCATGTCGGGAACGATGAAGCCGTTGGACAGGACCAGAACATAAGTCGCGGCGTTGAAGGCGAACAGCGTCCAGTATGCGGCCTCGCGTCCGAACAGCCGACGCGACAGGCCGAACATCGGGATGTTGGCGAGGACGATCGCCGCCCAGTAGGGCGCGCGCGCCCATCGGCCCTCGCCGAAAAGCGCGACGAAGCCGTGAAGCAACCATTGGTGCAGCGGCGGGTGATCGAAATAGGAGAGCGCCAGGGTCCGCGACACGACGAGCGTATAGGCTTCGTCGCCCTTGAACCCGGTGACGAGCATCGCGATGGCGCGTTCGATCGCGCAGGCGAGAACGAAGGCGAATATGAGCCTAGCGGGCGTTTGGCGCCCGTCGCCGGCGGACGGCTCGGCAGTCTCCACGTTACGTAACGGCGCCACCGTCAGAGCCGGCGCTCCGCCATCATCGCCTTGATCTTTGCGATCGCTTTGGCGGGGTTGAGGTCCTTGGGGCAGGTCTTTGCGCAATTCATGATCGTGTGGCAGCGATAGAGCCGGAACGGGTCTTCGAGATTGTCGAGCCGTTCGCCCGTCGCCTCGTCGCGCGAATCGATCAGCCAGCGATAGGCCTGCAGCAGGATCGCCGGCCCCAGATAGCGGTCGCCGTTCCACCAATAGCTCGGGCAGGCAGTCGAACACGATGCGCAGAGAATGCACTCGTAAAGACCATCGAGATCGGCGCGGTCCTCGGGCGTCTGCAGCCATTCCTTTTCCGGCGTCGGCGTCGTCGTCTTCAGCCACGGCTCGATCGAAGCGTGCTGGGCGTAGAAATGGGTCAGGTCGGGAACGAGATCCTTGACCACCTCCAAGTGCGGCAGCGGATAGATTTTCACCGCGCCGTCGATCTTGTCGATGTCGCAGGTGCAGGCGAGCGTGTTGACGCCGTCGATGTTCATCGCGCAGGAGCCGCACACGCCCTCGCGGCAGGAGCGGCGGAAGGTCAGCGTCGGATCGACCTTGGACTTGATCCAGATGAGCGCGTCGAGCACCATCGGGCCGCAATCGTCGCGGTCGACGGCGTACGCGTCGATGCGCGGGTTGACGCCGTCTTCCGGATTCCAACGATAGATGTGGAACTCCGTCACGTGGCTGGCGTTCGCCGGCCTCGGCCAAGTCTTCCCCGGCGTCGGGCGGGAGTTCTTCGGCAGGTTGATTTGGACCATGGTTCCCTATCCGTGCATTCCTAAGCCGCGCCTTCAGTACACCCGCGCCTTCGGCTCGACGTAGGCGACGTCGTCGGTCATGGTGTAGGCGTGCACCGGCCGGTAATCGAGGATCACGGCGTAGGCGTCGGCGTCAATCCAGGCGAGCGTGTGCTTCATCCAGTTGGCGTCGTCGCGGTCGGGATAATCCTCGCGCGCGTGCGCGCCGCGGCTTTCCCGGCGATTGGCGGCGCTCTCCATCGTGACCACGGCTTGAACGATAAGGTTGTCGTATTCCAGCGTCTCGATGAGATCGGAATTCCAGACCAGCGAGCGGTCGCTGACGTGCGCGTCGGCGCCGGCGCGCCAGGCTTCGCGGATCATCGCCTTGCCCTCGGCCAGCGTTTCGCCGGTGCGGAACACGGCGCAATGGCTCTGCATCGCGCGCTGCATGTTCAGGCGCAGCGTCGCCGTCGGCGTCGCCCCGCTGGCGTGGCGGAAACCGTCGAGGCGCGCGAGCGCGGGGTCGGCGCTGTCCTTGGGCAGATCGGCCTGCCGCTCGCCCGGCTTGACGAGCTCGGCCGCGCGCTGGCCGGCGGCGCGGCCGAACACCACGAGGTCGATGAGCGAGTTGGAGCCGAGCCGGTTGGCGCCATGCACCGAGACGCAGGCCGCCTCGCCGAGCGCCATCAGTCCCGGCACGATCGAATCCGGGTCGGCGCCGACCTTGGTCAGGACCTCGCCGTGATAGTTCGTCGGGATGCCGCCCATGTTGTAATGCACGGTCGGCAGCACCGGAATCGGCTCCTTGGTCACGTCGACGCCGGAGAAGATGCGCGCGCTCTCGGAGATGCCGGGCAGCCGCTCGTGCAGCACCTTGGGATCGAGATGGTCGAGGTGCAGATAGATATGGTCCTTGAGCGCGCCGACGCCGCGGCCTTCGCGAATCTCCATGGTCATCGCGCGGCTGACCACGTCGCGCGAGGCGAGATCCTTGGCCGACGGCGCGTAGCGCTCCATGAAGCGCTCGCCTTCGGAATTGACGAGATAGCCGCCCTCGCCGCGCGCGCCCTCGGTGATGAGGCAGCCCGCGCCGTAGATGCCGGTAGGGTGGAACTGCACGAACTCCATGTCCTGCAGCGCGATGCCGGCGCGCAGCGCCATCGCGTTGCCGTCGCCGGTGCAGGTGTGCGCCGAGGTCGCCGAGAAGTAGGCGCGGCCATAGCCGCCGGTGGCGAGAACCGTCATCGGCGCGCGGAAGCGGTGGATCGCGCCGTCGTCCATCTTCAGGCAGACGAGGCCGCGCACTCTTCCCTCGGCGTCGCGGATCAGATCGATGGCGAAATACTCGATGAAGAATTCGCAACGGGCTTTCAGCGCCTGGCCGTAGAGCGTGTGCAGCATCGCGTGGCCGGTGCGGTCGGCGGCGGCGCAGGTGCGTTGCGCGACGCCTTTGCCGTATTCCGTCGTCATGCCACCGAACGGGCGCTGATAGATCGCGCCCGACTCGGTGCGCGAAAACGGCACGCCCCAATGCTCGAGTTCGTAGACGGCGGCGGACGCGTTGCGGCACAGATACTCGATCGCGTCCTGATCGCCGAGCCAGTCCGACCCTTTGACGGTGTCGTACATGTGCCAGCGCCAGTCGTCCGGACCCATATTGCCGAGCGCGGCGGAAATGCCGCCCTGCGCCGCTACGGTGTGCGAGCGGGTCGGGAACACCTTGGAGACGCACGCGACGCGCAGCCCCGCCTGCGCGCAGCCGACGCTCGCGCGCAGGCCCGCGCCGCCCGCGCCGACCACGACGACGTCGAAACTGTGGTCGGTGATCGGATAGGCCCTTTGCCCGAGCGCGGGGGCGCTTGCGCCGTTGGAACCGTTGGTCGCCATTCGCTTTGAGCCCTATCGAGGATTTCAGACGAAGCCGATGCGCAGCACGGCGTAGACGCAGGTCAGGCCCAACGCCGCGGCGAAGAAAGCGTTGGCGATCAGCGCCCATTCGCGGGCGCGGCCCTGCAGGTAGTCGAGGATGATCGAGCGCATGCCGATCTGCATGTGATAGACGCCGACCGCCACGAAGAGCAGGAGCACGATCGCCGGCAGCGGTTTGCTCAGTTGGGCGCGAGCGCCATTATAATCCTTGTGCAGCAGGGTCAGCGTCAGCCAGACGAAGGCGATCGTGAGAGGGATGAGCGCCGCGGCGGTCGCGCGCTGGAGCCAATGCTCGTCGGTCCCCAGGCGCGCCGAACCGAGATGGCGAACGCGGCTCAGCGGCGTTCGCAGGGTCTTACCGACTTTCGCCATGGTCCGCGCTCCCTCACCGAACGGCGTAGCCGACGGCCCAGACGCCGAGCGTCAACGCGAAGCCGCCGATCGCCGTCGCCTGCGTCAATTGCTCGCGCTCGGGATGGTCCAGTCCCCGGCCGGCGTCCCAGATGAAGTGGCGAACGCCGCCGAGCATGTGATGAAACAGGGCCCAGGTGAAGCCGAACAGGACGAGCCGGCCGAAAATCGACTGGATGAAGGCGGAGAAGACCGAGAAGGCGGACGCGTCCAGCGACGCCGCGATGAGAAACCACGCCAGCAACAGCACGCCGACGTAGAGCCCCGCGCCGGTGATGCGATGGGCGATCGACATCGCCATCGTCAGGGTGAAGCGATAGATGCCCAGGTGCGGCGACAGGGGGCGGGCGGGCGGCGGGGTCGAGGTCGAGGTCGATTCGATCGAAGCCATCGGTGCTTATCCGGTTGCGGTTCGCCGACGGCGTTGTAGCTTCGTCGTCGCCCGTCCGCAATGCGCATCGTCTTCGCCCTTGGTTCAATGAAGAATATTCAGCCCTTCTGATATTCCAGCACTTCGGCGCGCGTCGGCGGATCGGAGCCCTTGCGCGTGCAGGTGATCGCCGAGGCCGCCGCGGCGAAGGCGAGCCACGCCGCGAGCCGGTCGGCGCTCGGCGTTGGGGCGCTCGGCCCAAGCGCGCCGTCGCGATCCATCGCGGCGAGGAGCGCAGACATGAAACTGTCGCCCGCGCCGACGGTGTCGACGACATCGACTTTCGGCGCCGCCACCCTCAATCGCCGATCGCCGAGAAGCGCGACGGCGCCGCGATCGCCGAGCGTCGCCACGCAAAAGCTCGGCCCGAGCCGCGCCCAACGGCTGAGCGCGTCCTCGATTGCGCAGCCGGGATAGAGCCATTCGAGATCCTCCGCGCTCGCCTTGACGAGGCTGGAAAGCGAGGCCTGGCGCTCGACCAGCGCGACCACGCTGTCACGATCCGGCGTCACCAGCGGGCGGATGTTGGGGTCGAAGCTCGTCGTCGCCCGCTCGCACGCCAGGCGTAGCGCCGCAACCACGCTCTCGCCGTGGCGCGGATCGACGGCGGCGATCGAGCCGACGTGGAGATGCCGGGCGCCGTCCGGCCAGGCGGCGGGGAACGGCCAGCGACCGTCGAACGCCGTCGCGTCGAGATAGAAGGAATAGCGCGATCCCGTCTGCGCGGTGCCGCGCATGACGAAGGCGAGGGGCGTCGGCTTGGGGTCGCGCGCGACCAGGCCGAGATCGACGCCATCAGCGGCGAGTGCGGCGGCTTGGGCTTCGCCGTTGGCGTCGGCCGAAATTCGCGACACGAACGCGGTCGGCGCGCCGAGCCGTCCGAGCCCGATCGCGACATTGTACGGCGAGCCGCCGCGCACTGCGTCGTAGCGGCCGTCCCGGTTGGGATCGGGAATGAGGTCGATCAACGCTTCGCCGGAAATGAGGATCATGTCGCCGCCCCCGATTGCAAACGCTTCACGCCCTTGTTTAGGCGGTCTTGACCGCGGTGTGAAATGCCGCGGCGTGGCAGCCCTGCTCGCGCGGGCCGAGACGGACGCCGTTGCGGCCGCCGAACGGCGCGTGACCATCGCCGCCCGCCCTCGTCAGCGATGTCGTTCTTTCGAATCTCGTTCATGGCGGCCTTGGAAGCGTCGTTGGGCTGTCCCGTTCGCCGCCGCAAATCAAGCGTCGCCGGGCGAGATTGCGCACGAGACGGCCGACGCCGAAATCCTACGGCGGGCCATCCCGGCGATGGCGCATGCGGTTGGTCAGACGCCCGAATTTGTCGGCGCCGACGGCGACGCGGAATTCGCGCCTTGGCAAATCGGCGCGACGATGGGAAAAGGTCGGCGTGAAATCGGCCCTTCTCTTCGATCTCGACGGCACGCTGGTCGACAGCGACGACGAGCATTTGCGCGCTTTCCAGCGCGTTTTCGCCGTGCATGGAATCCGGCTCGGCAAAGAGGAGTACGACGCGCGCATCCTCGGTTCCGACAACGCGGCGATCGCGCGCGCCTTCCTGCCCCACTTGACGCCCGCCGAGCAGGCGGCGACGCTCGAGGCCAAGGAGGCGAGCTTTCGCAACAATTTGACCGGCCTGACGCCGATCGCCGGCGTCGGCGCGCTGCTCGACTACGCCGAGGCGAACGATCTCGGCTGCGCGGTGGTGACCAATGCGCCGCGCGCCAACGTCGACAAGGCGCTCGACGCGCTCGGCCTCGGCGCGCGCCTGCCGGTGCGCGTCGTCGGCGACGACGTCGAGCGGGCCAAGCCCGATCCGCTGCCGTATCTGACGGCGCTGCGGCGCCTTGCCGCCGACGCCACGCGTTCGCTCGCCTTCGAGGATTCGCTTTCGGGCCTGCGAGCCGCGCGCGGCGCCGGCCTTTGCGTCGTCGGGCTGACGACGAATCTCGGCGCCGCGACGCTCGTTGGCGCGGGCGCCGAATTCGCCGTCGCCGATTTCACCGATCCGCGCATCGTCGCCCTGATCGAGCGCCGGCGCGCCTCGCCGAGGAACGAAGCATGAGACCGGCCCAGATCGTCGAAGAAGCCGGCAAGCGCACGCTCATCGTCACCGCGCGCGGCGAAAGCCGTCTCGTCAAGGGCGCGCGCCCGACGCTCGAACTCGCGCGTCGGGCGATCGAGGCGGGCGCGCCGCTGCGCAAGCTGATCGCCGAGCGCGGCGGCGGTTCAACGCTCGAGAATTGGATTCACATTTTCCGGCATGAGTTCATACAGCCGTCTTCCGGCGGCCTGAAAGTCAGGATTTCGAATTGACCGATGGTGGCGAAGCACGGCGTTCCATTCGTCGAGAAGCAGCGCCTTGCAGTCCTTATCGTAGGGTATCTCCACGTCGTATTTGCACGCAGGACCATACATTCTTTCGCCGGTCTCCATCAGCACCGTCTCCGCTCCGCCTTCGCCCGCATGAACAATGTAAAGACAATCGGAATTTAGCACATTGGCGATCGGGTCGCGGGTCTCGTCAAAGTCCAATCCGTATATCTGTTCCTCGAAGCCCATTCTGGTTTTTTCTTGCAGCGGCTGGCAAGACACATAGAACGCCACCAAGCCGCTGGTCGGGAGATGGAAGAAGGAAATTCCAACTCTGAGCGATGACCGGCGCACCTCCTCGACTAATCCGTCCGTTCGCAGAAGCAGGAATGTTCGCGTATCGCCATCAAGGTGAACAAGTCCGGTCGCCAACGGGTTTCGGTTGAGCGCGTAATGCTTCTGGGTGAGAAGCAGCATGCCGTACCTCGATTTTACGGCGCGCTGCGGTTCGGATACGAGAACGACTTGCCGCAGGGATCGGGTTTTGTCTTCGACGAAATACCAGTTGCTCCCGCCTTTGACGGCGGCGACCGGCGCATCCGCTGCGGGTCGCGCTTCCGGCAAATTCGCGGTTCGCGTGGGCGGCGATTCCGCGGCCGAGCCGCGATCTGGGTCCGCCGCGCCGAGCGGCGCCGCTTGCCGTTCGTCGTCGCTCCTCAGATGGGTCGCCGCGATCTGAAATTGGCACACCTGGCTGACGAGGGCGATCGACGGCAGTACGGCGAACAGCTCGAGAAGGTTCGAACCAATGGAAAATTCTGTCGCCGTTCTGAGACTGTCCAGGTCGTGCGCGCCGATTTCGAGATTGCCGGCCAGCCAACTGACGATGCACATCGACAAGAAGCCGAACCACCACCATCCGACGACAGAGCCCGTCGCCTCTTCCTGCCAGCGCAGAGGGTTCTTGCTTGCTTTCCAGATTTCCCTCATCGCCTGAAAAGGTTTGAAAAAGCCCGCGATCGGCACGAAGAACCAGCCGACGGCCCACCCCGGCGTGAATTCCAGCCCTGTCGCCCCCAAAGCCCGCACGTTCCTGGCGACGCGAACAATCCACACCGAGAACACGATGGCGCTCGCGAAATAGGCGATCAGGCCCAGAATCGAAATGAACCGCTGTCGGAAATCGTTGGATCGCGCGGCGTCCGTGTCGAAGGGACCGTTCGAGAAGCCATCCAACAATTGCATTTGCATGAGGTTGGAGACGAAGCGGGCGGCGCACAGGCAGAAGAAAACACCAAGCGCGATTTGCAAAACTCTCGTTCGCAAAAGGGGATCGACGAACCCGCTTGAGAGCCCCCCCGCGCCGACCGGCCCTGTGCTCGCAGGAGAGCCGGCGACGGCGAGGGCGGCGGCGCGTCCCGCCGGCGCTTCAATTGGCCTCGATTCGGCGGCGCTTACGCGCGTGAACGCGGACCGCAACAGGACGAACGCTAGAAACATGAGCGCCGCGACGACGGCGTTAACCCCGACTCCCATCGTATTCGCCAACGCCGTCTCCTTCGCCTGGCGAAGCGCTGCGTAGATCGGAGCCAGGACGAGGAGGTTTGCGGAATAGACGACTGCGATGGCGGCCGCCGCAGCAAAGACATAGGCGCCGACCTCGCGCCCTTGCAGGCTGATCGCGTGCGGCCCCCGCGTGAGCGAAATCGATCTGGGCGCCCCGCCGAACACCCCTCGCGCGATCGCGAACACCAGCAGCGCCAACAGCATCCAGGCCGCGGAGATCGCGACCGACGTCGCGAGCAACAGGGCGCGTCCGCCGAGGTCGAACGCGGCTTGATAGATCGGGGACAACACGTTGGGGCCGACAGCGAAAATCAGGGCGAGGCGCAGAGCCTGCGCGACAGCGAAGGCGGCCGCTTCGCGCAGGTTCGTCAGAGGCCGCCGCGATGCGCGTCTCGATGCGTTCGACGGACCGCTCGCCTCCTGTTCTTTGTTCGCCTGCTTTGACGATTTCTCCGTCGCCGCTCGGTCGCGCGTCGATGAGGGCGGCTTCGGCGGAACGAGAGACTTGTCGTCGGGCGCCGCGGCGACCGCCGGCTGGCCCGCGCGCGACGACTCGCCGCTGGCGCGATATTGCGACTCGACCTCGCGGATCGCGTCCTCAAGGTCCTGGCGCAACGCCCGAACTTGCTGCGAGTCTCGTTCGCCAAGGCTCGCCTCGAACGCGTTTCGCGCGCGTTCGTACATATTTTGCCGCGTCGTCGGCGTGTTGTCCGGCAGCCTAGCGATCGCGGTCTCTAGCAGCGAACGAAATCCAGCCATCGTCCCCCTTCGCGCCGTCCCAAGTCGACGCGCGCCAACCGGCCTGCGCCCAGCGCAAGACGCCTTTCTTCGACCGTTCTTTCCGGCGCTAAACGCGGCGATCGAGTGTTTCACGCGGCGCGGCGCTCGGCAACAGGCCGCGACGAAAGGTCTCACTGCGGCACGTCGAGGCGCCCGCGACGGCGGCGAGGAGCCGGAGATCGTCTGGGAAAGGCCGTTCCTCTCGGGCGAGCAGAACATTTCACATGCGATCGCCAACCTCGAAGCGCATCACTTCAAGTATCCGCTGTTCCACCGGTCCGGCGACGTCCACGTGCACTTCTTCGGCGCGGCGACGCTGTCGTTCAGCGACGGGATCAAGGCGGAAAAGGGCGACGTGTTCGAGATCGAAGCGGAGCCCTTCGGCCTGCCGCTGCGCAACCGGCTCTCAGCGGGCGAGGCGGAGAAAGTCAGGGCAACGGCGCTCTAGATCCGATGCGCGTCCCTCGCCAGGGCGTTTTGGATGGCGTGGGGGGTTACGCTGGTTTCGCCCTCGAACGGCACGTCGACGATGATGACGAAGGCCAGCAGAAGCGCGACCGCCGCCGCCGGCGCTCCGACGCCGACCGTGCGGCCGAGGCTGTCGGCGGTCAAAGCGGCGAGCACGGCCCCGAGAGCCAGCAGACAGCCGGCGGTGACCCAGAAGGTGGTCGGCAGGCGGTAGTCGCTTTCGGTGAGCGCTTCCTCGCGCAGGTCGGAGAGATCGTCGAGGTCCTTGAGCAACTCGTGGTACATCGCCTCCTGCCGCGTATCGTCGGGCGCCATGGCGCGGGTCTTTTTCGACAACGCGGTGTAGGCGGCGTCGGCGGCCTCGCTTCTTTCGCGGCGCGCCAGCGACGGCCATTCGTCGACGACGGCGGCGCCGTAGTCGGCCAGAACCGGCCGCAGCTCGGTCGCCTCCGGCTTGCCGAATCGCAGCAGCGCGCGATCGGTGATCGATATCGCCGCGGCCTCCTTGGCGACCGTCGCGTCCACCTCGCGGAGATTGCTGTTCGCCTGCACCAGGGAAAACGCCAGCACGATGGCGGCCATCGACATGACGACCTTGAATCCGTCGAAGGCGGCTTCGTCGCGTTCGTCGTTGTTCGCCAAGCGCAAGACGCGCCGACCGACATGCGGGGCCGCCATCGTGATTCCCGCGACCACGAGCACGACGAGAGCCAGGATGGCCGCGTCCGGCAATTGATGGAGTAGATGAAGAATCATGTTTCCCGCCGATCGCTCGAATCGCAGTCCGCGTCGCCGCCATTGTAGACGCGCTCGTTGAGCGCGTCCTGTGCGAAGCGCCTCATTCCGCCGACGCCGAGGCGACCGAACGAGCGCGACCATTGGTCGCGCCTATGACGCGCCCCCGCCGACCTGCCGCGCCGCAACCTCGAAACCGTCATTGCGACCCCGAGCGTAGCGAGGGGGAAGCCATCCACGATTCGGCCGCCGCATGGATTGCTTCGTCCCCCCTCGCCTATGCTCGGGGTCCTCGCAATGACAGCGCCGGGGCGTTTTCTGGCGAGCGTCGAAACCCCGTTTGGCTTTACCCCTTCCTCGCCGCCATCAGATAATTCACTCCCAAATCGCGCGACAGCCGCCATTCGCTCCGCAGCGGATCGAAGCTCAGCCCGCGCCGCTCGGTCTCCCGCAAGCCCGCCGCGCGCAACGCCGCCGCCAGTTCGTCGGGGGTGACGAATTGCTCCCAGCGGTGGGTGCCGGGGGCGAGCCAGCGCAGCGCGTATTCGGTGCCGACGATCGCCAGGGCGAAGCTCTTGAGGGTGCGGTTGAGGGTCGAGAGGGCGAGCAGGCCGCCCGGCCTGACCAGCGAGGCGGCGGCGGCGACGAAGGCGGCGACGTCGGCGACGTGCTCGACGACTTCCATCGCCAGCGCCGCGTCGAACGCCTCGCCCTGGCGGGCCAGGTCTTCCACGGTTCCCACGCGATAGCTGGCCTTGGCGCCGGTCGCCGCGGCGTGGGCGCGCGCGACTTCGATCGCCCCCGGCGCCGGATCGAGGCCGACGACCTCGGCGCCGAGGCGCGACAGCGGCTCCGACAGCAGCCCCCCGCCGCAGCCGATGTCGATGAGCCTCAGGCCGGCGAGCGGCGGCGCGCCGGCGCCCGAACGGCCGAAATGGCCGGCGATCGCGTCGCGCAGCCACGCGATGCGCGCCGCGCCCAGCCGGTGCAGCGGCGCCATCGGCCCGTCGGGGTCCCACCACGCGTCGCCCAGCGCGTCGAAGCGCGCGACTTCCCCAGGGATCACGCTTGGATCGGCGGCCGGCGTGACCATCACAGAACCCTTCCAACCCATCGACGATTGCCGAAAGGCGCGCCCCTTCCCCCGCAAGGGGGGAAGGGGTTCGCGCCTGGGCGTTGACCGCCCCCGGAAGCGCCTTTATACGCGCGCCTCAGCGGCGGCGCGAGCCGTCCCCTGCCCTTTCCTCTCCTGGAATCCTCATGGCGCGTCTGGTTATGAAGTTCGGCGGCACCTCGGTCGCCAACGTCGAGCGCATCCGCAACGTCGCGCGTCACGTCAAACGCGAGGTCGACGCGGGCAATGAGGTTGCGGTGGTGGTTTCCGCCATGTCGGGCAAGACCAACGAGCTGGTCGCCTGGTGCCGCGAGGCGGCGCCGATCTACGACGCCGCCGAATACGACTCGGTGGTCGCCTCGGGCGAACTGGTCACCGCCGGCCTGCTGGCGATCGTGCTGCAGGCGATGGGGCTGAACGCGCGCTCGTGGCAGGGCTGGCAGATCCCGCTGGCCACCGACGACGCGCACGGCGCGGCGCGCATCGAGGGCATCGACGGCAAGGCGATCGTCGATGGCTTCGCGCAGAAGCAGATCGCGGTCGTCGCCGGCTTCCAGGGCGTCCACGCGCCGAGCGGCCGGGTGACGACGCTCGGACGCGGCGGCTCCGACACGTCGGCGGTGGCGCTCGCCGCAGCGCTCGGCGCCGATCGCTGCGACATCTACACCGACGTCGACGGCGTCTACACCAGCGACCCGCGCGTCGTCCACAAGGCGCGCCGGCTCGATCGGGTGTCGTTCGAGGAAATGCTGGAGATGGCCTCGCTCGGCGCCAAGGTGTTGCAGGTGCGCTCGGTCGAAATGGCGCTGGTGCACAAGGTCAAGCTCTACGTGCGCTCGTCGTTC
The DNA here is from genome assembly GCA_963775575.1 of uncultured Alphaproteobacteria bacterium. Taxonomy (GTDB): domain Bacteria; phylum Pseudomonadota; class Alphaproteobacteria; order Rhizobiales; family Beijerinckiaceae; genus Roseiarcus. Next base: position 809,717 of record CAVZJG010000002.1, read on the forward strand.
GACGATCCGGCCGATCCGAAGCTCGGCACCCTGGTTTGCGAGGAGGAGGACATCGTGGAACAGCAGGTCGTCACCGGCATCGCTTTTTCGCGCGACGAAGCGCAGATCACCCTACGCAAGGTGGCCGACAAGCCCGGCGTCGCGGCGGCGATTTTCCTTCCCCTCGCCGAGGCCAGCGTCAACGTCGACATGATCATCCAGGTCGTCTCCGACGACACCACCACGACCGACATCACCTTCACCGTGCCGAGCGCCGAATTCGACCGCGCCAAGGCCATTCTCGAAGAGCGGCGCGAGGCGATCGGCTTTACCGCGCTGAGCGGCGCGCCCAACGTGGTCAAGATTTCCGCGATCGGCATCGGCATGCGCAGCCATCCCGGCGTCGCCGCGCGCGCCTTCAAGGCGCTCGCCGACAAGGGAATCAACATCCGCGCCATCACCACCTCCGAGATCAAGTTCTCGATGCTGATCGACGAGGCCTACACCGAATTGGCGGTGCGCACGCTGCACACGCTCTACGGGCTCGACGCCAAGGCGTGAGGGGACGCCCGCTCCTTCCCCCCCTTGCGGGGGAAGGGGCGCGCGCGGCCGCCTTTGCCACGCATCCCCGCGCGCGTTGACGCGCATCAAGGTCGCCACTGCCCAGGCGCGATAGCTGTCGGCCCGCCCAGCCGATCGAGAAGGCAGGATTTCATGGATCCGGCGATCGCTACGGAATTGGCCGCATTGCGCAAGGAAATCGAGCAGATTCGCGCCGAGGCGCGGGTCGGCCAGGCGGCCGGCGCGCCTCCGGCCGCCGTCGACGGGTTCTTGCGCGATCTCAGCGGCGCGCCGAAGGCGTTGGCCGACGATCTCGAGGAATTGGTCGCGGCGATGCAAAGCGCCGTCGACGCCACGGGAAAGGGCGTCGCCGTTCACCCGATCGCTGGCGTCGCGGCGGCCTTCGCCGCCGGCGTGCTGGTCGGGCGGTTGACGAAGATCGGGTGACGAAAGGGGGCGCAGCCGCGCCATGGAAAAACTGAGCCGCACCCTGCGCGCGCTGGCGCGCGCGGACACGCTGATCGCCACGATTTGGCTGAATGTCGCGGCCAAGCGGGGCGCCCTCATCGGACTGGCGGCGCTGATCGCGACGCTCGGCTTCGGCATGCTCGACGCCGCCGGTTATTTCGCGCTCGAGCCGCACGTCGGATCGCTGGGAGCGGCGATTGCGGTCGCCGTCGTGGACTTCCTGATTGCCGCGATTCTGTTAGCCGCGTCCTGCTTCGTGCGGCCGCGGCGCGATCTCGATCTCGCCCTCGAACTGCGCGACAACGCCATCGAGCAACTCGCCGCGATCGCCGCCAATCCCCTTGATCTGGCGGGGCGCGCCCTGCTCGCGCCGCTGACCGGCGTCGTATCGCGATATCTGCGCTCGGCGGCCGCCGGCGCGCCCAAGGCGCCGAAGGCGCCCAAGGAGAAATGACGCGCGATCCCGCGCGGCTTAAGCCCCTTGAAAAGCGAGCCCGCCGCGGGCGCCGGGTTTGAGCCGAGGCGACATCGTGCTATTCGAGAGGCGCGACAGCATCGAGCATCGCGAAATTCATGACCACGGCCTTCAACCACGGCGAAATCGCCCAAGACGCCCCCGCCGACGAGGTCCGCGCCGCGATGCGCGCGATCGGCGCCAAGGCGCGCGCGGCGGCACGCACGCTCGCCAACGCGCCCGCCGAAGCCAAGAACGAAGCGATCCTCGCCGCCGCGAAAATCCTGCGCGCGCGCGGCGCCGAAATCCTCGCAGCCAATGCGCGCGATCTCGCCGAGGCGCGCGCCAAGGGCCTTGGGCCCGCCTTGCTCGATCGCCTCGCGCTCGATCCCAAGCGCATCGAGCAAATGGCGCGCGGGCTAGAGGAGGTGGCCGCCCTGCCGGATCCGGTCGGGCGCGTGTTGGCGACTTTCGAGCGGCCGAACGGCCTCAGAATCGAGCGGGTGGCGACGCCGCTCGGCGTCATCGGCGTCATTTACGAAAGCCGGCCGAACGTCACCGCCGACGCCGGCGCGCTGTGCCTGAAGAGCGGCAACGCCGCCGTGCTGCGCGGCGGCTCCGACAGCTTCTGCTCCTCGGCGGCGATCCACGCCTGCCTCGTCGCCGGTCTCGCCGAAGCCGGCCTGCCCGAGGCGGCGATTTCGCGCGCGCCTTTCGCCTCGCGCGAGGCGGTCGGGGAAATGCTGGCAGGGTTGGGGGGCGCGCTCGACGTGATCGTGCCGCGCGGCGGCAAGAGCCTGGTCGCGCGCGTGCAACGCGAGGCGCGCGTGCCGGTGTTCGCCCATCTCGAAGGGATCGTGCACGTCTATGTCGACCGCGCCGCCGACCTCGACAAGGCGATCAAGGTCCTCGTCAATTCCAAGATGCGCCGCACCGGCATCTGCGGCGCCGCCGAGACGCTGCTGGTCGATCGCGCCGCGGCGCCGAAGATGCTCGCGCCGCTGGTCAAGGCGCTGATCGCCGCGGGCTGCGCGGTGCGCGGCGACGAGGCAACCTGGGCGGTCGACCCGAAAGTGACCGCGGCCCGCGAAGAGGATTGGCGCGCCGAATATCTCGACGCGATCATCGCGGTAAAAGTCGTCGACGGCCTCGACGCGGCGATCGACCATATCGAGGCCTACGGCTCGCACCACACCGACTGCATCGTCACCGAGGACCGCGCCGCGGCGGAGAAGTTCCTCGCCAAGGTCAATTCGGCGATCGTGCTGCACAACGCCTCGACGCAATTCGCCGACGGCGGCGAATTCGGCTTCGGCGCGGAAATCGGCATCGCCACCGGCCGCATGCACGCGCGCGGCCCCATCGGCGTCGAGCAATTGTGCACCTTCAAGTACCGCGTCCACGGCGACGGCCAGACGCGGGCGTGACGCAATTTCCACTCGAGTGGCGCGCCCGCCCTCGTCCTCTCATCCGGCGCTTCGCGCCGCCTCAGTTCAGCGCCAGGGCGACGAAGCGGACGTCGCCGGCGCCGTTGGAGACCAGCAGCAGCGCCGACTTCTTGCCCGCGTTCTTGAGCGCATCGATCGACTGGGACACGTCGGCGGGCTTCTCGACCGCTTGCTGATTGACCTCCTCGATCACGTCGCCGGCGCGCAGGCCCTTTTCGGCCGCGGCGGAATTCGGCTCGACGGCGGAAACGACGACGCCCTTCACGCTGTCCTTGATCTTGAAGGTCTTGCGCGCTTCGTCGTCGATCGCCGTCAGCGCCATGCCGAGCGCGCTGGCGCTCGCTTGACTGTCGGCGGCGCCGTTCGACTCCTCGGCGGCCTGCGCCATCGCCTTTTCGCCGTCCTCGAGGCGGCCGAGGGTCACCGTCTTGGTCAGCTCCTGACCCTTGCGCACGACGACCACCTCGACCTGCTTGCCGACCGGCAGGGCGGCGACCATGCGCGGCAGATCCCGCGATTCCTTGACCTCCCTGCCGTCGAACTTGACGATCACGTCGCCCGCCGCCAGGCCGGCGGGCTTGCCCGGGCCGCGCTCATCGACGCCGGCGATCAGCGCGCCGCGCGCGCTGCCGAGCCCCAGGCTTTCCGCGATTCCCTCGTCGACCGGCTGAATGCGCACGCCGAGCCAGCCGCGGCGCGTCTCGCCATATTTCTCCAGCTGATCGATCACCGGCACGACGCTCGCCGAGGGAATGGCGAAGCCGATGCCGATCGAGCCTCCCGAAGGCGAGAGAATCGCGGTGTTGATGCCGATCACTTCGCCCTGCATGTTGAACAGCGGGCCGCCCGAATTGCCCTTGTTGATCGAGGCGTCGGTCTGCAGGAAATCGTCGTAAGGGCCGCTGTCGATGTTGCGGTTGCGCGCCGAAACGATGCCCGCGGTCACCGTTTCGCCCAGGCCGAAGGGATTGCCCACCGCCATCACGCCGTCGCCGACGCGCATCTTGTCGCTGTCGCCAAACTTGACCGTCTTCAATGGCTTGTCGCTCTCGACCTTGAGCACGGCGATGTCGACCTTGGAGTCCTTGCCGACGATCTTGGCCTTCAATTTGCGTCCGTCGGTGAAGATAACCACGATGTCGTTGGCCTCGCCGATGACGTGATTGTTGGTGATGACGACGCCGCTCGGATCGATGACGAAGCCCGAGCCCAGCGAAGACGTCTTGTGGGGACGCGGCGCGCCGTTATTGAAGCCGTGGTTCTTGAAGAATTGCTCGAACATGTCGTCGAGGGGGGCGCCCTTGGGCAATTCGGGCATCGCCTCGGCGCCCTTCTCTTCGACCGTCTGCGTCGCCGAAATGTTGACCACCGCCTCGGCGACGCTGTCGACGAGGTCGGCTAAATTCGTCGGGCGCGCCTCCGCGAACGCGGGCGCGGCGGGCGCGAGCAGCCCCAGCGCCCCGATCGCCATCGCCGCGACGCTCGAGACCAGCGCGGCGCGGCCGAAGCGGCGCGAACGGGTCGTCGCTTTCACGTGGTCACAACGCATAGCGTCCTCTCCCCTGATTCTTCTGCCCCGGCGGCGCGAACGGACCAACCTTGACCGGCAATCGTGTCCGTTACGCGGCGACGCGGCGCGCCGGCGAAGCGTCAAAGCAGCGTCCGCGCCGCCCAGACGATGGCGACCCCAAACAGCGCCGCGGCGAGGCCGACGCCGCGCAGGCGACGAGGGTTCTGCCGCGCGGCCTCGGCCATACGCTTGCGCATCGCCTCGGTGAACCCAGCCAGCAGCAGGCCCTCGATCGCGAATACGAGGCCAATCGCCGCGCCGAAGTCGCGCACTTCACTTCGTCGCGGGCGCGTTCGCCGGAGCCTCGCCCGCCGCCGGCGCCGGGGCCGGGTTCGGCGTCGAGAAATAGCGGAAGAAATCCGACCTCGGGCTGAGAATCGCCCGCGTTTCGCCCTTGAACCCCGCCTCATAAGCCAGCATCGAGCGATAGAACGCGAAGAACTCCGGGTCCTTGCCGTACGCCTCGGCGAAAATGCGATTGCGCTCGCCGTCGCCCTCGCCCTTGATCTGGTCGGACTGCTGCTGCGCCTGGGCTTTCACGACGATGACGTCGCGGTCGGCTTCGGAGGTGATGCGCTGGCTCTCCTGAGCGCCCTCGGCGCGAATTTTGGCGGCGCGCAACTGGCGCTCGGCTTGCATGCTGCGGAACACCGCTTCCGAATTCTCGGCGACGAGGTCGGCGCGCTTGATGCGGACATCGACGACTTCGATGCCGAAGCGCTCGGCGCCCTTCTTCACCAAGTCGCGGATGGCGGCCATCAGCGCGTCGCGTTTGTTGCGCACGATGTCGGCGACGGAAGCGTCGGAGAGCGTATTGCGCAGCGCCGAGTTCAGCATGCCACTCGAGCTGGGCGTTGGCGCCCTGCACATTCAGCACCGACTGGTAGAACCTGAGCGGTTCGGCGATGCGGTAGCGCACGAAGGCGTCGACGTCGAGCCTCAAGTTCTCGGCGACCAGCACCTCCTGGCGCGGGTTGTCGAGCGCCAGAATGCGCTTGTCGATATAAACCACGGCGTCGATGAACGGGACTCTCGCATAGAGTCCCGGCTCGCCGAGCAGGTCGCGCACCGGCTGGCCGAAGCGCAGCACCAGCGCCTGTTCCGTCGGATCGACGGTGAAGAAGGTGTAGCTCGCCACGACGATCGCGACGATGACGATGGCCAGGAGCGCAAAGCCGCCGAGGGGATTTCTCATTTCGCTGCTCCCGCCGGTTTTTCTTGCAGCGGTTCGAGCGCGATATAGGGCACCGGCGCGCTCGCGCCGCTGGCGTCGAGGATCGTCTTGCTCATCGGGGCGAGCACGCGCTCCATGGTCTCCAGATACATGCGCTCGCGGGTGACGCCCGGCGCGTTTTTGTACTGCGCGTAGATCTGGTTGTAACGCGCCGTCTGGCCCCGGGCTTCGAGGATCGTCTGCTGCCTGTAAGCTTCCGCGTCGTTGACGATGCGCGACGCCGCGCCTTTCGCCTCGGGAACGACTCGGTTAGCGTAGGTGTAGGCGTCGTTGATGGCGCGCTGCTTGTCCTGCGGCGCTGCGGTGAGGTCGCGATAGGCGGAAACGACCTGCGCGGGCACGTCGACCGACTGCAACTGCACCTGCAGCACTAGCACCCCGGCGTGATAGTCGTTGAGCACAGATTGCATGCGCTTTTGCACGTCGGGCTCCATCGACGTGCGGTCGGTGGTGAGGACGCCGTCGATGGTCTTCTGGCCGACGACTTCGCGCATGACGCTCTCGGCCACGGCTTTGACCGTCTCCTTGGGATAGAGAATGTTGAAGACGAAATACTCGGGGTGCGCCGAGTCGATCTGCCAGATCACGCGGAAATGGACGTCGACGATGTTCTGGTCGCCGGTCAGCATCAGGCTTTCGGCGAGATTGTCGGCGCTGTTGGCGTCGCCGTGGTAGCCGACCTCGGTGATCTGCTGATCCCAGACGGGAACATGGATCACCGTGCCCACCGGCCACGGCCAGTTGGTGTTGAGGCCGGCCCCGGTCTTGCCGGTGTAGCGGCCGAAAACCAGATTGATGCCGACCTCGTTGGGCTGCACGGAATAGAACGAGCCCAGCGCGAACCAGACCAGCAAGGCGACGAGCGCGAGCAAGACGACGCCGCGCATGCCGAAGCCGCCGAGGCCGCCGCCGCCGCCCGAAACGACGCCGCGCAGCCCTTCTTGCAGCCGGCGCAGCCATTCCTCGAGGTCGCTCGGCGGGGGCGAACCGCCCGGCCCCTGGCCCCACGGACCCTGCCCCGGCGGCCGCCAGGGACCGCCGCCTTGATTGTTCCAGGACATGAGACTTCGCCTCGGCGCGCCACGCGCCATGCGCGTCTATATACGGGAGACGCGCAGCGAGGGCAACGCGAGCGGTTCGGCCGCGCTTCAAGCCCCGTCGGCGGGCCCGTCGGCGCTCGGCGCTTTGGCGGGGCGCGATCGGCGCGGCGCCAGAGGCGCGATGCGCAGCGCCGCGATGCGGTTGCGCTGCTTGCGCAGCACTTCGAAGCGAAAACCGTGGAAGCTGAACGTCTGTTTCGGCTCGGGGATCGCGCGCGCCTCGTGGATGACCAGGCCCGCGATGGTCGCCGCTTCCTCGTCCGGTAGGTTCCAGTCCATGGCGCGGTTGAGGTCGCGGATGGTCACCGAACCGTCGACGATGACCGAACCGTCGCGCTGCTGGCGCAGGCCTTGCGCGAGGACGTCGTGCTCGTCCTTGATGTCGCCGACGATCTCCTCGATGATGTCCTCGAGCGTCAGCAGGCCGAGCACCACCCCGTATTCGTCGACGACCAGCGCCGAGTGGGTCTTGCGGCGCAGGAACGCCTGCAATTGATCGCGCAGCGTCGTCGCCTCGGGAACGAACCACGGCTCCAGCGCGATATCGGCCGCATTGACCCGGCTCGCGTCGCCGCCCGCCGCGGCGAAGGCGCGAAACAAATCCTTGACGTGCAGCATGCCGATGATGTTGTCGGGCTCGCCGCGCCACAGCGGCATGCGGGTGTAAGGCGAAGCGAGCGCCTCGCGCACCAGTTCGTCGGGGGGCAAGTCGGCGTCGATGGTGCGCATCTTGGTGCGGTGAACCATCACGTCGGAAACCGGGATCTCCGACAATTCGAGCAGGCCGCCGAACATGTCGCGCTCGTCGCGCGCCACGCCGCCCTCGCGATGCAGGATGTCGACCGCGCCGCGCAATTCGTCGTGACCGGAAACGCTCGGCGCCGGCGCCGCAAGACTGACGCCGCAGAGGCGCAACATGCCGCGCACCAGCGCCTCGACGGCGCTGACCACAGGGCCGAAAATGGTGACGAAGAAAGCGACCGTCGGCGCGATCAGCAGCGACGTCCGATCGGGATAGGCGATGGCAATGCTCTTGGGCAGAACCTCGCCGAAGATCACGATCAGCGCGGTCATGATGAAGGTGGCGTAGACCACGCCGCGATCGCCGACCGCCGCGATCAGCACGCTGGTGGTCAGAGCCGAGGCGGCGACGGTGACCAGTTGTCCGCCGAGCAGCATCGCGCTGATCAGACGCGCGCGCGTCACGATCAGCTTGTTGGCGAGCGCCGCGCGCTTGTCCCCGCCCCTCTCCAACGCGTGCAAGCGCGCGCGCGACGCGGCGGTCAGCGCCGTCTCCGCTCCGGCGAAGAACGCCGCGGCGACGAGGCTACAGACGATCAGCAGGGCGGCCAGCGCTGGCGACATGGCGACATCTTAGCACGGGCGGCCGAAGAGCGAGCAACCGGACGAGCCGAGAGCGCCGCCGCGCGGCGCGGCGACCCCTCGCCTGTCACAATTGACGCGGCTCTTTGGCGCGCTTCGCCGAGCGGGCCGAGGGCCGCCTTTCCGCTTCCAACGCCCGACGGACGTCCGCGGCCGAGTCTCGGATCAACTCGGCCATGCACGCCTGCGCCTGTTCGGGCTGCCGGGCGGCGATGGCTTCGAGAACGGCGCGGTGCTGGTTGAGCCGCGCCTCCTTGATCGTCGCGCCCCGCCAGCCCATTCGGAACGTGCCGACCAGCGCCGTCTTGATCAGGCCGCCGAGCGCTCGGATCAGCCCGTTGCCGGTCGCATCGAGAATCTCGGTGTGGAAACGCACGTCGGCGCCGACCAGGCCGCCGCCGCCGTTCTTGAACCGCTCCATGTCGGCGAACGCCGCGCTCATCCTCTTCAGCGCTGCCGCGTCGCGCGATTGCGCGGCGAAAAACGAGGCGTGCGGCTCGAATATCTCTCTGAGCTGAAAGAGGTCGTTGACGAAATCCTGCGTCGGCGAAGCGCGCATGTGCCAGGCGAGGAAATCAGGATCGAGCATGTTCCAGTCCGACTCGGGACGGACCAAAGTGCCGACCTTTTGCCGAGAGACGATCAACCCCTTGGCCTCGAGCGCGCGGAAGGCCTCTCTCAAGGTGGGGCGCGAGACGGCGAAGCGCCCCAGCAGACGCGCTTCGGTCGGCAGCCGCGATCCCGGGGGATGAACCCCGACGATGATCTCGCGGCCGAGCGTCGCCGCTAACGAATCGCTGGCGTTGCGCTTATGCGCAAGCCCGCCGTGGGCGAAGTCTGTCTCTTCGTCGCGGACGCCCGTCTTGGCTTTCGGCGCCGTCGCCGCACGGCGCCTGTCGAGTGTCGTGTCAACCAATGCCTCGCTCCAGGAACAGCGCTCAAGCCATGGACATCCCCGCTCTCATCACTTTCGCTATCGCCCTTTGCGCCACAGCGGCGAGAAACGTCTTGGCGCCGCCGAGGCGGAGCGGCGCCGAAGCCATCCATCGCCGCACCCTCTCGGCCTCCTATATGGCGCGCCGGGTCATGAAAGAAGTCATGATCGTCCGCTGGGCGACAATGAACACGAACAGCAGCACGCCGACGAAGATGGTCGCCCACCAGCTCGTCAGCGTCCCCTGGAAGTTGACCAGCGTGGTGATGAGCCCTTGGATCAATCCGCCGAACAAGGTGCCGAACACCAGGCCGACGCCGCCGGTCAGCAGCGTCCCCCCGAGCACCACCGCGGCGATCGCGATGAGTTCGTCGCCCAGCCCGGCCAGGGGATATCCCGAAGCGGTGTAGAGGGCGTAAACCACGCCTCCCAGGGCGTTGTAGAAGCCCGCCAGCGCATAGATCTTGACCGTGGTGCGGCGGATCGGCACGCCCATCAGCTTCGCCGACGCCGGGTCGCCGCCGATAGCGTAAACATTGGTGCCGAAGCGGGTGAAGTGCGCGATGATGATGCCGGCGACGAGCACCACCAGCATCACCATGGCCGAACTCGAAAGTCGGCCTCCTCCCCCGAGGTCGAAGTGCCAGTCGGCGAAGTCGTCGACGAAGGGATGCTTGAGGGCGACTGATTCGAGGCTGACCAGGAAGCAACTGCCGCGCAGAAGAAACAAGCCGGCCAGGGTGATGATGAAGGGCTGGATCTCGCAAAAATCGATGATGATGCCCTGAAACGCGCCGAACGCGATGCCGAACGCGATCAGCATCGCCCCCGACGCCAAGGGATGCCATCCCATCACGTCGAGATGGGCCATGACGACGCCGACGAAGCCGATCATCGAACCAACCGAGAGGTCGATGCCGCCGGAAATGATGACGAAAGTTTCGCCGATCGCCGCGATGATGATGAACGCGTTGTCGGTCAGCAGATCGCCCACGACGTTCGTCGACAGGAAATGTTTGAAATTGACGGCGCCGACGGCGAAGACGAGCACGAAGACGGTGACCGTCGCGAGCAGCGGGAGATATCTGTCCTTCATGACGTCTTCCTCAGGAATAGGCCGACGATGCTCTCGCGAAGCCGCCGCGACTGCAACAGCAGCACGATCAATACGACTACTCCCTTGACGACCATGGTGAATTGGAACGGCAGCGGGCTCACCAGAATGGAGGTGGTCAAGCCTTGGATGACGAGGACGCCGATGATGGTCAGTCCGAGATAGAAGCGGCCGCCCACCAGCGAACCGCCGCCGATCACCACCGCGAGGATCGCGTCCAGCTCCATGAACAGGCCGGCGTTGTTGCTGTCCGAACCGCGGATATCGCCGCAGATCAGCATTCCCGCGATGCCCGAGCACAGCCCGGACAGCGTGTAGGCGCCGATCTTGACCAGCCTGGCGTTGATGCCGGTAAGGTTCGCCGCGGCGGAATTGGCGCCCACCGACTCGACGAACAAGCCGAGCGCGGTGCGCCGCAGGACCAGCCATAGCGCGAGGAAAGTGCCGGCGGCGACGATGATGCGCGACGGCACGGTGAGGAACTGGCCGGTGCTGATCGCCGAAAAGAAGTCGCTGCGGAAGGTGACGATCAGGCCCTCGTCGATCAACAGCGCGATGCCGCGGCCCGCGACCATCAGGATCAGCGTCGCGATGATCGGCTGGATGTCGAGGATGGCGACCAGGAAGCCGTTCCACAGGCCGCACAGAACGCCCGTGCCGAGCGTCAAGACGAGGACCAGGGGCGGCGACATGTCGCGGTGGATCAGATTGCACATCACCGCGCCGACGATGGCGACCACCGCGCCGACCGACAGATCGATGCCCTTGGTGCCGATCACCACCGCCATCCCCAACGCCACCAGCGCGCCCGGCGTGCCGCGATAAAACACGTCGACCAAGCTGCCGAACAGACGCCCCTGCACGATGCGGATCGAGAAGAAACCCGGCGAGACCACGGCGTCGACCAAGAAAATCAGCGCCAAAGCCGCAACCGGCCAGAACCAGTGCCGACTGGTCAGTTCCCCGAGCGACCACCGGCTCGGAGCAAGCGCCTGTGTATTGCCCGCGTGATCCATCTCAACTGCCCGCGATCATATGGATGATGTTTTCGCGGGTGACCTCGCCGCCCACGATCTCGCCGACCTTGTGCCGGTCGCGCAACACTTCGACCCGGTCGCTCACCGCCACGATCTCGTCGAGTTCCGACGAGGCGACCAGGAGCGCCAAGCCTTCCTCGCACAGCCGGCGAATCAACGCGACGATCTCGGCATGGGCGCCCACGTCGATGCCGCGCGTCGGCTCGTCGAGAATCAGAATGCGCGACTTCGACGCCAGCCAGCGCGCGAGAATCACCTTCTGCTGGTTGCCGCCTGAAAGTTGGCCGACGAGCTTGTCGGCGTCGGGCGTGGCGATGCCAAGCGTCTTGATCATCTCCTGCGCGATCTGTTCCTGCTCTTCACGCGGCAGGCGGGCCAGCCATCCGCGCTTGACCTGGAGGGCGAGGACGATGTTTTCGCGCACGGTGAGTTCCGGAATGAGCCCCTCGGCCTTGCGATCCTCGGGGCAGAAGCCGATGTCCAGTTTCACTGCTTGCCGCGGCGACCGGATCGCGATCGGCTTGCCCTCGAAATGAACATGGCCGGCGTCGGGATGCACCGCCCCGAACACCAGCTTGCACGTCTCCGTTCGTCCCGATCCGAGCAGCCCCGCGAGCCCGACCGCCTCTCCGGCGCGCAGTTGCAGATCGAAAGTGCCCATGTAGCGTCGCCGGCCCATGCCCTCCACGTTGAGGATCGGTTCGCCGGTCGCGACGATCGCGCTGGACGCTCGCACCCCTTCGGTGCGCTCCAACTCGCGGCCGAGCATCAGCGAGATCAGCTTGAGGCGGGGTAATTCCGCGGTCGGCGCCGTGCCGACCATCCGGCCGTTGCGCAGCACGGAGATGCGGTCCGCGACCTGGTAGACCTGGTCGATGAAGTGGGTGATGAAGATGATGGCGATGCCGCGCGCCTTGAGATCGCGCATGATGCTGAACAGCAGTTCGGCCTCGCGCGCGTCGAGGCTCGCGGTCGGCTCGTCGAGCACCAGGACCCGCGTATCCTCCTCCAACGCTCGCGCGATCGCGATGAGCTGCTGGATGGCGACCGAGTAAGTCAACAACGGCCGCTCGACATCGATGTCGAGGTTGAGCCGCTTGAGCCGTTCGCGCGCGCGTTCATTGGCTTGCCGCCACGAAATGAACCCGTGGCGCCGCGGCTGGCGCTCGAGCGTCAGATTCTTGGTCACCGACATCGTCGGGATGAGATTGACTTCCTGGTAGACGGTGCTGATGCCCAGCGCGTGGGCCTCGGCCGGGCTGGCGATTTCATAGGGTTGGCCGTCGAGCATCATTGTGCCCGAATCGCGCCACACCGCGCCCGTCATGACTTTGATCAGCGTCGACTTGCCGGCGCCGTTTTCGCCGAGCAGAGCGTGAATTTCGCCGGCTTTCAGCCGGAAATCGACGTTCTCGAGAGCCCGCACTCCGGGAAAAGTTTTCGTAATGCCTAGCAATTCGGCCCGTGGCGCCGTCGCTTCCGTCACCCTAATCTCCATCGGTAACCATTGTGAGGGGGCGTTCGCGCGAAACCCATGCGGCCTTGTCATAGAAACGGCGCCCAGTCAATCCAGGCACTGGGCGCCGCTCTTCTTAGGCCGCAGAGGAGGAAAGTGCGACCGCTAAAGGAGGCTTAGCCGCCCTTCTTCTTCAGCACTTCGGCCGCGTCGGCGATCGTGTGCAGAGCGCTGGGGATCACGACCCACTTCGGCCAGTCCTTCTTGCCGCCGAGGTAAGCCTTGATGACCGCAAAGATGTCCGGCCCGATGTCGGAGCGCAGCTCGACCGAAGCGTTCGCGTCGCCCGCGATCATCGCCTTGAAGATATCCGGCACGCCGTCCACCGACACCGTCAGGATGTCTTTGCCGGGCTTCAAGCCGGCTTCCTTCATCGCCTGGATGGCGCCGAGCAGCATGTTGTCGTTGTGCGCCCACACCAACTTGACGTCTTTCAGGCCATCGGTCGCCTTGATGAAGCTTTCCATCACTTCCTTGCCGCCTTGGGTCGTGAAGTCGCCGCTCTGCGACTTGACGGTCTTGATCAGCGGGAACAGCGCCTGAACGGCCGCGAAGCCGGTCCTGCGATATTCCGCCGCGGCGGAACCGACCGTGCCGACCAGTTCGACGATGTTGCCCTTGCCCACGAGGGCCTGCGCGGCCCATGCGCCGGCCAAGCGGCCTTCGAGGTTGAAGTCGGCCGCGATGCGGCAGACCCACAGCGACTTGTCCTGGGTGTCGACGTCACGATCGACCACGAAGACCGGAATATTGGCGGCCTTCGCTTCCTTGAGCACTTGATCCCAGCCGGTGACGACGATCGGCGCGATGACGATGGCGTCGACCTTCTCGGAAATGAACGAACGGACCGCCTTCAGTTGGTCCTCTTCCTTCTGGTTGGCGTCGGAGAATTTGAGGTCGATCCCCTCTGCCTTCGCCTCGTCCTGCATGCTCTTGGTGAAGGCCGTGCGCCAGTCGCTCTCGTGCCCGACCTGCGAGAAGCCCACGGTCAGCGCCGAAGCCGACACGGTGAGGGCCGCCATGGCCACGGCGCCTACCGCCGCGCCCAACAGATATTTCAAGCTGCTCATTAAGTCCTCCACTCCCACTCCGAAACTCTTCGCCTCAGTGCGAACGAGTTTTCATCGCGTTCCATCGCGATAGCTATTAGTCACATAATATGACTATTTCGCGGAGGCCGTCAACAGGGTCGCGAACGTCGGTCGAGGCGATGCAGCTCGAGTCGGCTTGATGCGCCGGGGCAACCGCGACGAGTGCGACGATTCGTCCCGCCCTGCTCCTTGAGCTCTTCTCGATCCCGAGGCTTGGCGAGGCCGGCGACCTGCGTGGCGGCCGCAAAAGCTATATTGTATGATGTTATAAGCTGTGCTAGAATTTTTCCAATTGGAGACGCGGTCGACGCTTGGGCACGCTGTCGACGCCTCGGGAAAAAGAGGACGCTGGAGTGGCTCGTGTCCGCAATGGCGCCGTTTCGCAGTCTCTGAAGCACGGCCGCGACGCACGGCGTCGAATCGGCAGGGTCAAATCTCTTATCGCGTCAGGCCGCGGTTTTTCGCCCATAGGCGATTTCTTTGCTTCGGCCGTCGGCGTCGACGGACTTGCGTCGATCGCCGGCGCAGTTCAGCTTGTGGTCGTCGAATCTCCCCTCTCGCTCGTTTCCCGGAGTGCTTCGTGTTTTCTCTAGGCATTGATTTCGGCACCAACTCGGTGCGCGCCCTCATCGTGAGCTGCTCGGACGGCGCCGAGGTCGGCAGTTGCGTCGTCGACTACCCGAGCGGCAATCAGGGCGTCCTGCTCGACGCCGACGATCATCAACTCGCGCGGCAGAATCCGGCCGACTATCTCTTCGGCCTCGAGCGCAGCGTCAAGGGCGCGCTTCGCGCCGCGCGAGGCAAGCCGGGTTTCGAAGCCGCGCGGGTGGTCGGCGTCGGCGTCGATGCGACCGGGTCGAGCCCGATTCCGGTCGACCGAGCGAACCGCCCGCTGGCCCTCAATCCGGCGTTCAAGGACAATCTGAACGCCCAGTGCTGGTTGTGGAAGGACCATACGAGCTGGCGCGAGGCCAAGGCGATCACCGAGCTTGCGGCGCGCCATCGCCCGCAGTTCATCGCCAAGTGCGGCGGGACGTATTCCTCGGAATGGTGGTGGGCCAAGATCTGGCATTGCCTCGCCGTCGATCCGGCGGTCTTTCAGGCGGCTTATTCCTGGGTCGAACTGACCGATTGGGTTCCTGCCGTGCTCGCCGGCGTCGCCGACCCACGGGCGGTCAAGCGCGGCGTTTGCGCCGCCGGCCACAAGGCTCTCTACGCCGACGATTGGGGCGGCCTGCCCGACAAGGCGTTCCTCGCCATGCTCGATCCGCGCTTGGCCGACCTGCGCGACCGGCTTTACGATCACGCCTACGACGCCTCCGAACCTGCGGGATCGCTCTGCCCGGAATGGGCCGAGAAGCTCGGCCTGCCTGCGGGCGTCCCGATCGCCATCGGCGAGTTCGACGTGCATTACGGAACGATTGGATGCGGCGCGCGCGAAGGCGTGCTGGTCAAAGTGATCGGCACGTCGACCTGCGACACCGCCGTCGTTCCGGCCGACAAGAAGGTCGAAGACATTCCCGGCATTTGCGGAATCGTCAAAGGGGCGATCCTGCCCGGTTTCTACGGCATCGAGGCCGGCCAGTCGGCGGTCGGCGACATCTTCAAGTGGTGGGTGGAGGTCGTGTGCCGGGGCGGCGCCGCGCTGCATGCGCAATTTTCCGCCGAAGCGGCCAAACACAAGCCCGGGCAGTCCGGCCTCGTCGCGCTCGACTGGAACAACGGCAACCGGACCATCCTCGTCGACCAATTGCTCTCGGGCCTGCTGGTCGGCCAGACCCTCTACACCACTTCGGCCGAAATCTATCGCGCCTTGATCGAAGCGACGGCGTTCGGCGCGCGCGCGATCATCGAGCGCCTCGAGGAATACGGAGTGCGAATCGACCGAGTCGTGTGCACGGGCGGCATCGCCGAGAAGAACCCGCTGCTGATGAAAATCTACGCGGACGTGACCGGCCGCGCGATGCACATGGCGGCGTCCAGCCAGACCTGCGCGCTCGGTGCGGCCATTGCCGCGGCCGTGCTCGCCGGGGCTCACCCCGATTTCGTCGCAGCGCAGGCCGCGATGACGTCGATTCGGCCGAACAGCTATGAACCCGACCCGGCCAACCAGAAGGTCTACGACCAGCTCTACGCGCTCTACCGCGATCTCCACGACAGCTTCGGCGGCCTGAACAAGTCCGCCGATATGTCGAAGCTCATGAAGAGGCTGATCGAGATCAAGTACGCACAGCGCGGCTAGGCGCTCCTCTTGCTGGCGGAACGACGCGATCGCCGCCGGGAAGAGCGCAATATCGAAACCTCTCGCAACAAGGACGGCGTCACGACCATGATCAACCTTGCCACCCCAGAAATCTGGTTCGTTTGCGGCTCCCAGCATCTGTACGGACCCGGCCCGTTGGCGCAAGTGGCCGCCGATGCGCAACGAATCGCCGGCGCGCTCGCCGATTCCAAGAAGCTGCCGCTGAAGACGGTGTTCAAGTCCTTGCTCACCACGCCCGACGACATCGCCAAGCTGTGCGTCGAGGCCAACTCCAACGAGAATTGCGCCGGGCTGATCCTCTGGATGCACACGTTTTCGCCGTCGAAGATGTGGATTCGCGGCCTCGGCGCGCTCAAGAAGCCGTTCCTGCACTTCCACACCCAGTTCAACCGCGATCTGCCCTGGGGCACGATCGACATGGATTTCATGAACCTGAACCAGTCGGCGCACGGCGACCGCGAGGCGGGCTTCATCCACACCCGCATGCGCCTCGGCCGAAAGGTCGTCGTCGGCCACTGGTCCGACCCGGAAGCGCTGGACCGCATCGGCGCCTGGATGCGCGCGACGCGCGCCTGGCGCGACTGGCAAGGCGCCCGATACTGCCGCTTCGGCGACAATATGCGCCAAGTGGCGGTGACCGAAGGCGACAAGGTTTCCGCCGAAATGAAATTCGGCTTCACCGTCGACGGCTACGGCGTGGGCGATCTCGTCGCCGCCGTGAACGCCGTCGCCGACGCCGACGTGGCGAGGCTCGCGGATGAATACGAAGGCCGCTACGCGGTGGCGCGCGAACTGAGGAAGGGAGGCGATCGTCACGAGTCGCTGCGCTACGGCGCACGCCAAGAACTCGGCATGCGCGCGTTCCTCGAAGCCAGAAGCTCCACGGGCTTCACCACGACTTTCGAGGACCTGCACACGCTCAAGCAATTGCCCGGCCTCGCCTCGCAGCGCCTGATGGCCGAGGGCTACGGTTTCGGCGCCGAAGGCGACTGGAAGACGGCCGCGCTGTTGCGGGCGATGAAGGTCATGGCGGCGGGGCTGCCAGGAGGAACGTCCTTCATGGAGGACTACACCTACCATCTCGCGCCGGAGGGGCATCAGGTCCTCGGCGCCCACATGCTCGAGGTCTGCCCCTCGATCGCCGCCGACAAGCCATCGCTGGAAATTCACCCCCTCGGCATCGGCGGCAAGGAGGATCCGGTTCGCCTCGTGTTCAACGCCACGAGCGGACCGGCGGTCAATGCGTGCCTGATCGACATGGGCAACCGCTTCCGGCTCATCGCCGCCGCGGTCGAAGCCATCGCGCCGCCGCCGCTGCCCAAACTTCCCGTCGCCCGCGCGGTGTGGCGGTGCCAGCCCGACTTCAAGACGGCCTGCGCGGCCTGGATCCTCGCCGGCGGCGCCCACCATACGAGCCATAGCTACAGCGTGACCACCGAGATGCTCGAGGATTTCGCTACGATCGCCGGCATCGAACTGACGGTGATCGATGGCGAGACGAAGCTCGGCGACTTCAAGCAGAATCTGCGCAACAACGAGGTCTACTACTGCCTCGCGCAAGGGATTCGCGCGTGAGGGAACGCTTAAGCCGAAGACGCGCCGCCGGCGCGTCCGCCTTGCCAGGGGTTCGTTCGGATCATGTTGAAAGAACTCAAACGCGAAGCCTATGAAGCGAACGTCGCGCTGCCGCGTCACGGGCTGATCAACCTCACCTTCGGCAATGCGAGCGCCATCGATCGAGCGAAGGGAATTTTCGCCATCAAGCCGAGCGGCGTCGATTACGACGCCCTCCAGCCCAACGACATCGTGTTGGTCGATCTCGAGGGAAACAAGGTCGAGGGCGAACTCAATCCGTCATCGGACACGCCGACGCACCGCCGACTGTTCCTGGCGTTTTCCGGGATCGGGGGCGTCGTGCACACGCACTCTTCCTGCGCCACGGCTTTCGCGCAGGCCGGCCGGCCGATCCCGATCTTCGGCACCACCCACGCCGATTATTTCGACGGCGACGTCCCCGTCACCCGGAAGTTGTCGGCCCAGGAAATCGCGTCGGCCTACGAGTGGGAGACCGGCAACGTCATCGTCGAGCGGTTCGGCGAAATCGATCCGATGCACTTTCCCGGCGTTCTGGTCAACCGCCACGCCCCGTTCACGTGGGGCGCGAGCGCGGCCAAGGCGGTGGAGACCGCGGTCGCGGTCGAGTGCATCGCGCACATGGCCCTGATGTCGCTGCAACTCGCGCCCGGCCTCGCCCCGATCGAGAGCGAACTGCTGGCCAAACATTTCCAGCGCAAGCACGGCCCGGCCGCCTATTACGGCCAGGGGGCGAAATCGCCTCGGACCTCGCCGCGCCCTCGCGCTTGATGCGATCGGGGCGGCGGCGCCCCTCCATCCACGTTCGATGTCTTGCTATTCGGTTGCGCCTGGCGCCGGCGTTCGCGGCGCGTCGATTGGGCGCAGCGGCGCCGCCCTTGGCCGTGACCCGCTAACGAACGATCGAGACTCCGCCCCGCCGTCGGCGGCGCTTCCTCGCTGGCCGCTTCCGCGACCATCGCCTCGATGGCGGCCATCAGACGGGCGGTCGATTCGACGGCGATGCCGGAAGAGGTGGTGGCGACCCAGTCCCGCCGAACTGGTCTCCGGGCATTGTCACGCCGCGTCGGACTTGCGGTCCCCTTGGTGGCCCGGTAGCCAAGGGGGATGAAGAAAATCAGCTACGCCGGCTACCGGTTCTCGCCCGAGATCATTCAGCAGGCGATTTGGGAGCTATGCCTCCGGTTCATGCTGAGCCGGCGCGACGTCGAAGATTTGCTCGCGAAGCGTGGAGTGACGGTATCCTACGAGACGGTCCGGCGCTGGGTGAATCATTTCGGACCGATGGTCGCTGCCGACTTGCGAAAGCGCCGCCCCAAGCCGCATTCGATCTGGCATCTGGACGAAGTTTATCTGAAGATCGACGGCCGAATGCTCTATCTCTGGCGCGCCGTCGACGCCGCAGGCGAGGTCCTCGGCGTGTTGGTGCAATCCAAGCGAAACAAGCATGCCACGCTGAAACTGATGCGCAAGCTTCTGAAGAAATACGCCTTCGTTCCCCAGCGATTGGTCACGGACGACTTGCGGTCATACGGCGCCGCGGCCCGCGAATTAGAAATCGAGAGCCGCCATGAGCGCGGACGATGGAAGAACAATCGGGCCGAGAATTCGCATCAGCCGACGCGACGGCGGGAGCGCAAGATGCAACGCTTCAAGAGGGCATTGTCACGTTCGCGAGTTTTACTTATCAACCGCGCGACGCGCCCATAGGCCGCAGACAGGAAAATCAATGGCTTGGAGAGCCCCATGTGGCGCCGAACCCCGCCAGAATCCGCTATTCTTGGCCAACGTGACAATGCCGTCTCGCGGGCTAGGGCGATTTTCGCGCGCCACATTCAAACTGGCTCACTACCTGGCAATGAGTATCGTTGTGAATTAGGTGAAAATGTTGTTGGATTGGCCGGCGACGCCAAGGCGCCATTGGAGCGGGCGGCTCACGTCGGCGCGGCTCATGCGGCCG
Organism: uncultured Alphaproteobacteria bacterium; assembly: GCA_963775575.1. Lineage (GTDB taxonomy): Bacteria > Pseudomonadota > Alphaproteobacteria > Rhizobiales > Beijerinckiaceae > Roseiarcus. Next base: position 829,422 of record CAVZJG010000002.1, read on the forward strand.
CCGCCGAGAGGATCGAAAGCGATCGGCTATGACGACGAACCGGAAACCGCGCATCGCGGTCATCGGCAGCAGCAATGTCGATCTCGTCACCTACGTGAACCGCATGCCGGTTCGCGGCGAAACGGTCGAAGCGCCGAGCTTCGAGATGGGCCACGGCGGCAAGGGCGCCAATCAAGCGGTCGCCGCTGCCAAGCTCGGCGCCTCGGTGATGATGGTGACCAAAGTCGGCGACGACCTGTTCGCCGAAATGACGATCAAGAACCTCGCCGGCTTCGGCGTCGACGTCACGCATGTCGAGCGAGTCAAGGGCCGCTCCAGCGGCGTGGCGACGATCATGGTCGAGCCGTCGGGTGAGAATTCCATTCTGATCGTCAAGGGCGCCAACGCGGAGCTTTCCCCCGCCGACGTCGAGCGCGCCGCAAAGGACCTGAAGACCTGCGACCTGATTCTGCTGCAACTCGAGGCGCCGCTGGAAACGGTCTATGCGGCGATCGCCTTCGGCAGGCGCCATGGCGTGAAGACCCTGCTCAACCCGGCGCCGGCGACCCCGGAACTCGACCCCGAGAAGATCCGCGACGCGAGCTTTCTCGTCCCCAATGAAACGGAACTCGCGATCCTCACTGGGGCGCCGGTCGGCGCGGAGGGCGAGATCGCCGCGGCGGCGCAGAGCCTGGTCGCCAAGGGCATCGGAACGGTCATCGTGACCATGGGTTCGCGCGGCGCGCTGCTGGCGACGCCGACGCAAATCCGCCGCATCGCGCCGATCCCGGTCGCGCCGGTCGACACGACCGGCGCGGGCGACGCCTTCGTCGGCGCCTTCGCGCGCTATTTCGCCGCCGGCTTCGACCTCGAGGCGGCGCTCGACAACGCGGTACGCTACGCCGCCGATTCGATCACCCGGCGCGGCGCGCAGAAGGCGTACGCCACCGAGGCCGAATTCGCGGCGTTCTGCGCGAGCCTGGCGCCGGTGCCGGCGTAGCCCGCGCCCGAAATTCCCTCGGGCGCGCATCGATGGGAGGCAAAACGATGAAGCGGGTCTCGTGCTACGGCGACTTCGAATACTTGACGCGAGGCGCCAACGAAGTCGATCGACGATGTGCGCCGCTGGGGCCCCGACGAGCGCTGGCCCTGTGTAGTGGCCGAGGCGCTCGGCAGCGGCTGGACGCTGATCGAAGAGGGATTGCCGGGACGCACGACGGTTCATGACGACCCGATCGAAGGCGTTCACATGAATGGGAAGACCTATCTCCAGCCCTGTCTTGCGAGCCATTGGCCGCTCGACGTCATCGCCGTCATGCTCGGCGCCAACGATCTCAAGCCGAAATTCTCGCTCGATCCGACCGAGATCGCTCTCGGCGTGGGCGCGCTGCTCTATACGATCAAGAGCCTAGCGCCGCCGTGGACCAATGCGCCGAAGCTGCTTCTGATCTGCCCTGCGCCGGCGATCAGCTCGGGCTGGCAGGCGCCCCTGTTCGACGGCGCCGACGGCAAGGCCCGACAGATGGCCCCGCTCTACAAATGGCAGGCGGACCGGTATGGCGCAGCGTTCTTCGACGCCGGAACCGTCGTCAAGGTCTTACCGGTCGATGGCGTGACCATCCGCGAACCTGGGGCGTCTCGCGGTCCGAGCGGCGACCGCGCGACAGCTTGCGGCCGCCGTCGTTCGGTCACCGTGCGGCGGCGCTGTCGACGACGGAACGCACGGCCGCCTCCCAAGCGCGCGCTTTTGCTTTCCGCCCGAGTTCGTCGAGGCACGGCATGATCACGTCGACGGCTTCGCTAAGGCGCGCCCCGATCGTCGCCTCGTCGAGGAAGCCGGTTGAAAGACCGGCGAGCGCGCCGGCGCCGAACGCGCTCAGTTCCAGGATCTTGAGCCGTTGCACCGGCCGGCCGAGCAAGTCGGCCTGGAGTTGCATGAGAAAGTCGTTGCGCGTCGCCCCGCCGTCGACCGACAGCATCGCGAGGGCGCCGCCGAAATCACGCTCCATCGCGCCGAAGACGTCGCATATCTGGTGAGCGATCGCTTCCAGCGCCGCGCGCGCGATATCGGCGCGCGTCGTCGCCAGCGACAGGCCGGTCAGGGCGGCGCGGGCGCGACCCTTCCAGTGCGGCGCGCCAAGGCCGGCGAGCGCGGGAACGAAACAAACCTCGCCCCCTCCGCCGGCTGAAGCGGCAAGCGCCGTCAAGGCTTCGACGTCGGGCAACCCCATGAGAGCGGCGATCCAAGCCGCGGCCTGCGCCGACACCGAAATGTTTCCTTCCAGAGCATAAGAGACGCGGCCTGAACGGCGCCAGGCGATCGTCGTCGACAGACCCGAGCGGGACCGCAACGGCGCATCAGTCAGCGTCATCAACGACGAGCCCGTTCCATAGGTCGCCTTCACCGCCCCGGGAGCGCGGACGCCGTGACCGAACAGCGCGGCGTGCGAGTCGCCCATCATCGCGCGAATGGGAACGCCCGCGGCGAGCCGGCCGATGCGCGCCGTCGATCCGAAGCGCGCGTCCGAATCTTCGACCCGCGGCAGGATCGCGATCGGGACGTCGAACAGGGCGCACAATTCCTCGCTCCAGCCTTGCGCGTGAATGTCGAACAATTGCGTTCGCGAGGCGTTGCCGGCGTCGGTGGCGTGCGTCTGGCCGCCGGTCAGGTTGAACAACAGCCAGGAATCCACGGTTCCGGCGCACAGATCGCCTCGCTCCACGAGCGCCCGCGCCTCGGGATAGGCGTCGAGCAACCAGCCGATTTTCGCCGCCGGGAAAAGCGGATCGAGGCCGAGGCCCGTCTTGGCGACCACCGTCTCCTCGATTTCCGGGCTGCGGATCGCGTCGATCCGGTCGGCGGAGCGCCGGCACTGCCAGGTGACGCAGGGACCGATCGTCTCGCCCGTGGAGCGGCGCCACAGCAGCACCGATTCGCGCTGATTGGAGACGCTGAGCGAAGCGATGGACGCCGGCTCCGGCAAGCCGGCGAGGCAGCCCTCGATCGCCTCCACGGTCGTTCGCCAGATTTCGACGCCCGACTGCTCAACCCATCCGGGCCTGGGGTAGGCGATCGGCGTCGGGACGGAATGGCGAGCGGCGACCCGGCCGTCCTGGTCCAGCGCCAGCGCCTTGGTGTTGGTCGTGCCCTGGTCCAAGGCGAGTATGTAGTTTCTCGTCACGCCCGCCGCTCCGCAACGACCTCCCGGGCGGCGCGTTCGACGCCGGCGGCGGTCAGGCCGAACTTTTCGAACAGGAACTGAGCCGACCCAGTCGGCATGAAGCTCGGGAAACCGAGAATCCGCATCGGGCAGGGGCGGTGCGTGGAGACGACCTCCGCGACGGCTCCGCCGAGCCCGCCGCGCACGGAATGCTCTTCGACGGTCACGATCGCCCCGACGTCCGCCGCGGATCGAATCGCCGCCTCGTCGAGCGGGGCGATGGAGGCCATGTTGACGACCCGCGCGCCGACGCCGGCGGCCGCCAGCGCCTTGGCCGCTTCGAGCGCGCGGCCGACCATGACGCCGTTGGCGATGATGGCGACGTCGCCGCCCTCGCGCAGCGTCTCGGCTTTGCCAATGGCGAAAACGGCGTCGCCGGGGCGCGGCAACATGGGCACGGGAAAACGGCTGATGCGCAAGAACACCGGGCCGTCATGCGCCGCGGCCGCCTCGACCGCGCGCGCCGTCTCCCAAGGGTCGGAGGGCGCCACCACCGCCAGATTGGGCAGCAGTCTAAGCCACGCCATGTCTTCGATCGAATGATGCGTCGGGCCGAGTTCGCCGTAGGCGACGCCCGGCGACTGGCCGACCAGCTTCACGTTTGCTTTGGTGTAGGCGACGTCGGCTTTGATCTGCTCGAGCGCGCGCGCCGTCAAGAAGCAGGAAGCGGCGCTGACGAAAGGGATCTTGCCGGCATTCGCCAGGCCTGAGCTGAGGCCGACCATGTTCTGTTCGGCGATGCCGACGTTGATCGTCCTCTCCGGCCAGCGTTTGCGAAAGCCGGTGAGCTTCGATGAGCCGATGCTGTCGTTGACGACGATCATGACGCGTTTGTCGTATTCCGCAACAAGTTCCAACGTGGCGGCGAAGGCGTCGCGGCAATCGAACAGGCCGGATGAGGGAGTGGTCGCGGCGCTCATGTCAGGCTCAATTCTTTCATGGCTTGGTCCAACTGAGCCTGCGTCGGCACGCCATGATGCCAGCCGACTTGGTCCTCCATGTAGGAGACGCCCTTGCCCTTGACGGTGTGAGCGATCACGCAGAGCGGCTTGCTTTGGTCGGCTCGCCGCGCCAGCGCGTCGAGCAGGGACGCCGGGTCGTGCCCGTCAGCCTCGACCACGTCCCAGCGGAACGCGCGCCACTTGTCAGCCAGCGGCTCCAGATCATTGGTTTCCGCCACCCTCGCCCCCTGTTGGAGGGTGTTGCGGTCGATGATAAGCGTCAGGTTGGCGAGCTTGTGATGCCCGGCCGCCATGGCGGCCTCCCAATTGCTGCCCTCCTGCAATTCGCCGTCGCCGGTGATGACGAAGACCCGAAAATCGGCTTTGTCGAGCTTCCCGGCGATCGCGACGCCGATCGCGATGGGCAACCCGTGTCCGAGCGGTCCGGTGTTCGCCTCCACGCCGGGAACGTAGTTGCGATTCGGGTGACCGTTGAGCGCCGACATCGGCTTCATGTAGGTCGACAGCGCTTCGACGGAGATAAATCCCGCCTCGGCGAGCGTCGCATAGAGGGCGCCGCTCGCATGGCCCTTGCTGAGGATGAGCCTGTCGCGATCGGGCGCGCGCGGCGCATCGGGATTGACGCGCAGGACGCCGAAATACAGCGTCGCGAGAATGTCGGTCACCGACATGTCGCCGCCGGGATGGCCGAGCCGCGCATTGAACACCATATTCAGCGCATGCATCCGGATCGCCCGCGCCTTTGAGCGAATGAGGGCGACAGTCGCTTCTCGGTCTGCCTCGATGCATTTGGAAGGTTGCGCCGTCATGGTTTCACCCGCGGAAGATGGACGAGCCGAACCCGTCACGCGTCGGTTCCGACCCGTGGCGATAGGTCGGCCAGTCGAGATAGCGCGTCACCGCCTCGTGCGCCGCGTCGGCGTGATGGCCGCGCACCATCGCGACATGATGCTCGAAGCCGTTGCGGGCGACGAAGCCGAGCAGACGCCGCAGACGCGCAACCTTGGTGACCGCGACGCCGCCGTCCATCGCAAACGGATCGTCGGTGAATTCGCCCTCGCCCACATACGCCTTCACCGTGCCGAGCCGATCGTCGGTCGATGCGCGGAAGAAGGTCATCGGACCGGCCCGCACTTTGCCTTTGACCGCGCCGAAGCATCTCTCCTTGCCGAGCACGCCGCCCAGCACGTCGAGTTCCGAGACTTCCGGCGTCGCGCCGATGAAGCTCTTGGGATAGTTGCCGCAATGCGTGCAGACGCACTTTTCGGCGTCGCGCCCGTAGTTGTTGTTCCAGTCGAGGATTGCGGACGGGGTTTCGGCTGCGAGCGCGAGAGCGTACATCGAGATCGCGCCCATCACGTCCACTTCGCAAGCGCTGGGCGTCAGTTTTTCGCCCATCATGCTCATCGTCAGGCAGGTCGCGCAGCCGAAATTGTCCTGGAGGCTGCGCCAGCACTGGATGGCGCTGGCGTCGCAACCATTGTCGTCGACCCAGCGGTCGACGGCGAGCGTCCATTTTGCCTGGCGCACGATGTTCTCGCGCTTGATGTGCGCAGGAATGCGGCCATACGCAGCGATTTCGTCCAGCTTCGCCTTGACCTCGGGAGCGTCGTCGGCGATCGCTCGCGCGGCAAAAATGATCTCGGAAAGATCGACCGTGACGACGGTGAGGCCGGAGGCCTGCAACAGTTTTTCGCTGAAGCGCATCGTCTGGAAGGCGCCCGTCCGCGCGCCGATGGCGCCGATGCGGGCATGTTTGAGGCCGCGCACGACGCGGCAGGTTCTGGCGAACCGGTCGAGATCGGCGGCGAATTCGGCGCCGTCGACGTCGCTGGTGTGGCTGGTCGTATCGGTGAACGGCACGCCATACTGATAGAAATTATTGGCCACCGAGAATTTGCCGCAGAAGGCGTCTCGTCGGCTCGCGACGTCGACTTTATCGATTTCGTCGTTGCTGGCTTGCAACAAAATCGGGACGCCGAGACGCGCCTCGTTGACGAGTTCGGCGATCGCGATCTCGTCGCCGAAGTTGGGCAGACAGATCGCCAGGCCGTCGATCGCATCGCGCTGTTCGCGAAAGTGCGCGGCGTAACGGCGCGCGTCGTCCCGCGACTGCACCGCTCCGTTCCTCGTCGCCTCGACCGGGAGGATGCTGTAGCCGACTTTCAGCCGATCGAGCTGCGCGATGAGCTGTTTGCGCGTTTCGAGAGCCGGCGCGCCGTTGAAGAATTCGCGACTGCCGACGACCAATCCGAGCTTGATTGGACGGAGGTTTGGCTTGTTCATGACTTGAGAGGCCCCGCGCTTTCCGGCGTGCCGGGCGCACCTTGCGTTAATCGGCCCGCGACGTTCCCCGGCTTTGATGGGTTTCGAAAACTATTGATTTTTCTCACTTGATCACATCTCTCGCGTTTTGTAAAGTGCGCTATTCGCCGCCGTGCGCGCAGTTGCGCCATTTTTCGGTGCCGGCGACGATTCTCCGCCGCAATCCGCGCGCGTGGTTTTGTTTCTTGACAAGAAAACAAAAACAATGCATGACGTTCGATAGCAAAGCGCATTAACCGCAGATGAAAGGACCCGCAGGCGATACTTGGCGCGGGCGCGAGACCGCCGGACAGCGGGGTTTCGTCGGGCCCTGCGCGAGTTTCGCACCGCATCTTATCGCGAAAATTGACGATTGGCAGCGTTCGTTGCCGGCATCCAACGAAATGTTGCGGGGAGCGCCGTTTGGCCTCCATCGATTTTGTCCGATGCCCTGATGGGAAACGGGAGGTAAGCAATGAAAGTACGTTACGCTTTGGTCGGCGCGCTGCTGGCGAGCGCTGCATTCATCGGAGGTTCCGCATACGCCGCCGACCTGATCGCGGTCATAACGCCTTCGCATGACAATCCCTTCTTCAAGGCGGAAGCGGAAGGCGCCGAGGCCAAGGCCAAGCAACTCGGCTACGACGTCATTTCGCTCGTGCATGACGACGACGCCAACAAGCAATCGCAACTGTTCGACACCGCGATTGCGCGCAGCGCCAAAGCCATCGTGCTCGACAACGCCGGCGCGGACGCCACCGTCGCCGCGGTCAAGAAGGCCAAGGACGCGGGCATCCCCTCGTTCCTGATCGACCGCGAGATCAACGCCTCGGGGATCGCGTCGGCGCAGATCGTGTCGAACAACTACCAGGGCGCGCAGCTCGGCGCCCAGGAATTCGTCAAGCTGATGGGCGAAAAGGGCGCCTTCGTCGAGCTGGTCGGCAAGGAATCCGACACCAACGCCGGCATCCGCTCGAAGGGCTATCACGACGTGATCGACGAATTCCCCAACCTTAAGATGGTCGCGCGTCAGTCGGCCAACTGGGATCAGACCGAAGCCTATTCGAAGATGGAGACGATCCTGCAGGCCAATCCGGGCATCAAGGGCGTGATCTCGGGCAACGACACGATGGCGATGGGCGCGGAAGCCGCGCTGATCGCGGCCGGTCGCAAGGACGTGATCGTCGTCGGCTTCGACGGCTCGAACGACGTGCGCGACTCGATCCTGAAGGGCGGGATCAAAGCGACCGTTCTTCAGCCCGCGTATCGCGAAGCGCAGCTCGCGGTCGAACAGGCCGACGCGTTGATCAAGACCAAGACGGCGCCCAAGACCGAGAAGCAGTTGATGGACTGCGTGCTGATCAACAGCGCCAACGCCGCCAAGCTTGAGACGTTCGAGCTCAAGCCTTGAGGTTTTAGACCGCCAAGGGCGCGCGGGACGGTTCGTCCCGCGCGCCGTTTCTCATGTACGGAGTCGAAGGGAATGCGGTGGGTCGGATGCGCGATGGCGCTGAGCCTGGGGATCCTGCTCGCGGCGTGCCGTTTCATTCCCACGGATCAGGTGAGCGCGATCGGCGCGGCCGGCGGGACGAACGGCGCCGCCGCCCGTGATCCCGACCAGATGGTCGCCTCGATGTGGGCGGCCAAGGTCGTGCCCTATTTCGAGAAGAAGGCGGGACCGTTTGCCGCCGTGCGCGACCTTGCCGCGACGGCGCCCGACCAAGCCGGGGCCAAATGGGGCTACCGCGCCAAAGCGGAAGCCACTCCTTGGACCCTGATGGTGCGTATCGAGGGAACGATCGTCGCCGCCGACACCGAATCGCGCGCCGCGACGATCGGCGTTGACGCAAGCGGTGAGGGCAAGACCGATGCGACCGTGCAGATCGGCCCCGCCATGCGCGGCACCGCGATCCGCGACGCGCTCGATTTCGTTTCGTTCGGCGAATTCACCAACCAGATCGATTTCGCGCGCTTCGGCAAGTCGTTCAACACCTATGTCAACCACAACACGCTCGAGAAGCTGCCGCGCGACGACCTCGTCGGCCGCAAAGTCACGCTGATCGGCGCCTATGCGCTCGCCGCGGCCGGCGAACCGCCGCTGGTGACGCCGGTCGAGATCACGATCGGACCCAAGCCGTGACCGACGCTGCCGCTCTCGCCGACCCCGACGTCGTCCTGCGCCTAGAGGGAGTGACCAAGGTCTATTCGGGCACGGTGGCTGTCAAGAACGCCGATTTCAAAGTGCGACGCGGCGCCGTCAACGTGCTCGTCGGCGAAAACGGCGCCGGCAAGTCGACGCTGGTGAAGATGATTGCCGGCGTCGAGCGGCCGACCGCCGGGCGCATCCTGCTCGACGGCGAACCGGTCGCCTTCGCCGACACCCGCGACGCGATGGCGCACGGCATCGGCATGGTATTCCAGGAGCTGAACCTGTTCGGCAACCTCACGGTCGCCGAGAACATTTTTGCCAATCGCGAGATCATGCGCCACGGCGGCATCGATCACGCGGAGCAGGAGCGGCAGACCGAGGCGCTGATGGAGCGCTTGCAGACCGGCGTCGATCCGCGCGCCATGGTCGACGACCTGATGATCGGCCAGCAGCAATTGGTCGAGATCGCTAAGGCGGTGGCGCGCAACGCGCGCATCCTGATCATGGACGAGCCGACTTCGGCGCTCAGCGCGCCGGAGGTCGATATCCTCTTCCGCGTCATCGCCGACCTCAAGGCGAAGGGGGTGGCGATCGTGTACATCTCGCACCGGCTCGAAGAGATGATGCGGATCGGCGACTACATCACCGTGCTGCGCGACGGACGCGTCACCGGCGCGCGGCGGATGGCCGAAGTCGACCTGCACTGGATCGTCCGCCAGATGATCGGCTCGGACGCCAAGGATTTTTCGACGCCGGGCGAACACGGTTTCGGCGGCGAGGCGCTGCGCGCCGAGAACGTCTCGCTGACCCGCATCACCGGCGGCTACGCGGTCGATCATGTCTCGCTGTCGGTGCGCGCCGGCGAGATCGTCGGCCTCTACGGCCTAATGGGCGCCGGGCGCAGCGAGTTCCTCGAATGCGTCATGGGTCGCCATCCGACTGCGAGGGGCAGCATTTTCATCGAAGGCAAGCCGGTGCGCGAGCGCGACGTCGGCGGCCGCATCGCGCGCGGCCTCGCGCTCATTCCCGAGGATCGCCAGCGCGACGGCCTGGTCCCGATTCTCTCCGTCGCCGAGAACCTGACCATGGCGAGCCTCAAGAAGCTCGCGAAGGGCTTCCACATTCCGGCGCGCCGCGAGGTCGACGAGGTGAAGCGCGCGGTTCGCGACCTGTCGATCAAGGTCGCCGACCCCGCTCTGCCCGTCTCGTCGCTCTCAGGCGGCAACCAGCAGAAGGTGGTGATCGGCAAGGCGCTGATGACCGCGCCCAAGGTGCTGCTGATGGACGAACCGAGCCGCGGCATCGATATCGGGGCCAAGGGCGATGTCTTCCGCATCATGCGCAGCCTCGCCGCGCAAGGCATCGGCATCTTGTTCGTCACCTCCGACCTCGACGAGGTCCTGGCGCTCTCCGACCGGGTCGCGGTCATGAGCCAAGGCCGCCTGACCGCGCTGTTCGACCGCGCCGAGGCGAGCGAAGCCAAGATCGTCGCCGCCTCCTCGATCGGCCATGGCCCGGCCGCGGCGTCCCAGCACAAGGAACTCACCGCATGAGCGCCGCCGTGGAAACCTCCGCCTCCTCCTCGGTCCGCGGCTCGCTGACGCTCTATCTGATGCGTCTGCGCACCTTCATCGCGCTGTTCGCGGTGATCGTCTTTTTCGCTTTCGCGGCGCCGAATTTTCTCTCCGTCGCCAACCTTGTGCTGATGTCGAAGCATGTCGCCCTCAACGCCTTCCTGGCGATCGGCATGACGTTCGTCATCGTCACCGGCGGCATCGACCTGTCGGTGGGCTCGATCGTCGGCCTGTGCGCTATGGTCGCCGGCGGGCTGATCCTGCACGGCGTCGACCTGCACATCGGCTACACGCTGTTCTTCAGCATCCCGGAAATCATCGTCATCATCCTGGTGCTCGGCGTTCTCGTCGGCGTGATCAACGGGCTGCTGATCACCTGGCTGAACGTCGCGCCGTTCATCGCCACGCTCGGCTCGCTCTATATCGCGCGCGGCGCGGCCCTGCTGGTCTCGGACGGCGCGACCTTCCCCAACCTCGAGGGCAACCCCGCCTTCGGCACCACCGGCTACGCTTTCCTCGGCGCCGGCACGATTTTCTATCTGCCGGTCTCAATCTGGCTGCTGATCATCGTCGCCTTGGCGGCGGCCTATCTGGCGCGCTGGACGCCGCTCGGGCGGCACATCTTCGCGGTTGGCGGCAACGAGCGGGCGGCGGCGCTGTCGGGCATCCGCGTCAACCGCGTCAAGCTGTTCGTCTACATGTTCTCCGGCTTCTGCGCGGCGATCGTTGGTCTCATCATCTCCTCGGAGCTGCTGGCGGCCCATCCGGCGACCGGCACCACTTTCGAGCTCAACGCCATCGCCGCGGCGGTGCTCGGCGGCACCTCGATGTCGGGCGGCCGTGGCACGATCGGCGGCACCATCATCGGCGCGTTCGTCATCGGCATCCTTTCCGACGGCCTGGTGATGATGGGCGTCAGTTCGTTCTGGCAGATGGTGATCAAGGGCGTCGTCATCATCGCGGCGGTTGTCGTCGACCAGGCGCAGCGAAAACTTCAGCAGCGCGTCGCGCTGCAACAGATGGCGCAACTGGCATGATAGTTGCGCAGAATTTCGATATCTTGTCGAAATGAGGGGGAGGCGGCGCAGCTTTTTTTCGACCCGCCCTCATTTTGGGCTAAATGAATGAAATTCGAGGCGTGCGCCGGCGATTCGATCGGCGGTCCTCGCATCGAGGGCCGATTGCGTGGCTGAAGCGGCGCGAGATGAAAGGGACGCCGAGTCGACCTCGCGATAGAGTGGATTGATCATGACGGAAACGAGAGCGACGACCTCCACGCGACGTGCGCGCGCGGCGTTCGCCAGCCAGGCGAACCCCGATCTCAACGGCCTGCTGGCCGAGCCGCGCCGAATGAAGATCCTCGATTGGCTTCAGGAGGAGGGCAGCGCGCGCGTGCGCGATCTCAGTTCCGCCTTCGCCGTCTCCGAGGCGACGATCCGCCAGGATCTCGAAAGACTGGAATCGGACGGCCACATCACCCGCCAGCATGGCGGCGCCTTTCTGCGGACCGTGCCCAGGCAGGTCGAGACGCTCTCCCTGCAACATATGGAGAACATCGACAAAAAGCGAAAGATCGGCGTGAAAGCCGCGAGCCTGATCGGCGACGGCGAGACGATCATTCTGGACGCCGGCACGACGACGACGGAGATCGCTCACAACTTGCTCGGGCGTTCGTCGCTGACCGTGATCACCAATGCCCTCAATATCGCGCTGATGCTGGGCGCGACGCCTGGCTACGCCGTGCATATGCCCGGCGGTCAGTTCAAGGCCCCGACCCTGTCGTTGAGCGGCGACAAGGCGGCGGACTATTTTCAGGACGTTTTCGCCGGCAAGCTGTTTCTGGCTACCGCCGGAGTGGCGCCGGATACAGGACTGACGTATCCGAGTTTTGCCGATTTGCAGCTCAAACAGGCGATGATCCGCGCCGCCTCGCACGTGTATCTCGTCGCGGACTCGACCAAGATCAATCGATCCTCGTTCACTCGTCTCGGCACCCTCGACGTCATCAATTCCTTCATCACCGACGACGGCATTCGCGACGAGGACGCCCGCGTTTTCGAAAGCCGAGGCATCGAGGTCATTATCGCCCGCTGAGACCGAAGGCGGCACAGTTCGGCGGGCGGTGGAACGGCTTCCGGCGACGAATGGCCGCTTTCGCTCGACCGAGGAGGCGAGCAAGCAATCCTCGCGTGACCGCTGTTGGCGCGAAGCCGGCACGTAGCGATCGAGATCGCGCGGGCATGTTCTCCCACGGCGTCGTCGCGTTTAAAGCGTTGCGCAGACCGACTTTGACATCTTGAAGCCGAGCGCCTTTGAAGCGGGAATGTTCAGCGCTTCACCGGTTCTCGGGTTGCGCCCTTCGCGAGCTGGACGCTCTTTGACGGAGAATCGCCCGAATCCGGCGATGGCGACTTCTTCGCCACGTTTGGCGGCGTCAATGATCGCCGCAAGAATCGAATTGATGACTTCCTTCGCCTTGCCCTTGGAAATGTCATTGGCTTCGGCGACGGCGTCCACGAGTTCTGTCGTGTTCATTGGATTGTCCTTCAATGGCTGGGCGAGAATTGCGATCGACGAGACGCGGCTCATCGTCGAGCGCGCGGCGTGATGTGAACATCGGATACTGATTGTGCGCCAGGCGGTTTGTCAGCTCGGGCGCCATCTCAGCGCTTTTTCGCGGGTGCTCGCTTCTTGCGCGCCATGCTGACCGAGACGCCGAGATTCGTCGCCTTTTGACGCGTTGCGGCCTCTGTTCGCTTGAGAGCTTTCGCAATCTTTGAGGCGGGCTCCTTGCGAGCCATAGCCTTGAGAAGCCGGACATCATCTTTCGACCAAGGCCGCCTAGCAGGCGCCTTCTTCGTCCGTCCAACGGTTTTAGCCATGTCCTCTCCTGTTTGGTCCGTCTCTGATACGAACAGCGTTTTGCATGAACTACAATCGCTTGCAACTTTCACGAATCATTATCGACATCTTGCAAAGAGTTTCGAATGGCGCTCGGCTGGCGTCGCCAGCACGTGACCAACCAAATCGATTTCGCGGGTTGCGGGCTCAACCGGCGGACCGAAGCTCTTCCCCGCCGCTCGTCTTTCCACGCGCTCCCCAGCTGTTGAAGCTCGTGTTCCATGGCGAACTCTTGCACACGCTTCACACGGATGACCGCTCTCGGGGCGGACGACCCTACCTTTGAATGACGGGAGAGGGCGCGAAGCGGTCGTCACACTTTGAGACGCCAAACTTCCCCTTCGGGTCAGCAGGCAACCAAGAGCGCCTTGGCTGAAAAAGCCTGAGCTTGCGAACGGTCGACATGGAAGCTCGGCGAGGACCTTCTGGAGAGATATTTCTGCAAAACGCTGAGGGCGTGGCACCGCCGACGCGCGAACCCGTTTCCGAATATGTGCGAACGCGTCTCTCCGTGACGCTTAGGTCTTTCGCCGCGAAATTCCATTTGGCGGACAGAGACTCGCCCCCATAAGATGGCCCCCGCCCCGAAGAATTTTTGCCTGAGACTGCGCCAGTCGGTCATTCGCCCGCGTAAGCGCGGGAAATGTCGGGGGTTTTACGACGCCCTCAAAACACGGCGCGTGTGCGAGGGTGGGTGGTGGCGGACGCAGTCCCGTGGAACTGGTCTCCGCGAGCCAAATTCCCTGCTAACAGGGAAAAGAACAGGGAATTTCGCCGATTTCGGCCTCGTCTGGAGAAATCGGGGTCGAAAAAGTTTAAGGAGTCAGGACCTTGCGGGGAAAATTCCCTAAGAATCGGAACAGGGAATTTCTTTCGGCGAACAGGGAATTCTTTTCGCTGAACAGGGAATCGGCTGTGCGCAAACAGCGAAGGGGGCCAATGTCTGTCACGGGCGGGTGACTCGGAGTCCCTTTTTGCCGGAAGGCCTTACTCGGAGGTCAATTCGCCGATATCGGCATTCGCCAGAGCGATACGAACAGCGACAGGGATCGGAGCTGTCGCGACATCGGGAACCTTGATATGCTTATTCGAGAGGGTGACCATTCGGTTGGAGAAAGACCGATGCGCATCTCTATGCCCTCAGGAAACAACGAAGATTATATCAACGCCGCGCGTCTCATCGACGCCATCGGCAGCGCGCCATGGCTGCCCGAACACCTTCGATCGTGGACGCCGGGTCTGTTCCTCGACCGCGGGGTCCACAAGAAACAGCCGACCCGCGCGCAGATGAGATCGCTCCTCCAGGATGTCGAAAGGGCCGCGGCGCTATTGGGTCATGCGCTCGAGCCAGGTCCCATTCGGGAGTTTCTGGAGGGGCACGCTAACGGTCCTTTCCCGAATCTCTCGCAGTTGCATAGCGATCTGGGCGATCTGGCCGCGCGCGCAAGACGAGCGGCCGATTCGGAAGCTCTTGCAACCAAGTCAGGCCTGACCAAGCCGGGCCCTGGGAAAGCCGTGCTAGCCGGCGCCATATTGCCCAAGACCTATTGCGCCCTCTTGGTTTCGGAGACTTGGCGCTATCTCCATGGGGTTGAGCCGCGGCCGAAAACTCAAAAGGCTCTGGCCGCCGCCGAGGCCCTCTGGAGCGCCGCGGACGGCGATCCGCACTCTTGCGGAGATGAGCCCTTGGCTCGATGGCGTCACCATTTCGCACTGGCTCGCAAAGCGGACCAAAAGGAATTGCGCGCCGAGCATCGGCGTCACCTTGTCGAACGCGAGAGTTGGTGGAATCTGCTGCACGGCTCTACCGACAGGGTTGCCTGACGCAGGGGGAAATCATTCGCGATTGAAAGGCGCGAGTGTTTTTCCTGCCGCTGCGGAAAAATCTTGGCGATGGTGATCACGAAGCCGCGTCAGCTCGACCCGGCGCGATCGGGGATCATCATGGACAAGAAACGCGACCGCAAGCGCGCCGACCTGTCGGACGCCGTACGCTCGAACGCCGCGAGGGCGTCGGGACCGATCGGCGACATCGCGCTTGGTCCGCGGAGGAGCGGAAATTCTCGTCGCACGTCGGCGGCCATTGCCGACAGGAAAGCCGAATTCGGCAAAGAGCCAGGAAAACTGACTTTGATGCCGATCGAAGAGCTCATTCCCGACCCTCGCAATCCGCGAAGGCATCTGCGGGTCCAAGTCCGCAAGATCGCCGATAGCATCGAAACGTTCGGCTTCAACGCGCCCATCCTGATCGACAAGCGCTCGCGGATCGTCGCCGGCCACGGACGCTACGAAGCCGCGATAGCTCCTCGGTCTGAAGCGGGTCCCCGTCCTCAAGCTCGAGCACCTGGCCGAGACCCAGGCGCGAGCCTATATGCTCGCGGACAACCAGCTCGCCGACCTGTCGTCCTGGGACGACGCCGGCCTAGCGCTGCACCTTCGGGAACTCTCAGAGCTGGCGCTGGACTTCGACCTCGAGGCGATCGGATTCAATCTTCCTGAGGTCGATTTCCGAATTCAGTCGCTCGACTCGACTGATTCTGCCGATCGCGCGGACGAATTCAAGAATGCGGAAGGCCCGGCCGTCTCGATCCCGGGCGACCTGTGGCTGCTCGGCAAGCACAGGCTCTATTGCGGCGATGTGCTCGACGCTTCAACTTATGGCCGCCTCCTGGCGGGCGAGAAGGCGGCGGCGGTGTTCACCGATCCGCCCTACAATGTCAGGATCGACGGCAACGTCTGCGGCAGCGGCGCGATCAAGCATCGCGAATTCGCCATGGCTTCGGGCGAAATGAGCCAGGAGGAGTTCACGGCGTTCCTGACACGGGCGCTCGAACTCGCGTGCGAAAACACCGTGCCTGGCGCAACGATCTACGCCTGCATGGACTGGCGGCACATGTCGGAGTTGCTCGCTGCGGCGCGCGCGACCGGCTGCGAGACGCTGAACCTTTGCGTTTGGGTCAAGACCAACGGCGGCATGGGGTCGCTCTATCGGTCGCGACATGAACTCGTGTTCGTGTTTCGTAACGGCAAGGAGCCGCACGTCAACAACGTGCAACTCGGCAGGTTCGGCCGAAATCGAAGCAACGTCTGGAATTATTCGGGCGTCAACAGCTTTCCCCGCAAGGGGCGCAAAAACGATCTCGGCTTTCATCCGACCGTGAAGCCGATCGCGATGGTGGCGGACGCGATTCTGGACTCCACCAACCTAAACGACGTCGTTCTCGACACCTTTCTTGGCAGCGGTACGACTGTCCTTGCGGCGGAACGCGCGGGAAGGTGTTGCTACGGGATCGAACTCGACCCTCTCTACGTCGATACGACGATCGTTCGCTGGGAGCGCCTGACGGGCCTGCAGGCTCGGCAGGCGTCAGGGCAGACCTTCGCCGAGGTCAAGGCCCAACGGACCGTCGCCCCATGAGCGCTCGGCAGGATGACGACGCGGTCGGCTACAGGCGCCCACCCTTGGCGACGCGCTGGAAAAAGGGACAATCGGGAAATCCGAAGGGCCGCCGCAAACACACCTCGCTGGGCATGGTCAAGACGATCGACCGCATGTTCGCCGAGGAAATCGACATCGTCGAGAGCGGGGTCAAACGCCGCGTCTCCGTCTTTGAAGCCATTCTCCTGAGGATCTGGGCGAAGGAGATGGCGGGCGACAAGCGGGCGGCCGCGGTTCGGATGCAGTATCAGGAGCTAGTTCCGAAACCGACCGAGCCGCCGGAAATCATCATCCGCGAGGTCGACGACGAATAGACCACACGTTGGCTTGTCTCCTTGAGAGGCGAAAAACAGCATGGGCGACTATGAGGTCGGCTACGGTAAGCCGCCAAAACATACCCGGTTCAAGAAAGGCGTTTGCCCGAACCCGCGCGGGCGCGGCAAGAAGCGCGATCACCAGCTCGGCGACATTGTGCTCAAGGTTCTGGGCGCCAAAACGGAATTCCGCGAGAGAGGTCTGATCAAGCAGGGCTCGCGAATGGAATTGGCGATCCGGCGTCATTTCGCGGCGGCGTTGAACGGCGACGTCGCGAGCTCTGCGCTCTTGCTCAAGATCCGGCGACACGCCGAGAAATACAGCGATCCGGGCCCGCTGATCGTCAACATCATCAACACGCCGGAGCGACAATGTCACGCCGCGTCGGACTTGCGGTCCCCTTGGTGGCCCGGTAGCCAAAGGGGATGAGGAAAATCAGCGACGCCGGCTACCGGTTCCCGCCCGAGATCATTCAGCAGGTGATTTGGCTGTACCTCCGGTTCACGCTGAGCCGGCGCGACGTCGAAGATTTGCTCGCGGAGCGTGGAGTGACGGTATCCTACGAGACGGTCCGGCGCTGGGTGAATCATTTCGGGCCGCTCATCGCAGCGGACTTGCGAAAGCGCCGGCCCAAGCCTCACACGACCTGGCATCTTGACGAGGTCTATCTGAAGATCGACGGCCGAATGCTCTATCTCTGGCGCGCCGTCGACGCCGCAGGCGAGGTCCTCGGCGTGTTGGTGCAATCCAAGCGAAACAAGCATGCCGCGCTGAAACTGATGCGCAAGCTTCTGAAGAAATGCGCCTTCGTTCCCCAGCGATTGGTCACGGACGACTTGCGGTCATACGGCGCCGCGGCCCGCGAATTAGAAATCGAGAGCCGCCATGAGCGCAGACGATGGAAGAACAATCGGGCCGAGAATTCGCATCAGCCGACGCGACGGCGGGAGCGCAAGATGCAACGCTTCAAGAGCGCTGGCTCGGCTCAGAAATTTCTCTCAAGCCATGCCGCCGCCTACAACACCTTTAACGTCCAACGCCATCTCATGTCCGCTCAAACACATCGCACGCTTCGCGCCGCGGCGATGAACACGTGGCGCGAGGCAGTCGCAGCAGCTTGACAATCCGCGAGGCGAAGACCCTTCGCGCTCGCCGCATCGCAACTTGACAGCGCCCGACGATCTCCTGCCGTGGGCCTACGCGCAGCCCGAGCCGCTCAGGGACGTGGCCTGAAAACAGCGCTTACGGTGTTCTTTCCCTTGTTGGCGATGAGCGCCAGCCAAACGCCGACAAGCGTCATCCCTGCGGCGAAAACGCCGTAGGTCGCAAATCCCGCCTGGATGCCCCAGTTTTGCGCGATCGAGGACATGAGGAAGGGGAATATGAACGAACCGATTCCGCCGCCGGTCGCCGCGAAACCAACCGCTTGGCTCTGCGCCAGCGGGAAACACTTGCCGAGCAGAGTTATCACCCCTGGGTAGTAGATCGAGCAGCCCAGGCCGACGAGAAACAATAATCCCCTGCCGATGTCAGTCGTGATCGCGGAGTGGTCGGCGTAGCCCAACGCCATGAGCAAGGCGATGGACGCTGTCGCCAGCGCTGAAAGTCCGACCAACACGGCGTCGGGGCGCGAGCCTTTGTAGAGCAACGGGACGCCGAAGCGGCCAGCCAACAGGCCCATCCAGAACAGCGAAACGAGCATGGCGCTGGCGTCCGGCGCATAGGCGAAAACGACGACAAAATACTCGGCGACCCAGTTCGAAACCCCCAATTCAACGCCGAGGTAGAGGAAGAGGGCGAAAAACGACAGCCAGTAGGCTGGATTCGCGCTCAGTCGCTCGGGTGTTTCGTCGCGTTCAGCGGCTTGCCGTTGGACGGGCGGCAGGGCGGCGAACCCCATCAGCACGGCCAGCAGCACGAAGATCACGGCCATGCCCCGGTATACGACGGCCCAGTCAAGCCCGCTCTGCAGCAGAAGGCTGACCGCCAGCGGTCCGACGATCGCGCCGACGGCGAAAGCGCCGTGCAAAAGGTTCATCGTCCGACCCGTGTTCCGGGTGTCCATCTGCAAGATTGTCGAATTGAGGCCGACTTCCACGCCGCCCTGGCCGAGGCCAATGAGCGCGCTCAACAGCGTGTTGGTCACGGGATCGGGCGTCGTGGCGAAGAAGGCGAGTCCGGCGACGATGAGCGTCAGAGCGAGCAGGATGGTCGGTTTGAGACCCCAGTGCTTCGCCAGGTAACCGCTGGCGAACGTGGACAGGAAGTAGGCCACGGCGCCAGCGCCGATAACAATTCCAGCCGTCAGGTAATTCCAGTGGAAATTCGCCAGAATCTTCGGCAGCGTCGCGCCGATAACGGTCATCGACGTGCCGAACAGGGTGAAAAGCGCGAAGAGGGACAGGAACAGGGCGCGGAAGCGAGGTTCGATCAGATTCATGTTTGTGCCTCTAGGACCATGCTGCAGTTGGCTTGCAGGTCCGCCAGCCATTCGACCGGCAAGCCTGGCTCGACCATCAGGTATTCGATCTCCGAAGTCGGGGCGATCAGGTACGGTGCGGTGCTCATGAGCTTTTCCGAGGTCATGGCCAGGGCGGTCTGGCCGTTGGCTTGGATTATGGCCCGCTTCAACTCGGCTTCCTCCGGGTCGAACGCGAAAACGCCTTCGGTGGGGTTGAAGGCGCAAGTTTGTCAAAAACAGACTCGCAGTCGAGCCCTCAATCCAGCATGAGACCCATCGTCGCATCGAACAGATCGAGACGCTCCGCCGGAACCGCGAGCTTCAGAATGTCCCCGGGCCGCGCGGCGACGCGGTCCCGAAAGACGGCGACGATGTTCATGTCTTGGCTGCCACGGTCAAAGCGCTGGCGGCGACCCGCGCCGTCAGCTCCGCCGAGTTTGCTGGCTGAGCGCAACCGCCAATATGATGATGGCTCCTCGCACAATCAGCTGCTGACTGTACTCAAGCCCCATCAGTATCAGTCCGTTATTGATCAAGCCGATCATCAACGCGCCGACGATGGCGCCGATCACCGTGCCGACTCCGCCGAATAGGCTGTTGCCCCCCAGCACGGCGGCGGCAATGACTGACAGCTCGTCGCCCTGTCCAAACTGGTAGCGGCCGGACTCCAGCCGTCCTGCGTAAAGCATCCCCGCGATCGCCGCGGTGACGCTGCAAATCATCAACACGCGCAGCTTGATCGACTTGGTGTCGATCCCGCTAAAGCGGGCCGCCGTTTCGTTGCCGCCGGTGGCGAGAACGCGCCTTCCGAAAGTGGTTTTTCTCAGCGCCAAATGTCCGATAACGCCGAAAGCCAGCGTCCACAGCAACAGGACGGGAACCGGGCCGAGGTTGCCGCCGCCGAAAATAAATGAATACGTATCGTTGAGGATCGGAATCGCCGCGGTGTCGCTCATCCACATCGACATCCCGGTCGCAATTCCCATCATCGCCAGCGTCGCGAGGAACGAGGGTATCCCTATGCGCGTCGTGACAAGCCCGTTGAAGAGACCAACGGCGACGCCGGTCGCGACGCCTGCGGCGACGCCGGCGGGCATTCCCGCCGCGCGAATGGTCATGGCGGTGACGACCGAGGAAAACCCGGCCAACGCGCCGACGGAGAGGTCAATCTCGCCGGTGGCCAGAACAAAGGTCATGGCCACGGCCATCACCGCAATCATGGCGGATTGTAACTCCCAAGCCGTCTAGGCGTTGAGGGCGAGCGCGATCTGTGTTGGCGGGTCGGCGAGGGTTTTGAGGATGTTGGCCCCCTGTTTTCTCGCGGTTGAGACGACTGACCTGAGGCGCGCGAAGCTTTGGGCGCCGTCGAGGGTTCGAAACGAGCCCGAGATTTTCATTTTGACCTTCATCATCCTGAGGTCCTGTTCGGCCAGGTTGTTGGTGAAGGGCACGTCGAAGTCGGTGAGGAAGCGCAGCGTTTCGACTTTGAACGTCTTCAGCCTTTCGAGCAGATTGCGGCCGGGGCGCTGCTTTGTTCGTCCGCTCGCGTTGGCCTTGGCGTGGAGTGCGGGCAACTGGCGATGGAAAGCGAGGCCGAGCCGAACCGCGGCCCAATATTGGTCGACGAAGGCCGCGATGACTTTGGGCTCCAGCGCCTTCGCGCCCGCCTCGCGCGCCTCATGAACGGCGATATTCGCCGCCCGAAGCGTGTCGCGCATGAGTTCGGCCCACGGCTCCTTGTCGAACTCGATCAAACACTGGAGTTCGCGCAAGATATGGGCGTTGCAGAAGGCGTGTTCGACCGCGTCGAGCCGACGATAAGGCAGGAAGTGGTCGTGCACGACGACGCCCCCCTTCAAATCCTGCGGGATCGCGCCGCGCTTTTCGTCGGCGCGATAGAAGGTGAAGGCTTGGCTCGAAGTCGTATGCAGCCATTGCAGCTTACCGGCGATGCGATATCCCGTCTCGTCGAGATGGCGAACCTTCGCCTCGGCCACGCGCTCGCCGATGGCCTGGTAAACTTGCCGCAACTCTTGTCCCTTCTTGGCGATCCAAGCGACAAGGCTGGCCGGACAGATCAGCGGCGCGTCGAACAGATCGCTCAGCGCTTGCGCGGTCCGATCCTCGGGGATGAGTTGCTGGACATTGAGATAGATCGCCGCGGCCTTGATGCGCTCGCCATACTGGGCAGGCGAGACCACGCCTTCGGGAAAAACCGCCTTCGTCACGCCCCGGCAATGCGCGCAGCGGTAAATCGAGGCCTGATGTTCCGTGACCCGCAGCGGGCGCTCGGGAAGGTCGAACACTTGCCGCTTCTCGACCCCTATCGCCGACCCCGCCTCGAGAGGCCAACCGCAATGGCCGCATGCGCACGCCGCGTGCCCAACCACGCAATCGGGATCGGCGACCTGCCGCAGCGTGCCGCCCTTGTGACCCGTCTGGCCGCCGCTCGTCTTGCCCGAACGGCCGCGCAGACTGCCTCCAATACGCGGTTTCTTCCGCAGCCCGTCACTCGAAGGCGGTTGCGAACTGTTCGAGCTGTCCCGCCCCAATTGCCGACGAAGATCGGCCACCTCGGCCCGCAACGCCGCGATCTCCGCCCTCAGAGACGCTATCAACTCCTCGACTTCGGCGGGAAGAACCATCCCACCCTTGATTCACAGTCTCGTGCCGCCGTCTCCCACAATCCGCATATCAATGCCGTTTCCCAAACACTGTGGCATTCCAAACTCACCACGCCTTGGGAGTTACTGACAAGCGTAACTCCCAAGCCGTCTAGGCGTTGAGGGCGAGCGCGATCTGTGTTGGCGGGTCGGCGAGGGTTTTGAGGATGTTGGCCCCCTGTTTTCTCGCGGTTGAGACGACTGACCTGAGGCGCGCGAAGCTTTGGGCGCCGTCGAGGGTTCGAAACGAGCCCGAGATTTTCATTTTGACCTTCATCATCCTGAGGTCCTGTTCGGCCAGGTTGTTGGTGAAGGGCACGTCGAAGTCGGTGAGGAAGCGCAGCGTTTCGACTTTGAACGTCTTCAGCCTTTCGAGCAGATTGCGGCCGGGGCGCTGCTTTGTTCGTCCGCTCGCGTTGGCCTTGGCGTGGAGTGCGGGCAACTGGCGATGGAAAGCGAGGCCGAGCCGAACCGCGGCCCAATATTGGTCGACGAAGGCCGCGATGACTTTGGGCTCCAGCGCCTTCGCGCCCGCCTCGCGCGCCTCATGAACGGCGATATTCGCCGCCCGAAGCGTGTCGCGCATGAGTTCGGCCCACGGCTCCTTGTCGAACTCGATCAAACACTGGAGTTCGCGCAAGATATGGGCGTTGCAGAAGGCGTGTTCGACCGCGTCGAGCCGACGATAAGGCAGGAAGTGGTCGTGCACGACGACGCCCCCCTTCAAATCCTGCGGGATCGCGCCGCGCTTTTCGTCGGCGCGATAGAAGGTGAAGGCTTGGCTCGAAGTCGTATGCAGCCATTGCAGCTTACCGGCGATGCGATATCCCGTCTCGTCGAGATGGCGAACCTTCGCCTCGGCCACGCGCTCGCCGATGGCCTGGTAAACTTGCCGCAACTCTTGTCCCTTCTTGGCGATCCAAGCGACAAGGCTGGCCGGACAGATCAGCGGCGCGTCGAACAGATCGCTCAGCGCTTGCGCGGTCCGATCCTCGGGGATGAGTTGCTGGACATTGAGATAGATCGCCGCGGCCTTGATGCGCTCGCCATACTGGGCAGGCGAGACCACGCCTTCGGGAAAAACCGCCTTCGTCACGCCCCGGCAATGCGCGCAGCGGTAAATCGAGGCCTGATGTTCCGTGACCCGCAGCGGGCGCTCGGGAAGGTCGAACACTTGCCGCTTCTCGACCCCTATCGCCGACCCCGCCTCGAGAGGCCAACCGCAATGGCCGCATGCGCACGCCGCGTGCCCAACCACGCAATCGGGATCGGCGACCTGCCGCAGCGTGCCGCCCTTGTGACCCGTCTGCCCGCCGCTCGTCTTGCCCGAACGGCCGCGCAGACTGCCTCCAATACGCGGTTTCTTCCGCAGCCCGTCACTCGAAGGCGGTTGCGAACTGTTCGAGTCTGTCCCGCCCCAATTGCCGACGAAGATCGGCCACCTCGGCCCGCAGCGCCGCGATCTCCGCCCTCAGAGACGCTATCAACTCCTCGACTTCGGCGGGAAGAACCATCCCACCCTTGATTCACAGTCTCGTGCCGCCGTCTCCCACAATCCGCATATCAATGCCGTTTCCCAAACACTGTGGCATTCCAAACTCACCACGCCTTGGGAGTTACGGCGGATTGCCGAACGATGTTCAGCAGATTGCTTGGGTTGAGGAATCCCTGACTCTTCAGCGTGACGGCGAAGACGACGAAAATGCAGACGAAGCCAATATAGATAATGTACCGCCGCCAATTGGCCAAGATGAGCCGCTTGGCCGGCGGACGATCGACGCTCTGAGTGAGGTTAGCTTCTGTGGGCATTTGCCGGAGCCATCGCAAGTGACTGAGATTCAGCGGTTGCAGCCGTATCAAATCCGCCCGGCGCTCTCCTTATGAGCGCGCCGGGCGAAAGTTGGGAAGGCGTCCGGCTACTTCATGCTGCCTTTCACGTCCGCCGGCGCGTCGGTGTGATAGACGGCTTTCCAAGCGTCCAACAAATTATCCTTTGTCACGGCCAGCGACGGCAGCGCCACATAGTCCGGCGCCTTCTTGCCCAACAACGCGTAAGCCGCGAGTTTCGCCTCGGTCACCCCTTGGTCGTAAGGCCGCTGAGCGCCCAGGCCTTTGACGAACCCGCCCTTCGCCATGTTGATCGCGACGTTCTCGCCCAAGTCCTCGGTCGCGATGATGAGGTTGCTCTTATTGGCTGTGCGCGCGGCCGAGATCACCCCTTCAGCGGGAACGTCCCAGACAGCCCAAATGCCATCGATGTCGGGATGGGCGGTAATCATTGCCGAAGCGACCTTGTCGGCGTCGCCCGAGAAGTCCGGCCCACCAATTCCTTGCAATTCGATGATCTTGATGTCCGGGAATTCCGAGATGGCCTTTTGGAACCCTTGGTAGCGCTGCTTGGTCACAAAGAAGTCCGCGGCATGGAATACCGCGCCGATTGTGCCTTTGCCCTTCAAGAATTTCGCCATCAGCAGGCCGGCTGCGACGCCGTTGCCGTAGTTGTCGGCCGATACGACACTCACGTAGTCCTTGCCGGCGACCAGACCCTTAGGGACATTGTCCATGAACACCAGCTTCACGCCCGCGTCGGCGGCCTTCTTGTATGCGCCCGCCTCCGACACCGGATCCACCGGGATCGAGGCGATGATGTTTGGCTTCTTGGCCAGAACCGTTTCGATGTCGGCGACTTGAGTTTCCGGCTTGAAGCCTGCGTCGGTCACCGCGATCACATCGATCCCGAGGTCGGCGAACTCGGCCTTCAGCCCTGCGACCTGCGCGCGCGACCAGTCGTTGCCGCCGTAGTGCAGGACGATCGCCGCCGTGGCGTGCATCGCTTTCACCTTGGCGATCTCGTCATCGGAGAGCGTTACGACCGACGCCGGCGAGGGCGTCTCGCCGTTGGGTCCGGTGCTCAGCACCTTGCCGGCGAGCGCGGCAAGTTCCGCATCGGGATCCGCCGCTTGTGCTGCACCAACGCCGAGTCCGAGAATCAATCCCGCGGCCATCAGCAGCGCCTTGGTTGCTTCCTTCGATGTCACTTTGACCATTTCTTTCTCTCCTCTGGCTTCATACTCGACCGATCCATCCCTGTCGGTCAGGCGGCGCGAGACTCCTTAGTCCGCCTGACCGGACGCTCTACGCCGTCGCGGCCGCCCCGTTCTGAATCGCCAAGAGCAGCTGACGTTCCGCGTAGCGAAGCCGCTCCCCGGCGTCGGAAATCTCGGCTGAGGGCGGATCGAGACGGCGACGCGGAATTTCGCGCACGATGCGGCCGCTCGACATCACAACGATGCGGTCGCAGGCCGCCAGCAGCACCGACATTTCTGATGAGATCAGCAGTAGCGCGCGCCCGCGGCGCGCCAGCTCCCTGATCACTCCGACGATTTCGACCTTGCTACCAACGTCGACGCCCGCTGTCGGCTCATCCAGAACCAGAACGCTCGGCATTGTGGCGAGCCACTTCGCAACCACGACCTTCTGCTGGTTGCCGCCAGAGAGCGTGTTAACCGTGGTCTCGGCGGACTCCGCCTTGATGCGAAGCTGCGAGATATGTTCGCCGCTCACTTTCGCTGCGTCGGAGTCCGACACCCAGGAATAGCGACTGATCCGATCCAGCACCGGCAGCGTTATGTTGTCGCCCACGCTATGCTGCGTGACCAGGCCCTGGACGAGCCGGTTTTCGGGGATGAGGGCGATACCGGCGGCGATGGCGTCCCGGGGGGTTTCAATTTTGACGCGATCGCCGCTTATCCGAATATCGCCCGATACAAGCGGCTCCATTCCGAACAACAGTCGCGCGAGCGAACTGCGGCCGCTTCCAAGAAGGCCCGCCACTCCGAGCACCTCTCCCCGATGAATGACAAGGTCGACGTTTCTCGGCTTGGCTGGTCCGGAAGCGTCGCGAAGTTCGATCAGCGCGTCGCCCGTCGCCTCTGCGCCAGGCTCGACATCGGCAAAACCGCGAGCGGCGCGCCCGATGATGTATTCTATGATCTCTTCCAGACTGAGTTCGCTCAGCGGCGCAGTGACGACATGACGGCCGTCGCGGATGATTGTGGCTCGATCCGCGATGCGCATGATCTCGTCCATGCGATGCGAGACGTAGATGATTGCGACCCCGTCTCTGCGCAACCGATGGAGGAATCCAAAAAGTCGGTCGACTTCCGACGCCGACAGCGCCGAGGTCGGCTCGTCCAGAACCAGGACGCGGCCGCGCTGGGAAAGCGCCTTCACGATCTCGGTCACCTGCCGTTGGCCGGCGCTGAGCTCGGCGAGCGGCGACTCAGGGTCGATGTCGACGCCGAATTCGTCGAACAATTTGCGGGTCGCCCGCACGGTCTCACCGTCATCCACCAGGCCCAATCGACCGCGAGGTTCGCGATTCAGGAATATGTTTTGCGCAACTGTCAGCGTCGGAATCAGGCTCATTTCCTGGAAGATCATCGCCACGCCCGCGCGACGGACTGCGTCGGCGTTGTACTCGGGCAGCGGCTGGCCTCCGATTTCGATCGTTCCTGAATCGCTCGGCAACACGCCGCGCAGGATCTTCAGAAGCGTCGACTTGCCCGCGCCGTTCTCGCCAAGCAGGGCGTGGATTTCGCCGTACCGGACGCTGAAGTCGACGTGGTCGAGAGCGCGGACGCCGCCGAAGGACTTGGAAATCCCCGTCATTCGGACAGCGTCCGGCCCCGCGGCAGGAGGACCGCTTACCCCGTTGTCTTGCGCTTGCGCCAATGCCCGTTCCACCGGCAGCCGCCTTTGTCTTTGCGCTTCTTAGAGAAGCCGCGTCACGCTGACCGGCGCAGGCTCGGCCAACAGATGTCCGGCGTCCGCGATCTTTTTCAGCGCAGATAGTTTGTCGGGGTTGGCGAGAAAGGCGCGGGCGTCGTCGACGGTGGTGAACAGGCCAAGCGAGCACGACGAGAATTTGCTATTGGACCACGCGACCATCTCGCGCGCCTTGCCGCGCCAATCGCTAGCCGCGGTCAGCGCTGCCATGTCCACCGAGGCGATAACGTCAACGCGCCTATTCTCGTCGAAGCGCAGAACCAGGCTCGCCCACAAGTCATTGCCGGCGAATATGCCGAATATCGCTGTCGATCGGGGCAAAATGAGCTGCTCGACCGCCGCCTTCACCTGTTCATAGGACGCGCCCAACCGCCATTGGAGTCCGAGCGTGCTCCGCGCCGAGCCGGGATAGGTGACGATGCCGTCGCCATAGTCGTCGAGCATCGCGAACATCCGATGCACATACTCGTCGAGATCGTCCGTAGATTTCCAGGTGTCCTGAACCCTGCCGAAATACTGATCGACCGACCGGCGATCGAGAATGACGATGAAATCCGCCTTGCCCGGATTGGCCTCGAAGATGCGGCGGGCGTCTTCCTGCGGCCGCGTAATCCGATTGACCACGCTGCGGTCGATGTCGACGCGCTGGGAGTGGACGAATTTCCGAATTTCGCCGTCGTCGTGGATCACGATGATCCGCCGCTTTTCCTTGGCGGAGTCGAGCAGCAAGTCCTGAAGGTTTCGCCAATGAGCGACGTTGATGTCGCTCATGAGTGGATTTTCGTGCAACATGTCTGCAACTCCCGCCGCTACTTCGTGCATTCGTAAATGTTGATCGAGTACGCCGGCAGATGGTCGGCCCAGCCCCGCCCTTGCGGACGGATCGACCGGTTGCTCCAGATCTCGACAATGGACTTGAACGGCGTATCGAGTCCGATTTCGGCGTCGATCGGCTCGGCCGACGGATTGGCCACAAACACGATCGCGCGATCCGCGTCTTCGGACGCGCGGCGAACGACCACGTCGAGCCTCGCGTCGTTCTTGGAGACGCGAAGCAACACGCGGGCCGCCAACGCGACGGTCAGCGCCTTGTCGAGACTCGACAGCCGATCGACGAGCACGATTTCGCCGCGCCCCATCGGATAGCTCGAGCCGACCGCCACGCCGTCCGCGTCGAGCGATTCCAGCACTCGGGGGCGACTTTCTTTCGTCGCGTGTGACTCGGCGCGCGATCTGACCCGCTTTCGGCTTCCAACGCTGACCCACGGACAGGGCGACATTCTTCAATAATGTTCATTGGGTAGCTCGGATTGAGGCGGGTCTCGGTTGGGGTCTGACTCACTTTTGATGAAGTTGAGGCGCCGATTTGGCCTGGTTTCGCAGGGGAATCAGCGCCATGCGGTCTCTTCACGCCTCAGAGTTGCTCCCGCCCGGCTTTTCCGCGGTTGATGCGTTGAGCGACGGCGACAGCACCGTCATTACGATACGCGCGACGAGCGCGTTGAGCGCGTGCCCATCTTGTGGAGCGATTTCCGATCGTGTTCACAGCCGATATCCTCGTCGCCTGGCGGACTTACCGATTGCGGGACAGCGCGTCGTGTTGGTGCTCCATGCCCGGCGCTTCTGCTGTGACGCGCTTCGATGCGCGCGCCGCATCTTCACGGAACGCTTCGACGACAACATTCTCAAGCCTTGGGCGCGGCGCACCGCTCGGCTCGATCAGATTGTTCATTGCCTCGCGCTCGCCCTGGGAGGCCGACCGGCGGCGAGTTTCGCGCGCCGCTTGAGCATGCCGGTCAGCAACGACACCCTATTGCGCGCCGTGCGCAGGCGCGGCAGCCCGAGCTTCGCGCCCCCGGCGATCATTGGGATCGACGACTGGGCTTGGCGCCGCAACCAACGCTACGGAACGTTGATCTGTGATCTCGAACGTCGAAAGACGATCGCGTTGTTGCCGGATCGAGAACCGGCGACCGCCGAGGCATGGCTGACCAGCCAACCGCAGATCGCTGTCGTGGCTCGGGATCGAGGCGGCGGCTACGCGATGGCGACGCAAAAGGCGCTCCCCAACGCGGTGCAGGTCGCCGACCGCTGGCATCTGATGGAGAACGCAAGCCACGCTTTCCTCGACGCCGTGCGCAAGTCGATGCGTCAAATTCGGACCGCGATCGGCGCGACCACGATCAATCCCGCCCTGCTCACCGCGGCCGAGAAGCTCCAATATGAGGGGTATCTGCGCCGCGAGGAAGCCAACGCCGCCATCCTTGCGATGGCCAAGGACGGCGCGACGATCAGGGAGATCGTGCGTCGTACCGGCTACAGCCGCGGTCTCACCCGAAAGGTGCTTCGCGGTCAGAGGTCGGACATGTTCCGCGTTCGCAGCAGCTCGCTCGAAGCCTACCTTCCCTGGCTAGACGAGCAATGGGCGGCGGGGCGTCGCAATGGTTCTGAGCTATGGCGTTCACTGAAGCGGCAGGGGTTTCGCGGATGCCTTCGTGTCGTCAGTGAGTGGAGCGGACGACGTCGGCGATCGGAAAAGATGGATGCGAGCGCGATAAGCCGCACGCCCTCCGCCCGAACCATCGCCCGGTTGATGACGATCGGGCGCGACCGGCTCTCTAAGGCCGAGACCGTAACCGTCGCCGCCATCGAGAGCGGCGTCGAGCTTCTGGTCGAGGCGCGCGAAATCGTGGCGGATTTCCAAGCCATGATCCGAAGAAAGGCGCTAGCGGAACTCGATCCGTGGATCGAGCGCGCCAAGACGAGTCTCGTCGCCGGATTCGCGAACGGCGTCACAAAAGACAAAGCCGCCGTGAGCGCCGCAATCTCGTCGGGTTGGTCCAACGGCCAAGCCGAAGGCCAGATCTGCAAGCTCAAGCTGGTCAAGCGCCAGATGTATGGGCGAGGAAAACTCGACTTGCTTCAGGCACGGGTCATCGGCGCCACGTGACCCGTTCGTCATCAAAAGTGCGTCAGACCCTCGGTTGGGCGCCGATCGGGGCTCAATCCGCGCGCCGAATAACAGACGACCCCCGACAGCGAATACACCCTTACCATCGACGAGGCGCTGGCGCGCTAAAATCACGCCGGGCATCCCCGCACAGCGCGAAGCGTGCAGTGTTTGTCCCTTTGCGTTTTTTCTGCCCGTAAACCCTGGTCGCTAACCAGGCTTCGCAAGCGCACAGAAAGGACTGGCGTTTCCTTCGAAACAGAGCATTGGTGTTGATGTCGGGCGGCTGAGTGAGCCGTCTAGCGAGACCCTTCGCCCCGTTGATCGCATTGATCCGGGGCTCGTCGCAGTGAGGGGCCGGAAGGGCCGGACCCCGAGCTATAAAAGGGTCGAGCAATGTCCAAGCAACTCGCGAATTCAAAATTCAGCAACGTCAAACTCAGCGATACGCAGCTCGTGATGATGAGCGCCGCCGCGCAGCGCGAAGATCGATGCCTTGTCGCGCCGCAGAATTTGAAAGGCGCCGCGGCGCGGAAAGTCGCTGAGAAGCTCGTCGATGCGGGGCTGGTCAGGGAGATCAGGGCGAAGCCCGGTATGTCGGCGTGGCGACGCGACGAGGAAGCTGGACAATCCTATGCGCTGAAGCTGGCCGCGGCCGGACTGAACGCGATCGCGGTCGATGAAGAGGTGGACGCGGAGGAAGCCGCCGCCGAAGCTTCGAACGCGGATTCCCAAGTCCAGCCGACGAAAGCGGCGGCCCAGGCCGCCGCAGTAGAGCCCGCCGATCGTCCAGCTTCCTCTCAGAACGCGGCGCCAGTCTCGACGGCCGCGGCGCCGCGCGCAGGTTCGAAACTCGCCGAGGTCGTGGGTCTACTCTGTCGCGAGGGCGGCGCTTCGATCGACGAGCTGATCGTCGCCACCGATTGGCTGCCGCACACGACGCGCGCGGCGCTGACCGGTCTGCGCAAACGAGGCTACTCGATCGAGCGCCGCCGAGAAGGCGTCGCGACCCGCTATTGGCTCGCCTCGCCCGGAATCCATGGCGCCCGTGGCGCTGATGAATCCATCAGCAATGCAGGATCCAGCGGGATCGGTGGATCGACGAGCGTCGGAGCCCGCATCCGGCCCGCCAAAGCGGCGTGACGGGACGGCGCAAAAGATGACAGCGCGCGCGCCATACCCTGACGAAATCGAGCGCCTGAAGTCCGAGATCGAGCGGATAAAGGCGCTCGATCTGGACGGGCTTCGCGTTCAATGGCGAAACGTCTTCGCCAAGAGAGCGCCGAAGACCTTGCCACGATCGCTCCTGGTCAGGGCCCTCGCCTATCGCGTTCAGGCGGGTGCGTTGGGCGACCTCGACCCGGAGGTCTTGCGCGTGCTGGAGGGCTTTACGGCTCGGCACGCTCCGTTGCGGTTTCGGGAGCGCAAAGACGGGCGATCGGGCGCCGCTTCTTCCCCTTCGAGTCCGCGCATCAAGCCCGGGTCCGTACTCGTTCGCGAATGGGTGGGTCGCATGCATCGCGTCATGGTGTTGGAGGTCGGCTTCGCCTGGGAGGGCAAGACCTACCGCAGTCTCTCTCACGTCGCGCGGGCCATCACCGGGACGCAGTGGAACGGGCGACGCTTCTTCGGTGTGGATCGGCTGAAGGACGCGCCGAAATCGATGGCCGACGGACGGCCGATCCCAGCCCCTCACGTTCGCAACGAGGGAGGCGTCCAACCATGAGGACTCGGCGCGCACATGTCCGGGCAACTTGGCCGGGGCCGTGGCGGGGCGTGAACCCGTCATGACCCGGCGCTCGCTCCAGCGCAGCTGTCGCTCCGCTCAAAGCGTCCAAACCGCGAAAGCCCGGACGCTGCGATGCGCGATCTACACCCGCGTCTCCACCGACCAGGGCCTCGAGCAGGACTTCAACTCCCTCGACGCCCAGCGCGAGGCCTGCGCCGCCTATATCCGCAGCCAGGCCCATGAAGGATGGACTCTGTCCCCAGCTGCTACGACGACGGCGGCTATTCCGGCGGCAGTCTGGACCGCCCTGCTCTGCAGGCGCTGCTCGACGCCGTGGCGCGACGTCAGGTCGATGTCGTCGTCGTCTACAAGGTCGATCGGCTGACCCGTTCGCTCGCCGATTTCGCCAAGCTCGTCGAAGCGTTCGACGCCCACGGCGTCTCGTTCATCTCGATCACACAATCCTTCAACACCACCACCAGCATCGGGAGATTGACCCTCAACATGCTGCTGTCCTTCGCCCAGTTCGAGCGCGAGGTCACGGGAGAGCGCATCCGCGACAAGATCGCCGCCTCCAAGAAGAAGGGCATCTGGGTCGGCGGCGTGGCGCCGTTCGGCTATAGGGTCATCGAACGCAAGCTCGTCGTCGACGAAGAGGAGGCCAAAACCGTCCGGCTGATCTTCGATCGCTATCTTGAACAGGGTTCGATCCAAGCGCTGCTTCAAGACCTTCGCGAACGAGGCGTCCTCACGCGCCGCCGACCCCTGGCCACGGGCAAGACCATCGGCGGCATTCCCTTCACCAAGGGGCCTCTCGCCTATCTCCTGAAGAACCGGATGTATCTGGGCGAACTGAACCACGGCGCCAACAGCTATCCTGCCGAGCATGCGCCGATCATCGCCAAAGACCTGTTCGATTCCGTCCAAGCCCATCTTGCAAGCAGAGCGGCAGCTTCGGGCTATCGTCAAGGCCGATCCGAGGCTCTTCTGACCGGCAAGCTCTTCGACGACCGCGGCCATCGCATGACGCCCAGCTACGCCGTCAAGGGTGGCGTTCGCTATCGCTATTACGTTTCAAGCGCGACCACGGAGGGCAGACAAAGCGAAGCCGGCGCTATCGCGCGCGTTCCCGCCGCCGATGTCGAGCGGATCGCGGTCGACGCAATTGCGAGATTGGCCGAGCCGAATACAGCCCGAGATGGCGCCGACGCCCTCGACCGCGGTCGTGAGATGGTCCGTCAATTCGTCGAGAAGATCACGATTCGCCCCGGCGCGATCGAGATCGAGCTCACACTCGACGCCGGGGCGATTGCGGGAAACTCCTTCATCGTTGCGACGTGGTCGAAGCCGCCGACCCGGGTCCAACGGGAAATCATCGCGCCGCTGCAAGGCCGATGGGAGGATCCGCGTGCGATGAGTTCCGACACACGATCGAGACTGCTCGTCACGATAGGCAAGGCGCGCCGCTGGCTGGACGAGCTGACCTCCGGCCGCGCGCCGGACATCGACACCCTCGCCGCGCGAGAAAATCGCAGCCCGCGATCCGTCTCGATGCTGCTCTCGCTCGCCTTTCTCGCCCCCGATCTCGTCAAAGCCATCGTCGAGAACCGCTTGCCGCGCGGGATCGGTCTGACCCGCATGATGGACCTGCCGAGCGAATGGGATGAGCAGCGTCACGTGCTGGGAATGCAGCAATCTTAGAGATTCCCGTGGCGCTGGCGCGCGGGATCGGTTGTCTGTTTCGCGCCAGAGAAGCGGACGGGCTTCTTCTGTTGGCAAACGTCGCTACCGAAATGACGCGCGAACTCGTCTCCGAATCCGTGCGAACCGGTCTCCGAGACGCGCGAAATTTTCGCCCGCGAAAATCCATTCCGCAGGCAGAGACTGACGGGCCAAAACTCGCCCTCTCCCCGGAAGACTCTCGCCTGAGAGCGCGACATCCCCACATACGCCCGCACAATCGTCGGAAATGTCGCAATAATCCCCGCGAGGCCCAATTCCGCAAAATGGGCGGGAGTGGATGGTGGGGGAGGTAGGACTCGAACCTACGAAGGCTAAGCCAGCGGATTTACAGTCCGCCCCCTTTGCCGCTCGGGACACTCCCCCCGATCCATCGGCGCGAGGCCGCGGACGAAAACGCGTCGGGACGCCCGAGCCGCGATCCGCTGGCCTTATCTTGCCGCGCGGACCGCCCTGTCAACAGCAAAATGTCGACGCCTTTGCGCCCGAGCGTCGGTTGGGCTATTGCGGCTTTTCGCCGCTCCACCCTCGAGGAAACCGATCGTGACTCGCAAGACCCGCCGACGCGGCGGCGGACTCGGTTCGGCTGAAGCGCTCCCCACGGCGAAGCGACCGACCGACCGCGCCGAGCGCCCGAGGCCGCGCGAGGCGAGCCTCGGCAAATCGGCCCCGAGACCCGCGGGGCGCGGCGCCCGCCGCGCCGACGTCGTGCGGATCTACGGCTTTCACAGCGTCGTCGCCGCGCTGCGCGCGCCGCGCCGCGAACTCGTTCGCCTTTACGCGACCGCCGCCGCCGCCGAGCGGCTCGCCGCGGAAATCGCCGCGCGCGGCGTCGAGACGCGAATCCTGGCGCCGGAAGAGATCGCGCTGCGCGCGCCGCGCGGCGCGGTGCACCAAGGACTGCTGCTCGAAGCGCGGCCGCTCGAGCCGATCGACATTTCGCAAGTTCCCGCCGAAGGCCTCGTCGTCGCGCTCGATCAGATCACCGATCCGCACAACGTCGGCGCGATCCTGCGCGCCTGCGCGGCCTTCGCCGTCGACGCGCTGGTGACGACCGAGCGCCACTCGCCGGAGTTCGCCGGCGCGCTGGCCAAATCCGCGTCCGGCGGGCTCGAACACGTGCCGATCTGCTCGGTCCCCAACCTCTCGCGCGCGCTCGCCGATCTCGGCGATCTCGGCTATTGGCGGGTCGGACTGGACTCGCAGGCGGCGC
The DNA here is from genome assembly GCA_963775575.1 of uncultured Alphaproteobacteria bacterium. Taxonomy (GTDB): domain Bacteria; phylum Pseudomonadota; class Alphaproteobacteria; order Rhizobiales; family Beijerinckiaceae; genus Roseiarcus. The sequence goes on from CAVZJG010000002.1 coordinate 863,810, forward strand.
AGACGCTCGACGCGACCCGGCTCGACCGCCCCCTCGCGCTCGTTCTCGGCGCCGAAGACAAGGGCCTCCGGCGGCTGACGCGCGAACATTGCGACGTTATGGCGCGGCTCGACCTGCCCGGCGCGATTCAGAGCCTCAACGTGTCGAACGCCTGCGCCATCGCGCTGGCGATCGCCAGCGGCAAATCGTCACAATCGGCGTAGCCGAGGCGTCCACGCGGCGTTGCGGACGACATTCGCCGGGCCGATCTCGGTCGTGGCGCGGGCGTTCGCCGTCCCCTGCCCGCGCAGCGCTCCCAGCGCGATCTTCGTCTTCGGCGCCGCGTCGATCTTCCGTCTCGCCTTGGTCGTGCGCCGTCCGCTGCGACCTATTGAGAGCAGACTCTTCCCCTAAGGCCGGCAGTCGCTTTTTCCAGGGGCTGCTTCGGGCCGCGCGCTTGGCCTCGCCGCTGCCGTCTTTGGCTTGCAGACCGATTTTCCGCAAACCGGGGTCGGTCGTTCGGCCGGGCGTTTCAGCCGCCCGACGGTCCTCTCCGCCACGCCGGCCGAAACCGTTTCCCGTCCAACGAACCCGAACGATTGATGTTCGCACATCAGAATTCTTGGCGCGCTGCAGACGCCCGTGATCGATGAATTTTCTTCCAATCCTCCGGACACTCCGCGAATTTCTCCCTTTCCGGCCCGACCTCGTCGCCGATTCCGAGTGCGGATTTTTCGCCTTGCGGCAACGATTCGAGTTGCGCACCTCATGATTTTGCGCGATTCCTTATGTATGAGCGATTTATTCGATCCCACCACCGTCACGTTGAAGGACGTCGCCAGGGAGGCGGGGGTTTCCACGGCCACCGTCGATCGGGTTTTCCATGGCCGCCCCGGCGTGAGGGAAACGACGATCCGCCGCGTCAAGGAAACCATCGAACGCCTCGGATTTCAGCCCTACGCGGCGGCGGCGGAGCTGGCGCGCGGTCGCAGCCATCGCTTCTGTTTCGTCATGCCCCGCAACCAGAACGTCTTCATGGCCGAGATCGTCGAGCACGTCGCCCGGTCGCGAACTCTGCTGGCGGCGCGTCGCACGCTCATCGATGTCGTCGAAACCGACGTGTTCGACCCCGACGCCCTGGCCCAAACCCTGGAGGACGTCGGCAAACGCTACGAAGGGATCGCGGCGGTGGCCCTGGACCACCCGCGCGTGCGGGCGGTGATCGACGAACTGGTGGCGGCCGGAATCATTGTGGTGACGCTGGTTTCAGACGTGCCCTCGTCGCAACGCCTGCGCTACGTGGGCGTCGACAATATCGCGGCCGGCCGCACCGCCGGAACCCTACTCGGGCGCTTCTTGGGCGGACGCAAGGGCAAGGTCGCCGTTGTCGCCGGATCGCTTTCCCTGCACGACCATGGCGAACGTCTGTTCGGCGTGCATCAGGTCGTCACCTCGCAATACCCCAATCTCGAGCTCCTGCCGACGGTGGAAGGGCGGGACGACGACATCCACAACGCCGTTCTCATACGGCGCCTGCTGGCCGAACATCCCGATCTGGTCGGGCTCTACAATATCGGCGCCGGAACCGCCGGCATCGGGGCCGCGCTGATCGACGCCGGGCCGGCGCGCGACATCGTGTTCATCGGCCACGATCTGACGCCGGAGACGCGCCGCTTCCTGCTTCTGGGCGTGATGGCCGCGGTCATTACTCAAAATCCCGGCCATGAAGCGCGGTCGGCGGTGCGCATTCTCAGCGCGTTGTCGCGCAACGAGCCGATCATCGCCGAACAGGAGCAGATCGGCATCGACATCGTCATTCGTGACAACCTGCCATGACAGGGGCTCCCGCCGTAACGCGCCAAGAGAGAGAAACGCCCCCGTCTCCTCGGAGTCGACATCGGCGCGTCCCGCGGCAAGACGGCCCTTCTCGAGGGCGACGCGCGCGCCATCGCCCGATCGGCGGGCATGCCGACGATGGGTCGGACGCCTCGGGCGCGCCGTGGCTCGACCCGGCCCGCAGCGACGGGCCCGACGCCGCGCTTGCCGCAACCTTCCCCGCAAGCTCCGCCCGGCGGCGCCTCGCCCCCCTCGCAAAGGAGATCAGCCCATGAACGCCCCCGTCCCCAGCTTCTTCGGACTAGCCGAGCCTGTTCGGTTTGAAGGTCCGGGGAGCGCCAACCCGCTCGCGTATCACTATTACGACAAGGACCGCGTCGTCGCCGGGCGACGCATGGAGGACCATCTGCGCTTCGCCGTGTGCTACTGGCATTCGTTCGGCTGGCCGGGCGGCGACCCGTTCGGCGGCGAAACTTTCCTGCGGCCCTGGATGCACGGCGGCGACCCCATGGCCATGGCCAAGGCCAAGGCCGATGTGGCCTTCGACCTGTTCCGCATCCTCGACGTGCCGTTCTACACGTTCCATGACGCCGATGTGGGTCCGTCGGGCGAGACGCTGCGCGAGCATCTGGCCGCCTTCGCCGCTATGGTCGACGTGCTCGAGAAGAAGATGTCGACGGCCAAGGTGAAGCTGTTGTGGGGCACCGCGAACCTGTTCTCGCACCGCCGCTACATGGCGGGCGCCGCCACCAACCCCGATCCGGAGATTTTCGCCTTCGCCGCCGCCACGGTGCGGGCCTGCCTCGAGGCGACCAAGCGCCTCGGCGGCAAGAATTACGTGCTGTGGGGCGGCCGCGAGGGCTACGAGACGCTGCTCAACACCAACATCAAGCGCGAATACGACCAGATGGGGCGCTTCCTGTCGATGGCGGTCGAGCACAAGCACAAGATCGGCTTCGACGGCCCGCTGCTCATCGAGCCGAAACCCCGCGAACCGACCAAGCACCAATACGACTTCGACGTCGCCACCGTCTTCGGCTTCCTGGAGAAGTGGGGGCTGACCAAGGACGTCAAGCTCAACATCGAGCAGAACCACGCCCTCCTCGCCGGCCACACCTTCGAGCACGAGATTGCGCTCGCCTTTGCACTCGGCGTTTTCGGCTCGGTCGACATCAACCGAGGCGACGCGCTGCTCGGCTGGGACACCGACCAGTTCGCGATGGACGCCGGCGAGTTGACGCTGGTGTTCCACGAGATCTTGAGGAACGGCGGCTTCACCACCGGCGGGCTCAATTTCGACGCCAAGATCCGCCGCCAGTCGATAGATCCGGTGGACCTGGTGCAGGCCCATGTCGGCTCGATCGACATCGCCGCTCGTGCGCTGCTGAACGCCGAGAAGCTGTTGAACGACGGCTTCCTGACCGGGTTCCTCAAGGACCGCTACGCCGGCTGGGACGGCGCCGAAGGCAAGGCGATCCTCGCCGGCAAGCGCACGCTCGCCGAGGTCGCCGACCGGGCGATCGCCGCGAACCTTTCGCCGCAGCCCCGCTCGGGCAAGCAGGAATATCTGGAGACGATCCTCGCCCGCCGGCTGTGACGGCGGTCCGCCCCAGCCTTTGGGTTCACGGCGTCCCCGGCTCCTTGAGGAGCCGGGTTTTTTTTGGCTCGCGACAGGCTCCCGCGCAAAAAAAAAAGGCCCGGCCGCAACGCGCGACCGGGCAGGGAGACGAAGGCTTCGGAGCCTCGGGAGATGAATTCAGCGGCGGGTGCCGGAGGACACGATGTCCATCCACACCGCCAGCACGAGAATGGTCCCCTTGACGATCTGCTGCCAGAACGTGTCGATGCCGAGCATGGTCATGCCGTTGTCGAGGCTGGCCATGATCGTAGCGCCGACCAGCGCCCCGACCACGGAGCCGATGCCGCCGCGCATCGAGGTGCCGCCGATGAAGCAGCTCGCGATGCAGTCGAGCTCGCCGCCGGTGCCGGCCGAGGGGGTGCCGGCGGCAAGGCGGGCGGTGGTGGTCAGGCCGGCGCAGGCGCACATCAGCCCCATCATGCCGAAGACCATCAGCTTGACCAGGTTGACGTTGACGCCGGAGAGCCGGGTCGCCTCCATATTGGAGCCGACCGCGTAGATGCGGCGTCCGAACACCGTCTGATCGCCGATGACCGTGAAGACGCCGAGGATGACGAGCAGGATCAGCACCGGAACCGGCACGCCCTGATAGCTGTTCAGGCTCACGACGAAGCCGAGAATGACCACGCCGATGGCGACGAGCTTGGCGATTTCCACCGCCATCGACGAGACCGGCAGCTTGTGCTTCCGGCGCCCGGCCCGCGTCCTGAAGGCCATGACCACCAGAAGGACGAAGAGCGCGGCCGCGATCAGGTCGCCCACGCCGCCCGGCAGGTAGCCCTGTCCGATCACTTTCAGGCCGTCGGAAGCCGGCGCGATCGTGATGCCGCCGGTGATGCCGAGCACAATGCCGCGGAAGACCAGCATGCCGCCCAGCGTGACGATGAACGACGGGACGCCCTGATAGGCGGTCACGTAGCCGACGACCATGCCGACCGCGATGCCAAGGACGACCACCACGGCTATCGTCCCCGCGAGCGGCCAATGCCACCAAATGTCCAACACCGCCGCGACGCCGCCGAGCATCCCGAGCAGCGACCCGACCGACAGGTCGATTTCGCCGGAGACGATGACGAACACCATGCCCGAGGCCAGCATGCCCGTGATCGCCATCTGGCGAAGCAGGTTCGAGAAGTTGCGCGGGGTCAGGAACTGGGAGCCGCCGTTCGCGGCGTCATAGGTCAGGAAGCCGAAGAACACCCAGATGACGACGATCACCAGCAGCAGGGCCAAGATCTTGTACTCGGAGAGAAAGCTCCGGAAGTCTTTCTTCATGATGGTCATAGTTCGATACCGATGTTTGTGATGGCGGGATCAGGCGGCTTCGGCTTCGGCCTGGCCGATCGCGGCGGACATAACCTTTTCCTGGGTGAGATTTTTGTTGACGAAATCGCCGCGCAACTGTCCTTCGCCGATGACGAGGACGCGGTCGGAAACGCCAAGCACCTCGGGCAGTTCCGAGGAAACCATCAGCACCGCGACCCCTTGTTTAGCCAGTTCGAAGATCAGTTTGTAGATTTCGTACTTGGCGCCGACGTCGATGCCGCGCGTCGGTTCGTCGAGAATGAGCACCTTGGGGTCCGGCATCAGCATTTTGGCCACCACGGCCTTCTGCTGGTTGCCGCCGGAAAGACTGGAGATCGGCAGCAGCGGGTGCGCCGTCTTGATCTTCATGCGCAGGATCTCGGCGTTGATGGCCGCCAGCTCGCCCTCGACGTCGATCAGCCCGTAGCGGGTGTAGCGCCCCAGGACCGCCATGGTGATGTTGTAGCCGACGCTCATGAGCGGCACGATGCCTTGGCGCTTGCGGTCCTCGGGCACCATGGAAATGCCGACGCGCACCGCGTCGACCGGTTCGTGAATCTTGAGCTTCCGGCCCTCCAGCCAGACCTCGGCCTCATATCGGCCGGGGTAGCAGCCAAACAGCGCGGAGACCATCTCGGTGCGTCCGGCGCCGACCAGCCCGGCGACGCCGAGAATCTCGCCGCGCCGAAGCTTGAAGGAGACGTTGTCGACCAGCTTGCGCTCGGGATTGGTCGTGTCCCAGCAGGTGACGTTGCGCGCCTCGAAGATCACGTCACCGATGTCGTGGGCTTCGCGCGGGAAGAGGTTTTTCATCTCGCGGCCGACCATCATGGTGATGATCTTGTTGGTGTTCAGCTCGGACATCGGCATTGTGGCGATATGCGTGCCGTCGCGGAGGACGGTCACCGTGTCGGCGATCTCGGCGATCTCGCCCACCTTGTGGGAGATAAAGACGCAGGCCATACCGTGCGACCTGAACTCCCGGATGAGGTCGAGAAGCGTGCGCGTCTCGGTGGCGGTCAGCGCCGAGGTCGGTTCGTCGAGAATGAGCAGTCTGGCGTTCTTGTTTATCGCCCTGGCGATCTCGATCAACTGCTGCCTGCCGCCCGAATAGGCCGAGACCGGAAGCGCGACGTTGATGTCGGGCATCTTCAGACGCACCATCAGCTCGGCAGCGCGGGCGTTCATCCGGTCGTAGTCCATGAACCCGCCGGACGTGGTCAGCTCCGATCCGAGGAAGATGTTTTCGGCGACCGACAGGTGGGGCACCAACATCAATTCCTGATGGATGATGACGATTCCGGCCGCCTCGGTTTCCCTGATGTCCCGGGCCTTGAGTTCTTGGCCGTCCCAAAAAACGGTTCCGGTCCAGGTGCCGTAAGGCAACACCGCCGAAAGCACTTTCATCAGCGTCGACTTGCCCGCGCCGTTCTCGCCACACAGACCGACGCATTCGCCGGGGCGAACCTTCAAGTCGATGTTTTCGATCGCCGTGACGCCGGCGAATTTCTTGGTGATGTCGTGCATCTCCAAGAGATACTCGGACATGGCTGCCTCTCCCCTCTCGGCGGCGCCGCCCGGCCAGCCTGCGACGCGCTCTCAATCACATAGTGGCGCATCGCACGCGCCTCGTGAAGCGGTTTTTGCGTGACGGCGATGCGTCTCACGGATCGTTCTTACGACCTGCGGCTCGGCCGCGATTGCGTAAGATCAATACGCCGCGCCGCACGCCGCGCCGCTCCAACGTGACGGGACGGAGCCCCGGCAAAGCCCCTTCGTTCCCCAGCGGTTCGGATCGATGAGCCTATCGGCGCCAAACATCAAGGCGCCGCGGTAGGGGGGTTCGCGTCGCCGCGGCGACGAAGTCCGGCGTTCGCCAAAACCACCGGCCGCGCGAGACGTCCGGGGCGGATGGCCGCCCCGGACGGAAACGCGTAAGGGATCACTTACCTTCGATCTGCTCCTTGGTGTAGAAGCCGTCGTCGGTGAGGATATGGACGTTGTCTTTCGTAATCCCGATCGGGGTCAGCAGGAGCGAGTCGACCTGCTTCTTGCCGTTGTCGAGCTTGGCGTTGTAAGCCGGCTTATCGCCCTTGATCAAGGCCACGGCCAGCTTGGCCGCCTCGGAGGCGATCAGCTTCAGCGGCTTGTAGACGGTGACCGTCTGGGTGCCGGCGATCACGCGCTTGACGGCGGCGAGGTCGGCGTCCTGGCCCGAGATCGGAACCTTGCCGGCCAGCCCTTGAGCGGCGAGAGCCTGAATGGCGCCGCCAGCGGTGCCGTCATTGGAGGCGATGACCGCGTCGATCTTGTTCTGGGCGGCCGTCAGGGCGTTTTCCATGATCGACATCGCGGTGGTCGGGCTCCACTCCGGAACCCACTGCGAGCCGACGATCTTGATCTTGCCGGAGTCGACAGCCGCCTGGATAACCTTCATCTGGCCGGTGCGCAGCAGCTTGGCGTTGTTATCGGTCGGAGCGCCGCCGAGCAGGTAGTAGTTGCCTTCGGGCTTGGCCTTGAAGACGCCCTCGGCCTCCAGAGTGCCGACGCGCTCGTTGTCGAACGAGATGTAAGCGTCTTCGTCCGCGCCGAGGATCAGGCGGTCATAGGACAGCACTTTGATGCCGGCCTTGTGCGCCTCGTCGATCACCGCGGTGAACACCTTCGAGTTCATCGGCACGACCACGATCGCGTCGACTTTCTTGGCGATCATGTCTTCGACCTGGTTGACCTGCTTCTGCTCGTTGGCGTCGGCCGAGGTCACGAGCACTTCGGCGCCCAGTTCCTTCGCCGCCGCAATGAAATAGTCGCGGTCGCGGGCCCAACGCTCGACGCGCAGATCGTCGATCGAGAAGCCGAGCAGCGGTTTCGCCGGGCTGGCGCTCGCCGTGACGGCGAGCGGCAGGCAAAGGGCAAGCGCCGTGAGCGAGCCCGCCAGTACCTTAATAAGCCTCATAGTCCATCCTCCAATTGTGCCCCCCGAGGAGGGCGTTGCCGTCCTTGTCCGAACGGATCACGCCGAACCACACCGGTTGCCCGGCCTCAGCGTTTTGCGAAGCAGCGATCCATCCTGTCTCGGCGAGACCCTTCGGAGTGAGCGTTGACCGTAGCGCCGCTTGCGCGGATTGTTTGATGCTCCAAATTTCCGATGTACGCAACTCAAATCCGATATCCGCCTTCAAACTCCGACAGGGCTTCGTGATATAATACCAGCGTTCTCGCCAAAAACACGGCGCGGTTGGACGGGGCCGGCCCGGTCAATCACCATATTGGATGTACATTTCGGCTGCCGCGCGAGCGGATGCGGATGATGTACGAACATCGCTGTTCCCGTGGCGTCCCCCCTCGGGAGCACACCGGCCCGCGTGCGAGCGCGCTGGGAATGTCCGGTCTTCTCCACGCGATGTCGGTGCCGGCGGCGCGAAGATGGACGGTAGGCTTAGTGGTTTTTTGGCCCGACAGCGGCGAGGATTCTCGCTGTGAATCAGGAGCGAAGACGGCGAAACGCGCCCGGCGCGACTACGCGCCGGCCCGTCCCTGTCTTGGCGAAGGCCTGAGTTCTGCGCCTCCCCACCGTGAGCGGTCGACGAGGCCGGCGACGGCGACGGATTCGTGTCAGATTTGCGTCGAAGCGCTCGTGCCGTGCCGTTGCGCGCTATCCAAGTGACGGCGAATGCTGTCGTTCACCTGCTCGGCGATCTTGACCGCCTCGACGCCCACTCGCCCGTCGACCGTCGGCTGCGTTCGATGGCGCACGCAGGAAAGAAATTCGTCGATCTCGTTGCCGAGACTGTCCTCGCGCTTCACCTCGAAGACCGTGCTGTCGACGGCGCTGGCGTCGAGCGCCCCGAATTCGCCTTTCAACGCGTAGGTGAAGACGCGGTGCGTCACGAAGTCACAGACCAGATAACTGCCGGGTTGGAAGACGCGCAGGCTGCGCTCGACCTTATGGCTGACCCGGCTCGCCGTGATATTCGCCACACATCCCGACTCGAAGGTCAGCCGCGCGTTGGCGAGATCCACCTTATCGCTGAACAGCCGCGTGCCGACCGCGCTGACGTCGCTGACGGACGAGCCGGCGAGCCCGAGGATGATGTCGATGTCGTGGATCATGAGATCGAAGACCACATCGGCGTCGAGCCCTCGCTCCGTCCACGGCGAAATGCGGTTGCTTTCGAAATACAGGGGCCGGCGAACCTTCCCGGCCAGGACTTTGAAACACGAGGAGAACCGCTCGATATGGCCGACCTGCAAGATCAAGTCGCGGCTCTCGGCCGAGCGCATCAACGATTCGGCCGAGGCGATCGTATCGCTCAGGGGCTTCTCGACCAACGTGTCGATCCCCGCTTCCTGGAGTTCGACGGCGACGGCGAAATGCTGACCAGTCGGGACGACGACGCTTGCGGCGTCGATCCTGCCGATCAGAGCGCGATGATCGTAGAGCGCCGCGCATCCCAATTCGGCGGCGACGGCGTCAGCCGTCTCACGGTCGATGTCGACGACCGCAACCAATTCGGCGTTCTTGTTTTGCGCGTAGTGCCTCGCGTGGAACCGCCCAAAATGGCCAGTCCCGACAACGGCGACGCGAACCGGCCGGAGCCCCCCGCCATCTGACTGAGTATTCACTTGGCCCCCGCTTTCGCTAGTTGACGCCAGCCGTCCCCATGTTATTCCGTCGTCGCGGCGCCCACTTTACCGCCGGCAATCGAAGGTTGCAAACCCTGCGGTCTTCCCTTACGCCGTTGAACGGTCCGCGGCCTGAGAATTATTCCTCTGATTTTCGACGCTAACCTGACATCGACCGCCGTTGCCACCACATCCACTGCTCCGGCGTCTCGCGAATCCAGCGCTCGAACCGGTTGGCCATCGCCGCCGTCGCGTTGCGCAGATCCGCCGCCCGATCCGCCGTCCGCTCGAACGGCAATTCCTCGTGCTCGACCAGGAAGCGTGAACGGCGATCGCGACGGATGCAGCGGCCGATCCAGAACTGCGCGCCGACGGCGCGGACAAACACCGCAGGCGCAGGGGTGAATTTCGCCTGCTGACCGAAGAAGGGCACCACAAAAGGGGACCCCTTGTCGACATGGTCGCACACGAGGCCCAATTGTCCGCCCCGTCGCAGACCATCGATGGCCGCCTTGGCCGTAAACCGCTTCGGCCGGACGCCCTTTCCAGTCCCTTTGGCGATAAGACCCGCGGAATAGAATGGGCTTCGCGTTTCGCGCAGATATCGGTCGAGGTAGGGATTGCGCAGCGGGCGATAGACGCCGGCGAATTTGTCGCCGCAAACGCCGAAGGCGACGGCGGCCATCTCCCAGTTTCCCATGTGGAGGGTGACGCCGACCTTGGCGCCGGGTTCGCGCAGCCGGCGCTCGAACGCTTCGCGGTCCTTGATCTCGAGCCGCGAAGGGTCGGACATGATGCGGTCCAACAGCAGCGTTTCCGCAATCGTTCGCCCCGTGTTTCGCCACATCGCCGCCGCAACTCGCTGGCGTTCCGCTGCAGACCAGTCGGGAAACGCCACGGCGAGATTTTCGAGCGCGCGACGGTGATGCGACGTCCAGGGCGCGATCCAAGCCGTCAGGCTCGCGCCGACGGAGGCGGCGACGTCGATAGGCAGGAGTCGAAACAGAGCGGCTGCGCCCCTGGCCAGCGCGTACTCGGCGCGATGGCGCAGGTCCCTAAGCGCGAGCACGGCGCGGCTTCATTGCAGCTGCGGCGACCGCCTCGCGCATCGCGTCGATCACGCGGTCCTGCGTCCGCTCGTCGAGATCGGCGTGCATGGGCAGGCTCAGCACTTGCTGCGAAAGCAATTCGGCGTTTTCGAGTCGGGGCGCGGCGGTTGGAAAACGTCGATAGGCCGGCGTCTGGTGCAGCGGCGTCGCATAGTGGACGGCGATCGGCACGCCGGCCGCGCGGCACGACGCTGCGACTTCGTCGCGACCGACGGGAACCCTCACCGTGTACTGAGCCCAGACGGACCGATTCCCCTCGGCGATTCTCGGCGCGACGATCTGCGCCGGGAGCCGCTCGGCGTATCTCCTGGCCGCGACATTGCGCGCCTCGATCTCTTCCTCGAACGCCGACAGCTTTTCGATCAGCACCGCGGCTTGAATCGTGTCCAAGCGGCTGTTGCGCCCGACATGGACGTAGGCGCCGCCGCGTTCGGATTGGCCATGGCGTCGCAGCGAGCGCAACAACGAGGCGAGCGCCTCGTCATTGGTGAAGATGGCGCCGCCGTCTCCGTAACAACCCAGCGGCTTCGCCGGATAGAAGCTGGTGGTCGTGACGCCCGCGAGCGCGCCGACCCTGCCTCCGCGCCAAGTCGCGCCAAAACTCTGCGCCGCATCGGCCAAGACCTTCAGGCCATGCGTCTCGGCCAGTCGATGGATCGCCGCGTAGTCGGCCGGCTGGCCAAAGAGATCCACCGGCATGACGCACCGCGCCCGCAGCCCGAGATCCTCGGCCGCCCGGATCGCCGCCGCCGCGCTTTCCGGGCGGAGGTTGTAGGTTTCCGTATCGACATCGGCGAAAATCGGCGTTGCCCCCACCCGCACGACGGCCTCCGCCGTCGCGACATAGGTGAAGGCCGGAACGACCACGCCGTCGCCCGGTCCGATATTCATCGCGGACAGCGCGAGTTCGAGGGCGTCGGTGCCGTTCGCGCAACTGACGCAATAGCGAGCGCCGGAAAACTCCTGGAGGCGCCGCTCCAGTTCATCGACTTCCGGTCCGAGAATGAAACGACCATGGTCGAGCACGCGGGCCACCGCGCGATCGATTCGAAGTCCGAGCCGCCGCCGCTGCGCGGAAAGATCGATGAATTCCATAATCGCTTTGTCCGTATGAACTTAACTATCGCCGCAGTTCGATTGCCGATCTCATGCGACGCCGCGACAACTCGGTTCGCTCGTCGCGCCGCGGTCCATTAACACGGCTGGTCGCCGACAAACAATCGATCGAACGCCGAAATCTCGATCGCGGCCTGCCGAATCGCGCTGGAGAGCGAACGAAGTCGACAATGGGGCTGCGCCGCCCGCGAAGCGCGATGTCATGACGGAGGTCATCTCTCGACCAAGCTCAGCCGGGCGCCGCATCGGAATGGCCGGCCTTGGCGAGCCGCCCCTCCATGGCCTCGATCACGCGTTCGGGCGTGATCGCGCGCATGCAGGCGTGATCGTAAGGGCAGCGCGCCATGTCGCGAAGATTGCACGGCGAGCAAGCCACGCCCGCGCGCACGAGCGCGTCCGGCCGCCGGTAGGGGCCGAACCAAACCGGGTTCGTCGGGCCGAAGATCGCCACCATCGGGCGGCCAAGCGCCGTGGCCAAGTGGAGCGGCCCGGAATCGTTGGTCAGCACCATCGCCGATCGCCGAATCAACGCCGCCAGTTCCGCCAGGGAAGTCAGGCCGGCGAGCGCGACCGCGCCCGGAGCTTGCGCGGCGATCCATCGACATTCCTCCCTTTGGTTCGCCGCTCCATCGATGAGCACGGGATAGCCTCGTGCGACAAAATGCCGCGCGACCGCGGCAAAGCCTTCAGGCCGCCAGCGCTTGGTCTCCCACAGCGATCCCGGCGCGATCACGATAGGCGGCCTGCTCATCGCTCCGACATGTTCCCGCAACAGCGCATCGACGCGCTCCTCCGCCTGGGCTCGGACCGGGATCGAGAAGTCGGCCGTCTCGGGCTCGAAACCGAGCAGATTCCCGACCAGGAGGTAGCGGTCGATGGCGTGGATCGCGAGCGTCGGCAGCCGAACATGATGCGTGTAGGCCAGCCACGAGCCTTCGCGCGCCCCCTTCCAGGAACTCTTCATGGCGCCGGGCGGCAGCGTGAGCGCCTCCGCCTCCCACACCTCCTTTCGCGGGCGGTCGAAACCGATGCGGACCGGCGCCCCCGTCACCATCGACACGAAGCCGCTCTTCAGCTGACCTTGCATGTCGATGACGAGATCGTAACGGGCCGCGCGCAGGCGCGATAGCGTCGCGAGGAACCGGTGGTCGCGGATGAGCCGAGCGAAATGGGCGACGCCGTCCCATTTGTACTGAGGGGCCTCGGTCTGATTCTCGCCGTAGAGGAGAACCTCGTCCAGGGCGGGCAGATCGCGGATGAATTCCGCCGGCGTTGGTTTTGAAAGCCAGTCGATGCGCGCCGCCGGATAGCGACGGCGCAGAGCGTTGAGAAGCGGGATGGTGTGAATGACATCGCCGATCGACGACAGCTTGATCAGCAATATGCGCTCGAAGCTTCTATCCGCTAACGTCGTGCTGGGCATCGGAACTCGCGCTTGATGGCTGTTCGGACTTTCGCGTCGGCGAACCGTCGCTCCAAGCCGGACCCGAGGACGGGCCAAGCGCAGTTGCCACGGAAACGTTGCCTGGAGCAAGGTCTTTGGCGCCGGGTCCGCCTCTGCGCCTTCGGGCGTCGGCGCCCAGACGAGGACCGGAGGTTCACGAGGCGGAAGGCGCCTCTTCGTCGCTAACGCCCGACCTTCGGCGCGGCTGGCAGAGCGGTCGCGCCCTCGGTTCTCTCAGGAAGGCGAGAATTTCGCCGACCGCCTCGACATGCCCCAATTCCGCCGCGGTCCGTTCGATGCGCTCCGACAGCGGTCCGGGGGCGAGAAAAATCATGCGGTAGGCGGTCCGAACGGCGCGAACCTCGGCGACCGGAAAGCGCCGCCGGCGCATCCCGACCACGTTGACGCCGACCAGACGCGCCTGAGAGCCCGCCGCGAGACCGAACGGGATGACGTCGCCGCGGATCCCCGATGCGCCTGAGATCATCGCCCCGGAGCCGATCCGCGTGAACTGGTGCACGGCGACAAGGCCGGAAATGAGCACGTTGTCGCCGAGGACGCAGTGCCCGGCGAGCGTGGCGCAATTGGCGAAGACGGCCTGGCGGCCGATGCGGCAGTCGTGCGCGACATGGCTGTAGGCCATGAAGAACCCGCCGTCCCCCACCGCCGTTTCGCCGCCTCCCTGCGCCGTGCCCCGGTTCATGGTGACGCTTTCGCGGATGATGCAGTCGGCCCCGATCGACAACGTCGTCGGCTCGTCTTTGTAGGCGATCGATTGGGGCGGACCGCCGAGGCAGGCGAAAGGATGGACCACCGTCCGGGCGCCGATCATGGTTCGCCCGGCGACATGGACATTGGCGATCAAGCGACAGTCATCGCCGATCACGACATCGCGACCGATGACGCAATAGGGGCCGATGACGGCGCCCTTTCCGATCCGCGCTCCATCTTCAATTCGCGCCGTTGCGTCGATCTGCATGATGACTCCTGAAGGCGCCCTGCCCGCCGTCAAAGACCGGATCGCCGAGTTCGCTCGTCCCCTCGCCCTCGCGGCGCTCTGGAATCTGGAGGCGGAAAAACGCTCCGTGTCGACCTTTCCGCGCCCGTTGCGCCTCGGCTTGCAACCTGCTTCATCCGTCACCGCGTCGTTGCGACCGTCGCGGGCCGCGGGCCGCGCAACAGCGCGAAGATCGCCAGGAGGACGAGCAGAGGGTCGAGGCAGGCGTTCCACAAATTGTCGAACAGCCCAGTCGCGTAAGCCAGGAGGTCGAAGCCGAGAAGCGACAGAGCGACTTCCTGGCGTCGCCAAGCCAGCCACAGCCCGAGCGCGGCGATCGGCAGCAGCAACGGCAGGGGGCGATAGCCGAGATCGAAGGGATCGAACGGCCCCAGGCCGAGCGAAAGAGGATAGAACACGACCGCCACGGCGACCAACGCCGCCGCCAGAGAACGGCATGACGAGATCAGGCGGTCGTGATCCGACAGCCGCAACACGGCGATCTGGGTCAACGTGAAGGAAGGCGCCCACAAGGCGGCGTGTAGAGCCGGCGCCACGGAAAGCAAAGCGGCAAGCGCGGCCAGCAACCCCACGAGCCGGCGCCTCGGCAGGGGCGCGAACGTGACGGCCGCGCCCGCCAATAGCGCGGCGGCCGACTGACCGTAAATCGCGGCGGCCGTCAAAGCGCATCGCCTTTCAGCCAGGCTTCCGAGAACTCCGCGTGCGCAATGGTCTGAGATCGCCATGAGTAAGCCAGGTGGATCCGACCGTCCCGGGTCTGCAGCAGGCTCGGATACGAATACTCGGCCTTGCGCTCGGGGTCGTCTTCCACAACGCGCGCCGGCGTCCAGGTCTCGCCCTCGTCTTCAGACAGAAACAGGGCCAGCTTATAGCGCGCGCCGCCGGTCAGCGGGTTGGCCGCCAAGAGCAGACGGCCGCTGGCTAACCGCAACAAAGCCACCAATGCGTTGGGGTTGGCGATCGGCGGCGAAGCGGACGCCTGCCAGCTGAGGCCGCCGTCCACAGTGGCGTCGGCCATCACGCGACCGTCGCCGGACCCGCCGTCGCGCAGCAGCGCGAGCGCGCGACGGCCATCGAGCGCCGCCGCGGCGGGCTGCAGGCCCGGACGCTCGCTGGGCATGCGGACCTTTCCCAGAATGCGCCCGTCGGCGGACAATCGCAGCCATTCCGCTCGATTGGCGAAAAGCTCATGATAAACCGGCAAGCCGACGCCGCCGTCGGCCAGCGCCACGGGCGGCGCGCGCACGGCCGTGCTGATGTTGAGGAAAGGCGAGGCGACCAGCTTTTCGGCGGGCGACCAGTCTGTCGCCGCCGTCGCCGGAAACACTGTGGTTGATCGAGCTTCCCGACCAGCCGCCGAAGCCGACGCTGCCGTACCACAGGTGCAACCTGCCCTTCTCGGCGTAGAGGACTGGGTTGCCCAGGAAGCTCACGTAGGCTCGCGTGGCGGCGGCGGTGGCCGCCCGGGTCGCCGCGGTTCGGGGCGCGCTCCACCCCGATCCGTCGCGCGCGCTGAACCAAATCGCGACGTCGCCTGCGGCCTCGCGGCTGCCCGCGTACCAGACGGCCGCGAGCCGGCCATCGGCCAATTCGGCCAGGCTGGCCGAGTGGGCGTACGGCGCTACGGCAGGGAGCTTTTCCAGCGCGAATTCAGCCGGCAGCTCAAGAGTTGCCGCGGGCGCCGGCGCTGCGAACGACGGCGCGGCCGGCGCGGGCGCGCGCCAAACGGCGGCGGCCAAGGCCAGTGCGAAAAACGCCAACGCCGGCGATCTGGGCAAGGTCATCCCGCCGGTCCTCAGCGGTTCGTCACAACCGACGGCACTATGCGTGGCCGGCGCGGCGATTGCAACGGCGGCGGCGAAGGCCGAGGATTGCGATCGGCGGCCGCAGCTCCGCGCGCGCCTCGCCCTCCTTTCGTCTACGCGCTGGCCTCGGTCGCGACAGCGAGTTCCTGATCGAATTGGGTCTGCTGGAGACGCAGGTAGGCGCCGCGTTTGGCCATCAACGCCGCGTGGCGGCCGCTTTCCCGAACTTGTCCGTCCTCGATCACGCAAATCTTGTCGGCATTGACGATGGTGCTGAGCCGGTGGGCGATGACCAGCGTCGTGCGGCCCGCACACAGGGTCTTCAGCGCATCCTGCACCGCGCGCTCGGATTCCGAATCGAGCGCGGAGGTCGCCTCGTCGAGCAGGATGATCGGCGAGTCTTTCAGGAAGGCGCGGGCGATGGCGATGCGCTGGCGCTGGCCGCCGGAAAGCTGCATGCCGTGCTCGCCGCATGGGCTGTCGTAGCCGCGCTCGAAACCGAGGATGAACTCGTGCGCATGGGCGGCCTTGGCGGCGGCGACGATTTCCTCGCGGCTGGCGCCCGGCCGGCCCATCGCGATGTTCTCGCTCACCGAGCCCTTGAACAGGAAGGTCTCCTGGCCGACGTAGGCGAGTTGTCGGCGCAGCGAGGCCCGCGAAGCTTCGCCGATGTCCTGCCCGTCGACCAAGACGGCGCCGGACTCGGGCTCGTAGAAGCGGAGGATCAGGTTCATCGCCGTCGTCTTGCCGCCGCCCGAGCGGCCGACCAGCGCGGTCGTCTGTCCCGGCTCGGCGACGAAGTCGAGGCCGCGCAGGACGGGCTCGCCCGGACGGTAGGCGAAACGCACGTCGCGGAATTCGATCCGCCCATTCGTCACGCACAGCTCCGGCTCGTCGCCGCGCTCGACCTCCTGCGAAGGCTCGTCGAGGAACTGATAGAGCATATCGACGCCGATCAGCGCCGAGGTGAGGTCGATATGCAGCCGCGCGACGCGCTTGGCGGGCTCGAAGGCCAGCATCAGCGCGGTGATGAAAGCGAAGAAATCGCCCGGCGGCTCTCCCGTTTTAATGACGCGCAGGCCGCCGTAAACGATGATGATGGCCATCGCGACGCCGGCGAGCGTCTCGCTCAGCGGGCTCGAGCGCGCGCCCACCCTCGACAGCTTGTTGGCGGCGCGCTCGAAACTGGCGATCGCCGCGCCCTGACGTTCGCGCATGAAGGGTTCGAGCGTGAACGCCTTGACGATGCGGATGCCCAGCGCCGTCTCCTGCAACGATTCGAGGATTATCATGAAGCCGTAGAACTCGTTGAGGATCACCGTTTTCACGCGCCCGCCCAGTTCGCGTATGCCGACGACGATCCCCGGCGTGACGATCAGCGCCAGCGCCGACATCACCGGGTCCTGCGCGATCATCACCCAAAAGAGGCCGATCATGGTCAGCACGTCGCGCGCCAGCGCGGTGATCAGGAGGTTGAGCGTGCTGCTCGCCGACTGCGAGATGAAGGCTTGGCGCGCGACGAACTCGCTCGAATGGCGCGCGTCGTAAAAGGCCAGCTTCATCGCCAGCATCTTCTCGAAGATGCGCCTCTGCACGTCGGCGACGATGGCGTTGGCGACGCGCGCCAGCACCACCATCTGGCCATAAGTGGAAAAGCCCTTGACGGCGAAGATCGCCACGATCGCGCCGCCGATGATCCAGACCGCGGCGAGCTGCTTGGCGACGAAAATCTCGTTGACGACGTCCTTCATGATCCACGCCGACGCCGTCGTCGTCGCCGCGACGACGAAGGTCATCGCCGTGGCGAACGCGTAGCCCTTCCAGTGCTTGGCGCCTTGATCGCCGAGCAGCCGCGCGATCAACCGCATGTTGCCGGAGCCGAGGAGCCCGCGCAATCGGGCCCTCAATGACGGGATTCGCAATGACGGCATCTTTCGCAAGCGCCTGTGTCGTGGAAACCGGCTGTCCCGCTTTCGCCCGTTCTCGACGCTCGCCGTGGCGAGATCGGCCGATCGACGGCGTGACCGACCGCCCTGTTAAAGGGTTCCCGCGCCGAGTCAACGCCCAGGGGGTTCGCGCAAGCTTCGCGCGACGACGCTCCATCGCTCCAAGGGCGGCCAGTTCATCGCCCATGCGCAGGCGCCGCCGGGCGACCCCTATGACGGCCGCACGCTCGGCATCGTCGCGCCGGATATGCAGGCGCAGATCGGCGCCAACCTCGAGCGTATCGTCGGCGATCGCGGCTCCCTTAGCGCGATGCGGAGCATCGTCGCGACGGTCACAACGCTCCGTCCGAGCGCCGGTTCAAGGTCTCCGCCTCCAGCCAGAAGCGGCGCGTCGCCGCGGCGATCAAGCGGGAGCTGCGCCGCCGCTCCGCGATCGAGCCGTGCATCGGCCATCTCAAATCCGAGCGCCGCATGGGCTGCAACTGCCTCGCCCACGCCGCCGGAGACGCCGCCAACGCCGTTCTCGCCGCCGCCGGCTACAAGTTCCGCAGATTGCCGGCCTGGCGGACGATCTTTTTGCGCGCCTGGCTCGCCGCGCTCGTCGCCGCCGCCAAACCGCCCCTCAATCAGAGCGCCGTCGCCTAGTCGGCATTCTTCACCGACGACTTGACCGTCGACCTTACGCGCCCGCCATGGCGTTCCGTCGTGCGGCGCGGCTACCGGCGGGAAATGCCTCTGTGTCGTCAGACGGCTTCACGCGCTCATCGCCGCGCCCGCGCGAAAACGCGGAACCATCTCGCTCTCGAACGCCTTCAGCGCCGCGCCGATCGCTTGGTGCATGTCCCAATAGCGATAGCCGCCGAGGCGCCCGCCGAAATGCACGTTCGTCTCGTTCGCCGTGCGCGCCTTATAGCGGAGGTAGGTCGCTTTGTCCGCGGCGGCGCCGATGGGGTAATAGGGTTCGTCGCCGCGCTTGGCGGAGCGCGGGTATTCGCGCGCGATGACCGTCTTGTCCCTGGGGTAGGCGCGCTCGGGATGGAGATGGCGGAATTCGAGGATGCGGGTGAAGGGCGTCGCCTCGTCGGCGTAGTTCATCACCGCCGCGCCCTGAAAATCGCCGACCGGCAGGACCTCGCGCTCGAAATCGACGGTCCGCCAGCCGAGCTCGCCCTCGCGATAGTCGAAATAGCGGTCGATCGGGCCGGTGTAGACGATCGGCAGGTCCGCGCGCAGATGCGGCTTGAGGTCGAAAAAGTCGAGGCCGAGCCGCACGGCGATCAGCGGGTGGTCGAGCATCCGCCGAAAGATCGCGGCGTAGCCGTCGACCGGCAGGCCCTCGAACGCGTCGGAAAAATAGCGATTGTCGAAGGTGTAGCGCACCGGCAGCCGCGTGATGATGTGCTCGGACAATTCGTGCGGGTCAATTCCCCATTGCTTGGCGGTGTAGCCGCGGATAAACGCCTCATAGAGCGGCCGGCCGATCAGCGAGATCGCCTTCTCCTCGAGATTGCGCGGGCGCCTGCCGCCGAGCTCCGCCGCCTGCTCGGCGATCAACGCGCGCGCCTCGTCGGGCGAAAAGCGGCGGCCGAAGAACTGGCAGATCGTGCCCAGGTTGATCGGCATGGCGTAGACCTGGCCGCGGCAGGCGGCAAACACCCGATGGCGATAGTCGGTGAAGGCGGTGAAGCGCTTCACGTAATTCCACACCGCCTCGTTCGGCGTGTGGAACAGATGCGCGCCGTACGCGTGGACTTCGATGCCGGTCTCGGGATCATTCTCGCTGTAGGCGTTGCCGCCGACGTGGGAGCGCCGATCAATCACCAGGACGCGCTTGCCGAGGCCTTCGGCGAGCCGCTCCGCCAGGGTCGCGCCGTAGAACCCGGCGCCGACGATGAGAACTTCGATATCGCTCAAATCGTTCATCGCAGGGAACCGTCCGAGTTCAGGCTTCGACGGCGGACGCCGCAGCGTTTGCGTGGGTCATTCCAGGCCGCATCGTCGCAGCCGCGACAAGTCCGGCTTTCGCGTCGTCTGCCGCCGAACCAACTGCACGATTTTCCAACTCGCGCTCTCCTGCGCCGTGAATTGCGAATAGACCTTCACATAGGCGAAAGCCATGGCGAACCCGAGCCTCACGCAGCCTTCGCGCAGGCGCCCGCGCGAATCGACGGCGGCGTAGATCAGCGGTCTGATCCGGCCCTGCACGTTATAGCGCGCGCGCAAGATCAGCTCTTCGTCTTCGGCGACAATGCCTCTTTTCGCCATTCGCCCGCGAAGCGCCTTGCCGATCGGCCGCGTGTGACGCACGGCGACCCGATCGATGATCGCCGCCTTGTAACGAGCGTCCTCCGACAGGCGGCACCAGATGTAATCCATGCCGAACCCGCTCATCGAACCCTTGAAGTCCTCCAGAACGGCTTGCAGCAGGCTCGCTTTCAGGCAGGGGACCATGATTTCGATGAAATTGACATAGCGCAGAACAAAGCCGGGGCAGGACATGAATGCAAAATGCGAGAAATAGCTGTCCCGGGTCAGCGAGGGTTGCGCGACATCCAAATCGTATTGGCGCATCGCGTCGAAAATGGCGTCGATGTCCGTCGAGGAGGCCGCGACATCGTCGTCGGGGAGCCAGACGTAATCGTAACGGCTCAAATGATCCGACTGGGAAAATAGCGCATGAAGCCCGTCCCATTTGCCGCCGCGCCGCGTCACGACGAGAACGTCGTCCGGATGCTGGAATCGGGCGTCGGGGTCGTAGAGGCTGACGACCAAGTCCCAGTTTCGGCTTTGTGCGCGGTTCAGCCAATACGGATGCAACGAATTCTTGCCGGCGCGCACGACGACGAGGTTCTTTCGCGGCTGGGAATCGGCGACGGACAATGGCGAACTCGGCGATCTACCGCGCCTCTTTCGGCGCGGTCGGGTTGGCGAATCGGCTCACGATCGGCCGGATTTTGGAGCGCGCTCGAAGCCTTTGGCGCAGGTAGAGCCATTGATAGCGCAAGTTGCGAACCAGTCGGACCCATCCGCCGAGAAGGCCGGCGGGCTTGGCGGCTTCGCGCGAGGATTCGATCGCTCCGACGCCGTCCGCCGTCCGAACGCGCAATGGGGCGGGCTCGACAAGCAACACCGGGACGCCGAAATCCCACCAATGCTTGAGATCCATATCGACAGGTCGCCCGAACGGAAGGGATTTTTCGGCGAGCGCCGCGGCGGCGCGACGCTCGACGACATAGCCGAGGGTCATTCCAGGAATCTTGGCGGGCGCGAGCAACCGGTAGCCGCCGGTCAGCGTCGCCAGCCTTGCGCCCTTCGCCTTCCTCTGCGAATGGAGCTTGACCAGGCAATTCGACAAGTCCATCCCGCAAATCTCGTCCAGCAGCGCCGGCAGCGCATCGTCGGCGTCGAAATCGTCTTCCAAGATGATCGCCCCGGCGGCTCGGCTCCTGCCGACCCGGTCCCACAGCGCGCGATGGCTCAAGTAGCAGCCGATTTCCGCTGCCGACAACGGACGTTTGAAAAGCCTGGCGTTCTTGTCGGGGTCATAGGCCCTCGCGATCTCTTCTTGCGAGAGATCGGATCCGCCGATCGCGTCGAAGAACTCGAATTCCAGGCCGAGCCGGTCCATCTCCGCTCGACACGAAGCGCGCCGCGCCCGCGCGGCGGGCAACGAGATGACGAATATCGGCCACGACGATCGCTCGTCCGAGACTCGACGCGGCATATCGATTGGCGCGGCGGACATCGCATGCTTCCTGAGCGCTCGGCGATCGGCCGCACCCGCGGCCCGCGCCCCTCGCCCGATCGTCGGCGATAAGCATCCCGCCTGCGCGTCTGTCAACGGCGCCCGAACGCCGGGAACTGGCCCCTGCCCCGGGGCGCCACCGTCGGTCTCCGCCGATGGCGCGGCGCCGCCGGCCTTTCCGATGCGGCGCGCGCCGGCTGCTCCAGCATGACCGGCCCCGGCCTTGTTGAAAATCTGGTCAAGTCGCGTTGCGACGCTCGACCAGAGCTGCGCGCGGAAGCCGGCCTTGCGCCAAAAAGCCAAGCGACATTCCCGGCAGCCGGCGCAGCTGATCTTCGTCATTCTCTTTGCCCGCCGCGCCGACAAAGCGATCGCGCCATCGCGTCGACGTGACAATGCCCCTTCGATTTGTTACGCGTTTCATCAAAACATCGGGAGACACGCGTCTTGACGACAGGAGAATCCGTAAGTTCGACGCGCCGCTCGCTTTCGGCATGTCCCAGCGCCTTTCTCGATTGCTTTGGCGTCGGCCCAGGCTTGCCGGGAATCTCACAACAGAGCAAATTTGATCGAAGCCCGCGGCCATCTGGAGAATGTCCGGTGAGAGCGTGACGCAGTCCTTCGCTCCGCCGAAGATCAAGAGCTCCGCCGCGCTCGGCGCGCCGCGCGCCGGCTCGGCCGCGCCCAAACGTCTCGTCGTCCTCGGCGCGACCGGCTCGATCGGACGCTCCTGCGCGCAGGTGGTGGCCAGGGCGCCGGGGCGTTTTGCGGTCGTCGCGGTGGCGGGCGGGCGCGACGGAGCGGCGCTCGCGCGTTCGGCGCTGGAGCTCGGCGCTTCGTTCGCTGCGCTCGCCGACCCGGCCGGCTACGCCGAACTGAAGGCGGGGGTGGCGGGAAGCGGCGTCGAAATCGCCTGCGGTGCCGAGGCGGTGGTCGAAGCGGCGCTGCGCGAGGCCGATCTCGTCGTTTCGGCGATCGTCGGCGCGGCCGGCCTCGCCCCGACCTACGCGGCGATTTCGGCGGGCCGCGCCGTCGCGCTCGCCAACAAGGAAACGCTGGTGTGCGCGGGCGAGGCGGTGATGGCGGCGGCGCGCCGCTCCGGGGCGCGTCTGCTGCCGGTGGATTCGGAACACAACGCCATCTTTCAGGCGATGGGCGGACGCGATCCGGCGACGATCGTCAAGATGACCCTGACCGCCTCGGGCGGTCCGTTCCGGCAATGGAGCGCCGAGCGCATCGCCGGCGCGACGCGCGCCGAGGCGCTCGCCCATCCCAACTGGGCGATGGGCCCGAAAGTCACCATCAACTCCGCGAGCCTGATGAACAAGGGTCTCGAACTCATCGAGGCGCATCATCTGTTCGGGCTTCCCGCCGAGCGGTTGGCGGTGGTCGTCCACCCTCAATCGATCGTCCACGGCCTCATCGCCTTCGCCGACGGGTCGTTGATCGCCGGCATGGCCTCGCCGGACATGCGCACGCCGATCGCGCATTGCCTGGCCTATCCCGAGCGGATCGCCTCGGGCGTCGCGCCGCCGGATCTCGCCGCGCTGGGCGCGCTGACCTTCGAGCCGGCGGACCTCGCCCGGTTTCCCGCGCTCGGGCTGGCGATCGAGGCGCTCGGCGAAGGCGGCGGCGCGCCGACGGCGCTCAACGCCGCCAACGAGATCGCCGTCGCGGCGTTTCTCGAGGCCCGCATCGGCTTCGGCGGGCTCTTCCGCATCGTCGCGCGCACGCTCGAGGCGATGCGCGCCGCCGGCGAGACCCGCGCCCCCGCCACGGTCGCCCAGGCGCTGGCGATTCACCATATCGCGCGAGATAGGGCGCTCGCCCTCTTGGCCTAGGGTCGCCGAGCCGTCGTTGCAACCGAAGCGGCAATGGGGCGACGCAACCCAAGGACCGCATCGAACGTGCTTTCGCACGGCGCCCGGACCCGTTCGTCACGGCAGCGCCTTCTCACCCCCAAACCGTTTGTCAATGTAGTCGGCGACCAGCGCTTTGAAATCGGCCGCAATCGTCGGGCCGCGAAGAACCAACGCCTTGGCGCCGTCGATGAAAACGGGCGCCGCCGGCGTTTCGCCGGTGCCCGGCAGAGAGATGCCGATATCGGCGTGCTTGCTCTCGCCGGGACCGTTGACGATGCAGCCCATCACCGCGACGTTGAGCGTTTCGACGCCGGGATATTTCTTTCGCCAACCGGGCATAGCGTCGACGAGATAGCTCTGAATTTCGCCCGCCAATTCCTGAAATACGGTCGAAGTCGTGCGTCCGCAGCCCGGGCACGCGGCGACCTGCGGCGTGAACGTGCGAAAGCCCATGGTCTGCAAGATTTCCTGCGCGACTTTCACTTCCAAACTGCGATCGCCGTTCGGTTCAGGCGTCAGCGAAACGCGGATCGTATCGCCAATTCCTTCCTGCAACAGAACGCTCAGCGCCGCCGAAGAAGCGACAATGCCCTTCGAGCCCATGCCCGCTTCGGTGAGGCCAAGATGCAGCGCGTAGTTCGAGCGCGCGGCCAGCGTTCGATAGACGGTTATCAGATCCTGCACTGCCGACACCTTCGCGGAGAGAACGATGCGCTCACGAGCGAGCCCGATCTCCTCCGCGCGCGCGGCCGACAGCAGCGCCGACTGGGCCATCGCTTCGCGCATCACGGCGCGCGCTGCCAGCGGCTTCGGCGCGACCGCGTTTTCGTCCATGAGATGCGTCAGCAATTCTTGGTCGAGCGAGCCCCAGTTGGCGCCGATGCGCACGCATTTGCCGTGACGCATCGCCATTTCGACGATCTGTCCAAATTGCAGGTCGCGCTTATTGCGAAAACCGACGTTGCCCGGATTGATGCGATATTTGTCGAGCGCTTCGGCGCAAGCGGGATGATCCGCGAGCAATTTATGGCCGATGTAATGGAAGTCTCCGATGAGCGGCGCGCTCACGCCCATGCGCGCTAGGCGGTCGCGAATGTGAGGCACGGCGGTCGCCGCTTCGTCGCGATCCACGGTGATGCGCACGAGTTCGGAACCGGCGCGGGAAAGCGCCGCGATTTGCCGCGCCGTCGCCTCGACGTCGGCGGTGTCGGTGTTGGTCATCGACTGCACGACGACCGGCGCGGCGCCGCCGACGATGACGGCCCTCTCGCCCTCTCCGACGCGCACGCCGACGCTCACGCGGCGCGGGAGAGGTCCAAAGGCGATATCGGTATCGGCTATATGCATCGGCATGGTTCCCATCCCTGAGCGGAGCCCCGACGTTTTATCCGCTTTCACTCACCGACGCATTCCCGATTTTCTAGATCCTGCCGAACGCTGCGGGAGTGAATTTGGAAATCACAAAACTCCTCGTCCGTAAAAGTCTTCACTCTCGTCGGCGAGATGTGAGATGACTCGCAAACGGCCGCCTGCTCCTCGGCGTCTATTTAGGTCGCGCCGCCGCCATGGGAAGATCGCTTGTGAAAATCGGCGGCGGTCGGCGCGAGAATCACCGCACGGCGAATTCGAGCGATCGTGCTGGGACGACCGCGATGTCTCGCCGCCGGCCGCCTCATTTCGCAATGCGGCCGCCCCGGTCCGCTCCGCCGTCGAGCCGCGGCTTTGCAGCTCTGAACGGGATGAAAGGCCGCCAGTCGCGGCAACGCCTCCGAGGCGAGATGAGTAGATTCCGAGGCTGCCGTCGCGAGCCCGAAGCCGGGTACGGCGGGGCCTGAGTGTTTTTGCGATTGCCTGAGTTACGGAAAGAACCTAGAAACTTGCCGGCGAACGCGCCGCCAGCGACGTGTCTTTGTCGTCGGCGCTTCTGGTTAGAGGCTTACAATTGGGAGGCAAAATGCTCCAAGGCATCAACAGCCCGGGAGACTTGCGGCGCCATAGGCCGGCGGACCTCAAGCAAATCGCCGAAGAACTCAGGGCGGAGACCATTGAGGCTGTTTCCGTCACCGGCGGCCACCTGGGCGCGGGTCTCGGCGTCGTCGAACTGACAATCGCGCTGCACTACATCTTCGATACGCCTAAAGATCGGCTGATCTGGGACGTCGGGCACCAAGCGTATCCTCATAAGATTCTGACCGGTCGCCGAGATCGGATTCGCACGCTGCGGACCGGGGGCGGCCTTTCGGGCTTCACCAAACGATCCGAAAGCGAATACGACCCGTTCGGCGCCGCCCATGCATCGACCTCGATTTCAGCCGCCCTCGGCATGGCGGTGGCGCGCGACCTGAAAAATGAGAACCACAATGTCATAGCGGTGATTGGCGACGGCGCAATGTCGGCCGGGATGGCTTACGAGGCCATGAACAACGCCGGAGCGATGAATAGCCGGCTGATTGTGATCCTCAACGACAACGACATGTCGATCGCGCCGCCGGTCGGCGCCATGTCCGGATATTTTTCGCGCCTGATTTCGAGCCACGCCTATCGTTCCCTGCGCGACATCGGCAAGCAACTCGCTCGGCGACTGCCGAAAACCCTGGAAATCAAGGCTGAGCGCCTCGACCAATTTACGCGCGGCTTCTGGACCGGCGGATCGCTGTTCGAAGAACTTGGATTTTTTCATGTGGGGCCGATCGACGGCCATAACTTCGACCACCTGCTGCCTGTGCTGCGAAACGTTCGCGACGCCCGCAACGGCCCGATCCTGGTGCATGTCGTAACGAAGAAGGGCAAAGGCTACCCGCCCGCGGAAGCCTCCAGCGACAAATACCATGCCGTCGCAAAATTCGACGTGGCGACGGGAGAGCAAACGAAGGCCAAGGCAAAGGCGCCGTCTTTCACCAGGGTCTTCGCAGAAAGCCTCGTCAAGGAGGCGACGAAGGACGATCGCATCGTCGCGGTGACGGCGGCAATGCCGGCGGGCACCGGGCTCGATATTTTCGGCAAGGCCTTCCCGACGCGAATGTTCGACGTCGGCATCGCCGAGCAGCACGCAGTGACGTTCGCCGCGGGCCTCGCCGCGGAAGGCTACAAGCCGTTCTGCGTCATCTATTCGACGTTCTTGCAGCGCGGTTATGATCAAGTCGTGCACGACGTGGCGATTCAATCGTTGCCCGTCCGCTTTGCGATCGACCGGGCTGGGCTTGTCGGCGCCGATGGCCCCACGCACGCTGGTTCATTCGACGTGGCCTATCTCGGCTGCCTGCCGGGCTTCGTAATCATGGCCGCGGCGGACGAGGCCGAGCTTACGCATATGATTGCGACCGCCGCCACGATCGACGATCGCCCCTCGGCGGTTCGTTACCCGCGCGGCGACGGCGTCGGCGCAGCGATTCCGGAAGTCGGCGTCCCGCTCGAAATCGGCAAGGGACGAATTGTTCGCCAGGGCGACAAAGTCGCGCTCCTCTCGTTTGGCGCCCGCCTTGCGGAATGTTTGAAGGCCGCAGACCAACTCGCCAAATTCGGTCTTTCCACCACGGTCGCCGACGCTCGCTTCGCCAAGCCGCTCGATGTCGATCTCGTCTTGAAGCTCGCTCGCGAGCACGAAGTCCTCATCACGATCGAAGAAGGATCGATCGGCGGCTTCGGCTCTTACGTGCTGCAAACGTTGGCCGAGCACGGGCGGCTCGACCGCGGTCTCAAAGTCCGCTCGATGGCGCTGCCCGACGTGTTTCTGGCGCACGACAGCTCGGAGGCGATGTACGCCAAGGCGGGGCTCGACGCCGAAGGGATCGTCGCAAAAGCGCTCGACGTTCTCGGCGGCGGCGCGAAACAAATCCACCCGGTCGACCCCATCGTCGATGAGCGCGCGTCTGTCGCGGCGCCGCGACAGCGCACCCCCTTGCGCGTTATTCTCGCTCAGCCGCGGGGCTTCTGCGCTGGCGTCGTGCGCGCGATTGAAATCGTCGAACGCTCGCTGGAAAAATACGACCAGCCGGTCTATGTGCGCCACGAGATCGTCCATAACAAGCACGTCGTCGACGACCTAAAGGCCAAAGGCGCCCGCTTCGTCGAGGAGCTGTCCGAAATCCCCGACAACGCCGTCACCATATTCAGCGCGCACGGCGTGCCGAAGCAGGTGGAGCAGGAGGCGGAGACGCGGCAGCTCATCGTCCACAACGCCACGTGCCCCTTGGTCACCAAGGTGCATAACCAGGCCAAGCGTTACGTGATGCAGGGACGAACGCTGATCCTCATCGGTCACGCGGGCCACGCGGAAGTCGAGGGAACGCTGGGGCAGATTTCCGCTCCGGTCGTGCTCGTCCAGACCGAGAGCGACGTCGCAAGCCTCACCATCCCCGCCGACACGCCGGTCGGTTATGTGACGCAGACGACGTTGAGCGTCGACGACACCAAAGGGATCATCGCCGCCTTGCATCGGCGGTTCAGCGATCTCGTCGGTCCCGACACGCGAGACATTTGCTACGCGACACAAAATCGTCAGATGGCGGTTCGCGACTTGTGCAAGGAAGTGGACGTGATCATAGTCGTCGGCGCAAAAAACAGTTCTAACTCGAATCGGTTGTGTGAGATCGGCACGGAAATGGGCGTGCCGAGCTATCTCATCGCCGACAGCGACGATCTCCGTGAGGAGTGGGTGGAGAACGCCACCGCCGTCGGCGTCACCGCCGGCGCTTCCGCGCCCGAGCAACTCGTGCAGGGCGTCGTTCAATGGCTCGGCCGCTTTGGCCCTGTCGAAGTTTCGACCCTGGATGGTCCCAATGAATCCATAGAGTTCCGGTTGCCTGCGCAGCTGGCGCGAGCGTAAACGGCTCTCGCTGCCAAACCCTTGCGACGCGACGAGTCACCGAAAGGCAAGCTATGACGATACCTTTTTTCAAGGAAGCGAAAATCGGCCTCTATGTGCTCAAACAGAAACTCGCTGGCCGAAAGCGCTATCCTCTCGTGCTCATGCTCGAGCCGCTGTTCCGCTGCAACCTCGCCTGCGTGGGTTGCGGCAAGATCGATTATCCCGATCCGATCCTCAATCAGCGATTGTCGACGCAAGAATGTCTCGACGCGGTCGATGAATGCGGCGCGCCGATGGTGGCGATCCCCGGCGGCGAGCCTTTGATCCATCGCGAAATCGGCGACATCGTGAAGGGGATCGTGGCGCGCAAGAAATTCGTTTCGCTGTGCACCAACGCGCTCTTGCTCGAGAAGAAGCTCCACCTGTTCGAGCCGTCGCCTTATCTGTTTTTTTCCGTGCATCTTGACGGGCTGAAGGAGCACCACGACAAGTCGGTGTCGCTCAACGGCGTTTTCGACATCGCCGTGGCGGCGATCAAGAAGGCGAAGGCCAAGGGATTCGCCGTCAATGTCAACGCGACGATCTTCGACGGCCATTCGCCGGAAGATATCGCGGCCTTCCTCGATATGGCGAAGGAATTGGAAGTCGGCGTCTCGATTTCGCCCGGCTACGCCTACGAGCGTGCGCCCGACCAGGAGCATTTCCTCAATCGCCGCAAGACCAAGGAGCTTTTTCGCCGTGTCTTCTCCCTGGGCAAAGGCAAGAAGTGGCGGTTGATGCATTCCAGTGTCTTCCTCGACTTTCTCGCCGGCAATCGCACGTTCCACTGCACGCCTTGGGGCATGCCCACGCGCAACGTCTTCGGCTGGCAGAAACCCTGCTATCTCCTGGGCGAGGGATACGTCGGTTCGTTCAAGGAGCTGATGGAGACGACCGACTGGGACAGTTACGGAACCGGCCGATATGAAAAGTGCGCCAACTGCATGGCGCATTGCGGTTATGAACCGACGGCCGCGAATGAATCGATGACCCGCCCCTGGTCGGCGATCTGGACGGCGATTCGCGGCGTGCGAACGGACGGCCCGATGGCGCCGGAGATCCCGCTCGATCAGCAGCGGCCGGCGAATTTCGTTCATTCCCATCATGTCGAAACGATGCTGGCCAAAGTTCGACGGAAAGACGACTCGATCAAAGCCTTAGGGTCGAAAATTTCGACTCTGGCGCATTGATCGACAAGGATTCTTCCTCGCGCGTTGGGCTCCGTGATCAAGAAATTCTCTGTTTGCTGCGAAGCTGCCGCGAGTTGAGGCCGCGAGTTGAGGCGATTGTCGTAAACCATGCTCACTTCCATCATCGTTCGGATCGTCCGGTTTTGCATTGGTCACGCCTGGACGGTGGTCGGCGTCGCTTTGCTGATCGCGGTTGGCTCGAGCGTCTACACGGCAAGCCACTTTCGCCTAAACTCGGACGTCAACGCTCTGCTCTCGGACAAACTCGACTGGCGGCAACGCGGCATCGCTCTCGAAAGCGCCTTTGGCCGTTTTGGAATCATTGATGTCGTCGTCGCGGCGCCGACGCCCGAGTTGACCGGAGCGGCGACCGTGGAATTGACGCAGGCGCTCGCCAAGGACAAGGCGCTGTTCCCCGACGTCTCGAACGCCGGCGCCACGGAGTTCTTCGCCCGGCACGGGTTTCTGTTCTTGCCGAAGCAGGCGTTGGAGCAAGCTCTCGGAGGTCTGATTCAAGGCGACGCGCTGATCGAGGATCTTGCCTCCGACCGAAGCCTGCGCGGGTTGATCGCGGGGCTCGAGGACGTGCTTCTCGGCCTTCAGTCCAATCGTGTGAAGCTCGAGGATCTCGGCCGCCCTTTGAATCAGGCGTCCGATACGCTGGACAATGTGCTCGCGGGGCGGCCCGCGAGTTTCTCGTGGCGCGTCTTGATGCAAGGCAAGCCTGCGTCCGCTAACGATCTTCGCGGCTTCATCGAGGTCCATCCGGCGCTCGACTTCAGCGCCCTGCAACCGGGACTTCGAGCGAGCGAGGGCATTCGCCGGATCGCGGCGGATATCCTGCCGAAATATCAGGCGAGCGCGCGTCTCACCGGCGTGGTGACGATGAACGACGAACAGTTCGGGACAATTAAGGAGAATGCGGTCCGCAACGGTCTCATCACTTTGGCGATCGTCGCCTTCATTCTCTGGCTCGCCTTACGCTCGGGGCGGCTCATGGCCGCAATAGCGGTCAATCTCTTCGTCGGCCTCGCCGTGACGGCGGCTCTCGGCCTGTTCATGGTGGGCGCGTACAATCTCATCTCGGTTTATTTTTTGGTGCTTTTCGTCGGCATCGGCGTCGATTTCGGCATCCAATTCAGCGTTCGCTATCGCTCCGAACGGCACGACATCGACGATCTCGCCAAGGCGATTCAAAGCGCCGGCTTTCGCATCGGCGCGCCGCTGACTCTCGCGGCGTTCACGACCGCTGCGGGGTTCCTGTCGTTTCTGCCCACGGACTACAAGGGCGTGTCCGAATTGGGCCTGATCGCCGGTTGCGGCATGCTGGTCGCTTTCGCCACCACCATCACGCTTCTGCCGGCGCTGATCGTCCTGCTGAACCCGCCCGGCGAACCGGCGCCGCTCGGCTATTCGTCGCTCGCGCCGGTCGACGACTATATGAATCGGCATCGGATAGGGATTATCGCCGGCACTGCGATCGTCGTCGTCGCCGGGTTGCCGCTCCTCCATTGGCTCAGCTTCGACTTCAATCCAATCAATCTGCAGAGTCCTAAAACCGAGTCGATCGCGACTTATCTCGAGCTCAGTCGCGACCCCAGCACCGACACCAACGCCATCCAGGCGCTGGCGCCGTCGCTCGAACAGGGGAACGCGATCGGCGCGCGAGTTTCGAAGCTGCCGGAGGTGTCGCATGTCGTGACGCTTTCGAGCTTCATTCCGGAGGATCAGGCGGAAAAGCTCCCGATCATTCAAAACGCCGCGAATAAGCTTGCCGCCGCTTTCGACCCCAAGAACGTTCAGCCGGCCCCGATTGACGCCGAAAATGTCGATGCCTTGAACGAAGGCGCGCAGCGGCTGACCGAGGCGGCGGGCGATCAGATCGGCGTTGGGGCCGACGCGGCGCGGCGACTTTCTTCCGACCTGTCGAGCTTGGCGCATGCGTCTCGAGCCGTTCGCGATAAGGCGACGGACAGTTTCGTTTGGTCGCTGGGACAGGTTTTGGACTCGCTGCAAGCGTCGCTTCAGACGCAACCGGTCACGCGAGAGTCTCTGCCTCCGGACCTTACGCGGGATTGGGTGACCTCGGACGGCCGCGCCCGCGTTTCGATCGCGCCCAAGGACGATCCCGGCGACAATGACGCCATGCGTCGTTTCGCGCGCGCGGTGCTGGCCGTGGAGCCAAGCGCCACCGAGGGGCCGATCTCCATTCTCGAGGCGGGCGACATGGTCGTCCACGCCTTCGTCGAAGCCGGGGTCTTGGCGCTGCTGTCGATAGCGATCCTGTTGTGGCTCGTGCTCAAGCGCGTCGGCGACGTTCTGTTGACTCTCATTCCTCTAGCGCTCGCCGGCGTGGTGACGTTGGAACTCACCGTGCTGGTGGGACTGCCGCTCAACTTCGCCAATATCATCGCCCTGCCCCTGCTCCTCGGCGTCGGCGTGGCGTTCAAGATCTATTACATTATGGCCTGGCGCGAAGGGCAAACCCAACTTTTGCAGACCAGTCTTACCCGCGCGGTCATCTACAGCGCGCTCACGACGGCCACGGCGTTCGGCAGTCTCGTTTTCTCGAGTCATCCCGGCACTTCGAGCATGGGCAAGCTGCTGGCTCTTTCGCTGGTGTGCACGCTGGCGGCGGCCGTGCTGTTTCAACCAATCCTGATGGGCAAGCCACGAAGCGCGCCGTCCGGAAGCTGACGATCCCTGATGACGTGAAAGGAGGACACAATGATGATCTCCAGGCTCTTACTCGCGGCGGTATTTTTCACCATCTCATCCTTGGCGCTCGCGGATTCGGGCACGCCTAAAGAACAAGACGCGTGCCGTCCCGACGTTCGCCGGTTCTGCCATATGATCAAGGAGCAAGACGGCGATGACGCTTTTCTTGGATGCCTCGAGCTTCACCGCGACGACCTGTCCCAGGCCTGCAGAAACGTGTTGCAAGACCACGGCAAGTGACTGTCGCCGGGCGGTCGATCAGGAGAACCCCGGTCGGCGTTCCAGCGACGAGATTTCTCCATAAGTCGGCCGCATTGGCGAACGACACAAGACGGCATGCTCCTGCCGCCGCGAAGGGCGCGTTTCCGTCGCCGCCTCTGGAAATGGAAGATGAGAACTCGGCTCAGGTTCGCCGTCGCAATAGCGAGCGCTATGCTGGCGGCGGGCTACGCTCGTTCGGCGTCGAGTCAAGAGAATATCCCGCTTCCGCCGCCGAACCCATTCAGGACCGCGGCGCCGGCGGCGAACCCATCCGAGACCGCGGCGCCGCCGCCGAACTCATTCAAGACCGCGGCGCCGGCGGCCAATCAAGACGATATCCCCGTTCCGCCGCCGAACCCATTCAAGAACGCCGCCCCGGCGCCGATCCCGTCCGAGACCGCGGCCCCGGCGGCGAACCCGTCCAAGCCCGCGGCTCCGTCGCCGAACCAAGACAAGACCGCGACTCCGGCGCCGATCCCGTCCGAGACCGCGGCTCCCGCGCCGTACCAGTACAAGACCGCAGCCGGATTTTGGCAGGAGACCGACGATCACGGCCATGTCGGAGCTTGGTTTCTGTTCGTCGAAAAGAACGGGCTTTATGAAGGGCGGTTCGTCAAGCTGTTCAAACAGCCGGGAGAACAACAGCAGTTCCAGACATGCGAAAAATGCACGGGGGATCAAAAGGACGCGCCGATGTTGGGCCTCACCCTCGTCAAGGGCATGAAGCGCAACGGCAATAAATACGACGGGGGCACCATCCTCGATCCTCGCGACGGCACGGTCTATCACGCTCTGATGGAGCTGAGCGCGGACGGGTTGGAACTCTCGGTGCGCGGCTATCTCGGCATTCCGCTTCTTGGCCAGACACAAGTCTGGACGCGCCTGCCGGACGACGTGATGGCGCCGGCCGACATTCCCGAGGAATCCTTCGCGCCGGCGCCGACGCAGGAGTGAAGCGGCATCGCTGTCGCCTCGAATGCGCCGCCGGTTACGATATCCCAAGGAGTTCGATCAGCCGCCAGCGTCACATTCCAAATTTGGCGGTCTGGCCGGAAATCGAGTTCTTGTATCGGGCAATCGCCCAAAGCGGAAAAAACTTCGGGTAGCCGTGGTAGCGTAAATAGAAGACACGGGGAAAACCGGTCGCGGTGTAGCGTTCCTCGTCCCAGAATCCGTGCGTTCGTTGGGCGTCAAGGAGGAACTTTACGCCACGCGCGACGCTCGAATCGCCGGTTCGTCCCGCGGCCATAAGACCAAGGAGCGCCCAAGCCGTCTGGGAAGCGGTGCTCGGCGCGGGTTCATGGCCGCGATAGTCGAGCTTATAGCTCGCGCCATCCTCGCCCCAGCCGCCGTCCTCGTTTTGAATGGCCGCGAGCCAATCCGCGGCTCGCGCCATTTCCGGCGCCGTCCGATCCACCCCTGCCATGTTCAGCGCGCAAAGCGCCGACCAAGTTCCGTAGATGTAGTTCATGCCCCAGCGGCCGAACCAGCTTCCGTCCGCCATTTGCGTTTGGCGAAGATAACTCAAAGCCTCGCGCAGGGCGGAGTTGGCCTCGGGTCGTTCGCCGAGCTGCGCGAGCATCGATACGCAGCGGCCCGTCACGTCCTCGGTGGGCGGGTCGAGCAAGGCGCCGTGATCGGCAAACGGGATGTTGTTGAGGTAAAGGAAGTTGTTGTCGGCGTCGAACGCCCCCCAGCCGCCGTTCGTGCTCTGCAGGCCGCAAATCCATTCGCGCGCGCGCTCGATCGCATTCTGAAACGATTGATGGCCGCGCGCTCTTTGCAGCCGGTCCATTGCCATCACGACGACAGCGGTGTCGTCGAGATCCGGGTAATGCGGATTGGCGTATTGAAACGCCCAGCCACCCGGCCGCACGGTCGGCCGGCGCGCGCTCCAGTCGCCCACAACATTCAGCTCTTGGCGGGGGTGCAGCCATTTCAGGCCGGCGGCGGCGGCGTCCATCGCCCGCTCATCGCCGACCTCCAGCAAAGTTTGGCACGATAGCGCCGTGTCCCACACCGGGGAAACACAGGGTTGACAATAGGCTTCTTCCGACTTGACGACGAGAAGCTTGTCGATCGAGCGGCGCGCAGCGAGGTAATCCGGATGCTGACGCTCGTAGCCCAGCGCGTCGTACATCATCGCCGAATTGGCCATGGCGGGAAAAATCGCGCCGAGACCGTCTTCGCCATTGAGACGTTCCTTCACGAACGCCACGGCCGCGTCGATAGCGCGCTGGCGCAATCGTTTGGGAAAATGCGGTTCGACGACGCGCAAAATGGCGTCGACGACGCTGAAAAAGGTCGACCAGGCCAGGCTCTGATGCGGCGCCTTGGGCAGCAGGCCGATCGTTTCGGGCGGCTCCAGAAAGAGTTCGTCGACGCCGATCTTTTTCGGATTGCGCGCTTGCGGCTTCAGGGCGCCTAACACCAGCAGCGGCACGATGACCGTGCGCGCCCAATAGGACATCTTGTTGAGATGGAGCGGAAACCAGTACGGCAACAGCATGATCTCGACCGGCATCACGGGAACCGCGCGCCAGGTCACGACGCCGAACAGCGCCAGCAGCGCCCGCGTGAAGACATTGCTCTTCGCCGCGCCGCCGCGGGCGCGGATCGCCTCGCGCGCTCGGCGCATGTGCGCCGCGTCCGCGTCGTCGCCGATCATCTTCAGCGCGAAATACGCCTTCACGCTGGCGCTCATATCGAAGTCGCCGCCGTAGAACAGCGGCCAGCCGTCGTGTGCGGCCTGGATGCGGCGTAAGTAGTTACCGATCTTGCCTTCCAGCTCGGCATCGACCGGCTCGCCGAGGTAGTGTCTGAGGAGCACATATTCGGCCGGGATGGTGGCGTCCGCCTCGAGTTCGAACACCCAGTGTCCGTCCGGGCGCTGAGCGGCGAGCAAGGCGTCCGTCGCCGCGGAGATCGATCGATCCAGGGATTGCCGGCTAATTTCAGTCGAGGGCGAAGTTTGGCCGGACATCGTCACGCTCCTCAGTCTCGCGCATCGATTTATCTCTCGTTCGCCTTAAGCGCAATCGCCGCCGGTTGATACGGGTCCCGCCCCCCGATCAATCGACGCCGCCGTCGCTCGCCGTTCCCTCGAATCCACGATGACGCCATTCTGCGGAAGATCGCTCTCAAAGCGGCGCAATGATTTCCGCTGCTTTTGCGCCCGAGCGGATTGCGCCCTCGATGGTCGCGGGCAGCCCGGTCCGGGTCCAATCGCCCGCGAGGACGAGATTTTCCCAGGCCGTCGCCGCGGCGGGGCGTTTGGCTTCTTCTCGCGGCAAGGCGGCAAAGGTCGCGCGACGTTCGCGCACGATTTGCCACACCGGCATGGCGTCCGCGAGGTTGGCGATATCAGCGACTTCCCTCCAGATCCGGCAGGCGAGATCCTCCCGCGACAGGTTCAGCAGATTGTCTGCGGCGCTGACTGTGACCGACAAGCGTCCGGGGAACGCGAAGAGCCATTGCGCCATGCCGTTGATGACGCCGATCATCGGCGCAAGGCCCTCAGGCGGATCGATGCGGAAATGGGCGTTGACGATGGCGCGAAATTCCGTCGGCGTCCGCAACCCCGGCACGAGCGACTCTGCGGCCGTTGGCGGCACAGCGAGAACGACGGCGTCCCTTGGCGTCAAGGGAATCGACATGTCGCCGAAGTCGAGCGCCGCTGCACGGTCCGCGCCGAGCCCAAGCTGGCGAAGCCGGCGACCATAGTTCACGCTGCCGCCGTGGTCGGCGACGTAGCGAAGCGCCGGCGCGACGAAGACGTTGGAAAGACCATTGCGAGCGATCAACGGGCGATAGGCGCGCCCGCCGGCGGCGAGCGTCTCCCGGATAATCGCCGCCGCCAATGCCGCCGAACCGCTTCGCGGTTCGGTGTTGAGCGCGGCGAGGAGCAGGGGCTCGATCAATCGCCGATAAAGCGGCCCCGAACACGAAATCGTCTCGCCGATCGTGGCGCCGGCTTTGGCCCACAAAAGCTTCGCGAGTGCGAGATATTCGCTCAGGCGCGCGCCGGGGACGCGACGCGCCGGGTCGAGTATCCACCACGGTATGAGTCCGTCGTTGGCGCTGACCGTCCAGCGCTCGCCTGTCGCGAGATCGATGAAGGGGAAACTCGCGGACGGCGGCGCGGTGAGACCCGCGCGCGCGCCGATGATGTCGAGGTAGGAAAGGGCGGCCTTGTTGCCGGACAATACGAGGTGATTGCCGTTGTCGATCTCCATGCCGAGTGTGGAATCGTAATACGAACGGCAGCGCCCGCCCGCTTGGTTGGTCGCCTCATGAACCGTGACCGCCAAGCCGCGGGAAGCTAGCCGAACGGCGGCGGACAGTCCCGCCAATCCCGCGCCGACGACATGGATTTGACGCGGCGTCAGACGATGCCGTGGCACAGAACGATCCAAATAAGCTGCATGCGGCGCCGTTTGACGGGCGCGCGCGGCGGAAGCCAGCCACGCGCGACGAGACGCTCGAGGATCGAGCGATAGGCCGCGCTCATGACGCGGGGGGTGCGCACGACCCGGCGCGGGCTCCGGGCGATGATCGCGTCGGACTCGACGAAATGGCGTTGCGCGCGCGCGACGACGGGCGCGCAGGCTCGATCGATCGCAGGATCGGCGATCGCCTCCAAGGGCTCGGTCGAGGTTATTCCGGCGGCGCGCAGCGCTTCTTGCGGAAGATAGAGTCTCCCGATGCCGGCGTCCTCGTCGATATCGCGCAGGATGTTGGTCAGTTGGAGGGCGCGGCCGAGATGATGCGCCAGGGCTACGCCTTGCGCGTCCTCCATTTTGAATACGCGAACGCACAGGCGGCCCACCGCGCTGGCCACGCGGTCGCAATAGAGATCGAGCGTCGCCCAATCGGGCGCGCGGATCGGGGCGATCACGTCCATTTCCATGCCGTCGACGACGGTCAAGAAATCGTCGCGGCGCAGATCGAAAGTCCGGATCGCCTCGGCCAGCGTCTGCAATGGCGGGGGCGCGGCGCCGGCGTAAATGGCGTCGACGTCGTGACGCCAGCGCTGCAATTGAGCAAGATGGACGTCGCGAGGACCGCCATTGTCGGCAATGTCGTCGACGGCGCGACAGAACGAATAAATTTCGAACATCGCCTGTCGCTGCTCGCGCGGCATGAGCCGCATCGCCAGATAAAACGAACTGCCGGAGGCCCGCGCGCGAGCTTCGAGGACCGGCTCTGAGTCTATCGCGTTCACGGTCGCGAGGCCAAGGCAGGGGAGCGGCCGCGCGAGCCAAAGCGACGCGAGGCGCTCCTGAGAGCGGCAACAAGACCGACGCCGCCCGCGCGCCACTTGCCGAGATGAGTTTCCGCGCTGAGAGGATCGCTGACGGTCAGCACGCGCGCAACGCGCAACGCCAGCGCGTGAATGACGGAAATCTCGAGCCGCAAACGCCAATCTGCGATTTCGGTCTCGAGTCCATCTCCTTCATGCAGCATCTTCTCGGCGCGACGCGCGAGTTCCGCGATGCAGCGACGCAACGCCGGCGAGGCCGTTTTCTCGCCGAGCGCTTCAACGCCGAGGCCATATTTGGCGAGATCGTCCAAAGGCAAATAGACACGGTCGAGATTGCGATAATCCAAGCCGCAGTCCTGAAGGTGATTGTTGATTTGCAGCGCGGCGCATATGGCGTCGGAAGCGGGCCACGTCGAATGGCTCTCGCCGTGCACGTCCAGCACGAAGCGACCGACCGGCATGGCCGAGAGGGCGCAATAGGACATCAAATCCGCCCAGTCCCGATAGCGTCGCTTGGAAGCGTCGAGGCGAAACGCGCGCAACAAATCCTGCGCGTGCTCGGGCGAAAGTCCACGCTCCGCGAGCGCGCGCCGCAAGACCGCCGCCTGCGGATTGGGCTCGGGGCGATCGTCGCCGATGAGGTCGGCCTCCATGCGATCGAGCAGCTCGATCTTCTCCGCCGCCGTCAGCGACGGATGATCCGCGACATCGTCGGCGACGCGCGCGAATTCGTAGAACGCCAGAATTGGCCGACGGTGTTGCGCTCGGACGAGCAAGGACGCCACCGGGAAGTTTTCGTCCCGATGGGTCTTGCCCGACCGCAATTCGCTGGCGTTCGTCATCTGGCGCTCGTCATGGGGCCTCGGCGGCGCGCGCCTGCACCCGGCCCTTCCAAAGACCGCCCTGCCCCCGCACGGATTGATAAGCGGATTCCAATGTGAAAGCCATATAAACGAGCGCTATCGCCGGCAGGATCGGACCCCACAGCGGCGACAGTCCATAGAACCGCAGCGTCGGCTGAAAAGCGACCGCCATGACGACCCAAGCCACAAGCCCGAAAATCTCACCGGCGCCGTGACCGAAAAGCGCCGAAAGAACCGGAACGACGAAAACGACAGTCAGGCCGGCCAGGGCGACGGCCAGCAGCAGCGGCGAATAGCGAAGCTGGGCGTAGGCGGAACGAACGACCATCCGCCGAATTTCGCCCATTGTCGAATAAGGTCGGATGCTGATCACGCGCTCGCTGAGGCTGAGGCGTATCGGCCCTTGTTTCTTCAAGATGCGCGCCATGGCGCAATCGTCGATAAGGGAGCCGCGTATGGCTTCGACGCCGCCGGCCGCCTGAAGCGCTTCGCGGCTGACCAGCATGCATCCTCCCGCCGCCGCCGCCGTCGCGCGGCGTCGGTCGTTCACCCAGGAAAAGGGATAAAGCATCTGAAAGAAGAAAATAAAGGCGGGGATGAGCGCCCGCTCCGCGAGGCTCGCACAACGCAACTTGGCCATCAGGGAGGACAGGGCGAGACCCTCGCTCAGCGACTGCGAAACGAGGTTTCTCAGCGCATCGGGCGTATAAACGATATCGGCGTCGGTCAGCAGCAGGAATTTCGGCTCGCCCATGCTCGCGCGCTCGACGCCCTGCTTCATCGCCCACAATTTCCCGGTCCAGCCGCTGGGAAGCGCGGCGCCGGGAATGATGGTCAATCGGTCCAAGCGGCTCGCCGCGGCGGCCGCGCGCCGGGCGACGTCCGCGGTGCCGTCGGCGCTTTCGTCGTCGACCAGGATGATCGAGAACGACCCGGGATAGTCTTGACCGAGCAGCAATCCGACGGTGCGGCCGACGCCGCCGGCTTCGTCGCGCGCGGGGATGACGGCAATGACGTCGGGCCAGACAAGCGGGGAAGGACCGCCGCCGTCGCGTTCCCCTGCGCACCAAAAGCCGCCGCGCCCCGCCACCAAATAAATCCAGATGACGAGCGCGACGGCGGCGAAAACACTTGCGGCCATCGGCAGATTCTCGGTAGGCGCTCGAAAATGCATACCACCAACGCCGAAGCGGCGCCAAAGGTTCAAATGTCTTCCAAAATTCTTGCGGGCCAAGAAGAGTCCGTCGCTGGCGATGAGCAGCCTATGGCGCCTCGCCGACCTTACGCGCGACCGGCTGTTGCGGGCAAGAATGCGACAGCCGTCCGCATTGCGGAGGGGGGAGCATCAGCGCATCTTTCGTTCGACCCAACCGCAGGGGCTGAGGCGAGACTATGAACGAGGCGTGGAAACACGCTATGTGAATTGGCAGGCGGCGCCCTTTTCCCTCGATCCGAAGGGACATGCCGCTGTCGACGGGGGCAATGGATGAGCGTTTCCGATGAAGCCTTCTTGTCGCTGCTGCAGAGCGTGGCGAGCGACACCGAGGCGATGCTGAGCGAGCTTCTGGCGCAGGCGCCCGCCGCAGGCGAACATGACCGTCCCACGCGTCTCATCGAGGCGATGCGCTATTCCAGCCTGAGCGGCGGCAAACGCATCCGTCCCCTGCTGGTCGTCGCGAGCGGCGATCTGTTCGGCGTCCCGCGGCGACGCTCGCTGATGGCGGGGGCGGCGCTCGAACTCATCCACTGCTACTCGCTCGTGCACGACGACCTGCCGGCGATGGACAACGACGATATGCGGCGCGGCCGTCCCACAACGCACAAAGCCTTCGATGAAGCGACCGCCATCCTTGCCGGGGACGGCTTGCTCACCCTGGCTTTCGACGTGGCCACGCGTCTTGCGGTTCATCCGGAGGCTGAGGTGCGCGTCAATCTGGCGGGCGCGCTGGCGCGCGCCGCGGGGATCGGCGGCATGGTCGGCGGTCAGCTGCTGGATCTCGCCGCGGAAGGCCGTTTCGCCGATGGCAAGCCGCAGTCGCTCGACGAAACGGCGATCGGCGCGTTGCAGGCGATGAAGACCGGCGCGCTGTTGCAATTCGCCTGCGCGGCCGGCGCCATTCTCGGCAAGGCCGGCGTTGCGGAGCGCGAGGCGCTCGATCGATACGGCATGGCCGTCGGCAAGGCGTTTCAAATTGCCGACGACCTGCTCGACGTGGAAGGCGACAGCGCGACTCTCGGCAAAGCCGCGGGCAAGGACGCGACCGCCGGCAAGGCGACGCTGGTCGGCATTCTCGGCATAGCGACGTCCAAAGCGCGCCTCAGGACCCTCGTGAGCGAAGCGGGCGCGGCTCTGGCGCCGTTCGGAGAGCGGGCGCAAACGCTGGTGGAGACGGCCAAGTTTATCGCGGAACGAGGGAAGTAGGAGAAGGGAGGCCGCGAGGCGACGCAGCGCGCGAGGCGTCGAAAGCGAAAGGGTCGGCGGGCGGCCGCGGCGCGCGTCGACAGCGTGCGGCGACGGCTTGGGATCGGCAGGAACGCCAGACCGTCGCCAATGGGGGCCGGCGCCGGCGGCGATGAGGGGAATGTCGGATCAACCGGCGCCCGAGCCTGCGCGCCTCCGACTTCGAACCCGTGAGTAGATTCCGAGGCTGCCGCTGATGCGCGCCTTTGTCTAGCCTGAGTCGGCCCAAGAGACATGGCCCAAGAGACATGGGCCAAGAGACATGGCCTGCCAAACCCGGCATCGGAGGGAAAAATGCGCAAGCTTGCTTTGCTGGTCGCCGCCGCGGCGACGCTGTCGGCCGTAGCCCTGACGTCGACCACGGCCGATGCGGGTTGCTTCCGGCTCGGCGAGACTGGATATCATTGGTATCATTTCTGCGCCGGTCCTGCCATCCTCTACCCACACCAGCGCGTCTGCCAGAATGGCCGGTGCTGGTACCGCTAGAGCGCATAAGGCTCGTCTCGTTTCCGATCGGACGAGATAGGCTGGCGCGATGCGGCGGCAATGTGCATGGTGAGATTTGCCGATCTGGGCGCCGCCGCGCTTGCGGCGACTCCCGCCGACCTTGGAAAGCCCAGGCGCCCGGAGCCGAAGTCTCGCGTCGCCTGATGAAGCTGTCGTCTTGCCGCGGGGATACGCCCTCAAATGGTTGGGAACCGACATTCCGACGGCGATCGCGTTCCAGGAACGGTCGCAAAAGCGATCCACGACCTTTGGATTCTCTTTGTTGTCGAAGGCGTGGCCCTCATATTGTTGGGTCTCCTGGCGATCGTGGTTCCCTCGATCGCCAGCGTGAACCTGGCGGTTGTTCTGGGCTGGCTCTTTCTCTTCAGCGGAGCCGTGGGCTTGGCGACGACCTACTGGGGGCGACAGGCGCCGGGGTTCTGGTGGTCCCTGGTATCGGCTTTGCTCGCGATCTCTGTCGGCATCGTCCTGATCGCGAACAAATCGCAGGATCTGTACGGCGGTCTGATGGGATGGCCATTTGCCAACGCCGGCCCGATGCGGCTGATATTGGTTCTGTTCTTCCTCGTCGAAGGGGGGGCGTCCATCATGTTCGCCTTCGAACACCGACGTCAGCTCTCTGGGCGATGGGCGTGGATGGCGGCGAGCGGCGTCGTCGACATCGTCTTGGCGAGCGTCATTATATTCGATCTTCCAGGGACCTCGGCCTGGACGATGGGCCTCCTGGTCGGGATCAACATGATTCTCGGCGGCTTCGCCCTGATCGCGATGGGATTGCATGCTCGTAGGGAGCGCGCCGGTTCGAATGCACTTCGTCCGCGCGACGCGTGATCGATTTCGGCCGCATCGCAGGAAGAGACAAACTTTAGCCCTTTCATCCCTCGCGCGCGTCGCCTACCGGCGATGTGGGGCGCCTCTTTGGCCTTTCCGGGCGCAACGCCGAGCGTCAAAAAATCGACCAGGCCGCCGACGCGGTCCGCCCCCGGCGCGCTCCAGACCCTAAGCCGAATGTCGGGCGAATGACCCCATGCCCGGCAATCCCCGGGGTTCACCGGACGGCTTCCCGGCCGTCGTTCTCGTATCGGCTTTCATGAGCCAAAATCCCCCGGGGCGATGGCGCGCTCGCCAACGCCCGCGGCGTCTCGCCGATGAACGGCGACGCAAACCGAACCGAGCGCATGGCGGCGGTCGCCGCGAACGCGAGCAGCAGCGTGCCGCCGAAGACGATCATGGCCTTCGCGACGGCGAACAACGGAACGTCGAGCAAGGCGTATTGCAGCCAGACCAGCGGCGCATAGTGCAGTAAATAAATGCCGAGCGCGTTCTTCGATAGGCCGTCGAACCATCGCGAACGAACAACGCCGAAGCGCAGGCAAGCCGCCATCGCGAAAAAGAAGCTGCTCGCGCCGGCCAACGCAAAGCTGACGTCGGCCGCGATTTGCAGCATCAACGGGGCCGATGTCGCATAGGTCAACGTCAGCCCCGTGAGCCCCATCCACAGCAGCAGGGCGGCGAGCGCGGATGCGAGCCAGACGCGCCAACGCCGGGTCAGCATCCCCTCGGGGGCGAGCAGGCCGCGCTCGAGGCCGTGCGCCCCGACGCCGAGACCCGCGAAGTAATAGACGGCATAGAGCAGCGGGCGGCTGAGTTGGAGCGTCAACGGTCCGTGTTCGGACCAATTCCAGGGCGTAAAGGCGATCGCCAGCGGAACATAGGCGAGAGCGGCGACCGTCGCCAGGCCGATAAAATACCGGCCCGGACGGGCAGCGGCGTCGGACGACAAACGGCCGAGCAACGCGACCGAATCGGGGGCGAAGCGGCGCAACCCGGCGAGCGCGGCGGCCAACGCCATCAGCAGCCATAAGAACCACATCGGCCCGTTGGGCACGAAGGGCAGCGTCAGGTAGCGCCGCCCATAGTCGATCAGACTTGGATCGACCGCGGTCACGCGGTAGGCGGGATAAAGCGCGAGCGGCATGACGACGGCCACGCCGAAAGCAAACGGCGCGCCCAGCCGCAGCGCGCGATCGCGCAGAAACTTGCGACTTCCCTTGCGGGCGAGGCTCGGCCACGCGAATAGGCCCGAGAGAAAAAACATCAAGGCCATCAGATAGACATCTTGCCAGGCCGAGAACAGATCGAACCCGAACCAGCGCTGCGCATCGACGATGGGAAAGGCGCGCCATTCGTAAGGGGGTTGATCGAAAGGAAGCGCGGTCGGCCTGGCGGACCACAGGTATGGCAGCAGAGAATGGAAGGCCAGCAGGATCAGAATCGCAAGACCCCGCAGATTTCGGAGAGCCAGGCTGGATCTGCCGTCGCT
The DNA here is from genome assembly GCA_963775575.1 of uncultured Alphaproteobacteria bacterium. Classification (GTDB taxonomy): domain Bacteria; phylum Pseudomonadota; class Alphaproteobacteria; order Rhizobiales; family Beijerinckiaceae; genus Roseiarcus. Next base: position 907,672 of record CAVZJG010000002.1, read on the forward strand.
GATTTGCTCGATCGCACGCCCATCGGCCCGCGCGAGGCCGCCTGCCGCGCCGAATTGAAGCTCGCCCGCCGCCCCGCGCGCCCCGATATCCAGCGGGGGGGCGCAATCCGCCGGATGGGCGGCAGCGCGCTCGCCCCCGATGGCGGGGGCGCCGCCCTCGCCTGGATCATCGCCGCGCGACGCTTCGACCCTGGGGAGTTGACCGCGTCCGATCATCTCACCGAGCCCGAAAGTCTCACACGGGAATTGATCGACGCCCCCGACAAGAAAGCTAGTCCCCCATTCGCCTCAATCGCTCGATATTCAACCGATTTTAGCCGTTTGGATCGTCGGGCGTCGACGAGCCAGGCTCGGGCGCAACTCAGCCCGCACGCCCGGATGGCCCCCCGTTTCAGCCTCATACTGCCCCGGTTTGGATTGCCCGACAAGCCTGAGCCGCGAATGCGTCTTGTTGATATGGGCGCGGCGCTGGCGCTCGCGCGGATCAAGCGCGCGGTCGCGCATTTCCCCGACCGTGCGACGCCGCGCAAGGTCCGGTTGACGATGGCGCCACGGACCATCGCCGCCGGCCCGACGACGCCGAAGCTGAAGCGCAAGGCGATCGAAGACGCTTTCGCGAAGGAAATCGCCGGCCTCGGTGCGAAGCGACCGGGCCCAGCCATCAGGCTCTAGCCCGTACGACAAAATGAGGGTAAAATGCGCCGGTTCAAATCGACCAATTCCGTTCAGCGCGTCGTTGCCGTCCGCGTCGCCATTTGCCATATTTTCAACGTCCGGCGACGCTGGGCTTCCCGTGCGTGCGAACGGCAATCGGGTCGAGGTCCACGACGCTTGGCGAGGCGTAACCATCGCTGCGGCCCGGGTTGGATCTCGACGCCGCCGTATGCGTCCCGCGCGTGAACGTTTCAATGCCCTCAATCGCCCGCAAGAGGAACGACATGCTGATGAACTTCACCAAGCTGCTGCAGAATTTGCGCTCGGTCGGGCTCGCCGCCGCCTTGATCGCCGTCGCGACGCATGCCCAGGCGCAGGCTGGGCGCGGACCCTTCGCAACCTTCCCCGGTTCGTGGTCCGGCGGCGGCGCCATCTCGCTTGCGAGCGGCGCCGTCGAACGGCTGCATTGTACGGCGGCGTATCGCCTCGACGATGGCGGCGCGACGCTCATACAGAACCTCGATTGTGCGAGCGACAGCTACAAGTTCGAGCTGACGAACCAGATTCAGGCCACCGGAAGCGACATCGCGGGCCGGTGGCTCGAAGTCACACGCCATGCGGAAGGAACCATTGCCGGTCGGGTAAGCGGCGACCGCATCGAAGGAACAGCTACGGGCCCCGGCTTCACCGCCACCTTCTCGCTCCAGGCGCGCGCCAATCATCAGCAGGTTCTGATCCGGACGCAGGGGGGCGACATAGCGCAAATCTCGGCCGCGCTCATCCGAGGCCGCTGACGCGTGCGTCTTGCCAAGGGTTTAGCGCGATCGGCGCGGCGCTCGCACGCTGGAGCGCGCCCCGGTCGCGGTGAGTCCGACCGCGCCCCTCGGAGGCGTCCCCGAAGGCGGATGGCGGAGGAACGGCTTTGGCGTCGCGGCGTCCCTCGACCCGTTCAGCCGACAGGGGGTCGGCTTTGCCGCACGTCGCCAGGCGAGCGACGAGGCGGTCGATTGGCTGAGGTCTTGCAGCCGCCGCAGGCTGCGCGCGACGCTGGCCTTCGAAAGAAAAGGGCTTGGCGATAAAGAGAAGCTTGCCGCATAATGGGTCAGATGAGACGCTAAACGCGGACAAGGCCAACCGGGATATGCGCAAGGTTGTCATCTTGTCGCATTTTCTGCGCGAACCGAGGTCCTCGTTGGGGGAAAGTGTTCTGGGGAGCCGCTAGCATGGCTGCGTCAACGAGCGTGACCTCGTCATCCGATCCGCTGCTGAGTTGGACCATGCACGGCGACCAACTCTCGGCGGTCGCTTCCGGGGTTTGGACCTGCGCCAATGCGGATCGTCTGGAACGCCTGACCGAAAGCCTCGATCGGCAGCCCGCTTCGGCCGTGACATTGGACGTCAGCGGCGTCGGGGAGCTCGACACGGTCGGGGGCTGGCTGATCGAGCGCACGGTCCGTCAGGCCAACAGCCGCAAGCAGATCGCGCAGCTCGCGGCCGTTCCCGATCGCTATCGCGACCTGCTTGCGGCCTTGGACCGCACCAATCGACGGGCCGCGACGGCGTCGGCCACAGGCGACCGCCTCACGGCGGCGCTGGCGGCGCTCGGCGCGAAAGTCTCGGCGGTTGGCGATGATTTTGTCGCCCTGGTCGCTATGTTCGGCGCCCTGACCTTTGCGCAGCTCGACCGTTTCGCCAAACGCCCGCAGGCGGCGCGCCTGCGCGACACCGTCCATCACTTCGAACGGGTGAGCTGGCAGGCCATTCCGATCATTCTGCTGATCACTTTCGTGGTCGGCGCCATTATCGCGCAGCAGGGCTTTTTCTATTTTCGCAAGTTCGGAGCGGAGGAGTATGTCGTCAATCTCGTCGGCGTGTTGGTTTTGCGCGAACTCGGCGTGCTCGTCGTCGCGATCATGGTGGCGGGCCGATCGGGAAGCGCTTTCACCGCCGAGCTCGGCTCGATGAAGATGCGCGAAGAGATCGACGCCTTGCGCACCATGGGACTTGATCCGATCGACGTGCTCGCGTTGCCGCGCGTCGTCGCACTGGTCGTCGCGCTGCCCATTCTAACCTTCCTGGGGGCGCTGGCGGCGCTTTTTGGCGGCGCGCTCGTCGCCTGGCTCTATGGCGGCATGCTCCCCACGACATTCATGGCGCGGTTGCAGAACGCCGTTTCGCTTTCGGACTTCGAGGTCGGCCTCGTCAAGGCGCCCTGGATGGCGCTGCTGATCGGCGCAGTCGCGTGCGCCGAAGGGTTGCGCGTGGCGGGCAGCACCGTTTCGCTCGGCATCAAGACGACGGATTCGGTGGTGAAGTCGATATTCCTGGTCATCGTGCTCGACGGATTGTTTGCGATATTCTTCTCGGCGATCAGGATGTAGCGATGGACGTCGCGCCGCACGAGCCAGTCATTCAGGTTCGCAACCTCACCGTCGCCTTCGATGGTCGGGCGGTGCTCGACAATCTCTCGCTGGACGTCAATCGCGGCGAGATTCTGGGCGTCGTCGGCGCGTCGGGCGTCGGGAAGTCGGTTCTCCTGCGCACGCTGCTCGGTCTGATCCCCAAGAGCGGCGGCAGCGTCCGGGTGCTGCGCCTCGATCTCAGCGATGCGAGCGTGCGAGAGCGACGTTCGGTGGGGCGGCGGTGCGGAACCCTGTTCCAGCAAGGCGCGCTGTTTTCCTCGCTTTCGCTGATGGAGAACGTGCAGTTCCCGATGCGCGAGTACCTCCACCTTTCCGATCGCCTGCGCAAGGAAGTGGCGATGGCGAAGATCGAGATGGTGGGCCTCGACCCGAACGACGCCGGCAAGTATCCAGCGCAACTGTCGGGCGGCATGACCAAGCGTGCGGCGCTGGCGCGCGCCCTCGCCCTCGATCCGGAAATTCTGTTTCTCGACGAGCCGACTTCCGATCTGGACAACATAGCGGCCGACGAATTCGACACCCTTATTCGCACGCTGCGTCGCACCCTGGGGCTGACCGTGTTCATGGTCACTCATGATCTGGAGAGCGTCGGCCGAATCTGCGACCGAGTTGCCGCCATCGCAGACAAGCGCATCGTGTTCGCGGGACCGCTCGCGGCTGTCGTTCAGGCGCAGGACCCTTGGGTGAAGGCCTATTTTGGCGGTCCGCGCGCGCGCGCGGCGCTGGCGACCAGCTTGAGATGAGGAGCAGTCGATGGAGAGGCAAGCGCGTTTCGTGCTCATGGGATCGTTCGTGCTCGCCTTCGCCCTGGCGATTTTTGGTTCTGTTTACTGGCTGCACGGCTTGGGAACTTTCGGCGCGACGACGATCTATACGGTTCGCTTTGAGGGGGGCGCTCCGGGAATAGGGGTCGGCAGACTCGGTGTTGTTCGACGGGCTGCGCGTCGGCGAGGTCACTAATATCGGATTCAACCCCGCCGATCCAAACCAGGTTGTCGCCACGATCGTCGTCGATCAGAGGACGCCGGTGCGGGTGGACACGCAAGTCGGCGTCGACGCGCAGGGCCTGATGGGCGGCGGCGTCGTCTCGCTTCGAGGCGGCGCGGCCGCATCGCCGGCGCCGAGCGGCGTCGGCGGCGCGCCGCCGGTGCTGACGGCCGATCCCGCGCTTGTCCTGGGTCTCTCCGAGACGGCCCGTCAGGTCCTCCAGCGCATCGATAAAATACTGGCCGACAATGCGGATCCCTTGCGCGCGACTTTGTCCAATCTGCAGGTCTTTTCCGACGCATTGGGGCGCAACTCCGGTCATGTCGACACCATCATGCAGGGTCTCGAGCGCATGACCGGCGGCGGGCCGGCCAAGGCGACCATGCCGACATACGACCTTGCCGCGCCGACGAGCTTCCCGTCTCTGAAGAAGCTTTCGGGACAGCTGGCGGTCGCCGAGCCGACCGCCGTCGTGATGTACCAGACTCAGCGCATTTTGCTGCGGGCCAACGACGGCGGCTTCACGGTCCTCGAAAATGCGCAGTGGAGTGACAGCCTGACCAAGCTCGTGCAGGCGAAACTCATACAGGCCTATGAAAACGCGCAGCTTTTTTCCTCGGTGGATGTCCCTGTCGAGGGCGCGGCTCCGGACTGTCGGCTCCAGACCGACATCCGAAGCTTCAACGTGTCGGCGTCGCCGACGCCAAGCGCCGACGTGGCGTTTGCAGCCAAGCTCATATCCGCCGACGGCAAAATTGTCGCCGAGCGCCTATTTCAACGATCGGTTCCGATCCCGACAACGGGCGAGGCCGACGCCATTCCGGCATTGAACAACGCGTTTGCCGGCGTTGAGACCGATCTCGTCGCGTGGACGTCCGAGTCGTTTTAACCTTCGGGCGCGTTCGCGCGCGCGGGCCTTGACGCCGAGCACGGATCAGGCGCAGCGCCCATCTTCCGAAGAACGCTTCACCCGGAAGCCGTCTCATTGCGCTAAGCCGCGGAAATCACGCGCTCTTTGCCGTGGACCGCAAAAATACGGAAATCGGAGGAGTGGTTGGTGGAGCCAGACGGAATCGAACCGACGACCTCTTCAATGCCATTGAAGCGCTCTCCCAACTGAGCTATGGCCCCGAACTCTCCTCGTCTTCGCGCGCGTTCCCTTGGGATGAAACGGCGCCGTCCCTGCGGCGCGGCTGTATAACCGCAAATGCGCGCGCTCGACAAGGGCCGATCGTCGCTCGCCCGCTGCGGCGCCCTGGAGGGCGCGCCTCGCGAGCGGCTTGCCCCGTCCCCGCTGCGCCGCCACAGGGGACGCGCCGGCGCGCGGCCCCGCCGCTACGCCTCCTCGCCGCCGAACCCGGCAGCCTCGATCGCCAGATGCGTCCGGTTCTGGAAGCTCGCGTCCTGGCCGGAAACGAGCAGCTCGGCCGCCCGCGCCACCGCCTCGCACACCGCTTCGACCCACGGCGCCTCGGACTTGGCGAAATCGCCGAGCACGAAATGATAGACCAGCGCCTTGTCGCCGGGGTGGCCGATGCCAAGGCGCACGCGCTTGTAGTCGGCGCCGATGTGGGCGGTGACCGAGCGCAGGCCGTTGTGGCCGGCGGCGCCTCCCCCGACCTTCACCCTGACCTTGCCGGGAGCGAGGTCGAGATCGTCGTGGATCACGACGACCGCGTCGAGCCCGAGCTTATAGTAGCGCATCGCCTCGCCGACGCTGCGGCCGGATTCGTTCATGTAGGTCTGCGGCGCCAACAGCGCGACGCGGCTCTGGCCGATCAGCCCTTCGGCGACGAGGCCCTGGAGGCGCGCGCGGAACGGGCCGATGCGATGCGTTCGGGCGATCGCCGCAACGGCCATGAAGCCGATGTTGTGGCGGTTGTTGGCATGGCGCGCGCCGGGATTGCCGAGGCCTGCGATGAGAAGCATGACCGCTCGCGTCGAAAAAGGCCCACGCGCCTCGAAGGACGGACGGGCCTTGAGCTTATAGACCGGCCGGCGGGCCGGCGCCTCACTTCTTGGCGGCCGGTTTGGCCGGCGCGGCGGGAGCGCCCTTGGCGGGCGCGGCGGGAGCGCCCTTGACGGGCGCGGCGGCGGGCGCGGCGGCGCCCGGCGCCGCAGGAGCGGCGGCCGCGTCCGCAGCCTCGGCGGGCGCGCCGGCGACGGGCGCGGCGCCCGGCGCCGCGGCGGCTGCGACCGGCGTCTCTTCCACGAACACCGTCGGCGGCACGATGGTCACCACGGTGTAGTCGGTCCGGACGTCGGCCGCGCGGCAGCCTTCGGGCAGCTTGATCTTCGAGACGTGCACCGAATCGTGGAAGTCGAGGCCGTCGAGATCGATGACGATCGACTCGGGGATCGCGTCCGCCGGCGCCACCACCTCGACGCTGTGCAGCACCAGATTGACCGCGCCGCCCTTCTTCAGGCCGGGCGAGAGGTCGCGATTGACGACATGCACGGGCACGCCGATGCGCACGCGCGACCCGGCCTTGAGCCGGAGAAAGTCGACGTGCGTCGGCTGGTCGGTGACGACGTCGAGCTGATAGTCGCGCGCCAGCACGTGCTCCTTGCGCGCGCCGATCTGCAGATCGAAGATCGACGTCAGAAAGCCGCCGGCCCAGATGTGCTTGTTGAGTTCCTTGAAGTCGACCGAGATCGGCTCGGCCTTCTCGCCGCCGCCGTAGATGACGCCCGGCACACGGCCTTCGCGACGAACGGAGCGGGCGGCCCCCTTGCCTGTCCCGCTACGCGTCACGGCCGCGAGTTGCTTGATCGCCGCCATTTCGCTTGTCCTTCATATCGTTGATCGCGCCCTGCCTCCAGGGGTGTCGGAACGGGCGCGAAGCGCGGCTTATAGAGAACGCGGGCGCGAAGGGCAAGGGCGGCGGCGGCCTTGACCTATGTCAACAAGCGCGAGAAACGTGGCGCGCAACATGACGGCGCTCGCATCTTCCAGGGACGCGCCGGAATTCGTCAGGCCGCTCCGCGGACGAGGTCTTATGGCATCCACCCGTAGTTTCGCCGGCGCTCAAGGGGGGCGCGAACACTTCATCGCCGTCGAAGCGCCCGAGTCGCGCGACTTGCCGAGCCAAATTCGTCTGCTCGCCGACTCCTATCGCGAAGCGCAAGCCCACCTAGGCGTTGCGCCGAACACGGCGGTGTTCCGGCGCGTCTTCCTCAGCGACGCCCTTAATCAGGCCGCGCTGGTGCGCGAAAGCGCGATCTTCGACGATTCGGTGGCGATCTCCATCGTCGAGCAGCGCCCGCTTCGCGGCGCCAAAGTCGCGTTGCTCGCCTACCACATCGACGCGCCCGACGGCGTGATCAAGCGCCGCCTTTCGCCGCGCCATCTGCTGGTCGAGAAAGCCGGCAAGCGGCACTTATGGAGCGCGCGCCTGTGCTGCGAGGACGCCGACAGATCGCTGTCGTCCGAGGCGCAGACGCGCGTCGTGTTCGACGAACTGATCCAGACGCTTGGGCAGCAGGGCGCCTCGTTGCGCGATCATTGTCTGCGCACGTGGATCTATATGAAGGACGTCGACATCTTCTATAGCGGCATGGTCGACGCCCGCCGCACGTTGTTCGTCAACCAAGGGCTGACCGGCGCGACGCATTTCATCGCCAGCACCGGCATCGAGGGCGGCGGCGCGCATCGCTACGACGTGGTGGCGATGGACGCCTATTCCAGCCTCGACGTCGAGCCGCGGCAGATTTCCTACCTCAACGATTTCGACCGGCTGTGCGCCACCAAGGACTACAACGTCACCTTCGAGCGGGCGACGCGCGTCGCCTATTCCGACCGCGCGCATATCTTCGTCTCCGGCACGGCGAGCATCGACGCGGCCGGCGAGGTCATTCACCGCGGCGACGCCGGGCGTCAACTCGATCGCGCGCTGGAGAACGTCGAGGCGCTGCTCCGCGCCGGATCGGCCTCGCTGGCCGACATGATGCACATGATCGTCTATCTTCGCAACCCATCCGATCTCGCGCTGATCGAAGGGCGCCTGCGCGAACGCTTGCCCGACTTGCCGCTGATCATCGTCCAAGGCTCGGTTTGCCGGCCCGAATGGCTGGTGGAGGTGGAGGGCGTCGCGATCGCCAACGCCGTGGACGCCGACATGCCCAGGTTCTAGACTGAGTGCGCCGACGCGCCGCAAGGCGGTCAAGAGAGGTGCGTTATGCTCGAAGAGACGCGACTGACGATGTTCGACGAGGAGGCCATCAGGGCCGCCGAACTCCGCCGCGATCCTTACGACTACGCCTACGTCGAACAGGCCATCGACCCGAAATTGAAGGACGAGGTGCTGGCCGACGCGCCGGAAATTCCGCACCGCGGCAGCTATGCGCTGGCGAGCCTGAAATACGGCCCGAAGTTCGCGGCCTGCATGAAGGATCTGATGAGCCTCAGGTTCCGCCGGCTGGTCGAGCAGAAGTTCGACATCGATCTCACCGGCCGTCCCGCCTCGATTGTCATGATGGGGGCGACCAGCGGCGCCTACAACGAGGGCTACGCCCATCCCGATTCGAAGCACAAGATCATCACCGTGCTGGTCGGGTTCAGCCGCGAGTGGCCCTACGAGCGCGGTCGCCTCAGGGTTCTGCGCAGCAACAACCGCGACGACTACGCGTTTGAGTTCGCGCCGGAATTCGGCCGCATCCTGATGTTCCGCGTCTGCGACCATTCCTGGCACGGCTTCCTGCCGCAGAAGGGCAAACGGATGAGCGTGCAGCTCTGCTACGTGGATTCCGAGTGGTACGCGCATCGCGAGAACATCCGCCACGCGATCAGCGGTTTCGCCAAGTCCATTCCCGGCGTGCGCGAACTGGTCTTCATGGCGCCGCGGTCGTTCGGCGGAAAGGGCTGACCACGCCCTATCCCTTCACGCCGGCGCCCGAGACGATCGCCCGTTAACCAGATGGCGCGAGAATTGCTGGATCATGGTCCGATTCGCAGGCGCGCGCGACAGTCTGGCGCGCGCTCGTTTGGAGCATGGCGATGACCGGGCGCGACGGGCGCGACGCCGTTCTGACGATCCTGCACCAAGGCCACTCGACGCCGGGACGCGTCGGCATGGCCCTCGATGCGCTCGGCGCCCGGCTCGACATCCGCCGTCCCAGCCTCGGCGAACCCCTGCCCGAGACGCTCGCCGACCACGCCGGCGTCATGGTCTTCGGCGGGCCGATGAGCGCCAACGACGAGGCCGACTGGATCAAGCGCGAAATCGACTGGCTGGCCGTGCCGCTCGCCGAAGACAAGCCGTTGCTCGGCGTCTGTCTCGGGGCGCAGATGCTCGCCCGCCAATTGGGCGCCCGGGTGTTCTCCTATCCCGACAAGCGCGGCGAAATCGGCTATTACCCCTTGGCGCCGACTCCCGACGCGGACCGGCTGTGCGCCGCGCCGTTTCCCCGCTGCGTCTATCATTGGCATTGCGACGGCTTCGATCTGCCCCGCGGCGCCGAGCTGTTGGCGAGCGGCGCCGAGGATTTCCCCGTCCAGGCCTTTTCTTTCGGCGCGGCGATCGGGCTGCAATTCCACCCCGAGGTGACCTACGCCATGATGTGCCGCTGGACGACGCGCGGCGCCGAGCGGCTGAGCCGCCCCGGCGCGCAGCCGCGCCAGCGGCATCTCGAAGGCTGGTTCCAGCACGACCGCGCCGTCGCCGATTGGCTCGGCGCGTTTCTGCCGGTCTGGCTCGCCGGCGCCGCCTGGCGCGCCGATGGCGGGCGTCGGCGGGCGGACGGAAACGCGCCCGCGACGCGCCCGCCCGCTCACGAACGAGGGCGCGGCGAAGCGGCGATCGCCGCGGTCTGACTTCGGGCTAGAGCGCGACGTGTTTAAGTCGAAACATCTCAGCCGTCATTGCGAGCGAAGCAAAGCAATCCAGACTAAGCCGCCGCCGCAAACCCTAAGTCTTGATTGCTTCGCTTCGCTCGCAATGACGGCTGAGGCCGTTTCAATCTAGAGACACCATGCTCTAGAACAGCGAGCCCTGCTCGCTCTTGCGCGCGCGCTCTTTGACGCGCCGCGCCGACGATCCGCCGCCTGCCCCGTCGGCGGTCGCGGCGATTTCGCCGTCGGCGAATTCGATGCGCAGCGGCTGGTGGGGCGCGATCGCCGCCGCGCGGCGGAGCGGCGCGCGGGCGGCGTCGCGAACCAGGGCGAAGCCGCGCGCCAGCACGCTGCGATAGCTGACCGCGTTCAACACTTGCGCCGCGGCGCCGAGGCGAGTCAGCCGCCGCTTCTGCATTTCGAACAGCGCACGGCGCAGCCGGCCCTCGAGCCTGGCTCAGCGAACCCGCGCGCTCTTGCCCGCGGCGGCTTTCGCCTTGCGCCGCGGCTGCGAGCCGGCGCGCCGCGGCGCCGAGGCGGTCGGCGCGCCGTTCGGTCAGCGTCGCCCTGGCCCGCGCGAGCCGTTGCGCGAGGCCGCGGCGGCGCTCGGCGAGGCCGGCGAGCCGCGCCTGCGGCGACTGGCGCGCCAGCCGGCGCGACAGATGGGCAAGCGCGAGCGAGCGCGCGTCGAAGCCCTCGCGCGAGCGCGAGCGTAAGCGCGCCAGCGCCGCGTCGAGCCGCTGGCGCGGCAGGGCCAGAATCGCTTCGCCCGTCGGCAGCGCGCGGGCGAGCGCGCGCAAGTCGGCGCGGCGGCGCTCGGCGAGGCGCAGCGCCGCGCGCCGCAGCCGGCCGTCGAAATCGACGAGGTTCGCCAGCAGTTCGGACCGCACCGGCACGCTGAGCTCCGCCGCGGCGGTCGGCGTCGGCGCGCGCACGTCGGCGGCGTGGTCGATCAGCGTCCAATCGGTTTCGTGGCCGACCGCTGCGATCAGCGGGATTTCGCTCTCCGCCGCCGCGCGCACGACGATTTCCTCGTTGAAGCTCCAGAGGTCCTCCAGCGAGCCGCCGCCGCGCGCGACGATGAGCAGATCGGGCCGCGGGATCGCGCCGTCGGCATCAAGCGCGTTGAAGCCGCGGATCGCCTGCGCGACCTCCGCCGCCGAAGTCTCCCCCTGCACCCGCACCGGCCACACCAGCACATGGACGGGGAAGCGATCGGCGAGGCGATGCAGGATGTCGCGGATCACCGCGCCGGTCGGCGAGGTGACGACGCCGATGACACGCGGCAGATAGGGAAGCAATTGTTTGCGCGCGGGATCGAACAGGCCCTCTTCGGCGAGCGCGCGCCGGCGCGCCTCCAACAGCGCCATCAGCGCGCCGACCCCCGCCGGCTCCAGCGATTCGACGACGATCTGATAGGCGGACTTGCCGGGAAAGGTGGTGATCTTGCCGGTGGCGACGACTTCGAGCCCCTCCTCCGGCTTGACCCGCAGCCGCGCGAACACGCCCTTCCAGATCACCGCGTCGAGGCGGGCGTTGGCGTCTTTCAGCGAAAAATAGACGTGCCCTGACGAATGCGGCCCGCGATAGCCGGAGATTTCTCCGCGCACCCGGACATAGCCGAAGCGGTCTTCGATGGCGCGTTTCAGCGCGCTCGACAGCTCGGTGACGGAAAACTCGGGGGCGTTGGCGCCGGGGGCCGCGGATTCGCTCATGGGGCGACTATGCCGCAGACGCGAGGGCGGGGCCAGGGCGGCAGAGAGCGCCCGATCGCGCCTCGGTTTAGATATCCGCAATTGGTAGGAAGCGGACGGTTCCCCCGCCGGGGCCGTTGAGGCCTGCGCGCCAATTCCTGGCTTTGAGACTCGCGAAAGGAGCGGACGCCTGCGAAGGCGGCATCCGTGGACCCCTGGCCGGTCCATCTACCGCTAGTGGATGAAATCTGACATTTGAATCCTGTTACGGATTCCCGGCGGACTGGCGATGTGCGAGTCTGGCGCATGCGCACAGGAATATCGCTTGCCGTTTCGGCGGAAGATCGGCTCCGGCTTTTGGCTCTGGTCAGGGATCGCAACGCCCCGCAGAAGCACGTCTGGCGGGGCCAGATCGTGCTTTTGACGGCCGAGGGCGTGGGCACGAACGAAATCATGCGCCGGACAGGCAAGTCGAAGACTTGCGTCTGGCGCTGGCAGGAACGGTTCGCCGACGAAGGGTTCGAGGGGCTGGCGCGCGACAAGACGCGGCCCTCGCGCGTCAAGCCGCTGGCGGACGAGGTCGTGGCGCGGGTTGTCGCACTGACGCTCGATCCGCCGCCGGGGGAGCGGACGCACTGGACCGGCGCTTTGATGGCGAAGGCCTCCGGCGTCTCCGTCAGCTCCGTCCAACGCATCTGGCGCAAGCATGGTCTTCAGCCGCACCGGGTGCGGCAGTTCAAACTTTCCAACGATCCGAAATTCATCGAGAAGCTGCGCGATGTAGTCGGGCTCTATGTCGATCCGCCCGCTCACGCCGTCGTCCTGTCTGTCGACGAGAAGAGCCAAATTCAGGCGCTCGACCGCGCCCAGCCTGGGCTGCCGCTGAAAAAGGGCCGCGCCGGCACGATGACCCACGACTACGTCAGGAACGGCGCGACGACGTTGTTCGCCGCCATGAATATTCTCGACGGCACGGTCATCGGCCAAAACATGCAGCGCCACCGGCATCAGGAGTTCATCCGCTTTGTCAACGCCATCGACGCCAAGGTCGCCCCCGGCCGGATGGTGCATGTGATCCTCGACAATTACGCCCCTCACAAGCATCCCGCCGTGCTCCGGTGGCTCGCTCGGCACGAGCGGTTCGTCTTCCACTTCACGCCGACGTCCTGCTCGTGGCTCAACGCCGTCGAAGGCTTCTTCGCCACGCTCGCCAAGCGACGACTGAAGCGCGGCGTATTCCGATCGGTCGTCGATCTGCAGGCCGCCATCAACCAATTCCTCGAAGAGCACAACCCGCATTCCGCGCCGTTCACCTGGACCGTCGACCCCAACAAAATCATCGCCGCCGTCAGACGCGGGCATCAAGTGTTGGATTCGATCCACTAGTTAGTGATGGCCACTCCAGGACTTGACATTGTCAGTAATATTGATACGCTTGTCTGACACTGAGAATCGCCATGAGTGATGGACCCCATAGGGGCCTGCCGATGCGGCAGCACTGGAAAGCCCTGGCGCTACGCGCCGCCAAGGCGGTTTTTTCGCCTGACGAGGTCAGCGAAGCGCTGCCTCATGCCTTGAAGCGGGACATCCTTGAAGCTCCGATCACGGCCATCCGCGACATATTGGGCAGCGACACGCTGTTCCCCGAAATACGCTCCGAACAGCTTGAAGCCCTGCGCGCCACTTGTCCCGGTTCTGCATCGGCTAACTTGGCCATAGATTCAGCCATCGAGGCCGCCTGCAACGGACTGACTGGCGAAGCCGGCACGCAGGCGGCTCTGCAAAGCGCCCTCGAAGGCATCGCGCTCAATGCGTTTCGAAGCATCGAAGAACACTATCAGCGGGAAGCGGGTGCCCGTAGCACCGGTTTCGTCCGCGGCAAACTCGACGCCGCGCGCAAGCAGCTGGACTGCGCTGCTCTCGCCCGCGAGCTTTTGGCACCAGCCACGCCCCCGGCCCCGCGCTCTGTCATCCTGCCCTGCCATGCCGGCGTCGATCAGGGGCCGAAGCTGTGACCGTTACCGCCTACAAGGCGAAAATCCCCGAGAAAGCTATCGACGTCGTCGAGGCAGGCCGCCCACCGCGTAAGGGCCGGGTTGCGTTCGATCTCGGTCGTGACTTTAAGTTTTCGACGGCGGCGCTTGAGTCTTACGCCTTCGCCCGTTGGGAGCCGGTGATTTACGATGCGATGGTTGTTGCGGCGGCGATCGAATACGCCGATAGGACGATCAAGCGGCCGACGCTAGGTTGGGCGCGGAAAATCGCGCTGCTTGTCCCCGTCCTTGAACCGACCCGCTGGGCCGATCCGGCTGTTTCTGGCCTTCTCCATGACGTTGCCCGATTTCTGACCGGCGATTTCTGGACGATCGAATTCGCATTGCGGACCGGCACCACTCCTGCGCCGCTGCAGGAATATCTCCAGCTACCAATGAGAACCGAAGCGGTGATCGCGTACAGCGACGGGATGGATTCCCGCGCCGTCGCGGGGCTTGCCGCAGCGTCGCTCGGCGATCGGCTCGTGCGCGTCCGCGTCGGACGCAAGGCAGGCGGCCGGCCCCGCAAAGGCGGCGCGCGGGAGCCGTTCGCGGGGGTCCCCTACGAGGTCGCGGCAGAGGGCGAAACGAGTAACCGTAGTCGCGGTTTCAAGTTCGCGCTGATCAGCGGCGTCGCAGCCTATCTGGCCGAAGCGGGCGAAGTCTTGGTTCCTGAAAGCGGCCAAGGCACATTTGGCCCGGCGCTAGTGACGGTGAGCCACGCCTACGCCGACTACCGCAACCATCCCCTCTTCACGATCCGCATGGAGCGGTTCTTGAACGCGCTGTTGCAAAGGCCCGTGCGCTTCGTGTTCCCGCGGCTTTGGTACACGAAAGGCGAGACGCTCCGGGCCTTCGCCGACCTACCGGACAGCGATTCGTGGCGCGAAACGAAATCCTGTTGGCGAAACGCCCGTTGGAGCGCGCTAAACGGCAAACTCATTCAATGCGGTGTCTGCGCCGCCTGCATGCTGAGGCGCATGAGTGTCCATGCTGCCGGCCTAGATGAGCGCCCCGGCACCTATATCTGCACTGACTTGAGCGCCGAGTCTCTTGAAGAAGCGGTGCATCCGGACTTCAGACGGATGGGCCGTGCCTTCCGAGAATACGCGATCGCGGGCACCCTGCATCTCGATCACATCGCCGACATGGCCGGAGCGGACAACCGCCTAGAGGTTAGGCGTCACGCCGTGCTGACAAGTGCGGCTCTTGGCTTATCGGCAGCGGAAGCCGACGCGCGGCTCGCCAGCATGCTCGAACGGCATGCAGCAGAATGGAGCAGTTTCTTGAATGACATGGGAGCACGCTCCTTCGTGAAGAATTGGACGCGGAAGGGTCAATGAACGGGAACAGCGAACGGCTCGCCGATACCGAAATCGGCGAACGCCTCCGCCTCGCGCGGGAAGCCGCCAAGCTAACCCAGGCCGACGCGGCTGGACTGATCGGTGCGGCCCGCACAACTGTCGTGGCGATCGAACAGGGCAAGCGCCGGGTCCAAATGGATGAACTGCAGAAGCTTGCGGCGGCTTATCGCACTTCGGCCAATGCAATCCTGCGCCGAGAGGCGGTCCACCTCGACATGGTGCCCCGCTTCCGCAAGCTGCCGGGAAGCGGCGACGATGCCGTGGAAAAGGCGTCACGCCTTCTGAACGATCTCGTCCAAGCCGAAGTCGAATTGGAAAACGCGCTCGGAGTCAGCCGCGCCCGGAACTACCCTCCCGAACGCCCGATCCTGCCGGGCGAAATCCGGGCGCAGGCCGAGCAAGATGCGCAGGAGCTGCGTGACTGGCTGGGACTCGGGCCAGGTCCGGTCACGGATATCGTTTCGATTCTCGACTTGCAGCTCGGCATCCGGGTGTATCTGCGGCGACTTGACGCCAAGGTCGCGGGTCTATTCGCCTATGATGAAATCGCGGGGGCCTGTATCCTGCTGAACGCCAACCATCCACACGAGCGTCTGACGCAATCCGGTGCCCACGAGCTAGCGCATTTCATATCGACGCGGCACCAACTCGAAGTCCTCACTGACGACGAGCGGTACGTGTCGCGGGAGGAACGCTACGCGAATATCTTCCAACGCTGCTTCCTTACGCCAGGGCGCGCCATTCGGCAGCGATTCGCCGAAGTTACGGCTGGCCAGTCCCACTTGACGCGTCGCCACATCATCTTGCTCGCCCATGTTTTTGGCGTTTCCCGCGAGGCGATCGTGCGCCGGCTGGAAGAGCTGAAGCTGGCCCGTGACGGCACGTGGGACTGGTTTCAGGCCAACGGCGGCATCACGGATGAGCAGGCGCGGGTGGTGTTGGGCGACTTTCCCGCGCGCCCCTCAGTGGAGGTGTCGGCCCAGGACCTGTTGCCACCTCGGCTGGCGCTCCTGGCGCGGGAGGCATGGAAAAGGGAATTCTACAGCGAGGGTCAGCTTGCCCGCCTGCTAAAGTTGGACCGGCACGAGATCAGGGAGGCTCTCGACGGGGCGGAACAGGAGGAGAGCGAGGCCGATGAACTCGTTAAGATTCTCCGCTGATCCGCGCACCGTCCTGATCGCCGACGCAAGTGTAGTGATAAACCTCAACGCAACTGGGCGTGCCGCCGACATCATCAGGGCGTTTCCAAACAGGTTCGCCGTGACGGCAAATGCCTGCGCCGAACTAGATGATGGTGCCCAGCATGGCCATGACGATGCCAGGCAGCTGCATGACTTGATCGCAGCCGACATTGTGCAAAGAGTTGAGGTCGGCCCGCTCGGGGGTGCCATCTACGAGGCCCTGATCGACGGCTCGGCGCGATTGACGCTCGACGACGGCGAGGCCGCCACCATAGCTTGCGCGATCGAACTCGCGGGCGTCGCGCTCCTTGATGAACGCAAGGCTCGCAGCTTGTGCGCCGCGTCATTTGCCGCACTGCGGTTGGGTTCCACGGCACAACTACTGATGCACAACGCGGTCGTCGCGGCGCTGGGTGCACATGCCCAGATCGAGGCTTTGGTAATGGCCCTGAAACAAGGGCGGATGCGGGTGCCCCCCGAATACGTGGCGGAGGTCACGGCTCTGATTGGTCCAAGACATGCAGCCGGTTGCGCGAGCCTTCCGAAGGCGGCGCGAGTCGCAGACTTGGGTTAGCCCTGAGTTATTCCCGACAAACACCTGTCGGTTGGCGAGGTGCAGCCAGCGCGCGAACAGCGAGATGGGTCTGCGTGTCCCCGACTTGAGCTGGCGGGTCAGCAATGAGCCAACTCGGGTTGTCCTAGCGTCGGCGATGAAGGACCGCAATGGGCCGACAGCGGAAATTCAACCCGGGCCGCTACCGCCCGACCGCCCCTATAGCCTCGCCGTGCGAAGCGCCGTAAAAGCCCCGGCAATTCCTCCGGCGACGGGGTCATGATCTTGCCGCCTTGTCTCGTCATAGCTCCGCGCATTCGGTCGGTCGGATCGATGTCGGCGGGGCGGACGCCGTCGACCAGAAAGAAGGCTCGCTCGAGCGAAGCGATGACAAAGCGCATGATCGACAGAAACGGCCGGCGCGTCGCCCTCGGCGCCGCCGTCGCCATCCTCGCGGCGCTGACCGCGGCCGACGTCGCGCTGCCGCAAAGCGCGGACTGCGTGCGGCTGCGCCAGGCGATATCCGACGCCTCGCGCGACGACCAGGGCCAGCAATACGAGGCGGCCGCCGAGCGCCAGCGCGCCGAGATCGACCGCACGACCGCCTACGCCCACTCGATCGGCTGCGACCACAGACAGTTCCTGTTCTTCGGCTCGGCGCCGCCCGCCCAATGCGGCCAGATCAACGCGCAGATCGGGCGCATGCGCGCCAATCTCGATGAATTGCAGTCCCGCGCCGGCGCCGGCGCGAGCGGCCGCCGCGACTTGATCGCGCGCTACGACGCGCAATGCCTCAACGCCGCGCCGGCGCAGCCGCCGAACATTTTCGCGACGCTGTTCGGCGGCGCCCCGTCCCGACCGGGCGACGTCCAGATCGTCCCGTTGAACCCGGACGCGACGCCGGGCGCCCCCGGCGAAGCGCAGGCGGGATCGAAGGCGGTCTGCGTGCGCTCCTGCGACGGCAGCTTCTTCCCCATTTCCTATTCGGCGAACGGCGACCGTATGCAGGGCCTCGCGGACATGTGCCACGCGCTGTGCCCGAACGCCGACGTCGGCCTCTACACCTATCCCGCGACGGGCGATATCGAGCAGGCCGTCTCGATCGACGGCGCGCGTTACGTGGACAGCCCGACGGCGCTGAAATATCGGCAGAGCTTCGATCCGACCTGCTCGTGCCGGCGGCGCGGCCAAAGTTGGGCCGAGGCGCTGGCCAACGCCGAGGCGAAGCTCGGACCCGGGTCGAAGGGCGACATTTTGGTCACCCCGGAAAAGTCGGCCGAAATGTCGCGGCCCAGGCCCGATCCCAAGACGCCCGACCCCAAGACGCCCGACCCCAAGACGAAGCCGGCGAAAGGAGCGGTCGACGCGGCCGGCCCCGCGAAGCCCGATCTCGACGTCGACCCCGCTCTGAGCCAGCAGGCCGCGACGATCAGCCGCGAAGCGTCGGGGATCGCCAGCGGCGACGCCCAGACGGGCGCGCGCTACGGCGAGGGACAGGGCCAGACGGTCGAAGTCGTCGGCCCCGACGGCGTCAAGCGGCGGGTGCGGATAATCGATCCAACGCTCTGACCCGCCCGATCAGCGGCAGCAACGCCGCCAGTTCCGGTCCGGCCTCGAGGCCGGTGAGGGCCAGCCGCAAGGGATGAAAGAGATCCCGGCCCTTGCGGCCGGAGAGGGTTTTCAAGGCCGTCGTCCAGACGCCCCAGGTCGCCTCGCTCCACGGTTCCGGCGGCAGGCAAGCCGCCGCCTGAGCGAGAAACGCGCGGTCCGCGACCCGCGGCGCGATGGGATCGCGGATCACCGCCCACCACGTCCGCGCCTCGTCGAAGCGCGCGAGATTGCCGCGCACGGCCTCCCAGAAGGGCTCGGCGAGCGGCCCGGCGATTCCCAACGCCGCCAGACGCTCGCGCGCGGCCGCGAACGACAAGCGATGCAGCGTGCGCGCCGACAGCGCGTGAAGCTCGGCTTCCTCGAAGCGCGCCGCCCCATGCGAAAGGCGGGAGAAATCGAAAGACGCGGCGAGTTCGGCCAGCGAAGCGATCGGATGCGTCGACTCGGCCGAACCGACCAGCACCGCCAAAGCCGCCACGGCCAGCGATTCGACGCCGCTGTCGCGCAGCGAGGCTATCGACAGCGCCCCCGAGCGCTTGGAGAGCCCTTCGCCGCTCGCGTCGACGAGCAGATTGTGGTGGCCGAACGTCGGCGTGCGGCCGGCCAGCGCCTCGAAGATCTGGATCTGCACCGCCGTGTTGGTGACGTGATCCTCGCCGCGAATGACGTGAGTGACGCCGAGATCGATGTCGTCGACCACCGAGGGCAAGGTGTAGAGATAGGCGCCGTTCTCGCGCTTGAGCACGGGATCGGAGAGCGAGGCGCAGTCGATATGGCTCGGCCCGCGCGTCAGATCGTCCCATCGGACCAGCCTCGGCTCGAGCAGGAAGCGCCAGTGCGGGGCCCGCCCCTTCGCCTCCAGCGCGGCGCGATCCTGCTCGGTCAGGCGAAGCGCGGCGCGATCGTAGATCGGCGGGCGGCCGAGCGCCTGCTGGCGCTTGCGCCGGCGATCGAGCTCCTCGGCGGTCTCGTAGGCCGGATAGAGCCGTCCCATCGCGCGCAACTTCTCGGCCGCCGCTTCGTAGAGCGCCATGCGCTGGGACTGGCGGCAGACGAAGTCGGGAACGACGCCGAGCCAGGCCAGATCGGTCTCGATCGCGTCGGCGTATTCGGCGCGCGAGCGTTCGACATCGGTGTCGTCGAAGCGTAGAATGAAGCGGCCGCCGGAGCGCAGCGCGAACAGCCAGTTGAGCAAGGCCGTGCGCGCATTGCCGATGTGGATCAGCCCGGTCGGAGAGGGCGCGAAACGGACGGTGGCGGGGGTGGACATGCGCCTTCATAGAAGCGTCGCGCTAGCGCGGCAATATGAGCGGTCTTACGATTCGCGGCGAGCCGCCCGGGGAGCGAAATGACGATTTCCGCGTTGGCCGCCGGCGTCGCCGCGTCGGGTCTGGCGTTGCAGACTTTCAGCGTCGGCCTGGCGGCGGCGCGTTGCCGGCGCGACGGGTCTCGTCTGGCCGCGCCCGCCGGGGCGCCGCCGGTGAGCCTGGTGCAGCCGCTGTGCGGCGTCGAGGCGTTTTCGAAGGAAACGCTCGCCTCGGTGTTCGCGCTCGATTATCCCGAGTACGAGCTGTTGTTCTGTCTGGCCGACCCCGCCGACCCGATCGCGCCGCAGGTGCGCCGCGCCATCGCCGCCAACCCGAAGGTTCCGGCGCGCCTGCTAATCGGCGACGACCGCGTCAGCGGCAATCCCAAGCTCAACAACGTCGTCAAGGGCTGGAAGGCGGCGCGTCACGCCTGGGTGGTCATCGCCAATTCCAACGTGCTGGCGCCGCCGGACTATATTCAGCGCCTGATGGCGCGCTGGCGCCCCGACACCGGCATCGTCTGCGCTCCCCCGATCGGCGTCCGCCCCGAGACCTTGGCGGCCAAGCTCGAATGCGCGTTTCTCAACACCTACCAGGCGCGCTGGCAATACGCCGGCGAGACGCTCGGCTTCGGCTTCGCCCAGGGCAAGACCATGCTGTGGCGGCGCGACGTGCTCGAAGCGGGCGGCGGCGTCGAAGCGCTCGGCGCCGAAATCGCCGAAGACGCGGCGTCGACCAAGCTCGTCCATCGCGCCGGCCGGCGCGCGCATCTGGTCAGGCATCCCTTCCAGCAGCCGCTGGGCGCTCGACGCTGGCGCGACGTGTGGGGGCGGCAGGTGCGTTGGGCGCGGCTGCGGCGCGCCACTTTCCCGCACTATTACGCGCCGGAGTTGGTGACGACCAGCCTGTTCACGTTCGCCGCCGCCGCGTTCGCGGCGCCCGAAATCGGCCTCGACGCGCCGCTCGCCGTCCTCCTGGCCGCCCTGATCTGGTACGGCGCCGAAACGGCGCTGGCGCTCATCGCCGGCTGGCCCCTCGGGTGGTGGTCCCTGCCGGGCTGGATCGCGCGCGACCTGTTGCTGCCGTGGCTGTGGGTCCAAGGCTGGAGCCGCGAGCGTTTCGTCTGGCGCGGCAACGTGATGTCGGTCGACGACGACGCCCTGGCGACCGACGGGCCGGGGCCGTTCCCGCCGGCCTGACCCCCCGCGAACTGTAGACGCGTTCGACGAGCGCGGCTGTAATGCCGTAGGCGCGGTCGCTGACCGCATCGGCCGCGCTCGGCGAGCGCGGCTACAAGGCGTCCGCCAACGCGGGATAATCGGTGTAGCCGTGCGCGCCGCCGCCGTAGAGCGTCGCCTTGTCGAGCGGCGCCAGGGGCGCCCCGAGGCGCAGGCGCTCGACGAGATCGGGATTGGAAATGAACGGCCTGCCGAAGGCGACGAGATCGGCCCGCCCCTCGGCCAGCGCCTCGATCGCCATCTCGCGGGTGTAGCCGTTGTTGGCGACATAGGCGCCGGAGAACGAGCGGCGCAGCGCGGCGTAGTCGAAGGGGGCGAAGTCGCGTTCGCCTTGGGTCGCGCCCTCGACGACGTGGATATAGGCGAGGCGCCGATCGCTCAAGCGCTGGACGAGATAGCCGAACAGCGCCGTCGGATGGGAATCGGCGACGTCGTTGGCCGGGCTGACCGGCGCGAGCCGGACGCCGACGCGCGAAGCCGGCCAGACCGCGAGGATCGCGTCGACCGCTTCGAGCGCGAAGCGCGCGCGGTTCTCGAGCGAGCCGCCGTAGCCGTCCTTGCGCTTGTTGGCGCCGTCGCGCAGGAACTGGTCGATCAGATAGCCGTTCGCGGCGTGGACCTCGACGCCGTCGAAGCCGGCGCGTTGCGCGTTGCGCGCGGCCTGCGCGTAGTCTTCGACGATCGCCGCGATCTCTTGCGCATGCAGCGCGCGCGGCTCGGAGACGTCGACGAACCCCGCCGCGAGGAACGTCTTGGCGCGGGCGCGGATCGCGGACGGGGCGACCGGCAGGCCGCCGTTCGGCTGCAGGGAGGTGTGCGAGATGCGGCCGACGTGCCACATCTGCACGAAAATGCGACCGCCCGCCTCGTGCACGGCGCGCGTCGTCTTCAGCCAGCCCTCGACCTGTGCGTCGCTGTAGAGGCCGGGCGTCCCGAGGTAGCCCTTCCCCTGCCGACTGATCTGCGAGGCCTCGGTGACGATCAGCCCGGCGCTGGCGCGCTGACGGTAATAGGCCGCGATGAGGTCGTTGGCGGCGTCTGTCCCCGGCGTCGCGCGGTTGCGCGTCAACGGCGCCATCGCGATCCGATTGGGCAAGTCGAGATCGCCGAGACGGAAGGGCTGAAACAGCAGGGCGGCGTCGGGGTTCATGGCGGGGCCTTTCGTGAACGGACGTTATGCGGGCAAAGCGAGCAGGCCGGCGGCGCCGCTGTCCAGGCCGAACGCCAAGCGCGCGCCGCTCGAGTCCCACGAGAGCGCGCTGATCGCGCCTTCGCCCGGCGCGCGCGCCACGATTTCCGCTCCGTCGCCGAGGCGGCAGAGCAGCGCGAGGCCGTCGGCGTAGCCGATGGCGACAACCAGCGCGCGCGGATGGAACGCGACCTCGGTCACCCGCGCCGCACGCACGCCGCATTCGCGCGGCGCCTTGCCCATCGGGCCGTCCTTGTCGCGGAACGGCCAGACGACGCAGGCGTCGGCGCCGGAGGTGGCGAGCCAATGGCCGTCGTGCGACCACGAGAACGAGCGCGTCTTGCCGGGATAGCCGGTCATGCGCATGTTGCGCGCGTCGGCGATGCGCCAGCCGTGCAGCGCGTTCTCCTGCATCGCAGTGACGACGAAGCGCCCATCGGGGGAGACGGTCGCGTCGAGATGCGAGCCCTTCCATTCCAGGAAGCTCGGCGTTGCGGCGGCGCTCGGAAACCACAACGAGACGCCATGGTAATGGGCGAGCGCGAGGCGATAGCCCTTGGGCAGGAAGCAGAGCCCGCGCACGGTGGACGGCGCCTCGAAGGATTTCACCGCGCCCGCTTCGTCGCGCGCGTTGGCGCGCTTCCCCGCGGCCCAGGCGACCGCGCCGCCGCGCATCGCCAGCGCGTCGATCCAGCGGCCCTTCTCGTCGGCGATCTCTTGCAGCGACCCGTCGGCGCCGACGCTGACGACGCGGCCGTCGTCGCCGCCGGTCAGCAGCCTCTCGCCGTCGCTGCGAGCGATGAGGATCGCGCCCTCGGGATGCGCGGCGATTCGCCGTTGCGCGCCCGCTTCGCCGATCAGAACCGCGCCGTCGGCCAGCGCCAGCGCCGGCTCGCCGGCGAGGAACGCGGCAGCCACGACATGCGCGCCCGCCGGCAGCGGCCGCACGTGCTGGGTCAGCGAAGAGGTCGGCTCGGCCATTGCGATAGCCCCCGGCGCCGCGGCGATCACGCGGCGCAGGCGAGGAAGCCCTCGCGGATTTCCTCTTCGTCGAGATCGCGGCCGATGAACACGACCTTCGACTCGCGCTTTTCGCCCGCCTTCCAATCGCGCTGCGGTTCGCCGTCGAGCATCATGTGGACGCCCTGGAAGACGAAGCGCTTCGGGTCGCCCTTGAAGGCGACGATGCCCTTGCAGCGCAGGATGTTCGGCCCGCGCTCCTGGGTCAGGCGGTTGATCCACGGCATGAACTTGTCGGGATCGACGTCGCCCTCCAGCCGCGCCCCGATCGATTGCATGTCTTCGTCGTGGTAGTGCTTCAGGCCGCGATGAGCGTGATGGCCGTGATGGTCGTGATCGTGATGGTCGTGGTCGTCGACGGTGAGGAACTCCGGCTCGATGTCGAGGATGCGGTCGAGATCGAAGGCGCGCCGTTCCAGCACCTCGGCGATGGCGACGTCGCACTTTTGCGCGAAGTGAAGCTTGGCGTACGGGTTGATGGCGCGAATGCGCGCCTCGACCTCGCGCAGCTCGGCGGGCGTGACCAGGTCCGTCTTGTTGACGACGATGACGTCGGCGAAGGCGATCTGGTTCTTGGCCTCGGGCGCATCGCGCAGGCGCGCCGCGAGCCACTTGGCGTCGGCGATCGTCACCACCGCGTCGAGCCGCGCCGCGGCGCGCACGTCCTCGTCGACGAAGAAGGTCTGCGCCACCGGGGCGGGGTCGGCCAGGCCCGTCGTCTCGACGATGATCGCGTCGAACTTGCCCTTGCGCTTCGTCAACCCCTCGATGATGCGGATGAGATCGCCGCGCACGGTGCAGCAGATGCAGCCGTTGTTCATCTCGAACACTTCCTCGTCGGCGCCGACGATGAGCTCGTTGTCGATGCCGATCTCGCCGAATTCATTGACGATGACGGCGTATTTGCGCCCGTGCGGCTCGCTCAAGATGCGGTTGAGCAGCGTGGTCTTGCCGGCGCCGAGATAGCCGGTGAGCACGGTGACGGGAATTTTCTCAGGGGCGGCGTCGGTCATGGCGGTCACGCGCTTCGGCTCCGGTCGGATGGGCATGGGGGATGGTCACGCATATAGGCGGCGCGCAGGCGATTGGGTAGGGGCGGGCGCTCGCCTCGCCGCCGCAAACGGCCGACGGCGGCGCGGCGAAGGGAAAGCGATGGGAAAACGCCAGGGCGCGCCGAAACCGCGTCAGGGAATATGCTTGAAGATGAAGCCGGCGACGGCCGCGCCGATCGTCACCGCGCCGACGGCGGTCAGGACGAACCACCTGATAAGGGTCGCCTCGCTTTCGGCGATCTGCGTCTTGAGGGCCTCGATCTTCAGTTCGAGACGATGCTCGGTCGCCTCGAGATCGGGCTTGGTCGCCGACGGCGAATCGATGAGTTCGGCGAGCGCGCCGACCTGCTCGGCGGAAAAGCCGACGGACTAAAGCTTGAGGATGGCGCCGGCGCTCATCATTTCATTCGATCAGGTTCGCGGCGAAAAAGGCAGCCGAAAGCGTTCGCCCGTCGCCGGCGGCGGGCTAACACGGGCGTGGCCATCCTCGGCGCCGCGCGAAAGCGACGGCGCGATCGATCGATAGCCTTCGCCGACCGAGTCGTCGCTTCGGGCGGTCGAGCTAGGCCTAGGAGACGGCGTCGCTCTTGCGGGACTGGCCGAGCCCGATCTTCTTGGCCAATTCCGATCGCTGCGCCGCGTAGCTAGCGGCCACCATCGGATAATCGGCCGGCAAGCTCCACTTGGCGCGATATTGCTCCGGCGTCATTCCAAGCGCCGTCAGGTGCCGCCGCAGGGACTTGAATTTCAGCCCGTCGTCCAGACAGACGAGATAATCGGGCGTGATCGACTTGCGAACCGAGACCGCCGGCGTCGCCGGTTCCGGCGCCGGCGCGGCCGCGGCGGCCGCCCCGCTGGCGATCTTCGTCAACTCTGCATGCACGGCTTGAATCAAGGCCGGCAGCTCGGTGGACCGCAAAGAATTATAGGCCACGAAGGCCGAGACGAGTTCGCCGGTCAAGGCGAGCGTGTCGGCGGTGTCGGATGGCGGCATGAAATAAGCTCCGAACGTTGAGGACGATATTTCAATATACCTTTCGATCGTCCGCCACAAGACCGCGGCGACTTGAACTTGTGGGTATCTTTCGTCCGCACGTCTTGCCACGCGGCGGCCCGAGCGGCGCGAGCGGCGAGATTGGCGAGCGAAACGCAAAATCCGCAGCGGGCGCGAAATCGCCGCCGAGCGCGGATCGGCCCGAGCGGACAGGCGAACACTCGAATGGAGAGGCGTCGATCTCCGCCTCGACGCGAGGGGCCGAATCGCCGATGATGGCGCGATGAATCGCTTGGCGCCCATCGCCGTCTTCGCCCTCGCGCTCGCCGCCATCGCCCCGGCGCGCGCCGATTTTCCCTCCTGCCTCGCTTCGCTCAGCGCTGACGCCTCGGCCCAAGGCGTCTCGGCGGCGACGCTCGAGGCGGCGTTCGGCGGCTTGCAGCCGGACATGAAGGTGCTGGAGTTCGAGACCAACCAGCCCGAGTTCACGACGCCGATCTGGGACTACATGGCGGGCCTCGTCGACGAGGAGCGCGTCGCCGACGGCAAGGCGGCGATGGCCAAGACTGCCGGCGCGCTGGCCGAAGCCGAGCGGCGCTTCGGCGTCGACCGCTACGTCCTGGCGGCGATCTGGGGGGTCGAATCCAATTTCGGCCAGGACATGGGGCGGCGCCCGCTGGTGCAGTCGCTGGCGACTCTCGCCTGCTTCAGCGAGCGGCGGCAGAACTATTTTCGCGGCGAGCTGATGGCGACGCTGAAAATCGTTGATCGTGGCGACGTTCCGCTCGAGCGCCTCGAGGGCTCCTGGGCGGGCGCGTTCGGGCAGACGCAATTCATGCCCTCGACCTTCCTGCGCCTCGCCGTCGATCTCGACGGCTCCGGGCGCGACATCGTCGACTCGCCGGCCGCGGCGCTCGGCTCGACCGCCCATTATCTCCAGCATTCCGGCTGGACGGCGGGCGAGCCGTGGGGCTTCGAGGCGAAGATTCCCGGCGGCTATTCCGGCCCCTCCGGCCGCAAGCCAAAGCTGCCGATGTCGGCCTGGGCGGCGCGCGGCGTGACGCGCGTCGACGGCCGCCCGCTCGGGCAAGGCGAAGCCGGCCTGCTGCTGCCCGCCGGCCCGGACGGCCCGGCGTTTCTCGTCACCCGCAACTTCGATGCGATCACCAGCTACAACGCCTCCGAGTCCTACGCGCTGGCGATCGCCGTCCTGGCGCAGCGGCTCGCCGGCGGGCCGGGGATCGTCGCGCCCTGGCCGACCGACGATCCCGGCCTCACGCGCGCCGAGCGCCGCGAATTGCAGACCCTGCTCACCCGCCGCGGCTACGACGTCGGCGAACCGGACGGCGCGATCGGCGCCAAGACCAAGGCGGCGATCGCGGATTTCGAGGGCAAGAACGGGATGGAGGAGGATGGGCGGGCTTCGGTGAAGGTGTTGGAGGCGTTGAAGAGGTAGGGGTGGCGGCGGGGTGTGAAATGGAATATGCGAGTGTCTAAATTCCATTGGCGGAACCGGACACAAGCAGTTAGGGCACTGGGCTCATGCGTCATCCGACACCGCGTGAAAAAGAGCGTCGATCGGCAGCTGCCCATAGGTGCAAGGCGGTCTGTGAGGAATTGCACCGCTAAAGGGCCTTGCGGAGTTGCGCGGCCGTACTAAACTGCAGCGCAACGTACGTGCGCGAGGGCTCCGGTGCGCCGACTGCTCATACCAGAAGCGACGTTAGTCCTGTCGATAGGATTGGCGGCTTGCCAGCAGACTCCCCCTCCCGAGCCAATAGCCACCACTCCCATATCGGACAATACGAGTTTCCATAGTTGCGTGGATAGGGAAGCAAAAGCCGCATTGGAACGCGCAATTACGAGGGACGGCGACAATGTCCTTTACGGTTATACTGTTGGTATAAATAATGACATTATTTCCGTTTGTAAGGGAAAACCGAGCAACGAGAGTCTTTACTCTAGAGATGTAGACTATTTGTACGTTGACGGCGTGGTGGAGCCACTACAGACCGCAGCACTGCATGCTAAGGCGGATAAAGAAGTAGGAGAAGAACGTAAAAAAGAGGAACTAGACGCTCCGAGGATAAAGGCTGAAAAGGCGGAAGAGGACGAGGCGGGTACCACTTACGCAGCATGTCTGCTTCGCCACGCGAAGATCCTGTCGCTCAATTCCAATGAGCCCGCAGAAGTGATTGTGCAGGCATCGTTTCCGTCATGTTCGGCGGAAAGACAGGCTGTTTTTGATGTCTATCAGCGGCACAATAGCTATTTTTCCCAAGGTGTTATGAACGCAATGGAGGGAGTGTTTCGACAGAATCTATTGCTTGAAGTCATCAAAGGCCGTGCCCAGCGCGTTGCGCCGCCAGAGTCACAGCCAACCAAGCCTGAGACTCCGATATGACAGGATCGCCGGTGCACGCGACGTTCCTGCTATTGCTTCTTATAGTAAAGCGGTATCCGCCTTACTTCGAATAAGCCTCGCGGATAGTTTCGTCCTTGCTCAACAAGGACGTAGGTCGCGCGATCAGCTTCGATTCCTTGTGTAGTGAACTCATTGCCGACAGTCCGGCCGTATTGCGCATTAGAATATATAGCGGCTCCCTCGGCGACTAACTGCTGACCACATTGGTATTCTTTAAGGTCATCTTCGTTGATAACTTTGAAGAATGGCATTGTGCTTGCCTTCGTATTACGGCGATGCTGTGGACGGCACTCGCACCGGCATCTCGTTCTGATTGGGAACCTTGCCAAAATGGCTGTGGTTAGGGCAACCGTTTGAAGGAGCGCCGTCTATCGAGAAGCATAGCACCGATTTTTCGAGTGTCACGGGAATTGCCCTCGATCTGGCAAAGCACGTCTTTCAGGTTGACGGCGTCGATGCGGTGGCGAAGTCGTTTTCAGCAAGGCGAGCAAGCGCGGCAAGTTGCGGGAGTTGCGGCGACACGCTCGTGTTTATCGAAACAGACCGCCGAGCCGTGCGCCCGCCCCTCCGTCGACCCACCGCGCCGTCGACCTCATGGAGGCGAAAACTTCCGAAGCCGCGAGGCTGTCAAGGGGCGAAGCCCGCTTACGCGGCGCGCCAAAGGCGCGCCCTTGACAGCCTCGCGGCTTCGGAAACAAGAGGCTTCCATGAGGTCGACGGCGCTCTCTGCCGAACTTGGCGGCGCGGTTTGCGTCGGTTCGTCAGATAGCAAACATTGCCATTGTTAGTCATTTCTGCCATGGTCGCGCCAGAGAGGCCCATCATGAACATGAACGTTTCGCTGACCGACGAACTGGCGAATTTCGTCAAGGCCAAGGTTTCCGGCGGCCGCTACGCGTCGTCGAGCGAAGTCGTGCGCGAAGCGTTGCGGCTGATGGAGAAGGTCGAGCGGCAGGAAGCCGAAAAGCTCGGCTTGCTTCGCCAAGCCTGGCAGGAGGGGCTCGACAGCGGCGAAGCGGAGGCTCTGGACTTCGCTGCGCTGAAACAGGAAGCCCGCACGCGTCTCGCCGCCAAGTCGTGAGCGAGGTTCGCACTTCGCGCCGCGCGCTCTTCGCGCCGAATTCGGCGCCCTCTTCCCCCCTCGCGGGGGAAGAGGGCCCTTGCGTCAGCAAGGGCCAGATGAGGGGGATCGCGCGCAAGCGCGATGGCTTCGTGAGTTCCCCGCAAGGTCTTTCGCGAATGAACACGAGATGTGCGCGGCAAATCCGCCGCTCGCGAGCGTTTCGTCTCGCGCGTCGGCAGCCGAGTTTAACTCGTCGACGAAGCCATCGCGCTTCACGCGCGATCCCCCTCATCCGTCATGCTGCGCATGACACCTTCCCCCGCGAGGGGGGGAAGGGACGCGCCCCGGAGCTCCCGCCCCTTACAGCATGCTCGGCAGCACGCGGTCGGGGGGGCGGTGGCCGTCGATGAAGGTTTTGATGTTGATGATCACCTTCTCGCCCATGTCGTTGCGCCCTTCGTGGGTGGCCGAGCCCATGTGCGGCAGCAGCGTCACCGCGCCCTTCTCGGCGAGCGCGATCAGCTTGGCGGAGACGGCGGGCGCGTTTTCGAACACGTCGAGGCCCGCCCCGGCGATTTCTCCGGCCTCCAGCATGCGCGTCAGCGCGGCCTCGTCGACCACTTCGCCGCGCGCGGTGTTGATGACGATCGCCTCGGGACGCAGATATTTCAGCCGTCGCGCCGACAACAAGTGATAGGTGGCGGGCGTGTGCGGGCAATTGATCGAAACGAAATCCATCCGCGCCAGCATTTGGTCGAGCAACTCCCAGTAGGTCGCCTCCAGCGCCTCCTCGATCTGCTGAGCGACCCGGCAACGGTTGTGATAGTGGATCGACAAGCCGAAGGCGCGCGCGCGCCGCGCCAGCGCCTGACCGATGCGGCCCATGCCGACGATGCCGAGGCGCTTGCCGGTGATGCGCCGCCCGAGCATCCAGGTCGGCGACCAACCGGTCCACCGTCCTTCGGGGATCACCCTGGCGCCCTCGACGAGCCGGCGGGCGGTGGCGAGAATCAGCGCCATCGTCATGTCGGCGGTGTCCTCGGTGAGGACGCCCGGGGTGTTGGTGACGATGATGCCGCGGCGCAACGCCGAGGTCACGTCGATGTTGTCGACGCCGTTGCCGAAATTGGCGATCAGCTTCATCCGCTCGCCGGCTTGCGCGATCAGCGGCGCGCCGATCGAATCGGTGATGGTGGGCACCAGAACGTCGGCCTCGCGCATCGCGTCGGCGATTTCGCTCTCCGACATCGGCTTGTCGTCGACATTGAGCCGCGCGTCGAACAATTCGCGCATGCGCGTCTCCACGAGGTCGGGAAGCTTGCGCGTGACGATGACGAGGGACTTCTTTCTATGCATGGGCCCATATCTCCTCGCTCGGGCGAAGCCTGAACGCCGACGGCCCGATTTCAACCATGTTCGCGGGCCATATCCGATGCCTTAACGCCGCGTTAACGGCGCACCGGCAAAAGAAAGCCTTATCGAGGCGGCCGAGGCGCCGGGCCTTCGTTCGGCGCGCCGTTGCGGCCTCTCTAGCAGATGGCGAGGCAAAGACAAGGACGCGCCGCGCCGCGCCTTCTCCAATGGATCGGGAATGAAACTCATCGCCTATCTTCTCCGTCTCGCTTCCCCGCACGGGGGTCGCCTCGTCGCCGCGGCGGCGCTGGCGTCGCTCTGCGGCACCGCGGCGCTGGCCGATCCGGTGGGCTCGACGACCGGCCTGCCCCTGCCGCGCTATGCGAGCCTGAAGACCGATCGCGTCAACCTGCGCGAGGGGCCGTCGAAGGATCACGCCACCAAGTGGGTGTTCCAGCGCGCCGGCCTGCCGGTCGAGATCACCGCCGAATTCGATATCTGGCGCAAGGTGCGCGATTCGGAGGGCGCCGAGGGGTGGGTTCTCCATACCCTGCTTTCCGGGCGCCGCACCGGGCTGGTCGGGGTCGGCAAGAAAGGTCAGGTGTTCAAGATCTACACCCTGCCCCGGGCGAACGGCGAAGTGGCGGCGACGCTGCAATCGGGCGTGATCGCCGACGTGCGCACGTGCGACGGCGCCTGGTGCCTGATCGATGGCGACGGCTACAACGGGTATATTGAACAGGCCTCCCTGTGGGGCGTATACCCCAATGAGAAGATTCAGTAACCGCCGCGCCACGGCGCCCAGGGCATAGGTTGCAAAGACACTTTGGACGCTTTCGACGATGAGGATTTCGGCCAGAGGGCGCGTCGTCTTCGAGTCGACACGCTGATCTGGCTGCGATGGGTTGCGGTGTTCGGCCAATCGACGGCCGTGGTTGTCGCCCATTTCGTATTGGGGGTGGAATTTCCGGTCTTCGCCTGCTTTCTGATCATCGGCGCATCGGTCGTCCTCAACGCCGCGCTGCGCGTGCGTTTTCCCGTCAGCGCCCATCTCAATGATTCCTGGGCGGCCAATATTCTCGGCTTCGACATCGCGCAACTGGCCGCGTTGCTGTTGCTGACGGGCGGCCTGGTCAATCCCTTCTCGATCCTGTTTCTCGCGCCGGTGATGATGTCGGCGGTCTCGCTGCCGCTGCGCCGCACGCTCGGCCTGCTCCTCTTCACGCTTGTTTGCGCGACGGCGCTGCAACTCTGGCATTGGCCGCTGCGCTGGTCGGACGGCGAGGTGTTTCAGCCGCCGCGGCTCTACGGCGTCGGACTGTGGACGGCGATCGCCGTCAGCGCGATTTTCGTCACCATTTACGGCAACCGCATCGCCGAGCAGGCGCGCCAGCTCGCCAGAGCGCTGACCGCCACCGAGCTCAATCTCGCCCGTCAGCAACATCTTTCCCAGCTCGACGGCCTGGCCGCCGCCGCGGCGCACGAATTGGGCACGCCGCTGGCGACCGTGGCGCTGGTGGTTCATGAATTGGCGGCGCAGCCTCTGGTCGCCGCGCAATGCGCCGAGGATTTGCGTCTGGTCGAGGAACAGGTCGGGCGCTGCCGCTCGATCTTGGGTAAGCTTTCCTCGCCCGCCACCATCGAGGCCTCTTCGCTCGAGGAAACGACGCTCGGCGACCTCATCGAGGAGATCGTGGCGCCCCACCGCCTGCTCGACGTGGAGATCGCGGTCGAACGCGACGGGCCGGCGCCCGAGCCCATCTGTCGCCGCAACGCGGCAATGATCTATGGCTTGAACAATCTCGTCGAGAACGCGGTGAGCTTCGCCGAGAGCAGGGTCGCCATCCGCGCCTCCTGGACGAGTTCGGTCGTCAAGATCGTCATCGCCGACGACGGGCCGGGCTTTCCCCCCCAGGTTCTGGCGCGCCTGGGCGAGCCTTACATATCGAGGCGCCGCGCCGCGCGTCGGCGCGAGGGCGAAATCGCCGGCGGGATGGGCCTGGGGCTGTTCATCGCCAACGCGCTGCTCGAACGCTCCGGCGCTTCGCTTCAGATCGCCAATGCGCCGCCCGCGCAAACGGGCGCCGTCGCGACGATCGTCTGGCCGCTCGCCGCCTTCGAACACGGTCGACTGTCGCGTCGACAAGGGCTAGAACCGTATGATTATGCCAAATCGCAGTGAGCCGATGGACATTGAGAGAGACTTCACGCGTCAGACGCCCGCCGATGAAT
This sequence comes from uncultured Alphaproteobacteria bacterium, assembly GCA_963775575.1. Taxonomy (GTDB): domain Bacteria; phylum Pseudomonadota; class Alphaproteobacteria; order Rhizobiales; family Beijerinckiaceae; genus Roseiarcus. Next base: position 939,875 of record CAVZJG010000002.1, read on the forward strand.
TGGCGGCGCTCGACAAATCGCTGCTGATCGTCGACGACGACGGGCCGTTCTGCGAACGCCTGGCGCGGGCGATGGGCTCGCGCGGATTCGCGCCGCGCCAAGCCGTCAGCGTCGCCGAAGGCCTGGCCGCCATACAGGCCGAGGCGCCCGCCTTCGCCGTCATCGATCTGAAACTCGGCGACGGCAGCGGGCTCGACGTGATGCGCGCCCTGAAGGCCAAGCGCCCCGACGCGCGCGCGATCATCTTGACCGGCTACGGCGCGATCGCCACCGCCGTAGTCGCCGTCAAGCTCGGCGCGTACGACTATCTGGCCAAGCCCGTGAACGCCGACGAGATCGTCGCCGTGCTGATGGCGGAGCGGGCCGACCCGATCGACACTCCCGAACATCCGATGTCGGCCGACCGCGTGCGGTGGGAGCACATTCAGCGCGTCTACGAATCGTGCGAGCGCAACGTTTCGGAGACCGCGCGCCAACTCAACATGCATCGGCGCACATTGCAGCGCATCCTCGGCAAGCGCGCGCCGCGCTGAGCCCCGATTCCGGCGCGTGGTTTGGCTAGGCGCCCAAGATTTGCGCGCGGCGCCGCGCCTTTCGGCGCCGTTCGCCCGGGATCGCGCCCAATCTCCTTCGATATCGCTGGCACAGCGCTTGCGTCGACCTTTGCCCATGGGCCGGCCGCGCGAGCGCGCCGACCCCTCATTGTCGAGAACACGGGGTCGAACATGTCAGTCAACAGACGCTTCATGCTGCGCGCGACGGGCGCGCTTATCGGCGGCGCATTGGCGCTGAGTTCTTTCGCCGCGAGGGCCGAGGATACGATCAAGATCGGCATTCTCCATTCGCTTTCCGGCACGATGGCGATCAGCGAGACGACGCTGAAAGACGTCATGCTGATGCTGATCGACGAGCAGAACAAGAACGGCGGCGTGCTCGGCAAGAAACTGGAGCCGGTCGTCGTCGATCCCGCTTCCAACTGGCCGCTGTTCGCCGAAAAGGCGCGCGAGCTCATCGCCAAGGACAAAGTTTCCGCGGTGTTCGGCTGCTGGACCTCGGTTTCGCGCAAGTCGGTGCTGCCGGTGTTCAAGGAACTCGACTCGATCCTGTTCTATCCCGTGCAATACGAGGGCGAGGAATCGGAGCGCAACGTCTTCTACACCGGCGCCGCGCCCAACCAGCAGGCCATTCCCGCCGTCGACTATCTCATGAGCGACGACGGCGGCGCGGTGAAGCGCTGGGTGCTCGAAGGCACCGACTACGTCTATCCGCGCACCACCAACAAAATCCTGGAGGCGTACCTCAAGGCCAAGGGCGTCGCGCCTGAAGACATCATGATCAACTACACGCCGTTCGGCTTCTCCGACTGGCAGACCGAAGTCACCAAGATCAAGGCGTTCGGCGCGGCGGGCAAGAAGACGGCGGTGGTGTCGACCATCAACGGCGACGCCAACGTGCCCTTCTACAAGGAACTCGGCAACCAGGCCGTCAAGGCGACCGACATTCCCGTCGTCGCGTTCTCGGTCGGCGAAGAAGAGCTCGCCGGCCTCGACGCCAAGCCGCTGGTCGGGCATCTGGCCGCCTGGAACTATTTCCAGACGATCGACACGCCGGAGAACAAGGCGATGATCGAGAAGTGGCGCGCCTTCACCAAGAACCCGAAGCGCACCTTCAACGATCCGATGGAAGCGCACGTCATCGGCTTCAGCATGTGGGTCAAGGCGGTGGAGAAGGCCGGCACGACCGATCCGGACAAGGTGATCGACGCGATGATCGGCGTCGCCGTTCCCAACCTCACCGGCGGCATCGCGACGATGATGCCCAACCACCACATCACCAAGCCGGTCTACATCGGCGAAATCCAATCGAACGGCCTGATCAACACCGTCTGGCAGACGCCCGGCACGGTGGTGGCGCAGGAGTGGTCGCCCTATCTCGAAGGGTCGCGCGATCTCATCGCCGATTGGCGCAAGCCGCTGTCTTGCGGCAACCTGAACGTCAAGACGGACAAGTGCGGCTGAGCTGGCGAGCGGTCTGCGGCTAGTCCCCCCGGCCCCAGGCCCCTCACCCAACCTCTCCCCGCCAGAGCGGGGAGAGGAATCTCGCGGCGCCTTCCTTTCCCCCCTCCCCGTTTACGCCCGACAAACGCTCGCGTTTGCGGCGGAGAGGCAGGGCGAAGGGCTAGGCGAGTCTCCGCGACGCCAGGATGTTTGGATGCGCGCCCAAGCGCGCCGGCGAGACCGGCGGGCGACGGCCGCCGACCATGAGAAGCCGTCCGTCATGCCCATCGCGCGCCTCATCGCCGCCCTGATTTTCATCTGCTGCGCGAGCCTCGCGCGCGCCGATGCGCTCGACGACGCGCTGGCCAAGTTCCTCGACGACAAGTTCCCGCGCACCGAGCAGGCGATCGGCGAACTGGCGGCGAGCGGGGCGGCGAACGCGCCGGCCATCCTCGACGCGCTCGGCGACAATCGCCTGCTGTTCGATCCCGTCGGACGCGTTCTGGTCTATCAAACGACGGCCGGCGACGTCCTCAACGCCAGGACCGGCGAGAAGCTGGCGGGCGTCGATGTCGGCGCCTTCAAGAAGGCGCGCGTCAACAACGCTCTCCGGCGCGCGGTCGAGGCGGCGCTCGGCGCGCTGACGATGGCCAATCCCGATCCCGCCAAGCGGATCGCGGCGGCCGAGGCGGTGTTCAAATCGCGCGATGCCAAGGCGCTGCCGGCGCTCGAGGCGCAGCTCGCCAGGGAGAGCGATTCGCGCGCCGCCGCGGCGCTGCGTCAGGCGCGCGCCGCGATCCTGGCGCTCGAACTCGAGCGCCGCCGCCGCCGATCGCCTCGCCGCGATCGCGACGCTCAAGGAGCGCGGCGACGAGGACGCACAAAATCTGCTCGATCAGGTCGTCGGCGGGGGCAGCAATCCGGCGCTCAAGGCGGCCGCGCAAACGGCGCTCGCTTCGATCAAGACGCGGCTCGCGCTGTGGAATGTCGCGCAGAACCTCTGGTACGGCCTCTCGGCCTCCTCGGTGCTGCTGCTGGCCGCGATCGGCCTGGCCATCACCTTCGGCGTGATGGGCGTCATCAACATGGCGCACGGCGAGATGGTGATGCTGGGCGCCTACGCGACCTTCGTCGTCCAGAGCGTGCTGCCGCCCTCGCTCTCCGAATGGTCGCTGGCGATCGCGCTGCCGGTCGCCTTCCTCGTCTCGGGGTGCGTCGGCATCGTCCTCGAGCGCTTCGTCATCCAGTTCCTCTACGGCCGGCCGCTGGAAACGCTGCTCGCCACCTGGGGCGTGTCGCTCATCCTGCAACAGGCGGTGCGCACCGTCTTCGGCGCCAACAACCGTCAGGTCTATGCGCCGAAATTCATGTCCGGCGGCGTCGAGATCGGCGGTCTTTCGATCACGACCGGGCGGCTGTGGATCATCGCGCTGGCGATTCTGGTGTTCGTCGCGCTGCAGTTGGCGTTGCGCGTGACGCCGTTCGGGCTGCGGATGCGCGCGGTCACCCAGAACCGTCGCATGGCGGCGGCGATGGGCGTTTCGACCGGGCGCATCGACATGTTCGCCTTCGGCCTCGGCTCCGGCATCGCCGGCGTCGCCGGCGTCGCGTTGTCGCAGATCGACAACGTCTCGCCCAACCTCGGCCAAGGCTACATCATCGACAGTTTCATGGTCGTCGTGCTCGGCGGCGTCGGCAACCTCTGGGGCACGGCTCTCGGCGCGCTGACGCTCGGCCTCGCCAACAAGCTGCTCGAACCGGCGATCGGGGCGGTGCTCGGCAAGATCCTGCTGCTCGCGTTCATCATCCTGTTCATTCAGAAGCGCCCGCGCGGCTTGTTCGCGCTCAAGGGCCGGGCCCTCGAGGCGTGACGATGAAGGCGCTGCTTTCCCAGCTCGATCGCCTCGGCCTCGTGTTTCTCGCGCTGACGCTGCTCGCGGTCATCCTCGTGCCCGTGCTCGCGCTGGCGCTTCCCCGCGATTCGGCTTTCGCCATGCCGCCCTATGTCGTCGCCCTGCTCGGCAAATACGTGTGCTACGCCATTCTCGCGCTCGCGCTCGACTTGGTGTGGGGCTATTGCGGCATTCTCTCGCTCGGCCACGGCGCGTTCTTCGCCCTCGGCGGCTACGCGATGGGCATGTATCTGATGCGCCAAATCGGCGCGCGCGGCGTCTACGCCAATCCGCTGCTGCCCGACTTCATGGTGTTCCTCAACTGGAAGGAATTGCCGCTCGCCTGGTGGGGCTTCCATTCCTTCGCCTACGCCGGCCTGATGGTGATGCTGGTTCCCGGCCTGCTCGCCTTCGCCTTCGGCTGGTTCGCGTTCCGCTCGCGCGTCACCGGCGTCTATCTCTCGATCATCACCCAGGCGCTCACCTACGCGCTGAAGCTGGCGTTCTTCCGCAACGACTTCGGCTTCGGCGGCAACAACGGCCTGACCGATTTCAAGGACATTGTCGGCTTCAACGTCCAGTCGGACGCGGCCCGCGCGGCGCTGTTCTCGATTTCGGCGCTGACGCTGGCGCTTTGCTTCCTCTTCGCCAAGGCGATCGTCGGCTCGAAATACGGCAAGGCGCTGATCGCGGTGCGCGACGCGGAGAGCCGCGTGCGCTTCCTCGGCTACCGCGTCGAGAACTACAAATTGTTCGTCTTCGTCGTCTCCGCCGTGATCGCCGGCGTGGCCGGCGCGCTCTACGTGCCGCAGGTCGGCATCATCAACCCGAGCGAATTCGATCCCGGCAATTCGATCGAGGCGGTGATCTGGGTCGCGGTCGGCGGACGCGGCACCCTGGTCGGCGCGGCGCTCGGGGCGATCGTGGTCAATTTCGCCAAGACCTATTTCACCGGCGCCTTCCCCGAATATTGGCTGTTCGCGCTCGGCGGGCTGTTCGTGCTGGTGACGTTGTTCCTGCCCAAGGGCCTGTTGGGGCTCCTGAGCGCCCGCGTCGCCCGCCCGCCCGCCGCGGCGCCGGCGCCGGGGCCGGCTCGAGAGGAGGGCGTGCAGTGAGCGAAGCCGATCGCCTCAAGCTGACGGGTTCGCTGCTCTATCTCGACGGCGTCAGCGTCTCCTTCGACGGCTACAAGGCGCTGCGCGGGCTGTCGCTCGCGTTGGAGCCGGGGGAGATGCGCGCGATCATCGGCCCCAACGGCGCGGGCAAGACCACGATGATGGACGTCGTCACCGGCAAGACGCGCCCCGACGAAGGCGACGTCTACTTCGAGGGCCTGTACGACCTGACCAAGCTCGACGAGGCCGAAATCGCCGAGCTCGGCGTCGGCCGCAAGTTCCAGAAGCCGACGGTGTTCGAGAACCACACCATTTCCGACAACATCCTGCTCGCCGCCAGGGCGCCGCGCACGGTGTTCGCGACGCTGTTCGGCGGCGCGGCCGAGCAAGAGCGGGAGACGATCGAACGCATTTTGACGACGATCCGCCTCCGCGATCAACGCGAACGGCTCGCCGGCGCGCTTTCGCACGGTCAGAAACAATGGCTGGAGATCGGCATGCTGCTCGCGCAGGACCCCAAGCTGCTGCTGGTCGACGAACCCGTCGCCGGCATGACCGACGCGGAAACGGCGGCGACGGCCGAGCTGCTGCGCGAAATCGCGCGCAGCCACTCGGTGGTCGTCGTCGAGCACGACATGGCGTTCGTGCGCGAACTCGGCGTCAAGGTCACGGTGCTGCACGAAGGCGCGGTTATCGCCGAAGGCTCGCTCGACCAAGTGAGCGCCGACGAGCGCGTCATCGAAGTCTACCTCGGGCGATAAGCGATGCTGAGCGTCGAGTCGATCGATCTCTATTACGGCGCCGCGCAGGCTTTGCGCGCGGTTTCGCTGAAGGCCGAAGTCGGCCGGGTGACGTGCGTACTCGGGCGCAACGGCGTCGGCAAGTCGTCGCTGCTGCGCGCGATCGTCGGCCAGCAGAGGATCGCCCGCGGCGCGATCCGCTGGATGGGCGAGGATATCGCCGCCTTGGCGCCGCACTTACGCGCCCGGCGCGGTTTCGGCTACGTCCCGCAGGGGCGCGAGATCTTTCCGCTGCTCACCGTGCGCGAAAACCTGATGACCGGATTCGCGACGCAGCCGCGCGCCGGCCGCTTCATCGACGACGAAATCTTCAGCCTCTTTCCCGCGCTCGCCGAGATGATGGGCCGCCGCGGCGGCGACCTCTCCGGCGGCCAGCAGCAACAACTGGCGATCGCCCGCGCGCTGGTGACGCGGCCGAAGCTCCTGGTGCTCGACGAGCCGACCGAGGGCATCCAGCCCTCGATCATCCGCGACATCGGCCGCGCCATTCTCTATCTCCGGCAGAAGGGCGAAATGGCGATCCTCGTCGTCGAGCAATATTTCGAATGGGCGCGCGACATCGCCGACGATTACGCGGTGATGGACCGCGGCGCGGTGGTTCTCGCCGGGCAACGCAAGGATATGGTCGAGGCCGAGGTAAGAAGGCGGCTGTCGGTGTGAGCTGGCGCCCTTCTCCCCTTGTGGGAGAAGGTGTCGCCCCGCAGGGGCGACGGATGAGGGGTCGCGCCGTCAGGCGCATCAGATAGTTTGCTGCGATCCGCTGTAATTCGTGCGGCAAAAGCGAGCAAGCCTCCGCTTCCGCCGCAGCAACGCGCCTTACGGCGCGACCCCTCATCCGTCGGCCTTCGGCCGGCGCCTTCCCCCACAAGGGGGGAAGGGGTTTCGCCGCCTTCACTCGGCGATCTCTTCGCTTCGTTCCCACAGCGTCCGCGCCGCCGTGTCGTCGCGCGCGGCGTTGGACGGCTTGGCGACTTTCCGCTTGACGAAATACTCGCCGCTCGCCGTCGCGGCGTCCGGCGAGGAGACGAGATAGACGATCGTGTCGGCGCCCAGCTCGGGCGAAATCGCGAAGCGCTTGGCGAGCGAAAACAGCTGGCCGGTCCAGCCGTCGCCCCCGTCGCCGAACCGCGAGGCGACGAAGCCGGGATGCAGGCAATTGGCGACGACCCCCGTTCCCGCGAGCCGGCGCGCCAGTTCGCGGGTGAACAGAATGTTGCACAGCTTCGATCGGCGATAAGCCCTCCAGGCGGTATATTCCCGCGCGCATTGCAAGTCGTCGAATTCGAGCCTGGCGCCGAAATGCGCGCTCGACGCCGTCGAGACGACACGCGCCGGCGCCGAAGCGACGAGCCTTTCGCGCAGCGCCCGGGTCAGCATGAAATACGCCATGTGGTTCAGCGCGAAGGTCCGCTCCAGGCCGTCGGCGGTGACGCGGCGCGGCGAGAACATCGCGCCGGCGTTGTTGACCAGCGCGTCGATGCGCGGCTCGACGGCCGCGATCTCCTCGCCGACGCGCCGCGTCTCGGCGATCAGCTGGAGGTCGGCGATATGGGCGCGATGGCCGCGGCCGGGCGCGATGGCGTCGAGCTTCGCCAACGTCGCCTCGGCGCGCTTGGCGTCGCGCGCGACAAAGACGATGCGCGCGCCCATCGCCGCCAGTTTCGCAACCGCGGCTTCGCCGATGCCCGACGTCGCGCCGGTCGCGACCACCGTCTTGCCCTGCATGAGGAGCCCCTGTTGAAAATCAGCTTGAAACCGGCGATTCGCGCGCCTAGCGATCCCGCGATCATCGAAACGAACGCGTCAGACTTGCGCGAATTTTGCGGCGCGGCAAGCGCGGCCTTTGCGCGCCCGCGCGAGGGGCGGATTTCACCAAGCTGGTCAAGTCCTGACGCGCGGGCCCGACCCGCCGTCATGGGGCTCATGCGGCTTCGCGGCCGGACGCGGAAGATGGGCTGACGCCGTCATTCTTTGGCGCCTGCCTGCGCCAATAAGGCTCTGACGTCGGCGTGTCCTCCTGCCTTCGCCGCATCCAACGCGGTCTGGCCGTCAGGCCTTTTGGCACCGACTTCGGCCCCCTTGGCGAGCGGCACCTGCCGCAGCAACGCGTGCGTTTCGTTATTCACAAGCTACTGACACCATATGGCAATTTGGGTCACATACTGTGGTCATACAGGTCTTATTACCTCTTCCATCGTCGATGTATACCCTGCCTGAATTTTGTGGGACGCCAACTTTTTTTGGAGCGGACGAAGGGGACTCTTTGGCTCCTTCGTCGAGCAGCGCCTGCACGACGTCCGGGTGGCCGTACTGGGAGGCCAGCATCAGCGCGGTCGCGCCATTGCTCATCTTGGCATTGACATCGGCCCCCGCGGCAAGCAGCGCCTGCACCATATCGAGGTGACCGCCCACGGAGGCCAGCATCAGCGCGGTCGCGCCATTGCTCATCTTGGCATTGACGTCGGCCTCCTTAGCGAGCAGCGCCTGCACTACATTGAGGTGGCCGAATGTAGAGGCCTCTATCAGCGCAGTCGTGCCATCGCTCATCTTGGCATTGACATCGGCCCCCTTGGCGAGCAGCGCCTGCGCTGCAGCCGCATCACCACGAGTCGCCGCAGCGATCAAGTCCTCCGCAGGCCCTGCCATGGCCGCCGCCGCCCACCCGAGCGCCAGTGCTACCGACCACACCGATAACACCCGACGAAGGCGAACCATCGAACTCTCGACAACGGCCTTGGTTGACATCGCGAACCCCTCACCGGAGTGGAACCAATCTACGATCGCCGGCAGCATAGCGTTGATGCAATCATTGCTTGGCACCTGCCTGCACCAATACGGCTCTGATCGTGGCGTCCTTAGCCACTGTCAGCGCGGTCGCGCCATCGTTCATTTTGGCATTGACCTCGGCCCCCTTGACGAGCAGCGTCTGCACCACATCGAGGTGGCCATTATAGGAGGCCTGCATCAGCGCTGTCACGCCATCGTTCGCCTGGGCATTGACCTCGCCCCCCTTGGCGAGCAGCGCCTGCACCACATCGAGGCGGCCGTTCTGGGAGGCCTCCATCAGTGCGGTCGCGCCGTTATTACCCTTGGCGTTGACCTCGGCCCGCTTGGCGAGCAGCGCCCGCACCACATCGAGGTAGCCGTTCTGAGAGGCCTCCATCAGCGCGGTCCAGCCGTCGTTCGTCTTGGCATTGACATCGGCCCCCTTGGCGAGCAACGCCTGCACGACATCGAGGTAGCCTTTCAAGGAGGCCAACATCAGCGCGGTCGCGCCGTGGCTCGCGTTGACTTCGGCTCCTTTGGCGAGCAGCGCCTGCACGACATCGAGGTGGCCGTTAAAGGAGGCCACCATCAGCGCGGTCAAGCCGTCGCTATCCTTGGCATTGATCTCGGCCCCCTTGGCGAGCAGCGCCTGCACCACCTCGCTGTGGCCGGCCTGGGAGGCCGCCATCAGTGCGGTCCACCCATCGCTCACATTGACTTCAGCTCCCTTGGCAAGCAGCGCTTGCACCACATCGAGGTGACCTTGGACGGAGGCCAGCATCAGCGCGGTCCAGCCGTCGTTCGTCCTCGCATTGACTTCGGCTCCCTTGGCAAGCAGCGCTTGCACCATATCGAGGTGGCCATTATGGGAGGCCTCCATCAGCGCGGTCGCGCCGTTGTTACCTTTGGCATTGACCTCGGTCCCCGTGGCGAGAAGCGCCTGCACCGCGGCCGCATCGCCACGACCCGCCGCGTCGATCAAGTCCTCCGCAAGCCCAGCCACGGCCGACGCCGCCCACCCGACCGCCAGCGCCACCAACCACACCGATAACACCCGACGAATGTGAACCATCGAACTCTCGACAACGACCTTGGTTGACATCACCCGCGTCCTCGTTCTCCCGCTGAAACTACCGGCCCGCATGCCATGCGTGGCCGACTGCTCGGCGGGGACTGTGGCCTGACGCGGTCATTCTTTGGCGCCTGCCTGCCGCAATAAGGCTCGGATATCGGCGTGTCCTCCCGCCTTCGCGGCATCCAACGCGGTCTGGCCGTCGTTCGTCTCGGCGTTGACATCGGCCCCTCTGGCGAGCAGCGCCAGCGCCACATCGCGATCGCCCCTGAAGCAGGCGGTCATCAGCGCCGTCAAGCCGCCTTTCCCCGCGGCGTTGACCTCAGCCCCTTTGGCGAGCAGCGCCTGCACTACATCGAGGTGGCCTTCCTGGGCGGCCGCCATCAGCGCGGTCGCGCCGTCGCTCGTCCTCTTGGCATCGACCTCGGCTCCTTTGTCGAGCAGCCCCTGCACAACATCGAGATGGCCGTTCAGGGCGGCCGCCATCAGCGCGGTCCGGCCGTCGTTCGTCTGGATATTGACCTCGGCTCCCTTGTCGAGCAGCGCCTGCGCCACATCGAGGCGGCCTTCCTCTGAGGCGATAAACAGCGCGGTCACGCCGTCGTTCTTCCTGGCGTTGACCTCGGCTCGCTTGTCGAGCAGCGCCTGCGCAACATCGAGCCGGCCTTTCAAGGACGCCCGGAGCAGCGCCGTCCAGCCGTCGTAATCCCTGGCGTTGACCGCGGCCCCCCTGTCGAGCAGCGCCTGCGCCACATCGAGGCGGCCGTTCAAGGAGGCCGCCATCAGCGCGGTCACGCCATCGCTCGTCGTGGCGTTGACATCAGCGCCCTTGGCGAGCAGCGCCTGCACCGAGGCCGCATCGCCGCGAGTCGCCGCAGCGACCAGGTCGTCGGCAGGCTCAGCCACGGCCGCCGACGCCCACCCGATCGCGAACGCCGCCGACCACACCGACAACACCCGACGAAGGCGAACCGTCGAACGCTCGACGATGACCTTGGTTGACATCGCGCCTCCCCCCCCCCTCATTCCTGGAGTATACGACCGTCGCATGGACGGGTTCCATGAAGCAGGTCTGTGTGGCCGTCCGGACGCCCGCCACGCGCACGTCGCTGATCTCGCAGCCCTACGCGCGCTGCATTCTTACGTAATCAGCCGCTTTCGACAAGCGCTCAGCTTTAGCGACGAGGCCGGGGCGGCGCTCGAGGCGGAACGCGAGGCGCATCGAGCGCTGGATTGCTTCGCTCCGCCCGCAATGACGGCTGCTCTATGCGCCGACGCCCTTCTGATAATCCTTCACGTCGGCGAACGCGATCTTCGGCCAGCGCTCCTGCTCGTAGCGCAGGTTGAATGCGCTGGTGGCCATGAACACCGGCGCGCCGTCGAGATCGGCGGCCATCGAGGAGGGGTAGGCGGAGACGAACCGGTCGAGTTCGGCGCGATCCTGAGAACTCACCCAGCGGCAGACTTCGAAGCGGCTCGGCTCGAAGGAAACGGGCAGGCCGTATTCGGCCTCGAGGCGCTCGGCCAGCACGTCGAGCTGCAGCGCGCCGACCACGCCGACGATCGCCGCGGCGCCGTCGTGGGGCAGGAACACCTGCACCACGCCCTCTTCGGCCATCTGCTGCAACGCCTCGCGCAGCTTCTTGGCCTTCATCGCGTCGGCGAGCTTGACCCGGCGCAGGATTTCCGCCGCGAAGCTCGGCACGCCGCGGAACGCGATCTCCTCGCCTTCGCTCAGCGTGTCGCCGATGCGCAGCAAGCCGTGGTTGGAAATGCCGACGACGTCGCCGGCGTAGGCCTCCTCGGCGAGCGAGCGGTCCTGGGCGAAGAAGAACTGCGGCGCCGACAGCGTGATCGGTTTGCCGGTGCGCACCAGTTTTGCGCGCATGCCGCGCGTGAGCTTCCCTGAGCAGACCCGCATGAAGGCGATGCGGTCGCGATGGTTGGGGTCCATGTTGGCCTGGATCTTGAAGACGAAGCCGGTCATCTTCGGCTCGTCCGCCTTCACCGTGCGGGTCGAGGCTTCCTGCGCCCGCGGCGGCGGCGCGAACTCGGCCATCGCGTCGATGAGGTCGCGCACGCCGAATTCCTTGAGGGCGCTGCCGAACAGCACCGGCGTCAGATGTCCTTCGAGAAAGGATTGCTTATCGAAGGCGCGGCAGCCCTCGACCGCCAACGTCATTTCCTCGATCGCGGCCGCGCGCTCATGCTCGGGCAACAGCGCGGCGACCGCCGGATCGGCCGGGCCGGAGACCGGAACGACCGCCGCGTCCTTACCCAGCGTGCGCAAGCATCGGCGCCGGATGTCGTAGGCGCCGGCGAGCGAGCGCCCGCGTCCGACCGTCCAGTCGAGCGGCGCGGCGTCGAGCGCCAGCGTCTTCTCGATTTCGTCGAGGAGATCGAAGGGATCGCGCGTCTCGCGGTCCATCTTGTTGATGAAGGTGACGATCGGGATGTCGCGCAGGCGGCAGACTTCGAACAATTTGCGGGTGCGCGCCTCGATGCCCTTGGCCGCGTCGATCACCATCACCGCCGAGTCGACCGCGGTCAGGGTGCGATAGGTGTCCTCGGAGAAGTCCTCGTGGCCGGGCGTATCGAGAAGATTGAAGACGCAGCCGCCGTATTCGAAGGTCATCACCGAGGTGACGACGGAAATGCCGCGCTCGCGCTCGATGCCCATCCAGTCCGAGCGCGTCTGGCGGCGATTGGCCTTGGCGCGCACCTCGCCGGCGAGCTGGATGGCGCCGCCGAACAGCAGCATTTTCTCGGTCAGCGTCGTCTTGCCGGCGTCGGGGTGCGAGATGATCGCGAAGGTGCGCCGACGCGCGACGGGGTTCTGCTCGGTCATGGCGCCGGGGGGTTGGGGAAAGCGCGGCCTCCCTTAACGCGCCGCGGCGTCGAGGGGAAGGGCGCGCCGTTGTCGCCGATTTCGCTTGGCCCCGCCGCAATCGGATGTGGATCGTTCGCGTCGCGAGACGCTCGAGCCCTTGCGGGCGGACGAGGCGGGTCATATCGTGTCGTCCGACAAACCGGGCGGAGGCGCGATGGATCGCAAATGGTTGCCGCTCAACGCGCTGCGCGCGTTCGAGGCGGCCGGGCAGCATCTGAGTTTCACCGCCGCCGCCAACAGCCTGACCGTCGCGCAGAGCGCGGTGAGCCGCCACGTCATCGTGCTCGAGAATTTTCTCGGCGTCGCGCTGTTCGAGCGTCGGCCGCAGCAATTGGCGCTGACCGAGGCGGGGCGGCACATCCTGCCGGTGGTCACCAAGTCCTTCGACCGCATCGATCAGGCGCTGTGCGAGGTCATCAAGGAGAAAGGGCGGCCGAAGCGCGAATTGAAGGTCGCGCTGCCGACGTCGTTCGCGCATCGGCTGGCGATTCCGATCCTGCGTGATTTTCGCGCCGAAAACCCGGGCATCAGCCTCGAAGTCGTCTCCAAGCCGTCGGCGGGCCCCGATGGCGACGGCGACATCGACATCGCCATCGTCTATTCCGAGCCGCGCGTCACCGACGCGATCCACGACCTGCTGTGGATGGTGCGCTCGACGATCCTGTGCAGCCCGAAGATGTTGGAGACGCTCGACCGTTCCGACCCGGCCAAGTTCATCGCCGCCAGCGACCTCCTCCACGTCCGGGTCGAGGGGCGCCCCCGCCACTACTTCTGGGAGATGTTGGCGCGCTCGATGGGCCGCGCCGACCTCGCCGTCGATCGCGGCCTGGTGTTCGACACCCAGCAATTGGCGATCCAGTACGCGATGCTCGGCGACGGCCTCGCCCTCGCCGACCCGCTGCTGTTCAACGACGAAATCAGGTCGGGGCGGCTGATACGGCCGTTCGACCTGTGGCTCGACGAAGGCTACGGCTATTATCTGACCACGCAGCCCGAAGACCTCAGCAACGAAGCGGTGGCGCTATTCCGCTCGTGGCTGATCGCGCGTTTCAGCGCGGCTTCGGCGGTCGAGCCGCCCAAACCGGCGGTCGCCCCGCCCGAACCCGAAAACGCCGGCGCGGAAGGGGCGAAGCTGCGCGCGGCGCAATGACGCGGCCGAGGCGGGATTTGGCTGCGGCGGCGCTCCCCGCGGGGCGACAGGACAGCCCCGCGGGGGCGCCGGCGCGTGGGCTCAGCCGCGCACGGCCGAGCGGGCGATGTGCTCGATGTCGGCGCGATCGATGCCGAGATCTTGCAGTTCGCGGTCGGTATAGGTCGACAGTTCCCGAATCACCGACAGGTACACACGCCGATTATGGAAAAATTGGCGAATGAAGGAAAAGTTCATGGCAGTCTCCATCTGGTTAGGGGGCCGCCGGACTCGGTCATCTGACCTCTCCGCCAGCTCGAATATCTCAGGCGTTCCTTCTCTACGACGAGCGGAACATAAGGTATTGCACTGCAAAAGTCAATGCTGCGGTGCAATGAGCCATGCGACGGTAGCATGAAGAAATCGGGTCAACCGGCGGCGGATTTGCGACAAACTTGGGCAATTTCGAAATTTATGCCAAAATGTCGCAGTTTGAGTGATGAAATCTGCAATTTTCTATGCGTCTCTCGCATGGCTGCCATCGCGATGCAGCGCCCCCGGCGCTCCCATGCGCCGTCGACGACTATTCCATCCTTGCGCCACCCGGCGATCGCTTGGCGCGCAGCGAAGCCCTCGCCGAATATCCCGCTTCGTGCGACGCTTTCCCATGAAGCGATCGCGTCGGGTTCGGCGACGCGAAGACACGCGATCGCCGCCTCGCGTCGCATAGTCAAATTATCGCTGGCGAGAAGCGGAAGAAGCCTCACCAGCAGATCGCCGCCCTCAGACGCCGTAGACGATCGTTCCGTCCTTGCGCCATCGCGCGAGGGCCAAGCCCGCTTCGAACCCCTCACGGGAGCCCCAGATGCGGGCGACGCCCTCCAGCACGCCGATCGCTTGCGCCTCGGCGGTGCGCAGGCACGCGGTCGCCGCCTCGCGACGGACGGTCACATTGTCGCTGGCGAAAAGCGGCGCCAGCCTCGCGAGCAGGCCGCGCGCCTTCAACTGCCGCATGATGTCCCAGACTTCGCCGACGATGCGGTTCTGCACATCCTTGTCGGCAGGGTTTTCGAGATAATCGAGGAAGCCGGCCCCGCTTTCGCGCAGCGCCGCGTCTTCGAAACGCGCGACGAGTTCGTCGTCGGACATTTCCGCCAGCGTCGGCCGCTCCGGCGGCGCCTGGCGCGCGCGGAGCTGCAAGGCGAGAACTTTAAGCGTCGGCAGCTCCACGAGATAGGCTTCGGTCGCCGCCGCGGCCAATTCCGGGGAGAGGCCGCCCATGAACATCGCCGTGGTGGCGCGGATGTCGGGGTCGTCGTCCTCCAACATCCGCTCCACCTGAGCGATCGCACGACGCGCTTTGAGAACGGCGCTCGTCGCCCAGAGCCGGGCGGCGGCGGACTTTTTTTCCTCGGTGTCGGCGGCGGTGTCGGCGGCGGGCTTCGGAGCTTGGGGATCGCGCAGCCACCGCAGCGACGCCAATTGGCCGCTGCCGAGTCCAAACCGCTTGGCGGCGCCCACGAACAGTTCGAGAAGACGGTCGGTCGTCAAAGCCGAATAATCGTCCGCGCTCATTGCAGCACTCCAAACATATACAGCGTCGCCAAGGCGTCCTGATACTGCGCGTCGTAATCCATGTCGCTCACGACCTGTCGACGGAGCCGTCCACTGGGACCAGTCAGGCGCGACCGCCGCCGCGCTTCGGCGAGCGGACGAGCATCGGCGCGCCGCCGACGAACAGCCCGTTCTCGTCGCAACGCACGCCCTCGTCGCTCAGGCGGAAGAAACGCAAGACGGGAAACGCGCCCATCACGATCGCCCTGGCTCGAATGGAGACGCTGAGAGTGGAACATAAGAGGAACACTTCGTCAACAAAATGTCCGCCGACCGTTCCGATTTCGTCGCCGAGCGGTCGAGGCGCCGGGCAAACGGCGCGCGCACACAGCGAATCGCTTCAATTTCGGTTGTTAGCGCAACGTGAGAATGTCCCCTTTTAGCAACGTGAGAATGTCCCCTTTGGCGGTTGTGTCGGAGGGGCGTTTTCATGGTGGAGGGGATATTGGGGATGAGCGCTGTCGAGCGGCAACGGGCGTTTGTGGTTCGGCAAGTTTGCGAGGGTGTGCTTTCGCAGGTTGTTGCGGCGGAGCGGCTTTCGCTCGGGGTGCGGCAGGTCAAGCGGCTTGTGCGGGTTTGGCGGGCTCGGGGCGATCGGGGGCTGATTTCGCGCCAGCGGGGGCGGGTTTCGCCGCGGCGGATGGCGGCGGGGCTGCGCTCGCGGATCGCCGGGCTGTTGCGGGACAAATATCGTGATTTCGGCGCGACGCTGGCGGCCGAGAAGCTCGGCGAGCTGGAGGGGATCGCGGTGTCGCGCGAGTTCGTTCGCCGTTTGCAGATCGCTCTCGGGCTTTCGCGGGCGAAGCGGCGGCGGACGCGGCGGGTTCATCAGCCGCGCGAGCGGCGCCGGCGCTTTGGCGAACTGGTTCAAATCGACGGCAGCCCGCACGATTGGTTGGAGGGGCGCGGCCCGCGCTGCACGCTGATCGTGTTCGTCGACGACGCGACCAGCCGGTTGACGGCGCTGCAATTTGCGCCGAGCGAGACGACGAAGGCCTATCTTGGCGCGCTGAAGGCGCATGTTCTCGCGCACGGGCTTCCGCTCGCCTTTTACAGCGACCGGCACGGCATCTTCCGCGTCAACGCCAAGGAAGCGGCCGGCGGCGACGGCCTGACCGAGTTCGGCCGGGTGGCCGAGCGCCTCAGAATCGAGCTCATCCAGGCTTCGACGCCGCAAGCCAAGGGCCGGGTCGAGCGCGCCAATCAGACTTTGCAGGACCGGCTGGTCAAGGAGATGCGGCTGCGCGGGATATCGGACCTGGCGGCGGCGCAGGCCTTCGCGCCCGCGTTCATCGCGCTGTGGAACGCGAAGTTCGCCAGGCCGCCGCAAGACGCCTCATCGGCGCATCGGCCGTGGGCGGCGACGCCCGAGGCGCTCGACGAAGCCCTGGCGCGGCGCGAGGAGCGCACCCTGTCCAAAGCCCTGACCTTCGAGCTGCGGCGGCAAACTCTATTGCATCAAGACGACCGGCCCCGGCGCGGCGCTGCGCGGCGCGCGCGTCACCCTCCATCACTTCGTCGATGGCCAGATGCGCGTCGCCTACAAGGGCCGCGCCTTGCCCTACACCCATTTCAAGACCCGGCCCGGCCCCGAGCCCGCCGAGGATGAAAAGACCCTCGATGCGCGCCTCGACGCCATCATCGCCGCCAGCGCCGCCCGGCCGCGCGCCCAAACCGTCGTGGCGCAAGGGTGTGGATAACGACGGGCTTCGCTACGGCGCTGTCGGGGCGCGCTCAGCCCGTCGTTGCCCACACCCACCCGACCCGCGGCAAAAGCCAAAAGGGGACATTCTCACGTTGCTGTAAGAGGGGACATTCTCATGTTGCGTTGACATCGCTTCAATTTCGGTTTGACAGCGCGGGGATTGCAGCCTACGGGAGCCGCGGCGGGCGCGCCCTCGATCGAAGAGGGCGCGTTCGTCGTTTGACGCACCCGCGGCTTGCGCCTAGCTCGGCGAAAGCCTGTCGGCGTGGAGCGGTTCTCGATTCGGAGACGGCTCGGCGCAGAGGAGGGCGCGTTCCCTGACCGTTTGAACGTTTATCAGAGGGAATCGCGATGACGAAGCGCGCAGAAGCCAAGTACAAGATCGATCGCCGCATGGGCGAGAACATCTGGGGTCGCCCCAAGAGCCCCGTCAACAAGCGCGAATACGGCCCCGGCCAGCACGGCCAGCGCCGCAAGGGCAAGGCCACCGATTTCGGCACCCAGCTCAAGGCCAAGCAGAAGGTCAAGGGCTATTACGGCAACATTTCCGAGCGGCAGTTCCACAAATATTACGCCGAAGCGCTGCGCTTGCGGGGCAATTCGAGCGCCCATCTGATCGGCCTGCTCGAGCGCCGGCTCGATGCGCTGATCTACCGCGCCAAGTTCGTGCCCACCGTGTTCGCCGCGCGCCAGTTCGTCAACCACGGCCACGTGAAGGTCAACGGCCGGCGCGTCAACATCCCTTCCTATCAAGTCAAGGTCGGCGACCTCGTCGAGATCAAGGAATCCTCGCGCCAGTTGGCGATCGTGCTCGAGGCGGAGGCCCTCGCCGAGCGCGACGTTCCCGACTACATCGAGGTCGATCACGCCAAGGGCGCCGCCAAGCTGACGCGCATCCCCGGCCTGACGGAAGTGCCCTACCCCACCCACATGGAGCCGAGCCTGGTGATCGAATTCTATTCGCGCTGAGCAAAGTTCGAGCCGGTTTGGGAAATTGCAGGAGCCGCCTCGTCGAGGCGGCTCTTGTGCTTTGCGGGCGCCGGCGTTCCGCTGTCGCGCGGAAATCGTCATCGCGAGGAGCGAAGCGACGCGGCGATCCAGGGGCCGCCGCCGCAGCCCACCGATCCCCTGGGTCGCTTCGCTCGCGACGACGGCGGCGTTTCCGTCTCAACCCCGCCACGCTCCAGCTTCGCCGCTCCCCATGACGGCGTTGGTTCGACCTCGGGGCGGGATATTCCGGCGCTGAGAATCTGGCGCTTACCCCCTGCGCGTAAGGTGAATGGAATCGAGCCGTTGCGGACGCCGCGATTGCCGGTCGCCATGTCAGACTTCGGCCGGGAGCGGACTGGCAGTTTCCCGGCGACGGGAAGCGAAAGCAGACGTTCGGTAGGCACGACTCAAACCGCGTACTTCGACGCTTTGCGGTCGCCCGGCGCCGAGAGCTCGATGAAGGGCTGACCACCAGCTCGCGCCGCGCAGGCTCACGATTGCGCAAGAGCGCTCACACAGATGCAACTGTAGTACTAACGGTAGTCGTAGAAGCCGTGCCCCGTTTTGACGCCCAGACGTCCTTCGGCGACGTATTTGCGCAAAAGTTCGCGAGGGCCAGCGGGGAGATCCGGACGCGTCGCCGCGTAATGCTCTTCGATGTCGAGGGCGACGTCGAGTCCGACCTGATCCATCATTCGGAAAGGCCCAGCCGGCGATCCGAGCACCGCCTGCGCGATGCGGTCGACGTCTTGGGGCGTGGAAACGCCTTCAGCGACAACCGCGAGGCATTCGCGTTTCACCGCAGCCCAGACGCGATTGAAGATGAAGCCGACGCTTTCCTTCAACACGTGGAACGGGAGCAGCCCGAACGCGGGCAGGCGGCTCATGACACACTCGATGACGGCTTCGTCCGTCTTGCCGCAGGACATCACCTCGACCGCCCGTTGCGCTGGCGGCATGTAAAAGTGCGTGTTGACGACGCGCTCGGGACGCGAAACCCGGTCAATGAACTGGCTCGAAGGAAAGGACGACGAGTTGCTGGCCAAAATGGCGTCTTGCGGAGCGAGACGGTCAAGGTCAGCAAACACCGCCTTCTTCAGTTCGAGCCGTTCGGGAACCGCTTCCACAACCATCCAGACGCCCGCGACGGCTCCAGGAAGCGAGCCCGCGATGATCGTTTTGCCGGCGCTCGCTCCGGGCCGCGCCGCGACCACCGCCGGGAGCTGCGCTTCGACGAAGCGCCGGGCCGCCTGAGAGCCCGACTCGAAATTCAAGTGGCGTCGATTTTCGCGCTGGCGAGCCTTCGTATGAGGAGGAAAGCGAGAGCCAGTTGCAGCCAAGCGAGCGAGGATTCGATGGTCGCCTCGAAATCCTTCGACAGGCGACGCGCGCGATTGATCCAACCCAGCGTCCGTTCGACGACCCACCTTTTCGGTAATACGATGAACCCTTTGACCTGTTTGTCCGTGCGTTTGACGACCGTGATGGAAATGCGGCTCGCTTCGTAAGCGGCCCGTTGCGCCTCGTCTCCCTGATAACCGCCGTCGACGAAGGACATCGCCACCCACGGGCTCTTGCGATGCACCGCGCCGAGCAGCGGCGCGAGGGCGTCGCGGTCCTGAACGCTGGCGGGGCTGATCTGACATTCGATCGGCAGACCTGCCGTATCGACGGCGAGGTGTCGTTTGCGGCCTTTGGTTTTCTTGCCGGCGTCGAAGCCGCGCGGCCCTCCGGCTTCGGTCGTCTTGATCGACTGGCTGTCGACGACGACGGCCGTCGGCGCCGACTCGCGGCCCTGGGCCTCGCGCGCGGTCGCTACCAGCACGCCGACGATCTGCTCCCATAATCCGCTGTCCCGCCAAGCGTAGAACCGGTTCTGAACGGTCGTGAACGGCGGAAAATCCTTCGGCAACAGTCGCCACGGACATCCGACCCGGATCATGTAAAACAGCGCGTCGAGGATGATGCGAAAGTCCGTCGGCTTGCGTCCACGCCTCTTGGGCGGCGGAAGCAGCGGCCAAATCAGTTGGAACTCCGCATCCGACATATCGGTTGAATAACGATCCCGAATGACGTCATACTTCACCCGATCGGCCTCGCTCCAAGGCATCGCGAATCTCCCCAAGTTGTTGCAAACCCAGGGAATCAACAGCCGCGAGGCCGGTCAACCAATTTCAGGTCGGGCTCTGAGTCTGTTCGGCGTTCGCATCATAGAGGCGGACCTCTCCGCCGTTGCTGGCGAGCATCAGCGCTATCCGCTGACCAAGCGTGCCGCAGCCGATGACCGCGACGGGTCGCGATACGTCAGGCAGTGAATTCAGATTGCTCATGGCGACGTCCAGTTCCTCTGCTTCGGCCCCTCGTCCGCAACGGCTGCGCGAGGCTTGTATTTGGCTGTTGTTTAGGGTACTCACCCTAAACATGCAAGCGAAATATCCTGAACCGCCGTTGGAATTGTCGGGCACGCGCGAAAGAATCCTCAAAGCGTCGCTCGCGCTTCTCAACCAAAGATCGCTGGCGAAAGTGACGACCGCAGAGCTCGCCGCGGCCGCCGGCATGGCCGAAGGCAATCTTCACTACCATTTCCGCCGCAAGGCCGATCTGCTCGCGGCCCTTTACGACGGCTTCGAATCCGACGCCCGACGGCTTGCCGAGCGCTCCCTGCAAGAGATCTCCGACGCGCCCGCGCTTGTCGACTATCAGCGCGATTGGTTTCGCCTGATGTGGCGCCACAGATGGTGCTATAAGGACGCCTCGTCTCTCTTCGCTATGGTCCCCGCCTTGCGACCCCGCCTGAAGGCGAACACGATCCGCTTGCGGCA
Source organism: uncultured Alphaproteobacteria bacterium (assembly GCA_963775575.1). Taxonomy (GTDB): domain Bacteria; phylum Pseudomonadota; class Alphaproteobacteria; order Rhizobiales; family Beijerinckiaceae; genus Roseiarcus. Next base: position 960,667 of record CAVZJG010000002.1, read on the forward strand.
GACGCTCCTCTCACGCCTCGCAGGAATGGTCCGAGACGGCCATCTGCGCGCGACGGATGATGAGGAGTTGCAGCGCCTGTTGACGAATGTCTGGATCATTTCTCTATTCTGGATCAACTACTTGAGCCTGCTGATGGGCGCAGCCCTCGAGGAGGCGGATCTCGACTGGGGTTTTTCGCAGGTCCTCGCGTTGTGGGCGCCTCATCTGAACGCAGCAGGCAGAGAATACGCCGCGACGATCATCCGACAAACGAATCCCGACCCTCTGGCGGCCCAACGCGCACGGGGGCCGCGCGGAGCCAAAACCTGAGGCGACGCTGTCGTCACATCGCAATCGCTGCGGCAAGCGCCATCCGAGGCTGCCGCTCAAGGTGCGGCCTCGACCCGTCGCCGATCCGACGGGGCTTCGAAGGTCGTCGCGCGCGGGTCTCACTCTTGATGTTCGCGAACGCCCAAGCCATTGAGCACGAATTCCGTGATCAACTCGGCGCTCTTGAACTGGCTGAGCCGGTTCGGACCCCACAGGACTTCGGAGATTCCCAGCGTTACGCCTTGCACCAGCGCCTGGAGAAGTATGCTAGACCCGAGGAAGTCTATCTCCGCCTCTGTCAGGTCGGATCTCAGGAATGAGATGCTGCGATGGATCTGATCCTTCCACGGCGTCAGCATTGTCTTATAAAGATCTATGACTTCGGCTCTGGGCGCCCGCAACTCCCGAATCCAAAGGTTTCGATTGGCAATTTGGATCGGGTCCGTACTGTGGGAAAGCTGTGAAGTCAGAGAATAAATCAGGTGTATGGATTCCCTCAGGTGGCTTATGGCGTCAGCGCGGTTTCTCGGCGTCGAGGTCGGACTTGAGCTCATTAACTTGCCGAAGTCCGATCTCTGAAACAGGAAACGGTAGGTTTCCACGTACAACCGTTCCTTGCTTCCAAAATAGTGGCTGATAAGAGACAACGAACACCCGGCGCGCTCGGCGATCATCCGGATGCCCGCCCCATCATAGCCTCGTTCCGCAAAACACTGAAGCGCGGCTTCGAGCAGCAGCTGCCTGGTGTCTGTCGCGCTCGAGCTCGCCGATGACGTTGAACGCCGCATTTTCTTATTCGATTTCGCCTGTCTGGATTGAAATGTCGCGATATCTTGGGGCATCGACTCGCTCAAACGATCCTACCTGCAAGGACCTATCCGATGGGTAGGTTTTTGCAAAGACAGCCGCCTTGGGCGCTGACTCCCACGAACCGCGAAACCTCGGCGGGCGTCAGCGCGCTTATGTTCGCGCTCATGTTTGAAATCTCCTGGTTGGGCGCGAGCAAAAGGCTAAATTTCAGCCTTTGCGCGCAGCGCAAGAAGCCCGACCAGAACGTCATTCTCCTTCTCAGCAAGCTGCCCAACGGATCGATCGCCCGCCTCTTTCAGCACCGCGTCGACGACGGTCTGCTTCAGCCTCTGCGGTGAAGCTGGGGACTCCGAGAATCTTCATCAAGCCGACGAGAGGGTCCATGAGGTGTTCCATGAAATGATGAATCCCGCGCGGCCCTCCGCCAACGTGCCACTGAAGGCTCGGCCCCATCACGCCCCAACGCAGCCCCGGGCCGTAGCACACCGCGATGTCGGCGTCGGCCGTGCTGACAACTCCCTCTTCAATGAGATAGAGAACCTCTCTGTACATCGCCGCTTGCAGCCGGTTGGCGACATGCCCGGGGAGCGCCTTGAACAGGTGGATGGGCTTCTTCCCGATCGAGCCATAGAACTCCATGGCCCGGTCGATCGTCTGCGACGACGTCTTGGCTCCGCCGACCACTTCGACCAGCGGAATGATGTGGGGAGGATTGAACGGGTGCCCGATTACACAGCGCTCCGGACGCTTGCAACCTGACTGGATGACGTCCATCGTCAGGCCAGACGAACTGGAGGCGAGTATTGAATTGGGGGGGGCTATATCGTCCATCTCCGCGAACAGCTTCATTTTGAAGTCCGGACGCTCCGGTCCGTTTTCCTGGACGAAGTCGGCGCCGCTGACCGCTTGCTCTAGGTTCGGCGCGAAGGCCAGCCGATCACGCGAAGCGCCGCCCGAGATTCCGATCTTTATGAGCGTTTCCCAAGCTTCGTCGACATACTTCCGCAGGTCCTTCTCCGCATTCGGCGCCGGATCAGTCGCAACCACGTCGAACCCGCGAAACAAGTAGTAAGCGGCCCAACTGGCGCCGATTAGGCCGGCGCCAACGATTGCGACACGCTGTACAGGTTTGGCCATGAACGCCATTTCTGCTCTCCTCTTGCGGTTAAGACTGTGGATCGGCGCGGGGTCCGGATGCCGATCGGCGTCGTAAGCTTCTGACTATTCAAAACCCGCCAGCCAACAAAGGGCGAGGGCGTTGCAGTCCGCCACGCCATGACGGTGGCGCGTCCGCCCGACTCCCTTGCGACGCCTGCGGGATTGCAGGCGCCGAGCCGATCAGACCGCGCCTTCAGCACGCTCTATGGCGCAGGCCATCGACATTCCGCCCTCGATGGGCATCGCGAGGAGGCCAAGCTTTCCGTGCGCATCCTCAAGATAGGACAGCGCGCGGCACATCATGATCGCGCCGGTCGCCCCCAGCGGGTCGCCGATGGCGATAGCGCCCCCGCGCGGGTTCACCTTCCTTTCGTCGGCGCCCAATTTGGCGATCAAGCTGACCGCCTGAGGCGCGTGGGCCTCTCCAATTTCGAACAGGTCAAAGTCCAGAACCGCAAACCCGAGGCGTTCGAGAAGCTTTTCCGCCGCTTTCACGCCCTCGGCGTCGGAAGAGAGGGCCTCCTCGCCCTCGACGGCGGATCCAAGAAACCGCGCGATGGGCGTGACCCCGAGCGCCTTCGCCTTCTCGGCGGACATCAGGACTACGAACGCCGCGCCGTCTCCGTCCGGGGCGGAATTCCCTGCGGTGACGCTCGCGCCCTCCTCAAATAGCGGCTTCGCGGCCGCGAGCCCTTTCCGGTCGATGTCGCCGTGGACGTTCTCGTCGACGGAAAGCGCCCTGACCTCTCCGGTCTTGTCTGTATAGGTCACAGGAACGATCTCTTTGCTCATTTCCCCGCGACCCTGCGCTTTCGCCGCTTTCTTGTGGCTGTTGACCGCATAGGCGTCCAAGTCGCCGCGGGTGAGACCCGATTTCACGGCGAGGGCCTCCGCGCGTCGCGCCATCGAAAGCAGTTGGTCGGCTCGATCGGCGACGAAAGGATCGGCCGACGAAACATCCACGTTGAGCGTGGACATGACGTCGATCCCTCCGGCGACGATCGCGTCGGCCTGGCCGGACATGATCGCGTTCGCCCCCAAGATGATGCTCTGCAAGCCCGAACCGGAGAAGCGGCTGATCGTTTCGGCCGGCACGCTGTCCGGGAGCCCGAGCCGTTGGCTCATGACGCGCGCGAAATTGAGCCCCTCGACGTCCTCAGGAAATGCGCATCCGACGATGACATCGTCGATCTGATCATGCGGCAGCTTGTCGACCTTTGCGAGGACGGCCTTGAGCACTTCGGCGCCGATCTTCGATGGATGCTCGACCGCCAAGGCTCCCCGAACCGCCTTGCCAATCGGGGACCTTCCGTACGCAACTATGACGACTTCATTCAGCGTTCTCATGGCGTTTCATTGCCTCCGCAGCGATAGATTTTGTCTCTGAGCGCCACTTGGCCCGTCGCGTTCATACCTGGGCGACCGCCGTCACCAGAATGCCGGGTAGGGAAATATACTCAGGATCAATCTGACCAACCGGCACAATTTCATCGGATACGACAACCGTAAACTTCGTTGCATAGGCGATGTATCCGATCATTCTCTGCGCCGCCGGTATGTAGCAGTTGCCGTCCGTATCGGCTTTCTTGACCCGGATGACGCCGACGTCCCCGGTGATCCCGGTCTCCACGACGCAGAGCTTGCCGTCGATCATCTTCGTCGGGCGGTCCGCCGAAGCGCCTTCAGCGGCAATATAGAACGCCGGGATCCCCGCTCCGCCCGCGCGAATTCTCTCGAGAAGAATGTTCTGCGGGGACGTTTCGCAAACGACCTCCGCCGCAAGCTTGCCGCGCGCGGCAGACGGCGTGATCAGCTTGCGAGCCCGATCGCGGATCAGCTTTTTCAAGCTCTCGGACGTGTCGGCGGCCGAAGTTGCGTCAACCACGATAAGAGCCTTCGCCTCGAGGCCGCCGTCGAGACGGGCGAAGACCGCATCCGACTTTTCGTCGTCGGCGAAGCCGCCGATGATCAAAGTGTCGTTGTCTTTCAGCGGGACGTTCAACTCGCCCAAATCTTTCACCTTGCCCATCGAGGTATTCCTTCTTTGAGACCGACTTGCGCTTCGATCTGCCGGCTCATTCCAGCGCGCCCTTCAATCAGGACTTGCGGGAAGATTCAGACGGGACCGGCAAAATGGGCGCCGCTGACGAGGACTGTTCGACCTTATGCGGCCATCTCGAAAACACCGGCTGCGCCCATGCCGCCGCCGATGCACATGGAAACGAGCGCGAGCTTGCCGCCCGTGTCTTCAAGATAAGAGAGCGCCTTGCAAGTCAGGATCGCGCCGGTCGCGCCGAGCGGATGCCCAAGAGCGATCGCGCCGCCCCGCGGGTTGACGATGGTCTCGTCGAGCCCGAGCTTCTTGATGCAGGGGATGGCCTGAGCCGCGAAAGCCTCATTGAGTTCGACGACATCGAACTGCGAGGGCTTGATCGACAGCCTGCCCAACAGTTTGGGAACGGCGTACATCGGACCGAGGCCCATGACCGCCGGATTGCATCCGGCCGCCGCGAAACCTCGGAACTTCGCTATGGCGCGAATCCCGAGCTCCGTCGCCCTGCTTGCGGACATGAGAACGACGAAGGCGGCGCCGTCGTTCATCGGCGACGAATTGCCGGCCGTCACCGTGCCGCCTTCCTTGAAGACGGCCGCGAGAGTCTCCAGCGCTTCATAACTCGCGTCGTGTCGGATTCCGTCGTCATCCATAAGGACGCGGCTCTCGCCCTGGCGATCGGTGTAAGAAATAGGGATGATTTCCTTCTTGAATTTGCCGTTCTTCTGCGCCTTGGAGGCGCGCTGGTGGCTTCGCAGGGCGAACCTGTCCATCGCTTCGCGCGTGATCTCCATGCCCAGCATTGCTTTGGCGTTTTCGACGACGATTTCCGCCGTCATTCCCATGGGAGCGTAGATGGCCGGCTTGTGCTTGAAGAGGTAGGTGTCCAGCGCGCTGAAGTCGAAGACGGTCATCGGGCACCACGACGAGCACTCGACGCCGCCGGCCACAATGATATCGGCCTGCCCGGCCGCGATCGCGTTGGCGCCATGGGCGATGGCCTGCAGCCCTGACGAGCAGAACCTGTTGATCGTTTGTCCGGGCGCCGCGTCGGGCAGTCCCGCCCGCTTAGCCATCGTTCGCCCAAGATTGTAGCCTTGGTATTCCTCAGGGAAGGCGCAACCGACAATGACGTCGTCGATCATGTCCGGCGACAGCTTGTCGACCCTCTTGAGCACACCGTTGAGCACCTGGGCCCCGAGCTCAGTCGGCGCAACCGATGCAAGCGCGCCGCGAGCGGCCTTCGTAATCGGAGATCTTCCGTAGGCGACCACGACGACATCATTGATGGATTTCATGATGACAAGCTCCGAGATGGCCTGAAGCGATTATTGCCTGGTCATCACTTTGGGGTTGTTTGCGAACTCGAGCGGGGCTTCCGTGGCGTTGATCACGTCCTCTCGGGTCAGCCCCTCGGCGATTTCCGTCGCCAGGAGCCCCTGGCGGGTGACTTCGATGACGGCCATGTCGGTCACGATCAGATTGACGCACCTGACCCCGGTCAGCGGATAAGAGCAACGCTTGAAGATCTTCGGATTCCCGTTGTTCGTATGCTCCATCGCGACGATCACCTTGCGAGCGCAAGTGACCAGGTCCACCGCTCCGCCAAAACCAGCGATCATCTTGTCGGGGACCATCCAGTTGGCGAGATTGCCCTCCTCGTCGACTTGAAGCGCGCCCAAGACGGTCGCGTCGATATGCCCGCCGCGGACGAGCGCGAAGGAATCCGCGCTGTCCATGAAGCTCGTCCCGAGCTTCAAGGTGACGAACGTGACGCCCGCATCGAAATAGTCGGTGTCGACGTCGGCGACCGACGCGGGCGGGCCAAAGTCAAGAATGCCGTTTTCGCCTTGCACAACCACGCTGGAGCCGGCCGGAAGAAACCCGGGAACTCTTTGCGGAAGGCCGATGCCGAGGTTTACGATGTCTCCGGGTCGCATTTCTTGCGCGACGCGCCTGGCGATGAAATTTTTTCGATCGAAGGCCATGTTATGCTCCCGCCCTAACAATAGCGTTGACGTACTTGCCGGGAACGCTGATGATCTCAGGGTCGATTTCAGCAACGATCTCTTCTGCCTCGACGATGGTGTACTTCGCCGCAGCCGGCATCAAGCTGCAGAAATTCTTGGTTGCGCCGCGCATGAAGCAATTTCCCTCCAGATCCACGCTGGTTGCGCGCACCAGAGCGATGTCGCCCCGTATCGCCTTTTCCAGGAGGTAGGCTCGGCCGTCGAACATGGCTTTCTCCTTGCCTTCCCCTATGATCGTGCCGATGCCGACGACGGTGTAGAAGGCCTCGACGCCCATGCCTCCCGCCCTCAGCCGTTCGGCAAAGGTTCCTTGCGACGCGATTTCAAGCTTCTTTTCGAAGTACAGTCGTTCCGCCGCCGCGCTTCCGCGCAGGTAGGTGCAAATCATGCCTCGCGATCTTCTTGCGAGCAGCTTCTCCAGCGACGACATGTATGAAGGGTTGGCGGCGTTGGTTACAAAGAACAGGTCTTTCGTGTCGGTGGTCCTGAGCAGGCCGCGCAACAGCCTGCCGGGATAGCCCTTGGGCCCAAAGCCTCCGACCAGCACGACATCGCCGTCCTTCACTTTCGCAACGGCGTCCACCATGTCGATCACTTTGCCCATGCAGGCCTCCATGTGTCATATAACACACTGTATTGTATAACTTGTTCGTATTGTACGATCGTTCGATCAATACGTCAATGGGCGTTTTGTCGCAGGGCCGGCGCGTGGCCGGTCTCGACGAAGAGCGCATCCTCGCCAAGGGCGCCCGCGGCGCGCTGGAGCCGCTCCTCGCGACAATCGACGGCGGCGAGACAGCCCCCGACGTCCGCAACGCCGGTGCCCTGCTGACGGAGATTGCGCGATCGAGGTCGAGCGGCCGCGCCCGCCGCCATAAGTTCTGCGCGCGCCCGTCGCATGGCAGGCTCCAACCCATAGCCTCCGAAGGCGCCTCGCCGGCTTCGGGTCCGCTTTCGAGAACCGCCTCAAAGGCCGGGGCCGGCCGTAATGGGCGCCGCCAAGTCATACGGTTTCCGGGTGAATAGCTCGTCGGAAGATGGGCGCTCTGCCGAGCGCCCGATTCGCACACCGAAGTTAGACTCCCTGCCTGTCCGCTGTGCCTGATCCGTGCTCGGCGTCAAGGCCAAGCCCGTTTCACGGGTCGCGCGCCATAGGGCGTTCGCCAGAACGCCCGTCTCTCGACGGGCTATGCGCGCGAGCCTTGACCCCTCCGCGCGGCTCAGGCTCTCGGCCTCCATGATCTTTGTTGAGCGAGCCGGCCTCGCGGCCGGCTTCGCTCGACAAAGATCATGGAAACACAAACGCCGCATCGGAGCGGCGCAGTCACCGCGGAGCGGGCGAAGCGCAGCGCAGCAGCCGCGCAGCGGCGGCCGAACGCTATGCGTTCGCCTGGACTTGACGGCGACGATCCGATGTGGCCGCCGGGGCCGAGGCGTAGGTTCTCCCGAGCTATTCACTCGGAAGCCGTATGACTCATAGGGGATTCCCTCGGCGCGAGTTTTCTGACTCTTTAGGCGCGAAGGAGATTCGCGCCATGCCATCAGCGGTGAAGTTGCGGGAGGCGCCCGTCCCCGCGCTCAGGCGCCGTAGATGTGCCGGCCGATGATCTGGTTCTGGTAGCTCTCGTCCAGTTCGCAGAAATAGCCGCTCCAGCCCCAGACCCGGACCACCAGGTTGCGGTGCCGCTCGGGATGCCGCTGGGCCTCCCGGAGGGTGTCCACGTTCAGGGTGTTGAGCTGCATCTGCTGGCAGCCGGAGCGGACGAAGGCGCGGATAAACAAGGCCACCTTCTCGACCGCTTCCGTCCCCCGGAACAGGCTGTCCGCAAGCTCCATGGTCAGCGGGCCGCCGTTGCAGATGCGCCGGTAGTCGAGCTTGCCGAAGCTCTGCAGCACGCTAAAGGGCCCCCGCACCTGCACGTCCGGCGAAGGCGCCAAGGACGAGCTGAAGAACGCCCCCTTGTGCCGGCCGTCGGCGGTGGCCCCAACGGTGGGTTCGCGCATGCCCTCGTGGCCCTGGGCCAGCCAGACGTAGTACATGGCCGAGCCGGTCCCCGGGCGGTAGCGGCCGCCGCGGCCATTGTCGCCGGCGGCGGCGCAGGCGTCGGCGAAGCGGTCGAACAAAAGCACCAACAGGTCGTCGGCGCCATCGTCGTTATTGCCGACCTTCGGCGCGCCCTCGCGCAGTTCGCTCCGGAGCGCCTCCTCTCCCTGGAAATCCGCGTCCAGGGCCCGGATCAGCCGGGTCGGATCGATTCGCCGCTGCTCGTAGACCAGGGCGCGCACCGCCGCCAGGGCGTCAGCGGTGTTGGCCGAGCCGGCGCCGTGGATGCCGAAGTTGTTGTACTTCAGGCCGTGGCGCAGGTCCCGGCCGCGCTCCAGGCAACCGTCCATCAGCACCGAGTACCAAGGCGCCGGCGGCAGCAGCAGCTTTCGGCTGGTCTCGGCCAGCCCGCGCACCTGCTCGGCCAGATCGGCGCCGGCGCGCTGCAGGATCCGGTCGAAACCCTCCCCGACCTGGAGCCCGGCGCGGATCGCCCGGTCCGCCGCGGCGGGCATGGATGCGGCGCCGATGTTCACCACCTCCATACCCTTGCCGGGGATGATGAACTCCCAGCAGGCGGCCACGGTATAGTCCCGGGCGTCCTCCAAGTCGTAGCCGGCGGCCGCCAGGCCGGGGATGACCACCTCGTCGTTGCACCACTGGGGAAAGCCCAGGCCGATGCGTGTCAACTGGACGCCCTTGGCCAGCAGCCCCAAGTTGGTGTCCCAGGTCACGCGCAGGTTGATCTTGGGATCGATCAGCGCCACCTTGCGGCCGGCCTCCAGCGCCATGGCGGTGAGCGGGTTCACCCCGTCGCCGCCGTCCCGGCGCACCCCGCCCAGCATAAGCGATTGGCCGTTGTCGCCCTGCTGGATGCCCGGGTAGAGGTCGCTGTCCTTGTTCAGGCTGATGAAGAAACTCCTCCAGCAGTTCCTGGGCTTCCGCGGGAGCCAGACGGCCCTCGGCGAGGTCCGCCTCCAGGTACGGCCAAAGATACTGGTCCAGCCGACCCAGCCCACAGTGGTAGTGCCCGCTCAGCCAGAGAACGGCATGGCACAGGCGCAGGGATTGGAGCGCCTGGCGGAAGCTGGCGGCGGGATGGGCCGGCGCCCGTTGCAGCGCCTCGGCCAAGTCGTCCCGGCCTACGGCCCGGGCCGCTTCGGCGTAGCGGCGGGCCAGTTCCAGCACCGCGTCGATGGCCTCCACCGCGGCGTCCAGGAAGGTCTCGGCTTCCCGGTCGCCGGCCAACCGGGCCCGGGCGGCCTCAGCCGTCGCGCGCCGGGCGATGAGGCCCTGGCCCAGGACCATGCCCCAGTCGGCGCAGATGTTGCTGATGGGCCCGAGCTCGTGGAAGGCGCGCCCGGCCAGGAGCCCGTCCATTTCCTCGGGAGGGTACAGGGGCGGAATCCGCCGCACCGTCCGGGTGAACACGATGCGCTCATCCGGCTCGATCACCACGGTCTGGGCCTCGCACAGGCGGCGGGTCAACCGGGCCGCCCGCCGGGTCCAGTCCAGACCCTCGCGCTCGCATTCGGCCAGGACGTCCACCGTGTCGGTGGTGCGGAAGCGGTGGTGCTCACCGGCCCGGATGCGCCGTTTCATCTCCGCCAGCCGGGGCGAGAGTTCCGGCAGGGCCTCCTGCCGATGTTCCAACATGGCGTTCATAGGACCCTCGCATCCACTTCAAGTTCATGAAAGGGCGTGAGATCCGTTCGGCACGGAACCGTCTCGTCATATTCGGGGCGCCATTCCAGGCCGCAGGCCGCGTACTTGCCCCCCGCAGCCCGGTTGTAAGGCAGCAGTTCCACCCGGGGCCGCCCCGGCAATTCCCGGGCATGCCGGGCGATGGCGCTGAGATTGGCTTCCGTGTCGGTCACCCCCGGCGCCAACGGGACCCGGATCAGGTAGGGCACGTCCAGGTCCGCCAGCCGTTTGAGGTTGTCCAGGATCACATGGTTGTCGGCGCCGGTCCAGCGCCGGTGCGCCTCCGGGTCCATGAGTTTGAGGTCGAACAGCACCAGGTTGCAGCGCCGGACCACGCGCAGGAAATCCTCCGCTGGGGCGAACCCGGAGGTGCCCAGGACCACGTGCAGGCCTTCCAGCCGCTCCAGCACCGCCTCCAGAAAGGCCGCCTGCATCAGCGGTTCGCCGCCGGAGAAGCTCACCCCGCCGTCGGCCAGCAGCGGCGCCTGGCGGTTCAGGAGAGCGGCCAGCTCATCGGCCCGGTAGCTCCGGCCAGCGACCCGATCGCCGTTGGTCGCGCGCAGGACCTGGGGCTCCGGGGACCTGCCCTCCGGGTTGTGGCACCAGGCGCAGCGAAGCGGGCAGCCCTTGAGGAACACCGTGGTGCGCAGGCCGGGGCCATCATGAATGGTCAATTCACGGATGTCGAAGACCACCCCGGTCACGGACGCGGTCATCGCCTTCCTTCCTTCCCTCGAGCCCGCCTTCGCTCCGCCCCGGACCCTCCGGGCCGGGGTAATCCGGGCCACTGGATCAATTCCAATACTTATCAACCCTCTGAAAGGAGTCTGGTTGATCGTTTTCGTCGCCATGAGCGTTTACGTTATCGTTGAAGTTCGTCAAGACTTTGATGACTTCTTGCCCGATTTGAACGCCTCATTTCAAGGGTGTGATCGAAGCGGCGCTCGGCAAACTCGTCGCCCCGCCGGCGACGAACAGCGGCAGGCGCCGTCGGCGCGGCCAGGAGGGCGCGTGAACAGCGGCCCGAAGCCGATTCACCGCGCCGGAGGGATGATCTGCCTATGCCGGATTGTGGCCTGCCGCATGATTTGGCCGCTTCGCGCCGCCGAGAAGCCATCCCCGCCGCCGCGCTTTGGCGCCGGGTTGGAGCAGGACGCGTTTTGACGGAATCGTCATCGCGAGGAGCGAAGCGACGCGGCGATCCAGCGGCCGCCGCCGCAGCCCTGCGATCCCCTGGGTCGCTTCGCTCGCGACGGCGCCGGCGTTTCCGTCTCAACCCGCCGCGCTCCAGCTTCGTCGCTACCCATGACGGCGTTGGCTCGATCTCGGGGCGGAATGTTCTGGCGCTGAGAATCTGGCGCGTGGCCCCTGCACGTGAGATGACGGGAATCGAGCCATGCCGGACGTTGGGATTGCCGGTCGCAATTGGCCGGCAGCGGACTGGCGGCTCTCGGCTGCGCCTCACGCGAAAGCGGACGCCAGCCTCGCCGGGCGCTTTGGCTGCGCCCGACCCAACTCGCCGCCAGATTGCCGATTGGGTGGTCTCAGAACCGGACGTTCCGCGCCGCCTTGTGGCGGCGCCTTCGCAGCCAATCCAGCTATGCTTTTCCTGCTGACTTCGATCCGGAACGTCGGTAGGCTGCGCCGGCATGAAAAAGATCGGCTTCCTCTCGTTCGGGCATTGGACGCCCTCGCCGGAGTCGCAGACGCGCTCGGCGGCCGACGCGTTCCTGCAATCCATCGACCTAGCCGTTGCGGCTGAGGAGCTGGGCGCGGATGGGGCCTATTTCCGCGTCCATCACTTCGCCCGCCAGCTCGCTTCGCCGTTCCCGCTTCTGGCGGCCGCGGGCGCGAGGACCCATCGCATCGAGATCGGCACGGCGGTCATCGACATGCGCTACGAGAACCCGCTTTACATGGTCGAGGACGCGGGCGCGGCCGACCTGATCGCCGGCGGGCGGCTGCAACTGGGGATCAGCCGGGGCTCGCCCGAGCAGGTGATCGATGGCTGGCGCCATTTCGGCTACCAGCCGGCGGCGGGGCAGAGCGACGCCGACATGGGCCGGCGCCACGCGGAAGCGTTCCTCGACAGGTTGGGCGGCCAAGGGTTCGCGCAGCCGAACCCGCGCCCGATGTTCCCCAATCCACCCGGCCTCTTGCGCCTCGAGCCCTATTCGGCGGGCCTGCGCGAGCGGATCTGGTGGGGCGCCGGGTCCAACGCCACGGCGGTCTGGGCGGCGAAGCTCGGGATGAACCTGCAAAGTTCGACCCTGAAGAACGATGAGACCGGAGAGGCGTTCCATGTCCAACAGGCCGCCCAGATTCGGGCCTACCGCGCCGCCTGGAAGGAAGCCGGTCATGCGCGCGAACCGCGCGTCTCGGTCAGCCGCAGCATCTTCGCGCTGGTGGACGATCGCGATCGCGCCTATTTCGGACGCGGGCGCGAGGAAGAGGACCAGATCGGCCACATCGACGAGAAGACGCGAGCGATATTCGGCCGTAGCTATGCCGCCGAGCCGGACGTCCTCGTTGAGCAGCTCAGGAAGGACGAGGCCATCGCCGAGGCCGACACGGTGCTCCTGACGGTCCCGAATCAGCTGGGTGTCGCCTACAATGCCCATGTCATCGAGGCGATTCTTACCCATGTCGCGCCCGCCCTCAGTTGGCGCTGACGTCATCCCAGCGACGGCCTAGATGGGCGCGTCGCAGCCGGGAGGGGAAGGGCGGGTTTACAATGATTGGGAGGCCGAAGCGGACTTTCATCGTCGATAGACTCTCGGCTCCGGTCGGCCCAACCGAGAGATTCCTTGCGTTTGACTGAACGACAGGGATCGACGTAGAGCGGACATAGCAGATCGCCGGTGGACGTCGAGGAGTCATCCAGTCCAACGGTCGCCGCGCGACGGCAAGATTCCGCCCTGGGCGGTCGGTCCCGGTTCCCCGGGGCCGCCGCCCGGGTACGGGGCGCAAATCCGGCCTTCCGACCTCGGACGGCGGAGCAGGGCGCGCACGACGAGCGCCGGGATTTTCCTTGCCTCCGGGCTCGAAGAGGGGAACATTCCCCGGCGTCGGCTCTCGGGAATCGGCCATGCGATATGGCGCAAGCACGTTCATTTGGGCCTCGCCCTTCTCCAATCGAACCCTCGATCTCTTTGACCACGTCAAGGCGATCGGCTTCGATATCCTCGAAATCTGCGTCGAGGATCCCGCTACGATCGACGCTCCCGCCATTCATGATCGGGCGGCGCGGACGGGCGTGTCGGTCACGATCTGCGGGGCCTTCGGGCCGGACCGGGACCTGAGCTCGGAGGATGCGGCGGTCCGGCAGGCGGCCCTTTCTTATCTTGAGCGCTGCATCGACTTTGCGAGCGAATTGAAAAGCCCGTTCGTCTCGGGGCCGATGTACGCCGCTGTCGGCAATACGCGCCTGCTCGACGAGCGCGCGCGCGGCGACCAGTGGGAGCGGGCGGTCGGCAGCCTGAAGCGCGCCGCCGCCTACGCCGCCGGGCGGGGCGTCAAGCTCGCCATCGAGCCGCTGAACCGATTCGAGACGGACCTCGTCAATACGGTCGATCAGGGGCTCAGGCTTATTGATGACGTCGAAGCCGACAACGTCGGCCTGCTCCTCGACACTTTCCATATGAACATCGAGGAGAAGGACATTCCCGCCGCGATTCGGCGCGCCGCGGGGCGCATCGTCGAGTTCCACGCCAGTTCGAACGATCGCGGAACGCCCGGCGACGACCATCTGCCCTGGCGCGACATCGCGACGGCGCTCAGCGACGTCGGCTTCGAGGGGCCGGTCGTGATCGAGGCCTTCACCCCCGAAATCAAGGAGATCGCCAAGGCGGTCTCGATCTGGCGGCCGCTCGCCAGGAGCCAGGACGCGCTCGCCACGGACGGGCTGAGAAACCTGCGCGCGGCGTTCAGGGAATAGATTCGGGGTTCATAATTGACTTTCGGCGCCCCGGCATGCGGGCCACGGGAGGACCGGAATCGAGCCGAAGCGAACATTCGTCCCGAGCTATTGAACGTCGCGAATCGACGTTGAGCGGCCGTTGCAGATCGCGCCCGCGGACGACGCATATGGGATGCGATCATCCTCTCGGCCGCCTCGCGATCGGGCTGCCGACTGCTTTTGTCCGAGGACCTTCAGGAAGGCTTCACCTGGGCCGGCGTGACGGTGGTCAATCCATTCGCCTCGACGCAGCACGCTCTGCTGCAGGCGCCATTGGAGGAGGATGACGAATGACCCGAAATCTTAGCCAGAGTTGGCCTCAATACGACACGGCGCGGACACTGGACTCTGCGCCCCAGCTAGCGCTAGGCCGCCCTCTGTCCGCGCTGGCTGAACGCGCTCACGCCCAGGGACACGATAATGAGCGCGCCGATGGCCACGTCCTGGAAGTACGGATTCACCTGGAGCATGTTCAGCGCGTTGGAGATGATCCCGGTGAGGAGCACGCCGAAGAACGTGCCGATAATCTTGCCCCGCCCGCCCGTCATCGGTGTGCCGCCGATGACCACGGCGCCAATGGCCTGCAGCTCGATCCCGCTTCCGGTGGAGGGCTGGGCTGCGCCGATGCGGGACAGAAGTAGGGTTGCCGCGATTCCTACGAGCAGACCGTTGATGATGAAGAAGATCAGCTTGTTCAGGTTGATCCGGATGCCCGCGAGGTAGGTGGCCTGCACGTTGCTCCCGATGGCGAAGGCCCTGCGGCCGATCTTTGTGTATTTCAGAATGAAGTGGACGATGAGGTAGCCCGCGAGGCTGATAATGAACATGAGCGGGACGATATTGAAGAACCTCTTCGTCCCGAGGAACTCGAAGTTTCCGTAGACCAGCTGCAGGACGCCCTTGGTGAAGGCGAGGGCGATGCCGCGGAAGATCCCGATGCAGGCAAGGGAGATGATGAACGACGGCGCCTTGAACAGGATCGAGCACGCCCCGACGAAGAAGGCGTTGAATGTAGCAACGAGCATGCCTGCGACCACGGAGGGAACGGAACCGTAGCCGGCCTTGATCATGATCGCCATCACGCAGGCGGACATTCCGATGTTCGCGCCCACTGAGATATCGAAGTTCCCCGCGATCATTAGGAGTGTTGCGCCGGAAGCCACGAGGCCGAGCACCGACACCTGCTCCAGGATGTTCTCGATGTTGTTCAGCCCGAAGAACCGCGGATTGATGAGACCCGTCGCGACTGCCAGGGCGACTTCAACGATGAGAAGGAACAACCACTGTTCACGGAAGATCGAGACGGTTCTCCGCATGTCAGAGTCCGATGAAATATTTGATGAGCGTTTCCTCGGTGACCTCGCGCCGGTCCAGCACGTGGGTGAGCCGGCCTCCCCGCATGACGCCGATGCGGTCGCTCATCGAAATCAGCTCCGGCATGTCAGATGACACCATGATGATGCTCTTGCCC
Source organism: uncultured Alphaproteobacteria bacterium (assembly GCA_963775575.1). Taxonomy (GTDB): domain Bacteria; phylum Pseudomonadota; class Alphaproteobacteria; order Rhizobiales; family Beijerinckiaceae; genus Roseiarcus. Next base: position 976,205 of record CAVZJG010000002.1, read on the forward strand.
GCCTTCGCCAGCTCCACCATGATGCGGAAGATCTCGGCGCGGGCGCCCACGTCCACGCCCTTGGTTGGCTCATCGAAGATGTATAGCAGGCCATCGCTCAGGAGCCAGCGGCCGATAACGGCTTTCTGCTGGTTGCCGCCGGAAAGCTCGGCGATGGTCTGCTCGTCCTGGTCTGTCACCGCTATGGAAAGGCGCCTCGCCATGTCCCGCACACGCCGCCGCTCCGCGGCGAGGTTCAGCACGGGTGGCTCATAGCGCTCGTTGTGCACGATGGCGATGTTCTCCGCCACGCTGCGCGGCGTGAACATGGCCAGTTTTTTCCTGTCCTCGGTGATGAGGCACATTCCCGCTTCCACGGCGTCGTGGGGATTGCGGATGCGTATGGGGCGTCCGCCGATGAGAATCTCCCCGCTGTCCCTGCGGTCCGCGCCGAAGATGAGGTTCACGAGCTCGCTGCGGCCCGAGCCCACGAGGCCTCCGAGGCCGAAGATCTCCCCCGCGCGCACTTCGAAGCTCACGTCCTCGACGACGCCGCGCCGGCCGAGGCGCCGAACTTCCAACTGAACGGGTCCCGGCGTCACTTCCTCCTTGGCGTAGAAAAGGGAGGCGTCGCGACCCACCATCTTGCGGATGACCGTGTCCATGTCGATCTCCGAGCGCAGGAAGGTGCCCATGCTCTCCCCGTCCTTCAGGATCGTGATTCTGTCCCCGATCTCGAAGATCTCTTCCAGGTAGTGGGAGATGTAGATGATCCCGATCCCCTTCGCCTTGAGGCTGCGGATCAGGTCAAAAAGCGAGTTCGAATCTTCCAGGCCGAGGGAGCTGGTCGGCTCGTCCATGATGATGATCTTGGCCTGCCGGTAACGGGCCTTCGCGATCTGCAGCATCTGCTTCTGCGCCGAGGAGAGCTGCTCCACCACGGCGTCTTCCTTCAGGTTGAAGTGAAGGGAGCGGATGAGGTCGCGCGCCCGCGCGTTCTGCGTCCGGGTATCCACCACCAGAGGGAAGGCCGCCGACCTTTCGTCCCCGAGGTAGATATTGTCCGCGACCGTGAGGCTCTCGATGAGCTCCGGCTCCTGGTAGACGGTGGAGACGCCGAGTTCGATAGCCTGCCGCGGCGTGAAGCCGCGGTACTCCGTTCCGTCTAGCACGATCGTGCCCGAGTCGGGGGCGATCGCGCCGGAGAGGATCTTGGTCAGGGTCGACTTGCCTGCGCCGTTTTCCCCGACCAAGCAGTGCACCTCGCCTTCGGCCAGCTCGAAGGCGACGTTGTTGAGCGCCTTGTGCTGGCCGTAGATTTTCGTCGCGTTGCGAATGGACGCTAACACTTGCGTCTCAAAACAGCGCGGAACTGCGTGATGACGAGCTCAATACAGCCCCGTGTACTGGGGGAAGTTGGTCTTTGTGAGCTCGAGCCAGACAGGGTCCACGTCCCAGGGGATCACCTTGGTCTTGTCATCGATGGTCGCGGGCGTGATGGGGGCGATCGGAAGAAGGATCTGCTGGTTCTTCGTGGTGATCTTGCCGGTCACGTAGGCCTGCAGCGAGAGGAACGAGATCATGCCTTCCCAGCCGGGAGAGCTGGAGACGGAGTACTTGATCCCGCCATCCTTCATGGCCTCGATGCCGTAGGGGGCGCCGTTCGTGGTGATGACCTTAATCGGGTTGTTCAAGAGGCCGCGGGTCTTCAGCATGCGGACCACCGCCACGCCCATCTCGTCGTTGAACACGAACAGGACGGAGAACTTCTGCCCGGACTGGATGAGGTCCTGGGCCTGGTTTACGGCCTCGTTCGGGTCATAGCGGCCGTCGCGCACTGCGACGATCTTGTTCTTGCCCAGCTCGGCGACGGTGGGCTCGAAGGACGCGCGGAACATCTGCACCGGGATATGCTCGAACAGGCCCATGATGACGGCGATGTTCTCACCCGGGTAGTTCCCCGCGATGTACTGCGCCACGTCCTTGCCCATGGCGTTCCAGTCGAAGTCGATCGCGGCCACGACGTCGTGGCCGGACTTCAGGACCTGCCCCACGTTGTCCGTGACCACGAGCGGGATTCCCGCTTCGGCGCATTTCTTCGCGGCGATGTTCGCTCCGTTCGGGTTGAACGTGAAGATGCACATTCCGTCGACGCCCTGGTTGATCAGGGAGTCGATGTTCGCGATCTCCTTCTCCGCGTTATAGTCGGAGTTCAGGACGATCACCTTCGCTCCCGCTCGCTCCGCGGCGTAGACGAAGCCGTCCACGTCCCTTTTGTACCACGTGTCGGGTCCTGGGGTGACGTAGCCATAGACGAGTTGCTTGCCCGCAGGGGCGGCGAACAGGGCCGTATTTCCGATACCGAGCGCGATCGCTGCGAACCCGACGGTGAAACTCCGTCGGCTCACTTTTGGTGCGCTGAGCCATTTTCTGGTCATTATGTGCCTCCTCTTGAGTTTTCTCCCGGGGGAATCATTTTTCCTCGGGAGTGCCGAGTTGCTCTAGGGTGCGGCGAAGCCAACCGAGGGATTTCTCGATGAGGGGACCTCCCTGGCCTTCGCATTCCATGCTGAGAACGCCGCGGTAACCGCTGTCGCGCAGCAGAGCGAGCACTTTCCTGATGTTTTCCGCGTTTACGCCGTCCCCGATCGCGCATTGGCTGACGGCGATGCCGGTCTCCTTGCCGCGGGCTGCCGCGGCGAGGCTCTCGGAGACGTCCTTGATGTGGACGTGATTGATCCGCTTGATGAAGCGCCTGCAGAACTCCACGGGGTCCTGCCCAGCGATGAACGAATTTCCCGTGTCGAAGTTCAGACCGAAGTGGCTGCTCTTCGCGAAATCCAGCATCCGCGCCACCATCTCAGGTTGGGTCGTGAAGTAGCCGTGGATCTCAATATTGATATTGATCCCGTACACCTCGGCCGCTTCCACGATCACGCCATAGCTCTGCTTCATCAGTTCCATGGCCTGCTCAACGGTGAGCCCTTCGGGCTTCAGGAGGCCGTCCGTCGTTGCGATGTTTGGGCAGCCTGCAACCCGGGCCCAGGGGAGCGTCTTCAGGATGTAAGGCACCCCGAGATAGGCGCCGTCCCTGCCCGAAAGGGGATAGGCGGCATCCACCTGGGAGAAATGCACCCCATAGCGCTCCATCTTCTTCAATAGGAGGAGCGGGTCTTCCGTCAGGGACACATGGGGGAAGTATCCCAGGCCGTGGATCCAGGAGACGCCCTCGATGACGCCGGGCTCGATGTAGTGGACGTCGTTTTTCGTTGCCCACTGCAGGGCCCTCTCAAAGCTAAAGGCGGCAGAGTTGAATGCGTCGGTATGAAAACCGATTTTCATCGCAGGATCCTCACTTGGGCAGAATAATTAAATAAAATGTACTTTAGCCGGCGGCCCGCGAATAAAGGCAATTAAGACGGAGGTATGATGTTTGTCAAACGAATTCTTTGGCGGCGCGACACTGAGTCGCGCCCGGACGGAGCGATCTGGTTCGCTTGCTCGGGGCCGTACCGGGTCTGTGAACTGTTGCTGCCCCGTCCGTCGGCGGACGTCCCGGCAACAGCGGCAACATCTGATTGTATATCAGGTGCTCTCAGCCGCGAAGACGTCTAGTAGTGGCTCAGGTTGTCGATATTGCGTGTAGTTGAGTCTTGGACACACAATCGAGGGTAAGTTTAGGGGGAACGCTTCACTAGTTTTCGAGACCAAAAATGCTTGAAGGCCACTCCCTCGCCAAGCCCTTGTCGACCGCTCGCGCGGCTGTCTCCAATGGCTCGCGCCTTCATGCCAAGGCGATTGACGGCCGGACCCGCGACGCGCGTCGCTTTTGGGATTTGGTTGCGAGCTTTGCGGCGAGCCTCGGTAGCGAGGCCGCGTTGAACGAAGCCGACAAAGCGCTTGTTCACAACAAGGCTCCTCGAGTTTGACGATTGTGCGGGCGTCGAGCTGCGGCGCGACAATCAGGATGAGATTCCCATCCAGATTGTCGCGCTACAATCGAGCTTAAGTTCGGTCGCCGCCACGGAGTCGGCGAGGCTTCGAGGCGTTGATGATCGGGGCCGCCACGCAGGGTTTCGACAACACTCAGGCGAGCGCAACGATCGCATGAGGGTCCGGTTATGGCGCATTCCTTCCGTACCGGGACCGGTCGATTTGACCCGCTCGCCGCGCCGCCGACGAATGACCGCTCTTTGTGCATTGCCGACTTCCACGGTGGCATTTCGGGCGCTAGGAATGTCCGAACAGAAGTCGAATTCGCCCGTCGCCTGAACGTCCGCTTCGGAGTTACGGCGATAATCGGCTGAACGGCTAGGTTGGCGCACAGCGGGCGTTCCAGAGTTGCCTCGCAATGGCCGCTTCCCCCCACAGCCGACGAGCGGAGCCGGGAGGCAGATTTCGACCACTCGCTGTGAGCGCTCTGTCTTTGTCTCGAGCCCGGGCCTCCAGCGTCGCGGGCCGAGCGCGGCGATCCGGAGGTCGCAGCCCGGCTCGTTCGCTTGGCCCGGCCTCGTCGGGGACGGCGCGAAGCGCTGGCGCGGGCTGGAGGGGCGCGACATTGTCTTCGGGAAAGACAAAGTCTCGGAGAAACGTAAAGGCCGTGATAGGCTGAAAAATCGAATCTCGGCGGCGGGCGCAGTCGGCGGGCGCGGTTCGCCGGGGTCGGTTCGACTCGGCGGGCTTGAGAAGGGAGAAAACGCGTAACTCCCAAGGCGTGGTGAGTTTGGAATGCCACAGTGTTTGGGAAACGGCATTGATATGCGGATTGTGGGAGACGGCGGCACGAGACTGTGAATCAAGGGTGGGATGGTTCTTCCCGCCGAAGTCGAGGAGTTGATAGCGTCTCTGAGGGCGGAGATCGCGGCGCTGCGGGCCGAGGTGGCCGATCTTCGTCGGCAATTGGGGCGGGACAGACTCGAACAGTTCGCAACCGCCTTCGAGTGACGGGCTGCGGAAGAAACCGCGTATTGGAGGCAGTCTGCGCGGCCGTTCGGGCAAGACGAGCGGCGGGCAGACGGGTCACAAGGGCGGCACGCTGCGGCAGGTCGCCGATCCCGATTGCGTGGTTGGGCACGCGGCGTGCGCATGCGGCCATTGCGGTTGGCCTCTCGAGGCGGGGTCGGCGATAGGGGTCGAGAAGCGGCAAGTGTTCGACCTTCCCGAGCGCCCGCTGCGGGTCACGGAACATCAGGCCTCGATTTACCGCTGCGCGCATTGCCGGGGCGTGACGAAGGCGGTTTTTCCCGAAGGCGTGGTCTCGCCTGCCCAGTATGGCGAGCGCATCAAGGCCGCGGCGATCTATCTCAATGTCCAGCAACTCATCCCCGAGGATCGGACCGCGCAAGCGCTGAGCGATCTGTTCGACGCGCCGCTGATCTGTCCGGCCAGCCTTGTCGCTTGGATCGCCAAGAAGGGACAAGAGTTGCGGCAAGTTTACCAGGCCATCGGCGAGCGCGTGGCCGAGGCGAAGGTTCGCCATCTCGACGAGACGGGATATCGCATCGCCGGTAAGCTGCAATGGCTGCATACGACTTCGAGCCAAGCCTTCACCTTCTATCGCGCCGACGAAAAGCGCGGCGCGATCCCGCAGGATTTGAAGGGGGGCGTCGTCGTGCACGACCACTTCCTGCCTTATCGTCGGCTCGACGCGGTCGAACACGCCTTCTGCAACGCCCATATCTTGCGCGAACTCCAGTGTTTGATCGAGTTCGACAAGGAGCCGTGGGCCGAACTCATGCGCGACACGCTTCGGGCGGCGAATATCGCCGTTCATGAGGCGCGCGAGGCGGGCGCGAAGGCGCTGGAGCCCAAAGTCATCGCGGCCTTCGTCGACCAATATTGGGCCGCGGTTCGGCTCGGCCTCGCTTTCCATCGCCAGTTGCCCGCACTCCACGCCAAGGCCAACGCGAGCGGACGAACAAAGCAGCGCCCCGGCCGCAATCTGCTCGAAAGGCTGAAGACGTTCAAAGTCGAAACGCTGCGCTTCCTCACCAACTTCGACGTGCCCTTCACCAACAACCTGGCCGAACAGGACCTCAGGATGATGAAGGTCAAAATGAAAATCTCGGGCTCGTTTCGAACCCTCGACGGCGCCCAAAGCTTCGCGCGCCTCAGGTCAGTCGTCTCAACCGCGAGAAAACAGGGGGCCAACATCCTCAAAACCCTCGCCGACCCGCCAACACAGATCGCGCTCGCCCTCAACGCCTAGACGGCTTGGGAGTTACGAAAACGCCCGGCATCGCCGACAAGCCTTTGATTTCGTTGGAAACCGCCAAAGAAAATATTTGGAATTTCCTTGGAAAAAGCTTGGAAAAGCTTGCGTTTTCCTTGGAAAAGTTTGGAAATCCTGGGAAAGGCTTGGAAAAATTGGGCCGCGCCCCCGGTTCGTCGGCTCACCGCGCCCTGAGGCCGAATGCCTTGGCGAGAAACAGTCCGCCGTGACGCAGGCCGCCGGCGTCGATGCCGTGGCCGACGCCGAACGACAGATGCCATTGACAGGGGATTTCCGCCTCGGCGAGGTCGTTCATCGCTGCGAACATCGCCTCCACGGGGATCAGCGGGTCCTGATCGCCGTGGACCAGCAGGATCGGCGGCCGCGCGCCGCGCGCGTCGCGAGCGGTCGCTTCGGCGAGACGCTCGGGGCCGACCAGCAGCCCGGAATAGCTGACGATCGCGGCGAGCGCGCGGGCGCGGCGCAGGCCGACGTGCAGCGCCATCATCGCCCCCTGGCTGAAGCCGACCAGCGCCAGGCGCGAATCGTCGAGGCCGAGGCGGGCGAGCTCCGCGTCGAGGAACGCGTCGATCGCCGGCCGCGCCGCGACGACGCCGCGCCAGCGCTCCGCCGCGCCGTTGGGATCGTCCGGCGCCGCGCCGCTCAGCGCAAACCATTGCCGGCCCATCGGCGAAGCCGCGCAGCGTTCGGGCGCGTGCGGCGAGACGAAGGCGGTCTCGGGTAGAGCCGCGCGCCATTGCCCGCCGAGCCCGATCAGGTCATTGCCATCGGCGCCGTAGCCGTGCAGGAAGACCACGAGCCGCTTGGCGGGGCCGCCCTTGGGGTCGAGGCGCGGTCCGGTCAAATTCGCCGTCATGGAGGCTCCGAGGGCTTCGGTTCGCGGCGGGTCTAGCGCGAACGCGCGGCGCGCGCCAACCCTATTGGCCGACGACGCCTTCGCGCCGTTTGACGCCGCGGTAATACGCCCACAGCATGCGCGCCGCGACGCCGCGCAGCGGCCGCCAGCGCTCCGCGATCCGCTCCAGCTTGCGCGCGTCGGGGCGGCCCTCGAGGCCGAGGGCGACCCTCGCCGCCTCCTGCAGCGCGAGGTCGCCGGCGGGAAACGCGTCGGGATGGCCGAGACTGAACAACAGGTAGAGATCCGCCGTCCACGGCCCGATGCCCTTCACCGCGACGAGCGCGTCGTGCGCGTCGTGCGCGTCGAGCCCGCGGAGCGCCTCGAGATCGAGGCCGTCGGCCGTCGCCGCGGCGAGCGCCCTCAGCGCGCGCATCTTCGCTTGCGAGAGGCCGCAGCGTTTGAGGGCGGCGTCGTCGGCCGCGATCACGCTCGCCGCGCCGAGCGGCGCCAATTCCGCCTTGAGGCGGCCGTATATCGCGTTCGCGCTCGCTGTCGACACTTGCTGCGAAACGATGATCGCCGCGAGCCCGGCGAAGCCCGGCTCGCGCCAGCGCAGCGCCGGCGGCCCGCCGACGGCGAGCAGCCGCCCGACCACCTCGGGGTCGAGCGCCAGCAGCCGGGCGCTCGCTTCCTCAAGGGCCGTCTCGCAGTCGATCGGCGGGCCCGGATGATAGCGCGGCGCGCCGGCGGTCTTGCCAGCGGGGCGTCGGCGCGCAGCGGGCGCGGCGCGATGCGCCGACGTCTTCACGCCCCCGGCGCCCCCGACGCCCTTGCCGCCGCCGCGCTTTTTGGAAACAGTGCCCGCCATCGTCCCTTCCGTCGATCCCTTATGACCACGCAACCGCAACGTCCGACTTTTCGCTTCGCGCCCTCGCCCAACGGCGCGCTGCATCTCGGCCACGCCTATTCGGCGCTCGCGAACCAGCGCCTCGCCGCTGAAGTCCACGGCCGTCTGCTGCTGCGCATTGAAGACTTGGATCAAACCCGCTGCAAGCGCGAATACGAGGCGGCGATCGAAGAGGATCTCGCCTGGCTCGGGCTCGCCTTCGCCGGTCCGCCGCGTCGCCAGAGCGAGCACGCCGAGGATTACGCGCGCGCGCTCGAGACTCTGCGCGCGCGAGGGCTGGTCTATCCCTGTTTTTGCAGCCGCGGGCAAATCGCCGCCGCGGCCGGCGGGGCGCGCGATCCCGACGGCGCGCCGCTCTACCCCGGCCTCTGCCGCGCGCTGTCGCCACGCGAAGTCGCCCGGCGCCTCGCCGCCGGCGAGCGCGCCGCGTTGCGGCTCGATGCGGCGCGCGCGCTCGCCGCGGCGCCGTCCGAGCTGTTCTGGCGCGAATTCGGCGAGGGCGCGCGGCAAGAGCTTCGTCGCGCCGACCCCGCCGCCTGGGGCGATTTCGTTCTGCGCGGCAAGGACAACGCGGCGAGCTATCATCTGGCGGTCGTGGTCGACAATTCCTTGCAGGGCGTCAGCGACGTCGTGCGCGGCCGCGATCTCTTGCCCGCGACGTCGGCGCACCAATTGCTGCAATCGCTGCTCGATCTCGAGCCGCCGCGCTATCGGCACCATCGTCTCGTACTCGACGCCAACGGCGCCAAAATGGCGAAGAGCGCCTCGTCGCCGCCGCTCCGCGCGTTGCGCGAAGCGGGCCATTCGGCCTTCGCGGTGCGCGCGGCGCTGGGCTTCGAGATCAGCGAGGCGCCGCGACTGGTCGTGCGCTTCAGTTGACTTTCGCGGTCGCCGCGGGGGTGCCCGGAGCGGCCGGCGCGGCGTTGGGGGCCTGCGCCATTAATTGGTCGATGCGCTCGCGTTCGCGCTTGAACGCGGCGAGCATCTTGCCGTCGAATTCGCGCGTGCGCGCGAGCTTGATCGCCATCGGGTCGACGAAATTGCCGTTGATGACGACTTCGTAATGCAGATGGGGGCCGGTCGCCAGCCCCGATTGGCCGAGATAGCCGATCACCTGTCCTTGGGCGACGCGCGCGCCGGCGACGGCGCCGCGCGCGAAACCCGACAAGTGCGAATAGGTGGTGACGTAGCCGTTGGCGTGCTGGATTTCGACGCGCCGGCCGTAGCCGGAAGTGAACTCGGCCTTGATGATCGCGCCGGTGCCCGCCGCCAGGACCGGCGTGCCGACCGGAGCGCCCCAGTCGACGCCGGTGTGCATGCGCGCGTAGCGCAAGATCGGGTGGTAGCGCATGCCGAAGGGCGAAGTGATTTCGCCGGCGGCGATCGGTTTGCGGATCAGGAATTTGCGCGTCGACCGGCCGTTCTCGTCGTAATAGTCGACGAGGCCGTCGTCGGGCGTCTGGAAGCGATAATATCGGAACGCCTGATCGCGCACCGTCATCATCGCAAACAAGAGCTGGGGACGCGGATCGACATCGTCGGGCCCGCAGACGAACGCCTCGATCGAATCGCCGGGCTGGGCGGCGCGTTGGAAGTCGACGTCGTTGGCGAAGGCGTGGACCATTTCATCGATGACGGGGCGCGGCAGATCCTGCTTGAGCGCCGTTTCGTAGAAGCTCTCGTAAAGGGTCATGCCGCCGCTGTCCGCCTCGTCCGAGACGGCGGTTCTGCGCGCGGGGGCGTCGCGGCGCAGCGTCACCGGCACATAGAAGCCCTCGTCGTTGATCGCGATCGTCGACTTGAGCTGTTCGTCGGCGTAAACCGAAACGCGCGCGATCGGCGCCGGCGCGCCCGTGGCCCGCGGCTCGTCGAACTGCAAGATGATCTTCTGTCCTTCGGCGACGGGCGACTCGCCGCGCGGCGGGCCGAAGGCGGCGAGAATCGCCGCCGCCGCGTCCTTGCTCGCGCCGTTGGCGCGCAGCACGTCGTCGAGGGTTTCGCCGTGACGCAACTGCACCAGGCGTTCGCGGCCGTCGGGCTGAGAGTCGGCGGGCGCCTTGACGGCGTCGGTGACATTTTCCGGCACCATGCGCACCTCGATCGAAGCGAAGGGCGCGTTGGCGCTCACCGCGCCGGTCGTCGCGTAAGAAAGAGCGCCGAGCGGATCGACGCCCGCCTGGCTGGTGCGCGTCAGCAGCATCTGCGGAGGCAACGGCGGCGTCTTGTCGCCAGCGGCGGACTCTTTGATCATTTCCACCACTTGCGCCTGCGCCTCGGCGAGCGTCAGTTCGCCCGTCGCCGCGGCGGCGTCCTCGACGGTCAGGTCGCGCTGGGAAAACGCGAATTCCGCATCGTCCTGCACCGGGCCGGGATCGGGCGGCGCGTCGGCCTTCTCGGCCGAACTATTGACCGCCTTGAGCGGATCGAACGGCGGGACGGCGTCGGCGAAGCCCGTCGGCGTCATCGTCAAGGCAGTCGCGAGAATGGTGAACGGCCGCGCCTTGACGACCTCTTTGTCGCCGATCTTGATGATCGTCGGCGCCTTGAAGGTCTGCTTGGCCGCGACGATGTCGATCGGCCGAACCAGGCGATCGCCTTTGCCGGGATTGACGCCCTCGCCCTCGGCGCTGTCCTTGTGCGCAGCGACGGCGAATTCCGGCGCCTCGGCGAACGTCGATTGACGATCGAGATCGAGGTAGAGCGCCGTGCCGATCAGCGTCAGGCCGCAAAGGCCGGCGAGCGCGACCCCGGCGAGCCACCGCAGCGAAACGCCGCGCCGTTCGCCCGCCTCGATCCGCGCACGGCCGATTTCGATCGGCGGTTCGTGGCCGAGTTCGACGATCAAGCGCGACCTCTCGCCTTGCGTCGAAGAACGAACAAAACGGGCGGCCAAAGTCGTCACGGTTGGTCTTGTCGCTCCCGGGAAGGCTCCGCCATCGCCTCTGAATCTCCTTGTTAGCGGCGCGACCGCGCCGGCGCAACGCGACGAAACGGCCGCGCCGCCATCTCGCCGCGTCGTTTCGGCGCAAACCATGGCTGATGTGCGGCGCGGCAGGGAGAAAGTCCGCCGGCGGTCGACGCGCCGACGCGCGCGATTGCGACCCTTTTGCAAAAAGAATTTGACAGCCGCGACGACCTTGCCTATACGAAACAGACCGACGGCGTTGGCGTTTTGGCGGCCGATGCGGGTTGGGATTTCGGACGATTTTGAGACGCGCTCTTCCCTGCTGAGAGGCGGGGATTGGGGGGTTTCGGTCGTTTTGGGCTATTGGCTTTGGCCAGGGGGGGCTTGGCGGAGCGATTGGCTGGGTTTTGGGATTGGGTCTTGCGGGATGGTTCTGGGCTTGGGCTCGAACGGTTTTGCGAGGCTTGGGGGGAGGTTTTCCTCTTCCTTTGCTGTTTGACAATTGGATCGGAAGAAAGAGAGACGTGGGCGGCGGGGTCCTTGCGGGGCTTGGTTGTCTCGGGTTGGCATTTGCCGTGTGAACGGAGGGCTGGCTTGGGCGACGGGAGTCCGAAGAGACCACTGACGGTCACGTTTCGAAATTCATCGCGCTTGGGCGGCAGCGGGTCGGAACGTCGTGAGGCGGACTGGCTTTGTGATTGGCCTCGAGCGGATGTGTTTGGAACTCGTCAAGAATGCCGGGGGAGCGCGAGCTTCTCCGGCGAGAACGAAGACGTTCTCGCGAAGTGACCAGTCGGGAGAGAATCTCAATTGAACTTGAGAGTTTGATCCTGGCTCAGAACGAACGCTGGCGGCAGGCTTAACACATGCAAGTCGAACGCTCCGGCAACGGAGAGTGGCAGACGGGTGAGTAACGCGTGGGAACATACCCTCCGGTTCGGAATAACTCAGGGAAACTTGAGCTAATACCGGATACGGCTGAGAGGCGAAAGATTGATCGCCGGAGGATTGGCCCGCGTCCGATTAGCTTGTTGGCGGGGTAACGGCCCACCAAGGCGACGATCGGTAGCTGGTCTGAGAGGATGATCAGCCACATTGGGACTGAGACACGGCCCAAACTCCTACGGGAGGCAGCAGTGGGGAATATTGGACAATGGGCGCAAGCCTGATCCAGCCATGCCGCGTGAGTGATGACGGCCTTAGGGTTGTAAAGCTCTTTCGCTCGGGACGATAATGACGGTACCGAGATAAGAAGCCCCGGCTAACTTCGTGCCAGCAGCCGCGGTAATACGAAGGGGGCTAGCGTTGTTCGGAATTACTGGGCGTAAAGCGCGTGTAGGCGGGTGGTTAAGTCAGGGGTGAAATGCCAAGGCTCAACCTTGGAACTGCCTTTGATACTGGCTATCTTGAGTCCGGGAGAGGTGAGTGGAACTGCGAGTGTAGAGGTGAAATTCGTAGATATTCGCAAGAACACCAGTGGCGAAGGCGGCTCACTGGCCCGGAACTGACGCTGAGACGCGAAAGCGTGGGGAGCAAACAGGATTAGATACCCTGGTAGTCCACGCTGTAAACGATGGATGCTAGCCGTTGGGGAGCTTGCTCTTCAGTGGCGCCGCTAACGCATTAAGCATCCCGCCTGGGGAGTACGGTCGCAAGATTAAAACTCAAAGGAATTGACGGGGGCCCGCACAAGCGGTGGAGCATGTGGTTTAATTCGAAGCAACGCGCAGAACCTTACCAGCTTTTGACATGTCCTGGACGGATTGCAGAGATGCGATCTTCTCTTCGGAGCCGGGAACACAGGTGCTGCATGGCTGTCGTCAGCTCGTGTCGTGAGATGTTGGGTTAAGTCCCGCAACGAGCGCAACCCTCGCCCTTAGTTGCCATCATTCAGTTGGGCACTCCAGGGGGACTGCCGGTGATAAGCCGGAGGAAGGTGGGGATGACGTCAAGTCCTCATGGCCCTTACAGGCTGGGCTACACACGTGCTACAATGGCGGTGACAGCGGGAAGCGAAGGGGCGACCCTTAGCAAATCTCGAAAAGCCGTCTCAGTTCGGATTGCACTCTGCAACTCGAGTGCATGAAGTTGGAATCGCTAGTAATCGCGGATCAGCACGCCGCGGTGAATACGTTCCCGGGCCTTGTACACACCGCCCGTCACACCATGGGAGTTGGTTTTACCCGAAGGCGTCTCGCCAACCGCAAGGGGGCGGACGACCACGGTAGGGTCAGCGACTGGGGTGAAGTCGTAACAAGGTAGCCGTAGGGGAACCTGCGGCTGGATCACCTCCTTTCTGGATCGGCCTTCATAAGGACAGAGGACTTAAGGACGGAGGGCGCGAGCCTTTCGGGCTTGGTCGACATGTCTTGTCGGCCGTTTTGGAATCAAGCGGCGAAAGTCATCGCCGCGTTTGGCGGGACGCCGCCGCCTTCGTCTCTCTTTCTTTCCTTTTAAAAGGACGAGCCGGGAAACCGTGATGAGTGAACAGTGATCGGTGAACAGAAACGGGGTTTTCTGACGACTGTTCACGGATCGCCGATCGCTGGTTCCGGGCTTGTAGCTCAGTTGGTTAGAGCGCGCGCTTGATAAGCGTGAGGTCGGAGGTTCAAGTCCTCCCAGGCCCACCACAGGCAAAGGCAGTAGGGAATAGGCAGTCGGCAGTAGGATGGCCGCTGCGGTTCTCCGCCGTCCGTCGCCGCCCAACTGCCTACTGCCCATTGCCTACTGCCCTCGGGGCCATAGCTCAGTTGGGAGAGCGCGTGCTTTGCAAGCATGAGGTCGTCGGTTCGATCCCGTCTGGCTCCACCAGGCGGCGCGAGGCGGGCGAATAGCGAGTGGCGAATGGCGAATGGTTTCGCTTTCGCCTTCCATTCGCCATTCGCCCCTCGAGAGGGCTGTCCTTTGAAAACAGTTTCCGTGACGCGCGTTCGCGCGCGTGGCGGCGTCTTATGACATCGTGAAGAGGAAACGCGTTCGGTCGAGGGGCCGGGGCGAGGGAAGGGTTCGATCTCTAGGGATCGCGCCTTTCGCTTTCGTCGTGGCCCTGAGAGCGTCTCAGTCGTGGGCTTAAGCTTGACCGCTAGAGCTCCCGGATGCGTTTGAAGCAAAACTGGTCTTTTCGAAAGAGTCCAACGCGGTTCGGACGACGGACGACGGACATCGGAGAACGGAATCATCCGTCCTCTGTGCTCTGTTCTCCGTCTTCTGGGACGCGCGTTGGCAATGAGAGCGATCAAGTGTCTTAAGGGCATTCGGTGGATGCCTTGGCGCTGAGAGGCGATGAAGGACGTGGTACGCTGCGATAAGTCATGGGGAGCCGCGAACAGGCTTTGATCCGTGAATTTCCGAATGGGGAAACCCACCTTCGATCTCTGTTATTCCGAAGAGAGAATGGTCTGCGACGAGCTCAAGGGTTCACGCCCGGCGGCTCGGCGGGGGCGGTTTTCGGCTGAGGGTCTTTCCTCCTTGGGGGGATGGGCGGCGAGGCGATCTTTGGACTAGCAGAGATCAAGAGAAGGTATTTATTCTCTAAATCCATAGGGGAATAAAAGCGAACCCGGGGAACTGAAACATCTAAGTACCCGGAGGAAAGGACATCAACGAGACTCCGTTAGTAGTGGCGAGCGAACGCGGACCAGGCCAACGCTTTTGCTTGGAATTACCAGAACCGGCTGGAAAGCCGGGCCGCAGCGGGTGACAGCCCCGTATGGATAGGTTCCGGGCTTAAGATACGAGTAGGGCGGGACACGTGAAATCCTGTCTGAACACGGGGGGACCACCCTCCAAGCCTAAGCACTCCTCAGCGACCGATAGCGAACAAGTACCGTGAGGGAAAGGTGAAAAGCACCCCGACGAGGGGAGTGAAACAGTTCCTGAAACCGGATGCCTACAAACAGTCGGAGCGGGCTCACCAAAGGTGAGCGCGAGTGGCGAATGGCGAATGGCGAATAGGGGGCGACCTCCATTCGCTACTCCCTATTCGCCATTCGTCGGCTCGCCTTTGGCGAGCCCGTGACGGCGTACCTTTTGTATTATGGGTCAGCGACTTAAAGTATCGAGCAAGCTTAAGCCGATAGGCGAAGGCGCAGCGAAAGCAAGTCTGAAACGGGCGCTTCAGTTCGATGCTTTAGACCCGAAACCGAGTGATCTAGTCATGAGCAGGTTGAAGGTAGGGTAACACCTACTGGAGGACCGAACCGGTGTCTGTTGAAAAAAACTCGGATGACTTGTGATTAGGGGTGAAAGGCCAACCAAACTCGGAAATAGCTGGTTCTCCGCGAAATATATTTAGGTATAGCCTCGAGATGAGGCTCCAGGGGGTAGAGCACTGGATGGGCTAGGGGGGCCAAAACCCTACCAAACCTAACCAAACTCCGAATACCTGGAAGCCGTTCTCGGGAGCCACACGGTGGGTGCTAACGTCCATCGTGGAGAGGGAAACAACCCAGACCAACAGCTAAGGCCCCCAATTCGTGGCTAAGTGGGAAAGGATGTGGAAATCCCAAAACAACCAGGAGGTTGGCTTAGAAGCAGCCATCCTTTAAAGAAAGCGTAACAGCTCACTGGTCTAAACAAGGGTTTCCGCGCCGAAGATGTACCGGGGCTCAAGCCATGAGCCGAAGCTTTGGATTCAGTGATCAGTTTTCAGTGAGCAGTGAACAGATGGAAAAGCGGCAAGCAGGGATGCGTGGGAAGAACGGGGAGGACTTGGATGTCTTTCGGCGGGCTTACGCATTGTCTCTGGAGCTTCACCGCGTCAGTCTGAGCTTTCCCAAGATCGAGCAATTTAACGGTCTTGCGGATCAGATGCGGCGGGCGTTTAAGTCCGTTTGCAGCCTGATCGTCGAAGGACAGGGACGGCAGTCTGGTTCTCCAAGGGAGTTTTTGCGCGCTATCTTACGATGGCGGTAGGCTCGGCGGAGGAAGCCAGGTTGTGGTGCAAGTACGCCGCCGATCTCGGCTATGCCGAGCGCGAACGGACGGATGAGTGGCGCAACGAGCTGGGCCACATCATCCGCATGTTGCATGGGCTGCGCGCGCGCATCGAACGCGGCCCGCCATCTGAACACTGATTACTGATGACTGATCACTGAGTGGTAGCGGAGCGTTCCGTAGGCTGATGAAGGGAGACCCGTGAGGGCTCCTGGAGGCATCGGAAGTGCGAATGCTGACATGAGTAACGACAAACACTGTGAAAGACAGTGTCGCCGAAAGTCCAAGGGTTCCTGCGTAAAGTTAATCTTCGCAGGGTTAGCCGGTCCCTAAGGCGAGGCCGAAAGGCGTAGTCGATGGGAACCACGTTAATATTCGTGGGCCAGCAGGGCAGTGACGGATGACGAAAGTGGTGAGGGATTATTGGATTTTCCTTGCCGCCTGGTTGTTCCAGGAAATAGCCCCTGCATAAGACCGTACCCGAAACCGACACAGGTGGACAGGTAGAGCATACCAAGGCGCTTGAGAGAATGACGTTGAAGGAACTCGGCAATTTACCTCCGTAACTTCGGAATAAGGAGGCCCTCGGCGAGCGCAAGCTCATCGGGGGGGCACAGTCCAGGGGGTGGCAACTGTTTAACAAAAACACAGGGCTCTGCGAAATCGTAAGATGACGTATAGGGTCTGACGCCTGCCCGGTGCCGGAAGGTTAAAAGGAGAGGTGCGAGCCTTGAATTGAAGCCCCGGTAAACGGCGGCCGTAACTATAACGGTCCTAAGGTAGCGAAATTCCTTGTCGGGTAAGTTCCGACCTGCACGAATGGCGTAATGACTTCCCCGCTGTCTCCAACGTCAGCTCAGTGAAATTGAAGTCCCCGTGAAGATGCGGGGTTCCTGCGGTCAGACGGAAAGACCCCGTGCACCTTTACTATAACTTTGCGTTGGCATTCGTGACGGCATGTGTAGGATAGGTGGTAGGCTTGGAAGCCGGGGCGCCAGCTCTGGTGGAGCCACCCTTGAAATACCACCCTTGCTTTTATGGATGTCTAACCGCGCCCCGTCATCCGGGGTCGGGACAACGCATGGTGGGTAGTTTGACTGGGGCGGTCGCCTCCCAAAGAGTAACGGAGGCGCGCAATGGTTGGCTCAGACCGGTCGGAAATCGGTCGTCGAGTGCAATGGCATAAGCCAGCCTGACTGCGAGACCAACAAGTCGAGCAGAGACGAAAGTCGGTCATAGTGATCCGGTGGTCCCGCGTGGGTGGGCCATCGCTCAACGGATAAAAGGTACGCCGGGGATAACAGGCTGATACTCCCCAAGAGTCCATATCGACGGGAGTGTTTGGCACCTCGATGTCGGCTCATCACATCCTGGGGCTGGAGAAGGTCCCAAGGGTTCGGCTGTTCGCCGATTAAAGTGGTACGTGAGCTGGGTTCAAAACGTCGTGAGACAGTTTGGTCCCTATCTGCCGTGGGTGTCGGAGAATTGCGAGGATTTGCCCCTAGTACGAGAGGACCGGGGTGAACACATCTCTGGTGGACCTGTTGTGGCGCCAGCCGCAGTGCAGGGTAGCTATATGTGGAATGGATAACCGCTGAAGGCATCTAAGCGGGAAACCAGCCTCAAAACCAGTTCTCCCTGAAGAGCCGTGGAAGACCACCACGTCGATAGGCCGGGTGTGGAAGCGCAGCAATGCGTGGAGCTTACCGGTACTAATCGCTCGTTCGACTTGATCGCTCTCATTTGCCAACGCGCGTCGTAAAACGACGTCGCGGGCGAACGAAAGACCAGTTGGGGAAGTAGGCAATAGGCGTTAGGCAGTAGGCAGTAGGCAGTAGGGGGCCGCCCCTATTTGCCTACTGCCTATTGCCTACTGCCCCTCTCCCCCTTTGCTTCAACTCCGTCCTTTGCCGGCCTGGTGGCTCTCAGCAAGGCGATCAGACCCGATCCCATCCCGAACTCGGCCGTCAAACGCCTCAGCGCCAATGGTACTTTGTCTCAAGACACGGGAGAGTAGGTCGTCGCCAGGCCTGCAAAAGACGGAAGCGTCCTCGAACACGATCTTGAATTGGGAAGAAGGAAGAAGGCAGTAGGCAGTAGGCAGTAACCGGGTCTTCCTTCCTATTGCCTATTGCCTACTGCCTACTGCCCCCTTCCCCCTTCCCTTCCCTGCCGCGGGGTGGAGCAGCCCGGTAGCTCGTCAGGCTCATAACCTGAAGGCCGCAGGTTCAAATCCTGCCCCCGCAACCAATCCCTTCGGCGACGGCGTTCGGCGGCGATCTCGATCCGACAGGCGCGGCCCGCCGCCGCGCGCCGCATTTTCTTGACACTTTTGCCGCTCCCTTCCTATAAGCGGCCGGCCCGACCGGGCGAGCCTCGTTGTCGAGGCGTGGCGGGGTAGCTCAGCTGGTTAGAGCAGCGGAATCATAATCCGGAGGTCGCCGGTTCGAATCCGGCCCCCGCTACCATCTTCGCGCAATTCGTCGATCCCCGCTTACTGTCAATCCGGCGCTTGCGCCGGCGGGGAAGCGCCGTTCCATTGCGCCACCAGGTCCGACAGCATCGGCACATAATCCTGGCCATGACCGACGCCGACGGCGAGCGCGAAACCATTGCGCACCGCGGCGCCGAGCGGATTGGCGACCCCGAGCGTCTCGGCGAACCCCGCGAGATAGGTCATGTCCTTATGGGCGTTGGCGATGGTGAAGCGATGCGCGTCGCGGTCGCGCTCGAGCACGTATTGGAAGAAGGTGCGATAGAACGGACAATCCATCCGGCCGTCGCGGATGACGGCGTCGAACGTCTTCGCCGACAGTCCCGCTTTGGCGCCGATCATCAGCGCCTCCGCGTAGAGCGCGGCATAGCCCATCGACACGAAATTGTTGAGCAGTTTCATCGTGTGGCCGGTGCCCACCGGCCCGGTCGGAATGATTCGGCCGGCGAAGGCTTCGAGAACGGGCCGCGCCCGCGCCACCGAAGTGGGATCGCCGCCCACCATGACGTCGAGCGAGCCTTCCCAGGCGTCCTTCGGCGTCCGGCTCAAAGGCGCGTCGATGAGCGTGATGTTTCTTCGCGCCAGCGAGGCCGCCAGGCGCGTCGTGACCGCGGGCGCCGAAGTCGAACAGTCGATTACGAGCAACGGCTTTCCCGCCGCCGCCAACCCGTCCTCGCCTTCGACGACCGCCTCGACCTCAGGCGAACCGGTCACGCAGATCACAACGACGTCGCTGCGAAGCGCGAGCTCGCGCGGCGAAGACGCCTCGGCGGCGCCGCGCGATTCCAGGTCTTCGACCGCCTCGCGCCGGCGATGGCCGAGAACCGTCAGCGGCCAGCCTTTCTCGACGATGTTCTTAGCCATGCCGTGGCCCATCAGCCCGACGCCGATGAAGCCGATTTTCTCTTTCATCGCCGAACCTCCCTCGACGGCCTCGCCATGCGCGCCGATGCGCCGGGCCGCCCGCGCGCCGAGCGTCGCAAATTCCCTTGCCGCGCGCAAACCTCGTCTCTTAAGCCCGGCGAAGCCGCCGACGCCCGCGCCTTCACGCCTTGCCGTTCAACGATCGTTCGACCTTCGGGTCGAGCGGCCAGCGCGGGCGGGCGGGGGCCGCGAGATCGTCGACCAGGCCGCGTCGCAGGCGCTCGATTCCCGCCCAGGCGATCATCGCGCCATTGTCGGTGCACAAGGCTTGCGGCGGCGCTATGAAGGGCAGTCCGGCCTGGGCGCAAAATCGCGCCATCGCCGCGCGGATCGCGCCGTTGGCGGCGACCCCGCCGGCGACGACGACGCTTTGCGCCGCGCCGACGCGCTGACGAAACAGCTTGAGACCGACGCGCATGCGGTCCTCGATCACGTCGACGACCGCGGCCTGGAACGAAGCGCAGAGATCGGCGACGTCGCGTTGGGTCAGCGGCGCGATTGATTGGGCCGCCAGGCGCGTCGCGGTCTTCAGCCCGGAGAGGGAGAAATCGGCGCTCGGCCGGCCGAACATCGGGCGCGGCAGAGCGAATCGCTGGGGATCGCCGCCCCTGGCGGCGGCTTCGAGGGCGGGCCCGCCGGGGTAGGCGAGACCGAGCATCATGGCGGTCTTGTCGAAGGCCTCGCCGATCGCGTCGTCCATCGTCGTCCCCAGACGGTCATAGTCGCCCACGCCCTTGACCGCGAGAATCTGGGTGTGCCCGCCCGAGGCGAGCAGCAGGAGATAGGGAAACGCCAGACGGTCGGAAAGCCGCGCCGCCAGAGCGTGCGCCTCGAGGTGATTGACGGCGAGGAACGGCTTGCCCGCGGCGAGCGCAATCCCCTTGCCAGTCATCAAGCCGACCAGCACGCCGCCGATCAGGCCGGGCCCCGCCGCGGCGGCGACGCCGTCGAGGTCGCGCGCGCGCATGTCGGCGCGGCGCAGCGCCCGGGCGACCAGCGCGTCGACGATTTCGACATGGGCGCGCGCTGCGATCTCCGGCACAACGCCGCCATAGGGTGAATGGGCGGCGATCTGGCTCATCACTTCGTCGGCCAGGATTTCGCCGGCACCGTCGGGGCGCAGGCGCACCACCGCCGCCGCCGTCTCGTCGCAGGTGGTTTCGATTCCGAGTACGCGCATCGTCCGTTGGAATAGCACAGTTGCGCGCCGCCGGCCCGTTGCGCCGGGCGCGGCCGTCTCTATACGCTTGGCGCGCGCCCGCCCAGCGCATAAGGGAGGGAAGGCGGCCGCGAAGCGGGGAGCGTCTCGAACGACGATGGCGAAGACGTGAAGAAATCGATCGCCGTCATGCGCGCGCGCGACGACGCGGCCCGCACCGCGGCGTTGCTGCGCTCGCGCGGCTTCCTCGCAGCGCTCGCGCCGGCGATCGAAATCCGCGCCACCGGCGCCTCGCCGCCGCCCGGCCGCTTCGACGCGCTCGCGGCGACCAGCGCCAAGGCGATCGCGCTTCTCGCGCCGGCGGCGCGCGCCGCGATCGTCGGCGCGCCGCTCCACGTCGTCGGCGACGAGGCGGCGGCGGCGGCGACGGCGACGGGGATCCCGGTCGCCGGCGAGGCCGCCCCCGACGTCGCTGCGCTGATCGCGGCGCTCATCGATCGCCTCGCTCCCCATTCGCGCGTCCTGTATCTGGCGGGCCGCGACCGCAACAACGCGCTGGAGGCCGCGCTGAGCCGAGCCGGCCATCTCGTAACGCCAGTCGAGGTCTATGCCGCCGAGGCGCGCGTCGCCTGGAGCGGCGAGGAGGCGCGCGCGGTGGCGGGAAGCGCGGCGGCGTTGCATTATTCGCGCCGCTCCGCCGCGCTGGCGGCGCAATTGGCGGAGCGCGCCGGGTTCGCCGATCCCTTTTTTGCGCTGCTTCACGTCTGCCTTTCCGCGGATGTCGGCGAGCCGCTGCGCGCGCACGGCGCGGCGCGCCTTGTTTTCGCCTCGGAGCCGCGGGAGGACCGGCTGATCGACGCGCTCGAACGCGCCCTGACGTGACGGCGACGGCGCGGCGCGCGCCGCGGCGCCCCGCGCGGGTTTCCATCGCGCGGCGGCGCGCTTATAGAAAGCCGGGAACCGGGAGCGCGAACCCATGGCCGACGAACCGAGCCCGATATCCGAACCCGAAATCGTCGAGCCCGCGCCGGGCGCCGTCGCCCCGCCGAGCCGCGAGCCGCGCCACGATCCCGGCGTGATCGAGGGCGAGGCGACCGAAATTCACGATGGGCCGCCGCCGGCGCCGCCGACCGCCGAGGCGGCGATCGGCGAACCAGCGACCGAGGCGCCCGCAAGCGAGCCGCTGAGCCGCGAGGAGCCCGCGAGCCCGGGACCGGCCGCCGTTCCTCCCGCCGACGCGCAAGCGCCAGGAATCCGGCCGAGGCCGCGCTGGCCGAGCCTTCCCTTCGTCGCCGGCGCGCTCGGCGCTCTCTTCGGCGCGGCGCTGGCGCTCGCCGCAGCGTCGCTGGTCGAGCCGCGCGCGGGCGCCCTCGACGCGGCGGGTCGGCGTCTTGCCGCGCTCGAACGCGGCGTCGAAGGCCAGAGCGCGGCCGCCGCCGATTTCGAGCGTCGCTTGGGCGCGCTGGAGACGAGCGCGGCCGGCCTTGCCAACA
Organism: uncultured Alphaproteobacteria bacterium; assembly: GCA_963775575.1. Lineage (GTDB taxonomy): Bacteria > Pseudomonadota > Alphaproteobacteria > Rhizobiales > Beijerinckiaceae > Roseiarcus. The sequence goes on from CAVZJG010000002.1 coordinate 998,071, forward strand.
CCGCGGCGGGCGAAAGCGAAAAGGCTGAAGCGGCCTTGGCCGAAGCGCGCGCCGCCCGCGCCGACGCCGCCAAGGCGCTGGCGCCGACGGCGGGCCAGCCGGCGACCGGGCCGACGCCCGGCGGCGCGCCCGCGGCGTTCGACGCCGGCGCTCTCGAGGCGCGCGTCGGCGCCGTGGAGAGCGAATTGGCGGGGCTGAAGGCGGGCGAGGCCGATCTCGGCGCGGCGAAGGATCGCCTCGCCAAGCTGGAAAGCGCGCTCGCCGCGCCCAAGAGCGAAGCGCGCGTCGCCGCGGCGGAGGGCGCAGCCATTCGCGACGGGGCGGCCGAGGCGATCCTCGCCATTTCGTTGAACGAGCGGCTGAACGCCGGCGCGCCGTTCGCCGGAGAATGGGCGGCGCTGACGCGCCTCGGCGCCGACAATGGAAAAATGTCGGCGCTGAAGCCCTTCGCCGACGCGGGCGCCCCGACGGTCGCCGCGCTCGCCGCCGCCTTCGCCAAGCTCGCCCCGAGCGTCGTCGCCGCGGCGACGCCGCCGGCCGAAGGCGGCGCCATCGATCGACTGCTCGATCACATCCGCAAGCTGGTGCGCGTGCGCAAGGTCGGCGAAGTCGCCGGCGACGACCCCGGAGCGCTCGCGTCGCGCGTCTCGGCCTCGCTCGCGCGCGGCGATCTCGCCGTCGCGCTCGACGCCTACCGCCGGCTGCCCGACGCCGCGCGCCAGGCCAGCGCGGACTGGGGCAAGGCGGCCGAAGCGCTGCTGGCGGCGGCCGTTGCGGCGCAAAGCCTGCGCGCGGACGCCGTCGCGCGCCTCGCCGCGGCCGAAAACTGAGGCGCGGCAAGGGATTTTTCATGACTGGCGCGTTAAGGATCATCCTTACGGCGCCGGAAGGCTCGAAGCGGGGACGCCATGATTCGCCTGTTGCTGTTCCTCGCCGCGCTCGCCCTGGCAGCCTACGGCTTGACCTGGATCGCCGAAAACCCGGGCGAGGTGGCGCTGACCTGGGGCGGCGTCGAATACGACGTTTCGCTGATCGTCGCGCTCGGCCTGGTCGTGGCGCTGGCGATCCTGCTGTCGCTGGCCTGGGGCGTGATCCGCTTCGTCTTCCGCCTGCCCTCGCTGGTTTCGCTCGCCGCCAGGGCGCGCCGGCGAGAACAGGGCTACGCGGCGCTTTCGCGCGGCATGATCGCGGTCGGCTCGGGCGACGCGCGCGCGGCGAGCCGGCACGCCGACGAGGCGCGCAAGCGCCTAGGCGACGAGCCGCTGGCGAAATTGCTGCGCGCGCAAGCGGCGCAACTGGCGGGCGACCGCGCCGGCGCGGTCGCCGCGTTCCGCGAGATGCTCGATCACGCGCAAACCCACGCGCTCGGCCTTCGCGGCCTGCACATCGAGGCGCGGCGCAGCGGCGACCACGAGGCGGCGCTGGAGTTCGCGACCCGCGCCCACAAACACGCGGCGCTGCCCTGGGCGGCGCGAGCGGTGCTCGACGACCGCGCCGCGCGCGGCGACTGGGCCGGCGCCCTCGCCATCGTCGAATCCAACGCCGCCCAGAAGCTGATCGACAAGCCGACCGCCAATCGCTGGCGCGCGGTCCTCAAGACGGCGATGGCGCAGGAACTGGCGGACCGCGACGCCAACGGCGCGCTGGCGCTGGCGAAGGAGGCCTGCGCGTTGGCGCCGGGCCTGGCGCCCGCCGCCGCTCTCTGCGGGCGATTGACCGCGGCCGGCGGCGACACCCGCCGCGCCTCGAAGATCATCGAGGCGGCGTATCGGCGGACGCCGCATCCCGACCTCGCCGCCGTCTATCTCAGGCTGCGGCGCGGCAATTCGGCGGCCGACCGGCTGACGCGCGCGCGAGCTCTCGCCCGCCTCGCGCCGCACGATGCGGAAAGCCAGATCGTCGTCGGCCGCGCCGCCCTCGAGGCGCGCGATCTGGCCGCGGCGCGCGCGGCGATCGCGCCGCTGCTGGCGCCGGGCGCTCAGCGCGGCCGACCGACGGCGCGGGCCTGTCTGTTGATGGCGGACATCGAGGCGGCGGCGGGCGCCGAAGGGGCGGAGCGCGAATGGCTCGCCCGCGCCGCGCGCGCGCCGCACGATCGGGCCTGGGTCGCCGGCGGGATCATTTCCGATCGCTGGGCGCCGGCGTCGCCCTCGGGCGCGCTCGACGCCTTCGTCTGGCGCACGCCCGAAGAACGCCTGAGCGCCCCGGAGCCGCCGCCGAGACCGGCGGCGCCGCCGAAGCCGGAACTCGCCGCCGCGCCCGAGGCTCCCCCCGCGCCCAAAACTTCGCCCGCGCCCAAAACTTCGCCCGCGCCTATGTCCGAGCCGCCGCGCGGACCCGCGGCCATCGTCCTCCTGCCGTCGAGCGCGCCGGACGACCCCGGGCCGCAAGAGGAGAGCGAGCACAAGAACGCCTTTCGGCTGTTTGCACGGGAGTGATCGCCCAAGGGCGCGCTTGCCGCGGCGGGCCGATCCCGATCCTAAGCGTTTTTCTCGCTGCGCTCCCGGCGCCGCCTTGCCAATGCGAGGCGACCCCGATAAGAGGTTGCCGACCGTCGGCGCCGGGCCCGCACCGATTCGCCGCCGCGCGCCGCAATAGCTCAGCCGGTAGAGCACCTCATTCGTAATGAGGGGGTCGGGGGTTCGAATCCCTCTTGCGGCACCATCAATTTCAATGGCTTAACGGAATGGCGAGCCAATCGTAATGTTCGCTCGCCGCGTCGGTAAGCCCGCGGCGATCGCGTCGCCATGGTCCAACGGCCAAGCCGAAGGGCAGATCACAAAGCTCAAGCTCGTAAAGCGACAAACGTACGGCCGCGCGAAAACTGATCTTCTTCAAGCCCGCCTCATCGGCGCCGCATGATCCTCGCCGTGCGCCAAAAGTGCGTCAGAACCATTGTTGGACGCGGTTTCGCAGTCAGGCTTGATCCACTAGGGCCTCTGCCGCCGAGCGTTCCGCGGGCGCCTACCGAAACAGCGCCGCGTTCGCCCGGCCCAGCCGGGCGAGCTTCTCATCGACGGACTCTTCCTCGACGTCCAACGTGGGCGGCGGCGCCGCAGTCGACGTTCCGTCGGCGAGGGTTCGGCGGAACAGGTTCGGCGCTTGCGCCGAGCGTCTCCTGTCGCAACGCGCGCTTCGGCGCGCCCGGTGGCCCCTCGCCGTGACGGAACAACCGATCGGAAACCGCCGTTGACGGCGCACCTGGGAAAAGCCGCCGGATCGGTAAAGGCTTTCTTATGACCTCACAAGGTAGGGTTGCATATCATGCATTCGATGCAATCCCCGGTCGTGCCGAGTCGTGTACGGCGGCCAATTCCTTCGCCCGTCTCGATCATGGCTACGTCAAAGCCGCTCGCGTCGCCGATGAGGGCGAGATGGAGTCGGCTTCGCGCTCGCGCGTCGCGCGGTCCCCAAGGCCCGGCGGGCCATGTGGCGCAGTCCGGCGGAGCGCCAGGCGTCCTATCGGCTCGATCCCGCGCTTCGCCCGCCGGATCGTTTGCGGCCGGTTCGGAGACCGTCTTGACGCCCCAACAACCCGTTGTCCTCGTTATCGACGACGATCGGAACATGCGATGGGTCATGCGCAACGTCCTGTCGGACGCCGGGTTTGAAGTCGCCGAAGCCGAAGCGGGAGGGATCGGTCTCGAAGTGGCGGCCCGCTGCCGACCGCACACGGTCCTGCTGGACATGCGCATGCCCGACCTCGGCGGCGACGAAGTGCTGAAGCGCCTGCGATTGTTCGATCCGGACCTGCCGGTCATCATCGTCACCGCCCATGGCAGCATTTCCTCGGCGGTCAGCGTGACCCGGGAGGGCGCTTTCGATTTCATCACCAAGCCTTTTCGCAACGAACATCTCGTCGCCACCGTGCAGCGAGCCGTCGCGCGGCGACCGCTCGTTCGCCCGGCGGCGGGCGCTCGGGCCGCGGTCGCCGCGATCATGGGACAAGGCCCCTCCATTCAAAGGCTCGCGGATCAAATCGAAGCCGTCGTCTCCACCGACTATTCCGTGGTGATTTACGGGGAGACCGGCGCCGGCAAGGAAGTCGTCGCCCGCGCCCTGCATCAGCACGGTCGGCGCTCGGCTCACCCGCTCGTCGTCATCGATTGCGGCGCCATCGTGGAGTCCCTGATCGACAGCGAGTTCTTCGGTCACGAGAAAGGGGCCTTCACCGGCGCCGGCGCGCGCCGCCACGGTTGCTTCGAAGTCGCCGCCGGCGGCGGAACGATCTTTCTCGACGAGGTCGGAAATCTGCCCACGAATGGGCAAAAAGCGTTGTTGCGAACGCTCGAAGAGCGCACCATCTGCCGGCTGGGCGGAACCGAGTCGATCCGGCTCGACCTGCGCGTCATCGCGGCCACCAACGACGATCTCAAAGAGCAGGCCAAGATCGGGGGTTTTCGCGAAGACCTCCTGTTCCGCCTGGCCGAATACGTCATCACGGTTCCCTCGTTGCGCTCCAGGCCGGAGGATATCCCTTTCCTCGCGCGTCGCTTCTTGACGCAGGCGCGCGAAGCGTTGGGGCGAGCGCCGGTCGAAATCGCGCCGGCGGCGCTCGGTTTGCTCTGCGCCTACCGATGGCCGGGAAACGCCCGCGAACTGCGCAACGTCATCAGGCGGGCGGCCCTCACCGCCTCGAAGACGATCACGGCCGACGATCTGGCCGACAACCTGGGCGACGGCGCTCTCACCGCGACGCCTGCTCTCAAGCCGCTCGACTCCGCTTCCTTGCGCGATCGGCTTCGCGTCCAGCTGCGGGCGGTCGAACGCGACGCGGTCGTCTCCGCGCTCGATCAGGCCGGAGGCAACAAGGCCGAAGCGGCTCGCCTCCTCGGCATCGACTACAAGACCTTCCGCACGAAATTGAAGACGCTGGCGGAACGGCACAGAGCGCTCGTCGATGGCGGAAGCTGAACTCCTCTTCCCCGGCGAGGACGGCGCCGATTCGTCGAGTCTCGCGAGCGAAACGGCGATCTGCCTCTTCGGCTTCGCCGAACGCGTCGACGCGCCGAGGCCGCCTCAGCCCGACGCGAGGCTCGAGCGGCGGCTGATGCTGCTCGGCGTGGGATCGGTCGCGGCCCTTGTCGGCCTCGTGCCGATCGCCGATTATTCCGGCGCCGATTCCGAACGTCATTTGAGCGATATCGCTTGGCTCGCGCCCCGCGTGCGCCGTCACGGCGAACTGGTGGAGTGGCTGACGCAATGGTCACCCGTTTTCCCCGCGCCGTTCGCAACGCTTTACGCGAGCCTCGATAATCTGACGGCGTTCATGCGCGCGCACGAAACGACGATCGCCGCCTTCCTTCGCGCCGTCGCCGACAAGGAGGAATGGGAGCTCAGGGCTTTCGCCCGTTTCGACGACCCGGACGCCTTGGATCGACTGGCCTGCGACGCGTGGCCCGACTGGCGCAAATTATCAAAGGGCGCCCGGTACATGCGCCTCTGCCGCGACAGAGGCGCGCTGATCGATTTCGGCCGCGCCGAGGCCGCCGCGTTCGTTCGCGATTTCGTCGCCGAGCTTCGAGGGGCGACGAGCGACACGAGGCCGCTGGGCCTGCCCCGCCCGCCCGATCCGGACGGGCGAGAACCCGTCGCTCGTTACGCTCTTCTCGTCGCCAAGACGGGCGTCGCCGCAATTCGAGACCGCGTCCAAGACATAGCCCCGAGGGCGTCGAGCCGGCGCGTCGAGATCGCGCTGTCGGGACCCTGGCCGCCGTTCAGTTTCCGACCGGATTTGAAATAGCCGAATGAGGCTGCATCGAATTGAGGCGATGGGATGGCTTTGACCCTGCTCGACCACGAAAGCTTCTTTCACGCCATCATGGCGACGATCCCCTCGTCGATCTTGATCTTGGACAATCGACTCGCCGTTCTGACGGTCAATCACAATTTCCTGGAGAAGTCGCGAACCAGCCTGAGTTCGATACTCGGGCGGCGACTGCATGAAATCTTCCCCGCCGCTTTTCAGGACACCGCGCTCGATCGGCAGATCCGCGAGGTCATCCTCACCGGCCGGACATTGCACCGTCAGCGCATGGCCTATCGAGCGCCGGGCGTTTCGTTGCGGGTCTATTCCTACAGCATCTGTCCGCTGCAGTTGCTCGGCGGATCGCGCGGGGCGATCCTGGTGATGGACGACGTGACCGATCTCTTGCAACTCGGCGAGGAAGTGCGGCGAATGCAACTGCATCTGGCCAGCATCGTCGAGAGCGCGGGAGACCTCATCATCTCCACCGATCCGAACGGCGCCATCATGACTTGGAACGCCGCTGCGGAGAAAGCCGCCGGTTACACGCATCTGGAAGTGCGCGGCTCCGAGCTCGCCGACCACATCGAGGCGCCGCAAAATCTCGAGGCGCAAGCCTGCTTTCGCGGAATCGCTCAGATCGACGACCGCCGATCGGTGGAGTGGCCGATGAAGTGTCGAAGCGGAGAAAGCATACCGGTGTCGTGGCGCCTGTCGCGAATGACCGGCGCCGCCGGCGAGGTTACCGGGGTCGTGGTCGTGGGGCGCAATCTCGTCGAGCAGCGCGCCATGGAGGCGCAGATCCGCCAAGGCGAAAAACTTGCGGCGCTCGGCATGGTCATCGGCGGGATCGCGCACGAAATCCGTAACCCGTTGGGCGTCAGCTCCGCGGCCGCGCAGCTCATGCGCGACAGGATCGCTTCGCCGGCCTTGCTCGAAGAGTGCATCGGAAAAGTCATTACGGGCATCGACAGAGCTTCTCTGGTCGTCGAAAGCCTGCTGCGTTTCGCCCGACCCGGGCCGATCGCGGAGACGACCAAGATCAATGTGCTCGACGTGCTGAAGAACGCGTTGATGTTCGCCTCCGGCGAGGCGGCGGCCGGGACGACGGTCGAATGGAGGCTGCCCTCCATCGCCGGTCCCGTTTACGCCGAGGGCGTACAGAACCTGCTCGAGCTCGTCGTCATCAACCTCATCCTCAACGCCTTCCAAGCCATGCCCAACGGCGGTCGGCTGACGATCGGCGCCTGGCGCGACGGCGCGGAAATCGTCATCGAGATCGGCGACACCGGTCCGGGGATACCGGAAGCGAACGTGTCCAAGATATTCGATCCGTTCTTCACCACCCGGAACGACAGCCGACGCTCCGGTCTCGGCCTGTCGGTCTCCCATTCCATCGTGCGTCAACACGGCGGCGGCGTGAACGTCCGCACCTCGCCGTCCGACGGAACGACTTTCGTCGTGCGCATTCCGGTCGCGCGCGAACTGCGCCTGGCGGCGAAGATGAAGAAGGCGTCCTGACTTGGCCGCGTCCGCCGTCCGGCCAGCGCCCGAAACGATCCTTGTCGTCGACGACGATCAGGACATGTGTTGGGTTCTCGAGGCCGCCCTGGCCGGCCTCGGCTACGTCGTCAAGACCGTCGGCGCGGCGAGAAACGCGATCGCGTCGGTCGCCGATCACGCCTTTCCCGTCGCGTTCGTCGACGCCAGGCTGCCGGACATAGACGGTCTTCGGCTGGTCGAGAAACTGCGCGGCCTGCGGCCGGCGATGCGGATCATCATGATCTCCGGCTATTACCCGGAAGACGATGCGCGAATATTGAAAGCAATGTGCGAGTCTCGCATCGACCGCTTTCTCGCCAAACCCTTTCAAATTGAAGCGATCGTGAAGGCCGCCGTAGGCGAGAACAACGGGAATTTCCACCCGTGATTGCGGGCGCGGCCGCCCGCATTTCGTTAACGCTGGGGTGAAGGGTCGTCCTGCGCGATGTCCGACGCCGTTGATAGCGCAGGCTTATCGGGAACGGCGAGGCGGCGTGGTCGGTTGGCCTCGTTCTTGCGCTCCGTTGGATGGCCGGACAGGCGTTCCACTTGTTTCGGCATGCAGAGGAAGGGCTCAACGCCTTCATCAAGGAGAACCTTCATGGCACGCGTACAAAAGGCTACCGACTCGTCGAGCCTCGCCGAAGTCGTCGATCGGATCCTGGACAAGGGCATCGTGATCGACGCTTGGGTGAAGATTTCGCTGGTCGGCATTGAACTGATCACCATCGAAGCGCGCGTCGTCGTCGCTTCGGTCGAGACGTATCTCAAATATGCCGAAGCGGTTGGCCTTACGGCTTCCGCTGCGGCCCCTGCGTAAGCGACGGCTGCAGCCGTCGGGAGCGGGCCCTTCAGCGCCCACTCCCGGCGGCGACAGATCTGACACGGAAGGACAGGATATGGCGAAGACAGCGGAAGGCATGGCGCGCGCGTCGGGCGCAATCGCAGCGGGCGGGTGGCGAGGCGGCGAACTGGCGATGGAGGTCAAGCGGGCGACGCAGGGCCGTCGCAGCGAAGTCCGCTCGTTGCTGGCGAGCTTCGGAGGCGCGCGCTGGCGCGCGACTCGGGAACAGGCGGCGCAAATGAACAACGCGACGAGGGCCCGCTTCGGCGAAGTCCGCTCGTTGCTGGCGGGCTTGAAGACGTCGCGCCGCAGGGCGAGCCGAGAATATCTCAAAGAGGCCAGCGCCGCGATGAGGGAGCGCGAAGCCGAGGTGAGCGCGCTTCTGACGCGGTTCTTCCACGAACGCGTCGCGCTTCGGCGCCATCGTCAGAAGCTCGCAACGGAGCTGCGCCACAAAGCGGCGGCCTTCATGCGCGATTTGACGAGCGGCGTCGCGGCGCTTCGCGATGGTTTCGCCAAGGAGGGTCGCGATCGCGCCGCCGCCATCCGCGGCCGCCTCGTCGCTTACGCGTTCCATCGTCGCGAGGCGATCGCCACGTGGCGCGAAAGCCTGAGCCGCGGACGCGGCGCCGGCGTCGAACTCAGCCAAGCGGGTCAGCGGCCGGCGGCGGAGTCGCGAGTCGCCGACAGGCCTTCGCCGGAACCGGCGCCAGTGGCGGAAACGGCTGCGGTCTCGCCACCGCCGCCCGCGCCGCCGAGCCCGGCCGACGAGAGCAATAAACTCGCCGCCGCGCGGTCGTCGGATCCGGCCGATCGATCCGATCGACGCTCCTCCCGCGCCTCGGGCCATCGAGGCTCGGCGACGAGTCATGGAAGGGGTTCGAAATGAGCGTCGTGGCGTTTGCAAACATCGAGCCGATCGTCGAGGAGCCCGCGGGCGGCGGCGACGGCTCGATCGCCCTGGGTCCGAGCGATGCGTTCGTGACTTCGCCGGCCGTTCAAGAGATCACCGAACGGGCTCTCGCCTATCTCGATGCCGGCTATGCCGTGCATTTCTCCGGACCTGCCGGCACGGGAAAAACGACGCTGGCCTTCCATGTCGCCGCGCAACTCGCTCGTCCCGCCATTCTGCTTCACGGCGATCACGAATTCGGTAGTTCGGACTTGATCGGCCGCGAGAGCGGTTACCGCAAGTCGCGCGTGGTCGACAATTACATCGCTTCGGTCATGAAGCTTGAAGAAGAGGGACGGGCGCTGTGGATCGACAATCGGATTACGACGGCTTGCCGACTGGGGCATACGATCATTTATGACGAATTCAACAGGAGCAGGCCCGAGGCCAACAACCCGTTCTTGAGCATCCTGTCGGAAGGCGTGTTGAACATTTCCGCCCTGCACGCCCGAGGCGAAGGTTATGTCAACGTCCACCCGAATTTTCGCGCCATCTTCACGTCGAACCCTGCGGAATACGCAGGCGTCTATCACACCCAGGACGCCTTGCTCGATCGTATGATCACGCTTCATCTCGATCACTACGACCGCGAAACGGAGATCGCCATCACGGCCAGCAAATCCGGCGTCGACATGGCTCGCGCCGCACAGGTGGTCGATTTGGTCAGGCTGTGCCGCTCGGAGGGAAGCGATCGTCATTATCATCCCACCCTGCGGGCGTCGATCGCGATTGCCCGGGTGCTTGCCGCCCGTGGCGGCGAAGCGAGTTCGCGCAACCCGGTTTTCCTTTGGGCTTGCCGAGACATCCTCAGCCAGGCGCCGCCGCTTGGAAAGAACGACGGCGCCGTTTCGTCCGCTTTCGTCGATCGTCTTCTCAGACGTCTGGAGGGCCCAGGCCCGACTGAGCGGACGGCGGTCCGTTCGCGCATAGGACGATGACCATGCCGCAGCAAAGACGGCCATCGCGGGGAGTTTCCGATCTGCGAACGCTGACCGGCCGCTCGGATGTGCAGATTTCCTCTCACAAGGCCTACCTGCGCATCAGCTTTCTCGAACTCGAGCGCGCGCGGCGAATGCAAGAACTGCGGACCTGCCACGATCGCTTCGAAGTCATCGGCGGCCGCTTTCGCGCGATCGACGCCGAAATCGCCAATATTCGCGCGAGCCTGGATTCCACCGCCCCTCGAGCGCAGGCGGTGCAGGCGCCGCCTAAGTCACCCGTTGGGCGCCGCCCGGCGACTCGACATTTTCAATTCAACTACTGAGGCGCTCGAACGGAGACAAGGCAAATGATGCAGAAAAGCCAAAGAAGCGAACGCGCGGCTCCACATCGACAGGCGCCGATCGTCACGCCGCCGCCCCCTCCACCGGAGCCTGCGTCCGCGCCGATCGTCAGGATGCCGCCTCCTCCGACGCCGGTGTCCGCGTCCGCGCCGATCGGCAGGCTGTCGGCGGCTCGCGCCGCGGCGCTGCAGTTTCTTTCGAGCGAACTAGGGGCCCGTGAGGTTCGCATCATCAAGCTCATCCCCGCCGGCCACGGCTCGGAGGGTTGGTCCGCCGAGGCGGAAGTGCTCGTGCCGAACCTGGAGGTCAAGATGCTCGGACTTCCACTGACGCAGGAAATTCTCGAACGGGAATGCTACGCGCTCGAACTCGACGCCGACTTGACGGTCAGGTCGTACGAGCACGCCGGGTCGGACGACCAGTGAGGGCGGACGGCTCCTATCGGATCGATCAAGCGTCTTTGCGGTCGTCTTGGAAAAGCGACAGGCGGGCCCGGCCCGCGGGAGAGTGGTTCATGGGCTTCTACGTCTATGCGGTCGGCAGATCCGGCGAAGGCGAAGCGCCGCGCTTGACGGGCGTTTTCGACCAGCCCGCCTATCGGCTCGACGTCGGATCGCTTTGCGCGGTGGTGAGCGAATGCCCGGCGGCTACGTTGCGCCCCGAGCGCCGACACATCGCCGCGACGCAACGCGTGCTCGCCGCCGTCAGCGCCGGGTGCGACGTGTTGCCGATGGCGTTCGGCACGATAACGAAATCGAAAGGCGACGTCCGCCGCTTCCTCGAGGATCATCGCGAGACGCTTGATGCGCAGCTGCGGCGAGTTTCGGGCGCGATCGAAATGAGCTTGCGTCTGAGTCTCGAGGCGCCCGATCCGATCGCCTATCTCGTCGAACGCACGCCGGCGCTGCGGGCGGCGCGGGAGCGAGCTTTCCACGGCCCGCGGCCGCCCTCCCACGACGCCAAGATCCGCTTGGGCCAGATGTTCGACGATGCGCTCAGCCAATATCGCGACTCGCATACGACGCAGGTCATCGCCGTGGTGGGAGAGTCCTGCGCCGAAGTCGTCGCCTTGCCGGTTCGCGACGAGCGCGAGATCGCCAATCTCGCGGCGCTGGTGCCCCGCTCCGGCCTCGACGCGTTCGAGGCGGCCGTCCGGCTTTCAGCGGCTGAAATCGAGGAGGACATCGCCTTCAGCCTCGGCGGCCCCTGGCCGCCATACAATTTCGTGCAATTCGATCCAGGCGACCGATAGATCGCGCTGACCCGCCGTCCATCCCGGAGAACGAGAACATGATCGTCATCGACAGTCTGCTAGCGGCGCCGCTGCGCGGTCTGATGTTCGTTGTCGAGAAGATCGACGAGGCCGTCCAGGCGGAGATCGAGGCGGACGAGCGGACGATCATGGCCGATCTCACCGCGCTCCACCGCACGCTCGACAGCGGGGCGATCGCGGAGGCGGAGTTCGACCGACGCGAGCAGAAGTTGCTGGACCGGCTCGATCACCTGCATTCCAAGGGGGCAAGCGATGCAGACGATGATCGAGACTGACTGTTCCCCGCTCGACTCGGCGCGATCCCCTCGCGGCGATCTGTCGTTGGCGGACGCGCTCGACCGGGTCCTCCACCGCGGCGTGGCGCTGCATGGGGACCTCACCATCGGGCTGGCCGACGTCGAGTTGGTGTTCCTCGATCTTCGACTGCTGCTGGGCTCGGTGGATACGATCTGGCCGGACGGCCGTCCGGTCGTCCCCGCGCTTCGCCCGCGAATTCCGCCGCCGCTCGCGTCCCCGGAGCCGCCCCCGGCTTCGGTCGAGCCCGAATCGCGCGAAGTCGCCTTCGCCGACGCCGGCGGCGGCGCGCCGATCGCGTCCCCGGAGCCGCCCTCGCCTTCGCTCGAGCCCGAATCGCGCGAAGTCGCTTTCGCCGGCGCCGGCGCCGGCGCGCCGATCGCGGTCGCCGAGCGCCAAGGCGCGGAAGGGTCGTCGACCGCCAAGGGTCTCATCCGGCTCGTGCTCACCCTGGTGAAACTGCTCCACGACGTGCTCGAACGGCAGGCTGTGCGGCGCATGGAGGCGGGCCGGCTCACCAACGTGCAAATCGACAATCTCGGAACGGCGCTGTTCGCCCAAGCCGAAGAGATCTTGCGGTTGCAGCGGCAGTTCGGCTTCTCCGAAAAGGATCTGTCGCTCGACCTCAGCGTCCCCGATGGCGCGTTGTGAAAGGTATCGCCATGCCCTCCGCCAAGCCCCTCATTCACTCCGTCGACAGCACGAACCTCGCCGATCTGCTCGAGCGCATCCTCGACAAGGGAGTCGTGATCGCCGGCGACATTTCGATCAAGCTCGTCGAGGTCGAACTCTTGACGATCCAACTGCGCCTGGTAATCTGCTCGGTCGACAAGGCGCGCGAACTCGGTCTCGATTGGTGGAACCATGGGGAACGGACGGACCGTCTGACGTCCGAGCGCAACCCGGCGATGGAGGCGATGGACGGACGATTGGCGCGCATCGAGCAGGCGCTCGGCGCCGTCGTCGCGGCGCCGGTCAAACAAAGGAGTGCGGCTCATGAGTAAGAAGGATCCGGATGACAGGAACGACGACACGGGCGCGGCGGGTTTCGCCAAGATCGCACGCGGTTTCTCCGACCTGTTCAACGTGCTCGCCGATTTCGATCAGCTGCCGCGCCACGGCCGGCACGAAAAAGATGGACGGGTGATCGAATATTCCTTCGGAACGCGCACGCTGGGCGAAGCGGCGGGCGAGAAGCGGGCTTCGGAGGGCCCCTCGACGCGCTCAGCCGCGCCGCCGCGAAGGGCGGCGACGAAGAGCCCGCTCGAAGTCATCGAGCCCGTCACGGACGTATTCGACGAGCAGGACGAGATCGTCTTGCTGTTCGAATTGCCCGGCGTCGAACGCGAGGCCATTCACTGCGTCCTCGACGGCGACATCCTGCTGCTGGAGGCGAAGACCGGCGATCGACTCTACCGCAAGGAAACGCTGATCGAAGAGAAACTCGCCGCCGGCTCGCCGCGTCTCAATTTGCGCAACGGCGTCCTCGAGGTTCGGTTGAGCAAGGCGACTTAGCGCTTCGCGGTCGCGCGAAGCAGGCAAACGAACGGATTGCGAGATGGCGCGATTGATCTACGTTCCCGTCGTTCACTCCATGGCCGAGATGGGCTCGGCCGCGCCGGCGTACAAAGCGGCCTTCGTCGCCCGCTACGGCCAGGTGAAGTGGGCCGAACGGTCCGCCGAATTCGACGCCGTCTGGCGGGCGATCGCCGACGAGATCAAGACGTTCGGGTTCGATTTCAAGCGCGTCAAACTGTATCAGGACAGCCTGCCGGTGTGCGGCCGCGAGAGCGAGTTGGTGCGGGACTTGGCGTCCCAGCGCAGCTGCAATCACCAACTGCTCGCGAGCCTCATGCGCGAAGGCGCGACGCTGGTGGGGACCGAATCGCCCGCCCTGCTTCTCGACGAATATCGGTTGCTGCAATCGTCCGAGAACACCCAGGAGCAGGCCGCCGCGCTGCTCGAGGCGCGGGATCGATTCATCGCCGAGCGAATCGACGCCACGCTTCACGACGACGAGGACGGCGTTCTCTTCATCGGCGCGCTTCACAAGGTCGCGAGGTTTCTGCCCCAGCGCATCAAAGTCGAATATTTGGCGATGCGCGGCCAGTAGCGGCGATCGATGACTGCAAGAGGAGATTTCGATGTCCAACCCATCGCCCGAGAATAGCGACGCGTTGCGCCTGACGGTCGTCGAGGCGCGGCGCGAGGACGTGGGACGCGGCGTCGCGCGGATCGATCCGGAGACTCTCAAGCGGATCGGCGCTTCGCCCGGCGACGTGTTGGAGATCGAAGGTCGCGCGAAGACCGTCGCCAAGGCCATGCCCACCTATAAGGAGCAACGGGGACGCGAGATCGTTCAGCTCGACGGCGTCGGGCGTACCAATGCCGGCGTCGCGCTCGGCCAGCAGGCGGGGATCAGGAAGGTCGCGCACGCCCTCGCCCGGCGCGTGGTCGCGGCCCCGCTCGGCGGCGGCGCGCTGCAAGAGGACGAAATCGAACATATGGCGCGCCGACTCGACGGGCTCGCCGTCAAGACCGGCGACCGGATGCGAATCGCCTTGTTCGGAGGAAGCCATCGCGATTTCCATGTGGTCCGCACCGAACCCGACGGGCCGGTGATGATCCATCCCGACACCTTGCTCTCGGTCGAAAGCGCTCGCGGCGGCGCGCAAGCCCAAGCGGCTCGCGAGGCCGAGGACATCGTGACCTATGACGATCTCGGCGGCATGGAGCGCGAAGTCGCGAAGATTCGCGAAATGATCGAGCTGCCGCTCTCTCATCCCGAGATTTTCGAACGTCTCGGCATGACGCCGCCCAAGGGCGTGCTGCTGCACGGGCTGCCCGGCTGCGGCAAGACGCTGCTCGCGCGCGCGGTGGCGCACGAATCCGACGCCGAGTTCATCTATGTCAGCGGACCGGAGATCATTCAGAAATTCTACGGCGAGAGCGAAGCGCAATTGCGAAAGATTTTCGACGACGCGCGCAAGCGCGCCCCCTGCATCATCTTCTTCGACGAGATCAACTCGCTCGCTCCCAAGCGCGAACGCGTCGAAGGCGAGGTCGAAAAGCGCGTCGTCGCGCAGCTTCTGGGCCTGATGGACGGCCTCAAGAGCCGCGGCGACGTGATCGTGATGGCGGCGACCAACCGTCCGAACGCCATCGATCCGGCGTTGCGGCGACCCGGACGCTTCGACCGGGAGATCGCGATCGGCATTCCCAACGAGAAGGCGCGGCGCGAGATCTTGCAGATTTACGCGCGCGGCATGCCGCTCGGCGAAGGCGTCAACCTCGCCGATCTGGCGGCGACAACACATGGGTTCACCGGCGCCGACCTCAACGCGCTGTGCCGCGAGGCCGCGATGGCGGCGCTGCGTCGTCAACTTCCGGAGCTGTCGCTGAGCTCGGGGCCGGTCGCCACCGAGGCGCTGATGGCCATGGAGGTCAAAATGCCGGACTTTCGAGAGGCGTTGAGCGAGGTGTCGCCCTCGGGACTAAGGGAAGTCGCCGTCGAGGTGCCCAATGTGCGATGGGACGAAGTCGGCGGCCTCGATTCCGTCAAGACCGCGCTGCGCGAAGCCATCGCGTGGCCGTTGAGCCAACCCGCGTTGTTCGAAAAAATCGGGTTGCGGCCGCCGCGCGGCATCTTGCTCTACGGCCCGCCGGGAAACGGCAAGACGCTGCTGGTGAAGGCCCTGGCCTCGCAAAGCGCCATCAACTTCATTTCCATCAAGGGCCCGGAGCTGTTGTCGAAATACGTCGGCGAATCCGAGCAGGGCGTGCGCGAATTGTTCGCGCGGGCGCGCCATGCCGCGCCTTGCGTCGTCTTTCTCGACGAGCTCGACGCGCTGGCGCCCAAGCGCGGCCAGGAGAGCCGCTCGCCGGTGACCGATCGTGTGGTGAGCCAGTTGCTCACCGAACTCGACGGCGTCGAAGCGCTGGGCGACGTCTGGGTGATCGCCGCCACCAACCGGCTGGACATGGTCGACGACGCGTTGCTGCGCCCGGGCCGGCTCGACTATCACCTGGAGGTGGCGCGCCCCGATCGCCGCGCGCGCGCGGCGATTCTGGAGGTCCACTTACGCAAGAAGCCGATCGCCGAGGGGATCGATCTTGCGGCTCTGGCCGAGCTGACGGAAGGGCTCTCCGCCGCCGAGGTGCGTTTCGTCTGCGACCGCGCGGCCCTCGGCGCCATTCGCCGCGTCTTTTCCGCGACCGGCGGCGAGGCGGTCGAAATCGATTCGCTGCGCATCGAACAGCGCGACTTCGACGATGCGCTGGCGGCGCAGACCGGCGCTTCGGGACGCCCGCCGGATGCGCGGGGGGAGAGAATTTAGGGGGTGGAACTCGAAGTTTGATAGCCGAAGGCGCCCGCATTCCCGTAATCCGTGCGCGCCGAAGGCGCGCCTCGCCAGTGGAAATGATGGAAGCCGCGCGGAACGGAAGCCCCTCAAATTCGTAATGAGGGGGTCGGGGGTTCGAATCCCTCTTGCGGCGCCGGCCGGTCCGCGTCTCTGGGTCGGCGCTTTTCCCCCTTGCTCGTGCAGCGCCGTCGGCGGCGAAGCCGCTCGCGCGACGAGATCGACGGCCGGGCCGAGCCGTTGCCCGAGCGCGCCGTTCGCGAACGGCGGCGCAAGGTGAGTGATACGGCTTCCGAGTGAATAGCTCGGGAGAACCCACGCCCCGACCCCGGTAGCCCGGCTGCTGCGGCCACATAGGCTTCATTTCGAAGCCGGCCACATCGGACCGTCGCCGTCAAGCCGCTGCGCGGCTGCTGCGCTGCGCTTCGCCCGCTTCGCGGTGACCGCGACGCTCCGATGCGGCGTTTGTGTTTCCATGATCTTTGTCGAGCGAAGCCGGCCGCGAGGCCGGCCCGCTCAACAAAGATCATGGAGGCCGACAGCCTGAGCCGCGCGCAAGCGTCAAGGCTCGCGCGCGTCAGCGCGCGAGCCGTGGAACGGGCTTGGCCTTGACGCCGAGCACGGATCAGGCACAGCGCCCGTCTTCCGACGAACTGTTCACCCGGAAGCCGTATGAGGTCTGTGCGCGGGAGAAATCCGCGCCTTCGCGCGGCTCCATTTTCGCGATACGTCTCGAAATCGCAGCGGCGGACGCCGCGGCGACGGACGGCAGGGCGGGCTTGGCGGGCCATCATCGGCAGGCCCGGCGCCCTTGCGAATGAGAGCGTGATGCGATTGGGTGGAATCGCCAGCGATGCCGTTCCCGCGAAAGCGGGAATGACGCGAGGCAGGAGCTTCATCGGCCTCGTCTTGAGGCGGCGCGCTCAAGAGCATGTTGTCTTTAGATTGAAGCAGGCCTCCGTCGTCATTGCGAGCGACAGCGAAGCAATCCAGACTAAGCCGCCGCCGCAATCCCTAAGTCTGGATTGCTTCGCTTTGCTCGCAATGACGGCTGAGATGATTCGACTTAAACACATCATGCTCGAGGAGGGAACGTCATGCAACGCGTTACGGTGACCCTCGACGACGATCTGATCGGGGAACTCGACAAGTTCGAGGCGGAGCGCGGCAATGCGAACCGTTCGGAGACCTTGCGCGATCTGGCCCGCGCCGGCCTGCAGCAGTTCAAACAGGAGGGCGGCGCCGGCGCCTGCGTCGCCGCGCTGGTTTACACTTACGATCACGAGGTGCGAGCGCTCGCTTCGCGGTTGGCTTCGACGCAGCACGAACGCCACGACCTGTCGGTGGCGACGCTGCACGTGCATCTCGACCACCAATCCTGCCTGGAGGTCGCGGTGTTGCGCGGCGCCACGGAGGACGTGCGCCACTTCTCGGAGCACGTCATGGCCGAGCGCGGCGTTCGCCACGGCCGCCTGGTGATCATCCCCGTCGACGTCGCCGTCGAGGCGCACGCCCACGGCGGCGACGCGCCGCACACCCATCCCCACGCGCATGTCCGCGAGGCGGGCTGAGGCCGCGGCGCGGAGCTTCCGGAGAGCCGCGACCGGCGCCGGCCACGGCGCTCCGTTGCGTTGACCGCTTGCTTGGCCTCCATTTCGAGTTCAACGGGTGGCGATAAGGAGGTAAAGTCGGCCGCCGCCGCAATTCCCGGCGACCACGCCGCTCCGCCGCCATGCGCGGGACAGGATCGAGCCATGGAAGCGAAAGCCGTTCAATCCCTCGCTTCTTATCGGCGCTGCATCGAGCGGATCGAAGCGGCTTGGCCGGCGTTCAGGACGACGCACGCGGATCGCCTGCGGCATGGCGCCGAGAGCGAGAAGGTCGCCGAGGCCATCGTCGAGGACCTGTTCACGCAAGTGCTCGACTGGGACAAAGGCGATCTCCTATACCAGGTCGGCTACGCCGACATCGTGCTCAGCCGCAACCTCGCCAAGTACCTGGTCATCGAAGTGAAGCGGCCGGGCGCGCTGTGGCCGGGCCGTCGGGCCTTGGACGCCGCCGTCGCCCAGGCGCGGCGCTACGCCGACGAGCAGAAGATCCGGACGGTCGCCGCGACGGACGGCCGTTTCCTCTACGCCGCCGACATCGCCGCAGGAGGACTGATGGACCGCGTCCTCGTCGACCTTGCGGCCGCTCCGCCGCCGCGCGGCTTATGGTGGCTCAGCGTCCATGGCGTCTATCGCCCGTGCGACGCGCCGGCGATCGACGCGCCGATCGCGTCCGAGGAGCGGCCCGCCGCGGCCGGCGACGCCGCCGGCGCCGCGGCGCTCCTTCACCCCAAATACAAGTTGCCCGCGCCATGCTTCGCCTACGCGCCCGACGCAGGCCGGCCGGGGACCTGGAAGCTGCCCTATCGCCTCGCGAGCGGCGCGATCGACGCCAAGCGCCTGCCGAAGGCGATCGAGGCGATGCTCAGCAATTACCGCGGCGCCAAGGTCGAAATTCCCGAGGCCGACGCCAAAGGCGTTCTGTTGCGGCTCGCCCAGGCGGCGGAAGACGAGGGCCACATGCCGCCGCGCGCCATCGCCCCGGCGCCGATCTATCGGCAGTTGGCGCTGGGTAACTACCCACCCCCTTTGATCGTGGCCTGATAGGGCTGACGGCGCGGCACGGGTTGCCGGTCTGGCGTTCAGGGGGTGATGATTTCGAGGAGGGTCTGGAAAGGACCTGCGCCCGCCAGGCGCGCGGTATCGACGGCGGTGCGCACGCCGGCCTCGAAGTCGGCGGCCCATTTTGCGCGGTAGCCATTGGTGACCTTGCGCTGAATGACGCACGGTCGCAGGGCGCGCTCGCTGACATTGTTGGTGGGCTCGACCTCGCCGGGAAAGTCGCAGAAGGTCAGCAACTGGGTTCGGGCGCGGCCGACCTTGGCCAGGAGGTCGCGGGTCAGCGGACAGGTGGTCGGAGCGATCAGGATAGCTTCGAGATCGTGTTCGAGAGCGCGGCGCTTGGCGCGCAGAGTCGAGGCGGCGACGGTCTCGATGTCGCGGGCCAAGGCGAAGACACGGTCGAACCACAGGCGCAGGCGGAACGGCGCCGCGTCCTCGCTGTTCTCGTCGACGAAGCGGGCCTCGCGATCAAGATGCGCAAGACAGGTCTGCTGCCGGTCGGCGTGACCCTGCTGGGCGCTGTAACGATCGGAGGTCCACACCGCCGGGCGATGGCCGGCCATGACGTCGCGCACGACTTCGGCGGCGCGAGTGAAAGCGACGCCATGAACGACCGCCTTCTTGCTGCAGAACACCCAGTGAAAGGCATTGACGCCTTCGATGCGCGCTCCGGTTTCGTCGCAGGAGACGAACCGCGCCCGGCGCAGCGCCGCCAGCGCCTCGGCGCGCCTGGCCTCGAACGCCGTCTTCGTGCGCTTGAACATGTTCATCAGGGCGCCTTCGCTGACGGTGAGGCCGAACAGGTCGCTCAACGCCGCGCCGAGCCGCTCATAGGAAAAGAGCTGCATGCCTTTCAGATAAACGGCCAGCGCATGGATGCGCGGCCCGAATGGCGTGCCCTGCGCCGCGTCTGGAACCGGCGCCGTCGTCGTCTGACCGCAACATGTGCAGCGGATCGAAAACCGCCGATGCCGCCGCACGAAGGGCCGGATCGGCGGAAGCTCGATTTCGTCGTATTCGCCGACCAGCTTCCGTTGGGCGTCCTCGCCGAAGGCCAGCCCGCACCGCGGGCAATGCGTCGGGGCGTGATCCTCCACGGCGTCCGGGCTGTCGCTCAAACCGCGCGCGTGGCCCTCGTGCCCGGGTTTGGCGCCGCCGGGCTTGGCGTTCTCCCGCTGCTCTTTCCGATCGCTCGACGGCGGCTTCGACGAATTGCGTGACGTCTTCCTCGGTCGCTGCAATTGCAGCACCAGCTCGATCAGTTCGTCCTTGCTGAGCTGTTCCAAGTCACTGCGATTCATCCGATTCTTGAATCAGGAAGCGCCCCAATCCGCAAGCCCCGCACGCGCCAAATGCCAGGGGGTGGGTAATTACGGCGCTGGTGCTGGAGCAACTCGGGGTCGGCGAGGCGACGGCGACGTAGGGATCGGGGGTTAAGTAAGCTGTCGCCGTACCCCCCCGGTAATCCGTAATCCCGAGATGATCGCCTCGGCGGATGCTTGCGCAACGCCGCCTATTTCACGTCAGCGTGCGCGACAAGGGCATTACAGGTGTTGATCATGGAGATGGCAATTTTGGCCTGCTCGTTAGTCAATACCCCGGTTTCAGGAGACGCTATTCGACACTCTATTGTAAGGAAACCATCATCTATTGGGAAAACTGCATCGATATATATTCTCAAAACGTCAATTTCATGCTCATCCTTAAGCTGGGTTATTCCAGGCAGCCCTCTTTCTATATTTTTATACGTTAGTACGCTGTAGTGCTTGACAGATTCCGCCGGGCTCGAAAATTCCCATGAGCCGCCCCATTGGTTTAAGAAAGTTTCAAAATTCTGAAAATCTTGAAAAAAGGAAAAGTTGAATATTTCCCTCTCAGTCAAGCTCTTGGAACTAGACAATTTGCTACCAATCCAAATACGCATACTAAGGACAGAAGTTTTCTCTTCCGTTATACTTTCGATATACGTATTTCCATCCCACTCGACGAGTTTCCAAGCGTCGGGATAGCAAATCTCGATGCTGCTCCTCACAAAGCATTTCGCTGGTAGGTCCGCGCTGGGGCGTGAGACCGGAAGGCCACCCGCCTGGGTCAATAAGGCTCTGACCTCGGCGTCTTTTGCCATCGTCAGCGCGGTTGCCCCATTGCTCGCCTGGGCATTGACCTCGGCCCCCTTCGCGAGCAGCGCCTGGACCACATCGAGGTGGCCGTTGAAGGAGGCCCCCATCAGCGCGGTCACGCCGTTGCGGTCCTTAGCATTGACGTCGATCGCCCTGCCCCACGGGTGCCACCATGCACTTTCGCCGCCTGCCCGAAAGAGCGCCTGCACCACATCGAGGTGGCCGTTCTCGGAGGCGATAATCAGCGCGGTCGCGCCGTCGTCCCGCTTGGCATTGACGTCGGCCCCCTTGGCGAGCAGCCCCTGCACCACGTCGAGGTGGCCGTTCTGGGAGGCCACCATCAGCGCGGTCGCGCCATCTGTCGTCTTGGCGTTGACGTCGGCCCGCTTGGCGAGCAGCCCCTGCACCACGTCAATGTGGCCGTTCTGGGAGGAGACAATCAGCGCCGTCACGCCCTCGTTGTCTTTGGCATTGACGTCGGCTCCCTTGGCAAGCAGCGCCTGCACCACATCGAAGTGACCGTTCTCGGCGGAGAGCATCAGCGCGGTCCAGCCCTTGTTATCGGCAGCGTTGACCTCGGCTTCCTTGACGAGTAGCGCCCGTACAATGTCGAGGTAGCCGTTCTGAGAGGCCAGAACGAGTGCGGTCGCACCATCGCTTGCCTTGGCGGTGACGTCGGCCCCCTTGGCGAGCAGCGCCTGCACCACATCAAGGTGGCCTCCCTGGGTGGCCACTATCAGCGCGGTCGTGCCGTCGTTTGTCTTCGCATTCACATCGGCCTTCACGGCGAGCAGCGCCTGCACTACATCGAGGTGGCCTTCCTGGGAGGCCAGTAGCAGCGCCGTCGCGCCATCGCGTTCGTTGGCATTGATGTCGGCCCCCTTGGTGAGCAGCGCATGCACCACATCAACGTGGCCGTTCCGGGAAGCCCGAATCAGGGCGGTCACGCCGTTGCCGTCCTTCGCATTCACATCGGCCTTCACCGCGAGCAGCGCCTGCACTACATCGAGGTGGCCTTCCTGGGAGGCCGCCATCAGCGCGGTCACGCCATTGCCGTCCTTGGCATTGACGTCGGCCCCTTTGGCGAACAGCGCCTGGACGGCGGCGGCATCTCCACGATACGCCGCAGCAATCAAGTCCTCCGCAGGCCCAGCGATGGCTGCCGATGCCCACCCGACCGCCAGTGCTATCAACCACGCCGACAACACCCGACGAATGTGACCCATCGAACTCTCGACAACGACCTTGGTTGACATCGCGACCCCCTCATTCTTGAAGAATACAACAGTCGCATGGGGCGATTACGGCGACAGCTTACTAATTCCCCAATTTCGCGACCCGCACCCGGCGCCAGACTTTCTCGACCGGGGCCGCCCCGCCCCTCGCCGTCGCACACCAAGCCGTCGACCTCATGGAAGCATGAACTTCCGAAGTTTTGACGCTGTCAATGGCCCTCGGCCGCCGGAGGCGGCGCGCGCATAGGGCGTCGAGAGACGTCCGTCTTTCGACGGGCTACGCGCGCGCCATTGACGGCGTCGAAACTTCGGAAGCAAGAGGCTTTTATGAGGAAAGACGGCGCTTCCTGCCAAACTGGCGCCGATCACGGCGGCGACTACGGACTACAGTGACAGGCGCCTATTTCCCTAGGCGCCTTCACCTGGCGTCGAGCAAAAAGGGAAATAGGCGTGCGTCGACGTAAACCGTAATGCGATCGGCGCGCCGGCGGCCGACTGTCGACGGACGCGCCGGTCGATCAGGCCGGCCAGAGTCCGATTCGTCGATCGCGATCGCGCAACCATTGCAGCGCCGGCAGCGTCAGCAGCACCATCCACAGTTTCGCCACAACCTGGCCCGGCAGGAACTCGAGGCTGCCGAACGCCAGGCCGAGGAAGACCACGCTGTCGACCACGAGGCCGACGAGGCTGCTGGCGAACGCGGCCCGGACCAGGCCTTTCTTTTGCAGCGGGGTGTAGACCGCCAGATCGGCCGTCTCCGACAGCGCGAAGGCGACGGTCGAGGCGACGACCAGAGCGGGCGGAGCGAACGTCGCCGACAAAGCCGAACCGACCGCGATCGCGATCGCCGACCAGACGAGGCCGAGACGACGCTGCACCAGATCCCGCAAGATCAGCGCCAAGCCCGCGACCAGCACGCCGCTCGGCGCGGAGAGGCCCGGCGCCACGGGGATCAGGCACGGCCCGTGCGCAACGCAGACCGCGCCGACGTTGTTGATCAGCCAGTTGGCGAGGGGAACGCACGCGGCGAAGGCGACAAAGAGAGCCGCCCCTTCCCGTCGTCGCCGCGCTTCAAGACGCTCCTGCATCGCCGCTCGTCTCTTCGTCGATTGAGGATCGGCGTCGCTCTCACGCCGCTCCCGCCGTTCGCGCGCGGGAGCATGATCCGCCTCCAAGCCCCCCACCAATGGCGGCGCGCGCCGTCGGCGCCACGCATCGCCAAGCGGGCCTCGCGCCCCGGATCGTCTAACCTATCGATGAGGCGAGACCAATCATCGAGATGGGCGCCAGCCTATCGCGACCGGAGCCGCGTGCCCCCCTCCGTCACGCTGCAAGCCGTCGACCTCATGGAAGCGTGAACTTCCGAAGTTTTGACGCTGTCAATGGTCTTCGACCGCCGCAGGCGGCGCGCGCATAGGGCGTCGAGAGACGCCCGTCTTTCGACGGGCTACGCGCGCGCCATTGACAGCGTCAAAACTTCGGAAACAAGAGGCTTCCATGAGGAAAGACGGCGCTCCCCGCCAAGCTGGCGCCGCCGATGATGCAAGGTACATTCTGCTAATGCAGATAGCACTGAGCGCGCGTCCATTCGGCTCGCCTCGCGCCGTGGCGAAGGGACAGAAAACGGCGCCCAGGTTTTTGAAATCAGGCCCGACGGACCCGAAGCGGCGCCGCCATCGCGAGCGAAGCGTGGCGATCCAGCGGTCGAGGAGATTGCTACAGAGAGTCGAGGGGATCGCGCCATCCGCGAAGGCGCCCGGCGCGCGAACAAGCAGGCGTCACGATCTCTGGATCGCCACGCTTCGCTCGCGATGACGGCGACGATGGATCGACTTAAAGACGCCGCGCCCCCCTACTCCTTCGGCCGCATGTCGAGCACGCGCTTGGCCTTGCCGAGCGAGCGGTCGATCGCGCCGGGGTCGACGACGTTGACGCGCACCGTCACGCCGACCACCGCCTTGACGTGGTGGATGAGCTCTTTGGACTGCTGCGCGCGCACCGCCGCGTCGAGCGCGTCGGGGCGCGCCTCGACCAGGACGCTCATGGTGTCGAGCCGGCCGTCGCGGCTGAGTTCGATGACGTAGTGGGGCCCGAGGCCGCGGCACTTGAGGATCTGCTCCTCGATCTGGCTCGGGAACACGTTGACGCCGCGCAAAATGATCATGTCGTCCGAGCGGCCGCTGATCTTCTCCATCCGGCGCATCGTGCGGGCGGTTCCCGGCAGCAGGCGGGTCAGGTCGCGCGTGCGGTAACGCACGATCGGCATCGCCTCCTTGGTCAGCGAGGTCAGCACGAGTTCGCCGTGCTCGCCGTCGGCGAGCGGCGCGCCGGTAACGGGATCGACGACCTCGGGGTAGAAATGGTCCTCCCATACGGTCGGGCCGTCCTTGGTCTCCACGCATTCGCTGGCGACGCCCGGACCGATCACTTCCGACAGGCCGTAAATGTCGAGCGCGTCGATGCCGAGCTCGCTCTCCAGCTCCCGGCGCATCGCGTTGGTCCAGGGTTCGGCCCCGAAAATGCCGATCTTGAGGCTGGACTCGCGCGGGTCGACGCCCGCGCGCCGCATCTCGTCGAGAATGGCCAGCATATAGGAAGGCGTCGACATCACGACATCGGGCTTGAAGTCGGCGATGAGCCGCGCCTGACGCTCGGTCATGCCGCCGGACACCGGCACCACCATGCAGCCGAGCCGCTCCGCGCCGCCATGGGCGCCGAGGCCGCCGGTGAACAAGCCATAGCCGTAGGCGTTGTGGACCATCATGCCGGGCCGGCAGCCGGCCGCCCGCATCGAGCGCGCCATCACGTCCGCCCACGTGTCGAGATCGCGCTTGGAATAGACGACCACCGTCGGACGGCCGGTGGTGCCCGAGGAAGCGTGAACGCGCGCAATTTGCTCCCGCGGCGTCGCGATGAGGCCGAAGGGATAATTCTCGCGCAGGTCCTGTTTGGCGGTGAAGGGGAACTTCGCCAGATCGGACGGGCTCTTCAGGTCGCTCGGATGCACGCCAGCGGCGTCGAACTTGGCCCGATAGTAGGGAACGTTGTCGTAGACCCGGTTCAGCGTCCACTGCAGCCGAGTCGTCTGCAGCGCGGTCAATTCGTCGCGTGAAGCCGTTTCGATCGGCTCCAGCCCGCTCGGCCGTGAGAAATGCTCCGTCATGACGCCCCCCAGGCTTCCGCAGCCCTTTTTGCCGGCTGGCGCGGCCGGATTGCTGGCGTTAGCGCGTCGCCGTCGGTTGTTTTTGATAGATGTCAATCGGCGGCGAGGATGAATTGGGCAGCCTCGCTGCGGCGCCGTAGGGTCGTCGCCGGGCGCGAAGGCGTCGTCGTGCGGCGTCTTTTGTTGGCTGCGGCGCGAAACCCCATTGCGCGGCGGGGTGAAATTGGCGCAAAGACTTGAGCGCGTGGGAGTATCGAGGCCGCGATGTACCAACGAGTCCGGATCGTAGAACCCGAAGCGGCGACGGAGATCCTGCCGCTGATGGGCAACGAAGCGATCGCGCGCGGCGCCTGGGAAGCGGGCGTCGGCGTCGCCGCGGCGTATCCGGGCACGCCGTCGACCGAAATCCTGGAGACCCTCGGCCGCTATCCCGCCAGCGACATCCATGCGGAATGGTCGACCAACGAGAAGGTGGCGCTCGACGTGGCGTTCGGCGCCGCGCTTTCCGGCGTACGCGCCCTCGCCGCGATGAAACACGTCGGCCTCAACGTCGCCGCCGATTCGCTGATGTCGCTCTCCTACATCGGCGCGCACGCCGGCCTGGTCATCGTGGTGTGCGACGATCCGGGCCTTCACTCCTCGCAGAACGAGCAGGACACCCGCCTGTTCGCGCGCTTCGCCGGCGCGCCCGTTCTCGAGCCGTCCGACGCGCAGGAGGCGCACGACTTCGTCAAACTGGCGTTTGAAATCTCGGAGACCTTCGACACGCCGGTGATCGTGCGCTCGACCACCCGCCTTTCGCACACCCGCAGCGCCGTGCGCGTCGGCCCGCGCTCGGGCGTCGCGGCCAAGGGCTTCATCGATGCGCCGACCAAGACCGTGACCATTCCGGCCAACGCGCGCCGCCTGCATCCCAAGCTGATCGAGCGCGAGGCCAGGGTCGCCCGCTATCTCGAGGCCTCGCCGCTGAACCGATGGGAGAGGGGCGATTCCCGCTTCGGAATCGTCACCGGCTCGACCGCCTACCTCTATGTCAAGGAGGTCGCCCCCGATGCCTCGATCCTCAAGCTCGGCGCGGCCTATCCACTGCCCGAAGGGATCATTCGCGAGTTCGCGGCGTCCGTCGACCGCCTGCTGGTGGTGGAGGAGCTGGAGCCGGCGCTGGAGAGAGAAATCCGGGCGATGGGCCTCGCCGCGGAAGGCAAGAAATACTTTCCCCGTTTCGGCGAACTGTCGCCCGAACTGGTGCGCGCCGGGCTCGCGGCCGCGGGGGTCGCCGAGCCCGCGCCGGCGCCGATGTCGCTCGACATCGAGCCGATGGCCCGTCCGCCGGTGCTGTGTTCGGGTTGCCCGCACACCGCGACCTATCTCGCCTTGCGCGGCCTCGATGCGCGGGTGGCGGGCGACATCGGCTGCTACACGCTCGCCGCCGCCGAGCCGCTGCGCTCGATCGACACCACCGTCTGCATGGGCGCGAGCATCGCCAACGCGATCGGCATGGCGGCCGCCGGCGAAAAGA
The DNA here is from genome assembly GCA_963775575.1 of uncultured Alphaproteobacteria bacterium. Lineage (GTDB taxonomy): Bacteria > Pseudomonadota > Alphaproteobacteria > Rhizobiales > Beijerinckiaceae > Roseiarcus. The sequence continues at coordinate 1,025,072 of CAVZJG010000002.1, forward strand.
AGCCGGTGGTGGCGACGATCGGCGATTCGACTTTTCTGCATTCGGGCATCGCGCCGCTGATCGACGCCGTCTACAACAAGGCGAATATCGCCGTCGTCATTCTCGACAATTCGATCACGGCGATGACCGGCGGCCAGGACCATCCGGGAACCGGGCGCACGTTGCGCGGCGAGCCGACCTACAAAGTCGACTACGAAGCGATCTGCCGCGCCGTCGGCGTCGAATGGGTGCGTCGGGTCGACCCTTACGAACTCGGCCATATGTATCAGGCGTTGCGCGAGGCGATTCTCCACAAGGGCGTCGCGGTGGTGATCTCCGAGCGCCCGTGCGTGCTCGATCCGGTGAAGATCAGAGGCGCGCCGTTCGCGGTCGCGCCGGAAGGGTGCGTCGCGTGCCAGTCGTGCATGAATCTCGGCTGCCCCTCGATCGTCTGGTCCGGCGAATGGCACGAAGGGCGCCACAAGGTTTCGATCGATCAGGGAACCTGCATCGGCTGCGCCTTGTGCGCGCAGGTCTGTCCTTCCGACTGCATCCAGCCGGCCGCCCGGTGAGCGCGATGTCCGTCGATCCCTCGCCGGCCGAAGTCGCCGCCCTCGCCGACAGGCCCGCGCCCGCCGCACGCAACGTCATGATCGTCGGCGTCGGCGGCCAGGGCGTGCTGATGATTTCCAAGGCGTTGGCGCTGATCGGCCAGAAGCAGGGCTTGTCGGTCAAGCAGAGCGAAGTGCACGGCATGGCCAAGCGCGGCGGCGTCGTCTTCAGCCACGTGCGCTTCGGCGAGCGCGTGTGGTCGCCGACGATCGTCAAAGGCGAAGCGGACGCCCTGATCGCGCTCGAATGGGCCGAAGGCCTGCGCTGGCTCGATTATCTCAAGCCCGGCGTCGGCGTCTTCATCGCCGACACGCGCCGCATCGTGCCGCCGTTCGCCTGCCGTAACCGCAAGTTCGGCGCCGCGACCCGCTATGCGGCGCAGACGCCGGCCGAAATCGCCGACAAGGTCGCCGAGAGCTACGCGCTCGACGCGACGACCATCGCCACGGAACTGGGCGAGCCCCGCGCCGCCAACAGCGTGCTGCTCGGCGTCCTCTCGACGTCGATGGGCTATCCCATGGAGCATTGGCTTTCGACCCTCGAATCGCTGGCGCCCAGCAAGACCCGCGCGATCAACCGCAAGGCGTTCGAAGCCGGCCGCGCGTGGGGGCAAGCCGCGCGCGACGACCCGTCGTTGCGGTTCGACGCGAACTTCGCCGGCCGCGGCGCGCCGTCGCCGCGCCACGACGTCGCCGTCGCCGTTGAAATCAACGCGGCCTGGTGCAAGGGCTGCGACATCTGCGTGAAGTTGTGCCCCGAGCGTTGCCTGAAATTGAACGCCGAACGGGTCGCGTTCCTCGAGGATCCCGAGCGCTGCACGGGCTGCCACATTTGCGAATGGCTGTGCCCGGACCTCGCCATTTCCGTGCGCGCGAGCCCGCGCAAACCCGTGGTCGCCTGAATGTCTTCTTCGCTCGCTTCGTTGCAGGGCAATCGCGCCTGCGCGCTCGGGGCGCTCGCCGCCGGGTGCCGCTTTTTCGCCGGCTATCCGATCACGCCCTCTTCGGAAATCGCCGAACAGATGTCGCTCGAGCTGCCGCGCGTCGACGGCGTGTTCGTGCAGATGGAAGACGAAATGGGTTCGCTCGCCGCCGTCATCGGCGCTTCGTTCGGCGGCGCCAAGGCGATGACCGCCACCAGCGGACCCGGCTTTTCGCTGATGCAGGAGAACCTCGGCTACGCCGCGATGACCGAGACGCCGTGCGTGATCGTCAACGTGATGCGCGGCGGTCCGTCGACCGGCATGCCGACGCGGCCGGCGCAGGGCGACTTCATGCAGGCGCGATGGGGAACCCACGGCGATCACCCGATCATCGTCGTGGCGCCGGCCTCGGTGCAGGAAATCTACACGGAGACCATTCGCGCCTTCAATCTCGCCGAGGAATTTCGCACCCCGGCGATCGTGCTCTACGACGAGGTCGTCGCCCATCTCATCGAGTTGGTCGAGCTTCCCGCCCGCCGCACGATCGCGACGAAGAATCGAAAATGGGCGGCCGGAACGGAGCGCGATTTCGCTCCCTACGCCGAAACCGACGACCTCATCCCGGCGATGGCGCGCCCGGGCGACGGACTGCGCGCGCACGTCACCGGCCTCACCCACACCGCCGGCGGCTTCCCCACCCAGAAGCCCGAACTCGCCGCGCGCGCAGTGCAGCGCATCCTCGACAAGATCGAACGCCATCGCGCGCGCATCGAAAGATACGAAACGCTGGAGACGGAGGACGCGGAAGTCGTCATCGTCGCCGTCGGCATCGTCGCGCGCGCCGCGCGCCGCGCGGTGCGGGAGCTGCGCGCCGAAGGGATCAAGGCGGGGCTGTTCCGCCCGATCACGCTCTGGCCGTTTCCGGAAGACGCGATGCGCGCCGCGGCGGGGAGCGCGCGCCGCGTCCTGACGCCGGAGATGAACGCCGGTCAGCTCGCGCTCGAAGTCGAGCGGCTCGCCGGCGCGCACGGCAAGGTCGCCCGCCTCAATCGCATCGACGGCGAGCCGATCGCGCCGGCTCAAATCGCCGCCAAAGTCCGGGAGCTCGTCGCCGATGAATGAGATCGTGCGCAGTCCTTTCGACATCAAGGACTATCTCAGGCTGCAACTGATGCCGCACTTCATGTGCCCCGGCTGCGGCCACGGCATCGCGCTGCGCGCGCTGCTGTGGGCGGTCCATGAGTTGGGCCTCGACAAGAACAAGCTCGCGGTCGTCTCCGGCATCGGCTGTTCGGGGCGCGTCGGCGGCTATATCGACGCCAACACCTACCACACCACCCACGGCCGGCCGCTCGCCTTCGCCACCGGGCTGAAACTCGCCCGTCCCGACTTGACCGTCATCGTCATCACCGGCGACGGCGATTGCCTCGCGATCGGCGGCAATCATCTGATCCACGCCTGCCGGCGCAATCTCGACCTCACCTGCCTGATGCTCAACAACGAGGTCTACGCCATGACCGGCGGCCAGGTTTCGCCGACGACTTCGGTCGACCGCATCACCACGACGACGCCGCAAGGCAACGCCGAGCCGACTTTCGACGCTTGCGCTCTCGCCGAAGCGGCCGGCGCGACCTTCGTCGGACGCGAAGTCACCCGGCAGGCGCCGGCGCTCAAGAACCTCATCAAGGCCGCGATCGCGCACCAGGGCTTTTCCTTCGTCGAGACGATCTCGGACTGCACCGAAATCTACGGACGCAAGAACGACCTCGGCGAGTCGCCGGAGATGATCCTCAGCCAGAAGAGCGAAATGCGCCCGCAGGCTCGCGGCGACGCGGTCGACGAACCGTTCCGGCCCAACCGCCTGCGCGCCGGAATCCTGGTCGAGCGCGAGCGGCCCGAATATGGCCGCGTCTATCGGCAGCGCGCCGCGCTCGCCAGCGCCGGGAAGAGGCAATGAGCGGCGGCCGGATCGAAATTCGCCTCGCCGGCAGCGGCGGCCAGGGCCTCATCACCGGCATGCAAATTCTCTTGCGCGCGCTGACGCTGGAGGGCCGGCGCGCGGCGCAGTCGCAAAGCTACGAGCCGACCTCGCGCGGCGGCTTTTGCTATTCGGACTTGGTCGTGTGCGACGACGGCGCCGACTATCCGCTGGCGATCAAGCTCGACATGGTCGCCGCGCTTTCGCAAGTCGGACTCGATCGGTCGCTGATGCTCGTCAGGCCGGGCGCGCTCGTCATCGTCGACGAACGGCTCGTTCCCGATCCGCCCAGGCGCGGCTTCGATCTGCATGTCCTGCCGATCAGCCGGCGCGCGCTGGCGACCGGCAGTTCGCGCATCGCCAACGTCGTCGCGCTCGGCGCGCTGTCGCGCCTGTCGCGCCTTTGCGCCGGCGACTCGTTGGAGGAAGCGGTGCGGCTGGAGACGCCGGCGAAGTTCGCCGATCTCAATCTCGCCGCCCTGCGCGAAGGTTTCGACCTCGCGGCGACTGCGCCCGCGCTGTGAGGCGGGCGCCATTCCCGTGAGACGTCGGCCGCGATGACGCCGGCGCCGCCGCCGTCGCGCGATTGCGGGATTTCGCGCGTCGCCCTTGCGCGGTCCGTCGCCATTTTCGGGCCGCCGCCGACGATCGGAGGGTTCTTCGCTGCGAGGAGGCCCGAACGCGTCAGGAAAATGCGGCCGACCGGATGGGTCGAAGCTCCGCCCGGCTCGGCCTCGTCTTCGTCACGCGGCTTCCTCGATCGCCGCGTCTTCGCCCTCGGCGCCGTCGGACTTCACCCCGCGGCGCTGCGCCTTCTTCAATTGCGCGTCGATCACCTTCAAGGCGTCGATTTCGCTCAGCTTCTGCACCGCGGCGATTTCTCTCATCATGCGGTCCAGCGCCGCCTCATAGAGCTGCCGTTCGGAGTATGACTGCTCGGGTTGAGCGTCCGACCGGTAGAGGTCGCGCACGACTTCCGCGATGGCGTTGATGTCGCCCGAATTGATCTTGGCTTCGTATTCCTGCGCGCGCCGAGACCACATCGTGCGCTTGATCCGCGCCCGCCCGGTCAAGATCTCGAGGGACCGTCTGGCCGCCTCCGGCTCGGAGAGCTTGCGCATGCCGACGCCGGCCACTTTCGAGGTCGGAACGCGAAGGGTCATCTTGTCCTTGGCGAAATTGATGACGAACAGTTCGAGCCGGAACCCCGCCACCTCCTGATCTTCAACCGCTACGATCTGCCCGACGCCGTGCGCGGGATAGACGACGAATTCGTTCAGCTTGAAGCTCTGGCGTGGACCGGACGGCCTCACGCTCTTGGGCGCGGCGCCTTCCTCATTGCGTTCGACCGCGCTATAGGGAGCGTCCAGCTTGAGCGCTTTGGCCGCGAGCGGCGCTCGCTTGGCGAGAGCCGCAGCGCTCGCCTTGGCTTCGATCACGCCCGCCCGCTCTTGGCCGAGCGCTTTGGGCGTCTGTCTGAGCAGGCTTTCGTTCGCCCGCAATTTCGCGTCCAGCGGTTTGCCGGGCTTGGCCGCGCTCACGGAGAGCGGGCGCGCCGCAGGCGGCGCCGCTCGCGTCTTGATCGTCTTGATCGTCTTGATCGTCTTGATCGTCTTGATCGTCGCGCTCGCGCGCTTGGCCGCGCTTCTCGCCTTGGCCGCAGCGGCGGCGCGCCGCGAGACTACGCTCTTGCTCGACTTCGCCTTCGCCGACCGCGCAGCCTTGCTCTTGGCTGCGGACCGGGACGGCCGCGACGCGGAGGAGCCGACAACGGACTTGCGTTTGCGGGACGCGGTCGATCCGGCGGACGCTTTGGCCTTCTTCGAAACGGTCCTGGACGCCTTCTTGGTCGCCTTCTTGCGCGCCGCCATGGCCTAAACTCTCCAAACGCACGACGATCCGCGGTCGGCGCTCCGAAGCGCCGGCGTCGATCGCCTGATTGTCACCGCACTTGGCCTTCAAGCTCAGCGCATAGGGGAACAAAACAAACGCCTGCAGGGCTTGAAAGACCCGTTAGCCAATTCTTTAGCACAATTTTCCCGAAGAATCAAAAACGACAGGGCTTTAGCGTTAACTCGCGAACGCAGCGCCCAATTCCTAGGCGAACCCTCCGGCCTCGGGAGCCGCTCAATCGCCTTCGCCCGGCTTGGGCGAGAAGAACGCGTCGTACTTTCCCGCCCGCCCGTCGAATTCTTTCGCGTCGGCCGGCGGCTCCCTTTTGTTGGTGATATTGGGCCAAAGCTTGGCGTATTCTGCGTTTATACGCAGCCAGGAGTCGAGATTCGGCTCCGTGTCGGGTTTAATCGCTTCGGCGGGACATTCCGGCTCGCAAACCCCGCAATCGATGCACTCGTCGGGATGAATGACGAGCATGTTTTCGCCTTCGTAGAAGCAGTCGACCGGACAAACCTCGACGCAATCCATGTATTTGCATTTGATACAATTTTCGACCACCACATAGGTCATGAAGCTGTCCTTCGCCAGGTCCGACGCCGACGCGCGCTGAGCCCGCCGCGCCGCCGCCGTTCGCCGGCGAAAACGGCCCGGCGCCGGAATTTCCCAGCGACAATACCATTGCTCGGCCAAGGCGATCAACCGCCGCATCGCCATCCCCGCCGGCAGGGCCGCACGCGGTCGGCGCGCCGTCCGCGGCGTCGGCGAGCGCGACGCGCCGCGAGGCCCCCTATTTCGTGGTGTTGCGCGCCTTCAGCAGCGGCTTGAGATCGAGCAATTTCGCAAACGGCAAATCGAGATTTACGCTCGGCTTATGCTGTTCACGCGGCGCCGCTATTCGGCCCTCGTCGACGCGCGAATCCTGGGGCGAATCGCGCCGCCCGGGGGAACGACGCGCTTCGCGCCTCGGCTCGGCCGCGGGCCTTTCAACCCCGCCGGGCGGATTTTGCTCGCTTGGGCTCGCCGCCTCAGGCGGCGTCGGACGCGGTCCTGCGGCATGGCGCCGATCTCGGCGGGGCTTTCGCGGCGGGACTTCCTGCGGCGGGGCGGCGCCTTCGAAGGGCGCGGCGGCCGTCTCGGGGCCGCGCGCCGGCCGCGGCCGGTCTCTGCCGGCATGGCGCGGGCGGCGAGGGGCCGGCCGCCAGACTTCGATCCATTCCTCTTCGTCGGGCTTCGCCTCATCGGCGCCCGAGTCGCCGTCTTGGGCCTCGCTCGTCTCGGCCGCGGCGGGCGGCGGCGCGTGCGCGGCGTCGCCGTTATCGACCGCCGACGCGCTTTCAGCCGACGCTTCTTGGCTTTGGCTCGGCGCCGGTTCGTCCCTTACAGCGGCGGCCGCAGGCGCGCCCGGCTCGGCGACCGTCGTCGCCGCCGCGTCCGGCGCCGACTCGGGCGGTCCGCCTTGCTCCCCTTGCGCCGGGGACGGGCTTGCGGAGGCGCTCGCCGCCGCGGCGACAAACTCCGACTTCTTCACCTTGCGGCTGGCGAACCCGAGCGAGCGCAGAATCGAGGCGAAGTGCTCGCCCGAACAACCGGTCAAGGACGTCATCTGATTGGTGACGACGAACCCCGTGCGGTCTACCTCCGTAGCCGCGCGCGCTTCCGAGCGCGGCGCACGCGGCAGCGCGGCGCGGATCAAGTCCATCAGCCGCTCGACGATATCGACGCGAACGGCGCGATCGCCGCAAAGGCGAAAACCCGCGACGCGATAGACTTCCCTCGAAGCGGGAGGCTCCACCGCGAACGACGTTCTGCCCGACGACGCGAAATGCAGCAGCCGCTCGGCGATCGCCTGCTGGTCCGCGTCGGCGTGAAGCAGCGCCCAAAGTTGCGCGCACAGGGTCCGAGAGGCAGGTTTGAGCAGAGCGGGAACATAGATGTAGTAGGCGCCGAAGCGCACGCCCATCTTTCTCAGGGCGCCGCGCGCGGTCTGATCGAGCGCCTTCACTTGCGCCTTGACGCGTTCGCGTTCGAGGACCCCCAGCGATTGCGACAGTTTGAGCGCGAGATCGCGCACGCCCTCGGGAATCGATTCGGGCTCGGCGAGATCGATGAGCGGGCCGAGCGCCTTGCGCACATGAGCGGCGAGCCAAAGCGCGACGCGCCGTTGCGCCGCCTCTCTGCCTTCCGCCGACAGCGCCTCGTGCGCGAGGATGACGGCTCCGGGCTTCAGCGCCTCTTCGCCAGCCGCCAGTTTGGCGATCGGGTCGCCGAGCCAACGGATGGCGCCGTCGTTGGCGAGCGTCAGCGCGTCGTCGACGGACTCGGCGAAGCGCGTCGCGCGCGCCGCCAATTCCTTGGCCAGCTCGACTTTCAGCGTTTCGTCGTCGAGACGGGCCGCCGACGGCTCTTCGCCCGCGGCGGGCGTCGCCTGGAAGCCGCTGATGACGACGAGGTCCAACGCCCGCGGGGACGGCGGCCCGGCGGGCGCTGCGCCATCCTGCGTCGCTTCTGCCTCTGCCATCGCGCTCGCCTCGAATCGTCGTCTTCGGCCGCGGGCCCGCCGTCGGTGGAGCCGAATGCGGTTCCCCTGAGCGGCCCCTGCGCCGCGAGGTTCTTTACCTGACCGTTCGGGCGCTGCCAATGCCCGGGCGTTCGAGGCCGCCTCGCGCGGCCTCGGCTTCAGCGCGCATGGATCGCGCCGCCGGTCCCGGCGCCGACCGAACCGCCTCGCGGCGGCGAGAGGCCCGATCCCCCGCCGAAGAAAGCGAGCCTACGCAAAACACATTATTCGCGATAAAGGCGTCAAGCTGCAATTCGGGCGCTATGGTCGCCATCGCTGATTCGAAGCCAAGGGCATGTACCGAAACTTCATTTCCGTAGGCGGGTTCACCGCGTTTTCGCGGCTGACCGGCTTCGCGCGCGATCTGATGATCGCGGCGATCCTCGGCGCCGGCCCGCTCGCCGACGCGTTTTTCGTCGCCCTTCGCCTGCCCAACCAGTTTCGCGCCATCTTCGGCGAGGGCGCCTTCAGTTCCGCCTATGTGCCGACCTATTCCCGGGTGCTGGTCGCCGAGGACGAGGAGCGGGCGAAGATTTTCGCCAGCCGGATCTTCACTCTGCTGCTGATCTCGCAACTGGCGCTGCTGGCGCTGGCGTATTTGTTCACAACGCAGCTCGTCGAACTCATCGCGCCGGGCTTCGAGGAGGACCCACAAAAATTCGCCTTCGCCGTCGGCATGACGCGCATCACCTTTCCCTACCTGGCGTTCATCACCCTCGCCACCTTGCACACGGGAACGCTGAACGCGCACGGATTTTTCAGCGCAGGGGCCTTCGCCCCGGTCCTGCTCAATCTTTTCATCATGGCGTTTCTCGCGGTCGCGTTCCTGTTTCCTGACGCCGGCGTCGCCGCGAGCTGGGGCGTCGCCGTCTCAGGCCTCGCCCAACTCGTCCTGCTGATGGCCGAGGCGCGTCGACGCGGCGTTCTCGAGCGCTTGGCCTTCCCGAGGTTCGACCCCGACGTTCGGCAGTTCTTCGCCGCCCTCGGGCCGGCGGTCATCGGCTCCGCCGGCCAGCAGATCGCCATCCTGGCCGACACCATCCTCGCTTCGCTTCTGCCCACGGGCGCCGTTTCCTCGATCTATTACGCGGAGCGGCTTTACCAATTGCCGCTGGGGGTCATCGGGGTGGCGGCCGGGACGGTGCTTCTGCCGGAGATGAGCCGCCTGCTCGCGGCCGGCGACGCCGCGGGGGCGTCCGGTTCCCAGAACCGATCGATCGCGCTCACGCTCGCCCTTTCGGCGCCCTTCCTGGTCGCGTTCCTGATCCTGCCCGAGGAGGTCGTGCGCGGCGCCTTCATGCGCGACAAGTTCGACGCCGAAGCCGCGCTGAGGTCGGCCGCGGTGCTGGAAGCCTACGGACTCGGCCTGATTCCGATGGTGCTGATCCGCTCCGCCGTCGCCGCCTTCCAGTCGCGCGGCGACACCAAGACGCCGATGCTGTGCTTCTTCGCCGGCTTGGCGGTCAATCTGGCGCTCAAGATCGGCCTTTACCGGACCTATGGCGTCGTCGGCCTCGCCTCCGCCACCGCCGTCGGCGCCTGGATCAATTTCGCCCTGCTGATCCTGCTCGGCGTGCGCCGCGACTGGATGCGGCCCGATGCGAAACTGATCGAAAACATCGCGATCACGACGTTCTGCACGGGTGGCGCGGCGATCGTGGCGACGCACTTGTTTCATGCGGTCGATTTCTTCGTCCGTCGTTTGCATTTCATGCGAAACGAACTCGACATCGTGCTGACCGGCGCGATCGCGATCATGATCTACCTGCTGATCTACAAGGCGGCGTCGCTGATTTTCGGACGATCGCTGCGGCGACAATTGCTGTGAAGAAAGGCGCGCCCGCGGCTCGAAGCCGGCGTCGTCCGGCGGGAAAATTCGTGATAGGCGGTCGCCCGTGTTCGCTCGCCGGTGCGAAAGGGATTCGCTGGCGCTTCGCCTGAGGAGAAGTCATGTCGCGCCGCTCGATCGTCATCGTGGGCGCCGGTCACGCCGGCGTCCAGGCCGCCGCGAGCCTGCGCGAGGAGGGGAACGCCGACGAAATCGTGCTGCTTTCCGGCGAGGCCGAGCTTCCCTACCAGCGCCCGCCGCTGTCGAAGGCCTTTCTCAAGGGCGCCATGGACCTCGCCGGCCTGCCGCTGCGCGCCGAGCGATTCTATCGCGACCACGACATCGATCTGCGTCTCGGCGAGCGGGCCGCGCGCATCGACCGGGGGTCGAAGCGAGTCGAGCTTTCCTCGGGCGGGGCGGCGCCGTTCGACCATCTGATCCTGGCGACCGGCGCCCGCCCCCGGCCGCTCGACGCGCCCGGGCTCGGGCTCGGCGGCGTCCTCGGCCTGCGCGCCATCGTCGACGCCCAGGCCGTTCGCGAGCGCCTGGGGCCGGGTCGCCGTGTCGTCGTCGTCGGGGCGGGATTCATCGGCCTCGAGATCGCCGCCACCGCATTGGCCCTCGGCGGCGACGTCACGATCGTCGAGATCACCGAGCGCCCGCTGGGACGCGCCGTCTCGGCGCCGATGTCGTCGTTTCTTCTCGAAGCGCACCGGGCGTTCGGCGCGAAGTTCCGCTTTGGCGTCGGCCTCGCCTCGATCGAAGGGTCGTCGGGAGAAGCCGAAGCGGTCATCCTCTCCAACGGCGAGCGCGTTGCGGCGGAGGTCGTCGTCGTCGGCGTCGGCGTCCTCGCCGAGGATCGCCTGGCCCGCGAGGCGGGGCTCGACTGCGCCAACGGAATCGCCGTTGACGAGTTCCTCGTCGCTTCCGATCCCGCGATCTCCGCGATCGGCGACTGCGCGCAATTTCCGAGCGCTGCGACGGGCGCGCCGGTGCGCTTGGAATCAGTGCAGAACGCCGTCGATCAGGCGCGCTGCGTCGCCCGCCGCCTAACCGGCAGGCCGGAGCGCTACGACGCCCTGCCGTGGTTCTGGAGCGATCAGGGCGACCTCAAACTGCAGATCGCCGGCCTTTCGCACGGAGTGGATCGCTGGACCGTGCGCGGCGATCCTCAATCGCGCGCGTTCGCCGTGTTCGGCTTTCGCGGGCCGACGCTCGCCGTAGTCGAGACCGTCAACCGCGGCGCCGATCACATGGCGGCGCGGCGGATCATCGCCGGCGCCCTGCCGCTGACCCCGGAGCAGGCCGGCGACCCGCAATTCGATCTGCGCAAGCTCGCGCTGTCGGCGAAAGCGTGAGCCGCCTCGGATCGGCCGCTTCGGCGTCTTGCCGATCTCCCCGGCGCCGCTGCGGCGAGGCGGCCCAGCGAAGTCGCGCGCGGCGCGATCAGTCGCGCCGGTTATGCAGGCGCCGTTCCCAATCCAGCGCCTGCCGGACGATGTCGTCGAGGTTGTCGCGTTGCGGTCGCCACCCCAGCGCGCGCCGAACCCGCTCGGCTTTGGCGACGATCGCCGCGGGATCGCCGGCGCGCCGTCCGACATGGTTGACGGTGAAATCGACGCCGGAAACGCGCTTCACCACGTCGACGACCTCCTTGACCGTCGAGCCGTGGCCGTAACCGCAATTGCAGGTCAGGCTCGCGCCTCCTTGGCGCAGATAGGCGAGCGCCGCCAGATGCGCGTCGATGAGATCGGTCACCTGGATGTAGTCGCGCACGCAGGTGCCGTCGCGGGTGGGGTAGTCTTCGCCGAAGATGTCCATGCTCGGATAGATCCCGAGCGCCGTCTGAACGCCGCGCTTGATCAGGTGCGTCGCCTTCGGCGTCGACTGCCCGAGGCGCCCCATGGGATCGGCGCCCGCGACGTTGAAATAGCGCAGCGCGACATAGCGAAAATCATAGGCGCGGCTCGCATCCTGCAGCATCCATTCGACCATCATCTTGGAGCGGCCGTAGGGCGAGATCGGATTGAGCGGGGCGTCCTCGCCGACCGGCTCGGCCGACGTCTCGCCGTAGACGGCGGCGGTCGAGGAGAAGATGAAGTTCTTGACTCCGCCGGTGACCGCGCACTGGATCAGATTGAGCGCCTTGGCGGTGTTGTTGAGGTAATAGCCGAGGGGATCGACGACCGATTCCGGCACGACGATTTTCGCGGCGAAATGCGCGATGGCGTCGACCTCATGCTCGTGGATGAGCCGCGCGACCAATTCGGCGTCACCGAAATCGCCGATCACGAGTTTCGCCTTTTCCGGAACCGCCCAGGCGAACCCGGTCGACAGATTGTCGAGCACGACCACCTTCTCGCCCGCGTCGAGAAGCCCCAGATTCATGTGACCGCCGATATAGCCGGCGCCGCCGGTGACCAGAACCGCCATTTTCGCCTCGCAATCCCCCAGGGCTCGCGTCATTATAGCAAGATTGATTGACGCAACGAATCGCCGCCGCGAGTCGGGCGTTGGGGGTAAAATTCACGTCGATCGGCTTAACGGCTGGACGTGAGGGCGTCGCCGGTTTTCTTGGTCGACGCGCAGGACAAATCGTCGCGAAAGGCTTCACTCGAATGTTCAAACCCATCCGTAAAGCGATCCTGCCGGTCGCCGGCCTGGGCACTCGGTTCTTGCCCGCAACCAAAGCGATCCCGAAGGAGATGCTGCCGGTCGTCGACCGGCCCATCCTGCAGTACGTCATCGACGAAGCGCGGGCGGCGGGCGTCGAACAATTCATATTCGTCACCGGACGCAACAAGGGCGTCATCGCCGACCATTTCGACATCGCTTACGAACTCGACGACACGCTCAGGAAGCGCGGCAAGCAAAAACAAATCGACGCCTTGGCCGCCGATATGTTGCCGGAGGGCGCGGCGTGCTTCACCCGTCAGCAAGCCCCGCTCGGCCTCGGCCACGCCGTCTGGTGCGCGCGCGACCTCGTCGGCGACGAGCCGTTCGCGCTGCTGCTGCCCGACATGATCACCGCCAGCGGGGCGCGACAAACTCGGTGCCTCGCCCAGTGCGTCGAAACCTACCGCGAGCACGGCGGCAACATCGTCGCGGTCGAGAAGGCTCACCCGGACGAGACGCAATACTACGGCGTGGTCGCCGTCGGCGCCGACTTCGGGCACACGTTCGAAATCAAGGGAATGGTGGAAAAGCCGGCGCCGGGCTCGGCGCCCTCGAACCTGATCATTTCCGGCCGATACATTCTCCAACCGGAAATCTTCAAGATTCTGCAATCCCTGGAACAGGGAACCGGCGGCGAGTTCCAATTGACCGACGGCATGATCGAACTGGCGAAGACGCAATCCTTTCACGGCGTCCGGTTCGACGGGCGAACCTACGATTGCGGATCGAAGCTGGGGTTCCTGACGGCCAATATCGCCTTCGCGCTGGAGCGCGAGGATTTGTCGGCGGCGTTGCGCCAGGAAATCAAAAAGCTCGTGCTCTGATCGAACGGTGCGCGGCCTCGGGCTCAGCGCTGCAGCCGCAACCCCAACATGAAGACGTCGGCGATGTAGTTCGAATTGGGCGCGGTCGATGTATATTGCTGCCTCGTCGCGCTCGCCTTGAGGACGAAGTCGCGCGACAGATGATATTCGGCGCGCAGCCCGAGGCTGACGGTGGCGTCGTGCAGCGCGACCCCGACATAATCGTCGCTCGAGTATCCCGCCGAGGCGCCCAACGTCACGCTGCGCGTCAGGGCGTGAGCGATATCGAGGCTGAAGGCGCGCGCCACCGCGCCGGAAGCGCCGGGCGTCATCGTGTCGGCCAGACTGGTCTGCGCCTTGGCCGTGAGCGTGGTCAGCGGCGTCGCCGACCAAATCAGCGAGGCGTCGATGAGCGGGGCGCGCATGTCGGGCAGCCGCGGGTCCTGATACGCCCGCGCGCCGTAGCCCGCGCTCGCTTCGCCGGTCAGTTGCTGCGTGAAGGCGAGGGTCGCGCCACCCAGCGCCTGCGCGCCGTCGGAATTGCGGTCGTAGCCGTTGAAATCGACCGCGGCGTCGTAGCGGCGCGCGTCCACGTCGACTTCGACGAAGGGCGAAATGGAGGGACTGATCTGGTAGGAAGCGCGCACGCGCAGGCCCCAATCGTTGAAATCGTTGGCGGAGAGTTTCGCCAGGACGCCGCCGGGGAGCATCGTGTCCTGATACTCGGTGCGGTCGAGGGTTCCGTGCAGCGCCAAGGTCAGGTCGCCGAATTTCTGCGAAGCCCCAATCGTCGCGCCGAAGGTCTCGACCAGGGGATGGGCCGTCCCGGTCGCCGCGCCGGCCGACGTCAGGCCGAGCGAGGCGAGGGTCTGCTCGCTGACATTGAACCGTCCCTCGGCGTCGAACGACAGATCGCGCGTCACGTCCAGCCGACCGTCCAAGGCGCCGCTGCCGTAAGGGGCGCTGGCCTGAGGATCGGAGAAGTAGTCGTTGTAGCCGCCCTTCAGCGAGCCGTGCAGATCGCTTCGCGACCAGTCCGACTGCAGCGACAGGCCCGCTTCGGTGGTCTCGAAGGCCGAGCCCTTTTGCGGACCCGAGGCCTGACCGGGGTTCGAAGCCCAGCCGAGGTCCTCTTCCACATAGGGCGTCAGTTTGAGATCGCCGACGCTGATCCCTAACGGGTCGAAAGGCTTGTCGTCGACCACCGGGCGATGCTTGGGCGCGGGCGGCGGGAACGCGGCGATCGTCGGCGAGGGCGTCTGGCCGGCGGCGAGATTCGCCGGGCCGCCGCGCTGGCCGAGCCGCTGAGCGCCGGGATAGACGCCGAGCGGCGGGGGCCTCGCGGCGCCCTTGGGACGCGGCTTCTGCTTCTCGGGCGTCGGGCCCGCTTGGTCGGGCGCGGACGGGACGAGGCTCGCCGCGGCCGGCGCCTCCGCGGGCGCGGCCGGCGCGCCGACGTCGCCGCGCAGCCCGAGCGCGTCGCTCGGGGCCTGTTGCGCCGAGCCCGCGGCGGGGGAGAGAAGCGAGGCCAGCGCCAGCGCGCCCAGAGCGATGCGGCGAACGCGGCGAAGCCCTGATAGGCGCGAGCGCACAGTCCCTCCTTTCGCGCCCGTCCGCCCGGCGGCGCAGTCCTAACGAGCGTTAGGCCGGCATGGTTAATTCCTTGTTAAACGGCTCGTTCCGCGCGCCGTCCCGGCCTCGGCCGAGGGCGAGGCGCCCCAAGGGGTGCATCGAGGCGCCGCCTCGTGCTAAGAGCCCGCCATGGCCCAACCAGACGCCGACGCCGTCGCCTCCGCCCTCCGCACCATATCGATCGAACGGCAAGGGCTTTCCGCTCTCGCCGACGCCTTGCGGGCGCCGGGCGAGGATGGGCTCGGCCCGGCGTTCCAGCGCGCCGTCGAGACGATTTTCCGCGCGCAGGGACGGGTGATCGTCACCGGGGTGGGAAAGTCCGGACATGTGGCGCGCAAGATCGCGGCGACGTTCGCTTCGACCGGTCAACCCGCCTTCTTCGTCCACGCCGCGGAGGCGAGCCACGGCGATCTCGGCATGGTGCAAAACAACGACGTCGTGGTCGCCGTCTCATGGTCGGGCGAAACGGCGGAACTGGCGGCGATCATCACCTACGCCAAGCGCTTCGCCATTCCCCTGATCGCGATCACCGCCAACGAGGACAGCGCGCTCGGCCGCGAAGCCGGCGTCCGGCTGCGCCTGCCCAAGACCCAGGAGGCGTGCCCGATCGGCCTGGCGCCGACCGCCTCGACGACGATGCAGCTCGTGCTCGGCGACGCGCTGGCGATCGCGCTGCTGGAGGCCAGGGGCTTCACGGCGCTCGATTTCAAGATCTTCCATCCCGGCGGCAAGTTGGGCGCCAATCTCGCCTATGTCCGCGACGTCATGCACCGCGGCGAGCGCATTCCGCGCATTCGCGTCGGGGCCAGGATGGCGGACGCGATCGTCGAGATGTCGTCGAAGGGCTTCGGCTGCGTCGGCGTCTTTGACGCTTCCGGGGCGCTGGTCGGCATCATCACCGACGGCGACCTGCGCCGGCACCTCGCTTCGAACATGATCGTCGACACGCCGGTCGAGGAGGTAATGACGCGCGCGCCGCGCACCATCGCGCCCGACGCCCTGGTCGCCGAAGCGCTGGAGCTCATCAGCCGCAAGATTTCCGCCCTGCTGGTGGTCGAGAACGGCGACGTCGTCGGCATCGTCCATTTTCACGATCTTCTGCGCGTGGGGGCGGCCTAGCGGCGCCCCGCGCCCGTGGGAAGACGCGCGAGGCCGAATCCGCTTTCTTGCGTTGGCCGTCGGCCTATGGCAAAAGCCCGGCGTTCGTCTCGGCTCGCCGACTCGCGGCCGCGAAGCGGGACGCTGCAGTAGCTCAGTGGTAGAGCACTCCCTTGGTAAGGGAGAGGTCGAGAGTTCAATCCTCTCTTGCAGCACCAGCGATTTTCGTCAGCAAAATCAATAGCTTGCGCCACCGTTAAGGCTTTCGTGACGTCCAGCCTGGTACACACAGGTGGGTCACAATGCCTCTCTCCATGGCGCGGCCGATGCAGATCAAAGGCGTCTACTATTTCCGCCAGCGCGTACCGCGCGACCTCATCCCACAAGTTGGCCGGTGCTGGATCAAGGAAAGCTTGCGAACCAAGAATCCGGCGATCGCCCGCAACCGGCAAAGTGAAGTCGCAGCCAAGTACTCGGCCTACTGGACACACCTACGCCGCCACCCGATCGGCTTCGACAAGCGCGAGGCGACGGCCATCGCAGGCGAGGTCTATCGCCAATTCCTGGAAGACCAGAAGGACGGGGCCAGGCACATTTGGGCCGCCCATCATTGGACGTGGCGGAAGTTGCACCTGGAGATCGCGACGGGAATGATCGACCCTCCGAAGGACTGGCCGTCGAAGCCGGTGCCGGACTGGGATGTGCTTGAGAAAGACGCCGGCGACGCGTTGAGGGCCGTCCTGCAACGCTCCGGGATTGTGGTCGACGACAAGCAGTTCAAAGGTTTGCTGTTCTCCAGCGGTAAGGCGGTCCTCCACGGCATCGACAAGATTCTTCGCGAGTGCGACGGCGATTTCAGTCCCGACACCGAGGCCGAGCGGTTCCCGCCGTTCGTGCCGCCGAAGGACAAGGAGAAGAAGAGCCCTTTGGCCGAAGACGTCTGGGTCGCCGGCGCCAAGACCTGGTCGCCGGCGACGCGGGGGAAATATCGTCGCATCTTCGACGACTTCCTCGCGCAGCTCCCCTCCTACGGCCTCGGTCAGACTCGCGGCGACTGGGACCTGACGAGGATCGCCAAAGACCATGTCCGCGCTTGGCGCGACAGCCTGCTCGAACGCCTGAAGGACGAGGCGACGCCGCGCACCATCCAGCGCGAATACCTCGGCGCCCTGAAGGCGATATTTTCATCTGCGATGCGAGGCGAAAGGATTTCCGAGAACCCTGCCGACGACGTATCCGTCGCCGAGGCGTGGGGCAAGAAGGGCCAAAAGAAGCGCGGGTTCCACGACGAGGAGGCGAAGACCATCCTGCGCGCGGCGCTGGCGCCGCCGAGCCCCCGCATGTCGGCGCACCGCGCCGCCGCACAGCGCTGGGTTCCCTGGCTCTGCGCCTACACCGGCGCGCGGGTCAACGAAATGACCCAGTTGCGCGCTCGCGACGTCGTCCGCGCCGACGGCGTCTGGTGCGTTTCCATCACGCCCGAAGCCGGCACGCAAAAGATGGAATCAGCGCGGCTCGTCCCGCTTCACGAACACCTCATCGAGCTTGGGTTCGTCGAATTCGCCATGCGGTTTCGCCCGAACCAGCCGCTTTTCCACGCCTACGAAATACCCGAACTCGACGACGTCCCGGAGAACGCGGAGGCGCTGGCCGAACACCGCCGGAAGGCCGCCGGCGCTGCCGAGACGATTGGCGGCCGGCTCGCCACCTGGGTGCGCGCACTCGGCGTCACGGCCAAGGACGTCGACCCCAATCACGGCTGGCGGCACAGGTTCAAGACCGAAAGTCGGGCCTGCGCTATGGACTTCAACGTCCTCGACGCGATTCAGGGCCACGCCCCCACAAGCGTGAGCGCCAAGTACGGCGAGTTCGCGCCGCGCATCATGGCGCCTCACATCGCCAAGCTGCCGCGGATCGTCGTGTAAGTCGCAACTTCTCGACCAAATGCGATCCGTTTTACCACCGGCATGCGCCCAGGCGGCCTCTTGATAACATCCGAAGGCTGGCGATGGCATTCGCGATCATTTGGGCCAATTAGGCGACGAGCAAAACGACCCCAACAGACGCGGGGTTATGGCCGAAAGCAGATTCTTTGAGAGGCAACCGACTTGACAGTTGTGGGGGATCTGAGAACGTAAAAGCGCACATTACAGGCAAATGTTGACACCAGGAGCCACTCCAAGCACCAGGAACCGTCATACCTCTCGTAACTATCCAAACTTGCTAGGGATGGCGTTGCGCTGTCTTCTTGGCTTCCTGGTCGCAAAGCCGGGTCGAAAACATCATGATTATGAGAATAATCATAGCCACTGTGGCCGGGCTAGTTCTGGCAGCCGCCATAGTTGCGTTCCTTGAAGTACATTCACATAATAATATTGGCGATCAGTTTGTAGTCAGCCGTCTTATGCAAGTGCAAAATAGCTCACGTGATGACACCAAGGTTGAATCAGCAACAGACATTTACAAGAATGTCAGTCCTTCGATTTTTTTGATAGACACGCTGGATGGTGGTGGTACTGGATTTTGCATTGAACAATCCGGAGTGATAGCAACCTCTTTGCACGTAATTGATGGGGCAAAAACTGTCGCGTTTAAGTCAATTGATCACACGCAATCATTTACAGATATTGATCTTCTGTTGACAGACAAGAAGAATGATCTAGCAATATTGAAGGCTAATGGGTTGCGTTGCTCACCAGTAGTTATTGGCGACGATACAACGGTAAGCGCCGGCCAAAAGATTTTTGTGATTGGCAATCCTCTCGCCAGCCAAGAACTAACTGCGTCAATTACCGATGGTATTATCTCGGGAATCAGGGACTTAGAGGGAAAGGGGAAAGTTATTCAAATTAGTGCGCCGATATCTCCAGGTAACAGCGGTGGGCCGGTCCTCAATGAGTTTGGCCAGGTTGTTGGGATAGTGGCGTTCAAGCTTAAAATTGGCGAGTCGCTCAATTTTGCGGTGCCAGTGACTTATTTGGTGGAAATGTATCCTCAATCTGATGTTGCACATCCTATATTTTCTTGGCATTCGAACAACGATACGGCATTCAGTTCCGGAGTTAAAATCAGTGACGATGTTGACCGGATTTTTATTGCGGCCGAGCACGCAAGTAACACGTGTCGCATGAATGATGCGACGTATACAAGTAAAGTAACTAGGCAAAACGATGGCAAGGTGTTTGCGTTGAAGGGTATACAACGAAGAGATTTTGCATCAGTTCATATTGAATTAGACAATACACCAGATGGTGTCGTCGCTGCATCGGAAGGCATTAGCTTAAATGGCCGATGGACAAAACTTGGGAATAAAGTAGAACGCTATCCATTAACAGAAGATGATTTCATCAATCATATAGTCGACAATTGGTGGTGTTTCTGTCCTGAAATAAAGTCACTCTGGGTTAATTCGACCGTACAAGAACAATCCGTAAATGGGAGAGCGTTATTGCAGGTTAAAGCGACAGATTCTATGTTTGGCGAGACGGTGACGTTTTGGTTTGACAATGATACGAAACTATTAGTTGGGAGACAATATGTAAATAAAGGGCGATTAGGACCAAAGGTAATTATTGATACATTCTCAGACTTTAGGACAGTGGGTAATTATACCGTTCCATTCAAAACAATAAAGAGTGTGGATGGAAATGTAGCGATTATCGAGGACCAGCAATTTTACGCTGATACGGGATATCCTGAATACGTGTTTGAGCCGTAGTGCCTGGTGGCACTTGGCGGTGAAGCTCCATGCGGGCGGAGAAGGCGAAGACGTTTCCTATCCTGGCGCCGCTGTATCCACCGCGACTCTCAAAACCTGGCGACTACCGAAAGCTGCGGCTGTTGAGCGCGATCGCGCTCGGGCTGGGGCGTGGTCGACGTAGAAGTTGACTCATGGTGAGGAGCGGAGGGGGCCGCGCCGCTCATACGGCTCCATGCCATTCATGTGATCGGGAAGGATCCCGAGTGGGCCAGAACGTGCCACACCGCGATCAGACCCCTTGACGGGCAACCGCATGTTCCCATTCTGTTCTCATGGTCGGTCAGCTTCGCCTCCGCGACTACCCGTTCGTGGTCGTCAGCTTCGCCTGTCGCGATTGCCCGCGCATCGGCCGCTATCGGCTCGCCCTGCTCGCTGAGCGTTTCGGCGCCGACGCACTGATGCCCGACGTCCTCGAAACGATTTCGGCCGCCTGCCCGCGCACGCGTGAGCGCCATCCCGGCCGGCGCTGCCAGGCGTACCTGCCGGACCTCACGGAGCCGCGGCCGCCCGATCTGCCGGTGGCGGCTGGGGGGCGACTCAGGGTCATCGGCGGCGGACGCGGCTAGGCTTTCCAGGAGCGTCGAATGGCGTGTCGCTCGCTTTTGCTGCCTCTGCACTGCGGCCGCCAAGTCGATCCGTGACGAAGTCTGTGACGAGGATCAGACCGAAGATCCTTGCGCCCCCCTGATTCTGGGGCGAAGATTCCACGGAGCGTTCAATCAGAGCGCCGTCAATAACCTGAAACGCTCCGGGAAATGCTGGGATTCGCAGACCTGCATGGTTCGCCGCAGTACGAACTGGCCCCGCCGCTAGCCGGCGCGCTCATCGAATCGCTGCGCGGCGTCGGCTATTCCGCGGCGACGGCGCTGGCCGACCTGATCGACAACAGCATATCGGCCGGGGCGCGAAACGTCTGGCTCGACTTTAAGTTCCTCGGCCCTGATTCCGTGATCACGGTCAGCGACGACGGGCGCGGCATGTCGGAGAGCGAGCTTCGCCGCGCAATGACGCTGGGCGGCGTCGGGCCGCTTGCGCAGCGCGAGGCCGCCGACCTTGGACGTTTCGGGCTGGGCCTCAAGACTGCGAGTTTCTCGCAGTGCCGCTGCCTGACGGTCGTCACCAAGAGCGCCGGGGTGGTGAGCTGCCGGCGCTGGGACCTCGACTACATCGCGCGGCCGGACGTCGGCGACTGGCGGCTTCTCCCGGCGCCGCGGCCGGGGTCTGAAGGATTGTTTGATGCGCTGGCTGATCATGCGTGCGGCACGGTGGTGATCTGGGAAGGGCTGGATCGGATTGTCGGCGCCGCGGCGGCCTCCGACCGCGCGGCGGAAAGCGCCTTCTATGAAATGGGGCGCAGGGTGGAGCAGCATCTGGCGATGGTGTTCCACCGGTATCTGGAGGGTCCTTCGCCTGAGCTTCGCATCCATGTTGGCGGCCATAGGGTCAAACCGTGGGACCCGTTCCTGCGTTCGAATCCGGCGACCGGGGCCACGCCCATGGAGCCCATGCGGCGGGCCAACGGAATGGTCGAGTTTCAGGGTTTCGTCCTGCCGCACAAGGATCAGCTTGGTTCGGAATATGAGGAGGCCGGCGGTCTCAAGGGGTGGACGGCGCAACAGGGCTTCTACGTCTACCGGAACAGGCGCCTTCTGGTTGCCGGAGGCTGGCTGGGCTTGGGCTCGCCACGGCCTTGGACGACCGAAGAGCCGTACAAGCTCGCCCGGATAAGCCTTGAGTTTTCCAACACGGCCGACTCGGAGTGGGACATCGACGTCAAGAAGTCGGTCGCGCGACCGCCGCGCTGGCTTCAGCCACGATTGGTCGATTTGGCGGCGAAGGTGAGGGACGACGCGCGGAGGGTGTTTGCCCATCGCGGCGCCTACGGCAAGCGCGAGGCCGTTCCGGATTTCGTGCCCGCGTGGACCTCCAGGCAGGTCTCCGGCGCGACTTCGTACCGGGTTAACCGACAACACCCTGCTGTGACGCGGGCGCTTGAGGCGCCGAGTCGCGAGGCGGTCGAGATGGCGCTCAGGATTGTCGAAGAAACCGTGCCGGTCCAGCGAATCTGGCTCGATACGGTCGAGAATGGCGAGGCGCCGCGCGAAGCGTTCGTCGACACGCCGGATCCGCAGGTGGAGGCTCTGGTGCGCACCATGCTCCGCCATCTGATCGACAAGATCGGGCTCGACCGCGCGCATGCCATGGCGCAGATCCGCTCCACCGATCCGTTCCAGAACTTCCCCGCCGTCATCGACCGCGTTGCGGCGTCCGAAGGAGCTTAGCGCGTGACCAAGAGCCTACAGCAGGCGGCACTTGAATTTGCCCAGACATCGCTTGAGCAGCGACGTGGAGAAGGGCCCGCCACGACGGGCATGATCGCGGAGACCGTGGATGAGATACTCAAGCTTCCGAAGATCATTCTCGACACGTCGAAGGTCGATCGCGGTCTGCTGATCGAGGAGCTTGAGGAGCGCTACAGCGTCTGGATCGGCGACACGGTCGCGCTCGATCAGAATGAGGATCATGTCGCCTGGCTGACGCCGGAACGGGAGCGCGGCTGGCGGCTCTGGAAGCGCTACCGTCAATACCTTGAGCGAATGTGGTCGCCGATTGCCGTGGAAGCGCTGAACGAGGCGACCCGCGAGGTCGTCTCGCGGCTTGAGGACCCGGAGCGCAAGGGCCCATGGGACAGGCGGGGCCTTGTCGTCGGCCATGTCCAGTCGGGGAAGACGGCCAACTACACGGGCCTGATCTGCAAGGCGGCGGACGCTGGCTACAAGGTCATTATCGTTCTCGCAGGGATGCACAACAACCTTCGCAGCCAGACCCAGATGCGCCTTGATGAAGGCTTCCTTGGCTACGAGACCGAGCGGCTCAGTTCGATCGGAGTCGGTGAGATTGATCGCGATCCGAACATCAGGCCCAACTATGTCACCACCCGCAACGAGAAGGGCGACTTCCGCCTAGCGGTGGTCAAGAACCTCGGCATCTCGCCGAGCGAGCGGCCGATGCTCTTCGTGGTCAAGAAGAACACTAGCGTGCTGAAGAACCTCATCCGCTGGATCGATACCATCCTGGACGGGCGCAAGGCGTTCAACGATGTTCCGCTACTGGTCATTGACGACGAGGCGGATCACGCGTCGATCGACACCAAATCCCAGGCGTTCGACGAGAACGGCAAGCCGGACGAGGCGCATGATCCGACGAAAATCAACCTGCATATCCGTACGCTGCTGAAGCGGTTCGAGAAGGCGGGTTACGTCGGCTACACCGCCACCCCGTTCGCCAATGTCTTCATCCACGACCTGGGGCATACGGAGGCTCTCGGCGAAGACCTTTTTCCCAGAAGCTTCATCATCAACCTGCCGGCGCCCTCGAATTATGACGGCCCGGCGCGGCTGTTCGGGCTTGAGCCGACCGACGAGTCCGAGGGCGCGCCGGCCCTTCCGCTGTTCAGGGAGGTGAAAGACCATGCCGCTTCCCTAAGCCCCGAGGAGAAGCAGGGCTGGGTGCCGCCGAAACACAACTCGGCGTGGCGCGCGCGTTATGCCGGCACAGACCGGGCGCCCCCGAGCCTGCGCAAGGCGATCCTGAGCTTCTTCCTCTCCTGCGCGGCGCGAAGGGCCAGGGGCCAGGTCAGGGTGCACAATTCCATGCTCGTGCACGTGACCCGCTACACCGCGGTCCAGAAGCAGGTGCGCTTGCAGGTCGAGATGGAGGTGAAGGACGTGACCAACCGCCTCCGCATCGGCGGCGGAGCGGGGGTGCTCGGCGACCTGAAGGAGTTGTGGGAAGAGGATTACGTTCCGACTGCGGCGAAGGTCCAGGCCATTCTTCCGGAACGTGCGCTCAAGCCGCTGTCATGGGCTGACATCCAGCCTCACATCCTCGACGTCGTCGAATCGGTGCGCGTCAGTACGATCAACGGCGCCGCCAGCGACATCCTCGACTACCCAGTCTACCGCGAGACCGGCCTGACCGTCATCGCCATTGGCGGCGACAAGCTGGCCCGCGGCCTGACCCTGGAAGGACTCAGCGTCAGCTACTTCCTGCGCGCCAGCAAGATGTACGACACGCTGATGCAGATGGGTCGCTGGTTCGGTTTCCGGCCGGGATACGTCGACCTGTGCCGGTTGTACACGACCGCCGAACTGAATGAGTGGTTCGCACACCTGACGCAGGCCAGCGAGGAGCTGAGGCGGGAATTCGATCACATGCACGCCGTCAGGGGCACGCCAAAGGACTACGGCCTGCGCGTGCGCTCCCATCCGACCATGATGGTGACGTCGAAGGTAAAGATGCGCAACGGCAAGGAGATTCTCATCGACTTTGCGGGAGCCATCCAGGAGACCGTCACCTTCAGCCGGGCCGAGGCCGATATCCGCAAGAATTTCGCGTGCGTCGAGGCGTTCCTCGGCAAGCTCGGTCGGCCCTCCGAGACCGGGCCGCAAAGGCCGCGGAGTGGCGGACGCGTGCACCAGTGGGCGGGCGCCAGCCTGTGGGCGGGAGTGCCTGGGGAAAGCGTCGCCGCCTTCATGGACGAGTACGAGACCCATAAGATGGCGGTCACCGTCGATCACGAAGCGATCGCGAAGTTCATACGCGCGCAGATGGCGAGGGGCGAGCTGACCGCCTGGACCGTGGTCGTTTTCGGCGGCGACGGGGAGAAGGCGAAACTCGCCGGGTTCTCCGGCCGGCTCGTCAAGCGCAAGCCGAACACGCGGGTGAAGGACCTTGCGCAGCAGGAGCGTGACGGCGTGGTCCTGATCAGACGTCTGTTGGCGCCGCGCGACGAGGCAATCGACTTCACCGCCGACGAATACGACGAGGCGCTCACGCGAACGCGCGCCGAATGGGTCAGGGATCCCGGCCGGTCAAGGCGCAAGGAGCCCCCTGATGTCCCCTCCGGCCTCGCGATCCGAACCGTGCGCGGCCAGCGTCCAGAGCGCGGGCTGATGATGATCTATCCTTTGGACCCGAAGGGTCTGTCCCTGACGACGACGGAGCCGGTCGTCGGATTCGGGATCAGCTTCCCGAGGAGCAGCGGTTCGAAGGCCGTGCCCTACGTGGTCAACAACATCTATTACGACCAGGAATACAGGGCCGAGGAATGATGACCCTTTTCGACGCGTGGAGCGCCCTTATGGCGGAGGGCAGAACGGAGCCGGGCTGGCACGCCCGACGCGTCTGCTCCGGATCGCTCTGCGACGTCAGGGCGGCGGTGCGGAGTCCGGACCGGGCGGAAGCGGTGCTGTTCGAGGTCTCATCAAGGGCGCTGCCTCCGTGGATCGACGCACCGGACTGCGTCGGCTTTGAGCTTGGCGTTGAAAGCGTGATCTCGGGGCCGAACGGCAAGGTTCGTCTCTGCCTGGTGCTGAGGGACAGACGCTACCACGACATCTTCGGCGCGCTGGCTGAAGACGTCGTGCGGGTGGTTTCGGGCGCCGACTCTGAACAGCATGCGGTCAAGCTGCTGATTGGACGGCTGAACACCTGGCGGCGGTTCATCAGTCAGTTCGGGCCCGAATGGCTGACGGAAGAACGGCAACTGGGGCTGTTCGCCGAGTTGCGATTTCTCAGGGACGAGGTGATTCCACTGCTGCCGGCTGGCGCGGCGGTGCGATGCTGGCAGGGGCCGTATCTTCGCCCCCAGGACTTTCGTTTCCGCGCCGCGGCGGTCGAGGTCAAGGCGACCGCCTCCCGGAATCCTTCCACCTTTCCTGTGTCGAATCTCGATCAGTTGGACCCCGGAGGGCTGGACGCGCTGCTGCTGTTTCACGTCTCCCTGGAAGTCGGGTCGGATGGGGAGACGTTGCCTCAGACGGTGCAGGCGGTTCGCGCCTCGCTGCTCGCCTCTGATCCGGCCGCAGCGGCCGACTTCGATGCGTCGCTGATCGAGGCGGGCTATCTCGATATTCACGCCGTTCACTATGAGCGCGCGCTGCGGGTTTGCGATGTGCGGTGGATGGCGGTGCGGGACGCATTCCCGCGACTGACCGGCTCCAGTGTGCCGTCCGGCGTGACGTCGGCGACGTACAGCGTCTCTCTGGAGGCGTGCGGCCCGTTTATCCTCGACGCCGACGCCGCCCGGAAGATCCTTGAAGCGGGGCTGTGATGAGTGAGACGATTCAGTCCTTCCTTGACCAGTTGCGTTCCGACGTCGATTCGCGTGCTCTTGGCGGCGAGGGCGCCGAGGCCGACTACGCCGAGAGCGCGTTCGTCGAGCACGTGACGTCGATGCTCGCCGACGAGGTCGGGATCGTCGAGAATCCCGAGGTCTGCCACTTCCAGGGCATCGTCGACCGCGGCCTGGGGAAGATCAACGGCTACGCGATCGGCGAGGACGCGCAGGACGAGGAGAGCATCGACCTCTTTGTCGCCGTCTATGGCGCCTACACCGAGGTCACGCGGATCGACAATGCCGACCTCGCAAAGGCGGCGAAGCAGGCCGTTCGGTTCTTCACCGGCGCGCTCGGGAATCTCTATCAGAAGATGGATCCGGCCAAACGCAACTATCACATGGCCAAGCGCATCCATGAAGCCGCCAAGACGATCAAGCGCGCGCGTCTGTTCATACTGACTGACGGGCAATCGGACTTCGGCGACAGGAAAGAGGGCGTCACGGAGATCGAGGGATACGACATACCCCTGAGAATCCAGTTCTGGGACATCAGCCGCATGTCGAACGTTCTCGGCTCGGGCGCGCCGCAGAAGGACATCGAGATCAATGTCGTCGCGATGAACGGCGCGCCGCTGCCATGCGTCACCGCGCCGGTCGACGAGGACGAGTACCGCGCCTACCTTACGATCGTGCCGGGGACGCTGCTGCGCCGGCTGTACGAAGAGCACGGATCGGCGCTGCTGCAAAAGAACGTGCGGTCATTCCTTCAGGCGAAGGGCAAGGTCAACCGCGGCATCCGCGATTCGCTGAGACTCCAGCCGCACCGATTCCTTGCGTACAACAATGGCATTTCCCTCACCGCGGACAAGGTGGAAACCTCGGGCGAGGGCGCGGCTTTGGCGATCACCCGGATAACGGGCCTGCAAATCGTGAATGGCGGACAGACCACGGTTTCGATCCACCGCGCCGGCAAGGACTGCGATCTTTCGCGTGTTTTCGTGCAGGCCAAGCTGGTGGAGTTGCGCTCCGACATCGTGGAGGTTCTGGCGCCGAAGATCGCGGAATATGCGAACACCCAGAACCCGATCCAGATGGCCGACTTCTCGGCGAACGACCCGTTCCATGTCGAACTTGAGCGCCTGTCCCGGCAGACTTACACGCCCGACGGTCAAGCCAAATGGTTCTATGAGCGCGCTCGCGGACAGTACCAGGTCGAGTTGGCGAAGTTCCCGAAGGGAACGGCGGCGTGGCGGAAGTTCGAGGAACAGACCAAACATCGGCGCATCACGAAGTTGGAGATCGCCAAGTACCTGACGGCGTGGGAGCAGATTCCCAACGCCGTCAGCCTTGGCGGGCAGAAGAATTTCGTCCAGTTCACCCAGCGGATGCGAGACACGACTCTGGCGACGTGGAAACCTGACGAGCGCTATTTCAAGGAGGCGGTCGCCAAGGCGATCCTGTTTACCGAGGCCGCGCGCCTCGTCGGAAAGACGCAGTACCGGGAGTTGAAGTCCCAGTTCGCCGGATACCTGGTTGCCTGCCTTTCCTATTACACGGGCAAGCAATTGGACCTGTCTCAGGTCTGGCGCCAGCAACGCATTTCCCTTCCGCTCGAAAACCTGATCATCGCCTGGATCGACGTCATGGGTCAGGAGATCTACAGGGCTGCCGAGCAGCAGGGGCGCAGTCCGAGCGAGTGGTGCAAGCGTCCGGAATGCTGGCGCCGCGTGCAGCGGCTTGACCTTCCGGCCCCGGTCGAGGGAGTGCCGGAGTTCGAGCGTATGGAAGCAACGCCGGGCGGAAACACCCGCGTGGCGCTGAGCCCCGACGAATTGGACGCCCGGCAACGCTGCCGTCAGGTCGAGCCGGACGATTGGGTGCGCATTGTGCGGTGGGGAGCCAACTCCGGCGTGCTGTCGCTGAAACAGAGGGAGATCGCAGCCGATCTCGCCACTGCCGCGGCGGGCGGCTGGCTGAAGGAGCCGCCGCCCGGCAAGGCGATCGCCGGTCGTGAGATCATCAACCTCGCAATCGAAAGCAGCGTTCTGGAATCTGATCTGGTGGCCTGATCAAGCCCCGAAAATGCTGATCCACGATTCCGATTTGAAAGTGTCGTCGACGTCTGGCGGGGCGCCGTTGCCAGCGCCGTCATAGGCCCGACCGGTTCCGAGCCGGCCGCTCTTCCATGCCTGGATGGCAGTTGCGACTTCGCTCGCCGGCGCCCAGCCGATGGCGTCAGGCGCGGCGTCCAGGCGCGCCATGACCGGCTTCAGGACGCAGTCGTCCCATTCGAGCCTGCCGAGTCGGTGCAGCCTTGAGGCCGCCTGAGCGAATACTTGCGATGCAACAGGCGCGGCCGTATGGGGCGCCTGCCAGTCGCGCTGCGGTTCGACCAGGCCGGTCAGCATGAGAAAGGCGAGGACGTCTGCGGCGTCCGATTGGTCGATCTTGGCGCCGGTTAGGCGGTTGACGGCGACCCAGCCGATCGACCCGAAGGCCGCGAGGTAGGCCAGCACGGCAAGGAGTCCCTGCGGATCAACGAAACGATGTCCGAGCGGGGCTTTGCGGTCAAAGCCGATCGCCCACCTGCCTTCCTGATGCGCGACCCGTTCCACGTCCCTGGCGACGTCTTCCCGGACCGGCCATTTCGTCGGCTCGATGACGGCCAGCAGCGAGCGGAAGAGGTCCGTCTCCGCGTTCGGTCTGGCCCACATGGTGAGCGCCTTTTCGTACTCGCCGTCCCACGCCGGATAGAAGCCGATCGGGGCGCCGGAGCGTCTGGCGAGACAGTAGAGGCGACAGTCGCCATCGTTCAGCATTTCCTCATGCATGGATTCCCGCGCCGCCTCCTCCTGTCCGGCTATCGAATAGATGCCGGGGGCGGCGCGTCGGAAGAGCGGGCTGCCGAGAAGGATGGGCACCGCCGACGAGCGGTTCGCGAGGTTGGCTTCGGAGATCATTGCGGCGATGTCAGCCAGGTGGCGAGGATGGCCGTCGAGAAAGCTCCTGATCGCCGAGCTGGTGGAATCGGCCTTGAATGCGTCATCGCCAATCGGCATGCGTTCGACGGGTGGGGCTGCGAGGCGCTGGATCGGCTCCTTCGGGGGCAGCGTCAGCCAGACGCTGTCGAACAGGCACGCAAAGAGGTGAGGCGCCTCGCTGATCTCCTTCAGCAGTACGCGGGAGGTGACCTCGTCGTCAGGTTGCTGCTCCCTGTAGGCGCGAACGAGGGCGCCGACGTCGAACAGGCCTGAAGCCGCGATCTTCGTCGCCAGGGAGTGGAGGCGCACGCGCCGCTTGAGGCGGGATCCAAAATGCTCGGAATAGAAGTAGCCCTCGAACATGCCCCACCCGGACGGACTGTGGTAGGTCGCGGCCTGCAATTTGTCTGCTCCGCCATCAGGCGCCGGGAGCAGGGATTCGAGAGGCATCGGGCTGGGACAGATGCCGTATAGGTCATCAAGGACTTCTACAGCGTCGCTGAACGTCCTCCCTCGTTCGGTGTCGCGCTGCCATCGTCCAGTCTGGCGAACGGCGCAAGCGTCGAGCCAGCCATCAAGGGTTTTGAACTGGACCTGTGCGGCCAGGACGAACAACGGATCGAGCGTCGGCGTTCGGCTTGGCAGATCCTCGAATTGGAGATGGTCGTGCGTTCCCGTGAGCCGTGTCCACTGCTCGTCCTGTTCGGCGCGGATGAAGGCGTCCACCGCCTTCCGCGCAGGCGGCTTGGCAAGCCGACGAAGCGCGGCCGATTGGATTTGTCTGACCCGTTCACGGGTGATGGGCTGGCCAGCATTGCCCAGGCTGTCAGCGATTTCCTGGAGCGTCTCCTTCGTCCCGCCATCAAGCCCGTAGCGCCGTCGCACAACCTCGGCCTGCCGCGCCCCGAGCGCGCGCACGGCGGCAAGCATGCGGCTTCTCGGCGTCGCACTGTCGGTCCCGCTGTCGGTGATCTGATCGTTGTCCGCACCTTCGATTGCCGCCAACTGGGCGGACAGCGCCACGGCGACTTCTTCGATCGTGCGGCGGCCGATGTTCGGGGCGCCGGACGCTGCTTGCGCGACAACGTTCGGGTTCTGCGCAAAGTCTCGGAGGCGCAGCGTCTTCAGGCTGTCCAGGTCGACAATGCGCTCGCCGCGCATGCTCAAGGGATGATCGCGAAGGATGTCGACCACCAGAGCGTCATACCGTGGGTCGGCAAGAGCGTCTTCGATGTCGTCAGTCTGCTCGGACCGCAGCGGGGTCGTCGCATCCGGCGGCTCGATCCTGCCCGCCTGGTAATCGTCGAGAATTCTTGAAAGCTCGTCGACCGTCTTGGCGCCCGCGTTCTGAAGCGTGCGCACTTCGGACAGGAACTCATCGCGACGGTCGATGGCGTCCTGGATCGTCCACTCACTGAAGGTTGAGTTGGTCTGGGCGACGTTGTGCAGGCGCACGCTGGGCGCCGCCCAGCCAAGAAGGTCTGCGACCGTCGCCTCCGGCAGTGTCTCGTCTTCCAGCGGTGTTTCTTCTTCCGGGGCCGCGGGCGGTCTTGCCGGTTCCCGCGCGGCGGCCTTTGTCGCGATCGTTTCGGCGGCCGTCGATGGCGCCGGCGACGGCGGCAGGAGGGCAAGTCCCAACATCTGCCCGAGATGGAGCGCCGCCTCGTTGAGAGTCCCTTTGTAGCCAAGTTGCGCCAGGAGTCCCTTCGCTTTGCTGATCTCCTTGTAGGCGCGGACGCCGTCGAAACCGTTTTTCGAGAGGGCGGCGATTGCCTGTTGAGCCGCCTCGACATCCAATCGGGAGACGGCGTCGGGCGGGAAGAACCGGCGCCAAGGTTCTTCGGCGCTGCGAGGCGAATCCGCAGATCGTCGGTCGGTCGGCGCGTTGGCGGACGGATCGGGAGCGACCCGCGGCGCCGCGATCGGTTCGGCCTGCGCGATGTCGTGGTTGAGACTCTGAACTGCCAGTTCGGGAAGGCTGGTCGCGGGCGGGCGCGAGGGGGGATCAATATCGTCGGGCCGTTGCGCTGCGGGTGGAGCGTTGCTCTCGCTTGCGTCTTCCGGTTCGAGCCTCCGGGTTTCCTGGCCTGCCAGCGCCAGCGCCTCGTCGAGCACTTCCAGGATGTCGGCCGGGATGTTCTCGGGAAGCAGGAAGGGGGGAATTGTCGCCAGCCTCTTGGCGACTTCGCCACGATCATTGGCGTAGTCTTCAAGCGTCAGGTCGCCAAGGCACGATGTCCATAGCGAGGGGGACGCCGACTTCGCGAATATGGATTCACGGATTAGCTGCGTCAGTGGCGTGTCGAAGCCTGGCGCGGGGTTCGCCGCCGGGGCGGACCCGGCATGCGCGCCAGCGGTCGCGAGCCGATCTAAATCCGACTCGGGATACTGCGGCGTCAGGCGCGTCTCGTCGCCGCCGTTCTGATGCGAGTCTTCGGGGGACGGCGCTCCAACGTCGCGGGTCGCAAGAGGCGGGCGATCACCCTGCCGATCGTCGCCACCGGCTGGATCGACGAATTCCGATGCTTGCGGGTGGATGTCTTCCTTTGGCGGACTGGAATCCTTGACAGGGTTTGAATGCCCGATGGTGATCGCCGGCGCGTGACGTTGCAGCCGGATCGGCTGCTGCCACCGATCGCCGTGACAAATGATTTGCCCCTCCTCCGCGACCGGCGTCCCGACGGCAGCGACGGGTGATATCCGAGGGGGCGGGAAGCCAGGGCTGGGAAGGGCGCGGGGCCCCAGGACTTTCAGGAGGGCTGCTTCCGCCTTCTGGGCGTCGGCCCCGGAGCAGACGCCGGACAGCAGATGGGCGCGGAAGAGGTTCGTCCCATTTGAACGAACGCCGTTCGCGCCGTCGCCCGGCGTTGCCGTTGGCTTTTCGGCTTCGGTCGCCGGCGCGGCGCGGTCGTGCCTCATCCGCGCCGCGAGCCGCGCGCGGGCGTCGGCGGCAGACCGCTTGTCGGCCAGCATCCTGCCGAGCGGGTCGGCAGACAAGAAACCGCCCCCCTTTCCCATCCAATTTGCCTCGATGCGCAAGACTTGCAGAATCTGGGGGCTTATAATCAGTCCACCGGCGAGATTCGGCAAGAACGTCATTGGCGAAACAGACAAATTCGGCGGTGTCAGAGGTCAGGCTTCACCGCGGCGACATCATGAGCCCGGAGACGCGCAGTCGCGTCATGGCGCGCATTCGCGGCAGGGACACCAAGGTGGAGCTTGCGATCGCCGCGCTGCTGCAAGCCGAGGGACTCGCGTTCGAGAGCCAGGCGCGTGACCTGCCGGGGCGCCCCGACTTCGTCCTGCGCGAACAGCGTGTCGCGGTCTTCTGCGACGGCGATTTCTGGCATGGCTGGCGGCTCCCCGCTTGGCGCTTGAAGCTGTCGGAGAAGTGGGAGGCGAAAATCGCGGCGACGCGCCGGCGCGACGCGCGCAACCACCGGGCGCTCCGGTCGAAGGGCTGGATCGTGTTGCGGCTGTGGGAGCACCAGATCGTCGGCGACCTGGGTGCCTGCGCCCGGAGAATCCGAGGCGCGGTCGCGCTCGGAGATCGTCTCGGCATCGAGGTTAATAATGGATCGCGCTTGTCGTTTACCGGCCGACCTGGCAACCTGGCGTCATGAGGCGCGGCGAGAACGCTGATTCTCCGGGCCGCGAGGGCGACATGAAGATCAGGGCGATCGATTTGTTCAGCGGCGGCGGTGGCTCCAGTTGGGGCGCCAAGAACGCCGGTGTCGAGATGGTCGGCGCTGTCGACGCCTGGGACGTCGCCACCAGGACCTATGAGGACAACTTTCCGACCGCCAAGGGGAACGTTGTCAACGGACGACTCACCGACTCTTCCGGCCCTGAGATATTTCCGAAGCGGCTCGGCAAGATTGATCTCGTTATCGCGTCGCCCGAATGCACGCACCACTCGATCGCCCGCGGCGCCAAGCCGCGCGACGAGGAAAGCCAGCGCTCGGGCTGGTACATAATGCGCTTCATCGAGAAGCTGAAGCCGCGGTGGGTCGTCCTGGAGAACGTCACGCCGATGGGTGGCTGGGCGGGATTCAAGGATCTGATCGCCCGGCTGGAGAAAGACTATTACGTCGACGTCCAAAGGCTGGACGCCTCAGACTTTGGCGTGGCGCAGTCGCGCCGGCGCCTGTTCATTGTCTGCGACCGCGAGCGCCAGCCGGAGCCGGTCGTCGGCCGTGCGCGACGCGTCAGGACGGCGGCCGAGATCCTCGACCCGAAGGGCCGGTGGCCGGCGGACGAACTCTATCGAAGGACCCGCGCGCCAGCGACGATCGAGCGCGCCAAAGCCGCCATCCGCGAACTCGGCGAGGGCGAAGACTTCCTCATCGTCTATTACGGCTCAGACCGTGCCGGCGGCTGGCAGCGCCTCGACCGTCCGCTTCGCACCATGACCACGCTGGATCGTTTCGGCCTTGTCCAATGGGACAACGACGGGACGCCGACGCTCAGGATGTTGCAGGTTCCCGAACTCAAGCGCGCAATGGGCCTTCAGGGTTTTCGCATGTTGCAGGGGACCCGGCGCGACAAGGTAAAGCTGCTCGGCAACGGCGTTTGCGCGCCGGTGATGGAGGGTGTCATCCGATCGCTCACCGCCGAGCCGAAGTTGGAGTCCAAGCCGTGGCGGATGGCGGCCGAATAGGCTCCATCCAACCGCCGGAGCGCTGAGGCGTTCAAGGGTGCGCGGCGGGGCAGGCTTTCAGTTGTAGTCCTCCCACGGCAGGTCAGCCCCGGTCAGCGACTTGAAGCTGTCACGTATCTGCGCGGCCGGCACGGCGGCGAAGAACGGCAGCGGCCGCATCGGGTCGACGGCCTCCTTGTCGCGCTCCAGGCTCTGCGTGACGATGCCCAGGATATTGCCCTCACTGCTGACCACCGGCCCGCCGCTGTTTCCCGGCCGTGCGATGGCGCTGAACAGGTCGAGGCGTTGCTTCCACATCGTCTCGACGCCGATCTGGCAGATCTCCCCGGTCAGAAACGTCGGCTGCGCGCCAAGTGCCGTGGGAACGGTCGGAAAGCCAGCGACCATTACCCGTTCCAGCATCGTCGCGCTCCTGAATGCGAGGTCGGGGCAGGCGACATCGACCGCTGGTGATATGCGGACCACGCCCACGTCGACGTCGTCGGCCGCGAAGGTCTCTTTCACCGCAACTTTGACGCCTTTCACCGTGATCTCGGCATCCAAAGTCATGTCGCGAACGACGTGGGCGCACGTCACAACGAACTCCGGCAGTACGTGAACCCCGCTTCCAACCGCGGCGTCGCCATTCGGCATCCGCCCGGTGATCCTGACCAGCACGCCGTTCAATGCAGGGGCAAGGAAGGCCGGTCCCAAAGCGGAGCCTAACCAGAGCACGCCGCGTTGGGCGCGCGACGACAACTCCTTTGCAAAGAAGTAGTGGGCGCTATCCCCGAAGACGCGGCCTCCGTGATGCCCTTCGAGGGTCAGCACGCCGCTGTCCTGCATCCTCCTGATCATCGCCATGATCTGATGCCGGTGGCGTTCGCAGAAGTCGCCTTGGCTTTTCCGCTGCATGTCGAAGAAGTCGCCGACGCAAAACGGGGTAATGGTCGGCGCCTCTGGCATGCCCAGGATCTTCCTGTTCTGCCGGCAATTAAGGGGGGTGAAGAAATTGCAGATGGCCATGAAGATCGTCGTCTGAAGCACAACGTTCATCGGCTCCAGAATCGAGAATCTCTTTCGCTCGGTCTCGTCGTTCGTCATCATCGTTCCGATCCAGGCTGTTTGGGACGTGTCGCGCCGGCAAGACGAGTCGGTTCGTCCGCGTTGCAATCTTCGATTGCGCACAAGGGACGTGCATCAACCCGCGCGAAGTAAATTTCAAGAGAACGGATCTGGTCCGCGAAGATCTTTGTAGCCTACGACAAAGCCAATGGGTTGCGCGGCCCCTCCGGTGGCGACCATCGCGACGCATTACGTGCCGTGGTTAACCAAGATCTTCCGCCGTCGCCGGGAATGCTTGACTCCCGCCATGTGTTCGTGGTTTGTTCCTGCCCATGTCCACGCTTCGAGTTCTGCGCATTCGCGAGACCGTTGAACGGGCGCCGATCGGCGTCCCGCCGGCTCCGTGCGCCCTCCGCGGAGTCTGCCGCGCCGCGTAGCGTTGATTGAGGAGGGCGCGTTTCCGCGAGCCCTCCGATGCGTTCCTTCCCCTTCCATCCGTTCCCCTGCGCCGCTGCGTCACGGCGCCTCCGCGCGCCGTCGCGGCTGCGCCTGACCGGGGCGCGGCTTCTCCGACAATCCCGTCGCCGCCGTTGCGCCGGCGCCGACCTTGGCGCCGGCCGCCTGCGCGCGTCTGTGCGGCCGCGCCTGCCGGGAGACTCGCGATGACCGACGACGCCGACTTCGACGCCGACAGCGACCTGGCCGACGACGCGCGCGCCTTTGCCCCGCGCCGCGCGGGGCGCATGGACGCCGCCGACACGCTCGCCTGGCACTGCCTCTCGGCCTCGCTGACAGCGGCGCAGCGCCGCCGCTTGCGGCGGCCTGGCAGCCTCGCGCTGGTCGTCGAGGCGCCGGGGCCCGACTGGGCCGAGCCGCTGCGCGAGGCACTGTCGGCCTTCGCGCCGTGGACGGCGGTGATGGCGCGCGGCGCGCTCGCCCGCGCCGACAAGCGCGACGATGGCGCCGGCGCCCTGGCGCAGGCGCTGGCGCGCGGCGGCCGGGTGGCCGGCGTCGCGCCCGACCCGGCGCGCCTGCTGCCGCCGATTCTGACCGCTGCCGCCGACCTGACGGTGCGCGTGCGCGTGACCGACGCGGCGATCGCCGAGACGATCCTGCGCGCCACCGGGCGGCGGCCGCGCGGCCTGCCGGCCGGGCTCGGCGACGCGCTCGGCTTCCTCGACATCGCTGCGGCGATCCGCTCCGGCGACAGCGCGGCGCAGGCCGTGGCGCGGCTCGCGGCCGCCGTCCGCGCGCGCGACGTCGGCGACCCCGACCTCGTTGACGCGCCCGATTTCGCGACGCTGGCCGGCTTCGGCCCGGCCAAGGCGTGGGGCGAGGCGCTGATCGCCGATCTCGCCGACTGGCGCGCCGGCGCGATCCCGTTCGCGGCGATCTCCAGCCGCGCGGTGCTCGCCTCGGCGCCGGGACTCGGAAAGACGACCTTCGTGCGTTCGCTGGCCCGCGCCGCGGCGCTGCCGCTGATCGCGACGTCGGTGTCGTCGTGGTTCGCCGACTCGACCGGCTATCTCGATGGAGTGGTCAAGCAGATCGACGCGGTGTTCCTCGCGGCGCGGGCGCGCCCGTCGCTGATCTTCATCGACGAGTGCGACGCCATCCCCAACCGGGCGACGCTCGACAACCGCCACCGCGAATTCTGGACGACGGTCATCAACCATCTCCTCATGCGCCTCGACTCGGCGGTTTCCGGCGCGTCGGCGCAGGCGGCGGTGATCGGCGCCACCAATCACGTCGAGCGGCTCGACCAAGCGCTCGTCAGGCCAGGCCGGCTCGACTGCGTGTTGCACATCGGGCTTCCCGACGCGGCGGCGCGCGCCGGCATCCTGCGCTCGCTGCTGGGGAGCGACCTCGCCGGCGCCGACATGATGCCGGCGGCGCGGCTCGCCCTCGGCATGACCGGGGCTGACCTCGCGGGGTGCGTCAAGCAGGCGCGGCGCGCGGCGCGCGTCGCCGGCCGGCGGCTGACGTGCGCCGATCTCGCGGCGGCGATCGCGCCGCCCGATGCGCGCGGCCCCGCCACGCGGCGCCGGATCGCCGTCCATGAGGCCGGGCACGCGGTGGCGCGCCTCGCGCTGGGAATGGCGGTCGAGTCGGTGTCGCTGGTCGCCCGCGGCGCAATGGCCGGCGCGACGGTCGCCGGCGACGCCCTTTCGGCGGCGCCGACGCGCGACGAGGTCGAGGCGTACGTCGTGACGCTGCTTGCCGGGCGCGCCGCGGAGGAGACGCTGCTTGGCGGCGGCAGCCTCGGGGCGGGCGGCGGGGCCGACAGCGATCTTGGCCGCGCGACCGGTCTGCTCGCCGCGCTGCACGCCTCGTTCGGCCTCGGCGCCGGCCTGCTGTGGCGCGCCGACCCCGACGCGGCGGCGGCGCAACTCGACGCCGATCCGGGGCTGCGGGCGCGGGTCGAGGCCGACCTCGAACGGCTGCACGGGCGCGCCACGCAGATCGCCCGGACGCACACCGCGGCGATCGACGCGGTGGCGCGGCGGCTGGCGGCGCGACGCGTCCTGACCGGCGCCGAGGTCGCCGCGCTGGCGCGCGAGCCGCCGCCGTGACGGCAAGAATCGTGGCGCCCGTCCGGCCGCGGACGGTCGCCACGCAAGGATTCGCGAAGGCCGGTCGCGGCGCAATCGGGCGCCGGGGCCGGCGAAAAGGCGCGGCGGGCGTCCGCAAGGACGGAGGTCGCCGATCTTGGCGGCCGCCCGCCGCGCCGCCCCTTCACAGCCGGGCCCGGCCCGTGCTGCAAGCGTGAGGAGTTTCGAGATGAGGAAGACGATGACCATCCCCGCCCGCATTGTGGCGAAAAATGACCCGGCCGCCTGGTCCGACGACGCCCTGCT
This sequence comes from uncultured Alphaproteobacteria bacterium, assembly GCA_963775575.1. Lineage (GTDB taxonomy): Bacteria > Pseudomonadota > Alphaproteobacteria > Rhizobiales > Beijerinckiaceae > Roseiarcus. Next base: position 1,062,477 of record CAVZJG010000002.1, read on the forward strand.
GACGATCCCGGAAGCGGCGGCGCTGTTCTGGCCGGCCGGGCCGCTGACCGAATCGTCGCTGCGCACCGCGATCCGCCAGCGGCGGCTGGCGGTGAGCGTGATCGCCGGCAAGCACTTCGTCACGCCGGCGGCGCTGCGCCAGATGGCGAAGCCGGAGGTGCGGGCCGGCCCGGCGCCCGACCCGCCGCCGGCCGCGGCGAACGCCGGGCCGTCCGCCGGCGACCTCCTCCTGCGGCTGCGCGAGGACCGCCAGCGGCTGCGCAGGCAGGTCTCGCCGCTAGGCCCGGCGCGCCAGGCGAACTAGGGCCAACCCACCCGACCGACAGCCCCCGCGGGCCCCCCAGGACCCGCGGCAGGGGCGGCGCGCGCCGCCCGCAACCGGAGACGACCAGAGATGACTGCACCCGCGACCCAGAACACGGCCGGCACGCTCGGCCTGCGCGACGGCCCGCGGCCGGCGCTGACCCGGCTTGACCAGGCGCTGCGCAACGGCGTCGATCCCGACCTCGCGGAGCGGCTGTGGGGCCGGCTGCCCGACCTCGACGCCATCCCGCTCATCGACCCGCTGACCGACGCGGCGCCGAAGAGCGGCGACTACCTGCGGCTGTGGCGAGCCGACGCGGCGCACAGCGAGGACACCTGGTACATCGTGGTGCGGCTGCCGGACGGCGGGCGCAAGCTGATCAGCACCCGTAGCCGCGGCGACGACCCGCAGGGGGCGCGGGTCGTCTACCTGATGTGGCTGGCGGCGGAGAACCAGCGGGCGCGCGAGCGCTACGCGCCGGAGCGCGCCCCGGTGCTGTCGGCGCTCGACTGGGCGCGCGCGTGGCTCAACGGGCGCTGCTTCACGCTCGGCAAGATCAAGCCGAACTCGCTCAACAACTTCCTCGTCGAACTCGCCGTCGCGGTGCCGTTCTTCGAGGGCTGGCGGATCGACGACGTCGGCCTGCTGACGTCGGCGACGTTCATGGACTGGGCGACCCGGAGCCGGACCGACGGCGGCCGGCTCTACTCGCACAGCACGTCGCGGGCGGCGATCTCGCTGGTGCGCACCTGTCTCAACGCGTTCCTGACCGAGATGCGCTCGCCGGTGCGCGTCAACTACGAGATCCCGGCCACGGCGATGGTGTTCCACAACGCCTACAAGCCGTGGGAGATCGAGCGGCTGCGCGGCACTCTGGCTGGCCGGCGGTGGGACAAGGCGGCGCAGGACTGGATGTGGGAGACCGACCCGGAGACCGGCGAGAAGACGCCGGCCATGCACCCGCCGGCCGAGGTGCGGCTGCGCGAGCCCTATGTCCGGCTGTTCGTCATGGGGCTCAAGCTCGGCGCGCGCATCGACGACCTGATGAAGGCGACGTGGGTGCAGCGCGGCACGGTGTTCGCCGACGTGAAGAAGCGGATTTTCCACCGCCGCGGCCTGAAGCGGAAGGAGAGCCGGAACAAGCGCCGCTACGCCTGCAAGATGCCGGAGAGCCTCGGCGTCGAGCTGGACGCCTTCCTGGCGCTCGACATCCGGCGTGGCCGTGGCCGCTGCCACGTCATCCAGCGCCAGGACGGGCGCGGGCTGTCGGAGCCCGACTATGTGCGCTGGCACGCGCTGCATGAGGAGTGCGACGTCGCGCCGCGCGGCTTCCACGCGCTCAAGCACACCTGCGTCGAGATTCTCAGGGCGCGCGGCGTGCCGCTGGTGCTGGCGGCGGAGTTCCTGGCGACGCGGCCGCAGACCCTGATCGAGACCTACGGCGACGACTGGGACGACGCGACCCAGTCGATCCCGGCGGCGGCGCTCGACGACCTCGACGGCTGGATCGCCTAGCACCAGGAGCAGGAGGACCTGGCGCGGCTGCTCGACGCCGAGCCGGCGCAACCGCGCCTCGTCGGCCCCGACGCCGCCGCGCCGGCCACGCTTCCGCCACGCGGCGGGGAGGCCGCGGCGGGGTGAATCGCCCGCTTTTCCGGGGTGCCGCGGCCGGCGCCCCGGAAAAGTGTAATGTTTACCGGGCCGCGATTCCGGGGGATTCCCGCCCATGCCGATGCAGTTTCTTCTCCCTCCGTTCACGCCCAACGCGCCCGGTGCGCCACGGACCGGCCACGACCCCTCTACGACTTTAGTCGAATGCGAGGCCGCCGGCGCGGCGGCCGAACCGGACCTCGACTTCCTGCTGCGGCTGCTCGACCCGGCGACCTACAAGTCGACCTGCCCGCAGTTCCATCCGCCGTGGGTAGCGCGGCGCGAGGCGGCCTGCGTCGCGCTGTGCTGGATCGCCGGCGTCCGCCCGTACGAGCTGCATCTCCTCAAGCGGCGTGACTGGCGCCCCGACCGCAGCGAGACGCTGACAGTCGACTACCAGGGGCGCCACGAACAGCACCGCCGCCGCACCTTGCCGCTGCTCGACGCCGCCGCGGCGATCGTCGAGGCCTATCTGCACGCCTGCCCCCACCCCATCCCGCCGGACGGATCGCTGCTCGTCCGGTGGAACGGCGAACCGTTCCGGCCGATCGACTGCCAGTCCGTCCAGGAGCGCGTCGGACGCGCCAGCGACTGCCGATCGATGCTGGCGCAGCTCGCCGGCCGCTACCGGCTCTACGTCTCACTCAGCGACCGCGCCGACGGCTCGGTCGAACGCCTGACCGGGGCCGACGGGCCCTACAGCCGGCAGGAGCCCGACCTCGCCGCTCTGTCGCGCACGCTGCGCGCCGCCCATCCGCTTGGCCGCGAGCGCAACATCATGGGACGGCTGCGGGCGCTGCGGGAGCAGCCCGACCGCTCGCCGCTGCCGCCGCCGGGCAGGCCAGGGCGTCACGTCAGGGAGCGGTGAGGCGGCCGCGCCGGCGAACGACGTCGCCTGATCTCCGCACGCCGCGGCCTGGCGGGCAGGACCACCGCGGGCAAGCGGCGGCTGGCCATCGCCGCAGGGCGGCGCCAAGAAGGGGGCCGCGCGAAAACCGCCGCGCGCCGGGAATCGCGACAAATGTCTGGCCTCCACCCTTACCAAACGAACGACGTCCGCACGCCGCTCGGCCGCGCCTTCTGCGACCACGACGCCGTCTACTGCGGACATCCGCTCTACCGGTTGCCGCTGGCGGAATGCGGCGTGCTCGACGCGATCGCGGCGCGCGCCGGGCGCGATCCCAGGCTCGCCGCGCTGCGCGACGAACTGGCCGGCCTGCTCGCGGCGCCAAACGACGCCGGGGCCGCCTTCCGCGACCGGTTCAGCGCCGCCTACGAGGAGGCAAGCCGGATGGCGTGCCCGCTGTGGGCAGCGCTGCTCACCGAGAACCACAAGATCGCGGGCGTCTCGACCGACTACACCCTGACCCGTTTCGACCCCGACGTGCTGTTCGCGCTGGAAGAGGAGGCGCCAGGCGATCCCGTCGTCGCCGGTTTCGTCAAGGCGATGCTTGCCCGTCTGGCCGGCGCCGGGGCGTTCGTCGACCAGACGGCGTGGCGGCAGACGTTCGAGGTCTATTCCGAGGCGCTGGTTTACCGCCTGCTGCGCGACGCGGGAAAGGGCCGCATTCAGGTCGAGCGCATCCCCGAAGGGGAGGACCCCACGCCCGACTTCCGGTGCACGCTGCTCACGGAAGACGCGCCGCGCCGCTTCTACATCGAGGTCAAGACGCTCGACATCGTCCACGCCGACCAGCGCCACGCCGAGATGCTCGACGACGGCATGCTCCTGCGCGACCAGGTCGAAAAGCGGGCCGCGGCCGGCAGCCGCGTCGCCATCGCCTCCGGCGAGATCGCCCCCTACCGCAAGCTCGGGACCGATCCGGGTTACGACCCGCGCTCGCTGCGAATGTCGATCGAACGGCTGGTCGCCAAATGCCGCCAGAGCTTCAAGCCCTCGCAGTTCCAGCTCGGTCCGACGTTCGCGCTGGCGAGCCTGCTGCGCATGCCGCTGCACGATCACGGCGAGCGGCCGCTGGCGCCTTTCGCCTATGACCCGGCCCGCGGCGGCGCCTGCGTCAGCGGCGCCCTGTGGAACGTCTGTCTCGGCGCGGTCGGCGACCCGATCCACCGCTGGCCGGAATTCGAGGGGGCCGGGACGATCGACGGACGCCTGCAATGCGAGGGCATTCTGGTCGGCGCCGAGCGCCTGCCGAGTCCCGGCGTGATCTTTCTGCGCAGGGATCGGGAGGGCTACCGGCTCGACGCGGTCGTCGACGGATATTGGAGCGACGGGGCGGGGTGGTCGACCAGCGCCACCACTGAAGCGGCCGACATCCTTTGCCAGGCGTTCAACGACACCAGGAACGCCAACGCGCATCGGCTGTCGAACCCGTAACAAGGCCCGCGCGTCCGCCGCGGCGCCGCCGGCAGCCGCGCCAGAGCCGCCGGAAAACGCCGCGGCGGCGCGAATTCGCGGGTGCGGCGATTTGTCGCATGTCGCGCGACGCCCGCGGATGCGGCGGTCGCGAAGGCGCCGAGAAACAAGGATCGTCTCCGGTATCCTTCAAGATTCCCTCAACTGAACTTTTCAGCATTCGCGCCAGTGTTCGCGGCCGTCCGGACCAAGAATCATCGGTTTTTAACAACCGGTTGTCATAACCGGTTGTGACGCAGCAAGATTCGATGGAGGCATCCTTGCCGGCGAAACGCAAGCAGCCCGCCGACCGGCCGCCGCCGCGGCTTCGGCGGCTGGCTTCGCGGCGGAAGACGCCGGCGCCGGACGCAGCCGAGCGCGAAGGACTGTTCCTGTCGCAGACCCAGGCGGCGAGCAACCTTCTCGCGGTCTGCCAGGAGGCGGTCGAGGCGAAGCGGCGGGTCTACGTCCGGGACCGGTCGGGCGCCTGCTACATGACGCTCGACCCGGTGAACCGCCGCCCCAAGGGGCCGGTCGTCGACGTCGGCGTTCAGTTCTTCAAGGACAACTTCTCGCGCGTCTCGTCGCTGGTGAGGGACGGCGTCTGCTTCCGCGTGATCCGCCGCCGGTCGAGCCGGCCGATCTACGCGCGACGCCACAGCGGCTATCGCGACCCGCTCGACTGGGTGATCGAGAAGTGGCGCGAGCGGGTCGTGGCGGCGATGATCACCGCCCGCCGTGAAGAACTCATCGAATGGATCACAGTGATGAGCGGCGGAGACGAGCGGCGCGCCGAGGCGCTGCGGCGGGACATCCGGGGCTTCATGAGAGCGCTGGCGGGGATGGCGATCGGAAAGTGGTCTTCAGATTCAGAGGATGAGTTTGGGCGTGACGGCAACTTGATCGGATCAAATGGAAGACCGGACTCGGCGTCTAATAGCTGTACGTCAAAATAATGCTTAGCAGAAATAACGCAACAAGAAGTCCAAGCCATTGTTGTTGCCTTTGAATCTTTTGATTCAATTCTCTTTCCGTCAAATGGTAACTGGCGCAGGTCGACGCGCATTCGTATATTAAAGCATCATCGCTTAAGTGCTTTTCTTTCAACTGCTTACTGTAGTAGGCGAAATTTCTATCCCACTCTTGATTGCGACAGCGCTCCTTATCCTGGCGCTCCTTTTCGAGCGACCCAAAGATTCGTTTGGTCAATCGGTTAAAGATAGCGGCCGCGGCGACCATGGAATCGCTCTCGATCGTAGCCGCCGGCCAACGCTGAGCGAAGGTGCGCTAGCGAGGTCCAACGCGACCACTTGCTCTCTCCTTTGTACATCGATGCATCGGCGGTGGGCAATCGCTGGCATGGCTTCATATGTCACGTCTTTTCTTCCGGGCCGATGGTTGTTGTCCTAGGGCGCGACCTGGGCCAGCAGACTGCGCGTGGGCGTTGGGCGCGTAGCCGCGGATGCGCGGCAGCCCGAGCTTCATCAGCACCGCGCTGACGTTCATGTATTTGCGCTCGACAGACGGCTCGGAACGCCCAGTCTGCTCGACCACGGCCCGGCGATGGGAAGCCTTCACGTAAGGACGCCCGGCCAGTTCCTCGCCGAGCATGGCGAAGTAGTCGGCGACGATGCAGTCGTTCTCGACATCGGTCCAGTCGCTGCCGGCGACGGCGGAATTGGTCGCGCTCATATGCATGCCTGCGGCGCTTAAGGCGCGCACCGACAACCGACCATGTCAACTATTTGGACGATCTGACATCGCATTGTGACGGAGGACTCTTGACGCGATTCAGGGGTCTGCGACCGTAAATTGGGAGAGGTTCCGTGATGCCTGTTGGCAAGGTGTGCCTTCCTCACTTTACCCGCCGTCAATTGGAGGCAGAGCCATGTTTCAATTGATCGTCGTCGCAGTGATCGTGCTGGCGTTCGCGATCACGATCTCGCTCGTCGATATCCCGATAGCGAAGGCGCAACAGTCCGGCGCAATCATGAAAGCACAGGACACTACAATCAGCGGGACCGCATTCATTTTCTTCGATTCGAAGCAATTGTTCGGATGGGCGTCGTCGTGTCTCAAAGATAACAGTGACTCTGCGTGCGGCATGATGATGGGTTTCACTAGTGCGACCGCGGAGAGATTGGTGAACGACGGGAAGATTTGTCCTCCGCCCAAGATGGACCCGAAGGGTGTTATGTTCGCTGTGATGGCGTTCATGGCGGCAGACCCGCAACATGTCATTGGCGCGAACGGCCAGCCCTATTCGGCGCGATCGGTAGCGGCAACTGCGCTTCAGACGGCGTGGCCGTGCGCAAATTGAGGCCAATGGCAGCGATCACTTGGAACGCAATTGGGCTGCTCTATACGTGGAGGGATCAGCGTCTGCCGGGTTGCAGAGACCAAGCGCCTTGTTTTTGTCGGCGACAACAACCCGGTCGCGCCATCCCGCTGCGGGAAGTAGGCGAATAGGAGGACGCTATGGGTGTAAAAAATGTGATGATGCCGTTAGCTGGCCTAGCATTGTCCAGTATAGTCAATGGGTCAGTAATGGCGGCTCCTTGTGAAGCACTATTAAAGAACCCTGTCCCAAGTTGTCCTGCTGCTACTTATAGCCCAGATGATTGCGACAGGGCAAATGTTTTCGGTAAAAAAGGAGACAAATTTCATCCGAACATTATCAATATTATGTCAAGCGGCCATGTATATGCTTGCGCATCCCATGAGATTTGCATTGAAATTAAAGATTTGATCTTTATTGGATGTCGTTTTGAATTTAAGAATCGCTTAAATTACGAAAGCCCTGAGTATATGTCTCATTTCTTTCTCAATTTGAATTAGGCGCGGCCCCAATGACGTCGGCGTGAGCGCCGTCTGTGAATTCATACCTTAGGGACCGGTGGGGTGGAGGGCCCATCTAGCGACAGAACTTCTCCTTCCCAAAGTTTCGGTAATCGGCACGCGAATCCTTGAGCGTCTGCGTGATGAATTGATCGATCTGAGGTTTCTGGAATACGCCCGCGCAATCCTCCGTGAACTTGGCTTTGAGACGGACGCTTTCCGTGTGATCTTGGCCGCACGCGTCCTCTTTCTCCATCGTTCTCAATGCAAGGTACAGGGAGCGGGTGCATTGTTCGGCCGGGTCGTCGTTGTTGCTGCATCGTTGCAAAGAATAACGGTTCGTCGGCTCAGAATTCTTTGGATCGACCCGCAGGACGGAAATGCTGTTCAGTTCCCTGGAGATGAAAAGCCAGAATGGCGGCCCGTCGCCGCCCTCCCCTTTGCAATAGGCCATGAAAACGCGTGTCGTGAGATATAGGGCGTTTGATTTCGCAGTGAATTCGGTCATCGGGCATTTGTCGTCGTCGAAGAACGATATGTTCCGCACGTCAAAATCCACGATCTGGAAATTGACACCGTTCGGCCCGCTGCTGCTCCTGTCGCCGACGCAGCTTTTGGGATTGTCGACCCATCGCCCGGCGAGTTCGTCCGCGGCGGCGTTTCCGCAACAGAAAACGACGAGGGTTATCGCTGCGACTGCTTTCGTCGCCGTTCGCAGGTGCTGCCTGATCAACGCGGACATCGGGAACTGCCGTTAGTGTGAACTCTTGACGGCCTCGTCCAGGTCGGTCCGTCGGTTGAGCCGTATGAAGTCATCGACGGGCAATTCGTCTCCATCCAGCATGATCTTGAACGCCTTGCGCGGGTCCCCGTCTGTCACGAAAAGCCCCTTGGGCGTGTATGCGACGCCATGATTGTCCGCGACAAAGAAGGTCGCGACAACCTTGCCGCCGACCATATCCACCAGTTGGAAATATTTCCCCCCGCTGACCACAAGCTTGTCGCCTTCACGCGACTCGGACAGGGATACGATCGGTCCCCGCCCCGTATGGATCGTCTTCACGGCTTTCCTGTCTTGAAGGCTCCAGACGCTGATGTCCCCGTTCTTGTATCCGACTATGAGACTGCCGTCGTCGTGGCCGACGATGTAAGTCGACAATTCGCCGACTTGGACGTCATTTGCTGTGTCACAACCGTTGATATTCCAGACAAGCACGCGCTGCTGGCTTGTCTGGGCAGCAAATATGTTCTTGTTGTCATGAGAGAAGCGCACCATGCTGAAACCGTTTTCGTCATCCGCCTTTCGTGGCAGGTCGGCGAACAGGTAGCTCCGCACAAGGCGCCCCGTGCCTGTCTCCCACAGATCCAGTGCGGCCTCATCCGCGGACGCCGTGACGACAAAGGCGCCGGAACCGTCAAACGCCGCGTCAAAGAGGCTCAAGTGGTTGGACATGGTTCGAATCATGCGCTTCCTGACGGTGTCCCACACCGACACCGAGCCGTAGCCGCTCATCAAGAGCAGCGCGCCATCCTTCGAATATTGGATGTCGGAAATGCCCTCAAGCATGGAGCCGGAATCGAACAGAACCTTGCCGTCGGACATTCGTCTTTCGACGAAGCCGGAATACCCGCCTGACGCCACCCGCTCTCCGTCAGGTGAGACGCACAACATGTCCCGGTAATATCCGCTTCGATCGTCGCCGTCCTCATAAATGGGTTCGCGAGAATGTGGAAGTTCGGATGAGACCGCGGCGGCGTTCGTGGACCAGTACCGGATCGAATCGCCTTCGGACATTATTGCTTCCCTGCCGTGAGGGAGAATGACGAAGCGCGCCCCGGAAAGATTGCCTTCGTTCAGCATCAGCGAGACCTCTGCCCCGACTGGGGCCACCGCTCCTGCTGATATAGGGTCAGCCAGCGTTGGCCGGCTGTGACAGCCGCATGCAACTGCAACAACAATCGCAGCAGAATGCAGGACGCCTTTATGCATTGGACTTCCTTTACGGCTTCCGCGTGCGCGCGCCCGACTCGCCACGCCGACCTGCGTATTGCTGTCCGCAGCCGGGCGTGTCATCGTGGCATCTCGTCCTCAAGTGCACCACCGGCGTCGCATTCGGCCGGCTGCTGAAGGATCGGTCCGTCACAGATCGCAGGACCGCTGCGATGAAGATCTGTGACGTGAGCCTGATAGGCGGACGAGATGCAGTCCGCGTTCCATCCGCAGGATTGAACGCTTCGTATCCAGGCCAACTGGTCGGCATCGATTCTCTTCCGCTCGCGCGGCGTCGCGACCGAGCGCAGGCCGGCGTAGAGCTTCGCCTGGACCAGGTCCATCGCGGCAAGCCTGGCGCTGTGGCAGATTGTCTGCTCTGCGGGCAGGCTCGCTTTCCTGCAATCGAAGCTCGGCCCGCTGACGACGGACGCAGGTGCCTGGGAGGCATCGCAGAGATCGTTGTCGCCGCTGTTGAGCGCCTTGACTGCGTCGGGATTGCCCTCCAGCGCCTCCTTCACGACCCTTGCGCACCTTGATTCCGGGGTGGTCACATAGAGAAACGCCGCGTTGTTGGCGCACGCCGAACACAGGCCAAGTTTCAGCAGGCTGTCGTCGACGTCGTTGATCTTCAAGGTCTGTGGCGGGACCGCGCTGCGGATTACATCCAGCCTGTAGAAGATATCGTCGGGATCGTCATACGGGTCGCGTGCGCCAATTGAGCAGTTGGTGAGCCGGAGAACCTCAATTCGTTGCCCGCTTTCTGTTGCGTGAACCGGGTAGCAGTAGCCTCCATGCGAGCATAATTCGTCCTCTCCGGTCTTCTTGCTTACGCGATACTGCGCGATCCCCGTATCATGGTCGCCTCTTCTGATCACCGCTGACGGGTCTTCGAGCGCCGGCACGTTGCGTAGGGCCACGGCCTCGCAGACATCCGCCGCCCCCGCCGACGTCCCCAGTGCGAGGAGCGCGAGCGCCGTAATGATCGCCAGTTCTTGGGCCACTTGGCTTCCCCTGCTGATCACCGCAGTTCGGCGCGACCACCCGGTTTGCCGCGCATTGCCTATCATAACCGCAGATTGCCCCTGATGTCCGGAGCCTTTTCCTTCACACGCTCCCCCGATCGGAACCGCGGCACCCCTCGGGTCGTCGCCGTGACGACAGAGTCCCGGTTTTCCGAGTTCATGGTTCTAGTTGCGACCGAATGGCCGAGAAGGGGTTGCGCTCGCGTTTCACGGCTCGTTTGCCGATGTGTCGGTGGCGGCAGGCTATTGGGCGCCGATGCCGCCGACCTGGACTGGGGTCTGATCGGTCGCCGCAAGGCAGTCTTGCGCCCAAGCATGGTGAAGTCGTCGGCGACGATGCAGTCGTTCTCAACGTCGGTCCAGTCGCTGCCGGTGACGGTGACGGCGGAATCGGTTGCGCTCATGTGGTGCCTGCGGCTCTTAAGGCGCGCACCGCGAGGCCTGGATGTCAATCATTTGGACAACTCAGCGGCTCGTTTTGTGACGGAGGACTCTTGACGCGATTCATGGATCTGCGACCGTAAATGCGGTGGCGATTTCATGAGGTCGTCAGATGGTTACGTTGCTCTGCGAACTGGCGCTCATTTCGATAGCGATGTTTGTCGTAATGAACGGGAGCGCGGCGGCAATCGCTCTGTACGGGGAGGGATCAGCGGCTGCTGACTTGCAGAGGCCAAGCGCGTTGTTTCTTGTCGGCGATAACAATGCGACGAGCGCGCCGGTACAGAATACAGGGCGGGGATGCGTTCGTGGAGACCTAAAATTATGCACCGAAGCAGCAAACAGGGGCGACGCACATGCCCAGACCACCGTCGGCGTTATGTACTACAATGGGCAGGGGGCTCCTCAGGACTACGCCGAGGCGCTGAAGTGGTACCGGCTGGCCGCCGACCAGGGATACGCCCACGCCCAGTATGATGTCGGCTTTATGTATCACGAAGGCCAGGGCGTCCCGCGCGACTTCGCAGGGGCGATGAAGTGGTATCGCATGGCCGCCGACCAGGGATATGCCGTCGCGCAATACAGCCTCGGCCTTATGTATGACAACGGTCAGGGCGTTCCTCAAGACTACGCCGAGGCGATGAAATGGTTCCGGCTGGCAGCCGACCAGGGAAACGCCGATGCTCAGTTCAGCCTCGGCTTATGCTACCATGAGGGCCATGGCGTTCCTCAAGACTACGCCGAGGCGATGAAATGGTTCCGGCTGGCAGCCGACCAGGGAAACGCCGATGCTCAGTTCAGCCTTGGTCTTATGCACCGCGAAGGCCATGGTGTCGCTCGCAATGACGTTGAGGCGGTAAAGTGGTATCATCTGGCCGCTGATCACGGCCTTGCCGACGCCCAGTCCAATCTCGGCGCTATGTACGACGAAGGCCAGGGCGTCGCTCAAGACTATGCCGAGGCGCTGAAGTGGTTCCGGCTGGCCGCCGACCAGGGATTCGTCATCGCCCAGTCCAATCTCGGCTTTATGTACCGCGATGGCCATGGCGTCGCTCAGGACTACGCCGAGGCGCTGAAGTGGTTCCGGCTGGCCGCCGACCAGGGATACGCCCACGCCCAGTCCAATCTCGGCCTTATGTACCACGATGGCCATGGCGTCCCGCCCAATGAAGTTGAGGCGATGAAGTGGATGCGGCTGGCCGCTGATCAAGGAGACGTCGATGCAGTAACGTGGTTACGCCAGGCGATAAACGTCCCGGCGCAGAAAGCAGAACAGGGATGCGTCACCAGTGACCTAAAATCGTGCACCGCAGCGGCAAACAAGGGCGACGCGTCTGCCGAGTACAGTCTCGGCGTTATGTACGACGAAGGCCATGGCGTCCCTCAAGACTACGCCGAGGCGGTGAAATGGTACCGGCTAGCCGCCGACCAGGGATACGCCGCCGCCCAAGCCAATCTCGGCGTCATGTTAGACGGTGGCTTGGGCGCTCCTCAAGACCACGTACAGGCGCTAAAATGGTGCCGGCTGGCCGCCGACCAGGGGTACGCAGGCGGCCAGTACAATCTCGGCGTTATGTACGCCCAGGGCCAGGGTACCACTCAAGACTACGTTGAGTCGGCGAAGTGGTACCGGCTGGCCGCCGACCAGGGATACGCCGCCGCGCAGTACAACCTCGGCGTGCTTTATCACAACGGCCAGGGAGTTCCGCGCGACGACACGGAGGCGGTGAGGTGGATGCGGCTAGCCGCCGACCAGAGATACGCCGCCGCTCAAGCCAATCTCGGCGTGTCTTATCACAAAGGCCAGGGGGTCCTCCGCGACGACGCTGAGGCGATGAAATGGTTCCGGCTGGCCGCTGACGGGGGATACTCCGAGGCCCAGTACAACATCGGCCTTATGTATCACGAAGGCCAAGGCGTTCCGCACGACGACGCGGAGGCGGTTAAATGGGTGCGGCTGGCCGCCGACCAGGGATACGCCGCCGCGCAGTACAACCTCGGCGTTGCGTACGCCCACGGCCAGGGTGTCCTTCAAGACTTTGCCGAGGCGCTGAAATGGTTCCGGCTGACCGCCAGCCAAGGAGATCCCCACGCGCAGAACAACCTCGGCATTATGTACAACAACGGCCAGGGCGTGCCGCGCGACGACGCGGAGGCGGTGAAGTGGTTCCGACTGGCTGGCGGTCAGGGATACGCCGAGGCCCAGTATAACCTCGCTGTTATGTACCGCAAAGGCCAGGGGGTCGCTCAAGACTTTGCCGAGGCGCTGAAGTGGTTCCGGCTGGCCGCCGATCAAGGATACGTTGGGAATGACGGCAGTCCTGATAATCAGATTCCCAATGTGTCGAGTCAGGCGACACAAGACACCTCTGGACCACAAAAGAATCCCGACAACTCCGACTTGGCCTCAGAGGTGCGCGCTAAAGGACTTGCATATGTTGCACGGTCGGGAACAGATTGGGAATTGGTTCAAACCAAAAACGAGATAACTGATAATATTGATTACAAAGCAGTTTCGATACAAAATAACGGGACCGGCGTAACGGTACAAGTCACTGCGCATTGTGACGAAGGTATGATACCAGTCGACGCACTGTTCGTTGATGACGACGGTAAGCCAACCGTTGACCTTCCACAAGAAGCGACGCCACAAGTTATACCTGGCGTGCCGACAACATACGGTGCTAGGCAGAACGTTCAAGCGATAGTGCGCCTGGACGATGATGACGCAATCCATACAAAATTGGACGTCAACAAGTTCAGTAACAATGTCACGGTCACAAATTTGTATGGGGCGGCGTTTCTTAAGCAATTGCAAGCGTTGGTGATATGCCATGAACGTCACACTAGTACCAGCGAATGCGATAGTTTTTCAAAGAAATTAGTTGGCAACAACATCGCGAGTCTGTTAGTAGTATCTCAGGCACTGGCGACCGGTCAATTTAGCAAAAATATCTCTGACGCCAAGAAAGCTTGGAGGATACTAGCTCAGATCGAAACAAACCGTGGACCAATGGTAGTCAAAATTCCGATATTTGCCGAGCCAATTCAGCAGGTGATCAGGGAATGCAAATAGCACTCTAACCACTCTGCGGGTCGCTTTCCTACGACATCAAACTTGTTGTCTGGACACAAAGTCACGTAGCCCTTCAAGGAAAAGGTCGTGCACCTTGCACTCCTCCGCCGCGGCGATCTCGCGTAGGCGCCGATGCAAGTCGCGCGGCCGGGGGGGGGGGGAATGCTGATGAGGACGCGGTTGCCAGCGTCTACCGTCCCAACTTCCGGCGTGCTCGGGCCAGAGACACCGTCGATTCGGCAGCCCTGCGCGGCGCTGACGGCGGACGGTGTGATCCCGTCTGAATCGAGTTCGTCATCTCAGTCGTGGATGCGTTCGTTCAGCGCGGCATGATGGCGCCGTAGCGCTGCAAGAATGGGCCGGGCGATCTCCGGAAGGACGGGCTGACGGATTCCTGCAATGAACCGCTGGGCCATCCTTGTCGCGATCGCCGTCAACTGCAACGCCACCCGCAAAACCAGCCTGTGGATCCTTGTTGCAAAGGGCTTGCGCCAGCACGCCCCGCCGATGTTGAATTTGGGCACAGGACTGGGACACACGCCGACCGGGGGGTCGCAATAAAGCATTGATTTTTCAGGTCTGCTGGGAGCGCAAAAGTCATCTCTTTGACTTCAATCCTCTCTTGCAGCACCATTTCCGTTCACGGATATCCCTCAATTCTCGATAGGCCAATGGCCGCCAAACGCGGCGTTGTCGATCGCGCGCCTGGACGGCCGCCGTCAGGCGCGCGGGGATGCTCGTTTTGAAGATGCGAGAACTCCGCGACATGGCATGCGCCATTCTTGATGCGACGCCTGTGCGTGTGTATTATGATGCGCATCAAAGGCGACGCATGGCGAAAGTCGAGATCAACACGCGCAAGATCGTCGATCGCCTCGAGAAGGACGGCTGGATAAACGTCGGCGGCGGAAGCCACAACCGTTTCGTCCACAAGGATCGTCCCGAAATGATGATCCCGGTTCCGCGTCATCGCGAACTGTCGCCCGGCGCAGCGCGATCGATCGCGAAAGCGGCGGGTTGGGCCTGAGCGAAGGAGGAGCGGCGCCATGATTTACTACGTCGGCGTTCTCGACGGGGAAAGAGACGTATGGGGCGTCCGCGTCCCCGACGTTCCCGGCTGCGTCGGCGGCGGCGCGACGCCGGAGGCGGCGATCGCCGACGCCGCCGCCGCTCTGCGCGACGTCATCGGACATAAGCGCGAGGGCGGCTTCCCCGTTCCACGCCCCTCGACGCTGTCCGACATCGTTTCGTCCGGCGAAATCGCCGAGGGCGAAAGCGCCGTGATGATCCCGTTCTTGCTCGACTCCGGCCGCACAGTCCGCGCCAACGTGAGCCTCGATGCGGCGCTGCTCGAGGCAATCAATTCGGCCGCCAAGGAACGCGGCCTGACCCGATCGGCGTTCCTCGCCAGCGCGGCGCGAGAAAAAATCTCGCAGCGCGGGTAAGAAGTTCTCGCGCGCGCCGCCATGCGCCATTCAATCCGCCCACCAACGCTTCGGCGGCGCCGGCGTCTCGCTCTCGCCAATTCGCGCTCCGCCCCTTACGGTCCCGCAATCCCTTGACGGACCGCCTCGTCGCCCTAGTCTAGTCAATATAGCGGATCGCACGCGCGCCCGATCGCGAAAGGTCTCCCATGCGCCGTCTGCCGTCGGCTTTCCTTTCGTTGTTCCTCGCGCTGGCGCCGGCGAGCGCGCTCGCGCAGGGAAAAATCGTCGTGTTCGCCGCGGCGAGCCTGAAGACGGCGCTCGACGGCGCCGCGGCGGACTATCGCGCCCATGGCGGCGGCGAGGTCGCGATCAGCTACGGCGGATCGTTGAGCCTGGCGCGGCAGGTCGCCGCGGGCGCTCCGGCCGACGTCTTCGCCTCGGCCGACGAACGATCCATGGACGAGGCCGCCAAGGCGGGAGCGATTCGCGCCGACAGCCGCGTCGATCTCCTGGGCAATCGTCTGGTCGTCGTCGCGCCGAAGGCCGCTCCGATCGACGCCCTCGCGTTCGACGCCGAAGCGTTCGAACAGGCCATCGGATCGGGAAAACTCGCGACCGGCGAAGTCGCCACCGTTCCCGTCGGCGAATACGCCAAGGCGTCGCTGACCAAGCTCGGCCTATGGAGCGTCGTCGAGCCGCGTCTGGCGATGACGAGCGACGTGCGCACGGCCCTCGCCTTCGTCGCGCGCGGCGAGGCGGCGCTCGGCGTCGTCTACGCGACCGACGCGGCCGCGGAGCCCGCCGTGAAGATCGTGGCGACGTTTCCCGACGATTCCCACCCCCCCATTCTCTATCCCTTCGCGCTGACGGCGGCGTCCGGCGACGCGGCGGCGAGCTTTCTTTCCTATCTGAAGTCCGCGGTGGGGCGCGCGTTCTTCGCGCGCCAGGGCTTTTCCGTCATCCCGTGAGGCCGGCGAGCGGCGCGCGGAACCTGAACACGCCGGCGCGCTTGACGTCCGCGTCCTCCAGCGCGCGCGGCGTCGGCGCGTCGTATTCGATCAGGCCCTCCAGGCGACCAAGGGCGAGATAGCGGCGCCCGGGATCGCCGATCAGCGCGAGCGCGCCTCGACGCGCCAGCGTCTCGAGCCAAGGGGTCGTGGCTTCCGCCATGTCCTTTTGACAGGAGACGTCGCCGGCCAGAACCACGTCCCAGCCGCGATCCGAGCCGATCACGTCCTCGGCCAACACCGCAACGGCGACCTCGTTCTCGCGCGCGTTGAGTTCGATCGCGGCTTGGGCGAATTCGTCGATTTCGCTCGCCTCTTCCCGGTCGGCTCACGCCTTCCAATGCAGGGCCGAGATCACGGTGAACAGACGGCGCGCCGTGCCCTCGTCGATCTCGATCCCGTCGGCGATTCGCGCGGCGATGAGCGAAGCCCCCTCGTTGTGGAGCGCGGCCCGCTCGCGATCGATCGCCTCGATCTGACGCGGGCTGGCGTTGCGAATGGCCGAATAGTAGGTCTCGCACAGCAGGAAATAGTCTTTCAGCAAGGGACGCAAAGGCGTCGTCGAAACCGTGAATTCGACGATCGGCTCGCCGATCTTCGAGCGCACCTTGAACGTCAGTCGCGATTCCGACTGCGCGATCGTCAGGCTGTAGGGCCCCTCGTCGCGGCCTTGCACGCCGAAGCTGTTGTCCTCCACCAGGTCGTTGATCGCGACGGCGCGCTCGTGATCGCCGTCGGCGACGCTGGGCGGAATCGTCGACGGGTCGAGCAACACTTCTTGGAGACGGTTGCGCGACCGCGTGTCCGGGATGGTCATTCGACGCCTTCCCACGACAGGCGCATGGCCACCAACCGCGCATGGGCATGCAGGCCTTCGGCCTCTCCTAATGTGACGGCGAACGGCCCCAGCGCGGCCAGCGATTTCGCGTCGCACTTGAGGATCGACGTGCGCTTGAGAAAATCGAACACGCCGAGCCCCGAGGAGAAGCGCGCCGAACGCGAGGTCGGCAAGACGTGATTGGAGCCGCCGACATAGTCGCCGATCGCCTCTGGCGTGTGCGGGCCGATGAAGATCGCGCCGGCGTTGCGGACGCTTCGGCTGAGGGCGTCGGCGTCCCGCGCGACGATTTCGAGGTGCTCGGGCGCGAGCCGATCGACGAGCGGGACGGCCGCGGCGAGGTTCGGCGCCAGGATGATCGCGCCGTAATCGCGCCAACTGGCGCCGGCAATTCTCGCCCGCGGCAACTCCGCGAGTTGAGCCTCGACAGCCGCGCTCGCGGCGCGCGCCAGCCCCGCGTCGTCGGTGATGAGAATCGATTGCGCCGCTTCGTCGTGTTCGGCCTGAGCGAGCAGATCGGCGGCGACAAACCGCGGATCGGCGCTGGAGTCGGCGAGGACGACGACTTCCGAGGGGCCGGCGATCATGTCGATGCCGACTGCGCCGAACACGCGCCGCTTGGCGGCCGCGACATAGGCGTTGCCGGGCCCGACGATTTTCGCTGTCGGCTCGACGCTCGCCGTCCCGTAGGCGAGCGCCGCGATGGCCTGCGCGCCGCCGAGGCGATAGATTTCCGACACGCCCGCTATTCTCGCCGCCGCCAGCACCAGCGGGTTGAGCTTGCCCTCGGGCGTCGGCACGACCATGGCGATGCGCCGGCAGCCCGCCACCTTGGCCGGCGCCGCATTCATGATTACCGAGGAGGGATAGCTCGCGACGCCACCGGGAACGTAGAGCCCGACCGAGTCGACGGCGCGCCACCGCCAGCCGAGCTCGACGCCAAGCGCGTCGACGAAAGCAACGTCGCTCGGGGTCTGGCGGCGGTGATAGGCGAGGACGCGCTCGTGGGCGAACTCCAGCGCGCGCAGCGCCTTGGAATCGCAGGCCGCGACCGCCGCGTCGACTTCTTTTTCCCCGATGCGGAAGCCGGATTGCGTGAGATCGACCCGATCGAACCGCAGCGTATATTCGACGAGCGCGGCGTCGCCGCGCGCGCGCACGTCGGCGATGATCGCGGCGACCGCCGCGTCGACATCGAGCGCCGATTCGCGTTTGGCTTCAAGGAGCGCGCGAAACCGCGGTTCAAAATCGGCCGCGCTCATGTCGAGACTGATCGCCATCCTTGAACTCCGCCGCCGTCGGTCAGATCGTCTCTGCGCGGGTCAGCGCGTGTCCGGGACACTCCTGCGCGGGGCGGCGCGGGCCGACGTCGCGAAGCTCGGCTTCCAGGCATTCGACCTCGAGCCGCACGATGGCGCCGTCCGCGAACGCCAGCAGCGCCATGCCCGAGGGCGGATCGGTCTTCTCGAAGGTGACCGCGAGCAGGTTCAGCACCGCGTCCTCGTCGCGGCCGACCAGGCCGAGGTGGGAAACGCCGAGAACCCTGTCGAAGCGGAGCACCGAACCGATGCGTTCGTTGCGCCCCTCTTTCATGCCGGCCCAATCGAACCGCATTGCGCTCAACAGGAAGCGCTTCCTTTCCGGCAGCCATTTCATATCCGTGCGCCGCAGGCACGAATCTTGGAAGTGCGCGGAAATCACGCCCAGGCCCTCGCGATCGAGCGCGACCAATTTGAGCAGGTTGGAGGCGAACGGCATGACTCAGCCCGAAATTCTGGTGATGTCGGCGCCGCACGCGGCGAGTTTGTGTTCGAGGCGCTCGAAACCGCGGTCGAGGTGGTAGACGCGATTGACCGTCGTTTCCCCGTCGGCCGCCAGCGCCGCGATGACCAGCGAGACCGAAGCGCGTAAGTCCGTCGCCATCACCGGCGCGCCACGCAGCCTGTCGACGCCCTCGACCACCGCGGTGTCGCCGTCGAGCTTGATGCGCGCCCCCAGCCGCGCCAGCTCCTGCACGTGCATGAAGCGATTCTCGAAGATGGTCTCGGTGATGCGCGAAGTCCCACGCGCGCGGGTCATCAGCGCCATGAACTGGGCTTGCAGGTCGGTCGGGAAACCGGGAAACGGCGCCGTCGAAATGTCGACCGCGCTGATGCCGGCGCCGTTGCGCATCACTCGCACGCCCCGATTGTCGCTGGTGACGCTTGCTCCGGACTCGCTCAAGGCGTCGAGCGCCTGCTGAAACAGGTCGGGGCCGACCCCTTCGAGCAGGATGTCGCCGCCCGTCATCGCCACCGCGGTCGCGTAAGTCCCCGCCTCGATGCGGTCGGGAAGGACGCGATGGCGGGCGCCGTGGAGGCGGGCGACGCCAGAAATCTCGATCGTCGACGTGCCCGCGCCGCGAATGCGCGCGCCCATCTTGTTCAGACAATCGGCAAGGTCCTTCACCTCGGGCTCGCAGGCGGCGTTGCGCACCAGCGTCGCGCCGCGCGCGGTCGCCGCCGCCATCATCGCAGTGTGCGTTCCCCCGACCGTCACCTTGGGAAATTCGATCTCGCCGCCGGTCAGGCCCTTGGGCGCCTTGGCCACCACATATCCCGCCTCGATGGCGATCTCGGCGCCGAGCCGCTCGAGCGCCATCAGCAGGAGATCGACCGGGCGGGTGCCGATCGCGCAGCCGCCCGGCAGCGAGACGCGCGCTTCGCCCATTCGCGCCAGCAGCGGCGCGATGACCCAGAAGCTCGCGCGCATCCGCGAAACCAGTTCATAGGGCGCCGTCGTGTCGACGATGGTCTCGGCGCGCAAATGCGCGGTCTGGCCGGCGTTCGCTTCCTCGCCGCGCCGCTTGCCGTCGAGGGAATAGTCGACGCCGTGGTTGCCCAAAATGCGTACGAGCTGATTGACGTCGGCTAGGCGCGGCAGGTTTTCGAGCGTCAGCGTCTGGTCGGTGAGCAGCGAGGCGATCATCAGCGGCAGCGCCGCATTCTTGGCGCCGGAGATCGGAATCACACCCTGCAGCTTGGCGCCGCCTCGGATTTGTATGCGATCCATTTCTCGCTTCTCCCCGCGAACTCACACCCGCCCTCGCGCGATCAACGGCTCGGCCCGTCGCTCGCGTTCGTCGACGGCCCGCCGGGCGGAGTCGACTCGCCCATCGCGCCGCGTCCGCGCCGCTGGGCCTTGCGGCGTTTCAGGTTTTCCCGCAGCGCCGCCGCCAGACGTTCGCGCCGCCGCTTTCTCCCGATTTCCCGTCCCTCGTCCCGAGCCATGGCCGCCTCGCCGTCTCGATGGCGGGCTTGATAGGCCCGCGGCGGGAGGCGGGCAAGGCAAAACGCCCCCACCCTCGCGCGCCTTGCGTCGCCGAGGCTGCGCTCAACCCGCCTTTTCGATCAGGCTCTCGGCCGCCAGGCGCGCCGCGCCGGTGATTTCCGCCCCCGCGAGCATGCGCGCGATCTCCTCGCGCCGCGCCAGCGGATCGAGCGAGATGACCTGGGTCGCCACGCGTTCGCCCTTGCCGACATCGTTCTTCACGATCTTGAAGTGCCAATGCGAGCGGGCGGCGACCTGAGGGGCGTGGGTGACGGCGAGAACCTGCGCCTTGATCGCCAGGCGCTCGAGGCGCTGGCCGATCGCGTCGGCGACCGCGCCGCCGACTCCGGCGTCGACCTCGTCGAAGATCAGCGTCGGCGCGGTGCCGCGCTCGGCGAGGCAAACCTTGAGCGCGAGGAGAAAGCGGGCCAGTTCGCCGCCCGAGGCGACCTTCATCAGCGGCCCGGGCCGCGAGCCGGGATTGGTTCGCGCGCAGAATTCGACCCGGTCGTAGCCGTCGGGAGAAATCAGGCTGTCGTCGCGCGCGATTTCGGCGCTGAAGCGCGCGCGCTCCAATTTCAGCGCCGGCAGTTCGGCGTTCACCGCGCGCTCCAACCCGCGCGCCGCGCCCTGGCGCGCATTCGACAGCGACGCCGCGGCCTCGGCGTAGGCCGCCGACGCCGCGCGCGCCTTCCCTTCGAGCGCAGCGACCCGCTGCTCGCCCGCGCTGAGGTCCGCCAATTCCTCGGCGTATTTTTGCCCGAGCGCCGCAAGGCCCTCGACCGGCGTCGCGTACTTGCGCGCCATGCCGCGCATGGCGAACAAGCGCTCCTCGCATCGCTCGAGTTCGCCCGGATCGAAGTCGCAGGCGACGAGCGCGTTCTCGACCGCCCGCGTCGCCGTCTCGAGCGCCTCCATCGCCTCGTCCAACGCCTGGACGCTCGGCTCGATCAACTCCGGCGCCTGCGCTACGCGACGTTGCAGACGGCGCGCGATCGCCGACAGCACCGGCAGGATCGCCGCGTCGCCGGACAGATGTTGATGCGCCTCGCGGATGTCGGCGGCGACGTTCTCGCCCTGCCTCATTCGCGCCCGCCGTTCGGCCAGGGCTTCCTCCTCGCCCGGCTTCACGTCGAGCTGCGTCAGTTCTTGGCAGGCATGGCGCGCGAAGTCGGCTTCGGCCTGCGCGGCGGCGACGCGCGCGCGTTCGGCGGCCAATTCCGCCTCGACTTCGCGCAGCGCCGCGAAGGCGACGCGCGTCGCTTTCGCCTGCGCCTCGAGGCCGCCATAGGCGTCGACCAGCGCGCGATGGGTCGAGGCGTCGAGCAGCGCCCGCTCGTCGTGCTGGCCGTGAATCTCCACCAGGTCGCGGGCGAAGCTGCGAAGCGTCTGCACGCTGACGCTCTGATCGTTGACGAGGGCGCGGGTGCGCCCGTCCGCCAGTTGAATCCGTCGAAAGATCAACTCGCCGTCGGCGCGAACGCCCTGCTCGGCGAGCGCCTGAAAAACGCAATGATCCGACGGCAGATCGAAAGTCGCGGTCACCTGCCCCTGGGGTTGGTCATGGCGAACCAGCGCGCCGTCGCCGCGCGCTCCCAACGCCAACGACAGCGCGTCGAGCAGGATCGATTTTCCGGCGCCGGTTTCGCCGGTCAGAATCGTCAGCCCGTGCGAAAATTCGAGATCCAACTCGTCGATCAACACGATATCGCGGATCGAAAGCCGGGCGAGCATGGTCCGCGGGCCTCGGTCGATCAGGACGGGACGACGGCGTGGTAGAGCTTGGAAATCCAGGATTGCTGGTTTTCCTGCGGCGAAAGGCCGCCGCCTTTCAGCAGGTTATAGGCGTCCTTATACCACCCTCCGTCGGGGAAATTGTGGCCCAACACCGCCGCCGCCGTCTGCGCCTCGTCGACGATGCCGAGCCCCATGTAAGCCTCGGTGAGGCGATAGAGCGCCTCCTCGGAGTGGCGCGTCGTCTGGTAGCTGGTCAATACGGCCCGGAAGCGATTGATCGCCGCCGTATAGTTGCGCCGATTGAGGTAGAATCGGCCGATCGACATCTCCTTGCCGGCGAGCTGGTCGGAGGTCACCTGAATCTTGAATTTCGCGTCGTCGACGTATTCCGATTTCGGGTAGTCCTGCAGAATCTTTTGGAACAGACCCAGAGCTTTGGCCGCGCGTTCTTGATCGCGCGAAATATCCGGTATTTGATTGTAATACGAACTCGCTTCGAGATAGAGCGCGTAGGCGGCCTCGGTCGATTTGGGATAGAGCTTCACATAGCGCTCCGCCGACTTCTCCGCGTCGTCGTAATCGCGCGCCTGAAACTGCGCATAGGTCGTCATCAGCAAGCCTTTTCGCGACCAATCCGAATCGGGATACTGATTGCCGAGATCGGTGAACTTTTTCGCCGCTTCGGAGGGCGCGCCGTTGGCCAAATTCGCCAGGCCCTGATCGTAGACCTTGCTCGCGGGAACGTCGGGCTCGACGACCATTTTATACTTTTCGGCGCCGAACGGATTGAAGTCGTCGAACACCGAGCACGAGGCCAACGACATCGCGGCGCATAGAGCCATGAGGCTGCGCACGAGCAAGCGCGGCGCGCGACGCGCGAGGACGGACGCGCTGGGATTGAAAGCGGCAAGTGTCATTCGTTGAACTCGAAAAGTTGCCTCACGCAAACGTCGGCTCATCCGCTTTGCGCTCTTTACCTCAGTCCGCGTCGGCGCGCCACCCGGCCCCGGCGGCGCCCGGCGCGAGTATGGCATTAAACCGATGGATTGTGGCGTCAAAGCGCCGGAACGATCACGGCTCGGAACTCAGGTTAACGACGATTTTGCCTTGACGCGGCGGCGTGATTCTCTCGGGCTCCTGATTCGTTTGGGGGCGCCACATGGACGACACGACCGACTTTTTCGCCGACGAGGAGGTTCCCCGGGCGCGCGTAGCCCTGCTTTTGAAGCATTTCTCCCGGCTCTCGGACGAGCGCGAACCCTGGCGGATCCTGTATCCGTTGGCCGAGGTTCTTTTGCTGCTGACCTGCGCCACCATCGCCTCTTGCGACGATTTCGACGATATCCTCGCCTGGGGCGAGGATCATCTTGGTTTTCTTAGAAAGTTCGCGCCGTTTCATCATGGAATCCCCTGCGAACGCTGGCTGCGCACCCTGGTCAACCGGGTCGACCCTCTGACATTTGGTCGTTGTTTCGACAGTTGGATCAAGGCGCTGTGGCCGGGCCGGCACGACCTCATCGCCATCGATGGCAAGACCTCGCGCCGCACGCACGACAAGCGCAAGGCGCTCAAGGCGCTGCACACGCTCAGCGCCTACGCGACGAACGCCCGTCTCACGCTGGCGCAACTCAGCGTGCCCGAGAAAACCAACGAGATCACGGCCATCCCCGATCTGCTCGACCACCTGGCCGAGGCGGGGCAACTCGAAGGCGCCCTCGTCACCATCGACGCCATGGGATGTCAGGTCGACATCGCCGCCGGGATCGTCGAGCACAAAGCCGATTTTCTGCTGCCGCTGAAGGGCAATCAGGCAACCATGGAAGCGGAGGTCGGCGCCTACTTCGACACCGCGCCGGAGGACGAACTCGTCTCCAAGAGCGTCGTCGAGAAAGGCCACGGCCGCATCGAAACCCGCGTCTACACCGCCTCCAAAGAGGTCGATTGGATCAAGGCCGACAAGTCCTATCCGGGCCAGCCGCGTTTCGAAAACATCAAGACGCTCGTTCGCGTTCTCAATCGAACCGAATACGCGGACCGATGCACCTTCGACACGCGGCTCTATATCTCGTCCGCGCCGCTCGACATCGAACGGCTCGCGGCCGGCGCGCGCGGCCACTGGGGCGTCGAGAGCATGCACTGGCTGCTCGACATGGAGTTCAAGGACGATCTGTCGCGCTACCGCACCGGCCACGGCGCCAAGAACATGGCCATCGTCCGCCGCTTCGCCCTCGGCCTCGTGCGCGCCAATAAATCACCCGCAAGCGTCAAAACACGCAGAAAATCAGCGAGTTGGAATATGAATTTCCTCCTCGAAATCCTGCAAATGAAATGACCGTTAACCTGGAATCCGTGCCGTGCCGGAACGATCGATCGGGCGCAAATCGCGCGGTCTAAATTGTCGCGCTTTCGCGCGGCGCCGGCGGCGGATGACGGTTCGATCGGGGGCAAAAGCGCTCGGCCTGCCGCTCGCGCGGCGGGCGTGTCCACATTAGGCGCTGCGAGAGCGCGATTTCCAACGAATCGGCCGGGCCGACCGGCGAAGGTTCTCTAGTCGACGTTGGCCGCATAGGCGGTGGCGACCCGCCCGATCGCCCCGGCGCCGACAGAGCCGATCGAATAGACCTTGCGCAGCGAGGTCTCGACGATTTCGTAAGCCTTGCGATCGGCGAACAGCGCCGACAGCATCATGGCGTTCATCTTGTGTCCGGGCCGATAAGCCTGGTAGCAGCCGATGATCGGCGCGCCGGCGAGCGCAAGATCGCCGATCGCGTCCAAGGTCTTGTGGCGCACGAACTCGTCGCTGAAACGCAGGCCTTCGGGGTTGACCACGGCGTCCCCGTCCAGCGCGATGGAATTTTCCAGGGACGAACCCAGCGCGAAGCCCGCTTGCCACAACTTCTTCACGTCGCTGACGAAGCCGAAGGTGCGAGCGCGCGCGACCTCTTTGCGGAACACCTGGGGATCGAGATCGAAAACGCGACGCTGACGTCCGATCGGCGCCGCGTCGAAATCGATTTCCACGTCGAGGCGAAAGCCGCGGCTGGCGGGGCGCAATTCGGAATAGGCGCGTCCGGAGGCGACCCGCATCGGCCGAAGAACCCGAATATAGCGGCGCGGACGCGATTGATCGGCGATGCCGACCGAGTCGATCGCGTCGACGAACTCCGCCGCCGAACCGTCCATGATCGGCATTTCCGGCCCGTCGATTTCCACCAGCGCGTTATCGACGCGAAGACCGGCGAGGGCCCCCAGCACATGTTCGACCGTCGCCACCGTCGCGCCGGTCGAATCGCCGAGCACCGTGCACAGCGCGGTCTGGGTCACGTTCGACCATTTGGCCTCGATCAGGCGCTCGCGCCCGTTCGGCAGCCCCGTGCGCAACACAACAATTCCGGAGTCGACGTCGGCGGGATGGAAAACCACTCGGGCGGGAGCGGCCGAATGGACGCCGAGACCGCGAATTTCAACACGATCGCGAAGCGTCGTCTGGAATCCCAATTTCATCTATCGAACGTCCCCAATTCGACGACGGACGCCGAAAGGTCTGCGAGCCCAAGATCGACGCTTCGCCGCCCTTCGTTGTCTTCCGCGTTCGCTCGGCCGCCGCTTCGAAATCCCGCGCCCGTCCCGCGCGTCGACGACGACCGGCGGGGACCATAGGCAGGTCGCCGCGCTCGGCCAAATCACCTTTCGTTAACAATCGTTACATCTTTCCTAAACCATGTTTCTTGCAATGGCGACAATGTCTTAATTCAAAACAGCGGGCCGACGGAGGCGACGAAGCGCGTGAACGCGAATGCGCGGATGCGCGTGAAACGGCCGCGGCGATTTGGCCGCGGCCGTCGGCGGTCGAGCAAGAAGGGGCCTAGGTCGAGTGGCGCCGCAGGAAGGCGGGGATTTCCAGTTGATCCTCCTCCGCCGGCGCCGCTGGCGCGGCGATCCGCCCGTGCGCGTCCAGATTGCCCTGGGCGGGGCGAGGCGAGGCCGGACGGGGTTGCGGGCGGCCGTATTCGGCGTGAAGGGCGCTCGCGCTCAGCTTGGGCGGGGCCGCCGCCGGCAGCCCCGGCGCGATCGCGCGGGGGCTCGGCGCCTGCGCCTCCTCCTCTTCACGCCGGCTGATGCCGAAAGCGGCGAGTTTTTCCAACAGCGAAAGGCGCCGCGCTTCGACGGGATGAACGGAAAGCGACGTTTCGCCGCGACGCGCGCGAAGCTGGTCTTGCGCGAGAGGCGGCAGCTCATCGATCTGCGGCATGCGCGGCGGGCGGATCTCCGGTGGTTCCGGCGCCGCGGGCATGAATTCCTCGTCGATCGGCTCGTCGCGGCCCGGCGCGGCCAGATGGACTTCGCCCTCGTCGTCGTCGACCGGCGCGACCGCCTCCGCGGGAGCGTCCTCGGTCTCGAACACGTTTTCCGCGGCGACCAAGCTCGGCGCCGCCCGTGGCGCGCGCAAGCGCGAGCGCCACGGAATTTCCGCGCGATCGGCCTGCGGGAGCGGCTCGATCCTCCCGATCGCCGCCTGATCGATGCCGGTCGCGACGACGGAAACCCTGACCACGCCGTCCAGCGCAGCGTCGAAGGTCGCGCCGAGGATGATGTTGGCTTCTTCGTCCACTTCCTGGCGGATGCGGCTGGCCGCTTCGTCGACCTCGTAGAGCGTCAGATCGGCGCCGCCGGTGATCGAGATGAGAAGACCCTGGGCGCCTTTCATCGAGGTCTCGTCGAGCAGCGGATTGGCGATCGCCGCTTCGGCGGCCATCACGGCGCGCTTCTCGCCGGTCGCTTCGCCCGTCCCCATCATCGCCTTGCCCATTTCGCTCATGATCGAACGGACGTCGGCGAAGTCGAGATTGATCAGGCCTTCCTTGACCATCAGATCGGTGATGCAGGCGACCCCGGAATAGAGCACCTGATCGGCCATCGCGAACGCGTCGGCGAACGTCGTCTTTTCGTTGGCGACCCGGAACAGGTTCTGGTTGGGGATGACGATCAGCGTGTCGACGCACTTCTGCAATTCGTCGATCCCGCCCTCCGCCAGACGCATGCGCCGCGCGCCCTCGAAATGGAACGGTTTGGTGACCACGCCGACGGTGAGAATGCCCAATTCGCGCGCCACGCGAGCAACGATCGGCGCGGCGCCGGTTCCCGTGCCTCCGCCCATGCCGGCGGTGACGAACGCCATATGCGCGCCGGCCAGGTGATCGCGAATTTCCTCGATTGCCTCCTCGGCCGCGGCGCGTCCGACCTCGGGCCTCGAGCCGGCGCCGAGCCCCTCGGTCACCTGCAGGCCCATCTGGATGATCCGCTCCGCGCGCGAAGAGGCGAGCGCCTGAGCGTCGGTGTTGGCGACGACGAAATCGACCCCGGAGAGCCCGGAGACGATCATGTTGTTGACCGCGTTGCCTCCGGCGCCGCCGATGCCGCAGACGATGATTCGCGGCTTCAATTCCCGCAGTCCCGGAGCCTTCAGATTGATCGACATCGCTGGCCTCATTCCTTGGACGCCCGCCGGCGCCGATTCAAATGCGTCAATTCCGTTCCGCCCAAGCTCGCTCGCGCGCCCGCGCGCAGCGTCAAAAACTCTCTTTCAGCCATCGCCCGACGCGAGCGACGTAGCCGTCGTCCTCGACGCGGGGGGCGCGATTCGAACGGCGCGGCTCGAAATGTTCGATTCCGGCCACCTGCGGATAGACCATGAGGCCGACCGCCGCGGCGAAAGCCGGACTCCCGGCCGATTCGGGCAACCCTTCGACGCCGAGCGGCCTGCCGATCCGCGCCTGACTGGAGACGATGGCGCGAGCCAGTTCCGGCAAGCCGGCGAGCTGACAGGCGCCGCCCGTGAGCACCAGCTGGCGTCCGGCATAGGCGGCCTGACCCGACGCCTTCAGGCGATCGCGCACGAGTTCGAGAATTTCCTCGACCCGCGGCCGAATGATGCGCACCAATTCGGATTTCGGCAGATGGCTCGACTGGTCCATGTCGTCGCCGACACGATG
Source organism: uncultured Alphaproteobacteria bacterium (assembly GCA_963775575.1). GTDB lineage: Bacteria > Pseudomonadota > Alphaproteobacteria > Rhizobiales > Beijerinckiaceae > Roseiarcus. The sequence continues at coordinate 1,090,468 of CAVZJG010000002.1, forward strand.
AATCGCGATCGAGTCGCGATCGTCGGACGGCGAAGCGATGCAGGCCCCGTAGGCCGTCTTCAGGCGTTCGGCGTCGGCGAGGGAGACCGAGAGGCCGCGCGCGACGTCGGCGGTGACGTGATTGCCGCCGAGGGCGAGGGCGTCGACGTGAACGAGCCGGCCGCCGGCGAACACGCCGACCGTCGTCGACCCGCCGCCGAAATCGATCACCGCGGCGCCTAGTTCGGCTTCGTCGTCGACCAGCGTCGAGAGCCCCGCGGCATAGGGCGTGGCCACCATCGCCGCGACGCGCAGATGACAACGCTCGACGGCGAGCATGAGATTGCGCGCCGGCGCGGCGTCGCACGAGGCGACGTGCATTTCGGCGCCCAGTTCGTCGCCGATCATCCCCTTGGGGTCGCGCACGCCGTGCGTTGCGTCGAGCCAGAAGCCGGTCGGCGCGGCGTGAAGAACCGCGCGCCCGCCACAGGCCCCCGCCGCCGCGGCCGCCTCGAGCACCCGATGGATTTCGTGTTCGCCGACCGCCCTGCCGCGCAGCGCCGTCTTGGCCTCGCAGAGCCGCGACGACAGACGCCCGCCGGACATATTGACCACCACGCTGTCGACTTCGACGCCGGCCATCCGTTCGGCGGCGTCGATGGCCAGACGAATGGCGCTCTCCGCGGCGTCGAGATCGACGATGGCGCCGGCCTTGACCCCGCGCGAGCGCTGATGGCCGATGCCGAGAACCTTGCAGCGATGGGTGCGCTCGCGCAGCGGGTCGGAACGCGCGATCGGGGTCAGCCGCGCGATCAGGCAGACGACCTTCGAAGCGCCGACGTCGAGCACCGAAAGCACGGCGCTCTTGTGCGGGGGAATTTGCCGCATGCGCGGCGTCAGCGGCCTCGAGTTCATAGCGGGGCGGCCTTCTGCGAGCGCGCCTCGAGCCGGGCCGCCACGGCCTCTTCGGAAAGCCGGGCGAAGACCTTGCCTTCGACGCGCAAATCGAGCGACAGGATGTCGCGATCGAGAACGCGCGACTGGCGTTGGAGGGCGAGCAGGGTCGCCATCGCGGCCAGAGGATCGTTCTCGGGCAACTTGACGTCGATCCCCGATTTCATCTTGAGGTTCCAGCGCCGCGCGCCGACCAGCACACCGGCGATGATCTTCGGCCTCAGTTCGGCCGAAGCGTCGAGCAACGTCATGAATTCGCTCAGCCGCGCGTTGGCCCCCTCGCCGACGACGAAGGGAAGCGAGGAAAAGCGAGAATCGCGCGGGTCGCCGATGACGGCGCCGTCCGCCGCGATGGGGTGAATTTCGCCGTCCTTTTGCCACAGCGCGACCGGCGTGCGCTCGACGATGTCGATGACCAGCCGATCGGGATAGAGTTTTCGCACGCTCGCCTGCTTGATCAGCGGCAAGGCCTCGAGATTCCCGCGCGCGCGCGCGGCGTCGAAGAACGGCAGCGAATCCTTGGCGCTGACGCCGGCGAGGGCGAGAATCTCCGGTTCGGTGAGTTGGGCCTCGCCCGAGATGCTCACCACCTTCACGGCGAGGCCGAGAGCGCGCGCGACGAAGTCGCCGATCCCGCCTTCGCGATCGACGAACGCCCGATATTGCCCGCCCCACGCCAGGCCGAGCGCCGCCGCGCCGAGCAGCAGACCGATCGCCAGAGCGACGCCCAAGCCGCGCGGCGCCGGCCGGTCGAGGCCGAGCCTCCAGGGCGTCGGGCCGCGCGCGGCGCGCTCGCCGCGCAGAAGCACGCGGACAGGGGCGCCGGGGGGGCGAGCGAACGCGAGCGCCGGCGACGGCGCAGGCCGCAACCCAAGCGTTTCGCTCAGCGATCGCACGAAGCGTCCTCGACCATCCATTCGACCAACTCGGCAAAGGACAGGCCGGCGTAAGCGGCCATGTCCGGCACCAACGAGGTTTCCGTCATCCCCGGCTGCGTATTCACCTCCAGGCAGGCCAGTTCCCCGGATTCCCCCTTTGATTCGTCCAAACGAAAATCCGCCCGGCTCACGCCGCGACAGCCCAGCGCGCGATGCGCCCGCAGTGTCAACTCTTGGACTTCATGGTAAATTTTCGGTTTAATTTTCGCCGGAAGGACGTGAAGCGAACCGCCCTTGGCGTATTTCGCGTCATAACCGTAGAAGGCTTCCGAGACCGGCTGGATTTCGATGATGTCGAGCGCGCGGTCGCCCATCGCCGCGCAGGTCAATTCCTTGCCGTCGATGAAGCGTTCGGCGAGCAGGCGGTCGCCATAGGGCCAGTCCTCCCGGCCGACTTCCTGCGGCGGGTGGGCGCGGTCCTTCTTGACGATCACGACGCCGAAGGACGAGCCCTCGTTGATCGGCTTGAGCACGTAGGGCGGCTCCAGCACGTGCCGGCGCGCCGCTTCGCGCCGATCGACCGTCACGCCGTGCGCGACCGGAACGCCGGCCGCCTGCAGCACGATCTTGGCCAGATCCTTCTGCATCGCCAGCGCCGAGGCCAACACCCCCGAATGGGTGTAGGGAATGCGCAGGATTTCGAGCACGCCCTGAATGGTCCCGTCCTCGCCGACGCGCCCATGCAGCGCGTTAAAGGCGACGTCGGGCTTCAGCCTGGCGAGCGTGGCGGCGATGTCGCGGTCGACGTCGATGCGCGTGACGCGATAGCCGAGCTGCTCCAGCGCGTCGGCGCAGCCGCGCCCGGAATTGAGCGACACCGGGCGTTCGGCCGACCAACCGCCCATCAGCACGGCCACGTGTTTCATCGCCTCTCCTAAGTCGGCCACGCGTCGGGCGCGAGTTAAGTTAGAATTAACGCCAGGGCGTTAACGGCGCCTTAACCCGCAGCCCGGCCAAAGGGGATCGAGCGGAGCGTCGGCTTAGGAAACTCGGCGCTTTCGCGGCCGGCGCCGAACTCGCCGCCAAGACGCCCGACCGGTCCCGACCATCCCATGCGAATCGAGCGCGAAGTCTTCCATCATGAGCTCAAACCCTATTCCGACTCGGCCGCAAATCCCTCGTGTCAGCGCCTATGGGGTCGCGTTCGGTCATGACATGACGGGAGCTTGCAATGGCTAGCCAAAGCTATAAAACATATTCCACAAGTATGAATAACAATCGTCTAGATCGCTCTCGTAAAATATGCTACCATCGTTATATCCCAATCTTATTTGTCGCCTTGTCGCAGTGGAACGCACCCGCGCCGTCGGCGCCTCGGCGAAAATCGGGCGCAATCGCGGACGCGGAAAGAGGGAAGCCTCGTGAGCGAGATCGTCACCGCCAATCGGCTCGCCGACGGCGTCGTCGTCTTCCGGGACGCGGAGGGCGGCTGGGTCGAAGACTTCGCGCGCGCCGCGGTCTATGCCGACGCGGCGGCGGTCGCGGCCGCACTCGCGCTTGGCGCCGAGGCGGTCGCGCGGAGCCAAATCGTCGACCCCTACGCGGTCGCGGTCGAGCGGCGCAACGGCCATTACGCGCCCAAGGCCCTGCGCGAAGCGATCCGCGCCTCCGGGCCGACGGTGCGCCGCGATCTCGGCAAGCAGGCTCAAGGGCAGGCGCCGGTTTTCGCCTTGCACGCGAACGCAGAGAGCCCGCATGTATCGCTATGACGAATTCGACGCCGCCTTCGTCGCGGCGCGCGTCGAGCAGTTCCGCGACCAAGTCGCGCGCCGGCTCGCCGGCGAATTGACCGAGGAGCAGTTCCGGCCGCACCGGCTGATGAACGGGCTCTATCTGCAACTGCATTCCTACATGCTGCGCATCGCCGTGCCCTACGGTGCGCTGAACGCGCGCCAGATGCGCAAACTCGCCGGAATCGCGCGCCAGTACGACCGCGGCTACGGCCATTTCACCACCCGCCAGAACCTCCAGTTCAACTGGCCGGCGCTGAAAGACGTGCCGGACATTCTCGCCGAGCTCGCCAGCGTCGAGATGCATGCGATCCAGACCTCGGGCAATTGCATTCGCAACGTCACCGCCGACCATTACGCGGGCGCCGCCGCGGACGAGATCGCCGATCCGCGCCCCTATGCGGAAATCCTACGCCAGTGGTCGTCGCTACACCCCGAGTTTTCGTTCCTGCCGCGCAAGTTCAAGATCGCGGTCAACGGCGCCGCCCACGACCGCGCGGTGATCCAGGCGCACGACATCGGGCTGCAGCTCGTGCGCAACGACAGGAGCGAACTGGGCTTCACGGTTTACGTCGGCGGCGGGCTCGGCCGCACCCCGTTCATCGGCCGCAAGGTGCGCGAATTTCTGCCCGAGCGCGACCTTCTCGCCTACGCCGACGCGATCCTGCGCGTCTACAATCTCGAAGGACGCCGCGACAACAAGTTCAAGGCGCGCATCAAGATTCTGTTGCACGAAAAGGGCCTCGCCGACTTGCGCGACGCGATCGAAGCCGAATTCGCCGCCCACGATCGCACGGGGCTCGCCCTGCCCCCGCAAGAGATCGCCCGCATCAATGCCTATTTCGCCCTCCCGTCGCTGGAGGCGAAGACGCCGGTCAGCGAGCGCGTCGAGCGGCGGCGCGCCAAGGACGCCAAGTTCTCGAAATTCTTCGAGTCGAACGTGGCGCCGCACAAGACGCCGGGCTACGCGATGGTGACGATTTCGCTGAAGCCGATCGGCGGCGTGCCCGGCGACGCCAGCGCCGACCAGATCGACGCTGTCGCCGATCTCGCCGAAGACTTTTCGCACGACGAAACGCGCGTCTCCCACGAGCAGAACCTCATTCTGCCGCATGTCGCGCTCGACGATCTCGGCGCCGTCTACGATCGGCTCGCCTCGGTGGGACTCGCCACGCCCAACGCCGGGTTGATCAGCGACATCATCGCCTGCCCCGGGCTCGACTACTGCGCTCTCGCGACGGCGCGCTCGATCCCGATCGCCCAGCGCCTGTCCGAGCGCTTCGGCGACGGCGCGCGCGCCCGCGCGATCGGCCCGCTGAAGATCAAGATTTCCGGCTGCATCAACGCCTGCGGCCACCATCACGTCGGCCATATCGGCATCCTCGGCCTGGAGCGCGCGGGCGAAGAGACCTATCAGGTTACCCTCGGCGGCTCCGGCGACGAGAACGCCGCGATCGGCGAAATCGTCGGACCCGGCTTCAGCTCGGAGACCATCGTCGAGGCGGTCGAGACGGTGGTCGAGACCTACATGGCGCGGCGCCTGGGGCCGGAGGAGGACTTCCTCGCCGCGTTCCGCCGCGTCGGCGTCGCGCCGTTCAAGGAAGCGCTCTACGAGCGTAGCGCCGGAGCCGACATTTGATGAGCGCCCACGACGTCAAGTTGTTCGGCGATGCGATCGCCGCCTCCCGCCTCGAAGGCAAGTTCGCGCAGATCAAGGCGAGCTCGCTGTTGCGCTTGGCGATCGAGGATCTGTTCCCCGGCCGCATCGCGCTGGTCTCCAGCTTCGGCGCGGAATCGGCGGCGCTGCTGCACATGATCGCCGGCATCGACAAGGCGACCCCGGTGGTGTTCGTCGACACCGGCCAGCATTTCCCCGAGACTCTTCGCTACCGCGACGAACTCTGCGCGCGGCTCAGCCTCGACAACGTCGTCGTCGCCGATCCCAATCCGGCGACGCTGGCGGCCGAAGACCCGGAAGGCTTTCTCTTCGCCGGCGATCCCGACCGCTGCTGCGAAATCCGCAAGGTTTTGCCGCTCGCCAAGGCGCTCGACGGATACGAAGCCTGGATCACCGGACGCAAAGGTTTTCAGAGCACAACGCGCGCGCGTGTGCCGCTGTTCGAAGCCGAGGGCGAGCGCGTCAAGGTCAACCCGCTGGTCGGTTGGAGCGCCACGGATATCTTGAACTACATCCGCGAAGCCGGCCTGCCGCCCCATCCGCTGGTCGCCCGCGGCTATCCCTCGATCGGCTGCCTGCCCTGCACCGGCCCGGTCCGGCCGGGAGAGGATCCGCGCGCCGGCCGCTGGCGCGGGCGCGGCAAGACCGAATGCGGCATCCATGCCGAGGCGCTTAGCGCAGGGATGGACATCTGATGGCTCTGTGGCGCGACGGCGGCTTCGCCGAAGATTCGTGGGGAAAACTCGACGACGCCGAGCCGGCGCCCGCGACGGGCGGGATCATCGTTTCTTTCGCGCGCTGGAGCGCGGAACGCGATGCCTTGAGCGCCCGCGCCGACCCCGTCGGGGTCGCCATCGCCGCCGGCAAGGACGCGCCGACGCAACTGGCGGAAGCGGCGAAGCGCCCGTTGGTCGCTCTGAACTTCGCCAAATTCACCGACGGCCGCGCGTTCTCCTACGCGGAATTGCTGCGCGAACGCCTCGGCTTCGCCGGCGAATTGCGCGCGACCGGCGAAGTGCTGCTCGACGAAATCGCGCTGATGGAGCGCTGCGGCTTCACCTCGTTCGACATCGCCGATCCGCCGACCTTGCGCGCGCTTCGCGAGGGACATGTCCCGGCACCCTCGCTGTTCTACCAACCGAGCGTCGCGCCGCGCGAAGCGCCGGCGGGGACGCGGCCATGGCTGAGGAAACGGGCGTAGGCGCGAAGACTCACGCGCAGGGCGCATAAGCGCTACTGGAGTCATGCCCGGCCACGGCGGCGGCTCACGTCTCCGGCCGTTCCCACCCGCTTGATCTCCCACTCCAGCTCGACCCCGCTCTCCGCCTTCACCCGCCGGCGCACCTCCTCGCCGAGCGCTTCGATGTCGGCGGCGCTCGCCGCGCCGCGGTTGATGAGGAAGTTGCAGTGCATCGTCGAGACTTCGGCGTCGCCGAGACGCAAGCCGCGGCAACCGGCGGCGTCGATCAACGCCCAAGCCTTGTGGCCCGGCGGGTTCTTGAACGTCGAGCCGCCGGTCTTCTCGCGAATCGGCTGCGAGGCTTCGCGCTCCGCCGTGATGCGCTCCATTTCGGCCTTGATCACGGCGGGATCGCCTGGGCGGCCCTGAAACACGGCGCGGGTGAAGATCACGTCCTCGGGCGCGCCGCTGTGGCGATAGGAGAAGCCCATCGCTTCGTTGGAAAAGACGCGAGCTGCGCCGGCGCGGTCGATCCCGCGCGCTTCGATCAGCGTGTCGCGCGTCTCGCCGCCGTGCGCGCCCGCGTTCATGCGCAACGCGCCGCCGATCGAGCCGGGCACGCCGCGAAAGAACGCCAGGCCGTCGACGCCCGCTTCCGCCGCCGCGCGCGCCACCTGGGCGTCGAGCGCCGCCGCGCCGGCGACGACGCGAAAGTCGGGCGTGGTCGCGATCGCGCCGAATCCCTTGCCGCCGAGGCGAATCACCACGCCGCGCACGCCGCCGTCGCGCACGATCAGGTTCGAGCCGACGCCGATGACCGTGACAGGAACTTCGCGCGGCAGGCTCTTGAGGAAATAGGCGAGATCGTCTTCGTCAGCCGGCGAGAACAGAATCTCGGCGGGGCCGCCGACGCGGAACCAGGTGTAAGGCGCAAGCGAGACGTCGGCGGCGAGCTTTCCGCGCAAGGACGGCACCAGCGCGCGCAGTTGGTCGACGAGGCTAGCGCGGCCGCCGGTCATGACGGCGGCGCCGCCAGCCAAGCGTCGACAACGCGGCGGCCCGCCGCGGCGACGGCGGGGCCGTAGCGCCGCGCGTCGGCGCGGATCGCGCGCGGGTCGATCCCCGCCTTGGCCAATTCGACGGTGTGGCCGATCAGCCAGGACTCGATCGCCTCCGGGTCGGCCTCGACATGGAACTGCAGCGCCAGCCCCCAGTCGCCGAGGCCAAACGCCTGGTTCGGGCAGAGCGAGGTGGCGGCGAGCCGCTCGGCGCCGCTCGGCAGGTCGAAAGCGTCGCCATGCCAGTGAAGCACGCTCAAACCCCCGATCGCCGCGAGCGGCGAGCCCTTCGCGGCCGGGAGAAGCTCGACCGGCGCGTAGCCGATTTCTTTGCCCGGCCCCGGCGCGACCCTCGCGCCGAGCGCCGTCGCCATCAATTGCGCCCCGAGGCAGACGCCGAGCGTCGGCCGGCGCGCCGCGAGACGGCGCCCGATCGCGGCGATCTCCTCCACCAGGAACGGATAGGCGTCCGTCTCGTAGACGCCGATCGGAGCGCCGAGCACGATCAACAGGTCGCATGCCTGGACGCGCTCGAGCGGCAGCGGCCGCGGACCGACCTCGACATAGGCGAGGTCGTAGCCTTGCGCGTCGAGCGTCTCGGCCCAGACGCCGACGTCCTCGAACGCGACGTGCCTGAGCGCGAGCGCGTTTCTTCGCGTCATGCCTTGTTCTCCAGCGCCGCCAATTCTCCCGGCAGCGCATAAGCCCATTGGCTGACGCTGCCGGCGCCGAGGCATACGACCATGTCGCCCGGCTTGGCGATTTCATGGATGATGCCGGCGAGTTTGTCCGGCGAGGGCAGCGCGATGGCGTGGCGATGGCCGTGGGCGTCGATCGCCGCGGCGAGCGCCTGCTTGTCGACGCCGACGATCGGCGCCTCGCCGGCGGGATAGACGTCGGCGACGATCACCGTGTCGGCGTCGTTGAAGCACAAGGCGAAAGAATCGAACAGCGACTGCAGACGGGTGTAGCGATGCGGCTGCACCACCGCGATCACCTGGCCCTTGGTCGCGGCGCGCGCGGCGCTGAGCACCGCGGCGATCTCGACGGGGTGGTGGCCGTAGTCGTCGACGATCGTCGCGCCGTTCCATTCGCCGGTGCGGGTGAAGCGGCGCTTGACGCCGCCGAACGAGGCGATCGCCTTGCGGATGGTCGCGACGGGCGCCTTCAGTTCGTGCGCGACCGCGATCGCCGCGGCAGCGTTGAGCGCATTGTGGCGGCCGGGCATCGGCAGGACGAGATCGTCGATAGCGGTCTCTTCGCCGGTCTGGCGGTCGCGGATCAGCACGGAAAAGCGCGTCGCGCCGCCGGCGAGATCGACGTCGAGCAGGCGCACGTCGGCCTGCGGGTTCTCGCCGTAGGTGATGACGCGGCGATCCTCGATGCGCCCGACCAGCTCCTGCACCGTCGGATGGTCGAGGCACATCACCGCGAAGCCGTAGAACGGCAGGTTCTCGACGAACGCCAGAAAGGCGTCCTTGATCGCCTCGAAGGTCTTGAAGTGATCGAGATGTTCGGGATCGATGTTGGTGACGATGGCGACGTCGGCCGGCAACTTGAGGAAAGTTCCGTCGCTCTCGTCGGCCTCGACCACCATCCAGTCGCCGGCGCCCAATTTGGCGTTGGCGCCGTAGGCGTTGATGATGCCGCCGTTGATCACGGTGGGGTCGAAGCCGGCCGCGTCGAACAGCGTCGCCACCAGCGACGTGGTGGTGGTCTTGCCGTGGGTCCCGGCGATGGCGACGCATTGCTTCAGGCGCATCAGCTCGGCGAGCATTTCGGCGCGCCGCACCACTGGAATGCGCCGCGAGCGCGCCGCCGTCAGCTCGGGATTGTCGCGCTTGATCGCGGTCGAGACGACGACGACGGCGGCCTCGCCGAGGTGTTCCGCGTCATGGCCGACGAACACGCTGGCGCCCTTGTCGCGCAGCCGCTTGACGTTAGCGTTGTCGCTCGCGTCCGAGCCCTGCACCTTATAGCCGAGGTTGATCAGCACCTCGGCGATGCCGGACATGCCGATGCCGCCGATGCCGACGAAATGAATGGGGCCAAGCTCGCTCGGCAATTTCATCAGGCCAGTTCTCCTCGGCGCGGCGCGATCGATCGCGTGAAAAATCGCCCCGACATAAGCCGAATCACGATTTCAGCCAAATGGGCGTCGCCGCGCCGCGGTCGCGTCCCGTAAGCCCGGGTTCGATCGTCCCGCCGGCTCTTGAGAGAACGACTTCATGCGACGCGCCCTCGCCCTTCCCGCCGCGCTGCTTCTCTGCCTCGCCGTTTCCGGCGCCATGCTGATCGCGCATGCCGCCTCGACGCCCGCCGACGCGCTCGACAACCACGACATCGCCTCGCTGCTCGGCATGATGGCGCGCGCGCAAGACAACGCGTGTCCCCGCGTTTCCTTCGACCCTGCGGCGTTGACGCAGAAGATGACGCCGCCGATGTCCCCGGAGGCGGCCAGGCGCGCCTACCCGAACGACTTCGATCAGGGCTACGCCTTCGCCTCGGGGTCGATCTCCGGCGACGACTTCAGCGCCTATTGCCAGAACCTCGTCGTCGACTTCTACGGCGACCGCAAGGACGCCGCCGGCCGCGCCAAGGATCGGCCCGAGCCGCTGCCGGGGTTGACGATCGCTCGGTGAGGCCGCGTGAGACGGCCCACGGCGGCGGCGAACCTCTACGCCGCCAGCGCTTTCCTCGCCGCGAGGGCGAGGAAGCCGGATCGGCTGAGGCCATTGGCTTCGGCGTGGCGGTCGATCGCCCGCAGAACGTCCTCGGGCAGCGTGACGTTGATACGCACGGCCTTGGCCGGGCGCGCCGGAGCGGCGACCAGAATCGCGACGCCGTCGCGGTTGGCGGGGTCCGCCATGACGGCTTCGAGCGTCGAGGGCTCCGGGATCGGCTCGTTGTCTTCGGCCAGACCCTCGAGATGAAACGCGAGGGCCTCGGCGGCCATTTCGCGCGCCTCGTCCAGCGTTGCGCCAGCGCTCACGCAGCCGGGCAAATCGGGAAACGAGACGCTGAACTCGCTGTCGGGGTCTTTGTGAATCAGGGCGATATATTGGCGCATGGCGATCAGATCAATTTCAGTCCGGCTTGCTTCTCGATGCTGCGAAGCGTTCCGGCGGCGATGTCCTTGTTCGGATGGGGGACCGTCACGCGACCCAGCCTGTTCGCATGTTTGAACTGGACGTGACTGCCCTTCTGAGCGACTTTCCGCCAGCCGTCGGCTTCGAGAATGCGAATAAGCGCACGGCTACTCATGAGTATAAATACACAAGATGGCGCGTCCCCGTCAACGAGACGCCCCGCAGTCCGGTCCGCCTCGTTGCGGACGCTCTTTAAGTCACCACACTCGGCGCCTTGCGGCCGGTGCGCGTTTCGATCCCGGCGAGCGCGCGCGACAGCGCGATGAGATCTCCGAGCGCGACTTGCGCGTCGAGGCCGAGGTCGCCGCCGGGCGGCTCGTAGCGTTCGATGTAGACGCGCAACGTCGCCCCGACCGTGCCGGTGCCGGAGAGGCGGTAGACGATACGCGCGCCGCCCTCGAACATCGCCCGCACGCCCTGGCCCTGGGTCAACGAACCGTCGACCGGGTCGCGGTAGGAAAAGTCGTCGGCGACCTCGACTTTGAGCGCGCCGAAGCGGCGCCCCGGCAGGCTCGCAAGCTGCGCGCGCAGCGCCTCCATCAGGGCCGTCGCAGCGGAGAGATCGACCTCCTCGAAATCGTGCCGCGTGTAGTAGTTGCGCCCGTAGGTCGCCCAATGCTCCCGCGCGAGGTCGGCTGCCGAGATGTGGCGCTTGGCGAGAATGTTCAGCCAAAGCAGCACCGCCCACAGGCCGTCCTTTTCGCGCACGTGGTTGGAGCCCGTGCCGGCGCTCTCTTCGCCGCAGATCGTCGCCAGCCCGGCGTCGAGCAGATTGCCGAAGAACTTCCACCCCGTCGGCGTCTCGTAGGCTCTGATCCCGAGCTTGGCGGCGACGCGGTCGGCGGCGGCGCTGGTCGGCATCGAGCGGGCGATTCCGGCCAAGCCCTTGGCGTAGCCCGGCGCAAGACGCGCGTTGGCGGCGAGCATGGCGAGCGAGTCGGACGGGGTGATGAAAATGCCGCGGCCGATGATCAGGTTGCGGTCGCCGTCGCCGTCCGAGGCGGCGCCGAAATCGGGCGCCTGCGGCGACATCATCTCGTCGTAGAGCGCCTTGGCGTTGGCGAGGTTGGGATCGGGGTGATGGCCGTCGAAATCGGGCAGCGGCGTGCCGTTGACCACCGTGCCGGCCGCTGCGCCCAACTCGCCTTCGAGAATGGCGTGGGCGTAGGGGCCGGTCACCGCGTGCATCGCGTCGAAACGCATGCGGAAGCCGGAAGCGAACAGCGACCGGATGGCGTCGAAGTCGAACAGCGTGCGCATCAGCGCGGCGTAATTGGCGACGGGGTCGACGACCTCGACGCTCGCGCCGTCGATCGGCGTCCTTCCGAGCGCGTCGAGGTCGACGTCGCGCGAATCGAGCGTCTTGTAGGCCGCAATCGTCTTGCTATGGGCGAAGATCGCGTCAGTGATCTTTTCCGGCGCCGGGCCGCCGGCGCCGATATTGTATTTGACGCCGAAATCGCCGTCCGGGCCGCCGGGATTGTGGCTGGCGGTGAGGATGATCCCGCCAAAGGCGCCGAGCGCGCGGATCAGCGCCGAGACCGCCGGCGTCGACAGAATGCCGCCCATGCCGACGACGACGCGGCCGAAGCCGTTGGCGAGCGCGATGCGGATCGCCTTCTGGATCGCCTCGCGATTGTAGTAGCGCCCGTCGCCGCCGATCACCAGCGTCTTGCCGGCGAAACCCTCGAGCGAATCGAAGATCGACTGGACGAAATTCTCGACATAGTTGGGCTGCTGGAACTCCGAGACTTTCTTGCGCAGGCCCGAGGTGCCGGGCTTCTGGTCGAGATAGGGCTTGGTTTCGACGATGCGGATCATGTCGGGCGGCCTCCCAAGTCGATGCGGTCGGGCGAGTGTAGCGGGGCGAGGGCGGGCGCGGCAATGTCGGCGCGGCGCGCCCGCTAGGCGCCCAAAATCTCGTTCAACCCTTCGATGACCTTGGCGACTTCGAGCGGCGGAATTCGCGCGAGGCGCTTGCCGATTCGCTCCACCGACAAAGTCCGAATCTGGCTGATCTTTGCCCACGCCGGCTTGCCGAGTTCACCGACATTGAGCTCCAGAGTCAGCGGAAATCCGGCCTGTTGCGGCTGGCTCGTCAACGCGACGGCGATGACCGTGCCGGATCGCACGTTGAAGACATCGTGGCTCAAGATCAAGACGGGCCGGCGCCCCGCCTGCTCGTGGCCGCGCACCGGATTGAGGTCCGCCCAGCGAACCTCGCCCCTCAGAATTCCGGCCATGACGCCACGTCCGCGCCGAGGCCTTCTTCAGCCAGCGACCGCTCGAACGCCGGATCGAGCTTGGCGCATTCCGCCGCCAGACGACCGCCCTCCAGGCGCTCGATCTTTTCGCGCAATGCGGTTTGAATGGCTCGGCTCCGATTGGGAAACACGCGTCGCGCCACCAGACTGTCGACTTGGCGCAAGGTTTCCTGTTCGAGAGTGATCGCCACCTTCACGCTGGCCATGGGTCGGTCTCCGATATGATGACTTATCATACCAAGAATTCGACCGCGCCGCCAGCGCGCTTCGCGCGCTCCCCCGCGTGGCTCCGCCGGGCGCGTTCCCCTGCAAAGGGCGGAAGGGCCGCCCGCTGGACACGCGCCAAGTTCGGCGGAGAGCCCCGTCAATCCGGGGCGGCAGGGCGCCGATCGAGCGCGTCGATGCGCGCCTTGAGCAGCGCGGCGCGCGACTGCGCCATCCGCGAGGCGCAGTATCCGTGGGCGGATTCCTTGTCGTAATCGCGGCAAACGTCGTCCCGTCGCGCGATGAAATCGCTCTGCTCGCGCGCCACGTCTTCGGCCTCAGGCCGGCCTTTCAGCCGCGTCTCGAGCGCATGAAGCAAGCCCGCCGCCGCCGTCTCGGCGAGCGCGCGTTGACGCTCGATCGATTTGGCGTCGCTTTCCAGACTGGCGGCGTCCGGTCCCCAAAGGCCGCTGGGGCTCGCCTGACAATCGGCCGCCTGGAAGACGCACGCCGCGTTTTGCGCCGGCACCAGCACCGCGCCGTCGAGCAGGTCGAAGGAAAACGGGCAAGCCGGGATTTGCGCCTCGTACCTTTCCAATCCGTCGGGCCGTCCCAGGCTCTTGGTCTCGATCGGCGCTTTGCCGATGATTTCGATCAGGCACTTTCGCGAGGGGGTCGAAATCACTTCGCCGGGCAGGCTGAACTTGTCGATGCGCAGAAGCTTGCCGTGGCTCGAAAGCAACAATTGGCCCTGGTTCCCGTCGAGCCGAAGCGGTCGGCCGACGACGGCGGCTTCGCTCGAGGCGAAGTCGGCCGACGACGACGGCGGCGAGCCGACGGCCCCAGGCAAGAGGAGTTGCGCGCGGGCGAGGCCGCAACTCATCGCCAGGACGCCCAGCAGGGCGATCGGAAACCGCATCATGAGCGGAGCTTAGAATCGGACAGGAGAAATGGGAAGCGCCGAGCGAGCGCGCGCGTCGAGACTCGGGACGAAGCTCGCGATTTCTCGCCGCCGGGAGGCCGTTCGGCGCCTTGCGCCGGTGTAGGGCCCCTCTTATATACGCGCCACCTAAGCAGCGTTGGGGCAAGAAAGTCTCGCCTGCGGAAAGAGAAACCGTGCATCGGGGACCGGGGCGCGCGTCGCCGTCCAGCTTCTGGAAAGGATCGCGCGTTTCCATGGCCAGGCCGCTTCGGGGCCTCGCGGTCTCGCGAAACAGTTAGGAATGAGACAATGGCTAAAGTAATCGGCATCGACCTCGGAACCACCAATTCCTGCGTCGCGGTCATGGAAGGGGCGACCCCGAAAGTCATCGAGAATTCCGAGGGCGCGCGCACGACCCCCTCGATCGTCGCTTTCACCGACGAGGGCGAGCGCCTGGTCGGCCAGCCCGCCAAGCGCCAGGGCGTGACCAACCCCGAGCGCACCTTTTTCGCCATCAAGCGCTTGATCGGCCGATCGTTCGAAGACCCGATGACCAAGAAGGACATGGGTCTGGTCCCTTACAAGATCATCAGGGCCGCCAACGGCGACGCCTGGGTGACCGCGGACGGCAAGCAGTATTCGCCCTCGCAGATTTCCGCCTTCGTGCTGCAGAAGATGAAGGAGACCGCCGAGGCGCATCTGGGAACGCCGGTCACGCAAGCCGTCATCACCGTTCCCGCCTATTTCAACGACGCCCAGCGCCAGGCGACCAAGGATGCCGGCAAGATCGCCGGCCTGGAAGTGTTGCGCATCATCAACGAGCCGACCGCGGCCGCGCTCGCCTACGGCCTCGACAAGAAGAAAGCGGGCACGATCGCCGTCTACGACCTCGGCGGCGGCACGTTCGACATTTCGATCCTCGAGATCGGCGACGGCGTCTTCGAAGTAAAATCGACCAACGGCGATACGTTCCTCGGCGGCGAAGACTTCGACATGCGGCTGGTTGAGTATCTCTCCGGCGAATTCAAGAAAGAGCAGGGCATCGACCTGACCAAGGACAAGCTTGCGCTGCAACGCCTGAAGGAGGCGGCAGAAAAGGCCAAGATCGAGCTTTCTTCGGCGGTCCAGACCGAGATCAACTTGCCTTACATCACCGCCGATGCGGCGGGCCCCAAACATCTGGCGCTGAAACTGACGCGCGCGAAGTTCGAGGCGCTGGTCGACGATCTGATCCAGCGCACCGTCGAACCGTGCCGCAAGGCGCTCAAAGACGCCAGCCTCGCGGCGGGCCAGATCGACGAGGTCGTGCTCGTCGGCGGCATGACCCGCGTGCCCAAGGTGCAAGAGATCGTCAAGCAGTTCTTCGGCAAGGAGCCCCACAAGGGCGTCAACCCGGACGAAGTGGTCGCGATCGGCGCCGCGGTCCAGGCCGGCGTTCTGCAAGGCGACGTCAAAGATGTATTGCTGCTCGACGTGACGCCGCTTTCGCTCGGCATCGAGACGCTCGGCGGCGTGTTCACGCGCCTCATCGAGCGCAACACCACGATCCCGACCAAGAAGAGCCAGGTGTTCTCGACCGCCGAAGACAATCAGACCGCGGTGACCATCCGCGTCTTCCAGGGCGAGCGAGAAATGGCGGCCGACAACAAGGCGCTCGGCCAGTTCGATCTGGTCGGCATTCCCTCCGCCCCGCGCGGCGTGCCGCAGATCGAGGTGACCTTCGACATCGACGCCAACGGCATCGTCAACGTCACCGCCAAGGACAAGGCGACCAACAAAGAACAGCAGATCCGCATCCAGGCCTCGGGCGGCCTGAGCGAGACCGACATCAACAAGATGGTCAAGGAGGCCGAGGCCCACGCCGCCGAGGACAAGAAGCGGCGCGATGCGGTCGACGCCAAGAACCACGGCGAGTCGCTCGCCCACGACGCGGAGAAGGCGCTCAAGGAATACGGCGACAAAGTCGCCCAGTCCGATCGCAGCGCGGTCGAGGCGGCCGTCGCGGCGCTGCGCGCCTCCCTGCAGGGCGAGGACATCGAGGCGATCAAGGCCAGGACGAATGACCTCATGCAGGCGCAGATGAAGCTCGGCGAGGCCATGTACAAGGCGCAGCAATCGCCCGGGCCCGGCGCCGAAGGCGCCGAGCCGGGCGCCGGCCAAGCCAAGGACGACGTCATCGACGCCGAGTTCCGGGAAGTCGACGACGACAAGAAGAAATCCGCCTGACGATCTCAAGGTTCGCGCGCCCCTTTTTCCCAAGAGGGCGGCGAAGGGGCGCGCTCGACTTGCCGGGAGGGGACGGCGCATTCGTCGCGGCGACGCGGCTTCCTCGAGGCGGGCGAGGCGCGATCGGGACTTTGCCGAGACCTTCGAGGGCGATAGACGAGGCGGCCCCGGCTCTTCATAGGTGAGCGAGTCGGGCGCCGCCAGGAACAACCGGGTTGCTGACGACGTGGCCAAACGCGATTTCTATGAAACCCTAGGGGTCGCCCGGACCGCCACCGACGCGGAGTTGAAGGCGGCGTTCCGCAAGGCGGCGATGCAATGCCATCCCGACCGCCATCCCGGCGACAAGCAGGCCGAAACGCGGTTCAAGGAAATCAACGAGGCCTATCAGCACCTTTCCGACAGCCAGAAACGGGCCGCCTACGATCGTTACGGCCACGCGGCTTTCGAACCAGGCGGAGGGATGAACGAGGGCTTCGCCGCCTCCATGTCGGATATCTTCGACGATCTGTTCGGCGACATCATGGGCCGCCGCGGGCCCCGCAGCGCCTCCGGCAAAGAGCGCGGCGCGGACCTTCGCTACAATCTCGAGGTCACCCTCGAGGAAGCCTACAACGGCAGAACGGCGACGATTAAGCTGCCGACCTTGGCGACCTGCGAAGGCTGCGCCGGCTCGGGCGCCAAAGCGGGCTCGAGGCCGACGATCTGCAAGACCTGCGCCGGGCACGGGCGCGTGCGCGCCCAGCAGGGCTTTTTCGCCATCGAACGAACATGCCCGAGTTGCGGCGGGCGAGGCCAGATAATCGAAAACCCCTGCGAAAGATGCGGCGGCTCCGGCCGCGTGACGCGCGAACGCACGCTTTCGGTCAACCTGCCGGCGGGGGTCGAGGACGGCACGCGCATCCGCCTTTCCGGCGAGGGCGAAGCGGGCCTGCGCGGCGGGGCCGCGGGCGATCTCTACATCTTCCTCGCGATCAAGCCGCATCCGTTCTTCCAACGCGACGGCGCCGATCTCTATTGCCGAGTGCCGATCTCGATGGTCCAGGCGGCGCTCGGCGGCGAATTCGTGGTGCGCACGCTCGACGGCGGCGAGGCCAAAGTGCGCATTCCCGAGGGCGTGCAATCGGGGCATCAGATGCGACTGCGCGGCAAGGGCATGGCCGTCCTGCGCTCGCACGATTTCGGCGATCTCTACATCCAGGCCAACGTCGAAACGCCGCAAAATTTGACGCGCCGGCAGCGCGAACTGCTGGCGGAGTTCGAGGCCGAGTCGACGCACAAAACCCAGCCCGAGAGCTCCGGCTTCTTCGCCAAGATGAAAGAATTCTTCGAAGGGTTGAACTGACTCGAGCCGACGCGTCCGCAGCGGCGCGAGCGAGCCGACGGCCAACGCGCAGCGGGACGACCATGGGCCATTCTTCGCCGAGATTTCCCTCCGATTTGGCCGCTCGCCGCTCCGAGCGGCCGCTCGGCGATCAGAAGCGCTTTCTCAAGGCCTTGTTTGAAAGCCCGCGCTTGACAGGCGCCGTGGCGCCCTCGGGGCGTTTCCTCGCGCGCGCGATGGCGCGCTTCGTCGATCCCAGCGGCGAAGGCTTGGTCGTGGAGCTCGGCCCCGGAACCGGCCCGGTGACGCGGGCGCTGATCGAACGCGGCGTCGCGCGCGAGCGCCTAGTGCTGGTCGAATACGACGGCGGCTTCTGCCGCCTTCTCGCGCAACGCTTCGCGGCGGTCCGGATCGTGCAGGGCGACGCCTACGATCTCGAGCGCACGCTGGCGGAGTTCGCCGGCTGGCCGATCGCCGCGGTGGTTTCGAGCCTGCCGTTGCTCAATCAGCCGCCCGCCCTGCGCCTCAAGCTGATCGAAGACGCTTTCGCGCTGATGGGGCCCGACGGCGTTCTCGTCCAGTTCACCTATGGCCTCGCCTCGCCGATTCCGCGCCAGGACTGCGCCAAACGGTTTTCCGCCCATTGCGGCGCGCCGATCTGGCGCAACCTGCCGCCGGCGCGGGTGTGGACCTATCGCGCCGACGCCAACGCCGCGTCCGCCGAACCCTTGGCCGCGCGAATCCGCCGGCGCGCCGATCAGTGGTTGCGCGGCGACCGTCTCCCGGCCCGATGAACGCCCCGCCGCGCCGCGCCAAGCTCATCGATCCCCGCGACCGCCTGATCGTCGCGCTCGACGCGCCCGATCGGAATGAGGCCGAGCGCCTGGTCGCCGAACTTGGCGACAGCGTGCGATTCTATAAGATCGGCATGGAGCTCGCCTACGGCGGCGGCTTGGGTCTCGCGCCAACATTGGCGGCGGCGGGCAAGAAGGTCTTCATCGACCTGAAGCTGCACGACATCCCCAACACGGTCGAGCGCGCGACCGCGCAAATCGCCCGGCTCGGCGCCTATTTTCTCACCGTCCACGCCTATCCCCAGACGATGCGCGCGGCGGCGGCCGGCGCCACGGGCTCTTCGCTGAAGTTGCTGGCGGTCACGGTCCTCACCTCCTGCGACGACGCCGATCTCGCCGAGGCTGGTTACGCCTTGGGCGTCCCAGCGCTGGTCGCGCGCCGCGCCGCGCAGGCGCAAGCGGCCGGTCTCGACGGGATCGTCGCCAGCGCCGCGGAGGCTGCGATGCTGCGCGCCGCCATCGGCGATTCGCTGCTTTTGGTCACGCCGGGCATTCGCCCCGCGGGCGCTTCCCTCGGCGACCAGAAGCGCATCGCGACGCCGGCTGAGGCGATCGGCGCCGGCGCCGACTACCTCGTCGTCGGGCGCCCGGTGACGCAAAGCGGCGATCCCAGGGCCGCCGCGCAGCGGATCGTCGCCGAGATCGCCGCGGCGCTTTGACTTGCACTCCTACGCGCGCGCGCTAGTCTCGTGGCGCCAAACGGACCGGAGCCGCCGATGCTCAAAGGCTATGTCATTTCGCGCGTCGAAGTCGCCGATCCCGAGGCCGGCGCGGGCGCCGGCGCGGCGCGGCGCGATTTCCGTTCCGAGCCGTATCGGGCCAACCGGGCGCCGCTCCTGGCCGCGGCCGAAATCGAGACGGCCCTGGCGGAGGGCGCCTGACGTGGCCAAGGGCTATTGGATCGCGCACGTCGACGTCGTCGACGCGGACGGCTACAAGGCCTATCTCAGCGCGAACGCGATTCCGTTCGCCAAGTACGGCGGGCGGTTTCTCGTGCGCGCAGGGCGAAGCGAGCCGAAAGAAGGGGCGCTGCGCTCCCGGCATGTCGTCATCGAGTTCAAGGACTACGCGACGGCGCTGGCTTGTTACCAATCGGAGGAGTATCGCCGCGCCCTGGCGCTGCGCTTGCCCGTCTCGCAAGGCGACCTCGTCGTCGTCGAGGGCTACGACGGGCCGCAACCGGGCTGAAGCGCAAATTCGAGGAACGCCATGGACGATATGCGGCTAGTCGTGACCGGCGCCGCCGGGCGCATGGGGAGGATACTCGTCAAGGCGATCGCGGAAGCGCCGGGCGTCGTCTTGAGCGGCGCGATCGAGCGCGCGGACTCGCCCGCTCTCGGCCAGGACGCGGGGCTTGTGGCCGGCGTCGGGGCGTCGGGGACGCCGATCTCCAGCGATCCCGCCGCCGCCTTGGCGAACGCCGACGGCGTGATCGACTTTTCCGCTCCGGCGGCGACGCGCGCGATCGCCGCGCTCGTCGCTCGCGCGCGCGTCGCCCTCGTCGTCGGCACCACCGGCCTCTCCGCGGACGATCTGACGAGCCTCGCCGCCGCGGCGCGCCACGCGCCGATCGTGCGCTCGGGCAACATGAGCCTCGGCGTCAATCTCTTGGCGCGGCTGGTGCGCGACGCCGCGCGCACGCTGGGGCCGGAGTTCGACATCGAAATCGTCGAAATGCATCATCGCATGAAAGTCGACGCCCCGTCGGGCACCGCGCTGCTGCTCGGCGAAGCGGCCGCCGAGGGGCGCGGCGTGACCTTGCGCGACCATTCGGTGCGCGGGCGCGACGGCGTCACCGGGGCCCGCAAGCCGGGGGCGATCGGCTTCGCCTCGTTGCGCGGCGGCACGGTGGTCGGCGATCACAGCGTCATCTTCGCCGGCAACGGCGAGCGCATCGTGCTTTCCCATCACGCCGAGGATCGCTCGCTGTTCGCGTCCGGCGCCCTCAAGGCGGCGCTGTGGGCGCGCGGCCGCAAGCCGGGGCTCTATTCGATGGCCGACGTGCTCGGGAATTCAGAGGGTTGAAGGACCGCGGCTCGACTGTTCGCCGCGCCTCACCACAATCGCGCCGCGCCGTAGGCGTCGAAGGTGTGTTCGTTGGAGACGAGCACGAGATCTTCCAACATGGACTGCGCGATCAGCGTCCGGTCGAGCGGGTCGCGATGAGGTCCGGGCAGCGCCCCTGCGACTTGCCCATGACAAACGCTGATCGGCAGTGCGATGAAACCCTGGCCGCCGATCACGGCGCCGAGGTCGGCCACGATCGCGGCGGCGCCGGGCAGTTTGCCGATGCGATGCTTGGTCGCAATTTCCCACGCCGAGGCGGCGCTGACGAAAATGTCGTTGCCTTCGCCGGCTATCGCGGTCCGCGCCGGGTCCGAAAGAGCCTCGTCGCCGGCAAGCCACCACAGGAAAGCGTGCGTGTCGAGCAGCAATCGCACGTCGCTACTTCCACGCGGCCAGTTCCTCGGCAGGCAGCGGCTCGAAAAATTCGGGCCCGACGGTCACCGTTCCGCGTAGCGCCCCGAATTGCCGCATAGCTGGCGCCGGAACGAAAGGCACGAGTTTGGCGATTGGATGCTTGCCGCGCGCCAAAACATTCTCCTCGCCCGCTTCCACACGGGCGAGCAATTGCGACAGACGCGTTTTGGCGGCGTGAATGGTGATGGTTTCCATGGCTTGCTCATTAGCTAACCAAAGATAGCTAATCTGCCGATCTTTGCCGACCTTCAGCGCGCCGCCCGCGACGGCGAGGCGTTCTTTCGGCGAAGGCCCGTCTCCCAGGACACGGGTCTTGCCGACGGCCCGACAAAAAAGCCCCGGTCCGCTGCGCGCGGGCCGGGGCTCGTTTCTTCGCTCGCAGGCTCAGTTCCGGCGACTGCCGGAGAGCATGAGCAGCATCTGGAACATATTGATGAAGTCGAGATAGAGCCGCAGCGCTCCGTAGATCGACTTCTTCTCCGCGGCTTCATAGGCGTCGCCGGCGGCGTAATTCTCTTTGATCGCCTGCGTGTCCCAGGCGGTCAGGCCGGCGAAGATGCCGATGCCGACGATCGAAAGCGCCCATTGCAGGCCGCTGCTCTGCAGAAAGAGGTTCACCACGCTCGCGATGATCAGCCCGAACAGGCCCATCATCATGAACGAACCCATCGCCGAAAGGCTGCGGCGCGTCGTATAGCCGTAAAGGCTCAAGGCGCCGAAGGCCGCCGCGGTCTCGAAGAACACGCGCGCGATCGAGCCCTCCGTGTACACCACCAGGAGCGCCGACATCGACAGGCCGATGAGCCCGGCAAAGACGAGAAACGCGGTGCGCGCCGATGCGACCGACATCGTATTGAGCCGAGCCGTCAGATAGAACACGACCGCCAGTGGCGAGAGGACGACCAACCAGCGCAGACTGCGAAAAGTAGATGGCCTGACCGAATGCGCTGGCGGAAATCGGGCGACCGCCGGCGAACGTCACATCCGCCAATTGGAAAGCCCCCCACGCGATCAACCCGGTCATCCCGAGACCGAGCGTCATGTAGTTGTATACGCCGATCATGTAGGCGCGCAGGCCCTGGTCGATTACGCCGGCGCCGGACCGGACGACGCCAGCGCCGGCGCGGGCGTTGGCAGAGCGGTCATAGTCGGACATGGAAGACCTCGTCATCTTTCGTCGCGGCGTAGGGCGTAAGAGAACCGGCCCCGGGCCGGCGCGCCGCGCTCAACGCGTAATATGGTCGGGACCGCTCGCGCGCGCAAGGGCCGGCCAAAGCGAGTTCGAGCCTTTGATCAATGGCCGCCGCCGCCGACCGCCGCCATTTGCGGCCGGCGCATGAACGCCGCGAGCCCGACCAGCGCGAGAAAGACCAGGGTCAGCGCGAGAAACACGTCGCCGAGCGCGAGCACTTCGGCCTGCCGGCGCACCATCAGCGCTATTTCACGCGTCGCCGCGAGCGCGGCGTCGGAGCCGCGCGCCGCCAGCGCCGCGGTCATCCCGGCCAGCGTCTCGTCCGCGGCGGACCGGCCCCATACGACCGCCTCGCGCAGGCGCTCGAGGTGAAGGTCCATGCGCTTGTCGAGCATGGTGTTGATCAGCGCCAGGCCGAACGCGCCGCCGAGGTTGCGCAACAAGTTGAACAGGCCGGAGGCGTTCTTGATGCGGTGCGGCGGCAAGGCGCCGAGCGCGAGATTGTTGATCGGCACCATGCACAGCATCAGCGAGAAGCCGCGGAACATCTGGGGAAAGAGCAATTCCCAGAAATCCCAATCGGCGGTGATGAACGAGGCCTGCCAGGTGCCGATGGCGAAGCCGACGAAGCCGACCGCGATCATCAGCCGGGGATCGATCTTGACCATCAGCCGTCCGGAGATCGGCGCCATGACGAACATGCAGACGCCGGTGACGGCCATCGTCTCGCCGATCATCAGCGCCGAATAGCCGCGCACCGCGGCGAGGTAAACGGGGTAGATATAGGTCAGACCATAGAGGCCGATGCCGAGGACGAAGCCGAGCGCCGAGCCGGTCCAGAAATTGCGGTCGGCGAAGGCGGTCAGGTCGACGATCGGCTCCCGCGCCGTGAACATCCGCCAGAAGAAGACGACGGCGCCGAGCCCCGATATGACGAGGGCGGCCGTCACCGGCCCGCTTTCCAGCCAGTCCTTCGACGGGCCCTCCTCCAGCGCGTATTCGAGCGCGCCGAGAAAGGCGGTCATCGCGGCAACCCCTGTCCAGTCGAAATTCTTCAGCAGCTTCAGGTCGGGCTTGTCGAAATCGATCAGGAACCAGCACGCGGTGGAGACGATGATCCCGGGAATGATGTTGACCAGAAACAGCCAATGCCAGGAAAAGAGGTCGGTCAGATAACCGCCCACGGTCGGTCCGATGGTCGGCGCCAGCGTCGCCACCAGCCCGATGATCGGCGCGATGATCGGCTGCTTGCTGCGCGGAAAGATGGTGAACGCCGAGGCGAAGACCGTCGGGATCATGCCGCCGCCGATGAACCCCTGCAAGGCCCGCCAGACGATCATCTCGTCGATCGAGGACGCCTCGGAGCAGAAGAAACTCATCAAGGTGAAGCCGGCCGCCGAGGCGACGAACACCGTGCGGGTGGAAAAAGCGCGCGACAGGAATCCCGACAACGGGATCATGATCACTTCGGCGATGAGATAGCTGGTCTGCACCCAGGTGATTTCGTCTTGGGACGCCGAGAGCCCGGCCTGGATTTCGGACAGCGAGGCGGAGACGACCTGGATGTCCAGGATCGCCATGAACATGCCGAACACCATGAAGATGAAGGCGAAGAGGCGGCGCGGCTCGAAATGCTCGACCGCCGCCGCAGGCGCGGGGGCGTGAGCGCGCTGCGGAATCGCCGAGGCCGTCGCGCTCACGGCCTCGCGCCTTGTTCTCCGGCCGCGGCGCCAAGCCCCAGCAAGCCGATGAGGGTCGGCTTGGGCAGGCTTTCGTCGCGGGTGCGCACCGAGGCCACGACCGACAGGCCCGGCCGCAGCGTTCCCTCCTTCAGCGCCTCGGGGTCCACCGCGATGCGGACGGCGATGCGTTGCACCACCTTGGTGAAATTGCCGGTCGCGTTGTCGGGCGGCAGCAACGAGAACTCGGCGCCCGAGGCCGGCGCGATCGACGCGACGACGCCGGGAATCACCCGTCCGCCGTAGGAATCGACGGCGAGGTCGACCTTCTGGCCGGGGCGGATCGAGCCGAGCTGGGTCTCCTTGAAATTGGCGTCGACATAGGCGCTGGTCAGGGGAACCAGCGCCAGCAGCCGCGTGCCCGACAGCGCGTACTGGCCGACTTCGACCGCCTTGTTGCCGACGACGCCGTCGAAGGGGGCGCGAATTTCGGTGAAGGAAAGGTCGCGCTCGGCCTTTTCCTCGGCGGTGGCCAGTTCGCCGCGCACGCGCACGGCCTCGGTCTGCTGCGCCTTCAGCACGTCCAGGTTGTCCTTGGCCCCAGAGAGCGCCGCTTCGGCGGAGGCTTTGGCGGCGTTCGCCCCGGCTGCCGCCGCGGCGGAGCGCGCGCGGTCGGCGGCGGCTTGCTCCAGGCGTTGCTGCGAACCGAAGTTCGTCTCCGCGAGCTTTTGCGAGCGATCGAATTCGAGCGCCGCGCGCTGTTGGTCGGCCTCGGCGCCTTGCAGTTGCGCGGCTGCGGCGCCGACTTGCGCCGCGGCCTGGGCGATCGCGGCGTCCTGCGCTTCGACCTGCCGGCCGATGCGCGCGATCGTCGCATCCTGGGTGGCGATCTTGGCCTTGGCGGCGTCGACCGCGAGACGGTAGTCGCCTCCGTCGAGCCTGACCAGGAGATCGCCCGCGTGGACGAAGGCGTTTTCGTCGACCGCGACCTCGGCGACGTGGGCGGCGACTTTGGCGGCGATGATCGCCGTGTCGGCGCCGACATAGGCGTCGTCGGTGGTGACGAGGAAGCGTCCCTCGACGAACCAATCGTAGGCGAAGTAGCCGCCGTAGCCGAGCGCCGCGAGCAGGATCACGGGCAGGATGAAGCGGCGGCGCGAGCGGGGCGCCCGCGCGCTCGGCGGCGCGGCGGTCTCCGGCGCCACGGCGGCCTCGCGCGCGACGACGGCCGTCATGGGCGGGCGTTCGTGCGTCGGCGCGAGAGCGACCGACGGGGAGTGGGTCTGGTCCTGCGACATTTCGTAGCACCCGGGGGTCAGACCGAACCGTTCGGTCATTTCCGTATTGACTTAGTTCGAGGACGTGACTAAATCAAGACCAAACCGAACGGTTCGGTCATTTTTTTCACTCGGCCTTATGGAGGCGACGGCGGCGATGGATGCCGAAATCTTGGCGGAGCATGACGCGCACGCGGGCGACGGCGGCGCCAAGCGGCGACAGATCATGGACGGCGCGCGAACGGTTTTTCACCATCAGGGCTTCGACGGCGCCAGCATGAACGACATCGCGCAAGCCGCCGGCGTCTCCAAGGGAACGCTGTACGCCTACTTCGACTCCAAGGAGCAATTGTTCGAAACGCTGATCCGCGAAGAGCGCGCGACGCAGGCCGAGCGGACGTGCGTGTTTCCCGGCGACGAGACCGACCCCGCGACGGCGCTCGCCACTTATGGCCGGCGGCTGGTGGCGAAGATCATCAGCCCGGAGATGCTCGCCCAGGCGCGCGTCGTCGTCGCCGCGGCGCCGAAATTTCCGCGCCTCGGCCGGGCGTTCTACGAGGCCGGGCCGCTCTACGGCGTGCGCCTGCTCACCGAGCGGCTCGACCGCTTCGTCGCCGCCGGGAAGCTCGCGGTCGACGACACCGAGCGGGCGGCGCGCCAGTTCATCGACCTGTGCACCGCCGACACCCTCAAGCGGGTGCTGTTCGCGATGGTCGATACGGTCACCGCCGAGGAGATCGACGCCACGGTCGACGCCGCGGTGGCGATGTTCCTCAGGGCCTACCCGCCGCCGCCGGGTTGAGCGTTTCGCGGCGCCTCGCTGAGGCTGTTCGGAGTTCGATCGATAGGAGGCGCCGCCGGCGCCCCGCTCCGCCAAGCAAACCATGAACAAGGCTGCTCAATGACCGTCTCATAGGCGGCGAGTCGGCGTCGCGCACCTTGCCTTCGCGCCGGCGCGCCGATATAGAACCGCCTCGCGCCGCGACCGCGCTCCCATCGTCTAGCGGCCCAGGACGTCGCCCTCTCACGGCGAAAACAGGGGTTCGATCCCCCTTGGGAGCGCCAGTAAATTCCGCCGCTCTCGGAGCCTTCTGGCCGGCCCGTCGATTGAACGGCCGATGCGCCGGCGCGCGCTTCCGTGGACAGCGTCGGACGCCGGACGGCAATCGGGCTCGGTCCTCGATCCTCGCGCCCCAAACGAGGCCGCCGCAAGTCGGGTCGTGTCCCCTCTCGTGATGCAGCAGGGCGGAGCAAGCCGCTCGGCGGCGTCGCTTCGGGCTTTTCCTCGACGCCATGGCCTCGCCCGCGCCACGACCGAGATCGGTCCGGCCGGTATCGTCTGCAACGCCCCCAAAGGCCCGCCGCCATATCGGCCCGCTCAGAATTGAGGTTGTTCGAGGCGTCCGATAGGTTGAGCGCATGGAGGAGGCATCGCGACATGAGCGACTTGAAAGCGATCGCAGAACGGCGCGAGTGGGCGCATCAGCGGCTGCTGGCGCTGGATTCCAACGTCTACCAGGCCTTTCTGACCATGGAGCAGGCGGCCTACGCCGACGGCGCCTTGTCAAAGAGGCACAAGGAGCTCGTCGCCATCGGCATCTCGGTCGTCATCAACTGCAAATCCTGCATGCAGTGGCACGTCGAGCAGGCGGCCCGCGCCAACGCCAGCTTTGAGGAGGTGTTGGAAGCGGTCGGGGTGGGCATTGAAATGGGCGGCGGCCCCGCGACCGTTGCCGCTCGCTTCGCCTTGGAAGCGATGGACGCGGCGTACAAACGCGGCGCGGTCGGGCGATCTTGAGCCTCGTCGTCAGGCGCGGCCAAATGGCAACACGGGTCGCCGACACGCGACGCTGGGCGCGGGGGAAGCAGAGGAACGGAGCCATGCAGCTCATCGGAATGCTCGATTCGCCTTATGTGCGGCGCGTGGCGGTGGCGATGCTCGCCGCCGGGGTTCCCTTCTCCCACCGGCCGATTTCGCTGTTCCGCCACGTCGACGAATTCACGAAAATCAATCCGCTGCTCAAGGCGCCGACCTTCGTCGCCGACGATGGCGCCGTGCTGATGGATTCGAGCGTCATCCTCGACTATCTCGCTTCCGTTTCGCCCGCGCTCGCCGCGTTGACGCCGCGCGCGCCCGCCGCGCGGCTCGGCGCCTTGCGGGCGACCGGCCTGGCGCTGACCGTGATGGAAAAGGCGGTGCAGCGCCACTACGAGCGGGCGCTGCGGCCGCCCGAAAGGCGCCACGAACCCTGGATCGCGCGGGTCGAACGGCAATTGACGGCGGGGCTCGAAGCGCTGGAGCGCGAACTGCCGAACGCCGGCTGGATCGGCAGCGGCGATCTCGGCCTCGCCGACATCAACCTGGTCTGCGCGTTCGGCTTCACCCAAATCCTGCTCGCCGACATCGTCGACAAGACGCGTTACCCCCGGCTCGCCGCGTTCTCGGCGCGCGCCGAAGAGTTGCCGGCGTTCCGCGCCGCGCCGATGCTCGACGGCGTGACCGCTCCCGTCGCGTTCGCGCATTGACTCGACGCCTCGGCGCGTCCGACAACCCGCGAAATCTTTGAGAGGTCGAGACCATGCCCGAACTGCCCGAAACCATGCGCGCGATCGTCGCGACCCGTCCCGCCGGGCCGGAAGTTCTGGAGCTTCAGACCCGGCCGCGCCCGATCCCCAGCGCCGGCGAAATTCTCGTCAGGGTGGAAGCGGCGGGCGTCAACCGTCCCGACGTCTTGCAGCGCCAGGGCCTTTATCAGCCGCCGCCCGGCGCTTCGGACGTCCTCGGCCTGGAAGTCGCGGGCGAAGTGGTCGCTCTCGGCGCAGGCGTGTCGCGCCATGCGCTCGGCGCGCGCGTCACGGCGCTCGTGCCCGGCGGCGGCTACGCCGAATACTGCGTCGTCCATGAAAGCAACGCGCTGCCGGTTCCCGCCGGGCTTTCTCCGGTCGAGGCGGCGGCGATTCCCGAGACTGCCTTCACCGTCTGGACCAACGTTTTCGAGCGCGGCGCGCTGAAGGCGGGCGAGACGCTGCTCGTGCACGGCGGAAGCTCCGGCATCGGCACCACCGCGATCCAGCTCGCCAAGGCGCTCGGCGCGCGCGTCATCGCGACCGCAGGCTCGGACGAGAAGGCGAAGGCGTGCGTCGGGCTCGGCGCCGACCTTGCGGTCAACTACCGCACGGAAGACTTCGTCCTGGCGACGCTCGCGGCGACCGGCGGCAAGGGCACCAACGTCATTCTCGACATGGTCGGCGGCGATTACGTCCCGCGCAACTACGCCGCGGCGGCTCTCGACGGGCGCATCGTGCAGATCGCGTTTCTGCACGGACAAAAGAGCGAGATCGGCTTGCATGTCCTGATGGCCAAGCGGCTCCTTCACACCGGCTCGACGTTGCGCCCGCGCTCGGTCGGCGAAAAGGCGGCGATCGCCGAGGCGCTGCGCGCCAGAGTCTGGCCGCTGCTGGCTCAGGGGCGCTGCAAGCCGGTGATCGATTCGGTCTTTCCGCTCGCCGCGGCGGCCGAGGCCCATCGGCGCATCGAAAGCTCGGCGCATTTCGGCAAGATCGTGCTGACGGTCTAGGCGGGGGCGATGCCGCGCTACAAGCTGACGATCGAATACGACGGCGCGAATTACGCGGGTTGGCAGCGCCAGGCGAACGGCGCTTCCATCCAGCAGGCGCTGGAAGAGGCGTTGTCGGCGCTGACCGGCGAACGCTCCGTCGTTCACGGCGCCGGCCGCACCGACGCCGGGGTTCATGCGATGGGGCAGGTCGCGCACGTCGATCTGAGGCGCGAGTGGCGCGGCTGGCGCCTCGGCGAGGCGATCAACGCGCATCTTGCGCCCCAGCCGATCGCGGTGCTCGCCGCCGAGGCGGTAAGAGACGATTTCGACGCCCGTCGCAGCGCGGCGATGCGCTGCTACCTCTATCGCATCGTCAACCGGCGCGCGCCGCTGACCTTCGAGCGCGGCCGCGCCTGGCAGGTCAAACGCCGGCTCGACGCCGCGGCGATGCACGAGGCGGCGCGGGCGCTCATCGGCCGGCACGATTTTTCCACCTTTCGCGATTCGCAATGCCAGGCCAAATCGCCGGTGCGGACGCTGTCGCGGCTCGACGTGACGCGCGACGGCGACCAGGTCGAATTTTCCGTCGCCGCGCTATCCTTCCTGCATCGGCAGGTGCGCTCGATGGTCGGTTCGCTGGTCGAGGTCGGGCTCGGCAGATGGAGCGCGGCGGATCTAAGGCAGGCGCTCGAAGCCGCCGATCGCAGCCGCTGCGGGCAGGTCGCGCCGGCGTGCGGGCTCTATCTCGCGCGCGTCGATTACGCCGCGCCGAAGGCGGAGAAATAGAGCTCCAGCGCGCGTTCGTAGACGCGCGACAGCGCTTCGACATCCTCGACGGGCGCGCGCTCGTCGACGCCGTGCATCGTCGCGCCGACCAGGCCAAACTCGACCACCGGACAGGCATCCTTGATGAAGCGCGCGTCGGAGGTGCCGCCGCTCGTCGACAGCGCCGGGCGTCGCCCGGTCACGTCTTCAACCGCCTTGGCGACGAGATCGGTGAAGGCGCCGCGGGGGGTGACGAACGCGACCGCGTTGGTGGGCTCGAAGCTGAGCGCGACGTGCGCGCCGCCCGCCGCCGCGGCGACGCGGCGCTCGATTTCGGCGGCCAGGATCGCGGGCGTCCAAAAGTCGTTGAAGCGGACGTTGAAGACCACGCGGACCTCGCCGGGAATGACGTTGGCGGCGGCGTTGCCGACGTCGACGCCGACGATTTCGAGATGGGAGGCCTCGAAGTCGGGCGCGCCGGAATCGAGCGCCGGCGTCTGCAGCGCCGTCAGAATCGGCGCCAGCGCGCGGATCGGATTGTCGGCGAGTTGGGGATAGGCGACATGGCCTTGTCTGCCGGCAATGACCAGCCGTCCGGTCAGCGAGCCGCGCCGGCCGTTCTTCATCGTGTCGCCGAGCGCGGCGAGGCTGGTCGGCTCGCCGAGCAGGCAATGATCGAAGCGCTGCCCTCGTTCGCGCGCCCAGTCGATGAGCTTCACCGTGCCGTTGACGGCGGGCCCCTCTTCGTCGCCGGTGAGGAGAAAGCTGATCGAGCCCTTGAAGGCGCCGCGTGCGACGAAGCGCCACGCGGCGGCTATGCCTGCGGCGACGGCGCCCTTCATGTCGCAGGCGCCGCGTCCCCAGACCTGGCCGTCCGCGAGCGCGCCGGCGAACGGATCGAAACGCCATTGGCTCGTTTCGCCCGGAGGGACCACGTCGGTGTGGCCGGCGAAGACGAAATTCGGCGCGTCGCGGCCGAACCGCGCGTAGAGATTGTCGATCGAAGGCGTGCCCGGCGCCGCGAAGGAAACGATCTCGGCGGCGAACCCGGCTTCGGCGAGCAGCGTCTTCACGTAGCGCAGCGCGCCGGCGTCGGCCGGCGTCACCGAGGGAAACGCGATCAGCGCGCGCGCGATTGCGAGCGCTGAAATTGGCTTTGCCGACATGAAAGGCCTTTACCGCGGCCGCATTTCGCGCACCAGCGCGGCCCAATCCAGCACGACGTCGTAAATCGGCGCCTCGGCGTTCGACAGCAGAATCCACAGCCCCGGGATCTGGCTGCGTTTCAGCGCCTTGATGAGCACGCGCCCGTCCGCGAGGCCGCATACGCACATGCGCCCGGTGAGATCGTCGCCCGGCGGATCGCGCACGTCGTCGTAGAACACCAGCCAGTTGTCGAACAGCGCGCCGAGCGAATGGCCGCGGATCTGCACCGCGACGGTCTTCGCGCTCGCCGCGTCCGGCGCGCTGACTTCGTCGAACGGACCTTGGCCGTCGGCGTAGAAATGGGTGACCGCGCCCGCCCCGACGTAGCCGACCAGCGGCACCTTGCCGCCGGGCGCCGGCGCCCGGCCCCCGCCGACCAAGCGCGGCGGCTCGACGCCGAGGTAGGCGGCCGCGACCGCAATCTCGTCCGCGCGCAGGCGGCGCGAGCCGTTGAGGAGGTCGGTGACGGCCGAGGGCGAACGCCCGAGCGCGCGGGCGAGGCCGCTGCGGGTCTTGCCGGTCTCTTTGAGGGCGTCGCGAATCCAATCGACGGTCATGCGCTATTTATTCTGCTTTTCAGAATCAGCGCAATCACGAAAATCAGAAATATTGCTTGACAGATTGTCCGGACGTTCAGAAAATGAGAACAAAGAGTGAACAAATGCGCGGCCGTCGGCCCCGCCCTTCGCTCTTCGGACCATGAAGGATCAAGCCGATGCAGACCCGCCGTCGCCGCCGCCCGCCCAGGTCCGAGACCGAGCGCCAGCAAGCCGTCAGCGCCTGCGCCGCGCATCTTCGCGATCTCGAGCGCGTCCATGGCGGTCCGCCCGCCGACGTGAAGCTGAAGAGCGTCGCCGTGCCGCAGCGCCTGACCGGCGAGCCGGTCGCCTCGTACTGCACGTCGCCGGCGCAACTCTGCGCGGAGTTGGCGCGATGACCGCCAAGCCCAGGCCGAGGCGATCGAAGGCCAAGGATCGGCCGGGGCCGGATCGAACTCGACGCCACGCCGGAACGGCTCGCTCACGCCAGGGAAAGCGGCCAGGCCGCCGAGCGCGGCGGCGCTTCGTCGCGCCGCCTCCTCGATCCCTTCGACGTGATGCGCGCGACCCGCGCGCTGGCGCCACACGACGTGAGGCTCAACGACATCCGCTGGCTGATCGGCGAGGCGCTGCGGCGCCTGCATCGGCGCGCCGAGCTCGATTGCTTGCGCGCGGTCGCGACCGACGTCGTCGGGGTCAAAGCGCCCGGGCCCCGCGCCGGCTTGCCCGCCAGCGAAATCGCGCTTCACGCGCGCGACAAGATGCGCGCCGCCGCCGAGCGCGTCGGCGAGGCCGCCTGGCCGATCGTGACCCGCATCGTCATCGAGGGCGGCCGTTTGAGCGACTGTCGCGCCTACGCGCCCGAAATCGTCACTCCCTGGCGCGCCGACGCGATTGTCGCCGACCGCCTGCGCGTCGCGCTCGACCGCCTCGGCGAGTTGCTGGGGGTGACGGCGGGGCGAAGGTGAGGGCGGCGCGGTGGGGCCGACGCGCCGGCGTTCGCGCAGCCGCCAGACCGTAACAGAGCAAGGCGCGCGAGATCGCCGCGCGCGCGAGGTTTTCGCGCTTCAGCCGCGGCGAGCGGCCGCAAGGACTGGGGAATGGTAAATATAGCCGCCGAAAAAGCCGGGGATCGTTTGTGGCGGAATTGCGTCGCGCGCCGGTCGGCGGGCGAATACGATTTCGCCGAGCGGCGATAACCACGGCGGCCATAATTTATTCATTTCGAGTTCATGCGGGCTATGCATGATCGCGCAGGTGAGTGAAAAAGGAGGATTTCACATGTCCACACGCGTTTTGACGAGCGGAGTCCTGGCGGCTCTCGCGGGCGTCGCGATGCTGGCGATTTCGGCGAGTTCCGCTTCGGCCTTCACGCTGTCCTCGCCCTCGCTCGAACAGCCGATGGCGTCGTCGCAGATCGACCACGTCTGGTATCATCACGGCTGGGGTGGCGGCTGGGGTGGCGGCTGGCACCACGGCTGGGGTGGCGGCTGGGGCGGGGGCCCCGCCTGCTACTGGCATCGCGTTTGCTGGGTCAACCCTTGGGGCTATACGCGCTGCGCTATGCGCTGCAATTAGGCGGCTGTTCGCCCGGTTCGGCCTCGCCGAGCCGGGCGTTTCGCCTCCGGCCTCAGGCCTGCATCTTCGCCATCAGCGCATCGGAAATCTCGAAATTGGCGGTGACGTTCTGCACGTCGTCGTTCTCTTCCAGAGCGCCGATCAAGCGGAGAATCTTTTCCCCCGCCTCGTCGTCGACGGCGACGGTGTTTTGCGGCCGCCACACGATCGCGGCCTTGCGCGGCTCGCCGAACTTGGCCTCCAGCGCCTTTTGCGCCTCGCGCAGCGCCGCGACCGCGGTGATCACTTCGTGCTCGTCCGGGTCGGAGACGACGTCGTCGGCGCCGGCCTCGATCGCCGCTTCGAGCATCGCGTCGTCGCTGGCGACCTTGCGGTCGAACACGATTGATCCGACGCGGTCGAACATGAACGACACCGCGCCGGTCTCGGCGAGCGCGCCGCCCGCCTTGGTGAAACAGGAGCGCACTTCGCCGGCGGTGCGGTTGCGGTTGTCGGTCAGGGCCTCGACGATCACCGCGACGCCGCCCGGCGCGTAGCCCTCGTAGCGCACTTCTTCGTAGGTCTCGCCCTCGGCGCTCGCCGCCTTCTTGATCGCGCGCTCGATATTGTCCTTGGGCATGTTTTCGGCGCGCGCCGCCAGCGCCGCGGCGCGCAGGCGCGCGTTCATCGTGGGATCGGGCAGGCCCAACTTTGCCGCGACGGTGATTTCGCGCGCCAGTTTCGAGAACAGCTTGGAGCGGATCGCGTCCTGCCTGCCCTTCTTGTGCATGATGTTCTTGAACTGACTATGACCGGACATGCCCCGCCCCGGAAAAGCGCGCCGAGCCCCCGCGCGCGTTGGTGAAGAAGAGGGGGATTCCTATACGCCGCGCCTCGCGCTTAGGGAAGGCGGCCGCGCTCGTCGAAGCCCGGGCCGAACCGCCGTCGGGCGCGCCGGGCCTACTCCCCCTTCGGCGGGGCGGTCTTCGCCGCGCCCTTGGAGACGCCGACCAGGGCGGGCCGCAGCACCCGTTCGCCGATCTTCCAGCCGCTCTGCATGACCTGCGCGACCGCGCCCGCCGGCAGTTCGGCGTGGGGCAGCTCGAACATCGCCTGATGGAAATTCGGGTCGAATTTCTCGCCGAGCGGCTCCAGCTTGGCGACGCCGTGGCGCGCGAGCGCGCCCTGCAGGTCGCGCGCGGTCAATTCGACGCCTTCGATCAGGTTCTTCAACGCGCCCTCGGCGCTCGCGCGCTCCTCCGCCGGCACGCTGTCGAGCGCGCGGGCGAGGTTGTCGGCGACGGAGAGCATGTCGCGGGCGAAAGCGCTGACGCCGTAGGCGCGCGCGTCGGCGACTTCGCGTTCGGTGCGTCGACGCAGGTTCTCCATCTCCGCCAGCGCGCGCAGCAGGCGATCCTTCAATTCGGCGTTTTCCGCGTTGAGCTTCTCGATCACGGCGAAGCCGTCGGCCTCGGCGGCCGGCGTCGCGTCGGCCGCGGCTTCGGGGCCCTGCGCGTCAGTGGTGTCGATCATTTCGTCAAAATCCCGTGTTCGGTCGCGCCCGATATCATCGCTGGCGCGACAAAAATCAAGCGCGCGCGGCCCGGGAGCGCCGCGCCGCGTCCGGTTTAGAAGATCGCCAGCAGACGCCGCTTGATCGCCGCCTGACGCGACGGCGAGGCGATTTTCGCTCCCGTAAGATCGGTGACGTAAAACGAATCGACCGCTTTCTCGCCGAAGGTGACGATGTGCGCCGAGCCGATGTTCAAATTGAGGTTCGAGAGCGCCGAAGTCAGCTCGTAGAGCAGTCCCGGACGGTCGAGCCCGGAGACCTCGAGCACGGTGTAACGGTTGGAAAGACTGTTGTCGATCATCACCTCGGGCGGAATCGCGAAGGCGTGCGCGCGGGCCTCGCGCACGCGCTTGGAGACGATTTCGCTGACGCGGATTTCGCCGCGCAGGGCCTGTTCGATGGTGTGGGCGATGCGCGCGCCGCGCCGGAGTTCGTCCTCGTCGCGATCGAAGGCGCGCGAGACAAAAAACGTGTCCAGGGCGAATCCGTCCGTGGTGGTGAAAATATGCGCGTCGACGATATTGCCGCCGGAGCCCGCGCAGGCGCCGGCGACGATCGAGAGCAGGCGCGGGTGGTCGGGCGCGACGATCGTCAGCTCCGTCACGCCGCGGCGCGCGTCGGTCGCCACTTCCGTCGCCAGCGAGCGCACCTCGGCCGCCATGGCGTAAAACAGTCGGGCGTGCGCGACCTGGCGCGCCAGCTCCACCTTCAGCCAATAGGCGGGGTAATGGCGCTGCGCGTAGGCGTCGAAATCGGGGTCGGACCAGCCGGGGAGCGAGCGCCGCAGCGCCTCCTGAGCCGCCGCGACGCGCGCCTTGCGGTCGATCGCCGAGTGCCCGCCGCCGAGCACCACTTCGGTCTCCCAGAACAGCGTGCGCAGCAACTGGCCCTTCCAGCCGTTCCACACGCCCGGCCCGACCGCGCAGATGTCGCTGACCGTCAGCGCCAGCAGCATCCGCATCCGCTCCAGAGTCTGTACGATCGCGGCCAGGGACTCGGCGGTGCGAGGGTCGACCAGATCGCGCCCCTGGGCCATGTTGGACATCGCCAGGTGCCATTGGACGAGCCAGACGACGCGCTCGCAATCGGCCGGCGAAAGCCCCAGACGCGGGCAAAGCCGGCGCGCGACCTCGGCGCCGGCCAGCGAATGATCCTCGGGACGTCCCTTGGCGATGTCGTGCAGGAAAGCGGCGACGTAGAGCGCGGTGCGATTCGGGATTTGGGGCAGCATTTCTCGGACCAGCGGCTGATCCTCCTCGAGGCTTCCCGCCTCGATCTGGCTGAGGACGCCGACGGTGCGCAAGAGGTGCTCGTCGACGGTGTAATGATGGTACATCGAGAATTGCATCATGCCGACGACGCGGCCGAAGTCGGGAATGAAGCGCCCGAGCACGCCGGCTTCGTTCATCCGTCTGAGCGCGGTTTCCGGCGAGCGGCGCGAGGTCAGGATTTCCAGGAACAGCCGGTTGGCCTCCGGATTGGCGCGCAGCTTGGCGTCGATGCGCTTGAGCGAACGCGTGACCAGGCGCGTCGCGTCGGGATGGATCGCCAGGCTCGACCGGTCGGCCGCCCGATAGAGGCGGATGAGGTTGACCGGATCGCGTTCGAACGCGTCGTCGCGGATGACGGCGATGCGGTCGTGCTCGATTTTGAAATCGCCGGCGTCGGCGACCGCGCGCGGCCGGCGGCGCAATCGCCCGAGGAAGCGATCGAGCGCCTGGGTCGGCTTGGCGTGGCGCTCCTCGAGCGCGGCGCAGACGATCGCGGTGAGATCGCCGACGTCCTTGGCGACCAGGAAATAGTGCTTCATGAAGCGTTCGACGTCGGCCTGGCCGGCGCGCGCGGCGTAGCCGAGGCGCTCGGCGATCGGGCGCTGCAGATCGAAGCTCAGGCGCTCCTCGGCGCGCCCGGCGAAAAAATGCAGGTGGCAGCGCACCGCCCACAGGAACTCCTCGCAACGCGAGAACAGCGCCAGCTCGCGCTGCGTGAACAAGCCGGCCGCGACCAGCTCATGCGCGCTGCGCACGCGATAGACGTATTTGGCGATCCAGAACAGCGTGTTGAGATCGCGCAGGCCCCCCTTGCCCTCCTTGACGTTGGGCTCGACCAAATAGCGCGATTCGCCCGCGCGCTTGATCCGCGCGTCGCGCTCGGCGAGCTTGGCGGCGACGAATTCGCTCGCCGTCTTGGCGACGATTTCCCGGTCGAAGCGCACGCGCAGGCGATCGAACAGCGCCTCGTCGCCCATGATGAGGCGGGCTTCGAGCAGCGTGGTGCGGATCGTCATGTCCGCGCGCGCCAGTTTCAGGCATTCCTCGATCGAGCGCGTGGCGTGGCCGACCTTCTGCTTGAGGTCCCACAGCACGTAGAGCATCGTCTCGATGATCTTGCGGGTTTCCAGCGTCGGGGCGTCGGGCAACAGGAACAACAGATCGATGTCCGATCCGGGCGCCAGCATGCCGCGGCCGTAGCCCCCCACCGCCGCGATCGTCGGCCGGGCCGAAGCCGGCAGGCCCGGATGGACATAGCGCGCCGCCCAGTCGTGGATCGCGCGGATCAGGTTGTCCTCGCATTCGGAGAGGCGCGCCGCGCAGGCGCGTCCCTTGCCGCCCTCCGCGAGCGCGCTGCGCGCGGCGGCGCGGCCCTGCTCCAGCCGTTCGCCGAACAGCGCGACCGCTTCGCGGCGGAACGCCGCGTCGTCCGTAAGCGGATCGCGGCGCAGCGCCTCTAACCGTTCGTCGAGGCCGGCGCGGTCGAAGCCGCCTTTCGGCGAGGCGGCGCGGGGCCGACGCGCGGGCCGGGCGGCGGGGAGGGAAGTGTCCATGGCGCTTGCCCTCCTAGCCGGAAGCGCCGCGATCGGCGGCGTGCGAGGCGAATGCGCGTCGCTTGGCTTCGATCACGTCCCAGATCGCCGCGGCGATGTCTGCGCCGCCGAAGCGCTGGATCGCCCGAATGCCGGTCGGCGAAGTCACGTTGATCTCGGTCAGGAGCCCGTCGATGACGTCGATGCCGACGAAGACGAGGCCGCGGCGCTTCAGCTCCGGCCCGATCGCCGCGCAAATCTCGCGCTCGCGCGGCGTGAGTTCGGTTTCCCGCGCCGCGCCGCCGCGGACCATGTTGGAGCGGATGTCGTCGCCGACCGGCACGCGGTTGACCGCGCCGAGCGGCTCGCCGTCGACGAGGATGATGCGCTTGTCGCCGACGGCGACCGCCGACAGAAACTTCTGGATCACCCAGGGTTCGCGGAAGGTGACGGAAAAGAGGTCGAACAGCGACCCGAAATTGGAATCCCTGGCCGCGACCTTGAACACCGCCTGGCCGCCGGCGCCGTAGAGCGGCTTCATCACCACTTCGCCATGTCGGGCGCGAAACGCTTCGATCGCCGCGCGATCGCGGGCGATCAGCGTCGGCGGCATCAGCTCGGGAAAGTCCATCACGAACAGCTTTTCGGGCGCGTCGCGCACCCCGCGGGGATCGTTGACCACCAGCGTGCGGGGATGGATGCGCTCGAGCAGGTGGGTCGTCGCAATGTAGGCGAGGTCGAACGGCGGGTCCTGGCGCAACAGCACAACGTCGACCTCGGCGAGATCGACGCGCTTCGCCCCGCCGAGGCTGAAGTGTTCGCCCTGAACGTCCTTGACGCGCAGCGGTTCGGCCTGGACGAAGAGACAGGCGCCCTCCAGACACAGTCGGTCGGGCGTGTAGTGGAGAAGCGCATGCCCGCGCGCCTGCGCCTCGAGCAACAGGGCGAAGGTCGAGTCGCCGGCGATGCGGATGCGCTCGATCGGGTCCATCTGCACGGCGACGGTCAAAGGCATGGCGCGAGGATCATCTCTCTCAGTCGACGTCCAGCCTATACGCCGCGCCGAGGTGGCGGGGAAGTCGCCTCGGCGCGACGAACACCGCGTCGCCGCGCAAAGTCGCGCCCGCCGCCCAGGGGTTGCGGGCGAGCCAGACCCGCGCGGCGCGGGAGATGCGCCGGCGCTTGGCCTCCGAAATCGCGCTTGCGGCGGCGTCGAGATCGTCGCGCGCCTTGACCTCGACGAAGGCGATCGTCCGGCCGCGCAGGACGACGAGATCGATCTCGCCGCCCGAGACGGCGAAGCGGCGCGCCAGCACGCGATAACCCTTCAGCCTCATCAGCAGCGCGGCGATTTGCTCGGCGCGCAGGCCGAAGAGATGGGCGCGCCGCCGCGCCGCGGCCGGCCGCTCGCCCATCAGCGCCGCGCGCCGGCGAGAAGCAGCGCGCGCGCGTAGACTTTGCGGCGCGGCAGGCCAATTCGCGCGGCGACCGCGGCGGCCGCGTCCTTGACCGACAGCGCGCCGAGCGCATCGACGATTTCGGCGTCGAGCGCGTCCTCGTCGAGCCGGGGCGCCGCCTGCGGCGGGCCGACGACGACGACGATCTCGCCCTTGGGCGGCCCCTCGGCCGCGTAATGGGCGGCCAGTTCCGCGAGGGTTCCCCGGCGCGTTTCTTCGTAGAGCTTGGTGAGTTCGCGCGCGACCGCCGCGGGCCGCGGCCCGAGTTCGGCCGCGAGGTCCGCGAGCGCGGCGGCGAGCCGGCTCGGCGCCTCGTAGAACAGCAGCGTCGCTGGAATCCCCGCCAGGGCGTTGATGCGTTCGCGCCGCGCCGCGCCCTTGGGCGGCAGGAAGCCCTCGAAGAAGAACCGATCGGTCGGCAGGGCCGCGCTGGTGAGCGCGGCCAACGCCGCCGAAGGGCCGGGCGCGCTGGTCAACGCGATTCCCGCCGCTACGGCCTCCGCCGCCAATTTGTAGCCGGGATCGGAGATCAGCGGCGTGCCGGCGTCGGAAATCAGCGCCAGCGCTTCGCCTTTGGCGAGGCGCGCGATGAGGCGCGGGCGGACCTTCGCCGCGTTGTGCTCGTGATAGGCGACGAGCGGCGTGGAGATCTCGTAACGCTGCAAGAGACGGCGCGAGACGCGGGTGTCCTCGGCCAGGATCGCGTCGGCCGCCGCCAGCGTCGCCAGCGCCCTGAGCGTGACGTCGGCGAGATTGCCGATCGGCGTCGCCACGACATAGAGGCCCGGCGCGATCGGCGCGGCCTCGACGCGCTCGCCGAACGCCGTGAAGCCGCGCGAGCGCGGCGGGCTCGGCGGCGTCTTCGTTTGATCCAGGCGGCGCGTCGCCATCTTCGCCCCGATCCTCGAGGAGCCGGTCGTTCGCGCCCCGCGGGCGCCGATGCCGCTTTTCCTTAACACCAGAGCCTAAACGCCAGAGAATGAAAAAGCCACAATTGCCGCAAAAGGTGAGGACTACGGGCGTCAGGGGAGACGCCGCCG
Source organism: uncultured Alphaproteobacteria bacterium (assembly GCA_963775575.1). Lineage (GTDB taxonomy): Bacteria > Pseudomonadota > Alphaproteobacteria > Rhizobiales > Beijerinckiaceae > Roseiarcus. The sequence goes on from CAVZJG010000002.1 coordinate 1,130,057, forward strand.
GCGCGCATCGCGTAAAGTAACATTGGGCATGAGGCGATTCGCTTTTTGCCTTCGCGCGCGGTAGGAGGTCGTGATGCCGACAAGCGCCTCATTGACGCTCGCGAGCCGCGGATTCGTTCGACAAACGGTTCGAGCGGTCGCGGCGAGCCTCGCTCTGGCGCTCGCGGGTTGCGGCCCCAGCGATCTCGGCCAGCCGGGGCCCGAAATCGGCGCGGCGCCGACGCCGCAGGTCCAGTCGCAGCCGCTCGCCGCAGGTCCGGTCGGCGACGTCGTGGGCACGGGTCCGGTGCGCGTCGGGCTGATCCTGCCGTTGACGCAGAACGGCGGCCCGAGCGTGGTGGGCGCCTCGCTGCGCAACGCGGCCCAGCTCGCGCTCGAAGAATCGGGCATGGGCGACATCACGCTGATGATCGTCGACGATCATGGGACGGTGGACGGCGCCGCGCAGGCGGCGCAGTCCGAGCTCGGCGCGGGCGCAGAAATCATCCTCGGGCCCTTGCTGGCGCCCGAAGTGCGCGAAGTCGGACGCCTGGCCAAGGTCGCGGGACGTCCCGTCATCGCGTTTTCGACCGACGAGGGCGCCGCTTCGCCCGGCGTCTACCTCCTGTCGTTCCTGATCGAATCCTACGCCGACCGAATCGCGGAATACGCGGTCTCGCGCGGCAAGAAATCCTTCGCCGTGCTCGCGCCCGAGAGCGACTACGCCAATGTCGCCGTCAGCGAATTCCAGCAGGCCGCGGCGCGCGACGGCGCGCGCATCGTGACCGTCGCGCGTTATACGCCGGGCCAGCCCCAAAACGCCGTTCAAGAAATCTCCGGCGTGGCGACGCAGATCGACGCGCTGTTCATCCCCGAGCAGGCCGACGGCGTGGGCGCGGTCGCCGCGGCGCTGACGGCGAGCGGCCTCAAGACGCAAATTCTCGGCACCGGCGTCTGGAACGACCCGCGCGTCTTGAGGCTGCCGGCGCTGCAGGGCGCCTGGTTCGCGGCGCCGGACAACACCGGGTTCGCCAGCTTCGCGCAGCGCTACAAAGCCAAATTCGCCCTCGATCCGTTGCGGCTCGCCTCCCTCGCCGACGACGCGGTCTCGCTCGTCGCGGCGCTGGCGCGCACGCAGGGCGCGCAGCGTTATTCGCAGGGCGTTCTCACCAACGCCTCGGGGTTCAACGGCGTCGACGGCTTGTTCCGCTTCCGCGCCGACGGCCCCAACGATCGCGGCCTGGTGGTGATGCAGATCAGCGCCGGCGCGGCGAGCGTCGTGAGCCCGGCGCCGCAAAAGTTCCCCGGCGCTTGAGAGGCGCAATATCGCCGCCGTTCCGGCTGACCGCCCTCGTCATCGTCGCCGCGCGCGAGACCGCCGTCGCGCATACGGCGCGCTCGGCGTCGCCTTGACTTGGCGTTCGCCTCCGCCTTAAACGAAACTTCCGCGGCGCGGGCGATTAGCTCAGCGGTAGAGCGTCCCCTTCACACGGGGAAGGCCACAGGTTCGATCCCTGTATCGCCCACCATGGCCGCCGCGAAGCCCGCTCCGCCACTGTGGCGCCGCCGCCACGCCTTGGCCCAATCCGCATTTTTCGCCGCCGAGAAGCGCCCGAGACGGTTGCGCGAGCGCCCCCTTTCCTCGATTAATTCCATTCTTGCGCGACAGGCCGGCCGCTCGATTCGGACGGGCGGGAGGGCGCGCCGTTCGAGAACCAAGGGATTTTCGCATGCGACGCATCGCTCTTCTCGGGGCCGGCCTGATCGCCGGCATGATCCTTTCGTCCGCGCCGGCGGCTTTCGCTATGCCGCCCAGTTACTCCTCCCAGTTCCCCGCGATGGTCAGTAGCGGCGGCGGCGGCGAGCGTCCGCTCGCTTCCCCGATCCCGCGCCAAACCGTCGCCTATAGTGGCCCTTATGCGCCGGGGACGATTGTCGTCTCCACCAGCGAGCGCCGGCTCTATTTCGTCCTGCCCGACGGGCAAGCGCTCAGGTACGGCGTCGGCGTCGGCCGGCCCGGCTTCACTTGGGCGGGCGCCTCCTACGTCGCCAACAAGCGCGAGTGGCCGGACTGGACGCCGCCGGCGCAGATGCTGCTGCGCCGCCCCGACCTGCCCCGCCACATGGAAGGCGGCATCGAAAATCCGCTCGGCGCCCGCGCGTTGTACATCGCCGGCACGCTCTACCGCATCCACGGCTCCAACGAGCCGGACACCATCGGTCAGGCCGTCTCCTCGGGCTGCATCCGCATGACCAACGACGACGTCGTCGATCTCTACGGGCGCGCCAGCGTCGGCGCCCGGGTCGTCGTCCTGCGCTAGAGGCGCCTCCCGCGCCGCCCAACCCTCTCCCGCAAGCGGGAGAGGGGCTTTTCCCTTGCACCGTCTGCGCGCGAACGCAGCCGGCGAAGCCGGCCGGATGAGGGCGCTCGACTTCCTTTCGCCCCACGGCGTCGCTATGTTGCCAGCGATGAACGCGCCCGCGCCCCTTCCTTTCACGCCGCTGGTCGATCCCTTCGGCCGGCGGGTGAGCTACGTGCGGGTCTCCGTCACCGACCGCTGCGATTTCCGCTGCGTCTATTGCATGTCCGAGGACATGAACTTCCTGCCCAAGCGCGACGTGCTTTCGCTGGAGGAACTCGATCGGCTGTGCTCGGCCTTCGTGCGGCTGGGAACGCGGAAATTGCGCGTCACCGGAGGCGAGCCGCTGGCGCGGCGCGGCGTCATGACCCTCTTCCGCGCGCTTTCGCGCCATCTCGCCGCCGGCGCGCTCGAAGAACTGACGCTGACCACCAACGGCTCGCAGCTCGCGAGCTACGCCGCCGAGCTCGCCGATTGCGGCGTCGAGCGCGTCAACGTTTCGCTCGACACGCGCGACCCGGCGAAATTCCGCGCCGTCACCCGCTGGGGCGATTTCGACAAGGTGATGGGGGGAATCGAGGCGGCGCGCGCGGCGGGCCTGAAAGTCAAGCTCAACGCCGTCGCGCTCAAGGGCTTCAACGACGAGGAGGCGCCCGCGTTGGTCGCCTGGGCGCACGGGCGCGGCTTCGATCTGACCTTCATCGAGGTCATGCCGCTCGGCGCGGTGGCGAGCGAGCGCTTCGATCAATTCCTGCCGCTGACCGAACTGCGCGCCGCTCTGGAGGAGCGCTTCACGTTGACGCCCTCGCCCTATTCCAGCGGCGGGCCGGCGCGTTATTTCGACGTCAAGGAGACCGGCGGGCGGCTCGGCTTCATCACGCCGTTGACTCATAATTTCTGCGAAAGCTGCAACCGCGTGCGCGTCACCTGCACCGGCCGGCTGTATATGTGTCTCGGCCACGAGGACGCCGCCGACCTTCGCGCGCCGCTGCGCCGTTCCGAGGCCGACGAAGGGCTCGAGGCGACGATCCGCGCGGCGATCCAGCGCAAGCCCAAGGGCCACAACTTCGTGATCGAGCGCGCCGGCAGCCACGCTTCGACCGCGCGCCACATGAGCGTGACCGGGGGATAAAGGACGCGGCCGCGATCTTCGGCCGGCGACTGGCGGGCGCCGCGTCGGTCGCTTATATGGATGGCATTGAAGGCGGGGCCTTGAACCCCGTTGAGGAAAGGTCGAGACGCCATGTCGAACGTGCAAGAGCGGATCAAGAAACTGATCGCCGACAATCCCGTCGTTCTCTTCATGAAGGGGACGCCGCAGTTTCCGCAGTGCGGGTTCTCCGGCCAGGTCGTGCAGATCCTCGACTATCTCGGCGCGCCGATCGTCGGCGTCAATGTGCTCGAGGACGCGGAAATTCGCCAGGGAATCAAGGAATTCGCCAACTGGCCGACCATTCCCCAGCTCTACGTCAAGGGCGAGTTCGTCGGCGGCTGCGACATCGCGCGCGAAATGTTCCAGTCGGGCGAACTGGCGGCGCTGCTGACCGAAGCGGGCCTCGAAGTCAAGCAATCCGCCAAGGCGTGATCGAAGCGCGGCGCGAACGCACGTGACGGCGCCGATGGCTTTGGGCCGCGGTGGGTCGAGGCGCGCGCGGGGCGCGGTTTCCCGCGTCTCGGACGTCGTTTACGATATGCAACGATTTTTGAATTTATTCCATGGCGTTTTAGGCTATTGAGAACGGCGGGAGCCTTGTCCGATCGCAACGGACTCGGGCCGTGGTCGTCAGGACCCCGAGCGCGGCGAGGCAGGCCGGTCGCACGGGCTCCGAGGGACCGACGGAAGGGTTTGCGGAGATGGCGCGCAAGTATTTCGGCACCGACGGCATTCGCGGCCGCGCGAACGGCAAGATCACCGCCGAGCTCGCCTTGAAGGTCGGCCAAGCGGCGGGGCTGGCGTTCAAGAACGGCGAGCACCGTCACCGCGTCGTGATCGGCAAGGACACCCGCCTGTCCGGCTATATGATCGAGTACGCGCTGGTGGCGGGCTTTACTTCGGTCGGCATGGACGTGCTGCTGCTCGGCCCGGCGCCGACGCCGGCCGTGGCGATGCTGACGCGCTCGATGCGCTGCGACCTCGGCGTGATGATCTCCGCCTCGCACAACCTCTACGAGGACAACGGCATCAAGCTGTTCGGCCCCGACGGCTTCAAACTGTCGGACGAATTCGAGGCGCGCATCGAAGCGCTGATGGAGGCCGATCTGTCCGCCAGGCTCGCCAAGTCGCCTGATCTCGGGCGGGCGCGGCGCATCGACGACGTCCAGGCGCGCTACATCGAATACGCCAAGCGGACGCTGCCGCGCGACGTTTCGCTCGACGGCCTCAGGGTCGTGATCGATTGCGCCAACGGCGCCGCCTACAGAACGGCGCCCGAGGCGTTGTGGGAACTGGGCGCCGAAGTGATCAAGATCGGCGTCGAGCCCGACGGCGTCAACATCAACCTCGACGTCGGCTCGACCGCTCCCGAGGCGCTCGAACAGAAGGTGCGGGAAATGCGCGCCGACATCGGCATCGCGCTCGACGGCGACGCGGATCGCATGATCATCGTCGACGAGAAGGGCCACGTCGTCGACGGCGACCAGATTCTCGCGGTGATCGCCGAAAGCTGGCAAGCGGACGGACGCCTGGCCAAGCCCGGCATCGTATCGACCGTCATGGCCAACCTCGGGCTCGAGCGGCGGCTCGCCGAGCGCGGCCTTCGCCTCGAGCGCACCGCGGTCGGCGACCGCTACGTGCTGGAGCGCATGGTCGAGAAGGGCTTCAATGTCGGCGGCGAACCGTCGGGCCACATCATCCTGACGGATCATTCGACCACCGGCGACGGGCTGGTGGCGGCGATGCAGGTGCTCGCCGTCGTGCAGAAGCAGGGCAAGCCGGTCAGCGAGGTCTGCCGCTGCTTCGACCCGCTGCCGCAGGTTTTGCGCAACGTGCGTTTCAAGAGCGGACGCCCGCTCGAAGACGAATTGGTGGTCAAGGCGATCGCCGCAGCGACGGCGCGGCTCGGCAAGCATGGCCGTCTGGTCATCCGCCCGTCGGGGACCGAATCCGTCATTCGCGTCATGGCCGAGGCGGACGATCCGGCCCTGGTCGACACGCTGATCAACGACGTCTGCGACGCGGTGGCGAAGGCGGCGGCGTGAGCGCCGCTTGCCGAGCGCAGGGGCGCCCATCCCGCCATCGCATCGCCGATGCGCAAAATCTAGGCTTTGAAAATCGACGAATCGCCTTATTTTGATCGGCGTCGTCAACAACCTGAAAGGAGGTGATCCAGTGTCTCATTGTCAATCGCCATGCGAGTTTCGCGAGACCTGGAACATTGTCCGTGCGCAGGAATTTCGCGCATAGCCGCCGCTAGGCGATCCAGACCTCGAGCGATCTGTGCGTGGTCGCGACAATGGAAGGGCCGCTCCCGCAAGGGGCGGCCCTTCTCTTTGGCGCCCGTCGGCGGCGGAGCGTCGATCCCCGCCTGTCGCGACGGGTTTGGGCTTGTCACGCGCCGCACGGACAGGCAACATGATCGCCTATGCCGGCCTCGATGGCGCAGCGCCGGCCCAGCGGAGCGGACCATGGGACTTCTCGACAACCTGACCGGCGGACTCAAGAGCGCATTGGAGCAAATCGGCGCAGAGGAGCTGCAAGCCGTGCTCCCGGCGGCCTTGGCGAAGACCAACCTCGGCGATCTGCAAGGAGTGGTGGCGCAATTGCAGCAGGGAGGCTTGGGCGCGCAAGTCCAGTCCTGGCTCGCCAACGGCCCCAATCTTACCGTCACGCCGCAACAGATCCAGGCGGCGCTGGGAAGCGATCAAGTCAAGCAGCTCGCGCAACACTTCGGCGTCGATCCGAACGTCGCGCTCAATCTGCTGGCTCAGCATCTTCCGACGATCGTGGGCAAGTCCGGCCAAGGCTGAGAGCCCGACCTGAAATTGGTTGACCGGCCTCGCGGCTGTTGATTCCCTGGGTTTGCAACAACTTGGGGAGATTCGCGATGCCTTGGAGCGAGGCCGATCGGGTGAAGTATGACGTCATTCGGGATCGTTATTCAACCGATATGTCGGATGCGGAGTTCCAACTGATTTGGCCGCTGCTTCCGCCGCCCAAGAGGCGTGGACGCAAGCCGACGGACTTTCGCATCATCCTCGACGCGCTGTTTTACATGATCCGGGTCGGATGTCCGTGGCGACTGTTGCCGAAGGATTTTCCGCCGTTCACGACCGTTCAGAACCGGTTCTACGCTTGGCGGGACAGCGGATTATGGGAGCAGATCGTCGGCGTGCTGGTAGCGACCGCGCGCGAGGCCCAGGGCCGCGAGTCGGCGCCGACGGCCGTCGTCGTCGACAGCCAGTCGATCAAGACGACCGAAGCCGGAGGGCCGCGCGGCTTCGACGCCGGCAAGAAAACCAAAGGCCGCAAACGACACCTCGCCGTCGATACGGCAGGTCTGCCGATCGAATGTCAGATCAGCCCCGCCAGCGTTCAGGACCGCGACGCCCTCGCGCCGCTGCTCGGCGCGGTGCATCGCAAGAGCCCGTGGGTGGCGATGTCCTTCGTCGACGGCGGTTATCAGGGAGACGAGGCGCAACGGGCCGCTTACGAAGCGAGCCGCATTTCCATCACGGTCGTCAAACGCACGGACAAACAGGTCAAAGGGTTCATCGTATTACCGAAAAGGTGGGTCGTCGAACGGACGCTGGGTTGGATCAATCGCGCGCGTCGCCTGTCGAAGGATTTCGAGGCGACCATCGAATCCTCGCTCGCTTGGCTGCAACTGGCTCTCGCTTTCCTCCTCATACGAAGGCTCGCCAGCGCGAAAATCGACGCCACTTGAATTTCGAGTCGGGCTCTGAGCGCAGCGGCCGGAGCGGGGCGAGCGCAACACGGCCTCCGGTTGAGTCGTCCGCCGCTCGCCCTCGCCCCAATTCTGCTTGCGGGAGAAGGCGTCGGCTCGAAGGGCCGATGGATGACGGGGCGCGTCGCAACGCGCGGAAAGGCTCATCCCGGCTTGCGGTTCGCGATCCGCCCCAGCAGCTCCCAGGAGACCGTCGTCGCCGAGAACAGCAGCGCCAGCGTGGAGGCGGCGAGCCAATTGTAATCGGCGCCCCAGTTCAAGGCCATGCGCAGCGCGACGACCATCAGGATCGTGAACCCGACGAGCGAGGCGCCGTGACGGCGAAGGGCGTGGAGCGAGAATCCCCGTTCCAGGCGTTGGGCGACCGTCTGGCCGAAGCGGATGACGACCCAGACCGACCAGCCCGCGGTGCAGAGGAGGGTCACGGCGCCGAAGGTCCTCGCGCCGATGGCGGGAAACAGCGCCAACAGCGCGACCATCATCACGGCGAGATAGTTCTGGAAGGCCTGTTCCGTCAGGCGCCGGGATGCGGCCTCGTCGGGGCCGAGCGCGGCCGAGGCGTTGATCGAGACGGCGACGAAGAGCAAGCCGAGCAGCGCCGCCGAAGCGGGGCCGATGGTGGCGTAGAACTGCGACCAAGGCTGCATGGGCCGTCGCCTCGATGTCGGCCGCGCCTCGAGCCTGCAGCGCCGAGCGCGTCCGTTGCGTCCGCAGGCCGGACGCGCCGTTCGCAAGGCGCGGGCCCCAGGCGTTCTTCGGACCGCTGAAACGCGATGTCAACGCCGCTGGCCGCGCAGGCGCTCGAGGACGGCCTCAGGGCCGGCGTAGGCCTCCTGGAGGTCGACGCTCCAATAGCGCAGTTCGTCGAGCGGGATGGGCGCGCCGGTCACGGCGCAATGGACGAACGCGCCGGGGCGCAGGACGCGAATGTCGCCGTCGAGATATTGCACTTGCGCCTCCGCCGTGGCGGACGGGGGTTTTTCCAGTCTGTTCATGGCGGCTTCGTTCCCGACGACGGCGACCCGATTCGCTTCGCGCCGCTCTCGCTCGCTCGCCTGCCTTAGCGCGGGGCGCGTCAAAATTCCAGAGTTCCCGGCACCGGCGCGCTTCGCTTCCGCGCGATCGCAAGGAGCGCGCGGCGGACGATCGGGCGAAGCAAGGGCTCGAGGGCTTCGCTATCCCTCGACGACGCGCCTGGCGTAGCGCGCCCCCAGGCTCGTCAACACGACGTAGCCGATCGTTCCCGACCGTGACGCGAATTCGTCGATGCCGATCTCTTCGCCCAGGAACCGCGCGAAATCGCCCGGCCGGGCCTCGTCCTCTGGGACATCCGTGACGTCGGCGATGCAGAGGTCCATCGACATGCGCCCGACCAGCGGGCAGCGCCGCCCGGCGATGACTGCGTCGGCGCCCGCGCGCCCGTCGAGCGCGCTGGCGCCGCGCGGCAAGCCGTCGGCGTAGCCGGCGAGCAGCGTGGCGAGGCGCGTGCGCCGGCGCGCCGTCCATTGGCTGTTGTAGCCGCATCTCTCGCCCGCCTCGATCCATCGCGTCTGCTGGATGGCGATGTCGAGCGTGACGACGGGCTTCATCGGATTGAGCGCGCCCGGCGTCGGATTGCCGCCGTAGAGCGCGTAGCCCGGCCGGGCGAGGTCGTATGTTGGGCGCGGGCCCAAGAACAATCCGGAGGAATTGGCGAGCGAGGCGGCGAGCGAGGGAAACGCCGCGCGCGCCTCCTCGAAACGCGCGATCTGAGCTGCGTTGAGCGGATTGCCCGGCTCTTCGGAGGAAACGAAATGGCTCATCAGCAGGTCGGCGCCGCAGGTCCCGCCATGGCGCGCCGTCGCGGCGCGCAAATCCTCGAGAGAGGCGAAGCCCAGCCGGTTCATGCCGGTGTCGAGATGCAGCGCGCACGGCGGCGGCGCGGCTCGCGTCGCGGCGAAGGCGGCCCAGCGCGCGAATTCTTCGCCGCTGCCGATCGCCGGCGCGAGGCGGAGCGCGGCGTAGTCGGCTTGCGGGTCCGCGTCGCTCTGCAAGCCGTTGAGCGCATAGAGGCGCGCGTCGCTCTGCGGCAACGCCGCGCGAGCGCGGCGTCCCTCTTCGATATGGGCGACGAAGAACGTGCGGCAGCCCGCGCGATAGAGCGTCGGCGCGACGATGGCGAGGCCCAGACCGTAGCCGTCGGCCTTGATCACCGCCGCGCACTCCGCCGGCGCGGCGCGGCGCGCCAGCCGGCGCCAATTTTCGGCGAGCGCCGCGAGGTCGATGGTGAGCACGCCGGGCGCGCCGGCGGGGGAGGGCGCGAACATGAAACGGAGCCTGGATAAAGAATCGAGCGGCGTTTGCCCCCCCGGCGCGCTTTTGCTAGACGCTTCGGCCGAGAGTCTTATCAGGAAGGCGGAATCCGCGCGATGGACAAATTCACAACGTTGACCGGCGTCGCCGCGCCGCTCGAGATCGACAATGTCGACACCAACATGATCATCCCCAAGCAATATCTGAAGACGATCAAACGCACCGGGCTCGGCGCCGGCCTGTTCGCCGAGATGCGCTACCGCGACGACGGCTCGCCCAACCCCGACTTCGTGCTCAACAAGCCCGCCTACGCCAACGCCAAGATCATCGTCGCCGGCGACAATTTCGGCTGCGGCTCGTCGCGCGAACACGCGCCGTGGGCGCTGCTCGATTTCGGCGTCCGTTGCGTGATCTCGACCGCCTTCGCCGACATCTTCTATAACAATTGCTTCAAGAACGGCATTCTGCCGGTGAAAGTCGCGCCCGACGATCTGGAGAAATTGATGGACGACGCGCGCCGCGGCGCCAACGCGACGCTGACGGTCGACCTCGCGGCGCAGGAAATCCGCGGCCCCGACGGCGGCGTCGTCAAGTTCGCCATCGACGCCTTCCGCAAGCATTGCTTGCTCGAGGGGCTCGACGACATCGGCCTGACCATGGTCGAGGCCCCCGCCATCGCCGCCCACGAACAGAAGGCCGCCGCCGCGCATCCCTGGCTGTGAGGCCGGTCTCCTTGTCCTAGCGGCTATCGGATTCGCACATCGCAATTCGATATCTTTTCGGTCCGCTGTGCCTGATCCGTGCTCGGCGTCAATGTCGCGCCCGCTCCGCGGGTCGCTCGTTTCACTCGCGAACATTGACTCCTGCGCGCGGCTCAGGCCGTTGGTTTCCATGGTCTTTGCTGCGGGAAGTCGGCCCTGCGGGCCGGCTTCGCTCAGCAAAGACCATGGTAGCGCTTCGTCACATCGGAACGGCGCAGTCATCGCGTAGCGACCGCAGCGAAGCGAAGGAGCCGCAAAGCGGTTTGACGGCGCCGGGCCGATGTGGCCGGCGGCCAAAGATGTGCGAATCGCGTAGCGCCTAGCGGAGGGGCGCCGCCGACGTCTCGCACGAAAGAGGGTTGCATTAGTATCCGCACGGATACTAATGCCGGAATGAACACCCCCTGTTCGTTCTTCGGACTTCGATCGCTGGTTGTCGGCGGTTGGCCACATCAGGGCGCGAGCGAAGGCCATGGCGCGCCAATTGAAGGAGATGAAACGATGACGACGACCTACGCGCCTTTCGACGCGGCGGCCTATCTCGACAATGACGAGCTCATCGCCGAATATCTTTCCGCCGCCGCCGAAGACCCGAACCCCGACGTGTTCGTCGCCGCGCTCGGCGATGTCGCCAAGGCTCGCGGCATGGCGCAGATCGCCAGGGACGCGGGGCTCGGCCGCGAAAGCCTCTACAAGGCGTTGAGCGCGGGCGCGCATCCGCGCTACGAAACCGTCAGCGCCGTGCTGCGCGCGCTCGGCGTGAAGCTGTCGATCGTCGCCGACCGGCCGCCCGCGCGATGATCGGCGGCGCACGCCGCTTCCACCCGCCTTCGTGCTATAGTCCCCTTGAAGTCCGATCGACCGCCTCCGCCGGAGCCGCCCGCCATGCACGCCGAGATCGCCGCGCGCCGAGACGAATTGACGACCCTGTGCCGCCGCTTCGGCGTGCGGCGGCTGGAGATCTTCGGATCGGCCGCGCGAGGCGCCGACTTCGATCTAGAAACGAGCGACGCCGATTTCCTCGTCGAGTTCGATCGCGACGGCGGTCATCGCCCGCTGGAGCAATTCTTCGGCTTCGCCCAGGCGTTGGAGACCGCGCTCGGTCGCCCCGTGGATTTGGTGGAGCGCGGCGCCGTCGCCAATCCCTTCATTCTGGCCGGCATCGAAACGGCGCGCGAGCTCGTCTATGCCGACTGACGTCCGCTCGTTCCTTTGGGACATTCAACAAGCCGCCGACGCGCTCCTGCGGGAACTCGGGCCGTCGTGACTCGCCCGGCGTCCGCGATGGCTGAAGAAGCGCCTGTCGAGCCGGACCGACCGCGCCCCCGCCTTCCCCCCGCGCCGCTTTCCCCCCATATTGGCGCCATGCCGAAACCCGCCAAGTCCGCCATCCGCCCGACGCGCGCCAAGGCCGCCAGGGTTCGGCGAGGCGCCGCAGGCGGACTACGCGACCGCGGCCGATTCGCACCCGCGCGGCATGACGGCGCGGCGGCGACGGTCGAATCGCTCAAGGCGCTACGGTCTTCGCCGCGAACGGCGCTCAGGCGTGCGCGGCGCGGCTCGGTTCATCGGCGCCGTAGGCCGCCAGAAAGGTCGCCACGGCGTTCCTCGCCTGCTTCTCGACTTCCTCGCGATCGTCGGCGCCGACGACGCCGAACAGCCGCTTGCGGTGCAGCTCTCCGGCGCACAAGTCCAGGAATTGCGCCACCGCGACCGACGCCTCCGCCCGCCGCAACTCGCCCCGCTCCATCGCGGCGACGAAGTATCCCGCCAAGTGATCGAGTCCGTGCTGGACGCCGATCTGATAGGCGGCCTGTCCGACTTCCGGAAAACGCGCCGATTCCGCGACGACCAGCCGATAGAAGGCGATCGTGTCCTCGGTCAGCAACAAGTCGAGAAAACGCCGAGCGAATCGTTCGAGAACCGTGCGCGCGTCTCCCTGCGTTTCGTCCATTTCGAACAGGGGGGCGAACTTCTGTTGGACCTCCTCTCGGATCACCGCGGCGAACAGGTCCTTCTTCGAGGGAAAGTAGCTGTAGAGCGTCGCTTTCGATCCGCCAACCTTGGCCGCGATCTCCGACACCAACGCCGCAGCGTAACCGTCGCGCAGAAAGGCCGCGCGTGCGATCGCCAGCATGGCGGCGCGGCGATCGTCGCTTCGCGCTGCAGCGGTCGCCCGAGCCGCTCTCATTCGCCTCTCCGACAACTTTTTGTATCGTACCGTACGGTAGCTATTGACTCCGCTCGACGCTATCGCCAAATTGTGCCTCATGCAACCGTACAGTACGGTACAGTACGGCATTTGTGGAAGAAATGGCGACGATATGCCAATGGGTTACGCCAATGCCGGCGCGTTTTCAGCCGCTCGTGCGGCGCGCGGCCCGCTCCCGGCCTCCGTCGCCGTCCTCGCCCTTCTCGCCCTCGCCGGCTGCGCGCCGGACCTCGGCGAGGCGCCGCGCGTTCAGCCGCCGACGGCCTATGCCGACGCCAAAAGCTTCGCCGCGCCCAAGGTCGACTGGCCCTCGGACGCGTGGTGGAAGGCCTACGCCGACCCTCAGCTCGATCAGTTGATCGACGAGGCGTTGGCCGACTCGCCCGATCTCGAGGCCGCGACGGCGCGGGCCCGCAGCGCGGCGGCGATGGCCGAGGTCGCCGGCGCCAATCTGTGGCCCACGGTCGCCGGTGCCGCCAGCGTGGCGGAGACGGAGCAAAGCCTCAACCAGGGTTTCCCGGCCGCCTTCCAGTCCTATCTTCCGCACGGCTGGCATACCTTTGGCCAAATCGCCGTCGGCTTCGACTACCAGCTCGATTTCTTCGGCAAGAATCGTGCGACGCTGGCGGCGGCGACCTCGGAGGCGGAGGCCGCCGCGGCGGAAGAGGCCGAAGCGCGTCTGCAGATTTCCGCCGCGGTGGCCGAGACCTACGCCAACCTGGTCCAGCTCTTCGCCGATCGCCGGGCCGCGCGCGACGCCGTGCGCGTCCGCCAGGAAAGCGCTGAGCTCGTCGAGAGCCGGTCGAAGTCCAACCTCGAAAACGAGGGCGCGGTGAGTCTGGCGCGCGGGCAGCTTCACGCCGCCGAGCTCGAATCCGATGCGCTCGATCGCCTGATCGCGCTGAGGCGCGATCAGCTCGCCGCTCTGCTCGGCAAGGGGCCGGACCGCGGGCTCGCCATCGTCCCTCTTGCGGTCGAAAAGGCCCGCAGCCTCGGACTGCCGGCTTCGCTCTCGGTCGATCTGATCGGGCGGCGTCCGGACATCGTCGCGGCGCGCTTGAGCGTTGAGGCGGCAGCCTCCCGCATCGACGTCGCCAACGCCAATTTCTATCCCAACGTCGATCTGACCGGCTCGTTCGGCGTGCAGTCGCTCGACATCCAATACCTGCTGCAGCGCCAGTCGCAGATGGGCCAGTTCGGACCGGCGATCCATCTGCCGATCTTCGACTACGGCCGCAACGAGGGCGTCTATCGCGGCGCGCGCGCGGAATACGACGCCGCCGTCGCCGTCTACGACAGGACGCTGGCCGCCGCGCTGCGCAACGTCGCCGACGCCTACGCCAACCGGCGCGGGGTCGCCGTCGAGATCAAGGACGCGCGCGCCGCGCTGGTCGAAAGCGAAAACGGCTATCGCGTGATCAAGCAGCGCTACGACGCCGGGCTGTCGCGCTACACCAACGTGCTGACGGCGGAGAACGCGCTGCTCGCTCAGCGCCGCTCCGTCGCCGATCTGCAAGCGCAGGGCTTCGCCGCCGACGTCGCCTTGGCGCGCGCGCTCGGCGGCGGCTACGCCCCCAAGTCCTGACGTTCCCTTCGCATCGGAGCCTTGCATGACTTCCGCCGATACGACCATCGAATCCAAGGCCGACAAGTCGGCAGTTCGCCCGAAGCCTGACGAGTCGAAAGAGGCGCGCAAGCGCCGGCTGCGTGGATGGCTGTTCACCGCGTTGTTTGTCGTCGTCGCCGTGGCCGCGGGCGCGGCGGCGGCGCGCTGGTATTTCGTTTCCTCGAAATACGTCAGCACCAACAACGCCTATGTCGGCGTCTCGTCGGCGGTGGTGACGCCGCTGACCAGCGGCGCCGTCTCGAGCGTTCCGGTCCACAACACGCAGTTGGTCAAGCAGGGCGACACGCTGCTGACGATCGATCCGCAAGACGCCAAGCTGGCGCTCGCCCAGGCCGACGCCGCCTATGGTCTCGCCGCGCGCAGAGTGCAAGGCTATTTCGCCAGTCTGGCGGCCCGCCAGGCCGACTACGAGCGCGCCAAGCTCGATTACGAACGGCGCGCGAGATTGGGCAATTCCGGCGCGGTTTCCGGCGACGAGCTGACGGCGGCGAAGAACAATTTCGAATCCGCCGCGGCGGCGCTCGACGCGGCGAAGGCGCTGACCGCCGGCGTCGACGTCATGACCCATCCGGAAGTGCTGGCGGCGAAAACGGCGCTCGACGTCGCCAAGCTCAATCTCGATCGCACCGTGATCCGCGCGCCGGTTGACGGCGTCGTGGCGCAGCTTCAGGTCCAGGTCGGCCAGCGCGTCCAGGTCGGGGCGCCCGTGATGACGATCGTGCCGATCGCCGACGTTTACGTCGACGCCAATTTCACCGAGGGTCAGCTCGGCGAGGTGCGGCTCGGCCAGCGGGCGACGCTGACGTCGGACTTCTACGGCTCGTCGGTGACGTTTCACGGCGTCGTCGTCGGCGTCGCCGGCGGTTCGGGAGCGGCCTTCGCTGTGATCCCGGCGCAAAACGCGACCGGCAACTGGATCAAGGTCGTGCAGCGTGTGCCGGTGCGCATCGCACTCAATCGAGACGAGCTGAAGGACCATCCGCTGCGCGTCGGCCTGTCGATGTCGGTCGCCATCGACCTGTCGAAGTGAGCCGGCGGAGAACGCCGTGAGCCGCCTCGCCGCCCAAGCCGTCGCGCCCGCCCCGCCCGAGCCGCGCGGCGTCGCGCTGTTGGCGATCGTGCTGATCTTGGCGATGGGCAACTTTCTCGCCGTGCTCGACCTGACCATCGCCAACGTGCTGGTGCCGCACATCGCCGGCGGCCTCGCCGCGTCGCCGAGCGACGGCACCTGGGTGATCACCGGCTACGGCGTCGCCGAGGCGATCATGGTTCCCCTGACCGGCTGGCTGACCGAGCGGTTCGGGCCGGTCAAGGTGTTCGTGCTCTGCGTCGCCGGCTTCGGCGTGTTCTCGGCGCTGTGCGGCATGGCGAGCTCGCTCGGCATGCTGATCGCCTTCCGGGTCGCGCTGGGCGTCTGCGGCGGGCCGCTGATCCCGATCTCGCAAACCCTGCTGATCGCCATCGTCCCCAAACGCCACGCCAACGCCGCGCTGGCGGTCTGGTCGATGACGACCATTCTCGCGCCGATCGCCGGTCCGGTGATCGGCGGCCTGATCGGCGACAATTGGAGCTGGCCGTGGGCCTTCTACATCAAGACGCCGCTGGCCGCCGTCATCGCCTTGGGCGCCTGGAGGATTCTGACGCCATACGAAACGCCGACCGTCAAGGCGGCGGTCGACTTCGCCGGGCTGGGGCTCCTGGTCGTCTGGGTGGCCGCGCTGCAGACCATGCTCGGCGTCGGCCAGGACAAGGACTGGTTCAATTCCCAATTCGTCGTCGCGCTGCTGATCGTGACCCTTGTCGGGCTCGCCGCTTTCGTCATCTGGGAAACGACCGATCGAAAGCCGATTGTTGATCTGAGCGTCTTCGCCAATCGCGCCTTCTCCGTGTCGATGGCGGTGATCGCCATGGCGTTCGGCGCCATGTTCGGCTCCATCGTGCTGGTGCCGCTATGGCTGCAGACCAGCATGGGCTACACCGCCACCTGGGCGGGCTACAACTCCGCGTTCAGCGGCGTCACGATGATCATCGCCGCGCCGGTGACGACCGTGCTGATGTCGCGCGTCGATCCTCGCGCCGTCGCCAGCGTGGGGCTCTCGATCAGCGCCGCCGCGTCGTTGATGCGCGTCGGCTACAACGACCAGATGACCTTCTGGCAGTTGATGTGGCCGCAGCTCGCGTTCGGCGCCGGCATGGTCATGAGCGTCATCCCGCTGATGGCCATGTCGACCAGCTCGCTGGAGGAAAAGGACGTCGCCTCCGGCGCCGGCCTATTCAACTTCATCCGCACGCTGGCGAGCGCCCTTTCCACCGCCGCGATCGTCGCGCTTTGGAATAACCAGATCCGGGCCAGCGGCGCGATTCTGGCCGGCGAATTGCAGCCGCTCGCCCTTCTCGACGCCGCGGCGGCGGCCGGCATGGGCCATGACAAGGTGCTCAACCTGCTCGATCTCATGGTCCAAGGCCAAAGCGTGATGCTGGCGACCAACCGGACGTTCCTCATCGTCGGCATCCTCCAGCTCGCGACGGCGGCGATCGTCTGGATCGCGCCCAAGCCGATCAAGAAGGCAGGCGGCGGCGGCATGCCGATGGCCCACTAGCCGACGGACGCGGCCCCCCTCTCTCCGCCTTCCCTCGGCGTCGCTTTCCCCCCATATTGGCGCCATGCCGAAACCCGCCAAGCCCGCCATCCGCCCGACGCGCGCCAAGGCCGCCAGGCCCGACGTCCACCCGCTCGACGAGCATCTGGCGGCGTTGCTGAATCCGGCGCTGGTCGAGAGGCCGCCAGGGCTCGGCGAGGCACCGCAGGCGGATTACGCGGCGGTCGCCGATTCGCATCCGCGCGGCATGACCGGCGCGGCGGCGACGGTGGAATCGCTGAAGGCGCTGCTCGAACTCGGCGACCCCAACATCCGCGACCGCCCGCCGTGGACGCCGCATCGCCCCGAGCGGCCACAGAAATCGGAGGGCGGGCGGCGCTTCCGGATCGCTTCGGAATTCGAGCCCAAGGGCGACCAGCCCGAGGCGATCCGCGAACTCGTCGAGGGCATCGCGGCCCACGAGCGCGACCAGGTGCTGCTCGGCGTCACCGGCTCGGGCAAGACCTTCACCATGGCCAAGGTGATCGAGGCGACGCAGCGGCCGGCGCTGATTCTCGCCCCCAACAAGACTCTGGCGGCGCAGCTCTACGGCGAGTTCAAGAGCTTCTTTCCCGACAACGCCGTCGAGTATTTCGTCTCCTACTACGACTACTACCAGCCCGAAGCCTACGTGCCGCGCACCGACACCTACATCGAGAAGGAATCGTCGATCAACGAGCAGATCGACCGCATGCGCCACGCCGCCACCCGCGCGGTGCTGGAGCGCGACGACGTCATCATCGTCGCCTCGGTCTCCTGCATCTACGGCATCGGCTCGGTCGAGACCTACACCGCGATGACCTTTGCGCTCGCCGTCGGCGATCATATCGACCAGCGCCGGATCATCGCCGATCTCGTCGCGCTGCAATACAAGCGCTCGCTCGGCGACTTCGCCCGCGGCGTGTTCCGCGTGCGCGGCGACACCATCGAATTGTTCCCCGCTCACTACGAGGACCGCGCCTGGCGCATCGGCCTCTTCGGCGACGAAATCGAGTCGATCGTCGAATTCGATCCGCTGACGGGGCAGAAGACGCAGGACCTCGAATTCGTCAAGGTCTACGCCAACAGCCATTACGTGACGCCGCGCCCGACGCTGCTGCAGTCGACCAAGGCGATCAAGGAAGAGCTGAAAGGGCGGCTCGATTTCCTCATCCGCCACGGGCGCCTGCTCGAGGCGCAACGACTCGAGCAGCGCACCCTCTTCGATCTGGAGATGATGGAGGCGACCGGCTCCTGCGCGGGAATCGAGAACTATTCGCGCTATCTGACCGGCCGCAAGCCCGGCGAGCCGCCGCCGACGCTGTTCGAATATCTCCCTGACAACGCCCTCGTCTTCGCCGACGAGAGCCACGTCACCATTCCGCAGATCGGCGGCATGTACCGCGGCGACTATCGCCGCAAGGCGACGCTCGCCGAATACGGCTTCCGCCTGCCCTCCTGCATGGACAACCGGCCGCTGCGCTTCGAGGAATGGGACGCGATGCGGCCGCAGACCGTCTGCGTCTCGGCGACGCCCGGCAAGTGGGAGATGGAACAAACGGCAGGCGCATTCGTCGAGCAGGTGATCCGCCCGACCGGCCTGATCGACCCGCCGGTGGAGATTCGCGCCGCGCGCACGCAGGTCGACGATCTCCTCGGCGAGGTCAAGACGGTCGCGCTGCGCGGCTATCGCACGCTGGTCACCACGCTGACCAAGCGGATGGCCGAGGACCTAACCGAATACCTGCACGAGAATGGCGTCCGCGTGCGCTACATGCACTCCGACGTCGAGACGTTGGAGCGGATCGAGATCATCCGCGACCTGCGCCTCGGCGCGTTCGACGTGCTGGTCGGCATCAACCTGCTGCGCGAGGGCCTCGACATTCCCGAGTGCGCGCTGGTGGCGATTCTCGACGCCGACAAGGAGGGTTTCCTGCGCTCGGAGACCTCGCTGGTGCAGACGATCGGCCGCGCCGCGCGCAACGTCGACGGCAAGGTGATTCTCTACGCCGACGTCGTCACCGGCTCGATGCGGCGCGCGATCGACGAGACCAATCGCCGCCGCGCCAAGCAGGAAGCCTACAACACGGCGAACGGCATCACCCCCGCCTCGATCCGCCGCGGCATCCAGGACATCCTCCATTCCGTCTACGAGGCCGACCACGTCACCGTCGACGCCGGGCTCGCCGGAGGACCCGGCGGCGCGCCGATCGGCCACAATTTCAAGGCGACGATCGCCGATCTGGAAAAGCGCATGAAGGAGGCGGCGGGCGATCTCGAATTCGAGGAGGCGGCGCGCCTGCGCGACGAGATCAGGCGCTTGCAGACGGTGGAGCTGGCGGTCGGCGACGATCCGCTGGCGCGCCAGGAGGCGATCGCGGCGGCGGGCGGCGGCTATGCGGGCGAGCGCCGCACCGGCCGCGCCGCGAATCTCGCGGCGAGCCGCGCCCACAAGCCGACCGACGCCGACATGGGGCCTCACAACTGGGGCGGCGGCGAGGCGCGGCCGAAGGGCCGCGGCAAGGCCGGGCGGGGTCGACCCCAATAATAGCAAACACATCCGCGCAGTAACTACCCCACTACCGCTCGACGTCAGCACGGGACATTCCGACGCGATCCGACACACTAATCGAGGTTTCCTCGCGCTGTGATTTGTTATATGGCTACGTGCGCCGCGGAGACCTCGGCAACGCCATGAACACGATGCTCGAACACCTGTCAGTCCAGCTTCGCAGATACGGAACGGGGCAGGCCCTCCTGTTCACAGGCGCAGCGTTTTCCGCAGGCGCAACAAACATCAACAATGAGAACGTTCCACTTGGTAGTGACCTAATTAGGATTTTCCAGACTGAAACACGCGAGACGACCGACGATCTTGGTCTATTGGCGCGCGTCTATATCCATATGTTTGGCGAGCATAAGTTGTATCAATTGATTACGACTGCGTTTCGAACAAAGACTGTTGCGCCGCAACATACTTGTATCTCCTCGTTCCCGTGGAAAGCAGTTTACACAACAAATTATGATGACGTGTTCGAATTTGCTGCAACCCAGTCAAGTGTTATCACCCGATCATACAATCAGACACAACACCCACGTAGTATCGATTCTACTTCGTTGCCGGTTGTGCATCTAAACGGGTATGTCCATGATATTACCATTACTGATTTTCTTGAAAAAATCAGGCTCACAAATGTTAGCTACGTTTCCGATGATATTTCTAAATCCTTATGGGGTGCTAAATTCAGGTCGGATATCCTAGCTTCTCCATGCCTGATTTTCATCGGCTATTCTATGTCTGACCTTGATATCGCGCGTATCATTTTCTCATTTCCAGAGATGAAAGACAGAATATACTTTGTTACTAGTTCGTCTTTGCCTATGTCGACAAAGTTGAAATTGAATGATTTCGGCATCATTCTTGATATAGGTACCGTCGAATTCGCCCGTTTCCTTGCAGCGGTTCTACAAGAAGGCATCGATCGCAAAGAGGTGTTTTTTACTAATATTGAACGATTTCGGCGTTTTGAGGAGACGATCGCATCGCCCAAGGACTCAGACGTGCGCAATCTCCTGGTGTTAGGCGACCTTCGACAAGACTTACTTGCAAGCGAGCTGGCAAAGGGGACCGAGAATTACACTTTTCATCGGGATTGTATAACGACGATTTTGGAACTCGTGCCAAAGTCTACTCAATTGAACGTTCTGCTCGTTTCGAATATCGGCAATGGAAAATCCGTTTGTGCGGATATTATAGGACATCGACTTGCCGCCAAGGGAGCAGAGGTTTTTCGAATCAGAAACAATACGAAGAGGATGTTCGAAGAACTCGCGAAAGTGAAACTGTTGCCTGGCAAGAAGGTATTCATTATTGATAATCTATTTTCTCACTTTGACACTGTTCGAGTAATTCAATCTATGAATTTGCCGGACTACCTCATTATCAGTTGCACACGGACAACTTTGTACGACTTGCGTGGCGGAGAGGCGCGCAATCTGTTGGCAAGTAACTTGTACGAATTTAATTTGGATGTATTATCTCGGAAAGAAATAGACTCGGTGATTCAATTTTTCAATCAATACGGATATTGGCGAGAATTACAGTGTTATGGTGATTCTCAGAAAGCCAATTTTATGTCGTATAAGTGCTCGTCGGAACTAAGAACGTTGCTTTTGCATTTTCTTGATACACAACCGATTAAACGTGCTATTAGTACTTTATTTGGGCCGGAAGCCTGCAACGCTCGAAGCGGTTCGGTTTCAAATGTCAGGCGTTTAGTGACTTGCGCGCAGATGATCAATTTGGCTGGTTATCAACCAACTTTTGGTATTTTGGGCGATATTCTTGATTTTGACTGTTACCGGGCAGCTGTGTCGGTTGATAGTGAATATAGAGAATTCTTGAAGATACGACAGGGCAAACTGGCGTTGCAATCTCCGATATTGAGCGAATACATTATTAAGAAGATATTAGACGGCGATTTTTTGGTAGAGACAATGATTGAAATTTTGACGCAGCTCGACATTCTAGGCGACAGCGATGATATATACAACGATTTAAGTAAGACGTTTGTCAGGTATGGTTTTCTGGAGAGCTTTTTGCCTCAACATAATAAGAGGGATTTGTTAATTAAGTTTTATGAAAATGTGAAGATATTGAAACATATGAATAGGGAACCGCTATTTTGGTTGCAATACGCTATCGCCAGGCTGTCTCTTAAAGAATTTGGCGAGGCTAAACAACTGTTCGACGTGGCCTATTCGTTTTCTAGGGCGCGAGGCTATACTGAAAACAGACATCTGGATAACCAGTATGCCCGCTATCTAATTGAAAGTAGGACCTATTCTGAAGAGTATAATGATTTCATGGATGCTTTTATTAAGGCGGACAGAATTCTAAACCACCAGATGAACGCGGAGCCATTAAGTTATAACCCCTACAGGGTCGCCATCAATTATTATGAATTCGTCATTCGACGGCGCGACGTTCTTGCAGGTCCTGACAAATTAAAGATTGTTAGATCTTGCGTTAACATTCTAAAACATATCGACGGCGGCTCAAAGCGGCTAACAAGCTACCCTGCTGTAATTGAGTGCGGGTCTGTACTCAAGGCGACCCTTAAGGTGCTTAATGTATGAGCCGCCTTAGATGCGCTCGGGCAAGCGCAGGTTATCGAAACTGTCACGATCCTAGCCAAGAAAGTCAAGCCCGACTTGAACAGTAAACGGGTCTTCGCGCTCGCAACCTGTTGATATTATTGACGGCGATCGGGCATTTTCGCCAAACGTGGTGGCACGTTTGCACAATATTTCGGCTTGATAATTGATTGCGAATCGGATTCTGTGGTGCTCTGCTTTGGGGCCGCCATGTTCTTCCGCTTCAAGAGGTCGGGCGAGCGCACTTACGTGCAGATCGTCGAGAACAAGCGCATCGGCGGCGCCGTGCGTCAGTCCGTCGTCGCCAATCCGGGGCGCGCCGACGAACTGGTCGCCTCCGGCGGGCTCGCCTCGCTCATCGCCTCGGGCGCCAAGCTCACCGATCAGGTGTTGCTCATCCATGCGCTCGACGAGGACGCCGACGGGGCCTTGTCGATCGCGGCCAAGCGGATTGGCGGGCCGCTGCTGTTCGGCAAGATCTGGGAGCGGCTCGGCGTCGCCGAGGTTCTCGGCGATCTGTTGAAGGAGCGCGCGTTCGAGTTCCCGGTCGAGCGGGCGGTGTTCGTCGCCGCGCTGCATCGGCTGTTCGTTTCCGGATCGGACCGCGACTGCGCGTCGTGGATGACGGATTACGACATCCCGGGCGCCGAGGGGCTTGACCTGCATCATTTCTACCGGGCGATGGCCTGGCTGGGCGAGGAGATGGAGGAGAAGCCGGCCGAGGCGCTGGCGCCGCGCTGCGTCAAGGACGTCATCGAGGAGAAGCTGTTCGATCGCCGCCGCGACCTCTTCACCGATCTGTCCGCCGTGTTCATGGACACCACGAGCCTGTCGTTTTACGGCGAGGGCGGCCAGACGCTGGGCGAGCGCGGCTATTCCAAGGATTATCGGCCCGATCTGAAGCAGATGATCCTCGGCCTCGTCGTCGACGGCGAGGGTCGGCCGATCTGCACCGAGATGTGGCCGGGCAACACCGCCGACGTGACGACATTGCTGCCGGTCGTCGATCGGCTGCGTTCGCGCTTCGGGGTCGGCCGGGTCTGCGTCGTCGCCGATCGCGGCATGATCTCGGCCGCGACGATCGCCGGGCTCGAGGAACGCAATCTCGAATACATCCTGGGCGCACGCGAGCGCTCCGACGCGATCGTCAAAAGAATCGTGTTGGCGAACGATGATCCGTTCGTGCCGTTGCTCATCGAGCGCAAGGCCGGCCAGACTCAGTTGTTCGTCAAACAGCTGCAGATCGAGGGCGAGCGTTACGTCGTTTGCCGCAACGAAGCGGAGGCCGAGAAGGACCGCGAGAATCGCGAGGCGATCGTCGCCGCTCTCGCTGCGCAATTGAAAAGGGGCGACAAGGCGCTGATCGGCAATTCCGCCTATCGGCGCTATTTGCGCAAGACCAAAGGGGCCAAGGGCAAGCCGGCGTTCGAGATCGACGCCGGCAAGCTCGCCGAAGAAGCGCGGTTCGACGGAATCTTCGTGCTGCGCACCAACGCGAAAATCACGCCGCTGCAGGCGGTTCTGCGCTATCGCGACCTTCTCAAAGTCGAAAATCTCTTCCAGCGGACCAAGGCGGTAATGCGCACGCGGCCGATCTTCCACTCATCCGACGCCGCCATTCGTGGCCATGTCTTTTGCTCGTTCCTGGCGCTGGCGATGCAGAAGCATCTCGACGATCTCATGCGCGAAGCCGGCGTCGCGCCCGAGTGGCGGGTTCTGCTGCGCGATCTCGACCGTCTGAGCCAAGTGCGCATCCGTCATCGCGGCGCCGATTGGCTGGTGCGCAGCGACGCCGCGCCGGCGGTGACGACGCTCTTCAAACGCGCTCATCTCGCCCTGCCGCCGCGCGCCCGCCAGGCTCGCCCCCCGCCGCCTGCCCAACTCAAACGCGCCCAAAAACGCCGCGGCCGCCCAAGGCGTAGTGCCACGCCGACTTGAATTTCCCTAAAATGCCAGCGCAATCAATCATTTACGAAAATTAGGTGTCCAACTTGGGTCAAGCGCCTGTAGCCGATCGAGGCGGCGCGCGGGGGCTATTCCGGCGCGCGCCAATACGGCCGCGCCGCCAATCTCCCAGCGAGCCGCGCCCACAAGCCGACCGACGCCGACATGGGGCCGCACAACTGGGGCGGCGGGGAGGCGCGGCCGAAGGGCGGCGGCAGGGCGATGCGGCAAAGGAAGAGTTGAGCGCGCGGCCGCACGCCGCGACCCGCCTCTCGATGCGCCGTCCGCCTTCGCCCGCGCCCGTCCCGCCAAAGCGGATCGCGAAAAGGATCGTGACCGAAAAAAGGCAGCAGCCGTCGCAACTTAGCCATTTCGCCGGTCTTACACTGCGAACGGGGGTTAATCGAGTCTTAACGTGTTCCCTACAAACTCATCCCCTGTGTGAGGCGTGTGCGTAGGCGAAGCATGCAGGCAATCGATCCGACGTTCGACCAAGTCCCGTTCGACCGCGCTTGCGATCCTCGCTCAAGCCTGATTTGGCTCCTTTCCTGGGGCGTCGCGCTGGCGTTCGGCGCAGGGATGGAGGCGTGGGTCGCGCACGCGCGGCCGGCCGCCGTTCCGCAATTCGCCGTGCTCCGTCCCGCTGAGGCGGCGGCGTCCGTGACCGAGAGAAAGCTCGCCAACCCTTACGGCGGGCTGGTCGATTTCCTCGCCGACGCCGGGCCGGCCGCACTGTCGCCCGATTCTCCCTTGCGGGCGAGCCTCGAGGACGCCGAGCCGGCGGTCGCCGGGGCGGAGAATCGCCCCAATCCCTACGGCGGGCTGGTCGATCTCTTCCCCGACGCCGCGCCGGCCGCGCCGCGCGCCGAGTCGGCGGCGCTGGCGAGCCTCGAAGCCGCCCGGCCGGCCGCCGCGCCGATCCCGGCGCCGCCGGACTTCCCGTTGCCGCCGAGGCGGGACGTCGCCCGGATCGACGACGGCGCGCCGCTGCCGCCGGCTCGTCCCGCCGAATTCGCGTCGCTCACGCCCCCCGCCGAGCCCGACCGCCGCGCGCCGCGGGTCGCCGAAACGGCCGCGCCCGCCACGCCGCCCGCCGACGATCGCAACATTTTCCAGAGACTGTTCGCGCCGGGGCGTCCGTCCAGCGCCGCCGTCGCCACTGCGACGCCGGAAAGCGGCGCCAGAGGCGCCGCGGCGGATCGCACGTCCGGATTTTCGATCTTCGCCCGCTCGGCGCCGCCGCCGGGGTACGACCAGTGGACCGCCGTTTACGACATCTCGGCGCGCACGGTCTATCTGCCCGACGGAACGCGGCTGGAGGCCCACTCGGGCCTGGGCGATCGGCTCGACGATCCCCGTTACGTCAGCGAGCGCGGCCGCGGCGCGACGCCGCCGAACCTCTATGAACTGGGGCCGCGCGAGGAGCCGTTCCACGGCGTGCAAGCGCTGCGCCTCACGCCGATCGGCGACGGCGACGTCTTCGGAAGGGAAGGCCTACTCGCGCACTCCTACATGCTCGGCCCGAACGGCGATTCCAACGGCTGCGTGTCGTTCAGGGACTACGACGCGTTCCTGCACGCGTTTCAGCAGGGGCAGGTCAAGCGCCTCGCCGTGGTGGCGCGACTCGATTGATCTGACTTCCGCTCCATCAGTTCGCCGGACCCGCCTTCTTCCCGGCGCAGGCTCCGCCATTCACACATCTGTCGCCGGCTGGCAGCCACATCGGCCCAGCGCCGTCAAGCGGCTTCGCCGCTCCTCCGCTTCGCTTCGGCCGCTTCGCGGTGACTGCGCCGTTCCGATGCGGCGTTGTTGTTCCCATGATCTTTGTTGAGCGAAGCCGGCCGCCAGGCCGGCCCGCTCAACAAAGATCATGGAAACCCGCGGCCTGAGCCGCGCGCAGGAGTCAAGGCTCGCGCGCGCGAGCGCGCGACCCGTGAAACGGGCTCGGCCTTGACGCCGAGCACGGATCAGGCAGAGCGGACCCCGAAGCTATCAAACTCGGATGGGCGAATCTGGCAGCCGGCGCGCGAGAGCGGCCCCGGCACGGGTCAGAGCGCAGGCGCGGCGTCAAACCGCGCGCCCGCCCTCAATGCGCCGTCAGCGTCTCGCCGCGCCGCTCCGGGCTGAAGCGGATGACGACGATCAGCGCGACGGCGACGACGGCGGCCGTCAGCGCCAGCGCAAAAGCGTAATCGCCGCCGTGGTCCTCGGCGAGCTTGGCCTGGAACGGGCCGTTGTAGGAGGCGAGGAAATTGCCGGCCTGATAGACGAACGCCGGCAGCGTCGCGCGCACCGCCCCGGGCGACAATTCGTTGAGATGCGCCGGGATCACCCCCCAGGCGCCCTGAACCGCGACCTGCATGACGAAGGCGCCGACGGCCAGCATGACGGGCGTCGACGAATACGCCCACAGCGGCAGCGCCGGAAACGCGATCAGCGCCGCGATGGTGATGGCGTTGACGCGGCCGATCTTCTCCGAGATCAGGCCGAAGAACAACCCACCGGCGATGGCGCCGATATTGGCGACGATGGCGATCCAGCTCACCGTGGCGGGATCGAAATTGTGCTGCTTCTGCAGGAAGGTCGGGTAGAGGTCCTGCGTGCCGTGGCTGAACAGGTTGAAGCACATCATCAGCACGACCGCGTAAAGCGCCAATCCCCAGTTGTCGGCGACCGTCTTCCACAGGCCCGCTTTGCCGACCTTCTGCGCCTCGGCGAAGGCGGGCAATTCGGACACGCTGGTGCGGATGAACAGCACGAGAAACGCCGGCAATATGCTGAGCAGGAACATGCCCCGCCAGCCGACGGTGTAGTCGCCGAACGTGCGCCCGTAGAGCAGGCCGTAGGCGATCGAGGCGAGCAGGAAGCCGGTGGGATAGCCGCACTGCAGAACGCCGGAGACGACGCCGCGCGCCTGCGGCGGAATCGACTCCATCGCTAGCGAACTGCCGAGGCCCCATTCGCCGCCCATCGCCACGCCGAACAGCGCGCGCAGAGCCAAGAACACCCACAGGCTCGGCGCGAAGGCGGCGAGCGCGCCGATCACGGAATAGCAGACGATGTCGAGCATCAGCGCCGGCTTGCGGCCCCACTTGTCGCCGATCTGGCCGAAGATGAAGGCGCCGACGAAGCGCATCGCCAGGGTCAGGAACAGCGCGTAGGCGACCTGCGGCACCCCGACGTCGAACTCCTTGGCGATGTCCCTGATGAGGAAGGTCAGCAGGAAGAAGTCGAACGCATCGAGCGTCCATCCGAGAAACGAGGCGAGGATCGTCTTTCTTTGCGCCGCCGTCAGATTCATCGCCGTCCCCCCTGAACCGGACGTGCGAAATCGTCGCCGCCGGTCCGTCCATCTTAGCCCAGCCGCCCGCCGGCCGCCAAGACGTTCGCGGCGACGCGAGCCGGAAGGGCGAAAGCGGATTCGACAGCGCCTCCGTCGGGTCTTATGAGCGCCGCGGGGCGACCGACGCAGAGGGGCTGGGGCGCAAGCATGATCATCGCCATCGACGGACCCGCGGCGTCGGGCAAGGGCACGCTGGCGCGGCGGCTGGCCGAGCATTATGGCCTGCCCCATCTCGACACCGGTCTGCTCTACCGCGCCGTCGCGGCGAGCCTTCTTTCCGCCGGCCACAACCTGCGCGACGTCGAGGCCGCCGTCGCCGCCGCGCGCGCGGCGAACCTGACGGAATTCGACGAGGCGCCGCTGCGCGGACGCGAAATGGGCGAGGCCGCCTCGATCGTCGCCGCCATGCCGTCCGTGCGCGCGGCGCTGCTGGCGGCGCAGCGCGATTTCGCCCGGCGGCCCGGCGGCGCCGTCCTCGACGGCCGCGACGTCGGCTCCGTGGTCTGCCCCGAGGCGGAGGTGAAGATCTTCCTCACCGCCAGCCCCGAGGCGCGCGCCGGGCGGCGCGCGCGGGAACTCGCCGAGCGCGGCGAGAGAGCCGATTACGCCGCCATCCTCGCCGACATCGCCAAACGCGACGCCCGTGATTCGCAACGCTCCGAGGCGCCGTTGCGCGCCGCGGCCGACGCGGTCCCGCTCGACACCACCGCGATGAGCGTCGAGGCCGCCTTCGCCGAATCCTTGCGCATCGTGGAACGCTTGCGGCGTCCGAGCTGACGACCGCAAGCGTTCCGTCCGTTGCCCGGCGCCCCGCGCGGCGCCAAAGAAGGCGCCGGTCCGGAGGCCGCCATGCCGTACGTCGTCCCCGCCTTCTCGCGCGTCGACAATTTTCTCCACAGCCGCCGGCCGCCGCTGTAGACTTGTCCGTGAATCGCGTCTTCGCGGGAGGCCGGTTCCGCCTTTTCGCCATGCGCGCTCTAGGCGAATCCCGGCTTTGTCGTTATGGGGTAATCTCTCCCAGGGATGATTCGATCATGCGAATCCTTCTCCTCGCCGCCGCCCTCGCCGCATCGGTCGCGACCGCCGCCGCCGCGGACGAGCTTCGACCCTCGCAATTGGCCTGCGACGCCAGGAAGATCGGCGCCCGCGAGCTCGCCGACTGCCTGCGCACGAACGCCGACCGCGCCGACCAGGACCTCGCGGCGACCCTCGACGCCGCGATCAAGAACGTCGAGGCGCGCCCGGGCGTGCTGTCCTCGCAGAGGGCGCGTTGGAAGCGCTCGCTCAACGACGCTCAATCGCAATGGATCGGCTGGCGCGACGCGGAGTGCCAGGACGTCGCGCCGTTCGAGGCCGGCATGGGCGCCAAAGGCGGCGACCCGCGCCTGGCCTGCATCATCGACTACGACTCCCAGCGCATCGCCGACATCAAGGCGCGCTACCCCTGAGGCCGGCTCGACGGGCGACTCGCGGCCGGCTTTTGCTGCGGACGCTCGAGGTAGGCGGCGATTCGGCGCTCGAACGCGCCGGACCGTTCGGAGAACAACCGCGAGAAGCGCTCGTTGACGCGGCGCTCCAAGGGCCGGCTTCGCCGCGCGATCAGCGCGAGCAGGCCTTCGGCCTCCTCAGGAGGCAATTCGGCGCAGCCGCGCGCAAATTCGGCGAGAACCGTCAGATCGTTGTGGTCGCCCAGCGCTTGCCGCAGCCGATGGAGCTCGCGCTCCATCGCCTGAAACATCGCCGGCCACGCCGGCTCGAACGCCGCGAGCTGATAGGAAAGATCGACGACGCGCACGCGCAGCGCGTGCAGATCGCTCGCCGCGCGGCTCGCCAGCGCCTTATGGCCGAGGCGCCGCGCCGCGCGATAGGTGCGCCTGACCGCGAGCAGCAGCGGCTCGACCTCCGCCGTCTCGGCGTCCCACGTCTCGACCGAGCGCGCCAGGTCGCGCAGTTGCGCGGCGACGCCGCGCACGTCGATGTCGCGATGCGCGCGGCGCTCCGCCTCCCGCTGCTCGGCGATGACCGCGAGCAGGATTTCTTGCGCCCGCGCCGGCCCCTTCAGCCGCTCCAGGACGCCGGGCAGAATGTCGAGATCGCGAGCCCGGCCGACGCTGCGCCTGGCCGCTTCCAGAGCGTCGAGAACCTGAGAGGCGGGCGCGCCGACCAAAGGCGTGAACAGGCGCGCCAATCCGGCGGCGCCCTTCAACGTCTTGCGCACGTCGTGGATGCGATTCGCCTTGTCCTGGCCCGGATGCGGGAATTGGTCGGCCGCGGCCAGAATCGCCTCGACCAGCGCGGCGCGGCAATGGAGGGGCCAGGAGCGGGGCGAGGCGGTCATGTCGGCCTCTCGGGCGAGCGAAGGCGCTCATCATAGCGCGCCCGCCGCGCTGGTCGAGAGCCGCGACGCGTGGGGAGCGAAGCGGTCAGCGGCGAAAGGCGAAGAATCGGAAGCCGACGAAGGTCACGAACATCGCGACGCCGGTGCCGGCGGCGACGAACAGCGGCAGGACGCCAGGCGTCACCGCGACGCCGACCAAGGGCGAGGCGAGGACGCAAGCCGAATAGACCGCGTAGTTGACCGCCAGGCCCGCTCCCGCGACCACCCAATAGCGCAGGAAGGCGCGAACCAGCGGCGCGTCGGCGTGGCGGAAGGTGATCGCCCGGTTGAGGGCGAAATTGACGATCGTCGCGACGATGAATCCCGGCGGCCGGGCGAGCTCCGGCGACATGCCGAGATACTTGGCGCAGAGGTAGGTGATTCCGGCGTCGACGAAATAGCCGAGCAGGCCGATCGCGGCGAAGGAGGGAATCTGGCGCGTCAATTGCGGCTCGGCGCCGACCGCGGTTGGCTCGGCTGCGCTCATGGCGGCTCCTTCTCGCTTGATCGCCATGTCCTAGCGCCTCGGGCGTTACGTTTGTGTTAGGCCAGCATCTCCCACAATCCGTCATAGGACAGTTTCACCCCGATCAGAAAGGTCAGGATGAGCACGGCGTTGTAGAAGCGATCGGCCGAGACCCGGCGCACTAGCCAGACGCCAGCGACGGTGGCGGCGATCGCCAGCGGGAAGAGCGTCGCCGAGGCGGCCAGATTGGCGCGGCTGAACTGCCCGAGGAGGAAATAGGGCGGAACTTTCAGCAAATTGACCGTGGCGAAGAACATCGTCAGCGTGCCGGCGAAGACGCGCGGCGACAGCCTCTGCGGCATGACGTAGACCATCAGCGGCGGCCCGCCGGCGTGGCTGACGAAGCTGGTGAAGCCGCCGAGCGCGCCCCAGAAGACGCCCGGCGCGACGTTCGCCGGCGCGGCCGCATCGCCGATGAGCCGGTCGCGCGCCAGCATGAAGACGACGAACCCGATCGAAATGAGCCCGACCGCCAGCCGCACCGCCGCCTCGTCGACGCGCGCCGCGAGCAGCCAACCGGCGGCGATTCCGATCAGCGCGCCGGGGATCAGGATCGCCAGATTGCGCGCGCTGAAGTCGCGCCGGAACGCCCAGACGCTGACCCAGTCCTGCACGATCAGAATCGGCAGCACGATCGCCGCCGCTTTGACCGGCGAGATCGCCAGCGCCAGGATCGGCATCGCCAGCGTGCTCAAGCCGGTAAAGCCGCCCTTGGAGAGGCCCAGCAGCGCCACGGCGGGCGCGGCCGCCAAATAGAAAGTCCAGTCGCCGGGCATCGGGCCGCTCGTCTCTCTCTTGTCGTTCGCCCGAGCGCCGGCCTTGGCGCGCGTTGGAACGGGCCCGGCCGCGACGCCGGTCGGCGGTCCTCGGGATTATTGCTCTCAATCGGTCAGCCGATTCGCCGGCAGGGCGAGGCCTCCCGGCCGTCGCGGAAGCGCGAAGGTCTCGTCCCTATAGGAAATTTCGCCCGCCGGGGATATCCGCCGGCGTGGGCGTTTTCAAAGGATTTTCGCGGGACGGCCGAAAGAAGGGTAACCAGGATGGATTTCCGGGCGTCGGCGTCTTTTCGACGCGACCGGTGGCCGCGTCCGGCGCGAAGCGCCTATTCTCGCCGCCGACCCACCGCGCCGTCGACCTCATGGAGGCCTTCTTTTCCGAAGCCTTTCCCCTGTCAAGGATCGAAGACCGCCTCCGGCGGCGCGCCGAAGGCGCGTCCTTGACAGGGGAAAGGCTTCGGAAGTCGTAACTCCCAAGCCGTCTAGGCGTTGAGGGCGAGCGCGATCTGTGTTGGCGGGTCGGCGAGGGTTTTGAGGATGTTGGCCCCCTGTTTTCTCGCGGTTGAGACGACTGACCTGAGGCGCGCGAAGCTTTGGGCGCCGTCGAGGGTTCGAAACGAGCCCGAGATTTTCATTTTGACCTTCATCATCCTGAGGTCCTGTTCGGCCAGGTTGTTGGTGAAGGGCACGTCGAAGTCGGTGAGGAAGCGCAGCGTTTCGACTTTGAACGTCTTCAGCCTTTCGAGCAGATTGCGGCCGGGGCGCTGCTTTGTTCGTCCGCTCGCGTTGGCCTTGGCGTGGAGTGCGGGCAACTGGCGATGGAAAGCGAGGCCGAGCCGAACCGCGGCCCAATATTGGTCGACGAAGGCCGCGATGACTTTGGGCTCCAGCGCCTTCGCGCCCGCCTCGCGCGCCTCATGAACGGCGATATTCGCCGCCCGAAGCGTGTCGCGCATGAGTTCGGCCCACGGCTCCTTGTCGAACTCGATCAAACACTGGAGTTCGCGCAAGATATGGGCGTTGCAGAAGGCGTGTTCGACCGCGTCGAGCCGACGATAAGGCAGGAAGTGGTCGTGCACGACGACGCCCCCCTTCAAATCCTGCGGGATCGCGCCGCGCTTTTCGTCGGCGCGATAGAAGGTGAAGGCTTGGCTCGAAGTCGTATGCAGCCATTGCAGCTTACCGGCGATGCGATATCCCGTCTCGTCGAGATGGCGAACCTTCGCCTCGGCCACGCGCTCGCCGATGGCCTGGTAAACTTGCCGCAACTCTTGTCCCTTCTTGGCGATCCAAGCGACAAGGCTGGCCGGACAGATCAGCGGCGCGTCGAACAGATCGCTCAGCGCTTGCGCGGTCCGATCCTCGGGGATGAGTTGCTGGACATTGAGATAGATCGCCGCGGCCTTGATGCGCTCGCCATACTGGGCAGGCGAGACCACGCCTTCGGGAAAAACCGCCTTCGTCACGCCCCGGCAATGCGCGCAGCGGTAAATCGAGGCCTGATGTTCCGTGACCCGCAGCGGGCGCTCGGGAAGGTCGAACACTTGCCGCTTCTCGACCCCTATCGCCGACCCCGCCTCGAGAGGCCAACCGCAATGGCCGCATGCGCACGCCGCGTGCCCAACCACGCAATCGGGATCGGCGACCTGCCGCAGCGTGCCGCCCTTGTGACCCGTCTGGCCGCCGCTCGTCTTGCCCGAACGGCCGCGCAGACTGCCTCCAATACGCGGTTTCTTCCGCAGCCCGTCACTCGAAGGCGGTTGCGAACTGTTCGAGCTGTCCCGCCCCAATTGCCGACGAAGATCGGCCACCTCGGCCCGCAACGCCGCGATCTCCGCCCTCAGAGACGCTATCAACTCCTCGACTTCGGCGGGAAGAACCATCCCACCCTTGATTCACAGTCTCGTGCCGCCGTCTCCCACAATCCGCATATCAATGCCGTTTCCCAAACACTGTGGCATTCCAGACTCACCACGCCTTGGGAGTTACCGGAAGTCTTCGTTTCCATGAGGTCGACGGCGCTCTCTGCCGAAAGCCGGCGCGGTTCGCCGGCAGGCCCGTCGTCTTGCCAAATCGTCGAAGCCGCCAGAACGCGCCGGGCGACCGCGTCGACAACTCGCCCGAAAATTCGCCTCGGTTACAAAAAGGGCGCCGCCGGCGCCGCGTCAGGCCGCCGGATTGCGATGCGAAGGCCCGTACCAGGCGCGCGCCGCGCGCGCGCGCGCCAGCTTCTCGCCTGGATCGTCGTCGCGCGGCAGGGCGGTGCAATCGGCCAGATCCGAGCGCAACAGGCCGATGTCGTTCAGTTCCCGGTCGGACATCTGGCCGAGCTGGGCCAGCGTGCGCCGGGCTTCGATGACCCGCGCCGGCCAGCCGAGCGCGCGCCAGACGAGGGCGCTGAAAGCGCCGATGTCCGCCTGGCGCCGAGACGCGAGCGAAACATCGAACATGGGAGTCTCCATTTGGGGAAAGCGCCCCGTTCGCCGCCGAGAGGCTGCATAACGAACGGTCAAATTGCCTTGACTTTGTGCATTATGCCGATTCGCTATTGATCGGTCCAACGAATGTTTGTAGAGTAATCCATAACAAATAAGGATCGATTAAAGGGATCGATCGACATGCTCGACACCGACCAGTTGCGCTCCTTTCTGGCCATCGTCGACACCGGCTCGTTCACCCGCGCCGGCGAGCGGGTCAACAAGACGCAATCGGCGGTCTCCATGCATATCCGCCGCCTCGAGGAGCAGCTCGGCTGTGCGCTGTTCGTCAAGCAAGGCCGCGCGGCGAGGCTGACCAGCGAGGGCGAGCGCTTGATCGAATTCGCGCGCCGCATGATGCAGGTCGAAGCCGGGGCGATCGCCGCGCTGTCGCGCAAAGGCCTCAGGGGCGCGGTGCGGCTGGGCATTCCCGACGATTACGCCGAGGCGTTCCTCGCCGATATTCTCACCGTCTTCAACCGCCGCCACCCGCTGGTTCAGGTCTCCGTCGTTTGCGAGAATTCGGTCGAACTCGGCGCGCTGGTTCACGCCGGCGCGACCGAAATCGCCCTGGTGACGGACCACGAGGATCTGCAAGGCTTCGAACTCATCCGCGAAGAGCCGCTGGTCTGGGTCGCCGCCAAGCGCTTCAAGCCGCACGAGGGCGCGCCGATCCCGCTGGCGCTGGGCAGCGCGACCTGGCTGTGGCGAAAAATCATCGACGACGCGCTGCGCGATCGCCCGGAGGCGACGCACGGCCTGTTCTTCTCCAAGAACTACACCGCCATCGGCTCGGTCGTGCACGCCGGGCTCGCCGCGACGGTCCTGCCGCTCGGCATGGTCGGCGACGACTTGCGCATCCTCGGCGCCGAGGAGGGCCTGCCGAGCCTGCCGCTGACCCGCATGGGCCTCATCTTCGCGCCCGGACCGATCTCCGAGGAGTCGAGGGCGCTGGCGGAGGCGATCCGCGGCGCCCTCGTCGCCGCCGCCGCGCACAAGGAGGCCAAGACGCTGGCGAAGGCGGTCCGCGGCGCCCTCGCCCCCGTCGCCGCCCACAAGACGGCGTGAAGGAGCTTCAGCCCTCGGCGACGCAGGGCTCGCGCGGCGGATCGCCGGCGAAGCCGCACGCCGCCAGCGTTTCGCGCATGTGCTCCGGCGCCGGCGCCTCGACGATGACGGCCGGCTTGTTCTTGTAGAGCGGCGCTTCGACCCGGCGCGCCAACAGTTGCAAGGCGATTTCGCCGCCCGCCCCGTAGACGCGATCGCCCAGGATCGGCCAGCCCTCGGCCGCGCAATGGACGCGCAGTTGATGGGTGCGCCCGGTCAGCGGCGTCAGCTCCAGCCAGGCGACCGGCGCTCCCCGCCAGCGCCCGCGCCCTTTGACCCGCCAACGCGTCTGCGCCGGCAGGCCGCCCGCATCGACCTTCATCCACCAGCCGCGCGACGCGTCGAGCCGGCCGAGCGGCCGATCGATCAGGCCCTCGTCGGCCTCGGGGCCGCCGACGACAATTCCCCAGTAGGTCTTGACGATCTTTCCCTGTTTGAACAACAGGCCGAGCTTCTCCAGCGCCTTGTGATGACGCCCGAGCACCAGGCAGCCCGCGGTGTCGCGATCGAGGCGATGCGCCAGAGCCGGCTTGCGCGGCAGGCCGAAGCGCAAGGCGTCGAAATCGTCTTCGAGATTGGTGCCACCCTTGGGGCCGCGATGCACCGCGATTCCCGCCGGCTTGTCGAGGATGAGCATCAGGCCGTCGCGATAGAGCAGCCGCGCTCTTGTTTCTTCGGGCGTCATGGGGTCATAGCTAGCCGCGACCCGGGGCGCGGGCAAGGCAAGGGAACGAACGAGTGCGCGAAAGGAGCGAGGACAAGCCGAACGCCGGCCCGCTGCGGCGCCTGCTGCGGCGCGGCGAGGCCGCGCCCGCGCTCGCTCGGAGCGAGCCGAAGCGAAGCTGGCTCGCGCGCCTGACGACCGGGCTGTCGCGTTCGTCCACGGCGATCTCGCGCGGCGTCTCCGACATTTTCGCCAAGCGCAAGCTCGACGACGCCGCGCTCGACGACCTCGAGGACGTTCTCATCCAGGCCGATCTCGGCCTCGGCGCGGCGACGCGCATCCGCGAGGCGCTCGCCCGCGGACGCTACGACAAGGCGATCGAACCCGGCGAAGTGAAGGCGATTCTCGCCGACGAAGTCGAGCGCATTCTCCTTCCCGTGGCGCGCCCGCTGGTCATCGACGCCGCGAAGAAGCCGTTCGTCGTGCTGGTGGTCGGCGTCAACGGTTCGGGCAAGACGACGACCATCGGCAAGCTGGCGGCCAAGTTCGCCGCCGAGGGGCTGAAGACGACGCTGGCGGCGGGCGACACCTTCCGCGCCGCCGCGATCGAGCAGCTCGAGATTTGGGCGGCGCGCGCCGGGGCCGAGATCGTCGCGCGCAAGCAGGGCGACGATGCGGCGGGCCTGGCTTTCGAAGCCCTGGCCCGCGCGCGCGCCGCGAGCGCCGACGTTCTGCTGATCGACACCGCCGGGCGGCTGCAGAACCGCGCCGAGTTGATGAGCGAACTGGAAAAGATCGTCCGCGTGCTGAAGAAGGTCGACGCGGAAGCGCCGCACGCGACGCTGCTGGTGCTCGACGCCACCGTCGGGCAGAACGCGCTGAGCCAGGTCGAGATCTTCGGCCGCGCCGCCGGGGTCACCGGCCTCGTGATGACCAAGCTCGACGGCACGGCGCGCGGCGGCATCCTCGTCGCCATCGCCGAGAAATTCGGCCTGCCCGTGCATTTCATCGGCGTCGGCGAAGGCGTCGACGATCTCGAACCCTTCGCCGCGCGCGACTTCGCCGAGGCGATCGCCGGCGTCGAGCGGGAGGAGGGGTGATGGCGAGTCTTGCAGAGGCCGACCCGCAGACGCCTCGATCGTCATGGCGAGCGAAGCGAAGCCATCCATCGCGGCGCAATCCGCAATCGCTGGATTGCTTCGTCGCTTCGCTCCTCGCAATGACGTCCTTCAACACTTGCGGCCATCACTTGCGAACAGAGGAAATTTTGCGATGACGAACCCGTCCGCCGCGCCGGTCAGGCCCAAGGCGCTCAATCCCTGGCTCAAGTTCACGCTCGAGCTGGGGCCGCTGGCGCTGTTCTTCATCGTCTACGGCAGGCTCGGCATCTTCGCCGCCACCGGCGTGCTGATGGCCGCCGTGGTCGTGACGCTCGTCGTCTCCTACGCGACGCTGCGGCGCTTTCCGATCATGCCGCTGGTGACCGCCGTGATCGTGATGATTTTCGGCTCGCTGACGCTGCTCCTGCACGACGAGACGCTGATCAAGATCAAGCCGACCGCGCTCTATCTTCTGTTCGGCGGCGCGCTGTTCGTCGGCATCGCGATCAAGCGGCCGCTGCTGAAGATCCTGTTCGACGGCGCGCTGCGCGTCACCGAAGAGGGCTGGCGCAAGCTGACCTGGCGCTGGGCGTTGTTCTTCCTGGCGCTGGCCGTGCTCAACGAGATCGTCTGGCGCACCCAGACCACCGATCTCTGGGTGCAGTTCAAGACCTTCGGCTTCCTGCCGCTGACGCTGCTGTTCGCGTTCGCCCAGGCGCCGCTGATCATGCGCCACGAGGCCAAGGGAGAGGAAGGGAGCGAGGATTTCTAGCGCGTGATGTCTTTGGATTGAAACAGACTTCCGTCGTCATGGACCTCCGTCGTCATTGCGAGCGACAGCGAAGCAATCCAGACTAAGCCACAGCCGCGATCCCTCAGTCTGGATTGCTTCGCTGCGCTCGCAATGACGGGGTTACCGGGTCACGGCGCCAGTGCGCTTAACCAGACTCCTTGTCGCTTTTCCCCGACGAGCGAGCTTATACCAATTGCCGAAGATACCGACCGCCGTCATGGCCGTCCGCGGACTTGATCCGGGGCTTGTCCCGGCCATCCACGCGGCGAAGCTGCTTCCACTCCTCAGGAAGAGGCTGAGAATGCGCGGCTTTTCGTCTTGCGAAGCGGCGGCTGGGCGGCGTTACAAGGTGACGGATTGACCGCGGGGAATGTTGCCTCTCTGGTGCGCCAATGTTCGCTACTGTTCGCCAGAGCCTGTGCCGTCTAGCGCCTAGGGCTTGTCTGCGGCCGGTGTCCCTCCCAACATTCCCCGTTTCAACGTGCGGCGTCTCGGCTCGCCCGTCAAGCCTCAATAGGGCTGAGGGGAAGGTGAAGGGCGCGAGAGTGTGGGCGCTCAGCCCGCAGGGGACGGCGTGAGTAGATTCCGGCGGTTGAAATTTCTCGGCACCGTTTTCAGTCTAACGAGGCATGCCTTGCCGCGTCCGATATAAAGGGGTTACGGGTTACGGGGTAACGGGGTTACGGTTACGGTTACGGTGACAGTGCATTCTATCTGATTGATCACGGCGAAACCCAGACTGCTCTTTGAATTAAACGCACTGTCACCGTAACCGCGTAACCGTGTCACCGTAACCTCGTAACCTCGTAACCTACACCCCGTAACCCAGGGCGAGGGTCGCCGCCGGAGACGGCGGGCTTTCAGACAGGCTGTCGCGCCGACCTGATCTGCACCTGCCAAATCCTCGCGTCGTCCGTCGTCTTTTGGCGTTCCTGCGGCCAGGCGAGCGCGATCTCATGCAGCCATTGCGTGCGATATTGATATGACGGGTCGACGGCCACGATCCGAGGGATGATCGTGGGATCGCTGAGCCGCTCGACCCAATCGGCATCGAAGATGACGACGCGCAACAGGAAGGTCTCCCGCATCCCCGGCCAGGAGACCGGCGCAATGATCACCTGGTCTTCCTCCACGGCGCGCCCCTTGAGAGCCGCGGGATTGGCCGTCCAGTCGTTGCCGGTGATGGCGTCGCGCAACGACGCCATCATGAGCAATTGGCCGGGCTTGGGAATGAGGACCAGGCCGTCGCGCTTCCTCGCGACCTTCGCCACCTCCCGCTCGAGAACCGGATCGTGAAAGAGCGCGGAGACCGAATGCTTCGGGCCCCATTGGTCGACCTCGAGCCGGATCGCGCCGTCTGGCGTCTCCCTCAACAGATGAGCCTCGAAGACGATCTTCTGATCATCCACGAGACTGCGGTAGTTCCGCCTTTCGCGTAGCGCCCTCTGGTGACGCAAAACCCAGCCGAGGAAAAAGCCGCCGCCGCCGATCGCGATGGCGACCAGGGCCGAGGCCACCTGGAACAAGCGGACATGGTCTTCCGCCCATGCAAAAATGGTCGCCAATGTGTCGATCACCGCGCCCCTCATGGCCTCGAATTCTGGGAAATGACTTTGCCTCGTTGCGGTTTTGCAAGAGAGTTGGCGTGCCGTGATCGCGCTGCGCATGCAGCGCTCCACGTGTTCGGTCTGCGGCCGCTATAGCAGATTCCAACAACCGTTCCGACCGCTTTCCGACCGCAATCGCGATCCCGCGCGCGGCAGCGACTGACCGCTCTTGGCGGATTGCCGCCTTGAGGGGACATGATACGCATTGCCGAATATCGATGCGCCCAATCCATTGGGTCCAGCGCCATCAAATAAGCAATTCGGTTCACGTAAAGCCGCAAACCCTAGCCCTTAGATGTCGCCCCTTTTCTCAAGACATAACGCAGCTTATTGGCCGCGAGGCGATGGATTGACAGGCGGCTGGCCCAGGCAGGAGCCTGGAACGTGACTTCGGTTCCTGTGGCGACGTCCACGGCGGCGACGCGCAAAATGGCGCCGATGCGTTGCGTTTCGATGATGATTTCGTCCGCGGGCATGTCCGATGGTATGGATTCGCGCTTGCGACGGCAAGAGAGGGGAAGAAGGGGCTAGGGATTACGGCGATGGCGTGGACGGCGCCGGCGCCGGTTACGGCGACAGGGCGCTTAACTCGACCGATAACCCTATGCGGGAAGCGGCTCGGCCTCTACGGCGGCGCTCGCGACGGCAGGCGGGGGGTTCGGCGGGCGTTGCGGCGCTCGCATCATTTTCTTTCCGATAATCAGAATTCGTGGTAATCTGCTGCTTGGTCGTCGACTCCTCCTTCGCGCGAAAACCGCGCCCGGGAAGGTCGGCGACGCGAGAGCCGAGCGAGAAATTGACCAAACGACAATTCGGCCCTTGACGCCCCATAAGCCCTTGATATCTCTCGATTCGCCCAAAGGAATCCTTGACAAGACTTGACGCGCCTTGACGCGGCTTGACGAAACTCGACGAAACTTGACGCCGAGCTTGACGGTCAAGCGCGCGTCGAATTGGCGCCGTCATGGCGAGGACCCCGAGCGGCGCCAGGGCGACGAAGCCATCCATGCGGCGGCTGGGCCGTGGATGGCGTCCCCCTCGCTGCGCTCGGGGTCGCCATGACGGGGTAGGCCGATCGCAAGAGAAACGCGGCGCCCCCGCCCTAGCCGATCGCCTTCTCCATCACCCGCCGCAGCCGCGCGGCGAAGGCGGGGGCGTCGTCCAACGGTTCGCCCTCGGCGAGGCGCGCCTCGTCGTAGATCAGCCACGCCGCGTCCTCGACCAGCGCCTTGTCCGGCTCGGCGGCGAAGCGGCGCGCCAACGCCAGGATGAGGGGATGGCTGGCGTTGACTTCGAACGCCGGCTTGGTGCGCTCGCTCAAGCGCCCGTGCGCGGCGAGCATCTTTTCCAATTGCCGGTCGGGCGCAAACTCCGGCGCCACCAGGCAGGCGAGGCTGTCGGTCAGGCGGTCGGAGGCGCGCGCCTCGGCGATCTCGCTCTCCAGCGTCTGCTTGAAGAAAGCGATCAGCGTTGCGACCTCGGCGGAAGTCTCGGCGGGCGGCGGCGCGCCCTCCTTCAAGGGAATCGCCTTGATGTCGGCGACGCCTTGGGCGACCGACTTGAACGGCTTGCCGTCGAACCCGGCCGCGCTCGAAACCCAGAAGGGATCGACGGGATCGGCGAGCAGCAGTACTTCGACGCCGCGGGCGCGAAAGCCTTCGAGCTGCGGGCTGGCGGCGAGGCGTTTGGCGTCCTCGCCGGTGAGGTAGTAGATCGCGGTCTGGTTCTCTCTTAAGCTCCCGACGTAATCGGCGAGCGTGCGGTCGCCGTTCGGGTGCGTGGTGGTGGAAAAGCGCGCGAGCTTGTACAGCGCGTCGCGGCGCTCCGGGTCTTCGTAGAGGCCCTCCTTGATCACCGCGCCGAAATGCTCCCACACCTTGGCGAACTTCTCCGCGTCGCTTTCGGCGAGCTTGGTCAGCTCCTGCACCAGGCGATTGGTCACGCCCTTGCGGATCGCGGCGAACACCGCGCTCTGCTGGATCATTTCGCGCGAGACGTTGAGCGGCAGGTCGTTGGA
Organism: uncultured Alphaproteobacteria bacterium; assembly: GCA_963775575.1. Taxonomy (GTDB): domain Bacteria; phylum Pseudomonadota; class Alphaproteobacteria; order Rhizobiales; family Beijerinckiaceae; genus Roseiarcus. Next base: position 1,170,698 of record CAVZJG010000002.1, read on the forward strand.
GTCGACGACGAGCCTGAAGAAGCGCAGCCAGCCCGGCACCAGGTCCGCGTCCTCAGTGATCAGCACGCGCCGGACGTACAGCTTGTTGCGGCTCTTGCGCGCGGGGTCGAACAGGTCGAACGGGCGCGAGCCGGGAACGAACGCCAGCGCCGCATATTCGTGCCGTCCCTCGGCGCGCCAGTGGGCGGTCAAGGCGGGCTCGTCGAATTGGCCGGCGAGGCTGCGATAGAACTCCGAGTATTGCTCGGGAGTGACCTCGCTCTTCGGCTTGGCCCAGATCGCCGCGCCGTCGGCGACGCGGCGCGGCTCGGCGCCCGGCTTGTCGATGAGATCGATCGGCACGGCGACCGCACCGGAATGCTCGCGCACGATGCGTTCGAGGCGAGCGGAATCGAGATATTCGTGGGAAGCGTCGTTGAGATGCAGAATGACGCGGGCACCGCGCGAGGGCGCTCGGTCCAGCGGCAATGGCGAAATGGTGAAGGCGCCCTTGCCGTCGGATGACCAGCGCCAGGCTTCGCCGGCGCCCGCGCGCCGGGTCTCGACCACGACTTCGTCGGCGACCATGAAGGACGAATAGAAACCGATGCCAAACTGGCCGATGATGTTGGCCGCTTCCTTTTCGGCGTCCTCCGCCGCGAGCCGGTCGAGGAAGGCGCGCGTGCCCGAGCGGGCGATGGTGCCGAGGGCGTCGACCAGTTCCTCGCGGCTCATGCCGACGCCGTTGTCGCTAAAGCCAATCGTCTTGGCTTCCGCGTCGATGGCGATCTCGATGACGAACGGCCCGCCGCTTTCGATCAGTTCGGGCTTGGCGATCGCTTGGTAGCGCAGCTTCTCGCACGCGTCGGCGGCGTTGGAGACCAATTCGCGCACGAAAATATCGCGGTCCGAGTAGACCGAGTGGACCATCAGTTGCAGCAGTCGCGAAACGTCGGCCGCGAAGCTCTGCGTTTTCGTCTCGTCGCTCGCCTGAGAAGGGACGTCGGCAGTCACGTTCGCCTCATGAAAAGTGCAATCCCGCGCCGGCCCGCCTGACGGACGCCGGCGGCGCTGATATCGCCGCAAAAGGGAGAGGTTTCAAGTCGGCGGGCAAACGCCGGTCGAGGCAAAAAAAAGCGGATCGGCTGGGAGGGGGCCCGCCGATCCGCTCGCCTGCGTGGCAATCATGCGGTCCGCAACGCCGCTCGGGGGCTGGGGGGCAAAAAACACCGAGCAGAGCGTCGAACCGAACCATCGCGGCTCGATTGTCTTTTGCCTGCCCGTTGCGGCGCCCGCTTGACCATAAACGGGCTAAACTAAGGCATTTTTCACGCGTTCGTGACGCCCGGAGGCGGCTGGAAGGGGCCGTGCGCGGCGAACTATCGGGCCGCCGCGGCGGGCGCGTGTCGGTCCTTGTGCTTGGCTGCGGCGAGCTTCGCGTGAGCGGCCGTCTTGACGGCCGCGGCGGCCTTGGCGGGCTTGATCGGCCGCACCGCGCTCTGCAGCGCGAGCGGCGCGCTCTCGGGCGCCGCTCCCTCGACGGCCGAGGGCTTGTCGGCGGCGTAGGCGCTGGCGATCGACGGGGTTCCGCCGGCGGGGGCTTTTTCGAGCGGGCGCGCGGCCAGCACGGGGCCGGCCCACCCGGGCTTCGGCCCGACAAAAATAGGAACCGGATCGAAATGAACCGGCTGCGCGGCCATTTCGGCGGTCATCGGCGCCTTCGATCCGGCGATGGCGGCGAAAATCGTGTTGCGGCCGAATAGACCGCTCGGCGCGGGGGCGGCCTCTTCCTCTTCGGCGGCGACGATGGCGGCGCGGTTGCGACGCGAACAGATTTCCGGGCGCATGTCGGGCGCCGAGAGCGCGCTCGACGGGGGTAGGTTCTCCAGCGGCCCCTCGCCGCCGCCCCATTGGGCGAAACCACGGTCGAACAAATGCGCCGCCTCGATCGTGCGATCGCGCGCCGAGGCGAAGCCGAGCACGACGACGATCAGTCGCTTTCCGCCCTGGGTCGCGCTCGCCACAACGTTGAACCCGGCGGGGCAGGTGAAGCCGGTCTTCATGCCGTCGGCGCCGGGATAGCGGCCGAGCAAGCCGTTGTGGTTGAGGATGATCTCGTCGCCGAGCCGAAGCGCCCCGATGCCGAAGAGATCGGCGCGCTCGGGAAAATCCTTGAGCAGCGCGCGCCCGATCATCGCCATGTCGCGCGCCGAGGACACATGCGCCGGATCGTGCAGGCCGTTGGGATTGACGAAATGCGATTCCTTGAGACCGAGGCGCCGAGCCGTCGCGTTCATCTCGTCGGCGAAGGCTTCGACCGACCCGGAAATGCTTTCGGCGACCATCACCGCCACGTCATTGGGCGATTTGACCATCAGCATCTTGAGCGCGTTGTCGAGGGTGACTTCGACGCCGGGAAGAAAGCCCATTTTCGAAGCGGGCATATTCGCCGCCCGCGCCGACATCGTCAGCGGCGTATCGAGCGTCAAACGGCCGTCGCGCACCTCCTGCAACGCGACATAGGCCGTCATAAGCTTGGTCAGCGAGGCCGGATACCAGGGCGCGGTCGCGTCGCGCTCGAACAGCGTCTCGCCGCTGTCGACGTCGACGACCAGCTCCGGCGTCGCCCATGCCTGAGAGGCGCCGAGCGCCAGCGCGCAGGCCAGAGCCGCGGCGCGCAGTCGATTGGTCGAAGTCGCCGTCAACGCCATCGCTCGAAGCTCTCCGCGATTCGCCCGCGCTCGTTCGGCGCGGGGCGGGCGCAACAGCGCGCTATCTCAGTAAAGAATATCGCGCGCGATCTCAAGCCGCGCGAAGGCGAGGGATCACACGACATGAAAATGTTGGCGATGCTGGGGCGGCGCGTCGCTTTGCGGAGGAAAAGCCGCCGCCAGCAGGTCGGCGCAGCGCCCCGCCGCTTTGGTCAGCGCCTCGGCCGAGCCGCGGTCGCGCAAATCGGCGGTGAGCGCGTCGATCAGCCCTTGCCATTGGCTCTGGGCGATCGCCTGCGCGGCGCCTTCCGCGGCCACGACGCGCGCGTAGCGCTCGGCGAGCGAGACGTAAATGAGCACGCCGCTGCGCTCGCCGGCGTGGTCGAGCCCGCGCACCGCGAACTCGGCCAGCGCGGCGCGATGCGCGTTGGCGCGCCGCGTGCGAACCGGCGTCAGCTTGAGGCGCAGCGGGGTCAGCGACAGGATCGCCGTCGCCGCGAAGCAGACCGCCAGTTGCGCGATGAAGATTCGCTGCGCCGAAAGCTGGGTGAAGACCATCAGCGGCCAGGGCGTGATCAACCCGATGATTCCGCTACACCCCAGCGCCGCGAATTCGTAATGGCCGGAGGAGCGCGCCAGCACGCAAAGGATCGGCGCGCGCGTGCGCCGCTGCGCGGCGCTGAAGGCCGCTTCGATGTTCGCCTGTTGGCGCGGATCGACCGGCATCACCAACTCCCCGAGGCGCCGCCGCCCCCCGACGATCCGCCGCCGCCGGAAAAGCCGCCGCCGCCGAAATCGCCGCCGCCGAAGGAACCGCCGCCCCGCCCCATCAACGCCGACGCGATGAGGATGTTGCCGAGGCCGCCCCCGCCGCCGCGGCGCGTGATGATATAGAAGACGAACAGGACAAACCCGAGCACGAGAAACGGCGAGACGGCGTCGAGAAAGGAGGCGTCGCCCTCGGCGCGCAGTTCCGGCTTCTTCTGCCAATCCGCCGAATCGGTCGTCAGCACGGTGACGATGTCGGCTACGCCGCGCGCGACGCCGCCGTCGTAGTCGCCGGCCTTGAAGCGCGGCGCGACCGCATTGGCGATGATGAGCGTCGACGTCGCGTCGGTCAGCGTTCCCTCGAGGCCGTAGCCGACCTCGATGCGCATGCGATGCTCTTTCGGCGCAATCAGGAACAGGACGCCGTTGTTCTTCTTGGCCTCGCCGAGCTTCCAGACGCGAAACAGCGCGTTCGCGTAAGGCTCGATCTCCTCGCCGTCGAGCGAGGCGATCGTCGCTACTTCCAACTGAATGCCCGACTTCGTCTCGAGATCGGCGAGTTTGCCCTCGAGATCGGCTCGCTCGCCGGCGGAAAGCACCTGCGCCTGATCCACCACCCGGCCGGTCAAAGCGGGAAAATTCGTCGCTGCGCGCGCCGGCGCGAAGCCGAACGCCGCGAGCGCGGCCAGCGCGAGCGCGACGACCGCGATGCGCAGCTTTTGGACGAAGCGCCGCGCCGGCGGTCGTCTTGGTCGGAGCGGCGTCGTCATCGGAAAGCGGGCGTCCACTTCTTGCGTGATCCCGGCTAGAACTTCACTTTCGGCGCGGTCTCGGCGCCCGGCGCAGCGGCGAATTCGACCATCGGCTTGTTGGCGCGGAACACCGTCGAGGCCCAGATCAGGCCGGGAAACGTGCGCAAGGCGACATTATAGGCGCGGACGGCGTCGATGTAGTCCTTGCGCGCGACCGAGATGCGGTTCTCGGTGCCTTCGAGCTGCGCCTGCAAGGCGAGGAAATTCTGGTTCGACTTGAGGTCGGGGTAGTTTTCGCTGACCGCGAGCAGCCGCCCGAGCGCGCCCGACAAGGCGTTTTGCGCGTCCTCGATCTGCTTGATCTTGTCCGGATCGGTCAGCTCGGAGGCGTCGACGTGGATCGAGGTCGCCTTGGCGCGCGCTTCAGTCACCGACGTCAGCACGTCCTTTTCCTGCTTGGCGTATCCCTGGACGGTGGCGACGAGATTGGGAATGAGGTCGGCGCGCCGCTGGTACTGGTTTTCCACCTCGGCCCATTGCGCCTTGGCGGATTCCTCCAGAGTCGGGATCGTGTTATAGCCGCACGCGGAAACGGCGAAGCCGAGAATCGCCGCGGCGGCGAACGCGCGCAGACGCAGAAATGAAACGGACATTGGCGCCCCCCCACGCCGCGTCACGCGGCCCGCTATATATAGCGCGCCACCTACGCGGGCCAAGGCACCCGCGCCGTCGGCGTCGCCCGAACGCTGGCGGCGTCTCGGTCTCAGGCGACGGCGTCGCGGGAACCGGCGCGATTGGGCGCCCGGCGAGCAGGGGAGCGGCGACGCCCGAGACAGCGCGACAATTCGCCACATGACGGTTCCCTGCCAAGGCCGTGATCTATTTACGGGTTCATTTTGTCGGTTCTCGGCGTCGAAAGACGCTGGCCGGGTTTCGGCGTCTATCGAAGCGATTTCGCCCTCGCCGCGATCGCGCGCGCGGTCCCGGCGGATGTTCCCGCCAGCGTTCGCCCCCTCGGCACGCTTGATCGGCGCGGGCGCTTTCTCTAGAACGCCGCGATCGGCTCGGCGGTCTTCGCGCCTCGACCCTTTGATGACGAAGCCGCCTCGGAACCCCAGCGAAGGACATCCCATGCGCGTTTATTACGATCGGGACGCCGATCTCAACCTCATCAAGGGCAAGAAGGTCGCCGTGGTCGGCTACGGCAGCCAGGGCCACGCCCACCTGCTCAACTTGCGCGACAGCGGGGTGAAGGAGATCGCGGCCGCGCTGCGGCCGGGCTCGCCCTCGGTCAAAAAGGCGGAAGCCGAAATGATCAAAGTGCTCGACAATGTAAGCGCGGCCAAATGGGCCGACGTCGTGATGATGCTGACGCCCGACGAATTGCAGGCCGACATCTATCGCAACGAGCTCGCGCCGAATATGAAACAGGGCGCGGCGCTGATGTTCGCACATGGGCTCAACATCCATTTCAATCTGATCGAGCCGCGCCCCGACCTCGACGTGGCGATGGTGGCGCCCAAGGGACCCGGCCACACCGTGCGCTCCGAATACAAGCGCGGCGCCGGCGTGCCCTGCCTCTTGGCGATTCACCAGGACGCGAGTGGCAACGCCCACGATCTCGGCCTTTCCTACGCCAGCGCGATCGGCGGCGGCCGCGCCGGCGTGATCGAGACCACCTTCCGCGAGGAATGCGAGACCGACTTGTTCGGCGAGCAGGCGGTGCTGTGTGGCGGCGTCGTCGAGCTAATGCGCAGCGGCTTCGACACGCTGGTCGAGGCGGGCTACGCGCCCGAGATGGCCTATTTCGAGTGCGTGCACGAGATGAAGCTGATCGTCGACCTCATCTACGAGGGCGGCATCGCCAACATGAACTACTCGGTCTCCAACACCGCCGAGTACGGCGAGTACGTCTCCGGGCCGCGCATCGTCAGCCCGGCGGTCAAAGCGGAGATGAAGCGGGTGCTCGCCGACATCCAGTCGGGCAAGTTCACCCGCGAATGGATGCTGGAGAACAAGGTCAACCAGACCTCGTTCAAGGCGATGCGCGCGCGCGCCAACGCCCACCCGACCGAAGCGGTGGGCGAGAAGCTGCGCGCCATGATGCCGTGGATCGGCCAGAACAGGCTGGTCGACAGAACAAGGAACTGACGGGGACGCGCGCTGTCGCCCGAGTCCCGCTTCCGTCTGGACTCGCCGTCCCGCCTTTGCTACATGCCGGGCCTCGCCGAGCCGAGGCTCCGGCGATTTCGATGGGCGCATAGCTCAGTTGGTAGAGCAGCTGACTCTTAATCAGCGGGTCCAAGGTTCGAGTCCTTGTGCGCCCACCATCGATATCAAAGAGTTGGATCAAATCATGTGAGAACGGAGCCGGAACGTGCGACGGGCTTTTCGCGTCGCAAAGTCGCACGCGCGAAGGCTCACAGCATGCCTATCCGGTTTTCACCCATTGCCGCTATCCGTTGACATCTCGATTAGCAGATCACGAAACTGAATCGGCGAACGGCTGCGCTTCGCCTGCTTGTCCTTGCCGCCTTCCATGGCGATGACGCCAATCTTGCGCGCTTTGGCGTAGCCGTAGCGGTCGATCATCCATTGCGGGATGCGTTGGGTACACGCCCCCCAAATAAGGTCGGGAAAGCGTATGCCGGCCGCGTAAAGCCAAGTCCTCTTGCGCGCCTTGTGGCCGTAATGGCCTTGATCGACACAGCAGGATCGCCCGCCATGTTCGTCAGGCTTAGTCCAGCCGCCGCCACGTTCCGGGATTGGCAAGCCAAAGCCTGGCCGCGTCGGATGATTTGGACTGTTCCATGCGCCGCTGTCGGCGGGATGCTCCAACACACCGCCAAAGCATCGCACAGCCGCAAGCGCGGCCTTGAAACACCCCTTATCATCGCCGAACTGGAATTGGTGCGGCTTACGAGTCGAGCCATGCCAAAATCTACCCCAGCGCTGACATGGGGGATGAGCGACAACGCGGTACGGCCCTGGATAGTGGCGAGCATCCCTGTCTTCATCCCACGGGTCAACGCCGTCCACCCCGAAGTAGACGCCGCCGGTCTCAACGTAAAGCGCCGCAATCAACATCTAGCTCCGTTGGGCTTTAACCGGATAGGCATGGCTCACAGCTTGACTCCCTGTTTCTCCATCCACGCCTGCAGCTTGTCGAGGGCCGCGTCGGCTTGAGAGGAATTGGGCTCGAGGTAGTGCTTGAGGATGGCGGCCACCGTGTTGGGGGAGTGCCCGCTGACGGCGGCGATTTCGGGGATGGTCGCGCCGGAATTCGCGAGCCAGGTGATCGCGGTGTCGCGCAGGTCCATGAAGCGGAAGTCGGCGACGCTGGGCGCCTGCTCGGCGGCGAGCGCGCGGACTTCGGCGAAGCGATGGCGGAACGCGTCGAGGGGATAGCGCTTGCCCGAGGGGTCGACGACGAAGGTCGTCGGCAGCCGGCCGAGCGCGAGGCGGCGCGCCTTGGCGGCGGCGAGGCGGCCGGCGAGCGCGGCGAGGATCTTCATGCCGACCCGCGCGCCCGTCTTGCCCTGCTGGACGCGAACGCGGCCCTCGGCGAGGTCGAGCTCGCGGGCGGCGAGCACGTCGCCCTGGCGCTGCCCGGTCAGCAGCGCGAACAGGATCGCGTCGGCGATCGCCGGCTCGCGTTCGCTCGCCGCCGCCATCAGCGCGGCGATCTCGGCCGGCGTGGCGACGCGGACGCGTGGGGAAGGCGAAGGCAACCGCAACGCCAGGCAGGGGTTGACGAGCCCCGCCTCGGGCCGGCGGTCGATCGCGCTGGCGTAGGCCAGGCGCAGCACGGCGATGACGCCATTGGCCATCGCCAGGCCCTTCGCCTCCCACAGCCGCTCGTGCAAGCCGAGTGCGATCGAGCGATTGACCGCCGCCGCCGGCGCGGTCCACAATTCCGGGTCGAAAAATTTCAGCGCCCGCGCCTTGCCGCGATAGTCGCGCGCCGTCGTCCTCGACAACGCGCCGCTCTCCCCGGCGTCGCGCAGGCGCTTCAGCTTCCATAGGTCCTCAAACAAGTCCTCGATAGTTATCGCCCGCGGGCCGGCCGGCCGCTTGCGGCGAGCGCCTGGGTCCGCCTTTCGCGCTTCGATCTCGGCGAGCTTTTCGCGCGCCCAATCCTCCGCCGCGCGAATGTCGAGCCATGCGCCGGCCGGCGTCCTCAAGTCCTCGCCGCGAAAGCCGAGCGCGCGTAAGCGCGGCCCCGGCGAGAAGCGGGGCCGGCCGCCGCGCCAGACGACATGCGGGATGCGGACGACGACGCGCATACGGCCACGCTCTAGCATGGCCGCCGCCCTTCGCACAGCGTCTCGACCGCCGGCCCCTCCTCGGCGAGGAGGCGCAAACACGCGCCGCAGGCGCGTCGCAGCCGCGTCGGCGCGCGCTGGCGGTTGAACGCGTCGATGTTATGCAGCCCCACCCAGGCGATGGCGAACAGCTCCCACTCGCCGAGCAGCGCCGGCGAGCCGTCGGGGGCGCTGACGGTGACGCATAGGGCGCCCTCGTCCGGCGTGAAGCGGATGAGGAGTTCGCGCGGCCTACTCATGGCCGCCTCCTTGATCGCGCTTGGGAGCGTCGAGAACTTCGCGGGCCGCGGCCATCCGGGCGCGATGGCGCGACCAGCGCACGATTAAAAGATCGATGTCGGCGGTCAGGCGCGCCAGGCGGTCGATGTCGTCGTCGAGGTCGGCGAGCGCGCCGGCGACGGCGGCGCGCAGCGCGACGAGCTCGGGGGCGCTCATGCGGGCCTCCGGCGCAGCGCGCGCGCTGTGACCGACGTCGCGCGGATCGACGAGGGTTCATTGTTCGGCCCGCGCCGGGGGCCGTGGTAGAGCGCCCGATTGGGATCGTCGATCAGCGTCCTGACTTCCTCGCTCACTTCCCTCGCCGTGAGCCACGGCGAGACGCGCGCGCGGACGCGTATTTCGACCGTCTTGACGACGACGCTCATGGCGCGCCTCCCGCCGCTTGCCGGCCGGCCGCGGTCAGCGTGACGAAGCTGTGGCAGTCGTTGCCCCAGGCGAACAGCCCGCGGGCGACGAGATCGCGCACCAGGCTAGGGGCGATCGGCGCGGCGCGGCGGCTCGCATCGGCCGGCGCGGTGACGAAGCCGCGCGGGAAGCGGCGCAATGTCGGGGCGGCGGAGCGCAGCGCCGCGGCCTCGCAGGCGGAGAGGACTTTCATGCCGCCCTCCCGGAACGGTCCGCGCGCGCGCGCGGATCGTTGTTATAGCGGGCGACGAGGGCCTTGCGGGAGATCTCGACGAAGTCAGCCGCGGCGCGGCGGCCGCGCGCCTCGCCGCCGGCGGCGATCCAGGCCTCCGCCTGGGCGCGGCTCCAGCGCGGGCCGGCCGCCGGCAGCGGACGGGGAAAGCCGGCCGCGTGCAACGCGGCGCGGCGATGGCGAAACGCGTGGACGGTCATCGCCAGCGCGGCGGCGACCTCCTCGAGGGTGAGCGTGGGCTGTTGCGACATGGCGGGCTCCAAATCACCAGGGAGGGGTGATTTGGGGATCGTAAATTAATTTACTGTCAAATGGCAATAGGATTTTTGACGGTCCGCGAAAAAAAGTTCTGGAGGATGCGCGCGCCTACTCGTCGTAGCCTTCGATCTCGTGCGGGGCGATGGCTTTTGCAACCGTCCCCGGCTGGGCGACGACTGCGACGGAAATGGCCAAGACCAGCGCTGCCCCGGCGGCCCAGGCCATCCGGCTCGCCAGGGAGGCGATCGGAAACCCGCGTGCTAGGTCATCGCCTGGCCGCGGATCGCGCTCCCAGGAGAGGAACGCCAGAACCCCAACTGATCCGAGCGCCCCGAACGCGGCGGCAATCCGGAACACCTGTCCGACTAGGTCGGCGAGAAAAACCTGCCCATAAGCGAGCGCAAAGACCGCGGTGCACGCACATGCGGCTTTGATCATAGCGAGCAGTTTGCGGGCGGCGCGATCCTCGTAACGGCTGCGCAGCGGGGCGATGGCAGAAAGGGCGGCGGCGGCGATCGCAAAGGCGGAGACCACCGCGATCTCGGTCACGCCCCCCTCCCCTGCCGCGGCCGGACGGTGGCGATGACGACGCCGCGGATCATGGTGGTGTCGTTATCCACAACGAAAACGCGCCGCAGAGCGGGGTCGAAAGTCGCGGGCGTCAGGTAGGGCGGCTCCCATACCCGAAACACCGTCTGCGCGTCCGACCGCGCCCAGTTGTAGATCTGGGCGCAGACGACGTCGCCGGGCTGCGGACCGCCATTGAGGTCGACGATAAGCACGTCGCCGGGCAAATAGCCGGCTGCCTCGAGGGCGCGGCTCTTGAGCAGCCAAGGGTCGACGGCGTTACGGCCGCCGATCGCCGCGCGCACGATGTCATCAACGGGCGAGCCGTTGATCTTGTAAGCGGTCGCTTCGTTTTCGCGAAAAGCCCCGCTTGGCCGGGGCTCCGGCCCATAACGCATGCCGGTCGCGGCCTCGAGCGAGGCGACGGTGCGCGCGGACAGCGCGTGCGTCGCTTTGTCGCTGTTGAGGAAGACCGTCAACGTCGGCGCGGAGATGCGCGCCCTCTTGGCCAGCGCGTGGGGCGTCAGTCCCGTCTGGACCAGGACGGCGCGCAGCCAAACGCGCTGCTCTTCGCGGGGGTCCACCATACACAACACATGAACGAGCGCGTCGTAAGCGGCGACGCTTGACAATTTACTATGACAGTAAAATACTTTATGTCAAATAGCGCTCACTGATTTGCTCAGTGAAATAGGATAGGCAATGAATTTTTCGGAAATCGACGCCGCCAGGCAGCGCGCTGGGCTCTCCGTTTTGGAGCTTTCGCGGCGTGCCCGCGCGGCTCCGTCGACCTTCTGGTTTATTCGGACGGCGCGCGTAAAGCCCCGGCGCAGCACGCTCGATCGCTATGCGGCAGCCCTCTCCGGCCTCGCTATCCCGGCTCCGCGCCGCGGCAACGACGCCGAGCGGCGCGCGCTGATTGCGGGCGCCTATCGCGGCGCTCTGACGCTGCTCGCCACACGCCTCGGCCTCGACCCGATCGACGTCGCGGCCGACGCGCACGCGCGCGCGTTCTGGCGGGTGCGCGCGCTGGCGCTGTGGGTGAGCTCGATCGAGTTCGACATCAATGCGGCGACCGTGGCCCGGGCGCTGGGGATCTCCAAGCAGCTCGCGCACTGGAACATCCGGAAGGCCAACGCGATGCTCGACGACCCGAAGCTCGCGGCGATCGTCGAGGAAGTCGGCCGCATGATCGCCGGGCGGCGCGACGAAGACCCGTTCCTGCACGAGGCGACCGCGCCCAGGGGCGCGCTGGAGGCCGCGGAATGAGCACCAGCGCCCTCGTCGTCATCGATCTCATCCCCGCCCATCTCGCCGGCTCGCCGGCGAGGATCGTCGCGATCGACCCCGACACCGGGCGCTTCGGCCTGGCGCGGCGGAGCGCCATTGATCCCGACGCGGCGCTGATGTTCCCCATCGCGCCGGCTGGCCTGGCGGAGATCGTCGCGGCGGCGCGGGCGGCGATATCCGGCAAGCCGCGGGTCGTCACCAAGCCGGGCCTCGAGCTCGATCTGGCGGTCGGCGTGCTGGCGACGGCCTGGAAGATCGGCCAGATGGCCGAAGGCCTCGAGAACATGGCGGCGGAAAACCGGGCGCTGGGCGAGGAGCGCGACGCGCTGAAGGCGAGGAACGCCGCGCTCGCCGCGATGATCGACGAGCTCGAGGCGCTGCGATGAGCGCGCCGGCGATCATCGCGCTGCTGATGGCGGTCGCGGTCGCGGCCGGCGCGGCGATCGTCGTGCTGATCGCCGACCTGCGCGAGGAGCGGCGCCATAGCGGGCGGCTCGCCGAGGCGATGCGCCGGCGGGACGGCTGGCGATGAGCCTCTCGGTCGCCGATCTCAAGGCGATGGCCGCGCCGCTGGCGCTGGATCTCGCGCGCGAGCTGGCGCCGGGCGGCAACGTCAGCGGCCGCTATTACGTGACGCGCTCGCCGTTGCGCGCCGACCGCAAGGCGGGATCGTTCGTGGTGTGGATCGACGGCGCGGCGGCGGGCGCGTGGAAGGACTACGCGGCGGACGAACAGGGCGACCTCGTCGACCTCGTCGCCGAGGTGAAATACGGCGGCAAGACGCGGGAAGCGCGCGGGGCGGCGATCGGCTGGCTGAAGAGCCGGCTCGGCGTCGACGCGCGCGCGCCCGCGGCGGAGATCTCGCGCGCCAGGTCCGCGGCGCGCCAGGCGCGGGCGGAGCGGGAAAAACGCGACGCCGAGATGCGCGAGCGCAAACGCGCGCGGGCGTTCGAACTATGGATGAGCGGCGCGCCGCTCGCCGGCACGCTCGGCGAGGTCTATCTCAACGCGCGCGGCATCGACCCGGCGTCCATACCGAGCAAGTCCTCGACTTTCCGCTTCTTGCCGGCGCTCGACTACTGGAAGGGCGGCGCGGCGGCGCACCGCGGGCCGGCGATCGTCGGCGCGTATCGCGACGCGCTCCGCCAGCGGCTGGCGCTGCACGCGACCTGGCTGACGGCCGACGGCCTGGGGAAAGCCGACCTCGATCCGCCGAAACTCAGCCTCGGCGAATACAAGGGGCTGTTCCTGCCGATCACGCGGGGCGCGGCGGCCAAGGAGCCGTGGGACGCCGACTGTCCCCCCGGGCCGTGCCAAGTGACCGAAGGGCCGGAAGACGGCTGGAGCGTCGCGCAGGCGCGGCCCGACCTGCGCACCTGGGCGGCGGGCTCCCTCTCCAACATCGGCAACCTGCCCTGCCCGGCCTGCGTCTCGGCGTTCCTGGTGGTGCGGCAGAACGACTGGGCGACGCCCGCCGCCGTGGCGGCGTTCGACACGGCGATCGCGGCGCTGAGGCGGCATGGCGTCCCGGTGGCGGAAATCGGCGTGGGAGTGGGCAAGGACCCGAACGACCAACTGCGGGGGAAGGCATGATGGCGAAATTTCTGATCGAGAAAGACCCCCCTTCGTTCAGCGCCGAGTTCGTTTGCCGCTCGATCAAGGAAGTGGGCGAGGCGCTCGACGCGCTGGAGAACGTCGGCCGCGCCGTCTTTCCCACCATCGTCTATCGCGGCGAGCCGGGCTTCGAGCAGGCGCAAGCGGCCGGCGAGGCAAACGCGGAAGCGGACAGGCCGAAGCGAAAGAGGCGGCCGATGCAGCTCTCCGGACCGCCGCCGGCGGCATCGTTCGACGCGAAGGTGCTCGAGGCGATCAAGGCCATCGGCTCGGCCGACAGCGGCAAGGTCGCCACGGCGCTCGGCAATCGCCCCGCGCCATGCGGAGCCGCGATCGCGCGGCTGCGGTCGCGCGGGATGTTGACGGGAGACTTGGCATGAAGGGCATTGACGATTGGGCGCTGGCGCGGGCGGCGGCGGTGTTCGCGGCCGAAGCCGTGGGGCTCGTCCGCGCGGATTTTCGGCCCGAACCGCTGTTCGCGGCCGACCCAGGGGACGCCTTCGAGGCCGCGCTGACGCTGTGCCGCGCGATCGGGCTGGTCGACGGCGAAGCGCTGTTCGTCTTCCTCGCCCGCCGCAAGGCGCTGACGATGAAGGAAGAGGCGTGGGAGACGCTGGCCGAGCCGGCGAGGCTCTACTTCGCCATCGCCGCGCGGGTGCTGGCGGCGCTGGCGCGCGGCGACGACGTCGGCGCGGAGAAGCCGGCGACAAGGATCGTCAAGGCGAAGCCGCCGGAGAAGCGCGACACCATCTTCGAGCGCAACGGCATGAAGGACCAGATCTTCGAGAAGACCGGCGGCGAGGATCTGTCGCCGGGGCAGCCGACCTCGACGGCCGAGGTGCATATCGAGACGCCGGAATTCCATGCGTCCGGCGTCGAGGCGAATTACGCGGCGCTGGCCGCGCGCGCCGCCGCCGCGGGCATGCCGATCTCGACGCCGGAGGGCGACGCGGCGGATACGCTGAAGCGGCTCGGCCACGCGCCGCCCGCCGCGCCGTTCGAACGGCTGCGCGTCAACAGGTTCGTCGACGGCGCGCCGATCGCCGGCGAGGTGTTCATTTCCAAGCCTTCGCTCCCGGCCGCCTCAGCACCGGCCGCGCCGAGCGAGCCCGCCGCCGCCGGCTCCTCCTCGGCGGCGGCGGGCAAGAAAAAGGGCAAGCGATAATGCCGAGTAAATCCCCCAAGCAGGCGCGCGCCATGGCGGCCGCCGCGCACAATCCGAAGTTCGCCAGGAGGATGGGCATCCCCGTCAAGGTGGCCAAGGAATTCAACCGCGCCGACAAGGGCGGCAAGCTGCTCTCTCGCGCGATGAAGCGCCGCAAGGGATAGGCCCTTGGGCTGTCGCGTTGCATGTCGCGTCGCGTGCCCCTGCCAACGCGAGGAACCCTCATGGCCAGTCCGGATCCAGCCGACAAGGTCGGCCAGCCCGTGCCCTACACCGTCGAAGTCCCGGAACGCCTGAAGCCGAAGCCGCTCGCCGCCGGCCCGGCGGTCGGCGCCGGGCCGGCGCCGACCGCCGAGCGTGCGCCGACTGTGCGGCCTCCGCCGCCGAACCCCGCGCCGAAGCGCAAGCCCGGCGACGATCCGCTGCCGCCGGCGGCCTGAAGCGGCGCAAGAGATCGCTCGGCCGGCGCGCGCGCGCGCTGCGTTATGAGCCGGGCCACGGCGGCGGCGCGGGCGCGCGCCGCCGTCTCTTCCATGCAAGGGAGCGGCGTTGGGCCAGGTCGGAGAAGCGGGAGTGCGCGCCGAGATCGCGCGGGCCGAGCGCGCGGTGCGCCGCGCGCGGCATGACGACCCGGAAGTGGGCGCGCCGCGCAAGGTCGGCTCCGAGATGGTCAAGCCCGGGGAATGGACCGCCGGCGCCGACGGCTTGCCGCCCGACTGTCCCGTCCGGCCGCTCGGGCGCGAGGGCCTCGTCATCCATCTCGTCGACGCCAAAGGCCAGCTGGTCTCGGCCAAACCGAGCGACTTCGGCCAGAATTTCATTCAGGCGCTGTTCCACGACCGCAAGAACTATCTCTATTGGGCCTGGCCGCGCTTCGCCGCGAAGGGCTACGTCGAGGCCTGGCGGGCGGAGAAGGTGCGCGAGACGCTCTACGCCGCGGCCGGGCCGCTGCCGCTCTTTTCCGCCGCCAACCATGTGCGCGGGCGCGGCGCGTGGTTGGATGCGCGCGGGGGCCTGGTCTACCACTCCGGCGACGCGCTGTGGGCGCGCTCCAGCCTCAAGCGCGGCGGCCTCGAGGAAAGCCTGCCCGGCCTGCGCGGCCGCACCTTCTACGAGCTGCTGCCCAGCGTGCCGCCGCCCTGGCCCGAACCCATAGCGCCCGCCGACAACCCGGCCCGCGAGGTGCTGAAGGCGCTGCGCTCCTGGCACTGGGAGCGCCCGGAGGTCGATCCGGTGCTGATGCTGGGGTGGATCGGCGCGGCGATGGTCTCCGGCGCGCTGGAATGGCGGCCGAACCTCTACATCACCGGCGACAAGGCGACGGGCAAGAGCGAAATGCTCAAACTCGTCAAGGCCATCCTCGGCGACGGCCTGATCAAGTCGGCCGACGCCTCGGCCGCCGGCATCACCCAGAAGCTGCGCCACGACGCGTTGCCGGTCGCCCTCGACGAGCTCGAGGCGGAAGCCGACCACCGGGCGACGACGGCGATCATCAAGCTCGCCAAGGTCGCCTCCTCCGGCGACGGCAAGCTGCGGGGCGGCGCCGACCATACGGGAATAGAGTTCACCATCCGTTCGTGCTTCGTCTTTTCCTCGATCAACCCGCCGGCGCTGCGCCCCGAGGACGTTTCGCGGATGGCGATCCTGCGCCTCAGGCCGCTCGACGAGCTGCCGAGCCGGCTCAAGGTCGCCCCGACCGTCGACGAGGAGCGCACCGGGCCGATGCTGCTGCGGGTGATGATCGACGCCTGGGAACGGATGGGTCTGGCGCTGGGCGCCTATTTCGAGACGCTCAGGCTAGCCGGCCACCCCGACCGGGGGCAGAAGACCTTCGGCACGCTGCTCGCCTGCGCCGACCTGCTGCTCGGCCCCGAGCTCGCCGACGAAATGGGCGTGCCGATGGTCGACGACCTCAGGCCCTGGGGCGAGCTGCTGGCGGTCACGGGAATGGTCGAGTACGAGGACATGGCGGAGAACTGGCGCGCCTGCCTGACCCACCTGTTGACCTCGCGCGTCGACGCCTGGCGCGGCGGCCAGCGCCACACCGTCGGCGCCCTGATCGACGAATTCCGCGGCGGCCTCGACATTGGCGGAGGCGATCTCGACCTCGAGCGCGTCAACGCGCTGCTGGCGCAGGCGGGGCTGAAGCTGCTGTGGGACCGTCGGCTCGACCCGGACCCCAAGGGCTGGGTGCTGGCGATCCCGAACGAAAGCCAGATGGTCGCGCAGCAATTCAAGGAGACGCGCTGGATGGGCCACGCGGGCGCCAGCGTATGGAAGGCGGCGCTGCGCCAGGGGCCGGCGGCGGTGATCGTCGCCGACAAGGGCATGAACAAGATCCGCGTCAACGGCGCCCAGGTGCGCTGCACGCTGGTGCGGCTGAGGGCGCTGGAGGAGATGGGGTGAGCGATCACCAGGCCGCGGGCGCGCCGGCGGCGAGCCACCGGCGCACGGTGCGCGGCTCCACGCCGAGCCGACGCGCGATCGCCGATTGCCAGCCCAGCGCGCTGCGTAGCGAACTGCGCTAATTCGTCGCAGCGCCCTACTCCGGCCGCCCCTCGCTGTGCTCCCACCCGCTTAGCGCTGTTCGCCTTTTCCCTTTCCTTCAACCCCGGCCCTTAAAGGTAAGATCAGAAGGTCTCGCCGCCTGTCACGCTTCGCGCGAGGCTTCGCGCGACGAAGCGCGCCAGGCGGCGAGCACATGTTCATGAGGCGCGCCTATTTGACCGCGATGGGGCCGTGCTGGGATGGGCGCGCCGCGAGCCTGGGGCGTCGAGCGCTAGGGCGAGGGGGACAAGCCGAGACACTGAGACACCGGCGAGACACTTCGGACGGGCCAGTGTCTCGGGCTTAACCCGAGGAAATCATTACATGATTTGGCGTTTTGAGACACTGAGACACCGCCTCGCGCGCGCGCTATACGGCGTATGCGCGCGGGCGCGCGCGCGCGCGTTATACATACCTATCTCTGTGTCTCAGTGTCTTGTTTTAAGAGATAGGCGAGCAGCGTCAATGGGTTGAGGGCGAGACACTGGCCGAGACACTGGCGAGACACTCGCCGTGAAGTGTCTCGGCAGAGTGCGGGGAAAGTGGGCGAGGCGCGCGATGGGCGGCGACGAGGGGGCGGCGAAAGGGGTGGCGGCGGCCTTGCCGGCGGACCTTTTCGAAAATTTCTCAGCCGGCGAGGCGCAGCTCGTCGCCGACGCCGCGCCGTTCCGCGACCGGCCGCAGCCGATCGGCGGCTCGCGCAAGGGCGTGCCGAACAAACGCACGCAACAGATGCGGGAGCTGTACCTCAAGAGCGGTTTCCCTCACCCGCTGCTATGGATGGGCGCGATGCTGCGCCTCGGCGTCGACGGCCTGGCGCGCGAGCTCGCCTGTCCCGCGATCGACGCGGCGGAGCTGTTGCGCAAGATCGCCTCCGACGTTGCCCCCTATATCGAGGGCAAGCAGCCGACCAAGGTCGTAGTCGACGGCGCGCAGGCGCTGCCGGTGGTCGTTTTTGGCGAGCTGGCCGTCGCCCGGCAGGCCATCGCCGACGCCCGCGACGAGGGCGCGCTGGCGATCGACGACGACGTCGATCTGGCGATGCTCGCGTATCAACAAAATCAAGAGCTTAGCGACGATGAAGGCGTGCGATCGGGAGATGGCCCGTCGCACGATGACGCTAAGCCGCTGAATTCGCAGAAAATTCCTTCGGCTGACCGCTGATGGATAATCAGCGGCCGGAGGGTCGATCGCCCCTCGCGCCCACCCCTCGGGTCGCTTCGCCCGCCCCTCCCGCGACTTCGGCTTTCCAAAAACGCATCGCGCGACGGGCCCCCGCCCATGCCGGCTTTTGCCGTCAGCTTGGTCGATTTGACCGGTGTTTTCAACCGCCATCATCCAAATTGGGCGCGGGGGCATGGGAACCGGGCCGGTCAAGGATTGGGCATGGGCGACGAGGCGCGGTTCTCGATCTCGAACTACCGGCCGCCGGGCCCGGTCTGCGAGCGCTTCATCCGCTCGGAATGCCTGGTTCCGTTCATCATGGGACCCTACGGCTCGGGCAAGACCGTCGCCGCGCTGTTCGCAGACCTGCGGTACTCCGCCCTAATGCCGCGCTGCAAGGACGGCGTCATCCGCGCCAAGGGCATGATCGTCCGCTCGGACTACCGAACGCTTTACGCGACGACAATCCCTTCCTGGCACAGCTGGTTTCCCGCCGATTATCCCGGCTCGACCTTCGTCGGCGGCGCCGACCGCCCGGCGATCCACACGCTGACATTCGTAACGCCGCGCGGCGCGAAGATGGAGCTGATCGTCGAATTCAAGGCGCTCGGCGGCAAGCGGATCGAGGACATCGCCCGCGGCTGGGAGGGCTCGTGGGCCCACATCGAGGAAGCCGATTTGGTGGAGGAAGGCGTCCTCGAATACCTATTCGGCCGCACCAACCGCTATCCCAAGCGCAAGGACCTCGCCGGCGACGCGTCGCTCAGGCGCCGCTGCTCGGGCTCGCTCAACCCACCCGGCTCGCCCCGGCATTGGATCGTTCGCCGTTTCATCAAAAAGCTGAAGGGCGACGGCAAGCCGGCGCCCGACCACGAGCATCTCTTCATCCAGCCTTCCGGCGTTAGCCCACAGGCCGAGAACCTCGCCAATCTCGCCGCGGGCTTCTACGAGGACCTGCTGGCGTCGCTGCCCGACTGGGATGCGCAGCGCTTCGTCCACGGCAAGATCGGCTATGCCCGCGACGGGCTGCCGGTCTATCCCGATTTCGACCAGCGCTGGAACGTCGCGCCGCAGCGCCTCAAGACGGTTCCTGGCCGGACGATCTGGCTCGGCCTCGATTGCTCGGGCCTTCACCCAGCCGTCGTCGTCGTCGACCGCGCGCCCAACCTGCAGGTGCGCGTCCTCAAGGAATTCTATTTCGGCCGGATGGGGCCAACCCGCTTCGCCGAAACGCTCGCCGCCGAGCTGCAGACGACGTTCCGCGACAATCCCGTCGAGCGCGGCTTCTATGACCCGTCGAACGATTACGGCGCCGACAAGGAGGGCGGCGAGCAGAGCTGGATCGACATCCTGCGCCGGGCGCTGGGCGTCCCCCTGACGCCGGCTCCGACCAACGAAATCCCGCTCCGGGTCGAGGCCGTGCGCAACCTGCTGGTGACGCCGATCGACGCCCATTCGCGCGCGCTGATCGTCGATCCCGAGTGCACGTGGCTGATCGAAGGCTTCATGGCCGACTATCGCTACAAGCTCAATCCCGACGGAACCGTGCAGAACTCCGGCAACCCGCGACCGGAAAAGAACGAGCACGCCAATCCCCACAACGCGCTGCAATATGCCTGCCTCGGCCTGCAGGGCCGCGCCGGCTCGATCGCCTCGGCCGCCAAGGGAATGCGGCCGGGCTCGCTCGACATGCGCGCCGGAAACACCGTGCTCGCGACGGACTTCGCGCTGTGATCCGCTTCGTCCGCCCAGCGCCCGCCCTCCCGCTTGCCGAAATGTTCGCCGCGCAGGGGGAGCCGCTCCTGCCCAAGGGCCTTCCCGGCCCGCACACACTCGCGGCGCGCCATTCGGCCCTGACGCGCTCCTGCGGGCTCCGGACCGAAGACGGTCTCTGCGTCGCCTGCGGCGGCGTCTATCCCCACGGCGGCTGGCTCGAGGCGTGGCTCGCCTGCCGTCCGGAGGCCGCCGCGCATATCGTCGGCGTGGTCAAAACCCTCCGTTTGACCGTGCTGGCGATCGCCGAGACTGAGCATATCGAAATCCGCGCCCGCGTCGCCGCCGGCTGGGCGCCGGGAGCGCGGCTGGCGCGCCTTCTCGGCTTTCGCCACAAGGAGACGATCGGCGGCGTCGAAACCTGGATCCTGGAGCCGCCAAGGGAAAACGGGCCATGAGCAATTTGATCGGGGCGCTGACCGGCGCCAACAGCGCCAAGAAGGCCGCCGCCGCCTCGGCGCAGCAGGAGGGCCAAGCGCAGTCCGACCAGGGCCGCCAGCTCGCCCTGCTTTCCCAGCAACAGGCGCAGACCGACGACGCCGCCGCGGCGATGAACGCGCCCGGCATCGGCCGCGCCATGCTCGGCTACGCCCGCCGCACCTCCGGAGCGCTGGGGGGTAGCTGAAATGGAGACGATCCGAAGGGCCGCGAGCGAGGGCGTGCAAGAGGAATGGCGCCGTCCGCGCGCGGCCATCAGCGCGACCGCCAAGCCTTTCACCGGCCGGTCCGTCTTTCCGATCTCGCCTATGTATGCCTACGATCTCAAGAGCGCCGACGCGGAGGCCGTCGACCTCAGCAAGCCGGACTTCCCACTCATTCATGAACTGACGGTCCTCTGATGGTTGGCGTCACCGGCCAGATCGCGAACCCGAGCGCGGAAAAGCAGCTCGACGCGCACCGTCGGCGCGCCGCCGCCGCGTGGAGCCTGCGCGACCGCTGGCAGCAAATCCTGCTCGACGTCTACGACTTCGCCGCGCCGACGCGCCTCTCCACCCGC
Organism: uncultured Alphaproteobacteria bacterium; assembly: GCA_963775575.1. Classification (GTDB taxonomy): domain Bacteria; phylum Pseudomonadota; class Alphaproteobacteria; order Rhizobiales; family Beijerinckiaceae; genus Roseiarcus. The sequence continues at coordinate 1,191,524 of CAVZJG010000002.1, forward strand.
TACGCCACCCGCGCGCCCGGCGCCCGCGTCAATCGGATGTTCGACTCGACCGCGATGGTCAGCCTGTTCCGCTTCGCCAAGCGGGTGCAGAAGGATTATTTCTCCGGCGATTGGTTCGCCCTCAAGCCCGGCGCGGCGACCGACAATCAGCCGCAGGACGTCAAGGACAAGCTGGCGCGCGAGGCCGAGCGCGTCACCAAGATCGTCGGCCACGTCTTCAACGTTCCCGAATGGTCGGTGGCGCTGAAGGAAGGCCTGATCGACACCGGCATCTCGACCGGCTTCGTCATGCTGCTCAAGGGCGACGGGCGCCGGCCGGTGCGCTTCGTCTCGGCCAGCCTCGACGAATGCGCGATCGACCTCGGCCCATGGCGCGACATCGCCGGCGTCTATTTCAAGCGCAAGTGGACCTATCGCTCGATCTTCGAGCAATGGCCCGACGGCAAGTACGACAGCGGATTCAAGACCCACCTCGACAATGACGCGGAAGTCGAAGTCGAGCTCTGCCAGGACGTCACCCACGACTACGCCCGAAAACGCTGGCATTTGCGCGTCTACCTCAAGGAAAGCGAGAAGGACTACATCCACGAGGAAGACTCGCGCACCTGCCCGTGGCTGACGCCGCGGCTGTTCACGCTGCCCGGCCAGGCCTACGGCTTCGGTATCGTCATGCTGGCGCTGCCGACAATCAAGACGCTCAACAAGGCGATGGAGCTGATGCTGCGCGCCGCGGCGCTGGCGATGGCCGGCATCTTCACCCGCGTCGACGACGGCGTCTTCAACCCCGACACCGCCCGCGTCGAGCCGGGCGCCTTCTGGGCGGTGGCGCGCAACGGCGGCGTGCTCGGGCCGTCGATCCAGAAGCTCGATCCGCCCGGCGACATCCAGCTCTCAAACCTTGTGCTCAACGAACTGCGCACGCAGGTCCAGACGGTGATGGAAGACAGCCAGCTTCCGCCCGACGCCAACAGCCCACGCAGCGCGATCGAGATCGCCGAGCGGATCAAGCGCGTCGCCGCCGATCAGACCGGCGACGAAGTGCTGCTGGCCGAGATCGGCGTCCCGGCCGTCAATCGCGTGCTCGAGATCCTCCACGATCTGCGCGTGCTGCCCGAGGCGCTGGAGATCGACGGCATGTTTCTCAAGATGGAGCTCGCCTCGGCCGCCGCGCTGGCGCAGAAGGCCTCGCCGGTGTCGGCGATCGCCACCTGGCTGCAGATGATCCAGGCGATCGACCCGCAGATGCTGCACCTGATGACGCCGCTCGACCAGATGCTGGCCGAGATCGGCGCCGACATCGGCGTGCCCGCGCACCTGATCAATCCCGCCGCGCAGCGCCAGGCGCTCGCCGCCGCCGCGGCCAAGGCGATCACGCCGCAGGTCCAGGCGCAGATCAATCCGCCCGCGCCGCCCCCGCCGGCCAACGGCGCGCCGGCGCAACCGGGACTGAGGGCCGCGGCATGAACGAACCCTCTCTCGACGCCGCGCTCGAGGGAGCCGAAGCCCTCGAAGGATGGGGCTTCTTCGAGCATGCCCAGGAACCGAGGAAGGGCGACGCGGAAGCCAAGGCGGCCTCCGAGCGCGGCCAGCGCGTCGCCGCCAATCTGGCGCGGCTCTACGCGAGCGACCCGGCGTTTTCCGAGGCGCTCGACTTCTTGCTCGACTCGACGCTGCGCCGCGCCACCTTCACCGCCGCGCTCGGCCTCGACCCGATGCAGGCCTACGCCTTCGGCGTCTTCCGCGAGGGCCAGAATTCCTTCGCGACGGCCCTCCTGAAACTGATCGCCATCGGCCGCAAGGAGCGGCCGGAACCCGGACGGGAGCCCTGAACCATGGACCCGAGAAAGTATCTCGAGATCGCCTATTCCCCTGACGCAGCCGCGGGCGCCGCCGCCGCCGCGTCGGCCCCCGGCGGCGGGGCCTCGTCCCTCCCCGCCGCCGGCGCGGGCGGCGCTCCCGCGGGCGGCGCGCCCGGCCGCTCGACCGAAACCGGCCTCGGCGGCGGCGCCGCGCCCGGCTCCGGCGCGGACGCGAACGCCTGGAAGGCTCCCGACTATCTGCCCGAGCACCTGCGCGACGCCGACGTCGCCAAGACCTTCGACAAGGTCGCCGCCGACTGGAAGGCCCAGCGCGACCGCCTGGCGCAAGCGCCGCAGCCGCCAAAAACGATAGACGAATACAAGCTGCCCGCATTCTCGGAAAAGGTGACGCCATACCTGGCCGGCGACCTCGCCAAGGACCCCGTCTTCGCCGTCGCCCGCGAGGCGGCGTTGAAGGCCGGCGTTCCCGCCGCGCAGTTCACCGGCTTCGTCGGCGGCCTCTACGAGGCGATGGCCGCCGGCGGCCTGCTGCCCAAGCCCCACGATCCGGCCGCCGAGCGCGATACGCTGGTCGGCGAGCGCGCGCGGCTGATGACCGACGCCCAGAAGAGCGACGTCATCCGCCCGATGTTGACGCCGCTGATCAGCTTTCTCGACGGCCTCAAATCCCAGAACGCGATCGACGCCGCCGGTTACGCCCAGCTCGGCGCGCTGCTCGACACCGCCTCGGGCGTGCGGGCGCTAACGAAGCTCGTCGAGCTCGCCGGAAAAGGCGCGTCGCCCGGCCTCAACCCCGGCGGCGCGCCCGGCGAAGCGGGCGGCCAGGTCAGTCACGCCGACCTGAAGGCGCGCCAGCGCGACGCGCGCAACGATCCGAACTCGATGAGCTTCGATGCGGCCTATCGCGCCGAGACGACGCGGCTCTACCAGCAGGCCTTCGGATGAGGCTCCTCGAGGAGCGCCTGCGCCTCCAGGGCGAATTTCTCGCCCTGTTGCCTCCCTTCGCCGCCGAGGAGCGCGAGGGCCTGCGCCGCCGCGCCGCGCTCAAGCTGGCGTGCATCGCCCTCGAGCCGGAATATGCCCTCCACTGGCGGGAGCTCGCCGACATCGCCAACGCGATGGCCGGCTATTTGACCGAGCCCGGCCCGCGCGAGACTGGCGCCTGATCCGAACGCCGTACCTGCGGCTCCGCCCGGCTTCGCAAGACCTGGGCCCGTGAACGCGGCTTACCTGAGCGCCCGGAGCTTTTCCCCTAGCGAAAGGTTCCCCCGATGGCTCAAGAAGCCCCAAACTGGTACGTCCAGGCCTATATCGACCGCGCAATCGAGGTCTTCCAGGCAAAAGGCCACAAGCTGCGCGGCATGTATACGCAGCCCGCGCGCATCCAGGCCAACGTCGTCAACTGGATGATCGCCGGCAAGGGCGAAGCGGTGCCGCTGGTGCGCGGCGGCATGGGCTCGGCGATGAACGCCTCCCGCACGACCGTCTCCGCCACCATGGCCGACTGGCAGGCCGCCGACTGGGTGTGGCAGGTCGACATCGCCAAGATGACCGCCAACGAAATGGAGGTCGTCCAATCGACCTGCGGCATGGCGCTCGGCCGCCGCGCCGACCTGATCCCGATTGGCGTGATGAACGCCGCCTCGCTGACCGTCGTCTCCGACGGCGCGACCGCCAACGCCAACGGCACCGGCTTCACCCTGCCGATGGCGCTGGCGGGCTTGCAGACCCTGGAAAGCCAGGACGTCGAGATCGACGATGGCGACGTCTTCTGCGGGCTGCCGTCGCTCGCCTGGAACCAGTTCATGAGCTACCGCCAGGTCAACGACGCCGACTGGGTCGGCTACGACGGCCAGCCCTACAAGGCCGGCATGAAGTTCAAGAATTGGAACGGCTGCAAGTGGTTCCTGATGTCGGACCGCTACGCGCAGTCGCCCGGCCCCTCGTACCAGCAGGACTTCTTCGTCTGGCACAAGAAGGCTCTCGGGTTCGCGATGAACTATGACATCAAGTCGGTCGTGACCTGGGAAAACATCTTCTCCGGCTGGTATCACAACAACATCTTCGCGGCCACGGCGGCGGTGTTGCTGCCGGCCGGCATCATCCGCTTCCGCATCAACCCGCTGAGCGCGATCACGGTGAATTAAGAACGGAAGGCAGCAGGCGATAGGCAGTAGGCAACAGGCCCACTCGCCCTTCCGCCTACTGCCACCTGCCTACCGCCCTCTTCCCGCACGGAGAACACCATGGCCTATTCATCGACTTACGGCCTCAGCCGCGTCGCCTTCCTCGGCTATTACGGCGACGCCGGCACCCCCGGCACGCCGACCACGCAGAAATCGCTGTGGGGCTACGTCACCGCCGACGCCGCGGCGACCGTCGAGAACGGCGGCTATTTTCCGGCCACGCTCTATACCCAGCTTAGCCTCGGCGACGTGATCATGGCCGTCATGGCCTGCAACGGAACGCCGGTGATCAAGAATTACGTGGTCACCGCCTCAGGCTCGGGCGGGATCACCGTCGCGCTGCAAACCGCGAGCGCCGGTTGAAAGAGGGCAACAGGCAAGTGGCAGCGGGCAATCGGCCCGCTGCGCTTCCTGCCTGCTGCCAGTTGCCTGTCGCCTCTCGCGGAGCGAGCTTGTGGGCTACACCCCGATCCGGATCGCCAACATGGCGCTCGCTTCGTTCGGCGCGGCGCCGATCCAGACGTTCGAGAACGGCGCCGCCGATGCGACGCCGGCGGGATCGACCGTCGCGCTGCTCTATCCGCTGGTCATCCGCGGCCTCTTCGCGGAATACCCGTGGAATTTCGCCAAGGTCACCGTCCCGCTCGATCAGCTCGCCGAGACGCCGCTTTCCGACGGCCTGCTGCCCTCCGGCTGGCAGCTCGCCTTCGCGCTGCCCGACGATTTCATCGGGTTGCCAGAGCGCATCCTCGCCAACAACCGCTATCCCGACGGGCCGGAAACGCGCTTCGAGATCCAGGGCGCGACCGTCTACACCAACCAGCTGGCGCTGTGGGCGATCGGCACGGTCTACGTCGACGAAGCGGACTGGCCGGATTATTTCAGCGCCGCCGCGGTCGCCTGTTTCGCCGCCGAGATCTACTCGCCGATCACCGGCAACGGCCCGCGCCTCGCCGATCTCCGCGCCGACGCCTGGGGCAGCCCGCAAGAGAACCGCCTCGGCGGCAAGCTCGGCAACGCGCGGCGCATCGACTCCAGAGCCAACCCGAGCCGCGTCATCACCCACAATCCGCTGATCGACGTCCGCACGGCGACGATCGAGGTCATTCCGACCGGCGCGACGTATCCTTGAGAAGGGCGAAGCACGATGGCCGGCCGTCCCGGTAAATACCAGCCCCGCTTCACCGCCGGCCAGCTCGACGCGCTGATGCAGGCCAACACCGACCTCGACGCCTACAGCAAGGGCGCGGCGGCGATGGTCAACCTGCGGCCGCTGCCGCAGGGCGGCGTCACCGCGCGCGGCGGCCTGATGAAGATCGACCACCTGCGCGGCGCGCTGAACTCCCTGGCGCTGACCGGCGGCCCGGCGCTGCCGATCTCGGCGCTCGCCGTCGGCGCGAACACCACCGTCGCGACCTATTCCTTGCCGTCCGGCCAATGGCTGTCGGCGGTCGACGTCGTCGCCTTCGGCGGCGCGCTTTCCGGCGGCGCGGCGCCGACCTGGTCGCAACCCAACCCGCCGGAAAGCCCACTGGTCGCCGGAACGATCCAGGTCTTCTATCTCGTCGGCGCGACGTGGACGCAGCTCGACCGGACGCTCGGCTTCGTCGATACCCTGCGCACGCGCCGCTTCGCTCGTCCCGTCGGCCAAAGCGTCGCGGCGACGCAAATCAAGGTCGTCGTCAATTGCACCACGACCGGCGGCGCAACATTCTATGCCGCGTCGATCGCCGCCTGGGACGACTGGGGCGGTCCGGTCGCCGCCGTCGTCAAGCCGTTCAGCTTCGAGAGCGGCGTCGCTTACGACATGGTCTTCACGCCGGGAAATATCGAGGTCTACTCGACCGGCGCCGCCGCCGCGCGGCTCGCCTCGATCCCGACGCAGAACGGCGACGATCGAGGTCATTCCGACCGGCGCGACGTATCCTTGAGAAGGGCGAAGCGCGATGGCCGGCCGTCCCGGTAAATACCAGCCCCGCTTCACCGCCGGCCAGCTCGACGCGCTGATGCAGGCCAACACCGACCTCGACGCCTACAGCAAGGGCGCGGCGGCGATGGTGAACCTGCGGCCGCTGCCGCAGGGCGGCGTCACCGCGCGCGACGGCCTGATGAAGATCGACCGCCTGCGCGGCGCGCTGAACTCCCTGGCGCTGACCGGCGGCCCGGCGCTGCCGATCTCGGCGCTCGCCGTCGGCGCGAACACCACCGTCGCGACCTATTCCTTGCCGTCCGGCCAATGGCTGTCGGCGGTCGACGTCGTCGCCTTCGGCGGCGCGCTTTCCGGCGGCGCGGCGCCGACCTGGTCGCAACCGAACCCGCCGGAAAGCCCACTGGTCGCCGGAACGATCCAGGTCTTCTATCTCGTCGGCGCGACGTGGACGCAGCTCGACCGGACGCTCGGCTTCGTCGATGCCCTGCGCACGCGCCGCTTCGCTCGTCCCGTCGGCCAAAGCGTCGCGGCGACGCAAATCAAGGTCGTCGTCAACTGCACCACGCTCGGCGGCGCAAAATTCTATGCCGCGTCGATCGCCGCCTGGGACGACTGGGGCGGTCCGGTCGCCGCCGTCGTCAAGCCGTTCAGCTTCGAGAGCGGCGTCGCTTACGACATGGTCTTCACGCCGGGAAATATCGAGGTCTACTCGACCGGCGCCGCCGCCGCGCGGCTCGCCTCGATCCCGACGCCGATCGGCGCCGCGCAAATCCCGACGTTCAAATGGACGCAGGAACTGGCGACGATGTTCGTGACGTCCCAGGCCTTCGCGCCGCTGGAGATCCAGCGCCAGGGCTCGGACGTCGAGTGGAATATTCAAAACGCCGTCTTCCCCACCATTCCGCTCTACGACTTCGGCGACGTCGTCTACGCCAACGCCATCCCGGCGGTGTGGACGCTGACCTTCGTCAACTTCGACACCCGGCTCGCCAACACCGCGCCGCCGGTGCCGACCAACGGCTGCCAGTATACCATCAGCGTCAATGGCGTCCCTTGCACGGCGCAGCAGCAGCCATCGCCGGGCAACTGGAGCACAAGCAACTGGACTTCAACCGCCGCCGCGATCCAGGCGGCGGTCTCGGCCATCCCCGGCGTCGCGGCCGGCGTCACCGTGCGGATGACCGAGACCATCCAGGACTTCAGCGAATTCGATCTGACCTTCGCCGGCCTCGGCAACGAAGGCGACGGCTGGGCGGTCTCCGGCGCGGCGCTCGACAAGGCCGACGCGGCGATCACCGCGGCCAAGACCGTGGTCGGCGTCGACGGCGGCGAGCCGATCATGTCGTCGACCCGCGGCTGGCCCGGCGCCTGCTGCCTCACCCAGGAGCGGCTGCTGCTCGGCGGCTTCCCGCAACTGCCGCTGTCGATCCTGTTGAGCGAAGTGGGAAACCCCTACCAGCTCGACACGCGCTTGACCGCCTCGGCGTCGCCGTTCCTGATCACCCTGGACGGCCAGGGCAACGAAACCATCCTCGACATCCATATCGGCCGCGCGCTCGAGGCGTTCACCACCCTCGGCGAATACTGGTTCGAGCCCGGCGCGCTGTCGGCGACTTCGCCGCCGACGGTGGTGTGGTCGACCTCGAACGGCATCGCGCCCTCCGTCGACCCGATCGAGAGCGAGGGCCTGACCACCTTCGTCCACGCCAGCCAAGGGCTGCTGCTGGAATATTCCTACCAGTGGCAGGTGCAAAACTTCACCGCCAAGTCGATCTCGACCTCGTCGTCGTCGCTGGTGCAGGGCGTCGTCGACAACGCGCTGCAGCGCGCGACCGAGGGCGTCGACACCAACCGCCATTATCTCGCGCTGGCGAGCGGCGAGGCGACGCTGCGCGCGACGATGAACTCGGAGCAGATCAACGCCTTCGCCGCGCTCGAAACCGACGGCGAATTCCAGGCGGTCGATTGCAACGCGGCGGCCGAGGTCAACTGGATCGTCCAGCGCCAGGTCAACGGGAGCCCGGTGCAATTCCTCGAAAAGATGGTTCCCGGCCTATGGCTCGACGGGGCCGAGACTTTCGCCGTCACGGCGGGACAGTCGACCATCTCCGGCCTGACCGACTTCATCGGCGCGACGGTCTGGGCGATCGTCGACGGCTATCCGCAGGGGCCGTTCACGGTCGGCGCGGGCGCGTCGATCGCTCTCGCCTTCGCCGCGCTCGCCAACGGCGCGGCGACCGTCGGCCGCTGGACGGCGCCGGTCGTGACCACGCTGCCGGTTCCCCGCGACGTCGGCCCGCGCACCGTGGTGCGCCGCCCCGCCCGCATCCACACCGTCCGCCTCAACCTCGTCGATACGACCAACATCGCGATCGGCGCCAATGGCGGCGGACCCTGGGACTGCCCGCTCTTCCGCTTCGGCGGCCTCGCCGACGTTCCGCCCTCGGCGCAGCCTTACACCGGCTGGACGGCGCTCGAGGGGCTGCCCGGCTTCCAGGAGGACGCGCAGGCGACCATCACCCAAACCCGGCCGGGCGCGCTGACCGTGACCGGCGTCGTCGTCGAGGTCGATCTATGAGCAACATGGTCCCGGCCCTGAGCGGCGGCGGCGCCCCGATGCAGATTCCCGACGCGGCCGGCAACGGCCTCAGCGGCATGGGATCGCCGGCGCCCGGCTCGGCTCTGATGGGGCAATCCGCGCAGACGATCGGCTCCATCCAGACGGGCTCGTCGGTCCTCGACGGCCTCATGCAAATGGGCGCGGATCAGAGCAAGGCGTCCTCGTACCAGATCCAGGCTGGCGAATGGGGGACGCAGGCCAAGGACGAATTCGTCATGGGGACCAACCAGGTCTCCAATCTGAAAAATCAGTACCTCAACGCCATCGGCACGGGAACGACGCGGATGGCCGCCGGCGGCCTCGACGTCGGCCAAGGCGCCGGCGCGCAGAGCCGCACGACGATCGGCCAGAACGCGGCCACCGCCGAGCAAAACGACATGCTCGCGTCCGATATCCGGGCGCGGCGCGACGCGATCAACCAGATCCAGGCCAACGCGGCGGCGGACCAGGCGAACCTCGCGGCGAAGCTCGCGCTGGTGGGAGGGTTCCTGAACACGGGCGCCCAGGCGATGAGCGCGGGAACGGCGGGGGGCTGACATGCCATCGATCTACGGCTCGCAAAACCCCGGCCCCGGCGCGCTGCCGACCTTCGACGCCGACGTCCAGCAGGTGACCCGCGTCCGCGAATTTCCTGGGATAGCCGGCCAGGAAGGCGCGGCGGTGTTCGGCAAGCTGTCGCAGAAGCTGGGCTCGTGGGAGGACCGCGCCGCGACCGACGAGGGCGTCCAACAGGGCAAGGTCGCCGGCCTCGACCCCAACTATCGCCCCGACCAGGACGAGAGCTTGCGCGGCATCGCGCGGCGCAACGCCGCCGACATGACTTACGCCAACACGCTGGTAGCGAACGCCCGAAACGACACCAGCGGCGCCTGGGAGTGGTATCAGCAGCTGCCGCCGGGCGGCCGCGACCCGGCGATGCTGGCGCGAAAGCTCGGCGATATCCAGACCGACTACAACCAGAACCACGTCTTCGACGCGGTGCGCGGCGGCTTCAACGACGCCTTCTCGAAAATGGCCGACCCTTACCTCAGGGGCGCTGAGGCCGACGCCGACGCGCGATTGCGCGACCAGACCAAGGCGAGCTTCCTGGTCAACCAGAATTCGGCCCGCGCCGCCGGGATGCGCGTCGCCTCGATCCCGTCGTCGTCCGACGCCGACCTCGCCGCGATCGCCGCGCAGCACGACGCCGCGGTCAACCAGGCGGTCTATCAGGGCGCCTATTCCGAGAGCCAGGGCGTCGAGGTCAAATCCGGCTTCCGCCAGGACCTGCTCGGCCAGCGCGCCTGGACCCTCTTCCAGAACACGCCGGACGACAAAAAGGGCGAATTCGCCGCCAATTTCCATGACGCCTTCGGGAGCGCCGCGCTCCCCCTCCCGCGCGGCAACAATCCCGGCAATATCGAGGACGGCCCGTTCGCGCGCTCGCAGCCGGGCTATTCCGGCGCATCCGGGCGCTTCGCGACTTTCGACAGCCCCGAGAACGGCGCGGCGGCGCTCGCCGCCAACCTCGGCTCCTACGCGCGCCGGGGCGTCGCGACGCTCAACGCGCTGACCGCCAAGTGGGCCCCCGCCGGCGACGGCGCCAACGACCCGACCGCCTACGCCAAGACGCTGGGAAAGGCGATCGGCGTCGACCCCGACGCCAAGATCAACCTCGCCGATCCCGCCGTCGCCGCCAAGCTCGTGCCGGCGATGGCCGCGGTCGAACAGGGCCACGCGGTGGCGCTGCGCGGCGCCGGCGCGACCGCCGGCCTCGCCCCGGACACCGTCTTCAAGCTGGAAGGCCAGATGAATTCCGCCTTGCGCGCGCAGGGCTCGCAGGCCGAGCACGCGGAGAAGCTGGCGATCGCCGACATCGGCGGCGACCTCAAGCAGATGGAGGCCGGCCTCGACGCGCCCGACGCCGAATGGGCGGCCAAGCGCGGCGAATACGCCGCGTCGCCCGATCCCGTCGTCGCCCAGGAATTCGCCAGCGCCGACCGCATCCGCTCGATGTACGCCGGTTTCAAGGGCCTGCCGCCGGCCGAGGTCGAAGCGCGGGTCTCGGCGATGGAGGCGCAAGCCGCCAGGACCGGCGTCGCCGCCGACGGCGCGCGGATCATCGAAGCTGGGCGGAAGTACGCCAAGACCCTGCGCGACAGCTTCGACAAGGACCCGCTGTCGCGCGCCGCCCAGGACGGCGTCATCCCCGCCGTCGCGGCGCTCGATTTCTCCAGCGCCGGCGCGCTCGCCTCGAGCCTTCGCAACCGCGTCGCGGCGGCCGACCAGGTCGCCCAGCATTACGGCCTGGCGCGCGCGCCGCTGGTGACGCCCGACGACCGCGAGACGGTCAAGCAGATCGCCGCCGCCGGCGGCGAGCCGATGGTGCGGACGGCGGCGACGGTCGCCCGCGTCCTTGGCCCTCGCGCCAGCGACTTTTTGTCGCAGGTCGGCGGCGACGCGCCGCAATTCGCCCACATGGGCCGCCTCGCGGCGATGGGCGGCGACGCGAGCTTCTTGCGCGACGCCGGGCTGGCGATCGCGCAAGACCATCAGGAGGGCTCGAAATTCGAGCGGCCGCCGGCCGAAGCGCTCAATCGGATGGCCTCGACCGTCTACGGCTCGGCGTTCCGCGCCATCCCCGATTTCGCCGCCGGCGCGAAAGCGCTGGCGTCGAGCGCCCTCGCCGCGCAGGCGATGCGCGAGGGCTACGATCTCAAGGCCATCCCCGGCAGCGCGACGACCCAGGCGCTGCAAAAGGCGGCCGGCGCGACCTTCGTCGGCAGCACGCGATACGGCGGCGTCGACTGGAAGGGTTCCGACCAGGTGCTCCTGCCGGGCGCGATGCGCGCCGGCCAGCTGGCGACGGTTCTCAAGTCGATCGTCGACGCCGACCTTCTCCGGCCCGGCGCTACGCCCAAAGCGCTTGATGGGACGGTGATGAGGGCCTCGCAGCTGCAGGGGCTGCGTTTCACCTCGCTCGGGCCCGGCGTCTATCTCCTCAGCAAAGGCGATCCCGCGGGCGACGACCCGGAATGGGTCACGCGGGGCGACGGCGGCCGCTTCATGCTCGACCTCAACGCGCTCGAGCCGCGGCTCCGTCAGCGCGTTCCCGGAGCCTATAAGTGAGCGAATTCGACAACCCGGCGGTGATGACCGAGCCGAGCCTGCCGCCGGCCGGCGGCTCTTCCGTGCCGACCTGGAACGAGCCGTCGAAGGCGGACGTGTTCGAAAGCGCCTATCGGGCGGCGCAGGTCAACGCTTTCTCGAATTCTAAGCTCATTGCGCTGCGACAGGAGATTGCGCAGCGCAACAAGGCGGTCAAGGACGCCACCGGCCAGGACCTCGAGGACCCGACGAACGGCGGCTATGAAGCGGAGGCGTTGCAGCGCCTCAGCGCCGAAACCGGCGCGCCCGGCCTGCGCACCACCGATCCCTCGCTGTCGCTCGCCGACGCCGCGCGGATGCACGCGTTGCAGCTCCAGGTCTACCAGGAGCGGCTCGACGATCTCGCCCAGCGCTACCCCGCCGCCGGGATCGGCGGCGACGTCCAGACGTCGGCGGGCTTGCTCGCCAACCAGGCGGTCGGCGACGCCCAGCGGATCTCTCAGGCCGCCGGCGGCGGCCTCGTCAACTGGGCGGCGTCGCTCGCCGGGGGCGTCGCGGCCGGCTGGCGCGATCCGATCCAGCTCGGCGCGCTGTTTCTCGGCGGCGGCGAGGCGACCGTTTTCAAGTCGGTCGCCGGCCAGATGCTGGAGACCTTCGTCCGCCAGGGCGCGGTCAACGCCGGGATCCAGCTCGCCGAGACGCCTGGCGTCGCCCAATGGGCGGCCGAGCGCGGAGCGCCGATGACCACCGGCGAGATCGCCGACGACGTCGGCCGGGCGTTCCTATTCGGCGGCGCGCTCGGCGCCGGCGCGAAGGGCGTCGGCGCGGTCGCCGAGCGGCTGCTGCGCTCGCGCGAGCTGATAGCGAAAGCCGGCGCCGGCGACGCGAACGCCGCCGACGCGCTGCGCGAGGCGATGCCGCCCGGCGCGGCGCCGGAGCTGGCCGCCGCGCTGCGCGGCGTCGCCGCCGACGCCCGCGCGGCCGAGGGCGCGCCGAAGGGCCTGACGCCGGAAGCGGCGCGGCCGCTGCTGCGCGACGCGGGGCGGGCGATGGAAGACCCGCGCGCGCCGCTGCCCGTGCCGCCGGAAACGATTGTGGGCGCCTCATTTTCTGTCGGCGATCGCGTCTTCGTCGCGCCGAACCATCTCGCGGCCATGGAAGAAGCGCAAAGGGCGCTCGGCTTAACCGGACCCAACGCGGAACAAGACCTTATCGATCGCGCCGGCGGCGGCGCTGATGGATTTATGACCTCGACCGGTCGCGTCGTCGATCGGGCCGAGGCGGCAACGATCGCGAAAGCCGCCGCGCAGGGCGTCCCCGCCGGCCCTGAAGGACGCTTGAGGTCGGAAGACGTCATCGCCGCGCGCGAGGCGCAAGCGCGCGCCGTCGCCGCCGGGCTGCCGCCCGATTATGCGCGCCTGGCGGCGGCGATGGCCGATCCGGCCGAGCACGGGGCGCTGATCGACGATCTCATCCGCTTCGCGCCGCGCGGCCAACTCGAGGCGCGGCGCGTCGTCTCGGAAGCGATGCGCGACCGGGCGCTCCCCGAGGCCTCGTCGCGCCTGCTCGGCGGCGACGAAGCCCCGGCTTCGCGGATGCTGGAGACCCCGCGCCAGGGCCGCGCGCCTGAGCCGCGGGCGGCGGCGGCGGAAGGGAGAAGCGAAGGTGCAAGCAGAACAGCCGTTGAAACGCAGCCTCAGGCCGCCAAGCCGCCGCTCAATGACCGGATCGACGACCTCTTCCCCGAGGGAAAGGCCGCCGCCGGCGATCCCCTCGGCAAAGTCCCCGTCGAGCGCGACGGCAAGCTCGTCCTCGTCGACCGCGCCGACGCTGGGCGGCCCGCGGCGCGGACCGAATATCTCGCCGGCCTGATCGAAAACTGCATCCTGTAGGAGCAACGCATGGGCATCCGCGATTGCATCGGCGCGGCGCTCGACCGCGGCGCGATCACAAGGGAAGAGGCGGAATTCCTCAACGAGAAGGCCAAGGCCTTCGAGGAGACCGACGGCCAAGCGGCCAAGGCGGCGTTCGGCGATCGGCTGCGCGCGGAGGAGCTGGAGCGCCGGAGAGTGGAGCTTTTGAGCGCGACGGCGGCGGGCGCGATCTACTCGGACGTGCGCCGCTTCGCCCGGCTCTGGGGGCGCGCCGACGTGGTCAAGGCGTTCTATGCGCTGTTCGAGAATTTCGGCTCCGGGTTCCAGAGCTTCCGCTCGATCCGCTCGGCGCTGCTGTCGCAATCGCTGTCGGGAATGAACGACTTCATGCACGCGTTCCGCCGCAACGTGGCGATGAAGCGGCTCAACCGTCCCCTGCTCGACGACGTGATCCGCGGCCTGCACGGCGAGAACGTCTCCGATGTGGCGAAAGCGCTGGGCCAGAGCTGGTCGAAGGTCGCGGAGAAGCTGCGCGCGATGTTCAACGCCGCCGGCGGCCACATCGGCGAGCTGAAGGACTGGGCGGTCCCCCAGAGCCACGACGCCGGCGCGCTTCTTCGCGCCGGCTTCGACGCCTGGCGCGCGTTTATCGAGCCGCGCCTCGATTGGGATCGCATCAAGCGGCCGGCGACCGGCCTGACGGTTCCCCCGGGCGAGCGGCGGGGCCTGTTGCGCGGCGTCTACGACAGCGTCGTCTCCGACGGCTGGAACCGCCGCGACCCCTCGCTCGAAACCTTCGGCAAGGGCGCGCTCTACAACCAGCGCGACGACGGGCGCTTTCTCCACTTCAAGAACGCCGACGCGTGGCTGGAATACTCGAGGAGGTTCGGCGCGGGCGGCCCTTACGCCGCGCTGATCGACCACATCTCCGGCCTCACCCGCGACGTGGCGATGATGAAGCGCTTCGGCCCCAACCCGGCGGCGATGGTGGAATGGCTGAAACAGGTCGTCGCCAGCGAGGCCGGCAAGTTCAAGAGCGAGCAGCCCTCGATGTTCCGCGGCCAGAGCGGCCAGACCGCGGACTTCACCGCCAAGAAGGCCGCCTACATGCTCGACGGCTTCCATGACGCCGCGCGCGGCTCGTCGATGCCGTTCTCCCGCACCGGCGCGGCCATCGCCATGTTCCGCGACCTGGAATACAGCGCGAAACTCGGCTCGGCGGTGGTGTTGCACGCGATCACCAACCCGATCATCCAGGCGATGGGCCGCTATTTGCAAGGCCACAGCCTGGTGACGCTGCCGCTCGAACTCGCCAAGGGCTTCACCCGCGGCGAGGCCGACGAAGCGGGGTTGATCCTCGACGACGCGCTGGTCCACCTGGAAAGCGGCGCGCGCGAGCAGTCGGCGTGGATGAAGGCGCGCGAGGTGACGCGCTGGCTGCCGTCGGCGACGACGCACTGGAGCGGCCTCGACGCGGTCCGCCGCGCATCGCGCCGCTCGGCGTTCATGGGGCAGATGTCGACTTACGGAAAAGTCGCGGGCAAGGAATTCGCCGATCTGCCGGCCCGCATCCGCGACGGCTTGCAGGGCTTCGGCATCGAGGCCAAGGCATGGGACGCGATCCGCGCCGCTCCGTACGACGCCGAGAGCGGCCATCCGTTGCTCAGGCCGCAAGACATCGCCGATCCCGAGGCGGCGCTTGCCTATCGCGGCCTGCTGCACGGGCAGGCCGAGGCGCTGGTGCCGTCGTCGAACCTGCATATCCAGGCGGCGACCGCTTTCGCCAACCGCTCGCCGCTGGGCAAGGAAGTGGTCAAGAGCGCGTTGGAGTTCAAGTCCGGCTTCCTGGCGACACTGTGGCTGACGCAATGGCAGCAAATCGAACGTGAACTGACCCGCAACGGCCGCGGCGCGGCCGGCGCCTATCTCGCCGCCTCGGCGATCGCGCTGACCGCCGGCGGCCTGCTGGCCCTCCAGCTCAAGCAGATCGCCGCCGGCAAGGACCCGCTGGCCATGGACGCCGACAGCCGCGACGGCGCGACGACCTGGGGCCGCGCTTTCATGACCTCCGGCGCGCTCGGCATTTACGGCGACTTTCTCGCCTCCGAGTTCTCCTCCTACGGCCACGGCCTGACCGAGACGCTGGCCGGCCCGACGGTGACCGGCGCGGCTGATATCGCCGACAGCGCCAAGAAGGCCGGCCAACGCGCCCTCGCCTGGGCGACCGGGGCCAAGCCGCCGGCGGGATCGGAGGAAGACGACGCCCTCAAGGCGCTGCGCAACAACACGCCGATGCTGTCGACCCATTGGGCGCTGCGGGCGGCGTTCAACCGCGTCATCCTCGACCAGCTCGCCTACATGACCGACCCGCGGGCGCACCAGGCGATGCGGGCGACCGAGCAGCGGGTCAAGAAGGACACCAACCAAGGCTTTTTCTGGCCTCCCGGCGAGCTGACGCCGGACCGCGCGCCGGAATTCACGATGGGGCGTTGACTCCCTCCGGGCCCCGGCCGTAAAATCTCGCGGGGGTGCATCATGAAAACTTGGATCGCGCTTGCGCCGCTTCTCGTGCTGGCCGCGTGCGCGTCCGCCCCCTCCGACGATGCGGTCTGCCAATCCTTCGGCGCGATCCCTGGATCGGACGCCTATGTGAGTTGCCGCGTCCATAGGGAGAGCGACCGCTCCGCGCGGATCAACGCGCTCATCGATGCGCCCGTTTATTCGCCGCCTCCGTACGTGGCGCCGATCCTGCCGGCGCCGCCGGGCTCGACGTTGCCGGGCTACTGACCCAATTCTCCAGTGGATAACCGTGCGACGGACATCATCGGCCGCCCCGCCTTGATCGTCGAGGACGCCCTCGAAGCGCTCCTCGCCGAGGACGCCTGACCCTCATTTGACCGCCCTCGCGGCCCCGCATCATCGCAGGGCCGCGAGAGGGCCGAATGTCGTTTCAAAACCCGCTCCCCCCGGGGATACGCCAGGTCGTCCCCGACTACGTTTCGGACGGGGTGACGCTCGCCTGGGGCTTCCCGTTCCGGCTGTGGGCGGCGGCCGATCTCAGCGTGTTCGTCTCGTCGAACGCCGGCGCGACCTGGACCGAGCTGAACAACGGCGCCGACTACACCGTCGCGATCGTCGGCGTCACCGCGGCGACGGTCAATCTCGCCGCCGCGCAGCCTTCCGGCAACCTCATCCGCCTGATCTCCGCGCGCACGCCCTCGCGCACCACTTCGGTGGTCAACGATGGGGTGGTGCAATCGGCGCCGATGGAAAGCGAGCTCGATTGCGTCGAGGCGACGATGCAGGAGCTGCGGCGCGACGTCGACGCCATCTCGGCCGGCGCCGTCGCCGCCTTCATCGCCGCCAACGGCGGCTTCCAGTTTCTCTACCAGACCTGGCTGGGGGGCCTGCCGACTGCGGCGCCTTCGACCCACGGCGTCTTCTGGAACAACGCCGGCCTGGCGGTGCTCTCATGATCCCTCGCCTCTTGCGCGCAGGCCCGCTTCTCCTCCTTCTCGCCGCCGCGCCGGCGGCCGCCTCCGACCTGCCCAGCATGCAGCTTGGCGCGTCGACCACGGTCGGCGGCCAGGCGTTCGCGCCCTCCGCCTTCACCGACGCGACCAACGCGGCCAACATTTCCAGCGGCGTGCTGCCCGGCGCCCGGCTGCCGACGACCCTGCCGAGCGGCGAGACGATCCCCTCGCCGACGGTGACCGGATCCTTCACCGCGCCGGGCCTGGTCACCAACGGCGATCTCGCCAATTCCTCGACGACCGTCAACGGGCAAGTCTGCGCGCTCGGCGGCTCCTGCGCCATCGCCCAGATGGCCGGCTTCCGCAATCGGCTGATAAACGGCGCGATGGCGATCGACCAGCGCGGGCTTTCCTCGAGCGCGGCGTCGGTCACCGGGTATATCTCCGGGACCACGCTGACGGTGACGGCGGTCGGATCGGGGACGCTCGTCGTCGGCCAGGCGCTTTCCGCGACCGGCATGACCGCCGGCACAACCATCACCGCGCTCGGGACGGGAACGGGCGGGACCGGAACCTACACCGTCAACGCTTCGCAGACGCTGTTCTCGTCGGGCTCGCCGGGGACGATCGCGGGCTCCGGGCAAGAAATCGTCGCCGGCGCGGCGCTCGCCTATTCCGTCGACCGTTTCTACGCCTACTCCACGGGCGCCAACGTCGTCGGCCGGCGGATCGCCGGCGCGGCGCCCGATCAATTCCTCTACCAATTCACCGGCGCGGCGTCGGCGACGGGGATCGGCCTCGCCCAGCGCATCGAGGCCGCCAACAGTTTCGATCTCGCCGGGCAGACCGCGACGTTGAGCGTCAGGCTGGCGGACTCGCCGCTGACGACGGTCAATTGGACGGCTTACTACGCCACGACGACGGACGCCTTCGGCACGCTGGCGAGTCCGACCAAGACGCAGATCGCGACGGGCTCGTTCACCGTCAATTCGACGGCTGCCGTCTACAGCGCGCAGATTTCCGTTCCCTCGGCGGCGACGACGGGCGTCGAGATCGTTTTGAGCGTCGGCGCGCAGACCAGCGGGACGTGGACGATCGGCGAGGTCCAGCTCGAATTAGGCCAAGTCGCGACGTCGTTCGAGCGGCGGCTGGTTTCAGAAGAGACATCCGCATGCACGAGATATTTTCAGTCGTTCATCGGCCCCGGTTGGGGTTCGATTAGTTTTGCAAGCTACGGCGCCGCGTCGAGCTGGCCCACGTTTTCGCTCTTCATTCCTCCAATGCGAGTAACGCCAACTACCGCGCTCGTCGGAGGATGGTCGAGCAGCAACGCGGCAAGCCAAGCGATCAATGGCGTGTCGCCAAATCTCGTTGAAGCACTTTACGAGATTGTCGCCACGGGCTCTGCTTATTGGCAGAGCCCGCCTGGCGGCGGGTTTACTCTGTCGGCGGAGCTTTAGGGCCATGACCTATACGCTGATGGCGAGATCGTCCGGCGTCGTCCGCGACGCCGACGGCGCTTGCATTCCCGCCGATCCCGGCAACGTCGACTGGCAAGCCTACCAGCTTTGGCTCGCCGCCGGCAATGCGCCAGCGCCCGCCCCGTCGCCGCCGCCGCCGGTTCCCTCCTGCGCGCTCTGGCAGTTGCAGGCCGTCATGACCCCCGCGCAATGGACGGCCGCGCAGAGCGCCGTCGCGGCGCTCGTCAATCCGACCGTCTCGGCGTTCCTCGCTCGCGGCGCGAACGTCATCCCGGCCAACTCGACGACGCTGCTTTCGCTAGGGGCGGCGATCGGGCTGACGGCGGCGCAGGTGAGCGCGCTGATCGCCGAGGCGAGCGAGGTCGCCATTCCATGATCCGCTTGCTCGCCGCGCTTCTCCTCCTCGCCGCGTGGCCGGCGCTCGCCGCGCCGCGGGCCTGCGCGCTGGTGGACGGACGCATCGTCGCCGAGGCGGAGGTGCGCGCCGTCGCCGCGTCATGGGACGCGCCGATCGCCGAATATCGCGGCGCGGACGCGCGGGACGTCGCTGTCGCGCTGCTGGCCGAAGGCGTGGCGATCCCCGACGACGCCCAGAGCGTGCTGGCGTTCGTGGTCGCGGGCCGCACGCGCGTGGCGGCGATCGACCAGGGTTGCGTGCGCGGCTTCGGCGTTCTCGACGCCGGCGACTGGAGCCGCGCGCTGAAGCTCGCGCTGGGAGAGCCGACCTGAGCGGCCACCTGGGCGACGCCGCGCTGATCGTCCTCGTCGCCGTGTTGTTCGTCGCGTTGGCCAGGAGGATGTGAGGACAGCCGTGAACGGATATGCGGGTTTCGACCGCCTCGACCCGCCCACGGCGGCGCAGCGGGCGTGGCTCAGAAAATGCGCGAACGCGAACCTGCGCTGGCTCGGCGGTTACCTGCCGTCGCCGTCGCAACCCTCGCGGGCGTGGTGCGGCCTGTGGCCGACGCTGAGGACGGAAGGATGGGGCCTCGCGCCGGTCTACGTCGGCCAACAGGCAATGGGGCCAGGCAGCCACATCGTCACGGCCGCGCGAGGCGCGATCGATGGGCGCGACGCCTGCGTGAAGATGGCGGCGGAAGGCTTCCCCGCGAAATCCCGTGTCTTTCTCGATCTCGAAAGCCCGTCGCCGGAGTTCATCGCGTCCGGCTATGTCGCCGCCTGGATCGACGCCGTGTTCGCGAACGCGTTCAGCGCCGCCATCTACTGCTCGTTCGCGCAAGGCCCGCAGCTGGCGCGTCTGCGTCCGAACGCCGGTGTGGACGTCTGGGTCTACCATGTGCCGACGGTCGGCCGGACGAGCTACCCGACTGACGATTTCCCCGATCTCGACCCCCAGACGAGCGGCTTCGCCGGCGCGTCGCTATGGCAGCTTCGCGACAACGTCGCGATCCCCGACGCCGCCGCGCCGGGCGGCTGGATGGTGGTCGACCTCGATAGTTCCATCCGCGCCGATCCGAGCGCGGCCAACTGAAGGAGCTAGAGATGTTGCAGAATGTGTTGACCGCCAATGTCGCCCGGCACCTCGCCTGGCAGATCGGCGCCGCCGCGCTGACCGGCGCCGTCGCCGCCATCGCTCGCGTCGACTATTCCTCGGTCGGCGTCTACGCGCCAGCCGCGCAGATGGCCGCCGCGCTGATCGGAGCGATCGTCAACGAGGCGCTCGGCACGGCGCCGAAGTGAACTCTCGGCGCGCTGGGCGCGCCGTCAACCTCGAGCAAGGAAGCCTCCCGATGCGCAAGTTTCTCGCTTCAATCACGGTCGCCGCCGCGCTGGCGCTCGGCGCGGGCGCGGCCGCCGCCCAGCCCGCCGCTTCGCGCGCCGCGACGACGACCAAGCCGGCGGCGACTCAGCCGTTCAGCGCCTTCGCCGCGATCCAAGCCGCGTTAGCCGGCCCGAGGCAGTTCACCCTCGACGACCTCAGCGCCGCGTTGCAGGACGCCAATTCGCGGACGCCGCCCGATACGCGCCACGCGCCATGCTGGTCGGCTCTGATCGTCGTCGTGAACACGAAGATCGCCGACCCCTTCCCGAGCGGCCTCGGGCTCGCTCAACTCGTCCAGAAGGGCTTCGACCTCCAGGCGGCGATGAACGATCAGACCTGGAAGGATCAGCTCGCGACGGGATGCGCCCTGACCGTGCTCGACCTGGGGACGAACTTGAACGCGCTGCTCGCCAAGATCGGCGTCTCGGCGCTGCCGATCCCGAAATTGTGAGCGCGAACTGACATGAAAATCGCGCTCGTCTGCGGGATGCAGCAAGAAGCCGCCATCCTCGGCCACCCGGACAACGCGGTCGTCATCGTCGGCGCCGGCAACGCGGAGAAGCTGGCGGCCGACCTCGAGGCGGCGATCGCCGGCGGCTGCGATCATGTGTTGAGCTTCGGCACCTGCGGCGCGCTCAACCCGGCGCTCAAGGTGGGGGAGATCGTCGTCGCCGGCTTGATGGTCAATCCGCCGTCGCCAGGTATATTCTGCGACGCGGCGTGGTCGAAGCACCTGCGTATTCTAACCGGCGGCCGATCCGTCGTCGGGACAGTTTCCGCCGCGACAGTGGCGACCGCCGCCGACAAGGCCGCGCTCTATGCCGCCGCCAAGGCCGACGTCGTCGACATGGAGTCCTGGGTCGCGGCGTACGTCGGCAAGGCGCGGGGCGTCCCCTTCACCATGCTGCGCGCCATCACCGACGCCGCCAACCAGGATATTCCGGCCGCCGCGCTCGCCGCGATGGACAAGACGGGCGGCGTCAACTGGCAAGCGGTAATCTGGACGCTGATCGACACGTTGCCGAGCGATCACGAAGAGCTACCCGCGCTGCTCAACCTCGCTGACTCCGCCGAAGCGGCGTTTGGCGCGCTCGCCCAGGCGTCCGTGAATGCAGGCATCAACTTTGGAGCGCCGTCATGCTGAACGACGCCGACATCGCCGACCTGGTCGCCGCGAGCTACGGGCAAGAGCCGACGTGGCTCGCTGGCGACGACATCCGCGCCGTCGGAAGCGCCGCCGGCGGCGAATTCGTCGTCGCCTGCCCCGGCACCACCGACCTGCTGGGCTGGCTCGACGACTTCTCCTACATGCCGTGCCCCTTCCCGGAGCTCGGCCTCTATCACGAGGGCTTCGGCGCCCACGGCCTGGCGTTGGCGGCGCTCGTGCTGCCGACGTTGCCCGCCCAGGGCCGGATCGTCTTCGCCGGTCATTCGCTGGGCGGCCAGATCGCCCTGGTGCTGGCGGCCGCCTGGGCCGCGGCGAAGCGCGCTCCGGCGAGGGTCGTCGTGCTCGGCTGCCCGCGCGGGGCCTTCGCCGGCAACCTGCGCGCCGGGGCGCTGCTCGGCCAGGCGCTGGAGCTGGTGGAATACCGCAACCACGGCGACCCCATCCCCAACGTGCCGCCCTGGCCAATGTGGAAGCACGCGGCGAAGGGAACGATGCTCGGCGATCCCGTCCGCGCGCTCGCGCCGTCCATGGCCAACCACGCGATCGGGCTCTACCAGGCCAACGTCCGGGCGCTGGCCACGCCGGCGCCCGCGCCGAGCGCCTGGAGGGGAACGACGAGATGAGCGAAGCCCTCGGCGTGAAGGTGGGACGCCTCGACGAAAGGCTGAAGGCGATCGAAGCCAAGGTCGACGCCAACGCGCGCCTGGCGGAAATCAACGACCGCCGCGCGCAGGCGAACGACGAAACCGCCCGCCAGCACAACACCGAGGTTCTCGCCAAGCTCGCCGCGCTCATTTCCATCTCCGACGAATGGCGCGGCGCGCGCAAGCTGCTCGCCGCGGCGGGCACGATGCTGCTCGCCGTCGGCGCGCTCGCCGGCGCTTTCCTCCACTACCTCTCGCGCCGATAGGAGAGACTGATGAAACATCCCGGTTTCAAGGCCGTCCAGGCGAAGATCGCCCGCAAGGAAGGGGTCGGCAAAAAGGCCGCCGGCGCCATCCTGGCCAGCGCCTCGCGCGGCGCGTCGCGCGCGGCGAAGAAAGCCAACCCGCGCCTCAAGCGCGTCAAGTGAGGAGAACGCCATGGGCCACAAGACGGATCTCGCTCTCGCGCTGCTCGCCGCCCTCGCCCTCCCGTCGCCGGCCGCCTTCGCCGCCGAGGCGCACCAACAAGTGATCCTCGACGACGGCAGCGGCGCGAACCCGCCCGACGCGCCGATGGGGACCGCCGCCAACCCGGTCGCCGTCACGCCCGGGATCGCGGC
This sequence comes from uncultured Alphaproteobacteria bacterium, assembly GCA_963775575.1. Lineage (GTDB taxonomy): Bacteria > Pseudomonadota > Alphaproteobacteria > Rhizobiales > Beijerinckiaceae > Roseiarcus. The sequence goes on from CAVZJG010000002.1 coordinate 1,214,210, forward strand.
CCCGGCCTTCATCATGCCCGGGCCATCGGTCCTCGGTCGCTGGCGCGTCTCCTGCCACTGTTTCGTCAACCCGCCGTGAAGCGTCCATCAAGGAAAGGAAAAAGCATGTCTCGCATCCGAACTCTCACCGCCTGCGCGCTCGCGTGGCTGGGGTCGTGCTCCCTCGCGCTGGCGCTGGGCGTCACCAATCCCGCGCCGATCCAGCAGGACCCGACCCGGCTCGACGCCGGCACCGTCCTCTGCTCGAACGTCGAGGCGGTCAACGCGACCCAGGCCGCGGGGACGTGCACCATCACGCCGCCGCAGGGGTACTACGTCTACATCACCTATTACGACATCTCGATGTGCGGCGACGGCACGGCGTCGCAATCGCCGATCCAGCTGAACTACACGACCGCCAACCTCAACGGGTTGACGTTCCAATTCAGCCAGATCAGCGGTTCGACCATCACCACCAACGCCTGGGCCAACCTGTGCGACCGGCGCACCGGCCCCGGCCCGACGCCGATCAAGTCGGCCGCGCCGGGAACCGCCGTCGTCATCACGCCGCCGGCGCAGACCGCGCACGTCACGTTCAACACCACCGTGTTCGGCTACTTCGCGCCGCTGTAAGCGCGCCGCGTTCCGCGTGACCCTCGACGCGGCCGCCGAGGCCGCGTCGCTTCTGGAGACGCCCATGAAACCGCTGACTCTCCGCCACATCGCCATCGCCGGCGTCGCATTGTTCGCGCTCGCCGGCGCGGCGAGCGCCAACCTGCCCTCGCTATCGAACTGGGAGCAGGCGCTCGTCCAGCAACTCACCGGCGCCTACGGCGTGCCCGTCGCCAACGCGCTCGGCGGCGTTCCCGCCGCTTCCGGGCTCTGCGCGATCAAGACCCAGAAGGGCGGCCAGGCGGCGGGCTCGTTCGTCGACAACGGCGGCTGTTCGACGTCGACGGTCATCCTCACCTTCGCCAGCCCCGCGCCGACCGGCTTCGCCTGCAAGCTCGACGACCTGTCGACGCCGAGCAACAAGATGCTGGAGACCGCCTACTCGACGACGACGGCCACCCTCACCGGCAGCATGACCGACGGCGATCTCGTCGCCTTCGCCTGCCTCGCTTTCTGAGATTATCCAGCGCGCGAAGCAAGGACGCGCCGCACTTCGCCCGCGCGACGAACCGCTGATTTTGGCGGCGCGTCGCGCGGGCGCTTGTTGCAAGGCGTTGATCGGATTGAGAGAGTCGATAACTCTTAATCAGCGGGTCCAAGGTTCGAGTCCTTGTGCGCCCACCATCGAAATCAAAGACTTAGCCGAAACCAGTCGTCGCTCTGCTTCCCAGAAATCTCAATTGGGAAGCAGATGGGAAACATGGCGCGCATTTTTCGAGGCTGAATTGGGGCGTGAACGATCGCCTGTCGTGCGAGCAGCCCGTCGCCGAGGCTACCGAGGCAATCGGCGCGTGCCTATCGGGCCGGCCGCGACCTGGACGCCGATCAGCCTGTGCTGTTTACCAGCTGTCGAGCTTGGGCTTGACAACACCGATGAACGATGCGCGACGCCGCGAGAGCGCGCGCCCACGGAGGCGATCAAGGAATTCTTTTTCCCCTGACAGCCCCCGAGGGGGATTTGAAAATCGGAGGGGGGTGTCTTCATGATCGCGCTCAGATTTTTTCCCCGATTTTCGCGGACCACAAATACCGAACCGCACTACGCGCGAACCCGTCGTGATGAACGCGCCATGTCCCACGCTTTTCGGGGACGCCGACCTCGCTCTTCGTGGCCGGTTTTGTGTTTCCGGGGCTTCGCTTCTCCACGTCGCTTCAAGAATCACCGCAGCGCCAAGCGCCGCGCCATCAGGAGTCCTGAGCTGATTCGTCGAGAGTTTTGGTATTCGTGCAGGAAATTCACGCGCGGGGGTGCGGAGCTACGTGCCACAGCGGTTGCGGCGCTTAGGGTACCTTATCGACAAAAAAAGCATCTGGACCTATCGTGCGTAAATGTTCGGTTGGTTCAAGAAAAAGCCGTCAGAGCTCTCACCGGAAATGACGGCGCTTGCCGACGAGTTGTTCCGTCCGCAGGTGCTTGCGCTTACGATCACGCAGGTCGTCAGCGACTACGCCAACGCCGCTAAGGCCGGGCGCGTTGAATACCCCGCACATCGACGAAGTTCGACCAATGTCGAGGCAGTTTGGAACGACGTGCGGATCGAGGCCCTGCATAAAATGTTCGGCTTCGGGATGGCGGACCTGATGATGCTAGCAGACCTCCGACGACAAGCTGACCTCTTTGCCGCTTTCCTCGATGAGAGGCCGCACCTTGAGTTTCCACAGCCTAGAGGGGAATCTGTTGCAGACACATTGCAGGCGGTTTGGCAGACCTACCTCTACCTTGACGCTGTCGGTTCCGAAGTAATGGACAGCGCCACTGATCATACGACCCTAGAGGGCAAAGGGCGCGACATACTCTCCGACTTCACCGCCGAGGCAGGTGAACTCCGCGACCTCTGGGTGACATACAGGCGCGCGATCACCGATGACGCCGAATCGCTACCTAAGATGCCGCTCACTATGATCGATCTCCTGTGGGCGGATGTGACGCGCAAAACGAAATCGATCGCAATTTCGAAAGTCTTTGGCCCAGATCAGGAGGCGGGATTCCAGTTCCTACTGCAAACTGTCGCTCAGCACGGCATCGCGAAAGACGTTGAGAAAACTCAGGCAAAGATTGCCCGCTTGCGCGCAGCACGCGAGCCAGAAGATATTCGCGACGCGACCACCTAAGCCGCATGGCGGAGACGCAGCTCTGTTCCGTGCGCGTACGAAAGCCCGCTCGCGCGACACCGCGCGGGAACGCCGCCCCCGCTTTACCGGATCGCCTTGAAGTCCAGCGCAAACGCACCGGGAGCGGCAAACTCCACAAGCGTTTCATCGCCAAGATGGCATCGTTTGGGCGATGGCATTCGCACCGCGACACCGCGCCGATCAGCGTTGAGGCGCGGTGCAAATCTAATTACAGCGTGCGACGCTGCGCCGTTTGTCGTGACTACGAGAAGCGCGTAAATTGGCGACACCGCCCAGGCACCTTGCGTTTTGGTTAGTTCGGGCAAAAAAGGCGGCGCAGATGAATCGTGACGAACTCGCGGCAGGCAAAACAGGTATCTCTGGCTGGCTTTTTTTCCTGAGCGTCATGCTCAGTGTTTATGTCATTCGTGGGATTGTTGAGCTAATTAATTTATCCGTATACGCCTCAGACGTACTTGGACGTAGTGAACCGTCCAGGACGTACTTGCTACTCTTCAGCCTTGCCGGATCATTGGTTTGTTGCATACTTGGAGTCAAAGCTATTATTGCGATGGTAATGCGTCACCACTCATTTAGGTTTCTATTTATCTTATACAGCGTGGTTCCCCTGTTTTTCGGGTCGATCGTAATATTCTCAATTCCCCCTGTTCTTCATGTTCAGCCTGTTTCTTCAGAAATCACACTGGTCCTCGATGCCGCATTTGCTGTCGTTTGGGTGCCTTATGTTGTTCGTTCACGTCGCGTAGAAAATACATTCGTTAAAGCCGGAAGTCGAGGAGGTTTTGGGGAAACGATGATTCGCCACTTTGGAATGCCCCGATTCCTCGGTCTTTTCATCGTACTGACGTTGATAGGTAGCGTGGCCTTCGGGTGGCTGCACAAACCTCTATGGCTCATCGTGCCGCCGTTTGTGCTTGCGGCGGCTGCGCTACAAACATCGGCCTACACGGCGGCAAGAATGGGAGAATCCGGCATTCCAACAACATCGGATTATTGGAGTGGGGCAATAGCGCAAGCCGTGGTCTTCGCGTTGCGAAACACGATCATAAATGCCGTGGCATTCGGCATTGTGTGGCTGGTCGCCGCGTGGGTCTAGAACACTTCTTCAACCTCCAATTACCTTGAGCATCCATTTCAACTTGTTTGCCCCGCGCCAAGGCGATCAGGTCGGCGCGGTCGACAGCAGACAAAAAACCAGCGCGAATCATGCCGCCAAACCGAATCCAAAAATCGAAGCTCGGCAAGCGACTTTTCGTATCCTCAATGACTCGGGGTATACAATAAATTTTGAAATGGCGATCGTCCTCACCTCAGTGCGGCGCTGGCGTCGGATAAGTCGACGCGCCGCCCTTAGTTCTTGGGATACCCGACCGTCTGCGCGCAGGTGATGAATTTCGCGGTGGGCAGCTGCAGCGTCTGGGCGAGTCGGGCGCGGTCGAGCGAGCCTCGAAACACCGTCGCCAGTCCCTCGGACGCACAGAACAGGTAGACGTTCTGGCCGATGAACCCTGTGTCGGTGAAGGCCCAAAGGCGTTTCTCTTCAGCCGAGGCGCCCTCCAGCCGGCCGCCGTCGGCGACATAGACGAGGTCGAGCGGCGCGGAGCCGACGAAGTCTTGCATGCCGGTCTGGGCGCGAATGTCGTCGGCGAGGACCTGCGTCAGCCGATGCGCCCTCGCGTCATAGCTCCAGGCGCCGTCGGCGGCGGCGACAAAGATCTCGCTCTCGATGGCGTGGCGCCACGACGGAACGGTGCGGTCGGCCGTGGCCGGGCGATTGACGCCGCAGGCCGTCCACAGCAGGTTCGACAGCACTTCGATCGGCACAGGCTTGTCGGCGAACTCGCGAATGGAGCGCCGCCCCCATGCCGCCTGCGCCAGCGGCCTGCCGCCATCCTTCCAGGGCGGTGGCAGAACGATCGTCTTCAGGTCGGCGGCGGTGGCCATGGTCGCCCGCGCGGCGAGGCCGGCGGTCGCCAGGATGCCAAGATTGACAGCGCGTCGAGACAGCATGGCGGCGTCTCCTCATCCCTGGCCGGCGGCGCGCAGCAAGGCGCGGCGCACCAACGCGGCGAAGATCGGCAACTTGTGGCGGTTCTTGGCGAGCGGCGTGGCGCCTTCCAGCGCGGCCTCGCCCGCCGCGCGCGCCAAGGTCTCGTCGATCGCTTTGCCCACCAGGAGATCCTCGGCGGCGCGCGCCCGGTGCGGAACCGGCGCCGCAGCGCCCAGAACGACCGCGGCGCGGCGGCAGCGCCCCTGCTCGTCGCGCTCCAGCGCCACCGCGACGTCCGCGATCGGCCAGTCGAACGACAGTTTGTCGGCTTCGCGCAGGTATGCGGAGGCGGCGCCGGCGGCGAGAGGCGGCAGCAGCACGGCCGTGGCCGCCTCGCCAGGCTTGAGATCGTTCTCGCGCTGCACGTCGATTTCCGGAGCGACGAAGAAATCGTCGAGCAACACTTGGCGCGCCTCGCCCTGGGAGTTGACGAGTTCGATGCGCGCATCGAACGCTGCGAGCGCGGTCGCGGCGGTCGACGGATGCACGACGGCGCAGACCTCATTGGCGAAGATGGCGTGGTATTGGTTCTCGCCATGGATGGCGAAGCAACGGCCCCCGCCCCGGCGCAGGCAGCGCTGCGCGTCGGAGCGAAAATACCAGCAGCGCGGACGTTGCAGGATATTGCCGCCCAGCGTCGCGACAGAGCGGATCTGCGGGCTGGCCGACCCGGCGAGCGCATCGGCCAGCGCCGTATAGCGCTGCCGCACTCGCGGGTCCGCGGCTGCCTGTTCGAGGGTCGCCAGGGCGCCGATCCGCAAGCCGCCGGCACCGTCCTCGGCGATAACGTCGAGCCCGGAAACGCCGCGCAGATTGACGATCCGGCGCGGCGCCAGCAGGCCCTCCTTCATCAGGTCGAGCAGGTCGACGCCGCCCGCCTTCAGAACATCGGCCGGGCTCGCGGCGCCATCGCCGTGCATCGCAAGCATCGCCTCGGCGACGGTCGTCGACGCTGCGCCCGCCGCTTTGGCGACGGTGCGGGCGCTCATCCACTCGAAGCGGGTCATCGCCATCACGTCCTCCTCGCCGCCAGGGCGGCCAGGATCGCGGCGCGGTTCATCGGCAAGGCGCGCAGCCGCACGCCGATCGCGTTGTAGATGGCGTTCGCGATCGCCGGCGCGGTGGGAACGGTCGCCGGCTCGGCGACGCCGTAGGCATCGGTCGCGCTGAATCCTTGATAGTTCTCAAGCAGCAGCACATCGATCCGCGGCGCCTCGTGGATGCCGGGCATCTTGTACCGCTCGAGATCGCCGTTGACGATGTGACCGGTCTGGCGGTCCAGGATGCGCTCCTCCATCAGGGCGTAACCAAGGCCTTGCATGACGCCGCCGTGCACCTGGCTTTCGATCTGCTTTGGGTTGATCGGCCGGCCGCAATCCTGCGCGGCGACCACGCGTTCGACGCGCACGAGCCCGGTCTCGGTATCCACCGTGACCGCCGCGAAATGCACGCCGCCGAGGTCATTCTGCGCTGAGGCGCTATCGCCCGCGTGGGAACGGAACCCGGCATAGTCGTCGACGCGCGAAGCGATCGCGATGAACTGCTCCGTGCGCATCTTCGCCGCCACGTCGCGGAACGTCATCGTGCGCGCAGGATCGCTACGCGAGACGATGCGGCCGCCGCGCGCCTCCAGGTCGTCGGCGTCCACGCCGAGGATCGGCGCGGCGATCGCGCACAAATGCCGGCGAACCTGGTGCGCGGCGTTGCGCGCCGGCGGCGTGATCGAGGCCGTCGCGCGACTGCCGCCGGAGCCGGGGCCTTCGGGAAAATCGGTGTCGCCGATGCGCACCCTCACGTCTTCCGCGCGCAGGCCGAGTTCCTCGGCGACCACCTGTGCGAGCACCGTGCCGGTCCCTGTGCCGATGTCTTGCACGCTTGAGCGAACCTCCACCGAGCCGTCGCGCAGCACGCGCACCTCACAGGCGGAATTGACTTGCACGTTCGCGCCCCACAGCGACTGCGCCATGCCCAGCCCGGTCTTGATCGGGCCCGTCTCGGCGCCGGCCGCATGCCGTCGGCTCCAGCCAATGCGCTCCGCGCCGAGCCGCCGTTCCTCGCGCCGAGCCGGGCTGGCGTCGATCCGGTCGCGCAGCGCGATCGGGTCCATGCCGAGCTTTTCGGCCAGTTCGTCGATCGCCTGTTCCAGGGCGAACGCGCCCGGCACCGCGCCCGGCGCGCGCATGGCGCAGCCCGGCCCGCAATTGATCAAGACGTCGTAGTGAGATTCCTCGTAGTTGGCGCAAGCGTACAGGCGCGAGGCGACATTGCCGACGCCGGCGCCGAGCGCCGTGCCGGCGCTGCCATAGGACAGCAGCGAAATCGCGCTGAGCTCGCCGTCGCGCCGCGCGCCGATGCGCAGGCGCTGCCATGTCGCCGGCCGGTAGCCGGAATCGACCTGCTCCTCCTGCCGGTCCAGCACCAACCGCACCGGCGCGCCGGCCTGGCGCGAGAGCGCCGCCGCGGCGAGACCGTAGTAGCCGAGCGTGGCCTTCGACCCAAACCCTCCGCCCATCGCATCGACGATGACCCGCACCCGATTGAGCGGCAGGCCAAAGGCGCGCGCCAATTCCTCGCGCACGCCGGCGGCGAACTGCGTGGAAATGTAGACGGTCAGCCCGTCCGCCCGCCAGTCGGCGACGACGCCGTGCGGCTCCATGCAGCAATGGGACTGCGCTTGGGTCCGGTACTCGCCCTCGACGACGACGTCCGCCGCCGCGAAGCCGGCCGTCGCGTCGCCGCGCGCGTCCTTGGCCGGGCCGCGGACGTTGCCGTTCAGCGGCAAGCCGGCCGTCACCAAGCCGCTAGCGCCGAAGCCAGCCTGCACGTCCAACTTCTCGAACACCACTGGCGCCCCCGCCGCGCGCGCGTCATCCATGTCGACGACGAAGGGCAGCGGCCGCCAATCGACCTTGATCAGCCGCACGCCCTGCTCCGCCGCCTCCGGGGAGACCGCGGCCACCGCCGCCACCGCCATCCCGGCGTAGAGCACAACCGGTTCTTCGACACGGCGCGTCGCCTCGACGTCTTCGTCCGCCGAGACCGACGCTGTTCCGCCGCCGTGCGGCCCAAGGATCACGTGCACCGCGCGGACGTCCGGATGACGCTGCGCCGCAGTGATGTCGATGGCGCCGATGCGCGCATGCGGCAGTGGCGCGCGCAGCAGGCGCGCATGCAGCATGCCGGGCAGAGCGACATCGGCGGTGAAGCGCACCGCGCCGGTGACCTTCTCTTTGCCGTCCCAGCGCGGCGCGGACTTGCCGATCTGACTAAGGTCGGCATTGGGCGCCAGCGGCGGCGCCTCCTCGGCGGGAACTATGCGCTCGATTTGCGCCAGCGACGCGCCGACGATGCCGAACGGGAACGTTTCACGCCTTGGGGAGTCTTGCTGTTGCGTGGCCATCAGCCCCTCCTTGCCTCAGCGGCGGCGAGCACGGCCTCGATCACGTGCTGATAGGCGCCGCAACGGCAAAGGTGGCCGCTGATTGCGGCCTTGATGTCCGCTTCGGTCGGATGCGGGACGCGCTCGAGCAGCGCGGCGCAACTCAGCGCCAAGCCCGGCGTGCAGAACCCGCATTGCAGCGCATCGTGCGCAATGAAGGCCGCTTGCACCGGATGCAACGCGCCGCCGCGGGCCAAGCCTTCGATGGTTGTGATCGCCCTGTCGCCGACGTCGATGGCGAGAATCGAGCACGACGCGACCGGCGCGCCATTGAGCAGCACCGTGCAGGCCGAGCAGGAGCCGCGATCGCAGCCGATCTTCGTGCCGGTCAAGCCGAGCGGGCCGCGCAACACGTCGGCCAACGTGGCTCGCGGCTCGACCGCAACCATCCGCGTCGCGCCATTGACCCGCAGCGTGACCGGCGTCGCATCGGGGCCGACGACCTGAGGCGCGGCAACGTCCGCGGCGGCTTCCGTAACGCTCGCAAGCGCCGTTTCCAGCGCCGCCGTCGCAGCGGCCGCCGCGCCCGTTCCTCTCAAGAACGAGCGACGCGAGATTCCCCTGCGCACGTCCTCCCCATTCACGGAACAATCCATGGCTCACCGCCCGTCGGCGCCCACCGAGCACCGGCGACATCCGCCTGCTTCCAAGTTCATTTAGCTACATGAGGTCGCCTCGATCGGCATTGAGACATGTCAAGCCCGCCGGTTGAGCCGAAGAGCGCCCGGTCGTATTCCGCGCCACATGCGGCGTTGCGTTCGTCGCCCGCAGTTCGTTGACGAAGTCTTCGGCGTCATAGGCTTTGTCGGCGCCTAGCGCGTCCGGATGCTCGGCGCCGAGAACGCGTTCTTAGCGCTCCAGCGCCCGGCAGTAGAGCGGTAATACCAAAGGCTCCGGTTTCTAACCCACAGGGGCTTCCTCGATCGAGAAGTTGCTGATTCCATGGGAGCGGAGGATCCGCGCCATGCCTTCAGCGGTGAGATTGCGGGCCGACTATTCGGCTGACCAAGCCAAGCCTTTGCTCATGAATCCTTTCTTCTTGGATCGGCTCTTATCACGAAATATATCCAGCTCCGGAGAGGTTATCCGCCTTCTCGTGCAGCAATGGATAATCTGTCTTGCTGGGCCTCGCACCGTGCTCAATAAGGGGGCGGGAAAGCAGCCCGCTCGCGGGCGCGATTGCGGTTCGAATCTCTTCGGGCGCGCCAATTAAGGTCACGTCTGCGAAACACATCCAGCGGAAGAACCGCGACGAGGCCGGGGGTGAATTTGCGTCGAACTGGGGATATGACGAAAACTCGATGATCGGCTCGGGGGGTCGGATCAGGGGGCCGATCAGGCGAGCTTGCGTCAGAGCCCCGGCTCGGCGCACATTCACACGCCATCGGCGCACGGTCGGACTTTCTTAGTTGGTGAGGTCTAAGAGGCGCCTTGCAGCGTGCTCGTCGGTGACGAGCGTGTTGCACCCGATGCGCTTGTGCGTGGCGAGGATCGCTTCGCCGCGCGCCGCTCCCCCCGTGGCGATAATGATGTGCCGCGCCCGTGCGATCGTATCGAGGCTTATCGACATCACACGCTCGTTCAGAGGGTGTGCAACGCTCCTGCCGTCAGAGTCGAGGAAGTTGCACAAAGTTTCGCAGATGCTGCCCGCCTCGCAAAGCTCCTGAAGCTGCGCTTTCGATAGCAGCCCCTTCGAGATTGCGGTGCCCGCGGGGCCAATGTCGCCAGTGGAGAGCACCGCGAGATCGAGCGAGGAGGCGAGCCGCTCCAGCCTGTCGAGTCCGCAGCGCATGAATAGACGATCGCGGGTTTCCCCGGACTCGACGAGCAGTGGCGCGGGGAACAAGAAGCATTCGGCGCCGAGTTGGTTGGCGAGTCGCCACGTGAATTCGAGTGGGTTCGTGACCGTGACTTCGACCACACCGCCGAGCAGCGAGACCACTTTCACGTTGTCCCGACGCGGCGGACGGAACGTCGCCAGCGAAGCCGTCAAAGTGCGGCCCCAGCCCACACCTACGCACATGCCGTTGTTGATCGTTTTGGATAGCAATGCTCCAAGCGCGGCCCCTACGGCTTTCGCCGTTGCATCCGCGCCGTCCTCGCCGGGAACTACGATTGCTTCATCCAGCTTGAGCCGGTCTTCCAGTTTCAGGCCGAGGTCGATGAATTCCGGGGTGCTTTCGGCGATCCAGATTTGCACCTCGGCGCGCTTCAGGGCCTCGTCGAGCAGCTTCACTACGGTCGTGCGGGCGAGGCCTAGCCGGTCGGCAATGCCTTTCTGAGTGTATCCGTAAACGTAGTAGAGCCACGCCGCACGCAATCGAAGAGACTGTGCGTCCCTTAGGACCCTTTGTCCGTCCCGCGCCAGCTTGGCCATGGCGTTTCCCATTGCGCAGTTCGGGCTCTCAGCGGTCACCCAGCCAAGGACGTGCTCGTTCACCGCGCGCGACGCGCAGGTATGCGGCAAGTGCGCGACGTCCGCAAGGATCAGTATTTTCCCGCCCATGCCCGAAAAACGTTCCGCGTTGAACGGAACAATCGCATCCGCCGCGACCCAAATCACAAGACGGGGCGACGGCGATGCGGCGACGAGCCAAAATGACGGCTCGGCGCGGCTCCAATTTCGGCCGCCGGCAACCGTCCATCTTGCCGGCCATACGAGAGCCGGTTCGCTCAAAGCGCTCGACCTGCTTGACGGCGATCGACTTGCTGACCCCGAACCGATCCGCCACAGCCCTCTGAATCGTCCCTCTCAGAACGGCCGTGTCGATCACGCGGTCCCGCAAATCCCTCGAACAAGCTCCAGCCATCCCCGTTGACCTCCGCCCAGCCAGCCGGTTGAACCGGAACAATGCTGACTTGAGACTTATCGATTCAAATGAATTGCATGACGCTGTAGGCTGGCGCGCGCTTATCGGGACCGCCGGCGGTTCTTAGCCCATCATCGCGCCGCGGCGCGCGCCTTTGCTTGCCACGTGGATTGATAGTGGCGAAGACCGACAAACTCTCCGGGCGCATGCGACTTCAGTTCAACCCGACGCTCCGGCAAGTCGCCCGCAGGATTCATGAGAGCGAGCACGGCTGCGCCTGCGGCTGTTCCTTCCTGCAGCAGAGACGAAAAGACGCGTTGGCGCGGACGCAACGCCGCCAACAACGAACAAAAGAGGTCGTTGCGCGCGAACGGTCCGTCGATGACGATTGGCGAGCGCGACTCGAGCGCGTCGAGCGCCTCCGACGTCATGAGCCCGGTGTAGAGCGTGGCGAGGGACGCCCTCTCTGCGGGGGCGCCGGAGAACGGACCTTCGATCCGTCCCCGATTGCCGCTTCCAGCGACCGGGCCGCCGGTGTCGCTGAACGACGGCAGGGCGAACACGGAGCGCGCGATAATCGCTTCGATGTCCGTTGCCGAGGCCGCCGAGGGCGAAGCGCCAGCAAGGAGCTTGTCAAATTCGCCGCCGCCGAAGAAGCCGCAGCAACCGATCGGGCGTCCGAACACGTTGGTGAATGAGAACGTCTCCCGATCGGGATCGAGACGCAGGATGTCCGCCTGGCTTTCAAAGCCAACAATGAAGGTTCCGGTCGAAAGCAGCGCGAGCTCGTTAAAACCCGCGGCGAGGTAGCGCAAATAGTTGGCGTCGGAATCATGGACTCCACAGAGGATTCGCCCGCGACCGGAAAATGCCGGAGGGCGAAACTCTCGTTTCAGCTCGCCAATGTCCTCCCAGGCGCGCGTCAGCGGCGCGAAGCGATCGACCCAGCCACGCTGCTGAACGACAGAGGAAAGCTCGCCCTTCAGCACGTCGAGAAGTTGCGAGAACGCCCCCAGAGCCGTGACCTCGCAGGTCTTGCGACCGCCGAGGCGGAAGGCGAGGTACTGACTCCAAGTCATGATCGACCGCACGCGAGCGAACGCCCCGGGAAAGGCGGTCTCGAGCCAGAACAGACTGCCTGCCGAGCGATAGCGCGGCAGGCCACGTGTTGCAGAACGTCTCCGCGAACGGAGGCGCAATCTTCGCATAGCCTTCGACAATCTCCGCAGGCGGCTCGGCGAGATAATCCATGATCGGCGTCGCGAGCTCTCCGGCTTCGTCGACGCAACCAAGCGTCGAGCCGAAGGCGCTGACGACGATCACGTCCACCGGCAGAACCCGATCGAGCTCGCTGATGGCCCCGACTGCGAACTCGACGATCCGCTGCGCATCGACATGCCGATATGGCGGACCTTCGTGGTGAACGGTGTCTGTCTTGCGCCGGGCGATCTCTTGTAGCCCGGCGTCAAAAAGGGCGACCTTGCTGTTCGTCGCGCCGATATCGACGACCGCAATTCCCCGGGGAACGCCTGAAGTCATTTCAACCCACCCAGCCTTTGCAGCGAGGGAAACAATGTCTGTTTCCCTCGCTGCAGGAAAAGCATCCGCCATTTTCGCGCGGCGGCGTCACGATGGCGAACGTGGGCTCGCCAATCTTTTGCCCAAGCACAGTGGCGAAACGTCGCATGTCGGCGTCTGTCGCTGATCGACAGCCTCCACGCTCCGTCGCGCCTTAGTTCATTTCCTGGCCGCCGGTGACGCTGAGCGCGACGCCGGTGATGTAAGAGGACGCGTCGGAAGCGAGGAACGTCACTGCGTTGCAAACGTCGTCGTAAGTGCAGCCGCGTTTCATCGGCACCTGGTCGACATAGGCCTTGCGGACGTCGGCGACGTCGCTGGAGCCGGGAACCTTGCCGGCGCGCAGGTACTGGACGAACAGCCCCTTATCGGGATCGGTCCACAGCGGCGAGTCGAGCAGATTGCCGGGGCAGATTGCGTTGCAGCGCACGTTGTGCCGCGCCATCTCCAGAGCGACGCTTTGGGTGTGCCCGACGCAGCCGAACTTGCTCGCCGCGTAGGCGGAATTGGCGGCGCTGCCCTTCTTGCCCGACTTCGAATTGATGTTGATGATCGAGCCGGACCGTTGCTTCTTCATCACGCGGCAGGCATGCTTGGTGACGAGGAAATAGCCGAACAGGTTGACCGTCATCACCGCACGCCATTTCTCCGCGTCGGCGTCGGCGATCGGTTCGGCGATAAGGATCGCCGCATTGGAGACGACGACGTCGACGCGGCCGAAGTCGCGCTCGGCGTCGAGGAACAACTTCGCCACCTCGGCTTCGCTGGTGACGTCGACCTTCGCGCCGACGACGCGCGCCGACGACGCGTCGGCGATCGCGGCGGCCGCCGCCTTCGCGCCCCGCTCGTTGACGTCGGCGACCACGACGACGCAACCCTCGTTCGCCAGGCGTTCGGAGATCGCCTGACCGAGGCCCTGCGCGCCGCCGGTGACGATAGCGACCTTGTCAGCGAGCGATCCGATCATGGCTTGGCGAACCTTCTCAGCAACGCGGCCTCCGCCTCGAGATTCCAGCGGCCGGGTTCGAGCGGCGTGTCGCCGCCCAGCTCGCCGAGCGCGGTAAGCTTGAGTCCACGGCAGGACGGATAGACGAGGATCTTGCCGGGCAGCAGGTTCTTCTCGACCGCGCGAATGCCGTCGATCGCGCCGTCGAGGCCCGACACCGCGGCGACGGAGAAATTCGTGTCGAGCTCGCGCGCGACGACCTTGGCCAGGACCCGCTGCATGTCCTTCAGCTCCGAGCCGCTGGTGCCGACGAAATAGAGCTGCTTCTCGACATAGGCGTCGAGGTCGAGGGCGGCCGTCTTGTCGGCCGGGATGCCGGCGAAGACATTGATGATGGCGTTTCTCGCCGCCGCCATGACGGCCTGCGCCGCGAGCGCGGGGACGGGGGCCATCAGCACGGCGTAGTCGAAGGCTTCGCCGGGCGGATTCTTCGACGGATTGTACGGGCGCAGCGTGACGCCGTTCTTCTCGGCCAGCGGCGAAGCGAGACTTGTGAGCCCCGCGAGACGCTCGTCGTTGAGATCGCCGGCGTAGATGGTCACGCCCTCTGCGCCCTGACACAGGTCGCGGATGACGTGCATCGTCCCCATCGGTCCCGCCGCGCCGACGATGTTGATCTTGTCGCCCGGCCGGATCTCGGGGCTCGCCGGAATCGCGGCGTAGGCGGCCGCCGGATCGGCGCCGGCGGTTCCCACGACGCGGATGCCGCCGTAATGGACGCGGCCGACCTGCGTTTCGACCAGCCGGCCGAACTTGCGGCCGCCCTGGACGATCGCTATCAGGCCGCCCGGGGCGAGCTTGGGAAACAACGTCTCCGCCGTCGCGGCGTCGGCGCCGAAATAGGCGACGTCGTCGAAGCTCGCGTCCGGCTGCGCGGCGACGGAATCGCCGGTCGCGAAGAAAACCGACCCCGGCCGACCGGGGCACTTGTCGACGACGGCGCGGTCGACGGGCGCGTCTCCGACCACGAGCAGCCGGCCGCCGGACTTCAGCGTCCGCCGCTGGACTTCGGTGTAAGCGTTCTCGACGCAGGCCCACGGCTCGACCAGCGCGAGCGCCGAGGCCGACAGATCCTCGGGCGCCGGGATGAGCATCGATTCGCCCTCGGGCGAGGTGATGACCCGCTCGTCGAGCAGCACATATTCCTGCAACCCGCCCTCGAAATTGTAGCCGAAGGCGGCGTTGGACTTGTCGGTCGGCAGCCAGCGGTAGTCGGTCTCGACGATGAACCGCTCGCCGGTCTTGTAGCGGTCGACGCCCGGCCCGACCTTGACGACGCGGACGACCGCTTCGTGGCCGGGGACAGTCGGCGTGTCCCCTGGCACGTAGTTCGGCATCTCCGCCAGCGCCTGCGCGTCAAGGCCGGTCAGGACGTCGGACTTCCGGCTGTGCTGAGAGAACTGCTTGAGCAGCTTGAGGTCGGAGAAGCACAGGCCGACCGCCTCGACTCTCGCGAGAAGCTGATGCGGTCCCGGGTCGGCGACCGGCTTGGCGGAATTGAGTTCGAGCTTGTCGGGACCGACCAGTTGGACGGCGCGCTCCGTCTGCGGAATGTCGTTCATGGCGGACCTTTCATTCCAGGCTTGCAAGCAATTGCTTCGGCGAAGCTGCGGCGTCGATTGCGGCGAGCTTCTTCTCGCCGCCGGGCCGCAGGGCGCGCCCGGCGGCGGTGAAGAATTCGTTCTTCGCCGCGACCGACGCGAAGCTCGCCTTCGCCCACGGACTGAGGTAGCCGAGCCCCAGTTCGCGCTGCAGCGCCGTATGCGCATAGACGATGTAGGCGCTGCGCAGGAAGATCGGCGCCAGCGGCTCGAGCTCGGCGGAAAAGAACGAGTCGACGAACTTCTGCCCCGGCGCGTTCATCTCCGTGCCAGCGACGACCGGGAACCCGCGCCGCTCGGCGAGCGCGACAACGTCGTAGAGGTTTTTGACCTTGGCGTCAGGGGCGCCAGGCGTGTAGTTGCGGTCGGGGATGACGTTCAGCGCCGCGGCGCCGGAGGCCATCGCGACATCGACGAATTCCTCCATCCGCCGCTCGCCCGCGCTTGAACCGTCGAGCCAGGCGACGGTCGGGATCGCGCCCGCTTCGGCGACGAAGCGGTTCATCTGGGCGATTTCAGGGAACGCCCCCCTATCGGGCGCGACGTAGCCGACGCCGCCCCTCTTCATCGTCTTAGCGCGGATCAGTCCCTGCAGCTTCGCGCTCTCCGCCGGCGCGCCACCGAGCCGCTCGGTCCAGAACCCGGCGCGGCGCGCGGGGTCCGGAAATGCTTCGATCGCCTTGCGCTCGTAGGCTTCGCACAGGTGGCGTTCGGTCGCGTTGCCGCTCGGAGTCAGCGGCGCGACATCGCGATCGAAATCGAGCCGGACTGGATCGAGATACGCGTTGACGCGTTCGATCATCCCGCCCGTCCGCTTCTCAGCGGCGGCGCGCATCTCAGCGAGGAACGGATGCGACGCGGCGCGCGGGAATCCGACGCCCATGTTGTAGGCGACGCCGGGTTCGCCGGGAGAGTTGATTTCCAGCGTGGCGAATTCCGGCACGAACGCACGCGATTCCAGGCTGCCGCAGGTCCTCAGTCCAATCAGCCGCCCCGCTTCGAGAAATTCGTCGACGCCGTCGAGGACATCGAAGTCGACGATGCCGGCCGCCGCCAATCCAGCCTTGCGCGCCAGCCAGGCGAACTTCGACGGCGAATAGCCGTAGGCGTTGTAGGAGAAGAAGGTGTGGGCGTGGAGATTGACCTCGACGCCCGGCTTGGGCAGCGCGATCTCGCCGAGCTCGGCGGCGCGCCACAGGTGCGTCAGCGCCTCAGACCGCCGGCTGCGGTCAAAGTCGTCGAGCTGGCGCTCCAATCGTTCCCTCGCGATCATCGCCATTCAGCGCGCGACTGAGCGCGTCCTCCTGAAACCATGAGCCTTCGCCGGGCGAAGGCCGAACATTCGCGCGCGGCGCCGATCATGTCGCCTGCGCGTCCCTCCGCCTAGCGCCTTCGCGGCGGCGCATGGATGCTTTCGCCCCGGAGCGCGTGCGCGGCCTCCATCCAGGCTTCCGAAAACGTCGGATGCGCGTGGATCGTTTCGCCGAGCTCGCGCGCGGTGAACTCGGCGCGGACCGCCGTCGTCGCGGCTGCGATCAGCTCGGTAGCGCGCGGCCCCACCGCCGCCGCGCCGAGCAACCGCTCGGAATCGGCGTCGGCGATCCATTTGACGAACCCGGTCGTCTCGCCAGCGGCGAGGCCTTTGCCAAGGCCGGCGAAGCGGAACTTGCCGGTCTTGACCGGGCGGTCTTGCGTGCGCGCTTCGGATTCGCTCAATCCGACGGTCGCGACTTCGGGCGCGGTGAAGATCACGTTGGGGACGAGCGTTTCGTGCCGGCGCGGCTTCATCCCCACCGCATTCTGCGCCGCGACGAGCCCTTGCGCGGTGGCGAAATGGGCGAGCTGAGTCTTGCCGGTGACGTCGCCAATGGCGAAGATCGTCGCGGCCTTGGTCCGGCAATAGGCGTCGGCGTCGATGAAACCGCGCGCGTCGGTCTCGAGCCCCGCGGCGCCGAGATTCAGGCCGTTGCTCACCGGCTTGCGTCCGACGGCGTTGAGCAACAGTTCGGCCTCGACCCTCTCGTCGCCGCAGCGCCCGCGCACGCCGTTCGCGTCGGCGGAAATGTCGGCGAGCGGCTTGCCGGTCAGCACTCGGACGCCGAGCGCCTTTTCCATGTGCGCGCGCACCTCGCTCCCGAGATCGGCGTCGAGCAGCATCAGGATGTCGGCGAGTAGCTCGACGACAGTGACCTTGACGCCGAGCATGGCGGCCATCGAGGCGATCTCGCAGCCGATGAAGCCGCCGCCGAGCACGATCATGCTCGCCGGCAGCCGGTCGAGCGCGAGGAACGACCGGCTTTCGACAATCCGCTCATGCCTGGGAAGAAAGTCCGGCGTCGCCGAGGTCGAGCCGGTGGCGATGATCGTCCGTTTCGCGCCGATCGTGAGATCGCCATCGATCACGATCGCGTCGCGATCCTTGAAGGACGCCGAGCCGGCGAACTGCTTGACGCCGTTGGCGGTCAATAGCTGTTTGACCCCGCCGCGAAGCTGCTCGACGACCTTGTCCTTGCGGGCGATCATCGCGGAATAGTCGAACGTCACGCCGCTGACGAAGATACCGAAGGCCCTGGCGTCGCGAATGCGGGCGAAGGTCTCCGCCGCCGCAATCAGCGTCTTGGTCGGGATGCAGCCGAAGTTCAGGCACGTCCCGCCGAGGCGCTCGCGCTCGACGATGGCGACGGACGCGCCGAGCTGTGCGGCGCGGATGGCGGCGGGATAGCCGCCTGGTCCGGCGCCGATGACTACGACGTCAAAGCGCTCCATAATCCGTTGTCCTCGAGCTTGTTTTTGATGCTGTTGATGAAGCGGGCCGCCGTCGCGCCGTCGATCAAGCGATGGTCGGACGACAGCGTCATCTTGAGCATTGGGCGCGCCACGATGTCGTCCCCGCGGACCACCGGCTTCCTGATCGTGCTGGACACCGCCAGGATCGCGGATTCGCCCGGATTGATGATCGCGGTGAAGTTTTCCACATCGAGCATGCCCATGTTCGATATGGTGAACGTCGATCCGCTCATCTCGTCAGGGGCAAGGTCGCCCGCGCGCGCCCGTTCGATGAGCGTCTTCGAGCGTTCGCTCAACTCGGCCATCGTCATTTCATCCGCGTCACGGACCACGGGCACGACCAATCCCTGATCGAGGTTCACCGCGATGCCCAGATGCACGCGGCTATGCCAGCGGACGGTCTTGCCGTCCGTCGAGCTGTTCACCGCGGAGAATTCCTTCAACGCCAGGACCGACGCCTGCGCGATGAAGTCGGTGACCGTGTAGCGCGCGCCGCCGCCGTTGAGCCGCGCCCGACGGGCAAGCGCGTCCGTCATGTCTGCTTCGACGGTGACGTAGAAATGCGGCGCAGTGACGACGCTTTGCGTCAGACGCTGGGCGATGACCTGCCGCATTTTGGTCATCGGCGCCGGCTTTTCGGCTACAGCGCGCTCGATGTCGGCGACTTCGATGCGCTTCGATCCATTCCCGCCGCGAACGGCCAGAAGGTCGACGCCCCCCTTCGCCGCCAACGCCTTGGCGGCCGGGCTGACGCGAAGGCTCCCATAGTCCTTCGCGTCGAGATAGGCCTTCACGTCCCTCTCGACAATGCGGCCTTCGGGGCCGGTGCCGCCGATGGGATGGGGGTCGATCACGCATTCCCGAGCGAGAGCCGCCGCGCGGGGGCTGATCCGGAAAAGGGCCGGCGCCGTCGCGGCCGCGGGCGCCGGAACCGTCGGCGCCGCCGATCCCGGCGACGCGGCCACAGTCGCGGCCGGCGCGCCGCTGCGCCAGGACGGCGCGGCTGTCGCCGGAACGGGCGCTGCGCTCGCGGGCGCGCGGCGTTCCAGAACCGCCGTCACCGGCACAGCCTCGCCCTTCTCGCCGAGGTAGGCGACGACGCTCTGCACGGGGACGCTGACCCCGGCCCCGACGACGATCTTGAGCAGCGTTCCTTCGCTGAAGCTCTCGACTTCCATGACCGACTTGTCGGTTTCGACCAGAAACAACATGTCGCCCTTGGCGACCGTGTCGCCCTCCTTCTTCAGCCACTCGACGACGGCGCTTTCTTCGGTCATCTGACCGAACTTGGGCATGACGATCGGCGTGACCATGGCGCGGCCTACAGGATGGAGCAGGCAGCCGCGACCAAGTCGTCGACGCTGGGCAGGAACGCCTGTTCCAGCACGTGCGATTGGGGCGAAATGCCGTTCTTGGCGCCGATGCGCAGGACGGGCGCGTCGAGGTGGTCGAACGCGAGTTGTTGCACCGTCGAAGCGATCTCGCCGGTGAAGCTGCCGATGTGAACGGCGGCGCTGGCGACAATACAGCGCCCCGTCTTCTGTACGGAACGGACCACCGTCTCTATGTCGAGCGGAATCAGGCTGCGCAGGTCGACGACCTCCGCGTCGACTTTTCTTTCGGCCTTGAGCCATTCGGCCGCTTTGAGGCAATCATGGACCGTCGGGCCCCAACTGACGAAGGTAATGTCGCCGCCCTCGCGTTTGACGTCGGCGACGCCGAGCGGCGCCAGATGCTCGCCCTCCGGAACCGGGCCTTTCATGCCGTAAAGCGACTGCGATTCGACGAAGAGAACCGGGTTGTTGTCGCGGATGGCCGACTTCAGCATGCCCTTCGCATCGGCCGGCGTCGACGGATAGACCACGTAGAGGCCGGGCATATGGCAGAAGATCGATTCGAGCGTTTGCGAATGCTGTCCACCGTAGCCCTTGCCGCTGCCCGCCGAGGCCCGAATGACCAGCGGTACTTCCGTTTGCGCCCCGCTCATGTAATGCCATTTGGCGGCTTGGTTGCTGATCTGGTCCGACGACATCAGCGCGAAGTCGAAGTACATCAGCTCCACCACCGGCCGCAATCCTCTCATAGCCGCCCCGCAGGCCGTGCCGCAGATACAGGCTTCGCTGATCGGCGTGTTGAAGACGCGATGGCGGCCGAACGTTTCGAGCAGCCCTTTCGTCACCTTGAACGCGCCGCCATAGTCTGCCACGTCCTCGCCGTAGAACACGACGCGGCTGTCGCGCAGCATTTCTTCCGCTAGAGCCTCGCGCAGGGCGTCCTTGTAGGAGATCTCGCCATTGACGCGCTTCGTTTCGGGCGTCGGCGCGTAGGTCTCGACCTTGGCGAACTGCGGCGGAACGATCTCGCTTTTCGTCTCCGTGTACATGAAAGCGAGGACGTCCTTGACGTCCGGGTCGGCAGCGTCAGCGGCGCGTTTGGCGGCGCGCGCATTGCGCTCGGCGACGCGCCGCGCCACCTGTTCGATTCCCTCGGAATCGAGAACGCCGGCGGCGATCAATTCCTTCTTGTAGGCCTCGATCGGGTCGACCGCCTTCCAGGCCGCCTCCTCTTCCTTCGTGCGATACTCGTTTCGCGGATCGCTCAGCGAATGGCCCCAGTAGCGGTAACAGTCAGCCTCGACCAGCACCGGCCCCTTGCCTTCGCGGCAGAGCTTCGCGGCGCGCAACACCGCGTCGCGCACCGCCAGGACATTCATGCCGTTGACGACCTCGGCGCGCATGCAGTTGTCGGCGAACCCCGCCGCGCGCTGAGCGAGGCGGCGCACGCCGGTCACCTCGTCGTCGGCGCGGCCCGTCATGCCGTAATGGTTGTTGCAGACCAGGAAGACGATCGGCAGGCCAAAGGCGCGCCCATTGGCGTAGTGGTTGGAGAACTGGGCCTGGGCGGCGAAATTCAACGACTCGAGCACGACGCCGTTGGCGAATGCGCCGTCGCCGGCGAAACAGCACACCACGCCGTTATCGCCGAAGTAGCGGCTGGCCAAGGCCGCGCCGGTTGCGATCGGCACGCCGCCGCCGACGATGGCGTTGGCACCGAGATGGCCGACGGAAAAGTCGGCGATGTGCATCGAGCCGCCGCGTCCGCGACAATAGCCTTCGTCCTTGCCGAACAGCTCGCCGATCGTTCGGTAGACATGCTGCTCGAGCGCCGCCTGAATCAGCTCGTCGCGGCTGTTCGCGCGGCAGTCGGGAACGCGCGCTCGAAGCGCATGTTCGTCCAGCGCGCGCAAGGCGACCGTGCCCTTGGCCAGGCTCTCGCCGTGCCCGCGGTGGGTGCTGGTGATGTTATCCGAGACGAGCAGCGCCGAGCAGGCGCCGGCGGCCGTTCCCTCTTGGCCGACCGAAACGTGCGTCGGGCCGCGATAGTCGAAATCGCGTATGGGATCGTAGGCGCCCGAACGCAGCTTGACGATCATTTCCTCGAATTCACGAATGACGAGCATGTCTTCGAGGATCGCAATCGCTTCCGCGGCGGTGAGCGTTTTGGCTTCCAGTTCCGACCGGAGACTGCCCTGATAGATATACGCGGGAATCTTGCCGCAATCGATCACAAACGGATCGAACCGAGGCCGCATGTCGCTCATATATGTCTGAGGTTCCGTCATAATCCTGCATTTCTTTCTGCATTGCGAACTCACGCGAACCGCGGGTGGAACGCCGCGACGGCGCGGACAGACAGGTCAACGTCGCCGGCGGCGATGAGGAATGTCGCGCCGATCATGCGGGACCACAGTCGCGGCGCGGGCGTCACCCACAGCGGCGCCTGAATTCAACCGGTGCCGGTCTACAGCCGGAACCATCGAACTGTGGAGGTCAGATCCAATTCCGTGCAACTGAGCAAAGCTCATCCCGACCCTCCGAGCGAAAGCAGGCCCCGCAGGCCAAGAGCACAGACGCTTGAGCTCGACCGCAAACACCGAAAACGAAGAAGGGCCGAGGCCCTTCTTCGATATTTTGACGATTGATCAATCGTAAAGGACCGCGGCGATCTTGGGATCGTCGATGTTGGTCTTGTCGTAATAGTAGAAGCCGGTGTCGATGACCGGCGGCAGCTTCTCGCCCTTGAGAGCCTTGACCGCGGAGTCGACGGTGCAGGCGCCGATGCCGATCGGGTTCTGGGTGATCGCGCCCGCCATCAGGCCGGAGCGGATCTCGTCCTTCTGCTCCTTGCCGGAGTCGTAGCCGATGAGCACGACCTTCTTGCCGGATTCCTTGACGCCGATCGCCGCGCCTTCCGCCGAGCCTTCATTGGCGCCGAAGATGCCCTTGAGGTTCGGGTGAGCCTGGAGGTCCGCCTTGGCGATTTCGGCGGACTTCAAGTGGTCGCCGGCGCCATACTGGACGCTGACGATCGTGATGTTGGGGTGCTTGGCCTTCATCTCGTTGAGGAAGCCGTCGCGGCGGTCGATGCCGGTGCGGCTGGTCTGGTCGTGCACGATGACTGCGACTTCTCCGGAATCGCCGATCAATTCGGCCATCTTGTCGGCGGCGACAGCGGCAGACGCCACGCTATCCGTCCGGCAGGTCGTCAGCGGGATGTCGCTGTCGACGCCCGAGTCGAAGGCGATGACCGGGATCTTCTCGTCCTGCGCCTTCTTCAGGAGCGGGATGGCGGCCTTGCTGTCGAGCGCGGCGAAGCCGATCGCCTGCGGGTGCTTGGCGAGCGCGGCCGACAGCATGTCGATCTGCTTGTCGACCATCGCCTCGCTTTCCGGGCCCTCGAAGGTGATCTTGACATTGTCAGTTTTCGCCGCCTGTTCGGCGCCGAGCTTCACCGCCTGCCAGAACTGATGCTGGAAGCCCTTGGAGATAAGCGGGATGTAAACGTCGTCCGCGCTGGCGCTGGCCGAAAAGCCGATCGCCATAAGGGCGCCAAGCGCCACGCCGATGTGCCATTTCTTCAACATAGCTACTCCTCCACTCTAGTTATCTTTCCTGGTCCTTTTTCCGCCTCGTGTTCCGCCGGGCGGCAGCGGTCTCGTTCGCAGTCGGGGCCCTCCTTTCTCCAACTTGAGACGTCGCCGTCTCACGCGCGCT
This sequence comes from uncultured Alphaproteobacteria bacterium, assembly GCA_963775575.1. Classification (GTDB taxonomy): domain Bacteria; phylum Pseudomonadota; class Alphaproteobacteria; order Rhizobiales; family Beijerinckiaceae; genus Roseiarcus. The sequence goes on from CAVZJG010000002.1 coordinate 1,237,319, forward strand.
TGCGGCGCAGGATGTCGGCGTAGACAGCGAGAATGATGATGACGCCGGTCACGACAATCTGCCATTCCTGTGAGACCGACATGATGCGCAGGCCGTTGGTCAGGACGCCCATGATGAAGGCGCCGATGATGGTGCCGAGGATGGTTCCCGCCCCGCCGGCCAGCGAGGTGCCGCCGATGACGCAGGCGGCGATCGCTTCAAGCTCATAGCCCTGGCCTAGCGCGGGCTGGGCAGAGTTGAGGCGCGAGGCGATGATCAGACCGCCCACGCCGGTGATCGCCCCGGCCAGGCAATAGACCGCGATCTTCCATGCGTCGACGTTGACGCCCGACAGCCGCGCCGCCTCCTCGTTGCTGCCGAGCGCGAAGGTGTAGCGCCCGAGCGCCGTGCGATTGAGGATGACCGAGGCGACGATCGCGAGGCCGAATAGAATGAGGACGCCGTTGGGAATTGGCACGCTCGGCACGAAGTAGCCAATCAGCGACGCCTGAGAAATCATGTCGAAGTTCGGCGTATCGTTGAAGTAGATTGGCCTGGCGCTCGTCACGACCAGCGATAGGCCCTTGACGGCCCACATCATGCCAAGCGTGGCGATGAACGGCGGGATCTTCAGCTTGGCGATCAGGAAGCCCGAAACGGCGCCGCAGAACGCGCCCGTCGCGATCGAAGCGAGGACGCCGAGCCACAGCGGCATCCCCCAGTTGGTCAGGACCACGCCGGTCATCACCGCGCAGAATGTCATCAGCGTGCCGACCGAAAGGTCGATGCCGGCGGTGATGATGACGAAGGTCGCGGAGATCCCGAGCACGCCGTCGACCGCCGTCGCCTGCATGATGGCGAGGACGTTGTCCGTCTGGGCGAAGTAGGGCGAAGCGAAGCTGAAGTAGATCAACATCACGATGAGGCTCAGGAAGGCGAGCAGCTTCTGCTGCGCCTGCGCCCCGAAGAAGCGGTTGAGTCCGGACTCGCTCGCGGGCGTGCGGGCCTCCGCGGCGGCGTGTTGGGTGGGGGTGGCCGTGTTCGGTTCCATGCTTCAAGCCGCCATTGTTTCGCGTTGCGTCGCCAACTGCATGATTCGTTCCTGGGTCGCCTCTTCGGGCATGAGCTCGCCGGTGATCCGCCCCTCGCACATCACGACGATCCGATCGCTCATGCGCAGGATTTCCGGCAGCTCCGACGAAATCATGACGATCGCCTTGCCCTGATTGGCCAGCTCTCGGAGGAGCTTGTGGATTTCGGACTTCGCGCCGACGTCGATGCCGCGCGTCGGCTCGTCGAAGAAGAGAACGTCACAGTCGCGGGCGAGCCACTTGGCGACGATGACCTTTTGTTGGTTGCCGCCCGACAGCAGCCGCACCTCCTGCGTCAAAGAGGGAGTGCGGATGCCCAGGAGCTTCACGAACTTCGCCGCCGCGGATAAAATTCCGCGCTCGCGCAGGAAGAAACCGAAGGACAGGTATCGCGCCAGGCTGGCCATCACGATGTTGGAGGCGACGTCCATGCCGATAGCGAGGCCGAAGCGCTTGCGGTCTTCCGACAAGTAGCCGATGCCGGCGGCGACGGCGTCCTTGGGCGTGCGGACGGAAAGCTTCTTGCCTCTCACCCGTATCTCGCCCGACTGCGGCCGGTCGGCTCCGAAGACCGCGCGCGCCACTTCCGTCCGCCCGGCGCCCATCAGGCCGGCGAAGCCGAGGATCTCGCGGCGTCTGACCGAGAAACTGACGTTCTTCACCAGCGGGCCGCAGTTGAGGTTCTCGACTTCGAGCTCGACGTCGCCTGGCGGCGTTTCGCCGACAAAGCGCTCGTCGCTGATCGTGCGGCCGACCATCATGCTGATGACGGTCGTGGTGCTCGTCGTCGCTACGTCGCGCGTGCCCACGTATTCGCCGTCGCGCAGCACCGTGACGCGGTCGGCGATCTGCTTCAGTTCGTCGATCTTGTGAGAGATGTAGATGATGCCGACGCCGCGAGCCTTCAGTTCGCGGATCATCTTGAAGAGCTCGGCGATCTCGGCGTTGTTGAGCGCCGCGGTCGGCTCGTCCATGATCAGCACCCGCGAATTGAAGGACAGCGACTTGGCGATCTCGACCATCTGCTGTTTGGCGACCGTGAGCGAGCCGACGACGGTGCGCGGGTCGATGTTGAGATTGAGATGGGCGAGCGCCGCCGCCGCGTCGCGGTTGAGCTTGTCCTCGTCGAGCAGTAGGCCGAACGCCCGCTTCGGCTCGCGGCCGATGAAGATGTTCTGCGCGACGGTGAGGTGATTCATAAGTTGCAATTCTTGATGAATAATGCCGATCCCCGCGTGCTGCGCTTCGCGCGGACCGGAGAAATCGACGCTCGCGCCGTTGTAAAGGATTTGCCCGGAATCCTTGCGATAGACCCCGGCGAGGATCTTCATCAGCGTCGACTTGCCGGCGCCGTTCTCGCCCATGAGCGCATGGACCTCGCCGGACATCAGCTCGAAGCGGACGTCGCTCAGCGCCCGCACGCCCGGAAAGCTCTTGCTGACGTTCTCGACTTCGATTAGAGCCGCCATCCGTCCTCCCCAGGCGCCTGGACTTCTGTCGTCCCGCTTTCCCGCCTCCGCAGCTAACGGGTCATCACGTCCCGCGACAAGCGTCAATCGGCTAATATTAAACTGGATGGAATTATTCCGTTCCGATGTCAATCTGAAGTTCTAGAGCGGATGGAACTATTTTGTCGCACCCCGCCGCGGCCGGTCGCGCCGTCTTTTTCCCGACTCCCTCACGGACATGCCGTTCCATACGGTGTCCTTCGCACATCGCCTTTTGCGCGGCCCGGGCGGCCGTCGGCCGGCCGCCCCGATCCGGCGCGCGTCAATGCAGCAGCGGCGCTCCGTTCGGCTTAGCGCCGCAGAGCGACACTTCCAGACCCAGCTCAGCGGCGAGCGTGGCCTTCGCCGCCATCGCCAGATCCGCTTCCCTCTCGGAACTGGCGTAGGCGACCTGGATGTGGTTCGCCTTGTGGCGCGCCATCATCTGGTCGCGCGTGACGCCATGCAGCACCGCGTGCATAATCGGCCATTGCGGCGTGGTGGCGTTCCAGCGCCGCTCCGTCTCCGCCTTGGGAAGCTCGGCCACGTGCGCCCGGCCGAGATCCATCTTGAGCTTGCCCGCTTCGACGAAGATTCGCGACCAGACGATCGGGCCCGGCTTGGCGATGCCCCGCACCGTGCCGCCGCCGAAGGGGAAGTACATCGGCGGCTGCCGCAGGCTGTCCGACCCGGCCCAGCCGCCGATGTGATGGGCGGGCGGCGCGGCGCCGGAAATCTCGAGCACCCAGACATAATCCTTGGTGGTCCCGCTGCGATCGACGTCGCCCCAGCGGATGTCGTGCAGCGTGGTTTCGGCCGGCTGCCCGAGCGCGCGGTGCACGCGGCTGGTGAACAGCGCGTCGAGGCCCGCGCATTCGTCGACTTCGTTGAAGTGCACGATCGCCTGGCCGTCGCGGATCGGCTTGCCGTCGAGGGTCATGACCGGCGGACGATCGTCGTTGTTGAGCATGCCCTCGGCAAGGTCCGAGGCGGGCATCACGTCTTTCAGGCCCTGCTGGTACTGGATGCCGATCATGTCGCAGCCGAAGGTCTCGGCGATGCGGGCGGCGGCGACATACATCCGGCACTGGCCGAGCACCTGGTCGAGCGTCAGCTCGGTCTTGCCGTCCTGGCCGAAGTGGAAGGTGAAGCCCTTCTTGACCAGCCAGTCGTAAACGCCCTTGGCCTCGGCGTCGGTGACCGTGCGCGACGCGGCGTAGAGCGCCGACTGCGACAGGCGCTCCTTGAACACGCCGAGCGGGAACAGCAACTCGTCGGGGATGATGGCGTTGTACATCCCCATGCAGCCTTCATCGAAGATGCCCATGATCGCCCGGCGGCTGCGCAGATCGGCCGCGATCTCCTTCGCGACCTTCTTCGCCCGCCCGGGAGCGGACGCGGGATCGAATTCGTGGACATGGGAGAGATCGTGCGTCACCCGGCCTTTGCTCAGCCACTGATGCAGCTTCTTCTTGAACGGCTCGTCGGTGAAGGTCTCGCTCCACAGCGTGCTGTATTTCTTGCCCGCCTTGGTCAGCGAGCCGTTGAGATTGAGCATGCCGACCAGGCCCGGCCATTCGCCCGACCAGTTGGCGACGGTCAGGATCGGCGCGCGATGGGCGAGCAACCCGGGCAGGACGTGGTTGGTGTACTGCCACACTGCTTCGGCGACGATGATCGGCGTCTCCGAATCGACCTTGGCGAACACTTCGAGGCCCTGCTTCTGGCTGGCGACGAAGCCGTGCTTGAGGGTGGGATCATAAGGATGGGCGCGTTCGACCTCGACGCCGAAGCCGGCGAGCGCGGCCGCCACTTGCTTCTCCATCGCCTCCTGCGCGGGCCAGCACGTTTCATTGGCGCTTTGGCGCAGGTCGCCGCTCGCCGCCATCAGGACTTTCTTGTGCAAGGCCATTTTCGCTTCTCCCAAAAGCTCGTCTTGTTCTCGAGCGACGACGTTCGTTGACCGCCAGGCCGGATCGGCTGCACCCTGAGACGGTAGGATTTCCGATCTAGACGGGTCGTTGCCCGAGTTCAGCCAAATCGAATGCCGGCGACCCACCCGGCTCAAAATCCTTTGTTCAACGATAGAGACAAAAGTCACGACGATCAAGGCCGTCCTTGCGAATTTGCGCCTTGATCAACGTCAATCGCGTCGAGGCGTCGCGGACGGTGCGGGGATTCGCGCTTGCGAAAGTCGATTTGCCTCCTCATGCTTCCGCCCTGCTTCCCCGATTTCTACATGAAGGTCGGAGAGCGGAAGCGCCCGAATGGCCCTTGCTAACTTAGTGATTCTTCGTATGAAACCTGGTGGCGGCGCCGAGATTCGAACCCACTGCCCCAACCTTGCCAAGGTTGTGCCGTTAGGTCGAGCTCAACACATTCCCCGCTTGACGATCAAATGGAGTACGTTGGGATATTCGCATCCCAGGTGCGTCGGTGTGAGCACCCACCATCGAAATCGAGGATTTGCGCCATTGGCCGAGGACATTGAACGCCGTCGAGCCCGGCGTTAATCCGGTCGGCTCTTTCGGCCATTGGCGGCGCCGCCGCGCCAGTCGCGTGGGCGCGGACGGCAGGGCGGCGGCCGGACGTTCGGCTCGCCTGCCAGCCCGCCGACAAGCCTCGAGCCCGGCGACGAAGGCGAGCGGCCCATCGACCATGATGCGACGATCGGCCTCGGGGATCTCCGAATAGGGCGTAGCGAGCGCGACAGGGCTCGTCATAGGGACGGCGTCCTTGGCGTCCTTGGCGTCCTTGGCGTCCTTGGCGTCCTTGGCGTCCTTGGCGGCCTTGGAGCCCGCCGCGACGCGCTCGCTCTTGACATCGCGCGCCAGCCGAGCGTGACATCGCGCGCGAGCCGTGCGAGCGTTTTGACCGGTGGGGCGGGATTTTTCGACGACGGGCTCGGCGCGCCGAGCCGCAGGAGAGCCGTGATGGGAATCGTCTCCGAACAGCCTGGGATCGCCGACGTGGCGCGGGGGCGCCTCAGCCGCGAGGCGCTGGAGGCGAATTTCGCCGACCTGCATCCGCCGCTGAGCGCGCACGAGGCGAGGATCGAGGCCGATCGCTGCTACTTCTGTTACGACGCGCCGTGCGTGCGCGCTTGCCCAACCGCCATCGATGTCCCCCTGTTCATCCGTCAGATCGCGGCCGGCAACCGGCTTGGCGCGGCGCGAACGATTCTCGACGCCAACATCATGGGCGGCATGTGCGCGCGCGTCTGTCCGACCGACACGCTTTGCGAGCAGGCCTGCGTGCGCGAGGCGGCCGAAGGCCGGCCGGTCCGCATCGGCCGACTTCAGCGCTGCGCCGTCGACGCGCAGATGGAGACCGGCAAGAATCCTTTCGACCGCGCCGCGCCGAGCGGCAAGCGCGTCGCCATCGTCGGCGCGGGGCCGGCCGGCCTCGCCTGCGCGCATGCGCTCGCGGTCGCGGGCCATGAGGTCACGATATTCGAAGCGCGAGAGAAGTCCGGCGGGCTCAATGAATACGGCATCGCCGCCTACAAGACGCCGGACGATTTCGCCGCCAAGGAGGTCGCCTTCATCCTCTCGATCGGCGGCGTCACGGTCAAACACGGCGTCGCGCTCGGGCGCGACGTTTCGCTCGAGGCGCTGCGGAGCGATCATGACGCGGTGTTTCTTGGGCTCGGCCTCGGCGCGACCAACAAACTCGGCCTGCCTGGCGAGGGCGAGCTCGCCAACGTCATCGACGCGGTCGATTACATCGCCGACTTGCGGCAGGCCAAGGACCTCAGCAAATTGGCGGTCGGGCGGCGCGTCCTCGTCATCGGCGGCGGCATGACCGCGGTCGACGTCGCAGTGCAGTCGAAGCTCCTCGGCGCCGATCGAGTGACCATCGCCTATCGACGCGGCACCCATCAGATGAAGGCGAGCCGATTCGAGCGGCGCCTCGCGCAGACCAGCGGCGTGCTCATTCGCCCGTGGGCGCGCCCGGTCGCGCTGGAGAGCCACGGCGGCGCGGCGAGCGGCGCCCTGTTCGAGCGCACGCGCGAAGAGGACGGCGCGCTGGTCGGCGCCGGGCGCGCCTATCGCGTCGAGGCCGACGTGGTGTTCGTCGCGATCGGCCAGAAGGCGGCGCCCGAGTCGCTCGGCGGCGCGGAAGTTCGGTGCGACAGGGACGGGCGCATTGTCGTCGACGAGGAGCGGCGCACCAGCCTTGCCGGCGTGTGGGCGGGCGGCGATTGCGTGGCGGGCGGGCTGGACCTGACGGTCAACGCGGTCGAAGACGGCAAGCGGGCGGCGCGATCGGTCGACGCGGCGTTGAAATCGACGGCGCAGAGCTGAAGGAGGACGCCATGGTCGATCTCAGCGCCAATTTCGTCGGCATCAAGTCGCCCAACCCGTTCTGGCTCGCCTCGGCGCCGCCGACCGACTGCAAGATCAATGTCGAGCGCGCGTTTCGCGCCGGCTGGGGCGGCGTCGTGTGGAAGACGTTGGGCGAGGCCGGACCGCCTGCGGTCAACGTCTCCGGCCCGCGCTACGGCGCCCTGCACGGCCCCGACCGGCGGGTGCTCGCGCTCAACAGCATCGAGACGATCGCCGACCGCGATCTCGCGGTCAATCTGCAAGAAATCAAGCAGGTCAAGCGCGCATGGCCCGACCGAGCGGTCGCGGTGTCGCTGATGGTCCCGTGCGAGGAAGAGTCGTTGCGAGAGATCCTCGCGCGGGTCGAAGAAACCGGGTGCGACGGCGTCGAGCTGAACTTCGGCTGTCCGCCCGGCGCGTTCGAGCTCGGCGAGACGCCCGAGACCATCGAAACGGCGACGCGCTGGTGCAAGGCTCGCACGCGCATGCCGGTCATCGTCAAGTTGACGCCGAACGTCGCCGACATTCGCCATCCCGCGCGCGCGGCCCAGCGGGGCGGTGCCGACGCGGTCTCGCTTATCAACGCCATCGCCTCGATCATGGGGGTCGATCTCGACGCGATGACGCCCGTCGACCCGATCGACGGCAAGGGCGCCCACGGCGGCATGTGCGGCCCGGCGGTCAAGCCGATCGCGCTGGCGATGGTCGCCGAAATCGCACGCGATCCGATGACTGCGGGACTGCCGATCTCAGGGATCGGCGGCGTGACGACCTGGCGCGACGCCGCGGAGTTCATCGCGCTCGGCGCCGGCAACGTGCAGGTGTGCGCCGCGGCGATGACCTACGGCTTCAAGATCATCGACGAGCTGACCTCCGGCCTGAAGAACTTCATGGCCGCCAAGGGCTACCAGCGCATCGACGATTTCCGCGGCCGCGCCGTAGAGAACGTCACGGACTGGCGGTTCCTCAACCTCAGCTACGTCGCCAAGGCCGAGATCGACCAGAGCCTGTGCATCAAGTGCGGACGCTGCCATATCGTCTGCGAGGACGCTGCGCGTCAGGCGATTTTCGCAACCGTCGACGGCGAGCGCAAATTCGTCGTCAACGACGCGCGGTGCGTCGGCTGCAATCTGTGCGCGCTGGTCTGCCCGGTGGAAAATTGCATCAAACTCGCGCATCGCGCCGAGGGCGTCGATCCGCGCACCGGCTCGAGCTATGCGCAGCCGCCACGCATGTGGGCGGCGCATCCCAACAATCCGGCGGCGAAGGCGGCGGAGTAGGAGCAGGGCCAGGCATTCGCGGACGCCGCGCCGGTTCGGCGGAGACGCGTTCGGGACGGACGACCGACGCCGCGGTCGCGCGCGACAGCGCCGCGACCGTGGCTCGCGCCGTCGATGCGCGGTTCGAGCGTCGTCCCCGCGAAGATCGGTCTCGCGCCTGCGCTCAAGCGGCTATTTCACTACGACGGGCGTGCCGACGTGAACGCGGCTGTAGAGGTCGATGACGTCCAGATCGCGCATGCGAATGCAGCCCGAGGAAACCGCCTGACCGATCTCGTCGGGCTCGTTGGTGCCGTGGATGCGGTAAAGTGTGTCGCGATCGCCCTGATAGAGATAAAGAGCGCGCGCGCCCAAGGGATTGTCGTAAGCGCCGGCGAGCGGGCCGTGCGAGAGATAGACCTTGAATTCCGGCCAGCGTTGCATGATCGAGGCGGTCGGCATCCACTGCGGCCATTCGACCATGTGGCCAACGCTCGCGCGCCCGGTCCAGCCGTAAGCTTCCGCGCCGGTCGCGACCTGGTACTGAATCGCCTGCTTGCCCGGCAGCACGAAATAGAGGTGCTTGGTGGTCGTATCGACGACGATCGTTCCCGGTTTCTCCCCGGTCGGGTCGCCGACGCGATTGCGCACGATCGGGATCGACCATTCCTCCGGCGGAGCGAGCGCCATCATCGCCTTGTCGTGAGGCGTCAACTTCGTGTCGACCGCCATCGGCGAGCCGATGGGAGCGCAACCGCTCAACAACGCGCCGGCCAACAACGCCACGCCGATGGTGAATTTCGTGCCTGTCATCTCAGCGTCCACAGCCCCGTTCGAGTGTCGCTTACCATAAAGCGAACCGGTTTACCGATTCTTTTCCTCACTGACGAACATTTACGCGAACAATGGCCGCGGCGCCACACTTTCTCCGGCGGCGCGCCGGCCAACCCGCTCACATGGCCATTACGGGACGGCCGCGACGCCAATATCGGCCTCTTTTCCCAGCACCAATGTGTGCTTGCAGCCGCGTTTCGATTCGATCCGGCCCGGCTTCAAGGGCGTTTCGGTCCGAGCGGCGCATAGCCGGCGCTCTTGGCGAATCGCCTCGACCGCTGATTCGCATCGACCGCGGCGAAGCCAAGCGCGAAGTCGGCCGGACCGAGCCGAGCGTGCCGCGGCCTAGCCCAGCAGCCCGCCGGGCCGCGGGGCCAACGGGTTCTCAGCGAGCGCGACGAGGTCGGGCGCATCGATTTGCGCGGCGCCGGACAAGGCGCCCCACAGCCGGTCGATGACCGCGCGCTCGACGCCGTCGACGATGACGACGACGCGCGTCCTGCGCTCGCCGTCCGGCCATGCCTTAAGGCGGCGCGGTGCGTGAAGGACCTGTTGCGCGCCGTTGACGACCAGCGGTTCGTCGGGATGTTCGGCGAGCGCGACGAGGCCCTTGACCCGCAGCAGGCGCGGACCGAGCATCGCGTGCAACAGCGCCTGGAAACGCGCGAAATCGGGCGCGCCGACCGGTTCGCGCGCGGCGAAGGCGTAGGCGCGAAGCGAGGCTGCGTGCGCGAGCGCGGACGCCGGCGCGTCGGCGAGCGAGATCCCGATCGCCTCGGTCAGGAACTCCGCCGCGCCGAGTTCCCCGGCGGCGACATCGGCCATCGGCGCGAAGGGATTGAGATCGCGAATCGCCGCGCGCAGCGACTCGAGCCGCGCGGCGCGCAGGGGCGCGGCGATCAGATCGGTCTTGCTCAGGCCGATACGGTCGGCGAGCGCGATCTGGCGCCGGGCTTCGCCGTGGGCGCCGAGGGTCGCCGGCCCGTTGACGGCGTCGACGAGCGTCGTCACGCCGCAAAGGCGGAAGCGCGTCGCCAAAACCGGATCGGCCGTCAGCGCGCGAAGGATCGGCGTCGGGTCGGCTAGACCGGTCGTCTCCAGAACGACGCGCGCGAACGGCGCGACGGCCTCCTGATCGCGCCGGCGCGCCAGGTCGCCGAGCAGATCGACGAGATCGCCACGCAGCGTGCAGCACAGGCAGCCCGCTTCGAGCGAGATCACCTCGCCGGCGACGGTCTCGAACAGCAAGTGGTCGAGCCCGATCTCGCCCCATTCGTTGACGATCACCAAAGTATCGACGAGTTCGCGTGCGCGGAGCAGCCGATTGATCAGCGTCGTTTTGCCGGAGCCGAGAAAGCCCGTGACGACATGCAGCGCAATGACCTCGGCCTCGCTCGCGGACGGGCCGAGGCCGTCTCGGCCGGGAGCGAGGCCCTCGCGGCGGGCCGCCTCGCGCTGGGCGCTTCCTGACGCTACCATTTCGGAGCGGAACCTAGAACGCGGCGGCGCCGCCGCACAAGGCCGGCTCGGCGGCGCTCGAGCGCTTGCTTGACGCTCTGCGGCCCGCCTGCTAATCATGCAGCGCCTCAGAAGAGCAAAAACATGAAACAAATCAATGTGTTATGTGCATGCCAGGCGGAACGCGCCGGGCGCCGGACGGGCGCGCGATGACGATTCGCCTTCACAAGGGCGACCTTCCCGACGGTCTCGATTTCGGCGCGGCGGTCGCCATCGACACCGAGACGCTCGGCCTCGAAGTCGGCCGCGACCGGCTCTGCCTGGTGCAGCTTTCGCGCGGCGACGCGAACGCCGAACTCGTCCAGATCGCGCCCGGACAGACGCGCGCGCCCAACCTGGAAAGGCTGCTTGGCGACGCGAACGTGCTCAAACTCTTCCATTTCGGCCGCTTCGACATGGGCGTGCTGCGCCATGCGTTCGGCGTGACGCCGGCACCGGTCTATTGCACCAAGATCGCCTCCAAGATCGCGCGCACCTACACCGATCGCCACGGCCTGAAGGACCTGACGCGCGAACTCCTAGGGGTCGAAATCTCCAAGCAGCAGCAGTCGTCGGACTGGGGCGCGCCGACGCTGAGCGAGGCGCAGCTCGCCTACGCGGCCTCGGACGTGCTCCATCTGCACGCGCTGCGCGCCAAGCTCGACGCGATGCTGGCGCGCGAGGGCCGCGACGCCCTGGCGCGCGCGGCGTTCGCCTATCTTCCCGAGCGCGTGCGGCTCGACCTAGCCGGCTTCGCGGCGATGGACCTTTTCGCCCACGATTCGCCCTAAGGCGCCGGCGGCACGGGGCGCGGGCGGCCGTTTTCGTCGATGGCGACGAAGGTGAAATGGGCGTCGGTGACCTTCTCGCGCCTGTGGGTGTGAAAGCGTTGCGCCCAGGCCTCGATGTGGATTCTCATCGAGGTGCGTCCGACGCGATCGATAGCGGTGTAGACGCACAGCACGTCGCCGATCTTGACCGGCCGGATGAAAGTCATCGCGTCGACGGCGATCGTCGCCACCCGCCCATGCGCGCGCTCGGCCGCGGCGATGCCGCCCGCGTGATCCATTTGGCTGAGCACCCAACCGCCGAAGATGTCGCCGTTGGCGTTGGTGTCGGCGGGCATGGCGGCGAGGCGAACGGTGAGTTCGCCGTGGGGCTGTTCGGGGGAGGCGTCTTGGGCTGACATGGCGGCGCTGCGTCTTCATGGGAGGGGCGGACGAATGTGCAGAGAATCGGCGGCGCAGGCAAGCGCTCAGTCTCGCCTCGCTCCCTCGCGCCGCCGGCCGCCGACGACGCGCGCGATTCCGGCGAGATCGCGGAAGGCCGCCAACTCGGCGAGCCCGGCTTCGGCGGCGATGGTCATGACCGCCTCGGCCTGGCCGGCGCCGACTTCGAGGAAGAACCAACCCTCGGGCGCGAGCAGCCGGGCGATCTGAGGCAGAAGCGCGCGATAGGCGTCGAGGCCGTCTTCGCCGCCGTCGAGCGCCAAGCGCGGATCGTGGTCGCGCACTTCACGCGGAAGAGTCGCGATTGCGCCGCTGCGGACATAGGGTGGATTGGCGACGATGAGGTCGAAGGGGCCGTCGAGCCCCGCGCCCCAATCGCCCAAGCGGATTTCGGCGCGGTTCGTCAGGCCGAGCGCCTCGACGTTGGCGCGCGCGACGTTCGCCGCGCCTTCGCTGACGTCGACGCCGATCCCGCGCGCGGCGGGAAATTCGCTCAACAGCGCGCACAGCAGCGCGCCCGAGCCGACGCCGAGATCGAGAAGGGCGAGGGGTTCGCCGCGCCGCGCGGCGAATTCGGCGAGCGCCGCGTCGACGATCGTTTCCGTTTCCGGGCGCGGGTCGAGCGCGTCGGGCGAGATCGCCAGCGACAGACTCCAAAATTCGCGTCGGCCCAGGATGCGCGAGAGCGGTTCGCCCGCCGCGCGCCGCGCGGCGAATACGCTCACCCGCCGCGCCGCGGCGCCGAGCGGCGCTTCGGGCGCGCCGACGAGGTCGCTCGCCTTGAGCGCGCCGGCGGCGACGAGCAGCAGCCGCGCTTCGCGCGCGGGTTCCTTGGCGACGCCCCGCATCGCGCGCGCCAAGGTTTTCAGCGCCTCCGCCCGCGTCGTCTCGGCGTCAAGCGCGCCAAGCAGCGTCAGGCGAACTGACCGTGACAATGCTTGAACTTCTTGCCCGAGCCGCACGGGCACGGCTCGTTGCGGCCGATCTTGCCCCAGGTCGCGGGATTGTCGGGATCGCGCTCGGCGGCTCTCGCCAGCGCCGGCGCTGCGGTCGCCGCGACCGCGACGGCGGAAAACGGGCCGCCGTCGACCGGTTCGGCGATCTGGCCGAACTGCGCTTCGTTCTCGCCGGTGCGCGGATCGAGGTGCTGAAACTGCATCGGTGGGGGCGGCGGTTCGGGCGCCTGGAAGCGCACTTCGATGCGCATCATCTGCGCAATCACCGCTTCGTGCCACTGCGCGATCAGGATGCGGAAGAGATCGAACGCCTCGGCCTTGTATTCGTTGAGCGGATCTCGCTGGCCCATTCCGCGCCAACCGATGACTTGGCGCAGGTGGTCGAGCGTGACCAGATGCTCGCGCCAGAGATGGTCGAGGGATTGGAGAATGACCTGCTTTTCGATATAGCGCATCGCCTCGGGCGTGTTGCGCTCGACGCGCGCGGCGTAGCCTTCGTCGGCGGCCTTGAGCAGGCGCTCGGCCATTTCCTCGTCGGCGATGCCCTCTTCCTTCGCCCAGGCTTCGACCGGCAGATCGAGATTGAGCTTGGCCGCGACCTCCTGCTTCAGGCCCGCCACGTCCCAAGCCTCGGGATAGGCGTCGTGCGGGATGTGCTTGGCGACGAGATCGTCGATGACGCCGGCGCGCATTTCGGCGATGGTCGGCTCGAGCGAGTCCTGCGCCATCATCTCGCGCCGATCCTCGAAGATCACCTTGCGCTGGTCGTTCATCACGTTGTCGAACTTGAGGATGTTCTTGCGCATGTCGAAATTGCGCGCTTCGACCTTCTGCTGCGCCTTCTCCAGCGCCTTGTTGATCCAGGGATGGACGATCGCCTCGCCCTCCTTGAGCCCGAGGCGCTTGAGCATCGCGTCCATGCGATCGGAGCCGAAAATGCGCATCAGGTCGTCTTGCAGCGACAGGAAGAACTTGGAGCGGCCGGGATCGCCCTGGCGCCCCGCGCGGCCGCGGAGCTGATTGTCGATGCGTCGGCTCTCGTGACGCTCGGTGCCGACGATATAGAGCCCGCCGGCCCCGATCGCCTTCTGCTTGAAGGCCTCGACTTCGGCGCGGATGGCGGCCTCCGCGGCGTCGCGCTCCTCTTGCGAGGCCGCCGGGTCGAGTTCCTGCTTGACGCGCATCTCGACGTTGCCGCCGAGCTCGAATGTCGGTGCCGCGACCGGCCATGTTGGTGGCGATGGTGATGGCGCCGGGGACGCCGGCTTGCGCGATGATGAACGCCTCTTGCTCGTGGAAGCGCGCATTGAGGATGGCGAAATTCTTCGACGGCTTGCCGGCGCGCGCGGCCCCATAGAGCGCGGCCATCGCGTGCGGCTTGGCGAAGTCGATCTTCCTGTAGCCGCGGCGCTCGAGCGTTTCGCCCAATTGCTCCGACTTCTCGATCGAGGTCGTGCCAACCAGCATCGGCTGCATCTTGGCGTTGGCTTCCTCGATCTCGCGCACCACCGAGCGCAGCTTCTCGTCGTTGGTGCGATAGACCTCGTCGTCCTCGTCGAGGCGATCGACCGGCTGATTGGTCGGAATTTCGACGACGACCAGCTTGTAGATCTCGGCGAATTCGTCGGCCTCGGTCGCCGCCGTGCCGGTCATCCCGGCGAGTTTCTTGTAAAGGCGGAAATAGTTCTGGAACGTGATCGACGCGAGGGTGACGTTCTCCGGCTGAACCGTGACGCCTTCTTTGGCTTCGAGCGCCTGATGCTGGCCTTCCGAATAGCGCCGGCCCGGCATCATGCGGCCGGTGAATTCGTCGACGATGACGACTTCGTCGTTGCGCACGATATAGTCCTTGTCGCGCTGGAACAGCTTGTGCGCGCGCAGGGCCTGATTGACGTGATGGACGAGGGTCGCGTTGGCGGCTTCGTAGAGCGATCCTTCCGTCATCAGCCCCGCTTCGCGCAGCAGCGCCTCGACGTGCTCGTTGCCGACCTCGGTCAAGCTGACGGCGCGCTGCTTTTCGTCGATGTCGAAATCCTCGCGCTTCAAGCGTGGGATGAGGGCGTTGACGCCGACGTAGAGGCCCGAGCGGTCTTCCGACGGACCGGAGATGATCAGCGGCGTGCGCGCCTCGTCGACGAGAATCGAATCGACCTCGTCGACGATGGCGAAGCTGTGCCCGCGCTGGACCATCTGCGCCATGTCGTACTTCATGTTGTCGCGCAGATAGTCGAAACCGAATTCGTTGTTGGTGCCGTAGGTGATGTCGGCGGCGTAGGCCTGCCGGCGTTCCTCGTCCTCGAGGCCATGCACGATCACGCCGACGCTCATGCCGAGGAACGTGTAGATCTCGCCCATCCATTCGGAGTCGCGACGGGCCAGATAGTCGTTGACGGTGACGATGTGCACGCCCTCGCCGGCGAGCGCGTTGAGATAGACGGCCAAAGTGGCGACCAGCGTCTTGCCTTCGCCGGTGCGCATCTCGGCGATCGCGCCCTCGTGCAGCACGAAGCCTCCGATGAGCTGGACGTCGAAGTGGCGCTGTTTGAGCGTGCGTTTGGCCGCCTCGCGCACCGCCGCGAACGCCGGCGCGGCGAGATCTTCGAGGGTCGCGCCGGCGGCCAGCGCGGCGCGGAATTCCTCGGTCTTGCCCCGCAATTGCTCGTCGCTCAGCGCCGCGAATTCCGGCTCCAGGGCGTTGACGGCGGCGATCTTCGGCCGATAGCCCTTCAGGCGCCGGTCATTCGCGGACCCGAACAGCTTCTTCAAGAGAGAGTCGAGCATTGGCGACCTTTCCGACCCCGCGACGACTTCGCCCGTCCCATCGACCGCAGCGCCCCGGCGGCGCCTTCTTCAAGGCGGGGCCGACCGGAAGTTCCACGCGCACCCGCGCTCGGGCGTTCAATTCCTCGCGGAAAGCCGCCCGACCTAGCAGGCGATGACGATGACAAAAGCGCAAAAGACGACGACGGCGGCGTCCCTTTCGCGCTGCGGGAGAGATCGGGCGCTGAGATAGGCGCCGCCGCCGGCCTTGTCAATGATAGGACGAGGCGCGCCGAGCGCGAGCGGCGGGGCGCTGCATCGGGAATATTGAAATTCTTGGATTTGCCGCCTAATGTGACAACGTTGTTCGGTGGCCTGTTGGGCCGTTAGCGCCCGGGCTCGTTCCGCCGGGAGCGTCGTATGACTCAGCTTCTTACGCTTTTCCTCTCCAAATTGATCCGCCACGGCGATCTCGAGGTCGAAACCAGCGACGGCGTCACGCGCGTTTTCGGCGACCGCACCGGGCCGCGGCTCGCGATCCGACTCGCCGACCGGGCCGCCGAGCGCGAGTTGACGCTCGACCCCGAGTTGGCGCTCGGGGAACTCTACATGGACGGCCGTCTCGAACTGACGCACGGCGACCTCTACGACCTTCTCACGCTCGGCGCGAGCAACCTCAGCGCTCACGTCGGACCGAGTTGGACCGCGGCGCTGAACGAGGCGCGCATCGCGATGCGCCGCTTCCGTCAACGCAACGATCGTACGCGCGCCCGGCGCAACGTCGCCCGGCACTACGATCACGCCCGACGGCTCTACGGCCTCTTCCTCGACGCCGACTGGCAATATTCCTGCGCCTATTTCGAGCACGAGGGCCAGACGCTGGAAGAGGCGCAGCTCGCCAAGAAGCGGCATCTGGCCGCCAAACTGCTCCTCGACGAGGGCCACACGGTGCTCGACATCGGCTGTGGCTTCGGCGGCATGGCGCTCTATCTGGCGCAAATCGCCGGCGCGCGCGTCACCGGCGTCACTTTGTCGCAAGAGCAATTCGCGCTCGCCTCGCGGCGCGCGACCGAGTCGGGCCTCGCCGAGCGCGTCGCCATTCGCCTGCAGGACTACCGCGACGTCGAGGGGCAATTCGACCGCATCGTCTCCGTCGGCATGTTCGAACACGTCGGCGTCGCCCGCTACGACGAGCATTTCGCCAAAGTGCGCCGCCTGCTGAAGGACGACGGGGTGATGCTGCTGCACGCGATCGGCCGCAGCGACAGACCGGGCGCGAACAGCCCCTGGATCGAAAAATACATCTTCCCGGGCGGCTACATCCCGAGCCTGTCGGAAGTGATGGCGTCGATCGAGAGATCAGGACTCTACATCACGGATATGGAAATCCTGCGCCTGCATTACGCCGACACGCTGAAGGCGTGGCGCGAGCGCTTTCAGGCGCATCGCGACGAGGCCAAGGCTCTTTTCGACGAGCGCTTCTGCCGGATGTGGGAATTCTATCTCGCGGGTTCGGAAACCTCGTTCCGGGTCAACGGCAACATGGTGTTTCAGATCCAGCTCGCCAAACGGCAGGACGTCGTGCCGCGCACCCGCGACTACGTCGCCGAGCGGGAGGCGCAATTGCGCGAGCGCGAGGCCCAGCAGTCCGAGTTCTGGCGCGTGGCGAGCTGAGGCGAGCGAGAACTCTTTCCCGCTCGCGGGAGAAGGCGTCACGCTAAGCGTGACGGATGAGGGGTCGCTCCGTCGCGCTCAGAACAGCGACAACTGCCGCGGCCGGCTCGCCTCGTCGAGGACCGGCGCGCGAAAGAGGTCGTTCCTGAGTTCGAGCGGGCTGTCGCGATAGCCGAGGCGCCTCGCCGCGATCTCGAACCGGCGTCCGATCATCCAGGCGTAGGGGCCGGAGCCGGCCATGCGCCGGCCCCATTGCGAATCGTAGTCCTTGCCGCCGTGCATCGATTGGGTGAGCGCGAGCGTGCGCTCGAGCTTGTCGGGGAAGTTCACCGCCAGCCATTCGCGGAAAATCTCGCGCAGCTCCAGCGGCAGGCGCAGCGTGACGTAGCCGGCCTCGCGCGCGCCCGCCTGATGGGCGCGGGTCAGGATCGCCTCGATTTCGTCGTCGTTGACTGCGGGAATGATCGGCGCCGCGATCACACCGACGGGGACGCCCGCTTGGGCGAGGCGTTCGATCGCCTCGATGCGGCGCCCCGGCGTCGGCGCGCGCGGCTCCATCCGCCGCGCTGTATCGCGATCGAGCGTCGTCACCGAGACGAACACCTTGGCGAGGCCTTGCGCCGCCATCGGCGCAAGGAGATCGAGATCGCGCAACACCAGATTGGACTTGGTGACGATCGCGACGGGATGGCGCGCGCGGGCGAGAACTTCGAGAACGGAGCGGGTGACGCGGTAACGCCGCTCGATCGGCTGATAGGCGTCGGTGTTGGCGCCGAGCGCGACGCCCCGCGGGCGATACTTCGGCGCCGCGAGTTCGCGCTCCAGCAGCGCCGCCGCGCCGTCCTTGACGAACAGCTTGCTCTCGAAATCGAGGCCGGCGGAGAGGCCGAGATAGGCGTGGCTCGGCCGCGCGAAACAATAGAAGCAGCCGTGCTCGCAGCCGCGGTAGGGATTGATCGAGCGGTCGAAGGCGATGTCGGGCGACTGGTTGCGCGCAATGATCGAGCGCGGCCGCTCCAGCGTCACCTCCGTCTCGAAGCGCTCCGGCGCCTCGCCGAGGTCCCATCCATCGTCGAATTCCTCGCGCCGGAGAGGCTCGAACCGTCCGGAGACGTTCGACCCCGCGCCGCGGCCGCGCCGCCGCTCTATAGGAGCGAGGCGGTCGGCGTAGGCGGCGCCGAGTCGGCTCGCGACGGCGACGCGCTGGGAATCGTCGAGGAGTTTCGCTGACTGGGCGGGCATGGTTAACGTCCAGAACAAATCATGAACACTTATTTAGTCCGGCCGCATGGCGTCGTCAAGGGGGCGCGCAGTCGGCAAAATATCGGGAACGCGACGCGCGTCGCTCACGGCGAGCCGTGGAGAAGCATCATCAGCCGCGCCGGGGCGTTGAACGCCGCGACCTCCTCCGAGAAATCGCGGATAGTGGCGCCGAGCGTCGGTATCCCGATGGGGACGACGTAGGCGGCGAGCAGGTACAACAGAACGCCCGAGATGAGCAGGCCGCCGGCGAGCTGCCCCGCCAGGGCGCAGGCGACGGGCAAACGATCGTTGTCGCGCACGGCCTTGCCCTCGGGCATCCGGTTCAGAATCCAAGCGTGCAACGACGGAAGTCCGCGCAAGAACGCCGCGGCGCCGATCACCAGATTGATCAGGCTCGGGATCAGAGTGGAGAACAGCATGAACCAGACCCACCAGAATTCGGTATCGCCGGGCCGGTTCTCCAGTCCCTCGAACAGGGGGCCGAGCGGCAGGATGAGCGCGTCCGTTCCGGCGCGCAGGACCGCGATATCGTCGAACGTCTGCACGGCGACGACGGTGACCAAGGCGAGAAGCACGATCAGGGGCACGGCGACGATCACGTCGATCAGCGCGTAGAAGTATGGCCCGCGCCCGCCGGGAGCGAGGCCCCGGCGCAACAGCGCGCGGGTGAGGCCGACGGCGATCCAATCGAACGGCGCGTTGACCAGCGTCAGCAAGCCGAACATTTTCAAAACAACACCCACTCGGCTCCAGGTCCTCGAGGTCGAGAGAAAATAATCGGCACCGAAAATCACGAGCGACAAGGTCGCGATGAACAGCGACAAGAAGAGCCCTTGACGGCGGGTACGAATGCTCCAACGCGAAAGAATACTGACAGCGGCAACGAAAGCGAAAGCGCCAGCGATAGCTCCAGCGACAACGCCAGGGACAACGCCAGCGACAACGACAGCGAAAGCGCCAGCGACGGCGAAAGCGAAAGCGACGGCGGCAGCGACAGCGAAAACGCCGGCGAAAGCGAAAGCGCCAGCGAAAGCGACAACGCCAGCGAAAGCGAGAACGCCAGCGAAAGCGACAGCGCCAGCGAAAGCGCCGGCGAAAGCGAAAGCGACAACACCAGCGAAAGCGAAAGCGCCCCAAAGAAGCGCCGCCGCCGGGCGTTCCGCTCGGACAGAGCGTAGAAAGGCATACGCCTCGACGACCCACGCCAATCCAAGGAGCGCGCGCCAAAGGCCCGAATATCCTCCGCTGGAGGCGGGCAGGAAAAGAGCTTGTTCGGCGACGCCGACGCGCCCCGACCATATCCAGACAGCGTAGATCGTCAGGAAGGGATAGATCAGCGCCAGCAGCAGACATCTGTCGAACGCCGCCGCGGTCCATCGCGGACCCGGCGTTTCCATTCCGAACTTGCGCGCGAACCACGAACGGTCATTTCGCCCCGCGTCGCCGAAAAATGCGTCGACCTTGCCGAGCCCCCAGGTCAGCCATTGCGCATAGACCTTCGCCGGCGTTCCGCCTTCGGCGAGGTCCTGGCGCAAGGATTCATAGGCGCCGCGCTCGCGCGATCCGCGAGGGTCGGCGGCGCCGCTCAGAATCCCGTAGTAGCGCTGGGCCTGCCACGCGAACACAACGATCGACGCAGCGAAGAAAATCCTCAGAATCGGCGAGAACGCCTTCGCGAATTCGTCGAGCGGCAGCAGCTTGACGACGACGCCGGCAACGACCGCCCCCAACACAGTCGCGGCCATTTGCCCAAATTGAGACTTGTCTTTCGCCATCGCCAGCCCGCCAGGCGAAAAAGTCGGAATATTTCCCCAGGCCGATTGGTAGTCCTTCCGATCAACAAAGCAACTCCGCCACGATGAGCGCGACGGCGAAAATCAAACAGAGGGTGCGAAAACTCGGGCGGTCCGCCAAAGCTAAGCGTCGCCATAACCAGACCGCGGCGAGGCTTAGCGTCAATCTCACACCAGTTGCCGAAATTTCTGACTGCCGTCATGGCCGGGCTCGTCCCGGCCACCCACGCGGCGACGCTGCTTCCAAGCATCAGGAAGAAGCTGAGAATTCGCGGCTCTTCGTCTTGCGAAGCGGCGGCTTGCCGGCGTGGATGGCCGGGACGAGCCCGGCCATGACGAGTCATTGTTTGTGGCCGTTGGCATCATTCGCCCGACAGACGATCGCCCGATTCGCCGGCGGCGCTTCTCCGTCCGCGCGGCGGCCGGGCGAGAGTGCTATAGGTTTCACGCTCCTCTTGAGACCGGGCGAATTTTCCGCCGGTCGGATCGACGCGATGGGACGAAGCGATGAAGCCTAGGGGCTCGATGCTCGCCGCGCTCCTTTTGGCGCTGCACGGCGCGCCGGCTCTCGCGCAATCGGCGGCGGGCCCGGCCGCTTCGCCGCCTTCGCACACGCGCGCGCTCGCGCTCGGCGTCGCCAGGAGCGGCGTCGTGCAGGCGATCCTGGTCCGCGACGGCGCGCACGTCGAAAAGGGGCAGATTCTCGTGCAATTGGATTGCCGTCCGCTGGAACGGGAAATCGCCTTTCGCGCCGCTTCGCTGGCGGCGGCCGAAGCCGCCTACCAGCGGGTCCGCAACGGGCCTCGTCCGGAGGAGATCGCGATCGGCGAGGCGGGCGTCGGCGTCGCCGAGGCGCGCGCCGAGGAAGCCCGCGCCGCCCTCGATCGCGCCAGCGCGATGCCGATCGACGTCGCGATCACGCGCGCGCAATTGCTGGTCGTCGAGCGCGACTCCCGCATCGCGACCGCGCAATTGCTCGACGCGCGCAAGAAGCTCGTGCTGCTGAGGGCCGGCTCGCGCGCCGAAGACGTCGCGGAGGCTGAGGCCAGGCGCGACGCGGCCGCCGCCTTCCTCGATGAAGGCAAGGCCGATTTGGAGCAGTGCTCGGTCAGGGCGCCGGCGCCGGGCAGCGCGCGCGTCGTCGCCACTCTCGGCGAGTTCGTTTCCGTCTACTCGCCGACGCCGCTCGTCGAGTTGACCGTCGACGCGGGCGCCGATTGATCCGGCGACGGCTCTCAGGGCTCCAGTTCGCTATCCCAATAGAGATAGTCCATCCAGGAGCTGTGGAGGTAGTTGGGCGGGAACAGCCGGCCGTTGCGATGCAGGTCGTGCACCGAGGGCTGATAGGGCTCGCGCGCCGGCCACATCTTCGCCGACGAGGGCAGGAGGTCGGCCTTGCGCAGGTTGCACGCCGAACAGGCCGCCACGACGTTCTCCCAACTGGTGACGCCGCCCTTGGAGCGCGGGACCACGTGGTCGAAGGTCAGATCCTCGCGCTCGCCGCAATATTGGCAGGTGAAGCGGTCGCGCAGGAACACGTTGAAACGCGTGAAGGCGGGAAAGCGCGACCGCTTGACGTAGTTCTTGAGCGAGACCACCGAGGGCAGGCGCATGGCGAACGACGGGCTGCGCACCAGCGTGTCGTATTGCGAGACGATGTTGACGCGGTCGAGAAACACCGCCTTGATCGCGTCCTGCCAGCACCAAATCGAAAGTGGGTAATAGCTCAGGGGACGGAAGTCCGCGTTGAGCACCAGGGCCGGACACGTCTCCGGCGAAGCCGCCTGAACATGAATCGTCAAGAAGACGCTCCGATCCCCCGCACGCTGATTCGCCGGACCGATTCCGGCGACGCCCATAGTCTATAGCGACCGTGACGCCGTTGTGAAGGGCGCTCTCGCCGCACCCCCCTTTTCAACTCGCGTTCGCCTCGATCGCCGCCATGTCCTCGTCGGAAAGGCCGAAATGGTGGCCGATTTCATGGATCAGCACGTGAGCGACGACGGCGCCCAGCGTTTCCTCGCCCTCGCACCAGAAGTCGAGCAGCGGACGCCGGTAGAGCCAGATCATGTTGGGCATCGCGCCGGTCTCTTCGACCGCGGGCCGATTCGGCAGACCGCGGCCGCGAAACAGCCCGAGCAGATCGAATTCGCTCTCCACGCCCATTTCGTCGAGCGTCTCGTCGTCGGGAAAGTCGACGACCTGGATCACCAGGCCCTCGCAGAGCCGGCGAAACGAGGCCGGCAATTGCGCGAAGGTCGCCTGAGCCAGGGCGTCGATGTCGGCGGCGCTGGGGGCGCGCGCCGCATGAAGCGCGGAACGTGCGGGCGAGTCGGTCATCGGCGAACTCGTCTTTCCCGGTCGGACGGCGCGCCCGACGCGCATCGGCGAAAGCGGACCGTAAGGGTGACGGCGACACAAGCTTGTGGAGCCGCCGATGTCAAACGCCCTTCCCCTCGAGGCCACGGCTCGGAACTCAGGTTAACGACGATTTTGCCTTGACGCGGCGGCGTGATTCTCTCGGGCTCCTGATTCGTTTGGGGGCGCCACATGGACGACACGACCGACTTTTTCGCCGACGAGGAGGTTCCCCGGGCGCGCGTAGCCCTGCTTTTGAAGCATTTCTCCCGGCTCTCGGACGAGCGCGAACCCTGGCGGATCCTGTATCCGTTGGCCGAGGTTCTTTTGCTGCTGACCTGCGCCACCATCGCCTCTTGCGACGATTTCGACGATATCCTCGCCTGGGGCGAGGATCATCTTGGTTTTCTTAGAAAGTTCGCGCCGTTTCATCATGGAATCCCCTGCGAACGCTGGCTGCGCACCCTGGTCAACCGGGTCGACCCTCTGACATTTGGTCGTTGTTTCGACAGTTGGATCAAGGCGCTGTGGCCGGGCCGGCACGACCTCATCGCCATCGATGGCAAGACCTCGCGCCGCACGCACGACAAGCGCAAGGCGCTCAAGGCGCTGCACACGCTCAGCGCCTACGCGACGAACGCCCGTCTCACGCTGGCGCAACTCAGCGTGCCCGAGAAAACCAACGAGATCACGGCCATCCCCGATCTGCTCGACCACCTGGCCGAGGCGGGGCAACTCGAAGGCGCCCTCGTCACCATCGACGCCATGGGATGTCAGGTCGACATCGCCGCCGGGATCGTCGAGCACAAAGCCGATTTTCTGCTGCCGCTGAAGGGCAATCAGGCAACCATGGAAGCGGAGGTCGGCGCCTACTTCGACACCGCGCCGGAGGACGAACTCGTCTCCAAGAGCGTCGTCGAGAAAGGCCACGGCCGCATCGAAACCCGCGTCTACACCGCCTCCAAAGAGGTCGATTGGATCAAGGCCGACAAGTCCTATCCGGGCCAGCCGCGTTTCGAAAACATCAAGACGCTCGTTCGCGTTCTCAATCGAACCGAATACGCGGACCGATGCACCTTCGACACGCGGCTCTATATCTCGTCCGCGCCGCTCGACATCGAACGGCTCGCGGCCGGCGCGCGCGGCCACTGGGGCGTCGAGAGCATGCACTGGCTGCTCGACATGGAGTTCAAGGACGATCTGTCGCGCTACCGCACCGGCCACGGCGCCAAGAACATGGCCATCGTCCGCCGCTTCGCCCTCGGCCTCGTGCGCGCCAATAAATCACCCGCAAGCGTCAAAACACGCAGAAAATCAGCGAGTTGGAATATGAATTTCCTCCTCGAAATCCTGCAAATGAAATGACCGTTAACCTGGAATCCGTGCCGTGCCCTCGAGGCCGACAAGATCGGCTTCCATCTCGACGCCGCGACCGCGCGCCGGCAGTTTTGGCTTTCCCTCGGCGTCGGACTGGCGGTCCTCGCCGCCGCCGCGACGATCGCCGCGCAATCGAGCCGGGCCGCTCGCGACGCCCCGAGCGGGCGTGGGAGCCAAGTCGGCGCGCCCGCATTCGTCGCTTCGCCCGTCGCCATCGCCGAGCTTCGGCGGGCGATGACGGCCGCCGCGCGGGAAAGCGCGAACTAGACGTCGAACCCTCGCGCGCGGACTGCTTCGAGCTGTTCGACGAGGTCGCGCGCGCGCGCGGAGGCGGCGGCGTGGATTCTCGCCGCGGACTGCGGAAACTCGGAAAGGACGCGGCGAAACACGTCGCCGGGAACGCGCAGCGTGACCGTATCATCGGCCGCGCGCGCGGTCGATCGGCGCAGCAGGTCGGTCAGCAGCGCCGTCTCGCCGATCAAGGCGCCCGCCTCGACGCGGCGACGGGCGTCGTGGGACATCAGATTGATCGCGCCCGACAGCACGAAATAGGCCGCGTCCGCCGGCTCGCTCTCGACGAACAGCGTCTCGCCGGCTTTCAGAACCTTCTTGGCGCAGGAGAACACCAGCAGTTGCAGCGCCTCGTGCGGCAACAGATCGAAGGGGTGCGTGCGCGCCATCATCCGGACGTTGGCTTCAAGGCTCATACGGTCGCGCTCCGATCATCCCGCTCATGACAGCAACTTGTAGCCGCCGACGTCGGTGACGAGCAGGCGCGCGTCGGCCGGGTCGTCCTCGATCTTCTGCCGCAGGCGATAGATGTGCGTCTCCAGCGTGTGCGTGGTGACGTTGGCGTTGTAGCCCCACACGTCGCGCAGCAGCGTCTCGCGCGGCACCGCCTGACGCTGGGCGCGATGGAGAAAGCGTAGGATCGCCGCCTCCTTTTCCGTCAGGCGCAGCTTGGCGCCTTTGGCGTCGACGAGATTCTTGGTCGCGGGGCGAAAGAGGTAGGGGCCGATTCGGAACTCGGCGTCCTCGCTCGCCTCGTGCTGGCGCAGTTGCACGCGAATGCGCGCCAGCAGCACCGCGAAACGGAACGGCTTGACGACGTAGTCGTTGGCCCCCGATTCGAGGCCGATCACCGTATCGGCGTCCGAATCGCGCGCCGTGAGCATGATGATCGGACGCTTGAACCCGCCCGCGCGCAACTGCCTGACCGCCTCGCGCCCGTCGATGTCGGGCAGACCGACGTCCATGATGACGACATCGGGCGGGGCGCTTTCGACCGCCCGCAGCGCGGCGGCGGCGTCGACGGCCTCGGACACCTTGAATTCGGCGTGCAGCGCCAACTGCTCGGTCAGCGCCTGACGAAAATCGGCGTCGTCGTCGACGATGAGGATTTGCCGCGTCTGGGTCATCGAATCGCGTCTCGGCTAAGTCTCGAAACGTTGAATATAGCGCGCTCACGCGAGCGAGGCGACCGCCGCCGCCCTAGTCTTGTCGATCGCCGGCCGACTCGTCCGGTTTTTGCAGCCCGTCAAAATTCCGCCCCGGCGGTCGCTGGCCAGAATTGGGCTGAGGCGCCGCCTTAGTCAAGATTAGTCGAGAGCGGCGCGACGAGCGGCGCCGATCATGGAAACGCTGCCGCCGCAGCGCAGCCAAGGCGCCGCGCAGCGGCTCGGCGGCGACGTTTCCGACGCGGCCGCAGGCGATCGAAGCGCGCCTGGGCGCGCCGGGCCGCCCGCCGGGGGCGCAATTCGCCTAAACGGTCTTGCCCTCGTATTGGCACAGGTCCGCAATGACGCATCGCCCGCACGTCGGAGCGCGCGCCTTGCAGACATAGCGGCCGTGCAGGATCAGCCAGTGGTGCGCGTGCGTCAGGAAACGCGGGGGGATGATTTTCACAAGTCCATCCTCGACTTCGCGTGGCGTTTTGCCGCGCGCCAGCGGAATGCGGTTGGAAACGCGAAACACATGCGTGTCGACGGCGAGCGTCGCCTCGCCGAAGGCGACGTTGAGTACGACGTTGGCGGTCTTGCGTCCGACGCCCGGCAGCGCTTCGAGCGCGTCGCGATCACAAGGGACTTCGCCGCCGTGATCGCGGATCAACGCCTCGGACAGATTGATGACGTTCTTGGCTTTGTTCCGATAGAGGCCGATCGTCTTGATCCGCTCGGCGAGCCCCTCTTCGCCGAGCGCCGCCATCTTGGCCGGGGTGTCGGCGACGGCGAACAGCGCGCGCGTCGCCTTGTTGACGCCGGCGTCGGTCGCTTGAGCCGAGAGGACAACGGCGACGAGCAGGGTGAAGGGGTTGTGGTATTCGAGTTCGCTTTCCGGCTCGGGCCGGGCCGCCGCGAGCCGCTCGAAAATCGCCGCCGCGCGCTCGCGCGCCGCGGACGCCGGCCGGCGTGACGAAACCAAGAGCGGCGATTTGCGTTGCGCCATGTCCTCGCCCCGCGCCAAGCCGGCCTTATAGTCGGGCCGCGCCGCGACGCCAAGGCCCGCCGGCGCCGTCCATGACATGACGGATCAAGCCGATCGGAAGCCCCGCTAGAACTCCGCCTGGCGGCGCACGAGCTGGTCGACGCGCGCGTTTTCTTCCGGGGTCAGATTGGCGGTCGCGGCGTCGAGTTCGGGGTCGTCAATGCCGGCGACCTTGGCGAAGCGGTTCCAGGTCGCCGCTTCGACCAGATCGCGTGGCACGCCGCGGCCGGTTACATAGAGATGGGCGAGGCGGTTTTGCGCGATCGGATTGTTGTGCGCCGCCGCGTTGAGGAAGATCTTCGCCGCTGCGGCTTCGTTCTTTTCGACGCCGACGCCGTTGAACAACATGATCGCATATTCGACCTGGCCGGCAATGATGCCGTCGTCGGCGGCGCGCTTGAGCCAATGCGCGCTCTCCGTGATGTCGAGCGGAACGCCGCGCCCCTCGCGCAGCAGCACGCCGTAGGAATAGGCGCCGTTGCCGTCGCCGGCCTCAGCGGCGCGGCGGAAATCATCGGCGGCCTTGGCGAAATCCGGCTTGCCCGTCCCGTCGCCCTCGATCGCCATGACGCCGAGATTGTAGAGCGCTCCGGCCTGGCCTTGCGCCGCCGCCTTTTCGAACTCGGCCTTGGAGCCGGCGCGGTCCTTGTCGACGCCCGGCGCGCCGTTGAGCAACAGCACGCCGAGCGCGAACTGCGCCTCGCGGTCGCCGAGCGCGCTCGCCAGGCGATACCAGCGCGCGGCCTCTCCCTGGTCTTGTCGCACCGCATAGCCGTCGCGATAGATCTCGCCGATCAAGGTTATTGCAGCGGCGTCTTTCGGATTGGCCGCGATGCGGTTCATCGCTTCCCGAAACGCGGTCATGTAAAAGCCGCGCTGGTAGGCGCCGAACGCCAGATCGGGCGCGGGCGTCGGCGCTTGCCCGGGCGCCGGGCCGCCGAGCGGAGCGGGCGGCGCAAAGGGCGGCGAAAAACTCTGCGCGCGCGCCGGGCCTGCCGCGGCGAGCGCGAGAAGCAGGAAGAAGCCGGGGCGAAACGCTTTTCTCATGGGCCGTCAAACCGTTGCTTTCGCGATGAGCGCCTGCGCCTCGGCCACGGCGGCCGCCGCCGAAGACGCCAACCAGACGGCGTCGGCGAGCGCAACGAAATCGGCGCCCGCCGTCGTCAAGGGCGCCACCGCGTCGAGCGCGCCGGAAAAGGCGACGCAGGGCGTCTCGAAGATTTCCGCCCACCAGGCGACGCGCTCGAGCGTCTCGGCGAGCGGCGGCGCGAAGCCGTCGCGCCGCGGCTCGCCGAACATGACGTAATCGGCGCCCGCTTCGCCCGCGCGCATTGCGTCGTCGCGCGAGCGTAAGCCTCCCGCCCCGACGATGCGTCCGGGATGGAGGCTCGCCAAGCCTTCGGCGAGTTCGTCTCCGATCCCTGAGACGTGTGCGCCGTCCGCGCCGACGCGTTGGGCCAGCCGCGCGTCGCTTTCGATCAGCGCCGCGACCTCGCGCGCCGTCGCCAGTTCGACGAGGGGCTGGAGGATCCGCTTCGCCTCGCCGCGCGCCGCCGGGGCGACGCGCGCCAGCGCGCTCGCGACGTCCCCGGCGCCGAGCGCCTCGGCGAAGCGCGGCGCGAACGCCGCAAGATCGGCACCGCTGAGCGGTGGTGTGATCAGATAGAGGCGGCACAAGGGAGCAGCGACCATGGCGCGCGGTCTAATTTCGATTCGATAAGGAAGCTTGCCGACCAATGCGGCCAAAAGTGCGGCCGCGCAAGCCCGAGGGTCGGCGAAATCGCGGCTCGGCCGCGTTTCGCGCGGCGCGCGGCCTATCGCGCGAAGGCCGCCTGCAGCCGTTCGACCTGAGTGGCGACCGCCGAGCGCCGCGGCGCGGGGGCAAAACCGTCGGCGGCGGCCATCGATTGGTCGAGATAGGCGACGCGCGCCTGCAGGCGCACGGACTTCATGCTGAACTCGCGCAAGGCCGGCGGCAGTTCCTCAAAAAGTTGCGGGTCGCAGGCGATCTCCTGCTCGACCAGCCGAATCCTGTGCCTCTCGCTCAAGGCCTGCGCGGTCGTCATTTCACCCTCGTTGACCGCACGCTGGAGCAGCAACCAGGAGGCGACCTGCATCAGCCGCGTCGTCAGCCGCATGCTTTCGGTCGCGTAGGCCAGGGCGACGGGGCGGCGCAATTGCCGCGACTCCTCGCGTCCGGGGCCGTCGAGATAGGCGGCCGCCTCTTCGACCAGGGTCATGCCCTCGCTGAACAGGGACTTGAACGCGTTCGAGGCGGCGAGCCTGTGGATGAAGGAAACCGTCGTCGTCGCAGATTCGCCGGCCGCCGACAAACTATGCGTCGACGCGTTGTGACAACCCATAAGCTGCTCTCCTATCCCGGCGGGTTTGACGCTCGAGGCGTATCAATCTTGAACCATTCTCGCTTGGCGGCGATTCGACGCAAGATTAACGCCGCATCGGCGCCAGGAGCCATTTACTTTTCGATAAGGTTAACGAATGGGCGAAAGTGTCAAAAAAAAGGCCGCCCGAAGGCGGCTGAGTGCAAGGTTGTTGGGAGGATCAGACTATACGAATAGGAGCCATTCAGAACCCGCGAATTGGGTCGAATCCATTCATATTTGATAATCGTTAACAATTGGTTACCGGCGCGCGCCCGGCCGGCCGTCTGCGCCAAAATGCGACAAGCCGCCGGCGTGGCGCTTCGTCAGCCCTTGAAGAACGCGCTCGCGGCGCAGCGAGTGGCCTCGCGCGCCTCGATCGCGCTCTCGAGCCTGGCGATTTCCCGTTTCAGCGCTTCGATGCGTTCGGCCAGTTCCGGCGCGGAGAGATCGTCGAGCGCCTGCCCGATTTCGTGGATCGGAGGCTTCGGGCGCTTGGCGCCGACTTCCGCGTCCTCGTCGAAAGCGGCCATTGTCGCGTCTCCCAAAGAAATCCCTCACGCCGATCCGGCGAGAAAAAGCATAGCGCGATTCCCGCGCGCTTGCCCAGCCGGCGCTTCGGCGCGCCTTCTTTCCATTGGCGACGAGGGGAGAGACGACGATGCGCGCACGCCCAGGACACGTCGCGCCGCGCAAAAGAAACAGGGCGGCCCTTTGGCCGCCCTCTTCCTCCCGGAGGCTCGCAAAGGCCTCAGGAGGAATAGTACATTTCGAACTCGACCGGGTGCGGCGCCATTTCGAAACGGTACACCTCGCCCATCTTCAGCTCGATGTAGCTGTCGATGAAGTCGTCGTCGAACACGTCGCCGGCCTTGAGGAAGGCGCGGTCCTTGTCAAGATTGGCGAGCGCTTCGCGCAGCGAGCCGCAGACCGTCGGGATCTTTTTCACCTCCTTGGGCGGCAGGTCATAGAGGTCCTTGTCCATCGCCTGACCTGGATCGACCTTGTTGAGGATGCCGTCGAGGCCGGCCAGCAGCATCGCCGGGAACGCGAGATAGGGATTGGCGAGCGGATCGGGGAAACGCACCTCGACGCGCTTGGCCTTCGGGTTGGACGTCCACGGAATGCGGCACGACGCCGAGCGGTTGCGCACGGAATAGGCGAGCAGCACCGGCGCCTCGAACCCCGGGACCAGGCGCTTGTAGCTGTTGGTCGACGGGTTGGTGAAGCCGTTGAGCGCTTTGGCGTGCTTGATGATGCCGCCGATGTACCACAGACATTCGTCGCTGAGGTCGGCGTACTTGTTGCCCGCCATCACCGGCCTGCCGGCTTTCCAGATCGACTGGTGGACGTGCATTCCCGAGCCGTTGTCGCCGTAGATCGGCTTCGGCATGAAGGTCGCCGTCTTGCCGTAGCTCTGCGCGACCATCTCCACGCAGTATTTATAGATCTGCAGGTTGTCGGCCATGGTCAGCAACGGGGCGAACTTGAGGCCGAGCTCGTGCTGCGCGGAGGCGACTTCGTGGTGGTGTTTTTCGGTCACCGCGCCCATTTGCGCCATCGCCGTGAGCATCTCGCTGCGCATGTCCTGCGCCGAATCTTGCGGCGGAACCGGGAAGTAGCCGGCCTTCGTGCGGATGCGGTGGCCGAGGTTGCCGCCCTCGTAGGCGGTGTCGGAATTGATCGGAAATTCGATCGAGTCGATGGTGAAGCCGGTGTTGTAGGGATCGGCCTTGTAGCGGACGTCGTCGAATACGAAGAATTCCGCCTCCGGGCCGAAGTAGGCGGTGTCGCCGACGCCGGTCGACTTCAGATAGGCTTCGGCCTTCTTGGCGATGCCGCGCGGATCGCGGTTGTAGGGCTGGCCGGTGGCCGGGTCGAGGATGTCGCAGTTCATCATCATCGTCGACGCCGCGAAGAACGGGTCCATGCAGGCCGACGACGGATCCGGCATCAAGGTCATGTCGGATTCATTGATCGCCCTCCAGCCGGCGATCGAGGAGCCGTCGAACCCCAAACCATCGGCCATGGATTCCTCGTCGATCACGCTCTGGGGGTACGTGACGTGCTGCCACTTGCCACGCGGATCGGTGAAACGCAGGTCGACATATTTTACATCGTTGTCCTTGATCGCCTTGACGACATCCTTGGCGGTCTTCATGGTGTGCCTTTCTCAAGTCTCTATGGTTGCGCCCCTGCCCGCCGCCCCGTCGCGGCGGGAAGCCCTTGAACGAGTCCGGTCGGCTGAAAACAAGCCTAGACCGCGTCCGGGCCGGTTTCTCCGGTCCGAATGCGGATGGCCTCGTCGATATCCGATACAAATATCTTGCCATCGCCGATCCGCCCGGTCTGCGCCGCCTTGCGGATCGCCTCCACGGCCGCTGCGAGATTCTCGTCGGCGACGACCACTTCGATTTTCACCTTGGGCAGAAAATCAACGACGTATTCGGCGCCGCGATAGAGTTCGGTGTGGCCCTTCTGGCGGCCAAATCCCCTCGCTTCGAGCACCGTAATCCCTTGAACGCCCGCTTCCTGCAGAGCTTCCTTGACCTCGTCGAGCTTGAAGGGCTTGATGATGGCTTCGACTTTCTTCATGGCCGCTGAGGCCTCCATTTTCGCGCGCCGGGGTCTCCCGATCCCTCGGGCAGGCGGTCGCCGTCAAGACGAACTTACAATGAGGAGCGGTCCTTAGCACTGGTTCCGAGCCGACGCCATGGCCAGACGGGGCGGGAGCGCGGCCAACCCGCGCCGCCCCTGTTCTGATTGCTCGCATCCTAAGCATGGCGCCTAAGAAATAATCAAGGCGCTCAGACCGTCGGCCCCCATTCGCCCGAGGCAAAAATGCGCCAGGAATTGAGCCCCGCCTTGGCGACCACGATCCGTCCGGACTTGGCGATCTTCACGAGGTGGGCGAATACGAGCGGGTTGCGCCAAGCGAACGGCTTTTCGGGCGCGCAGACCGCGCGAAATTCGTCGCCCTCGTCGGCTTCCATCAGGATCGCGCCGACCCGATCGGGACGCAACGTCGCGGGCAGGGCGCGATCGACGAGCCATTCGCACTCGAAATCGCGGCACACTTGCGGCCGGCGGGGGTAGATCGCGCAGCCGCCGCCGGCGCCGGCGCAATGCGCGCACGCCGGCCCCGCGGGCTTCTTCAATTCAGGGATTTCCAGCGCCGAACAGCACATCGTGCAGGGGCCGCAGGTCTTGCCGGGAGCGGGGGCCACAGTGTCCTTTCGTTCCGCGCGGCGCCCATTGGCCGTGGCGCGGATGAATGTCCCTCTATGATTCTTCGCCGCCGGGCAACGATTTTGCGTCGCCGGCCGGGGGCGGCGCCACGCCGCGCTTCAACACGAAATAGAACACCGCCGCGATCGTCAGCGGCGCCAGGGGAAGGCCGAGCGCCCCCGCGGCCAAGCGCGAAAACAGCGGCAGGACATAGGCGAGAGCGAGTACGCTCTTTTCGCCGGCGGCGAAACCGGCGCGCGAGGCTTCACGCGCGCTCCAGGCCAGCGGAATCGCCAACAGCGTCAGGTCGTAATCGAGCAAGAAGGGGCTGGCGAGCAACGCCGCCGCGACCATCGCCGGCCCCTCCGCCGGCGAACGGAGGCGGCGCCGATGGAGCCAGAAGAGCGCGGCGGCCGCGGCGAGCGCGGTCAGCGCCTGCAGGGCGTAGGCGAGCGTCAGGCCGCCGTGCAGCAGCCGGACCGCCGCGAAGGCGCTCTGCATCTTTTCATAGCCGACGAAGTCGCGCTCGAGGCTCGCGCGCGCCAACGGCGCCGCGGCGAAGAACGCGCGCCAGACCGCGTCGCCCCATACGATCCACGAGGCGCAAAGAAGCGCGCCCGCGCTGGCGGCGGCGGCGGCGAACGCCGTCCAGCGCCGCGCCGCGATCAGCGCGATCGGAATCATGACCGCGAACTGCGGCTTATAGACCAGCGCGCCGAGGCAGAGGCCGGCGAGAACCGGGCGCTTGTCGAGCCACAGCGCCCCGCCGCCGATCAGCGCGGCGCTCAAGAACCCGTTCTGGCCGTGTCCGGCGTTGACGAGAAAGGCGGGGAAGGCGAGGATCGCGATCGCCTCGATATGCGCGCCGGCGAACGCGCGCAGCAGCCGCCAATAGACGGCGCCGGTCGCGCCGAGCCAGACCGCGAGCGAGGCGAAATAAGGCAGCGCGGCCAGCGGCAGGCAGATCAAGAGATAGGGCGGGGGATAGAAGAAGGCGGTGTAGCCGACGCCGGCGCCGAACAATCGCCGCTGCGCGTTCCAATGCGCCGCGACGTTGTAGACGTCGGCCGCGCGTCCCTCAAGCGCGAGTTGCGATGCGGTCCAGAAGCCGACAAAGTCGGTTCCGATGGGCTTGCCCGCGCGGTCGATCCCGCCGTGCGCGAGAGCGATCCAGATCACCGCGCCGGCGAAGCCGAAGAAGAACAGAATGCGCGCGTAGGCGCGCGCCCGATCGCGGGTCAACCAGTCGGCGTCGCGAAGCGCCGCCCACGTCTTGCCAGCGAAAGCGCCCATGCGCCGCGAGGCTAGCGGCCAAAGGCTAACATTTGGCGCCTGGAGGGGCGGGAGGCGGAGGGGAGGGGAGCATCCATTCGAAGCGACTGGGCTGGCTGCCCGCTATGGGCGGGAAGCGGCCATAGCATGAGAATTTGATGTGGCATCCTCGTAACCATGCGGGTAAGCCGGCAACCCTCTTGACGATCCCTCGTCAGGGCGCTTACGTCCCTTGCGCTTAGGATCGTTATTATGAGTGCGCGCCGTGCAGGTTCGTCCGTTTGTGCGCTAATTGGTCTGCTCGCCATGGACCCGGCTGGCGCGACTGATCGGCCTCAGAACAAGCCGTTCGAGCCGGGGGTCGATGATGTTCCTGTTGCGTACTACGTCTGCCCTGCGACTGAGTGGGCGTTGGGAATTGTATTCTTGCCGCGCGCTGTGGCTCTGTACGAAATCAAGCACGAGCAGACACCCCAGCTCTTGTCCACTGCGGCTCTAACGCAACTCATTTCGATTCCAGATACCGCCCTGGGCGAAGACCACATCTACCACCGCTACACGCACGTCCTGGCGGCTAGCGCGAAGGGTTTTTCCTTTAACGACGTGGCGTCGACGCCAGAGTTCCCTAGGGGTGGTCCTCAAGCGTTTCTCACTCCACCAATCGCCCGCCAACCAGAACTGTTTTATTGTGAGCCGTCTGGCGATTTCGGCGTCCGTCGCTAAAGAGAGATTCGACGAAGGCGCAGGTCGCAACGTCTGCACCGGTGAAGGGTTTCCGACGCCGGCCTCTGTCGATTGGCGGCGCTTTCAAGGCGTCAGCCCCGTTTGAACCACCCGAGCACCTTGCCCAGTACACCAGGCTTCTCGACGGCTTCGTCGTCAATGATGGCCCTGATGCGCTGAAGCTCGGCGCGACCTTTTGGGGTTATCATCGCGCCGGGGAGTGCTCTGAGCGAATAAATCCAAGAGAGAGAACACATGCAGCCGACCTCTTGGCTTGGTCGGGTGATGTGGTCGACATAACCGTCAGGTCCGGCCACCATGAGGCCCTTCTGGATAGCCCAATTGTCCGCCACTGCGTACACTCGGCCGTCAAGAAGTTCGTGATTATAGGTCTGCTTGTACGCACCCTGCGTGTCGAGCTGGTTATAGCGCCACACAGCGGCAAGTGGATGTTTTTCGATATCGAATATATACTCAACTTCAGCTGGGAAACTGGCCGCCTTATATACACCGAACAATTCGTCCCACTCTATAAGAGAAAACATTTCTTTCTTTATTCGCGTTATTTCTTTTAATTCCACCTTGTTTTTTGTGCCGCCAGCAGGAGTGTTGCAGAGGAACGCTCGAACGATTTCCCGAAACTCTTCCGCTTGGTCGTCAAAATATGATGTCGACTGTTTCTTGTAATTTTCAACGCACCATTTGAATTGCTTTCTAATTTTGGGTAGCAGCGAGTCAAACCGTTTACTTATGTCGTTTCCGCTCGAACTGACGACAGCGCTTGCGGATTTACTGCCCGACACAATCTCCCGCGTTGGCATTCCTTTGACCCGGATGACCTCGTCGAGGAATCCTTTGCACCCGGCCTGATAAGCTGCCGTAGCCTTCTCCGGAGTGACAATGAGAGGTCGCGCAAGGTCGAAAATGGCTGCCACAACCTCGTCCGCATGGGTTGGCGAGGTGGGACCGGACTTGAGGTAGGCTTTCAACATTTCCCCGAGCTGCTGAAGCACTTCTTTCTTGTCTTTCATGGGCCGACATCCGAACAGCCGCGTTCAGGCGGAAGGGGACGAACGTCCGTTATCTGGACGGCAACGCCAAGCCTTGTCGCACGATCTCTCAAAACCCCTCGATTTTTGGCCTCAAAATCCATGTGGCGAAATTCTTGATTTTTGCACCAACGGTCGCGCCCTTGAATGGCGAGAACGGACGAGTACCTATGGTGCATGCTTAGGAGGCAAGAAATGAGGGGCGACACCACGATATACGTAGACTGTCTGCGCGACGACACGCTCATCAGGACCTACGATTTCCCTTGTCCGGCTACTCTCGGACCCTCCGCGCCGCCAGGAGACGAAGAGCTTATTCTGCAAGCAAAGCAGAATCTCTCAAACGAGAGGCTTGCCGCGCCACGCTTTGAGGGAATCAAGTTTAAAGTCCGCCGCTGAGCTCAGTCGCATAGGCTCCAATATGGAACGTGCCCGCCCGCCGCCGTTTCCGACGGCGACGGTCACGATGCGCCCTTGGACCTTATAGCCTTTGGATACCCAAAAGGTGCGCATTTCTTGATTTTTCTGCCCCCTCGCGACCGTCGGCAAAGGGTCGAATTCGGCCATCTGACTGCCGATGCGCCATGGTGCCAAGCGTTCGATTCCGACCAACAGGCGGGCGAGTTCGTTTGCCCACAAAAAGCTCGGCTCGCCCCCGCCCTTGACAGCTCCCCGCCGCGCGTGTCTTTCCGCGCCCTGTTGTTGGCGAGGGGACACGGATGACGACGGCCTTGGTGTTTCCCGGGCAGGGCTCGCAGACGGCGGGCATGGGCAAGGCGCTCGCCGATGCGTTTCCCGCGGCCGCAGAGGTCTTTGCGCGCGTCGACGCGGCGCTCGGGGAGAAGCTGTCGAAAGTGATCTTCGAGGGGCCGGAGGCGGAGCTGACGCTCACCGCCAACGCCCAGCCGGCCTTGATGGCGACCAGCCTGGCGGCGTTGCGCGCGCTGGAAAGCGAAGCCGGCCTCGACGTCGCTCGCGACGCCGCCTTCGTCGCCGGCCATTCCCTAGGCGAGTATTCGGCGCTGTGCGCGGCCGGCGCGCTGACGTTGGAGGACGCCGCGCGGCTGTTGCGCATTCGCGGCCAGGCGATGCAGAGGGCGGTCCCGGTCGGCGAGGGCGCGATGGCGGCGATCCTCGGACTCGACTTCGTCGAAGCGTCGACAATCGCCGCGCAGGCGGCGAGCGACCTTTATCTGACCGGCGCCATTTGCGAGGCCGCCAACGACAACGGCGGCGGCCAAGTGGCGATCTCCGGGACGAAAGCCGCGGTCGAGCGGGCGATGGAGCTCGCCAAGCTCAAGGGCGCCAAGCGCGCGCTCGCGCTGCCGGTGTCTGCGCCCTTCCATTGCGCGCTGATGCGCCCGGCCGCCGAGGCGATGGCCGCGGCGTTGGCGAAAGCGACGATTCTGGCGCCCAAGGTTCCGCTGGTCGCCAACGTCAACGCCAGCCCGACCGTGGACCCCGCGGTCATTCGCGACAATCTCGTCGCGCAGGTGACGGGCACGGTGCGCTGGCGCGAAAGCGTAATCTATATGAGCGCGCACGGCGTGACGCGCTTCGTCGAGCTCGGCGCCGGCAAGGTGCTGGCGGGGCTGATCAAGCGCATCGTCGACGGCGCAATCGCAACAAGCGTGGGAACGCCGGCCGATGTCGCGGCGTACAAGAGCGACGGCGCGAACCGAGACGCTTTATAACAACGGGAAAGGCGAACGCAGGTGTTCGATCTGACGGGCAAGACCGCTCTGGTGACGGGCGCTTCGGGGGGGCTCGGCGGCGCGATCGCGCGCGCGCTGCACGCGCAAGGCGCGACCGTCGCGCTCTCGGGCACCCGGCGCGAGGCGCTGGAGGCTCTGGCCGGCGAACTCGGCGCGCGCGTTCACGTGACGCCGTGCGACCTTTCCGATCCGGCCGCCGTCGAAGCGCTCGTCCCCGCCGCCGAGACGGCGATGGGCTCGCTCGACATTCTCGTCAACAACGCCGGGGTGACGCGCGATAATCTCTTCGTGCTCATGAAGGACGCCGAATGGAACGCCGTGATCGCGGTCGACCTCACGGCGGCGTTTCGCCTCGCGCGCGCCTCGCTCAAGGGGATGATGCGCCGCCGATACGGGCGCATCATCGGCATTGCGTCGATCGTCGGCGTCACCGGCAACCCCGGACAAGGCAATTACGCGGCGGCCAAGGCGGGGATGATCGGCATGTCCAAGGCGCTGGCGGGGGAGGTCGCGAGCCGCGGCATCACGGTCAATTGCATCGCGCCCGGCTTCATCGCCAGCCCAATGACCGACGCGCTCAACGACAAACAGAGAGGTAAGATTCTGGCCACGGTTCCCATGGGCCGCCTCGGCGCCGGCGCCGATGTCGCCGCCGCCGCGGTCTATCTCGCCAGCGCCGAAGCGGCCTACGTCACCGGTCAAACCCTCCACGTCAATGGCGGAATGGCAATGATTTGAGGCCTTTGCTGCGACCGAGCGACGCCCGGAGCGCCTCGTCGCCGCCTCTCGCCTTGCTGGGAGAGATATGCTATCGAGCCCACTCGTCGCCGATGCGCAACGGCTTTCGCCAGAGGCGGCGCGCGTGGGATCGCAATCGAGACGCGGTTCGCCGGAGCCCGGCGCGCGTCGGGGGGACCGTTCTCGAACGGCTCGATCGATCGGCGATCGAGCGGGGGGATCCATCACAGGCGGGCGATCGCGCCCCGCCGCACAGGGGAAGAGCAAATGAGCGACGTGGCGGAGCGTGTAAAGAAGATTGTCGTCGAGCACCTCGGCGTTGAAGCCGACAAGGTTGTCGACAATGCGAATTTCATCGACGATCTCGGCGCCGACTCGCTCGATACGGTTGAGCTCGTCATGGCTTTCGAGGAAGAGTTCGGGGTCGAAATTCCCGACGATCAGGCCGAGACCATCGTGACAGTCGGCGACGCGACGAAATTCCTGGAGAAGGCCTTGGCGGCCAAGTGACGGCGCTCGCCGGATCGTTGCGGTCCGCGTGAGCGGGAAAAGGGCCGGCAAGAGTCCGGCCCTTGTCGCGTCAGGAGCGCCGGAGATCGGGCTTCGGCGGAGCGAGCCTCGTTGCGACGAGCCAATTTCGATGGGAGCTTGAGGAGCGGGGATGAGACGCGTCGTCGTCACGGGATTGGGCATGGTGACGCCCCTGGCCTGCGGGGTCGAGGCCACTTGGCGCCGGCTGCTGGCGGGCGAATCGGGGGTCGGGTGGGTCGAGAATTTCGACGTCTCCGACATTGCCTGCCAGATCGCGGCGCAGATTCCCCTCGGCGCCTCGCCGGACGCTTTCAATCCCGACGATTGGATGGACCCCAAGGAGCAGCGTCGCGTCGACGATTTCATCGTCTACGCGATGGCCGCGGCGACCCAGGCCTTGCGCGACGCCGATTGGGAGCCCGAGACCTACGATGAGGAAATCGAATCCGGCGTGCTGATCGGTTCGGGCATCGGCGGCCTGACGGGGATCTACGAGGCTTCCATCGTCCTGCACGAAAAGGGCCCGCGGCGCATTTCGCCTTTCTTCATTCCCGGGCGCCTGATCAATCTGGCGAGCGGCCATGTCTCGATCGCCCATAAGCTCAAGGGCCCCAATCATGCGGTCGTCACCGCCTGCTCGACTGGCGCCCACGCTATCGGCGACGCGGCGCGCCTGATCGCGCTCGGCGACGCCAACGTCATGGTCGCCGGCGGCGCCGAATCGACGGTCAATCGGATATCGATGGCGGGGTTCTCGGCCTGCCGCGCGCTCTCTACCGGCTTCAACGACCGGCCGAAGCAGGCCTCGCGCCCCTATGATCGGGATCGCGACGGCTTCGTGATGGGCGAGGGCGCGGGCTGCGTCGTGCTCGAGGATCTCGACCACGCCAGGGCCCGCGGCGCGCGCATTTACGCCGAACTCATCGGCTACGGCCTCTCCGGCGACGCCTATCACATCACCTCGCCGGCGCCGGACGGCGACGGCGCCTATCGCGCCATGAGCGCGGCGCTGAAGCGCGCGGGCCTGTCGGGCTCCGACCTCGACTACGTCAACGCGCATGGGACGTCGACGCCGCTCGGCGACGAAATCGAATTGCACGCGGTCGAGCGCATTCTCGGCAATTCGGCGGCCACGGTCACGATGTCGTCGACCAAATCCGCCATCGGCCATCTGCTGGGCGCGGCCGGCGCGGTCGAGGCGATTTTCTCCATTCTCGCCATCCGCGACCAGATCGCGCCGCCGACCCTCAATCTCGACAACCCTTCGGTCGAAACGGCGATCGATCTCGCCCCGCACACGGCCAGAAAGCGCAAGATCCGCGTCGCGCTGTCGAACTCCTTCGGCTTCGGGGGAACGAACGCGTCGCTGATCTTCCGCGGGCCTCCCGAGCCAGGCGCCTGAGAGGCGGCGGGCGAGGATTCGACGCTTCATTTCGCCGCAAAAACGGATAGAGTGGCGCACGGCGCGAGAGCGCCGTGAGGCGAGTTACGGCGGTCGCGAATGAACGAAGCGTCGAAGCAGGGCGGCAGCGCCAAGAAACCGGACGACGACGCCAAGACCCGGTCGCGGGTCAGTCTATTCGGCGCGCGCGTTCGCCCGCGCCCGCAGGCCGAGCCGTCGCCGCAGGAGCCCGCGCCGCCGCTGCGGCGGCCGCGGCGCTCCGGGCTTTCGGGCTTGAGCGGCCTGCTGTCGTTCGCGCTGCTCGGCGCCGTAGCGGGCTTCGCGCTGTTCGGTTGGGCCGCAGGGGAGGTGCGTAAGCCCGGGCCGTTGGCGGCCGACAAGATCGTCGTCATCGCTCGCGAGGACGACGGCGGCCCGATCGGCGACCAGCTCGAACGCGAGGGCGTCGTCGACAGCGCGATCTGGTTCTCCGCGATGACGCTTCTCGACGGCAGCCGAAGCGCGCTCAAACGAGGCGAATACGCGTTCAAGGCGGGCCTCAGCCTGCGCCAGGTCGAGGACGAATTGATCTCTGGCAAGGTCGTGCTCCACTCGTTCACCATTCCCGAGGGGTTGACCAGCGACCAGGTGGTTCAACGGATTCGCGACAACGACATTCTCGTCGGCGAGATCAAGGAGCCGCCGCGCGAAGGCTCGATTCTTCCCGAGACCTACAAATTCGCGCGCGGCGAAACGCGTCAGGCTCTCCTGGCCGTGATGGAGAGGGCCCAGACCAAGGCGGTCGACGAAATCTGGGCCAAGCGCGCGAGCGATCTGCCGATCAAGTCTCCCGGCGAGCTCGTCACGCTCGCTTCGATCGTCGAGAAGGAGACGGGCAAGGCGGACGAGCGCGCGCGCGTCGCCGGCGTCTTCATCAATCGCCTGCGCCGTCACATCAAACTCGAGTCCGATCCGACCATCGTCTACGGCCTGGCGTTCGGCAAGGGCTCCCTGGGACATCCGATCTCCAAAGCGGAACTGGAGCAGGCGACGCCCTACAACACCTATATCATCAGCGGCTTGCCGCCCGGCCCGATCGCCAATCCCGGCCGCGCGGCGCTGGAGGCGGCCGCCAATCCCGCGGCGACCAAGGAGCTTTTTTTCGTCGCCGACGGAACGGGCGGCCACGCGTTTGCGGAGACATTGGACCAACATCTCAAGAACGTCGCGCGCTGGCGGGAAATCGAGAAGGACGCCAAGGATAGGCTCGCGCCCGAGGCGGCGCCCGCCCCGGCCGGCGCGCCCGCCGCGACGCACGGGGCGCTGGAGACGGCCGACCCGAGCATTTTCGGCGCCGTGGCGCCGGGGAGCGCGCCGACTTCCGCCGAGAACGACGGCGCGCTCGGCGCGAAGCTCGCCAAGCTCGGCGAAAAGCTGCGCGTTCGCGAAACTCTGTTGGGCGCCGAGGGTTCGCTGTCGCCGGGCAAAGTGACCGGCAAGACGCCCGAAGACCTCGGCGCCGTGGTCACCGGCGTCAATGACGCTCCCGCCGGCCCCGCCTTCTCCCAGGACGACGACGCCGCGCCCGATTCGGTCACCAAGGTCCCGCTTTCGGCCGCCGCGCTCGCGGATCAGAAAGCCCGCGCGGCGCGTTACGCGGGTTTGGCGGGCGCCGGCGAGCGGGTCGCAGGCCTCGACGATCCGGCGGCGGCTCCTCGACGCATATTCGACGCCTCGGAGGGCACGCCGCTCGATCCGCTGCTCAACAAGACCTACGATCTCAATTACGCAAAGACGGTCCCGCCGCTCAATTAGAGCTTGTTCCAGTCCGACTGGAAACGTCGCGGGCGCCGAGGCTCGCGAGAGCGCCCGCCGGGCGAAGCCGACGAGGCGAGCGCGGTCCACGCCGCCAAGATGCGCATCGTCACGCTGGCGATGAACGTGCCCTGGGGCGTGATGGGAATCGTTCCAGCCCGCGTGCGCCCCAGCTTCTCGTAAAATCCCGACGCGCCGTCCTCCGCCGCGGCAGCGAGCGTCAGGAACTGCCGCCCCCTCACCACACGTTGACCACGCTGTAGCCGGCGGCGCGGAAGCGCTCGATCAGTCCGGCCTTGCCCGGCAGGTGCAGCGCGCCGACGGCGATGAAGGCGCCGCCGGCGGCCAGCAGCGGCGCGGCGCGCGCGGCCATGACTTCGTTGCGGCCGACCAGCAGCAGGCGGATGAACGTGTCCTCCGCCGCGCGCTCTTCCGGGGTCAGCCCCGGCATCACGTCGGCGACGGCGAGCATTTCCGCCGGGCGTTTGTCGCGATAGAGGCGCAGCAGCGTCGCGTAGGCGTCGTCTTCGAGTTCGGGCGTGCGGGCGCTCGCCGCCAGCATGGCGGCGAACAGGGCCGGCGGCGCGGCGGCGAGCGTGTCCATCTGCTCCTCGGCCAACTCCAGCGCGACGACGGCGAGACCGCGCTCCTTGCCGGCGAGCGCGATCGTCTGGTCGACCTCGGGCAAGCCCTCTTGCGCGCGCGCCGCCTCGCAAGTCGGCAGCGAAGCGGCCGCGGCGAGGAACCAGAGCCGGAGATGATGCGCCATTTCCTTGGGGAATCCGCGCCCGCCGAGATAGGCCTCGACTGCGGCGGCGCGTTCGCCGGTCAGCGCGGCGTCGAAAGTGTCCTGGTCGCGCGCGATCGCCTTGGCGAACATCTTCGCCGCCATGTCCGCTTGATCGACGGCGTCGAACGGGCCGCCGAGCTCGGTGGCGACGACCTTCGCGCCGGCGACGAATTCCGCCGCCTTGCGCGCCAGCGCGACGGCGTCTTCGTCGGTCGCGTGGACCGTGCCGAAGAGATAGGACGGCGCAAGCCCCTCGCGCTCGACGCGCCAGAGAAGGCCTTCGGCGTTGACGAGATCGTCGGCGCGTTTGAGCCGCGCCGCGCCGAGATCGGCGCCG
Source organism: uncultured Alphaproteobacteria bacterium (assembly GCA_963775575.1). Taxonomy (GTDB): domain Bacteria; phylum Pseudomonadota; class Alphaproteobacteria; order Rhizobiales; family Beijerinckiaceae; genus Roseiarcus. The sequence goes on from CAVZJG010000002.1 coordinate 1,279,648, forward strand.
GCGGCCAAGTCGCGGCCTCTGCACGGCGGCGCGGCGGCGTCCTCGGCGAGGGCCGGCGCGAAGAACGCCAGGCCGAAGGCGGCGAGGAGCGCCGCGTGAAGGCGCGCGCGGGAGAGACGAGGCGTCATCGGTTCGCTCACAGTTTGCGCAGCGCGACTTCCTCGATGCGGTGGCTGGCGCCCTTGGTGAGCCTGAGGCTGGCGCGCGCACGGGTGGGAAGGATATTCTCGTGCAGGTTGACGAGATTGATGCGCCGCCAGACCGAGCGCGCGACCGCCCGCGCTTCCGCGTCGCCGAGATCGGCGTATTGGCGGAAATAGCTGCGCGGATCGCGAAACGCCGTATTGCGCAGGCGCATGAAACGCGCGATGTACCATTTTTCCAGCAGTTCGTCGCTGGCGTCGAGGAACACCGAAAAATCGAAGAAATCGGAGACGACGGGAATTTCCCTGCCCTCGCGCGAGAGTCGGTTGGGCGACAGCACGTTGAGGCCCTCGACGATGAGGATGTCCGGCCGATCGACGACGATCGTCTCTCCCGGCACAACGTCGTAAACGAGGTGCGAATAGACCGGCGCCTTGACGTCGCGCGTGCCCGCCTTGACGTCGGCGAGAAAGCGGATCAGCGCGGCACCATCGTAGCTTTCAGGAAAGCCCTTCCGATCCATCAGCCCCTCGCGAATGAGCCGCGCGTTGGGATGCAGAAAGCCGTCGGTGGTGATCAGTTCGACCTTGGGGGTGTTGGGCCAGCGCGTCAACAGAGCCTTCAGCACCCGCGCCGTCGTCGACTTTCCCACCGCCACCGAACCGGCGACGCCGATGATGTAGGGCACCTTGCCGTCGTTGGCGCCGAGGAATCGCTGGGTCGCCTTGAACAGCCCCTGCGTCGCCGCGACGTAGAGCGCCAGCAGGCGCGAAAGCGGCAGGTAGATCGCCTCCACTTCGTCGAGCGAGATCGGATCGTGGGTCGATTGCAGCTTGCGCAAATCGTCGATGGTGAGGGTCAGACTCGGTGTCGGCGCGCAATTCCGCCCACTCGTCGCGGGTGAAATGCCGATAGGGCGAGGAGGCGGCGTGCGGCGGCGCGGCTGAAACTCTGTGATTCATGCGGGCCCCGTTTTCTCCGGCGAGGAAAACAACATCGGGTGAAACGAAAGCGATCAGGCGCGCCGCGACGCCTTTTCTTCGAGACCGCTGCGTTTGGCGCGCCGCTCCAGTTCGCTCATCACGTCGGCCAGCGCAACGTTGCGCGAGCGCAGCACGACCAGCAAATGATAGAGCGCGTCGGCGGCCTCCGCGCGCACCGCGTTATCGTCCTGCGCGACGGCCGCGATCGCCAGCTCGACCGCCTCCTCGCCGAACTTCTTCGCGCAATGCGCGGTCCCCTTGCCGAGGAGCGCGCTGGTGTAGGATTGGTCCGCCCCCGCCGACGCGCGGTCGGCGATGATGCGGGCGAGGTCGTCCAGAGTGAACATCGGTTCGTACGTTTCCGTTGAGCCGGCTTCGGCAATCCCGCATTGTGCCCGTCAATCCGGCGCTTGTCGAGAAACGGCGCTTGCGGCGGGCGATTCCGGGCGGCGCCATCCGCGCCGGCCGGGACGTTGAACCTCAGCGCGCGCGCCGTCGCGGCGAGGGCGTTGAGATTGCCGCGATCAGGCTTCATGTTTCGCTGTTCCGCACCGGCCGTGCGGATGGCGCCCCCTTACCGCGCGCCAAGGCAATGCTTACCTTTGGCCCGTCTCCAAAGGAGATCGATCATGTCCAGCATCGACCAGTCCGGCGCGTTCGCCCTCGGCGACCGCATGGTGAAGCGGCTCGGCTACGGCGCCATGCAGCTCGCCGGGCCCGGCGTGTTCGGCCCGCCCAAGGATCGCGGCGCCGCGCTGGCGGTGCTGCGCGAGGCGGTCGCAAGCGGCGTGAACCACATCGACACCAGCGATTTCTACGGCCCGCACGTCACCAACCAGATCATCCGCGAGGCGCTGCATCCCTATCCCGACGACCTCGTCATCGTCACCAAGGTCAGCGCCCGGCGCGGCGAGGATGGATCGCGGCTTCCGGCCTTCTCGCGCGAAGAACTGACCCAGGCGGTGCACGAAAATCTCCGCAATCTCGGCCTGGACGTTCTCGACGTGGTCAACCTTCGCAGCATGTTCGACATCCACGGCCCCGTAGAGGGATCGCTCGAGGCGCCGCTCGCCGTCCTGGCCGATCTCCAACGGCAGGGCCTGATTCGCCACATCGGGCTGAGCAACGTCACGCCCAAGCAGATCGCGGATGGACGCCGGATCTGCGAGATCGTCTGCGTGCAGAACTATTACAATGTGGCGCATCGGGCCGACGACGCCCTGATCGACGACCTCGGCTGCGAAGGCGTCGCCTATGTGCCGTTCTTCCCCCTCGGCGGCTTCAGCCCGCTTCAGTCCACGACTTTGTCCGCCGTCGCTAAGCGCCTCGGCGCGACGCCGATGCAGGTCGCGCTCGCCTGGCTGCTGCGTCGCTCGCCGAACATCCTGCTGATCCCCGGCACCTCGTCGGTCGCGCATCTCAGGCAGAACCTCGCCGCGGCGGAGCTGAATCTGCCGGACGATGCGCGGAAAGAGCTGGACGGCGTGGCGCGCGTCGACGCCGCCTGACGGCGCGCGAGCGCGGCCGCCCGAGCCCGCCCGCGCCCTTCGCAAAAGGCTGGTGAACGCGCGCGGCGAATTTGCTATGCTGGATCATGGGATTGAGCACGATCGAAGCCTCGCCCGCCGCGCCTCGGCAGGGGACCGCAATCGCCGACGCCGAACTCGTCGCGCGCTACGACGGCCGCGTGCCGCGCTACACCAGCTACCCCACCGCGCCGCATTTCTCGCCCGCGATCGGCGCCGAGACCTACGCGAAATGGCTCGGCGCGCTGTCGCCGGCCGCGCCGCTTTCGCTCTATCTGCACGTGCCGTTCTGCGACCGGCTCTGCTATTATTGCGGCTGCAACACGAGCGTGGTGCGGCTCGATTCTTCGCTGCGCGCCTATGCCGGGCTGCTGGAGCGCGAGATCGAGCGGGTCGCCGGCCTGATCGGCCGCAGACCTGCGGTTTCGCACGTCCATTGGGGCGGCGGCACGCCGACCAGCCTTCCCGGCGACCGGCTGACCGCGATCATGGCGCGCATCCGCGAATCCTTCGCGCTCGAGCCGGATGCGGAGATCGCGATCGAACTCGATCCGACCAGCCTGCCCAAGGATCGGCTCGACGCGCTCGCTGAAATGGGCGTCACCCGCGTCAGCCTCGGCGTGCAGGACTTCGAACCGGCGGTGCAGGAGGCGATCGGGCGTCGGCAATCCTACGAGGAGACGGAAGATTGCGCCAACGCCGCGCGCGGCCTCGGCGTCGGTTCGCTCAATCTCGACCTCATCTACGGCCTGCCGTTGCAGACCGAGGAGAGCGTCGCGCGCACCGCGCGGCGCGCGCTCGCGCTTTGCGCCGACCGCGTCGCCGTGTTCGGCTACGCCCACGTGCCGTGGATGAAGAAGCACCAGGCGCTGATCCCCGAGGAAAGCCTGCCGGGTCCCGCCGCGCGCTTCGCCCAGCAGCGCGCGATCCACAACGTCCTCGTCGACGAAGGCGGCTACATCGCGGTCGGGCTCGACCATTACGCGCGCCCCGGCGACGCGATGGCCGAGGCCGCGGCCTCGCGCCGCCTCAAGCGCGGCTTCCAGGGCTACACCACCGACGCGGCGCCGGCGCTGATCGGCTTCGGCGCCAGCGCGATCGGCTCGCTTCCCGACGGCTACGCGCAGAACGCGCCGACTGCGCCCGCCTACGCCAAGCTGATCGAGGCGGGCGGCCTCGCGGTCGTGCGCGGCGTCGCGCTGAGCGACGACGACCGGCTGCGCCGCGACGTGATCGAGCGGCTGATGTGCGATCTCGAAGTCGATCTAACGGCGGTCGCCGTGGCGCACGCCGCCGATCCCGCGCCGCTGCTGGCCTGCCTCGACGGGCTCGCGCGCTTCGAAGCCGACGGCCTCGCGCGTCGCGACGGCGGCCGCGTCCAGCTGAGCGAACGCGGCCGCCCGTTCGTGCGCTCGGCGGCGGCGCTGTTCGACGCCTATCTCACGCAGGACGCGGACAAGCCGCGGCATTCGCGCGCGGTGTAGCGCGAGGACGCGGCGCCCGCGCTGCTTACCGCAGCGCGGCGGCGAAGCGTTGGATCCTGCGGCAGGCGGTTTCCAGCGTCTCCAGCGAAGTCGCGTAGGAGACGCGGAAATTCGGCCCTTGGCCGAACGCCGCGCCGTGCACTGCCGCCACGCCCTCGCTCTCCAGGAGTTCGGTGACGAAGTCTTCGTCGTTGGCGATGGTTCTGCCCGAGGGCGCCTTCTTGCCGATCGCGCCGGCGCAGGAGGGATAGACGTAGAACGCGCCCTCCGGCTTCGGGCATTGCAGATATTGCGCCTGGGCGAGCATGGCGACGACGAGGTCGCGCCGCTCCTCGAACGCCTTGCGGCGCACCGGCACGAAGTCCTGCGGGCCGGTCAGCGCCTCGACCGAGGCCCATTGCGCGATGGTGCAGGCGCCCGAGGTCTGCTGGCCCTGCACCATGTCCATCGCCTTGATCAGCTTGGCCGGGCCGGCGGCGTAGCCGATGCGCCAGCCGGTCATCGCATAGGCCTTGGAGACGCCGTTCATCGTCAGCGTGCGCTCGTAGAGGCCGGGCTCGACCTGAGCCGGCGTGACGAAGACGAAATCGCCGTAGACCAGATGCTCGTAGATGTCGTCGGTGAGCACATAGACGGCGGGATGGCGCATCAGCACGTCGGTCAGCGCCTTCAGCTCGCTCCTCGTGTACGCCGCGCCGGAGGGGTTGGAGGGCGAGTTGAGCACCACCCACTTGGTGCGCGGCGTGATCGCGCGCTCCAAGTCCTCGGGCTGCAGCTTGAACGACTTCTCCAGCGTCGTCGGCACGATGACCGGCTCGCCGCCGTTGATCAGCACCATTTCGGGATAGCTGACCCAATAGGGCGCGGGGATGACCACCTCGTCGCCCTTGTTCAGCGTGGTCAGAAAGGCGTTGTAGAGAATCTGCTTGCCGCCGGTGCCGACGATGGTGTCGGACGCCTTGTAGTCGAGCCCGTTCTCGCGCTTGAACTTGGCGGCGATCGCCTCGCGCAACGGCGGGATGCCGAGCACCGGGGGATACTTGGTCTCGCCGCGTCGGATCGCCGCGATCGCCGCCTCCTTGATGTTGTCGGGGGTGTCGAAGTCGGGCTCGCCGATCGACAGCGAAATCACGTCGCGCCCTTTGGCTTTGAGATCGCGCGCCTTCTGCGTCACCGCGATGGTCGCGGAGGGCTTAACGCGAGAAAGGATGTCGGCGATGAAGGCCATGAGCGGATTCCTGAATGTTGGCGCGCGGTTTTATGCGCGTCGCGCAGCTTAGTTTCGCCGGCGCGAAGCCGCAACCCGAGCGCGCGGCGAAGCGCCGATCGTTCGCCTGGCTCCCGCAAGCGAGGAAGCGGGGCCCGCCGCCGCGCCGTCAAACCGCTCGTCGAGGTTCGTCAAGTTTTGTCGAGCGGCGTCGAGTTTCGTCAAGCGCTGTCAAGTCTTGTCAAGGATTCCCTTGGCCGTTTCGTGCGATTTCAAGGGCTTGGCCCGCGAAATTTGACAACCGGTAACTCCCAAGCCGTCTAGTGTCCTGATTCCGAGTTAGCTGCGATTTGGGCTTGTGCGATGGTGAGGGTTTTCAAGCAGAAGCGCTTTATGCTGGCGAGGATATCGTCTGCGGATTTTGTCCATCGGAAGGGCCTTGGATTGCAATTGACGGCCTCGATGTAAGCGCGGATGGCGGCTTCCAATTCGACGGTGGAGCGGTGGACGCCTCGCCGTATTTGGCGATCGGTGATGTCGGCGAAGAATCGCTCGACCTGATTGATCCAAGAACTCGATGTCGGCGTGAAATGGACGCGCCATCGCGGCCGTGCGCCGAGCCATTTCCGGATCGCCGGGGTCTTGTGGGTGGCGTAGTTGTCCATGACGAGGTGGATATCGAGATCGCTTGGAACGTTGCGTTCGATCTCGCGCAGGAAGCTCAAGAATTCGCGTCCGCGGTGGCGCGGATAGCATCGCCCGATCACTTTGCCGGTGGCGGTGTCGAGGGCGGCGAACAGGGAGAGGGTTCCATGGCGCGTGTAGTCATGCGTGCGCCGCTCGACCTGACCGGGGCGCAGGGGAAGTAGAGGCTGAGTCCGGTCCAACGCCTGGATATGGCTCTTTTCATCGACGCAGAGAACGATGGCCCGCTCGGGCGGGGCCAAGTACAGTCCGACGATATCGCGAACTTTCTCGACAAAGAGCGGGTCGCTCGAAAGCTTGAACGTCTCGGTGCGATGCGGTTGAAGGTTGAACGCCTGCCAAATCCGATGGATCGTCGAAGGCGCAAACCCGACGGCGCGCGCCATCGATCGAAGACTCCAGTGGGTCGCGTTCTCCGGCGTCGTCTCCAGGGTCAGGCGAATCGTTTCAGCGATCTCCATGTCGCTGATCCGTCGCGGGGCTCCAGGGCGCGGCTCGTCCAGCAGTCCCTCGACACGACGTTCGGCAAACCGCCGTCGCCACTTGCCGACGGTATTGGGCGCCACCCCCAACTGCTGACAAATCGTCAGGTTCTCGGCGTCTCGCGCCGCCAACAATATGATCCGCGCGCGCTGAGCCAAACCCTGCGCCGTCCGACGACGCGACGCCAGGCTTTCCAGTTCAGTGCGCTCGTCGTCCGTCAGACGAATCCTAGCCGCCCGCTTTCCCATCGATCATCCCTCCGCAAATCAGCAGGCGAATGATCGCACGTATTTCTCGATCGGGACACTAGGCGTTGAGGGCGAGCGCGATCTGTGTTGGCGGGTCGGCGAGGGTTTTGAGGATGTTGGCCCCCTGTTTTCTCGCGGTTGAGACGACTGACCTGAGGCGCGCGAAGCTTTGGGCGCCGTCGAGGGTTCGAAACGAGCCCGAGATTTTCATTTTGACCTTCATCATCCTGAGGTCCTGTTCGGCCAGGTTGTTGGTGAAGGGCACGTCGAAGTCGGTGAGGAAGCGCAGCGTTTCGACTTTGAACGTCTTCAGCCTTTCGAGCAGATTGCGGCCGGGGCGCTGCTTTGTTCGTCCGCTCGCGTTGGCCTTGGCGTGGAGTGCGGGCAACTGGCGATGGAAAGCGAGGCCGAGCCGAACCGCGGCCCAATATTGGTCGACGAAGGCCGCGATGACTTTGGGCTCCAGCGCCTTCGCGCCCGCCTCGCGCGCCTCATGAACGGCGATATTCGCCGCCCGAAGCGTGTCGCGCATGAGTTCGGCCCACGGCTCCTTGTCGAACTCGATCAAACACTGGAGTTCGCGCAAGATATGGGCGTTGCAGAAGGCGTGTTCGACCGCGTCGAGCCGACGATAAGGCAGGAAGTGGTCGTGCACGACGACGCCCCCCTTCAAATCCTGCGGGATCGCGCCGCGCTTTTCGTCGGCGCGATAGAAGGTGAAGGCTTGGCTCGAAGTCGTATGCAGCCATTGCAGCTTACCGGCGATGCGATATCCCGTCTCGTCGAGATGGCGAACCTTCGCCTCGGCCACGCGCTCGCCGATGGCCTGGTAAACTTGCCGCAACTCTTGTCCCTTCTTGGCGATCCAAGCGACAAGGCTGGCCGGACAGATCAGCGGCGCGTCGAACAGATCGCTCAGCGCTTGCGCGGTCCGATCCTCGGGGATGAGTTGCTGGACATTGAGATAGATCGCCGCGGCCTTGATGCGCTCGCCATACTGGGCAGGCGAGACCACGCCTTCGGGAAAAACCGCCTTCGTCACGCCCCGGCAATGCGCGCAGCGGTAAATCGAGGCCTGATGTTCCGTGACCCGCAGCGGGCGCTCGGGAAGGTCGAACACTTGCCGCTTCTCGACCCCTATCGCCGACCCCGCCTCGAGAGGCCAACCGCAATGGCCGCATGCGCACGCCGCGTGCCCAACCACGCAATCGGGATCGGCGACCTGCCGCAGCGTGCCGCCCTTGTGACCCGTCTGGCCGCCGCTCGTCTTGCCCGAACGGCCGCGCAGACTGCCTCCAATACGCGGTTTCTTCCGCAGCCCGTCACTCGAAGGCGGTTGCGAACTGTTCGAGCTGTCCCGCCCCAATTGCCGACGAAGATCGGCCACCTCGGCCCGCAACGCCGCGATCTCCGCCCTCAGAGACGCTATCAACTCCTCGACTTCGGCGGGAAGAACCATCCCACCCTTGATTCACAGTCTCGTGCCGCCGTCTCCCACAATCCGCATATCAATGCCGTTTCCCAAACACTGTGGCATTCCAGACTCACCCCACCTTGGGAGTTACGACAACCGCCGCTCGGCGCGAGGTTTTGCGGCGCAGCGCGGGCCTCATGGGATCGCGCCGACGCCCCGACGAAAGACAGGATAACCGAGACTCGAACGTTCGGGAAGAAATTGTCGCGTTCGACCTTTCGCCGATCGCGCTGGAAAGGTCGGGATCGCTGCGGTCGCGGCGTTCGCCGCGCTTCGGCGGAGAGCGGGGAGCGGCGTCCCGCCCTTACCCCTTCCCCTTCCCCATGAACGCCACGAACGCGGCGCGCGCTTCGGGGGAGCGCAGGCGCTCGTGCAACAGGCCGAGCTCTTCGTCGATGCGGGCGAGCAGCGCAGCGGGGTCGCCGCGCAGCAGGCGGCGGGTCGCGAGCATCGCCTCGCGACGGGAGGCAGAAAATCACCGAAGGGCGCCGACGGCGGATGGCGACGCTTCCCGCTTGAAAAACGTCGCCGCCGGAGACAATCTTGACCTCGCCGAGCGCTCCATCTGGAGAATCTCGGTACATGCAGGCCGGATTTGTGCTAGCGGACGACGCGGCGCTCGGCGGTTCCGACCGATGCGCGCGCTGGCTCGGCATCGGCGCCGAACCGTAAGGGGGGATACGCATGCGCTTCTCGAGTCTCTTGGCCGGAACGGCCGCCCTTTTCGCGCTCGTCGGTTCAGCCTCGGTTTCGCCGACCCGCGCCAACGACGCCGATACATGCGTGAAGGGCGATGGCGACGCCAAAATCACCGCCTGCACCAATGCGATCCAATCAGGCCGTTGGCGTGGCCGCGATATCGCCTGGGCCTATGTCAACCGGGGCTGGGCCTATGACGTCAACGAGGATTACGACCGCGCCATCGCCGATGAGAGCGAGGCGATCCGGCTCGATCCCAACATGGCCAACGCCTACATCTACCGGGGCTGGGCCTACGACGACAAGGACCAATACGACCTCGCCATCGCTGACGAGACCGAGGCGATCCGGCTCGATCCCAAGGACGCCGTCATTTACAACAATCGCGGCAGCGCTTACGTCGACAAGCAGGATTTCGAGCGCGCTGTCGCCGAATTCACCCAGGCGATCCAGCTCGCCCCCAAATACGCGGCCGCCTTTCGCAATCGCGCCCGCGCCTATCTCTATACCGGCAAGCTCGCCAACGCCTTGGGAATTACGGTGACGCCTGCATAATTCCCGTTTTCGCCGAGTTGCGTCCGCGCTTTCGCGGGCGCGGGTCGCGGCCGATCAGCGCCGCGACGCGGTCGCGGAAGGCGCGCGAGCCGGTTCATCGCGGCGACACCGTTGCTTTGCGCGCCTCGCGCCACGCCCAAAACGCTTTCAGCACATCGTTGAGTAGGCGCGGCGGCAAATAGCCGTAGTCGTAGCGATCCGTGCCCGGCGCCTTGCGCAAATCATAGCCCAGCCAGACGAATTGATCGCCCTCGCTCACGCTCGACCCATGAGCGTTGGTCATCGAGGCCAAGATGTCTTTTGACGGCGCGCGGAATCTCGACCGCCGCCGCCGTGTCCTTCGGCGGGCGATGCGTCACCGGCAAGACCGTCACCAGCGTTTCGCCGACTTGCCGGCGCTCGACCGCGAGCGCGATCACGCACGGGCGATCCTTGCGCCCTTCCTCCTGTCCGCTTTGCGCTTCGTGATCCCATACATAGGCATAGGAAATGACGAGGCCCGGTTCGGGCGTCGGAATCGCCATGCCGCCCGCTATTTCGGATCAAGGAGTTTGTTGAGATGATCGTGGCGCGGGTCCATCCGCGACGCCGCGATGCGTTCGGCCTCTTCGTCGGATAGTTCCGCCGTCAGAAAGCGGCGGCGCATGCCCTTGAGCTTGCGCAGCTCGTCATATTCGTGCGGCGCGACGAAATAACCGGCGAGCGTGCCGTTGCTCGAAACCGGAACCGCCTCGCGCTGCGCCAGCATCTTGTAGCGACCGAAGTTGCGGGCGAACTCGGCGGCCGGAACGGTGTCAGCCATGGCCATGCGTCCTTTCTTTCACAGGTCACATTATACGCAGTTTACGTGAAGAATGCAACATCCGCACTTTGCGTAAACGCTGGATTTGGAATTCGTATATGATAATATCCTTTATCGCATAGTGTAATTACATAATTGGGTTTCTTGACACCGATTCGGTGGTGTGTTACATTGGTTCTATGAACACCAATATCTATCTCCGGACAGCGCAAGCGGCGCAGGTTGCCGGTGTTGGGTACGAGGGTCTTCGTTCCTGGCTCAAGCGCGGTCTGCTGAAGGACGCGGGAGCGATCGGGAAATTCTCGGGGCGTGATACGCCCGCGGAAGTGACCGACCTCAAACGCTGGCGTTGGTCGAGGTTCGGCTTTGCCGACCTGTGTTCTTTTCGGCTCGCGAAGCTGATGTTTGACGCGGGTCTGCCGTGGGAGATTGTTGAGCCGATCTTGGGAGGCCTCTGGCGAAGTCATGCCACCGATAGCCCGGAGTCCCACTTCCTCGCGATTTTCGCGCGGAGCAACCAATACACGCTCTATTCCAAGAAGACCCTCGCCGACGATCTCGCCTGCGACATCGTCAAAGCGGAGTGGATGACCCTCATTGATCTTCACGAGCTGAGGAAAGACGTCATGATCCGAACACGCGTCGCAGCCCTTCAGGCCATTGCTGAGGACATAGAGAGTACGGCTCACATTTCCGTCAAGTCGGGTGCAGCGCTGTTCACCCCAGCGCAGGCCGCCGCGCGCGAAGCGGAGATCAAGTGCGTCGCCGAAAACATTCGCGCGCTCGCGATCGAAGCCGAGCAAGGCGGTGGTAGCTATCAGCAATTCGAAGTGAGTCTCAGGCGGCTTCACAAGGCCGGCAAAATGGCGGACTCGTTGCTCGTTTCGACTTTAGCAGCGGCTTTCGCCGATGCGGCGAACGGAAGGCCGTGACCGTGCCGCTCTTTCGTTTTGAAATTCGATACGGCGAAGAGATGCTCGCGGGTGTTGAGAGAATTCGAGACTTTCTGAACGCGTTCGATAATGGCGCGTACGACTTCCAATTCAGCGGGCGTGGGGACTCGACCGGAGTTTATCTGGAATTCGAGGACGCGGTGCCCGGTGATGAGGCCTCGTGCGCGTGGCAGGCATATCAGTACCTCCTTCCGTCCGAAGAGGGTGAGTCATGAATCCGCTCGCGCCACTCGCGACTAACAACGCCCCCGCCCTCATCGCCGCGTCCGGCCCCCGCGCCACCCATCGCTTCCTCGAATTCTTCACCGCGCAGATCCGCAACCCGCACACCCGCCGCGCCTATGCACGCGCGGCGACGGAATTTTTCGATTGGCTCGACGCGCGCGGCGTGACGCAGCTCGCGGCGATCGAGAGCGGGCATGTCGCCGCCTATGTCGAGCAGCTTCGACGCACGCGATCCGCGCCGACGGCGAAGCTCCGCCTGGCGGCGTTGCGGCGCCTGTTCGATTGGCTGGCGGCGGGGGAGATCATGCCGGCCAATCCGGCCGCCGCGGTGCGCGGGCCGCGCCATGTCGTGCGGCGCGGCAAGACGGCGGCGCTCGAACCGGCCGAGGCGCGCCGGCTGATCGATGCGATCGACGCCAGAAGCGTCATCGGCTTGCGCGACCGCGCGCTGATCGGCCTGATGGTCTATTCCTTCGCGCGCATCGGCGCGGCGACCGCCATGCGCGTCGAGGACGTGGTTTCGCGGAACGGCCGGCTATGGCTGCGCCTGCCCGACAAGGGCGGCGAGCGGCGCGCCATGCCGTGCCATCGCTATCTCGAAGCCTACCTGCGAGCATACATCGACGGCGCGGGGCTCGCGGGCGAGCCGAAGGCGCTGCTGTTTCAGACCTACAGCCGCGCGGGCCGGCTCACCGGCAATCCCCTGCCGCAGGCGAACGCCTATGCGATGGTCCAGAGGCGCGCCAAGGCGGCCGGCGTCGCGACGCGCGTCGGCAATCACACTTTTCGCGCGACGGGCATCACCGCTTACCTGGAAAACGGCGGCGCGCTCGAGAAGGCCGCGCGGATGGCGAACCATGCCTCGACGCGCACGACGCAGCTTTATGGCCGCAGGGCCGCCGAAGTGACGCTTGATGATATCGGGCGGGTCTCGCTTTGAATCGCGGTCGCCCACTCATACGGCTTCCGAGTGAAGCGTTCGTCGGAAGACGGGCGCTGTGCCTGATCCGTGCTCGGCGTCAAGGCCAAGCCCGTTTCACGGGTCGCGCGCTCACGCGCGCGAGCCTTGACCCCTCCGCGCGGCTCAGGCTCTCGGTTTCCGTGATCTTTGTTGAGCGAGCCGGCCTCGCGGCCGGCTTCGCTCGACAAAGATCACGGAAACACAAACGCCGCATCGGAGCGTCGCAGTCACCGCGGAGCGGGCGAAGCGCAGCGGAGCAGCCGCGCAGCGGCTTGACGGCGACGATCCGATGTGGCCGCCGGGGCCGAAGGGTGGGTTCTCCCGAGCTACTCACTCGGAAGCCGTATCACTGGATGACGCTCCTTAGGCGACGCGCCGCGATTTCGGCGGCGACAGGGCCTCGATAGCCGTCCAAACCCGCTCCCCCCACCCCCTCGCCCTCCCCATCGCCGCGCCAATCGCCGCGCGCTCGGGTTGACAAACGCCCCGAGGCGTCGGCACAGCGCGCGGGCCGAGGAGCGCGGCGCTGCGGGAGCGCGCGCCGACCTGGAACCGGAGCCATAAGAAGCGCGCCCATGCCGTCGAGCCGTCGTCGCATAACCCGCATCGCGCCGGCCGACGCCGACAGCGTCGCCGCCGCCGCGGCGCAGCTTCGCGCCGGCGGGCTCGTCGCCATGCCGACCGAAACGGTCTACGGCCTGGCCGCCGACGCGACCTCGGACGCGGCCGTGGCGGCGATCTACGCCGCCAAGGGACGCCCCGTCTTCAACCCGCTGATCGCCCACTTCGCCGATCGGCAAAGCGCCGAGCGCGAGGCGATCTTCGACGATCGGGCGAAGAGGCTGGCGCGCGCGTTCTGGCCGGGGCCGCTGACGATCGTGGCACCGGTCTCGCCGGCGTGCCGCATCAGCCTGCTCGCCCGCGCCGGCCTCGACACGCTGGCGCTGCGCATGCCCGATCATTGGATCGCGCGCGCGCTGATCGAGGCGGCCGGCGTTCCGCTCGCCGCGCCGTCGGCCAACCGCTCCGGGCTCGTCAGCCCGACGACCGCCGAGCACGTCGCCGCCGACCTCGACGGCCGGATCGACTGGATTCTCGACGCCGGCCCGACGCCGCTGGGGCTGGAGTCGACGATTGTCGCCTGCCTCGGCGGGACGCCGCGGCTGTTGCGCCCCGGCGCGATCGCGCGCGAGCGGATCGAGGCCGAATTGGGCTTCGCGCTCGCCGACGAGCCCGCGTCGAACGCCGGCGGCGCGACGCTCGCGCCGGGGCTCCTCGAGTCGCATTACGCGCCGCTCGCGGCGCTGCGCCTGGCGGCGCGAGAGGCGTCGCGCGAGGAAGCGGCGCTCGATTTCGGCGGCGTCCTCGCCGCCAGCCCGGCGCGGGCGTGGCTCGATCTGTCGCCCTCGCGCGACCTCGACGAGGCGGCGGCGAACCTGTTCGCTCACTTGCGCGCGCTCGACGCGACCGGGGCGGCGACGATCGCCGTCGCGCCGATCCCCGAACGCGGCCTCGGCGCGGCGATCAACGACCGCCTGCGCCGCGCCGCCGCGCCGCGGCCGTGATCGCGGCGACTCGCCCGGCGAGCCTAAAACATGTCGTCTTTAGATCGAAACAGGTCTCCGTCGTCATTGCGAGCGACAGCGAAGCAATCCAGACTAAGCCGCCGCCGCAAACCCTAAGTCTGGATTGCTTCGCTTTGCTCGCAATGACGGCTGCGGTGATTCGACTTAAACACGTCATGCTCTAGCCTTCGGCCTCGCGCGGCCGATCGTCGCGGCGCCGGCCGATGCGCTGGCGCGCTCGTCCATTCGGCTTGCGCCACGGCCCGCCTTCGCCGAAGGTCGGCGTCGTCGCGCAACGCGATCGGACGCGCACGAAATGGCTTCCTCGTTGGATTGGGACGAATTTCGCCTGGTCAAGGCGATCGCCGACGCCGGCTCGCTGGTCGGCGCGGCTGAGGCGCTCGGCCTCAACCACTCGACGGTCTTCCGCCGCCTCGCCGCGATCGAAAGCGCGGTCGGCGCGCGGCTGTTCGAGCGTTCGCGCGCCGGCTATCGGCCGACCGCGACGGGCGAGGAAATGATCGGGCTGGCGAGCGCGATGGCCAATTCGATCATCGAGTTCGAGCGCCGCGTCGCCGGACGCGACGTCAAGCCGAGCGGCGAATTGCGCGTCACCACCACCGACGCGATCGCGATCGCGCTCTTGCCGCCGATCCTGGCGCGCTTTCGCGTCGCCTATCCCGCCGTGCAGCTCGATCTGATCGTCGCCGCGCAGACCCTCAATTTGTCGCGCCGCGACGCCGACGTGGCGATTCGCGCCGCCAACGAGCCGCCGGAGGCGCTGGTCGGCCGACGCATCTGCGCGACGCGTTGGGCGGTCTATTGCACCGCGGAGATCGCCGCCGAGTTCGGCCCGCGGGTCGTCGCGGCGGCGCCGTGGGTCGGTTTCGGCGACCATTACGCGCCGCCGCTCGGCAAACGCTGGGTCGAGGACAACGTCGGCCCGCGCCGTCAGGTCGCCCGCGTCAATTCCGTGCTGGGCGTGCTCGAAGCGGCGGCGCTCGGCGTCGGCGCCGCGCTGCTGCCGTGCTTCCTCGGCGATCCCCGCCCCGAGTTGACCCGCGTCGGCGCGATTCTGCCCGAACTCGACGTCGACCTGTGGATTCTCACCCATGCCGATCTGCGCCAGTCCGCGCGCGTGCGCGCGTTCATGGAATTGGCCGGCGCCGAGCTGGCCAAGATGCGCAAGACCATCGAGGGCGCCGCCGGCGAGCCCGGCTGACGGGAAGCGCCGGCCGGGGTGCCGGAAATGATCGGAAAATCGCCGCACGGGCCGTCTCGGCGAATTTTTTGACCATTCGCACACATATGTGCGATAAGCGGCGCATGCGGGGCCGGGAATTCGAACGGAAGATCAGGAGGCTTGGCCGTCAGAGGAGCGCGTTTGTCGCTTTCGACGGCGGTCACGGCAAGGGCAGTCACGGACGGCTTTATTTTGGCGACCGATTCACGACGCTGAAGGATCGCGACAAGGAGATCGGGCCGGGATTGCTCAAGGCTATGCTCGATCAACTCGGTTTGAAACGCGACGATATCGGGGAATGAAAA
Organism: uncultured Alphaproteobacteria bacterium; assembly: GCA_963775575.1. Classification (GTDB taxonomy): domain Bacteria; phylum Pseudomonadota; class Alphaproteobacteria; order Rhizobiales; family Beijerinckiaceae; genus Roseiarcus. The sequence goes on from CAVZJG010000002.1 coordinate 1,295,210, forward strand.
TGGCGTTTGGCTATCGATACACGCTCCAGCGCGAGGACAACGGCTGGTGGCTCGTGCGCTTTCCCGACGTTCCCGAGGCGTTGACCGAGGGGGAAACGGAGGCGGAGGCGCGGGCCAATGCGGTCGATTGCCTTATCGCGGCGCTCGAGGGCTATATTCACGCGGGAAAGCCGCTGCCGCGCGGCGGCGCCGGCCATCCCGGCGCCGATCGCGCGGTCCTTCCCTCGCTCGTGACCGCGAAGCTGGCCGTTCACGAGGCGATGCTCAGTCGCGGCTGGTCCCGGACGAAGCTCGCGACTGAACTCGGCGCAAGCGAAAATTCCGTGCGGCGTTTGCTCGATCTTCGCCATAATTCGCACCTGTGGGCCATCGACGAAGCGTTGGCGCGCATGGGGAGAAACTTGTCGATCGACTTGCCCGCGCCGGGCGCCGGCGGCAAGGCCGCCTAGCGCCAACGGCGGCAGGCGGCGCGCCTTTCCCATCGCCGCCAGACCCGCCGACGCGCGAAGCGAACTCGGCGATCGTCGATGGGCCGACGGCCTCGCCCATTGGGACGGGTGCCGCATCGAGGTCAGCGAAAAGGGCCGCCGGTTCGTCCGCTCGGTCGCGGCGCTGTTCGACGTCTATCTGACCCAGGACGCGGACAAGCCGAGGCATTCGCGGGCGGTTTAGGGGGCTCGCCGGGAGAAAACCCGCGTAGAAATTTCGAGCAAAATGTTACCGGAACGCCAATCGTTCCAAGGGCTCGCGATATTTCTTGATGACTGTTAGGGGGTCGTCAAGACCGTTAAAGAACGACTGAGAGTCGTAGCCATGCCTCGCGTCGAGGCGCGCGGCCTCTCTGAGAATGTCAATGTCTTTACGACTAATTTGCTTCGACCAACCTTGAAATCCGATATGCGCGATGCGCACGGGCTTGTTAAACTCTATACCAGAGTCTTTATCAACGAATCTGACTACATCTATTCTGTTACCACGCGGATTGTCGAGTCTCAGGCCGCGCTTGTGAATTATTTGATTCAATTCATTGTACGTAATAAGCTTTGATCGCAAATCTATCTCTCTCGTATTACGCTTTAGAAAATGAGCGATGACTGCGATCTGTTTATCTGGAGCGGGTAGGTCAAAGCGATCAAACATTTCATAGTTATCGAGTTTGTTATCGGCAATCGCGACGGTAAAATCCTCATAATCCATATGTGATAAAATCGGCGTCCTCCCGATCTTTTGAAGATGCAGAATTGATGTCAGAAACGCGGTTCGCTTGTTCGCATCGTAAAAGGGGTGGTTCTTAATCAATCCAAACATTAACGTCGCGCATATGTCAATTCTATCCGTCCATTTCGGCCGTCCTCCATATTGGACAAACTGACGCGCCAAAGCAGAGTGTAGGAGGTTTATGTCCTTCGGTCCCACGCCTCCAAGTCCCTCGCCGGATTTAAAAAAGAAGTTCGCCAATAGGAAATGGGCCTGAAGTACTTCGTGTATCCCTATGGTAAGCTTGCTAAGATACGGATCGCCTGGACCGAGCATGTCAATCCATCTTTGGTGCTCTTGATCGATTTGCGTGTCGTTTTTCATCCTATTTTCCGTCGAAATGAGCCACAACACCGCCCGGCGAGCACCAGCATGCCCCATTGGCGAGATCGCCGAACACGGTCCAGAATGCGTCGGGCATTGCTTCAGCTTCCCGTCGTTCCGGACATCCCATGGCGCGTTGCGCCCGCACGCGCAAGCCCGCGCCGCAGATTTGCGCCGCGGCAAAGCCCTGGCCAGGGCACCGCCTCTTGGCTTATGAGATCATTTCATGAACATCGGCGCGATTCGCATTCTCGGCGTCGACCCCGGCCTGCGCAACACCGGTTGGGGCGTGATCGAAGTCTTAGACACGCGGCTCGCCTACGTCTCCTGCGGTTCGATCCGCACCAACGCGGCCTGTTCGCTCGCCGAGCGGCTCGCGCTCATTCATCGCGCGCTCATCCGCCTGGTCGAAGACCAGCGGCCGGCCGAGGCCGCCGTCGAGGAGACTTTCGTCAACCGCGATCCGCAATCGACGCTGAAACTCGGCCAGGCGCGCGGCGTCGCGCTCGCCGCGCTGGCGATCCAGGGCTTGCCGGTCGCCGAATACGCGGCCAATCTGATCAAGAAGACGGTCGTCGGCGTCGGCCACGCCGAAAAGAGACAGGTGGCGATGATGGTCAAAACGCTGCTGCCGTTGAGCCAGGCGTCCTCGCCCGACGCCGCCGACGCGCTGGCGGTCGCCATCTGTCACGCGCAGCACCGCGCGGCGCGGGCGAGGGGCGCGGCATGATCGGCAAGCTCAAGGGCGTCGTCGAGGCCGTCGACGAAGAGAGCCTGATCCTGGACGTGAACGGCGTCGGCTACGTCGTGTCCGCGTCGGCGCGCACCTTGCGCGCGCTTCCCGCCGTCGGCGAGGCGGCGACGCTGCACATCGAGACCCAGGTGCGCGAGGACGCGATCCGGCTGTTCGGCTTCTCGACCGTCGCCGAGCGCGACTGGTTCCGCCTGCTGCAGGGCGTGCAGGGCGTTGGGGCCAAGCTCGCGCTCGCCATCCTCGGCGCGCTGTCGGGCGAGACGCTGAGCGCGGCGATCGCCCATCAGGACAAGGCGACGATGGCGCGCGCGCCGGGGGTCGGCCCCAAGCTCGCCCAGCGCCTGGTGATGGAGCTCAAGGACAAGGCGCCTCCCTTCGCCGGCGCCGATCTCGCCGCCGGCGAGCCGGGCGCGAAACTGCCGAAGGAGGCGCAGGACGCGGTGCTGGCGCTGGTCGGCCTCGGCTACGGCCGTCCGCAGGCCTCGCTCGCCGTCGCCAAGGGCCTCGCCGCGCTCGGCCCCGAGGCGCAGACCGCGGCGCTGATCAGGGCGGGGCTGAAGGAGGTGGCGCAGTGACTTAGTTTACGATATCATGATCGATCTTTGGAGAGTAAAATCATGACCGCCGCGTCGACGATCTCACCGAAATATCAGGTCTCGATCCCCAAGGCCTTGCGCGACAAGTTGCATTGGCGTCCCGGCCAGAAACTCGCCTTCATTCCGAAGGGGAATGGCGTGCTGATGATCCCCGTGCCAAGCCGCGAGGAGTTGGTCGGAATCGCGCGCGGGGCGAAGGCGGACGATTATCGCGACCGCAACGATCGCTACTGATGCGCGTCGTCGACACCTCGGCGTGGATCGAGTGGCTGATGGACTCCGAACTCGGCCGCAAGGTGGGCCTTGAGATTCCTACACAGGAGGCCTGGATCGTGCCGACGATCGTGCAATACGAATTGGCGCGCTGGCTCGCCCGACAGGTCTCGGAGGAAGCGGCGGGCAGCGTGATCGCGTTTTCGAAAGAGTGCGTGGTGACGCCATTGGATACGGCCGTGGCGCTCAGAGCGGCGGAAGTCGCCAATGAACATGCGCTTGCGATGGCCGACGCGATCATCTACGCGACCGCGATGGAGACGAACGCCGATCTTCTCACCTGCGACGCGCATTTCGCCGAGCTGCCGGCCGTCGTCTATTTCGCCAAGGGCGCGCCATGACCCAACCCCCGCGCCGCTTCTTTCTGCCGACGATCGGCCTGACGCTGCTGTTCGCCGCGATCGGCCCGGCGATCGGCGCGGCGCTGTTCGTCGCCATCGCCGTCGCGCTGGAGCCGCCGGCCGCCGCGCAAGCGGTCGGCCATTTCGGCTCGGTCGCGCCGCCGTTCGCGCGCACGATCGCGCTCATCGTCGCTTATGCGCTGGGCGCCGGGCCGGCGGCGGCGACGGGCTTCCTCTATGCGCTGTGGGACGCGGCGGCGCCCGCCGGCGCGCCGCGCTCGCTCGTCGCCGCGCTGATCGGCGGCGCGATGACCTATTGCCTCTTTCTGTGGCTCGCCTCGCTCGGCGCGTCGCTCGAGGCGACAGTCTGGACGGACGCGAGCCCCGCGGCGGGCCGTTGGGCCAAGGCGGCGTTTTCGGGCGAGCTCGGCGCGACGCTTCGCCATGCCCTGGTCGCCTGCGGCGCCGTCGCGGGCCTCGCCTGCGCGATGGCGGCGAGCCTGATCGGCCTGACGACGCGCGGCGCGCTGGCGCCGGCGCCGCCTCCGCCCGGAGGCGCCTGAGATGACCGACGCTCCGCGCCGCCTGATCTCCGCCGAAAAGCGTCCCGAGGACGAAACGGCGCTGCGGCCGCAGGTTCTCGCCGATTTCACCGGCCAGGAGGCGGCGCGCGCCAACCTCAAGGTGTTCATCGAGTCGGCCAAATCGCGCGGCGAGGCGCTCGACCACGTGCTGTTCGTCGGCCCGCCGGGCCTCGGCAAGACGACGCTGGCGCAGATCGTCGCGCGCGAACTCGGCGTCAATTTCCGCTCGACCTCCGGCCCGGTCATCGCCAAGGCGGGGGACCTCGCCGCGCAGCTCACCAATCTCGAACCGCGCGACGTGCTGTTCATCGACGAAATCCATCGCCTCAACCCGGCGGTGGAAGAAATTCTCTATCCCGCGATGGAGGATTTCCAGCTCGACCTCATCATCGGCGCCGGGCCGGCGGCGCGCTCGGTCAAGATCGATCTCTCGCCGTTCACCCTCATCGGCGCGACGACGCGCGCCGGGCTGCTGACGACGCCGTTGCGCGACCGCTTCGGCATTCCGGTGCGGCTCAATTTCTACACCGTCGCCGAACTGGAGAGCATCGTGCGGCGCAGCGCGCGGGTGATCGGGCTGGAGCTGGCCGAAGACGGCGCCAACGAAATCGCCAAGCGTTCGCGCGGCACGCCGCGCATCGCCGGACGCTTGCTCAGGCGCGTGCGCGACTTCGCCGTCGTCGAGGGCGTGAGCAGCGTCACCCGCGCGGTCGCCGACGGCGCGCTCGGCCTGCTCGAAGTCGATACAATCGGCCTCGATCAGATGGACCGGCGCTATCTCAGCGCCATCGCGGTCGGTTTCGGCGGCGGTCCCGTAGGCGTCGAGACGATCGCCGCGGCGCTGTCCGAGCCGCGCGACGCGATCGAGGAAATCATCGAGCCCTATCTCATCCAGCAGGGCTTCGTGCAGCGCACGCCGCGCGGGCGGCTATTGACCTCGCACGCGTTCAAGCACCTCGGCCTCGCCGAACCGCCGCGGGAGGTCGCGCAGGCGAGCTTGTTCGAGGAGCAATGAAGCGGCCTGCCGGGCGAGCGGCGATTGAGGAGAACGACGGCCCGCCGAACCCGCTCGGGGAAGCGGGGCGAGCATTGACAGATCGACTGACGCGCCCTTATGAAGCGCGCCGTGCCCAGGTGGCGGAAGTGGTAGACGCACTGGTTTCAGGTACCAGCGGTGCAAGCCGTGAAGGTTCGAGTCCTTTCCTGGGCACCAATTCGAGTTCTTTCCCGGGCGCCAATTCAAGTCTTTCCTGGCGCGGTCTCTCGACGCTCAGCCGCGAAAAATGCAGGCGCGCTCCCGCGCAGCCCCTTTCCGCCCATCGCGGCGTCAGCTTGGCGGCGCCGTTCTCGCTTGGACAATCCGGAGCCTGGCGCCGCGAATCTGCGCCATTCGGACGCCGTCCGGACCTTAACTCAGCATAGGTAGTTTCCGATGCTACTGCCCCAGCGCCGACCGTGCCATGTCTTTGGCGACAGTCGCGAACGCGATATTTGTCGCGTGTCCCGATGAAAACCTGGGAGAACACGGCCATGGACACCAATACGCTTTTGATCATCCTCTTGGTGATATTCTTGTTCGGCGGGTTCGGCTATTATGGACGGGGGCGCTGGTTCTGAACTGTTGCTGCGAGTGCGCCGGTCGCTCATTGGCCTGCCTTGCTTAAGGGGCGTCCCCGCTTGTCGAATGGACGACCGCGCAACGCCGCCAAGCTTGGCGGGTGCCATTCTCGCTTGGACAATCCGGAGCCTTGCGCCGCGAATCGGCGCCATTCGCGCGCCGTGCAAGCTCCAGGCGAGCGCGCTGGCGCGGCCATCTCGTAACCTCGCGGTGAACTGCGGCCGCGTAGCCGTGTCCCGAGCGGGCGCCCGCTGAGTTCGCGGGGCTCGAAACGTTATCGACGGAAAGGCGTCTCCCATGCGCGAATCGGATTGGTTTTCTTGGCCGACAATCATCGCTTCGAGGACGGCGCTGCCGCCGATCTTTCACGACGCGGTTCCCGACGAGAAGCCCTTTCCTTACACCGTATACCTCCAGTCCCAACCTTGGGCCGGCCAGAGCAAAAATCCAAAATTGGTGTGTCTGCATCCCGACCGCATCGTGATTTGGGAGAAGACCAAGGCGGGCGCGATCGTCGGCGCCGCTTACCGGTTTGACGCCATTCAGCGCATCGTTCACGGCAGAAATCTCCTGCATTCGTGGCTTGAATTGCATGGCGTCGTTGCGGGAAAGCCGGCGACTTCGACCATCGTCTACAACACCGTCGTCGATTATATGTTCGACCCGATCATCGTCGCCGCACGAAATTTCCCGGTCGGCTCGGGCTCACCGGCAAACGACCACTCGTTGGCGCGACGCGAATTCGACTTTCTGCGTCAAGTCAATTTCAAGTTGCACAATTACGCTCCCATGGAGGTGCTTCCCGGCGCGTCGATCAAGCAAATATTATATCAGCCGGAACTCCGCGCGCGCGTCCTGGTCGTCTTCCAGCGAACGGCGATTCCCAATCGAATCGTGATTCTCACCGACAAGGAACTCATCTCGGTGAGCGACGCGGTACGAGCGGAATCCAGAGCGCCCGCGCGGCGCACCGGCGGCGTCGTCAAATCGTTTATCCCGCTCGCGGGCGTTCGCGATGCGACCATCGCGCCGTCCGATCGTCCCGGCGTGATGCAGCTTGCGATCGCACTGGCGAACGACGAGGAGCCGCGCCTGCTGTTCGAGTCCCGCTTGACAGGGGAATGGGAGACGCTTCGAGACGCGCTGCGCCAGGCGGCGGGCTCGGCCGCATGATGAGGGCGTCACGGCGACGGGGCGGACGGCGCCTCGAGCCGGAGCGGCCTCGCTGAGCTAAGGACACGCTCCGCGCAAGCCAGCGCCTTCATCTTGGGCGAGGGCGGGCTGCGCCGCGCCGCTTGCCGGGCGGGTCGGAGGCGAAGTCGTCCGCCGCGGCGCCGTCGTTCGCTCACGCCCGCCGGTTCCACAAGAGGAAGCTGAGATGATTTTCACGGTCCCCATTGTCGGCAAGATTCTCGCCGGCTTCGCGGCGTCCGAGGTCGGCGCCGCCCCCGCGGCGCAAGCGACGGACCCGCAGAACGCCAGCGGCGCGGCCGACCCCGTCGACTTCGCCAAGGCCGTCGACGATCTCGATCGGGCGGCCGCCGCCATCATGGCGCAGCACGGCGCGCACGGCGCCGTCAAGAGTTAGGGCGCTGCGGGGAAGCGATGCCGGCGATTGGCGACGACGCGATTGCGGCGGCCTTCTCTCTCTTCTCAGCCGGGAGCGCGGATGCCGCCTCGCGTGATTTCGTGCGTCAACGGCTTGTTCTCCTCGAAAGCGCTGAGATTGGCCAGCGTCGCGCCGGCGATGTCCGTCAGGGCTTCGCGGGTCAGAAAGCCCATATGCGACGTCACCAGAACGTTGCGGAAGGTCAGCAGCCGGGCCAGGGTGTCGTCGGTCAGAATGTCGTCGGACAAGTCGCTGTAGAAGACGCTGGCCTCACGCTCATAGACGTCGAGGCCGACGCCGCCGACCCGGCGTTCTTTGAGCGCCGCGATCAAGGCATCGGTGTCGATCAGGCCGCCGCGGCTGGTGTTGATCACAATGACCCCGGGTTTCATCGCGGCCAAACGCTCGGCGTTGATCAGGTGGTGATTTTCGGGCGTTAGCGGCGCGTGCAAGGACAGGATGTCGGCCTCCGCGATCACCGTATCGAGCGGGACGAAGCGGATCGGCGGCCCGTCGAGCGAAGGCGCGGTCGGAAACGGATCGTAGGCGATAAGGACGCAGCCGAAGCCATGGGCGATGCGCGCAACCTCGCGGCCGATTCGGCCGGCGCCGATCAGGCCCAAGGTCTTGCCGTGAAGATCGAAGCCGACCAGGCCCTCGACGCTGAAATTGCTGTCGCGGACCCGATTGTACGCTTGCGGAATCCGCCGGACCAACGACAGCAGCAACGCGAACACATAGTCGGCGACCGAATGGGGCGAATAGGTCGGAACATGGACGATTTGCAGCCCCAGCCGGTGCGCCGTCGCCAGATCCAGATTGTTGACGCCGGTGCAACGCATCGCAATCAGCCGGACGCCCCCCTGGACCAGAATTTTCAGAGTCGCGACGTCGAGCTGGTCGTTCACGAACGGGATCACGGCGGGAAAACCGTGGGCCAGCGCCGCCGTCGTCGGATCGAGGCGCGATTCCAGGAACGTGAGCTGGTGGCCGAATGGCGCATTGGCGCTGTTCAGCGCGACGCGATCATAATCGCGACTGTCGAAAACGATGGCTTTCACGAGGGTCGGGCTCCCGCTGGAGTCGGGCGAGGGGACGCTCAAGGAACCACATCCGCAAGCGGGCGTACAGTCCCAAAAAGGCCTGGCCCTTCATGCGCGGTCCGGCGCCGGGCGGCGCTGACCGAATGACGGCGACAGGCGCGCAGCCGCCAGCCCCAATTATGCACTTCGCATAATGTTCGGAAAAATACAAATCGTTGCGGTTCGGTGTCAGATATGCTATTTTTCAGAAATGCGTCAAGGTGGCCAGTTATGAGCGCTCTTCAGATTGGGAATATGCCCATGAAAAATGATGCAAGGAAATCCGTACAGCGCGGCGACGGTTCGAACGGAAAGGAGTCGATTGAGCCGCTGCTCAATCGGATCGAAACCGCGCCGCGCGATGGCACAACCTTTTTGGCGCTTGATCGCCTCGGACATCCGCACATCGTCTGGGGTGACAAGCGGGGGTTCTTCGATGAGCGCGACGGCGACAAATGCGCCGAATTGGAATGGTGGGCTCCGATCCCTCGACCACCCACGAAATAAAGAACCAACAGCAAATAGTCCTTACAGTTCGGCCTCTAACTTAATAGAGGCGATGTGACCGCGCAAGTCATCTTTCTTATTCCTGCCCCCTTTATCACAGATCCAGAATCGCATCTTGTGACTTGGTTCTATCCCAAACGGGATTATCTCGATCCTCAGGTCATCTTTGTCGAAGTCGATTTTTAGTTGCGGCGCCACATACATCGGCTCTACAGTCAGCAGAACATATGCGCCGCTGTCTTCACGAAAAACCAACAAATTGCGTCCGTGAACGCGCTGATGAAATTCAAGCTCTGCTTTCGCCTTGTCAATTTGTCTGTGCTCGAATTGACCAGATTTCCGTATTCCGTGTATAAAATGGTCAGTCATTGCCGGCGGTAAGTTCAGGCAATTTGACACCAATCGCACAACCGCAGAGTAAAGTTCGTAATTCAGCGCTACTCCATACGTTGCTGGCTGTTGAGGATTGGGACCAAGTTCAAACAAAAACGTCACGCGATCTGAGATATGCTCTGGAATGTCTATGGTCACGGCGATATCATGGCGATCCTTGTTTTCGTCAAACTTATCTAAAAGAGAAACCCGCGGGATTGAAACAAACCCCACGACATGTACTTTTGTAAGTGAATATAGAGGCTCAATGTGAATTGTTTCTTTCCTTTGGCCTGCGGAATAGTAATGAACGACGCCTGTAGTGTGAATGCTAAATCTTGCGCTAGGCAATGCACGGTCAGAATCATCTTCGTCCGGGATGAATATCCCGTTGCCATTCATCGTCATGCTGCCGCGCTTTGAGCGCGCGTCCCGATCTAAAAATGCCAATAGGGAACCGTCACCGGAGGTTTCAAACCTCAGGAACCGGTATGTTACGTTGCCTTGTGTCAAAAGAACGCGAGCGGTAGACATAGGTGCCAGCCAGCAGACAGGTGACGACTATGCAAGAGGACAAGGACTTAGTCGAGGAGGAAATCGCGCGTCGAGTGAACGCCGCAGTGTGCCGCGCTCTCCACACTCCCCCCAACGCCGGTTAAAGAGATAGTCGGCAAAGGGGATCGTGCGATAGCGCAGCGCGAGAGTCGAGTCAGAAAAGCGTCTCGATCAAAGCCAAAAGCGCCCTGAGCTTCGCGCGGTTGCGATTGAACCGCTCGAGGGGACGCTCAAGGAAACACATCCGCAAGCGGGCGTACAGTCCCAAAAAGGCGTGGCTCTTCATGCGCGGTCCGGCGCCGGGCGGCGCATGACCGAATGACGGCGACAGGCGCGCAGCCCCCAGCGAGGGCGCCGTCGCGATAACCCCGACCCGTCGCCGCCGACTCGGGGCGATCGGGGTTCACCGCGCCTTCAAGCGCAGTCTGACGTCCGCCTCGCCGATCGCGTCGAGCATATCGAGAAACGCGACGCGGAAACTGCCGGGGCGGACCGCCTTTTCGGCGGCCATTTCGCCGGCGATCCCGTAGATGGCGATGGCCGCCGCCGTCGCGACGAAGGCGTCCGGAGTGAGCGAGGCGAAAGCCGCGACGATCGCCGACAACGCGCAGCCGAGCGCCGTCACCTTGGCCATCAGCGGCGAGCCGTTGGCGATTTCCACGACGCGTTCGCCGTCGGTGACGAGATCGACGGCCCCGGTCGCGGCGATGACGCAATCCCGACGCCGGGCGAGCTGGATCGCCAGGCCGCGCGCCGCCCCGGTCTCATGCGCGCTGTCGACGCCCTTCGGCGCCGCGGCGTCCTGGTGCAGCCCCGCGATCCGGGCCACGCTCAAAATCTCCGACGCGTTGCCGCGAATGACGGTTGGCCGACGCCGCAGCAATTGCTCGACGGCTTGGTCGCGAAACCGCGTCGCGCCGACGCCCACGGGATCGAGCACCCATGGCCGCCCGAGCCGATCCGCCGCGGCGGCCGCGGCCTCCATGCTCACGACGAAAGACTTCGACAAGGTTCCGATATTGACGACCAACGCGCTGGCGAGCGCGACGAATTCATCCGCCTCTTCCGGCGCATGAACCATCGCCGGAGAGGCGCCGATCGCCAGCAGCGCATTGGCGGCGACGTCCATCGAAACATAATTGGTCACGGCTTGAACGAGCGGGCGCGACGCGCGCAGGTCCGCCAGGAGGCGGACGGCGGCGTCGGCGAGCGTCTTCGTGGCGTCCATGGGTCGTGGGTTTACCGCGGCGGGTTCGCCGAGTCGAGAAAGGGCGCGGCGGATCGAGGCGCCGTCAATCGTCGCGCGATAGCGGGACGGCGGAGGTCGGCGTCGAATCGATCGGCGCGCCGTCTTCGGCGGGCAGGATCGGCGGCGGCGCCGGGCGGGCGGCGAACGCCTGCAGCGACGGCGGCAGCGCGCCGGAGGGGCCGCGCAGGTCGAGCGGCCCGGCGCTCGGGCGCAGGCTGGCGCGGGCGACGTCCATCGGCTCGTCGATGTCCGGCGCCGGCGGCAGGCCGTCGGGACGGCCGGGCGGCGGCATGAGGTCCGGCGGAGGCTGCGGCCGGCAATAGCGGCGCGGGCCGGTGTCGGTCGCGCCGTGCATCGCCAGATCGAGATGGAAATGGTTGTAATGGAACACGTCGGCGCCGGGGCCGAGCACGGTGGTGAAATGCCGACAGGCGCCGGCGTGGATCTCATGCAGGAACGCCGACTCCGGGCTGCCGGCCCGCTTCCAGTCGCGCACGATGCTGATCTCGCGCCCGTCCGCGAGCCTGAAGCCGGCGACGTCGATCGCGTTGCCGAAGGCATGTTCCGACAATTGCGCTCCGGGAATATTGTCGACGCCGCGGCAGCTATAGGCGCCGAAGGCCTCCAGGCCGACGACGCCGGCGCCGAAGCGCGCCTGGGCAGTGGGTTGCACGACCTCGGCGAGCCAAGCCTCCAGCGCCGGGATCATCGAGCAATCGATCGTCACCGGCTTGTCGACGCCGACCGTCCCGTCGGCGAGCGCCGACACCTTGAACGGGCGGGTCATGCCGCAAATGCCGGGGCCGTCGATTTCCGGCTGCGGCGCGACATAAGCGGAGGGGCGGACCCATCCGCGCGACAGGCAGAGGTCTTCGGCCTGGGTGCGCCAGGCCGGACGCTCCGCCCGCTCGAACCAGCCGCAGCCGGCAAGGGAGAAAAGGGCGAGCACGCCCAACGCCGTCGGCAATACGCTACGCGCCATGGGCTCAAAATGCGCGCTTTGCCTAAAGAAAACCTAAACCAGAAGCCCGGCCACGGTCGCGCCGCACTTTGCGGGCAAGGGACTGCCGTTTACGCGGCGGGACGGCGATGCGGAGAAACGGGGCGTTCACGGGCAAGGTTCTGACGCCGACCGGCGAGACCGCCGACCGGCCCTGGCGCGCGCCCGGCTCACGCCGCGTCGGGAACGACCGCGATGGTCAGCGTGGCGCCGAGGGCGCGCGCGGCCTCGGCGATCTGGTCGAATTTGGTGCCATGGTCGGGATCGAGCACGCGGCGCGCCTCGGTCTCGCTGCGGCCCATCAGCCGGCCGAGTTCGGACTTGGAAATCCCTGCGCGCCGCCACAACACATAAACCGTCGCCTTGGCGGCGAGGCGCAAGTCGAGCGCGATGGCGATTTCGCCCGGCGGCACGCGCCCGGGCGCATCGAGCTCCTCGCCGTGGCGCATGCGGCTCGCGACCGCGACCTTGATCGCATCGGCGGCGAGCGCGAGCGCCTCGGCGCGGGTGTCGCCGGAAGTTTGCACCTCGGGCAGATCGCGCACGGCGACGACTTGATCGCCGGCTTGGTCTTCGTCGATTTTGACGCCATAGATCCAGGGCATCGCATTGTCCTCGCGTTAGAGGGAACCACCCCGCCTAGATGGCGGCGGGGTCGATTTCGAGTTGCTTCAGAATTCGCCGAATTCGTCCGGGATTCAGCTTGTCTTGGACGGTCGACTTGCACCCATCGAACTCGATTCGGTAGTGCGATCCCTTGCCCGCCTGCCGGTCGACCGCGAAGGAGACTCCCTTCTCTTTCGCCAGCGCCCGCAAGGCTCGGATCAGCTGCTCCCGGTTCATTCCCCGGCCCCGTTTTCGATGGCGATTGATCTCACACAAAAATGTTCGATCTTCAAGCGAAATCGAACAAAAATGTTCGTGGCTCCGCGCAAGAGGGTAAGAAATTCCTTTGCGGCGATCCGTTTTCACAGCAGGACAAGCCCCGACGGTGACGAATCCGCGCCCATGGCCAAGCGCATGAATCGGCTCGCCGCCGCGGGCGTCGCGCTTTGCGCGTGTCTGGCCGCGAGCGGCGCGCTCGCGCATCCTCACGTCTGGGTGACGGTGCGCAGCCAGATCGCCTTTTCGCCCGACGGCAAGGTCGCCGCGGTGGCGCACGACTGGGTCTTCGACGAAATGTATTCGTCCTTCGCCACCCAAGGGCTCGCCAAGCCCGGCGAACTCGTCACGCGCGAGACCTTCGCCCCGCTGGCGCAGGAAAACGCCGGCGGGCTCGCCGCCATCGGCTATTTCACCACCCTCAAGATCGGCGGCAAGGCGGTGGATTTCGGCAACGTCACCGAATATTGGATGGAGGAGCGCCCCGACCATCTGGTGACGTTCCACGTCGTCCTTCCCTTGAAGACGCCGGCGCCGCCCGGCAAGTATTTCACCTTGCTGGTCGCCGATCCCGAATATTTCATCGACTTCGAATTCGACGACACGGACGCGATCGTCCTTCGTTCGGCGCCGGCGGGCTGCTCGGCTTCGATCGCCAAACCCAAGGCGCTGGAGGACGCGGAGAAACAGACCCTCACCGAGTCGTTCTTCAGCGGCCTGGCGCCGGGAACGAATTTCGGCTTCAAGATGGCCAGCCGCGTGATCGTCGCCTGCCCGTGAACCCAACCCTACGCGCCCTCCCCCTTCGCGCCGTCTCGAGCCTGGCGCTCATCGCCTCCAGCGCGGCGCCCGCGCTCGCCCAACTCGCGCAGCGGCCCTTCTCGGTCGGCGGCGGCGAAGGCGGTGGGGGGGCGAGCGGCGGCGTGACGGGATGGCTGCTCGCCGAGCAATCCCAACTCACCCATCTCATCGCCGCGCAGGTGAGGGCGCTGCACGGCGATCCGGCCGCGATGTGGGGCCTTGTCGGCGTCGGCTTCGCCTATGGCGTCTTCCACGCCGCCGGGCCCGGACACGGCAAGGCGGTGATCGCCTCCTACATGATGGCCAACGATCGTGCGCTGCGGCGCGGCGTCGTCCTGGCGTTTCTGGCGGCGCTGTTGCAGGGCTCGGTCGCGGTCGCGCTGGTCGGGATCGCCGCGCTGGCTTTCAACGCCACTTCCTCCGAAATGAACCGCGCCGCCGATTGGCTGGCGCTGGCGAGCTACGCCGGCATCGTCGCCATCGGCGCCTGGCTCTGCTGGACCAAGGGGCGCGCGCTGATCAAGACGCTGCGGGCGCGATTCGCGCGCCGCGCTTCGATCGAGCGCGGGACGCTCTACCAGGGCGCGCCCTGGCGGCCGGCGGCGAACGGAAACGGCAAAACCGCTTTTCGCGCCGCCGCGCCGGGCTCGCCCGCCGCCGTCAGCGAGGCCGCCGAATGCGGCCATTCCCATGCGCTCGACCCGGCCGCGCTCGGCGAAGGCTTTTCCTGGCGCGGCGCGGCGGCGACCGTCGTTGCGGCGGGGTCGCGGCCCTGTTCGGGGGCCATTCTGGTGCTGGTGTTCGCGCTCGCGCAGGGGCTGTTCGCGGCGGGCGTCGTCGCGACGTTCGCCATGTCGCTGGGAACGGCGCTGACGACGGGCGCGCTCGCCTGGGCCGCCGTGTTCGCCAAGGCGGTCGCCATGCGCCTGGCGGCGGGCGACGATTCGCGCGTCGCGCTCGCCGCGCGCGGCTTCGAATTCGCCGCCGCGCTGCTGGTGCTCGCCTTCGGCCTGGCGCTGCTGCTCGGCGCGCAGGGCGGGGCGTGACGCGCGCTGGGGCTACGCGCTGATCGCGCTCCTCGGCTACGGCTGGGCGCTCGCGATGATCGCCTCCGGCCCGCTGACGCCGGCTCCGTCGGACCCCTTACCCGCATCGCTCGTCGGAAGAAGGGCGGCCTGCCGAATGCCTTATGCGAGCTTTCGGATTTGCACATTGAGATTCGAAATCTCGGGCGTCCGCTGTGCCTGATCCGTGCTCGGCGTCAATGTCACGCCCGCTTTCGCGGGTTGCTCGCTTCGCTCGCAAACATTGACCCCTGCGCGCGGCTCAGGCTGTTGGTTTCCATGATCTTTGCTGAGCGGGTTGGCCTTGCAGGCCGGCTCGCTCAGCAAAGATCATGGAAACAAAAACGCCGCATCGGAACGGCGCAGTCACCGCGTAGCGGGCGAAGCGAAGCGGAGCAGTCGCGAAGCGGCGGCCGAACGCTACGCGTTCGCCTGGACTTGATGGCGACGGGCCGATGTGGCCGCCGTAGCGCGGTCGCGGTCGCGGCAGGGGTTGGGGTGAGGGTTCTCGCGAGGGAAACGCCCGGAAACCGTATCACTCGACCGCCGCGTCCGCCTCCGCCTCGACGAGCCAGCCCGGATCGATGAAGCCGCCGACCTGGACAAACGCGCCGGCGGGACACGCGAAAAGCCGTTCTCGGCATCGAACGGCGAAGCGGACTTGACCAACTTTCGCGTCATGACGGGTCCCGGTCCTTGTCGTTCAGGGAATCGATCAGCGCGCGCAGGGTCGCGATGGTCGAAGCGTCCGCTTGGCCGTCGACGCGCGCGGGACGGAAATGGCGCTGGAAGGCGGCGACGACCACCCTCGTCTGGGCGTCGTAGACGCCGGTCAGCGCCACGCCGTAGCCGTAGAGCGCCAGCATCGCCTGCAGCGCGCGGACCGGCGGCCCCTCTTCGCCCGCGCCGATCAGCGCGCCGCCGACGATTTCCGCCGGCTCGGTCCAATGGCCGACCCCGGCGCGCGCCAAGACGTCCCAGGGGAATTTCTCGCCGGGATCGCGCTTGCGCGCGGGCGCGACGTCGGAATGGGCGAGAATGCGCTCGCGGCGAATGGAGCGCCGCGCCGCGACGTCGCGGCAGAGGGCGATGACGGCGTCGATCTGCCGGCGCGGAAAAGGCGGCAACGCGCCGTCATGGCCGGCGTTGACGATCTCGACGCCGATCGAAGCGGAATTGAGATCGCTGACGCCGGCCCAGAACCCAGCGCCGGCGTGCCAGGCGCGCTTGTCCTCGGCGACGAGTTGCGCGATCTCGCCGCTCTCCCAGACGAAATAGTGCGCCGAGACTTGCGAATCGGGATCGCGCAGCAGCGCCAGCGCGCCCTCGGCCGTCGGCATGCCGGTGTAATGCAGCATGATGCTGTCGGGCCGCGCGGACCCCCGCCGCTCGCCGAAATTGGGCGACGGCAGAAAGGCGCCGACCAGCGGGCTGTCCGGAACCGGCGCGGCCGTCATGCGGCGCGCTCGGGCGTCCGCGCCGGGCGGCGAAGCCCGGGAAGGACCCTCCCCCGCCGACGACGGCGGAGGAGGGCGGAACCGATCAATAATAGGCGCGGCAAACGCGGTTGCCGTAATAATCGAAGTACCACTCGGCGCAGCGAGCCGGCGGAGGCGGCGGCCCAGGCGGATAATAGCCGGGGCCCGGCGGGGTCGAGGCCGAACCGAGCATCGCGCCCGTGGTCGCGCCGGCAATTCCCCCCAACAGGGCGCCGCCCGGACGGTTGGTCAGCGCGCCGCCGATCAGCGCGCCGGTCGCGCCGCCGATCAGCGCGCCGCCGGCCGCGTTCTGGCCCTGCGGCGTATCGCAGCCCGCCGCCGACAAGGCGGTCGCCAGGACAAGCGAAAGGAAAAAGAGTCTTCTCATCGCACCCGTCTCCCATGCGTCGCGTCAAATCCGCACGCGAACGCGGTTGTTGCGGTCCGGCCGCTCGCCCGCCGCGGCCCCGACCCGAACGCCCCGCCGCCTCCTACCACGTCTCGCCAGGGCGGCACAGGCCTCGTGAACCCGAAGCGGATTTTTCGACGGCGCTCGCGGCGCGGCGGGTTCGCAGGGGCCCTTGACCCGCTCCGCTCGGCGAGCCTATGCCCTTGGCTCAAGCCAGTCGGCCGGACGGCCGTCGCTTTGCGGGTCTCTCGCGGGCGGAGGAAAGTCCGGGCTCCACGCGGACACGGCGCCGGATAACGTCCGGCGGGGGCGACCCCAGGGACAGCGCCACAGAAAGCAAACCGCCCGCCTCGCGGCGAAAGCCTCGGGGTCGGCAAGGGTGAAAGGGTGCGGCAAGAGCGCACCGCGTCGGCGGCAACGTCGGCGGCACGGCAAGCCCCGCCGGGAGCAAGATCGAATAGGAGCGACGCGGGGCGCCTCGGCGCCTCGGGGCCGGTTCGCGGGCCTGATCGCTCGGGTTGGTCGCTGGAGGCGCCCGGCGACGGGCGTCCCAGAGGAATGGCCGTCACGTCGGGCGCCGCTTGGCGCCCGGCCATACAGAACCCGGCTTACAGGCCGACTGGCTTTTTTCCGAAGGGAGGCAGTAAGCAGTAGCCTGATCGGCGCGTAATCCCACTGCCTACTGCCTACTGCCCACTGCCTTCCGCCCTCCGAGGACCCCTATGCTGCACGCTCATCGCGTCCTTCCTTCCGGCGCCTGGTCGGGCGAGCCCGCCGATGCCGTGGTGCTCGATTACGACGAGCGCTATCGCCGCCGCGTCGCCATGACCGGCGTGCGCGGTCTCGGCTTCCTGCTCGATCTGCCCGAAGCGGCGATGCTGCGCGCCGGCGACGGCCTCGAGCTGGAGGACGGACGCGTCGTCGAAGTCGTCGCCGCGCCCGAGGCGCTGATCGAAATCCGCGCCGCCGACGCGGCCGCGTTGACGCGGATCGCCTGGCACCTCGGCAATCGGCACCTGCCGACCGAACTGGGCGCCAAGAGCCTGCGCATCCGCAGGGACGCCGTGATCGAGGAGATGGCGCGCGGCCTCGGCGGCGCGCTCGTCGCCATCGAGGCGCCGTTCAACCCGGAAGGCGGCGCCTATGTCCGCGCGACCGAGCCGGCGCCCGCCCACGACCACGACCGCCACGGCGACGCGCATCATCGCCTCGGCGATCATCAGAGCGTCCCGGCCGAGCCGCACGTCCATGGCCCCGGCTGCGGCCATGACCATCACGACCACGATCACGATCACGATCACGCGCATGGCGATCACGGCGACGATCATGGCCGAGCCGAGCGCTGAGGCGGGCGAGCGGCGGGAGCTGCCGCTGTTCCTGTGGCTGTCGCCGGCTTTTCCCGTCGGCTCGTTCGCCTATTCGCATGGCCTGGAATGGGCGGTCGAAGCGGGCGACGTCGTCGACATGCGCTCGCTGAGCGCCTGGCTCGCCGACCTCGCGGCGTTCGGCGCGCCGCGCATGGACGCGGCCCTGTTCGCCGCCGCGCACCGCGCGGCCGAGGCCGAAGATTGGCGTGCGTTGAACGAGGTCAACGCATTGGCGGTCGCGCTGGCGGGCTCCGCCGAGCGGCGGCTGGAGACCACCGCGCAAGGGGGCGCGTTTCGCCTGGCGGCGCGCGCCGCGTGGGACTGCGAGGCGCTGGCCCGCGTTCCCGAGCGCTCGGGGGACGCGATCGCCTATCCGATCGCGGTCGCGGCGACGGCCGCGGGCCATGGCGTGGGCCGCCAACGCGCAGGCGAGGCTTTCGCGATCGCGCTGTTCGCCAATCTCGTCTCGGCCGCGGTTCGCCTCGGCGTGGTCGGCCAGACCGACGGCCAGCGAGTTCTGGCAGGAATCTTGCCTGTCGTCGGCGCGATGGCGCGCGAGGCGGCGAACGCGACGCTCGACGATCTCGGCGCCTGCGCCCTGCGCTCCGACATCGCCGCGATGCGGCACGAAACGCAATATTCGAGGTTGTTCCGTTCATGAGTCGATCCCGGCAACCCCTGCGGGTCGGCGTCGGCGGCCCCGTCGGCGCCGGCAAGACGGCGCTGATGGAGCGTCTGTGCAAGCGCCTCAGCGGGCAATTCGACGTCGCCGCGATCACCAACGACATCTACACCAAGGAGGACGCGCGCATCCTGGTCGAGGCCGGCGCGCTGCCCGCCGAGCGCATCATCGGGGTCGAGACCGGGGGCTGCCCGCATACGGCGATCCGCGAGGACGCCTCGATCAATCTGGCGGCGATCGAGGAAATGCGCCGGCGCTTTCCCGCGCTCGATCTCATCCTGGTCGAATCGGGCGGCGACAATCTCGCCGCGACGTTTTCACCCGAACTCGCCGACCTCACCATCTATGTCATCGACGTCGCCGGCGGCGAGAAGATCCCGCGAAAAGGCGGGCCGGGCGTCACCCGCTCCGACCTGCTGGTCATCAACAAGATTGATCTCGCCCCTTACGTCGGCGCGTCGCTCGAGGTCATGGCGCGCGACGCCGCCCTGATGCGCAAGACCCGCCCCTTCGTCATGGCCAATATGAAGACCGGCGAAGGCGTCGAGGCGGTGATCGCGTTCATCCGCGACAAGGGCGGGCTCGGGGCGGATTGAGCGCGGCCCGCGATTTTGGCCGGTAAGTGGCGTGAAGTGGCGACTTGGGATAGAATGCGTTCATGAGCGGCGAACCGGAAAATCTCGTGCTTGAACTGCTTCGCGGTCTGCGCGCCGACGTGGCGACCGTGGACGCCAAATTGGCCGACACAAAAGCCGAATTGAAAAGCGACATCCACTCGCTGCGCGCCGACGTGGCGTCGGACCTGGCGACGATGCGGGCCGAGAACGACGCCGAGCACAAGGCGACGCGCAAGCAACTCGGCGACCAGATCGTCGGGCTTCGCCGCGCCGTCGTCGAATATCACTCCGTCGTCATCGGCCATGGCGTGCTGATCAGCGAACTCGAAGCGCGCGTTCGCCGGGTGGAGCAGCATCTCGGCCTGCCGTCGGCGCTCGACGCGCATTGAACATGGCCCCACTGGAGCGGCGCTGGGCCGGCGGTCGGCGAGGCCGCAAGACCAACGCCGACGGCGCTTGTGTCGCGGCCGCGAGCCGCACTATAAGCCTGCCCCGGGTCGCCCGCCTCGGGCGGTGGGTCGGAGCGGGCGCCCCTCGAATGGCTCCAATCGAGAAAGACCTCATCACCATGCGCATCTCGATCTTCGTTTCCGCGATCGCTTTCGGCATCCTCGTCTCGGGCGCCGCCCATGCGCTCGACGCCGCCGCGCCCGCCGCCCCGTCGGCCGTCGACATCGCCGCCAAGAAGATCAAGTCGGACGAGTGCTATAAACAGGCTGACCTCAAGGGCCTTCATAACGACGCGCGCAGGAAATTCCACCGGGAATGCCTCGAGGGCAAATGAGCCCTCTGCGCGCGAGTCGACTCGATTGGCGATGGCCGGCGGCGCGCCGGCCATTTTCGTCGGCGCCGGCGGCGCCCGCGCCGCGGAGCCGAACATGAACCCGCTCGACGACCATCATGGCGACGACGAGCGCCTGACGACGTTCGCGACGCTGCGCGACGTCTTCCGCTACGCCGTCAGCCGATTCAACGCCGCCGGGCTCGCCTACGGGCACGGCGCGACCAACGCCGTCGACGAAGCCGCCTTCATCGTCCTGGAGGCTTTGCGCCTGCCGATCGACGCGCTCGATCCGTTTCTCGACGCCGCGCTTACGCTTGGCGAACGCGTTCGCCTGCTGGAGCTGATCGACGCCCGCGTCGAAACCCGCAAGCCCGCCGCCTACCTGCTCAAACGCGCCTATATCCAGGGCGTGCCGTTTTATGTCGACGAGCGCGTCATCGTGCCGCGCAGTTTCATCGGCGAACTGCTGTTCCGCGGCCTCATCGGCGAGGGATCGCTGATCGAGGACGCCGATTCGATCGGGAGCGCGCTTGATCTGTGCGCCGGCGGCGGCTCGCTGGCGATTCTCGCGGCGATGAAATTCGTGAACGCGCGGATCGACGCGGTCGAACTTTCCGCCGACGCGCTCGATGTCGCGCGGCGCAATGTCGCGGACCACGGCCTCGCGGAGCGCATCGCGCTTCATCAGGGCGACCTCTTCGCCCCGCTCGGGGTGAAGCGCTACGATCTGATTCTCGCCAACCCGCCCTATGTCGACGCCGAATCGTTGGCCGCGTTCCCGCCCGAATACGCCGCCGAGCCGCGGCTCGCGCACGCCGGCGGGCGCGATGGGCTGGACGTGGTGCGGCGGATCCTGGCCGAAGCGCCGGCGCATCTGACGCCCGAGGGCGCGCTGATCTGCGAAGTCGGGCGCGGCCGCGCGCGGCTGGAGGCCGAATTCCCGCGCTTGCCGCTGCTGTGGCTCGACACGGAGGAAAGCGAAGGCGAAGTGTTCTTCGTCCGCGCCGCCGATCTCGCGCCGCGCGGCAGGCGCGGGGCGAAGGTGGGGGCGCGAGGCTCAAGTTGACGCGACCTGTCAGAGGCAGTCACGAACGGCGCCGCCGCCGACACATTCGCATTGGCCTAGTCCGGAAACTTGAGCGCGAAGTCGGGCCGGTACGCGTCGCGGCCGCTATTCGTGGTGGGTCAGTTTGAAGACTGGACCTGTCCTAATTATCCGCGGTTCTTGAGCGACGGCCGAAAATTGACTTTTCGAGTGTCCCAATTCACTCTCATGACCGTCGAAGGAGGCGGTTATGAGCAAGCATCCTCAGAACGGCCCGACGTTCAGCAAAGCGCCGCCCAAAAAACATAAACCATTGACTGACCAAGAGCTGGCCGAGCGCCAGGGGCGCAAGGACGCGACGGTGGCAGAAACGATACGGGTCGCAGCAAAGACTAGAAAGTTCAACCAACTCTTGCGGAAAGACCCGATGGCCGCCTTGGCAGAACTAGGCTTGCCGAAAAATAGCAAGGAGGGGCTGCCGTAATTCGCCCCCTCTTCGTCATCGGTCATCTTTGTTGCTTAGGAGGGAGCGATGATTATGGAGTTGTTGCGATCGAAGCTTACGCTAGACCGCTTGGCCAAATCGTCAATTGGCGAGGGATGGGCTCGCGGCGCTAAGGCAAACGATGGTTTGATTCACACTCATTTTTCGTTCGATGATTACCCGGGGGATAAGCCCCACGCCCGAGTTTCAGTCGGCTGGGACGACGTTGAGGGCCTAATCGCCCAATTCGCTAAAGATGGCCATCCGGGCGCGCTTCGGCTCTTGCGCGCCGATAGGCTCGCTAGCGCGGTCGAGGAATTGGCCAAAATTTAAGCGGACGCACCACCTTAAGCAACGACCCCTTGACTTCACCGCCAAAGTACTCTTTGCTGATCAGGATACGAAGGCCTTGGCCGCTGAACCGGCAAGACCGCTTTAGGACGTGGTCTGCAATGACGATCCAAAAGCTGATTGCAAGAAATAATCGCGATATCGCGCTTTTCCGCGAATACATCGAAAAGCTGACAGGGAAACCAACAGGGCGTGCGTATATCGGGGACCTTGAGCAGCGCATCGCGGCGGCAGAACGGTCGAATTTAATCTTACGTGCATCGGAAAGATGAATATTCTCAGAAGGCTTTGGTGGGGTTTGTATCCTCTGCCTACGGCGTTTTGGGGATTTTACGTTTTTGGCGGCTTCGTGGTCTTTTTTCTCCCAATCATTTTAGGTGCGCTGCTCATTATGCAGCTGCCACAACTACGTCCCACCATATACATCACGACGTTATGTATATCTTGGGCTTATTGGGCCACTGCCTCAGTGGGCACGTGGCGAAGCGCCGACCTTTACAAAGGAGACGGGCGTTTCTGGCCCGTTGCAGCCAAAATCGTTGTGGTCTAGTTGCTGCCTCGTTCTTCTTTAGGCTGATCAACGGTGGCGCGCTTATGCTGGTCTCCAGGACGATGAGTAACTGGAACTGAGAAAATGGTCGCCTAAACGGTCGTTTTTGCAACTTCCTGATATCTCGACGTTTTCGGCTTAGACTGCGATTTATGGAAAATTCTGCGATGTCCCCCTCTGTCGATGTCTCCCTCTTGACGCGAGCTTTTCAAGAGCCATAGTGCCCGCATGGCTGGGACCTGGGTAGCTTGGAAATTTGTCGCGGAAGCGCCCCAACACGACGGGCGTTTATTGCCGCGGTATTGTTATGTGAAAAAGGCCGACAGAGACGAAGCGGCTAAGGCCTTATGGGAACATCATCCTGGAGCGAATTTTAGGATAGACATTGCCCAGCCCCTAACCCAGACTCAACTCGACGAAGCTCTCGGCAGCGGCAACGGTCTCCTAGCCGACGAGATAGTGCGCTGTATCCGGCCGTAAATGAGCAAAACCCGGGCACATTCGGCGCTTTGCTTTTGTCGTGTCCTTTTCGGCGCGCTTACAATGATTCCCGTGGGCTATTTGCTGGTCATCGTGAACAATCTCAACGGTAACGATGGAAGCTACTCGTTTCTTAATTGGCTGTATTATCGGCCTAGCAGTGTTTTCGGATGGGCTGTTCTTGGCGGGGTCCTCGGCTTGCTGTGGCATACGATAGCCAGATTGGAAAGCACCGTGAGCCGTCCATAATTTCAAACGAACCCATTACGCGCTACTCCGCCGCCGCGCGCATCGAGGCGCGGATGGCGGCGCGGAAGTCGTCGATCGACGCCAGCCGCCCCGCGCGTTCGACATGCCAGAACGTCCAGCCGTTGCAGGCCGGCAGGCCTTGCGCCAGCGCGCCGATCTTGTGGATCGAACCGACCGCCGGCCCGAGCGTTAGCGCGCCGTCGGCGCGAACGAGGGCGCCGTGGCGCCCGTGCGCGTCGACCAGCTTCTCGCCTGGCGCGATCAGCCCGGCTTCGATCACGCTGGCGAAGGCGACGCGCGGTTCGCTGCGGCGGGTGGGAATCGCGGCGACCGCCTCGGCGGCGAGCGGAACGACCGCCTCGATGCGCGCGCGCGCCGCGGCGGCGTAGGCCGCGTCGCGCTCCAGCCCGATGAAGGAGCGGCGCAGGCGGCGCGCGACGGCGCCGGTGGTGCCCGAGCCGAAGAACGGGTCGAGCACCAGATCGCCCGGGTTCGAGGCGGCGAGCAGCACGCGCTGGAGCAGCGCCTCGGGCTTTTGCGTCGGATGGGTCTTGCGTCCTCGAGCGTCCTTGAGCCGCTCTCCGCCGGTGCAGATCGGCAGGAACCAGTCGGAGCGGGCCTGGCAATCCTCGTTGCCGGCCTTCAGCGCCTCGTAGTTGAAGGCGTAGCCCTTGGCGTCGGCGCTGCGCGCGGCCCAGATCATCGTCTCGTGGGCGTTGGTGAAGCGGCGGCCGCGGAAATTCGGCATCGGGTTGGCCTTGCGCCAGACGATGTCGTTGAGAATCCAGAAGCCGAGATCCTGCAGGATGGCGCCGACGCGGAAGATGTTGTGATAGGAGCCGATGACGAAGATCGTCGCGTCGCGCTTCATCACCCGACGCACGGCGCCGAGCCAGGCCTTAGTGAACGCGTCGTAGGCGGCGAAGTCGGCGAACTTGTCCCAATCGTCGTCGACCGCGTCGACGACGCTCTGGTCGGGACGCGAAAGCGCGCCCTCGAGCTGCAAGTTGTAGGGAGGGTCGGCGAAAACGAGATCGACGCTGCCCTCGGGCAGCTTTTCGAGCTCGGCGACGCAGTCGCCGACGATGACGCAATCGCGCGGCGGCGGCAGGGCCGTGGCGGGGCGTCTCGTCTCGCTGCTTCCAGTACGCAAAACCTGAAGCTGGGCAGGGAAGCGAAACGCCCCGGCACGGGAACCACGCATGAACGCAACACTCGACGCGAATGTCAGGGCGAAAGCCGCTGACGAACGCGATCATGCGCATTTTAGGTAAAGGTCGCGTTAGGCGCGGCGTTGCGCCGGTGTCTCGTTTTCGTACGCAATGGAACAGGCGATAATCGACGTAAAATCAACGATTGCTAAAGACTTTCGGTCTCCGCCCGACAATTCCTAGAACTTCCGTCCAAAAGCCCTTTCGGCTTGAACGAGCGCCGGTGGAACGGCGTCGGGCCGAGGCGCGCGAGGGCCTCGATATGGGCGCGCGTGGCGTAGCCGGCGTGGCGCGCGAAGCCGTAGCCGGGACAGGCGGCGTCGAGTCGCCGCATCAACGCGTCGCGCGCGACCTTGGCGACGATCGAGGCCGCCGCGATCGAAGCCGAGCGCGCGTCGCCGTGCGGAATCGCGCGCGCCGGGCAACACAGGCCATCGGGAACGTCGCGGCCGTCGACCAGCGCGAAATCCGCCCTGAGGCTCAGCCCGTTGAGCGCGCGCGCCATCGCCAGCAGCGTCGCGCCGCGGATATTTCGCGCGTCGATTTCCGCGACGCTGGCGAAGGCGATCGAGACGCAGCGCGCCTTGGCGTAGACGAGTTCGCTCAACGCCTCGCGCCGAGCCCGGCTCAACGCCTTCGAATCGTCGACGCCTTCGGGCGGATCGTCGGGATCGAGAATGACCGCGGCGACGCCGACCGGCCCGGCGAGCGGCCCGCGGCCGACCTCGTCGACGCCGGCGACCAGCCGGCAGCCGCGCGCGAAAAGCTCGCGCTCGAAGGCGAAATCGGGCGCGCCCATATTCAGCCGATCGGGCCGTCGCCGAGCTGGGCGAGGTCGAAGGCGGCGACTTCGCGCAGCAGCTCGACGAACGCGTCCGCGCCGCGCTCGGCGCAGGCTTCGCCCTTGGCCGCCGTGGCGTTGGCGGCGTCGCCGACCGCGCCCGACGGGTTCAAGTCGCTCGCCATCCAGCCGAAGCCGATCGGCCGGGTCGCGCGCAAATGCTTGAATTCGCGCTCCATCGCGACGCCTGCGCTGACGAAGTCGCGCGCCTTGTCCATGCGCACCGTCTCCGGCCGGAAGGCGAGCATCAGCGACGTCTCGGCGTCGCCGCCGTGGACGCCGTGCGTCAGCTCGCGCGCGCCGTAGAGGCCTTCGGGATAGCCGAGCCGGCGCCAGGACGCGTTGACCGCCAGCATCCGCCGGCGCGCGCGCAGTTCGAGCGCGACGCCGTCGATGACGGCCGAATTGCCGCCGTGCGAATTCATGAAGATCAATTTGCGGCACCCCGTCCGCGCGACGCTCTCGCCGATCTCCGTCCAGGCGCGCGCCAGGGTCTCGCTCGACAGCGTCAGCGTGCCGGGAAATCCGCCGTGCTCGCTCGACGCGCCGATCGGCTGCAACGGCAGGATCAGCACGGGCAAATCGGCGGGAATGCGCGCGGCGGCGCGCTTCAGATAGCCTTCGGCGAGAAAGGCGTCGACGCCGACCGGCAGGTGCGGCCCGTGCTGCTCGATCGCCGCCACCGGCAGCACCGCCACGACCTTGCCCATCTCGGCGTTGGCAAAATCGCGCCACAACATCTCCGCCCAGAATTTTGTCGGCAGCATCGTCGTCCCCCGATTCCTCGCGCGGCGCGCGCCGCTTCAATTCTTCAGCGCCTCGTCGAGCAGCCGCGCCAGGACTTCCGGCTCGCGCGGGAACCCGGCGCGAATCCACAACGCCTGCAGCGTCTTCAGCGTCGCGCCGACGCGTTGGCCGTGCGCGACGCCGCGCGCCAGGATGTCGGCGCCGGTGATCGGCAGCGTCGGCTCAGGCGTATCCGCGAGGAAGCGATAGGCGTCGGCGAAGCGCCAGTCGTCGGCCGGCGCGCCGGAGTCGGCGTGGGCGAGCGTCAAGGCGTCGAGCGCGCCGCGCTGCCGGCGCTCGAACAGCAGCCCGCGCAGCGCGCCGAACGGCGGCGGCGCGCTCAGTCCGTGCAAGGCCGACAAGGCCTGGCCGAGAATCGCCAGCCGCTCGAATTCGGCGTTGGAGAGGCGCAGGCGCTCGCGCAGCCGCTCCGCGTCCTCTTCGATCCCTACGCAGAGCGCCGCGAGGCGCAGCAGCGCGTCGGGCCGCTCGCCGCGCTGCGCTTCGATCGCCGCCACGCGTCCGAGCCGCGCCGCGTCGCTCTGCCCGGCGAGCAGCGGCGCCAGCAATCCCGCCTCGCAAGCCGCGGCGACGACTTCGCCGGCGCGCGGCGCCGCCAGCAGCTTGAGCAACTCGGCGCGCACCCGCTCGCGCGACAGGACGCCCAAGCCGTCGCGCTCTTTGATCGCCGCGCGCACGCCCTCGGCGTCGAGCGCGCCCTCGCCGTAGCGGGCCGAAAAGCGAAAGAAGCGCAGGATGCGCAGATAGTCCTCGCGGATGCGCTCGCTCGCGTCGCCGATGAAGCGCACGCGCCGCTGGGCGAGGTCGGCGAGCCCGCCGACGTAATCATGGACGATCCCGTCGCGCCCGAGCGAAAGCGCGTTGATGGTGAAATCGCGCCGCCGCGCGTCGGCTTCAAAGTCGCGGCCGAACGCCACCGTGGCGTGGCGCCCGTCGGTGGCGACGTCGCGACGCAGCGTCGTCACCTCGATCGGCTGGCCGGCGACGATCACCGTCACCGTGCCGTGCGCGAGGCCGGTCGGCGCGACTCCGAATCCGGCCGCGCGCGCGCGCCTCATCACCGCTTCCGGCGAGGCGGTGGTGGCCACGTCGAAATCCTCGGCCTGCTCGCCCAGCGCGAGGTCGCGCACCGCGCCGCCGACCAGGCGCGTCTCCTCGCCCTCGCCGTCGAGCGCCTGCAGCGCGCGCGCGAGCCGCCCTTCGTCGAGCAGCCGCCGATCGACGACGCGTCCGTCGCGAATGGCGGCGAGGCCGCTCATTGGAAACGACCCGGCACGAGCACGCCGTTTTCGACGTGGGCCGGCACGTAGACGCCCTGGCTGCGCGGCGCGGCGGCGATCATCACGATTATGCCGATCAGCGCCGCCGCCAAGCCGGTGAGGATCAGCGTCGCGACCCGGCTACGCGTCCAATGCTCGATCGCCAAGGGATAACGCAGGCGCAGGACGAGATAGGCCGCGAAGAGGACAAACGGGGCGAGAAACAGGGAGAGCGACTCGACGATCGGGCGCCACATCAGGAAAACAGCCTCTCGTAGAGATTGCGCAGGATGCCGGCGGTGACGCCCCAGATATAGCGCTCGCCGTAGGGCATGGCGTAGAACTTTCTCGTTCTCCCCCGCCATTCGCGCTCCTCGAGGCGGTGGTTGGCGGGGTCCATCAGAAACGCGAACGGCGCTTCGAAGACTTCGGCCACCTCGTGGGCGTTGACGCGAAGCGTGAAGGCGGGATCGATCAGCGCCGCCAGCGGCGCGACGCGAAACCCGGTGCTGGTCAGATAAAGATCGAGCCAGCCGAGCGGTTCGACATAGCGCTCTTCGAGGCCGATTTCCTCGCGCGCCTCGCGCAACGCGGTCTCGCGCGCCGTTTCGCCGTCGTCGATCTTGCCGCCGGGAAAGGCGACCTGGCCGGAATGCAGGCGCAAGCGCGACGCGCGCAACGTCAGCAACACGCTCAGGCCCTCGGGCCGCGCCACGATCGGCGCGATCACCGCCGCCGGACGGGCGCGCGCGATCGTTCGCTCGTCGGGCAAGGGCCCATTGAGCGCGTAGTCGCTCGCCCGCGGCGCGGCGCCGGCGGCGAAAGCGTCTTCCGGCAGGCGCTGGGCGAGCCGCTCGCGCGCGAGGCGGCGCAAGGCGTCGGCGGAAAAGTCGCTGGGCGGGGAAGCGCTCAAAGGCCGTCGATCTCGCTGGCGCGGGTCATCGGAAAGAACAGGGAACGGGGCGCAAGGGCCGCTTCGCCGCTTTCGCCGCGCTCCGCCATAATCTCGCGCTTGTTTGTGGGCAAACGTTGCTTCCCCGTGTATCGCGTCGGCCGAGGGCCTGAAGACCCAATCTAGCCTCAGCCGTCGCGAAGGGGAATTCGCTTCATCCGCTTTCCCGTCCGCCTTTCCGCGAGCGGGGAAGGCGGGCGGCGTGTCGAGAGCCAGCGCGCGAGGAGATCCATGACCGTCGCCGATTTTGACGCCAGCGTCGTAAAGGCCGCCGAAGCGAGCCTCGCCCGCGTCGCCGCCGCGCGCGAGGCCATCGGCGCGGTGATCTTCGGCCAGGAGACGGTGGTCGAGCAGACGCTGGTCACCCTGCTCGCCGGCGGCCACGGCCTGCTGATCGGCGTGCCCGGCCTGGCCAAGACCAAGCTGGTGGAGACGCTCGGGATCGTCATGGGGCTCGACGCCCTGCGGGTGCAGTTCACGCCCGACCTGATGCCTTCCGACATCCTCGGCGCCGAGGTGATGGAGGAAGGGCTCGACCGCGCGCGCAGTTTCCGCTTCATCAAGGGGCCGATTTTCGCCCAATTGCTGATGGCCGACGAGATCAACCGCGCCAGCCCGCGCACCCAGTCGGCGCTGTTGCAGGCGATGCAGGAGCATCACGTCACCGTCGCCGGCGCGCGCCACGACCTGCCGGTCCCCTTCCATGTGCTGGCGACGCAAAATCCGTTGGAGCAGGAGGGCGCCTATCCGCTGCCCGAGGCGCAGCTCGACCGCTTCCTGATGCAGATCGACGTCGGCTATCCCGACCGGGCGGCGGAACGGCGCATTCTCATCGAGACCACCGGCGACGGCGAAGCGGCGCCGAAGCCGGCGATGACCGCCGCCGAGCTGTTGGCGGCGCAGCGGCTGGTGCGCCGCGCGCCGATCGGCGAAGGCGTGGTGGAGGCGATCCTCGACCTGGTGCGCGCGGCGCGTCCCGGCGAGGGCGATCCCGAACTGACCCAGGCGATCTCGTGGGGTCCGAGCCCGCGCGCCGCGCAGGCGCTGATGCTGGCGAGCCGCGCCCGCGCGCTGGTCGAGGGCCGTCTCGCGCCTTCGCTCGACGACATCGCCGCGCTGGCCGAGCCCGTGCTCAAGCACCGGATGGCGCTCACCTACGCCGCGCGCGCCGAGGGCGAAACGATCCCCGCCGTCGTCGCGCGCCTCGTCGCCAAGATCCTGCGCTGACGCGATGGCGACAGAGGCTCCCGTTTCAGACTGGCCGATCCGTCAGCAAGCCGCGACCCTGGCGGCGCGCCTGCCGAGCCTCGTGGTCGCCGCGCGGCAAGTCGCGCACACCCTGTTCCACGGCGTGCATGGGCGGCGGCAGGCGGGTCCGGGCGAGGAGTTCTGGCAATTTCGCCCCTTCATCTCCGGCGAGCCGGCGGCGCGGGTCGACTGGCGCCGCTCGGCGCGCGAGGACCGCGCCTTCGTGCGCGAGCGCGAATGGCAAGCCTCGCACACCGTCTGGATTTGGTTCGACCGCTCGGCCTCGATGGCTTTCGCCTCCAGCCTCGCGCCGTGCGCCAAGGTCGATCGCGCCGCCGTGCTGGCGCTCGCGCTGGCGGATCTGGCGGTGCGCGGGGGCGAGCGCGCCGGCCTCATCGGCTTCACCCGGGCGCTGGCGACGCGCGGCGTCATCGAGCGCTTCGCCGAAGCGATCGCCGCCGATGAGCGTCTGCGCGGCGCTCCCGCGTCGGGCCTGCCGGCGCCCGAACCCCTGACGGCGCGCTCGAAGGCCGTGCTGATCGGCGATTTCCTCGGCGAGGCGCAAGACGCGGCGCAGACCATCCGCGCGCTCTCGGCGCAGGGGGCCGTGGGTCAGGTTCTGATGATCGCCGACCCGATCGAGGAGGCCTTTCCCTTCGTCGGCCACACGGAGTTCCTCGCGGCGGACGCCGTCGCCCGGCTGCGCGCGCCGCGCGCGCAGAACTTGCGAGAACCCTATCTCAAGCGCCTCGCCGAGCATCGCGAGGCGATTTGCGCCGCCTGCGCCGCGCGCGGCTGGGGCTTCGCGCTGCATCGCACCAACCGGTCGGCCGCGCAGGCGCTGCTCGCGCTGCGCTCGCGGCTCGCCGGCCCGGGGCCGACGACGACAGCCTGGAGCGCCTGACGATGTTCGGCCTGCCCCTCGCCTTCGCCGCGCCGGCGGTCCTGGCCGCCCTCGCGCTGCTCGCCGCGCTCTATGTCTTTCTGAAAGTGACGCCGCCGCGGCCGCGCCAAGCGGTCTTCCCGCCGCTGCGCCTGCTGATCGGCCTCAGCGCCAAGGACGCGACGCCGGCCAAGACGCCATGGCCGCTGCTGGCGCTCAGGATCGCAGTCGCCGCGCTGGTCATTTTGGCGATGGCGGGGCCGATCTGGAACCTGTCGCCGACTTCGAGCGCCGGCGCCGGGCCGCTGCTGCTGGCGATCGACGACGGCTGGCCGGCGGCGCCGACCTGGGAGCGCCGCCTCGCCTACGCCCGCGACGCGCTCGGCGGCGCGAGCCGCGCGGGGCGCCTGACGGCGCTGCTGCCGATTTCCCAAGGGGGGGTCGACGTCGCGGCGCTCGACGGCCCGCGCATCGAAGAAAAGCTGCGCGCCCTGGCGCCCGTCGCTTACGCGCCGCCGCGCGAGGCGACGTTGCCGGCGATCGCGCGTTTTCTCGCCGCCAATCCCCACGCCGAAATCGTCTGGCTCGCCGATGGCGTCGAACTCGGCGGCGCGAACGCGTTTGCGCGCGCCCTGGCGGCCGCCGCGAGCGGTCACGCGGTCTCCGTCGTCACGGATCGCACGACGCCGATCGGCCTCGCCGGGGTCGACAATCTCGCCGGCGCGCTCGCCGCGCATCTGACCCGGGCCGGTGCGAACGCGCGGCAAAAAGGCGTCGCGCGCGCGCTCGACGCCCAGGGGCGCTCGATCGGCGAAGCGCCGTTCGACTTCGGCGCAGCGCGCGGGACGCAAGCGAACTTCGATCTGCCGGTCGAGTTGCGCAATCAGGCCTCTCGGATCGAAGTCGCCGGCGAGGGATCGGCGGGCGCGGCATGGCTGGTCGACGAGCGCGCGCGGCGGCGGCGGGTCGCCATTGTCTCCGGCGCCGGCGCCGACGTGGCGCAGCCGCTGCTGTCGCCGACCTATTACCTCGAGCGCGCGCTGGCGCCCTTCGCCGAAATTCGCCAATGGCGCGACGCGGCGAGCGATCCGATCCTGTCGCTGCTGGCGGAAAAGCCGTCGGTTCTCGCGCTCGCCGACATGAGCGTCCCGCCCGGCCCGGCGCACGACAAGCTGGTCGATTTCGTCGAATCGGGCGGCGTGCTGGCGCGCTTCGCCGGCACGCGCCTCGCCGCCGGCGAGGACGATCTGACGCCGACGGCGCTGCGGCGCGGCGGGCGCACGCTCGGCGGCGCGCTGTCGTGGGAGACGCCCAAGCACATCGCGCCGTTCGACAAGGAGAGCCCGTTCTTCGGCCTCGCCGCGCCGGACGAGGTGACGGTGTCGCGCCAGGTGCTCGCCGAGCCGGAGCCGGGCCTAGCCGCCAAGACCTGGGCGCGCCTGGCCGACGGCACGCCGCTGGTCACCGCCGAGCGGCGCGGCAAGGGCCTGATCGTGCTGTTCCACGTGACGGCGGACACGACGTGGTCGAACCTGCCGATCTCGGGGCTGTTCGTCGACATGCTGCGGCGCATCGTCGCGCGCGCCGGCGCCGCGCCCGCCGAGGCGAACGGCGCGGCCGATGCGAGCGCCGCGGCGTCGCGCGCGCCTTATCGCATCCTCGACGGCTTCGGCGTTCTCGGCGCTCCGCCGGCCGAGGCCGCGCCGATCGGCGACGATTTCGCCGGACCGGGAGACGCCGCCCATCCGCCGGGCTTCTACGGCGCGCCCGAGGCGCTCGAAGCCGTCAACGCGATGACGCCGGGCGAGACGCTCGCCCCGGCCGACTACGCGGGCCTTGCCGTCGCCGCGGGCGGGCTCGACGTCGCCGCGCCGCTCGATCTCAGGCCCTGGCTGCTGCTGGCGGCGTTCCTCGGCTTCCTCGCCGACGGGTTCGCCAGCCTGTGGCTCGGCCGCGCGCCGCGGTTCGTCGGCCCGGCCGCGGCCGCGCTGCTGTTCGTCGGCGCGTTCGCCGGCGCGGCGCTCGATAGCCCGCGCGCGTGGGCGGACGGAGCGGCGCCGATCTCTGAGCGCGACGCCGAGGCGGCGAGGGCGACCCATCTCGCCTATATCGTCACCGGCGACGCGGTGATCGACGAGGCCTCGCGGCTCGGGCTCGAGAATCTCGCCCGCGTGCTCGAGGAGCGCACCTCGGCGGAGGTCGCCGACCCGGTTGCGCTTGATCCGGCGCGCGACGAATTGAGCTTCTATCCCCTGATCTACTGGCCGGTGGCGGCCGGGCGGCCGCAGCCTCCGGCGGGCGCGGTCGCGCGCATCGCCGCCTTCATGAAGAACGGCGGCACGGTGGTGTTCGACACCCGCGACGCCCTGACGGCGCGCCCCGGCGGGCCGCCGACGCCCGAAGGCCAGTGGCTCAGAACCCTGCTCGCCGGCGTCGACGTGCCCGAACTGGAGCCGGTCCCGCGCGACCACGTCGTCACCAAAACCTTCTATCTCATCGACAATTTCGTCGGCCGCACCGACAGCGGGGAGACCTGGATCGAGGCGCTGCCGCCGCGCGACCCGAACGACCGCGCGCCGCGCCCGGCGCGCGCCGGCGACAGCGTCTCGCCGATCGTCATCGCTTCCAACGACCTCGCCGCCGCCTGGGCGGCCGGCGCCGACGGCCGGCCGCTCTATCCGCTCGTTCCCGGCGGCGCGCGCCAGCGCGAACTGGCGCTGCGCGGCGGCGTCAACCTCGTCATGTACACGCTGACCGGCAGCTACAAGGCCGACCAGGTCCACGCCAAGGACCTGTTGGAAAGGCTTTCGCATTGAACGCGTGGTCGATCGCCTTCGCGCCGCCGCCGCTCGCGGTCGTCGCGGGACTGGCCGCTCTGGCGCTGGCGCTGATCGCGCTGACGCTGTGGCGGCGTCGGCGCGGCGCGGCGCCGCGCGCGTTGGCGCTGGCGCTGCTCGGGCTGGCGCTCGCCGATCCCTCGCTGGTGCGCGAGGACCGTCGGCCGCTAAAGGACATCGTCGCGGTGGTCGTCGATCGATCGGCCTCCAATCAGATCGGCGAGCGGCCGCGCCAGACCGACGAGGCGCGCGCCGAACTGGCGAAGCGCCTCGCCGCGCTCGGCGACGTCGAGACGCGCTTCGTCGAGACGGCCAAGAGCGATCCCGACAATCGCGGCACGCAATTGTTCGCGGCGCTGCGCTCGGCGCTGAGCGACGCGCCGCCCGAGCGCGTCGGCGCGGCGATCCTGATCACCGACGGGATCGCGCACGACATTCCCGCGTCGCTCGACGCGCTCGGCTTCGACGCGCCGCTGCACGTCCTCGTCACCGGCCACGAGGGCGAACGCAACCGCCGCATCGAACTCGTCGAGGCGCCGCGCTTCGGCATCGTCGGCAAGGACCAGACGATCGTCGCCCGCGTCCTCGGCGCCGCCGACAAAGGCGAGCCAGCGAGCCTGACCGTGCGCCGCGACGGCCAGACGATCGCGACGCTGCCCGCCGAGATCGGACGCCCCCTCTCGATCAAGGTCCCGATCGACCACGCCGGCCCCAACGTGATCGAGCTCGAAGTCGCTCCCGTAGAAGACGAATTGACGACGCGCAACGGCAAGGCGGTCATCGCCGTCGAGGGCGTGCGCGACAAGCTGCGGGTGCTGCTGGTGTCAGGCGAGCCGCATCAGGGCGAGCGCATGTGGCGCAATCTGTTGAAATCCGACGCCAACGTCGATCTCGTCCATTTCACCATTCTGCGCCCGCCGGAGAAGACGACCGACGGGACGCCGATCGACGAACTGTCGCTGATCGCGTTTCCCGTAGCGGACCTGTTCGGGAAAAAGATCAAGGACTTCGATCTCATCATCTTCGACCGTTATTCCAGCCAGGCGATCCTGCCGCGCTTCTATCTCGACAACGTCGTCGCCTATGTCCGCGAGGGCGGCGCGCTGCTGCTGGCCGAAGGGCCGGCCTTCGGCACGCCGGAGGGTCTCTACGCCACGCCGCTCGGCGCCATTTCGCCCGCCCGTCCGACCGGCGAGGAGTTCGACCAGGCGTTTCGCGCCGAGATTACGCCCGAGGGCGCCAAGCATCCGGTGACGCGCGGCCTCGCCGGCGGCGAGGCGTCGCCGCCGACGTGGGGCCGCTGGCTGCGCCAGATCGGCGCCGAGGTTGCCGGCGGCGCGGCCCTGATGCAGGGCGTCGACAAGGCGCCCCTGCTGGTGCTCTCGCGCGTCGACAAGGGGCGCGTCGCGCTGCTGCTCAGCGACCAGATGTGGCTGTGGGCGCGCGGCTACGACGGCGGCGGCCCGCATCTCGATCTGCTGCGCCGGCTCGCGCATTGGCTGATGAAGGAGCCCGACCTCGAAGAGGAGGCGCTGCGCGCGCGCGCCAAGGGACACGCGCTGACGATCGAGCGCCAAAGCGTCAGGGGCGAAGTCCCCGAGGCGAGCGTGACCGGGCCGGACGGCAAGACGACGACCGTGCAGCTCGTCAGCGTCGCCCCCGGACTTTCCCGCGCGACGCTGGCGGTCGATTCCGACGGGCTCTACCGCGCCAGCGACGGCGAGCGCGTCGCGCTGGCGGTGGTCGGACCGGAAAATCCGCTCGAATTCCAGGAGGTCGTCTCGACGCTGGAGAAGCTGCGCCCGCTCGCCGAGGCGAGCGGGGGCAGCGTGCGCCGGCTCGCGCGGCGCGCCGGCGATGCGATCGACGTTCCCCGGCTGGTCGCCATGCACGAATCGCCCGAATACGCCGGCGCGGATTACATCGGCGTCAAGCGCACGGGCGCGAGCGAACTCGTCGGCGTCGCCGAGACGCCGCTCGCGGCGGGCTTCCTCGGCCTCGCCGCGCTGCTCGCCGCGCTGATCTGGGCGTGGGCCCGCGAGGGCGGGACGCGGGGCTGATTGGAGACGCGCTCGATCGCGCCGAAGCCCTCGTGGCGATGCGCGGCGCGGTCCTCGCGCGCGGCAAGCTCACGGGAACGTACGAGCGAGCTTGAGCGGCGGCGCAGTCTTCTGACCGCGCTTGCACAGCCGCGTGAGGGCGGCCGCTCGACCGAATCGGGCGGCGGGGCTAGTGTCGAGCCATGGAACTCTTCGCCGCCGCCGGGATCGAATTGCCGCCATCGGGCGGGCGAGCCCGGCGCGCGCCCAGCGGCCTCGTACGCTCGTTGCGCGTTCCCTTGTTCAATTACAAGGTGGTCGAGGAGGCGCTCGGGCTGGCGGCTTTCGCGCCGACCGCCGACGAAGTCGCGGCGGCGGCCGACTACGCGCGCAAGGTCAAGAGTCCCAAGTTTCTCAAACAGAAGGAAACCGCCGTCAGGCCCGTCTTCATCGAGCAGGTTCTGGGGAGGGTCCTCGGCTACGCGCCCATCGACCCCGATCGACCCTATTCGCTCGCCAGCGAATACCCGATCCGGCGCGGCGAGGTCGATGTCGCGCTGGGGCGGTTCAATCAGGCCGACGGAACGGATCGCCTCGTCGCGCCCTTTGAACTGAAAGGGCCGGAAACCGAGGACCTCGACCGGATCATGCCTGGCCGCGGGCGAAGCCCGGTCCAGCAGGCGTGGGATTACGCGATCGACGCGCCGGGCGCGAAATGGGTGCTGGTGTCGAATTGCCTCGAGGTCCGGCTCTACGCCTTCGGACGGGGCCGCGGGGCTTATGAGGTCTTCGATCTGAAGAGGCTCGACGACCCTGCGGAGCACGCGCGGCTCTGGCTCTTCTTGTCGGCGCCTCGCCTGCTCGGCGATCTCACCGACAAGCTGCTGCGCGACACCAACCACGCCTACGCCGACGTCACGCAAACGCTCTATCTCGACTTCAAAGCCTTGCGCGAACGACTGACGCCATTCCTCGTCGATTCCGCCGATGGGCCGAAGCTCGCGCTGATGACCGCGATCGAGGCCGGGCAAAAGATTCTCGACCGCATCCTGTTCATCGCCTTCGCCGAGCGCACCGATCTGCTGCCGGACCGCCTGCTCGACAGAGCCCTGAAGGCGCAGAACGAGTTCGATCCGCAGCCGGTGTGGAAGAATTTTCAGGGCCTGTTCCGGCTGGTCGATCGCGGCGATCACGACATGTCGATCCCGCCCTACAACGGCGGATTGTTCGCCGTCGACCCGATCGTCGACGCCCTCGTGTTGCCCGACGGCCTCGCCAAGGACATCGCCGCGCTCGGAAACTGGGACTATCGCCGCGAGGCGCCGGTGACGGTGCTCGGCCATATCTTCGAGCAATCGATCACCAACATCGAAAGGCTGAAGGCGGAGAGCCGCGGCGAGCCGCCGCCGGAAGTCTCGAAGCGCAAGCGCGAAGGCGTCGTTTACACGCCGGACATGGTGACGCGATTCCTGGTCGAGCAGACGATCGGGCGCACGCTGAAGGAATCATACGACGCGCTGTGGAGCGCGCACGGCATGGACGCGGCGATCGGCGAGCCGGAGGCCGAAAAGGCGTTCTGGCGGGATTATCTCGCGGCGCTGCGCGGTCTGACTATCGTCGACCCCGCCTGCGGCTCCGGCGCTTTTCTGGTCGCCGCGTTCGACCGGCTCGCCGACGAATATCGGCCGGTCGTCGCGCGCCTCGCCGAACTCGGCGAGAAAATCGATTTCGACGTGTTCGACGAGATCGTCACCAAGAACCTGTTCGGCGTCGACCTCAACGCCGAATTGGTGGAGATCACACGGCTGTCGCTGTGGCTGAAAACGGCGCGCCGCGATCACAAGCTGCAGAATCTGGAGGGCAGGATCAAGATCGGCGACAGCCTCGTCGGCGACGCCGCCTATACGCAGCGCCCCTTCGACTGGAAGGCGGCGTTTCCGGGCGTGTTCGACAAAGGCGGCTTCGACATCGTGATCGGCAATCCGCCCTATGTCAGGATGGAGTTTCTCAAGGCGGTCAAACCCTATCTCTCCGAGCACTATGCCGTCGCCGCCGACCGCGCCGACCTCTACGCCTATTTCTTCGAGAGGGGCGTCGGCCTGCTGAAGGACGGCGGCCGGCTCGGGTTCATTTCGTCCTCGACGTTCTTCCGCACCGGGTCGGGCGAGAAGCTGAGAAACTTCCTCGCCAAGGGCGCGGCGATCGAAAGCGTCGTCGATTTCGGCGATCTGCAAGTGTTCGAGGGCGTCACCACCTATCCCGCGATTCTCACGCTGGAGAAGGGCGGCGACGGCGGGGCGGGCGAACTCCGCTATCTCGCGCTGAAGGAGGCCTTGCCGGACGACCTCGGCGCCGCCTTCGCCGCGAGCGCCGAGACGATGCCGCGCGCGCGGCTCGGCGCCGGTTCCTGGCGCCTGGAGGGCGACGCGCTGGCGGCGCTACGCGAAAAAATCGCGGGCGGGCGCAAGACGCTCGGCGAAGTCTACGGGCCGCCGCTCTACGGCATCAAGACGGGGCTCAACGAGGCCTTCGTCATCGATGCGCCGACGCGCGACCGGCTGGTCAAGGCCGATCCGAAATCGGCGGAAATTCTGCAGCCGTTCCTGCGCGGCGAAGACATCAAGCGCTGGCGGATCGAGCCGGAGGGCTTGTGGCTGATCAACACGCCCAAGGGCAAGGTGAAGATCGACGACTTTCCCGCCGTCCGCGCCTGGTTGAAGCCGTTCCGCAAGGAGCTGGAGAAGCGCGCGACCAAGCAGGAATGGTGGGAGTTGCAGCAGGCGCAGTTGGCGTATCAGGAGAAGCTTGCGGCGCCCAAGCTGGTTTGGGCGCATTTTGAAGTTGAACAATCCTTCGCTCTGGATCAATCCGCCGCGTTCTTGAACAACAAATGTTTCTTCGTGCCGACGGATGACGCCGTCCTCTGCGCGTTGTTGAACAGCGCCGTGCTGTGGGAATGCTTGCGCTCGTTGGCGCGAGCAAAGAGAGGCGGGTATATAGAGGCCGAAGCGCAATATGTGGCGCAATTGCCGATACCGGAAATCGAACAATCAACTCGCGCGCGCCTCGCCGCCCTCGGCCAAACCTGCACCAACGCCGCGCGCAAGCGCTGGGAGATCGTCGCCGCCGTCCGCCATCGCATCCTCGACCTCGCCCCGCCCGAGCGTCACAAGCTGAACGGCAAGCTCGAAAACTGGCACGATCTCGACTTCGCCGGCTTCCAGGCCGAGGTGAAGAAGGCCTTCCACGCCGACGTGCCCGTCAAGCAGCGCGGCGAGTGGGAGGCCTATCTCGCCGACAATGGCCGCGAGGCGCAGGCCCTCGCCGCGCAAATCGCCGCCGCCGAACAGGAGATCGATCGGCTCGTCTACGGCCTCTTCGGCCTCACGCCCGACGAAATCGCGCTGCTGGAGTCCTCGATCGCCGGCCAAGCTTGAATTTGCGACAGGCGGGTTGCGCGCGGCGACCGGATTCAGGATTACAGGGACAGGATACGCATTGCATCATTGGCGGCGCCAGCGTGGCGGGCAGCGCGACCGGCGGTCGCCGTCACTTCCACTCGCCGAGCTTCGCCCGTATTCTCGCCGACAGCCGGTCGACCTGGGCCTGCTGCAACCGCTCGGCCTTGTAGATCGTCAGCATTTCGAACCGACAGGCGGGGGCGCAAGCGCAGAGAATCGCCGTCTTCAGCACCCGCCGGACCGGGCGCCGCAGTACGATCCAATCGACCCACCACGGCGCGCCGAGCGACGTGACCGCCAGAGTATGGCGCAGATGGCGCAATCGCGGCCGTATCGGGCCGAAATCGTCGGCGTGGTCGTAGGCGACGCCGGGCGCCCACACGCGATCGAACCAGCCCTTGAGAATGGCGGGAAAGCCGAACCACCAGGTGGGGAAGCAGAGAACCAGCCCCTCGGCGGCGAGCAAACGATCGATCTGCGGCCGCACGGCGCTCGAATCGTAAGGGCGCCCGTAATAGCTGGCGCGCTCCGCCGCGCTCAGCGGCGCGGCGAATTCGTCGCGGTAGAGGTCCTCGAGCCAGACCTCGTGCCCGGCCGCGCGCAGCGCCTCGGCCGCGCTCGCGGCGAGCACGCTTGAGAGGCTTTCGCGAAGGGGGTGCGCGACGACGACGAGGCATTTCATCGACGCCGTTCCTACGACGGCGCGCGGCGGAAGTCTCGAAATAATCCGACGGCGGCGAACGAGATGGCCGACGGGACCGGCGCGGCGGCAGGCCTCACGCCGTCCAGGCCGGCTCAGGTCTCGCCTCGGGCGCCTCAGCGGCCCGGCTGGCGTCGATCGCGGCAAGCGTCGCGCGCAAGACGTCCTTCACGCCGCGCCCCGCGACCGCCGAAAGCTCAAGCGGCGGCGCGCGCTTGGCGCCTTCCGCGAGCGGCGGCCCGAGCTTGGCCATTGCGCGCCTGAGGCGCTCGCGTTGTTTCTTCAGCGTCGCCGCGTCGACCGCGTCGACCTTGGAGAGCGCGACGATCTCGCTCTTTTCGGCGACGCCGCCGCCGTAGGCGGCGAGCTCGCGGCGAATGGCGCGGTAGGCGGCGCCGGCGTCCTCGCCGGCCGCGTCGACGAGGTGGACCAGCGCGCCGCAGCGCTCGACATGGCCGAGGAAACGGTCGCCGAGGCCTTGGCCCGCGTGCGCGCCCTCGATCAGGCCGGGAATGTCGGCCAGCACGAAGTCGCGCTCGTCGACGCTGACGACGCCGAGGCCAGGGTGCAGCGTGGTGAAAGGATAGTCGGCGATTTTCGGCCGCGCGGCGGAGACGGCGGCGAGGAACGTCGACTTGCCGGCGTTGGGCAGGCCGATCAGGCCGGCGTCGGCGATCAGCTTCAGGCGCAGGATGAGCGTGCATTCGACGCCCGGCTGGCCGGGATTGGCGCGGCGCGGGGCTTGGTTGGTCGCGGTGGCGAAGTGGGCGTTGCCGAAGCCGCCGTTGCCGCCTTTGGCGACGACGACGCGCTCGCCCGGCGTCTTGAGGTCGGCGATGAACGTCTTGCCGTCTTCGTCGAGGACCTGGGTGCCCTCGGGGACTTTCAGCACGACGTCGGCGCCGCGTCCGCCGGCGCGGTTCTTGCCCATGCCGTGCATGCCGGTCTTGGCCTTGAAGTGCTGCTGGTAGCGAAAGTCGATCAGCGTGTTGAGGCTTTTCGCGCATTCGACGACGACGTCGCCGCCGCGCCCGCCGTCGCCGCCGTCCGGGCCGCCGAACTCGATGAACTTCTCGCGCCGGAACGAGACGCAGCCGGCGCCGCCGGCGCCCGAGCGGACGAAGACCCGCGCCTGGTCAAGAAACTTCATGAGCGCCTTCGTCGCTGATCGCCGCGGCGCGCGCGCCATAGACGGCGCGTCGCGCGGTCCAGGCCGCGCGGGTCAGGGCGAAGCGATCGCACGGCACGAGGCCGCCGCGCGCCGGCGCGCCTTCGAGCCCCGAGCCAAGGAATTGAAACCCCGCCTTCTCCAGGACGCGGCGCGAGGCGGCGTTCTCGACGCGCGAGCTGGCGTCGAGTTCGACCGCGTCGGTCAGGGAAAAGGCGGCTTCGACCATCGCCTCGACCGCTTCGCTCGCCAGGCCCTTGCCCCAGGTCTCCGGCGCCAGCGCGTAGCCGAGCGTCAGGCGATCCAAGCCTCTCCCCTCCAGGCTGACGGCGCCGATCGCTTCGCGTTTGTCGCGGATCGGGGTCATCACCAGCGTCAGATCGCGCCCCGAAGCGTTGCCTTCGCGCGCAGCGTAAATGAAGCGTTCGGCGGTGCCCGGCGGATAGGGATGGGGAATGCGGGCGGTGAACTCGGCCACCTCCCAGCGGCTGCAATAGCGATGGATCGCCGGCGCGTCGGCGGCCCGCGGCCAGCGCAGCCACAGCCGCGCGGTCTCCAGGCGGAAGACATCGTCTCGGGCAAGATCGGGAAACATTTCCACTCCGGACCAGCGGGGGCTCGGCGAGGCGGCCCCGAGACGACGAAGGAGATGCGGCGACCCGCATCCCCTTTCCAAGCGCTTCGGCTTACCGGACTTTCGAGGAGGGCTGCCGCCTTCCTGTTCTCGGGGATGCTCGAGACCGTCCGCTGGGGCTGCCGCCGCGGCGGGGCTCCTCGCATCCCCGCCGTTCATTCGACCGCGGTTTTCGCCACCACGGCTACGTATTGGCGACCGTTGTCTTTACATTCGAATGCGACGGCGCCTTGGGCGGTGGCGAACAAAGTGTGATCGGTCCCCATGCCGACGTTGCGGCCGGCGTGGAACTTGGTGCCGCGCTGACGGACCAGAATCATGCCGCTGCGGACCTGTTCGCCGCCGAACTTCTTCACGCCGAGGCGGCGCCCGTCCGAATCGCGACCGTTGCGCGAGGACCCGCCCGCCTTCTTATGAGCCATTTCACTCGCTCCAAATCCGACGCGGCGCGCGAGGGCGCTGGTTTGCCGCGTATATAATCGAATATCCCGGTCGGGGGAACCCTTATCCCTTGCGATCGCGTTTGCCGGCGCCGGTCTTGGCGGGCGGCGCCGACTTGGGCTTCTTGGCCTTCGCGGCGTCGCCGCCGGCGGTCTTGGCGGACTTCGTCCCGGCCGCGCCCGCCGGCGCTTCGGCCTTCGGCGCCGCGGCGGGCTTGGCGGCCGCGGTCTTGGCGGTCTTGGCGGCCGGCGGCTTGGCCTTCGACGGCGCGGCGGCCGACTGCGCCGGCGCCGCCTCGAGGCTCGCGGCGGCGGCCGCGGGCGCCGGCGCTTCGCCCTTGGGCGGCGCGGCGGGCGCGGGCGCAGCCGCCGACTTCGCCTTCTCAGGCTTGGCGCCGTCGGTCAGAATCTGCGTGATCCTGACGATCGTCAGGTCCTGGCGGTGGCCGCGCTTGCGGCGCGAATTCTTGCGGCGGCGCTTCTTGAACGCGACCACCTTGGGGCCGCGCGTCTGCTCGACGATTTCGCCGACGACGCTGGCGCCGGCGACGCGCGGCGCGCCGATGTCGCTCTTCTCGCCGTCGAACAGCGCGAGCACTTCGGCAAAGGTCACTTGCGCCCCGGCTTCGCCTTCGAGCGCCATGACGGCGATCTTGTCGGCGGCGGCGACCTTGTATTGCTTGCCGCCGGTCTTGATGACTGCGAACATCGTTTTCTCCGTGTTCAACCCGGCTCTGCGCGAGCGACCGCGCGGCCGGCTTCTTGGCAGTGGAAACCCGCTGGTTTTCGCCCCCCTTCGCCGCCCTCAAGCGGAAAAGCAAAAGCGCGGCCATAAGCCGCGCCTGAGCGCGGCGTCCTATAGAGGGCGCAGCGCGCGAAGTCAAACGGATGTCCGGGTTCACACACGGCTCGGAACTCAGGTTAACGACGATTTTGCCTTGACGCGGCGGCGTGATTCTCTCGGGCTCCTGATTCGTTTGGGGGCGCCACATGGACGACACGACCGACTTTTTCGCCGACGAGGAGGTTCCCCGGGCGCGCGTAGCCCTGCTTTTGAAGCATTTCTCCCGGCTCTCGGACGAGCGCGAACCCTGGCGGATCCTGTATCCGTTGGCCGAGGTTCTTTTGCTGCTGACCTGCGCCACCATCGCCTCTTGCGACGATTTCGACGATATCCTCGCCTGGGGCGAGGATCATCTTGGTTTTCTTAGAAAGTTCGCGCCGTTTCATCATGGAATCCCCTGCGAACGCTGGCTGCGCACCCTGGTCAACCGGGTCGACCCTCTGACATTTGGTCGTTGTTTCGACAGTTGGATCAAGGCGCTGTGGCCGGGCCGGCACGACCTCATCGCCATCGATGGCAAGACCTCGCGCCGCACGCACGACAAGCGCAAGGCGCTCAAGGCGCTGCACACGCTCAGCGCCTACGCGACGAACGCCCGTCTCACGCTGGCGCAACTCAGCGTGCCCGAGAAAACCAACGAGATCACGGCCATCCCCGATCTGCTCGACCACCTGGCCGAGGCGGGGCAACTCGAAGGCGCCCTCGTCACCATCGACGCCATGGGATGTCAGGTCGACATCGCCGCCGGGATCGTCGAGCACAAAGCCGATTTTCTGCTGCCGCTGAAGGGCAATCAGGCAACCATGGAAGCGGAGGTCGGCGCCTACTTCGACACCGCGCCGGAGGACGAACTCGTCTCCAAGAGCGTCGTCGAGAAAGGCCACGGCCGCATCGAAACCCGCGTCTACACCGCCTCCAAAGAGGTCGATTGGATCAAGGCCGACAAGTCCTATCCGGGCCAGCCGCGTTTCGAAAACATCAAGACGCTCGTTCGCGTTCTCAATCGAACCGAATACGCGGACCGATGCACCTTCGACACGCGGCTC
Organism: uncultured Alphaproteobacteria bacterium; assembly: GCA_963775575.1. Lineage (GTDB taxonomy): Bacteria > Pseudomonadota > Alphaproteobacteria > Rhizobiales > Beijerinckiaceae > Roseiarcus. The sequence goes on from CAVZJG010000002.1 coordinate 1,338,944, forward strand.
TATATCTCGTCCGCGCCGCTCGACATCGAACGGCTCGCGGCCGGCGCGCGCGGCCACTGGGGCGTCGAGAGCATGCACTGGCTGCTCGACATGGAGTTCAAGGACGATCTGTCGCGCTACCGCACCGGCCACGGCGCCAAGAACATGGCCATCGTCCGCCGCTTCGCCCTCGGCCTCGTGCGCGCCAATAAATCACCCGCAAGCGTCAAAACACGCAGAAAATCAGCGAGTTGGAATATGAATTTCCTCCTCGAAATCCTGCAAATGAAATGACCGTTAACCTGGAATCCGTGCCGTGCGGGTTCACATCAGTTCACATCATATGAGACGCCGGGGTCTCGAGGCCGTGCCCCCGGGAGCGGAGCGCAGCGGTTGAACATTGGCCAAGCGGGTTATGTTGGGCTATGATCGCAAATTCGAACGCGAAAGACGCGAGCGCGCTTGGCCGACGGCTCGAAGAGGCCACACTTCGGCCGCGAAAGGCTCTATTGTGCCCCCGCGGGGCGTATGATGCGGCGCCGCGGCCGACCCCCGCGCGGCTCAGTGGGACTTGGAACAGGAGACTCATGCCGACGATCGCCCTGGTCGACGACGACCGCAACATCCTGACTTCCGTTTCGCTTTCGTTGGAGGCGGAAGGCTACCGCGTTCAAACCTTCACCAACGGCGCGAGCGCCCTCGACGGCCTGAAAGCCAATCCGCCCGATCTCGCCATCTTCGACATCAAGATGCCGCGCATGGACGGCATGGAGCTGTTGCGCAGGCTGCGGCAGAAATCCGATCTGCCGGTGATCTTTCTCACCTCGAAGGACGAGGAAATCGACGAGTTGTTCGGGCTCAAGATGGGCGCCGACGACTTCATTCGCAAACCCTTCTCCCAGCGCCTGCTGGTCGAGCGCGTCAAGGCGATCCTGCGCCGCGCCAACCCCAAGGACGCCGCGTCGCAAAAGGAGAGCGAGGCCAAGATCCTCGAACGGGGGCGGCTGAAAATGGACCCCGAGCGTCACACCTGCACCTGGAGCAACGTCCCCGTCACGTTGACGGTGACGGAGTTTCTGATTCTGCAGGCGCTGGCGGCGCGCCCGGGAGTCGTCAAGAGCCGCAACGCGCTGATGGACGCCGCTTACGACGATCAGGTGTACGTCGACGATCGCACCATCGACAGCCACATCAAACGGCTGCGCAAGAAATTCAAGGTCGTCGAACCCGATTTCGAAATGATCGAGACGCTATACGGCGTCGGCTATCGTTTCAGGGAAGCCTGAGGCGAGGGCGACGCGCGATGACCGGGACGCGGCGCCGTCGCCGCCGCGCGCAGCGATGAGCGCCGAGGCGCACAGTGATCCGAATCTCCCCTCCGCGGGCGCGCGCTCCTCCGCGGGCGCGCGCTGGCGCAAGTCGCGCGTGCGCCTTTACGGGCGCGCCGTCTGGCGCGCGATCATATCGCGCTTCTCCTCATCTCTGACGCACCGCATCGTCGTGCTCAATCTGGGCGGCCTTGTCGTCCTGGTGATCGCGTTCCTGCTGCTCAACCAGTTCCGCGCCGACATCATCGACGCCAGAACGCAGAGCCTGAAAACCCAGGCCGAAATCATCGCCGCCGCCATCGCCGCCTCCGCCGCGGTCGAAACCGACACCATCACTATCGATCCAGAAAAGCTGCTGCACCTCGCGCCGAGCGAGAACGCGGCGCCGGCGCCGAGCGAGGAAGATTCGATCGAATTTTCGATCAACCCGGAGCGCGTCGGCCCGCTCCTCCACCGCCTGGCGACGCCGACGCGCACGCGCGCGCGCATCTACGATCGCGACGGATTGCTGCTGCTCGATTCGCAAACCCTTGCGGCGCGCGGCGCGTCGCTTCGCGCCGGGCCGGGCGAGAGCCCGGTCGAAGGTTCGACATGGTGGAGCCGGCTGTGGGCCGAAGCGCGCAGTTCCTTGGCGCCCGTCACGAAACCGCGCGTCAGCGACGATTGGATAACCAACGGCAAGTCGCTGGCCGAAGTCGCCGCCGCGCTGGAGGGAAGGACGGAATCGGCCGTTCGGGTCAACGCCGCGGGTCAGACGATCGTCTCGGTCAGCGTGCCGATCCAGCGCGCGACGATGATTCGCGGCGCGTTGCTGCTCTCCACCCAAGGCGGCGACATCGACGCCGTCATCGCTTCGGAGCGCTGGGCGTTGCTGCAAATCTTTCTGGTGCTGGCCGCAGTGATGCTGATGCTGTCGCTGTCGCTCGCCAATACGATCGCCGAGCCGGTGCGCAAGCTCGCCGAAGCGGCCGAGCGCGTGCGGCGCGGCATCAGGTCGCGGCAGCAGATTCCCGACTACACCACCCGGTCGGACGAAATCGGCCATCTCTCCGGCGCGCTGCGCGACATGACCCAGGCGCTCTACGACCGGATCGACGCGATCGAGAGCTTCGCGGCGGACGTCGCGCACGAACTGAAGAATCCGCTGACCTCGCTGCGCAGCGCCGTCGAAACGCTGCCGCGGGTGGCGTCCGGCCCCTCGCGCGATCGCCTGCTCGCCATCATGCAGCACGACGTGCGGCGACTCGACCGGCTGATCAGCGACATCTCCGACGCTTCGCGGCTCGATGCGGAACTGGCGCGCGACGACGCCGGACCGGTCGACATGGCGGCGCTGCTGCGCACGGTGGCGGCGATGGCCGCCGATTCGCCGCGCGGCAAGGGAATCGCGCTGCGCCTGACGATCGAAGCGGCTGACGCCAAGGCGAAGGCGCCGGCCTATGTCGTGCTCGGCTACGATTCCCGGCTCGCCCAGGTGATCACCAATTTGATCGACAACGCCTGCTCGTTCTCGCCTGCGGGCGGGGAAGTGCGAATCGCACTGAGCCGGGCGCGCGGCGAGAGCGCGCCGGACGGCGAGCCGTCGGGCGATCACGTCGTCGTCACGATTGACGACGACGGCCCGGGAATCCCGCCGCACGCCCTCGAGAGCATTTTCGAGCGCTTCTACACCGATCGCCCGGGCCAGGGCTTCGGACAGAATTCCGGGCTCGGACTTTCCATTTCGCGTCAGATCGTTCAGGCGCACGGCGGACGAATATGGGCGTCCAATCAGCCCCTCGCGCGCGAGACGGCGGCGCCGGCCGCCGACGCAGACGACGGCGCCCAAACGCGCCACGGCGCGGGAGCGCGCTTCGTCATTCGCCTGCCGGCGATCGGGCCGTGACGGCGCCCGCGGCCGAGTGGTCGGGCTTCAACGCCAGCGCGGTCGTCGTCGGCGAGAGCGGGGTGCTGGCGCGCGGCCCGTCGGGCGCGGGCAAGAGCTCCCTCGCGCTGGCGTTGATCGCCCTCGCCCGCGAAGCCGCGATTTTCGCCGCGCTGATCGGCGACGACCGGGTGTTCGTGCGCGCCTGCGGCGGGCGCCTGCTGGCGCGCGGCGTTCCGCGGTTCGCGGGGCTCATCGAGCGTCGTTTCGAGGGCCTCGTCGTGGCCGCTCACGAGCCCTCGGCGGTCGTGCGGCTGGTCGTCGATCTCGCCGGCCACGGGCGGTCGCCGCCGCGAATGCCCGAGGACAGCGACAAAATCGCCGAATTGCTCGGCGTCCGGCTGCCGCGAATTGCGCTCGAACTCGGGGCAGGGTTCGCTTGATCACGCCTATGCGGTGCTTGAAAGTCTTGCTAGGCTGCCCTAACGCGGGTCGGCCCCTGTTGCGAATTGTTCTTGATCCTTGCGCCGCAGTGCACAAAAATGCGCCCGTTGCAACGTGACCGTTCGCTGGCGCGGCGGCGGCGCCTGAAACGATGGATTGTTGATGATTGGAATGGTCCTTGTGACCCACGGCCAGCTCGCCAATGGTTTTCGGGCTGCGCTCGAGCACGTCGTCGGGCCGCAATCGCATTTTGAAACGATTACGATCGGCCCCGAGGACGATATGGAACGGCGTCGCGCCGACATTATCAGCGCGATCGGGCGGGTTCAGGACGGCAGCGGCGTGGTCCTGCTGACCGACATGTTCGGCGGCACGCCGTCCAACCTGGCCATCTCCGTCATGGACGGCGGGCGCATCGAAGTCATTTGCGGCATCAACCTGCCGATGCTGATCAAATTGGCGACGCTGCGCGAAACGGCGGACCTCGACGAGGCGGTGCTCGAAGCTCGCGACGCCGGCCGCAAATACATCACCGTGGCGAGCAAGGTGCTGACCGGAAAATGACCGAGACGACCGAGCGAGGCGAAGACGACCCGTGTCCGCCGCCTCCGACGCTCGCCAGCGCGCACGTGCGCGACATGCGCATCGTCAACCGCAAGGGGCTGCACGCGCGCGCCGCCGCCAAGTTCGTGCAGTGCGTCGATCGCTTCGACGCGCAGGTCCAGGTCACGCGCTGCGGCGACACCGTCGGCGGCGATTCCATCATGGGCATCTTGATGCTGGGCGCCGGCGTCGATTCGACGATCACCATCGCCGCCCAGGGCGCCCAGGCCCTCGAGGCGCTCGAGGCCCTCGAAGCGCTCATCGCCGACCGTTTCGGCGAAGACGAATGACGCGGTCGCCGGGCGAACCGTTCGCCCGAGCCGCGCGGCGAGGGCGCGCGAAGCCCGGCGAAGCGCGGGCTACATGCGGAAGTCCTCGCCGAGATAATGCCGGCGAACGTCGGGGTGCGCGACGATCGCGTCGGGCGTTCCTTCGGTCAGCACTTGGCCACTGTGAATGATGTAGGCGCGATCGATGAGTCCGAGCGTCTCGCGCACGTTGTGATCGGTGATGAGAACGCCGATGCCGCGCCCCTTGAGATGGCGCACCAGATCCTGAATATCGCCGACCGCGATCGGATCGATGCCGGCGAAAGGCTCGTCGAGCAGCATGAACGACGGTTTGCCGGCGAGCGCGCGCGCGATCTCGCAGCGCCGTCGCTCGCCGCCCGAGAGCGCGATCGCCGGCGTCCTGCGCAGACGGGCGATGTCGAACTCCTCGAGCAGCGAGTTGAGCGTCGCCTCGCGCGCCGCGCGGTCGGGCTCGTTGACTTCCAGAACCGCGCGGACGTTGTCCTCGACGTTGAGGCCGCGAAAGATCGAAGCCTCCTGCGGCAAGTAGCCGATGCCGAGACGCGCGCGTTGATACATCGGCAGCTCGGTCACCGCAAAACCGTCGAGTTCGATGACGCCCTTGTCCGGTCTGACTAGGCCGGTGATCATGTAGAACACCGTGGTCTTGCCGGCGCCGTTGGGGCCGAGCAGCCCGACCGCTTCGCCGCGGCGAACGGAGAGGCTGACGTCGGCCACGACCGCGCGCCCGCTGTAACTCTTGCCGAGATGGCGCACCGCCAGAAACCCTTCCCCGGCGGCGCCCGAGCGCTCGGCGGCTTCGATCGCCCCTCTCGCCCGCGAAGAGGCGCGCGCCGGGAGCGACGAAACGTCGGTCAAGGAAGAGCGACCCGGGAGCGGCGAGCGTTTCTCATCGCGGATGGGCGGGACAAATTGAGGCAAGGGAGCTGTCTACTTCGCGGGCTTGGTCGTGTCTTCGGCGCCGGCCTCGGAGGCGGGAACGAACAGCCCCTTGACGCGGTTGGCCGCCGGACCGGTGTCGACGGTCGCTTGGCCGGTGGTCAAATCGTAGGTCAGCTTGTCGCCCTTGGTGACGTTGCCGCCGTCGCTCAGGGTGACGTTTCCGGTCAGCCAGACCTTGTTTTGCGCCTTGTCGTAGGAACCGCTGTCGGCGGTGGCGACCTGGGTTTTCGACACGACGGTGACCGGGCCGGCGGCGTCGAGATGCTTGACGTGACTGGATCCGGCGCCCGAAGCGGCGCCGGCCCCCTCGCCGGCCTTGGCCGAATCGCCCGCCGTGGCGGCTGCGGGCCGCGTCGACGCAGAATCATTGTCCATGAAGATCGTCATCGCCGAACAGGTCATCTTGGTGTCGCCTTGAATGACGACGACCTTGCCGGTGTAAATCGCTTTCTGCTCCTTGTCGAAATAGACGAGCTTGTCCGCCTCGATGGAAACCGGCTGCTTGGAATCCGCGCCCGGCAGCATCACCACGCCGACGCCCTTGGTCGCCGCCGCGCCGAGCGGCGCGCTCGCGCCGAGCAGCGCGATCGCGAGCGCCGCGGCCAATCCGACGCGCGCGTCGAAAGCCCTCATGGATTCGTTCCCTTCATATCGGCGGGCGCGGCGTCGGCGCGCGCCTCGGACGAGAACGTCGATCGCACGTGGCCCGAGAAGGTCAGTTCCTCGCCATTGTCGCGCGCCGAGGCGGAATCCGCCGCTATCGTGGCGCCGTTGGCCGTGGCCACGGTCACCGGTTCGTTCGAGCGATAGACTCCCGCCTTGAAGTCGATGGTCGCGCTCCTGAGCGTGACGTCGTAGTCGGCGTTGCGAATGTGCACGTCCTGCGACAACTCCAGAGATTGGTTGGCGGTGTCGTAGAGGCCGACCGCGGCGGCAATATGGAGCGAACCGTTGTCCCCCATGCCCAGGTCGCCGTCGACGCCGTGCAATTCGACTAGGGTCGGCCGCGTAACGTCCTGAATCGCCTTCGCGGCGCTGAAGACATAGGCGCGCCCGTCGCGACGAAAACCGGTCAGCTTCGGCCTGCCCATGGTGATCTTCGCGCCGTCGACGCTGATCTCGCCGATCGACAATTGGGCCGTCTTGGCGCGGAACGGGTGGAAGAGCGCGCCGACGATCAACGCCGCCACGCCGACGACAACGCCAATGGGCGCCGCAACGCGCACGAAGCGAACCAGCCGGGAATGGCGCTGCGCCGCCGCGAAGGCGCGCAACCGCGCGTCCTCGCCTCCGACGGGCGAAGGCGGGCTCGCCGCAAACCTGCGGCCTCGGGCCGTCCAGTCCGCTCTCGATGCTGGCGCCGACATGGTCTCCCAGGTTGTTGGCGGCGACGCCGCTCCGCGTCGCTAGCATAAAGAGAACGGCAAGGAAAAGAAATGCGTGGGCGAGGTCGGGGCGGGCGCCCCGCGCCGAGCTCCGGCGACGATTGCGTTGCGCCGCCGTTTGCGTTTAATGCCGTTCCCGGTCGCGCCCTTGTCCGGGCCGGTAGCTCAACGGTTAGAGCCGGCCGCTCATAACGGTCTGGTTGGGGGTTCGAGTCCCTCCCGGCCCACCAGGGCGACCGGTCGGGTGGTCGCTCGTCATGGCGATGACGACCGGCGTCGCCGCCGTGCAGCATTCTGACGACCGCCAGGCACGCGACGAGCGCCACCGCGACCGCCGGGATCATCCACACCAGCACCATGCCCGCACTGAGGCCGGCCGCCTGCAGAACGCCGGCGAACATCGGGCCGGCGATCGTGCCGAGACGTCCGGCTGCGACCGCGCAACCGACGCCGCGGTTGCGGACCGCAGCCGGATAGCACAGCGGCCCAAACGCATAGAGCAGCGTCTGGCCGGTGGTGGTCCCGATGCCGACCAAGAAGCCGGTAGTCATGCCGAACGCGAGACCCAGCGCGACCGCGCCGAGGAAGTACAGGCCCAGCGCGAGCACGATGTAACCAACTGTGGCCACGCTGTAGGCCTTGCGCCGGTCAAGCAGATACCCGACGATGATCGCCGCGACCGTCGATCCCAGGTTGTACATGGTCTGGATGATCAACGCGTCGGTCGGCGAGAAGCTGCGCGCCTGCAGCAACGTCGGCATCCACAACACGCACAGATACATCACGGCGAGCGTGAGGAAGGTGGCGAGCCAGAGAGTGAGCGTGATCGGCAGCTTGCTCGGGCCGAGGATGTCGGCCCAGTCGCCCTCGACCCCCGCCGCGTCGGTGACAAGCGCCGACTTCGGCCGCGACGCCGGCAGATAGACGATCATCGCCAGCGCGACCACGATCGGCAGCACGTCGCCGATGTAATAGATCGGACGCCAGTCCGAACCCAGCCAGCCGGTAGCCATGATCGCCGCGCATAGCATGCCGCCCAGCGAGATGGCGCAGTAAACAATGCCGACATAGCGCTTCTTCTGGGACGCCGGGCTGTGGTCGCTGGTCATCGCGATCACCACCGGCATTGCCGCGCCGAGGCCGGCGCCGGTGAGAAAGCGGGCCGCGAGCAGGCTTTCGAAGCCGGTGGACCAGGGCGTGAGCAGGCAGGCCAATCCGAACACCGCAGTCGCCGCGATCAGGACCGGCTTGCGGCCGAACCTATCGGCGAGCATGCCGCCGATCGCCGCGAACAGCAGCACGCCAACGGCGCTGGAGCTCGCGAAATAACCCATCTGCATCTTGTCCAGCTGGAACTCCGTCGCGAGTTTCCGCATCGTTACGCCCGCGGCCTGGATGTCGAAGCCCTCCAGCATGATGACGAGAAAACAGATCACCACGACCAGAACCGTTTTTAGTTCGATCAGTTCCTTCCTTACGTCTTCCATTGTTTGCTTCGTCGCCAAGGCGACGTTCCGCTTTCGTGGTTAGTCCATAGTTGAGCTCCACAGTTTGCTCCGACAGAGTTGTGCTTGATGGCGACATCCGGCGTCACACGCGCCTTCCACGCCGCCAGCCGATCGCTGACAGTCCGGCAAATTCGACGCACGAACGGACGAACGGAATCCTCCACCGCCGCCCGTTCCTCGAGAGTCCCCGCGCCTCCCGAAGCGTCGAAGGCGCCAATCATACTGTTTCCGGCTGATTGACTCGATGGGGATTGGATTCCCATCGGAGTTTTTTGCTGGTAGATGGGACGGCCATGAATCGCGGGAGGCGGGCATGGCTCACGTTGCCGGTCATCTGAGCGTTGCGGCGTTGGAGGAGCGGTACGAGGCGTGCGAGGACGCGACGTCGTCGCGGCCTTTCCAGACGATCTGGCTGTTGGCGAAAGGTCATTCGACCGGCGAGGCGGCGGCGATCACCTCGTTTGGGCAGCGTTGGATCGAACAGCTTCTGGAGCGTTACAACGCGCTCGGGCCTTCGGCGCTGGGCGATCTGCGTCGCGGCAACGGCGCGTCGGCGAAGGTTCTGAAGCCGGAACTGTTGGAGCGTCTGCGCGTGCGTTTGGCCGAACCGCCGGCCGACGGCGGGGTTTGGACGAGCGGCAAGGTCGCGCGCGGGATGGCTGGTGAATTGGGGCTGGCCTCGCTGGCGCCGCAGCGCGGCTGGGAGGCGCTGCGGGCGATCGGCTGGTCGATCCAGAAGCCGCGGCCGCGCAATCCGAAGGCGGCGACGGCCGAAGAGCAAGAGGCCTTCAAAAAAAACTCGCCGAAGTCGTCGCCGAGGAAGCGGCGCGTCATCCCGACACGCCGATCGAAGCCTTCGCGACCGACGAGCGCCGGCTCGGCCTGAAGCCGGTGACCCGTCGGGTCTGGGCGCCGGTCGGCGAGCGGCCGATCGCCCACGGCCATCATCCCAAGGCGAATGCGGAGCATTCGTCCGGGCTTCGAATGGCTCTATGTGACGGCGTTCGTTTCTCCGGCGACGGGCGAAGGCTTCTGGCGCCTCTCGAACGGCGTGTCCAAGCCGTTCTTCGAGGCGCTGCTGCGGCTGTTCGCCGAGGAAGCCGGCGCCGGACGCGAGCGGCGCATCGTCCTGACGCTCGACAACGCCGGCTGGCGCGGCGAAGCCGGCTTCGTCGTTCCCGACGGCGTTCGGCTCGTCTTCCAGCCCGCCTACACCCCGGAAGTCCAGCCGGCCGAAACGCTGTGGACGCTGGTCGACGAGCCCATCGTCAACAAGCACATCGCCACCCTCGAGGCGCTCGAAGAGATCGTCTCGTCGCGATGCGCCGCCCTCGCCAGCGACCATGAAAAGATTAGGAGCCAGACCGGCTTCCACTGGTGGCCGAAAATCGCTAACCCGAGGTGATCACCCGGAAGCCGTATGAGGGGCTCGGAAAAACTCTCGTCCTTGGAAAACTCTTCCAAGGTCCGCCGATCGTCGAGAACGTTTTTCTCGCCGACGATCGTCGCCAACTGCCGCTTTTTGGTGTCCACTTTTCGCCTTCCTCTTTCATGCCTTGATTTCTTCTTTTGAGAAAGGAAACCAAAGCCGGCGACGCAAGCAATAAATCAATCCGCCAGGCCTCTGGGCGAGGCGCAGCCCCGGCTGTCCAAGACCTGCACATCGGCGAGAGTCTGTCGCGCCGTCCCGCTATCGGCGCGGAGCGGCGCAGGATTCGAGCGCCCGGCTGCGTGACGTTGGCACGGAATTGATCATTGGAAAATTGCCTATCTTCCGGTAATGTAATCGGACTTTCCGATGTTCCGTCACCCGAGGCGTCAAGCGCCACAGGCCACGGCGGCCTCGTGAACGCGGCGGCGGAAGGACCGGAATGCGGACGCCGACGCACAGCGGACCCGGTCGCTCAGGGAGCCGAGAGTGTCGTTGCCCCGCATGTCGCTGCGCAAGATCGCCTGCTTCGTCGCCGCCGCCGACGCGGGAAGCGTCAGCGCCGGCGCCCGGCAACTCAGCCTCTCACAGGCGGCGATGTCCGAGGCGCTGAATGATCTGGAAAAGGAGCTCGGGCTAGACCTTTGCGCGCGCCAAAAGAAGTCTTCAATGCCGCAGACGCTTCCACTCTGTCCTTTCAACTTGACGACATCTCCATTATGAATTTGAGGCAAGCCTGATTCTAAAAGAAATCAGGCGTTCGACGCGTTTCGTGACGTGCGGCGTTGGCTCTGGCTTGAATCGAAGCGTCAGGGGGTTCTGCGTAGCGGACTGCGACGCTGCGGAAGGGTCGCCGGCTCATGCTCGCGATGATCGTCGATGACAGTCGAAGCAGCCTGCTGCACTTGCAGCAGCTGGTCGAGCGCGACTCCGGCGTGCGCGCCATGGCGTTCCTCGATCCCGAAATGGCTCTCGACGCGGCGCTGACTCACCGGTTCGACATGGCGATCGTCGACCACATCATGCCGAAAGTCGACGGAATCACCTTCATTCGCCGGATGCGAGTGACGAACGGCCATGGACAAATCCCCATGGTCATGCTGACGGCGACGAGCGACGATGCGGTTCGGCTTGCGGCGCTGGAGGCGGGCGCGACGGATTTCTTGAGCAAGTCGCAAAGCCCGGTCGAGCTCAAAGTCAGGCTGCGCAATCTCGTCAAACTCTCCAACGCCCTGCGCCAGCTCGACGACCACGTGGCGCAGCAAGCCCTCGAGATCGAGAAGGCGACGCAAGCCCTCCTCTCTCGCGAAGAGGAGATGGTGTTCCGTTTGTCGAAAGCGCTCGAGTACCGCGACAACGACACCAACGACCATACGTTCCGGGTGGCGAAATACAGCCGCATGATTTCGGAACGCCTGGGCCTTACGCAGCAGGAATGCCGTGGCATCTATCTGGCGTCGCCGCTTCACGACATCGGGAAGGTGGCGATCCCTGACGGAATTCTCTTGAAGCCCGGCCTTCTCGACGACGACGAACGGGCGATCATCAAGACTCACGCCGAGATCGGCGCCCGGATCCTGCGCGGCAGCGCGTCGGATCTCATCAGGCTGGCGGCGCAAATCGCCGAATGCCACCACGAGCGATGGGACGGCGCGGGATACCCTAAGGGCCTCTCGGGAGAGGCCATTCCGCTGTGCGCCCGCATCGTCGCGATCGCCGACGTCTTCGACGCGCTGACGACCGAGCGGCCCTACAAGAAGGCGGTTCCGGTCGCCAGCGCGCTGGCGATTCTCGAGGCCGAACGCGGTCGTCATTTTGATCCCGCGTGCCTTGACGCGTTTCTATCCGCGTACGCCGAGATGGAATCGGCCGACGCTGCTGCGGGATCGAGCGAATTGTCTCCTTACGTCACGGTGGGTGATGCGCCCGAAAGCTAGCCGGCGCCGGGGCCCGCCGCCCGATGGCCGCGCCACGTCTCCAACTGCGACGAGCGCGAAATGACCGCCCAGATCATCGCGGTCGCGAACCGCAAGGGGGGCGTCGGCAAGACGACGACCGCCGTCAACGTGGCGGCCGAATTGGCCGGCCGGGGCCATCGGGTGTTGGTCGTCGACCTCGATCCCCAGGGCCACGCCGGGCTCGGCTTGGACGCCGTCGTCTCGCGGTCACAAGCGACCGTTCATCAGGTTTTTCGCGATGGCGCAGTCGATCTGGAGCTGGCGGTGAAAAAGACCGGCGTGACCGACGTCGACATCCTGCCCGCCGAGCGCGATTTCGACGTGCACGGCGCCGTCAACGATCCCCGCAGGCTGGCGAGAGGGCTGGCCGTCTTCGAAGGCCGCTACGACGAGATCGTCATCGACACCTCCCCGTCGATCGACGTCACTACCGTCTCGGCGCTGACGGCGGCGCAGTACGTCTTGATTCCAACCCAGCTCCATCATCTCGCCTATGACGGCGTCGTCCGCTTCTCCGCTGTCCTCCTCAAGGTCGCCTCGATGGTCAATCGCCGGTTCACCGATTTGGCGATCGTCCCGGTTCAGGTCGACATTCGAATGCGCCTGCAGTGCTTCCTGCTCGCGATGCTGGTCAAGGAATTCGGGGCCAAGCGCGTCTTTCGCGGCATCCGGACCGATATCGCGCTCGCCGAAGCCTTCGGTTCGAAGATGCCGGTGCGCTTTTATCGGCCGCAATCGCGCGCGGCGACGGACTACGCTCTGCTCACTGACGATATTCTGTCGTCGTGGAGGGGCTGACCGCCTGAGGGGCGACCGCGCGGAACGGCGCGCGGCGCCGGCCGCTCGCTGGAAAGTCAAGCCGAGGCCGCAGCGGCGTTGGTCTCGGCGTCCGCGAACGGAGGCTGACGCGCGTCGACGCGATCGAACGGCTCGTTGGGCCCTGCTTCGTTGAGAAACGCCGCGTGAATCTGGCGCTCGCTCGCCATCGTGTAGGCGCCGCGCAGCGCGCCGTCGAGGAAATCGGCGCAGGCGGCCGACCCTTCATCGGAGTCGTGGATTGCGGCCGCGAGCGTGTCGACATCGGCGACAGCGCCCCGCAGCGACGTTTCGACATCGTCGCGATCGCCGGCCAGCCGACCGGCGGCCTCGCCCAGCAAGGCGCCGACCGCGGTCGTCTCCCGCTCGAGGCGCGTCAACGCGTCGGTCATAGCCTTTCCGCTCGCCTTGAACGACTCGATCGCGCCGAGCATGCGCTCGTCCAAGGCGTTCAAGTGATCCGCGCCGCGCGCTCGGCCGGCTTCGGAGAACCGCTCGACGAAGGCGGCGACTTCGCGCAGCGCGGACGGCAACTCCTCAATGCCCTCGACGATCTTCGCGGCGTAGCTGCGCAGCTCCTGCGCGATGACGCTCAGGCCCTTTCCTCGATCGCCGAGGCGGCTCGATTTCAGCAGCGCGTTGGTGCCGATCATCGTCACGTCGACGATGATTTCGGACAGGCCTGCGGTTCGGCGTTCGAGGTCGGCCATCGTGGCGCTGACGGCGGCGGCCGCACGATCCACGATGGCGCGCGCCTGACGACATTCGTCCATGATGGCGCGCGCGGCCTCCAACCTGCGTTCGAGATTCTCGAGAAAGGAATCGCCGCCGCTGCCGCCCGACCCGAACAGAGCGCGATCGCGCTTCGCGAGCTCGTCCGAGCCGGCCAGCAGCCCTTGCAACGCCGCCGCGATCGTGTCCATCTCGTCGGTGAATTCGCCGAGCGCTGCGCCGAGTTGACGCGATTGCAGGCGGCAAATCCAGGCGACCGCCGCATTTCGCGTCTGACGGTCGGAGGCCCTTCCGCACTCGGCCCAGACGCCGTCGGCCGCGCCGGCCTCCAGCCCCTGCGCGGCGAGATGCAGCGCTCTGCCGACGTGCTCGATGCGCTGGCACGTGCTGTCGCCAACCTGCAGCGCCATCACGCATTGACCGATTTGCGCGCCGACGCGCTGCGATTGCGCGCCGATCTCCGACAGAGCGTCGGCGGTCTCCCGGCGTCGATCCGCCACCGCCGCGACGCTGGCGGCGATCTCGGCCGCGATCGACAGCAAGCGCGCCTGATGGCTATCCTGAAAGCGCTTCTGCGCCTCGCTGGAGGCGTGCAGCAGATCATAGAGCTTGCCGTGCGTGAGCCGGTATTGGCCGAGCGCTTGCTGCGCGCGCTGCGCAAGCTGATGCAGCCCTTCAACGAAACTGTGCATGTCCTCGCCCGCGTCGCTCAGCGAAGCCGCCTCGATCTTGACGTTGAACACCAGCATGGCGATCGCGCGGCCGCTTTCCGACAGCCCGGCGATGCGTTCCGCGATCGACAGATTCAGCGCGACGAGGTCCGCGAGCGCTCGGCTTTCCCCCGACAGCTCGTTGGCGGTCGCTTTGATCTGACCGGCGACCGTCTGCAGATCAAGCCCGGCGCCGCGCAGCTCCTCGCTTTCAAGCGATTGCGACAGCTTCTCGAACAGCCCCGACAGGTCGCTTAACCCGGGAATGGCGTCTCCGAGCCGCGCCCCGACGTCGAGACACGTTCGTTCGCAGGGCGCGAAGGTTTGACGGATCGCGTCGGCGGTCCGCCGCAGGACGGCCGCCGCCGCCGACCCCCGCCCCGCAGCGATGATCGTCTCCGCTAGGCCCGCCATCGTCACGCTCCGACGCGCAGTTGCTGAATCTCCGCCGGAATCGCCGACAGCGGCACGGTCCTGTCGGCAGCGCCGAGAGCGATCGCCTCCTTCGGCATGCCGAACACGACGCAGGTCTCCTCGTTCTGCGCCAGGGTCGCCGCTCCCGCCCGCTTCATCTCGAGCAGCCCTCGCGCCCCGTCGTCGCCCATGCCGGTCATGATGACGCCGAGCGCGTTCGCTCCCGCGTATTGCGCCGCCGAGCGAAACAGGACGTCGACCGAGGGGCGATGGCGCGACACCAGCGGGCCGTCCTTGATCGCCACGTGATAGCGCGCGCCGCTTCGCTGCAGCAGCATATGCCGATTGCCCGGGGCGATGAGAACGCGGCCGGCGATCACCTGATCGCCGTCTTCCGCCTCCTTTACGTCGACCTGGCAAAGCCCGTTCAGTCGCTGGGCGAAGGCCGCGGTGAAGCGCTCGGGCATGTGCTGGACGATGACGATCCCGGGGCTGTTGGGCGCGAGCGCCGTCAACACTTCGCGCAACGATTCGGTGCCGCCCGTCGACGCGCCGATGCAGACGACCTGATCGGTGGTGCGGGTCATCGCGCGCATTGGCGCCGGCGGCGGCATGATGACGTCGGCGGTCAGCTTCTTCTGAACCGTGTGCGGCGCCGCGACGCGAGCGCCCCTGAACCTCACCTTGGCGGCGGCCCGGATGGAGTCCCAGATTCGCACCTGCGACTCGTTCAGGAACTGCTTGGTGTCGATCCGCGGCTTGAGGATGACGTCCACGGCGCCGGCGTCGAGCGCCTCCAGAAGCGTCTCCGAGCCGGCTTCCAGCAGCGTCGAGCACAAGACCGTCGGGATGGGACGTTGGATCATGATCTTGCGCAGAAAGGTGATGCCGTCCATGCGCGGCATTTCGACATCGAGAACGATGACGTCGGGAACTTCCTCATGGATGCGTTGCGCGGCGATGAACGGATCGCCCGCGGTCGCCATGACCTCCATGTCCGGCGCGGCGTCGATGATCGAGCACAAGGTCTGGCGCACCGAGGCCGAATCGTCGACGATCAGGACGCGGATTTTGCGGTTCACAGCTTCCATCCTGCCCTCTCAAGCCGCGCGCTGAAAGATGGTCGGGGCCACCTGCCGCATCGCGCTCAGTTCGGCGCCGGCGAGCGATTCCGAGTGCCCGAGGATCAGAAATCCGCCTTGGCGCAGGTGATTGCAGAGGCGCCGGAGCACGGCGTCCTGAGTCGCCTTGGCGAAATAGATCAGAATATTGCGGCAGAAGATCACGTCGAAGTCGCGCTCGACGCGATAGGTCGGGTCCACGAGATTGAGGCATTGAAAGCGAACCGTGCGCCGCAATTCGGGGACGATCCGTATTTCCTGCCGCTCCGCGTCGATTGCGCGCATCACATAACGTTCGCGTAGCGGCGGCGGCACGGGATCGATCATCGCCGAGGGAAAGACGGCGCGCTGGGCTTGGGCGATGACCTCCGTGCTGATGTCGGTGCCCAACACGGTGAAGCGTCGCCCATCGAGTCCGAGCGCTTCGGCGGCGACCATGGCGATGGTGTAGGCCTCGGCGCCGATCGACGCGGCGGCGCTCCAGAACTTGAACGGCGAAGCGGCGCCGCGCCGCAGGCTCGCCAACAAAGGCATGGCCCTTTCTCGCAGGAAGTCGAAATGGTCCGGCTCGCGAAAGAAATCCGTCTTGTTGGTCGTCACGCAATCGACGAGGTGGATGAATTCGTCATCCAGCTTGTCGCCCTCGAAGATCGCTCGACCATATTCGTCGAGGTCCGCCAGGCCGAGGGCGCGAAGTCGCTTGCGCAACCGGCCTTCGACCATCGTCCGCTTCGCGGGCGGCAGGCGGATGCCGGTGTGCTCTTCGACAAGCCGCGCCAGCTTGGCGAAATGCCTTTCCTGAAGCTGATCGAACATCGCAGCACGCAACCCTTTACGCTACTAAAACCGTCACGCGTTCTACGCGGCCGACGCGACGAGCGGCTCTTCGCCTCCGAGCAACCGATCGAGTTCGAGGACGATGACGAAGGTCGAGCTATGACGGCCGACGCCGACGATGTAGTCCGCCCGCCAGCGGCCGCCGATCGCCGGCGGCGGTTCGAGCGCGCGGCCGCCGAGATCCGTCACTTCGAACACCCAATCGGCGACCAGGCCGACGCGCGATTTTTGTCCTTCGATCTTGGCGTCGACCACGATGACCCGCGTTCGGTTGGTCGGCTCGACCCGCGCCAGACCGAACTTGGCGCGCAGGTCGATGAGCAGCATGCCGACCCCGCGCACGTCCATGAGCCCGACCACGTAATCGGGGGCATGGGGAATGCGCGAGACCGCTCGCAGATCGAGGATTTCCTGCACTTGCTCAACCGGCAGGGCGAAGCGCTCCTTGTCGACCCCGAAAGTGAGATATTGGATCGCTTGCGCCATGTTTCATTCCCATCCAGGCGTCGTCAGCCGCCCATCCGACACATCGTCGTCAGGCGCGCTTGAACTGCGCGTCCGTCTCGTCCTCGCCCGGGTGCAGGTCGAGCGCGAAGCCCTTGGCGCCCGCGGACGCTTTTGGTTTGTGCGCCGCAGTCTTCGCCGCCGGAGGACCGACGGCGGTCTTCATCGTCGCAACTTTGCTCTTGAGCTTGGAGACCGCGCCGTCAATCGCATGCGCGGACGGGCCCGCGTCGTCGATCTTGAAATAGGCGATCGTCGTCTGCAGTTGCTCCGCCTGGGAGGTCAATTCCTCCGACGTCGACGACACCTGTTCCGAGGCAGCGGCGTTCTGTTGCGTCACCTGGTCGAGCTGCTGGATCGCCTGATTGATCTGCGCGGAGCCGACGTCCTGTTCGCGGCAGGCGGCGGTGATTTCTTCGACCAGCTCCGCCGTGCGCTTGATGTCGGGGACGAGGCGAGTCAGCATCTCGCCGGCTTGTTGCGCCGATTTCACCGTTTCGGCCGACAACGTGCCGATCTCCGCCGCTGCGGCCTGGCTGCGCTCGGCGAGCTTGCGAACCTCCGACGCGACGACCGCGAAGCCGCGGCCGTGCTCGCCGGCGCGCGCCGCCTCGACCGCCGCGTTGAGAGCGAGCAGATCGGTTTGACGGGCGATTTCCTGAACGATGGTAATCTTCTCGGCGATCGTCTCCATCGCCTTGACGGCGCGCGCCACCGCGGCGCCGCTCGACTCCGCGTCGAGCGACGATTGACGCGCGATCTTTTCGGTCTGGCTGGCGTTGTCGGCGTTCTGCTTCACGTTGGACGCCATTTCCTCCATCGACGAGGAGGCTTCTTCCGCGGCGGAGGCCTGTTCGGTCGCGCCCTGCGAGAGCTGCTCGGCGCTCGCCGACAGTTCCTGACTGCCGGACGACACGTTCTGCGCCGCTGTGATCGCCTCGCTCACAACGTTCTGAAGCTTCTCCAGCATCTGCTCCAGGGCGATGCCGAGCCGATCTTTGTCGGATGAACGCTTCGCCTCGATCGTCAGATCGCCGCCGGCGATCGCGTCGGCGACCGCCGCCGTGGCGTTGAGGTTGACCGTCATGGCGTTGAGCGATTTCACCAGATCGCCGACCTCGTCGTTGCTGGAGACTTCGATCTTGTGGCTGAGATCGCCGATCGCCACCGCATCCGCCAGCCCCACCGCCCGGCTCAGGCCGCGGCTGATGTTGAGCGAGATCCAGAACGCCGAGCCGATCGCGATCAGCAGCGACACGAGCACCGTGGCGGTCAGGAGGAGCTCCCCTTCGCTGGCGTCTTCGGCCGCCTTCGCCGTCGCTTCGGCCATCTTCTGCTTGACGTAGTCGTTGTATTCGCCCAGCACAGCCATCGTATCGGCGACGGCGGCTCTTCCGTCCGTCCGCGACAGCGTCGCGGCTTTGACGTGGCCGCCCTCGCGCACGATCTCCGCCCCGTGCGCCAGATCGTTATGGAGGCGGTCGGTCTGCGCGGTGAATTCATCGACTGGCAGTCCGAGCGCCGACACTTGCGACGCCGCCTGTTGGAGCGACTTGGCGAGGATGTCGTTTTCCTCGGAGAGATCCTTGAGGTAGCCGGCCAATTCGTCCGCGCTCGAAGCGGAAATGGCCTCATACAATATCCTCAGCGTGCGCACTCCCCGGAGTCTGACGGTCTGCAGTGCGAATAGCGCCCGTCCGGTCTCCACGGAGGCAGGCGCGCGGTTGACGGACGCGACGGCGGCGTCGAGCGCGTCGTTGAAGCCCTTGGCCGCCGCGACGCCTTCGCCGCTCCAGAACTGGTCGGCGCGATTGGCGGAATTGAGTGCGGCGAGTTTGATGGTGTCGTCTTCGACCACATTCATCTTCCCATAGGCGGCCGTAAACTTGTCGAGGAACTTCGCGCCGCCTTCCGTCGCGCCGATCAGCAGCTCGTCGCGCAAGCGCAAGGCGTTCTGGCGCTGCTTTTTGATTTCAGCCGCGTACTCGGCGATTTCCGCGTCCGTAGAGGCGATGATCATGTCCTTGTCGGCTTGCACCTGCTTGAGGACCGAGGTCTGAATTTCGTCGGCCTTTTCGATTCGGGCTGCCCTGTCGACAAGAAACGTGCTGGCTGCGGCCAGTTCACTGAGCTTGATGTACGCCACTGCGCCTGTGATCATGGACAGAACGATGACGGCGCCGAAGGCGCCCGCCAATTTGGCTTTCACGGAGAATCGCATTGGTTGGCCCCCTCTATCTCAATTCAGAATCTGCTTCATATTCGGAACGATGATGAACTCGTCATTCCACTTGGCGATGGCGGCGATGAATTCCGGGCGCCAGCGCATGCCGATCGGCGGCGCCTTCTGCAGCGTCGTGGTGTCGAGATCGGTGACCTCGTAGACCTTGTCGGCGACGATGCCGATGGTCGTCGGCTCGCCGGCAAGGTCGATTTCAAGAACGATGAAGCGCGAGTCGGAGGTGATCGACGCCGGCGGCATGCCGAAGCGCACCCTGAGGTCGGCGAGCGGGATCACCTTGCCGCGCACGTTGAGCACGTTCGAAACGTAGGGCTGCGCCCCTGGCACCCGCGTCACCGGCACAGGATCGAGGATTTCGCGCACCTGTCGGGCGTCCAGCGCGAACATCTCGCCGGCGAGGCCGAGCATGAGCACCTGATGGGAGGATTCCTCGGCGCTGGGCATTAGGCGAACTCCGGGGTCGACGATTGGATCCGCGTCTCGCGCGCCTGGCCGAGGGCGATCAGATGCGGCACGTCGAGGATGAGGGCGACGGCGCCGTCGCCCAGAATGGTGGCGCCGGAGAAGCTCGGCACGTCGGCGTGAAGCTTGGACAGCGATTTGATCACCGTCTGGTGGCTGCCGATGATCTGATCGACGACGAGGCCGACCCGCGTGTCGGCCGCCGCGACGATGACGACCTTCTGATGCGCGTCGGGCTCGCCGGGTTCGTCGAACAATTCGCGCAGGCGCAGGAACGGCACCAGCTCGCCGCGAATGTTGAGGAAGCTGCGCCCCTTCGACCGCGTGGCGTCGGCCTCGGAAAGTTCGACGCATTCCTCGACCGCGGTCAGCGGAATGGCGTAGCGCGCGTCGGCGACGCGGACCAGCAAGCCTTCGATGATCGCCAGCGTCAGCGGCAGGCGCAAGGTGATCTCCGCCCCCTGGCCGGGTTCGGTCGCGATGTCGACCGAACCGCGCATGCTCGCGATCGTGCGTTTGACGACGTCCAGGCCGACGCCGCGGCCCTATAGCGCCGAGACCTCCTTGGCGGTCGAAAACCCGGGCTGGAAGATCAACTGATAGAGCTCGGCGTCGGACAGGACGGCGTCCGGGGCGATCAGGCCGTTCTCCTCCGCCTTGGCGCGAATGCGCTTGGCGTCGAGGCCGCGGCCGTCCTCGCTGACGCTGATCAGCACTTCGGCGCCGGCGTGACGCGCGACTAGGCTGATGCGACCCGCCGCCGGCTTGCCGGCCGCGATGCGGGTCTAGGCGTCTTCGATGCCGTGATCGGCGGCGTTGCGAATGATATGGACGAGCGGATCGGCGAGCCGCTCGATCATCGTCTTGTCCAGTTCGGTCTCTTCGCCGGCCGTCGTCAGATCGATCTCCTTGCCGAGATCGCGCGACAGGTCGTGGACGAGACGGCGGAAGCGTGCGAACAGCGAGCCGATCGGCACCATGCGGATGCCCATCATCGCGTCGCGCAGCGCCGAGGTCAGACGTTCGATCTCCTCCGCCACGCCCTTGGTGCCGCCGCCGGCGGAGGCGAGCTGCGTCAGCCGCGCCTGCGCGATGACGAGCTCGCCGACGCGATCCATCATTTCGTCCAGCCGCTCCGCCGGGACGCGGATGGTCGACGTCTCCATGCCGCCCGCGCGCTTGGCCGACGTCTCGGACGGCGCGCCGGCGTGTTCGGCGTGAGCCGGCGCAGGAGACGCCGACGTCTCGGACGACGCGCCGGCGTGTTCGGCGTGAGCCGGCGCCGGGAGGGCCGCCGCTTCAGGAACCGGGGCGCCGGTCTCCGGCGCGGCGACCGCCGCCGCGGCATCGACGGCTTCGACGGCTTCGACCTTCAGCTCCATCTCGTCCGAGACGAACATGAAGACTTCGTCGATGGCGCTGCGCGGATGCGTCGTGGCGAGAACGGCTTCCCATTCGAGGTAGCACGCGTCGGGCGCCATCTCGGCCAGCGGCGGCACCCGGTCGCAATGGACCGTCGCACCGCATTCGCCGAGACCGCGCAGTTCGTCGAGCAGCAGCAGCGGATTGCTGCCGTTGACCAGCACGTCCTTGTAGAAGCGGAAGCTGAGACGCCAAGTCGCCGGCTTGCCGGAAGGCTCGGCCGCGCTCGCCGGCGGCGCCTCGAGCGGCGCGCGATCCCCCGCGCCGGCGATCAGCTTGCGCAGATCGGCGAGGATACAAACGCCGATGACGGCGTCGGTCTCTTCGGGCTTTTCGATCTGCGATCGGATGAAATCCTTGGCGTTGAGCGCGATGGCGATCAGCTCGTGGTCGGGCGCGGCCTCCCCCTTGCGAACCCGATCGAACGCGCTCTCGAATTCGTGCGCGAAAGCGGCGACCTGGTCGAACCCGAACATCGCGCCCGAGCCCTTGATCGTGTGGAGGGCGCGAAACGCCGTGTTGATGAGATCGTGGTCGCCGGGCGATTGCTCGAGATCGAGCAAAGCCTGTTCGAGCTGCTCGAGAAGCTCCGCGGACTCCTGGCGGAAGATGTCGGCGGGATCGGCGTTTTCGTTCATCCGAGAAACTTCTTTGCGGCGGCGAGGAGTTGTTCCTGCCTGAAGGGCTTGGTGATCCAGCCGGTGGCGCCGGCGGCTTTGGCCTGTTGCTTCATTCCATCGTCTGATTCCGTCGTCAGGAACACGATCGGAACGCCGCGATAGGGCGGCAACTTTCGGACCTCGCGGATGAACTCGAGGCCGTCCATGACGGGCATGTTGAGATCGGTGACGATCATGGCGACGGCGTTGTCCATGGCCTGGGTCAACCCGTCGCGACCGTCGCCGGCCTCGATCACCCGATATCCGGCGGCGCTGAGCGTGATCTTGACCATGTGGCGAACGCTCGCCGAGTCATCAACCGCAAGGATCGTTTTCATCGGGCTCACATCGAGGGCAGGGACAGGACTTCGGCTAACGCCGTCGTTGGCCGCTTCGGCTGGGGAAAGCCGCAGCGACGCAAGGTCTCGGCGAGCAGACCCGCGGGCGGCGAGGCCAGCGCGATCGTTTTGCCGCTCTGCGAGGCGAAACGGCTCGCGGCGACGAGAATCTGGATGAAGGCCACGTCCATATCGCTCGCGTTCGCGCAATCGATCGCAACGCTGGAATGGCCGCTCAGAGCCGCGAGCACCTCGGAACGGATCGTCTCCGCCCGAGGCGTCGTCAGACTGCCCGACAAGGACAAGGCGTAAGGCGAATGGTCCGGCGGCACGGCGACTCCCCCAACGCGAAAAACGCATCGTCGAGGCTGCACACAGATAGTTAAGACATCGTTAAATTTTGTGGCGGCGCGGTTAATTTGTGGCTTTTCCGAGGCGCAACAAAGACGCGAGCACGGCGCGACAAATGCACGCGGGCCGCGTTGAAATTCACGTGCCCGCCGACGCTACGTCTTTTGATCGACAACACTAGGTCGGGCGGTGTTTTCCGACAAATCTCCAGGCTTTTGAGCCTTCCCGCGCTGGGGCGAGCGCGCGAATTCATCGGCGTCAGGTTTTGCCGACGTTACGTGAGATCGTTAAATGGGGCGATACAATTGACGCGATGATATAGGACGCAAGAATTTATCACACAATATGGAAGTGACAGGCGCAACTCCACAACTTGTTCGCCTAAAATTAGAGAACTGCCCGCGAAAAGCCGGGATGAAAGTCCGCCGTCGGTCATGGCCGGGCCATCGTCGGCGCCGCGTCCGTCCGCGCGCCCCGGTCCGGAGCGGACGCTCTGCCGGCGCCATCCCAAGGGCGACGACGCGCGAGGAGAATTTCGGCGTCCAGGCGTCGAGAAGCGGCTCGGCGTTGTTGCAGGCCTCCGAGTATGGCTCGTCATCAAGCGGTCATTTTGCGGCGACGAAGGACGCGCCTGTCGTCGTCCCCCGCACGTCCGAAGGCGTCGCGCCGAAGTGGCGGCGGAAGAAACGGTTGAACCAGCTCTGATCGGAAAATCCCGCGTCCATCGCGATCGAAAGGATCGTCCGATCGCGCGAGTTCGGGTCCGTCAACCGTCGATAGGCGGCGGCGAGACGGGCGTTGAGCAGATGTTCGGAAAACGTCGTCCCTTCAAATTCGAACAGTCGCCGGACGTAGCTGCGCGCAAGCGAAGCTGCGGAATCGGCCGGGGCTCGAACTCGCGCGGCCGACGACGTGGGGCGGCGGCGAGCGCCGGGCGCCCCGGCACGGAGGCTAGAACCGGCGCCGGCCCCAGCCGCCCCCGCCGCGAATGACGCGAAGAACGAACAGCAACACCAGCGCGCCGATCGTCGCGTTGATGATCAGGGCGACGAGGCCCGCGCCGAGGTGGAGGCCGAGCTGTGGCAGCAGCCAATCGCCGATTAACGCGCCGATGATGCCGACGACGAGATCGCCGATGAGTCCAAAACCGGAGCCGCTCATGATCTGGCCCGCGAGCCAGCCGGCGATCAGCCCGACCACGAGAATGACGATAAGGCTTTCATTCGACATCGCGACCCCCACAAGATTTGCTGCGCGCCGATCCGAACCGCAGTCCGCGGCGCCAGGCTGTTTCGCCGTCCCCGGCCGCCCCGAACTTGCCACGGAACCCGCGCGTCCGGCAAGCCTCGAGTCGCGACGCGGGAGCGAAAAGCCGGCTGAAGCCGGTCGCGGCGATGGGGGAGGCGAGGGCGCTGGCGGCGGGGCTGCGGGGCGTGGCGGCGCGGCGGCGTTGGCGCGCGACGCTGGGGGAAGCGCCGGACGATCCTGGGACGCGGGAGAGGAAAATCAGGGCGTTAGGCGCCGGATTCTTTCCCTCTGTAACTCCCAAGGTGGGGTGAGTCTGGAATGCCACAGTGTTTGGGAAACGGCATTGATATGCGGATTGTGGGAGACGGCGGCACGAGACTGTGAATCAAGGGTGGGATGGTTCTTCCCGCCGAAGTCGAGGAGTTGATAGCGTCTCTGAGGGCGGAGATCGCGGCGTTGCGGGCCGAGGTGGCCGATCTTCGTCGGCAATTGGGGCGGGACAGCTCGAACAGTTCGCAACCGCCTTCGAGTGACGGGCTGCGGAAGAAACCGCGTATTGGAGGCAGTCTGCGCGGCCGTTCGGGCAAGACGAGCGGCGGCCAGACGGGTCACAAGGGCGGCACGCTGCGGCAGGTCGCCGATCCCGATTGCGTGGTTGGGCACGCGGCGTGCGCATGCGGCCATTGCGGTTGGCCTCTCGAGGCGGGGTCGGCGATAGGGGTCGAGAAGCGGCAAGTGTTCGACCTTCCCGAGCGCCCGCTGCGGGTCACGGAACATCAGGCCTCGATTTACCGCTGCGCGCATTGCCGGGGCGTGACGAAGGCGGTTTTTCCCGAAGGCGTGGTCTCGCCTGCCCAGTATGGCGAGCGCATCAAGGCCGCGGCGATCTATCTCAATGTCCAGCAACTCATCCCCGAGGATCGGACCGCGCAAGCGCTGAGCGATCTGTTCGACGCGCCGCTGATCTGTCCGGCCAGCCTTGTCGCTTGGATCGCCAAGAAGGGACAAGAGTTGCGGCAAGTTTACCAGGCCATCGGCGAGCGCGTGGCCGAGGCGAAGGTTCGCCATCTCGACGAGACGGGATATCGCATCGCCGGTAAGCTGCAATGGCTGCATACGACTTCGAGCCAAGCCTTCACCTTCTATCGCGCCGACGAAAAGCGCGGCGCGATCCCGCAGGATTTGAAGGGGGGCGTCGTCGTGCACGACCACTTCCTGCCTTATCGTCGGCTCGACGCGGTCGAACACGCCTTCTGCAACGCCCATATCTTGCGCGAACTCCAGTGTTTGATCGAGTTCGACAAGGAGCCGTGGGCCGAACTCATGCGCGACACGCTTCGGGCGGCGAATATCGCCGTTCATGAGGCGCGCGAGGCGGGCGCGAAGGCGCTGGAGCCCAAAGTCATCGCGGCCTTCGTCGACCAATATTGGGCCGCGGTTCGGCTCGGCCTCGCTTTCCATCGCCAGTTGCCCGCACTCCACGCCAAGGCCAACGCGAGCGGACGAACAAAGCAGCGCCCCGGCCGCAATCTGCTCGAAAGGCTGAAGACGTTCAAAGTCGAAACGCTGCGCTTCCTCACCGACTTCGACGTGCCCTTCACCAACAACCTGGCCGAACAGGACCTCAGGATGATGAAGGTCAAAATGAAAATCTCGGGCTCGTTTCGAACCCTCGACGGCGCCCAAAGCTTCGCGCGCCTCAGGTCAGTCGTCTCAACCGCGAGAAAACAGGGGGCCAACATCCTCAAAACCCTCGCCGACCCGCCAACACAGATCGCGCTCGCCCTCAACGCCTAGACGGCTTGGGAGTTACTTCCCTCTTGCGCGGGCGGACGGCGCGGCGACGGGGGCGGGTAAGACGCCCGCGATCACGGCGGGCGCGGACGGCCGAATTGGGGAATTCGAATCTCGTCGCCGTAACGCAATCAAACTAAGTGTAAACGGCCTTTCTCCAAAGCGTACAACGGCCAGCTTGCCCATCGTTATTTGTCCACCGCGTTCGTTTGAGGGGCGATACCCCCGACCTATGGCTTAGCATCCCATTCAACTTCACCATCGGCACCACGAGGATAATTTGCTGACACCTCTTGCAATAGCTCCTTGCGGCTGGCACCACCCCCCAGCACTTTATTGGCGGTAGCCCATCCGTTCCCGACCCATCGCATACGAAGCACCTGCGTCCACGAGCCGTTTCGACCAACATAAAAGATATTGAAATTCAAATTCTTGCCATGATGAGGCAAGCGAATTGGAGTCACGGCCGCAAAGCCAGGCGTAAGATTGCCTACAGCAATCGTTCTGCCCGGGTTGAAGGTGTCCTTTAATTCATCAATATCTACTAAACGAGCCGAAACATCGTAAAGTGGATATTTGCCATTGTGAACAAAATTGGGAATGACGAGGAAATCATCGGGCATGCTGTTGGCGTTGACAGACTCTCCGCTCGTACCGACAATTTGGAATACTGTATAGCAAAAGCTGTCGCCGCCCGTTATAGAGCCATTATTTTCTTGTTGAAGCCGCGCAATTTCCTCGTTCTTTTGCTGTAAGTCCGCGTTGAAGCTGGACTGACGCCAAGCAGCCCAAAACCCCCCAAGTGTAACCCAAAAAGCTCCAAAGGCGACTACGAATGCGGGAGCCAACTGCCAGAGACGAGCCATGCAGGATTGTCCTCTAACCGGTCCCAATGATTCCAGAGCCGACTGTTTATGATTCCAACCTCTGGATCACGCAGCGGGTTACGGGGGTTACGGCGACACCTTACTTAACCCCTTTATTGCGAGCCAGTGGATCGGAAATGGGGATTAAGTAAGCTGTCGCCGTAACTCTGCGTAACTCTGTCGCCGTAACTCGTAACTCTATCGGCAATCCAGGCCCCCGAACGGGTTCCGGCGGCAAGTCACTCCATTTGAATAGTCGTAGCCCCCTTGCGGGTTCGGGCGGCTCGTGATCCCCGGCGCGGACGTAATCCCGGCTGCAGCTAATTGCTCTCTGTACAGACAGGTCTGGTAGCCCGCGAGGTCGCTTGGGTCGCAGTAAGCAGCGGCCGACCCTGACAATGCTAACAAGGTTCCGATCGAGACAATCCATCGTAATGGCTTCACGGTGAGCCTCCGTTAGAGAGAATTCCTTGGTCGTCGTTAGGTCACGCTGGCAAGTGGATTGGTCTCTGAGACGATGATAAACATCGACGAGCGTTTATGGATGTGCGGCGGACTGCCGGCGCTTTCTTCAGAAGCAGGGCGATATACAACGTTAATTACGCGGTTCCCCTTTTTTGAGAGCTCGGTCAGTTTGTCTTGAAGTGCCTGAGCGTCATCAGGAACCCAGTCAGACACGTAATTTTTCATCGGGACAGCCTCCTGCTTTTCGCCAAGCATAGCAGGGCGTCCGGCGCGGCGCGAGCGATTGTCGACGATCTCGGATTTCCGCGGTTACGCGGTTACGGTGATAGTGTACTTGACTACCGCCCCTATAAGTTCTCCATGGCGGTCGCCCCGAGCAGGAACAAGAAAACCGCACTCTCGCCGCACCGCCCCGCTCCCCGGCCGCCGCCATTCGCCGTCGATCTCTTGGAAACGAACCTTTTCCGATTGAAATGGGCTGTCAAGGGTCTCGACCGCCGCAGGCGGCGCGCGCATAGGGCGTCGTAGGACGCCCGTCTTTCGACGGGCTATCGCGCGCGCCCTTGACAGCCCGTTTCAATCGGAAGTTTCGCTTTTCAAGAGAACGACGACGAATGGCGGCGGCCCGCTTGTTTCGAGCACGCAGCCGGCGGACCCGACGCCATTTCGTGATCGGCGCCGGCGCTCGTCATCAGCCCCAAGACACGGCTTCGGTTTCGAACGGTTCTAAGCTAGGCTGGCCGGCGCGGTCGGCGGTTTTGGACAGGGACCCGTCATGACCGCGCAAAGTGCAACAGCGGAAGGTTGGTCGCCGCCGCAGCAGGCCAGCTCGACGTATTCCTCGCCATCCAGGGAGTGACGACATGCGCCGCATTGCGATCTCGATTGTCGCCGCCGTCGCTTGGGCGACCTCGGCGCCGGTCCCGGCCCGCGCCGAGACCATTGACGTTTCCGACGATCACGGCGGCCCGGTGGCCGAATACGACGCGCGCTGGGCCGCGCTGGCCGCGCGCGGCGTCGACGTCAGGATTGTCGGACCCTGCCAATCCGCCTGCACGGTGTTGCTGGCCCATATTCCCTACGACCGCATCTGCGTGACGCCGCAAGCCTCGTTCGGCTTCCATCTCGCCCATCGCGCCGACGCCACCGCGACGCTGTGGGCGGGCTACAGCGCCGGCATTCGCGAGTGGATCAACACGCGCGGCGGGTTGACGCCGGACTTCAAATGGATGCGCGCGCCGGACACCTATCGCTTCTTCCACAAGTGCTGAGAGAGCGGCCGGCGGATTGCGACGGGCGTCCTCCCCTCTCCCATTCGGGAGAGGGGTCGGGGGTGAGGGGTTAGAAAGGCGCCGGCATGGTCTCCGAACCGCATCGTTTCGCTCGCAGCCTGCGCAAGGGTTCGACCTCCGCGGAGGATATTCTGTGGGCGCAGTTACGGGGTTCGCGTTTTCACGGCGCCAAATTCAAACGGCAGGTTCCCGTCGACCGCTATGTCGTGGATTTCTCCCGCCACGCGGCGCGCCTCGTCGTCGAGATCGATGGCCGGCAGCACGAATGGCAGTCTCCGTACGACGACGTCCGCACGAGGACCCTGGAAAGCGCCGGTTTCCAGGTGGCGCGCTTCACCAACGAGGAAGTGCGCGACGACCTTGAAGGCGTTCTGCGGAAGCTCGCTGAGGAATTGCGTCTGCCGTTCGACGAGGTTGAACAGCCGGAGACATCTCTCCAAACCCTCACCCCCGACCCCTCTCCCGAACAGGAGAGGGGAGGGCGCTTGACCCGAGCGCGACGGCCCCGTCCTCAGTAGCGATAGATGTCCGCCTTGAACGGCCCGTTCTCGGGAACGCCGAGGTAGTCGGCCTGCTTCTTCGTCAGCTTGGTCAGCTTGACGCCGATCTTGGCGAGGTGCAGCGCCGCGACCTTTTCGTCCAAGCGCTTGGGCAGCGTGTAGACTTCTCTGCCGTACTGGCCGGGCTTGGTGAACAATTCGATCTGCGCCAGCGTCTGGTTGGTGAACGAGGCCGACATGACGAACGAGGGGTGGCCGGTGGCGTTGCCGAGATTGACCAGCCGTCCCTGCGACAAAAGAATGATGCGCTTGCCGTCGGGAAACTCGATCTCGTCGACCTGCGGCTTGATGTTGTTCCACTTGAGGTTGCGCAAGCTCGCGACCTGGATCTCGGAATCGAAATGGCCGATGTTGCAGACGATCGCGCGGTCGCGCATCGCGCGCATGTGGTCGAGGGTGATGACGTCGACGTCGCCGGTGCAGGTGACGAAGATGTCGGCGCGCGGCGCGGCGTCCTCCATCGTCGTCACTTCGTAGCCTTCCATCGCCGCCTGCAGCGCGCAGATCGGATCGACCTCGGACACCATCACCCGGCAGCCGGCGTTGCGTAAGGATGCGGCCGAGCCCTTGCCGACGTCGCCGAAGCCCGCCACCATCGCCACCTTGCCCGCCATCATCACGTCGGTGCCGCGGCGGATGCCGTCGACCAGCGATTCGCGGCAGCCGTAGAGGTTGTCGAACTTCGACTTGGTGACGCTGTCGTTGACGTTGATCGCCGGCCACAGCAGCGTGCCCTCTTTGGCCATCATATAGAGGCGATGCACGCCGGTCGTCGTCTCCTCGGTGACGCCGCGGATCGAAGCGGCGTTCTGGGCGTACCAACCCGGCTCGTCTTTCAGCCGCCGCTTGATCGCCGCGTATAGGACTTGCTCCTCTTCGTTGCCCGGCTTGTCCAGGAACGCCGCGTCGCCCTTTTCGGCGCGCAGACCGAGGTGGATGAGCAGCGTCGCGTCGCCACCGTCGTCGAGGATCATATTGGGCGAGCCGCCGTCGGCCCATTCGAAGATGCGGTGGGTGTAGTCCCAATAGTCTTTCAGGGTCTCGCCCTTGATCGCGAACACCGGCGTGCCGCCCGCCGCGATCGCCGCGGCGGCGTGGTCCTGGGTCGAGTAGATGTTGCACGAGGCCCAGCGCACCTCGGCGCCGAGGCATTTCAGCGTCTCGATCAGCACCGCGGTCTGGATCGTCATGTGCAGCGAGCCGGCGATGCGGGCGCCCTTGAGCGGCTGCGCGGCGGCGAATTCGGCGCGCGTCGCCATCAGGCCGGGCATCTCGGTCTCGGCGATGGCGATTTCCTTGCGCCCGTAGGCGGCGAGCCCGAGATCGGCGACGGCGTAATCGGGGAGGAGCGCGCTCATGGAAAAAACCTCGACGGTGGGATGGCGCGTCCCTTAGCAAACCCGTGAAAGTAGCGCAATAACGATATAAGCAAATGTTTATATCGATGCCTCCGGCAGCGCCGCGGCCGTTCTCCCGCAAGCCCGTCGACGCTTGACGCCGCTCGCGCCGCTGGCGACAAGGGACGCCCCGCAACCCCAGCGAACCCCGGCCGATGACCGCCGCCGACCCGCCGCCGACCATTTCCTTCGACGATTTCCTCAAAGTCGACATCCGCCTGGGCACGATCCTTTCGGCGGAGCCGTTCCCGCAGGCGCGCAAGCCCGCCTACCGGCTCGTCATCGACTTCGGCCCGGCGATCGGGGTGAAGAAATCCTCGGCGCAGATCACCCGCCATTATCGGCCCGAGCAGCTCGTCGGCCGCCGGGTCGCGGCGGTGGTCAATTTTCCTCCCCGCCAGATCGGGCCGTTTCTATCCGAGGTCTTGACGCTCGGCTTTCCCGACGCGGACGGCGAGGTCGTGCTGATCGGCCCCGACCGCCCGGCGCCCGACGGCGGGCGGCTGTTCTGAACGAGCGGGCGCCGGCGGCGCGACAAATTCCATCTCGCGCGCGGCCCCCCCGCTTGACGCCTCCGCCCGCCGTTCCTACCTACGCTCCTCCCGTCCCTTTTCGCCGTGCTCCATCGCCAGAGGAAACCATGTCCGCCACCGCCAAGGTCACCGACGCCAATTTCGACGCCGACGTCATCAAGTCGAGCGAGCCGGTCGTGGTCGATTTCTGGGCCGAATGGTGCGGCCCGTGCCGGATGATCGCCCCCGCCCTCGAAGAGATCGCCGACGAGATGAAGGGCAAGGTGAAGATCGCCAAGTTCAACGTCGACGAGAATCCGAAGATCGCCGCCGAACTGGGCATCCGCTCGATCCCGACCCTGATGGTGTTCAAGGACGGCAAGCGCGTCGCGACCAAGACGGGCGCCGGGCCGAAGAGCGAATTGGCGCGCTGGATCAACGCCTCGGTGTGACGAACGCCTAGCGCACGTTGTCTTTAGATTGAAACGGCCTCCGCCGTCATTGCGAGCGACAGCGAAGCAATCCAGACTAAGCCGCCGCCGCAAACCCAAGGTCTGGATTGCTTCGCTTTGCTCGCAATGACGGCGGAGATGATGCGACTTAAGCCCATCGTGCTCTAAGCGCTCAGGTGGGAATGCGGAGGCTGGCGCGCAGGCCGCCGAGCGGGCTCGTTCCCAGCACGATGTCGCCGCCGTGCGAACGCGCGATGTCGCGCGCCACCGCGAGCCCCAGTCCCGAACCGCCCTGGTCCTGGTTGCGCGCTTCGTCGAGCCGGTAAAACGGCCGGAACACGTCCTCGCGGTGCTCCGGCGCGATGCCCGGTCCGTCGTCGTCGACGTGAAAGGTGACGAAGCGCGGCTCGCGCGCCGCGCGCACGACGATCGTGCGGCCGTGGCGTTGCGCGTTGGCGACGAGATTGCCGAGGCAGCGCTTGAGCGCCAGCGGCCTGACCTTGACGTTGAGGTCGCCCTTCGCCTCGACGCCGACGCGCGCGCCGTGACGCTCGGCGTCGGAGCGCAGATCGTCGAGCATGTCGCGCAAGTCGGTCGCCTGCGTCGGTTCGCCGGCGTCGCCGCGCGCGAAGGCGAGATAGGCTTCGAGCATGCGCCGCATCTCGTCGACGTCTTTCTGCAACGGCTCGACTTCCGCCGACTCGTCGATCACCGCGAGCGACAGCTTGAAGCGCGTCAGGATCGTGCGCAGGTCGTGGCTGACGCCGTTCAGCATCGCCGTGCGCTGATCGGAGGCGCGCTCGATGCGCCGCTTCATTTCGATGAAGGCGTAGCCGGCTTGGCGAACTTCGCGCGCGCCGCGCGGGTGGAAATCGACGTCGCGCCCCTTGCCGAAATCCTCCGCCGCCTCGGCCAGCCGCAGAATGGGACGGATCTGGTTGCGCAGGAAGAGGATGGCGACCGCGACCAGCACGATCGAGGCGCCGAGCATCCACAGAATGAAGATATGGACGTTGCCCTCGTCGGCCAGCGAGCGGCGCGTCACCAGGCGCAGGACGCGATCGCCGAATTGCACGCGAATCTCCATCAATCCGGAACGGCCGACGGCGTCGACCCAGAAGGGCAGGCGCACTTGCGCGGAAAGTTCCTCGGGCAGGGCGCGGGTGAGCGGGTCGAGCGAGCCGAAGAACGTCTTGGGTAGATGCGGCGGCAGCGGGCCGGCCGGCATCGCCTCGACGTCGATGTGGAACCGCTCGGCGGCGATCAGGCGCAGGCGTCGGTCGTCTCCGCCCGGCGGGATCGCGGAATAGAGATCGACGATGGCGCCGACGTCGCGCGAGACCGCCGCCGACAGGCGATGAGTGACCAGCTCCCAATGGCGCTGCATAAAGACATAGGCGACCGCGGTCTGCAGCAGCACCATCGGCACGATGACGATGAGCAGGGAGCGCGCGTAGAGCCCCTTGGGCAGCAGGTCGGCGAGGCCCCGCGCCGCCCGTCGCCAGATTTCGCGAACCCGAGCGAGCGCACGCAGCGCCGGCTTCAGCCCCATCGCGCTCATCGCTCGGCGACCAGGCGATAGCCGGAGCCGCGCGCCGTCTGCAAGAAGACCGGATTGGCCGGATCGTCTTCGATCTTGCGCCTGAGGCGGTTGATCTGCACGTCGACCGTGCGCTCCTGGGCGGCCGCGCCCGATCCCGCCAGCGCCTCGCGCGAAACGCTGGCGCCGGCGTGGGCGCAAAGCAGGCGCAAAATCTCGCGCTCGCGCTCGGTGAGGCGAACGACTTGCCCGCCGTTGCGCAATTCGCCGCGCTCCAGCGAAAAGGCGAAGGGCCCGAAGCGGACCACCGCGCCCTCGGCTTTGGCCCCGGGCGCTCGGGTTCGCCTGAGCACCAAACCGACGCGCAACAGCAGTTCGCGCGGCTCGAAGGGTTTGGCGAGATAGTCGTCGACGCCGATCTCGAGGCCGCGAACCCGATCGGCGATCTCGGAGCGCGCGGTGAGCATGACGATCGGCACCTCGGAGCGCCGGCGCAGGCTCGCGGCGAACGTGAAGCCGTCCTCGCCGGGCATCATCACGTCGAGCACGATGACGTCGAAGGCCAGGCTTTCCAGGAACCCCCGCGCCTCGCCGGCGGAGGCCGCGACCGTCACCCGATGGCCGTGCTTGCTCAGGTAAATGGAAAGCAGGTCGCGCAAACGCCGGTCGTCGTCGACCACCAGCACATGGGCGGCGTCGTCCTGCGGCGCCAGATCCGTTTCGCTCACGCGTCCCTCCGGCGGGCGACGCCGATCCATTCGATGACGCGCTCCCGCTCGCCGGCATTGATCATCTCGATCAGGAACGCGAGCGCCTGCTCTCTGGCGCCCGGGCCGAGCCGCTCCATGGCGCCGGCGAAGCGTCGGGTCTGCAATTGCGCGAGTTGACCGGCCAGCCTCGCCCCATCCTCGGTCGCAAAGAGCTGACGGTGGCGCCGATCATGGGCGCCGGCGCGCGCGTCGATGAAGTTCTTGGCGACCAATTCCTTGAGCACCCGGTTCAGGCTCTGCTTGGTGATCTTGAGGATGTCGAGCAACGCCGCGATGGTCAAGCCGGGATGCCGGCTGACGAAATGCAGAACCCGGTGATGGGCGCGGCCGAAGCCGTAGGTCTCCAGCAGCCGGTCGGCGTCGCCGACAAAATCGCGATAGGCGAAGAAAAACAGCTCGATGAGATCGTACATCGGCGCGCCGGCGCGCCCGGGCGCGGAGCGCCCGTCCGCCTGGGCGTCGGTGCGCGGCGACTCGGCCATTAGGTCAGCAATGTTGACATATTGCAGCGCCTCTGCTAGAGACCGGCGACGCGAAATTCGCTGGGCAATTTAGTCCGGGCGCGGATAAAATCAAAACCGCTTGTTCGCCATCCAAGGAGAACGTCATGGCCGGGCCGACATTCGACGATCGAGACGGATGGATTTGGTTCGACGGCCGCATGACGCCGTGGCGCGACGCCAAGATCCACGTTCTCACCCACGCCCTGCACTACGGCAGCGCGGTGTTCGAGGGCGAGCGCGCCTATAGCGGCGCGATCTTCAAATCGACCCAGCATTCCGAGCGCTTGAAGGAGTCGGCGCGCGTCCTCGACTTCGAGATTCCGTGGAGCGCCGCGGAAATCGACGCGGCCAAGGCGCTGGTGCTCGCCAAGAACGGTTTCGTCGACGCCTATCTCAGGCCGGTCGCCTGGCGCGGCTCGGAAATGATGGGCGTTTCGGCCCAGCACAACAAGATCCATCTCGCCATCGCGTCCTGGCAATGGCCGAGCTACTTCGACCCGGCGCAGCGCATGAAAGGCATCCGCCTCGAGATCGCCGACTACCGCCGGCCCGATCCGGCGACCGCCCCCTCGCGCTCCAAGGCCGCCGGCCTCTACATGATCTGCACCATCTCCAAGCATCGCGCCGAGCGGCGCGGCTACGCCGACGCCCTCATGCTCGATTGGCAGGGCCGCGTCGCCGAGTGCACCGGCGCCAACATCTTCTTCGTCAAGGACGGCGTCATCCACACGCCGACGGCCGATTGTTTCCTCGACGGCCTGACGCGACAGACGGTGATCGAACTCGCCCGCCGGCGCGGCGTCGAGGTGGCGGTGCGCCGGATCAGCCCTGAAGAGCTGCCGACGTTCAGCGAGTGCTTCATCACCGGATCGGCGGCGGAAGTGACGCCGGTCGGCGAGATCGGCTTGCACAAGTTCACGCCCGGCTCGCTGACCGTGGCGCTGATCGACGACTACACCGCCGAGGTGCAGCCCAAGTCGAAGGCGGCCTGAGCGAACGCTCAGCCCGCAGGGACGACGAAACTGTCGAGCACCATCTTGCGGCCGGCGCGGTCGAAGTCGACGGTCAGCTTCGGGCCGTCGACGGCGACGACGCTACCGTTGCCGAATTTGACGTGGAACACCCGGGCGCCCGCGGCGAAGGCGGACGGCGCGTCGGCCCGCGACGCGGCATGGCCTTCGAGGAAACGCGTCGGCGCGGGCGAAGCCGCCTCCCGCCGCGTCGCGCTTTCCTGGGCGCGCCGCCAGCCCGGCGTGTCGTAGCGCGACGAGAACGCCGGCTCGCGCTCGAATCGTCCGACGCCGTAGCCGCCGTGCGCCGCGCCCGAAGCCTCGACCACGTCGACGTGATCCTCCGGCAGTTCGTCGATGAAGCGCGAGGGAAGCGAACTCTGCCACAGCCCGCGCACGCGCCGATTGGCGGCGAAATAGATTTTCACGTTTCGGCGCGCGCGGGTGACGCCGACGTAGGCGAGCCGGCGTTCCTCCTCGAGCCCGGCGCGTCCGTTCTCGTCGAGCGCGCGCTGGTGGGGAAACAGCCCCTCCTCCCAGCCGGGCAGGAAGACCATGTCGAATTCGAGGCCCTTGGCGGCGTGCAGGGTCATGATCGAAACGCGCTCGCCGCCTTCGCCGCCCTCGACCTCCATCACCAGCGACACGTGTTCCAGAAACGCCGCCAGCGTCGGGAAATCGCCCATCGAGCGCACCAATTCCTTCAGGTTCTCCAACCGCCCCGCGGCGTCGGCGCTGCGCTCGGCCTTCCACATGTCGATCAGGCCGGACTCCTCGAGGATCGTCTGGGCCAGTTCTTCGTGCGGCGCGCCGCCGACCTGGGCCGACCAGCGCTGAAAAGCGCCCAGCAGATCGCGCAGGATCTGGCGCGGCCGCGCCTTGAGCTCCTCGCTTTCGATCAGCACGCTCGCCGCGCGCATCAGCGAGACGCCGGCGCGGCGACGATAGGCGTGCAGCACGTTCAGCGTCGCTTCGCCCAGGCCCCGCCGCGGCAGATTGTAGATGCGCTCGAAGGCCAGATCGTCGTCGGGCTGGGCGACGCAACGCAGATAGGCCAGCGCATCGCGGATTTCCGCCCGCTCGTAGAATCGCGGTCCGCCGATCACCTTGTAAGGCAGGCCGAGCGCGATGAAACGCTCCTCGAACTCGCGCATTTGGAACGACGCGCGCACCAGAATCGCGATTTCGCCGAGCGAGACGCCGTGGCTCTGCGCCGCTTCGATCTCCTCGCCGACGACGCGCGCCTCCTCCTCGCTGTCCCACAGGCCGCTGACCGTCGGCTTGTCGCCGAGTTCGGCGTTGGTGTAGAGCGTCTTGCCCAACCGGTTGGCGTTGTGGGCGATCAGCCCGGCGGCGACCGCGAGGATATGGCCGCCCGAGCGGTAATTGCGCTCCAGGCGGATGACCGCCGCGCCGGGAAAATCGCGCTCGAAGCGAAGGATGTTGTCGACGTCGGCGCCGCGCCAGCCGTAGATCGACTGGTCGTCGTCGCCGACGCAGCACAGGTTGCGGCGCGCCTGCGCGAGCAGCCGCAGCCAGAGATACTGCACGACGTTGGTGTCCTGATATTCGTCGACCAGAATGTAGCGCCAGCGACGCTGATACTGCGCCAGAATCTCGGCGCGCTCGCGAAAGAGGCGTAAGGATTCGAGCAGCAGGTCGCCGAAATCGACGGCGTTGAGCCCCTTCAGGCGCTGCTGATAGGCGCTATAGAGCGCGCCGCCGCGACCGCCCGCGAAGGCGTTCGCCTCGCCCGGCGGAACATGGGCGGGATCGACGCCGCGATTCTTCCACGCGTCGATCTGGCTCGCCAAGGCGCGCGCCGGCCAGCGCTTGTCGTCGATGTTCTCCGCCTGCAGGATCTGCTTGAGGAGGCGGATCTGGTCGTCGGCGTCGAGGATGGTGAAATTCGGCTTGAGGCTCACCAGCTCGGCGTGACGGCGCAGGACCTTGGCGCCGATCGAATGGAACGTGCCCATCCAGGGCATGCCTTCGACGACCCCGGTCAGGGCGCCGACGCGTTCGCGCATCTCGCGCGCCGCCTTGTTGGTGAAGGTGACCGCCAGAATTTCGTGCGGCCTGGCGCGGCCGGTCGCGATGAGATGGGCGACGCGCGTGGTCAGAACCCGCGTCTTGCCGACGCCGGCCCCGGCGAGCACCAGCACCGGCCCCTCGAGCGCTTCGACCGCGCGGCGTTGCTCCTCGTTCAGGCCCTCGAGATAGCGCGGCCCGGCGCCGGCCGCGGCGCGCGCCGAAAGGCTCAGCCCCGCAGCGGCTTCGGCCGCTTCGGGGGCGGTCGGATCGACGCGGGCCGACGATGATGGGGAAGTCTGGCGGCGCATGACGAATCATGCGTCGGCGCGCCGCCTCGCGCAACGGAAATCGACGAAGCCCGGCGCGCGGCCGATCAATTCCAATGTTGGAGCTGAATGGCCGCCGGCGTGAGAATGGCGGCGAACA
Source organism: uncultured Alphaproteobacteria bacterium (assembly GCA_963775575.1). Taxonomy (GTDB): domain Bacteria; phylum Pseudomonadota; class Alphaproteobacteria; order Rhizobiales; family Beijerinckiaceae; genus Roseiarcus. The sequence continues at coordinate 1,376,172 of CAVZJG010000002.1, forward strand.
GGCCCGGCAGAAAGAACAGGATCATCGGCACCGTCAGGGTCGGCGGCAGCGCGGCCGCCTTCTTTTCGGCGGCGTTCATGCGCTGATCGCGGCTCTCCTGGCTGAGCACCCTGAGCGCCGCGCCGAGCGGCGTGCCGTAGCGCTCGGACTGGATCAAGACGGTGCTCAGGGAACGAATCGATTCGAGCCCGGTGCGGACGCTGAAGTTCTCGAACGCGACGCCCCGATCCGGGAGATAGGACATTTCCGCCGCCAGCAGGGTCAGCTCCTCGGCCATGTCGATGCTTTCGACGCCGATTTCCGCGCTCACCTTGCGCACCGCGTTTTCGATCGACATTCCCGATTCGGCGCAGATCAACATCAGATCGAGCGCGTTCGGATAGGCGCGCTCCAGCGACTTCTGCCGCTTGCCGGTCGCGTTGCGCAGATAGAGTTCCGGCGCCTTGACGCCCAGATACATCGCCACCATGACGCAGCCGATTCGAATCATCAGCGGCTGATCCCATTTGGCGATCAAGAAGACATAGACGATCGCCAACACGGCGAACGCGATCGGCGAAAACAGTCGAAACGTGACGAAAGCGTATTCGGCACCGGCGCCGCGGAACCCGGCCTTGGCCAGCGTCTCCTTGGCCTTCTCTGTGCTCAGCCAACTCGTCAGATTGAGCGCGTCGACGAGATTCTTCAACGTCGCGCTCGGCTTGGCGCGGAGCGCCGTCTTGCTTTGCCTCGCCGTCAGCTTCTCGCGCTCGCGCTGGCGGATGCGTTCGCGCTCGGAGCCGACCGCCTTGATTCGGCGGGAGAGACTGTCGGTCTGCAGCAACGGCACGACCACCGTCAAGGCGGTCGCCGCGCAGCCGAGCGCGGCGAGCAGGAACGCGAGGAAGTGCGGATCGCCCAGGCTCCTGAGAACAGTGTCCAACATCACGCTCGTCCTGTCAGAAATCGAAGCTGATCATCTTCTTCATCATCGCGACGCCGATGCTCATCCAGAAGATGGCGATCGCCGCCACGATCCGGCCGTGCTGGGTCGTCCACAGCAGGCTGATGTAGCCGGGCGACGACAGATAGAGCACGCCGGTGACGACAAACGGAACGGCGCCGATGATCACCGCGGAAGCCTTTGCTTCCATCGCCATCGCGCTGATTTTTCCCGTCATTTTCTTTCTCTCGCGCAAGGTTCGCGACAAGTTGCCGACCGCCTCGGAGAGGTTGCCGCCGGCCTTCGTCTGAATGCCGATGACGATCGCAAAGAAATTCGTCTCGCTGACCGGCACGCGGCGAGCCATTTTCTCCACCGCCTCCGGCAACGGCAGCCCGAGCGTCTGGGCCTCGACGACCTTGCGAAATTCCGAGCGCACCGGCTCGGGCGCTTCGTTGGCGATGATGCGCAAGCTGTCGGCGAGCGGCAGGCCGGCCTTGACGCTGCGCACCAGGATGTCCAGCGCATTGGGAAATATGGCGATGAACTTATTGATTCGGCGCGCGCGGAGCCGAGCGAGGACGAGATTGGGAAGGCCGATGGCGGTGATCGCCGCCACCAGCAACCCCAGCAGCGGGCTCTCCGACTTGAAGAACGTCAAGCCGCCGAGCGCGACGGCGACGGCCGCGAACGCGATCATGAACTGTCGCTTGGACATCTGCAGCCCGGCTTGCTCGATGCGCGTCTGCAGGTTGGGGCGGGCGCGCTTCGACTTCTTTTCCATATCCTTGAGGGTTTCCGAGAGCTGCTTTTTCTTCGCCGCCTTGTCGATCGCGCCGGACTCAGCCTTCGCCTCGCCCTTCTTGAGCGCCACGCGCCGCTTGCCGGCCCGCGATTCGCCGCCGACGAACACGAATGCCAGACCCCCGCACGCGACGATCGCGCAGCCCGCCGCTAAAACCAGGTTGTTGACCATCGTCTCGCGCCTTTGCGTGTCGAAGCGTTACGACGCTTCCCGGATTTCCGCGGCGTCGAGCGCCGCCGCGAGGCGCGCCTCCTCGCCGAAATAGTGCGCGCGGTCCCAGAAGCGCGGCCGGCCGATGCCGGTCGAACGATGCCGCCCTTTGAGCTTGCCCTGCGCGTCCTCGCCGAGGAATTCGTAGACGAACAAGTCCTGGGTGGTGATGACGTCGCCCTCCATCCCCATCACTTCGGTGATGTGGGTTATGCGCCGCGACCCGTCGCGCAGACGCGCCGCCTGAATGATCACGTCGATGGACGAGGTGATCATTTCCCGAATGGTGTGCGAAGGCAGGGAATAGCCGCCCATCGTGATCATCGATTCCATGCGGCTGAGGGCTTCGCGCGGCGAATTGGCGTGCAGCGTCCCCATCGAGCCGTCGTGGCCGGTGTTCATCGCCTGCAGCAGATCGAACGCTTCCGGTCCGCGCACTTCGCCCACGATGATTCGTTCCGGCCGCATGCGCAGGCAGTTCCTGACCAGGTCGCGCATCGTGACCTCCCCGGCGCCTTCGAGGTTGGGCGGACGCGTCTCCAGACGCACGACGTGCGGTTGTTGCAACTGCAATTCCGCCGCGTCTTCGCAGGTGACGATCCGCTCGTCGGTTTCGATGTAGTGGGTCAAGCAATTGAGCAGCGTCGTCTTGCCCGAGCCGGTGCCGCCGGAGATGATGACATTGCAGCGGACGCGACCGATGATCTTGAGGATTTCGGCGCCGGCGGGCGTAATCGCGCCGAAACGCGTGATCTGGTCGAGCGTCAGCTTGTCCTTCTTGAATTTGCGGATCGTCAGCGCCGCGCCGTCGATCGCCAGGGGCGGGACGATGACGTTGACGCGCGAGCCGTCCATCAGGCGCGCGTCGCAGATCGGCGAGGCCTCGTCGACGCGTCGGCCGACCTGACTGACGATGCGCTGGCAGATGTTCATCAATTGGGCGGCGTCGCGAAAGCGGACGTTGGTCAATTGGATTTTGCCGCCGACTTCGATGAAGCAGCGCGTCGGGCCATTGACCATGATGTCCGAGATGTCGTCGCGCGACAACAGCGGCTCGAGCGGCCCGAAGCCGAGCACGTCGTTGCAGATGTCGTCGAGCAGGTCCTCCTGCTCGGAGATCGACAGGATGAGATTCTTGATCGTCACGATTTCGTGGACGATGTCGCGAATTTCTTCGCGCGCGCTCTCCGCATCGAGCTTGGACAGCGCCGCCAGATCGATCGCCTCGATCAGGGCGCCGAAGATCATCGACTTGGTTTGAAAATAGCTGTCGGACCGTCGCTCCGCCTGGCCCGCAGACGGCGGTTCGGCGCCGGCCGTCGCCTTCGGCGCGTCGGGCCTGGGCGCGAGCGGGGCCGCGCTCGCCGGCGGCGGCGGCTCGACGCTCAATCCAGGGTTGGTGCGTTTGCCGAACATGCTTCGTTTCCCTGCCGCTCGCCGCGGTCGCGCGCGGTCCTTATCAGGCCTTCTTTCCCACCAGCTTGGCGATCAGCGGGTCGAGAAGGCCCGGCTTGGCTTTGTGCGCCTCGCCGCGGCCCGTGACCTCGTTGGCCAGATCGGCGAAGAGCTCGGCGATTCTTCCCCTGGGTTCGATTTCGGCGATCATCTGCCCGTTGTTGGCGGCCGCGCCAAACAACTTGGCGTTGTGGGGGATGACGGCGAAAGGCTCCATTTCCACGGTCTTGGCGAAATCCGCCACCGAGATTTCCGGCCGCCTGGGCATGCCCACGCCATTGAGGACGAGGCGGGGCGGATAGTCGTTGGGACGCGAGCCGCGCACGTTGTCGATGATGTTCTTGGCGTTGCGCAAGTTGGCCAAGTCCGGTCCGGCGACCACCACCACTTCGTCCGCGGCGATCAGCATGCGCCGCGTCCAAGCGTTCCAGGCGTGAGGCAGGTCGAGAACGATCCACGGCGTCGACGCGCGCATCGTGTCGACCACCGAATCGAACGACGTCTCGGGAAAATCATAGAGGCGATCGAGCGTCGCCGGCGCCGCCAGCAGGTTCAAATTGTCGCCGCACTTGGACAGCAGACGGTCGATCAGCGTCGCGTCGACGCGTTCGGGCGCGAACACCGCCTCCGCGACGCCTTGCGGCGGGTCCTGATTGTAGTCGAGGCCCGCGGTGCCGAAACCGAGGTCGAAGTCGGCGACGATCGTCGCCATTTCCAGGCCCGTGGCGAGCGCCCAGGAAAGATTGTGGGCGATGGTCGAGGATCCGACGCCGCCCTTGGCGCCGATGACCGCGATCACCCGGCCGAGCGGTTTGGCCCCCGGCGTGCGAAAGAGATGCGAAATCGTCTGCACGAACTCGATCGCGCTGAACGGGGCGACCAGATACTCGCTGACCCCGCGCGCGATCAACTGCCGGTAGAGCACGATGTCGTTGACCCTGCCGAGAACGACGACCTTCGTCCCCGCGTCGCAATACTGCGAGAGGTCGTCGAGCTGCTCGATCAGCGCGTCGCGGTTCGCCGTCGCCTCGAGCACGATGACGTTCGGCGTCGGAGCGTTGCGGTAGGCTTCGACCGCTGCGGTCGCTCCGCCCATGTTCTGTTTGACGTGCGTCTTGCTCATGCGGCGATCGGCGATCGCCGCCTGGACGATAGCGGCGGTTTCCGGGGTCTCGCAAAAGGCTTGAATGGACACGCGAGGAACCGGATCGATCTGCGGCACGCTCGTCGCCCGCGGCGCGGCGACCGATTCCGCGTTTTCGACTGCGGGATCGCGCATGGCTTCAGCTCCCCGCGCCGGTCCCGCCGACCTGACCGATCGGCGTAATCTGAGTCTTCCAGGTGGTTCCGGGATCCACGCCGTTGCGCACGTCGCCGATCGCCCGCATCCGCATGGCGACGTCCGGGGGATCGATCGCGCGCGTCTGCGCGAGATCGCGCGGATCGGCGACCTGGGCGGCGAGGATGGACTGGGTGGCGCAGCCGAAATTGGCGTAGTCGGTGTTCTTCCAGCCCTCGATCGAGCCGCCCGAAGCGAGATCGCTCGGCCACTGCCCGCACGGCGTCGGCACGCTCGCCTTCAAGCCTTGGAAGATCAGCCGCACCGGCGAGGCGCGCGACGCGTCGGCGACCGGGTATTCGCCGATGCCGACAGTGCCGCGCAATCCCGTCGAGGCCAGGGTTCGGCGGATGTCGTCGACGATGCGGCGGTTCTTCGCGGGTTCGCCCGCCGGCGCCAGAATGGTGATCCTGCCCGCGCCGAAGGCGCGATAGCGCTCGGCGAAGGCGCGGATTTCGTCCCTCGACTGCTTATCGACGCCGCCGCCGACGGGATAAACGTCGAGCGTCGCCGGCGCCTCGGCGATCACGATGGGATGACGCTGGTGGTAGTCTCCCGGCGCGATCGAATCGTTGGAGGCGTAGTCGACGCCGCAGCCAGCCAGCGCCGAAGCCGCGAAGCCGGCGATGACCAACCAGCCGAAGGGCGGGGTTCGCGCAAGAAGTCGGGTCGGGTTCGTCGACATGATGGGGCCTTCGTTGGTCGGGGCTGCGGCGCGGTTGTCGTTTTCGTTCAATCGGTGATGAATCCCACCTTGCCGGAGTAGCCGGGCATCGGCTGCAGGCCGCCGGCGCTCGAATAGATTCGATTGACGCGCCCCAGCAGCCAGGTCTGAGGATCGCTCGCCTCGGCGAAATTGGCGTCGGGCCGCATCACGTCGCCGGGATCGATCGCATGCACGATGTAGGGCGTGACGACGACCAGCAGCTCGGTCTCGTTGCGCAGGTAGTCGCGCGAGCGAAACAGGGTGCCGAGCACCGGCAGGTTCATCAGACCGGGTACGCCGTTGATCGCCTGTTGCGTCTGGGTCGAAATGAGGCCAGCGGTGACGATCGACCCTCCCGACGGCAATTCGACGGTCGTTTCGTTCTTGCGCGTGCGGAAGCCGGGAATCGGCGCGCCGAGGATGTTGATCTCGTGCGAGGTGTCGATGTCGGTGACTTCCGTGCCGACGCGTAATTGGATGCGTCCTTGCGAAAGGACCACCGGCGTGAAATTTAGCGTCACGCCGTAGGGCTGCTGAGCGACGGTGGGCTCGCAACTGTTGGCGGTGTTGCCGGTGCAGCTGTAGCCGTTGATGATGGGGATCGTGCCGCCGGCGAGGAACTTGGCGCTTTCGCCGGAGACGGCGGTGACCGTCGGTTCGGCGAGCGTGCGCGCGACTCCCTGGCGTTCGAACGCCTGCAGCGTCGCGGTTATGCCCATCCCCGCGGTGACCCAGCCCAAGGTCGCCGAGGTCTCCGGCGAGCTCAGCGGGCCGTTGACGGAGAAGGGGTTGTCGACGATGAAGCCGTTCGCGCCTGACCCGACGCCGGTCATGTTCACGCCGAGCTGCTTGACGATTTCGCGGCGGATTTCGCTGATGGTCACGCGCAGGGTGACCTGATCGAGGCCGCGGATGATCAGCGAGTTGATCACTTTTCCTTGCGTCGCCGACGGGGCGGCCGAGCCGCCCGCGCCAGCTGCGGCCGGCGCGCCAGCCGCGGCGGGCGCGGCGGCCGCTCCGGCCCGCGCGGCCGAGCCTGTTCCGGCGTTGGGCGACGAGCTCAGAAAGCCCGTCGCGATGTCGTAGGCTTTTTGCGCGTCCCCAGCCGAGGCCACCGAACCGGTCAGGATGATCGATTCGGACACGGTGCGAACGTGAATGTCGTTGCCGGGAATCGCGGCGTTGAGCAGGGTCGTCAATTCGCCGACGTCGCGGCCGACGGAAACCTCGAGCACCGCGATCTTGCGGCCGTCCGCGGCGAGCGCGAAGATCGTGGTCTGACCGTCAGAGAGCGTGGAAACATAGATCCGGCGCGCCGAACGCACGATGGCGTTGGCGACCTTGGGCTCGCCGACGAAGATTTCGGCCGCGTCTTCGGGAAGGTCGACGATCACCGACTTGCCGACGCCGAGCTGCAAGCTCTTGACCGCGCCCGGCGCGACGGCGAACACGGAAGGCGCCGGCTCGTCGCCGGCCAGCGCCGGCGGCGCCATCGCGAACAACGCGATCAGAGCGCCGATCGAGAGCGCGGACGCTCGCGCGAAGGGACTGTTGGTCATGCGGCGAGCCTCAATCTCGAACTTTGCCATGAGCGCCCTCTTCCATCAGCGCGTCGCCGCCTGCGGCGCGCCGTAGCGCACGATTGTCAAACTGTCGGCATTGGCGCCGTTGGCCTCGCCGACCGTCTCGGCTTGGCCGGCGCTGTCGGCGAGGCTGCGCAACACCAGATGCAGATTCGAATTGCCGGTCTGCTGGGCGAGAATGATCAATTCGGCCTGAGCCGGATCGAGCTCCAAGGTCGCATTGGCCCCGACGACGACTTTCTTGCCGTTTTCCTCTTGAACGTTTTGCCCGATGGCGAGAACGCGAACATTGGCCAGGATCGTTCGCGCGCCGATGACCGTCGCGCCGCGGGCCTTCGACGCCTCCTCGTCGTGAAAAATGGAGATGACGTCGACGCGGTCGTTGGGGAGGATGAAGCCGCCGGCGGAGGAATCGCCGGTGTTGTCGATCTTGATCGCGACCGCGCGCATTCCCGGCGGCAGGATCGCCGACATGAAGCCGCTGTTGCCGCCCTTGACGAGCTTGTCGCGGCGCATCGGCTCGCCGCGCAGGAACGCCTCGCGCGTCAACGAACCCTTGATGTCCTCCATGACGTGCGGGCCGCTCGACTTGGCGATCATGTACTCGGAGATCGCCGCCTTGGGCCATGGTTGCCAAGCGATCGAGCCGTCGACGATTTGCGTTCCCATCGCGATGTCCTGCGCGGCCACCAGGATATCGTCGGTGTCGACCTTGGGCGCCTGCGCGACATGAACGGCCGGCGGCGGAGGCGGCGAACTGTTGAGCAGAACATAGGCGGCGCCGAAGGCGACGACGGTCGCGCCGACAACCGCGATTTGTAGTTTGTTCATGGACTTACAGCCCGTTTCGCGCCTGGGAACGCTGCGCAGGGGCAATATGGGCCGCCAATCGTCAAATTACGGTTAATCAGGCGTATCTAACTGTTTAGCGAAAGGTGAAGAGCACGGCGGCGCGCGAAGCCGGCCGGCGCCGCTCAAATCCCTTGTCCCGCCAAGGGAATTCGGCCCGCCGCCGGCGCGGAGCGAAACGTCCTAGAGGCTCGCCGCGGCCTGCCAGATCTGCGTATGGGGATAGAGCGTCAGCCCCGCCGCGGCGAGCGCGACGCCATAGGGGACGCCGGATTGGCGATCGTGCAGGCGCTCGATCCATTCATGGCGGGAAAGCCAGGTCGGCAAGACGAAGCTGCGCCCCAGCAGAATGACCAGGGTCAGCGCGCCGCCATAGAGGGCGACGCGCGCGCCGTAATCGAACATCATGCCCCAGCCGAACCACAGCGAAGTCGCCGCCGCCAGTTTGGCGTCGCCGCCGCCGAGCCAGCCGAGCGCGAACATCGCGAACATCGCCGCGAGGACCACGGCACCGCAGGAGAGATGGATCAGGATGACGCTCGCGGGAACGCCGACGGCGGCGGCGACGACGAAATAGCCGATCGCCACCAACGCGCAGATGCGGTTGGGGATCGTCATCGTGATCAGATCCATCGACGCCGCCAAAGCCATGGCGGCCGGAAAGAAGACGAGGATCGCCGGAAGGAGGATCGCCGCAGCCATGGCCCGCCAGTCGTGGTCGAGAGGACGTCGCCTTCGAACCTAACCACGAAATGTTGCTCGAGGGTTACCTTCGCCGCGCCGTGGCGAGGGCGACGTTCTTCGGAACCGCGCCGGTCTCCTCGGCCGTCTGTTTCAGCCGCGTTCGTTCGATCGTCGAAAATCGAGCAATCGTGTCCACGCGAACGCCGTTTCGTCGAATTCCGGGCGGGCTCTAAGGCTCCGCATGCGCGAGCGAATAAAGGCCGACGTCGACGGAGCGCACGCGAAACCCGGCCTCGCAATAGCACAAGTAGTATTCCCATAGGCGCTTGAACGACGCGTTGAACCCCAGCCTCTCGATCTCCGGCCAGGCGTCGAGAAAACGCCGACGCCACTCGCGCAGGGTCAGCGCGTAACTTTCGCCGAACGTTTCGGCGGCGAGCAGTTTCAGGCCGGCCCGTTCGATCGCTTCGCGCAGCAGCGACTTCGACGGCAGGAACCCGCCGGGAAAAATGAAGCGTTGAATGAAATCCGGCCTGCGGCAATAGTCGGCGAAGCGATCTTCCGCGATGGTGATCGCCTGCAGCACGCAAAGCCCCCCCGGCTTCAACCGGTCGCGAATTGTTTCGAAAAATCGGGGAATGAATTCCCGCCCGACCGCTTCGATCATTTCGATCGAGACGATGCGATCGAACCGGCCTTCGACGTCGCGATAGTCCTGCAATTGGAATTCCACGCGGTCGTCGAGCGCCTCGTCGCGCGCCAGGGCGCGAGCGCGCGCCAATTGCGCCGGCGAAATCGTGACCCCCATGACCCGAGCCGCCCCGGCCTTGGCGATGGAAGCGGCGAGCGTGCCCCAGCCGCTGCCGATTTCCAGCACGCTGGAGGCGCGCGACAGCCTCAACGCCTCGACGATGCGCGCGAGCTTGGTCTGCTGAGCCTGCTCGAGCGTCGCGTCGACGCGCGGAAAGATCGCCGACGAATAGACCATGCGCGCGTCGAGCCAGAGCTTGTAAAACTCGTTGCCGAGATCGTAGTGCGCTTTGATGTTTCGCCGGCTGCCCCGGCGCGTGTTGGCGTTGCGCCGATGCGCGAGCCAATTGAGCAGACGAAACGGCGCCAGGCCGCCGAGGGCGTTCATCAGGCGCTGGCCGTTGCGGGCGCCGAGCTCGATCAGCGCCTCGATGTCCGAACTCGCCCAGTCCGCGTCGATGTAGCTGGCGGCCAAGCCGATGTCGCCTTGGGCGAACAGGCGACGCACCCCGCGCCAACGGCGGAACGCGATGTCCGCGCTGGGGCCCGGCAGCGCGCCGACGCGTTCGATGCGCTCGCCGGAAGGCAACTCGACCGCCAGACGGCCGACCTCGATGACCGAAAGGAGCTTCTTCAGCGCCGAGCCGGCGAAGCTCGACGGCCGCGCGACGGGACCCGGCCCGCTCGCGCCGGCGCTCGGCAAACGCGCCAACCCCATGTTGCCCTCCTCAATTTCCGATCGGCTCGGGCGAAAGAGAAAAGCGGCGGTCGAATCGGTCCGGCAGGCGCTTGCCAACCCGAGCGTCTTCGGTCGTCGGACGCCGCCGCAGATGAAGTGTGGCGCCGCCGTGCGAACAAGACAAGATCGGATGAAAGCCGATTTCGTCGGCGGGAGCCGCGCGACGGGTCACTCGGCCGCGAGATCGAGCCAGCAGCGGCCGGCGCGATCCTCGACCTCGATCAGCCAAAGGTCGGAATCGAAGGCGATCTCTCGCGCCATGCGCGCCTCGACGAACTCGGCGCCGACCCATTCCTCCTTGTGCGCGCGGGCCCACAGCCGCTCCACGCCGCGATCGCTGAATTGCGACTGTGGGGCCGGCTCGAACAGCGCGGCGCGCCCGTCGAGGCGGTCGACCTTGACGAAGATCGCGCCCGCTTCCGCGGCGCCGCGGCGGCGCAACGCCGCGTAGGCGCCTTCGAGCGGGACGCGCCGGAGATAGGCGGCGACCCAAATGTCCGAGCGCAGACGCATCGGCCTATTTCGGCAAGGCGTTGGCCGCCGCCGTCAGTTGCTTGACGAGGCGCGGCGAGAGGTCGCTCGACAGGGGAAGCGAATGGGCGCGCTCGAAATCGCGCAGCGCCGCCGACGTCGCCGCGTTCGGAGAACCGTCCGCCTTGACGGGATAACCGAGCTTGATCAGCGCGTTCTGCGCCGCCAGCCATTGTTTTTCCGCGTCCTTGGCCGAATCGGCGCGCAAGACTTCGCCGATCGCGTCCTTGGCCGAGTCGGCGCGCAGGACATCGCCGATCGCGTCGACGCCGCCGAGATCGGCCGGCCGGCTCGGGGGCAGCGCCGCGGCGATCGTCGGATCGTCGGCCTTCGCCGCCGCCGGCGGCGCGGCGGCGGGCGGCGCCGAGACGGCCGGCGGGCGCGCGGCGAAGAACGGGGCGGGATGGCGTTCGTGCTGGAGGATCAAGGCGTTGACCACGATTCCGGTCAGCACGGCCGCCAACGCGGCGCCGGCGTATCCGCGCGCCGGCGTGGCGCGCAGGCGTCGCCACGTCGCGGCCAGGAAGCCGGCCCGTTCGCCGCTGCGCCCCGGGCGCCGGGGCTCCGAGAAAACCGCGTCGCGACGCGCGCGCGCCAACGCCTCAGGCAATCTTTCTCTCCTCGATCGAGCCGGACCCGCGCGGGGCGGCGCCGGGGCCGAAATCGGCGGCGGTCTCCAGGCGCGCCGCGGCGGCGCGGCCCGACTTCGATTCGCAGCGGCAAACGAGGGGCAACTGCGCGGTGACGCGCGTGCCGACGCCGGCGACGCTTTCGAGCCGTAAGGCGCCGCCGTGCAGGCCGATGAGGCCGCGCACCAGCGACAGTCCCAGTCCGGCCCCCTCGAAGCCGCGGTCGTAGTCGGCGCGAACCTGAAAGAACGGATCGCCGACCCGCGGCAGGCTTTCGGCCGGGATGCCGATCCCGGTGTCGGCGACGTGAATGTGCATCGCGTCGCCGACGATTTCGGCGCCGACGATGACGCGGCCGCCCGGATCGGTGAATTTCACCGCGTTCGACAACAGATTGAGCACGATCTGCCGGCAGGCGCGCTTGTCGGCGATCAATTCGCCATCGCTGATCGGCGCCGTGACGAGCTCGACCTTGCCGGCTTCCGCCCTCAGCCGAATCATGTCGCAGCAATCGGCGATCAGCGGCGCGATGTCGAACGGTTCGGGCATGATGCGAAAACTGCCCGCCGCGATTTTCGACGTGTCGAGGATCAAATTGACCATCGACAGAAGGTGTTCGGCGGAGGCGTGGATGATCTTGGCGTACTCGCGTCGCCTGGCGCCGTCGGCCGGCGCCAGCTCGGGATCGCCGAGCATTTCCGAGAAGCCGAGGATCGCGTTGAGCGGCGTGCGCAGTTCATGGCTGACGTTGGCCAGGAGCCGGTCTTTCCAGGAATTGGCGAGTTCGGCTTCGGCGCGCGCCGCCTCGAGCCTCTGCTCGGCGGTCTTGGCCGCGGTGACGTTGCGCACCACCGACATCGCGGCGGCGCCGTCGCCGCGTCGACGGCCGAGCGAGTCGGGGCCGAATCGATGGACGCGGATTTCCGCCCAGGCGAACGTCGGTTCGTCGCCGCCGGCGGCAGGGCGCGCCGCCTCGCCGACGCGAAGCCGCACCGTCACGGTGATGGTCTCCTCGCGCCGCGTCGCCGTCTCGATCGTGTGGAGGAACGCGGGACGGTCGGCGACGTGAATGCGATCGAAGAAGCCTCGGCCGATCAGGCTGTCGGCGGGCAGGCCGAACAACGCCGGCGCGTCGCCGCTCGCCGAAATCACGCCGCCGCCGGCGTCGTGACGCATCACCAGGTCGCCGATCGCGTTGGCGAGAACCTGATAACGCTTGGCGTCGGCGAATTCGACCCGGCGGCGCGCCCTTCGAATCCGCCGCCCGCCGAGCAAGTGCAGCGCCGCGTAAGCGCCGGCCGGCGCGGCCAGCGCGGCGGCGCCCGCCGCGTTCATCGTCGTCGCGCCGCCGAGCAGACCGGCGCTCTGCGCGCCCGCCAGCGCGAGCAGCAGCGCGATCGCGAGCAGGCTGGCGAACCGCAGCATCGACGACGAGTTGGAAATCGCCGCTTCCAGCGGCAGCAGCATCAACCATCCCAACGCCAGCTCGGGCGACAGCCCCGCGCCGACCGTCACCAGAAAAGCGAGCACGGCCAGACTGAACAGCGAAATGAGCTGGGCCTCGATCAGGTCTCCGGTGCGGGCGAGATGGACGACCGCGGCCAACGGCAAGATCAGCCAAGCGACGGCGCCGAGCCGCCAAATCGGGTTCGCTCCGGCCAGAGCGAGATAACGCGGAACGAAAAAGGCGACGAAGACCAGGGTCGCCAACCGGGCGAAGACGAACACCTCGCGGCGCGCGCGCTCGACCGGCGAGATATGGGCGTCCGGGCCGATGAACTCTTTGACGCTACGCCACGCGACGGCAACAGGGAACAAAACCTCGGCCTCCCGCGATCCTTGTCGAACCGACCGCCCGCCAACGATCCCAGCCCGCGCTTAAATCAACCCTAAAACCCGCCGCGTTCCTCGCGCCCGAGACCGCTTTGAGGGCCGGCGGCGGCGACTGCCTGCCGTCATGGTTACCAAATCGTCGCCGCGCCGCGGCCCGAGGGTTGCCGCGACGTTAACGCCGGCGGTCGAATTCGCGGCTTTTCCGGCACGAGAGTTCAAGGCGGGCGCGCTAGGGTCAGCCTCGCCGCCAACTCGTCCGGCGGCGCCCGATTCGAAGCGCGCTCATGAGTTTTCTGTTGCGATCCGCCTTTTGGCTCGGCCTGACCTTCAACGCGATGCCTTGGGGCGACGCGCGCTGGACCGACGCCGTTCCCGACGCGCGCGCCGCACTCGGCGCCGGTCTGGCGACGCAAGGCCGCGACCAAGGCGGCGCCGCGGCGATCGCGCGCGCGATCTTAAGCGCGGCGCTCGAACCGCGGCCGGCGAGCCCCGCCGCCGCGCGCCCCGGACCCGCGCTGGAGACCAGGCGCGCCTCGGTCGATACGCTCTCCGCCGCCGATCGCCTGCCGCCCTGGCGCGGCCCCGTCGCCCGCTCCGCGTCTTGAGGCGCGGCAAGGGGTAGGAGCGCGGTTTGAAGTTCGGGTTTCGGCCCTTCGAGGGCGCCGCATGATTCGCTTCGCGGCGCGTGGGGCCTAGAGCGGCGCAGCGCGTGGCGGCGGAGGCGACGGCCGAACCGACCGAGGACCGCGCCGTTTTCGAGCGCGATGGTTTGTTTTCAATGGCTTGCGTGACGGTTTTCCGCCGCCTCCTCGCGCGGCGCGGGCTTCGCTCGCCAGCCAATGCCGGCCGATTGAGGGGGTGAGTAAGCTGCTACCGTAATCCCGTAATCCGCTACGCGATGTTCCCTCCGCGTTCATGCCCCGAGCGGCTTAGCGTACAGTTTTGTACAAATCGTGTGGTGACCCCAATACGTATCGGTCCATCCCAAGCTTGAATCACAATCGCGCAGTGGAAGGGATCCTGAATCTCAACAGACCCTAGTCGGCTTTCACAAATTCTTTTCCGCACAATGAGAATGCCCTGACATAGGGTGCCAGATACCGGAATTTCATTCCACCACCCCCTCTTCTTGCGGCAACAATCTCGGAATGGCCATAGCCGGACCATCGCAAGACCATCGTGAACTGGCCGGCCTTTTTTGCAATGGTCCTCTCAAGCAACTTGTCATTTTCATCACAAAATACCGTGTCATCGACGATGTCGAAAGCGTGCCTATCCGGTTAACGCAGACACCCCCTAGATGTAGGGTGCGTCCACGCGCCGGAATAAAGGTCGGCATAGGTCGGCGCCTCAACCCCGCCCGCGATGCCGAGCAGCGAGCGGAAGGCGTTGAACGGGTAGAACCGCCTGTTGAAGCGGAACGTGAACTCATTGAGGTAGGCTTGTAGGTGCTTCGCGCTCACGCCGTGGTGGATGCCGTTGAGCCAGGCCTTCAAATTGGAGAAGACGAGGTGGATCATCGGCATGAACTGTTCGACCATTTCGGGGTCGCCGCATTCGGCAATTGCATGGTGGTCGTAGCCCCGCTTGCGCAAGCTGGCATAGCCGCTCCAATCGTCGGTGACGATCAGCGAGCCTGGCATGACGGCGCTCTCGACAAAGCCACACAAGGAATCGGCGCCGCGGTCAGCAGCGATGGCCAGTCGTACTCGACCGGCATAGCGGCCATCCTTCCGCTTGTCTTGTGCCGTGCCCGGCTTCCGGCGGCGAACCTCGACAGCGGCGGCCACCAGCGTTTTGTGGTGGATGCCCCGGCCTTCGCCGCGCGTCCTTCCACCAACCCACGTCTCATCAACCTCCACATGCTCTTTTGGCCGACCACCAATGCGGTCCTGGTCCGGCCGCACCATGCCCGCGCGCAGTTTGTGCAGGATGCCGAAGGCCGTTTCGTATCGTGTCAGCCCGAGTTGCCGCTGAAACTGCACCGCCGACATGCCCGGCGTTTGGCTGGCGACGAGGTACGCGGCCCAGAACCAGACGCTGAGCGGCGTATGACTGCGTTCCATGACCGTGCCGACCAGGAGACCGGCCTGGCGGCGGCACGCACGGCACTCCAGAACACCCGGTCGGGTGACAATGCGGAAGGGCTCGGCGATCAGGCCGCAATGCGGGCAGACAAAGCCGTCAGGCCAACGCGCGCGCCCAAGATAGGCAGCGCACGCCGCGTCATCGGGAAACAGCTGCTGAAACTCGGGGAGCGATTGGGGAAAAGCCAGATCGTCGCGCTGCTGGACGTCCATGGTCGCCATGATGCCCGACGCTAGCCCTGGTGGGTGTCTGCGTCAACCGGATAGGCACGGTCGAAAGTTAACGACCCCTTGTTTTCGGTCGTGGCGAACCCGGCGGCGGTGACCTCCTTGGCCAGTTGATCGCCGATCCAATCCCACCCACGAACGTAGTTGTCACCGCAGAGTGCTTTGTTCACACGCAGTGCGATCCAGTCATCGCCTTCTCTCAGGCACCCCAGATTCCAAATCCCGGCGTGCGCGTTGCCGTAGGTAAGATAAGTGCCCTCACCATCCGGCAGATCTTTCCTGAATCCGCCCTCATAGGAGCTGTTGTTGTTGATCGTCAATTTGCCGTGCCCATTCATTTCGCTATGCAACCACCCCCCGCTGTACTCTTCGCCATTGCTCCATTTGTAAACACCGGAGCCGTTACGTTGTCCATCGACCATTTCACCTTGGTAATTGTCGCCATCTGGAAATGTGTAAGTGCCGGTTCCTGTCAATCTTCCGTTCGTCACGCTGCCTTCATATGTGAAACGCAACTTCTGGTTTCTGAACCACTGCAAACGGCCCAATCCGTCAGCGATTCCCGAATTGCACGCGCCGACCCAGCTAACACTCTCTGGCGCGTCGGGGATTTCATTCCAAATCTTGCATTTGGACTTGCTATCGCTGATCCACCCGGCCTGCTGACTGTTCGCAGGATCGGAGACGAATCCGACAACCGCCAGCAGTAGAATGAAGCTTTTCGAAGTTATTCTCACACCAGCCTCCACGGTCTGTTACGCGGTCGAAACCATGCGCTCTTCCACCCATCTGCGTTACTCCGACATTTCCCATATGTCAGCCCTCGCCGCCATTCGACCGGCCCCCCGCCCGGCGACGCCGAGGCTGGCCTTCGCCCTGCCAAAGCCCATATAAGCGGAACGCCCAACCTTCCCTTTAGAGGATCTCGCCTTTAGATTGAATCGGTCTCTGTCGTCATTGCGAGCGACAGCGAAGCAATCGAGACTAAGCGGCCGCCGCAAACCCTAAGTCTGGAGGGCTTCGCTTCGCTCGCAATGACGGCTGAGATGTTTTTGCTTGAACCCATCATGCCTTAAAGAGCGCGCCGCTGACCGCGATCGAAACCATCCGCGCCGATTTCGCCTTCCTCGACGACTGGGAGGACCGTTATCGCTATGTCATCGAACTCGGCCGCGCGCTCGAGCCGCTGAGCCCGGCCGCGCATAGCGACGCCAACAAGGTTCGCGGCTGCGTCAGCCAGGTTTGGCTCGAATGCGAGAGCCGCCGCGACGCGGCCGGCGAGACGATCCTGCATTTTCGCGGCGACAGCGATTCGCATCTGGTGCGCGGGCTGATCGCGATCGCGATCGCGCTTCTCTCCGACCGCGCGCCCAGGCAGATCGTCGCCACGGACGCCTTGGCGACATTCCGCGAATTCGGCCTCGAGCAACATCTGACGCCGCAGCGTTCCAACGGCGTGCGGGCGATGATCGAGCGCATCCGCGCCGACGCCGCCGCGCCGGCGTGACGCGCGGTCGTCCTCCGAATCACCCGCCTGCCTGCGTCAGGCTCTTGAGGTAGTCGGCGATCGCCTCGCGGTAGGCGGGCGGCAGTTCGGCGATGTTGCGCGCCACCTCGGCTATTGGCCCGCCGAGCGTGTCGCCGGTCGGCGTGAACCCGCTCGTCAGCGCTTCGACGATGTCGGCCTTCGACCAATCCTTGAGGCCGACGGCGGTGATGTCGGGCGCCTTGGCTTTGCCGTCCGGGGTCGGAGCGCCGGTCAGCCGCCGATCCGCGATGATCCCGCCCAGGAGGTCGCGCGGCGAATGGCATTCCCCGCAATGTCCGGGCGACCGGCGCGGCCGAACGGGCGTCGGCAATTTGGCTTTCGGAAAAGGTGAGGATACAATATATTCATTCTAACATTGAAGGGAGGAGGACATGGCTCTCATAGCGTCGCGGCGCAGCGCAATCAGCGCTCTTGCTCTCGTCGGCGTGGCGTGGGCCGGGTTCGCTTATGCGCAGCCCGTCTCTTTTTCGGTCGAACTCACCGGCGCCCAGCAGGTTCCGCCGGTTCAGACCGCCGCCGTCGGAAAGGCGGACTTGACCTATGACGCGAGCACGCGGGCCGTCACTTGGTCGGTCGCCTACAGCGGCTTTTCCAGCCCCGCGACCATGGCGCATTTCCACGGTCCGGCGGCCGCCGGCGCCAACGGCCCGGTGGCGATCTGGTTGAGCAAGCAAGGCGCCCCCGCCGACAGCCCGCTCACCGGCCAGGCGACGTTGAGCCCGGATCAGGCCGCGCAATTTGCGGCGGGTCAATGGTACATCAACGTCCATTCGAAGGACCATCCATCCGGCGAAATTCGCGGCCAGGTGGTTCCGCCGAAGGGCTGACCGTCGCTTTAGATGCAGTAGATGAGCGCGGCGGCCAGGGTCACGCTGGCGCCGAGCGCCAGGGCGGCGCGCACGCGCGAGGCCATGCGCGGCGCCGCCTCCGGCGGCAAGACCTTGCGCCCGGCGATCATCGGCCAAAGCAGATTGTGCCGTTTCACCGTGGCGTAGGCGACGATCGCGAGCACGTGGATCGCCGCGGCGATGAGGAGCGCGTCCCAGAGCAACCGATCGTGCAGCACATCGATCCAATTGGCGACGACGGCGGGAACGCGTTCGGATAGCGGCCCCTCCTCGGCGATGTCGTTTCCGACATAGAGGCCGGCGAGCGTCTGCCCGAGCATCAATGCGATGAGCAGCAGCACCATCCAGCCGCCAGCCGGGTTATGCCCGATCTGGAGATCGGGCTCGCGACGCAGCGCGTGAGCGAGATGGCGAACGGCGGCGGGCGGCGACACGAGAAAGGTCGAGAAGCGCGCCGTTTGACTGCCGAAGAAGCCCCACAGCAGCCGGAACAGCAGCGCCACGAGGAGCGCATCGCCGGCTCGCGCGTGCCAATCCATCCATCCCAGCCGCGCCGTCGCGTAGGCGGCGACGATCAGCAAGACGGCGAGCCAATGGAAAAGCCGCGTCGGAAGGTCCCAGACGACGATTTCCCGGCCGACGCCGGCCGTTTCGTCCGCCCGATGCGCAACGTCTGGACCGCCTTCGCTCATGAACGCGCCACGGCGCGCCGCCGACGGCGTTCATGACGACGGGCTGCGCAGGCAAGCCATGTCGCGCATGCGAGGGCCGCGGCCGCTGACCAAGCGGGCGCGTCCTCCAAGCGATTGGCCACTCGGCCCATGCCGAACTTCATCACGTCGATTTCCCTCGGCGGCCGGCGCGATCCGGCCGCCAATTTTGCCCGTCGGCGTCCCGTTTGGTCAACGGTCCGTTAATCCCGAGGGCCGAATATCGGGCGATATGGACGATATTTTCGGGACCCCGCCATGAACGAACACGAAGACGTGAACCCCGAGCATCCTCTCGCAGCCGGCGCCGGGCCGAACGAACCCGCCGCGAGCCGAGACGAACAAGCCGAGAAACCCGCCGACGCGGCTGAATCCCTCGCCGCGGCGCCGAGCGCCGCCGAGGCGCACGAAGCCTCGCCGGCGATCGAGGCGGCGCGGCTCGATCTCATTCCCTATCACGCGTCCGCTGAAGCCCAGGGCGCCGACGGCGCCAGCGCCGCCGCGCGATCGCCGGGGCGATGGCGGATCGGCCTCGCCGCCGGCCTGGCGCTCGTCGCCGCCGTCGCGGCGGCCGGGGCCTACGATCACGCGAGGCAGTCGAGCCTGCTGACGGCCAAAGCCGACGAGAGCCGCTCCCTCGCCCAGACGGTCAAGCTTATCGAGGATCGCATCGGCGCCATCGAGGCCGCGCGAACGCGCGACGAAAGCCCCGATCTGCGCAAGCTCGCCGCCGAGATCAAAGCGGAAGGCGGCGCCGCGCGCGACCTTGGCGGCGCGCTCGCCCAGCTGACGGCGCGGGTCGACCGCGTCGACCACGATCACGGCGCGCGTCTCGACAAGCTCGCCGATCGCATCGACCACGAATCGACGGGCCGGATCGCCGACCTTTCGACGCGGCTCGACAAGCTCGAAAAGAGGCAGGCCGCGCCGCCGGCGAAGCCCGACCCCGGCGTCTCCAGCGAAACGACCGGCTCGCTCGCGAGACCGCAGGCGCCGCTACGCGGCTATTGGCTCGTCGAAGTCCAGGACGGCGCCGCGATCGTCGACGGCCGCGACGGCCCGCAACAAGTCGCGCCCGGCGATTTTCTGCCCGGCGCCGGCCGGGTGCAGCGCATCGAGCGTCGCGGACAAGGGTGGGTCGTGGTGACGACCTCGGGGCTCATCGTCGCCGATCAGCCGCCGTTCTGACTCGCCGAGCCGCCGGCGCGACGTATCCGCACGACGACGTCGATGCGCGCGATCTCGCCTCCGACCGGCGCCTTGGGCAATTGCGCCAACGCGACGTCGCCGTCGGGGATGTCGATGAGCGCGCCGGTCTCCTCGATCAGGAAATGCTGGTGCGGGTTCGCATTGGTGTCGAAAAAGGCGCTCGGCCCGTCGATCGCGATTTCCCTGAGCAGCCCGGCGCCGGTGAATTGGTGCAGAGTGTTGTAGATCGTCGCCAGCGACACCGGCGCCCTGACGGCCTTGGCTTCCTCGAACAGCGTTTCCGCCGTCACGTGGCGGTCGCCTTTGCCGAACAGCAGCCAGCCCAGCGCGAGGCGTTGACGCGTCGGGCGCAGCCGGGCCTGGCGCAACTTCGCGCGCAGCTCGTGAACGGGGCACCCGTTCAAGGCGTCGCCGCCGGCGACAGCCTCGGCCTCGGCGGGCGAATCGGCGATGGCGCGCACTCGGGATCGCTTCTCCCTGCATTCGGGCGGGCCGCCCGGTTTGCGGGGCATCATATCACGTTGCTTCGCCTTCGTCAGCTAAACCTCGAACGCCCGCCCCGAACCGATTTTCCGCCCGTCGCCAGGCGGCGCGGGCCGTCAAGCGCGACAAAAGGATCGCGGCCAAGCGCTTTCGGGACGCGCGCGCCTGTGGTAGGAAATGCCGAAAAGGCCGGCGCGCTCGGCGGCCGCGCCCTTCGCGCCAAGGAATTCGCGACAGCATGCCGGAACGGCCCTCTCATTTCGCCTACGAAGACCTGTTGGCCTGCGGTCGCGGCGACCTGTTCGGCGCGGGCAACGCCCAACTGCCTCTTCCGCCGATGCTGATGTTCGACCGCATCGCCGACATCAGCGAGACCGGCGGCGCCCACGGCAAGGGCGGCGTGCGCGCCGAGTTCGACATCAAGCCCGAGCTGTGGTTCTTCGGTTGCCATTTCAAGGGCGATCCGGTCATGCCGGGATGCCTCGGGCTCGACGCGCTGTGGCAGCTGACCGGGTTTTTCCTCGGCTGGCTCGGCCTTCCCGGACGCGGCCGGGCGCTCGGGGTCGGCGAAGTGAAATTCATCGATCAGGTGCTGCCCTCGATCAAGCGGGTGATCTACGGCGTCGACATCAAGCGCATCTTCAGGGGCAAACTGATTCTCGGCATCGCCGACGGCTGGCTGGAGGCCGACGGGCGGCGCATCTACGAAGTCAAGGACATGCGCGTCGGCCTGTTCGGCGCCGCAAGGCCGAGTCAAGCCTAGCGGTCGCCGAGCTAGCCGGCCGAGGAACATTGCTGGAGAAAAGGATGAGACGCGTCGTCGTCACCGGCATGGGGATCGTCTCTTCGATCGGCAATAACGTCCAAGAGGCGTTGGCGAGCCTGCGCGACGCCAAGTCCGGCGTTTCACGCGCCGAAAAATACGCCGAACTCGGCTTTCGCAGTCAGGTCCAGGGTGCGCCGACCTGCAAGCCGGAAGAGATGCTCGACCGTCGCGCGATGCGCTTTCACGGCGGCGGAACCGCCTGGTGCCATGTCGCGATGGATCAGGCGATCGGCGACGCCGGGCTCGAACCAAACGACGTGTCGAACGAGCGCTCCGGCCTCATCGTCGGCTCGGGCGGCCCGTCGACGCGCGCCATCGTCGAGGCCGCCGACGTCACGCGCGCCAAGGGGCCCAAGCGCATCGGCCCCTACGCCGTGCCCAAGTCGATGTGCTCGACCGCCTCGGCGACGCTATCGACCTGGTTCAAGATCAAGGGAGTCGCGTATTCCATTTCCTCGGCCTGCGCGACCTCCAATCACTGCATCGGCGCGGCCGCCGAGCAAATCCTGATGGGCAAGCAGGACCTGATGTTCGCCGGCGGTTGCGAGGACCTCGACTGGACGCTGTCGGCGCTGTTCGACGCGATGGGGGCGATGTCGTCGGCCTATAACGACACGCCGGCGCGCGCCTCGCGCGCCTACGACAAGAACCGCGACGGCTTCGTCATTTCAGCGGGAGCGGGCGTCGTCGTGCTCGAGGACTACCAGCGCGCCAAGGCGCGCGGCGCCCGCGTCTACGCCGAGATCGCCGGCTACGGCGCGACTTCGGACGGCGCCGACATGGTCGCGCCTTCGGGCGAGGGCGCGGCGCGCTGCATGCGCCAGGCGCTCGCCGGCGTGAAGGCGCCGATCGATTACATCAACCCGCACGCGACCTCGACGCCGATCGGCGACCTCAAGGAAATCGAGGCTTTGCGCGAAGTGTTCGGCTCGGGCGAAAAATGCCCGCCGATCGCCGCCACCAAGTCGCTGACCGGGCATTCGCAGGGCGCGACCGGCGTGCACGAGGCGATCTATTGCCTGCTGATGATGCAGAACGGCTTCATTTGCGAAAGCGCCCACATCGACGAGCTCGACCCTGCTTTTGCCGACATGCCGATCGTGCGCAAGCGCCTCGACAACGTCCGGCTCGGCGCGGCGCTCTCCAATTCTTTCGGATTCGGCGGCGCCAACGCCACCATCGTTCTCAAACACGTCGACGTCTGACGCGACGACAACAAAAAGCGACCGGGATGAAATCTGGCCTGATGAGCGGCAAGCGCGGCCTCGTGATGGGCGTCGCCAACGATCATTCGATCGCCTGGGGGATCGCCCAGGCCCTCGCCGCGGAGAACGCCGAACTCGCCTTCACCTATCAAGGGGAGGCGCTGGGAAAACGCGTGCGGCCCCTGGCCGAGAACCTCGGCTCGAAGCTGTCGTTGCCCTGCGACGTCGAGGACGCCGCTTCGCTCGACGCGGTTTTCGCCGCCCTCGAGGAGAACTGGGGAACGCTCGATTTCGTCGTCCATTGCATCGGCTTTTCCGACCGCAACGAGCTCAAGGGCCGCTACGCCGACACGACGCGCGAGAACTTCGTCCGCACGATGGTCGTTTCGGCGTTCTCGTTCACCGAAGTCGCCAAGCGCGCCGCGCCGCTGATGCCCAACGGCGGCGCGCTGCTGACGCTGACCTTCGGCGGCGCGACGCGCGTCATGCCCAACTACAACGTGATGGGCCTCGCCAAGGCGGCGCTCGAGGCGAGCGTGAGGTATCTGGCCGCCGACTTCGGCCCCGCCGGCATCCGCGTCAACGCCATTTCCGCCGGACCGGTCCGCACCCTCGCGGGCGCCGGCATCGCCGACGCGCGGTTCATGTTCAATTTCCAGCGCCACCATTCGCCGCTCCGGCGCACCGTCACCATCGGGGACATCGGCGGATCGGCGCTTTATCTGTTGTCCGGCCTGTCGGCCGGCGTGACCGGCGAAGTGCATTTCGTCGATGCCGGCTACAACATCATTTCCATGCCGCGCCCGCAGGACATCAACGGCGACGGCTGAATCGACCGCGCCGCCGGCATGGTCTATTTTTCGCAACGGTTCGCCGCTACGCTCCCTCATGCGTCTTCGCGCGATTCGAGGCCATGACGAAGTTCGCTCTGATTCGCCCGCGCGCTCTCGGCGCGCGCCGGCCCTGGCTCCCCGTGCTCCTCGCGGCGTTGCTGGCGGCGCTGCTGGCGGCGGCGCTCGCGTTTCATCCCGTCCCGGCGCGCGCCGCGGCCGCCGCCGCGCCGAGCGAAGAAGCGTTTCGACAATTCGTCGCCAATCTGTGGCCCGCCGCGGAGGCGCGCGGCGTCTCGCGGGCGACATTCGAGGCCGCCTTCGCCGGCGTGACTTTCGACTCGAAAGTCGTCGCGCACACCCTCAATCAGGCCGAATTCGTCACGCCGATCTGGCGATACCTGGCCGGCGCCGTCTCCGGCGCGCGCGTCGACCGCGGCCGGTCCAAGGCCGAAGAAGAGCGCGCCTGGCTCGCCAAGGCCGACGCGGACTACGGCGTCGATCCGTCCGTCGTCATGGGCGTCTGGGGCATGGAGACCGAATTCGGCGCCTTCTCGGGCTCGGACGACGTGATCCGCGCGCTCGCCAGCCTCGCCTTCATCCGCTACGGCGGCGACACTTGTCGCTCTGAACTGATCGCCGCTCTCGCCATCCTCGAACGCGGCGACGTCGGCGAGCGCGAAATGCGCGGCTCGTGGGCCGGCGCGATGGGCCAGACGCAGTTCATGCCGTCGAGCTTCCTCGCTTACGCGGTCGATTTCGAGGGCCACGGCCGGCGCGATATTTGGAACAGCGCGCCCGACGCGATCGGCTCGATCGCCAATTATCTCAGCCAACACGGCTGGATCGCCGGCGCGCCGTGGGGTTTCGAGGTTCGCCTCCCCGAGGGATTCCGGCTCGCCGACGCCGATTCCTCGCGCCTCGCGCCATTCCGTTCGTTCGCCGAGCGCGGCGTCGCGCGCGCCGACGGCGGCGCGCTGCCGCGTTCGGGCGAGGCGCGTCTGCTGATCCCCGCCGGCCTCGGCGGCCCGATCTTTCTCGTCACCGCCAACTTCTGGACCATCAAGAGCTACAACGATTCGACCGCTTACGCGCTCGGCGTCGCCCTGCTCGGCGACGCGATCATGGGACGCGGCGGCGTTCGCGCGCGCTGGCCGGTCCGCGATCCCGTGCTGAGCGAGCCCGAGATTCGCGACTTGCAGACAAGATTGCGCGAATTGGGCTATGATGCGGGCGAAGTCGACGGCCGGGTCGGCGAGGCCCTTCGCGCCGGCCTACGCGCCTATCAGGAATCGATCGGGGCGCCGCCGGACGGCTACCCGACCCCGGCGCTGTTGCGACAACTGCGAGGGCGAGGCGCGGCGGCGCGGGATGGTGCGAGATGAAGCTCGCGGTTGATCGTCGGTTGATCGCGCATCTGGCGCGGCTCGCCGCCGTGGCGGTCTTTTGCGTTGCGTTGGGCGGGCCCGCGGTTCGCGCCGAAGGCGGCGGGTTCGGCGACTTCCTTTCGCATCTGTTCGGAGTTCCGCAGGCGAAACCGCCGGACGCCGCGGCGCATCGCCCGCACAAACCGCGCGTGCGCGATTTCGTGCCGGCGACGACGACGCGCGAGCCGGGAACGCCCGGAGGGGCGCCGGTTCAGCCGACCTTCTTCATCGATGTCGTCGGCGACAGTCTGGGCGTTCTCACGACCGGCGGCCTGACCGAGGCTTTCGCCGACAAGCCGGAAATCGCGGTCGCCGACAAGGCGCACGAAGCCTCCGGCCTGGTGCGCGAGGACTATTACGACTGGCCGAAGGCGGCGCGCGATCTGGCGGCCGGCAAGGATCACATCGACTTCGTCGTGGTCATCCTCGGCATCAACGATTCGCAGCCGCTGCGCGACGGCGCCGACACGCTCGAGCCCTTGAGCGATCGCTGGCGCGCGATCTATGGCCAGCGAGTGGAGGCGGTCGTGGCGCCGTTTGCGGCCGCGCACGTTTCCGTCGCCTGGGTCGGCCTGCCGCCGATGCGCTCCGACCGCGTCAACGCCCAGGCGGTCAAGCTGAACGAGATCTACAAGGAACACGCGGAAAACGCCGGCGCGAAATATATCGACATCTGGGACGCTTTCGCCGATCAGAACGGCCAATACGCCGCCTACGGGCCGAACGTCGACGGTCAGAACGTGAAATTGCGCGCCGACGACGGCGTTCTCCTCACCAAGGCGGGCTCGCGCAAGGTCGCGCATTTCCTCGAGGCCGAGATCAAACGCGTCTTCGACAAGAACAAGCCGCAGAACGAGACGGCGACCCTGCCGCCCGACATCGAGCAGGCCGCCGGCGACATCAATGCGCAGATCCGGCACGAGATGCGCGCGCCCGAGGAGCCGGCCGGTCCCGGTTCGCCCGTGCGGCTCGAGCCGCCCAAGCCGCTGGCGGGGCCGATCTTGTCGCTGACCGCGCGGCCGACGTCGCCGGGCGGAGCACTGGCGGAGCGCGAGGCGCGGCCGGCCGGCGAACCCGACGCGGTCGCGCGCGTCCTTCGCTTCGGCGAGCCCGTCGATCCGCGCACCGGACGCGCCGACGACTTTTCCTGGCCGCGTCTTTGATGCGGCGTCCGGCGAATGGGCGGTCCGCGCCCGCTCTCGATGGCCGCGGAATCGCGCGGCGCCGTTCTTGTCGCCGAGACGGCCGCGTGTTAGGCGACGCGCCGGGCGAGAGACCGGCTTCGCGGCGGGCCTCTCGGCGTTCGGGCCGGTCCGCGCAGGGGCGCGGCGGCGTCGATTGAACGCCCCCTTGCGGGCGAGGAGAATTGCGATGGTCGACCAGAACAGCAACGGCGGAGCGGAACCGGGCGCCGCGACGCCGCGTTTTTCCGTCCTCGCGCAATACATCAAGGACTTCTCCTTCGAAAACCCCAACGCCCCGCGCACCCTCGCGCCGCAGCAGGGCCCCAATATCAGCCTGCAGGTCAACATCGCCGTGCGGCAGCTCGCGGCGAACGACTACGAAGTCGGGCTGACGCTCGAAGGCTCCGCCGGCGAGGGCGCCGCCGCGCTGTTCAAATTCGAGCTCAATTACGCCGGGGCGTTCCGGCTTGAGAATATTCCGGCCGAGCAGGTCCAGCCGTTGGTGATGATCGAAGGGCCGAGACTGTTGTTCCCGTTCGCGCGGCAAATCATCGCAGACTCGGTGCGCGGGGGCGGCTATCCCGCGCTCTACGTCGACCCGATCGATTTTCACGCGTTGTACCTGAAGCGCGTCGCCGCGTCGGCTGCGCCCGCCGCGCCGACGGCCCAGGCTTAAGCGTCCGCTTCCTCGCCATCGGGCGTCGCGTAGCGGCGCCAGATCGCCCCCTCGCCGAGGGCGGCCACCAGCGCGCGATGCGCGCGCCGCTCCGATTCGCTTCCTCGCGGCGCCAGCGGAACCGGGCGCGTCCGACGCGCCGCCGCCGGCGCGCCCGCGCCTCGCTCGCGTTCGATCGACGCGAAACTGAGCGAGCGCTGCCGCCCGCCGGTCAATTCGGCGTAGAGTTCGACCAGAATTTCCGCATCGAGCAGAGCGCCGTGCTTGATCCGTTGCGAGCGGTCGATGCGATAGCGATCGCACAGCGCGTCGAGGTTGTTGGGCGCGCCGGGGTGCTTGCGCCGGGCCAACGCCAGGGTGTCGACGACCCGCTCGGCGGCGATCGGCGCCCGCCCGAGCGCGCTCAGTTCCGCGTTGATGAACCGCAGGTCGAACTCGGCGTTGTGAATCACCAGCCGATCCTCGCCGAGGAAGGCGAGAAACTGGTCGACGATCGCCGCGAACGCCGGCTGGTCGCTGAGCGTCGCCGTCGAATGGCCGTGAATGCGAAACGCCTCTTCGGGGACCTCGCGTTCCGGATTGATCAGAGCGTGGAACGTCGCGCCGGTCGCGATCTGATTGACCATTTCCACCGCGCCGATCTCGACGATGCGGTGGCCCTGCGCCGGATCGAGGCCGGTCGTTTCGGTGTCGACCGCGATTTCACGCATCGGCGAACCTTCCCTCGAGGCGACGCCCCCGTCCGGGCATGGCGGCGAGGGCGCGCAACACGCCGGCCGTCTGCGCGCGCGTCGCCTCCAGGGTTCCGTTGGCGTCGATGACGCAATGGGCGAGGCGTCGCTTTTCCCGGTCCGGCGTCTGGCGGGCCAGGATCGCGGCGAGCTTGGCGGCGCTCATGCCGGGACGCGCCATCGCGCGCGCGCGCTGCGTCGCCTCGCTGGCGCTGACGACGAGGACGACGTCGACGCGCGCCGCGCCCGCGGTCTCCGTCAGCAGCGGAATGTCGAGGACGGCGATGCGCCGGCCTTCCGCCGCGGCCCGTTCGAGAAAGGATCGGCGCCGCCGCGCCACCTCGGGGTGAACGATGGCCTCCAGGCGCTTCAGCGCCTGCGGATCGGCGAGCGCCGCCGCGGCGAGCCTGTTGCGGTTCACTTTGCCGCCCTCGATCACGCCGGGAAAGGCCGCCTCGACCGCCGCGGCGCCCGGCGAGGAATAGAATTGGCGCACTTCGGCGTCGGCGTCGAATACGGCGGCGCCGAGCGCCGCGAACATTTCGGCGACGGTGGTCTTGCCCATCGCGATCGAACCCGTCAGTCCCACGACGATCACAAGCGTTTCCCCTCGGCGGCGCGGATGTCGGCTTCCGCCAGCGCGCGCAACTCGGGCGTCACCGTCGGGCGCGCGCCGAACCAGCGCTCGAACCCCGGCGCCGCCTGATGCAACAACATGCCCAAGCCATCGACGGCCGTCAGACCGCGCCGCCGCGCCGCCTCGATCAGCGGCGTCGCCAGGGGAACATACACGATGTCGGCGACCACGGCCGTCCTTTTCATCGGCTCGAGGTCGATATCGAGCGCGCCTTGCCCGGCCATGCCGAGCGTCGTCGCATTGACGAGAAGATCGGCCCGTTCGAGCCAACGCGCCAGGTCGCGCCACGGCGCGGCCGTCGTCGCGCCGCCGAATCGCGCCGTCAGCGCCTGGGCGCGCTCGTCGGTGCGATTGACGACGGCGACGCGCTCGAGCCCACGCGACAGCAGAGCGTGGACGATCGCGCGCGCCGCCCCCCCGGCGCCCAGAACGACGGCGCTCGCGGCCGCGGCGCGCCAGCCCGGCGCGGCGGCGTCGAGATTGGCGAGAAAGCCCGCGACGTCGGTGTTGTCGCCGCAGAGGGCGCCCTCCTCGCGCCAAAGCGTGTTGACCGCGCCCGAGCCTTGCGCGTCCGCAGCGAGCCGCTCGCACGCCGCGAACGCCGCTTCCTTCAGCGGCGCGGTGACGTTGGCGCCCACGAGACGATCGCGGCCGATCGAGGCGGCGAAAGCGGCGAACTCGCCCGGCCGCACGGCGAACCGCTCGTAGGCGCCCTCGATCCCCAGCGTCGTCAGCCAATACTGGTAAATCAGCGGCGAGCGCGAGTGCGCGATCGGCCAGCCGCAGACGCCGGCGCGCGGCGCAGCTGCGGCGCTCATAGCGCCAGCGCCCCTTCGCGGCGAAGGCAGCTCAACAGCTTCAGCATCGGCAACCCGAGGATCGTCGCATGGTCGCCTTCGACGGCGTCGAACAAGCAAACGCCGAGTCCCTCGATCTGATAGACGCCGACGCTCGCCAGCGCGCCTGGCCCGGCGCAAGCCAGATAGAGGGCGATTTGCCGCGAGTTCGAGCGCGCGCATGGTCAGATCGGCGCGGTCCTGGCCTTCGCCGAGAATTCGCCCGTCGCGCGCGACGGCGAAAGCCGAGATCAGGCGATGGGTCCGGCCGCCGAGCGCCCGGAGCGTGCGGGCCGCCTCTTCCACCGTCGCCGACTTGTGCAGGACCCGTCCATCGAGGGTCAAGATCTGATCGGCGCCGACGCACAGCGCGCCGGCCCGGCGGACGCTGACCTCTTGCGCCTTGGCGCGCGCCAGCGTCAGCGCCAGCGGCTCGCTCGGCCCGCCCGCCGCGAGAAACTCGCTCTCCAGCGCGCGTTCGTCGACATTCGCCGGCTCGACTTCGAAGGGCAGGCCGGCCGATTCGAGCAAGCGCCGCCGGCCGGCGCTCTTGGAAGCGAGCACCAGCTTGTCGCGGCCGATCCAAAGGGAGGCGGGAGACGAGGTCAAGGGGCGTCGATTTCAGGCCTGGGTGATGAACTTGAGGCGATGTTCGCGATAGAGGTCGAGGATCGCGGCGGCGGTCTCTTCGATCGAACGGCGGGTGACGTCGATGGTCGGCCAGTCCCGTTCGGCGAACAGGCGACGCGAATTGGCGACTTCCTGCGCCACCGCGACGCGATCGACGTAGTCGGTCTGCGAATCGGCGTGAAGCGCGAGCAGGCGATTCTGGCGGATCTGAATGATCCGCTCTGCCGACGCGATCAGGCCGACGATCAACGGCCGGCGCAGATGATCGAGGACGGACGGCAAGGGAACCAGCGGGACCAGCGGAATATTCGCGGTCTTATAGCCGCGGTTGGCCAGATAGATGCTCGTCGGCGTTTTCGAGGTGCGGCTGACGCCGAGCAGCAAGATGTCGGCGTTCTCGAGATTCTCGGCCAATTGGCCATCGTCGTGCATCATGGCGAAATTGAGCGCGTCGATGCGCTTGAAATACTCTGGATTGAGCATGTGCTGCGCGCCGGCGCGCGGCGTCGAACTCTGTCCGAGATAGGATTGGAACAGGGACAGCACCGGCTCGAGCACGGAGAGGCACGGCGATCCAGCCATCTCGCACGCCGCCTGGAGATGGTGCGACAACTCGGGATCGACCAAGGTGAAGAGAACGATTCCCGGCGCATTGTCGATTTCGGCGACGACCCGCTCGAGCTGCTGGCGCGTGCGCACGAGGGGATAGACGTGCTCGATCGAGGCGACTCCCTGATATTGAGCCGCCGCAGCGCGTGACGCCGCAATCAGCGTCTCCCCGGTCGAATCGGAGACCAGATGAAGGTGAAAATAACTGCGTGCCATGGACCGCCTCCGAGCGTTCGACGCCCTGTTATAATCGCGGTTGGCCGCTGTGGACAAACGCGCACAAACGTCGGCCGCGAAAGCCCCGGGGATTTGCCACGCGGCGGTCGCCGTTACGCGTCCACCGCCCTGTGTCGGGGGAAGGTCCGCGTGCCCGAATCACAGAACGCGGGGAACTGCGGGGACATCCCGGCGCCAATTCACAGGCAAGCGCGCGTCCTCCGCCTTGATATGGTTAACGCTTCATTAATGTTTCCCCAGGCGCGGCGGCGCTTTTCGCCAGCCGCTCTCGATCCATTCGACGAGCCCGTCGATGGGGATGAAATTGCGTTTTCCCTTTTCGCCCGTCTAAGGAACATTAACAAGAGTCCTCACCTCTCAATTGTTTTGGCGCTTGGTCCTGCGCGATCGCGTCGACCCGAGGGGCTTTGATGTCGCGAGGCGGCCATGGCAAGGTAGTCGGGCTGATGATCGCGATCGTCATTGTCCTGGCGTTCAAGCCAATGCAAGCCGGCGCGCCGAGTTTTGTGCAAAAGGCCGTTGAAAGATTCGCCAAACGCGGCTAAGCAGGGAGCCTCACCTTTAGCGGGCGCTTTCCAAGGCGAGCGGATTGCAATGGTCCGCCCTGGCTCCGGCCGGCCGAGGCAAGCAGCGGCTTCAGTTCGGCACCGCCTTTTCCGCGCTTCCTTTCCGTCGCCAATGCGCCGACGCGCGCGCGTTTTTCGAGGACGTCCCGATGCGGGAAATCAAACTCAAGGACCTGAAGAAGAAATCGCCGACCGAACTGCTCGCTTTCGCCGAAGAGAACGAGGTCGAAAACGCCTCGATCATGCGCAAGCAGGAGCTGATGTTCGCAATCCTCAAGCAACTCGCCAGCCGGGAGGTGGAGATCATCGGCGAGGGCGTGATCGAAATCCTGCAGGACGGTTTCGGTTTCCTGCGCTCGGCGGACGCCAACTACCTCGCCGGGCCGGACGACATCTACGTCTCGCCGTCGCAGATTCGGCGGCTGGGGTTGCGCACCGGCGACACCATCGAGGGGGTGATTCGCAGCCCGAAAGAGGGCGAACGGTATTTCGCTCTGCTCAAGTGCAACGAGATCAATTTCGAGGACCCGGAGAAGACCCGGCACAAAGTGCACTTCGACAATTTGACCCCGCTCTATCCGGACGAGCGGCTTCGCCTGGAGATCGAAGACCCGACGCGAAAGGACTTGTCGGTGCGGGTGATCGACATCGTTTCGCCGATCGGCAAGGGTCAGCGCGCGCTCATCGTGTCGCCGCCGCGCACCGGCAAGACCGTGCTGTTGCAGAACATCGCGCAGTCGGTCACCGCCAATCATCCGGAATGCTTCCTCATCGTGCTGCTGATCGACGAACGGCCGGAGGAAGTCACGGACATGCAGCGTTCAGTCAAAGGCGAGGTCGTCTCTTCGACGTTCGACGAGCCGGCGGTGCGTCACGTCCAGGTTGCGGAAATGGTGATCGAGAAGGCGAAGCGCCTGGTCGAGCACGGCCGCGACGTGGTGATCCTGCTCGATTCGATCACCCGGCTCGGCCGCGCCTACAACACCGTGGTGCCGTCGTCCGGCAAGGTGCTGACCGGCGGCGTCGACGCCAACGCGCTGCAGCGTCCCAAGCGATTCTTCGGCGCCGCGCGCAACATCGAGGAAGGCGGCTCGCTCACCATCATCGCGACGGCGCTGATCGACACCGGATCGCGCATGGACGAAGTGATTTTCGAGGAATTCAAGGGCACCGGCAATTCGGAAATCATCCTCGATCGCAAGGTGGCGGACAAACGCACGTTTCCGGCGATGGACATCACCCGCTCGGGAACGCGCAAGGAGGAATTGCTGGTGCCGCCGGACATCCTCAAGAAGATGTACGTGCTGCGGCGCATTCTCAATCCGATGGGCACGGTCGACGCGATCGAGTTCCTGCTGGGCAAATTGCGGGAAACCAAGACCAACGCGAATTTCTTCGAATCGATGAACACCTGATCGCCGCGAGAGCTGCCCGTGCCCGAACCCGCCGTCGAATCGCTCGACCAATTGCGCGTCGAAATCGATCGCATCGACGCGGCGATGCACGCGTTGCTGATGGAGCGCGGACGCATCATCGACCGACTGATCGCGATCAAGAGCCGCGAGGGCGGCTCGGCGTTTCGCCCGGCGCGCGAGGCGGCGATGATGAAGGCGCTGGTCGAGCGTCACCAGGGCCATCTGCCGCTCGACACGGTCGAGAGCATCTGGCGCATCATCATCTCGACGTTCACCTACGTGCAGTCGCCCTACAGCGTGCATGTCGACGTCTCCCGCGGCGACGCGGCGATGCGAGATTCGGCGCGCTTTCATTTCGGTTTCACCGTGCCCTGCGTGCCGCACATGAGCGCCAAGGGAGTGATCGACGCGGTGGCGGCGGCGGACGGGGATCTCGGCATGTTCGCGCTGGACGGCGGGCCAGGGGCCGGCGCGTGGTGGATGCGGCTCGTCGACCCCGATGCGCCCAAGATCATCGCGCGCCTGCCTTTCGTGAAGCGGCCGGACCACCCAGCGGGGGCGCCGGTGTTCGTCATCGCCAAGCCCGCCTCCGACGGCGCCGCGCGCGATGTGACGCTGGAGGCGGTGAGCCTCGACCGATGGCGCGGCGGCTACCCCGAGGCGATCGGCGCGCTCGGGGGCGAGATCATCGGCAACGCCGCCGAGGGCGTCGGCCTGTCGCTGCTGATCGCCAGGCCCGGCGCGCTCCCGGAGGGCGCGGGCGGGGCCGCGTTGGCGAAAGCGGGAGGCGCGGACGTGCGCAGCCGCGAGGTCGGCGCCCACGCCGCGCGCTTCGACGGATCGAAATTGCGCCCGCCCCGGAGTTGAGCAATCGAAGAGGAAACCATGTTTGTGTCCGAGCCTTTGCGGCCGTCGCCGCGCGCCGAAGTGATGGCCATCGACGCCTATGTTCCCGGCAAGAGCGAGGTCGCCGGCCTCGACAAGGTTCATAAGCTTTCGTCGAACGAATCGCCGCTCGGGCCCTCCCCGCGGGCGATCGAAGCGTTCCGGGCCAGCGCGGATCAATTGGCGTTCTATCCCGAAGGTTCGGCGCGGGAATTGCGCGAAGCGATCGGGCGGCGCTACGGGCTCGACCCTGAGCAGATCATTTGCGGCAACGGTTCGGACGAACTGATCTCGCTCATCGCGCACGTCTTTCTGCGCCCCGGCGAGGAAGGGCTCTACAGCCAATACGGCTTTCTCGAGTATGCGATCGCGATCCGCGCGGCGGGCGGGGTCCCGGTGGCGGCGCAGGAGACCCACGAGACCGCGAACGTCGACGCGCTGCTCGCCAAGGTCGGACCGCTGACCAAGATCGTCTATCTCGCCAACCCCAACAATCCGACCGGCACCTATCTGCCGTTCTCCGAGGTCAAGCGGCTGCATGCGGGATTGCCGGGCGACGCGCTGCTGGTGCTCGACGCGGCCTACGCCGAATACGTGGCGCGCAACGACTACGCCGCGGGGATCGAATTGGTCGCGACGTGCGAGAACGTGGCGATGTTGCGCACCTTCTCGAAAGTTCACGGACTGGCGAATTTGCGCATCGGCTGGGCCTATGCGCCGGCGACGGTCGTCGGCGCGCTCAACCGCGTGCGTC
Organism: uncultured Alphaproteobacteria bacterium; assembly: GCA_963775575.1. Taxonomy (GTDB): domain Bacteria; phylum Pseudomonadota; class Alphaproteobacteria; order Rhizobiales; family Beijerinckiaceae; genus Roseiarcus. The sequence continues at coordinate 1,409,769 of CAVZJG010000002.1, forward strand.
CGCCCTTCAACATGAACGGCGCCGCGCTGGCGGCGGGCGTCGCGGCGATCGCCGACGGAGCGCACGTCGAGGCCGCGACGGCGCACAACGCACGCTGGCTGCCGTGGCTGACGAAGGCGATTTCGGCGCTCGGGATCGGCGTGACGCCGAGCGTCGGCAACTTCCTGTTGTTGTGGTTTCCCCGCGGGAACGGCCGCACGGCGGCGGAGGCCGACCGGTTCTTGAACGCGCGCGGCTTCGTCCTGCGCGGGGTGGCGGGCTACGGGCTTCCCGATTGCCTGCGCATGACGGTGGGGACCGAGGAGGCCAACCAGGGGGTCGTGGCGGCGCTGGCGGAATTCATGAAAGGCGGACGCCGTGGCGGATAGGCTCGGGCCCGCGCTCGCGGAGCCGCTGTTCGGGCGGATCGCGATCATCGGCGTCGGACTGATCGGGTCGTCGATCGCGCGCGCGGCGCGGCGCAAGAACGCCGCCGGCCGGATCGCGATCGCCGATTGCTCGCGCGAGGCGCGCGATCGAGCGGCCGCGCTCGGGCTCGGCGACGAGATCGTCGCTTCGCCGGCCGCGGCGGCGGCGGGGGCGGACTTGGCGATCCTCTGCGTTCCCGTGGGCGCCAACGAAGCGGTGGCGCGCGAAATCGCGCCGGCGCTGAAGGCGGGCGCGATCGTCTCCGACGTCGGGTCGGTCAAGGGCGCGGTGATCGCGGCGGTCGCGCCGCATCTGCCGAAACGCGCGCACCTGGTTCCGGCCCACCCGGTGGCGGGAACCGAGCAGTCGGGGCCCGACGCGGGGTTCGCGACGCTGTTCCTCAACCGCTGGTGCATTGTCACGCCGCCGGACGGCGCCGACGCGAACGCGGTCGAGCGCGTGCGCGGGTTTTGGCGAGCGCTGGGCTCGAACGTCGAGACGATGAGCGCGGCCCATCACGATCTGGTGCTGGCGATCACCAGCCACGTGCCGCATCTGATCGCCTACAACATCGTCGGCACCGCCGCGGATCTGGAGGAAGTGACGCGCTCGGAGGTGGTCAAGTTCTCCGCCGGCGGCTTTCGCGACTTCACCCGCATCGCCGCGTCCGATCCGACGATGTGGCGCGACGTGTTCCTCAACAACAAGGACGCGGTGCTGGAAATGCTGGGGCGGTTCAACGAGGACCTGACGGCGCTGCAGCGGATGATTCGCCGCGGCGACGGCGACGGGCTGTTCGCGCTGTTCAGCCGCACGCGCGCGATCCGCCGCGGCATCGTCGAGCTGGGGCAGGAGACGGCCGCGCCGGACTTTGGCCGCCGGGCCGGCGAGGACGCCGAATCCGGGGCATGAGCGATGACGACCCAGGCGGGCGAGACGCCGAGCGACCTATGGGTGTTCGGCTACGGATCGCTGATGTGGCGGCCCGGCTTCGTCTATGACGAGCGCTGCAAGGCGCTGTTGCGCGGCTGGCGTCGGCGCCTGTGCGTCTATTCGCATGTCTATCGCGGCACGGCCGACCGACCCGGGCTGGTCCTCGGGCTCGATCGGGGCGGGGCGTGTCACGGCGTCGCCTTTCGCGTCGAGACGGGCTTGCGCGAGACGACCGTGCGCTATCTGCGCGAGCGCGAGCTGGTGACCGCGGTCTATTTGGAACGGATGGTCCCGGTGACGCTGGCCGACGGCCGGCGCGTAGCGGCGCTTGCTTACGTCGCCGACCGCGCGCACCGGCAATACGCCGGCGCCGTGCCTCGCGATCGTCTGGTGGAGGTGGTTCGGCAGGGCGTCGGGCGGTCCGGCGACAACGTCGAATACGCGCTCGCCACGCGCGACCACCTGCGCGAACTGGGCATCGTCGACAGGGAACTGGAGTGGCTCGCCGCTCAGTTGCGCGCCGCGTAGGGGCAAGCGGAGGCGAGGTCGTCGAGGGCGGCGCGGCGTTCGGCCGAAGACGCGGCGAGAAGATGGAGATGGAACTCCACCGGTTCGGCGATGTCGGCGAGCGAGCGCCTGGCGCGCGCGAGGACGGGTTCGGGAAAAACCCCGGTGTCTGCGAGCGCCAGCAAACGACGCCGACCGTCAGAGTTGACGGCGGCGGCGATCAATACGGCGTCGCAATAGGCCGGGCAGGCGTCGGGGTCGTAGACGGAAACGATGTAGCGCCGCCCGGACGCCCCGCGCCAGGAACGAAAGCGCGGCTCGAGAACCTGGCCGGCGAGGGCCGCGAGCGGTTCGCCGTCCGTTTCGGCGAGGCGAGGCGCCGTCGAAGGCGCGGCTTCGGGCCGGGGCCCGCCCTCGGGCGCGGGCGCCTCGGCGGGCCAGGGCGAAACGGGGTCTCGGAGCGCCAACATCGAACCATCTCCAGGCGAAGGGGATGGAACAAAACTAGAACAAATGTCGGATTCCGTCAAGCCTCGAGTTGAAGATCTTCGGCCTTGCGGTCGTCGATCGTGACCGCGCCGGCGGCGAGGATCGGGGCCAGGCGAGGATCGGCCGCCAGCGCTTCCGCGTTGAGGCGGTCGCATGCGGTCTCGATCGTCGCCTGCAGCCGCTGGGCGAAGGCGTCGCGCCCGAGGCCGGCCGGAATCGGCGGCAGGTATTCGATCACGGCGGCGCCGGGGCGACGGGCGAATCCGCGCCGACCCCAAAAGAGGCCGGTGTTGAGCGCGACGGGAAGGCAAGGAACGCCCGTGGCGGCGTAGAGCGCGGCGACGCCGGATTTGTAGCGGGGCGGGGCGCCCGGCGGGCGGCGGGTGCCCTCGGGGAAGATCAAGACCTGGCGGCCCGCGCGGGCCACTTCGCGCGCCCGGGCGACGATCTGGGACAGCGCGGCGTAGCCCCGCGAGCGGTTGATGGCGATCTGGCGTGCGGCGACGATATAGAGGCCGAACACCGGGATGAACGCCAACTGGCGCTTGAGCACGATCGCGAAGTCGGGAGCGTAGGAGAGCAGAGCGAAGGTTTCGAGCAGCGATTCGTGTTTGGCGGCGAGAATGTAGCCGCCGTCGGGTATGTTGTGGAGGCCGCGATACTCGATGCGCAGGCCGCAGATCGCCTCCAGCAGCCAGCGCGAGGTCGAAGCCCACAGCCGGGCAACAAAGAAGACGGCGCGGCGGCCGCACAGAAGCGTCGGCAGGCCGAAGATCAGCAAGACGACGAGGTTGAGATAAAAGACGATGTTGAAGAGGAGCGAGCGGAAGCCGATCATGACGGTCCGTCGGGTGATGGCGTCGAAGCGGCGGCCGGCGGCGGCGGCGGTCATAGCAGGCTCCTGAGTTGGCGGAAGACGATTTCGCGCGACAAAAGGGCGGTGAGCCCGGCGATGGCGAGGCAGATCGCTGTGATCGCGCCGTAGCCGGCGAGGCCGAGCGCAAACGCGCCGAACAGCGCGGCGATTTCCTCGCCGCCCGCCGAGCGGCTGAGGCCTGCCGAGACGAGCGAGGCGAGGGCGAAGAACAACCCCGCCGACAGGCCGCCGATCGCCGCGCCCTTGAACCCCAGCCGCAGGAAATGGCCCTGGAACTGCCGCGCGATGTAGGAATCGGCGGCGCCGACGAAATGCAGCACTTCGATGATCTCGCGGGTTCCCGTCATCGCGCCGCGGGTGGCGAAGCCGATCGCGGTCGCCATCGCCAGGATCATCAGCGCGAACAGCGCGGCGGCGAAGGCGACGATCGCATCGGCCATCGTGTCCAGGCGCGACAGCCACAGGCGATGATCGTCGAGGCTGGCGCCGGGCGCTCCCGCGGCGAGCGCCGCGCGCAGCGGTTCGAGATCCTCGCGATGTCCGCTCTGCATGTGGACGACGATGAGGCGCGGGATCGGCAATTGCCCGAGATCGAAGCCGTCGCCGAGCCAGGGCGCCAGCAGCTTTTCGGATTCGACCTTGGAGTAGGCGCGGACGTCGGCGACGCCGGGCGCGCGCGCCGCGATGTCGGCGGCGGCCGCGACGAGCGCGTCGGCGTCGTCGCCGGGGCGCGGCTTGATCTGGATGGTGACGTCGCGGGAGACGTCGGCGCGCCACGCTTGCGAGGCGTCGGCGATCAGGATCGCGCCGCCGGCGGTGAGGCAGGCCAGAAACGTCATGATGGCGATAACGACGACCAGCGCGCGCCCGGCGATCGAGTCGGAGGGAATGAGCGGCATGTCGCGCTTGAGGCGCGACGCTGGGGGCAAGCTCGGCGGCGGCGATTCGGTCACGGCGAATCGCCCTCGAAAATCTTCAATTGCCCGTCGCCGACGACCAGGCGTCTGGCGTAGCCGAATTGGTCCATCAACGTCAGGTCGTGGGTGGCGATGACGACCGCGGTGCCGGACTTGTGCAGTTCGACGAACAGCCTGAGCAGGCGACGCGCCAGCGATGGGTCGACGTTGCCGGTCGGCTCGTCGGCGAGCAGCAACTCGGGGCGCACGATCAGGGCGCGGGCGATCGCCGCGCGCTGCTTCTCGCCGCCGGAGAGCACCGGCGGCAAGGCGTTCATCCGGTCGCCGAGGCCGACCCAGCGCAACAGTTCGACCACTTCGGCGCGGTAGCCGCTTTCGCTGCGGCCCATCACCTTCAGCGGCAGCGCGACGTTTTCGTAGGTCGTGAGGTGGTCGAGCAGACGAAAATCCTGGAACACGACGCCGATTCGCCGCCTGATCGCGGTGATCGCGTCTTTGTCGAGCGTGGCGGCGTCGTGGCCGAAAATATGAATGGTTCCGCGGGTCGGGCGCAGCGACAACAGCATCAGCCGCAGCATTGTCGTCTTGCCGGCGCCAGACGGCCCGGTAAGGAACTGAAAGCTTTGCGGCGCAACGGCGAAATTGAGGTCGCGGACGACCTCGGCGCCGACGCCATAGCGCAAGCCGACGTTCTCGAAGCGCAGCAACGACAATTTCCTAAAGGACGAGCGCTTAACGCGCCTTTAACCATGAACGCGACCAAATGGCGAGGTTTTCCGCGGGGGCGCTGGAACGAGGCCAATTCGCCATGCTCATCGTTTGCAGGACCTGCGGCAGTTCATACCATATTCCCGACGAGGTTCTCGGCGAGGAGGCGTGCCGATTTCGCTGCTCGGGCTGCGGGCGGTCCTGGGAGCTCAAAGGGCGTCCGACGCTGATCGGGTCGGCCGCCTCGACCCGCGGCGATCCGACGCGCCTCGGCGCGGCGCCGGCGCGGCGCCGCGCGCTCGGGGCGCCTCTCGCGCGCCTGGCGCGCCGTGTGGCCGCGCCGCTGGCCGCCGCGAGCCTGCTGGCGGGCTCGATGACGGCGATCGGCGCGCGGGAATCGATCGTCGCGGCCGCCCCGTTCGCGGCCGGCGCCTATGCGGCGATCGGCCTGCCGGTGAACTTGCGCGGCCTTGGCGTCGACAACCTGCGCGCGAGGATCGATGCGAGCGGCGACAAGAAAGTTCTGCTGGTCGAAGGCTCGATCGTCAACCTGCGCCGGGGGGAAACGGCCGCGCCCGAGCTGCGGATCGCCCTGCGCGCGGCCGATGGGCGCGAACTCTACGTCTGGACGACGCGGGCGCCGAAAGAGCGGCTGGCGCGCGGCGAGCGCGTCGATTTCGCCGCCCGGCTGGCCGCGCCTCCGGAGGGGGCCGAGGACGCGCTGGTGAAATTCGTCGCGCCGGGGGATAAGGTCCGCCTCGACCCGGAGGGATCATGAGCGGCGCGAGAGAAGTCGAAGTCCTGTACGAAGAGAAGGCGATCGCGGAGCGAACGGCGGAGCTGGCCGCGGAAATCGCCAAGACCGCGCCCAAGGATCTTCTGGTCGTGTCGGTGCTCAAGGGCTCGTTCATGTTCGCCGCCGATTTGCTGCGCGCGATGCACCGCGTCGGCCTCGCGCCGCAGGTCGAGTTCTTCCATGTCTCGAGCTATCGCGAGGGCACGGTGTCGTCGGGATCGGTGACAATTCTTCGCGACGTCGAATCCTCGGTCAAGGGCCGCGACGTCGTGCTAGTCGACGACATTCTCGAGTCCGGCCGCACCCTGGCCTTCGCCAAGGATCTGCTGGTGGCGCGCGGCGCGCGGCGGGTGCTGGTCTGCACGCTGCTGGAGAAGCGCGGCAAGCGCCAAGTGGCGATCGAGGCCGACTTTGTCGGCTTCGTCTGCCCGGACGTGTTTGTCGTCGGCTACGGCATGGATGTCGCGCATTCGTATCGGGAATTGCCTTACATCGGGCGCGTCGTCACCACGGGCGACAAAGCGTGAGCGCAAGCGGGGCGCGCGTGTTCAAGAGCCTCTATCAGTCGTTCGCCGAACTCGGCGGCCCGGCGCACGGCGCGGCGCGGGTCGCGGCGTTGCGCGCCGAGCTGGCGGCGCGCGGCGTTGACGGCTTCGTCGCGCCGCGCGCCGACGAGCACCAGAACGAATACGTGCCCGCCGCCGCCGAGAGACTGCTGTGGCTGACGGGGTTCTCCGGCTCGGCGGGCATGGCGATCGTGCTCGACGAGACGGCGGCGATCTTCGTCGATGGGCGCTACGCCGTTCAGGCCGCGGCGGAAGTCGACGGCGCCGTGTTCACGGTGCGCTCTCTCGTCGACGAGCCGCCGAGCGCGTGGATCGAGGCCAATCTGAAACGAGGCGCGCGCCTCGGCTACGACCCCTGGGTGCTGACGCCCGAGATGGTCGAGCGCTTGGGGCAGGCGTGCCGCCAGGTCGGCGGCGAATTCGTCGCGCTCCACTCGAACCCGATCGACGCGGTCTGGAGCGGGCGGCCCGCCGCGCCGCTCGGCGACGTGACGGCGCATCCCGCGCGGCTCAGCGGCGAGAGCGCGGCGCGAAAAATCGAGCGCGTCCGCGCGGCGCTAAAGGGGAACGACGGCCTGCTGGTCAGCGACGCGCACGCCGTCGCCTGGCTGTTCAACATCCGCGGCGCCGACGTCGCGCATACGCCGCTGCCGCTGAGCTTCGCCTATCTGCCGCGCGAGGGTCGCCCGACGCTGTTCGTCGACGGCCGCAAGCTTGCGGCCGCGATGCGCGCGCGCCTCGATGCGTTGGCGGAGATCGACGAGCCCGATTGGCTCGTCGGCTTCATGGTCGGGCTGGGCGCCCAGGGCGCGCGGGCAGCGTTCGACGCGACGAGCGCGCCGGCGCGGTTGACCCAGGCGCTCGAGGCGGCCGGCGGGTCGGCGATCCTCGGCCCCGATCCGATCGCGCTACTGAAGGCGGTCAAGAACAAGGCCGAACTCGCCGGCGCGCGCGCCGCCCATCTGCGCGACGGCGCCGCGATGGCGCGGTTCCTGTGCTGGTTCGATCGCGAGGCGCCGAGGGGGAAGCTCACCGAGATCGGCGCGGCGGAGGCGCTGGAGACGTTTCGGCGCGAAACGGGCGCGTTGAAAGATATTTCCTTCCCCACTATCGCCGGCGCCGGGCCGCACGCGGCGCTCCCGCATTATCGCGTCAGCGAGGCGTCGAACCTTCGCATCGGGCGCGGGATCTTCCTTATCGACAGCGGCGGCCAATACGAGGACGGCACCACCGACATCACCCGCACGGTAGCGATCGGGCGGCCGACGGCGGAGATGCGCGACCGCTTCACGCGCGCGCTCAAGGGCCATATCGCGATCGCGCGCGCGGTGTTTCCCAAGGGGACCAGCGGCGCTCAGATCGACGCGCTGGCGCGCCAGGCGCTGTGGCGGGCCGGGCTCGATTTCGATCACGGCGCCGGGCACGGCGTCGGCTCGTACCTGAGCGTCCACGAGGGCCCGCAGCGCATCGCCAAGAGCGGAACCGTCGCGCTCGCCGCGGGCATGATCCTCTCCAACGAGCCGGGCTATTACGCGCCCGGCAAGTTCGGCGTCCGCCTCGAGAACTTGGTGGTGGTCGAAGAGCGGGCGATCGCCGGCGCCGAGCGCGCGATGCTGGGTTTCGAGACGATCTCGCTCGCGCCGATCGATTTACGTCTGGTCGAGGCGAAGCTGTTGGACAACGAGGAAATCGCGTGGCTCGACGCGTATCACGCGAAGGTGCGGGCGACGCTGTCGCCGCTGGTCGACCGAGGGACGCGGACCTGGCTGAGGCGGGCGACGCGGCGGGTGGGGTGAGGGGAGCGGTTAGATTCGTTTCCGATCGAAGCGAATCGGCGTCGTCATTGCGAGGAGCCCCAACGGGGCGACGAAGCAATCCATCATGACGCCGCCGCATGGATTGCTTCGTCGCTGCGCTCCTCGCAATGACGAATCAAGCCGAGCAGAAACCGCCCTACCCCCGCAATTTCCTGACGTGCGCGATCAACCCCGCCGTGGACGCGTCGAGCGCTTCCAAATCGGCGTTCGGATCGGCGACGATCGGGGCAAGGCGCGAGGCGAGTTCCTTGCCGAGCTCGACGCCCCATTGGTCGAACGGATTGATGTCCCAGATCGCCGCCTCGACGAACGTCTTGTGCTCGTAGAGCGCGATCAGGCGCCCGAGCGTGCGCGGCGTGAGCTGCGCGTAAAGCAAAGTCGAGGACGGTCGGGAGCCGGAGAAGGTCTTGTGCGGCGCGAGCCGCGCGGCTTCCTCAGCGGTCGCGCCGCGCGCGGCGGTCGTCGCCTTGGCCTCGGCGCGCGCGCGCCCGCGCATCAGCGCTTCGCCCTGGGCGAGGCAATTGGCGAGGAGCAGGTCGTGGTGATGGGCGTCGGCTTGGGTCGGCGTCGCGGCGACGAGAAAGTCGACGGGGACGATCTCCGTCCCCTGATGCAACAACTGGAAGAACGCGTGCTGGCCGTTGGTCCCCGGCTCTCCCCAAATGACGGCGCCGGTCGCGCGATCGACGGGGGCGCCGTCGCGGGCGACGCTCTTGCCCTCGCTCTCCATCTGCAATTGCTGGAGATAGGCGGGAAAGCGGGCGAGGCGCTGATCGTAGGGAATGACCGCCTGCGAGGCGTAGCCGAGGACGTTGCGGCACCAGACGCCGAGGAGCGCCATCAGCGTCGGAATGTTGTTCTTCAGCGGCGCCTCGCGGAAGTGCTGGTCGACTTCGTAGCCGCCGCGTAGGAATTCTTGGAAGCGATCGGGGCCGATCGCGATGGCGAGCGGCAGGCCGATGCTCGACCAGACGGAATAGCGCCCGCCGACCCAGTCCCAGAAGCCGAAGACGCGGCTCCGCTCGACGCCGAATTCGGCGACCTTGTCGAGCTTGGTCGAGACGGCGGCAAAATGATCGGCGACCGCGCCCTCGCCGAGCGCGCGCACGAGCCAGGCGCGCGCGCTTTGCGCGTTGGTCATCGTCTCCTGGGTCGTGAAGGTCTTCGAGGAAACGATGATGAGGGTGCGCGCGGGATCGAGACCGCGCAACGTGTCGGCGATGTCGGCGCCGTCGACGTTGGAGACGAAATGGGCGCGCAAATGGGCCGGCGCGAAGGAGCTCAGCGCTCGCGTCGCCATCGCCGGGCCGAGGTCGGAGCCGCCGATGCCGATGTTGACGACGTCGGTCATCGGCTGGCCGAGCGCGCCGCGCAGGCGGCCCTCGCGCACGTCGTCGGCGAACGCGAGCATTTTGGCGCGCTCGGCCTCGACGTCGGGCATGACGTCGCGGCCTTCGACGAGCACCGGCTGGCCGGAGAAATTGCGCAGCGCGGTGTGCAGCGCGGCGCGGCGCTCGGTGGTGTTGACGAGATCGCCGCGGAACATCGCGTCGCGTTTGGCCTCGACCTCGGCGCTCCTGGCGAGCGCGATCAGCCGATCGAGGGCGCCGGCGTCGATGCGCTGCTTGGAATAATCGTAGAGCAGATCGTCGAAGACGACGTGAAAGCGCTGGAAGCGGTCGGCGTCGGCGAGAAATTCCGCGCCGACCGGGCGGGCGAGAACGCGCCCGCGGCATTCCGCGAGTTGGGAGAAAATGGCGGCGAGCGGCGTCTGCGTCATCGACCTTTCCCTTTTTCTTCGGGCGCTCTATGCGTTCGGCCCGTTCCCTGCCCGGCGCCGAGTGTGCTTCATATGCCGCCTCAATTGCAACTGCGAGACATCCGCGTGACGCTCGGCGGCGCGCCGCTGCTGGAAGGGGCGGAGCTGAGCGTTTCGCCGGGCGATCGGATCGCGCTGGTCGGGCGCAACGGCTCGGGCAAATCGACGCTGCTGAAGATCGCCGCCGGCGAAAGCCTGGCCGACGACGGGAGCCGCTTCGCCCAGCCCAACGCGCGGCTGCGCTATCTGCCGCAGGAGCCCGATCTGACGGGATACGCGACGACGCTGGATTTCGTGCTCAGCGGCATCGGCGAGGAGGATAGTCCCTATCGCGCGCGGGCGCTGATGGACGACCTCGGCGTCGATCCGCGGTCCGATCCCGCGCAGTTGTCCGGCGGCGAGGCGCGGCGCGCGGCGCTGGCGCGGGTTCTCGCCCCCGATCCCGACATTCTGCTGCTCGACGAGCCGACCAATCATCTCGACCTCGTCGCGATCGAGTGGCTGGAAAGGGAATTGGCGCAATCGCGCGCGGCGTTCGCGGTGATCAGCCACGACCGGCGGCTGCTCGCCGACCTCACCCGCGCGACGGTGTGGCTCGATCGCGGCCGCACGCGCCGACTCGACCAGGGCTTCGCCGCCTTCGAGGCCTGGCGCGACGCCAAGCTGGAGGAAGAGGAGATCGAACGCCACAAGCTCGATCGGCGGATCGTCGAGGAAGAGCATTGGCTGCGCTACGGCGTCACCGCGCGGCGCAAGCGCAATATGCGCCGAGTGGCGGAATTGGCTGCGCTGCGGCGCGAGCGGCGCGAGGCGCGGCGCGTCGAGGGAGCAGCGACGATGGTGGCGCAGGAGGCCAAGGTCTCGGGCGCGCTGGCGATCGAAGCGGAGAAGATTTCCAAGTCGTACGGCGATCGGCCGATCGTCAAGGATTTCTCGCTGCGGGTGATGCGCGGCGACCGGATCGGCGTCGTCGGCGCCAACGGCGTGGGCAAGACGACGCTGGTCAATCTTCTCACCGGGACGCTGGCGCCCGATTCAGGCGACGTGCGCCTCGGCGCCAACGTCGCAATGGCGAGCCTGGACCAGCGCCGGGCCTCGTTGCGGCCGAGGACGACGCTGGTCGACGCGCTGACCGGGGGCGGCGGGGACTTCGTCGCGGTTGGCGACGAGCGCAAACACGTCATCGGCTACATGAAGGATTTCCTGTTCACGCCGGACCAGGCGCGCACGCCGATCGGCAAATTGTCGGGCGGCGAGCGTGGGCGGCTGATGCTGGCGCGCGCGCTCGCCCGGCCGTCGAACCTGATGGTCCTCGACGAACCCACCAACGATCTCGACATCGAAACGCTGGACTTGTTGCAGGAGCTGCTCGGCGATTATCCCGGCACGATCCTGCTGGTCAGCCACGACCGCGATTTTCTCGATCGCGTCGCGACCTCGGTGATCGTCAGCGAGGGCGAGGGCCGGTGGCGCGAATACGCCGGCGGCTATTCCGACATGGTCGCGCAGCGCGGCTATGGCGTGTCGGGGCCGCCGGCGCCCGAGGCGCCGAAGGCGGAGAGGCCCGTGGCGCGGGAGGCGCCGCGCCCGTCGGCGAAGCGCAAATTGTCGTTCAACGAGAAGCGAGCGCTGGAGGCCCTGCCCGGCAAGATCGAGGCTCTGCAGGCCGAGATCGCCGCGCTGGAGCGCGCGCTCGACGACGCCGGCCTGCATGCGCGCGATCCCCAAGGGTTTCGGCGCGCGACGGAATCCTATGCGGCGAAGCGCGCCGAACTCGATGCGGCCGAAGACGACTGGCTGGCGCTGGAAATCTTGCGCGAGGAAATCGAGGGGTAGCGATCGCGGATCAGGGCGCCAGGGCGGTCTCGATGATGCCGGCGAAATAGGCCATGCCGTAAGGCAACGCCGCGTCGTTGAAGTCGTAGGCGGGGTGGTGCAGGCCCGCGGAGTCGCCGTTGCCGATCCAAATGAACGCGCCCGGACGCGCTTCGAGCATGAAGGAGAAATCCTCGGCGCCCATCGTCGGCGGCGCTTCCGTCGTCACGCCCTCCGGGCCGACGAGGCGGCGCGCGACCGAGACGGCGAAATCGGTCTGCGCAGGGTGATTGATCGTTGGCGGATAGCTCCTGACATAGTCGACGCTGGCGCTGATCCCGGAGGCGGCAGCGATCCCGGCGACGATCTCGCGGAAACGCCGCTCGGCGAGATCGCGCGTCGCCGGAAGCAGGCTGCGGACGGTGCCCTCCAGTTCGGCGGTCTGCGGCAGCACGTTGTCGTTCGCGCCGGCGGTGAAGCGGGCGACGGAGACGACGCAGGAATCGAGGGGATCGACGTTGCGCGCGACGATCGTTTGCAGCGCCGTGACGATCTGCGCGCCGGCGACGATCGAGTCTGCGCACAGATGCGGGAACGCGGCGTGGCCGCCTTTGCCTTCGAGGCGGAGGGTGAAGAAGTCGGCGGCGGCCATCAGCGGGCCTTTGCGGATCGCGAAGGTTCCGACCGGCGCCTTCGGCGCGTTGTGCATCGCGTAGACTTCGTCGATGGCGAAGGTGTCCATGAGACCGTCGTCGATCATCGCCTTGCCGCCGCCGCCGCCTTCCTCGGCGGGTTGGAAGATGACGACCGCCGAGCCCGAGAAATCGCGAGTGCGCGCGAGATAGCGCGCCGCGCCGAGCAGCATGGCGGTGTGGCCGTCGTGGCCGCAGGCGTGCATTTTGCCGGGAACGCGCGAGCGATAGGGAAGGTTGGTCGCTTCCTCGATCGGGAGCGCGTCCATGTCGGCGCGAAGGCCGATGGCGCGTTTGCTGTCGCCCTTGCGCCCGCGGATGACGCCGACCACGCCGGTTCGGCCGATCGCGGTCCGGACCTCGTCGCAGCCGAACTCGCGCAGACGCTCGACGACGAATTGGGAGGTGCGCGGCAGGTCGTAGAGAAGTTCTGGGTTGGCGTGCAGATCGCGCCGCCAAGCCTGCGCGTCGGGGACCAGTTCGGCAATGGCGGGATTGATCGGCATCGAAGCGTCTCCGTGGAAGAGGGCAAGAAGACGCTCGTGCGGCGGCGGCGTCAATCAGCGGGCGCGCGGCGCTTGCGATGGAGGAGAAAGACCGCCTGTTCGCCGAACAGATTCCACGCCCAGGTCGGCAAGGCGAGTCGCAACGGCGCGCCGTGGCGGTCGAGCGCGAGGCTTCGGTCGATCGTCGCGCCGATTTCGTCGGCGAGCGCGACAAAATCGGCGATGGCGCAGAGGTGGATGTTGGGGGTGTCGTACCAGGAATAGGCGAGGCTCTGCGTCACCGGCATGCGGCCCTTGAACGCGAGCTGCGCGCGCACCCGCCAATGGGCGAAATTGGGCACGGAGACGATCGCGCGCTTGCCGATGCGCAGCATGTGTTCGAGCACAAGGCGCGGGCGCCGGGTCGCCTGCAGCGTCTGCGAAAGAATGACGTAGTCGAAGGAGTCGTCGGGATAGTCGACGAGGTCGGCGTCGGCGTCGCCCTGGACGACGGAGAGGCCTTTGGCGACGCATTGGTTGACGCCGCTCTGCGACAATTCGACGCCGCGGCCGTCGACCGCGCGGCTGTCGCGAAGAAGCGCGAGCAGCTCTCCGTCGCCGCAACCGACGTCGAGGACGCGCGAGCCGGGCTCGACCATTTCGGCGACGACGACGAGGTCGACGCGGGGCGCGGAAGTTGGCTCGGCCATCGGGGGCCTCGGTCTCACGCAATGCCGCGGGCGCGCGCGGCGGCGTCGATGAAGCCGCGGGTCGTGGCGAAGAGTTCGGGAACGTCGAGCAGGAACGCGTCGTGGCCGTGGTCGGTGTCGATTTCGACGAACGAGACCGAGGCGCCGGCGGCGTTGAGGGCGCGCACCAGAACGCGCGAATCACTGGTCGGAAACAGCCAATCGGAGGTGAAGGAGACGACGCAGAAGCGCGTGCGCGAGCCGCGGAACGCGTTGACCAGCGCGCCGCCGTAGTCGGCCGCGAGATCGAAATAGTCCATCGCCCTGGTCATGTAGAGGTAGGAATTGGGATCGAAGCGTTCGACGAAGATCGAGCCTTGATGGCGCAGGTAGGATTCGACCTGGAAATCGGCGTCGAAGGAGAACGTGCGGGCGGCGCGATCCTGCAGATTGCGGCCGAAGCGCCGGTGCAGCGCGCTATCCGAGAGATAGGTGATATGGGCGGCCATGCGGGCGACGGCGAGGCCTTTGTCCGGCCGCTCGCCTTGGGAAAAATAGCGTCCGCCGCGCCAGTCGGGATCGGCCATGATCGCTTGGCGGCCGACTTCGTGAAAAGCGATGTTCTGCGAGGAATGGCGCGCGGCGGCGGCGATCGGCAGCGCGCTGAAAACGCGGTCGGGATAGAGCGCCGCCCATTGCAGGACTTGCATGCCGCCCATCGAGCCGCCGGCGACGGAGAACAGCGAATCGATGCCGAGGCAGTCGATCAGCATCGCTTGCGCGCGGACCATGTCGGCGATGGTGACGACGGGAAAATCGAGGCCGTAGGGCTCGCCGGTCGCGGGGTTGAGGGAGGCGGGGCCGGTCGTGCCCATGCAGCCGCCCACGACATTGGCGCAGATGACGAAAAACCGATCGGTGTCGAACGGCCGGCCCGGGCCGACCATCGTTCGCCACCAGCCGTCGCGGCCGGTGACGGGGTGCCGGTTGGCGACGTGCTGATCGCCGGTCAAGGCGTGGCACGCCAGGATCGCGTTGCTCTTGGCGGCGTTGAGGGCGCCATAGGTCTGGTAGGCGATGGTCAGCGGCGCGAGGGCGACGCCGGCCTCCATCGCGAGCGGGCGGTCGAGTCCGAGCCGCAGAACGCGGCTGTGCGGCGCGTCGGCTTCGCTCGCGGGGCCGGGCCTGGTCGATCGGCGGGGTTCACCCAGGGGGGACATGAGCCATGCGCTCGAGGACGTCGAAGAGGGTTCGCTTTGGAGAACGAAGCGTTTGTTATAGCGAAAACCGGCGTCGCGCAAGACGATTGCGCCGCGCGCCGGCGCGAGCGGGCGCGGTCACGTCGGCGCATTAACAAGCCATTGACGGTCCTGCGATGTTTGCCTGCGCGGTAACGGTTTTCGCATCGCTGCGGCGCTAGGCTCGGCGCGGGGAGAGCCCGCAATGGGCATGGGAATCGGCATGAGCGACAGGACGACGGCGCGCGGTTTCGGGCCGGTCGATCCGTATGGGACGGAAGAGGCGGCGCGCTCGAAGCGCGGCCGTCGGCGCTGGGGCCGCCGCGTCGCGGCGGGTCTGGCGGCGGGGGCGGCGCTGGTCGGCGTCGCGGCGCTCGGGTCGGCGCCGACGAGCGGGCCAAGCTCGGCTTCGATCCCGGCCGCGGCGGCGCCGTCGGGCGAAATCGTCGACGCGACGCTGGCGCCGGCGTTCGCGTTGGCGACGAGCGAGGGCGCGCGGGCGCGTTACGAAGCGCGGATCGACGCGGCGAGCGGCGAGCGGCGCGACGGGTTGAGCCTCGGCGCGCTCGAGGGCGACGCGCCAGCGTTGCGAGTCGAAATTTGGAAGGGCAAGGGCGCGCGGGCTGTGCGCGGGCTGTTCGTCGAAATAGCGGAGGAATCGGCGGAGTTCGGCGCCGCCGTCGAACGCCTAGGGGCCGTGCAGAGGCTGACGACTTCGCAAGGGCCGGTCGAATGGGCGGAGCTGACGTTGGCCGTCGCGCAGGGGCGCCGGAGCTGCGTCGGCTTTCGCTTGGCGTCGCGGGCGGAGGGCGGGCTGCATGGGGTCGCCTGCGCCGCCGCGGGAACGAAAATCGACGCCGGCGGCCTCGGTTGTCTTCTCGACCGCCTCGTCGTCACGCGGGCCGGGCGCGAAGCGGGGTTCGGCGAGATCGTGAGAGGCGCGGACGATCGGCGCTCGGCGTGCCGGGCCGCGGTCGGCTGAGCGGGACGGGCGGTTACGCCGGCGCGCGCTCGAGCTCGGCGACGATTGCGTCGCCCATTTCGGGCGTCGAGACGAGACGGCAGCCGGCGGCCTTGATGTCGGGAGTGCGCAGGCCGCTGGCGAGGACCGCGGCGATCGCGGCGTCGAGACGATCCGCCGCCGCTGCGAGGCCGAAGGAATAGCGCAACGCCATGCCGAACGATCCGATCATCGCGATCGGATTGGCCAGGCCCTTGCCCGCGATGTCGGGCGCGGAGCCGTGCACCGGCTCGTAGAGCGCCTTGCGCTTGCCGGTTTTCGAGTCGACGTCGCCGAGCGAGGCGGACGGCAACATGCCGAGCGAGCCGGTGAGCATCGAGGCGATGTCGGAGAGCAGGTCGCCGAACAGATTGTCGGTGACGATGACGTCGAACTGCTTGGGCCAGCGGACAAGCTGCATGCCGAGCGCGTCGGCGAGCTGGTGCTCAAGGCGGACGTCGGGAAATTCGCGCTCGTGCAGCGCGGTGATGACCTCGCGCCAGAGCACGCCGGACTTCATCGCGTTGCGCTTGTCGGACGAGGTGACCTTGTTGGCGCGCTTGCGCGCGAGATCGAAGGCGACGCGGCCGATGCGCTCGATCTCGAAGGTGTCGTAGACCTGCGTGTCGACGCCACGCTTCTGGCCGTTGGGAAGATCGATGATGCACTTAGGCTCGCCGAAATAGACGCCGCCGGTCAGCTCGCGCACGATCATGACGTCGAGGCCCTCGACGACTTCGCGCTTGAGCGAGGAAGCGTCGGCGAGGGCGGGATAGCAGATCGCCGGCCGCAGATTGGCGTAGAGGCCGAGATCCTTGCGCAGCCTCAGAAGGCCGGCTTCGGGGCGCGCGTCGTAGGGGACGGCGTCCCATTTGGGCCCGCCGACCGCGGCGAGCAGGACGGCGTCGGCGGACTTGGCGAGCGCCATGTCGGCGTCGCTGATCGCTCGGCCGTGTGCGTCGTAGGCGCAGCCGCCGACCAAGCCCCTCTCGATCTCGAAGCGCGCAAGACCGGCGCGGGAAAAGGACGCGATGACTTTTTCGACTTCGGCCATGATCTCGGGGCCGATGCCGTCGCCGGGAAGAACAAGGAGCTTGTAGGCCGCCATGGAATGTCGCCGCTCATGCGTGGGTCACGGCGGGGCTCGTCTCGGCCATCCACGTCTCGGGTCCGGCGGCGCCCTCGTCGAGGCGGGGAGCAGCGGCGAGTCGTGGATGGCCGGGAGAAGCCCGGCCGTGACGGGGAAGGGTCGGGTCGCGTTGGCCCGAGATACGGAACGCTTGCTAGACGATTTTTGCGCGGGAGAAAAGCGGCGCGACGCCGCAATCGCGCCGGCGCAGGTGGCGCCGAACGCCGCGGGCGCTATGATGGCGGCGGCGCGCGCATCGTGCGGCGCAGTCGAGGGGTCGCAGGTTCAGTGACGACGATCGGCAATGCGACGGCGGACGCGTACGTCAAACGGCCGCCGCCCGAGACGCGTTTCTTCCTCGTCCACGGGAGCGACGAAGGCCTGATCCACGAGCGCGCGAAGGGCCTGGTCGAGGCGGGGCTGGCGGGGAAGGCCGATCCGCTTCGCCTGACTCGGCTCGGGGGCGACGCCGCGGCGCGCGATCCCGGCGCGCTCGCCGACGAGGTCTATGCGATTGCGATGTTCGGGGGCTTTCGCGCGGTGTGGATCGAAGCGCAGGGCAGCGATCTTCTGCCGGCGCTGGCGCCGCTGTTTTCGCGTCCGCCGCCCGACTGCGTGGTGATCGTCGAGGCGGGGTCGCTGAGGAAAGGAGCGGCGTTGCGCACGGCGTTCGAGACGGCGGAGAACGCCGCTTCGATCGAATGTTACCCCGACGACGAACGCGCGCTCGGCAAGCTGATCGAGGCCGAAGCGCGCGCCGCGGGGCTGGCCGTGGCGGCCCAGGCGCGCGAATACCTGGTCGGCCTGCTCGGGGCAGACCGGCTGACGACGCGCGGGGAAGTCGCCAAGCTGACGCTCTATGCTCGCGGCAAGGAAAGAATCGAGGTCGAGGACGTCGAGGCGATCGTCGCGAACGCGGCGCCGTCGAGCCTCGACGCGGCGATCGACGCAGCGTTGGTCGGCGACGTGGCGGGGGTGGAGACGAGCGCGAGGCGGTATTTCGCCGAGGGGGGAGACGGCGGGCTGCTGGCGATGTTCCTAGGACGGCGGCTGGCGCTATTGCACAGACTACGAGTGGAAATAGAAAGCGGGCGATCCTTCGAGGCGGCGATGGCGACGCTGGGAACGCGAATGTCGCCGTCGGGGAGAAGGGCGCTCGCCAAACAGGCCGAGCGGTGGCCGTCGGCGGCGTTGAATAAACGGCTCGCCGCGGCGGCGGCGCTCGCCGCGCGCACGCGCCGCGATCCGCGCCTGGCCGAGAGTTTCGCGACGCGGGCGCTATGGGCGCTGGCGTCGCGAGGGCGCCCGCGGGGGTGAGGCGGGGCGGTTCGTCAGGCGCTGTGGTGGGCGCGGAAGCGCGGACGACGAAGCGGTCAGACACCGGAGGCGGTCGATGAAGGCGGGCGCGGCCCGCCTAGCGCGGCGGGCGGCTCAGGCGGCGGGAGAAGTCGTCGAGCTGGTCGAAGCCGCGGAAGGCGATGCGCAGTTCGCCGCTGTCGGCGGAATGGCGGATTGTCACCTTGGTTCCCAGCGCAAGGCCGAGCTTGTCTTCGAGCGCGCGGGTGTCGGCGTCGACGGGCTGGGCGGGCTTGCGGGGCTTGTGCGGGGACTGGCCGGCGCGTTCGCCCAAGCGCTCGACGTCGCGCACGGTGAGGCCCTTGGCGACGATGCGGTCGGCGAGCGCGTCCGGGTCGGCGACGGCGAGCAGCGCGCGCGCGTGGCCGGCGGAAATGGCGCCGGAGGCGAGCAGGGCGCGGCTGTGTTCGGGCAGTTGCGTCAGACGGATCGTATTTGCGACGTGGCTGCGGCTCTTGCCGACGATGCGCGCGATGTCGGCGGGGGCGTAGCCGTAATCGGCGGCGAGTTGGCTGTAGCCGCTCGCCTCTTCGAGGGCGTTGAGATCGGCGCGTTGGACGTTTTCGACGATGGCGATTTCCAGCGCTTCGCGGTCGCCGGCTTCGACGACGATGATCGGGATTTCGTGCAGGCCGGCGCGTTGCGCGGCGCGCCAGCGGCGCTCGCCGGCGATGATCTCATAGGAATCGGCGACGTGCGGGATCGGGCGGGCGAGCACGGGCTGAATCACGCCGCGCTCGCGGATCGAGGCGGCGAGCTCGTCGAGTTCGTCGTCGGGGAAGGCCTTGCGGGGATTGCGCGGATTGGGGCGCAGGAATTCGATCGGCGTCTTGCGGGCGCCGCCGCCGCGGCCGGCGGCGGGGGGCTCCTGGCCGGCGTCGCCGAGCAGGGCGGCCAGGCCGCGGCCGAGGCGCGGGCGATGGTCGAGGTGGCGGGCGGCGTCGTCGGGCATCGGTAGCTCCTGGAGACGGGAGGGGGCGGCCGTCAGGCGGCGCGCCAGCGCTCTTCGCGTTGAATGAGTTCGGAGGCGAGTTTCAGGTAGGCCTGGCTGCCGGAGCATTTGAGATCGTAAAGCAGCACGGGCTTGCCGTAGGAGGGCGCTTCGGAGACGCGGACGTTGCGGGGAATCACGGTTTCATAGACCTTTTCGCCCATGAACGCGCGGACGTCGGCGACAACCTGTCCGGCCAGCGAATTGCGGGGATCGAACATCGTCAGCACGATGCCGTGAATGGTCAACGATGGGTTGAGCGAGCGACGGACCTGGTCGATGGTGTTGAGCAATTGCGAGAGGCCCTCGAGGGCGAAGAACTCGCATTGCAGCGGGACGAGGACGGCGTCGGCGGCGGCGAGCGCGTTGACGGTGAGCAGGTTGAGCGAGGGCGGGCAGTCGAGCAGGACGTAAGTGATCGCGCGTTCGGCGTTGTCGCGGGGAAAATACGAGGCAAGGGCGGTCTTGAGCTTGTAGGAACGATCGGCGTGGCCGGAGATTTCCAGCTCGAGGCCGAGCAGATCCATCGTCGAAGGGACGATGAACAGGCGCGGCACGGCGGTCGGCGTGATGATCTGGGCGAGCGGGCGCTCGCCGACGAGGGCGTCGTAGGTCGAAGAGGTGCGTGACTTGCGATCGATGCCGAGGCCGGTCGAAGCGTTGCCCTGGGGGTCGAGGTCGACGATGAGGACGCGTTCGCCGATCGCGGCGAGAGCGGTGCCGAGGTTGATCGCGGTGGTGGTCTTGCCGACGCCGCCCTTCTGATTGGCGATGACCAAAATGCGGGGCGGAGCGGTGGGCGCGGGAGAGTCGGCGACGGGCGGGGCGGTGACGGTCATGGACGGGCCTTTGAAGCGCTTCGGACCCGAAGGATCGCGGCTTCGGGGTCGAGCTTGCTGGCGACGAAGTCGATCGCGAGGTCGGACGCGGCAGACAGGGTTTCGAGTTGCGCTTTGGCGGAGCGGCCGCGCGGAAAGAGGGCGACCGCGCCATGGGTGATCCACACATTGGCGAATTCGATGAGGCGGGGCAAGGGGGCGAGGGCGCGCGCGACGACGGCGTCCACAGGCGCAAGCGCATCGGGGTCGATGGATTCGATTCGGGCGGGGTGGATTTCGGCCGGCGCGCCGACAGCGCGGGCGACTTCGCGCAGGAACGCGCATTTGCGCCGGTCGCTTTCGATGCAGTGGACGCGCGCGCCGGGGACGTCGGCGAGCTGGATCGCGATCACCATGCCGGGAAAGCCGGCGCCAGAGCCCATATCGACCCAACGCCGCGCGTGCGGCGCGAGGGCGAGAAGCTGGGCGCTGTCGGCGATGTGGCGGGTCCACACCTCGGCGAAACTGGCCTCGGAGATGAGATTGGTCACCGTTCGCCAGCGCGCGAGGAGATCGACATAGGCGGCGAGCCGCGCTACGGCCTCGGGCGCTAGGGGAACGAGGGCGAGGGCGCGCGCTCGGTCAGCGGTCATCGCGGCGGCGTTTCACGTGAAACAAGGGGGCGAGCCCTCATCCAGCGTTTCGCTCCGACCCTTCTCCCGCAAGCGGGAGAAGGGTCGGAGCGAGGGCGGGGCGTCGTCACGCGTCCGCTCCTCGGGCGCGCGGGCGCCGGACGGTGTGGGCGGCGATCAGGGCGAGGGCGGCAGGGGTGGCGCCTTCGACGCGGCCGGCCTGGCCGAGGCTCGCCGGCCGCACGGAGAGGAACTTGGCCTTGAGTTCATTGGAGAGGCCGGAGAGGCTGGCGTAGTCGAAATCGGGGGGAATGGTCAGCGCCTCGCTGCGGCGATAGCGGGCGACGTCCTCGTCCTGGCGGTCGAGATAGACGGCGTATTTGGCGTCGGCCTCGAGGCGCCGCGCCAGCGCGGGATCGATGGCGCGGAGTTCGGGCCAAACACGCGTCAGGGCCTCGACGGTGAGATGGGGCTGGGCGGCGAGTTCGAACGCGGAACGGCGAACGCCGTCCTGGTTGACGGCGATCCCTGCGGCGGCGAGAGCCGTCGGCGAGGCGGTCGCCGCCTTCATCGTCGCGCGCGCGGCTTCGAGCCGAGCGGTCGCGGCGCGATGCCGGGCGGCGCGCTCGGGGCCGACGCAGCCAAACGCGACGCCCCTAGGGGTAAGACGCTCGTCGGCGTTGTCGGCGCGCAGCGACAGGCGATATTCGGCGCGCGAAGTAAACATGCGATAGGGCTCGCTGACGCCCCTGGTGACGAGGTCGTCGATCATCACGCCAAGATACGATTCGGCGCGGTCGAACAGCGCGGGGAGAGAACCCCCAGCCAGCCGGGCGGCGTTGAGGCCGGCGACGAGGCCCTGCGCGGCGGCCTCTTCGTAGCCGGTGGTGCCGTTGATCTGTCCAGCGAAATAGAGGCCCTTGACGCGGCGGGTCGCCAAACTGGCGTCGAGTTCGCGCGGGTCGACGTAGTCGTATTCGATGGCGTAGCCGCAGCGCAGGATGCGCGCGCGTTCGAGGCCGGGAATGGTGGCGACGAGCGCCGCTTGGACGTCGGCGGGCAGCGAAGTGGAAATGCCGTTGGGATAGATCGTGGGATCGTCGAGCCCTTCCGGCTCGAGGAAGATCTGGTGGCCGTCGCGGTCGGGAAAGCGGATCACCTTGTCTTCGATCGACGGGCAATAGCGCGGCCCGCGCCCGGAAATCGCGCCGGAATAGACCGCCGTGCGATGGGCGTTGGCGCGCACGATCGCATGCCCTCGCGCGTTGGTGCGGGTGATGTGGCAGGGGACCTGCGCGGTCGTGATCCCTTTCGTCATCGCGGAGAACGGCTCGGGCGGATCGTCGCCGGGCTGAACTTCGAGCCCCCACCAGTCTATCGACGCGCCGTCGAGCCGGGGCGGCGTGCCGGTCTTCAGCCTCCCGAGCGCGAAGCCGGCGGCGTCGAGCGAGCGGGCGAGTTCGAGCGAGGGCGGATCGCCGAAGCGGCCGGCCGGCGTGCGCTCTTCCCCGAGATGAACGACGCCGCGCAGAAACGTGCCGGTGGCGACGACCAGCGCGCCGCAGGAAAGCGCGCGCCCGTCGGCAAGTTCGATCCCGACGACCGCGCCGTCCTCGATGATGAAGCGGCGCGCCTCGGCTTCGATCACGGTCAGATTGGCGGTCTCGCCGATCAGCGCCTGCATCGCCCGGCGATAGAGCTTGCGGTCGGCTTGGGCGCGCGGGCCCTGCACGGCGGGGCCCTTGCGCCGATTGAGCACCCGGAACTGGATCCCGGCGGCGTCGGCAGCGCGCGCCATCAGCCCGTCGAGGGCGTCGATTTCGCGCACCAGATGGCCCTTGCCGAGCCCGCCGATCGCTGGGTTGCACGACATCGCGCCGATCGTTTCGCGCTTCTGCGTCACCAGCGCTGCGCGAGCGCCGAAGCGCGCCGCCGCCGCGGCCGCTTCGCAGCCGGCGTGGCCGCCGCCGATGACAATGACGTCGTAAGCCCTCATTCTCTTCGTCTCGCTCTTCGTCTCGAACGTTTCACGTGAAACAGGCCTCATTTGCCGACGCAAAGGCGCGAAAATATGTCGCCGAGCACGTCTTCGACATCGATGCGGCCGGCGATGCGCTGCAGCGCGCGCGCGGCCAGCCGCAGGTCTTCGGCGACCAGCTCCAATTCGCCGCGCGTCGGATCGAGCGCGCGCTCGAGCGAGCCGAGCGCATCGGCGAAGGCCGCGCGGTGCCGCTCCAGCGCGATCAGCGCCGGCGCCGGACCCGCCATCCGCTCTTCGGCGAGATCGGCGACGGCGTCAAGCAACGTCTCGATCCCCGCGCCGGTCAAGGCGGAAATGGCGATTGGCGCGCGCGACGCCGTGAGAGGAGGCCGACGGCTCGGATCGTCGCGCTGGCCCGTGGAGGCGGTCAGCTCGAATTCGGCCCCCTGCTCCGGCCGCAGGTCGGCCTTGGTCAGAACCGCGATCACGGGGCTAGCGCCGGGAAGGCGCGCTTCGATCGGTTCGGCGGCCTCGCTCAGCCACAGCGTCAGGTCCGCCTCTTCGGCGCGCCGGCGCGCGCGCGCGACGCCCTCGCGCTCGATCGGGTCGTCGCTGTCGCGCATGCCGGCGGTGTCGACGAGGGTGACGGGATAGCCCCTCAGCTCCAGCGACACCTCGACGAGATCGCGCGTGGCGCCGGGGATCGGCGAGACGATCGAGACGTCGCGGCGCGCCAGCGCGTTCATCAGCGTCGACTTGCCGACGTTGGGCGGCCCGGCGATGACGACGACGAATCCTTCGCGCAACCGCGCGCCCGCTGCGGCGCCGGCGAGCGCCGCCTCGACGCGCCGCGCCGCCTCGGCGACGACCGCGCGCGCCGCCTCGAGCGAAAGCGCGTCGACGTCCTCGACGTCGGAAAAATCGATCTGCGCCTCGAGGATCGCCATCGCCTCCAGCAGTTTCGCGCGAATCGCCTCGGTCTCGCGGCTCAGCGCGCCGCCGGCGACGCGCAGCGCCTGGCGGCGCTGCGCCGCGGTTTCCGCGTCGACCAGATCGGCCAGGCCTTCGACCTCGCAAAGGTCGAGTTTGCCGTTCTCGAACGCGCGCCAGGCGAATTCGCCGGGTTCGGCCGGGCGCAGCCCAGGGATCTTGGCCAGCGCGGCGACGATTCCGGCGACAACCGCGCGCCCGCCGGTCGCTTGCAGCTCGGCCATCTCCTCGCCGGTGAAGCTGCGCGGCGCGCGGAAGCGAATGACCAGGGCGCGATCGAGCGGTTCGAACGTCGAGGGATCGCGCAAGGCGGTCAAAGTCGCGACGCGGTCGGCAAAGCGCGCGCCCGGCGCCAGCGCCTCCAGCGCGCTCGCGCAGGCCGGGCCGGAAAGGCGAACGACCGCGATCGCCGCCCGCCCGGCCCCGGAGGCGGGCGCGAAGATGGTGTCGCTGTGGGGAAAAAGAGGACGCGCGTCGACCATGACGGAACCGAATTCATCGCTGCGCCGATTTCGGCGGCGAGATCGCGATCTCTATAATGCAAGCGCCGGCGCGCGTCGCGAGGGATTGCGGCTTCGATCCTTGGCGGCGCGACCGCCGATCGCGCCTTCAGCGGCGCCCTACTTGTACGGCGGCGTGCAGACGACGTATTGATCGACGACGACTTCGTGATCGCCCTGCTTCTCCCGCTGGAAATAGAGATAGCAGACGCTCAGCGCGCCGGTGCGGTAGTCGACGCGAAAGACGCCGCCCTCCTGTTCGTGCCGGGTCGCGATGAGCCCGTAGTCGCCGGGCTCCTGCTTGGTCGCGCCTTCGCCGCTGCGGTAGCACGCCGTGACGCCGAAGGCGCCGGGCTCGATGTCGGTCTTGCCCGGATTGTGCGCGTATTGGCAGGCGATGACGTCGCCGGTCAACTTATCCAGTCGATAGACCAAGGAGAGATTAATCTGCGGCGCCGCCAGGAATTCGAATTGCGCCGCCGGCGCGGCCCCGGCGCTGAGGATCGCAAGGGCCGCTGCAAGGACTATGGCGCGTCGCATCGCCGGACCTCGGGGTTGGGAGCGAATCAGGCGAGCGCGATCTAACCAGACTTGCCCGGATTCGCCAACGCGCCGGCCCGCGGATTTCTCGCCCGTCCGGCCAACGCGACGACGCTGTCGGCCCCGCGCGGCTTCGCCTCGACGGAACGGGATCGGGCCGGCGAGCCGCCGCGCGGCGGCCCTCAGTCGGTCAAGATCTGCTTCGATTCGACCGTCGAATCCGCTTTCAGGCGATAGACCAGCGGCACGCCGGTGGCGATCTCCAGGGCGGGAATCGTCTTTGACGTCATTCGGTCGAGCACCATCACCAGCGCGCGCAGGCTGTTGCCGTGGGCGGAGACGAGCACGCGTTCGCCGCGGAGCACGGCGGGCAGAATGGTCTGGCAATAATAGGGGAGCGCGCGCGCCACCGTGTCCCTGAGGCTCTCGCCGCCGGGCGGCTGGACATCGTAGCTGCGCCGCCACAGGCGAACCTGCTCGTCGCCCCACTTCTTGCGCGCGTCGTCCTTGTTGAGGCCGCAGAGGTCGCCGTAATGGCGCTCGTTGAGCGCCTGATCGCGCTGTTCCGGCAGGCCGGTCTGGCCGAGCTCGGCGAGAGTGAGGTCCAGCGTGTGCTGCGCGCGCACCAGCACGGAGGTGAACGCGACGTCGAAGACGAAGCCGCGCGCCTTGAGCCGCCGGCCGGCCTCCTTGGCCTCCTCGACCCCGAGCGGCGACAGGTCGGGGTCCCGCCAGCCGGTGAACAGGTTCTTGAGGTTCCACTCGCTCTGGCCGTGGCGCAAGAGCACAAGCAGGCGTTCCGATTGCGGCATGATTCTCATCTCCGGGGAAGGATGCCGCGTTCAAAGCACGATCCGCCGCCGGCGACAATCTCAAAAAACGCGCGCCCGCTGGCGATGGGCGACGGGGGCGAGGCCGGGCGGGAGCGCGACGACTTCGCGACGCGCGACGCGGCGCACGCCGACCGGGCGATAGACCTGCTTGGTCGCTTCGACGATCTGGACGCCGGCGAAGGGCAGGCCGATCACGGCGCCCAGGCGCTCGATCGCCGGCGCGGAATTGATGTAGAAGCGGCGCCGGAACGGCGGCGCGTAGAGCGCCTCGCCCCAATAGATCGGCGAGAACAGCGCCTCGCGCATCAAATCGCGCAGTTGCCCCTTCGAATAGGGTTGGCCCTGGCCGAACGGCGTGCCGTCGACGCGCGCCCACACGCCGCGCCGCGACGGCGCCGCCACGATGATCCGTCCGCCCGGCTTCAGCACCCGCCACGCTTCTTCCAGCACCACGCTCGGATGCTCGGCCGTCTCCAGGGCGTGAACGACGAGGATGCGATCGATCGAAGAGTCGGGCAGGGGCAACATGTCGAGGGCGACCAACGCCGAGGCGGAGCGTCCGCTCGCCGGCCAATTGACCACGCCCTGCTCGGCGGGCATGAACGCGAGCGCGCGCCCGGCCTCGTCGCGAAAGCGCTCGAGATAGGGCCCGCCGTAGCCCAAGGCGAGAATCGACTGCCCGGCGCAATTGTCCCAGCGCGCGCGCAGCACCCGCCCGATCAGCCGACGCGAAACGTCGCCGAGCGGCGAAGAATAGAAAGCGATGAGATCGTTGACGTCGAGCGGCATGAACGGTTAGCCTGTCGGAGCGCGAGCGAATTTGGACCCATCCGCGCCGCGGCGCAAATGCAGTCGCGGCGGAGGCTCGGCGCGGGCGGCAAGGCTCGGCGGAGAAGATCGGCATGACGGCGCACGTGCATCAGTTCCTCTGTCTGAAGGACAATTACGGCGCCCTGATTCACGATTCGCTTTCGGGCGCGACGATCGCGATCGACGCGCCCGACGCCGACGCGACCGCCGCCGCCGCCGCCGCGCGAGGTTGGGCGCTGACGGACGTTCTGATCACCCATCATCATGCCGATCACGTCCAGGGCGTTCCCGGCCTCAGGGCGCGCTTTCCCAAGCTGCGCGTCGCCGGACCGGCCAAGGAAGCGGCGCGCATCGATTCGCTCGACGCGCGCCTGAGCGAAGGCGATCGCGTTCGCGTCGGCGGACTCGTCGCCAAGGTCATCGAGACGCCCGGACACACCGCGGGCCATGTCGTCTATTGGTTCGAGGACGACGAGATCGTCTTCACCGGCGATGCGCTGTTTTCGCTCGGGTGCGGGCGCGTGTTCGAGACGCCCTATTCGGTGATGTGGGATTCGCTGTTGAAAATCGCCGCTTTGCCGGGCGAGACCGCGGTCTATTGCGGCCACGAATACACCGAGGCCAACGCGCGCTTCGCCTTGACCATCGAACCCGACAACGCGGCTCTCAAAAGCCGCGCCGCCGAAGTCGCGCGGTTGCGCGCGGCCGACAAGCCGACCGTGCCGACTTCGATCGCGGCGGAACTGGCGGCCAATCCGTTTCTTCGCGCCGAATCGCCGAGCGTCCAGGCGGCGCTCGGCATGACCGGCGCCGACCCGGCGGCGGTGTTCGCGGAAATTCGCGCCCGCAAGGACCGCTTCTGAGCGGCTCGGCGCGCCAATTCCTGGTTGCCGAAACGTTAAACGTAAACGTTGCGTTAACTCATTCCGCCCATTGTCCGGGCGGCCCCGAGCGGGCCCGTCGTCGTCGCGGCGCGCGCGATCGAGGACGCATCGAGGGGGGCGGACCGCGTGCAGGAAATCGAGGGCTTTTCCGATCGCCAAGCCGCGGCGCGGGGCGGAGGGGAGTTCCCGCGCTCGGACGAGGCGCAGGGCCAAACGGCCGCGGCCCCGTCGCGCGAGCTCGACCCGCGCTCCATTCTCGGCTCCCTCAATGCGGTGGTCTACGATTGGGACATCGCCAGCGACCGGTTGAGCTGGGGCGCGAACGTCGGGGAGACGCTGGCGGCCTTTTCCACCCGCTCGCTGGCGAGCGGCGCCGCCTTCGCCGAGCTGGTGACGGCCAATTCGGAGACCTCGCGATTTCAAGCGATCCACAACGCCTCGACGCGCGACGAGGGCGAGGGCGCGCCCTACCGCGCCGCCTATCGCCTGGCGCAGCAGGACGGCGCGAGCCGCGCGGTCGAGGACTTCGGCCGCTGGTTCGCCGACGCGAGCGGTCGGCCGGCGCGCGCGCACGGCGTTCTCAGGGTCCTCAAGCGAGACGAAGAATCGCGCGTCGACGCCGTGTCGGCGAATTCGCGCCAACGCGAGGGCGCGCTGTCGACCCGGCGCGCGTTCAACGAAGCGCTCGAATCGCGCTTCGCTCACGCCAAGCCGCGCGACGCGGTTTTCGCGGTTCTGATCGTCGGCGTCGAAGGCCTCGCCGAGCTCAATCGGCGCTATGGCTATGACGCGGCGGACGAGGTGATCGCGACGGTGGGCCGTCGCCTGCGAGCGAACATGCGCTCGATCGATGAGCTCGCGCATTACGCAGGCGGCAAGTTCGCGGTTCTTCTCTCGGCGGGCGACGCCGAGCAACTGACGCTGGCCGGGCGGAGGTTGGCGCGCCGCATCAGCGGCGAACCGTTCGCAACCGCCCTCGGCGCTGTCAGGGCGACGGTCCGCATCGGCGCCGCGCTCGCGCCGCGGCACGGCCGCAACGCCTGCCGCCTTCTCCAGCGCGCCGAAGAGGCGTTCGAACAAGCCGCCGGCGAAGCCGATCGCTACGCGCTCTACGCGCCGGGCCAGGCCGAGAGCGAAGCGCAACGCCGGGAAAGGGCGATCGCCGACGAAATCGTTTCGGCGCTCAACCAGCGCCGAATCGTGCTCGCCTACCAACCGGTCGTCGCCGCCGCGGAGGGGGGAATCGCCTTTTTCGAGGCGCTGCTGCGCGTGCGCCAGGACGATGGCCGCCTCGCCGGCCCGGAAGCGCTGCTCCCGGTCGCGGAGAAACTCGGACTCGTCGAGCAGCTCGATCAGCGCGTGCTGGAACTGGCCCTCGATCGCCTGGCGGCCGAACCCGAACTGAGGGTCGCGGTCAATATCTCCGTCGTGACGTTGCGCTCCCCCGACTGGGTCGATCGCCTGAAGGCGGAGCTGGCGAGCCGTCCGGGAACCGCCGAGCGGCTGATCGTGGAAATCGTCGAAACCCTGGCGATCGAGCCGATCGAAGATGCCGAGCGGATCATCGCTCGCATGAAGGCGCTCGGGATCGCCGTCGCGATGGACGATTTCGGCGCCGGGCACACCTCGTTTCGCAATTTGCGCCGCTTGCGAATCGACATCGTCAAGATCGACGGCGCGTTCGTGCAGAACATCGCGCGCTCGCTGGACGATCGCTTCTTCGTGCGCGCGCTGGCCGAACTGGCGCATCATCTCGGCATCCAGACCGTCGCCGAGTGGGTCGAGGACGCCGAAACGCGCCGGCTGCTCGGCGAATGGCGGATCGACTACCTCCAGGGGCACTTCCTCGGCCGCGCGGAAATCCACCAGCCGCGCGCCGCCGAGCCGCGATTGGCGTCGGGCGCGGCGTGAGCGTCGGCCGAGCGATCAGGTCCTTTCGCTGAGGCTGTCCAGGCGGCGCCGCATCTCGGTGAGCTGCGTTCTGAGATCGTCGATGTCGGCGCTCGGCGCGGTCGTCTCGGCCTTCGCGGGAGCGGCCGGTTGCGCGGCGCCGGCCGCGAAGGGAGAAAAGAGGCCTAACGCTTGATGGAAGGCCGCGAGGTTCCTTCGCGTCAATTCCTGGAGCGCGGCGAACGACGACGTCGAGAACGGACCCTTGCCGAATGCGCGGCTCGCCGCTTCGCGCATCGCCTGCTTCTCGCCGTTGAACTGGTCGATCGAATATTCGAGGTAACTCGGCAGCAACGCCTGCACGCTGTCGCCGTAGCAGCGGATGAGCTGACGCAAGAAGGCGACAGGGAGCAGCGATTGTCCCTCGATCCCCTCCTGCTCGAAGATGATCTGGGCAAGAACCGAGCGGGTGATCTCCTCGTTGGTCTTGGCGTCGTAAACGACGAAATCTTCGCCGATCTTCACCATCTTGGCCAAATCGGCGAGCGTCACGTAGGCGCTGGAAGCGGTGTTGTAGAGGCGCCGGTTCGCGTACTTCTTGATGGTGATCGGCGTAGGGGAATTCGACATCGTCCAACCGTCTCGACCGCACGCTGGCTCCCGCCGGACGCAAAGTAAGATAGGCCCTTTTTTCCGCCCTTGGGAACACTTTTTTGCACCGCGGCAATTTTTGCGCTGCGGCAAATAGCGGGGCGTCGAAGGCCCGCCGGGCGGGCGCAAAATTGAGCAAAATCCGCCTCGCGCCCGGCGAGGACGCGTTGGAGAACGCGATCCCGCCGCCGATTCCGGCCTCCAACGACGCTGGCTTCGTCGCCGGACCGCCCTGACCGCCAACGGCGGCCAGCGCCTCGTCGAAAATTCGCTCAGCGCGAAAACACCCGCGTTCGCGTGAAGCTCAAGATCACGATCAGCACGACCGGCGCGGCGAACAGCAGGGCGAAGCTCAAGTAGGGTTCGTAGCGCACAAAGGGGAGGAAATAATTGTACCGTGCGTACAGCCCGCAAAAAACGCCGACGATCGCCAGCCCGGAATTGACGTAGGGGCCAAAGCCTTGCCGGCCCATGAGATAGTCGAGCAGGAACCCGATCAGGAAGAATCCGACGAACGCGGCCAGCCAGAAACAGACCATCTCGAACCCTTCCAGCCCGTTGATCATCCGAAAAAAAGGCGCCATCGCGGTCATTTCGGCCGTTCCTCGTTCCCTGTTCGTCCGCGGCGGAATGGCCGGCGGATGTTGCCGCGCCGTGCGCCGCCATCACGTCGTTACCCAACATTTCTTTGCAGCCGGTGAACGCGATGGGGTCAAATTCGCGTCGCTGGAAAGAATCGAACGCGAAATCGATTTTGACCGCGCGTCGCGCGCCGCCCAATGCTGCGGCGCCATAAAGCCGCGCGAGGCCGAGGCTCGCGCTCGCCGGCGGCGTCGCGGGCCTCGGGCGCCTCGCCGCCGACCCGAGCGACGCCATGAACGTTCGCCCCGGGGGCGGAGCGACGCCGGATCTTCCGAACGCCGCATCGACGCCGAACAAGGGCTTTGACGACGTCGGATACATTCCTCCGCTCGGCCATGCGCCGGCCTCCCGCCGCGAGTTGCCTTTCCGCCGCGGAGCCATTAGGCCATCGGCGCCGGACGCGTCGGCGGAGCTCCGACGCTCTCGAGCGGACGCGCGGCCAGAGCGAATGCGGAGTTTCGGCCTTTGTCGGATAGGGAAGTCTTCAAGCGTCAAGCCGCCGAACGCGCGATGGGCTTCGTACGCCCGGGCATGAAGCTCGGGCTCGGCAGCGGCTCGACCGCGCGCCATTTCGTCGACCTCGTCGGCGAGGGAGTTCGACGCGGCCTCGACGTGGTCTGCGTGCCGACCTCGGAGGCGACTTTCCGCCAGGCCGAGGCGCTCGGCGTGCCGCTGGCGACCCTGGACGAGATCCCCGAACTCGACCTGACGGTCGACGGCGCCGACGAAATCGATCCGTCGCTGCGCCTGATCAAGGGCGGCGGCGGCGCTCTGCTGCGCGAGAAGATCGTCGCGGCCTCGTCGCGGCGCATGCTGGCGATCGCCGATTCGACGAAACGGGTGGCGCGCCTGGGCGCCTTCCCCCTATCGATCGAAGTCGTCCCCTTCGGCCTGGCCTCGACCCGTCGGCGCGTCGAGCGCGCCAGCGCCGCGCTCGGCCTGACCGGAACGTTCGCGCTGCGCCGGCGCGACGGCGGTCCTTTCGTCACCGACGGCGGGCATTATATTCTGGACTGCGCCTTCGGCGCGATCCCCGACCCGGAAGCGCTCGCCCGCGCGCTCGCTTTCACCCCGGGCGTCGTCGAACACGGACTGTTCATCGGCCTGGCGAGCGCCGCCATCGTCGCCGGGCCGAACGGCGTCGAGATTCTCGGCGCCCCCGCCTGACCGCCATAACCCAAAGGAGAATGAAATCGTGTCCTCGTCAAACATGAAAATCAAAGCGTTGCTCGGCGCCGCGCTTGCGCTGGCGATCTCGAGCGTCGCCGCGAGCGCCGAGGAGCCGACGCCCGCCGCTCTGAACTACGCCAACCAGATCGTCGTCGACATCGGCGTGAAGGGGTCTATCGACCAGGTCGTGCCGGGGATGCTCGGGCAGCTCGAACGCCGCGTCGCGGCGACGCGCCCAGAGCTGAAGGACGCGCTGCACGAGACGTTGCTGGCGATCGAGCCGGAGTTCGTCAAGACCGAGCAAAGCGTTGTCGCGGATTTGGCGAAGTTTCTGGCGAGCGAAATGACGGAACAGGAGCTCAAGGATGTCGCAGCGTTCTATGAAAGCCCGGTTGGCAAGAAATTCACGGCGACCGGCTCGGCGTTGAGCGAGGAGGTTCGCAAATTGGGGAGCGCGTGGAGCCAGCAATTGTCGACGGACATTCTCACCCGCGCCCGCGAGGAAATGAAGAAGAAGGGCCTCGATTTCTGACGGCGCGCCCGCCGAATCGAAAGGACGCCCGCCTTCCCGTCGCCCTCGCTCCCGCTAGCGCGGCGGACCGACGCCGCGCGTTCGCCTGGAGAAGAAAGGCGATAAGAGGTCGCGCGGGCCTCGTGGCAAGAGGGGCCGCGCCGCAACGAGATCGCGCGTCGCCGGCGCCATCCCCGTTTCGCCGGGCGGCGCGCCATGGGCATTCGCCAGAACGCCCGTCTCGACCAGGATTGACGCGCGCGAACTCCGATCGTCGGCGCGCGGCTCGGGGCGTCGGCCTCCGCGATCTCCGCGCGGGGAGCCGGCCCTACGGCCCGGCTTCGCTCGGCCAAGACCATCGATGCGCCTCGCCGCGTCGGGGCGGCGCGGTCGACGCGCACAGCGCCGTAAGGCCGCGTTAACCCTGCCCATCGTCGGCGCCGCCGGCGAGACGGAGGCATTGCTTTCTCGTCGCCTCCGCGTGGTATAAGGGTAATGCAAGCAAAAACCGAGCCGCGAATTCGCGCGGCGTTGCGACGCGTAGAAGCGAGTTGGTGGTCGGGGATGGCGCTTTCGCACAAACTGGCAATGCGTCAAGGCCAGTTGATGGCGCTGACGCCGCAGCTGTTGCAGGCGATCAAGCTTCTGCAGATGCCGAACGCGGAACTCGCCGCCTTCGTCGAGGGCGAGTTGGAGCGCAATCCGCTGCTGGAGCGGGCCGAGGACGCGCCCGCCGCGGAAGCGCCCGGCGAGGGAGGAGATCCCGAGCCGCCTGCGGACGCCGTCGAACCCGGCGACTGGGCCTCCGAATCGCTCGAATCCGATCCCGTCGCGCTCGCCCAGAATCTCGGCACTGAGATCGACAACGCCTTCGATCCCGACCGCGCTGCGACGCCGCTGGAGCGAGCGCCGCAAGACGAAGGCAAGGGTCTCTCGGCGACTTCGTGGACGGGAGTGGCCGGGCGCGGCGGCGAGGAGGGCGCGCCGGACCTCGAAGCCTACGTCGCTCAGCCGGTCACCTTGAGCGAGCATCTGACCCGGCAGGCGATGATCGCGCTTCGTGAGCCCGTCGACCGTCTGATCGCGGCCGCGTTGATCGACGCGGTCGACGAAGCAGGCTACCTGAGAGGCGCGCTCGAGGAAATCGCCGAGCGGCTCGGCGCCCCCCTCTCCCGCGTCGAAGCGGCGCTCGAGCGCTTGCAGACCTTGGAGCCGACCGGCGTCTTCGCCCGCAACCTCGCCGAATGTCTGACGTTGCAATTGATCGAACGCGACCGCTTCGATCCGGCGATGCGCGCGCTGATCGAGAATCTGCCGGCGCTGGCCAGGCGCGACCTGCCGGCGCTGCGCCGCGCCTGCGGCGTCGACGACGAAGATCTCGCCGAAATGATCGACGAGATCCGGCGCCTCGATCCCAAGCCGGGGCGCGGTTTCGGCGCTGCGGTCGAGCCGCCCGCGATTCCCGACGTGTTCGTCGTCGCCGCGCCGGACCATTCCTGGCGCGTCGAGCTCAACAGCGAGGCCTTGCCGCGAGTGCTGGTCAACGAAACCTATGCGACGCGGATCAAGCGCGGCGCCCTGCGCGAGGAAGATCGCCAATTTTTGTCGTCGAACTTGCAGAGCGCGAATTGGCTGACCAAGAGCCTGGAGCAACGCGCGCGCACCATTCTCAACGTCGCCGCGGAGATCGTGCGCCGTCAGGACGCGTTTCTCGTCGAAGGCGTGGCGGGCTTGAGGCCGCTGAACCTGAAGACGGTGGCGGATGCGATCGGGGTTCACGAATCGACCGTTTCCCGCGCCACCTCCAACAAGTTCATCCAGACGCCGCGCGGCCTGTTCGACATGAAATATTTCTTCACTACGCCGATCGCTTCGCTCTCCAACGGCGCGGCGCGGGCGCATTCGGCCGAGTCGGTGCGCTTCAAGATCAAGCAGATGATCGACGCCGAGGACCCAGGCGACGTGCTCTCCGACGACGTCATCGTCGCGCGGCTGCGCAGCGCCGACATCGTCGTCGCGCGCCGCACGGTCGCCAAGTATCGCGACTCCCTGCGGATCCCTTCCTCGGTCGACCGCCGCCGCCTGAAATTGTCGCCGATGGGCGCCCCTGGGCGTCCCGGCAGTCCGCTAGGCCTCTGACGGAAAGCGTCTTTTCGATTTCTCGACCGCCGCGGCAGAGGCCGCGATTGACATCGCCTCGGCGGGCTTCTAACGCTAGCCGCGCGCAACAAGCGAAGCCTGCGGCCGCTGCGATTATCGAGCTTCATGGCCGCGACGCGCAGGTTTGCGAGCCGGCGGATTCTCGTCGCTGTGAGTTGGGAAATGGTCGCCGCGAGGCGATTCGACTTGGAGCGAGCTAGAGAGGTCAGGCGATCCATGCCCTTACGAGTTTCCGGCAAGAACCTCGACGTCGGAGAATCCCTGCGCGGCCACGTGCTCGACAAGGTCGAGGCGATGATCGCGCGCTATTTCGACGGCAAGGTCAGCGGCCACGTCGTCATATCGCGGGAAGGATCCGGGTATCGCGCGGATTGTTCGTTGCACCTCAGTTCGGGTCGGAGCCTTCAGGCGGAGGGCGGCGCCCAGGAGCCCTACGCGAGCGTCGAACAGGCGCTCGACAAGATCGAACGCCGACTGCGCCGTTACAAGAAGCGGCTCAAGGACCATCAGGCCGCCGCTCCGAGCGCCGAGGGGCGCGCTCGACTGCAAGTCGCCAATTACATGATCGAGGCGCCGGGTGAAGCGGAGGAAGAGCCGGTCGACTTCAACCCGGTCGTCGTCGCGGAAGGTTCGCAACCGCTGAAAACCCTGTCCGTCGCCTCGGCGGTCGCGGAACTCGATCTCAGCGGCGCCCCGTTCCTCGTGTTTCAGCACGCGGGAAGCGCACGCGTGAACGTCGTGTATCGCCGAGCCGACGGCGCGATCGGCTGGCTCGATCCACATTAGGGCGCGAATGAGCCGATATGACGCGCTCGCTTCGAGTCGGCCATGAAGTCCGACCTCGCCGGCAAGTCCTTAACTCGAGTTCGATATGTCGCTAACCGATCTTCTCACGCTCAACTCGGTCATCGCGTCGCTTCGCGTCAACGGCAAGAAACAGGCGTTGCAGGAAATGAGCGAGCGCGCCGCCGCGGCGTCGGGGCTGCCGGCGCGCGAAATCTTCGATGCGCTGCTCCAGCGCGAGCGCCTCGGCTCGACCGGCGTCGGCGACGGCATCGCCATTCCGCATGGCAAGCTCGCCAAGTGCGAGCGCATCTTCGGCATTTTCGCGCGGCTGGAGCGGCCGATCGATTTCGAGGCGCTCGATGGACTGCCTGTCGACCTGATTTTTCTGCTGGTGGCGCCCGAAGGCGCTGGCGCCGACCATCTGAAGGCGCTGGCGACGATCGCGCGCGTGCTTCGCGACGCCAATATGGCGGCGCAACTGCGCGCGACCCGCGATGCGTCGGGGCTGTATTCCCTGCTGACGCTGACGCCGGCTTCTCACGCGGCGTGAACAATTGTCTTTTCGTAAGCGAGGCTCGGCGATGAAAGCGCGCGTGATCGTCACCCTGAAACGGGGGGTGCTGGACCCCCAAGGCAAAGCGATCGAGGGGGCGTTGAAATCCCTCGGCGTCGCCGGGGTCCGCGCCGTGCGCCAAGGCAAGGTGTTCGACATCGAGATCGACGCCGAGAATCGCGACGCGGCGGATCGCAAGCTCACGGAAGCGTGCGAGAAGCTGCTCGCCAACACGATCGTCGAAGATTACGCGCTCGACCATGAATAATCCACTGTGCGCCGCCGTCGTCCTTTTTCCCGGCTCCAACCGCGAAGGCGACGTCGTCCGCGCGCTCAGGCAGGCGAGCGGCGCGCCGCCGGCGATCGTCTGGCACGCCGATCGCGCGTTGCCTCAGGGAACCGACCTCGTCGTCTTGCCCGGCGGTTTTTCCTATGGCGACTATCTTCGCTGCGGCGCGATCGCGGCGCGCGCGCACATCATGGACGCCGTGCGCGCGCACGCCGCCCGGGGCGGCCTGGTCCTCGGCGTCTGCAACGGGTTCCAGATTTTGTGCGAAGCGGGTCTGCTGCCGGGCGCGCTCATGCGCAACGCCGGGCGCCGGTTCGTTTGCAGGATGCAGCATCTTCGGGTCGAAAACGACTCGAGCCCGTTTACGCGGGGCTACGTCCGCGGGCAGGTGGTCAAATTCGCCGTCGCGCACGGCGAAGGCAATTACACCATCGACGCCGCGGGGCTGGCGGAGTTGGAGCGCTCGGGACGCGTCGCGTTCCGCTACTGCGACGGCGCCGGCGCCCTCGGCGCCGTCGCCAATCCGAACGGCTCGATGAACGAGATCGCCGGCGTCTACAACGAGGCCTTCAACGTCCTCGGCCTGATGCCGCACCCCGAGAACCTCATCGATCCGCTGGTCGGCGGAATCGACGGGCGGGCGATGTTTCGCGCCCTGGCGGCGGCGTGACCCGAGAGGGGGCGGCCGCGATCCCGTCGCTTCGTCCGTCCCTCGATCGGCGTCGCGGCGATTGGCGCGAATTTCTTGTGTAAAATCTGCTTCTGCGGACCATCGTTGCACAAAGAACGATTCGCTCGAGCGCGTGTTCGCCGCCGTATCGGCTGCGAGGGGCCGCGATCCCACAATCTCGCGCACATCCAAGCTTTTCCATGACGGCGTGCGCCGGAAGGCCAACAAGCTGGTCGAGAAGGCGGTCGAGCTCGGCCGTGACGCCGTTCAAATGAATCGTGAATCGGCAATATTAGAGAGCGCCGACGTTCCCTATCACCTCATCGTCATCCGGGCCGAACGCGGGATTACTCCGGCCGATGTTCTGAATGAACTCGACAGGCGCGAGCGACTGTACGGCATCGCGGGGAAATTGCCGAAGCGGGCGAGCACGGCTGAGGCCCGTCGTCGCGGCGTCGCCGTTCCGAGCGCGAACGCCGCGTCCTGAAGCGCCGCGGCGCCTGATTCGCCATCGGCCGAGCGGATTTACGCTTGACGCGGGCGGACGGGGCGGCCAAATCGTCACCGCGCGACGCTGCGGCGTAGCCCTGTCTCTCGCCGTGCGCGCCCGACAGCCGAGGGAGGTTCCTTTGATCGAAGGCCAGAGGGACGTTGAACCGGGCCGCATCGACGGCGAGCCGCAGCCGACCCTCGACCAAGCTCCCTCGGCGCCGCCGCCGGACCTGGCGCCGAGCGCCCCGCAGCAGGCGATTTTCTATGCCGACGCCGGCGATCGCGCCGACCTACAGAACATTTGCGAGGCGATCGAGCCGCTCGCCGAGCTCTGCCTCGTCGACGAGGCGCAGACCCCGTTCCTGGCCGGAATCGTCGGCCGGACCGGTTCGGGCAAGAGTTTTGCGCTCCGCCGTCTCATCGAAGCGGTCGAGAACCTCGCCGCCGCCGCCGGCAAGACGCCCGGGACGCGGTATCTTTCCCGCGTCGTCGTGATCCCGATCGACGCGGCCGGCGTCGACGGCGATCCCGCCGTAGCGATCGCGTCGGCCGCTTTCGCCGCGCTGGAACGCGATCGCAACGGCTTCAGCTACGCCGCGCTCGCCGACGAAGCCGCCCATGCCGGCGCCGATCCGCAGCGCGCCGCCGCGGCCGCCGCCGAGCGGCACGACGAAATCAGCAAGCGGCTGGAGGCTGAGCGCGCGGCGCGCGACGAGGTCGAGGCCAAGCGCGGGCGGCTCACCGAGTCGATTCTCTACCAGACCCCGGGATCGCCCGTCGCGGCGTTCATTCGCGCCCACCGCGCCTCGATCGAGACGCGGCTGCGCCGGTTCGACTTGGGCGAGGGCGATCCGGCGGCCAATTACCGCGATCTCGTGCGCGACCTCGACAGCGCCAGCGCGGCCTCGCGCGTCGGAGTCGTCGTTCGCTCGATCTGGGCGTATCGCAGCCAAGCGCGCTGGCTCGCGGCCGCGCTGATCGCTTTCGCGCTGGCGTTCGGCGTCGAGCACGCGCGCGGCGCCGCGGCCGCGGATTGGCTGCGCTCGGTGGGCGCGGCGCTGGCTCCGCTCGCGGACTGGCTGACGGCGCACGACGGACTGCTGCAAACGGCGCGCCAGATCCTGACCCTTTTCGGCGTTCTTGCGCTGGCGCTCAATTTCTGGCGCGCTTTCGACTTCGCCGCCTTGCTGTTTCGCGGCGTTCGGCTGCTCGATCAGGACGTGCGCGACCGCCAGCGCGAACTCGACGCCAGCGCCGCCCGCCTGGCCCAACGCGTCGCCTCGCTGACCGCGGAAGCCGAAGCCGCGGCCAAGCACGCGCAGGCTACCGCCAAGCGCGCCGGCGGCGCCAAGCCGTCTGCGCGCGCCCCCGGCCCCGCCTTCGCGCGCGGGCCCGAAGCGCCGGCGAAAGCCGCGCGCTCTTTCTTCGTCGAACTCAGCCGCTTGATAGGCGGGCCGGGGCAGACGGCGATTCCCGCGCCGCAGCGGCTGGTCTTCGCCTTCGACAATCTCGACGCGATGGCGCCCGCCGATTCGTTGCGCCTGATCGAGGCGGCGAGCACGATGCTCGACGCGGGCTGCGTGGGGGTGATCGCGTGCGACCCCGCGATCTTCGCGGGCGCGAACGACGGCGCGGCGGCGCGCTGGCGAAGCGAGAAATTTCTTCAGCTCGTCGTCAATGCCGAGACCCTCGGCCTCGCCGACTCCGGCCGATTCACGGCGCGCCTCATCGGCTCCAACGCCGTCGTCAACCCCTCGAACTTCGTCGACGCGAAAGAATCGCGATTGCTCGAGCCGCTTTCGCAGGCCGAGGCGGCGCTGCTGACCGCGATCGCGCCGCTCGCCGCCGGCGCGCCGCGGGGCGTGAAGCGCTTCCTCAACGCCTACCGGATCGCGCGGCTCGCGAAAGCGCCGAGGCCCGCCGTCGCGCTGGCGCTCGCGGTCAAATTGAGCGGCGACGGCGCGGCCGTTTCCGCGATGGAGACGGCGCTTTCGAGCGGGCAGGCGGACTTGCCCGATCCTTTCGGCCCCCCCGCTCTGGTGGAGGCGGCGAAGACCGCGCGCGCCGCCAACGACGGCGCGATTTCTATTGCGGACGCGCGCGCCGCCTGGGACATCGCGCGTCGTTACGCGCTTCCCGACTGACTTCGCATTCGAGCGATCAGGGCGTAGGCGCAACGGTCGGTATGGGCGTAGGCGTAGAGGTAAGCGCCGCCGTAGTAAGCGTAGGCAGCGCAGGCAGCGCAGGCAGCGCAGGCAGCGCAGGCAGCTCGTCTGTGCTCCATTCGCCGCCCAGAGCGACGACGAGGGTCACGACGGCGGTCAGGCGTTGCGCGCGCGAGGTCAGAGCCGATTCCTCGTCGGTGAGCGCGATCGCTTCGGCGGTCACGACCGTGGTGAAGTTCTGCGTTCCGGCGCGGTATTCGTTGAGCGCGATCTGCACGGCCTGTTGGGCGGCCTTGACCGCTTCGACTTGCACCTTGATCTCTTGGCTGAGGACGCGGATCGCCACGAGTTGATCCTCGACCTGCTGAAACGCTGTCAGCACGGTCTGGCGATAGGTCGCCACGCTGGCTTCGTAAGTCTGCTTGGCAGCCTCGACCTGGGCGTCGGTCAGGCCGCCGTTGAACAGCGGCTGCGCCAGCGACAAGCCGTAGGACCAGACCGGATTGGCCCCGGCGATTTGCTTGACGAAGGGATCGCCGTAATAGCCGAAGGCGCCCGAGAGCGTGATGTCGGGATAATAGCCGGCGACGGCGACGCCGATGGCGGCGTTTTGCTCCTGCATCGTGCGTTCCGCCGCGGCGATGTCCGGCCGCCTTTCGAGCAGACTCGAGGGCAGGCTGAGCGGGATGGCGGGGATGTCGAGCGCCAGACGGCGGCGCGGGACCGACAGCTCGGAGGGAGGCTTGCCGATCAGCACGGCGATCGCATGCTCGTTCTGCGCCCGCGCCACGCCGACGTTGATCTCCTGCGCCTGCGCCGCCAACACCGAAGCCTGCGCGGTGATGACGTCGGACTTGGCGGACGTTCCCGCCGCGTACTGGTTTTGCGTGATGGCGAGCGAGCGCTGGTATTGCTTGACGGTGTCGACCAGCAGGTCGTCGAGCGAATCGGACTCGCACAACTGCACGTAGGCGAGCGCGAGCGCCGACTGCGCCGACAGCGTCGCGTTGGCGAGGTCGGCGGCGCTGACCTGCGCCGCGGCGCCCTGCTCCTCGATGGCGCGGCGAACCTTGCCCCAGACGTCGAGCGTCCAGGCGGCGCTGACTTGCGCGTCGAGCGTCGTGGCGACGAGCCCCTGGCTCTCCGCGCGCGTCAGCGTCGGGTTGAAGTTCAGGGTGGGAAAGAGCCCCGCGCGGGCCTCGGCGATCAGCGCCAGAGCCTCGCGATAGTTCGCTTCGTCCGCTTTCAGAGTCTGGTTGGAGACGGCGACCTGCGCCTCCAACGCATTCAGCTCGGGGTCGCGAAAAAGCGTCCACCATTCGCCCTTGGCGAAATCGTCGCGCGGCGTAGCGGCCTTCCAGCCCTTCATTTCCTTGTACTGGGCGGGAACAATAGCGGCGGGGCGCTGATAGTCTGGACCGACAGCGGCGCAGCCGATCAACAGCAGCGTCAACCCGATCGTCGCCAAGGACGTCGCGCGGCGAAAACTCATGATCCGGCCCCCGCGAGGCGCGCGGATTTGCCCCTGAAATAGACGCGGCCCCATATACGATGCAGCCAATTTCCGAAACGATCAAGATAGAGAAACATGATCGGCGTCGTGTAGAGGGTCAAAGCCTGGCTGAAGAGCAAGCCGCCGACGATCGCGATCCCCAGGGGATGGCGCAGCTCCGAGCCTTCCCCTGCGCCGAAGGCGAGAGGAAAGGCGCCGAACATCGCCGCGAAAGTCGTCATCATGATCGGTCGGAAGCGCAGCAAGCACGCCTGGGTGATCGCGTCCCTGGTCGACAGGCCCTCGCGCTCGGCCTGGAGCGCGAAATCGATCATCATGATCGCGTTCTTCTTCACGATGCCGATGAGCAGGATGATGCCGATCGCGGCGATGATGGTGAATTCGGTGTTGAACGTCTTGAGGGCGATCAGCGCGCCGACGCTCGCCGACGGCAGCGTCGACAGGATCGTCAGTGGATGGATGTAGCTCTCGTAGAGAATGCCCAGCACGATGTAGACCG
The DNA here is from genome assembly GCA_963775575.1 of uncultured Alphaproteobacteria bacterium. Lineage (GTDB taxonomy): Bacteria > Pseudomonadota > Alphaproteobacteria > Rhizobiales > Beijerinckiaceae > Roseiarcus. The sequence goes on from CAVZJG010000002.1 coordinate 1,450,980, forward strand.
CAATCAGCGCGGCGGCGAAAAGCAGCGCCAGGCCGGAGGCGAATTGCTGGTAGGTCGCGGCGGTTCCGGCGAAGGCGCCGTGAATGCTCGACGGCAAATGGATGCTCGCCGTCGCGCTCTCGATTTCCTTTTGCGCCTCGCTGAGGGCGTGGCCCTGCGCGAGGTTGAACGAAATCGTCGTCGCGACGAACTGGCCCTGATGGTTGACGGCCAGCGGCGTCTGGCCGAGCTGATAGCTGCTGAACGCCGACAGCGGAACCATGGTCTCCCGCGACGTGGAGACCGCCGACCCGGCCGACGCGGCCGAATGGCCGCTGGCGGCGAGCGAATTCATCGCCAGGTTGCGCGCCGAATCGGCGGCGATCGAGGCCGCCGAGCCGGTCGCCGCGGTCGAGGCGGCGAACAGCCCGGCGACCGCGTTGGTCTGCTGCGAGCCGGTTGGATTGGCGCCGGCGGTCGAGACCCAAATGTCCCGCAGGGCTGACGGGTCCTGCCAATAGCGCGGCGCCACCTCCATGACGACGTGATATTGATTGAGCGCATTGTAGATGGTCGAAACCTGCCGCTGGCCGAAAGCGTCGTAGAGGGCGTTGTCGACGGCGGTCAAGGTGAGGCCGAGGCGCTTCGCGGTCGCTCGATCGATCGTCAGATCGGTCTCCAGGCCGCCTTGCAGCTGATCGGAATTGACGTCCTTCAGGATCTCGCTCTGTTGCAACGCCGCGGTCAGTCGCGGCGCCCATCGGTAGAGCGTCGCGGTGCTGTCCGAGAGAAGCGTGTACTGATAGGTCGCGTTGCTCTGCCGCCCGCCGGTGCGCAGGTCCGACACCGCGACGAGGAAGAGCCGCGCGCCGGCCACTTCGGCGAGCTTGGCGCGCAGCCGCGCGACCACGCCGTCGGCGCTGATCCGGCGCTCGGCGAAGGGCTTGAGCGAGATATAGACGAAACCGGAATTGGTCTGCCGGCCGCCGGTGACGCCGACCACGGTCGCCACTGCGGGATCGTCTTGGACGATCGTCTGCAATTGCGCCAGCTTCTGCTTCATCGACTGGAAAGAGATGCTCTGATCGCCCTGGATGGAGCCGATGAGCAGGCCGGTGTCCTGAACCGGGAACAGACTGTAGGTCATCTGTCGGAAGAGCTGGACGTTCAGCCCGATCATCGACAGCAGGATGAGCATGACGACCAAGGGATGGCGCAGCGCGGTCGCCAACGTCGCGCGATAGAAGGCGAGCATGGCGTCGAAGCCGCGCTCGGTGAGCCGGTAGAGCGCGCCGTGCGAAAGGATTGCGCGGCGCGGCAGGATCAGGGCGCACATCATCGGCGTCGTCGTCAGCGAGACGACGAGCGAGATCAGCACCGCGATCGAGAGCGTCACCGCGAACTCGCGGAACAGCCGGCCGACGATGCTGCCCATCAGCAGCAACGGCAGGAACACCGCGATGAGGGAAAGGCTGATCGAGATGACGGTGAATCCGACTTCGCGAGCGCCCAGGATCGCCGCCTGCAGCCGGGTCGCGCCGCCTTCGATGTGCCGGGTGACGTTTTCGAGCACGACGATGGCGTCGTCGACGACGAATCCGGTCGAAATCGTCAACGCCATCAACGATAGATTGTCGAGGCTGTAGCCGACGAGGTACATCACGCCGAACGAGCCGAGGATCGAAACCGGCACGGCGACGCTGGGGATCGCGGCGGCGCGCGCGTTGCGCAGGAAGACGAAGACGACGAAGATCACCAGGGCGACCGCGATGATCAGCGTGCGTTCGGTGTCGGCGAGCGAGCCGCGGATGGTGATCGATCGGTCGACGACGACATCGAGGGCGACGTCGCCCGGCAACGCGGCGGCGAGACGCGGCAGTTCCGCTTTGACGCCGTCGACCGCTTCGATGATGTTGGCGGCGGGTTGGCGCGACAGCACGATCGCAACCGACGGCTTGCCGTTGGAGAGCCCGGCGTTGCGCAGGTCCTCGACGGAATCGACGACTTCGGCGACGTCGGCGAGGCGCACCGCGGCGTTGTCGCGGTAGGCGACGACGAGATCGCGATATTGATCGGCGTGGCTCGCCTGGTCGTTGGCGTAGATCTGATAGTGAAAGTCGCCGTCCTCGATCGCGCCCTTGGGGCTGTTGGCGTTGGCGGCGGCGAGCGCGGCGCGGACGTCCTCGAGGCCGACGCCGTATCTGAACAGCGCGCCGGGATTGAGTTCGACCCGCACCGCCGGCAGCGCGCTGCCGACGACGTCGACCTCGCCGATGCCGTCGAGCTGCGACAGCCGCTGTTGCAGGACGTTGGAGGCGATGTCGTAAATCTGTCCGGCGGTGCGCGTGGTCGAAGTCAGCGCGAGAACCATGATCGGCGCGTCGGCGGGATTGACCTTGTGATAGGTCGGGTTGGCGCGCAGGCTGGACGGCATATCGGCGCGCGCGGCGTTGATCGCCGCCTGCACGTCGCGCGCGGCGCCGTCGATGTCGCGGTCGAGGCCGAATTGCAGTTGGATGCGCGTCGAACCCAGCGAACTCGACGAGGTCATCTCGTTGACGTCGGCGATCTGCCCGAGATGGCGCTCCAACGGCGCCGCGACCGAGGACGCCATGGTGTCGGGGCTGGCGCCGGGCATGGTCGCCGACACCGAGACGTTGGGGAAATCGACCTGCGGCAACGGCGAAACGGGCAATTGCCCGAACGCCAGCAGGCCCGCCAACGCGACGCCGATCGTCAGCAGCGTCGTCGCCACCGGCCGCCGGATGAAGAGCTCGGAAAGGCGGTTGTTCACGGCGCGTCCGCCGCCCAGGCGCCGTCCGTCGCGCCGGCGCCCAGCCGCGACCCGATGCGCTCGAAGAAGAGATAGATCACCGGCGTGGTGAACAGCGTGAGGATCTGACTGACGGCAAGGCCGCCGACGATCGCCAGGCCGAGCGGGTGGCGCAGTTCCGAGCCGACGCCGGTTCCCAACATCAGCGGGAAGGCGCCGAACATCGCCGCCACCGTCGTCATCAGGATCGGCCGCAGGCGCAACAGACAGGCCTGAAAGATTGCGTCGCGCGGCGACTTGCCCTCCTGCCGCTGCGCTTCGAGCGCGAAGTCGATCATCATGATCGCGTTCTTCTTGACGATGCCGATCAACAGTACGATGCCGATGACGCCGACGATGTCGAGGCCGGCTCCGGCGAATTCGAGCGCGAGCAGGGCGCCGATGCCCGCCGAAGGCAGCGTCGAGAGAATCGTGACGGGGTGAATGAAGCTCTCGTAGAGAACGCCCAGCACGATGTACATCGTCGCCACCGCCGCCAGCAGCAGAAACAGCTCGTTCGACAGCGACGACTGGAACGCTTGCGCGGCGCCTTGAAAGGTCGCCGCGAAACTGGCGGGAAGACCGACGTCGGCAAGCGCGGCGTTGATGGCGTCGACCGCTCCGCCGAGCGAGGCGCCGGGCGCCAGGTTGAACGAAATCGTCGTCACCGGGAACTGCTTGAGATGCGAAATCTGCAACGGCGCCCGCTTCACCTCGAGCGTGCTAATGGCGGGGAGCTGCACTTGGCCGCTGGTCGAGGCCGCGGACGGAAGATAGATCGCGTTCAGCGAGTCCAGGGAATGAGCCATCGCCGGATCGACGTCGAGAATGACGCGATATTGGTTCGACTGGGTGAACACGGTCGAAATGATGCGCTGGCCGTAGGCGTCGTAGAGCGCGTTGTCGATGGTGGCCGGGGTGACGCCGAAGCGCGCCGCGCTCGCCCGATCGATGCGGACCATCACCGAACGGCCGTTGGGCTGCAGATCGCTGGCGATGTCGACGATCTCGGGAACCTTGGCTAGGCGCGCCAGGACCGTCGGCGTCCAGGTCTGCAACGTCTCGAGATCCTGATTGTCCAGGGTGAATTGAAATTCGGTGGCGCTGACCGCGGTGTCGATCGACAGATCCTGCACCGGCTGCATGTAGAGCGAAACGCCGGCGATGTCGGCGGTCTCCCGTTGCAAGCGGCGGATGATCTCGCTGGCGCTCGATCGACGCTTCGCGTGCGGTTTGAGGTTGATGAGGAAGCGGCCGGAGTTGAGCGTGACGTTGGAGCCGTCGACGCCGATGAACGAGGATAGGCTTTCGACGTCCGGATCCGCCGAGATCGCCTTGGCCAAAGCCTGCTGACGCTCGGCCATCTTGTCGAAGGAAATATCTTGCGCGGCTTGGGTGACGCCCTGGATAATTCCGGTGTCCTGCACCGGAAAGAAGCCCTTGGGGATCGCGACGTAGAGATATCCGGTGATGAAGAAGGTCGCCAGGGCGACGATCAGCGTCGCGACCTGATGGTTCAGCACAACGTTGAGCATCGCGGCGTAGAAGCGCAGCAGCCCCTGGAAGAAGCGGCCGCCGGTCGCCGCATGGCGGCGCCCGCCTCGCTCGGCGGGGTTCGACTTCAGCAATTTCGCGCACAGCATCGGCACCAGCGTCAGCGAGACGAAGGCGGAGATGACGATCGTCGCCGCCAGCGTGATCGCGAACTCGTGGAACAAGCGGCCGACAACGTCGCCCATGAACAACAGGGGAATGAGCACCGCGATCAGCGAAACGGTGAGCGAGATGATGGTGAAGCCGATTTGCCGCGAGCCCTTCAGCGCGGCTTCCCTAGGCGAATCGCCCGCTTCGAGATAGCGCGAGATGTTCTCGATCACAACGATGGCGTCGTCGACGACGAAGCCCGTCGCGACGGTGAGCGCCATCAGCGACAGATTGTCGAGGCTGAAATTCATCTGGTACATGATCGCCAGCGCGCCGACGAGCGAGAGCGGCACCGATAGGCTGGGAATAATCGTCGCCGGGATATTGCGCAGGAACAGGAAGATCACCAGCACGACCAGCCCGACCGCCAGCGTCAATTCGAATTCGACGTCGTTGACCGAAGCGCGGATCGTCGTGGTGCGATCGGTCAACGGCGTGATCGACACGGCTTGCGGCAGCGACGCCGTCAGCGTCGGCAGCAGGGCCTTGATGCTGTCGACGACCTGAATGACGTTGGCCCCCGGCTGGCGCTGGATGTTGACGATCAGCGCCGGCGTCGCGTTCATCCACGCGGAAAGTCGGCCGTTCTCCGCCGCCAGCTCGACGGTGGCGACGTCGCTCAACAGCACCGGCGCGCCGTTGCGATAGGCGATCACCGAATCGAGGTAGTCGTGGGGATTGCGAATCTGGTCGTTGGCGTTGATGGAGAAGGATTGCGTCGGGCCGTCGAAATTGCCCTTCGGCGTATTGACGTTGAGATTGGCGATGGTCGTTCTCAGATCGTCGAGATTGAGCCCGTAAGCGGCGAGCGCCAGCGGATTGGCGTGGATGCGGACGGCCGGACGCTGACCGCCGGAAATCGACACCAGACCGACGCCGGGAAGCTGCGACAACTTCGGCGCCAGCCGGCTTTCGACGATGTCTTCGACATCCGTCAGTTTGAGCGTCTTCGAAGTCACGCCGATGGTCAGGATCGGCGCGTCGGCGGGATTGACCTTGGCGTAGATCGGCGGCGCGGGAAGGTCGGCCGGCAACAGGTTGCCCGCGGCGTTGATCGCCGCCTGCACTTCCTGTTCGGCGATGTCGAGGCTGAGGTCGAGGCTGAAACGCAGGGTGATGACCGAGGCGCCTGCCGAGCTCTGCGACATCATTTGCGCCAGCGAGGGCATCTGGCCGAATTGCCGCTCCAGCGGCGCGGTCACCGACGAGGTCATCACCTCCGGGCTCGCGCCGGGGTAGAAGGTCTGGACCTGAATGGTGGGGTAGTCGACCTCGGGCAGCGCCGAGAGCGGCAGGAATTTATATGCGGCGACGCCGACCATGAGGATCGCGATCATCAGCAGCGTCGTCGCCACCGGCCGCTCGATGAACAGGCGCGAAGGGTTCATCGCCACGTCCTCGTCCGCGCCGCGGTCATGGCGCCGGGCTCGCCGCCGGCGCCGGCGCGCCCGCGTCGCCCTGGGTCTGGCGTCGATGCTGACGCCGTTCCTGCCCGGGCGCGGCCGCCGGCGCCTGGGCTTGCGCCGCCGCGCCCGCGGCGTTGCGGACGTTCACCTTGGCGCCGTCGCGCAGCCGGTCGGCGCCGTCGATCACGACGTTCTCGCCGACCGCCAAGCCGGAAACGATCGTCGTGTTCGTCGCGTCCGCCGGACCTGTCGTGACCTTGCGCACGGCGACGGTCGAATCGTCGCCGACGACGTAGACGAAACTGCTGTTGGCGCCGAGCTGGATCGCCGCGTTGGGGGCCAGAACCGCGTCCGCAAGCGTGTCGACCAGCAGACGCACGTTGACGAACTGATTGGGGAACAGCGTTCCTTGCGCATTGGCGAAGGTCGCGCGCAGCTTGAACGTGCCCGTCGTCACATCGACCTGATTGTCGTAGGCGGTCAACATTCCCGCGCCCAAGGGCTTGACGTTGGCGCGGTCGAACGCCGTGACCGGCAGGCTTGCGCCGGCGTTCAAGCGCTGGGCGATTGGCGGCAGATTGTCCTCTGGCGTCGAAAAGACGACGCTGATCGGATCGAGCTGGGCGATCACGACGATGCCGGTCGAATCCGAGGGCTGGAGATAATTGCCGGGATCGACCAGCCGCAGGCCGACGCGGCCGCCGACCGGCGCCGTGATGCGGCAATAGGCGATGTTCAAGTTGGCGGCGTCGATCTGCGCCTGATCGGCCGCCATCGCGGCCTTGTCCTGCGCGACGAGAAAGACCTGGTCCTCGACCTGCTGACGGGCGATCGAATCCTGCGTGATCAGGGTCTGGTAGCGCGCCAGATCCGCCTGCGCCTGCGCGTACAGCGCCGAATCCTTCGCCAATTGTCCCTGCGCCAGGGCGAGCGCGACTTGATAGGGGCGCGGATCGATCTGGGCGAGAAAATCGCCCTGCTCGACGCGTTGCCCCTCCTTGAAGCCGACCTCCATCAGCTTGCCGGCGATTTGCGTCTTCACCGTCACGGTTGCGAACGGCGTCACGATCCCCAGCGCGTCGATCGTGATCGGCATTTGCCCGCTCGCCGTCGCCGCGGCGCGAACGGTCTGCGCGGGGGCGCCGGCGGGACCGGCCGGGCGCGTCGCGTCGACCGTCGAAGGCGCGACATTCTCGAAGTATCGCCAGACAACGACGGCGGCGACCGCGAGCGCCAGCGCGAGCGCCGCCTTGCCCCAGCGACGCCTCTTCGGTGGGACCGGGGCAACCGGCTCGGAGACATCGACTTTTTCGGGCTTGACCGTCTCGTTCATCCCTGAGCCTCGCGCATGGCGCCATAGCGCTTCGCATAGGCGGGCGCGAACATCAATTCACGCCACCGTGTTGCGATAGTCCGACAAAGGCCCGGCGAATTCAAGACGCTACGCGTGCGCCCTTCAGCGTCATATCGGTCTGAACCCGACCAGGCGCCCGGGGTGTTGCAATCTCTTCCGGCTTGCTTCATAAGCGCCGCGGACGGGGTCTTTCCGTCGTCGGACGCGGGTGTAGCTCAGGGGTAGAGCACAACCTTGCCAAGGTTGGGGTCGAGGGTTCGAATCCCTTCGCCCGCTCCATTTACGCCACAGATCTTTGATTTTGCGAGGATCGGCCGAGCCTCTCGGCCGGTTCTTGCGCTTCCGAGCGCCATTCCGGTCGTGTTCCCGCTCGGCGAAGGAGGCGAGTTGCAGCCCTCCCGCTTCGACCGGATCGCGGCGCCCTCGATCGCGGCGCGAAGCCACGAGCGCGGTCCTCGTTTTCGGGTCGGCCGCGCCGCCGCTCACGCCGCGCCTTTTGACAGCGGCGTCATTCGTGGCTATCTGAGGTTTCGATGCATCGGCAGCCGGCGTCACCCAGGCGATCGTTCCAGACGCGGCCCGTGGGGGCTTGCGGCGCGCGCTCGCATCCGCCGCCTTCACCGCCATGAACGCCCCCTCGCCGCGCGGCGAATCCTCGCGACTCCTGGCCGTCCTCGGGCCCACCAACACCGGCAAGACCCACTTGGCGGTCGAGCGCATGCTGGGCTTTGCCTCGGGCATGATCGGCCTGCCGCTGAGACTCCTGGCGCGCGAGATCTACGATCGCGTCGTCAAGGCGCGGGGCGCGCGCAGCGTGGCGCTGATCACCGGCGAAGAAAAGATCGTCCCGCCGATGCCGCGCTATTTCGTCTGCACGGTCGAGGCGATGCCGCTCGATCGCCGCACGGAATTTCTCGCGGTCGACGAAATCCAGCTCTGCGCCGACCGCGAGCGCGGCCATGTCTTCACCCATCGCCTGCTCAACGCGCGGGGCAGGGCCGAGACCATGCTGATGGGCGCGGGGACCGCGGCGGCGCTGATTCGACGGCTTTGCCCGCACGCCGAGATCCAGTCGCGCGACCGCTTTTCGCAATTGACCTACGCCGGAGCGAAGAAGATCACCCGCCTGCCGCCGCGCAGCGCCGTGGTCGCCTTCTCCGCCGACGCGGTCTACGCCATCGCCGAGCTGATCCGCCGCCATCGCGGCGGCGCGGCGGTGGTGATGGGCTCGCTTTCCCCGCGCACCCGCAACGCCCAGGTCGAGCTGTTCCAGTCCGGCGAAGTCGACTTTCTCGTCGCCACCAACGCGATCGGCATGGGGCTGAACATGGACGTCGACCACGTCGCCTTCGCCTCGTTGCGCAAGTTCGATGGGCGGCGGGCGCGCTGGCTCCACCCCCAGGAGATCGGCCAGATCGCCGGCCGCGCCGGGCGCTTCCGCCGCGACGGCACCTTCGGCGTCACCGGCGACGCCCCGGACCTCGCCCCGGACGCGATCGCCGCCGTCGAGGGCCACGTCTTTCCGCCGATCCTGGCGGCCGAGTGGCGCAATGCGCGGCTCGATTTCCAGTCGCTGCAGGCGTTGATGCGCTCGCTCGCCGCGCCGGCGCCGATGGCGGGGCTGAGACTCGCCGAGGAGAGCCAGGACGAGACGACAGTGCGCCAGCTCGCCGGCGACGAGACCGTCATCCGCCGCTGCCGCGACCGCGCCAACCTGATCCGGCTGTGGGAGGCCTGCCAGACGCCCGACTTCCGCAAGGCCACGCAGGACGAACATGCGCGGCTGATCGGAACGATGTTCACGCACCTGACGCAACGCGACCGGCGCCTCCCCGAGGATTGGATGCAGGGCCAATTCGTGAGCCTCGACCGCCTCGACGGCGACATCGACGCGCTGTCGGCGCGCCTCGCCCGGGTGCGCACGCTCGCCTATGTCGCCAACCGCAGCGATTGGCTCGCCGATCCCTTAAGCTGGCAGAGCCGCGCCCGCGCGCTGGAGGACCGGCTTTCCGACACGTTGCACGAATGCCTGATGCAGCGCTTCATCGACCGGCGCACCAGCGCGTTGCTGCGATCGCTGAGCCAGCGCGCCGGCCCGGCCCTCGGCGGCATCGGCGCGGACGGCGCGGTGACGGTCGAGGGGCATAAGGTCGGCACCCTCGCCGGCGTCGCCTTCGAGCCCGAGCGCGGCGCCTCCGCGCTGGAGAACCGCGCCCTGCGCGGCGCGGTCGAGCGGGCGGTGGCGCCGGAAATCGCCCGCCGCCTCGGCGAGCTCGCCAGCGAGGGCGACGAAGCCTTCGCGTTGGAACGAGACGGCGCGGTGCTGTGGCGCGGCTGCGCGGCCGGCGAGATCGTCGGCGGCAGGCCGTTTTCGCCGCGCGTGCGCTTAGCCGGCGAATTCGGCGCCGAGCCTGCGCGCGAGCGCGCCGCCCGGCGGCTCGAAGCGTACGTCGCGGCGGAAGCGAGCCGGCGCCTGTTCGTCCTCAAGCGCCTGAAGGCGGCGGTCGCCGACGGGCGGCTCAAGGGCCTCGCGCGTGGGCTCGCCTATCAACTGGTCGAGCAGTTCGGCGTCGTCGACCGCGGAAAGGCGGAGACCCAGCTTCGGGCGCTGAGCCGCTCCGAGCGGCGAACGCTCAAGGGCCTCGGCGTGCGCTTCGGCGCCTTCAGCCTCTATCTGCCGGCTTTGCTGACGCCGGAGGCGCGCGAGCTCGGCGAAGTCTTCGCCGAGTTGGCGCGGCCGGGCTGGTGCCCGGCGCCGGACGCGTTGACCGGCTTGCCCCACCCGCCGCCGTCGGCCGAGGCCTTGTCGCTGCGCGGCCTGCGCGCCGTCGCCGGCATGGCGGCGCCGGTTCTCGCGCTGGAGCGGCTCGACGCGCTGGCGCGCGCCGCGTCCGAACACGTCGGCGCCGTGCGGCTGACGCCGGCGCTGCTGGCCGATCTCGGATGGAAAACGGGCCAAGCCGAGGCGATCCTGCGCGCGCTCGACTTCGCCCCCGCGCGCAAGGCCGACGCCGAGTTCGAATCTCTGGCGGCGGCGCGCGAGCGCGGCCAAGGCGCCGTCGTGGGAAGGCCACGCCGTGTCGCCCTTCGCGGCGCTGGCGCCGCTCGTCAGGCCCGCGGCTTCGCCTGCGCGCCGTGCGCGCCCCAAGAAGCGGCGCCTGCGCGCCGCGTCGGGCGGCGTTTCCGCGTGACGAGCGCGCCGGCCGAGACCTGCCGGGTCGACGTCTGGCTGTGGCGGGCGCGCTTCTTTAAAACCAGGAGCCTGGCCGCGCGCGTCGTCGAAGACGGCGGCGTTCGCCTGTCGCGCGGCGGCGCGACGATTTCCGTCGACAAGCCGAGCCGCACGGCGCGCGCCGGGGACATCCTGGTCTTTCCGGTGCGGGAACGATGGACGGCGGTGCGGATCGAAGGGCTGGGCGCGCGCCGCGGCCCGGCGCGCGAAGCGCGCGCGCTCTATCGCCTGCTCGACGATCCCGCAGGCCGGCCGGCGAACGCGAGTTAGCGCGCGGTCAACTCGGCGGCCGGTTGTAAGCGTCCTCGATGCGCACGATGTCGTCTTCGCCGAGGTACGAGCCCGTCTGCACCTCGATCAGCTCCAGATTGATCTTGCCGGGATTGGCGAGCCGGTGAACGGCGCCGATCGGCAGAAAGACCGACTCGTTTTCGTGCACCATCGTCACCTGCGAATTGCGCGTCACCTCGGCCGTGCCCGTGACGACGACCCAGTGTTCGGCGCGATGGTGGTGCTTTTGCAGGGAAAGCCTGCGTCCGGGCAGGACGACGATGCGCTTGACCTGATAGCGCGGGCCGTGGTCGATCGACTGATAATATCCCCAGGGGCGGTAGATGCGCTTGTGCTCGGTCGCCTCGGACCGCCCTTCCCTCTTCAGCGCCTCGACGAGCTGCTTGACTTTGGCGCCTTGCTCGCGCGCCAGCACCAGCACGGCGTCCTGCGTCGACACGACGACGACGTCGTTGACGCCGACGACCGCCGTCAGCATGCCGGTGGAGCGGATGTGCACGTTCTTGGAATCGAGCGCGAAGCCTTCGCCGTGGATGGAGACGCCGTTCGCGTCGCGCTTGCTCAGCTTCCACACCGCGCCCCAGTCGCCGACGTCGGACCAGCCGATGCTGGCGGGCACCACCGCCGCGCGCTTGGTGCGCTCCATCACGGCGTAATCGATCGATCTCTTCGGCGCCTCGCCGAACGCCTGCGCTTCGAGCGCAAGGAATCCGAGGTCATCGACGGCGTGAGCGAGCGCGCGCGCCGTCGCCTCGGCCATCTCCGGCTCGAGCGCGCGCAATTCGTCGAGCATCACGTCGGCGCGAAAGAAGAAATTGCCGGAATTCCACAGATACCCCTCGGCGACGTAGCGCTCGGCGTCGGCGAGATTGGGCTTCTCGACGAAAGCCTCCACGCGCCGCGCCTTGCTCCCACCGATCGGCCCGCCCGGCCGGATATAGCCGTAGCCGACGGCCGGTTCGTCGGGCGTGACGCCGAGCGTCACGATATAGCCGTCCGCCGCCGCGTCGGCCGCGGCCGCGCAGGCGCGCAGAAACTCCCTCCGGTCGAGGATCACGTGATCGGCCGCGAACACCGCCGCCACCGTCGCGGGATCGCGATTGGCCGCCAGTTCCGCCGCGACCGCGACGGCGGGGCCGGAATCGCGGCGCGACGGCTCGATGACGATCGTCGCTTGGGCGCCGATTTCCTCGAGCTGCTCTCTGACCAGAAAACGATAGTCGCGGTTGGTGACGACGATCGGCGCATCGAAAATCGCGTCGCTGACGCGCCGCACCGTCTCCTGAAAGGTCGAGGACTTTCCGATCAGGGGAATGAATTGCTTGGGCATGGTCTCGCGCGATTCCGGCCAGACGCGCGTTCCCGCGCCGCCGCACATGATGACCGGAAGGATTTTTCTCGACATCGTCCCCTCGCGGCGAGCGCGCCGGCGCTTCATCGCGCGCGACGTCTAACCCCCGCCATGCGAATTATGTCTGAGCCGAGCCGGCCTGACAAACCCGCGCGTCGATTAGCCGCGCTTACGCGGGCCCGCCGGCGCGAAGCCCAGCGGCTCGCCAGGCTCGCCGTCAGCCGACGGCGCGCGGCGGCGCTCAGGCTTCGTCGCTTGGCGAGCGCGCGAGGGCGCGCGCGGCCGCGCCGATGAGCGTCGCGGCGAGCAGCGTCTTGATGGCGTCCGCGAACAGGAACGGGAGGACGCCGAATCGCCAAGCCTTGTCGAGCCCGATGAACGAGGCCAGCCACGCCACCCCGAGACCGTAGAGCGCGATCTGACCGAGCAGCATCGCGCCGACCAGGCGCGGCGCCGAGCGGCCCCAGCCGCGCTCGGCCAACCAGCCGACCAGCGCAGCGGCGACCAGGAAGCCGACGAGAAAACCGCCGGTCGCCCCCGCCATATAGCTTGGCCCGGCGCCGGCGCCCGCGAACACCGGCAGGCCCGCGAGGCCCTCGCCGAGATAGAGCAGCAGGGTCGCGCCCGCCAGCCGAGCGCCATAGGCGGCGCCGATCGCCAGCACGGCGAGGGTTTGCAGGGTCATCGGCACGGGATAGAAGGGAACCTGGGCCTTCGCCGACGCCGCCAGCAGCAGCGTTCCCCCGATCGTCAGCATCGCGGCGCGGACGAGGCGCAAAGGGGCGCGCGACGGCCACAGCGTCGAGGCCAAAGTCGCGTTTGCCGGTTCGCGCATCATGGTTTCTCCTGTCCGTCGCCGGGCGGCGATCCGCCGGAAGCGGCTTCGCGTCCGGCGCCCGCCCCGGGTATAGACAAGGCGGCCGCGCGGAACAAGGCGTGCGCCGCGAGGGAGAAGAGGCGCCGGGAGCTCCCAGGCCGCGACGGGGAATGACGCAGGCAAGAGCGTCATCGGCCTCGTCTTAAAGCAACGCGTTTTGGGCTGCCTCGCTCATGGGCGCCGAGGCGGACAGAGCCGGCGCTCCCACCGCGCTCGAGGCGGAGCCGACGGCGACGGCCTTCTGAGGGGCGGCGCGGCTACGATCGGATTTCCTTCGCGCCAAGCCGGTCCTGCGGATTTTGCGCGCCGATCGGGCGATCACTTCGCGCTGGGCGTCGCCTTCTGGATCCATGCGCCGATTTCCTTGGCTTGGGCCTGGAGAGCGGTCAACTGCGTCGCGAGAAATTCGCTCTGCAGCGCGATGGCCTCCTGCGGGTCCTTGGCCTGCGCGAGCTTGCGCGCGAGATCGAACGCGGCGTTCACATTCTGCTCGGCGAAGGCGAAAACCTGGGAAGCGACCGATTTCACGCCGTTCTGCGCCGTCTCGGCGGCGCCGTCCGCGGTTCCGGCCGCCTTCTGGGCGACCGCGACAAAGCCTTCGAAGGCCTTGCGCGCCTGATCGACGCTGCGCTCGGCGAAATCACGTAACTCGTTGGGAATGTCGAGAGGGGCGTTGCTCATGACGATCCTCACCTGGCGCGCTCGGAAACGGCGCCGCTTTGTCTTCCGCCTATATAGGAGAGTTCCTGTTGCGGTGCGACATGAGTTTGCGCCGCAGCGCGAATCTTAACCCTGAGGCAAGACGACCGCTCCTGCGGCATGGACGAAATGCGAGCGAAAGCGTTAAGGTTTTGGTAAGCATCGGAGCGGAAAGCCGCTCGCCCCCTTTCTCCTTTCGACGGGCCTGTTTGGCTCAACGAGATCGCTTCGCCGCCCATGGACGCCGCCGACCGAGCCGTCATGAACCCCGAGGATGTCGCCGCGCTCGTGGCCGGGTCGCCGTTCGCCGAGCGTCTCGACCGCGGCGCGCCGCTTATGGTCGCGGCGGGGGGTCCGGCGCGCGTCGAATTCGCCACGCCGGCGGCGCTGACGTTGTTCGGCGTCGAGACGCTCGGCGCGCTCGACGCCCTCGCCCTTTCAGCGCCGAGCCCTGGCGCCCGGCGATTGCGCCTTCTCGTCGAGACGCTCGCCAACGGGGCGCCCCCGCGCGTCGAATCGCTGCGATTTTACGCCGGCCGCCTGCCTTTGCCGGTCGGGCTGATGTGCGGGAGGATCGCGTCGCCGCAGGGAAGGGATTTCCTCGTCGTGGCGACGCCGCGCGATCCTGGCGAGGCCGAACTCTCGGCCTCCGCGGCCGCCGAACCCGTCGCCGACGAGCGGCTGCGCGGCGACGTCGCCTCGCCGCGTCGCTTTCTGTGGAGCCTCGACGCGGAAAATCGCTTCGGCCCGGCCGATCGCGCGCTCGAGGAAACGGTCGGCGCCCATGCGCCGCGAGCCGGCGAGACGCTGAGCGCGCTCGGCGCCCGCGTCGGCTTCGACCCGACGGGCGAACTCACCGAGGCGATCGCGGCGCGTCGGACCTTTTCGGCGCTGCGGCTCGGGTGGCCCGAACCCGATCGGGCCCACGCGCGAATGGCGCTGATCTCCGGAGCGCCGGTCTTCGACGCGGAACGGCGCTTCGTCGGATTTCGCGGGTTTGGCCTCTTCACCGGCGAAACGATTTTCTGTGAGGCGGTCACGCCGACGCCGAGCGAAGCTCGCCCGCCCGTCGATGCGGCCGAGCGCGGTCTCGAGAGGCCGGCCGCGCCGCCCGAACGCGCGGCGAGCGAGGACGCGCCGGGCGAGCGAAGCGCCGAACCCGCCAAGCTCGCTTCGCCCTCCCCGCCCGATCAAGGGGCGGAGATCGTCGTTCTCCGACAGCTCGGCGATGGACAGGCCGGCGGCCTCAACGTCGTGCCGATCCGGCCCGGCGCTTTGAGCGCCCTTTCGCTGCCGCCCGAGGACTCGCGCCGCTTCGGCGAGGACCGCGAAAGCGTGAACCTCACCACCAACGAACGCGACGCCTTTCGCGAGATCGCTCGGGCGCTCGGCGCAAGACTGCCTGAGGACCACGAGGACAGACCCGCCCGCGCGGCGAACGCGGCGCCCCTCGCCCCTCCGCCGGCCGCACGCGATTTGATCGATCTCGCCGCGCCCCCCGCTCCGGCTCCGCCGGACCCGGCGAGCGACGCCGCGGGGCGCGAGGCGCCGGTCGAGCGGACCAGCGAAATCGCGCGCCGCAACGCCTGCGCGCTGCTCGACCGCCTGCCGATCGGCGCGATGGTCTTGCGCGGCGGCGAGCCGCTCTATCTCAATCAAACGATGCTCGATCTGGCCGGTTACCCCGACCTCGCGGCGTTTCGCGCCGCCGACGGGCTCGCGCGCATGTTCAGGGGCCGCGACGCGCAAACGCTCGCCGAGGCCAGCGAAGGCGGCGCGATGCCGCTCGTCGCCGCCAGCGGCGAATTGATCGCGGTGGACGGACTGGCCCAATCCGTTCAATGGGACGACGCTCCGGCGACGCTGATCGCGCTGCGGCGCTCGCGCGACGCCGAAGTTCAGGCTCGGCTGCGCGCCTGCGAGGCGATGACGCGCGATCTGACGTCGGCCCTGGAGGCGACGGCGGACGGCATGATTACGCTCGACGCCGCGGGCCGCATCGTCTCCATGAGCCGGGCGGCCGAAGCGCTGTTCGGCTACGAGCAAAGGGAAGCGGCGGGCCAAAGCTTCCTCATCTTGTTTGCGCCGCAAAGCCAAGGCGAAGCGGCTTCGCGCCTCGAACGGGTCAAGCTGGATGGGGAAATCGCCCACGCCGACGCCGAAAAGGAACTCGTCGGCCGCGACCGGCGCGGTTCGTCGATCCCGCTGCTGCTGACCATGGTGCGCCTCGCCGCGTCGCCGTCGGAGCCGCGCTATTGCGCGCTGGCGCGGGACTTGACGCGTTCGAAGGCGATCGAGCGGGCGTCGGAGACGGCGCGCCGCCAGGCGGAGGAGGCGAGCGCCCGCAAGACCGATTTTCTCGCCCGCATCAGCCACGAAGTCAGAACGCCGCTGCACGCTATTCTCGGCTTCGCCGAAGTGATGATGGAGGAGCGTTTCGGACCGATCGGCTCCGAGCGCTACAAGGACTACGTCAAGGACATTCACGCCTCCGCCAAGCACGTGATGAGTCTGGCCAACGACCTGCTCGATCTCTCCAAGGTCGAGGCGGGCAAGCTGGAGCTGGAGTTCGCGCCGGTCGACGCCAATCGCGTCATTCGCGAATGCGTGTCGCTGATGCAGCCGCAGGCCGCGCAGCAACGCATCATCATGCGTCTATCGCTGTACGACAGGCTGCCCAACGTGATGGCGGACGAACGGTCGCTGCGCCAAATCCTGCTCAACCTGATGTCGAACGCCGTCAAGTTCAACGGGCCGGGCGGGCAAGTCATCGTCTCGACGGCGATCGACGAAGCCGGCCACGCCGTCATCCGCGTGCGCGACACCGGCGTCGGCATGAACGAGAGCGAAATCACCGCCGCGCTCGAGCCGTTCCGTCAGGCCGGGGGCGCTCGTCGCGGCGGCGGCGCTGGCCTCGGCCTTCCCTTGACCAAAGCCTTGGCGGAAGCCAACCACGCCGACTTTTCCATCAAGAGCCGCAAGGAGCAGGGAACGCTGGTCGAAGTCGCGTTCCCCGGCGTCAAGGCGGCGCAGTGAGGGTGCCGGACGCCCGAGCCTCGAGCGGCCTTAAGCCGGCGTTAGCTTGTTCACGGCTATGGAATCCTTCCCCATCTCGGTTTTCGGCTCGGCGGGGAAGCGATGCGATTCAATTTCGTCGCGCGGGTGTTTCGCGCCTCCATTCGCAGCGAACGCGAACTCGTCGGCTACGTCGCCACGGTCACGGCGCTCTGCGTCGTGTCGGCGCTGGTCGTAGACGTGACGAAAAACTTGGCGTTTTTCGTCGACTGGATGACCTGCCTGCGCTCATGGAGCCTTACGGCGTTGCTCGCTCTCGCGCTCGCGGCGCCGATCTCGCGCGCGATCGGCAAGGCGCACCTCGAACTCTACCGCGCCAAGCTGCGCGCCGACGCGTTGAGCCTCACCGATCCGCTCACCGGCCTTCCCAATCGGCGCGCCCTGATGGAAGCGGCCGCGGCCGCGGCGCCCGATCTGTTGGCGTTGGTCATCTTCGACATCGACCAATTCAAAGGGGTCAACGACGCCTATGGCCACATGGCGGGCGACGCCGTCCTGCGCTCGCTCGGTCAGATGATGGCGGCCGAGCTCGGGCCGTTCGGCTGTGTGGCGCGGGTCGGCGGCGAAGAATTCGCGCTGCTGTCCTCGGGCGTCTCGCCCGCAGCGCTGGCGACCCATCTGATCGCGTTCTGCGATCGGGTGCGATCGACGCCGGTCCTCGTCAACGGCCTCGCCATAAGGGTGACGATCTCGGCCGGGGTCGCGCTGCACGACCAGGGCGGCAGCTTCGAGGAACTCTATTCAAAAGCCGATCGCGCGCTCTATGCGGCGAAGGCCGCGGGCCGCAACCAAATTCGCTTCCCGCCGGCGTTGGAGGCGGCGCTGCCGAAGATCGGCGCGAAAGCCGACGCGCCGGAGCGCCAGCCGCTCGCGCGCAGCGCCTGATGGCGGCGGACGGGCCGCCGCGCGCCATGGCGCCACGGCGCTGCTCGGGTCACTCAGGCGTGGCGGCCGGCCGGCCCGAAAGAAGCGTCGACAGCCCCGGCTCGCTCGCCGGCCGTTGGGGTTCGGCCGCCATTTCCATCGCCCAATAGACGCGGAGCCGAGTGCGGGCGTCTTTCGCGACGGCGATGCCGAAGTGCGTCGCGTTGGGAATGAGAAGATTGGCGTCGTGCTCGGCGGAGCCGCGCCAGCCGGCCAGCGCCTCCTCGGTGGAATAATAGCCGCCGCCGAGGTTCTCGCCCGCTTCCGTCGTATCGACGCCGGCGCCGGCGAGGCGCGAAGGAAAGCTCCCCGGGACATCGTGGGACAGCGCGTCGGCGGCGACCATGGCGTCCGCCTGACGCTGCGCCATCGCCGTCAGCGCCGGATCGAGCCGCACCGCGCCGAGGCCGCGGCTGGCGCGGTAGGCGTTCAACGCCGCGGCCGCGGCGGCCGGGTCGACATGAACGGCGGCGACCGCGCGCAGGACCTGCGGGTCGAGGGGACCGCTCCGCAGCGCCTCTTCGCCGCAGCCGGCGAGAGCCAGCGCCACGAACGGCGCGAAGGCGACCTTGAACCTCATCGCGCTTGTCCCTGTCTCACGCCGACGCGCCGGCGCTCGAAGTCGGGTCGGCGCCCGGCGCCGCACTCGGGCGTCGCGAAGATCTCGCCGTAGGGGTCGGCGCGGTTTTGCAGCGGGCCGGCGCTCATGGCGAGGCGACGGGATTCGGCAAGGAGAGAAGATTCATCGCCGCCGGCGACGCGGCGTTCCGCGCGCTCGCCGTCGCCGCGCCGTCGGCGTCGATCCCATAGACGTCGTCGCGAAAATTAGCCGCGCCGTCCCGATTCGACCAACCGGTGAGATAGACCCAGATCACCGGCGCCGGCCGCGTGAGCTTGATGTCCTCGCGCGCGCCGGCCTTGACCTCGGCCTGCAGCGCCGCCTTGTCCCAGACGCCCAATGGGCCGCCGCTTGAGCCCTGCAACAGCCATTCCGCAAAATCGTAGACGCCCTGCACGCGCACGCAGCCGTGGCTGAGAAAGCGATAGTCGGCGCCGAACAGGCGCTTGGAGGGCGTGTCGTGCATATAGACCGCGAGCTTGTTGGGCATGCCGATGCGGATCGCGCCGAGCGAATTGCCGGCGCCCGAGTCCTGGCGCAGGATGTAATTGGCCGCCCGCTCGCTCGCCCAATTGATCGTCTTCGGGTCGATCTCGGCGCCCGACGCGTCGAGGATGCGGATCTTCTCGCGCGCGAGGTAGCCCGGATCCTTCTGCATCTTGGGGATGATTTCGTTCTTGATGATCGAGGTCGGCACGGTCCAGGTCGGGTTGAGGTTGACGACCGAAATACGGGCCGCGATCTCGGGCGAGGGATGCTCGACGTCGCCGACGATCGCGACGTAGCGGCGAACGACGCGCCCGTCCTCGACCGCATCGACTGAAGCCGAGGGCAGATTGACGACGACATAGCGCTCGCCGAAGGGAAACTCGACGGCGGCGAGCCGCTGCGCGCTGGCGGCGAGTTGCGCCGCGCGCACGCCGGCGGGAACGTTGATCGCCTCGAGGGTCGCGCCGGCGACGACCCCGGTCTGGCGCAATCCCATGCGCGCCTGAAAGCGCTTCACCGCGGCCGTCAAATCCGCGTCCCAGGCTCGGCCGGCCGGCCGCTCGCCCGCCTTTTCCGCGTCGAGGTCGCCTTCGACGACGAGCCGCCGGCGCAGCGCAGCGACGGCCGACCCCTTGGCGCCCGGCCGTAAGGGCGCGACATCGGTCGGCCAGCCGCCGGCGGCGACGATCCCCGCGTAGCGCTCGGCGGCCTTGGCGGTGGCGAAGAAGGTGTCGGGCCGCAGCGTCGGCGTCGGGTCGTCCGACAGCGCGGTTTCCAGCGGCGGGGCGGGCGGCGCGACTTTCTTCATCGGCTTGAACGGCGCGCCCGCGTCGAGATCGACGGGAACGGGCGCGGCGGAAGGGAGGGCCGGCGCGGCGTCGACCTCCGGCGCCGGAGCGGCGGTCCCCGAGGCGCTCGGCGCCGCGATGAGAGGGCTCGCGGGCGCGGGCGCTTCCTGCCCGGCGGCGGCGCAGGCGAGAGCCAGGCCCAAGAGGACTCCCGCTGTCGCAACCCAAAGCTTCATCGTCGAACGCCCAACGCCGAACCGCCCGCACGCCCGAGCGACTATCAAGCACGAGATGGTTACCAAATCGCCACGGCGGCGACTTTGCGGCGCCCGCCTCGCGGGAAACGCCGACGACGAAGATGCGCAGACGGCGCGGGCCGGGCGGGCCCAAGAGCGGCGTCCGCTCGATGTCAGCCGAGCGCGACAGGCCGGTCACGAGATTGACCGTGCGCGGCGCCGCTCGCCGGCCGCCCGGCGGAGCTCGCCGATCAACACGGCCGCGCGCGCGAAGCCGCGGACCGACTGTTTCGGCGTTAGGCTTCGGCTTGCCGCTCGGTTCGGCGCGAACGGAGCGGCCTCGCCGCCGCCCTTGTCGCCCGCCGCGCCCCACCCTAAGCTCGCGCCATGATCCCGGATATCGCTGCCCGCGTCTACAACCACGCCTTCCGCATCGACCCGATCGTGCGCACGCTGCTCGATACCGACTTTTACAAGCTATTGATGCTGCAAATGATCTGGAAGCTGCACCGCGGGCGCCGGGTCGCTTTTCAGCTCGCCAACCGCACCAGCGAGGTGCGGCTGGCCGACGTCGTCGACGAGCGCGAACTCATCGACCAGCTCGACCACGCGCGCACGCTGCGCCTGGCCAAGAACGAGCTGATCTGGCTCGCCGGCAACACGTTTTACGGCGCCAAGCAGATTTTCGCCCCCGACTTCATGGAATGGCTCGGCGAATTCCGCTTGCCCGAATACGAGCTGACCCGGCGCGAGGGCCAGTACGAATTGCGTTTCGCCGGGCCGTGGACCGATACGACGATGTGGGAGATCCCGGCGCTGGCGATCATCAACGAATTGCGCGCGCGCGCCGCGATGCGGTCGATGAGCCGCTTCGATCTCGACGTGCTCTACGCCCGCGCCAAGGCCAAGCTGTGGAGCAAGGTGGGGCGCTTGCGGGCGCTGGCCGCCGAAGGGCCGCTGAAGATTTCGGACTTCGGCACGCGCCGGCGCCACGGCTTCCTCTGGCAGCGCTGGTGCGTCGAAGCGTTGCAGGAGGGGCTCGGCGACAATTTCATCGGCACGTCGAACATCAAGCACGCGATGGACACCGGCCTCGAGGCGGTCGGCACCAACGCCCACGAACTGCCGATGGTCTACGCCGCCCTGGCGAACGACGAAGCGGCGATGCGCGAAGCCCCCTATGACGTGCTGCGCGACTGGGCGCGCATGTACGACGGCAATCTGCTCGTCGTCCTGCCCGATTGCTTCGGCACCACTTCGTTCCTCGAACGCGCGCCGGACTGGGTCGCCGACTGGAAGGGCGCGCGGCCCGACTCCAAGGAGCCGATCGCCGGCGCCGAGGAATTGATCGCGTGGTGGAAGCGGCGCGGCCGCGACCCGCGGGAGAAACTGATCGTGCTCTCCGACGCCATGGACATCGACACGATCGAGTCTTCCGTGCGCGCGTTGCGCGGCAAGACCAACCTCTCCATCGGCTGGGGCACTAATCTGACCAACGACTTCAAAGGCTGCGCGCCGGCCGGGGTCGACGGCGAACTGCGGGCGATTTCGGTCGTGTGCAAGGCAGTCGAGGCGGACGGGCGCCCTGCCGTCAAGCTCTCCGACAATCCCAACAAGGAGCTCGGGCCGCCCGACGAGATCGCGCGTTACCGCCGCATCTTCGGCGTAGCCGGCATGACGGCGCAGCCGGTGCTGGTGTAGCGCCGCGCAAAGGGGCGCCTGCGGGCCGCCCCCGATATCGTCGCGACGCGAGGAGCCTCGCCGCGCCGGGTTATGGCGACCGGTTGCTTAACTCCTTGAGGGCGCGCCGGCGAATGGGAAAGAAGGCTTAAGCAAGCCGTCGCCGCAATGCCGCGGCCAGGCCGGCGGTCTCGCGCCGCGTGCATAA
Organism: uncultured Alphaproteobacteria bacterium; assembly: GCA_963775575.1. GTDB lineage: Bacteria > Pseudomonadota > Alphaproteobacteria > Rhizobiales > Beijerinckiaceae > Roseiarcus. The sequence goes on from CAVZJG010000002.1 coordinate 1,472,704, forward strand.
ACTTGCTAGAGCGCGGGAATGGACAGCGCGGAATTCGACCGGTTCGCCGACGAGTATGAAGCCCAGCATCGGGCCAATATCGCCATCACCGGCGAGAGCCCCGAATTTTTCGCAGCTTACAAGATCGCCGAGCTCGCGCGCTTTGCCGCCGACCTGCCGGCGGCGCCTGAGCGGATTCTGGACTTCGGGTCTGGCATCGGAAACTCGCTCCCGTTCTTCCGAGAGCGTTTTCCCAGCGCCGCGCTGACCTGCGCCGACGCGTCGTCACGCAGCATGGCGTTGAGCCGCCAACGCTTCCCGGGGCCGGAGCGCTACGCGCTCGTGGAGGGGCGCGAGCTTCCGCTCGACAGCGACGCCTTCGACGTGACGTTCTCGGCCTGCGTTTTCCATCACATCCCGCACCAGGAGCACGGCCACTGGCTGAGGGAGCTGCTTCGGGTCACTCGGCCAGGCGGATTGTTGGCGATCTTCGAGCACAACCCGCTCAACCCCCTGACGGCGCGGGCCGTGAACACATGTCCCTTCGACGAGAACGCCAGGCTCGTTCGAGCCACGACCGTGCTCCGCTCGCTCGAGGACGCGGGATGGTCGGCGCCCGCGGCGCGGTATCACATCTTCTTTCCTCACGCCCTCGCCGGGCTCCGCCCGCTCGAGAGGCGCCTCGGTTGGTTGCCGCTCGGAGGCCAGTACTCGGCGAGAGCGCGGAAACCCTGAGGCGAGAGGGGCCAGCTGCTGTGGTTCTCGCCAACACGGGCGTCGGCCTCCTCGACGCGGCGTTTCGCCTGAATGGCCGTTCATGGCCTCCGAGGCGCGAGCACCGCGCCCTCGGGTCCCGTCCGCACCACTTTGTAATCGGCCGCGATCTCTCGATTGATGTCCGGGGGCAACCGGTTGCTGCTCCCATCGTTCGCCATGGTCTGGATCGCTGCGTAATAGCCGGTCCTGAGTCGCTCCGTGACCACGCCGGGGTCGATGAATCCCTGCTCGAGCTTCTGCCCCGCCAGAAAGAAGTCGATCTCGAAGCCCTTGCCCGCCCAGTAACAAAGGCTCAGGTCCTCGCAGGCCACCGGTCCCGGCTGCTTCGCCAGCAAGGCGATCACCTCGCCAGCTTCGCGTGCGCGCTCGCTCCCCCGCCACAGTTCGCGGGCCTCCAACAGGCGGAGCGGCAACAGCACGCTAAGGCCGAGCGCCAGGAGCAGGATCCACCACGCGGCGCTGCTGAGGCGGGAGCCCACGGCGAAGCCTCCCTCGACCGGGGCCGAGCGGCCGTTTTCGTCGACCCGCCCGATCGCGAGCCCAATGATGAGGCACAGAGCGATTTCCAGGTCGAAGATCACGGTCATGCCCGTACCCGCGCCGCCCAACACGGAGATCGCCAGCGCCGCGGAGACAGCGGCATAGTAGACGACAAGGCGGCCTTCCGCGCGCCGCCACGCCGAAGGCAGAGCCAACGCCCCTAGCAGAAGCAGCGGCAGCGCCGTCTTGAACCATTCGCCGCTATGGGAATAGGCTCTGCCCCAGCTCCAGCCGCGAGGATCGCGGAACACCCCTTCAAAAAAACCCGAACCGTAGGCGGCGAAGCAAAGCGCCAAGGCCAACGCCAGCAGCGCCGCGCAAGCGACAAGCCAGAGCGCCAGCGCCTCGCGGCGATGCAGCGCCAGCCAAAGGGTCGCCGCCAGGGGAATCGGCAGGAGCAGGTGCTTCACGAATCCCGCCGCGAGCATCAGACCCGCCGAGAGCAGGAAAAGCCATCCGCGTTGCTCGCTGGCGAAAAATGTGAGCAGGCCGAGCAGCATGATCCCGTGGCCAAGCCACTGAGGATCGTCGATTCCAACGTACCCCGGGTACAGCGCGGCGTTGTAGCCAAGCAGCAAGAGTCCGGACGCCAACCCCGCACGGGCGCCGCCCGAGAGCCGCCTCACCACGGCGGCGACGGCGACAGCCGAGGCGAAGAGGCCGATGAACGCCAGCAGCCGGCCGGCGAACAGAGCATCTCCGAGCCAGCGCCCGAGCCAGCCCGCCGCATAGAACGAGAGAGGCGGGTAGTTGTTTGCGGACAGCGCGTCGAAAGCAGGATAGAGAGGCTCGCCCGACATCCATCGAGCCGCGAGGACGGCGTTCCAGCCTTCGTTGTAATTGGTTCCGAAGCGCAGCGTCGCGCGCCATACGGGAGCGATCAGCAGCAAGGCTGTTGTCGAGGCAAGAGCCCATACGGCCCACGTCTGGGTCCGAGACCGGATCAAAGAGGGTTGCTCTAACGCGTGAAAACGCCGCGGCTCATGAGGCGAGCCGCCTCAAAACGCCGCTTCCTAGCGCTTCCTGCCGACATTCTCCAGATGGCGCGGGCGCCGACCCAATTTGCTCCGTCTTGGAGGTCCTGGCGGCGCGGCCCCGCCGCCGACGTGCTGGCGAACAGCGGGGCTACGGCGACAGCGTCCGCCGCGCCGCAAGATCGGCTTCCTCGTGGGAGAGTTCGCCTCGCTGCGCCTTCTTCCACAGGATGTTGGCGCATTCGGCGACGAGCAAATCCGGCGCCATGAGCCGAGCGTTGTGGCGCAACGCCAGCGCCTGTTGCGTTCCCTGCTCCTCGACGACCCATTTAACCGCGATGCTCGCGTCGACGACGAAAGTTTTCACCGCTCCTCGCGGCCTTCTCTCAGCAGCAGTTCGGACGGCGTCTGGCGGCGGCGCACGGTCATCGCGCGAAGCTGCGCGGCGAGGTCGTCGAACGAGGCCTCGGGTTCTTCGCCGAGAACCTGCCGCAGGATTTCACGATGCTCGGCCTCCGCCGACCGGCCGTGGCGGAACGCGCGGCGCTTCAGACGGACGACGATGTCGTCCTCGACGTTGCGAACGTGAAGATTGCCCGCCATAGGGATGTCCCTTGCTCTCACTGGGCACAATGATAGCAATTATGGCGCCTCGCTTCAAGGCTTGCGATGGCGGCCATCGCAGCCGGCGCGGGCGGCGTGCTACAAACAGCCCCCAAAGCGCCGCGCCCCTCGGAGCCGCGGCGTCCATCCGAACGGAGCCGCATAACATGGCTTTCCAAGGCTTCGGCCCGCAGGCGCTGCCCTTTCTCAAGGCGCTCGCCTTTCACCAGACCAAGGAGTGGTTCGAGGACAACCGCGCGACTTACCAATCCCAGCTCAAGGGCCCGCTCGGCGATCTCGTCGAGGAACTCGCTTCCCGCTTCGCCAAGTCGAGGACGCCGCTGAAGGGCGACCGCAAGGCCTCGCTCTTTCGCATCCACCGCGACGTGCGCTTCGCCAAGGACAAGAGTCCCTACAAGACCAACGCCGGCGCGGTGTTGACGCGCACGGGCGCGAAGAGCGACCCCGGCCTCCTCTACATCCACCTCGCCGCCGACGGCTGCTTTTGCGCCGCCGGCTTCTACCAGCCCGAGCCCGCCGAGCTGGCGCGGCTGCGCGGCGCGATCGCGCGCGCGCCGAAGGCCTGGAGCGCGATGACCGCCAAGCTCGCCAAGGCGGGCCTGGCGCTGTCCGACGAATACGCAATGAAACGCGCGCCGCGCGGCTTCGAGGACGTCGCTGATCCCGTCCTGGCCGCCGCGCTGCGCAACAAGTCGTTCATTTGCTCGCGCGGAATCGCCGATTCGCGCCTCTCGACGCCGAGCCTCGTCGACGATCTCCAGGCCTTCGCGAGGAACGCCATGCCGCTGCTCGAATGGGGATGGAGCGCCGTCGTGGACACGCGATAACGGCCGCGCCGTCGTTTTCGGGTGGCGCGGCGCGCGGGAACGCGCAAGATGAGGACAATTCGCATCGGACCCGCGTCATGCTCGACATGCCCAACATCCCCGTCCATCCGGGCGCCGACTACCCCACGGTGAGAAAGGCGATCGAATTCATTTCGACGCATTGGCGCGACCAGCCCTCGATCGAGACCGTCGCCGACTGCGTCGGCCTTTCCGCCTCGCACTTTCAGCACGTCTTCAAGCGTTGGGCGGGGCTGACGCCGAAGGCGTTCCTGCAGGCGATCACGATAGAGCGCGCGCGCGAACGGTTGCGCGATTCGGCGAGCGTGCTCGAAGCCGCCTACGACGTCGGCCTTTCCGGCCCGAGCCGGCTGCACGACCTCTTCGTCGCCCACGAGGCGCTGACGCCGGGCGACTACCGCCGCGACGGGCTGCGCCTCGCCTACGGCTTCCACCCCTCCCCGTTCGGCGAAGCGATCGTCGTCGCGGCGCCGCGCGGCTTGGCCGGCCTCGGCTTCGTCGACGAAGAGAACCGCGCCGCCGCGCTAGCCGACATGCGGCGTCGTTGGCCGCGCGCCGTCTTCGTCGAGGACGCCGCCGCCACCGCGTCGCTCGCCGCGCGCGCGTTCGATCCCCAGTTGTGGCGCCCGGACGCGCCGCTGCGCATCGTCATGATCGGCACGGATTTTGAGGTGCGGGTGTGGGAGACGCTGCTGGCGGTGCCGCTCGGCCGCGCCACCACCTATGCCGACATCGCGCGCCGTCTCGGCAAGCCCAAGGCGGCGCGCGCGGTCGGCGCGGCGGTCGGGCGCAATCCGATCTCTTTCGTCGTCCCCTGTCATCGCGTTCTGGGTCGCTCGGGCGCGCTCACCGGCTACCACTGGGGCTTGGCGCGCAAGCAGGCGATCATCGGGTGGGAAGCCGGACAGGCGCAGGCGCTGTAAGCGGCGCACGGGCGAACGGCTCGCAGGCCCCCGAGAAACGGCGGCCGGACGCGCCGCAAGCAAGAACGACCCGCTCCCGGGGGAATCCGGGCGCGAGCCGTGATTGCCTCTCCTTGCCGGTTCATCCGCGGTCAAGGAGAAAAAACGTTGCGCGGGGGTCAGACCGCTTTGAGATTGTCCGCCGAGGACTTGCCGGTCTTGCGATCGGCGACCACGTCGAACGAGATCTTCTGACCCTCGTTGAGGCCGGAAAGACCCGCGCGTTCAACCGCGCTGATGTGGACGAACACGTCCTTGCCGCCGTCGTCCGGCTGAATGAAGCCGAAACCTTTTTGCCCATTGAACCACTTCACGGTTCCTTGCGCCATAGACCGATTCCTTGAGTTAGGTGCGAAGACAAATCGCGCGCGAGCGCGACCGACGATGATTCGAGTTTTGGGAGAAGGTCGTCAGTCTGACGCGAACCGCGCCGAGGCCAAGTCATTCGGCCGAAGCCCGATCAAAAGCAATATAACCTCTTTTTGTTCGATCCGCAAGCGCTAAGGAGTCAATGTCAACGCAACATGAGAATGTCCCCTCTTACAGCAACGTGAGAATGTCCCCTTTTGGCTTTTGCCGCGGGTCGGGTGGGTGTGGGCAACGACGGGCTGAGCGCGCCCCGACAGCGCCGTAGCGAAGCCCGTCGTTATCCACACCCTTGCGCCACGACGGTTTGGGCGCGCGGCCGGGCGGCGCTGGCGGCGATGATGGCGTCGAGGCGCGCATCGAGGGTCTTTTCATCCTCGGCGGGCTCGGGGCCGGGCCGGGTCTTGAAATGGGTGTAGGGCAAGGCGCGGCCCTTGTAGGCGACGCGCATCTGGCCATCGACGAAGTGATGGAGGGTGACGCGCGCGCCGCGCAGCGCCGCGCCGGGGCCGGTCGTCTTGATGCAATAGAGTTTGCCGCCGCAGCTGAAGGTCAGGGCTTTGGACAGGGTGCGCTCCTCGCGCCGCGCCAGGGCTTCGTCGAGCGCCTCGGGCGTCGCCGCCCACGGCCGATGCGCCGATGAGGCGTCTTGCGGCGGCCTGGCGAACTTCGCGTTCCACAGCGCGATGAACGCGGGCGCGAAGGCCTGCGCCGCCGCCAGGTCCGATATCCCGCGCAGCCGCATCTCCTTGACCAGCCGGTCCTGCAAAGTCTGATTGGCGCGCTCGACCCGGCCCTTGGCTTGCGGCGTCGAAGCCTGGATGAGCTCGATTCTGAGGCGCTCGGCCACCCGGCCGAACTCGGTCAGGCCGTCGCCGCCGGCCGCTTCCTTGGCGTTGACGCGGAAGATGCCGTGCCGGTCGCTGTAAAAGGCGAGCGGAAGCCCGTGCGCGAGAACATGCGCCTTCAGCGCGCCAAGATAGGCCTTCGTCGTCTCGCTCGGCGCAAATTGCAGCGCCGTCAACCGGCTGGTCGCGTCGTCGACGAACACGATCAGCGTGCAGCGCGGGCCGCGCCCCTCCAACCAATCGTGCGGGCTGCCGTCGATTTGAACCAGTTCGCCAAAGCGCCGGCGCCGCTCGCGCGGCTGATGAACCCGCCGCGTCCGCCGCCGCTTCGCCCGCGAAAGCCCGAGAGCGATCTGCAAACGGCGAACGAACTCGCGCGACACCGCGATCCCCTCCAGCTCGCCGAGCTTCTCGGCCGCCAGCGTCGCGCCGAAATCACGATATTTGTCCCGCAACAGCCCGGCGATCCGCGAGCGCAGCCCCGCCGCCATCCGCCGCGGCGAAACCCGCCCCCGCTGGCGCGAAATCAGCCCCCGATCGCCCCGAGCCCGCCAAACCCGCACAAGCCGCTTGACCTGCCGCACCCCGAGCGAAAGCCGCTCCGCCGCAACAACCTGCGAAAGCACACCCTCGCAAACTTGCCGAACCACAAACGCCCGTTGCCGCTCGACAGCGCTCATCCCCAATATCCCCTCCACCATGAAAACGCCCCTCCGACACAACCGCCAAAGGGGACATTCTCACGTTGCTAAAAGGGGACATTCTCACGTTGCGCTAACAGCGCTAAGGAGTCAAAATCAGGGGAATCGGGTGAAGGAACAAACGCTGAATCCGATGCGACGATCCGATCCTCTCTTGGGCTCCGCGGACTCGCACTGCGCGAATTTCTGTTCGAACTTGCAACCAGGGCGAAGCATTATGAGTAGGGTTATCCCAGCCGGCGGTCGCTTTCGGCTCACGCGAACGCATTGCCGATCGTTCACCCGATTGCCCTGAGTCAAAATTCGCCGCGATACTTATCGGCCCAGGGAAATCGCGTCGAATTGACGAACCGCTTCCGCGCCTTACAAATGGCGACGCCCGACGCCGACAACCAAGGTTCGCCATGTGCGCCATGTCCGAAATCGCGCCAAACGCAGCCGCCGACGCCGCGCCCGGCGGTCTGATGAGCGAGGAGGCGCGAAGGCGCCTCGTCGCATCCGGGCCCGACGCGGCGCCGGCGACCCTCAGGCGCGTAGCGAGCGCGTTCTAGGCCCCAGTTCGCTGGATGCTGGAAGCGGCGATCGCCTTGCAGCTCGCGCCCACGGGGGCGCTGCTGCCGCCGCTGCCGCTCTCGATCGTCGCCGGCCGCCGCGGAGAAGCTGATGAACGAATATCACATTCGCCATCTGCCGGTCGTCGAGGGGGCAAGCTCGTCGGCGTCTTGTCGATCCGCGACGCGATCGCCGCGCGGCTCAGCGAATCGCGCGACGAAGTGAATTTTGTGCGCGACGCCGTCATCGCGGCGCGCCATCTCTAAAAGCGCCGCGCTTACCGCGTCGGCGGCCGGAGTCGACTGGGAAGGACACGGACGCCAAATTCGAGCGGCGGATCTGCGGGGCTGCAAGGTTGCGGCGCCGGCGCGCTTAGACCCATTGCCGAAATTTCTGACCGCCGTCATGGCCGTCCCCGGACTTGATTCGGGGATCGTCCCGGCCATCCACGCGGCGAAGCTGCCTCCACGCATCAGGAAGAAGCCGAGAATGCGTGGCTTTTCGTCTTGCGAAGCGGCGCTTGCCGGCGTGCGGACGATTGCCATGCAATCGCCTTGGGATGGCCGAGACGATCCCCGAATCAAGTCCGGGGACGGCCATGACGAGTCATTGCTTGTGGCCGTTGGCGTCAACCATCGGCTGGACCGTGACCGCCGTGACCGACGCCGGCCGCAGGCTCGAACCGGAGAGACCGTCGCCATTCGCCGTCGATCTCTTGGATGCGAAAATTCCGATTGAAATGGGCTGTCAAGGGCGCGCGGAAGCGCGCCGCCTCCGGCGGTCGAGACCCTTGACAGCCCATTTCAATCGGAAAAGGGTCGCTTCCAAGAGATCGACGGCGAATGGCGGCGGCCGGGGAGAGCGGCGTCGCGGCGAGAGTGCGCTCCGCGTGCTCCTGGTCGGTGACCGCCACCGGTCCGGCGAGGTGAACGGACGTTGATGCGCGACGCGCGGCAAAAGTTAGTTGGACTGCTGGACTACGTGGAGCAGGTTGTCCGGCTTGACGAACGGGTCGCGTTCCGCCTGTCCGAATACCGTCTGCCGGACGGAACGGCCTTTGCCATCACCAATAACGACACGCAAAGTCTTCCCGGCGTGCGACATGACCATCGCGACGACGAAGGACCGGTTTGGCTCGAAGTCGAACGGCTTGTTCGCAACGAGCCGCCACGGCCGCCGCCGAACATTACCGAATGGATCGTCGTGTCGGCCGATCCGGCGCGGACGCCAGAAGTGCGCTCCGAACGGCTGGTGACGGTAACCGCGGCGCAGCGCGACGCCGCGCTGGCAAGCGGCGATGTTCGGCCCGATGACGTGCTTGAAGCGCCTAGGAAACGGGGCGAATCGGAACACGATCCGCTGCATTTTGACCTGAAGCTCCGCCTCGAAGATCGTCCAAAGATTACGACGGCAATCAATCAGTGGTTAGCGGGTCCGTGGACGGAGTGGTCCGCAGCCGAATTGCCGAGGCGACGGACGATAGCGCTTTATCAGGTCCTCTATAAAATTTTCCAGCTTCTTGAAGTGGGAGGCACCGAAAGCCCAATCGAACTAATGTGGGGCATCGGCGTTGTGCAGTGGCAAAAGGACGGGAGAGTTGTAGATCGGCCGTTGCTCGAAAGGCGTGTCGATATCGAACTGGACGAAAAGCGCGGGGGGGTGATCCGGGTGCGGCCGACAAGCGCCGACGCGCTATTCGATCTGAAGCCATATGAGGAACTCGGCTGCACGGGGCTGCCCGGTTTGGCCGACCTGATCCATCGTGAAATTCAGCGAGCGAGCGAGAATGAAGGCGTTTCTCCCTTCGCCCGCGAAAGCTTCGAGCCGATTCTGTCGGCGGCAGGGGTGCGGCTGGATCGCGAAGGCTCCTATGCACCCGATACCGAGGCGCCTGCGGGGTCAGAATCGTCGCGTCTGACAGTGACCGACAAATGGGCGCTGTTCGCGCGCCCTCGGTCACAGCACGTCGTGCTTCAGGATATCGACCGGCTGCGCCGCTCGACGGGAGATGAAGGTGTTTCGATTGAGGGATTGCCGAAACGGCTGGTCACGGAGCCGTCGCGCGACGTGCCGCAGGGAGAGTGGCAACCGCTAAGCCAACGCATTGGTGCATCGGGCGGAGTCCGCGAGACGCCGCTTCCCGGGGATGATGCGCTCGATGTGTTTTTTCCAAAGCCGTTCAACGACGATCAATTGGAGATCATTCGCAGACTGTCACATGCGGATGGCCTCGTGGTGCAAGGCCCGCCCGGAACGGGAAAGACCCATACGATCGCGAACCTGATTTGCCATGCGATGGCCACGGGGCAACGCGTCCTCGTGGTCTCGCGCGGCGAGGCCGCGCTCGCGGTTTTGAAAGAGCAGCTTCCCGCGGAGGTTCAGCCACTGGCTATCGCCGTTCTCTCTAACGAACGCGAAGGGCTACGACAGATCGAAAGCGCGATCCGGGAAATTCAGGGCGTGGTGGAGGGAACGCAACCTCAGAGCAGACGCGCGACGATCGTGCGGCTTGAACTGGAGTTGGATGGACTACGAAAGCGCATCGTCGCAATCGATCAGGAATTGGACGCCATTGCGTCGGCGCATCTGACGAAGATAGGCCCGCGGGATGAGACGCCGGCCGAGCTGGCGCAGCGTGTCGTCGCCGAGCGCGAGGCTTTCCGGTGGTTTATGGACCGCCCGCCGCGTTTCGCCTCGGAAACGAGCCTTGACGACCGGGATGTTGCCGCGTTGTTCGAAGCGCGGATTCGCTGCGGCGAATGGATCGATCACCTCAAGGCAAAGCTTCCCTCGCCGTTCGACCTTCCCGATGGCGATACTGTTGCAAGATGGCACGATGATCTGGTCGCCTCGACCCAGCACAGCGAGGCTGCCGGACAGGGCCCGATCCGCGCGCTGAGAATCAGCGCCGACAATGCCGCCAAGTCGCTCGCCCTGGCGCAAACGCTTGATGATCTTGTCCAGGCGCACCAAGCTGCGGCGAGCGCGCACTGGATCGAACCCTTCTGTCGCGCGGTCATCAAGGGAGAGCCCGACGCGTGGTGCGACCGGCTGCGCGAACAGACCGCCGAATGGGCGGCGGTGGATGCCGAAAGGGCGGTGCTCCTCAAACGCTCCGTCGAATTGCCGGACGGTCTGATCGACAACGCCGACGCGTGCGAGGCGGTCAGCCGCGGGGCCAAAGGACAAAAGCTCTGGCCGTTCATGACGCTCGGCAAAGGAACCGCGAGGGCGCTGGTCGCCGCGATCCTTTTGGACGGGGCGCCGGTCAGGGAAGAGGACGCCGGCGGATGGCGTCACACGGCCGCCGTCATCGCAAACGCCTCGCGCCAAAGAGAGGTGAGAGCGCGTTGGGACGCTTTCGCAAGAGAAACAGGCGCGCCGGCCGGAGGCGACGCGAGGACTGGAATCGATTTGGCGGGAAAACTGCTGCGCATTTGGGACAACGCGCGCGACAAGTCAGCGATTCTCGCCTCCCTCGTCGCCGACGCGTTCTCGATCGAGATGCTGGCGAACGATCCGGCGCTGTGCGGAGCCGTTGCCGGGCAAATCCGGGCGGCGGCGACGTCGACGCGGCTTGCCGCAGTCGAACAAGACCGCCGCCGTCTGTTGAAAGTTTTTCAGGGCGACGACCGGACATCCGACCTCGCGCGTCAATTCATCGGCGTACTCTTGGGCAAACAGGCGGTAACGTCGGACAAGGTTCGCTCGATTTGGAACGGAGTTCTCATCCGGCTTGCGCAGGCTCAAAGCGCTCGCTCGCGATTTCGAGACGATCGAGGAGGTTACGCGCTCAATTGCTGCGGCGGGTGCGCCCGAATGGGCGAGAGCGCTAAGCGTCGATAAAGCCGTGCCCGACGACCCGAGAACGTCCCCGGCATGGCGCGAAGCCTGGGATCACGCGGCGGCGGATGCTTACCTCGCCCGCATCGATGCCCGTCAGAAATTGACGAAGCTCGCCGCCGAGCGCGAAGCGTCGGAGAAGCGATGCCGGCACCTCTTTGGGCAAATCGTCCGTGAGCGCACTTTCTCTGAGCTCGAAAGGCGCCTGTCCGCGGCGATCAAGGCAGCGCTGGTTGAATTTGTGCGCGCGCTAGCGCGAATCGGCAGGGGCACCGGCAAAACGGCATGGATACATCGGCGAACCGCGCGCGACGCCATGGCACGGTGCTACGGCGCGGTGCCGTGCTGGATCATGCCGACATGGCGGGTGGCCGAACAACTCCCAGCCGAATTGGGGGCCGTCGAACTCGTCATCATTGACGAAGCGTCGCAATCCGACGTGACCGAATTGCCGGCGCTGCTGCGCGGCAAGAAAATCCTTGTCGTGGGTGATGATCGCCAGGTGAGCCCAACCGCGCCCTTCGTTACGCAAGAGAAAATCGAACAGCTCCGGCATCACTATCTCAGCGACATGCCGTTCAAGAGTCTCTTCGAGCCTGGCGAGAGCATTTACGATTTAATGCGAGCGGTGTTTCCTAACGAACGCCTGATGCTTAAAGAGCATTTCCGTTGCGTGGAGGCGATCATCCGTTTTTCCATGCAGTTTTACCCCGAAAAAATACTGCCGCTCCGGATTCCGGAAGCACACGAGCGTCTCGATCCGCCTCTGATAGACATTTATGTGCCTCACGGCGCACGCGGGAAGCGCCAGAAAGTCAACAGAGCCGAAGCGGATGTTATCGTCGCTGAAATCGCCGCTCTTACCGGACGGCCGGAGATGCAAAAACGGACGATCGGGGTGATTTCGCTGGTCGGCGCGGAACAAGCCGAACATATCCGGTCGCGGCTCTCGGAGACGGTCGGCGAGGAAATAATGCAACGCCATTCGATTCTGTGCGGCGACAGCGCGACCTTCCAAGGCACCGAACGGGACATCGTATTTCTTTCGATGGTCGCGGATTCCGCGAACAAGACCGCATTGACCATGCTGCGCTACGAGCAACGTTTCAACGTCGCGGTGTCCCGCGCGCGCGACCGGCTCGTTCTGGTGCGTTCCGTCAGGCGCGAAGAACTCAATCCGAAGGATCTTAAAGCGCGTCTCATTGCGCATTTTGAAAATCCGATGCCGGAGCTGGAGGCAAAGGAAGACGCGTTGGCTGTCTGCGAGTCGAACTTCGAACGTGATCTGATGCAAAAGCTGTTGGAACGCGGTTATCGCGTTCAGGGGCAGGTCGGCTCCGCCGGTTACCGGATCGATATGGTGGTTGAGGGCGCCGAGCGACGGCGCCTCGCGGTGGAATGCGACGGCGACCGATTCCATGGCCCCGAACAATGGCGCCAGGACATGCGGCGGCAACGCGTCCTCGAACGGGTCGGCTGGCGCTTCTGGCGTTGCTTTGCTTCCAGCTTCTACCGGGACCCCGAGGGAGTGCTGAATGATCTTCTCGAAACGCTGACACGAATGGGCATCGAGCCGCTCGGCACAAGCGAAGCTGGCCGCCCCAAGCACCAATTCACCGAACACCGGACAGTCGAACCGACAACGACAATGGCCGAACCGCGTGTGCCAGGCGAGCTAGAGGAAATTGTTCTAAGCGGCCTTGGGGATGAGGCTGCCGAGGCCGCCACGCCGGCGGAGGCGGGGATTGGCCTTGGCGACAAGGTCGTGTTGCTGTTTTCGGACGACCAGAAGCGCATTTCGGCGCGGCTGTCGGAAACCGGCTATGATCTTGAAAAGGGGCGACTCGCGATTGGTTCGCCGCTCGGGACGGCGATCCTCGGAGCCGACGAAGGCGACGAAGTTGAACTTCTGCTCGAAAACGGGCGGCACCGCAAGGTGTTGATCGAAAGCGTCGAGAAAAGCCGAGCGCCTGTTGCCGTACCTGTCGTCGCAGCGACCAATCCGAACAGCGTGGTGGCCGTCGTGTGACGTGAGGTCTCCTACAGAGGGAGCGCCATCTGCAAGTCCCAAAGTGTGTCCCTCACAGGGAAATGACACGAATTACCTAATTTAGTCCGCCCGGTAGCGGGGGGGTATGGCTTGCAGCCCCAAGCCGGATCGCTCCCGCCTGGTCGCCGCTTAAGGTCGTGATGGCGCCCTGCGTCGATGCCGCGCGGTGCCGTATCTCGCCTCCCCGACAATCTCTTTCTGAAAACCACAATCCGTGCTATCAATGATGGGCGGGGAGTTCGGCGAGCCGGCGAACGGCGAATTCGTCCGGGCGGCCGAGCGGGAAGGCCCAGCGTCGGGGCGGCAAGGAGAGAAGAAAGCGAATTCGGGCTCATTCGACGGCAAGCCATTGTTTTCATTGAAAACCGCCAAGAAAAATCCTTGGAAAAAGCTTGGAAATCCTTGGAAAAAGCTTGGAAAAGTGTGGAAAAAGTTTGGAAAAGCTTGGAATTCCTTGAAGAAATTGGGCGCGAAGCGTTGGCCCGTCGCGTCTTTCCACGATCCGAAGGGCGCGCCATAAAGGGTTGATGGCCGACGCATCGAGCCATTGCCACGAGGGACGAGTTGCGCGAATATTGCAAGTCGAACTTGCTGATTCCCGCGACATTCGGTCGACGTCGCATTTCTCGCCAGGGTGGGGGCGCGACATGAAGATTTGGACGGCGCTCGCCCTGCTCGTGGCGGCGAACGCGGGCCTGTTGCTGTGGGGCGAGGCGCCGCTGATCTGGACCTCGACGGCCAGCGACCAGTGGAATCGCAGTTGCCGCTATTACTATCCCATCCGCACGTTCGAGCTGGTCGTGCCGTTGAGCCAAAATTGTCCGCATTGGACGGAACCGCGCTAGAGTCGCACGGGTCGGTTCGACAAAGCTTGGGGGAGCGAAAATGCCCGCAGAATCGGGCGCCGCCGCGGCGATCGGCGGCGCGGAGGGGGAGGAAATCGGCGTCGGCCGCATCGTGGTGGCGAGCCTCGTCGGCACGGCGATCGAGTTCTACGATTTCTACATCTACGGCACCGCCGCGGCGCTGGTGATCGGGCAGGCCTTCTTTCCCCAATCGGCGCCCGGCGCGCAGGCGCTCTACGCCTTCCTGACCTTCGGCGTCGCCTTTGTGGCGCGGCCGCTCGGATCGGTTCTTTTCGGCCACTTCGGCGACCGCGTCGGACGCAAGGCGACGCTGGTGGCGACGATGCTGACGATGGGCGCGTCGACGACGCTGATCGGCGTGCTGCCGGGCTACGCCGAGGCGGGCGTCCTCGCCCCTTGGCTGCTGTGCCTGCTGCGTTTCGGCCAGGGCGTCGGGCTCGGCGGCGAATGGGGCGGCGCGGCGCTGCTCGCCACCGAGAACGCGCCGCACGGGCGGCGCGCCTGGTTCGGCATGTTCCCGCAGCTCGGGCCGCCGCTCGGCTTCATCCTCGCCAATGGCCTGTTCCTGCTGCTCGTCATGGGCTGGGGCGAGACGAACTTCGTCGCCTGGGCTTGGCGCATTCCGTTCCTGGCGAGCGCGGCGCTGGTTGCGATCGGGCTCTATGTCCGCGTCGCGCTCGTCGAAACCCCCGCCTTCCGCGCGGTGCTCGCCCGGCGCGAACGCCTCGACGTTCCGCTGATCGAAGTGCTGCGCAGCCATTGGCGTCCGCTGATTCAGGGCTCGTTGGCGATCGTCGTGTGCTACGCGTTGTTCTACGTCTCCTCCGTCTTCGCGCTCGGCTATGGCGTGAACGCGCTGCACATCGCGCGCAGCGAATTTCTCGCCATGCTGTGCCTGGCCGCGGCGTGCATGGCGCTGGCGACGCCGCTCTCGGCGGCGCTCGCCGACCGGTGCGGGCGGCGCCCGGTGTTGCTCGGCGCGAGCGTCCTGGCGGCGCTGGTGGGTCTGGCGCTGCCGAGCCTGCTCGGCGCCGGCGTCTTGGGCGCGCTGGCGTTCCTTTGCCTCGCGCTCGGCGTCATGGGCCTCAGCTTCGCCCCTCTGGGCGCCCTGCTGCCCGAGCTTTTTCCGGCTCGCGTCGGCTACACCGGCGCTTCGAGCGCCTATAACCTGGGCGGCATTCTCGGCGCGTCGCTGGCGCCAACTCTCGCCCAGCTGCTGCTGGAGCGCGGCGGCCTGGCCTGGGTCGGCTACTACATCGTCGCGGCCGCCGCGATCAGCTTTCTCGCCCTGCTCAGCGTGAAGGAGACCGCGCCCGTCGACGCTGAGCCGACGAACCCGCCCGGCCTCGCCCTCACACGATGACGCGATCGGAAAGAAAGTCGCCCCACGGCCGACCGTGAACCGCTTCTCGGCGTTCCCCTCCGGGCGACGTTCACATGTCTCGTCGCCCAGTCGTATGCGCGCTCAGGCAATTATCGCCAAATGCCACCCAATTTCTCGGCGTCTATTTGTAGCGACAAAGCTACCTAATCCTGCTGGCTATCGTTTAGATTACTTTGTTGCTGAAAGATGCTAGCGTTGACAGGCAATTACGTTACGTCCAGACTCGGCCGCCAGCGTCAATGAGAGGAGCGTCGTCGTGACGAAATTCTCGACTTCGAGGGACTCTGACCGACGCGCCTGGTCGAAATTGCGGACGTACGACGGTCGGTGTTTCGATCTGGACGCGTTATTTCGGCGACTCGAACGGATCGAGGCGAGGCGGGGCGGCGGACGGACCAGCGCCGTGGCGTCGCTGGCGCGGCGCCGGGACGCCGAGCTTCTCGCCCATGGCGGGGCTTTCGAGGCGGCGTGGGCGCGCGAACTCGCGGCCTTGATCGAAATGAAGCGGGCGAAGACGCCGGAGGCGGAGGCGCTCGCCAGATCGGCGCGGGCGGCGACGGCGCGGATCGCCGCCAAGATCGAAGCGACCGCCGCCACAACGCTGGACGGTCTGAAAGTCAAGGCGCGGGCGATTCTGTGGCGGCGCAACGGCGAACCCTTGGAAATCGTCGATCCCGACATTCGGACCCGCGAGGATGCTCGCGCCGCGACGCCGGCCTCGCAAGCCCCGTAAGCTTTCGGGCCAATCCCATTGCGGCCCGTCGCGACCGCTCTCGCTGAGGCGTTTTGCCGCAGAGATGGGGTTTGAGCGTTAACGGTCTCGCCGAGAAACTGTGCCAAGTTGCCGTAGGGGAAGGGCTCGGCTGACACGGGGAAGCGGCCGCGGATCGGCTCCGGGCCAATCGCCACGACGCATTTCCGGCCGACGAGGCGCTGCGCTTCGTCGGAATCCGCCGCGGGGGGAGCCGCGGCGCCCTGATTCGCCGCGGGCCGACGACGTTTCGCGGCTCGCGCCTCGGCGCCCGGCCGACCCCGCCGCGGCCAAGACTTCGTGGGCGGAAACCGCCTCGCCGCGCATGAAGTGCGGCCCGAAGCGCATCATGCGCATTTTACAGCTGCACTGCGGCGATAGAAGGCGCACGATGCCGAGTCGGTCATTGCCATGCGGATTCCGGCGCTGCCGGAACAGGGGACTCAATTCCGTATCCTGCCGGTTGCGGACCCATTGTCGCCACGCGGCCAAGCCGCCATCGCCGGCGCCCGAAGAGAGAGGCGTCGCCGAGCCGTCCCCGTCCGCGAGGCCTTTCTCGCCGAGCCTTGCGGGCGACGAGGGGTGTCGCCCAGCTTCGCTTAAGGATCGAAAACGGGCGGGCCGACGCTTCATCGCCATCGGCCGCGACGCCCGGGGGCGCCTGGCGACCGAAAAGGCCCTGCGCAAGTCCAAGGCGAAATTCGCCGCGCTGTTCGCCCTGGTTCCCGACCCGATGGCTCTGATCCGCCTCGACGACGGACGGGTGCTGAACGTCAGCCGCGGCTTTTGCGAATATTTCGGCTACGGCGCGAGCGAAATCGTCGGACGATCGACGCTTCCCGGCGATCTCGGCTTGTGGGTCGACGCCGGCCATCGACGCCAATGGCGGGAGACGATCGAGCGCGACGGCGAGATCCACGACTTCGAAGCGCCGGCGCGGCGCAAGGACGGCGCGCTTCTCAAGGCGCTGTTGTCGGCCAAGCGGGTCGAGGTCGACGGCGAGCTCTGCGCGCTGGCGGTCGTGCGCGACTTCGGCGAGCGCGACAGGCTCGCCGAGCGCCAGGAGCCGGTCGCCCACCACAACCCGCTGACCGGCCTGCCCAACCGTCGGCTGCTCGACGACCGCCTGCGCCAGGCGATCGGCCAGAACGCGCGCGTCGGCGCCCGCGTCGCGGTCTGCTCCCTCGACTTCGACAATTTTGGGGAAGTCAACGACCTGCTCGGCCGCGAGGCCGGGAACCAGATGCTGATCGAGGCGGCGAAGCGCCTGGTGGCCGGCGTGCGCAGCGGCGACACGGTGGCCCGGCTCGGCGGCGACGAATTCGCCATCGTGCTCTCGGGGCTGACCAGCGACGACGAGTGGCAATCGGCGCTTGACCGTCTGCTTCTCGCGCTTTCGGCTCCCTATGCGCTCGGCGACCGCACGCGGGAGGGGCTCTCGGCAAGCGTCGGCGTGACCCTGTATCCCGACGATCCGGCCGATCCCGACACCCTGATTCGTCACGCCGACCACGCCATGTTCGCCGCCAAGCAGGCGGGCAAGAACCGCTGCCAGATGTTCGACGCCACGATCGAGCAGCGCATCGAGGCGCGCCACCAAACCCGTCGGCGGCTCGCCGAGGCGCTGGAATCGGGGCAGTTCCGCCTTTACTACCAGCCCCAGGTGGACTGCCGAACCGGCCGCTGCGTCGGCGTCGAAGCGTTGATCCGCTGGCAGCATCCGACCCTCGGCCTGCTGCCGCCGGCCGAGTTCCTGCCGCTGATCGAGGGCGCCGATCTGGCGCTCGAGGTCGGCGAGTGGGTGATCCGCGAGGCGCTGTCCCAGATCGTGCAATGGCGGCGCGAAGGCGTCGATCTGACCGTCAGCGTCAACGCCTTCGCCCGCCAGTTGCAACAGCCGAACTTCCCCGGCGCCCTCGCCGGCGCCATGGAGCGTTGCCCCGAGGCGGGGCGGGACCGTCTGCAGATCGAGATCGTCGAGACGGCGGCGTTGAAGGACCTCGACGTCGCGCGGCAAATGATCGAGGACTGCCGCAAACTCGGCGTCTCGTTCTCCCTCGACGATTTCGGCACCGGCTATTCGACCCTCGCCCACGTCCGCCATCTGCCGGTGGCGGAGATCAAGATCGACCAGTCCTTCGTGCGTCACATGCTGGCGCGCTCGGAAGACCTCGCGATCGTCGAAGTGGTGATCCGGCTGGGGCGCGCTTTCGGCCGCTCGCTCGTCGCCGAAGGGGTCGAAACCCCGGCGCACATCGTGCGCCTGCTGGCGCTCGGTTGCGACGTGATGCAGGGCTTTGCGCTGGCGCGGCCAATGCCGCCGGACGAAATCCCGCGCTGGCTGCGCGAGTTCCGCCCAGACCCGGCCTGGGGTCGGACGGCGGTCGGCGGCATGGAGGAGCGCGCGGCAGGGGCGCTCGGAGCCGAACGAGGCGCCGCCGCGGCGGAGATTCGCGTCCCAACGCCTTGAACTCAGCCGTCCGCCCCCTACCGCCGCCCGAACAGCCGCTCGATGTCCGCGAGCTTCAGCTCGACGTAGGTCGGGCGGCCGTGGTTGCATTGGCCGGCGCCCGGGGTCGCCTCCATTTCACGCAACAACGCGTTCATCTCCTCGGGGCGGAGCTTGCGGCCCGAGCGGACGGAATGGTGGCAGGCGATGGTCGCCAGGCGATGGTCGAGCCGGCGCTCGAGGGAAAGCGCGCCGTCCTCGGCGGCCAAGTCCTCGGCGAGGTCGCGCAGAAGCGCGGCGAGGTCGGCGCCGTCGAGCGCCGCCGGGGCTTCGCGCAGCAGCGCCGCGCCGGGGCCGAAGCCTTCGACCACCAAGCCGAGCTTCTCCAACTCCTCCGCGCGCTCGACGAGCGCCGCCGCCGCGCGCGGCTCGAGATCGACCACCAGCGGGCTGAGCAGGATCTGCCGGACGACGCCGCTCTGCTCGCGCTGGCGCTTCAGCTTCTCGTAGACGATGCGCTCGTGCGCGGCGTGCTGGTCGACGATCACGATTCCCTCGCGCGTCTGGGCGACGATATAGGCGTCGTGAACTTGCGCGCGCGCGGCGCCGAGCGGCGCGGCGAGGTCGGCGCTTTGAGGCGGCGCGGCATTGGCGGCGGCGGCGGGGGCGAGGCCGCCGAACGAAGCCTGCGCGCCTTCGGCGAAGCGGTCGTCGCTCGTCCGTTCCGACGCGGCGGGCGAAGCGCGCCAGTCCCAGTTCTGCGGCGTCGGCGCCGCGCCCCGCCACGGCGGCGCGCGCATCGCGGCGAGCGTATTGGCGCCGCCGGTCGTCGTCGCGCGGTGACGCGCCGCTTCGAGCGCCTGTTTGACCGCGCCGACGACGAGGCCGCGCACTAGGCCGCCGTCGCGAAAGCGCACCTCGGCCTTGGCGGGATGGACGTTGACGTCGACCTCGCGGGGATCGCAGACAACGTTAAGCGCCGCGACGGCATGGCGGCCTTGCGGGAGGTAGTCGAGATAGGCCGCGCGCAGCGCCCCGGCGATCAGCTTGTCGCGCACGGCGCGGCCGTTGACAAAGAAATATTGCGACAGCGCGTTGGGCTTGTTGAGGGTCGGCAGGCCGACCCAGCCCGTCAGCCGCACGCCCTCGCGCAGCGCGTCGACGCGCAGCGCGTTGGCGGCGAAATCCTCGCCCAGCGCCTGGCGCACCCGCTCGCGCTCGCCCGCCTCGCCGTGTCCGCAGGCCGGCCAGTCGAACGAGGCGCCGATTTCGCTCGAGAAAGAAAAGCGCGTCTCAGGGTTGGCGAGCGCGAGACGGCGCACCGCGTCGGCGCAAGCTTGCGCCTCGCTGCGATCGCTTTTCAGGAACTTCAGCCGCGCCGGCGTGGCGGCGAAGAGATCGCGCGCCTCGACGCGGGCGCCGACCGGATGCGCCGAGGGGCGCAGCGCGCTTTTGACGCCGTCCTCGACCCGCATCTCGAAGGCTTGCGCCGCGCCGCGCGCGCGGGAGCGGATTTCGAGCCGCGACACGGCGGCGATCGACGGCAGCGCCTCGCCGCGAAAGCCGAGCGTCGCGATTCGCGTCAAATCGCCGTCGGGAAGTTTCGACGTGGCGTGGCGCTCGACCGACAGCGCGAGGTCGTCGGCGTCCATGCCGACGCCATCGTCGCTGACGCGGATCAACGCCCGCCCGCCCGCTTCGATGGCGACGTCGATGCGCGTCGCGCCGGCGTCAAGCGCGTTCTCGACCAGCTCCTTGACCGCCGCCGCCGGCCGCTCGACGACTTCGCCGGCGGCGATGCGGTCGATCAGCAGCGGGTCAAGGCGGCGGATGGACATGGCGGGCTTCCTTGGCTCGGCGGATCGGGGGCTTCGCGTCGGCTCAAGGGCGAGAGCGTCACCGCCAGCATGACAAATGAGGGCTCGCGCAGCAAAACGCCAGCGCTGCGGCGAAAAAACGCAGGGCGCCGAACTCGTCTCGGCTTGCCGGGGGTCGGCAGCTCAAATAGGGTGAGGACGTTCGATATTCAACAAACGCGCGCAATCGAGGGGAACATTGTGATGAAGGTGAAATCGCTGATTCTTTTGGCTGTCGGTCTGTCGCTCATCGCGTCGACGCCGTCTTGGGCGCTCAGAACTTCGACCGGCGCCAGACATGACTGCAGGGTGCTCGTCAACGACAAGGGCCTCAAAGGGGCTGCGCGGCAGGCCGAATACGACAGATGCATGGTAGTAGGCGCGGCGAACTATAAGTAAGCATTGTCTCGTCATCGAGCCGTCGCACCAACTATTCGTCCGGCGGCTCGCTTCACATCTTTTCCGGCCGTCCCACCAGCACGACGCTGAGCGCGCCGTCGCCGAACAGGCGCTCGGCGACGCGCCGCGCGTCGGCCATCGTCACCGCCGCGATCCTGGCGTTGCGTTCGACGAGCCAGGTCGGCGCGTGGCCTTCGAGCTGAATCTGGACGAGCTGGCCGGCGATCTTGGCCGACGTGTCGAAACGCAAGGGATAGGAGCCGATGAGGTATTTCTTGCCCTTCTCCAGTTCGCCCTCGGCGAGGCCGTCGTGCGCCATGTCGAGAATTTGGCCGCCGATGACCGCGAGCGATTCGTGAGCGCGTTCGTTCTTGGTGGTGACGCCGCCATAGAGATAGCTGGCGTGATCGAGCGCCGAGATCGAGGCTGAAACCGAATAGGCGAGGCCGCGCTTTTCCCTGACCTCGCGGAACAGCCGCGAAGAGAGGCCGGTTCCGCCGCCGAGCACGTGCGCCAGCACGATGCTGGCGATGTGATCGGGGTCCTGGCGCGGCGCGGCGGGCCGGCCGAAACGAATGGTCGACTGCGGCACGTCGAGGTCGACGATCTCGACGCCCCCCAACCCGGCGAACGGGGCTTCGGCGACGGCTTGGAGATCGCCGCTCGCCGGCAGATCGGCGAACGCCTGGTCGACGAGGGCGGCCGCGCGCTTTTCGTCGACGGCGCCGACGACGCCGATATGGAGGGCGCCGCGGGCGACGAGCCGGCGGGCGAGCGCGGTCAGTTCGTCGCGCTCGATCGCCGCCAGGCTCTCGAGCGAGCCCTCCGTCGGCAGGCCGTAGGGGTGGCCGGGGAAGACGCGCGCGCGCCAGGCGCGCCCCGCCATCGCCGCGGGATCGTTGGCCTCGCGGCGGAGCTGGGCGTTCATCTGCTCGCGCACGCGCTCGAACGGCGCCTCGTCGAGGCGCGGCGCGTTGAGGGCGAGGCGCAGCAACTCGCCGGTGCGGTCGAGATGGCGCTTAAGCGTGCGCACCCGCCCGCCGATATGGTCGCGTTCGGCGTGGAACGAGATTTCGATCGCCTTCTCGTCGAGCGCCTGCTGGAAGGCCTGGCTGTCGAGATCGCCCGCGCCTTCGTCGAGCAGGCCCGCGAGCAGCGTCGCCGCGCCCGCCTTGCCCGCCGGGTCCTGCGCCGCGCCGCCGCCGAAGGCGAATTCGAGCGAGACAAGCAGAACCGCGTAGTCCTCGACCAGCCAGAAGCGAACGCCGCGCGGGCTCAGGAGTTCGCGCACGTTGACCGCGCTCGAGGCGACGGGATTGGCGAGAGACGCATTCATCGGCGTTTCCTCGACTTGGCGTTCGCCTCGACGATCGGCGCCGCGGCGAAGGGTTCGTTCGCAGCCTGTCGTCTCAAGCCGCCGTTTCGTCCGCCGGCAGCAGAAATCCGGTGACCCCGCGCCGGCGCTCCAGCTGCTTGCGCGCCGCGGCGAGCACGCTTTCGGCGCCGACCGCCTCGATGCGCTCGGGCCATTCCTGGACGTCGCGGATGGTCTGGCCGGTGGCGAGCGCCGCCCCATACCAGCGCGCCAGGGTCGCCTGGCTGTCCTGGGCGTAGATCGCGTCGGCGACGAGCCGCGTCTTGGCGCGCTCCAGCGCCTTCGCCTCGACGCCCTCGGCGATCAAAGCGTTGAGAACCCGATCGATCGCGGCGTCGAGATCGGGGAGCGAGACGCCGGGCGCCGGCACCGCGTAGAGGTAGAACCGCGTCTCGTCGAGGGCCGCGCCCATATAATAGGCCCCCACGGCGACCGCCCGTTTCTCCTCGAGAACCAGCTTACGGTAGAGCAGGCTGGTCTGGCCGCCGCCGAGGAGATGGGCGAGCAGATCGAGCGCCTCCGCCTCGCCGGGCGCCGCGGTGCGATACGAAGGGGCGAGATAGCAGCGCTGCCAGCTCGGCTGTTCGACCTTTTCGTCGTTGACGACGACCAACCGGCGCGCGACCGGCTCCGGTTCTCGCGGACGGCGGCGCTCGGGCGCAGCGCCGCGCGGGGCGATCTTGCCGTAATGCAGCTCGGCCAGCCGCCGCGCTTCCTCCGGTTCGGCGTCGCCGGCGACGATCACGATGGCGTTTTCCGGGGTGTAGAAGCGCGCGTAATAGGCGAGCGCGTCCTCGCGGGTGAGGCGCTCGATCTCGTGGCCCCAGCCGATGATCGGCGCGCCGTAGGGGTGGTGGGTGAACAGCGCCGCCTGCACCGCCTCGGAGAGCTGGGCGCTCGGATCGGCGTCGCAATGCATGCGCCGCTCCTCCAACACCACGTCGCGCTCCGGGGCGACGACTTCGTCGGTCAGCGCCAGTCCGGTCATGCGGTCGGCCTCGAACTCCATCACCTCGCTGAGGCGCTCCTTGGCGACGCGCTGGAAATAGGCGGTGTAATCGGCGCCGGTGAAGGCGTTCTCCTGACCGCCGATTTCGGCGATGCGCAGCGAGAACTCGCCCTGCGGATGGGCCTTGGTGCCCTTGAACATCAGATGTTCGAGGAAATGCGCGATGCCCGACTTGCCCTGCGGATCGTCGGCCGAGCCGTTGCGATACCACACCATATGGGTGACGACCGGCGCCCGGCGATCGGGAATGACGACGACCTCGAGGCCGTTGTCGAGGCGAAAATCGACGACGCCCGATCCGGACGCGGAACGAGCGGAGGCCGGCGCGGCGGCGGGCTCGAGAGAGCTCGGAGGAAAGACGCTTCATCGACGCCCGATCGGCTGGAGAAGGAAGCGAACGGCCGGCGACCGACGCCTGTTTGACATTAAGGCGACATATAGGACGCCTTCGCGGCCACCGCCAGTCGTCTCGTCCCACGAGGGTTAAGGCGAGGCGAACGCCAGCGATCTTGACGAAATCGTCGACTTGCCGCATGGCGCGGCGAGCCATGACGGCTTCCCGCGCGGGCCTTCCCTGCTCGATCAGGACGCGTCGAGCCGCTCCTTTTCGCCGTTCGCGCGCCTTCTCGGCAGGGAGGGCCGAAAGCGGCCGGTCGCGCCGCATCGCCGCCCGGCGCGGATCGAACAGGCCGAAAGGCGACGCTCGGCGGTCGGCTGGCGCCGCATTCGCCGGTTTTAGAGAGGACGCGCGAAAGGCCCCATGCGCACCTGGCCTCGTTCTCCGACCCTGCTCAAACTCTTCGTCGGGCAGCATATCGTCAACGGGCTGAGCGTCGCGCTCGCCGTCATGGCGGTGGCGGTCGCGGCGTCGGCGATTCTCGGCTTCGCCGCCGGGCAGCCGGCGACGCTCGGCGCGATTTCGGCGAGCATCAGCGACTTTCCCGCGCCCTGGCGGGTCAAGACGCGCACCCTGCTCGTCGGTTTCGCGCTCGCTCTCGCTTCGACTTCGGGCATCCAACTGGCCGGCGCCTCGGCGCCGGCCGAAATCGCCGCCATCGGCGTCATCGCCTTTTGCGCCGGGATGGTGACCGGCTTCGGCCGCTGGGCCTTGGCGCTCAGCGCGCAATTGCTCGTCCCGATGGTCTTCGTCACGGGCCTGCCGCCGGCCGATCCCGCGCACGCGATCGGCGCCGAAGCGATCTTCGCGGCCGGCGGCTTGGCCTACATCGCTCTCGCGGCGATCGTCACGCGGCTCGGCGGCGCCAACGACCGGCGGCTGATGGCGAGCGAGTGCTTTCGCGAGTTGGCGGCGTATCTGAGGGCCATCGCGCGCTTCACCGATCCGGCGATCGACGTCACGGAGGTCTACGGCGCGGCGATCCGCGAGCAGGCGGCGTTGGCCGAGCAATTGCAAGCGGCGCGCGCTCTGCTTCTCGAGCGGCCGCGCGCCACGCCGGAACGCGTGCGGCTCGCCGCCACGATCGGCATCCTGCTCGACGCCTTCGACGCGCTGGTCGCGGCCCAATCCGATCTCACCGCGTTGCGCGACGTCCCCGCGGCGCGGACCCTGATGGCGCGCATCGGGGTCGCCCTGCGCGCCGCCGCGCTCGATCTGCAGCATTTGAGTCTCGAACTGCTGGCGACCGCCGAGCCGGGTCTGCCGCCCGGCCACGCGGTGGCGACCGACGCGATGCGCCGCGAGGCCGCGCGCGTCGTCGCCGGCGAGGAGGCGAGCCCGGCTGAGCGCGCCGCGATCGAAGCGACGACGCAGCGGCTGCTCGACGCGCGCGGCCATATCCGCCGCCTCGAACGCGCCTTGAGCGACGATGCGGCGGCGGAAGCGGCGATCGGCGAGGTCGATCTTTCCGCTTTCGAGCCGCGCCGCTCTTACGACCCGCGCCTTCTCGGCGCCCAGCTCGCGCTCGATTCGCCGGTGTTTCGTTTCGCGGCGCGGCTCGCCGCGGCGATGACGGCCGGCGCGATCGTCGCGGTCTCGCTCGGCGGCGCGGGCCATGGCAACTGGGTGCTGCTGACGATCGCGGTGATCATGCGCGCCAGCTACGGCTGGACGCGCCAGCGCCGCGACGATCGGATCGTGGGGACTTTGGTCGGCTGCGTCATCGCCGCCGTCGCCGTCGCTTATGCGCCGATCGGCGCGCTGGTGATCGTGCAAGGCGTGGCGCTGGCGGTGATGCACGGCTTCATTCGCTCCAACTACCGCCTCGCCTCGGTCGGGGCCTCGGTGACGGCGCTGATGTCGCTGCATCTGGTCAACCCGGCCGAGTCGACGGCGGTGCTGGCCCGCCTCGCCGACACCATCGTCGGCGCGGCGATCGCTCATCTCTTCAGCCACGTCTGGCCGCGCTGGGAGTTCGATGAGGCGCCGCGTCTGGCGGCGCGGCTCACTCAGCAGGTCGCCGCCTTCGCCGCGGTGGCGCTACGCCGGGACGCGCCCGACCAGGACTATCGCCTGGCGCGCAAGGGCGTCATCGAGGCGATCGCCGCGCTCTCCAATTCGGCCGCCCGCATGGGCGGCGAACCTCGCGCGACGCAGCGGGGTCTCGACGAAATGGCGGCAATGCTGATCGCCGCCCACGTCGTCGTGGCCCGCCTCTCGGCGATGCGCTTGGCGCTGCGCGCTGCGCGCGGCGCGGAAGAGGCCGAGGCCCGCGGCGAGGCGGAAGCGGCGCGCGCCTGGCTCGCTCAGCGCCTTGCCGCCAAGGCCGACGCCGAACCGGCGAGCAGAGACGACGACTTGACGCCCGCGCCGCTGAAGAACGCGGCGCTCGGACTCCTCGCCGCAGCGCGCGACTATCGGCGCGCTGCGGCCGGCGGCTGATTCAACTCCTGCGCGGCCGTCGCGCGCCGCGCGTCTCGCGGCTCGCGCCTGCGGCGATCAGCAGCTTGCGAAATTCGTCGCGCTTCTCGTGGATCGAGGCGATCACCAGGCCCATGGGAACCCCGATGTCGACCAGCGTCGCCTCGGAGAGTTGCAGGCTCGCCTCGATCGTTTCCGGCACCGCGTCGGTGACGCCGAGCTGGTAGAGCGTGCGCGCATGGGCGGCGTCGCGGGCGCGCGCCACCAACGTGACGTCGGGCCGCAATCGGCGCGCGGCGGCGACCACCGCTTCGTTGGCGCTCGGCGCGTCCATGGTGACCACGACGGCGCGCGCGGTGTCGATCCCGCAGCGGCGCAGGTATTCCTCGCGCGAGGCGTCGCCGAAATAGACTGGCTTGCCGGCGCGTCGCTCGCGCGCGATCAGGGCCGGGTCGACGTCGACGGCGATGAACGGGATGTGGTGCGCGTCGAGCATTTCGCCGATCAGCGCGCCGACGCGGCCGTACCCGACGAGGATGACGCGCCGTCTTTCGTCATCCGGCGGCGCGACCAGCGCCTCGGGCGCCAGGGCGCGCGGCGGCGGCCGCGCCAGCGCCGCGCCGAGCCTGCCGAGCAAGGGAATCGCCAGCATCGACAGCGCCACCGCGACGAGGAGAATCTGGCCGTCCGCGCCGGCGACGACCCGGCCGGCGACGGCGGCGGCGATCATCACGAAGGCGAATTCGCCGCCGGGCCCCAACAACAGCGCGACCTCGGCGGCGACGCCGCCCGGCACGCCGAACAGCCGCGCCAGAGCGAACAGCGCCGCCGCTTTGACGACGACGAAGGCCGCCGTCACCGCGAGAACCTCGGCCGGGTGCGCGCTCAGCACGGAAAGATCGAGCCCGGCGCCGACAGAGACGAAGAACAGGCCGAGCAGCAGGCCCTTGAACGGCTCGATCGTCACTTCGATTTCGCGCCGATACTCGGTTTCGGCGAGCAGCAGCCCGGCGACGAAGGCGCCGAGCGCCATCGACAGGCCGCTGGCGGCGGCGGTCAAGGCCGCGCCGAGCACCACCAGCAGGCAGGCCGCCATGAAGAATTCCGGGCTGCGCGTCATCGCGACGGATCGGAACAACGGCCGCAGCGCCAAGCGGCCGACGAAGATCACCGCGGCGAGCGCCAGGACGGCGGGCGCCAGGGTCAGGACGAGGCTGGCGCCGAGGCTCTCGACACGGCCGCCGGCCAGCATCGCCGCCAGCACCAGCAACGGGGCGACCGCGAGATCCTGAAACAACAGCACAGAGAAACTAATCCGCCCCACCGAAGCGCTCAGCCGTTTTTCTTCGGCGAGCACGGGTATGACGATCGCGGTCGACGAGAGCGACAAGGCCGCGCCGATCATCAGCGCCGCCGCCGGGCTCTGTCCCAACGCGTAAGCGGCGGCGCCGAGCGCCAGCGTGGAGACGACGACCTGCGCCGGGCCGAATGCGAACACCAGGCGCCGCATGCGCTTGAGGCGTTCGAACGAGAGCCCCAGGCCCACGGTGAAAAGCAGAACGACGACGCCGAAAGCGGCGAGCCGGCCGATCGATTCGACGTTGGTCAGCGCCAGGGCGTCGAGCCAGGGCGCGCGGCGGGCGAGCCGGCCGAGGCCGAACGGCCCCAGCGCGACGCCCGCCAGGAGATAGCCGAGCACCGGGCTGACGCGAATGCGGAAGAACAACGGCGCGACGACGCCCGCCGTCGCCAGAAAGAGCAGCGCTTCCTTGTAGATGGCGAGATCGAACGGCGCGTTCATGGTTCGGGCCCCCGCCCGACGCATTGGGGTTGCTCGCGCGCAAGCTTAATCGATTCGCGCCCGCGCGCGAGCCCTTCCTCGCCGTCCGCAATTCGGTGTCGCGGCGGCGATCGCAAGCGTGCTAAAGGCGGGCGCGTTGCAAGGGAGCCTGCGATGACCGCTCGATCGCCCCACGACGACATCCTCTCGATCATGGCGCTGGCGCCGGTGATCCCGGTGTTGATGGTTCGCGACGCCGAGGACGGGTTGCCCAGGCCAAGGCGCTGGTCGCCGGCGGGCTCCGCGCCATCGAGGTGACGTTGCGCACCCCCGCCGCGCTCGCGGCGATCGCCAGCCGCGTCGCCGGCGCCGTCGTCGGCGCCGGCACGATCGTCGATCCCGCGCAGATCGAGGCGGCCGTCGCTGCGGGCGCGCGCTTTCTCGTCAGCCCGGGCGCCTCGCCGCGGCTCGCCAAGGCCGCCGCCGCGGCGCCCGCGCCCTTCCTGTCCGCCGTCGCCACCGCCTCGGAGGCGATGACGCTGATGGAGCTGGGGTTTCGCGCGCTGAAATTGTTTCCCGCCGAGGCGATCGGCGGCGTCAAGTTGCTCGGCTCGCTCGCCGGGCCGTTACCGGACCTCAAATTCTGCCCGACCGGCGGCATCGACCTCGTGAAGGCGCCCGCCTATCTCGCGTTGCCCAACGTCGCCTGCGTCGGCGGCTCCTGGATGCTGCCGCGCCAAGCGCTCGCCGATGGCGATTACGCCGCCGTCGAGGCGCTTGCGCGCGAGGCGGCGGCGCTCAGAGATTGAGGCGGAATACCTGATTAAACAATGCGTTACGGGCAAACGCCCGTCACGGCCGAGACGAGCGCGGCGATGACGGCGGCGGATGTTTGCGGAATTGGCGTCGCAGCCGAGAACAGGAGGGCGCTCAGGCGGCCTGGGCTTCCGCCGCCTCGGCTTCGGCGCGCTTCTTGACGATTTCGCGCTTCAGCGCGGCGGCGCCGTCCGAGAGGTCGGCGTCGCGCGCCTTGACCAGGAAATTGTCGAGCCCGCCGCGATGCTCGACCGAGCGCAGCGCCGCGGCGGCGATGCGCAGGCGGACTGCGCGGCCGAGCGCGTCGGAGATGAGCGTCACTTGACAGAGGTTGGGCAAGAAACGCGTGCGCGTCTTGCGATTGGAATGGCTGACCGTATTGCCGGTCTGGACGGCTATTCCCGTCAGCTCGCAACGGCGTGACATAGCGCAACTTCCCTCGGGCCAAATCGGATTAACCACAACCCCAAGCGATTCCGCGGGCGCGCGGATCGCCCTGTTGAGAAACCGTCAGCGCCGCCAATCGAACCGTGGCGTCTCGGGTCGGCGGTCTATAGGGGAAGGGTCCCCTGGCGTCAAGCGCACGATGGAAACGAAAGCCGATGAATGACCGCGTTCCTACCGATCCTCTGGGCGCCGTTCCGCGTCTTGACGCGCTGCGCGAGCAAATCGCGACGCGCGCGCGCGACTGCGGGCGCGATCCCCATTCGGTGCGGCTCGTCGCCGTCTCGAAGACCTTCTCGGCCGACGAAGTGTGGCCGACGATCGCGCTCGGCGGCCAGGTCGTGTTCGGCGAAAACCGCGTCCAGGAGGCCAAGCCGAAATGGCTCGACTTGCGCGCGCGCGCCGCCGCCGTCGGCCGAAGCGTCGAACTGCACCTCATCGGCCCGCTGCAAAGCAACAAAGCGCGCGAAGCGGTCGAGTTCTTCGACGTCATCCAGACCGTCGACCGCGAGAAGATCGCCGACGCGCTGGCGAACGCGATGGCCAAGACCGGCAAGACGCCGCGGCTGTTCGTCGAGGTCAACACCGGCGGCGAGGCGCAGAAGGCCGGGGTCGCGCCCGCCGACGCCGACGCCTTCCTCGCGCTCTGTCGGGAGAAATACGGCTTGGTCATCGACGGCCTGATGTGCGTCCCGCCGCTCGACGAGCAGGCCTCGCCGCATTTCGCGCTGCTCAGCGTCATCGCCGCGCGCAACGGCCTGAAGCAATTGTCGATGGGGATGAGCGCCGACTGGCCGCTGGCGATCCAGCTCGGCGCGACGCTGGTGCGCGTCGGCAGCGCGATTTTCGGCGCGCGAACGGCGCCGGCGCCGGCGCTTGATCTGTCGCGCCCGCGCGCTTAGACCTCGGCCGCAAGGCCTACGGGCGCGGAACGAGCGCCTGCGTGGGCGATCGAGTAGCCTCATGCCGCCAACCCCGTCCACGCGCGCCGATGGCGAGACACCGGACGCAATTCCTTCCGCCATCGCGGTCGAGCGGCTGACGCGCGCCTTCGGCGACCGCATCGTCGTGCGCGAAGTCAGTTTCGCGGTTCGTCCGGGAGAAATCTTCGGCCTGATCGGCCCCAACGGCACCGGCAAGAGCACGATGGTGAAAATGCTGACGACCTTGTTGCCGCCGACTTCAGGCGCGGCGCGCGTCGCCGGCTTCGATATCGTCCGCGAGGCGCAAAAGGTTCGCGCCCGCATCGGCTATGTGCCGCAACTACTCAGCGCCGACGGCGCCCTCACCGCCTATGAGAATCTGCTGCTCTCGGCGCGGCTCTATCTCATCCCGCGCCGCGAACGGGAGATGCGCATCGCCATGGCGCTCGGCGAGATGGGGCTCGAAGAAGCGAAGAACAGGCTGGTGCAGACGTTTTCCGGCGGCATGATCCGTCGGCTCGAAATCGCGCAGAGCATGCTGCACAAACCGGCGGTGTTGTTCATGGACGAGCCGACGGTCGGCCTCGATCCCGTCGCCCGCCACAGCGTGTGGGAGGGCGTGCGCTCGCTGCGCGACCGCTTCGGCACGACGATGCTGCTGACCACCCACTTGATGGACGAGGCCGACGCGTTGTGCGATCGGATCGGCGTTCTCCACGCGGGCGCGCTGGAGGCCGTCGGCACGCCGGCCGAACTCAAAGCAGGCGTCGGGTCTGAGGCGACGCTCGACGACGTCTTCGCGGCGATCGCCGGCGGCCAGATCGCCGACGAAGGCAGCTTCCGCTCCATTCGCGAAGAGCGACGCGCCGAGCGCGCCCATGGCTGACGCGATCCCTGCGGCGGCGCCCGCCAAAATCGGCCGCGTCGCCCGCTATTTCACGCAAGTCGCGGCGGTCGCCGACGCTGAAGTGCGCAAATTGCGCCACGATCCCAGCGAGTTGATGACGCGCGCGCTACAGCCCGCGATCTGGCTGCTGCTGTTCGGCCAAGTGATGGCGCAGGTGCGTGGCCTCGGCCCGCAGCACGGGCGCTATATCGACTTTCTCGCGCCTGGCATCCTCGCCCAGAGCGTGCTCTTTTCCGCGATCTTCTACGGCATCGCGGCGATCTGGGAGCGCGATCTCGGCGTCCTGCACCGCTACATGGTCAGCCCGGCGCCACGCACTGCGCTTGTGCCCGGCAAGGCCGCCTCGTCGGGCGTGCGTGGCCTTTCGCAAGCGATCATCGTCTATCTCCTCGCCATCGCGATGGGCATCAGCGTTTCGTTTTCGCCGGCCAACATTCTCGGCGCGGCGGCGATGATCGTCGTCGGTTCGGCGCTGTTCTCGACGTTTTCGCTGATCATCGCTTGCATCGTGAAGACGCGCGACCGTTTCATGGGCATTGGCCAGGTGCTGACCATGCCGATTTTCTTCGCCAGCAACGCGATCTATCCGATCGAGATCATGCCGGCGTGGCTGAGGGCGATCTCCTCCGCCAATCCGCTGACCTACGAGGTCGATGCTCTGCGTGCGCTGATGCTCACGGAATCGACGAGCGCTTACGGCCTGTCGACCGACTTCGCCATCCTCGCCGCCTTCACCGGCGCCTTCACCATCATCGCCGCGCGCATGTACCCGCGCCTGACGACCTGAGCGGCATTGGGCGAGGGCGCCGCGACGACGGCCTCACGGCGCCGTCGTCGCGGCGCCTATATTGTGCGCTGCACAAGAGAGTTTCGCCGCGATGGCTGCGCTTATCGGCGTGCGTCGGGCGGATTGGCCCGGTCGAGAATCTCTCGCCTTTCGCCGACGTTTCCGGCGCCGTCGATCCGCTGACGCCGCCGAAGGGCGGCCCAGCGGCGATGGACGATGAGGCCGCATGCGGCGAAGGAATTGCTTAACCCGTCGCGGGCCGTGCTAATGTCACGCTCGCGCCGAAACTCGAATCAGGAAACATGCTCGCCAAGGAACGGACTTTCGTCGCGCGGGCCGAAGCCGTCGGGTTGGCCGTCGGCGCAGCTCTACGAATATCGGCGCCTCGAGGGACGGGTCCTCGGGGCGGCTGGGGGCGCCGCGTTGGCGGCGGAACAACTGCATGAATCAGCTTATCCTTACGCTCAACGCCGGCACTTCGTCGGTGAAATTCGCCGCCTTCGCCCGCGAAGCGGCGGGCCTGAAGGCGCTGGCCTCGGGCCAGATCGAGGGCCTCAACGCTGTGGCGACCTTCCAAGCCGAAATGGCGACCGGAGAGAAGAGTCGATACGCGCTCGACGAGAGCCACGGCCGGGTGGATCATCGCGTCGCGCTGCAAGCGATCGTGAAGTGGGCGACGGAGAGCCGCTTGGATCACGGCATCGCCGCCGTCGGCCATCGCATCGTCCATGGCGGTCCCGATTTCTCCGAACCCATCCGGATCGACGACGCCGTCCTCGAGAAGCTGCGCCAATTCATCCCGCTCGCGCCGCTGCATCAGCCGCACAACCTCGCCGGCGTCGAGGCGGCGCTGGAAGTGTTCCCGAAGGCGGCGCAGGTCGCCTGCTTCGACACGGCGTTTCACCGCAGCCACCCGTTCGTCGCCGACACCTTCGCGCTGCCGCGCTCGTATTACGAGGAGGGGGTGCGGCGTTACGGCTTTCACGGCCTCTCCTACGAATTCATCGCGCGGCGGCTGCGCACGGTCGCGCCGGCCGCCGCCGCAGGGCGGGTGATCGTCGCCCATCTGGGCAACGGCGCTTCGATGTGCGCGATGCGCGCCGGCCGCTCCGTCGCCTCGACCATGACCTTCACCCCGATCGACGGGTTGCCGATGGGCACCCGCTGCGGTCAGATCGATCCGGGCGTCATCTTCTATTTGATCGCCGAGAAGGGCATGAGCGTGAGCGCCGTCTCGGATCTTCTCCAAAAAGAATCCGGGCTCAAGGGCATGTCCGGCCTCTCGCACGACATGCGCATCCTGGAGGCTTCCGACAGCCCCGCCGCGCGCGATGCGATCGACTATTTCGTCGCGCGCATACGCTGTGAGATCGGCGCCCTCGCGGCGACGCTCGACGGCGTCGACGCGATCGTCTTCACCGGCGGCATCGGCGAACACTCTTCGCGCGTTCGCGAGGCGGCGATGTCGGGCATGGAATGGATCGGCGTCCGCCTCGATTCCCAAGCGAACCGCAACCACGCCGAAGTCATCAGTACCGCCGGTTCCCCGACCGCGGTGTTCGTGCTGCGCACCGACGAGGAACGGATGATCGCCGAGCATACGCTGAAGACGGCCGGCCTCGCGGGCCTCGATGCGCGGCCACCCGCCGCCGTCAGCGGCGTCTCGGCGCGGTGAACGCGCTCCCGCTCTCGCCTCCTCGGCGCGGCGAACCTGGAACCCCGCCATGATCCCGATCTTCAGTCCGATGAAGACCCGGGAGCGCCTCGCCGAAGACGGCGCCGCGATCGCGACCCAGACGCAACGCCTGCTGTTCAGCCCCAATCGGCCGCGGCCCTCAGAAACTCCGGCTTCAACGCGCGATAGAGGTCGACGAAACGTTCGCGAGCGCGCGCAAACGCTTGCGTGAGCGCGGGGTCGGGCGCGACGACGTCGGCGATATCGGGCGGCTTGCAGAGTTCTTCGGGCGCTGCCCCCCTCGCTGCGAGCCGCGCGAGGCGGGCGGCGCCGAAGGCCGGACCGCATTCGCCGCCGCGATAGCGCACGACTTCGCAGCCAAGCGCCGCGGCGATCATGCGCGTCCACAGCGCGCTCTTCGCGCCGCCGCCGATCAAGCCGACTTGGGTGAAGGAATCGCCGGCGGCCTAGAGGCAGTCGCGCGCGTCGGCGAGCGTGAAGGCGACGCCCTCCATCACGGCGCGCGTGAGATCGACGCGCGAGGCCCCTTCGCCGAGGCCGAAGACGACGCCGCGCGCGTGCGGGTCGTCGTGCGGGGTGCGCTCGCCCGAGAGATAGGGCAGGAAAATCGTCTCGCCGGGCCCTTTATAGCCGCTCGCCGCCTCGGCCTCGAGTTCGGCGACTTCGCGCCCGACCAGGCGCGCCGCGAAAGCCAACGCGCCGGCGCCGTTGAGCATCGCCGCCATGCGATACCAGCGCTTGGGCAGCGCGTGGGCGAAACTGTGCACGAGCTTCTCGGGCGCGGCGCGATAGCGGTCCGAGGCGACAATGAGTTGGGTCGCCGTGCCCAACGAAACGAAGGCGTCGCCGGGGCGGATCGCGCCGAGCCCGATCGCCCCGACTGCCGCGTCGCCGCCGCCGGCCGCGACGACGACGTCGCGCGGCAGCGCGAGCTCATCGGCGACGCCGCGCGCTAGGCGCCCGACCGCCTCGGAAGCCTCGCAGAGCGGCGGAACCCAAGCCGGATCGACGCCGCTCGCGGCGAGCGCGTCCGGCGACCAGCGCCGCTCGGCTTCGTCGAGCCACCACGTCCCCGCCGCGTCGCTCATGTCGGTGCGCTTTTCGCCGGTGAGATGAAGACGCAGATAATCCTTGGGCAGCAGAACGCAGGCGATGCGCGTGAACGCCTGCGGCTCATGCCGGCGCAGCCACATCAGTTTGGGCGCGGTGAGGCCCGCCATCGGCTTGACGCCGACGACGTCGGCGAGATGGGGATGCTTCTCCCAAAGCTCGCGGGCCTCGGCGAAGGCGCGCGCGTCGTTGTGCAGCATCGCCGGCCGCAACGGGCGGTCGTCGCGGCCGAGCAACACCGCGCTGTGCATCTGCCCGGAAAAGCCGATCGCGCCGAGCGCCTTCATCGCCGCCGGCGCGGTTGCTTTAAGATCGCCGATCGCAGCGAGCATCGCCGCGAGCCAGACTCGCGGGTCCTGCTCGGACCACCGCGGCTTGGGATGATCCGGCCGATAGCTTCGCGAGGCCGAGGCCAATACGGCTTCGTCCGCGTCGACCAACACGGCCTTCAGCGCCGAAGTGCCGCAATCGATGCCGAGCGTGACCATGGCGCGAATGTCGCGGAAAACCGGCGCCGCGACAAGCGTCGGCCCAAAGGGGCGGCGCGCCCCCGCCTATTCCGCGCCCCCGCCTATCCTCGGCAGGCGTCTTCGCGCGAAGCGCAAATGGCCCAGGCCGGCGGGGTATTCCCGGGCGAGCGGCCCGCTGCGTCCGTCTCGGCGCCCAGACCGCGATCGAGGATGTAGAGCAGCCCCGACAGGATGGGCTGGTCGGCGCCGCGCGTCGCCGCGGCGACCCGACGCCAGTCCTCGTCGTCGGCGTTGTCGGCGAAGGCGCGAACGAATCGGGCCGCTAAAACGCCGCTCGGCAGATCGCGGCGCGAGGCGTCGACGGCGAATCGCCGAGCGAACTCCCCGCCGATCGAAGCCAGCGCGGCGCGCGCGACGTGAGGGTTGGAACAGGTGCGAACGATCTCTCGCAACACGGTCACGCGCTTCTCCTCAGGCTCCTCGTTCCAGGAGGAACGCCTAACGGGGGATCGCGTCGAAGATGTGGCCGCCGCGAGGAGACGCGCGGGAAAAATCGCGGCGTCGTCGAGGCGCCGCGCCGATGCGTCGAATCAAGCGAGAGAGAAATCTCGCGGAGCGCGACGTTGCCTGATCCGGGCCTTGTCGGTCAATGACATAGGCCGACGGGCTCCTCGGAAACGACCGGCGCCGGTCTGCCGCGTCGTGACCGTGCGCTCGCGCGAACGCGCGGTGAAGAAATGAATCGACGGCGGCAAGCTCAGGCCGATCGAACGGCGTGTCCTCTTCTACATGATCTGGGCGGAAACCCGGCAGTGCGCCAACGCCGTGCACGAAATCGCGACGTTGGAGAAAGGCCCGCTCGGCGACGAGGCGCTCGAGGGTGCGGAGCGGCAGTTGGCGGAGACGATTCTGGGCGGGGCGGGGGCGCGGTAGAGCCGGCTCGGTTCAGGCCTCGGTGTTTTCCTCGCCGTTGGACTCCGCCGGCGACGGCCGGCGGTAATACATCTTCACCACACGGTAGCATTCGCACGCACGCACTCTCAACCCTTCCGGGTCGACGATCTCGATGACGCCCCTGTGGTATTGAATCAAATTGGCCTGTTGCAGTTCGTTGGCGACGATCGACACGCTGTTGCCGCAGCAAGTGAAGGCCTTTCTTGAAGCGGGCACGAACGATCATGTCGGCAAGCCGATCGAGCGCGCGAAGCTTTATAACAACGTTCGACGTTGGCTGCCCAAGCCGCAAGGCCTGACGGCGCGAGCCGGGGCGGTTTCGCCGAATTTCGACAAACCGAAATTCGACGAATTCGTCGGCGTCGTCGGCGTCGAAAAGGCGGAGCGCATCGCCACGAGATTCCTTAACGACCTCACGGAAGCCTTCCCACCCGAGTGCACGTTGGCCGAAGCGCAACGGGGGGCCCACGCCCTCATCAACTGCGCCGGCGTGCTGGGTATGCTAAACCTCGTCATGGCCTGCCGCGCCGTCGAATTCGTGTCGCCCGGCAACGTGGATCACGGGATCGTGGCGATGGAGGATGTCCGAAGGGAGCAGTCGACGGCGCGACAGACGCTCATGGGCAACCTGCTGCCGAAATTGCGCGAGATGGCCCTCAGGCCGACGGGATGAAGCGGATTTCGCTCCAATTGCCCATTGGTTTCGCCCCCCCGGCGCCGTCGTCGGCGCCGGGGTTGCAGAACAGGCTCGCCGGCGCGCAGCGCGCCGGCCATGTCGTAGGGCGCGGGATCGGTGAAGACCAACGATTTCAGCGGCAGGGCGGGGACGTGACAAGACGTGCAGCCGAGCGACGCGAATTGCTTCGCGCCCGTCGCGTCGAATTGACGCGTCGCCGCGGCCCTTGACGGGCGCTCGGCGCTTGAGTACGTTCCCCAAACTTTCTCGAATGGAGCGGCCGCTCGTGGCTTGGAAGCTTATCGTATTGGGTGCGCCGGAGAGTGGGCGGGCTTAGAACCCGCTTCCGCTGACTGGCGCATGCCCAAGGCCCCTCGCGGGCCTTTTTTGTTGCCTTGATTCCGGCTCGCCGCGCCGCCGGCCGAAGCGCGGCCCGGAAACGACCCGGAAACGTAGAGAAATACGGAGGATGGCAATGTCGAAGCAGATGACCGGCGCGGAGATGATCGTCGAGGCGCTGAAGGACCAGGGCGTCGAATTCGTGTTCGGCTATCCCGGCGGCTCGGTCCTGCCGATCTACGACGCGATTTTCGGCCGCAACGACTTTCGCCACATTCTCGTGCGCCACGAGCAGGGCGCCGCGCACGCCGCCGAGGGCTACGCGCGCTCGACCGGCAGGGTCGGCGTGCTGCTGGTCACCTCGGGGCCGGGCGCGACCAACGCGATCACCGGCCTCACCGACGCGCTGATGGACTCGATTCCGCTGGTCTGCATCACCGGCCAAGTGCCGACGCACCTGATCGGCTCGGACGCGTTCCAGGAATGCGACACGACCGGCATCACGCGCAGTTGCACCAAGCATAATTACCTGGTGCGCCGCGTCGAGGATCTGCCGCGCATTCTGCACGAGGCCTTCTATGTCGCTTCGCACGGGCGGCCCGGCCCGGTCGTCATCGACGTCCCGAAGGACGTGCAATTCGCCTTGGGAACCTACGCGTTCCCACGCAACGCCGAGCACAAGACCTACCGGCCGCAGGTCAAGGGCGACATCGAGCACATCAAGCAAGCGGTCGACCTGATGGCCAAGGCGAAGAAGCCGATCTTCTACACCGGCGGCGGCGTCGTCAATTCCGGCCCGAACGCTTCGACGCTGCTGCGCGAACTGGTGCGCCTGACCGGCTTTCCCATCACCTCGACGCTGATGGGCCTGGGCGCCTATCCCGCGTCGGACAAGCAATGGCTCGGCATGCTCGGCATGCACGGTTCCTTCGAAGCCAACAACGCGATGCACGATTGCGACGTGATGATCTGCGTCGGCGTGCGCTTCGACGACCGCATCACCGGACGCCTCGACGCCTTCTCGCCGCACAGCAAGAAGATCCAAATCGACATCGACCCCTCCTCGATCAACAAGAACGTCATCGTCGATCTCTCCATCATCGGCGATTGCGCTCACGTGCTCGAGGACATGGTGCGGATATGGCGCGCCAGCGCGCCGCAGCCCGACGCGGCGGCGCTCGCCAAATGGTGGCAGACGATCGACCACTGGCGCGCGCGCAAGTCGTTCGGCTTCCGCAATTCGACGTCGATCATCAAGCCGCAGCACGCGATCCAGCGGCTCTACGAACTCACCAAGGGCCGCGACGTCTACATCACCACCGAGGTCGGCCAGCACCAGATGTGGGCCGCTCAGCACTTCCATTTCGACGAGCCGAACCGATGGATGACTTCGGGCGGCCTGGGGACGATGGGCTACGGGCTGCCGGCGGCGATCGGCGTGCAACTCGCCCATCCCCAATCGCTCGTCGTCGACATCGCCGGCGAAGCGTCGATCCAGATGACCATCCAGGAAATGGCGACGGCGGTCCAACATCGCCTGCCGGTGAAGGTCTTCATCCTCAACAATCAATATATGGGCATGGTGCGGCAATGGCAGGAGCTGCTGCACGGCGGCCGCTATTCGCAGAGCTACACCGAATCGCTGCCCGATTTCGTCAAGCTCGCGGAAGCTTACGGCGGGCACGGCATCCGCTGCTCCGATCCGGCCAAGCTCGAC
The DNA here is from genome assembly GCA_963775575.1 of uncultured Alphaproteobacteria bacterium. Classification (GTDB taxonomy): domain Bacteria; phylum Pseudomonadota; class Alphaproteobacteria; order Rhizobiales; family Beijerinckiaceae; genus Roseiarcus. The sequence continues at coordinate 1,511,291 of CAVZJG010000002.1, forward strand.
GACGCCATTATGGAGATGATCGAGACGCCGAAGCCGGTGATCTTCGATTGCCTCGTCGATCAGAAGGAGAACTGCTTCCCGATGATCCCGTCGGGCAAGGCGCACAACGAAATGCTGCTCGCCGAGCTCGGCGACGACGCGGGCGTCGACATCGGCGCCGTCATCGACGAGAAGGGCAAGATGCTGGTGTGACGCGAGGCGAGGGGACAGCGACGATGTTCAGCCTCGACGAGCTGCGCGACGCGCACGAGGTCGTCAAGCAGGCGCTGCGCCCGACGCCCGCGTTCGCCTGGCCGCCGCGCGCGCGCCGGCGCGACGCCTCGCGCATCGTTCTCGGCAGCGGCGCGGAAATCGCCGCCGCCGGCCGCGTTTATCGGACCAACGCCCAACAATGTCGCGCCGGCGCCGGCGCATCGCGATGAAGGACTGAACCCATGAACAAGACCGCCCCCGTCTACCCCCCGTCGCCCTACACTTCCCCCGTCGGCAGGTCCAAAGTCGAGAGCCACACGCTTTCGGTGCTGGTCGACAACGAATCGGGCGTGCTCGCGCGCGTCGTCGGCCTGTTCGCGGGCCGGGGCTTCAACATCGAGAGTCTCACCGTCGCCGAGGTCGCGCACGAGACCCATCTCTCGCGCATCACCATCGTCACCTCCGGCACGCCCGAATACATCGAGCAGATCCGCCATCAGCTCGAGCGGCTGGTGCCGGTCCATTCGGTCACCGACCTCACGCTGGCGGTGCGCGCCATCGAGCGCGAACTGGCGATGGTCAAGGTGCGGGGCAAAGGAGACAACCGGGTCGAGGCGCTGCAACTCGCCGAGGCGTTTCGCGCCAAGGTGATCGATGCGACGACGGAGAGCTTCATCTGCGAGATCACCGGCGCGCCGCGCAAGATCGACGACTTCGTCGATCTGATGCGCCCGATCGGCCTCGTCGAGGTCTCGCGCACCGGCGTCGCCGCGATCACGCGCGGCCCCGAGCGCATCTGATCGTCTCGGCCGAAGCACCGTGGTCGCCGCCCATCGTCGCGACCCGGGAATGCCAGTCTGCGGTCGCCAGTCGGCGGCCGGGGGGCGACCCCGGCCCCTATCGCACCGCGTTGGGAATGTCGGCGAGGTCGTAGGGCGTCGCCTCGTACACCGCCTTGACCCAGTTGGTGTAGAGGTGGGCCGTGTGACGCCACAGGTTGGGCGGGCGCTGCGACGGGTCGTCGTTGGGGAAATAGTGCCGCGGCGGTGGATAGTCCGGGTCGCCGACGCTGTCGCGAAAATACTCGGCGGCGAGAGTTTCGGTCTCGTATTCCGGGTGGTTGAGCACGTAGACCCGCCGCGGATAGGGCGCCGCCGCTCCGCCGTTCGCCGCCTCGACCAGCATGTTCGGCCCGGCTTCTTCGGAGTCCGCGACGATCTCGATCGCCGCGACGCGCGCAATGTCCTCGCGACGCGGACTCTTCCACCGCGAGACCGGCGCCGGGAAGCGATCGGGAAAGCCGAAAAACAGCCCCGTCTTGTCGGAGAGCAGGCGGTGCTCGAAGAGGCCGGACAACTTCCGCTCCGCCTTGTGGCTATCGATGTCGTGAAAGAATTTCAGCGCCGCCTTGGCGCCCCAACACAGAAACATCGAGGAGAACGCGTTGGTCGCCGACCATCGCAGAATGTCGGCGACCTCGGGCCAGATCGTCTCCTCTTCGATCCGCGGCTTCAGCGCGTTGACGCCGCTGATGATGAGCCCGTCGAACTTGCGGGCGTTGACCTCGCTGAATGCGCTGTAGAACTTCTTGATGTGTTCGGCGGGCGTGTTCCGCGGCCGGCGGCCGGCGGCGACGCCGCGCACATAGCTGTCGGTCGCCACGAAGCTCAAGTTGACCTGCAGCATGGTGGCGCCGAGCCAGAGCGCGAGCTGGCGTTCGGTGGCGATCTTGTCCGCCATCAGGTTGATGATGGCGATCTCGAGGGGGCGAATGTCCTGGCGCTCGGCGCGCGCGCGTTCGATCGCCAGCGGGCTGCTGAGCGACGGCAGAAAAGGGTGGATCTCTTGGCTGTTGACGATGACGGGCATGGATGCGGCTTGAAAATGGAGTTTCCGGAGCGGTCATTTGGCGCCGGACGCTCCGAGACGCAAATCCCCCGATCCGGCGAGGCGCGCCAAACCGTTTGAGATTGACGCCGCGAGCCGCTAGAACGGCGGCGCCCGATCGCCGGAGAGACCATGACCGACGCGCCCAAAGCCAACCCGCAGGAACAGGCCGAAATTCTGATGCAGGCTTTGCCGCACATGCTGCGCTATGACGACGCCGTCATCGTCGTCAAATACGGCGGGCACGCGATGGGCGACGAGGAGAAGGGGCGCAGCTTCGCGCGCGACATGGTGTTGCTCGAGCAATCCGGCGTCAATCCCGTCGTCGTTCACGGCGGCGGGCCGCAGATCGGGTCGATGCTCGAAAAGCTCGGCATCAAGTCGCGCTTTTCCGCCGGCCTGCGCATCACCAACAAAGCGACGGTGGAGATCGTCGAGATGGTGCTCGCGGGCTCCATCGACAAGCAAATCGTCGGAACGATCAACGCGCAGGGCGGCCGCGCGATCGGCCTTTGCGGCAAGGACGGCAACATGGTGATCGCGCGCAAGGTTTCGCGCGCCGGCGCCGGCGGCGACGTCGAGGACGTCGTCGATCTCGGCTTCGTCGGCGAGCCCGACAAGGTCGACACCACCGTATTGGAGCAGATTCTCGGCCGCGAGCTGATCCCCGTGCTGGCGCCGGTCGCGCAAGGCGTGGACGGCGAAACCTACAACGTCAACGCCGACACCTTCGCCGGCGCCATCGCCGGCGCCTTGCGCGCCAAGCGCCTGTTGTTCCTCACCAACGTGCCCGGGGTGCTCGACAAGGACAAGAACCTGATCAAGCATCTCAAGCTCGACGACATTCGCGGCCTGATCGCCGACGGCGTGATCACCGGCGGCATGATCCCGAAAGTCGAAACCTGCATTTACGCGCTCGAGCGGGGCGTCGAGGGCGTGGTCATTCTCGACGGCAAGATTCCGCACGCTGTGCTGATCGAGTTGTTGACCGACTATGGCGCGGGAACCTTGATCACCCGCTGAGCCGATCGTGGCGCCGCGCGTTTGGCAGAATGGCGATTTCAATGCGGATCTTGGCGATCGACACGTCCTGCGGCGCGGCCTCCGCCGCCGTCGTCGATGGCCTGACGCGCCAGCCGCTGGCGCGGCTGAGCGAACCGATGACGCATGGCCATGCCGAGGCGCTCGGCCCGATCGTCGAACGCGTGACGCGCGAGGCCGACGGCGGGTTCGCCTCGATCGGCGCGATCGCGGTCGGCGTCGGACCCGGTTCGTTCACCGGCATTCGCATCGGCCTGTCGATGGCGCGGGCGATCGCGCTCACCTTGGAGGTTCCGATCATCGGCGTCTCGACCCTGGTCGCCTTTGCGGCGCCCCTGCTCGAACTGCCGCGTTCGGGCGTCATCGTAGCGGCCATCGACGCCAAGCACGGCGCCGTCTATTTCCAGGCGTTCGAATCCTCGGGCCGCCCGCTGTTCGCGCCGCGCGTGGCGAGTCTGCGCGACGCGGTCAGGTCGATCGGCGCGGGGCCGGCGCGCCTGACCGGCGACGGCGCCGCGGCGTTCGCGCTGGAAGCCCGGCGCGCGGGGCTCCCCTGCGACAGTTCCGCCGCCGCCGCCTATCCCGACATTGTCGCGATCGCGAGGGTCGCTCTGGCCTCGAATCCCGACGAGTGCCCGCCGCGCCCGCTCTACGTCAAGCCCCCCGACGTGCGGCCGAAGGCCGTCGATGCGGTCGCGCGCGTGGACGGATGATCGGACGCCGCGCCATGGTTTTCCAACTTCGCCGCGCTGCGCCATCCGCCATCCGCCCCTTGCGCGGCGATCGAGCCGAGGAATGCGCCGCCATTCACGCCGACGCCTTCGCGCATCCCTGGTCGGCCAGAGACTTCGCGACGTTGCTCTCGGACGCCTCGACCCTCGGCTCGGCCGCGGTCGATCCGGCGACGAGCCGCATGCGGGGCTTCGTGATTTCGCGGTTCGCCGCCGACGAGGCCGAGATCTTGACGATCGCCGTCGAGCGCGCCTGGCGCGGCCGCGGCGTCGGGCGCGATCTTTTTCGCGAACACCTGTCGCGGGCGAGGCTGACGGGAGCGCGCACGATGTTTCTCGAAGTCGATCGCGCCAACGCCGCCGCGGTGGCGCTTTATGCGCGCTTCGGATTTCTCGAGGCAGGCCAGCGCGCGGGCTATTATCGCCGGCCCGACGGCAAGCCGGCGACCGCGCTGGTGATGAGAAGGGATTTGGCGTGAGCGGGAGCCCCTTCATTCGCGGCGCCGCGCCATGAGCGTTCTGCGCCTCGCGTTCGGCCTCGCAGCGGCGGCGCTGTTTCTGCTGGTCTGCGGACCGCCGCGCCGCCTCGCCCAATGGCGCCAATGGCGCGTCGGGCGGCGAACGCCGGCGCGTTTCAATCGGCTGCTGTGCGCGGCGCTCGGCGTGCAGGCGCGCGTTCATGGGCGCCCCGAAGGCGCGCGCCGGCTGATCGTCGCCAATCACGTATTCTGGCTGGATATTCCCATTCTCGGCTCGATCGAGCCGATGATGTTTCTGGCCAAGAAGGAAATCGGCGCGTCGGCGCTGGGCGGCCGGCTGGCGCGCCTGCAGGGCGTCATCTTCACCGATCGCCGGCGTCTGCGCGGCATTCCCGAGGTCAACGCGCAAATCGTCGAGGCGATGAACAGCGGCAATCCCGTCGTGCTGTTCGCCGAAGCGACCACCGGCGACGGCAATCGGCTGCTGCGTTTTCGTTCGTCGCATTTCGAGGCGGCGCGGCGAGCGGCCCTCAGCGCGCGCGGCGGCGACGCGGTGGTTCAGCCGGTGTTCCTCGATTATTCCCGCATGGCTGGCATGCCGCTCGGCCGACGCGAGCGGCCCCTCGTCGCCTGGTACGGCGACATGACCTTTTTTCCCCACTTCTGGCGGCTCCTCACGGCCGGGGGCGTCCGTTGCGACGTCTATTTCGGCGCGCCAATTCGCGTGTCGCCCGAATCGGGCCGCAAGGCGATCGCCCAAGCGACCGAAATGCGGGTGCGCGAGCTCGCCAGCCGCGCCCGCGGGGCGAAGTCGGCTATTCTCGCCGCGCCCGGATCGTCGTAGAAAGGGGAAAGCGTGGTCGGAGACCCCGGATTGCCCATATTGACTTCGTTAAAGGAAAAGACGATCGACCGCCCGACGAACGACGCCAAGCCGCTCCGACGCGTGTTCATCAAGTCGTTCGGCTGCCAGATGAACGTCTACGATTCACAGCGCATGGCCGACGTGGCGGGCCGGGAGGGCTACGAGGAGGCGGCCGCCATCGAGGAGGCCGATCTCATCGTCCTCAACACCTGCCATATCCGCGAGCGCGCCGCCGAGAAGATCTACTCCGAACTCGGCAAGATTCGCGAACTGAAAGACGATCGCGCCAGCGAAGGACGCGAGACGACGCTGGTGGTGGCCGGCTGCGTCGCGCAGGCCGAAGGCGCGGAAATCCTGCGCCGGCAGCCGGCCGTCGACATCGTCGTCGGGCCGCAGAACTATCATCGCCTGCCGCAACTGCTGCGCGCCAAGCGCCGCGGCGTCGGGGCGGTCGACACCGAATTTCCGCTCGAGGACAAGTTCGACCACCTTCCCGCCAGCACGCCCGAGGCGATCCGGGCGCGCGGCGTCAGCGCCTTCGTCGCGGCGCAGGAAGGCTGCGACAAATTCTGCTCGTTCTGCGTCGTGCCCTACACCAGGGGTGGCGAGGTCTCACGCCCCGTCGCCAAGGTGTTGGCCGAGATCGAACGTCTGGCGCGAGCCGGGGTCGGCGAAATCACTTTGCTCGGCCAGAACGTCAACGCCTACCACGGGCGCGCCGATGACGGGCGGAGCGCCAGCCTCGCCGATCTGATCGCCGCGGCCGCCGAAATTCCCGGCGTGTTGCGGCTTCGCTATGCGACCTCGCACCCGAGCGACATGCGCGACGATCTCATTTGCGCCCATCGCGACATCGGCGCGCTGGCGCCCTACCTGCACTTGCCGATCCAGTCCGGCTCGGACCGCATTCTGGCGGCGATGAATCGGCGCCATAATGCGCGCGACTACCTCGACCTCGTCGCGCGCGTGCGCCGAGCGCGCCCGGACATCGCGCTGTCCTCGGATTTCATCGTCGGGTTCCCCGGCGAGAGCGAGGCCGACTTCCGGGCGACCCTCGCGTTGGCGCGCGAAGTGGAGTTCGCCTCCTCCTACGCGTTCAAGTACTCGGCTCGGCCGGGCACGCCGGCGGCGGAGATGGAGCCTCAGATCGACGAGGCGACCAAGGCGGAACGCCTCGCCGCGCTGTTCGGCCTGCTCGAAGAGCAGCGCTTGGCCTTCAACCGCCGCTTGGTCGGACGCCGGTTCGACGTCGTATTCGACAAGCCGGGTCGTCGCGCGGGTCAGATCATCGGTCGTTCGCCTTACATGCAGTCGGTCTACGCCGAGGGCGATATGTCGCTGATCGGCGCCATGGCGAGGGTCGAAATCGTCGGGGTCGGTCCGAACTCGCTGATCGGCCGGCTGGTCGCGCAACCGTCACGCGAAACGGGTCTGATCGCTGAATTCGCAGGGAGACCGCCAATTTGAAAGCTCAAGACCAGACGTTGCCGAGAACGCCTGTTCCCGCCTCCGACGCCGCGCCGGCCGGCCGCGAGCCCCAATCGACGGAGATCGCGCTCGCTTTTGACGACAACGGCCTGGCTTCGATCGTCTTTGGCCACTACGATCAGAACATCGCGCGCATCGAGCGCCGTCTCGGCGTCACCGCCAACGCCAACGGCAACCAGATCGTCATTCGCGGGCCCAGCGAAGCGAGCGAACAGGCGCGTCGCGTTTTCGAACTGCTCTATGAACGCGCCAAGCTCGGCCAGCCCGCCGGGGAAGGCGACGTCGAAGGCGTGATCGAGGAGACCTCCTATCAGGGCACGTTGTTCCCCAGCGAATTCGAGGGCGCCGGCGACGGCTTCGGCCAGATCAAGACGCGCCGCCGCGGCGTCGTGCGCGCCCGCAACGCCGCGCAGGATCGCTATCTCGCCGCGCTGCGCAAGCACGAACTCGTCTTCGCCGAAGGACCGGCGGGAACCGGCAAGACCTGGCTCGCCGTCGGCCATGCGGTGTCGCTGCTCGAGCAGGGAATCGTCGAACGCCTGGTTCTCTCGCGCCCCGCGATCGAGGCCGGCGAGCGGCTCGGTTTCTTGCCGGGCGACATGCGCGACAAGGTCGATCCCTATCTGCGTCCGATTTACGACGCCCTATACGAATTCATGGACGGGCGGATGGTCGAACGCGGCATCGAGACCGGCATGATCGAGATCGCGCCGCTGGCCTTCATGCGCGGGCGGACGTTGTCGAAGGCGGCGATCCTGCTCGACGAAGCGCAGAACTCCACCGCCATGCAGATGAAGATGTTCTTGACGCGCTTCGGCGAAGGATCGCGCATGATCGTCAACGGCGATCCCTCGCAGACCGATTTGCCTCCGGGTCAGAAATCGGGGCTCAGCGACGCGATCAGGCTGCTCGGGCGGCTGGAGGGCGTCGGCTGCGTCCGCTTTCGCCACGGCGACGTGGTGCGCCACGACCTGGTGCGTCAGATCGTCGAAGCCTACGAAAGCGCCAAGCCCGTGCGGCCGGACGCCTCGCCATGACGCTTCACGTCGAGTTCGTCGCGACTTCGCCGCTCTGGCGCGCCGCTCTGGCGGCCAGAACGCTGGCGCGCCAGGCGATCGCGGCGAGCCTCGCCGAATGCGGCGTCGCGCTGCGGCCGGGCGCCGAACTGTGCGTGCATCTCGCCGACGACGCGCGCGTCCGCGACCTCAACACGCGCTGGCGCGGCCTCGACGAAGCGACCAACGTCTTGTCCTTTCCCGCGGTCGAACCGGCCCATATCGGCGAAGCTCGCCTTCTCGGGGACATCGTCCTCGGCTTTGAAACGATCGCGCGGGAGGCCGGCGCGGAGGGCAAGCCGTTGGCCGATCACTATCGCCACCTCATCGTTCACGGCTTCCTGCATCTGGTCGGCTTCGACCACGAAACGGTTTTCGAAGCGCAGCGCATGGAGGCGATGGAGACGCGGATCCTGGCGCGTCTCGGGGTCGCCGATCCCTACCAGGCGAGCGAACTCATGGACGCCGCGCCGTGAGCGATTCGGACAACGCCGAGCGCCCCGGCGACGACGGGGCGTCCCTTCCCTCGACGCGAGAGACTCCGCCGCGTCTGTTCGAGCGGCTGCGCGCGCTGTTCGGAATGGGTTCGCCGTCGGTGCGCGACGATATCGAAGACGCGCTCGAGGGCGCCGACACCGACACCGACTTCACGCCGCAAGAACGCGCCATTCTCAAGAACGTTCTCGGCTTGCACAACGTGCGGGTCGCCGACGTCATGGTGCCGCGCGCCGACATTGTCGCGACCGGCGTCGACACGACCTTGAGCGAACTGCTGGCGCTCTTCCGCACCGCGGGCCATTCGCGCCTGCCGGTCCACGGCGAGACGCTCGATGATCCCCGCGGCATGGTCCACATCCGCGACTTCGTCGATTTTCTCGCCTCCGACCCGCGTTTCGGCCTCGTCGATCAGCCGCCCTCCGCGAGCCCGACGCCCGAGCAGAAGACGATCGCGAAACTCGGCATGAATATGCCGCTCGCCGACGCGCGAATCCTGCGTCCGGTGCTGTTTGCGCCGCCCTCGATGCCCGCCCTCGATCTGCTGGTGAAAATGCAGGCCTCGCACACGCATATGGCGCTGGTGATCGACGAATATGGCGGAACCGACGGCCTCGTCTCGATCGAGGACGTCGTCGAGGCGATCGTCGGCGACATCGAGGACGAACACGACGAAGCGGAAAGGCCCGAAATCGTCGCCAACGGCAAGGGCGCCTTTATCGTCGCGGCGCGCGCGAGCCTGGAAGACGTGTCCAAAGCCGTCGGTTTCGATTTTTCCGCGCTCGCCGACGCCGAGGACGTCGATACGATCGGCGGCCTGCTGACCGCCGCCGCCGGGCGCGTGCCGGGGCGCGGCGAGATCGTCGCGGGCCCGGGCGATTTTGAATTCGAAGTGCTCGACGCCGATCCCCGACGCGTCAAGCGGCTCAGGATTCTTCCGCGCGCCGCGCCCCGGCGGCGCGGCGCCGTCGTCCCCCCGCGCGCCAGGAAGGAAGACGAGGCGGCCGCGTCCGACGCGCCGCCGCCCGAGCACCGATGAACGCCCCGGCTGTGAATTCGAATTTGACCGCATCCGCGCGCAGTTCGTAGAGATCCCAATCGCCTTGACCGGAAAACCGCCAGTGTCCGAGCAGGAATCGACGCTCCCGCCCCGCGCCGGCGCATTTCGTCTGCTCGCGCAAAACGTCATCCTCGCCTGGGGCTGGCCGCGGCGCGCGATCGCCTTCCTCGGCGGCGCGACGGGCGCGCTCGCCATGCCGCCGTTCTCGTTTGCGCCGGCGCTGATCGCGCCGATGGCGCTCGCCGTGTGGCTCGTCGACGGGTCGGTCGATCGCGGCCCCGGCGAGGCGACGCGCTGGGCTTCGCTCAGAGCGGCGTTCGGCGCGGGCTGGTGGTGGGGCTTCGGCTATTTCGCGGCGGGCTTATGGTGGCTCGGCTCGGCCTTCCTGGTCGAGGCGGACAAGTTCGCGTGGGCCTTGCCTCTGGGCGTGCTTGGATTGCCGGCCGCGTTGGCGTTCTTTCCGGCGCTCGGTTTCGCGCTGGCCAGACTGTTGTGGCGCCCCGGCGCTTCGCGCGTCTTGGCGCTCGCGGTCGGCCTCGGGGCGAGCGAATGGTTGCGCTGCGTCGCCTTCACCGGCTTCCCATGGAACGAACTCGGCATGGCGTTGGGGCAGAACCTCGCGCTCGCGCAGATCGCCTCGATCGTCGGCCTACACGGGCTGACGTTGGCGGCGATCGCGATTTTTGCCGCGCCGGCGACGCTGTCGACCGAGAGCGAGGCGCGGCGCCGCTGGGTCCCGACCGTTCTTGCCGCCGTCGCGCTCGCCGCCATCTACGGCTTCGGCGCGCATCGGCTCGCGGCGCCGGCGAGCGCGGCGACGCCCGGCGTCAAATTGCGCGTCATGCAGCCCGCCATCGCGCAAGGGGAGGATTTCGTCGCCGACAACGGGCTCGCGATCGTGCGTCGTTATCTCGCCTTGTCCGATCGCGCGACCTCGCCCGCGACGTCGGGCGTGGCGGACGTCACGCATCTGATATGGCCGGAATCCGCGTTTCCCTTCATTCTCTCGCGCGAGGCGCAAGCGTTGTCGGAGATCACGGCGTTCTTGCGCGGCGGCGCGATTCTCGTCACCGGCGCCGCACGCATGGAAGAGGAGAATCGCGCCGAGGATCGTTTCCATTTCTTCAATTCGATCGAAGTCCTCGATCGGCGCGGCCTTTTGCCGGAGCGCTACGACAAGCATCACCTCGTGCCGTTCGGCGAGTACATGCCGTTCTCGCGGGCGTTGGCGCGCATCGGGATCACGCAGTTCATTCATTTTCCCGGGGGGTTCGACGCCGGCGTCGGATCGAATATGATCCATATTCCCGGCCTGCCGAGCGCTCGCGCGTTGATCTGCTACGAAGCGATTTTTCCCGATGAGCTAGGTAGGGCCTTCGAGGTCGAGACGGACCCGCCGCGCTGGCTGCTCAACGTGACGGACGACGCCTGGTTCGGCTTGACGCCCGGGCCGTATCAACATTTCGCTGAAGCGCGTCTGCGGGCGATCGAACTCGGCCTGCCGCTCGTGCGCGCGGCCAACACCGGCATATCCGCCGTCACCGACGGCCTGGGGCGAATTGTGGTCGAGGCGCCCCTGGGAGCCGAGGCCGTGCTCGACAGCCCGTTGCCTCGGGCGCTCGCTCCGACTTGGCAAACTCGATGGGGATCGGCCACATCGGGCCTAATCGGCGTCGCTTTTGTCATTTTTTGCCTCGCCGCGCGACGGCGACGATGAACCCAGAGCATTGCCAAGCTGCGATAAATCGATTGTGATCGCGGCGGGGGTTCCTTGCGGGCGTGAAGTGTGAATCGATCGGGCCTCTGATTCGGGATGTGAATAAGCGCCGATGCAGAACCCCATACGTTGGCGCCATAAGAGACTGACCGAACAGAATAATTTGGCCGGCAGGCGGGGTCCCGATCGACGCTGATCGGGACCCCGCCGCAAAATCATTTTGTTGTTCAATATCATCCGCTTATGCAGAAGCGGCGCTTGGGTCCCTGCACGGCGCTTATTCACAACAAACACCGAATCCGGTCCGGCGACCTATTTCCAATTTGCGCGTTTCGGGCTCGCAGTACGCGAATCTCCGCTCAATCCGGCAATCGCGCGACGCATCGGCGGCGCGAACCACCAGACCCCCATATTCGACGCATTGGAAGATTCATGGGACGTTCACCAGATTGTCGTGCCCCGAACGTGAAGGGGTTGACGCAGCGTACAACGCCGTATACAAGATAGTATACAGACGGTTGGGCGCGAGGCGACGCGCGGCGGACAACGTTGGCGACGGTGAGTTTTTGCCCATTGCGCGCATTACGCGCATCAGCTAAGAGTTCCCTAACGTCAGCTTGCCCGTGGGGAGAATTTCGGTGAGGAATTCCCCGGCTCCAGAAGTTTCACGGATATTGTGCGTATGATAAAGGCGCCCAACCCTATCGATAAACACGTCGGAGCCCGGCTTCGTATGCGCCGCATGATGGTCGGCATGAGTCAGGGCAAGCTGGGCGGCGCTCTGGACGTCACATTCCAGCAGATCCAGAAATATGAAAAGGGAACCAATCGGATCGGCGCCAGCCGCCTGCAGCAGCTCGCGCAGGTGCTGGAGGTTCCCCCCGCCTTCTTCTTTGAAGGGGCGCCCTCCTCCGACAGCGGCGCGCTCGCGTTCGCGGAACCCTCGGGAAGCTCCTATGTCGTCGATTTCCTTTCGACCAGCGAGGGATTGCAATTGAACCGCGCTTTCGCGCTGATCCGCGATCCCAAGGTGCGCAGGAAGATCATCGATCTCGTTGTTTCCCTCGCCAAGGAATAGCGCGCGCGCCGGCCTCGCCCGCCTGTTCTATAAAAAGAACGAAACGTCCTGATTCGCTTGACCAAGAGAACGCCGCCTGTCAGAAGCGGCGCCGGACTCTCGCGGCCTGCGACGCCGATGCGCCCGAGCCGAGAGCCCGGCAAGCAGCGCGACTGGAGTTGAGACGATGGCCCGGCAAAATTATCAGTTCACCAGCGAATCGGTTTCCGAAGGCCATCCCGACAAAGTCTGCGACCGCATTTCCGATGAAATCGTCGACCTGTTCTTTCGCGAGGGCGAAAAGGCTGGAATCAATCCCTGGACGATCCGAGCCGCCTGCGAAACCCTCGCCACCACCAACCGCATCGTGATCGCCGGCGAGACACGCGGCCCGGCGACCGTCACCAAGGACCTGATCGCCCACGTCGCTCGAATGGCGGTGCGCGATATCGGCTACGAGCAGGACGGCTTCCACTGGGACAAGGCGCAAATCGACGTGTTGCTGCATCCGCAGTCGGCCGACATCGCCCAGGGCGTCGACGCCCACCAGCCCGGCGACAACAAGGAGGAAGGAGCAGGCGACCAGGGCATCATGTTCGGCTACGCCTGCAACAAGACGCCCGCCCTCATGCCGGCGCCGATCCACTACGCCCATAAGATCCTCGAAGACCTCGCACACGCCCGCAAGTCCGGCAAGGGTCCGGCCGCCAAGCTCGGCCCGGATTCGAAGAGCCAGGTCACCGTCCGCTACGCCAATGGCAAGCCCGTCGGCGTGACTCAGATCGTCGTCTCGCACCAGCACGTCGACGAGACTCTGTCCTCACGCGATGTGTGCGCGATCGTCGAACCGTTCGTGCTCGCCGCGCTGCCCAAGGGATGGGTGAGCAAGGACACCGTCTGGCACGTCAACCCCACCGGCAAGTTCTACATCGGCGGGCCCGACGGCGACACGGGCCTCACCGGACGCAAGATCATCGTCGACACCTACGGCGGCTCGGCGCCGCACGGCGGCGGCGCCTTCTCGGGCAAGGACCCGACCAAGGTCGACCGCTCGGCGGCCTACGCCGCGCGCTATCTGGCCAAGAACGTCGTCGCGGCCGGATTGGGCGAGCGCTGCACCCTTCAGCTTTCCTATGCGATCGGCGTTGCCAAGCCGCTGTCGATCTATGCCGACCTGCACGGGACCGGCCGCGTCGACGAATCGAAGCTCGAAAGCGCGCTGATGGAGATCATGAATCTGTCGCCGCGCGGCATTCGCGAACATCTCGGCCTCAACAAGCCGATCTTCGCGCGCACCTCGGCCTACGGCCATTTCGGCCGCGCGCCGGACGGCGACGGCGGCTTCTCCTGGGAGAAGACCGATCTGGCCGCGCAGCTTCGTTCGCTGGCCGCGTAGGCGCCCTTGCGCGAAACGACCTGCGACGCGCCGGCGCGGCGGGCGCTCTATGGGCGAAGCAAGGGCAAGCCCTTGCGCGCCCATCACGCCCGCCTGGTCGCCGAGCGGCTGCCGGCGCTCGAAGTCGACGCGGCGACCCTCGCTTCGCGCGCGCCGCTGTTTCCCTTCGAGCCCAGCGAAGTGTGGCTCGAAATCGGTTTCGGCGGCGGCGAGCACCTGGTCGCCCAGGCCAGCGCTCATCCCGACGTCGGCTTCATCGGATGCGAGCCCTTCGTCAACGGGGTCGCTAAAGCCCTGGCGGCGATCGAGCTTCACGGGATCGAGAACATACGGCTGCGGATGGGCGACGCGCGCGCGTTGATCGAAGCGTTGCCGTCCGGCTCGCTGTCGCGAATCTTCGCCCTCTATCCCGATCCATGGCCGAAGCGCCGTCACCACAAGCGTCGGGTGATTTCGGCCGAGATGATCGGCGAACTCGCGCGCGCGGCGCGGCCGGGGGCGATAGTGCGCCTGGCCACCGACATCGACGATTACGCCGGCTGGGCGCTTCGCCGCTTTCTCGATTCGCCGGATTTCCGCTGGACCGCGCGGAGCGCCGACGACTGGCGGATTCCGTGGGACGACTGGTCGGCGACCCGATACGAGGTCAAGGCGCGCGCCGCGGGCCGCGCCTCGTCCTATTTGACCTTCGTCCGCCGATAAATTGTGGCGACGCCTCGGAATTGTGGACATTTCGGTAATAAAACGTCGGTATCCTTTTTATGTTTCGTCAGAACCCGGGATCGACATGCCGGACAGTCTTGATCGTCGGACTCTGTTGAAGGGCGCAGCCGTCGCCGCGGTCGCCCTCGGCTCGATCGGCGAGGGCCAGGCGGCCTTCCCCGACGGGTTGGGCTATAGCGAGCCGGTCGCGTTCTCCTACGAGCTGCTGAAGGCGCAGGCGCGCGAAACGGCGCACGCCCCTTACGTCGCTCCGCCGCATCCGGCGCCGGATGTCGTGCAGAAGATCAATTACGAAGAGTGGGGCAAAATCCTCTACCGCAGCGATCATGCGCTGTTCGCCGACGGCCCCGGCCGCTTCCCGATGATGTTCTTCCACCTCGGGCTGTTCTTCCAGAAGGCGGTGGACTTCCATGTGATCGACGGGGATAAGTGCAAGAAGATCATCTACGATCAATCCTATTTCGACATGCCCGCCGACTCGGTGGCTCGACAGTTGCCGCAGGGCGTGGGCTTTGCGGGGTTCCGCATCCAGGAATCGCGCGAAGGCCCGCTCGACTGGCGCAAGAACGACTGGGTCGCCTTTCTCGGCGCGGCCTATTTTCGCGCCATCGGCGAATTGCGTCAGTACGGCCTGTCCTCGCGCGGAATCGCGCTCGACATCGCGGTCGCCGATCGGCCGGAAGAATTCCCCGATTTCACCCAGTTCTACATCGACTCGAAAGAGGGCGCGGACACGGTCCTCCTCTACGCGTGGATGGAGGGGCCTTCGATCGTCGGCATCTATCGATTCACGATGCAACGCGGCAAGGGCGTCGTCATGGACATCGAGGCGACGCTGTTCATGCGCGCCGCGGTCTCGCGTTTCGGCATCGCGCCGCTGACCTCGATGTACTGGTTCTCGGAAACGAAGAAAGAGACGGCGATCGATTGGCGCCCCGAGGTGCACGATTCCGACGGTCTTTCAATGTGGTCGGGCGCCGGCGAGCGGCTTTGGCGCCCGCTGAACAACCCTCCCCGGATCATGGTCTCCGCCTTCTCCGACAACAATCCCCGCGGCTTCGGGCTTTGTCAGCGCGACCGCGTCTTCGACCACTACCTCGACGGCGTCAATTACGATCGCCGCCCGAGCCTATGGGTGGAGCCGTTGCCGGGCCCCGACGGCGCGGGCTGGGGCAAGGGATCGATCCAGCTTTGCGAAATTCCGACCGACGACGAAATTCACGACAATGTCGTGGCGATGTGGGTGCCGGAAAACCCCATTCCGGCCGACGCCGAGCTGAAGCTGAATTACCGCCTGCACTGGCTCGCCGACGAACCCTATCCGACCAAGCTCGGGCGCTGCGTCGCCACGCGGCTGGGGCGCGGCGGCCAGCCCGGTCAGCCGCGTCCCAAGGGTGTGCGCAGTTTCGTGGTGGAGTTTCTCGGCGGACCGCTTACGACGCTGCCCTACGGGGTCAAGCCCGACATCGTGGTGAGCGCTTCGCGCGGCTCGCTGGAAGGCTATCGAATCGTCGAAGCCGTCTCCGACGGCGTGCCCGGCCACTGGCGCGCAGAATTTGACCTCACGGTCGATACGGGGCCCGACCCAGTCGAATTGCGCTGCCTCCTGCAGGCCAACGGCGAGACGCTGACGGAAACCTGGATGTTCCAATATCATCCGTTCTGAACCGACGCGCGCTCTGCGCGACGCCGGCCGCTCTCGCCTCCATGCCGCCGCTTCGGCCTCGCGCCGCCCCCGTCCGGGCGCCGTTGACCGCGCGCCCGCCGCCGTTCTATATCGCGCGGCGGCCGCTTGGCGCGGCGCCCCTGTGGCGGAACTGGTAGACGCGCTCGAACTCAAAATCGAGTTCCGCAAGGAGTGCTGGTTCGATTCCGGCCAGGGGCACCACAACATCGTTTCGTAGTATCTCATAGTTGCTCATTTTCTCGTGAAAATCAGACAGTTATCACGATTTACCGTCGCATGGTTGTGCATGGTGGAACGTTGCGTCGCGTCGTTTTTGGGGTAGATTCCTGGGAAATGCCCCGATTCCCCACCGGGCAGATACCCAGGTTTACCCCACCATGGCGCTCACCAATCTCGCCATCGACAACGCCAAGCCCGCGGCGAAAGCGTTCAAGCTCGCGGACGGCGGCGGCCTTTTCCTTGTCGTCCAGCCGAACGGCTCGAAATTCTGGCGGCTGCGCTACTTCTTTCTCGGCAAAGAGCGAACCCTGTCGATCGGCCCCTACCCGATCGTCTCATTGGCGGACGCCAGGCAGAAGCGCGAACAGGCAAAGCGGCAGATCATCGCCGGCACCGATCCTTCGGTGCAAAAGAAACTCGACCGGATCGCCGCCGAGGCCACGTCGCACAACACGTTCGGCGTCATCGCCGGCGAATACATCGAGCGGCTTGAGGCCAACGGCGCGGCGCAATCAACGCTGAAGAAGAACAGATGGTTCCTGGAGGAGCTGTGCCGCCCGATCTCGACCCGCACGATCACTGAAATCACCCCGGCCGAAATTCTCGATCTCTTGAAGCGGGTCGAAAAGAGCGGACGCCGAGAGACGGCTCGCCGGATGCGCGGCGTTATCGGCTCAGTCTTCCGGCTGGCGATCGTTACCCTGCGAGCGACGGTCGACCCCAGCTACGCGCTACAAGGCGCATTGCTTAAACCGAACACCAAGCCGCGGGCGGCGATCACCGACGAGCGACACTTCGGGAGCCTCTTGCGCGCGATCGACGCCTTCGACGGCTGGCCGACACTCAAGGCGGCCCTGCAATTCTCCGCCCTGACGTTCGCGCGGCCGGGCGAGGTTCGTGGCGCAACCCGGTCAGAGATCAATTTCGAGAAAGCGGTTTGGCGCATTCCCGCCGAGCGAACGAAGATGCGCCGACTGCACGATGTTCCCCTTTCGCGACAAGCCATCGCAATCTTGCGCGACATTTGGTCGGTTTCAGAAATGAGCACATTCATATTTCCATCGACGCGCTCGTTCCGAAAACCCCTGTCCGAAAACGCGTTCAACTCAGCTCTGCGCCGCATGGGCTTTACCCAGGATGAAATGACCGCCCACGGTTTCCGCTCGACCGCGAGCACGATCCTCAATGAGAACGGCTTCAATCCCGACGTTATCGAAGCGGCGCTCGGTCATCAGCAAGACGATTCGATACGGCGGGCCTACAATCGCGCGAGCTACTGGCGCGAGCGCGTCGCGCTCATGCAAAAGTGGGCCGACATGCTCGACGAATTCCGCGCGCTCGAACCCCGGCCGTCCGCCTAATGGCCGATCGATTCCCCCGCCGCCTTCCACCGAAGTGGCATATGCGCAGGGGGAAACGGTGGGGGAAACTGTTTCCCCCATCGAATGGCGACAGCACACTGATTCCGCGCCAGTTCGCGTGCGCTATCGCGCCCGACCCAATAGCTTTTCTTCTGCCTATCGGACATCAGCGAGCCACTTGCTCCGCCTAACGGACGTCGCTGCGGGAAAACCTATTGGGTCGGGCGCGCGTAAGCGCGCCACGACGAACTGGCGCGGACGGTTCCAACCGTTCCTTACCGCTCCCCACGATTCCCCCCCCTGCCCTGCGCTACAATGTCCGCAGGCAGTTCTTCGCTCGCGTTCACCACGCGGGCAATGGCGGGCCTCCCCAACCGACCGAAGCTTGCACCAAGCGCGCGAACACTCGGCACGGCGCGGCGGCCCTCCCATGCTCACGAACCACGAAACAATTCTTGGCACGCTCTCGACAGGCGAGAGCGTGCCGCTGTTGCAAGCCGATCGCCGCCGGCACGTCTACGTCGTCGGCATGACCGGCACCGGCAAGACCGGACTGTTATTGAACCTGATGCACGCTGACCTTCAGGCCGGCGCGGGCTTCTGCTTTCTCGATCCCCATGGCGATGCGAGCCAGCACATCGCCAGCCTCGCTCCGAAGGAGCGCCGGACGGACGTGATCTATCTCGACCCGTCCGACCCGACACACACCTTCGCTTACAATCCCCTCTCGAACGTTCCCGAAGCCGAGCGCGCGACCATTGCCGCGAACATTGTCTCGGCGTTCAAAAACATTTGGGCGAACACCTGGGGCGCACGCCTCGAATATATCCTCGGTCATTCGATTCGCATGTTGCTCGACACGCGCGACCAAACTTTGCTCGGCCTTCCCCGGTTGCTGGTCGACGACGACTATCGCCATCACCTAGTCGTCCGCTGCCAAGACCCGGTCGTGCGCGCGTTTTGGCTTACTGAATACGCCGCCTACGACACACGATTCCGCAACGAGGCGATTGCGCCGATCCAAAACAAGGTCGGCGCGTTTCTCGCCAACCCGTTCATCCGATCGATCCTCTGTCAGAATTCTTCGACGCTCAAAATCCCCGACGTGATGAACAAGGGCAAAGTTCTCGTCGTGAATTTGTCGAAGGGCAACCTTGGCACGGAGCCGGCGCATCTTCTCGGCGCACTTCTCATCACGGCGTGCTCGCAGGCGGCCGAGGCGCGCCGGCACGTGCGGGAACATGAGCGCCGCGACTTCACACTGTATGTCGACGAGTTCCAGAATTTCGCGACTGAGAGTTTCGCATCGATCCTTTCGGAAGCGCGCAAGTGGCGTTTGTCCTTAGTCGCGGCGAATCAAACGATTTCACAGCTGCCGGACGGTCTACAGCAATCTGTGTTCGGCAACGCCGGAACACTTGTCGTCTTTCGCGTCGGCTCGCACGACGCCAAGCGTCTTGCCGCCGAGCTCGGCATGAGCAATCCGGCGACGTTGACGCAGACGAACAATCATCACGCCTGGATCAAACTCATGCGCGACGGCGCGCCCTTGGAGCCGCGCTTGATCGCAACGCTCGCTCCCCCGCCGCCGGGCGCGCGCTTGGCGAAGGTCGTCGCCTTCGCGCACGCGCGCCACATGATGCTGCGCAAGCCCGTCGAGGAGCGCATCGCGGCGTCATTCCCTAAGGCTCCAAAGAGGCGGCCGAGACATCGGGGAAAGCGCGATCCGGATAGCGCCGATTTTTGAACCTAACGCACAGACACCTACAAACGATTCAGGCACGTCGGATTGTGTCGGAATCTCAGCGCGCTGGCGCCAGCGACCAGACTACCTCGGCGAAACTGGTCAGATCGTGTTGCGGTTTGCCCGCGCAGCGGCGGTTCCAAATTGATGCGTCCTCGGTCGATTTCCATCGACGACCGCGAGCTTCTTTACGATCAGGGCGTTGAAAACGTTGCGCGCCCGGAACTCTGCACAGACGATTGATCCGTCATCGTTCGCAGTGACCAAATTCCATTCCATCGAGTCAGGGTCATTCAAGCCGCGCTTAAGGGCGACGGCAAGTGCTGTGACAGCGAGCTTTCGATTGCCTTCGGGATCGCTCGTGGCCTGATCGTCTTCGCCCTTCACCGCAGGTCTCTTCGCCGAATTTTCTACGTCTTCCGCCGCCTTGCGCGCGAGTTCCTCAGAGCGTTTGCGTTCGGTATCTTCGGCCGCTGCCCGCTCTGCCCGTGTCTGGCTCGCAAAATCGCTATATCCGGCTTCATGCGCCGCGCGCTCGAAAAACGGCAAGCTGGCAAACCCAGCGGCAAAGAAACCGACAAACCCGGCGAGAGCCAACCATTTGGCTATCCGCCGCGCCGACTTCACGAACAAGGCAAAGACAGACCCAATGAACACCACTAATGACAAAATGCTGAGCGCTGCAAGAGAGTTTGCCAAATAGATCATGGCCGCCTCACTTGGGATTACGATGGCCGTCCATTTAAGGCCGATGTGCCGCGCTCAGCAAGGGTCTGACACAGAGCGTCGCAGTCATAGGCGCGGCGCTCGGCGGTTCTGGCGATCACGTAGCAATTGGGCTGCGCGTGAGCCTTCCGACTGAGTCGGCACACATGACACCGCGAGAACCGCGCAAATCCCGATCTTGCATAACTTTAATCCGAAGGCCGCCCCGACAAGCCCCGGCGTGCCCCGATACACCGCGACAGACCCCGGCCGACCGCGACACGTGATAAAATTTGATCGCGTGAACATGCTGCCGCACTGTGTTGCGGGTCTGCGCAGGGCACGACATGGAAGCACGTTTACAGCGTCCGCGTTCCGCACTCCCAATCCCAGTATGGAGACATCAGCCTTCAAGAAGAACCGGCCACGTTCGCGACCGACGCCGAATGGCAAGCGCACCGCGATCACCGACAACGACATCTTCGGCATCTTCGAGCCGTTGAGTCGGCACGCCCAGCTCACCACGAAGCAGATCGTCGCCTTCGATCGCCGCTACGAGAGCAAGACCCGCAACCGCCTCACCGACCTCTACCACGAAGAGGGCGAGTGGTTGGGGCGATTGAGCGAGAGCGTCAAATTCGCAAACTCACTTTTCGTCGAGGAGATGTATCGTCTCGGGAAAGACGCCGAGGACTTACTGCAATGGCGTGGGATCATTCCGGCGGAAGATTGGGTGCGCTCGACGCGCATCGGCGGCAACAGCGCCGCGCCGTCGCGCATCCTTCGCCTCGCTCACGATCATATGGCCTCGCAGATTGCGCTCGACATAGAGATCGGCGCGCGCGCTGCTTCGACCGTTCGCTTTCGCAATCACGTCGAGATCATCAGTGCGTCGCCGGCTCGTACGCAGACCTTCCCCAATCCTCTCAACGTTGCCGTGCCACCAGTCGCCGACGCGCCAAGATGGATCGAGCCGGACGCCCTCTTCGCCATCGGCGAGCACTACTTTGCGCTCGAGGCCGATATGGGCACCGAGAGCATCGAGGCCGTCATCAAACCGAAGATCAGAGCCTATCGCCAGATCGTCGCGACAGGCACGATCGACAATCACTTTGGCATCGACAATCTCCATGTGCTCTTCGTGACCACGAACGATAAGCGCATGCGCAACATGATGAAGGCGGTCGAATCGATCGCGCGCAACGGGCGTAGCACAATGTTTGCGTTCGCCTGCCGACCGGACCTCGCAGGCTTCATGCGCGCGCCGGCCCCGGACGGGTGGATGTTCCGGAAGCCGTGGCGAAGAGTCGGCAACGACGATCTGTGCCTCGCGTCCATCGCGCGCTAGCGTAATGATCGTGTTCTTCCTCCCTTCGCAGCGCCTTCGAGCTACCCCCCGTGCTTCCGGAGTTCTTCCAACGTGACGCATAGGGCGCGCCACCTCGGCAAAACTTCCGGAGCCACGATCCTGATAACTTCTTCGCGACTCTCCACGGTGCCGTTCTGAAGCCGCTCTTGCAGGTCGCTCGGAGTGATCTTCAAGACTGAGCGCTCGATCTCGTTCAATCGCGCACGCGCCGAAGCTGCGTCAGCCGCCGCCGGATTCGCTCTCATTGGTTACGTCCTTCAAGCGGGGAGGTCGCTGGCGACGCCAGCTCGGGCAAGCCCGAATCCAACACGGAGACTCTCCAAAGACCCGCATTTCGTATATCCAACAAGAATGCCCATTTCGCAAGATCACTCCTCAATAAGGCGCGCGGGCCACGGTGGGGATAACCGCTGATCGCGCCACCGCCTCCTTTTACAATTTGCTCAGGCGAGGAGAGGAGGACGCTATGTCCCATGCGATCGACTTTGGCGAATTGAAACAGCGAGTCAGCATCGAGCGCGCCGCCGAAATGCTCGGCATCAAGCTCACGAAGAGCGGCCCGCAATTGCGAGGCCCTTGTCCCATCTGCAAAGCGGGCGGCGATCGAGCGTTCGTCGTCACCCCGGCGAAGGGCCTCTATTACTGCTTCGGCGCATGCGGCAAGGGCGGCGACGCGATCACGATGGCGGCGGCCGTCCGCAATTGTTCGCTTCGCGAGGCGGCCGAGTTCCTGGCCGGTAAGGACGGTGGACATTCGGCACAGGCAAAAGGCGACGGTTCCCGTAACAATTCCCCCCAGCCCATGACAGAGAAGGGGTTGAGGCCGCTCGACTACCTGCAAGCCTCGCATGAGGCCGTGCAGGCGTTGGGCGTGTCGCCGGAAACGTGTGCCCATTTCGGGGCGGGCTTCGCGCCGAAAGGCATCATGCGCGGCCGGTTGGCGATCCCGATCCATGATCGCGCCGGCGCGTTGCTCGCCTACTGCGGACGCGCGCTGAAAGATGAAAGCCCCTCGCTGATCTTCCCCAACGGCTTCGATCCGCGCGGCGCGATCTTCAACGCGCATCGCGTCGTCGAAGGCGATTTGTTCCTTGTTCGCGATCCGCTTCACGCGCTCACGGCGCGCGAGAGCGGCATCGAGAACGTCGTCGCCTTTCTCACCGAGAACGTGACGGCGCTACAGCTTGAACAACTCGCCGCGCTCATGGACGAGCGAAAGTGCGAAAACTTGGAGATGTTTTGAGCCCGCGCAAGCGGGCTCGTTTTCTTGGCCCCATCAGTCAACTCGATCTTCCGGAAAGGGTGGAAGGGAGACATTCGCAACAGATTTATGCACGCGGTAACTGCTTGATATTATTATCATCACTGGGTGTTGCAAATACCTTGATTTCTGCTTCGCTCGAACTTCGCGGTTCCACCAGCTTTTGAGAGGTAGCCCGCCTTTAGCGATCCGTGTCGGAGCCGACGCTTGGTCTCCTTAGACTCCAAGGGCTGTAGAGGTCAGCGCCGGGGGCCCCCATGAGCGCGTCGTCGTCTTCTCTGTCTATCTGGCCGCGTCGGAATCCGCGGCCATAGTCGCTAAGTGGGTCTAGCTCTGACTGACCGGGGTGGTTGTATCCGTATCTGTGACCCAACGCCTCTCTGTAACCGGGCGATTCTTCGTAGTTTGGCAACTCCCTCTCCATCGTGAGAGGAGAGTTGATATCCTGCGCGGAACTTGAACACGGCGTGAAGGCCATGTTCGCTACTACGCAGAGCGAAAAGACAATGCATCGCATATACTTCTCTCCCGCCTATGCAGCCCGCCGCATATTACCAGATAACTTGCGCCGCGCCCGTTTCCCGCCTCGCCGGTAGTGGTCAGCGCAATTTGCATTTTCCCATACGCCGCACTTGAAAAGCTACGAGAGTAACCCCAGCTGACGCACGTCGCCAGCGACAGAGGTCGGCAGCATGGTAGGGGGCCTGTGTTCCCTGTGACCCGAGCCGACAGTTCGCTGGCGATCCTGTTTCGATCCTCACCTCATCTCTCAAAAGCCCCGAATTTTCGGCCAAAAACCCGTGCGGCAGATTTTCTGAATTATGCGACCGTATCTCGCCAAGGCGTCATAGCAGTTTGTCGATTATAAGAATTACTGCCGCAAAAATGGCAGACACAAAAATCATCCCAATGTACGTGTCGCGGGTTCTCTGCTTTTCCTGTTTTTCAGATTCGATTTGTCGCAGCAATCCTTCGTAACGGCTCTTCCAATATCTGGGATCGCTTTCTCTCTGAATTCGAAGGCGCTCGGCAAGCTCCTCCGCCTCACGCTCCCGTCGTTCCTCCGCCTCGCGAATGATTTCTCTCATGCGTACATTCGGGTCTGGATGAGAGCAAATATCCTCAATGGCCCGGCTCAGTTCGTCGTCAGGAGGGTTCTCATCCTGCGCCACGGCCAGCTCCAATTATCCTGGATTCCGACACCTTATTGGGCGGAAGGGTCAATTTGAATTCACGCTGAGGTCGGCAACCGCCTCAGCCAATCGCAAAGCCTTTGTAATTTGCATCGCGCCGTCGTGCTTTTTCTCCGCAAGGGCGCTCAAAACCGCTTCGATGTCCGCCCATGTAAGGACAACCCTGAAATACGCAGTTCTTTCCGTGCCCTCACCGAATCGCGTGAAATCAACGTGTGCCTCTACACCGTCAGAGCTGTTCCAATCGCTCGACGTTTCCTCGTGCTTCACGTGACTCATGCTCGCCCGTCGCTGTAAACGCATGAGATGCTGTCCCTTATCGTCGCCGGTCTTGGCGGCTTGGCCGACGCGCCGCACTATATCTCAAAAGTCCCAAATTTCAGACTGAACCCGGGCGAGCAGATTTCTTGATTTTTGCACTGTGCCCCTAGCAAAGGGATGCGGTAGAACTCGTCGTCATGATGGCGAGCACAGAGGAAGAAATCAAGCCCGACGCGGGCGACCTGTTGATTTTCGGTGACGACACCGGGCACGAGACGTTCGCCGGCGATCAGGCTTTCTACGGGTTGGGGTGCTGCCTGGTCCTGGGAGAACACTACGAGCATTTAAAATCGAGATGGCGCGACGTAAGAAAAATCATCAAAGGCGACCCGGACGCTCCCCTGCATGCTTCGGACATCACCGTTAGTGCGAAGCCGGAAGATTTCGTCGCGCTCGGCGATGTCTTCAAAGACCCATGCTTTGCAAGGGTTGCGGTGACGACAACAAAGAGCGTCGCACTGCCGGCACTGATGGAACCTTGCGAGCCGGTCATGGGCCTGCTCGAAGACCAGATCAGGGCGATAGCTGGTTTGCTGCCCTGCAAGCGCATATGGATCGTCCTGGAAGCGTCGAAGCGTGCTGACTCCACGGTTATGAGGTGCTTCGGCAGGCTCGCATCTCTCGGGCCTGTGTCGAGTTCGCCCGCCGAGCATCGGTTTCTGCCCAAGAGTGCAAACGAGCCGGGGCTAGAGGTGGCAGACTTTATCGTCAGCGCTGCGGGCACACGGGTCCGGCACCGCATGCGCGGCAAATCCGGCGAGCCGCCCGATTTCAGCCAGGTCTTTCGCCAGCTCCCTCGCATCGGCTGCCGCTATCGAGAGGCCACGAAGGTGACTCATCACCCGGACGGCACGATAAGCATCGACAGTATTAGCCCGCTGTAAAATTCCAGGCCGTGCGCATCCAGCGAAGTCGCATATGCTCCAATATGGAATGCGTCCCGCGCGATTGCGCGCACTGGGGACAACGGCGCTTCTCGCATTGTGGCGATGCTACACTGACGACAATGCCCGACGAACCCCGACATGATCCGCACGACACAGCGCGGCCGACCGCGACAGAGTATCCCCTGACGCTGGAGGACGTGTCGCGCCTCTTCGACGAAGCTGGCCTCCCCCGCAATGTCAGAACGCTCCAGCGCTATTGCGCCGCCGGCCGTCTTGATTGCATCAAGGAAGAGACGGCGACCGGCCTCGCCTATTTCGTCGATCCAGTTTCGGTCGAACGCGCGATCAAACAGCTCGCGCAGCTTCACGGCCTCACCGACGAAGTGCGACACAGCGCGACATCGGAAGAAATGCCGCACACTGTCGCTCATGATGCCGAGCCACCACCGACGCCCGACGCACCGCGCCCGAGCGCGGCCGACCGCGACAATGTCATCGAGATAATTCCGGAGCGACAGAGTGCGCCCGAGCCCGACACGTCGGGCTTGGTCGCACTGCTCGAACGAGAGAACGTCGGCTTGCGCGAGCAGAACGAATTCTTGCGTCGCCAGGTTGACGTGAAAGATACGCAGATCGACGCGCTGTTGGAGCGCGACAAGGAGACCAATTACATCGTCAGGGGATTGCAGACGATGCTCGCGCCGTTGCTTGGAAGGGGAGGGAATGGCGATCATCGCTCGGATGGCGACCAGCAAGCCGGAAGCGGCCAGTAGTCGGCCAATCGCCTCCTACGCAGGGAGAAGGGGATAAGGCGCACTTGACGGCGCGCGAGGCCGTATAATTCGCGCATGGACTTCTCAACCGATCGGCACATCGGAGACATCCTCAAAGAGCGCAACATCGTCCTTAGGGGAGCCGACGCGGCTACCCGCCAAGGCTTCACCCAAGTCCCGAATTTCATCCTCAAATCGAAGAAGCTCAGCAGCGGCGACAAGATGGCGTTCGCCATGCTTCTCTCCTACGCATGGCAGAACGACTATTGCTTTCCGGGCCAGGAACGCTTGGCCGAAGACCTCGGCGTGACGGATCGCAGCGTGCGCACCAATCTGAAGGCCCTTGAGGAGCAAGGGCTCTTGGTCATCAAACGTCGAGGGCAGGGAAAGACCAACATCTACGAGCTGAACCTCACAGCGCGATCCTCAACGAAGAATCTAGACCGGAAGAAAACTTCCGGTCTAGAGAGGAAGAAAGCGTCCGGTCTAGAGCGGACGCAAACTTCCGGTCACTCTATATAAGAAGACGCATTGAATAGATGAAAAGAATAAGACTAAGATAAGGAATGCAATTTATAAAGAATACGGCAAATGCAAATTCAGAAATGCACCTTTGAAATAGGCTACCGCTTGACAGAGCCGTTATTTCATGGTCGCACAAGATCAGTTTTGCGACATATAGTCTGGAGAAGTCAATAGTACAGCCATTCTAGGCGGATTCATTTAGTACGTGCTATATTTCAATGACCTATGGAGTTTGCGTATGACGTAGAGGGGTTTCGTTTGTTGCAAGGCGACGCCCTGAAAATCATGCGCGAGCTACCGACTGAATCGTTCGACATGATCTTCGCCGACCCTCCCTACTTTCTATCCAACGGCGGGTTCACCGTGCACGCCGGCAAACGCGCGTCAGTTCATAAAGGCAAATGGGACAAGTCGCGCGGCGTCGACAAGGACATGAGCTTCCACCAGGCATGGGTTGAGGAGGCCTATCGCCTCTTGAAGCCTACCGGCACCATTTGGATCTCCGGCACCTATCACTCGATCTATCAATGCGGCTACGCGCTCCAGTCGACCGGCTTTCATATCCTCAACGACATCGCGTGGTTCAAGCCGAACGCCTCGCCCAATCTTTCCTGCCGCATGTTCACGGCCTCGCACGAGACGCTGATTTGGGCGCGCAAGGACAAACGAGCCCGGCATTATTTCGACTACAAGGCGATGAAGAATGGCGAATGGCCGGGCGACATGATGAAGAAGCCCGACCTGCAAATGCGATCGGTCTGGGCGATCGGCACGCCCAAGCCGAGCGAAAAGATTCACGGCAAGCACCCGACGCAAAAGCCCGTCGAACTCTTGCGCCGCGTCATTCTCGCCTCTACCCCGCCCGGCGCTTCGATTCTCGATCCCTTCGCCGGCAGCAGCACGACCGGCATCGCGGCGACTCTCGTCGGCGATCGGCAGTTCACCGGCATCGAGCGCGACAAGAAATACATCGACCTTTCGATCAAACGCCATCGCGACATCGTTGGCGCGTGCGAATCGGCGTGGAGCGTCGCCATTCCCCTTGCTGCATGAAAACTGGCGGAATCGGCGGCGGCAATACGCGCACAGGTTTGAATTTCGAGAACGAGCGCGACCTTCTCACCGCGATTTCGCATGCGCCGGGCTACAGCGTCGCCGGCTCCGTCATCTATTACCGAGGCCGCGAGGTCGCCCGCAGCTACAAGAAGCACGCCCTTTACCGGATGCTCGCCGAGCGCGGCATCGACTACCGCAACCACCTCTCAAAGAAGCTGTTGCCCGACGATGCGATCTACGTGATTGTCAACAACACGATGTTCATCATCGAGCTGAAATTCCAGAAAACCGCCGGATCGGTCGACGAGAAATTGCAGACGTGCGATTTCAAAAAGAAGCAGTATCGCAAGCTGCTCGCGCCGCTGAATTTTGAGGTGGAATACGTCTACATCCTCAACGATTGGTTCCGGCAGCCGGCATACAAAGACGTGCTCGACTACGTGATTTCGGTCGGATGCCAGTACTATTTCCACTATCTGCCGTTGCAAAAGCTCGGCCTGCCTGTGCCGGACGAGGACGATGGCGCGCCCTTGCGGGCGGCGGCATAGCGAATGCCTGCGGGTAGCCCACGGGGTAGCGCTAGGGGTACTGTACCCCTAGCCCGTAGCGGTAGTCTCGCGCGCGAATAAACGCTCGATTTCAGCCGGTTACAAAAACCCGATCGACCACGTTTGCGCCCTGACCTCCCCCTATTTTCATCAATAGAGAGAGAGGACGCCATCGGGCCGGCCGCGCGCGTCGTCGGACGGAACGACGAGCGTTTGATGAGGCCGGCGGTTTGCGATCGGCGCTACCTCGAACTCGGCGCATTCCCGGCCGGACCCCCCCGCGGTTAACACTACGCGCAGCCGAGCCGCCCAGGCGGTATAATTCCAGCATGGCGAGAAAGAGTGACATGAGGGGCCGGAGGATTGCGCGAACTCCCGTCGCGATCATGGGAGACATTCGCGCTCTGACGCCGCAGGAATTGGCCGAGTTCGTCGATCGCGTCGAGCCAGTCGGATCGCCCGTCGAAGCCCCGGAGTTTGCCGAATGCGGCCCCGCGACATTCGTTGATCAGTTGCCCTTACGACTTACCCTTACCAGCTACCCTTACCGACCTCTCGATTACCCTTACATATACCCTTGCAGTAAGGGCAATTCGTAAGGGCAATCCCATCGCGAAAAGTCGCCTGATTTCAAATGTGTGCGTCTCGCATATCCGCGCGTTGCGCAGCGCGACTATTTTCTTTTCTGGGTTGTTTTTTCTATCTTGCGGATACCGCGAGCTGATTCTCAGTCTCGCCAGGACACCAGAGAGCCGAGGCTACGGAACACCCCTCGGGGGTGTCCGATCCTCTTGGCTCTCTGGCGTCCATTCCGTCCTACCGGACGGACGTCGCCCGAGATCGAAATTCGTCGTGCGTCTCGCGACGACGGACAGTTCGGCCGGCACTGCGTCATTCCGCGCCGAGGGGAATAGATCGCCACATCGGGCTCTGTGCCGGCCACGTTCTCGCGCGGTCATGCCTACGTCCGCACGCTTCGCGACGGCCAGCCCACCACCATCTTGCCACCGAGGGACATCCCAATGAGGAAGCCGCCTCACATTCGATATGAAGGGGGCGGCTCCATTTCATGCGGCTTGCTAGCCGCCGCGGCTCCCGCGTTCTTGCGCCGATCCCTTGGCGTCATGCGCGCGTCGTCGATGGTGAGCCGGCGCGGCGAGCCGTCAAGGGCCGCGCAGCGTCCACAGCTTGCCGCCGGTCTCCAGTGGGCTTCCTCCTTTGACCGCTCGCCTTATGCGCCAGCTCGACCACGCGACGCACGCAAGATGCCGACGAGCGTGAGTCGATCGCAGCAGTCGCCGCGGAACCGCAAATCCGCCGGGGAGCGTCGGCGGATTTGCGGTGCTATAATTTGAAAACCAAAGACTGCTGACTGACCCCGTTAGGGGTCTTTGGTTTTCATGCGCGCCGTCGACCTGCGCGACGCTCTCAAACAGGTGAAACTGTCTCGCGACGCGTTCTCGAAGCTGCTATGATGACCCGCTTTTGGGCGACGCCGCGTCCGCATATTTTGATGCAAAAAGCGCAACACGATTCCGCGTTCGGGCATCGAACCCAGCCCCAAATGCAACTGGGCAAATTGCTGGGTCACAGATGTTTTCTAAACAGAATATATTCTGCTTTCCAATTAGTTATCGACGAATAGTGAGTACGGCCAGGGCACCACTTCATCGGCGATCGGCGGCGCGCGGACGGCGCGGCCGTCTCGATCGAAGCGCGCCTGCGAACTCAGCCTCCGTCGCGCCCCAAGCCGACCGCCTCCGGCGAAACGATGATCGCGGGCGGCGGCTCCGCGAACGCGTGGGCGAGACCGTGCGCCGGCGCGGAAAGCAATTTGAAACAATTCCCATTTACGCCCGGCCGTCTTGCCATTCGATCGTCGTTCGGCGACGAACGAGCGACTCCCATCGCCGTTCTAGCCGAAGGACCGCTTCATGTCGTTGAGCTTGGCCGCGCCTGTTCCCTTCAACTGGCGACGCTTCCTCGTCGTCGCCGGACCCGGCATCGTCGTCATGCTGGCCGACACCGACGCCGGCAGCGTCATCACCGCGGCGCAGAGCGGCGCCCAATGGGGCTACCGCCTGCTGGCGTTGCAGTTCATGCTCATCCCGATCCTCTACATCGTTCAGGAACTTACGGTGCGGCTCGGCGCGGCGACCGGCAAGGGGCACGCCGAACTGATCAAGCAGCATTTCGGACCCGTTTGGGCCTGGGTGTCGGTGGCGACGCTGATCGTGACCTGCCTCGGCGCGCTGCTCACCGAGCTCTCGGGCTTGGCGGGCGTCGGCGAACTGATGGGCGTTCCGATTCCGGCGACGATGGCGCTGGTGGTGGCGGCGCTGCTGGCGATGGCCTTGACGCGCAGTTACCTGACGGTCGAGCGCATCGCGATCGTCGTCGGCGGTTTTGAACTGGTGTTTCTGCTGGTGGCCTTGATGGCGCAACCCAGCGCCGGCGAAATGACCTCGGGCGCGCTGTCGGTTCCGCTCGCCGACCCCAAGTATCTCTATCTCGCCTCGGCCAATATCGGCGCGGTGATCATGCCGTGGATGGTGTTCTTTCAGCAGTCCTCGGTCGTCGAAAAAGGGCTGACAACCGCCGATCTCAAGCCCGCCCGGGTCGACACCGCCGTCGGCGCCGTGGCGACCCAGCTCATCATGGCCGCCGTGCTGGTCGCGGTCGCGGCGACGCTCGGCACGACCGGCGGCGACCATGCCCTCGACACCGTCGAAGAGATCGTCGGCGCGATCACGCCGTTCCTCGGCGACTTCGCCGGCAAGCTGCTGTTTGGTCTGGGCATGAGCGGCGCCGCCTTGGTGGCGACCATCGTCGTCACCCTGACCGCCGCGCGCACGCTCGCCGAAGTTCTCGGCGTCAAGCACAGGTTGGAGAACGAACCGCGCGAGGCCCCGTGGTTCTATGGGTTCTACGCCGCCGCGCTCGTCGTCTGCGCGCTCGTCGTCGCTTCGAACCTCAATCTCGTTTCCTTGAGCGTCGGCGTCCAGGTGATGAACGCGCTGCTGCTGCCGATCGTGCTCGGGTTCTTGTATCTGCTGGCGTGGCGGCTGCCGGGCCCCTGCCGCCTCAGGGGCGCCTACGCGGTCTTTGTTGGCGTCGTGATTGCGGCGACCGTCGTTTTCGCCGTCTATTCCGGAATCGCGGGGCTGTGGGGATAGGCCGAACGCGAGCCGTCGCCGCGACGGCGGGCGACGCCTCGCGTTCGGCTGATCGCGTTCCGTCGGACTTTAGGGACCGGCTCTAACAGGACTTGAGGCGAACGATGATGTCGATCGCTTCGACCCGCGCGCCTTCGGGCGGGGGGATGTCGAGCGTGGGCAGCAGCCCCTCGGGAATGTCGGACAGTTCCTCGGTGTCCTCCCGATAGTAATGAAAATGCGGCCCGGTCTTGGTGTCGTACCAGAGTTTGGCGTCGTAAATGGCGATCTGCCGCAGCAATCCGCAGCGGGCGAATTCGTTCAACGTGTTGTAGATCGTCCCCAGCGACGGCGGATAGCGCATCGTCCGCGCTTCGTCGTAGATCATCTCGGCGGTGAAATGTCGGTCGCCGGACTGGAGAAGCAGGCGGCCGAGCTCGAGCCGCTGCCGCGTCGGGCGCACGCCGGCGGCCACGAGCTTGTCGCGGACGAGCTTCATATCCGGATGGGCCTTGGGCGCGATTCTTGGCCGCATGTTCGCTGACTTCTTCAATCCGACGATCGCCATGGCGCCTTGAACCATTCTAAGCTGGGCGAAGGCGCACCCTATCCGCTCGCCAGCGCGTATGCAACGGCGCTGGTCGTCATGCCTCGCGCGGCGCGCGCGGCCCCGCGGCGTTGGTTCCAGCCCCGAGCAACTTTAGCGGCGCAACCTCGCTTCCACGTTTCAACCCGCGAGGACTCACGTTGGCCGCTCTTCTGTCTCCCGACCTCTATTCGTCGCATCAGCCCCTCGACTTCCCGTCGCATCAGCCCCTCGAGTTCCCCAGCGCGCCGCCGCGGCCCGGCCTTGCGTTGGACTATTTCTTCATGCGTCGCCGCTCGACGGCGATCGGCGAACAATTCTGGAATGTCGTCGCCAGGGGATGGGCGGACTTCAACGCCTTCGAGCGCACGCGCAGCGCGCGATTGTTCTCGCGCTACCGACCCTATTGGACGCCGGAAATTTTCCTGCCCGACGATCGCGCGTTCTACGACGAGCTGCCGGACGAGTTCACCGCCTATCGCGGCCAGAACGGCGCGGAACTGGCGGGCGGCGGCGCCTTCACGCTGTCCGAGGACGTCGCGCGCCGCTGCGCGCTGGGGCGGCGCAACTTCCGCTATGCCGATCCGACAATTCTCTCGGTGCGCGTCCTGAAAACGGAAATCGCGCTCGCCTTCGCCGCGCGCGAGGAAGAAGAGGTCGTGCTGTTTCCCGTCCTGTGGAACGCCGGGCGGCTCGAGGCGCGCCGCGCCTCGCGGGTGACCCACTGAGCCTCGAATCGTCGGCGTTCCGCGCGCGGCCGGCGCGGTGAAACGCCGTCGAATCGGCGCCGCCGAAAGCCGGGCCGGGAAAATCTAGACAGCGGTTGTCCGAGCGAATATTTTCGCCGATCGGAGAGTGGCGGGCCCGCCGGCGTCGGCGGGCCGCGACCGTCCCGTCTTGGGCGACCCGCGCCTTTCGATCGCGGGTCGGCCCCGGGCGCCGCTTCGCGTTGCGAGAACCGGTCATGCGACGTCTCATTGTCACGTTTGGGTTATGCGTGGGCCTCGCCGCCCCCGTCTTCGCCGACCCTGCGCGAACGACCGCGCCGGTCGTCATGCGCGCGGCGCCGACCGCGAAGGCGCGCGTCGTGCAGAACATCCCCGCCAACGCCGAAATCGATTTGTCGCATTGCTCGGGCGACTGGTGTTACGCCTCCTGGCGCGATCGGTTCGGCTACGTCGAAGCCGACGCGGTCGCGGCGGCGCCCTACGCGGCCGGGCCGCCGGGCTACGCCGGCCCGTATTATTACGGGCCGGCCGTCGGTCCCTGGTGGGGCTGGGGGCGGCCCTTCTATTACGGCTACGGATGGGGCCATCGCTGGTAGCGGCCGGCCTGCCCCGCCTTCGTCAGCGCCACGGCGTTTCCGGCGTCGGCGTCAACGGGCCGTTGCCGTCGATCCAGGAAAACAGATTGGCGAGGACGAGATCGGCCATGGCGCGGCGGGTGTGACGCGAGGCCGAGCCGACATGGGGCAGCGCGACGACATTGTCGAGTTCGAGCAACGCTGGCGGCACGTCGGGTTCGTTCTCGTAGACGTCGAGTCCGGCCGCGAGAATCCTGCGCTCTCGCAAGGCTTCGATCAGCGCCGTTTCGTCGATGAGCGAGCCGCGCGCGATATTGACCAGGACGCCGTCGGGGCCGAGCGCCGTCATCACTTCGCTCTCGACGATATGGCGGGTGTCCGCGCCGCCCGGCGCGGCGATCATCAAAATGTCGCAGGCCTTGGCCATGCCGAGAAGCGAGGGATAATAGAGATAGGGCGCCTCGTCCTGAGCCTTGCGGCCGTGATAGACGACAGCGAGTCCGAAAGCTTCGGCGCGCTTGGCGATTTGCTTGCCGATGCGCCCTAACCCCAGAATCCCCATCGTGCGTCCGCGCAGCGAAGCGGTGAGTGGAAAGGGCGCGTTTCGCCAGCGCCCCTCGCGAAGATAGCGCTCGGCCTGCGGCAACCGCCGCACCGCGGCGAGCGTCAGCGCCATCGCGATGTCGGCGACGTCCTCGTCGAGCACGCCGGGCGTGTTGGTGACGACGATGCCGTGCGCGCCCGCCCAGGCGGCGTCGATATGCTCGTAGCCGACTCCGAAACTGACGACGATCTCCAGCTTCGGCAGACGCCGCATCAGCGCCGCGTCGACGGCCGCGAAAGTCGAGACCACGGCGCGGATGCGCGGCGCGATCGCGTCGAGCGCCGCCTCGCGATCCTTGGCGCGCCACAGCCGATGCAGCCTCGCTCGCTGTTCGATCGCATCGGCGATTTCCGCCATGCCCTCGGCGAGCATCAACACTTCGAAGGCCGCCACGCCGCTCGCCTCCCTGTCGTCTCAGTCCGCGGCGCCATACGACAGGACGGCGGACCCGGCAAGCCGGCGAGCGGCCTCGCCTTGGCGCCGAGCGCGGGCTGACGCGAATACGCCCGCGATCCGACGCCGCGTCGTGTCAACGGCTCCGGACCAATCCTCACGGCGCCGCGGCCTTCGCGCCTCCCCTTTCGCGGCGGGGCCGGACGTGGCACATCCCAGCCCATGTCGAGCCCGCCCGATCTCGCCCCCGCGCGCCGCCGCCCGATGGTGCGCCGGCTGATGCTCAGGGACTTCCGCTCCTACGCGACGCTCGATCTGGCGCTCGAGGGCGCGCTGATCGTGTTTTGCGGCGAGAATGGCGCGGGCAAGACCAATCTCCTCGAAGCCCTGTCGCTGTTCGCGCCGGGGCGAGGCCTCCGGCGCGCCGAGCTCGCCGCTTGCGCGCGCGTCGGCGGGGCGGGCGGCTTCGCCATTTCGATCGAGGTCGAGGACGAAGGCGCTTCGCGTCAACTCGGCGCCGGGCTGGAATGCAACGCCGCCGACGGCTCGCCCGAGCGGCTCAACCGCATCGACCGGGCGCCGGTCGCCTCGGCGCGCGCCTTCGCCGATTGGGTGCGCCTGGTCTGGCTGACGCCGGCGATGGACAGCCTGTTCGCGGGGCCGGCGAGCGAACGGCGCCGCTTCCTCGACCGCCTGGTGCTGGCGCTCGATCCCAATCACGGCGCGCGCGTCAGCCAGTTCGAGCGTGCGCTGCGCGGCCGCAACCGGCTGCTCGAAGAGGGCGCGCGCAACGCCCCCTGGCTCGACGCGATCGAACGGGAAGCCGCCGAACTCGGCGTCGCCGTCGCCGCGGCGCGGGTCGAATGCGCGACGCGGCTGAAGGCGCTGATCGCGCTTCATCGCGAGGAGGCCTCGCCCTTTCCGTGGGCCGATCTTTCGCTCGACGGCGAGGTCGAGGCGCTGGCGGCGCAAAATCCCGCGCTCGCCGCCGAGGACAAGTATCGCGCCGCGCTGCGCGACAACCGCGCCCGCGACGCGGCGGCGGGACGGACGCTGATCGGTCCCCACGTCGGCGATCTCCTGGTGCGTCACGGCCCCAACGGCGCGCCGGCGGCGCAGTCTTCCACCGGAGAGCAAAAGGCGCTGCTGGTCGGTCTGGTGCTCGCCCACGCGCGGCTGGTGGCCGAGATGTCGGGCCTGGCGCCGCTGGCGCTGCTCGACGAAGTCGCCGCGCATTTCGATCCGCGTCGTCGGGCCGCGCTATTCGACGCGCTGGAGCGCGTCGGCGCGCAGGTGTTCGTCACCGGCGCGGACCCGGCCGCGTTCGCCGGGCTCGGCGACCGGGCGCGGATGTTCGAAGTCGTTCCCGGGCGGGTCGGACCCTGGCCGGGCCCCTCAGGCGTGGCCGGCGTCGGAGGATAGCCGGGCTTCCGAGACGCCCAGCAGCGCCAGCGCCCGATCGTATTTGTCGTCGCAATTGGCGTCGAAGATCAGCCGCGGATCGGCGGGCGAGACCAGCCAGCCGTTGGCGAGGATTTCGCTCTCGAGCTGGCCCGAGCCCCAACCGGCGTAGCCCAGCGCCAGCACCGCCTTGCTCGGCCCGTCCCCCTTGGCGATCGCGCGCAGGATGTCGAGCGTCGCGGTCAGGCAGACGTCGTCGCCGATCGCCACCGTCGATTCCTCGCTGCGATAATCGCTGGAATGGAGGACGAAGCCGCGCCCGGTGTCCACCGGCCCGCCGCGCAGGACGCGCACCGCCTCGGCGCGGGGCGGCAGGCGGATCGCCTCCGCCGGGCCGACGACGCCGAGCTGCACCAGGAGCTTGGAAAATTCGATCTCGTCGGCGCGCTGGTTGATGACGATGCCCATCGCGCCGTCCTGGCGATGCGCGCACATATAGACCACCGAGCGCGCGAACGGCCCGTCGCGCAAGCTGGGCATGGCGATGAGGAACCGGCCTTCGTAGCTCGGCGCGGGCGAGAATCCCAAGGGGCGAACCATGAAGCCATGGTACCCGCCTCGCGCGCGCCGGGAAAGCGCAAAGCTCGGGGTCGAAGCGGTTCACGCGAATGTTGTTGGCTCGCGGCGGGCGCAACGCCTAGATTGCCGGCATGTTCTGGCGAATCCTGATGACCTTCGCCCTCGCCGGCTGCGCGGCGGGCGGCGCCCGCGCCGCCGACGCCTTCGCGACGGATTGGGCGAGGACGCTGAAGGCCGACGCGCGCCTGTTGGCCGGCGGGCCGCGGCTGGCGGGGTTCGAAATTCGATTGGCGCCCGGCGCCGTCACCTATTGGCGCAATCCCGGAGAAGCCGGCGCGCCGCCGAGCTTCGATTTCTCGCGCTCGGTCAATCTCGCCCGCGCCGAGCCGCAGTTTCCCGCGCCCGCGCGCCTGCCCGAGCCCGACGGCTCCGAGGCGTTCGGCTACCAGGGAAGCGTCGTCTTCCCGATCGCGGTCGAGCCTGTCGACCCCGCAAGGCCGATCGTTCTGGCGCTGCGCGCCGACTACGCCGTTTGCGAAACGATCTGCCTGCCGGCGAAGGCCGATTTGACCCTGACGCTGCCGCAAGGCGCTTCGACGCCCCATGCCGCCGCGATCGAAGCGGCGCGCGCGGCGACCCCGCGTCCGGTCGAATGGGGCGCGCTCGGCGCCGACCTCGCCGCCGTCGACGCGCAGGATTGGCGGCTCTGCCTGCCCGCCGAGGCCGGCCCGGTGCGCGACCTCTTTCTCGAGGCGCCCGCGGGCTGGTGGGTGTCGACCAAGCCGGCGCCGACGCTGGGCGGGCGCGACTGCTTCGCCATCGCGTTGCGCGACAAGCCCGCGGACGGCGCTCTGCCGTTGAGCGCGCGCGCGACCGTCACCGGCGGCGCCGGCGCGCTCGACGTGACGATCGTGCTGCCGCAGACCCCTTGAGACGGAGCGCCGACAGGCGTTAGACTGAGGCTCTCTCGTGGAGGACGGACCATGACCATCAAAGTCGGCGACAAACTGCCCCATGCGACCTTTCAGCTCGTGACCAGCGACGGCGCGCGGCCGGTGACGACCAAGGAATTCTTCGGCGGCCGAATAATCGTGCTGTTCGGCCTGCCCGGCGCCTTCACGCCGACCTGCCACAAGAACCACCTGCCGGGCTTTCTCGCGCACGAGGCCGAGTTCAAGCCCAAGGGCGTTGCGGAAATCGCGATGACGGCGGTCAACGACCACTATGTCCTCGCCGCCTGGTCGAAGGCGACCGGCGCGGGCGGCCGCATCGCCTTCCTCGCCGACGGCGCCGCCGAATTCGCCAAGGCGGCCGGGCTCGACTTCGACGCTTCGGCGGGCGGCCTGGGGGTGCGCTCGAAGCGCTATTCGATGCTGGTCGAAGACGGCGTGGTGAGAATCCTCAACATCGAGGAATCGCCGGGCGAGGCCGACCTTTCCGGCGCGGCGCATCTCCTCGCGCAGATGTGAGGTCGGCGACCGGAAACGTCGGCCGCCGTCATGCCCGGCCTTGCGCCGGGCATCCACGCCGTGAGGCAGCGGCCAACCTTGGGCGTTTTGCAGCGGCGCCGCGTGCGGACGATTGCTTTGCAATCGCCTTGGGATGACCGGGACAAGCCCGGTCATGACGGCGAGGGTTATTCGAGACCGGGCCATCTTAGCGCCTACGGGGCTCGTCCCGGCCATGCGAGTCATGGCTTTCGGCGTTTGCGTCGAGACCAGCGGCGCGGTCGCGTGAAGGCCCAAGCCTTTCCTCGCTTTTCCAAAGGAATTCCAAGCTTTTCCAAAGATTTCCAAGCTTTTTCCAAGGAAATTCCAAACTTTTCCAAGACTTTTCCTTGGCCGAAACGAGCAAAATCAAGCCGTTAGGCCCCAGGGAAGCGCGCCATCGGGGTTTGGCGCCGCGGCGGCCTGATCCGGCGCGGCCGGCCCTTGCCCCGCCTCGGCTGCGGCCGCGGCGTCGCGGGCCCGCTTGGCGATCATCCTTTCCGCCATGGTGTTGAGCTTGTTCAGCAGCCGCTCGCGCGCCCCCGACTCTTCGGCGGCGTAGACGCCGCCGACGGCCTGATACTTGTCGAGGCGATCGAGCACGCGGATCAGCTCGCCGATCGCCCGCCGATCGCCCTCGGCGACCTCGCGCGCGGCGAGGCGCAAGGCCGGCGCGAGCCGCAGCATCTGCAATTGCGCGTGGTCGCGCTGGGCGTCGACCTGCCGCTGGCTCAGCGCCTCGACGACGATCTGCCGGATGCGCTCGCGCGACAGCCCCTCGGCTTCCGCGATCTCTTCATAGGAGCGCCCCTCGCGCACCCGCTCCATGATCCGCTCCCGCCGCGCCAGCCGGTCTCGCGCGGTGCGGCGGGGCTTGAGCGGGGGGCAGGCGGCGAGAGGTTCGGTCACGATGCAAGACTCCGTTCGGGCGCGCGCGCCTGATGGGGGAAGGCAGAATGAGAACATTACCATAGTTTGCGGTTTTCCGAAAGAACTTGTTGCGAGGCGGGGGAGGGCGGGCGACGGCGGCGCATCGGGGCGGAGCGCCGCATTCGCCGATTGGCCGTCTCGCGTCGGCGCGTCGGATGCGCCTTCCGGTCGCTCGTCCCCCGGGGGAATTGCACCCGCCATCGCCGTGCTCGCCGTCAAGCCAAGGCGAATGCGCAGCATCCGGCCATGTCGAGCCGCTGCGCGGTCGCTGACGCGAAGCTTGATGGCGACGGGCGGCGGGGCTGGTTGCGGTTAGGAATTACCGGGTGTGTGGGCGTAAGCGCAGCGGCATGATAGGCCGCTTGCAGCGGCATTTGGCGGCGTCGTTTCAAATCTGGCCGAACGGCTTTTTCGCTCGCGCCCAAATGGCATAGATGCGGGCGATCTCGATTTCGGCGATCGAATCATCAAGGTCGCCGGCGCCTATGCCGACAACCTGGAGACCTTTATCGAGGAGCAAACAAGCGCCCTCGATCGCGCGCTCTGGGGTTGGAAACCGCAAGACGCTTACGCCGGATTCGGCCTTATATTGAACGTGCCAAGGCATCCCGCGCCAGTGTGAGGGCGACGCCGATAAATTGCAATTGTCGGAATCTACTCACGCCGTCCCCTGCGGGCTGACCGTCCAAATCCTCGCCCCCTTCGCCTTCCCCTCGCCGGTCAGCAATCCGCGTCGCCATTGCTGGCGCAGCGCATGGATCATCCACGACGCCAAGGCGCGCGCCAGCGCCTTGTCGCCTACGTCGAGGCCCTTGGCGGCATTGCGCCCGCCATCGCCGTGGTGGCCGTCAAGCCAAGGCGAACGCACAGCATTCGGCCGTGTCGAGCCGCTTCGCGGTCGCTGACGCGAACCTTGACGGCGGCGCGCTGCGCAGTCGTTTTGGCCTCCAAGTCGCATTGCTGACGCTGCAAGTGGCGGGAGCGGAGCTTAAGGAGCGGCGCAGTCGCAGACGAATGCCTCGCATTCGCCTCGACTTGACCGCGGCGGGGCAGCGTCGCCGGTCGGGGTCTGGGATTTACGAGCTTGTCTGCGTAATGCGAGCAGGTTCTGCGATTCAATTCCCGTGATACGAGCGATTTCGGGTAGTGTCCTACGGGCGGCAACCGTGACCGAACAGAGATCGTCAAAATGAAGCTCGCCAACCTCATCCTCGCGCTATGTGGATTTGCGACGGGAATCCGAGCCGCATGGATTTGGCGTCAGGCGAGCAAAGTACCGATCAATCCTGAAATCGTTCCGGATGATCCTGGTTACGGGACCATGGTCTGGGCTGAATCGACAAAAACGGCTTTCAAGAAGGCTGGGGAGCTGAACGCGAACGCAGCGGCTTGGACCGCCGCATGCGTGGCCATAAACGCCCTAGCGGCGGTCGTTGGAGTGTTTTCAAATTAGGAGACCACCCGATTTCCGGCGTTTCCTGACTGTGCTATCGTGGGTTGCCGGGCTCAGGCTCGCCTACGAGGAACTAATCGGGAATGACTGCGCGACAGCCCCCACATGACAGCCCCGAGAACGACGCGGGAGGCGCAGCCAGCGGCAACGTTGGAAGCCCGGTGGATCGCTTTAGAGCGCTTGCTCGTAGGCTTGTGACTGTGCCTCGTGTAGACCTGAAGCGAGAAGACGAAAACGGTAAAGCGGGGAATGCCGCGCGTCAGCAAGGAAACGGGAAGCGCCTAGCTAACGGCAGATAGAGGCGCGGGGCACATGGATTTCAAGACCGAGCGAGATGTTGAAACAAAGCTCCTTCAGCCGCTTTTCAGCGACACGTTGGGCTATCCTCCTGATCAGCTTGATTGGGCGCATCGAGTGCCGATGCAGCTTGGTCGTCAACGGCTGAACAAGGAAGCCGATCTCGTCGCCAAGTTCAAAGGGCGGCCGGTGATCACCGTTGAGGCGAAGAGCCCGAATGAAGGCGTCCAGTCCGGCCTCGGTCAGCTCGACTCTTATGCCTTCCATCTGCAAACGCCTTACAGCGTTATCACAAATGGCCTGCGCTTCCTGCTCCGTGGGTATTTCTCATTCAACAGCCGGATCAACGTTATTGACGATGACGTCAATTCACTCGCCAAGGGGGATTGGAAAACACTTCGACAGCTTATTTCTTTCGACAACATTCGAACGACGATCCAAGAAAAACCAACGCCAATCGCGGCGCCGGACGAGGAAAAGATCAAGGATTATCGGCGGTTCTTTCGGAAGATTCATAATGCGATCCGGGATCGTGACAAACTCGATCCGGCGGCCGCCTTTGACGAATTGAGCAAGCTCCTTTTCTTGAAGGCTGCTGAAGATGAATGGCACCTGAAGGCGGTCTCAAAGCCTGTGCTGACCCCGGAAAAAATCGAAGAATGGGAATCACTCGGCAAAGGAAAGGCAAAGAGATTCGTCAATGATTGGTTCAAAACCGCCACTGAGGAACTGTTCCCTGGGGTGTTCGAGGACCATCCTCAAATCAACCTCTCGTCCGACACTCTGATAGCCGTGTTGAGAGAGATGAAGCCGTTCCACGTTCGCAATGGCGACGTAGATGTAAAGGGCCGCGCATTTGAAGAATTTCTTCCGTCTCAATTACGAGGCGAGGGGCTTGGGCAATTCTTCACCCCGCGTCCGATCGTCAACTTTATGGCCAATCTCGCGCAGATTTCGATCCACGACGTGGTGACAGACTTTGCGTGCGGTTCAGGGGGATTCCTGATCAAAGCCTTCGAACAAATGAAGCGCGGCGTCGACGAACTCCCTGACGGAACTGTGCGTCGCATGGGCACTACGAAGCCCGAGATTCTTGACGACATAAGAGCGCTTCAAATCTTTGGAATAGACGCCGAACCGCGCGCTGCAAGAACAGCAAAAATGAATATGCTGATGTGGGGCGATGGCCAAAACGTTGCGCGGGGCAATGCACTGGATACAAAAGACATTTTGGGAAACCCGTACCAGCCGTCAGAATACAGCGAGAGGAACCAAGGTTCCGGTTGTACGGTTATCCTCGCCAATCCACCATTTGGCAGCAAGGAGAAGAATGCAGATATTCTAGGTATGTATACGCTTGGAAGCCGGTTCCGCGCTAAAGGTTCAACAAAAACGGAAGTGTTATTTATAGAAAAAGGCCTAAAATTGCTTCGACCGGAAGGCAAGATGCTGATAGTGCTGCCCCAAGGCATCATGAGCGGGTTGTCGAGTCAGAAGGTTCGAAACTTTATTCATAGCCAAGCGGAAATTCGCGCAATAATAAGCCTTCCAACCCATGCGTTCGTTCAATCGGGTGTGCCCACGGTAAACACGTGTGTAGTGTTCATTCAAAAATTCACGAAGCAGAAGAAAGACCTGTATGAAACTCGCACACAACATCTAGCAGAGGATATGATCTTAGAAAAGCTCAAGTCAGATCGAGATTTCGACTACCCAATATTTATGGGAACCGCCGAGTTCATTGGATATGAGCCTAGTGGCCGCACGATCATTGAGGTGGGCGAAAAGACCGATCTTGATCTTTTGCTGGACGATTTTTCCAAGGAATCGGACATCGCACGACCAGACGTTGACTTATTTGACTTTGCGAACAGATTTTATGGGGACAAGTCGCATCGTCGGAAGGATCAGATCGTTCGTGGAACGACAAAGGGGCTCAAGACGGCTTTTGTCGTGCCTTTCAGCGAAACGGAAGGACGTTTAGACCCTGCATTCTATCTTTGGCGCCACCAGGCGGGGCGATTACTAAACGTTCTCACGCCACTCGGTAAAACAATCGAGGAATCGAAAGTACGCTTTCATCCGAAGAATGAGGATGATCTTGACCGCGAATATCCCGTTATAGCGGTGTCGAGCGACGGTCGGATTACTTTAGATAGGTATGAGCGAGGTGAGACCTTCAAGTCGTCTTATAGACCAAAAGTTGTGCGTTACAACGATTTTGTTTATAATCC
Source organism: uncultured Alphaproteobacteria bacterium (assembly GCA_963775575.1). Lineage (GTDB taxonomy): Bacteria > Pseudomonadota > Alphaproteobacteria > Rhizobiales > Beijerinckiaceae > Roseiarcus. The sequence goes on from CAVZJG010000002.1 coordinate 1,553,548, forward strand.
GATGCGTGCCAATATCGGCAGCATCGGCCTCGTTCCGAAGGAGTTGGACGGAAGCTTGACGAGTCCCGATTATGTCGTGTTTCGTTCCAAAAAGTTGAAGCCGGAGTTTCTTCTTAACCTTCTTCGATCACCGTTCTACCGAATGTACATCGACGTTATTTCGACGGGATCGATCCGGGATCGTCTTCTTTTTAAGGGCCTGCAAACAATGCGAGTCCCGGAAGTGGACAAAGCCGAGCAATCGGTCGTCTCGGAGATTGTGAGGCGCACTGACGAGGAGTTGCAGCGGCTTCAGGAGGAAGCCATGGCGCAAAAGGCCGTGGCGATCAATCGCGTGCATGGTTTGATTGACGCGTTCGGGGCTCTCGCTTCCGATAGCAGTGATCTTGCGCGGTCCTTTGCGGTTCTCGCGGACCAGTGGCACTTGGAAACTGCGATGTTTTCCTCGATCCAGAAGAAGGTGAAACATCCGGCCTATCAGAAGATAATTGCCATGGGTGATGCGGCTGTCCCCCTCATTCTTAGCGAGTTGCGGTCGCGGCCAGCCCATTGGTTCCCGGCGCTTAAGGCAATTACGCGCGCATCGCCGTACGCCGAGGATGAGAAGGTCGACGTGCGCCACGCCACTGTCGCGTGGCTTAAATGGGGCGCGAAACATGGGTATGCCGGCTAATGGCCCGGAAGTACTTGTCGATCGCCAGGGAAGCGCGTTTCCCGAAATTGAACCGGACTGAGTACTGCGTCACGAGCGACGAAACGCCGGACTATAACTGCATCGCTCATGCGGCGGACAAAAACGATAATTGGTGGTGGCCCGACGATCAGCCAGCCTATTGGCCGCAAGGATTGGACAAGGTGGAAACGTTGGAGGCTTTCGTAAGCGCCTATGCGACCCTTGGCTACGCAAAATGTGAGGGCGGTGGCACAGTTCTGGAGGCGGGTTTCGAGAAGGTCGTGATCTACGCTGACACCCACGGGGTGCCCACCCACGCTGCGAAGCAGCTACCGAACGGTGCATGGACCAGCAAGCTGGGGGAATGGGAAGACATCCAACACACAAGGCCCGAAGCCATGGAGGATGACGGCGTGCTCGGCCTTGGCTATGGCAAGATCGCCGTTGTCCTCAAGCGAAAGGTCGCATAGACGGGGAGACGGTTCACTCTACTGAGCCGAGTATATTGTTGCCCCATTTAACACTCTCGGCGCAAACTTAGACTTCTGGCTTTTGAGTTCGAATTCCTCGAAGCCCAGCTTCAAATCCGTCGTCCGTGTTCAAGCGTCGCGTATCGAAGAACAGGAACTACGCCGATGGCTTGGTTTCTCAAGTATTACCGACACAGCAAGTGCCGGACCGCTTGGACCGACGAATGGTCCTGCGCACGCAACGACCGATGCCCGAAATGCGACGCCGAGATCGAGCCTTACGATTGGGACGATCTCAGCGTTCTCGTCCACCAAACCGCCGACGAAACGGGATGGATCGTGCGCGCATCGGCGCCGGAGGCCGAGCGCGCGCCCGATTACGTCACGACGTTCTTTGACCGCAAGCAGGACGCCGAGGCCTTCGCCGCGCGCGAAGCGCTGCGCCTCGGGCGCGAATTCGAGGCGGACCGCGACGCGTGACGGCGTAAAGGGGAATGCGCGCGCCTTCCCCCCTCGCCTATCCCATTCACACATCTTCTGTTGGCCGGCGGCCACATCGACGCGTCGCCGTCAAGCCGCTTCGCGGCTGCTACGCTGCGCTACGCCCGCTCCGCGGTGACTGCGACGCGCCGATGCGGCGGTTTTGTGTCCATGATCTTTGTCGAGCGAAGCCGGCCCTTGAGGGCCGGCCTGCTCAACAAAGATCATGGAAACGAAGAGCCTGAGCCGCGCGGAGGGGTCATATGTTTGCGAGCGAAGCGAGCAACCCGCGAAGCGGGCTCGACATTGACGCCGAGCACGGATCAGGCACAGCGGACCCGGAAGGCATCGAAATGCGATGTGTGAATCCGCCAGACCCGCGAGGGGGGAAGGGGCGCACCCCCTTACCCCTCCTCGGCAACCTTCCCTGGCAGAAACGGCGCCATGCCTTGGCGCGCCAGGGCGTCGGCGCGTTCGTTCATGGCGTCGCCGGCGTGGCCTTTGACCCAGCGCCAGTCGATTTCGTGGCGCTGGGCGGCGGCGTCGAGGCGGCGCCATAGGTCGTCGTTCTTGACCGGCTTCTTGTCGGCGGCGCGCCAGCCGTTGCGCTTCCAGGTGTGAATCCACGCGGTCACGCCGCCGCGCAGATATTGCGAATCGGTGCGCAGCTCGACGCGGCAGGGGCTCGTAAGCGCCTCCAGCGCGACGATCGCCGCCGTCAGTTCCATGCGGTTGTTGGTGGTCGCCGGCTCGCCGCCGCAGAGCTCGCGCTCGCGGCCGTCGGCGCGAAGAATCGCGCCCCAGCCGCCCGGGCCGGGATTGCCCGAACAGGCGCCGTCGGTCCAGATCGCGACCCGCGCCGTCACGCCAGCCGGCCGTAGTCGCGCGCGCTGACGACGAGCTGATGGAAGCGCAGCTTGGCCAGGTATTCCAGCGGGTTCTTCGGCACCACCTTGGCGCCGGGCGGCACGTCGAGCCAATCGACCAGGCGCGTCAGCATGAAGCGCAGCGCCGAGCCGCGCGCCAGAATCGGCAGCGCCGCCACCTCTTGCGGCCCGAGCGGACGCAGGCGCTCGTAGCCGGCGATCATCGCCATGCCCTTGGAGACGTTGAACGCGCCGTCGGCCTCGAAGCACCAGGCGTTGAGGCACACGCCGAGATCGTAGGCGAAGGCGTCGTCGCAGGCGAAATAGAAGTCGATCAGCCCGGACAGCGTGTCGCCGAGGAAGAACACGTTGTCAGGGAAGAGGTCGGCGTGGATCACCCCGCTTGGCAGGCCGGTTGGCCAGATCGCCTGCAGCGCCGCGAGTTCGGCGGTCATTTCGCGCGCCAGGCCCGGCGCGACTTCGTCGGCTCTGGGCTCGGCGGTCGCGACGAGCGCCGGCCAGCCCTCGATCGACAGCGCGTTGGCGCGGCGCAGCGCAAAGTCCGCGCCCGCCTGGTGCATGCGCGCGAGGGCCGCCCCGACCGCGGCGCAATGGCGCGCCTGCGGCCGGCGAATCCACACGCCGTCGAGAAAGGTGACGATCGCGGCGGCGCGGCCGGCGAGCCGCCCCAGCGCCTGCCCGTTGCGCGCGCGCACCGGCTCGGGGCAGGTGACGCCGCGCGCCGCGAGGTGCTCCATCAGGCCGATGAAGAACGGCAGATCGGCCTCGCGCACCCGCTTCTCGTAGAGCGTCAGAATGAACTGGCCGGCCTCGGTGCGCAGGAGAAAGTTTGAATTCTCGACGCCCTCGGCTATCCCCTTGAACGAGGTGACGCGGCCGAGGTCGTAGAGCGCGAGGAACGCGTCGAGCGCTTCGTCGGTGACTTTGGTGTAGACCGCCATGATTCGTCCGGGTGATTCGTTCGATGTGAATTGCGCCCCCTCTCCCCGCCTTGCGGGGAGAGGGCAGGGGTGAGGGGCCTGGTCATTAGCCGCCACGGCGCGGCTCATCGCCCAGCCCCTCATCCTAACCTTCTCCCCGCAAGGCGGGGAGAAGGGACGCAGCGCCGTGTTCCTCGAGGGACGCCGCGCTCCGCTCGGTTGGTAACGAGGAGGGGGCATGTACGCAAGCGGGCTCTGGGCCGTATTCACGCTCATCGCCGCCGCGGCGCAGACGCTGCGCAACGCGATGCAGCGCGAGCTGATCGGCGCGCTCGGCGCGGTCGGGGCGGCGCAGGTGCGTTTTCTGTTCGGCCTGCCGTTCGCGATTCTCTTCCTCGCCGGGGTCCGCCTGTCGACCGGGATCGCTCTGCCCGCGCTTTCGCCCTCGACGCTCGCCTGGACCCTTACCGGCGCCCTGGCTCAGATCGCCGCGACGGCGCTGATGCTGGCGGCGATGCGCCAGCGCAGTTTCGTCGTCGTCGTCGCCTTCACCAAGACCGAAGCGGCGCAGGTCGCGCTGTTCGCGCTGGTGTTCCTCGGCGAGACGCCGACGGCCAAGCTCGTCGGCGCGATCGCGCTGGCGACGGCGGGCGTCTTTTTGATGTCGGCGCGCGGCGCGGACGAGGCGTCGCCGTCCTGGCGGCCCGCCGCGATGGGGCTGGTCTCGGCCGCCTTCTTCGCCGTCGCGGCGATCGCCTTTCGCGCGGCGGTGACGACCGTCGCGACGCCGTCGATCGCGATCGCCGCCTCGACGATCCTCGTCGTCGGCCTCGCCATCCAGACCGCCGTTCTGCTGGCCTACCTGGCGGCGTTCGATCGCGCCGGCCTCGCCGCGATCTTCGCGCTGTGGCGCGCCTCGCTGTTCGCCGGCTTCATGGGCGCGCTGGCCTCGCAGTTCTGGTTTCTCGCCTTCGCCTTGACCGACGCGGCGCGGGTGCGCACGCTGGCGCTCATCGAAGTGCCGTTCGCGCAAGTCGCCTCGCTGCGCCTGTTTCGCGAAGCGCCGACCCTAAGCGAATGGCTCGGCATGGCGCTGATCGTCGCCGCGGCGGCGGTGTTGATCAACGGGTGAGTGGGCGCCGCTTTCCGGCGCGAGAGCCTGATTTCAACGGCTTGCGGCGCCATTTTCCGCCGCTTGGCCGCGCGGTTCGCGCAGCCGAAACCCGGAAAGCTGTCGCGCTCGCGCGGTCTTGCGCAAACGGTAGCGCCGGCGAATGGACGAGCGCCGCGTTAGCGACAACGCGGTACGTTACTGCACAATCGCGCACTGTAAGCCAGCGTATTGCTGTAATCCTAATCGAGGCGCAATACCTTGACGAAACTCCAATGCCCTCCTCCCAATCGGGTAAAACTGTATTTGAATTGACCTCGGTTGCAAGAAAGCCATAAGTTGTCCGTGGCAACGCGATCCGAGTCAATTATTGGCTCAACAGACGCGATTGTGTCGCAGCGATAATTGTAGGCGTTCGTTTCGGCCAGCATCGCGCCAATCAACGCCCCGGCGTTGTTGAACGCATCCGGAAACTCGGCTCCATTCTCAATCGGCAATCCGTAGTCCCGAAGGGATCGGGCGGCTGCGCCTCGCGGCAGGCGGTATTCTGGTCGCTCGAAAGCCTTTGGGTTAGTTTTCGCAATCGCCTCCAATGCGCCCTCGGCCTTTTCTATCGAAGTCGGCTCGTGGAACGCGGTTTGAGTTACAGCGAAGGCGACGCCGAGGAGAATGACGAGCCCGAGGCTGAAGGCGAGTTTTCTCAGCACTGGTCGACCCTCCAAGTCGCCTATCCAATCAATGGCAAACTCTCTTTGCCGGCGATCGCCGCCCGAGAGCAAGCTACAAAGCAAGACAGCTTCAATTGTGGCGCGCGGCCATGTGATATATATAGCACGATGTCGCGTATCCCTTGATGGCCCTCATTTGAGGCTTGGGTTTCCCCAGGACCGGCGCGGCCGGACGCCCATCCGCGATCACGAAAGACACTACTTATAGCCGCGAGGCGGAACGCCTGTGGCGGAATGCGATGGCACCCTATGTCTGACTGGCCCAAAGACACCAAAGCATGCGTGAGTTGCACCGGCTCCTCCCGCAGCTACGGGCACGGCGCGCGCGGCGCCTGCGTCCGATGCAACGACATCATGACGTATATTAGGCAGGTCAAGGCGTGGGACAGATCCAGGCCGGAGACTCTGAAACATTTTCCTGACGACGGCACCCGCGTTGCCTCCAACGACCGGTCGAAGAATCAATTCGTCAAGACGGGCCGTCTAATGACAGAAGGCTACAGCGTAGAGCAGTTTGAAAAGGTTCGAGCCGAGTACATCCGACAATTGGAAAGACGACTTGCATTGTTGCGTGAGAGGGAACAAATCCGGCGCTGTGAATTCCCGATCAACGGTTTAGACGTAGAAGATAAATTTAGGCAGTTACTTGTCTGCGTACGCGGTGTACGGCACCACGCAATAGACAATTATCCTCATAACGCGAGCTACATAAACAAGAATTTTGACGACAGACAACGCCGAATTCTCTATGCGCTCTTGGAGGAGGTCATAGAGTCGGTTCCATGGCGCGGCATGGATTGGGGATTGGTCTGTGAACGTGTCTACCCGAGGTAAACAGTAGGAGATCGGACGGGACCAAGCGTCACAAGAATTACGGCAACGGCTTACTTAACCCCCGAGGCGCTGAAATGACCGACGATTTTGAATTGGCGCACGGCAGCGGCAACGTATTCCGCGACCTTGGCCAGCCCAACCCGGAAGTCGAACAGCTCAAAGCGATCCTTGCCGCTGAAATCATCGGCATACTGGACAGCCAAAAACTGACCGTTCGCCGCGCTCACAACCTCACCGGCTTTGCGGCGGCGGACTTTTCGCGCGTTCGGCAAGCCAAGCTTTCGCGATTCACCGTCGACCGTCTGATGTCGATGCTCGACAAGCTCGGTCAGGACATCGAAGTGACGGTGACGGTTCAGCCCCGCCGCCGCGCCGCGCACGGCGCGCCGCACGTCGTTTGATCGATGACGGGCGGATCGCCGGCCGCGGCAAAGCGCGCCCGCGCGCCCCGCCCGCCGCGCGCGCGGCTCAAGAGCCTGCGCGTCTTGCCCCGCCCCGGGAATCGCGCGCGGGGCTGGCTGACCGCCGGGCCGTTCCGCGTCGCTTGCGCGCTCGGGCGAAACGGAATCGCGCGCGACAAGCGCGAAGGCGATGGCGCGACGCCGGCGGGGCGATTTCGGCTGCTGTGGGCCTATTTCCGTCCCGACCGCGCGCGCCCCGCGGCCGGCGGCGCGCCGCTGCGCGCGCTCAGGCGCGATTCGGGCTGGTGCGAGGACCCGGCCAGCGCGCGCTACAACCGCCCCGTCCGCCTGCCCGCCGCCGACGGCGCCGACCGGATGTGGCGCGAGGACGCGCTCACCAATCTCGTCTTCGTGCTCGACCATAATTTCACCCGCCGCTGCAAGGGCCGCGGCAGCGCGATCTTCTTGCACCTCGCGCGACCCGGCCTGACGCCGACGGCGGGCTGCGTCGCGATCGCCGCCGCCGACATGCGCAAGCTGGCGCCGCGCCTCGCCCGCGGCGCGACGATGCGGATCGGGTAGGGCGGCGGCGAGGCGAGGGCCTCGCTCGCGCGAGTGGTTTCACGCGTGCAAATTCGATATTTTCCCGGTCCGCTCTGCCTGAGCCGTGCTCGGCGTCAAGGCCAAGCCCGTTTCACGGGTCGCGCGCTTTCCGCGCGCGAGCCTTGACCCCTCCGCGCGGCTCAGGCTCTTGGCCTCCATGATCTTTGTTGAGCGGACCGGCCCGGCGGGCCGGCTTCGCTCGACAAAGATCATGGAAACAAAACCGCCGCATCGGCGCGTCGCGGTCACCGCGGAGCGGGCGGAGCGCAGCGGAGCAGCCGCGTAGCGGCTTGACGGCGACGCGCCGATGTGGCCGCAGCCATCCCAAGATGTGTGAATCCGCTAGCCCGTGAACGGGCGAGGGGCATTGCGGCGCCGGACGAGGGCCGTCGCGCCGATGCCGTCAAGACGCGTCTTGGTCCAAGCGCGCGAGGCCGAGATTGCCAAACGTTCATGCCGGCGCCATCGCGCCGTTAGGCGCCTTGCGGCATCGTGCCGGCCATGTCGCCGCGCAATGGGGCGGCGCAACGATTCTCGAATGGAGCCGATCCATGCCTCTTTCCCCGACTCTCCAACCCCATCGACGCCCGCTGCGCGCCGCGCTGCTCGGCGCGGTCGCGCTCGCCGCGCTCGGCGCCGTCGCGCTCGACAACGGCGCGTTCGCCCCGAGCTTCGCCCTCGCCGCCTCGACGCAAGGCTCGGCCGGCCCGGCCTCCTTCGCCGACGTGGTCGACCGGGTGAAGTCCTCGGTCGTCTCGGTCAAGGTCAAGGTCGACGACGGCGATCAGGCGGAGACCGACATGCAGGGCATGCCGCATTTCCCGCGCGGCACGCCGTTCGACCGCTTCTTCCGGCAGTTCGGCATGCCCGACGAAAACGACGGCGAAGCGCCGACGCCGCGCCGTCAGCGCCACTTGTCGATGGCGCAGGGCTCCGGCTTCTTCATTTCCGCCGACGGCTACATCGTCACCAACAACCACGTCGTCGACCACGCGACCGAAGTGACGGTCACCACCGCGGACGGCAAGACCCTTTCCGCCAAGGTGATCGGCGCCGATCCGAAGACCGACATCGCGTTGCTGAAGGCGAACGACGCGGGGACCTATCCCTTCGTCAATTTCGCCGCCCAATCGCCGCGCGTCGGCGACTGGGTGATCGCGGTGGGCAATCCCTTCGGCCTCGGCGGCACGGTGACCGCGGGCATCGTCTCGGCGCGCGGCCGCGACATCGGCTCGGGGCCGTATGACGACTTTCTGCAGATCGACGCGCCGGTCAACCACGGCAATTCGGGCGGCCCGACCTTCAACACCGAAGGCGAAGTCGTCGGCGTCAACACCGCGATCTTCTCGCCCTCGGGCGGCAGCGTCGGCATCGGCTTCGCCATCGCCAGCGACGTGGTGCAGAACGTGGTGCAGCAGCTCAAGGACACCGGCGCGGTGACGCGCGGCTGGCTCGGCGTCGAAATCCAGCCGGTGACGCCGGACCTCGCCGACAACCTCGGGGTCAAGAAGGCGGCGGGCGCGCTGGTCGCCAAGGAGACCGCCAATTCGCCCGCGGCGAGCGCCGGGGTGAAGATCGGCGACGTCATCACCGCGGTCAACGGCGACGCCGTCGCCGATCCGAAGGACCTGGCGCGCCGCATCGCCGCGCTCGGGCCGCAGAAGACCGCCGAACTGGCGATCTGGCGCAACGGCGCCGAGCAGACCATCGCGGTGAAGCTCGGCGCGATGCCGACCGACAAGGAGGCGAGCGCCGAGGCGCCGGCGAAGACCGACGAGTCGACGCCGTTCGCCAAGCTCGGCCTCACCCTCGAGCGCGCGCGCGGCGGCGAGGGCGTGGCGATCGCCGACGTCGATCCCGACGGCGTCGCCGCCGAACACGGGCTGCAGGCGGGCGACGTGATCCTGGAGGCGGGCGGCAAGCCGGCAGCGCGCCCGAGCGATGTCGCCGACGCCTTCGCCGCCGCCAAGGCGGACGGGCGTAAGTCGCTGCTGCTGCGCGTCAAGTCGGGCGACGCCGTGCGCTTCCTGGCGCTGCCGGTCCAGGCGGCGAGTTGACGCGAAGCTCGGCCTCGCCCCGCCCCTGGCGAGGCCGATGAAGCCGGCGAAAGCCGCGCCGGCTCCCCCTCCCGCGCGGCGCCGGCGAAACTGCGGCAGGCCATCCCCCCATGGCCTGCCGCCTTATTTTTGGGTTGAGTTGGCGCTGGCGAGGCGGGGCGGACTGTCCGCGCGAAGGGAGGCGGCGCGGTTTTGCACGCGCCCGCGTGTTCAAGGACGCGCAGCGGGGATGGCTTCGAGGCGTCGGCGCACGGCCGGTTTTCACGATGTGAGCGCCGCAAGATATTCCGTCCGCCAAATCCGGGTGACGCCGAACATGATCTGCGCCATATTGCGGTGAAATACGCGCGGCGGGGGCGGCGATGGCGGGGGCTTGGAAGTCGCGGCCGGTGTTCATCACCAGCACGTTCCTGGACATGCAGGGCGAGCGCGATTTTCTGGGCACCACGGTTTTTCCAGATATCGAGGAGAGGCTCAAAGCCCGGCGGCGCCATCTCGAATGGATTGATCTGCGCGTCGGCGTCAAAGGCGCGGCGGAGGCCTCGGAGGAGGCGCGCGAACTGCAGGTGCTCAAGGTCTGCCTCGCCGAGGTCAAGCGCAGCCGGCCGTTCCTGATCGCGCTGATCGGCGACCGCTACGGTTGGGTTCCGCCCGAAGAGCGCATCAAGGCGGCCGCCGCCGAGGAAGGGTTCACGGCGGAGGTGGCGGGTCGCAGCGTCACCAACCTGGAGATCGATTTCGGCGTGTTGTCCGATCCGGAGCAGCGCAAGCGCAGCTATTTCTATTTCCGCGAGCCTTTGCCCTACGCGGATATGGGCGACGCGGCGGCGGACTATTCGGAAGAATTCGACGTCAAGGACCCGCAAGCAGGCGCGCGGGCCAAAAAGCTGGAAGCGCTGAAAGAGCGGATCAAAGCTCGGTTTCCCGATCGGGTCCGCGCCTACCCCGCGCATTGGGACGGCAAGGGGGTCACGGGCTTCGATCGACTTCGCGAATTGGTGACCGCGGACCTCTGGCGCGAACTCGACGCCGAGACCGCCGACGCGCTCGACCAAGGCGAAATCCCCTGGCGGGAGGCCGAGCGCGCGGCGATGGCGGATTTCGCGGAGGATCGGGCGCGCGATTTCGTCGGCCGCAAAGACGTGCTGCGCCGCATCGCCAATTTCGCCGCCTCGAAGCCGGGCGAGGGACCGTGGGGTCTCTGCGTCACCGGGGCGGCCGGCGCGGGCAAGAGCGCGCTGTGGGGCATGCTCCAGGCCCGGCTCCCGCAGGCGAAGTTCGCGCTGGTTTTGGGCCATGCGGCAGGCGCCAGTCCGCGGGCGGCGTCGGTCGACGCGATGCTGCGGCGCTGGATCGAGGAATTGGCGGCGGACCTCGGCGTCCCCTCCGGACTCGCCGAGGACGCGAAGGACGAGGACGTCGAGGCGGCCTTCGCCTCGCTGCTCGGGCGCGTGGCGCAGAAGCGCCGGGTGCTCATTCTGGTCGACGCCCTCGACCAGTTTGAACAGACGACGCGGGCGCTCAACCTGACGTGGCTGCCGCGGCTGTGGCCGGACAACGCCCGCCTGATCGCGACCGCCATCCCCGGCGAGGCGTCGCAGGCGCTGCTGCAGCGCGCCGGAGTCGAGGAGGCTTCGCTGCCGCCGCTCGCCGCCGCCGAAGCCCGCGACATCGTCGCCGCCGTCTGCCGGCGCTATCACCGCGCCTTCGAAGCGCCGGTGATCGACGCCGTCGTCGAGAAGCCAGGCGAAAGCGGCCCCGCCTGCGGCAATCCGCTGTGGCTGACGATGGCGGTCGAGGAATTGAACCTGCTCGACGCCGACGATTTCGCCCGCGCCAGACGCGACTTCGGGCGTCTGCAGCCGGCCGAGGCTTTGTGCGCGCTGATGTGCGACATCGTCGGCGAAATGCCGGCCGATGTTCCCAGCCTCTACGCCTGGAGCTTCGACCGCGCCGCGGCGCTGTTCGGCGCGCCGCTGACGCAGGCCTTCCTGGGCATGATCGCAGCGAGCCGAGGCGGATGGCGAGAGAGCGATTTCAGCGAAATCCTTCCGAAGCTCGGCGGCGGAAAATGGGATGAACTGCGCTTCGCCCAGTTGCGCCGGCTATTCCGCGCGCAGATGCGCCAGCGCGGCGCGCTCGGCCAATGGAATTTTGCCCACGGTCAGATGCGGCCGGCTGCAAGAGCATGGCTGGCGCGTCTTAAAGCGTTGGCGGGGCCTGCAATCCACACGGCAATCGCCGACCATCTTCTTGCCTTGCCCGCCGACGATCCGTTGCATGTCAGCGAGACCATGGCGCACTTGATGGTGGAAGCTGGCTCGCTGGAGCGCGCGCGGGAATATTATGGCAGCGAGTCGCTAAGCGACGCCGAGACGGCAGGGGCCAGTCGTGTTCTCGCCGACTTCGTTCTCGCAGCGCGGGCGGGCGATCGAGTTGCGGCGCTCGGACAAGTGCTTCGCCTCCTCGACGGCGCGAGTGCGGTCGACGCCTGCTCTGCGGCGCTCGCCGCCAGAGTAGCGCATAGGCTTCTGTTCGACTTCGACCTGTTGATCAGTCGGCGCGTCGAACTCAACGTGCAAGCGGCGCTGTACGACGGGGTAAAACACGCATACGCGCGTCCCCTCGTCGTCGACCCCGCCAACGCCGGCTGGCAGCACAACCTGTCGGCGTCCTACGATTATGTCGGCGACGTGCTGGCCGCGCAGGGCAATTTGCCGGAGGCGCTGAAGAGCTACCGCGACTCTCTCGCCGTCAGAGACCCTCTGGCGAAGGCGGACCCCGGCAACGCCGACTGGCGGCGCAATCTCACGGTGTCCTACGAGAAGATCGGCGCCGTGCTGGTTGCGCAGGGCAATCTGCCGGAGGCGCTGAAGAGCTACCGCGACGGTCTCGCCATCAGAGACCGTCTGGCCAAGACGGACCCCGGCAACGCCGGCTGGCGTCGCGACCTTTACGTCAGTCTGTGGCGAGTCGGTGACATTGAAATTTCACAGGGCAATCTCGCGTCAGCACTTAGTGATCTGCGCACAGGTCAGGCAATAATGGAGCGTCTGGCGAAATCCGACCCCGGCAACGCCGGCTGGCAGGGCGACCTGTCGGCATGCTACGATCGGATCGGCGACGTGCTGGCCGCGCAGGGCAATCTGCCGGAGGCGATGAAATACTACCGCGACGGTCTCGCCATTAGAGACCGTCTGGCGAAATCCGACCCCGGCAACGCCGGCTGGCGGCGCGATCTGTCGGTGTCCTACGATTGCGTCGGGGACGTGCTGGCCGCGCAGGGCAATCTGCCGGAGGCGCTGAAGAGCTACCGCGACTCTCTCGCCATCAGAGACCCTCTGGCGAAGGCGGACCCCGGCAACGCCGACTGGCGGCGCGATCTCACGGTGTCCTACGACAAGATCGGCGACGTGCTGGTCGCGCAGGGCAATCTGCCGGAGGCGCTGAAATACTACCGCGACGGTCTCGCCATTAGAGACCGTCTGGCGAAATCCGACCCCAGCAACGCCGGCTGGCAGCGCGGTCTGTCGGTGTCCTACGAGAGGATCGGCGACGTGCTTAAGGCGCAGGGCAATCAGCAAGAAGCGCTGAAATTCTTCCGCGACGTGCTTGCCATCAGAGACCGTCTGGCGAAGGCGGACCCCGGCAACGCCGGCTGGCAGCGCGATCTGTCGATTTCGTACGAGAAGATCGGCGACGTGCTTAAGGCGCAGGGCAATCTGCCGGAGGCGATGAAATACTACCGCGACGGTCTCGCCATTAGAGACCGTCTGGCGAAATCCGACCCCGGCAACGCCGAATGGCAGCGCGATCTCGTCGTCTCTTACGCAAAGATCGCCGAGACCGACCCATCGCAGGCGAGACTCATGCTCACGCGCGCGACCGAGATCGCGAACGCCATGCAGTCGCGAGGGATATTGGCGCCCGGCGATGCATGGTTGCCTGGCGCGCTGGCGCGCCGAATTGCAGCGCTGCCTCGGTGACGTCGTTGGCGCACTCAACAAGCTCGTTTTATGAGTTCATACCAACGGCCGAAATCAGTGACTCGTCATGGCCGCTGGCATAAGGCCGCGGCTCGCGCCGCGCGCCCTCGGACTGCCGACGCCGCCGCGCCGCGCCGCGCCTTCGCCATCGTCCACTTGCCCGCACCAGCGGAAATTTCGCCTTCTCTCGCCGGCACCCGGCGCGAGCCTGGAATTTGCGCTATGTTTCCGGGCGGTCGTCGGGCCGACCGGGAAGGGAGCCAACGCTCGCCATGGAAAACCAAGCTGCGTCGGGTCATCGTGCGGCCGACGGCAAAGCCCTCACGATCGTGGTGCCGGTGTTCAACGAGGAAAGCCATGTCGCCATCCTGGCCGAGAGGCTGGCCCAGGAACTCGGCCGGCTGAGCGAGACCTGGTCGGTGCTGTTCGTCGACGACGGCTCGCAAGACGGGACGCTGGCGCGGTTGCGCGAGCTGGCGCGCGCCGACTCGCGCTTCGGAGCGCTGGCGCTCAGTCGGAACTTCGGCAAAGAAGCCGCCCTCGCCGCGGGTCTGAGGCACGCCTCGGGCGACGCGGTCATCGTGATGGACGCGGATCTGCAGCATCCGCCGGAGGCCATCCCGCGCTTCGTCGAAGCCTGGCGCGCGGGCGCCAAGGTCGTTTTCGGCCAGCGGCAAAATCGCGTCGGCGAGAGCGCGGCGCGGCGCGGCTTGTCGCGGGTTTTCTACCGCCTCTTTCGGCTGCTTTCCGACACGCGGATCCCGCGCGACGCGACGGACTTCGCCCTGTTCGACCGCCAGGCGGCGGACGCGCTCAATGCGCTCGGCGAACGCTGCCGTTTCAGCAAGGGGCTCTACGCCTGGATCGGCTTCCGCCGCGCCACCGTTCCGTTCCTGGTCGGCGAGCGCGAGGGATCGAGCACGCACTGGAGCTTGATCAAGCTGATGCGTTACGCGCTGGACGGCGTCGCGTCGTTCTCGTCGCTGCCGCTGAAAATGTGGTCCTATGTCGGGCTCGCCGTGTCGACCGGCGCGATCGCCTACGCCGTGTATTTTGCGATTCAGACCTTGTTTCTCGGCGTCGACGTGCCCGGCTTCCCCTCCTTGATCATCTCGATCACCTTCTTCGCCGGCGTCCAGCTCATTTCTCTCGGCGTGCTTGGAGAATATCTCGGCAGGGTCTACCAGGAGGTCAAGGGCCGGCCGCTGTTCGTCGTGGCCGAACGCATCGGCTCGCCGGGCGCCGCCCCGAACGCGGAAAGCTGAAGAACTCGTCACGTGTCGGAACTCGATGGGAAGATTCTCCTCTGCGCCGACGACTACGCGATCACGGACGGCGTCTCGAGCGCGATCCTCGCTCTCGTCGACGCCGGGCGCCTCACCGCCGTCTCGGCGATGGCGTCGGCGCCGGGGTGGCCTGACCTAGCGCCGGAACTCGCCAAGCGGCGAAGCGCGATCGCGATCGGCCTGCATCTCGATCTGACGCTGCGGCCGTTCGCCGGCAAAGCGCGGCCCTTCGCCATGCGCGAGCTCATCGTCCGATCGCTGCGCGGGCGGCTCGACGTCCCGGCGATCGCCGCGGAGTTCGAGCGGCAGTTCGACCTCTTCGAGGCGGCGCTCGGCGCGTCGCCGGATCATGTCGACGGGCATCGCCATGTTCACGCTCTGCCGCACGTTCGCGAGGCGTTGCTGAGCGCGCTGGGCCGGCGTTACGCGAGGCTCCCAGCCGAGCGGCGGCCGCTGGTTCGCGATCCCGCGGATTCGATCGCCCGCATCCTGCGAAGACGCGCCGCGCGCGGCAAGGCGCTGGCCGTCGCTTTGCTGGGCGCGGGATTTGGCGCGCGCGCGGCCGCCGCCGGCTTGGCGACGAATCTCGGGTTCTCCGGATTCTCCCGCTTCCGCGGCGGGAAGTCATTCGACCGCGAGATCGGCGAGTTCTTGAAGGCGCCGGGTCCGCGCCATCTCGTCATGTGTCATCCCGGCTTCGCCGACGGCGCTTTGGCGCGGCTGGATTCGGCGACGCTCAGCCGCGAAGACGAGTATGCCGCGCTGATGGAGAATGACGAAATCGCGCTTAGGACACTGGCCGTTCGCCGCGCCGAAGACGCCGCCGATTGCGCCTTCGCCGCCTGGGCCATGCGCTAGCGCGTTCCCCGGCGCCGATGGCCGCACCTCCCTTCGGGCGGAAACGCCAACCGAACGCCCGCCTGCCTTTGGCGGACGGCGAGGAAGCCGCTATATGTCCGCCATGCGGATTCTCATCATTGAAGACGACCGGGACGCCGCGGCCTATCTCGTCAAGGCGTTCCGCGAGGCCGGATTCAGCGTCGACCACGCCGCCGACGGCGTCAGCGGCTACGATCTGGCGCAGGAGGGCGGCTACGACGTCGCCATCGTCGATCGCCTGCTGCCCAAGATGGACGGCCTGGCGCTGATCGGCGCGCTGCGCGCGCAGAAAATCGAAACCCCGGTTCTGATCCTTTCCGCGCTCGGCCAGGTCGACGACCGCGTCAAGGGCCTGCGCGCGGGCGGCGACGATTACCTCGCCAAACCCTACGCGTTTTCCGAGCTGCTGGCGCGCGTCGAGGCGCTGGCGCGCCGCCGCCCGAAGGGCGCGCCGGAGGAGACGGTGTACCGGCTCGGCGACCTCGCGCTCGACCGCCTCTCCCACAAGGTGACGCGCGCCGGCGAGGAAATCGTGTTGCAGCCGCGCGAATTCCGCCTGCTCGAATACCTCTTGCAGAACGCCGGCAAGGTCGTCACCCGCACCATGCTGCTCGAACACGTCTGGGACTATCATTTCGATCCGCAGACCAACGTCATCGACGTGCACGTCTCGCGCCTGCGCGCCAAGATCGATCGCGACTTCGACGTGGCCCTGCTGCATACGGTGCGCGGCGCTGGATACATGCTCCGTGACGGCGCTCGTTAAGCTGTTCCGCGCGACGGCGTTCAAGCTGACGCTCGCCATCCTCGGCCTCAGCGCGATCGGCGCGGCGCTGGTGCTCGGCGTCGTCGCCTGGCAGGTGATCAAGCTGGTCGACGACGAGACGCGCCAGACCATCGAGGCGGAGGCCAACGGCCTCTCCGAGCAATACCAGAGCGGCGGCGTGCGCCGTCTCGGCGCGATCATCGAGGCGCGCTCGCGCCAGCCCGGCTCCTCGCTCTATCTCTTGACCGACGGCGCCGGCGAGCCGCTCGCCGGCAACGTCGCGCAATTGCCGTCGGGCGTGCTCGATCGCGCCGGCGTCGTCGACACGCCCTACGAGACGGTCGACGAATCCTCGCCCGGCCGCCGCGCGCTGGCGCGCATCTTCCTGCTGCCGGGCGGCTTCCACCTGCTGGTCGGGCGCGATCTCGGCGACCGCGCCCGCATCGGCGGGGTGATGATCCGCGCCATGGCGATTTCGCTGGCGTTCTTCGCTGTGCTCGCCGCGCTCGGCGCGCTGTTCGTCGCCCGCCGGGTGCTCAGCCGCATCGACGCGATGAACCAATCCGCGCGCGCGATCATGGCCGGCGACATGACGCGGCGCCTGCCGGTCTCCGGCTCCGACGACGAACTCGACCGTCTGGCGCGCGGCCTCAACGAGATGCTGGCGCGCATCGCCGATCTGATGGCGGGAATGCGCGAAGTCTCCGACAACATCGCTCACGATCTGCGCACGCCGCTGACCCGCCTGCGCAATCACGCCGAAGAGGCGCTGCGGAGCGACGCCGATCCGGGCGCCGCTCGCGCCGCGCTCGAGCGCACCATCGAGGAATCGGACGGCCTGATCAAGATCTTCAATGCGCTGCTGCTGATCGCGCGCGCTGAGGCGGGCGCCGAAAGCGCCGGGAGAATCGCGTTCGATCTCGGCGAGACGGTCGCCAACGTCGCCGAACTCTACGCGCCGCTCGCCGAGGAATACGGCGTCGCGCTCGAGGTCGAGGCCGCGCGCGGCCTGACCATCGTGGGAAACCGCGAATTGATCGGCCAGGCGGTCGCCAATCTCATCGACAATGCGGTCAAGTACGGCGCCGGCGAGGGCGAACAGCCGGCCGCGGCGGGCCGAAGCGAGATCGCGGTGACCGCGCGCCGCGACGGCGAACGCGTCCGGGTCGAAGTCGCCGACCACGGGCCGGGCATTCCGGCCGCCGACCGCGCGCGCGCGATCGATCGCTTCGTCAGGCTGGAGGGCGCGCGCTCGCGCCCCGGCTCCGGCCTCGGCCTGTCGCTCGCCGCGGCGGTGATGCGCATGCACGGCGGCGAAGTGCGGCTCGAAGACAACGCGCCCGGCCTCAAGGTCGTCGTCGTCCTGCCGGCGGCTGCCCCGGCGCTTTTCTCCCCGCCCGCCGAGGCGCCGGCATGAGCCTCAGCCTCGCCGACCGCCTGCGCGACGCGCCGCGGCTCGCCGCCCCCGCCGAAGCGCGCGGCCGCCTTGAGGCGCTGCTCGGCGAGCCCGAGGCGGCGGACTCGAGCGCGCTTCTCGCGCGTCGGGGCGTGCGCGATCTCTTGCTCGGCGTCGCCGATCATTCGCCCTATCTGTGGCGGCTGATCGGCGACGATCCGGCCCGCCTCGCGCGCCTGCTCGGCGCGCCGCCCGAAGATTCGCTCGCGGCGCTGATCGAGGCGCTCGGTTCGCGCCGCGACGACGACGAGGCCGCGCTGATGCGCGCGTTGCGCCGCGCCAAAGCCGAGTCGGCGCTGCTGATCGCGCTCGCCGACCTCGGCGGCGTATGGGACCTGACCGCCGCGACCGAGGCGCTGACGCGCTTCGCCGACGCCGCCGTAGCGGCGGCGTTGCGTTTTCTTTTGCGCCAAGCCGCGCGCGACGGGCGTTTGCGCCTTGATCCGGACGCGCAGCGGATCGAGGCCGGGTGCGGGCTCGTCGTGTTGGCGCTCGGCAAGCACGGCGCGCGGGAACTCAATTATTCCAGCGACGTCGATCTCATCGTTCTCTTCGATTCGCTGGCCGCCGCGATTCCCAAAGGGGTCGAGCCGACGCCGCTGTTCGTGCGCATGGTCAAGGCGCTCGTTCGCCTCTTGCAGGAGCGCACCCCGGACGGCTACGCGTTTCGCGTCGACCTGCGCCTGCGCCCCGATCCGGCGTCGACGCCGATCGCCGTTTCGCTCGCCGGCGCCGGCGTCTATTACGAGACGCTGGGGCAGAACTGGGAGCGCGCCGCGATGATCAAGGCGCGCGCCGCTGCCGGCGACCTCGAACTCGGCCGGCGGTTCCTCGCCGATCTCGCGCCGTTCATCTGGCGCAAGTATTTCGATTACGCGGCGATCGCCGACATTCACGCGATGAAGCGCCAGATCCACGCGGTGCGCGGCCACGAGACGATCGCGGTCGCCGGCCACGACCTCAAGCTCGGCCGCGGCGGCATCCGCGAGATCGAATTCTTCGTCCAGACGCAGCAACTGATTTTCGGCGGCCGGCGTCCGACGATGCGCGGCGCGCGAACGCTCGACATGCTCAGGCAATTGCATGTCGAACATTGGGTCGGCGCCGAGGCGGTCGACGATCTGACCAACGCCTACACGTTCCTGCGCCGCGTCGAGCATCGCCTGCAGATGGTCGACGACGAGCAGACCCAGCGCCTGCCGTTCGAGGCCAACGCGCTGACGCGCTTCGCCGCCTTCTGCGGCTACGCCGGGCTTGAGGCGTTCGCGGCGGAAATGACCGATCATCTGCGCCGGGTCGAGAAACACTACGCGCGCCTGTTCGAGGACGCGCCGACGCTTGGCGCCGAGGCGGGCAGCCTGGTGTTCACCGGCGTCGTCGACGATCCCGAGACCCTGACGACGTTGCGCCGCCTCGGCTTCCAGCGCCCGGAAGAGGCCGCCGAGACCATTCGCGGCTGGCATTTCGGCCGCCGCTCGGCGGTGCGCAGCGCCCGCGCGCGCGAAGTGCTGACCGAACTCGTGCCGGCGCTGCTCGCCGCCTTTTCCGGCTCGGGCGACGCCGACGCGGGCTTAAGCGCATTCGACGCGGCGCTGGCGCGGATGCCGGGGGCGGTGGAGCTGCTGTCGATCCTGCGCTCCAATGCGCCGGTGCGCGAATTGTTCGGCGATCTCTTCGGCAGCGCGCCGCGCCTGGCCGGGGTCGTCGCCCAGCGCCCGCACGTGCTCGACGCGGCGATCGATCCCGGCCGGGTCGGCGCGATCGGCGACAGCCTCGACGAACAACGGCTCGCGGCGCGCGTCGCGGAGTTTTTGGACGCCGCGACGACCTTCGAGGACATGCTCGACCGCGCGCGCGATTTCGCCGCCGAGGAAATGTTCGTGATCGGGGTGCGCCTGCTCTCCGGCGCGCTCGATTGCGAGCGCGCGGGGCGCGCCTACAGCGCGCTGGCGCAGGGCCTGGTCGCGGCGTTGCTGACCAGGGTCGGCGACGCCTTCGCGCTCGATCACGGCCGCGTGCCGGGCGGGCGCGTCGCCGTCCTCGCGATGGGCAAGTTCGGCTCGCGCGAAATGACCGCGGCCTCCGATCTCGATCTGATCGTCGTCTACGATTTTCCCGCCGAGGCGAGCGAATCCGACGGCGCGCGGCGGCTCGGCGCCGTCGTCTACTATGCGCGTCTGACGCAGCGCCTGATCGCCGCGCTGACCGCGCCGACCAAGGCGGGAAAGCTCTACGACGTCGATCTGCGCTTGCGCCCATCCGGCGGCAAGGGGCCGCTGGCGACGCAATTCTCCGCCTTCAAGCTCTACCAAGCCGCGGAAGCGGAGACCTGGGAGCACATGGCGCTGACGCGGGCGCGGGTCGTCGCCGGCGAGCCGGGCCTCGCTGCGGAAATCGGCGAGACGATCGCCGCCGTCCTCGCGCTGCCGCGCGAAAGAGAGAAGCTCGCGCGCGACGTGCGCGCGATGCGCAAATTGATCGCCAGCGAGAAGGGCGACCAGGACCCCTGGGACCTCAAGCTGGTCTCGGGCGGCCTCATCGACATCGAATTCGTCGCGCAATACCTGACGCTCGCGCACGCGCGCGACCATCCCGGCCTGCTCGCGACCTCGACCCGCGCGGTCATCGCCGAGGCGGCCGCGCGCGGCCTCATCGCCCCGGCCGACGCGGCGGCGCTCGCCGACGCCCATCGGCTCTACACCGACGCGACGCAGATCATGCGTCTCGCCGTCGCCGGCCCCTTCGATCCCGCCAAGGCGGCCAGCGGCGTCAAACGCCGCATCGCCGCCGCGGCGGCGCTGCCGGATTTCGAATCGCTGCGAGGGGCGGTCGGCGAGGCGCGCGAAAACGTGCGCCGGGTCTACGCCAAAGTCTTGGGCGGACACGCGGGGTGACGCGGGCGGGCGCCGCGAACGCCTCGAGTTTTGGGGAAATTGGTCGGAGTGAGAGGATTCGAACCTCCGGCCCCCTCGTCCCGAACGAGGTTGGCCTGTCATTGACCTCGTCGCAGAACGCGCTCCAACCTCAATATCCAGGAGATCGATAGTCCAGAAGGCCGCCAGAACCACAAGATCCTCAAAAAGCCTGGACGTCGTAGACGCGCTGGTCAAAGGGAAGCAAGGTCAGGCAAGTTACTTCATCGATTCGGGCTGACACGGAGGCGTTGGTGGAAGCCTCTTTCCAAGGCTCCTTTAGCCGAAGGGTGTGGATTTCCCCACGCTCCACCTGCGGAACCTCTATGGCGTCCGCGAGAACGGCGCAAAATGTTCTCTCGTGCGCGCTGGGGTTACGTAAGTTCAGCACGCCCTTTCCTTTCCTCCACGCGGCGGTGCCATAAGTCTCGCCTGCGATGGGATCGCCGCCGACCCAATGCGAGTCCGTGAACAATTCCTTCTGGCGTCGCGCCCAGCGCACGCTTTCGGCCAGAATATCCCAATCGGCTGGGCTCAGCAGACGAGGAGAAATATACAATTCTTGTAGATTGACCCCCGTCGCGAAATAACTGTGGACCTCATGCTGAAACGACAGCGGGGTATAGTCGAGATTCGTAGGTTGCCCCAAGGAGGCATATTGAATGCCATGCAGCATCAAACCGTCTAGGGGGAAATAGGGCGCAACCGAAACCACGTTGCTGTAGACTTGCTCATCGCGGTACGTTAACCAGCGCTCTCGTGTCTCGCCCTCTCCGGCTTGCCCACTGTCGTCGCCTCCTCGCCAGATTGAATCTACATACCATAGCCAGAAAGGCGACGGGAAGGTGCCGACGGTGGCGTTCAAATAGACATTCGGAGCGAAGCGATTCAGGGCGCTTAGCAGCTTCAGGAACGCCATGAATTCGCGTCGCAAACCGGGATCGTCAACTTGCAGTCCCAACGGAGACCCAACTCCGTCCAGCTTCAGATAACGAACGCGTTGGCGGCTAACCATGTTGAAGACGACACTGCTGAAGAAATGGTAATATCGCGCGTCTGACAAGAGGAGGCCATTCTGATTTTCGCGGAAGTGCATTTTTGCGGCCGCAACCAAGCGTTGCTTTCTTTCGTCGCCGTAACCACCCCAAGGAGAGAGCCAGGTTCCTATCACCGCGCCACCGGCAGCGGCCTCCCGCGCGAGTGAAATAAAACCGCGCGGGAATCCGTTGTGGAATCGCCATAAAGTGTTCGTATCGTCCCATCCGTCATCCAGAACAAAGCCGTCAAGTGGGGTATCGCGTTTGATTGCTAGTTCGTCGGTCAATACGTCGATTACGCGTCGACTTTCCAATTCATCAAAGCGCTTGCCGGCGTAGGCGATATCGTACCAACTGTTGTAGTGGAAGAATTGTCGGAGTCGACGACTCCGCCCTTCGAACACGTATCGGCGAAACACACTGAATCGAGCGCCTTCTACAATAGGTCCAACCGCGAGCGTCACTCGCGCTGCATCGGATGTCACCGGCGTCCGCCATGTAAAATGTGTGTCCGCCAACGCCACGGTTGATGCGGGGTGCTCGACGGCAATGAAGAGGTGTTGTCCTAACAGTATTGTACCAGGCAATTTATTGGCTACGGCCACCCCTTCTGTAACATTGCCGGTTAAGGTCGCCACCGATTCCGGTTCGAAGGGCGTACTCCAGGTGATGCGCGCCGCGGCGCCCTCGGCCACGAGAGAAGAGTCGACGTACATTTTGCGACCCGCCGTACTCGCCAAGGCGAAACGGAGCCGCCTAGCCTCGACTATCACTTTCCCGGCGAGGCGCCACCTTTCCCGTGCTTCCGAGTTGGTTCCAATTATTGGGAGGGAGACTTCCACAGTTTCGTTCTTAACCCCTACCGTCACGCGGGGTGCTCGATCAAGAGGCAAACACCACGACAGCGTCAGATCCTTGTCTTTTAGGCCAAAGCAGCCTCGTGCCGCTTCCTTCGAATAAATCTCAGAAGAAGCCGGAAGGGAGAAGAGAAGTATAAAAACAGCAAGAATGTAGGAAATAAACAAGCTTCCATTTGTTTTGCTTCTGAGATCAATTAACCTATCATTGACGGAAACACTTTTTGTTGGTTTCTGGTCGAGCCGCTTCCGTACCTGAGCGCCAATGATCACGACAGCATACCTCCCGTCCGTGCGCCGAGTAGTTACGTTTGCATTCGATGGTAACGTATTCGATTGCGTAGATGCTTCGCCACGCTCGGTGCCTCAGTTAATCGGCGCCATCCTGCCGGGCAGCCCCGCCAAACAGCGCTTACTTATGGCTAGGACGCAGGCGGAGGAATTTTCTGAACGACACGCGCCGAATGCTCGAATCCCAGTGTTTGATCAACTTCAGAATTTCCTCGGACAGTCCGAAAAGCAAAATCCCTTCAGCGAGCAGCCTCAAAATCGCGTCTTTCAAGGCGGACACGCTTCTTTCCTCGAGGATGAATCGAGGTTGTTTGGGACCGGAGACTTCCGGCGCGATGCCGACGTTGGTGGAAATCACGGGCGCCCCGCATGCCGCCGCGTCCAAAACCGGGTTCCGGATTCCATCGATCTCCGAAACGCAAACGAGCGCGTCAACGGCGATGTAATAGTCGGGATTCCTGCGGAGTGGGTTGTGCCGATCCGTCCGATCGACAAATACCCCCTCAATCCGGGCGCCGTCCGTGTGCAATTGCTCGATCGACGGCTTGTGGATAGCGTCCACCCCGTTGGAGGCTTCCAAACTTTCCTTTGGCCATTCGCCGTCGCCAACGCCCCCCGAACACCGCGGCCGAGTCTCACAACTCACGTCGCCCACTTCCGAGAATCGTTCGATTCCGCTTGGGCTAAATTGGTCGGAGTGAGAGGATTTGAACCTCCGGCCCCCTCGTCCCGAACGAGGTGCGCTACCAGGCTGCGCTACACTCCGACAACGCCGCGAACGGCGCAAGCCGGCCTTATAGAAGCCCGGCGGGCGCCGCGCAAGCGCGACGAGGGCGCGAGACGCGATGTTAGCGCAACGTGAGAATGTCCCCTTTTAGCAACGTGAGAATGTCCCCTTTGGCGGTTGTGTCGGAGGGGCGTTTTCATGGTGGAGGGGATATTGGGGATGAGCGCTGTCGAGCGGCAACGGGCGTTTGTGGTTCGGCAAGTTTGCGAGGGTGTGCTTTCGCAGGTTGTTGCGGCGGAGCGGCTTTCGCTCGGGGTGCGGCAGGTCAAGCGGCTTGTGCGGGTTTGGCGGGCTCGGGGCGATCGGGGGCTGATTTCGCGCCAGCGGGGGCGGGTTTCGCCGCGGCGGATGGCGGCGGGGCTGCGCTCGCGGATCGCCGGGCTGTTGCGGGACAAATATCGTGATTTCGGCGCGACGCTGGCGGCCGAGAAGCTCGGCGAGCTGGAGGGGATCGCGGTGTCGCGCGAGTTCGTTCGCCGTTTGCAGATCGCTCTCGGGCTTTCGCGGGCGAAGCGGCGGCGGACGCGGCGGGTTCATCAGCCGCGCGAGCGGCGCCGGCGCTTTGGCGAACTGGTTCAAATCGACGGCAGCCCGCACGATTGGTTGGAGGGGCGCGGCCCGCGCTGCACGCTGATCGTGTTCGTCGACGACGCGACCAGCCGGTTGACGGCGCTGCAATTTGCGCCGAGCGAGACGACGAAGGCCTATCTTGGCGCGCTGAAGGCGCATGTTCTCGCGCACGGGCTTCCGCTCGCCTTTTACAGCGACCGGCACGGCATCTTCCGCGTCAACGCCAAGGAAGCGGCCGGCGGCGACGGCCTGACCGAGTTCGGCCGGGTGGCCGAGCGCCTCAGAATCGAGCTCATCCAGGCTTCGACGCCGCAAGCCAAGGGCCGGGTCGAGCGCGCCAATCAGACTTTGCAGGACCGGCTGGTCAAGGAGATGCGGCTGCGCGGGATATCGGACCTGGCGGCGGCGCAGGCCTTCGCGCCCGCGTTCATCGCGCTGTGGAACGCGAAGTTCGCCAGGCCGCCGCAAGACGCCTCATCGGCGCATCGGCCGTGGGCGGCGACGCCCGAGGCGCTCGACGAAGCCCTGGCGCGGCGCGAGGAGCGCACCCTGTCCAAAGCCCTGACCTTCAGCTGCGGCGGCAAACTCTATTGCATCAAGACGACCGGCCCCGGCGCGGCGCTGCGCGGCGCGCGCGTCACCCTCCATCACTTCGTCGATGGCCAGATGCGCGTCGCCTACAAGGGCCGCGCCTTGCCCTACACCCATTTCAAGACCCGGCCCGGCCCCGAGCCCGCCGAGGATGAAAAGACCCTCGATGCGCGCCTCGACGCCATCATCGCCGCCAGCGCCGCCCGGCCGCGCGCCCAAACCGTCGTGGCGCAAGGGTGTGGATAACGACGGGCTTCGCTACGGCGCTGTCGGGGCGCGCTCAGCCCGTCGTTGCCCACACCCACCCGACCCGCGGCAAAAGCCAAAAGGGGACATTCTCACGTTGCTGTAAGAGGGGACATTCTCATGTTGCGTTGACAGGGCGCGAGACGCGACTTGCCGCCGCGCGTCCGCCTCCCCACATCACTCCTCTAACGCGGACCGAGCGGGTCGGCGGCATTTTATCGGAGAACGCACATGAAGATCGGCGTCGTCGGATCGGGCGTGGTCGCGCAGACTCTCGGCGCGGGCTTTCTCAAACACCGTCACGAAGTCATGCTGGGCACGCGCGAGGCGGGCAAGCTCAAGGAGTGGGCGGCCAAGAACCCCGGCGCCAAGGTCGGCGATTTCGCCGCGGCGGCGGCGTTCGGCGAAGTCGTGGTTCTCGCCGTCGGCGGCGCGGTCGCGCTCGACGCGCTGAAGCTGGCCGGCGCGGCGAACATCGCGGGAAAGACGGTGATCGACGCCTGCAATCCGATCGGCGGCGGACCGCCGGTCCACGGCGTCTTGTCGTACTTCACCAGCCTGACGGATTCGCTGATGGAGCGGCTGCAAAAGGCCTATCCGGGGGCGCATTTCGTCAAGGCGTTCAATTCGGTCGGCGCGGCGCAAATGGTCGATCCGCATTTTTCCGGCGGCAAGCCGACGATGTTCATCTGCGGCGACCACGAGGAGTCCAAGCGCGTCGTGTCGAAGCTGCTCGATCAGTTCGGCTGGGAGACGGCGGACATGGGCGCGGTCGAGGCGGCGCGCGCGATCGAGCCCTTGTGCATGCTGTGGTGCATCCCCGGCGTCGCCCGCAACGACTGGTCGCCGCATGCCTTCAAGCTGCTGCGGTGAAGGGGGGCGCCGCGCCCGAGACGCGCGTCGGCCCTGAGAAGCGCCGCAAGACGGCGCCATGCGACGCGAATTCGCCGGTGCGGCGGCGCCGGGATGCGATATAGTGGCGAACACGGAAAGCGGCGGCGAGGGAGTCGAGGAGCGGCCATGTCGGAAAAACGCATTGTCTTCACCGGCGGAACCGGCAAGGCCGGGCGGCACGCCGTGGCGCACCTGCTGGCCAAGGGCCATCATATCCTCAACGTCGATTTGAAGCCGCTCGATCTGCCCGGCGTCAACACTTTGATCGCCGATCTCACCGACAGCGGCCAGGCCTTCAACGCGCTGAGCGCGCATTTTGGCCTCGATGGGTTCGATCTCGGCCACACGCCGCGCGCGCCCGACGCCGTCGTGCATTTCGCCGCGATCCCGCGCGTGCTGATCGAGCCGGACAACGCCACCTTCGCCGCCAACGTCGTCAGCGCGTACAACGTGATCGAGGCGGCGATGAAGCTCGGCGTGCGCAAGGTCGTCATCGCCTCCAGCGAGACGACCTACGGCGTTTGTTTCGCCGAAGGCGACAAGGACTTTCACAGCTTCCCGCTCGAGGAAGACTACGACGTCGATCCGATGGACAGCTACGGCCTGTCCAAGGTCTGCAACGAGAAGACCGCGCGCGCTTTCGCGATGCGCTACGGCGCCGACATCTACGCCCTGCGCGTCGGCAACGTCATCGAGCCGCACGAGTACGGCCGGTTCGCGGCTTTCCTCGCCAATCCGATGATGCGCAAGCGCAACGCCTGGAGCTATATCGACGCGCGCGACCTCGGCGAGATCGTGCATCTCTGCCTGGAGAAGGACGGCCTCGGCTTCCAGGTCTTCAACGCCGTCAACGACACGATCACCCTCAATACGCCGACGCGCGAATTCCTCGCGCGCCATTGTCCCGGCGTTCCCCTCACGCGCCCGCTCGGCGAATTCGAGGCGCCGCTGTCGAACCGCAAGGCGCGCGAAGTGTTGGGATTCAAGGAGGCGCACAATTGGCGCCGCTACCTACGCGGCGCCTGACGCCGGCCGGCGTGGGTCAGTGACGGTATTGCTGGATGCGCGTGGTGCGCAGCCCGGCGAGGCCGTACTGATCGATCGAGACCTGCCAGCTCAAGAATTCGTCGACCGTCAAGGTGTATCGCGAACAGGCCTCTTCGAGCGACAGCAGGCCGCCGCGCACCGCGGCGACGACTTCGGCCTTGCGGCGAATGACCCAACGTTTGGTCGAGGAAGGCGGCAAGTCGGCGATCGTCAGCGGGCTGCCGTCGGGACCGATGACATACTTCACTCTCGGTCGAAGCGCTTCACTCATGTCGCTCTCACACTCGAACGCTAGTCGAACTTGACGAAGTCTACGGCCCGCAACTTAAGATTTGGCTAAGCGCGAAGCCGCAGATTTGCCTAAACGCAAGGCGACGAAATGGATAACAAAGCGTTTCAAAGCGTGCGAATTTCGCTCGGCTTCGTCGGCGCCTCCGGCGCCGGGAGGACGAGCGCCGGCGGCCCGGCCCGGCCGCCGAGCGGCGGCGTTTGGCGAAAAACCGCTGGCGCCCGAGGATATCGTGCTTAAGTAGATGGCCTGATCGACTTCGGATGAATGCTGATGTTGGCGCCGCAGACTGCTCGGGCCGTTTCGCCGCGCCCCCTCAATAGCCTCGGCCTGCCCAAGGCTCCGCGCGACACGCGCGTCGTCGTGGCGATGTCCGGCGGCGTCGATTCGAGCGTCGTCGCGGCGTTGCTGGCGCGCGAGGGCTACGACGTGGTCGGCGTCACCATGCAGCTCTACGACCACGGCGCGGCGACCCATCGCAAGGGCGCGTGCTGCGCCGGCCAGGACATCCACGACGCGCGCGACGTCGCCGAGCGCCTCGGCGTTCCCCACTACGTGCTGGATTACGAGACGCGGTTTCGCGAAAAGGTCATCGAGCCCTTCGCGCGCGCCTATGTCTCCGGCGAAACGCCGGTTCCCTGCGTCGCCTGCAATCAGCAGATGAAGTTCGCCGACCTGTTCGAGGCGGCAAAGGACCTCGGCGCGGACATTCTCGCCACCGGCCATTACGTCGTTTCGCGCGACGACGGCCGCGGCGGGCGCGCCCTCTACCGCGCCGCCGACCCCGAGCGCGACCAGAGCTATTTCCTCTTCGCCACGACGCGCGAGCAGCTCTCGCAGCTGCGTTTCCCCTTGGGCGCCCTGCCCAAGCCGGAGGTGCGCGCGCTGGGGCGCGAATTCGGCCTTGCGGTCGCCGACAAGGCGGACAGCCAGGACATCTGCTTCGTGCCGGCCGGCCACTACAGCGAGATGATCGAGCGCCTGCTGCCGGGCGCGGCGCAAGCCGGCGAAATCGTCCATATCGACGGCCGGGTGCTCGGCCGCCACGCCGGCGTCCTCCATTACACCATCGGCCAGCGGCGCGGCCTCGGCATCCCGGCCGCCGAGCCGCTCTACGTCGTCGCGCTCGACGCGCGCGCGGCGCGGGTGGTGGTCGGGCCGCGCCAGGCGCTCGAAGTCAGGCGGCTCCGGCTGCGCGACGTCAACTGGATCGGCGAGGGCGCCTTCGAGGACATCCCCGAGCGCGGCCTCGCCATCGCCGCGCGCGTCCGTTCGACCCGCCCGCCCGCCGCCGCGACGCTGCTTCCCGGCGGCGCCGTCGCTTTCGACGAACCCGAGAGCGGCGTCTCGCCCGGCCAGGCCTGCGTCTTCTACGCCTCCTGCGACCCGCACGCGCGGGTGCTCGGCGGCGGGTTCATTGTGGGGCGAGAGGCGGGGGGCTGAGCCCGCGTCTCGATCGACCCGACCGTTTGATAGCGTCATGGCGAGGAGCGAAGCGACGAAGCCATCCGCGCGGCGGCTGCACTAGGGATGGCTTCGCTGCGCTCTCAATGACGATCGAACGGTTTCCGAAGTCGTATTCATCGAGCCCTGCTATTGGGCCGGCGTCGCGAACCGGTCCGCCTTGTCGTAGGCCACGCGGTGGCGCTCATCTCCCTTTTTGTCTCGCTAGGTTCGGCAGGGAGCGCCGTCGACCTCATGTCTGGACGGCGCCCCTTGGTCAAGGGTCCTTTTGAGGCTTGCGGACGTCTCGGGCGCGGTCATGTCTTCGGCCTGTCGATGCGGGGGCGAGCCCCGCTGGCCCTGATGTTATGTCCGCTGTGGTCCCTTGCCCCATCATGGAAGCGCGCTGTATTCGCGCTGAGGTCGACTCGGGCTTCCGGACCTGGCCGGTGGTTCGCATCACCTCGTTGGCGCCCTCGATTTCGTCGTATTCCGCCGAGCCCGATCGCTTCGTCGGGGCCTCAGCCGGCGACCGGCCGGCCGTCGTATTCGCCGCCTCTGGTCATCAGGACATAGACGATGCGCGCGAGCTTGTTGGCGAGCGCCACGGCGGTCAGCTTGAACTTGTATTTGACCGTCTTGCGATCGTGCAGCGCGCTCGCCCACACGCGCAGGGCGTCTTTGTGGCCCTTGCGGCGGCCGAGGACCGCGCAGGCGCCCACGACGAGGAGCTTTCTTAAATAGCGGTCGCCCATCTTGGTGATGCGGCCGAGCCGCGGCTTGCCGCCGGTCGAGCTCTGGCGCGGCGTCAGGCCGAGGAAGGCGGCGAAGTCGCGCCCCGACGCGAAGGCGCTCATGTCCTGGATCGTGGCGACGATCGCCGAGGCGGCGACCGGGCCGACGCCGGGAATGGTCGTCAAACGCCTGGCTGTCGCGTCGGCCTTGACCAAAGCCGCAAGCTCCCGGTCGATCGCCAAGATCGCCTCGTCGAGCGCGTCGATCTGATCGACGAGCCGGCTCAGCGCCGCCCGCACGCAGTCGGGGACCACGATCTCGCCGTTCTCGTCGACGCCGTCGGCGGCCAGGCGCTTCAGCTCATAGGCGTGCTGCGCCCCCTGCGGCGCGACCAGGCCGATTTCGGCCATGTGTCCGCGCAAGGCGTTGAGGAGCGCCGTGCGTTGGCCCGCCAGCAGTTCGCGCGCGCGGTGGCGCATCAGCGCCGCTTGGTTGTCGATCGGAATTACGGAATTACGGTGACGCTTGCATAAATCCCCAATTCGAAGTCTCGTCGGCCACTCCTCCCTGCCGTTTGGGGCCGCGATTGCGAGCGGCGGGGGTCGCGGCCAAGGCTCACCTGAATAAGGGAATTATGCATGCGTCACCGTAATCCCCCGTAATCCCCATGCGTCACCGTAATCCGGGAATTGCATTGGACTGCACCCCTCTGGTGAGACACGCTAATTGAGTGACAGGGCTTCGTCCTGGTTCAGCGTTGGCGCGACCGGCCGCAGTTCGGCTTCGAACTCGACCGGCGGTTTGTAGCCCAGCGCCGAGTGCAGGCGCTGACGATTGTAGATGGTCTCGATGAAGGCGCCGATCTGCCGACGGGCGTCGTCGATGTTGGCGTAGGCCTTGCCGTTCACCTCCTCGGCTTTCAGCGTCTTCATGAAGCTCTCGGCCTTGGCGTTGTCGTAAGGGTTGCCGGGCCGGCTCATGCTGATGACGATTTTGCGCGCCTCCAGCCGTTCGACATAGTCGGAACACGCATACTGCACGCCGCGGTCGGAGTGGTGGATGAGACTTTCGGGCTGGGGCTGGCGCGCCGCGAGCGCCTGATCAAGCGCCTCAAGGGCGAGCGAAGCCTCGAGATGGCCGGCGAGCGCCCAGCCCACCACTTTGCGCGAGAACGCGTCGATGACGACGGCCAGATAGACGAAGTCCTCGGCCAGCCTGATGTAGGTGATGTCGGCGACCCAGAGCTGGTCGAGGCCGCTGGGACGCAGCGCGCGGGCGAGGTTTGGCCGGATCGCGAAGCCATGCCGGCTGTCGCTCGTGCGCGGGACGAAGGGCTTGGCGCGCAGGCTGAGCAGGTTGTCTTCGCGCATCAGCCTGAGCACCCGCTTGGCGTTGACGATCAGGCCTTGCCGGCGCAGCGCCTGCGTGACGCGACGATAGCCGTAATGGCGATGAGCGAGCGCTTCGCGTTGGATGAGATCGCGCAGATCGGCGTCCGCGCGGGCGGGAGCGTGCGGGCCGAAATGGCGGTAGTAGCCCGCGCGCGACACGTCCCCGAGGGCGCACAGGCGCCGGACGTTGGCGTCGTCTTCGAGAAAGCCTTGCGACTCGTCGGCGGTCATTTTTTCGACGACCGCGTAGAGATGGGCGCGCCGCCGTTCGGGGGCGTCGCGTCCCAGAGCCGCAAGGCTTCGCGAAAAAAATGCAGATCCGCCTGCTGACGCCCGATCAGCCGTTCCAGTTCGGCAATGCGGGCCTGCGCTTTCCTCAGCTCCTGCGAAGCCTGCGCAGCGGGCGCGACGGCGTCCGGAGAGGACGACGGAGCGACCGCCGCGCAGGCTTCGGCGGCCTTCCAGCCCGGCTTCCGCCCGCGTTTGCGGTTGAACCCGGCCGACCCCATCGCCCGCCAAGCGTTGCGCCACTGATACAAAAGCTTCCGCTTGACCCCAATCGCCGCGGCCACCGCGGCAATCTTCTCGCCAGCTTCCAGCCGCCGCACCGCGGCTTCCTTGAACGCCTCCGAAAACTGCCGCGGACTCTTGCCCGGTTCCGACATGGTTCCTCCTCGGAAGCCATGTCACCCTTTTACCCGTGTCTCAACTTCGGGGTCCACTCCAGCATGCGTCACCGTAATCCCCGTAATCCCGTAATCCTCACGTAATCCCCGTAATCCCTCGGCGGCCCGTAATCCCCGCTCAATTACGGTGACGCTTGCATAAATCCCCAATTCGAAATCTCGTCGGCCACTCCTCCCTGCCGATTGAGGCCGCGATTGCGAGCGGTGGGGGTCACGGTCAAGGCTCCCCTGAATAAGGGAATTATGCATGCGTCACCGTAATCCCCGCCGAGCCCGATCGCCTCCATCAGTCCGTCGAGCACCTTGCGGTTGTTCACCTTGATCACGTAGTCGCCGCGCTTGATCCCCAGCTCCTCCAGGCAATCGGCGGCCATCATGCACATTTCGGCGTCGGCGGCCGGTGACGCGCTGCCGATCGTATCCGCGTCGAACTGCATGAACTGGCGGAAGCGCCCCGGCCCCGGCTTTTCGTTGCGGAACACCCAGCCGGCGCGATAGCTGCGGTAGGGCTTAGGCAGCCTCTCGTAGTTCTCCGCAACGTAGCGGGCGAGCGGCGCGGTCAGGTCGTAGCGCAGGCTCAGCCATTGCTCGTCGTCGTCCTTGAACGAGAACACGCCTTCGTTGGGCCGGTCCTGGTCGGGCAGGAACTTGCCCAGCGCGTCGGTGAATTCGATGAACGGCGTCTCGACCGCCTCGAAGCCGTAGCGTTCGTAGACGGCGCGAATCTTCGCCGTCATCGCTTCGGCCGCGGCGATGTCGGCGGCGTCGCGGTCGATGAGCCCGCGCGGCAGGGCGGCGCGGACGCGAGGCGTTTCTTTTGTGTCGGTCATGGAAGGCGAGCGCCGGGTTTGCAACCGCGCCTGCCTTGCCCGACGCGGCGCCGAGGGTCAAGCGGAACCGGCGAGGGGACCACGGCTCGGAACTCAGGTTAACGACGATTTTGCCTTGACGCGGCGGCGTGATTCTCTCGGGCTCCTGATTCGTTTGGGGGCGCCACATGGACGACACGACCGACTTTTTCGCCGACGAGGAGGTTCCCCGGGCGCGCGTAGCCCTGCTTTTGAAGCATTTCTCCCGGCTCTCGGACGAGCGCGAACCCTGGCGGATCCTGTATCCGTTGGCCGAGGTTCTTTTGCTGCTGACCTGCGCCACCATCGCCTCTTGCGACGATTTCGACGATATCCTCGCCTGGGGCGAGGATCATCTTGGTTTTCTTAGAAAGTTCGCGCCGTTTCATCATGGAATCCCCTGCGAACGCTGGCTGCGCACCCTGGTCAACCGGGTCGACCCTCTGACATTTGGTCGTTGTTTCGACAGTTGGATCAAGGCGCTGTGGCCGGGCCGGCACAACCTCATCGCCATCGATGGCAAGACCTCGCGCCGCACGCACGACAAGCGCAAGGCGCTCAAGGCGCTGCACACGCTCAGCGCCTACGCGACGAACGCCCGTCTCACGCTGGCGCAACTCAGCGTGCCCGAGAAAACCAACGAGATCACGGCCATCCCCGATCTGCTCGACCACCTGGCCGAGGCGGGGCAACTCGAAGGCGCCCTCGTCACCATCGACGCCATGGGATGTCAGGTCGACATCGCCGCCGGGATCGTCGAGCACAAAGCCGATTTTCTGCTGCCGCTGAAGGGCAATCAGGCAACCATGGAAGCGGAGGTCGGCGCCTACTTCGACACCGCGCCGGAGGACGAACTCGTCTCCAAGAGCGTCGTCGAGAAAGGCCACGGCCGCATCGAAACCCGCGTCTACACCGCCTCCAAAGAGGTCGATTGGATCAAGGCCGACAAGTCCTATCCGGGCCAGCCGCGTTTCGAAAACATCAAGACGCTCGTTCGCGTTCTCAATCGAACCGAATACGCGGACCGATGCACCTTCGACACGCGGCTCTATATCTCGTCCGCGCCGCTCGACATCGAACGGCTCGCGGCCGGCGCGCGCGGCCACTGGGGCGTCGAGAGCATGCACTGGCTGCTCGACATGGAGTTAAAGGACGATCTGTCGCGCTACCGCACCGGCCACGGCGCCAAGAACATGGCCATCGTCCGCCGCTTCGCCCTCGGCCTCGTGCGCGCCAATAAATCACCCGCAAGCGTCAAAACACGCAGAAAATCAGCGAGTTGGAATATGAATTTCCTCCTCGAAATCCTGCAAATGAAATGACCGTTAACCTGGAATCCGTGCCGTGAGGGGGGGCGCACGGTGACATTCAAATTATTCTTCGGCGGCGTTTTGGCGATCCTCCTTTCGTCTCCCGCTCTTGCGCAGGACGCGGAGGGCGTTCGGAATTTTGTGAGGGCTCTCGGCGACGTTGTCGGGTGCGGTGGCCTATCAGAAGACGAAGGCCATGCGCTCCTAGGAGCCTCGGCCAAGGCGGCCAGTGGTCTTGTGTCGGAAACCGATCTCAAGCAGGCATATGATGACGGCGTGCGAGTGGGCAAGTCTGGATACTGTGATTTCATTAAAGAGCATCCAGAGGACGTTCAGAAGCTTCGCGATAGTGCGAAGCGGCAACTGTCGTTAAACGCCCCCTCGCCGGACGCGAGCGATGACGCGGCGATAGACGCCCAAAAGCAGCGCGAGGAGCTTTCGAGGCTCGCAACTTATCCCTCGAATGTCAATCGGCTCGCAAAATTGGGTCTGACGCACTTTTGATGACGAACGGGTCACGTGGCGCCGATGACCCGTGCCTGAAGCAAGTCGAGTTTTCCTCGCCCATACATCTGGCGCTTGACCAGCTTGAGCTTGCAGATCTGGCCTTCGGCTTGGCCGTTGGACCAACCCGACGAGATTGCGGCGCTCACGGCGGCTTTGTCTTTTGTGACGCCGTTCGCGAATCCGGCGACGAGACTCGTCTTGGCGCGCTCGATCCACGGATCGAGTTCCGCTAGCGCCTTTCTTCGGATCATGGCTTGGAAATCCGCCACGATTTCGCGCGCCTCGACCAGAAGCTCGACGCCGCTCTCGATGGCGGCGACGGTTACGGTCTCGGCCTTAGAGAGCCGGTCGCGCCCGATCGTCATCAACCGGGCGATGGTTCGGGCGGAGGGCGTGCGGCTTATCGCGCTCGCATCCATCTTTTCCGATCGCCGACGTCGTCCGCTCCACTCACTGACGACACGAAGGCATCCGCGAAACCCCTGCCGCTTCAGTGAACGCCATAGCTCAGAACCATTGCGACGCCCCGCCGCCCATTGCTCGTCTAGCCAGGGAAGGTAGGCTTCGAGCGAGCTGCTGCGAACGCGGAACATGTCCGACCTCTGACCGCGAAGCACCTTTCGGGTGAGACCGCGGCTGTAGCCGGTACGACGCACGATCTCCCTGATCGTCGCGCCGTCCTTGGCCATCGCAAGGATGGCGGCGTTGGCTTCCTCGCGGCGCAGATACCCCTCATATTGGAGCTTCTCGGCCGCGGTGAGCAGGGCGGGATTGATCGTGGTCGCGCCGATCGCGGTCCGAATTTGACGCATCGACTTGCGCACGGCGTCGAGGAAAGCGTGGCTTGCGTTCTCCATCAGATGCCAGCGGTCGGCGACCTGCACCGCGTTGGGGAGCGCCTTTTGCGTCGCCATCGCGTAGCCGCCGCCTCGATCCCGAGCCACAACAGCGATCTGCGGTTGGCTGGTCAGCCATGCCTCGGCGGTCGCCGGTTCTCGATCCGGCAACAACGCGATCGTCTTTCGACGTTCGAGATCACAGATCAACGTTCCGTAGCGTTGGTTGCGGCGCCAAGCCCAGTCGTCGATCCCAATGATCGCCGGGGGCGCGAAGCTCGGGCTGCCGCGCCTGCGCACGGCGCGCAATAGGGTGTCGTTGCTGACCGGCATGCTCAAGCGGCGCGCGAAACTCGCCGCCGGTCGGCCTCCCAGGGCGAGCGCGAGGCAATGAACAATCTGATCGAGCCGAGCGGTGCGCCGCGCCCAAGGCTTGAGAATGTTGTCGTCGAAGCGTTCCGTGAAGATGCGGCGCGCGCATCGAAGCGCGTCACAGCAGAAGCGCCGGGCATGGAGCACCAACACAACGCGCTGTCCCGCAATCGGTAAGTCCGCCAGGCGACGAGGATATCGGCTGTGAACACGATCGGAAATCGCTCCACAAGATGGGCACGCGCTCAACGCGCTCGTCGCGCGTATCGTAATGACGGTGCTGTCGCCGTCGCTCAACGCATCAACCGCGGAAAAGCCGGGCGGGAGCAACTCTGAGGCGTGAAGAGACCGCATGGCGCTGATTCCCCTGCGAAACCAGGCCAAATCGGCGCCTCAACTTCATCAAAAGTGAGTCAGACCCAAAATTGCACGCCGAAACACACTCGAACGCTGTCGTCCCCTACAACCCTGACCCCAAAATTGCTGACAAGGCAGCCGCAGTGCAATCAATTTACAACGCTTGGATCATTGCGGGACGAGCCAACGAGTGTGGACTGCTGCCGGAGTACGCATTCAAGTCTGAAGACCCTATCCACTCCGACCCGCTCGGCAATATTTGGTATCACAACCTTGGCGCACTGGTTCCCGACGGAAGGGACTTTCAGGTCGCTTACGAGCACAACGAACGTGTCTTCAAAAGGACGTACCCTGGCTTGTCCGCTTCCGACGAAAAGGGTCAGTGGTGCAGTCGCTTGGCGCAAAGTCAGGAGCTTCTGGACGTAAAGAGACGGTTGCAAGGATTGAAGTAGAGAACGGGCAGGACGAGTTCGGAAGACCGAAGACCGTCGGCTTTCGAGGTGTGCATAAATCAATACTTTCGCATAGGCGCGGAGGCCACGCGTTTTCAGCGGCTTACGCTATGCAAAAGATAGTTGCATAAGTGGCCGGGTTTCTGCTATGATTGCGCATGGCGATTTACGGATATGCGCGGGTCAGCACGGACGGGCAGACGCTCGACGCCCAAGTGTCGGCGTTGACGGCGGCAGGAGCCGCGCGCGTGTTCCACGAGACGGCGAGCGGAGCCAAGACCGACCGGCGCGAGCTGGCGAAGGCCTTACGCGCCCTCGAGGCGGGCGACACCTTGCTCGTCACGCGCCTCGACCGGCTGGCGCGATCCACGCGCGACCTCTTGAACATTCTCGACACGATAGCGAAGGCCGGAGCCGGTTTCCGCTCGCTCGGCGACGCATGGGCGGACACCACGACGCCGCACGGGCGCTTGATGCTGACCGTGCTCGGCGGGCTTGCCGAGTTCGAACGCGAGCGGATCCGCGCCCGCACCGGCGAAGGCCGGATACGCGCCAAGGCGCGAGGCGTCCACATGGGACGCCCGCCGAAGCTCACCCCTCGCCAGAAGCACGAGGCGTTGAAAGCCCTCGCCGACGGCACGGCGACGCAAGCCGACCTGGCGCGCCGGTTCAATCTCAGCCAGAGCACGATTTCACGGTTGGCGGAGAAGGCCTCGCCCCTGCCCTTGACCACTCGACCGGCGCTCGACGCCGAGACGGAACGCGCGGCGCGCGCTTTCCTGAAACGGCTTGAAGGCAAGTATCCTGTCGTCGAAGCGTTTCTCTATGGCAGCCGCGCGCGCGGCGATCACACGGGGGACAGTGACGCCGATTTAGCCGTGATCCTCAAAGGCGAGCGCGGCAGCCGTTACCAAGTCGCGGGAGAGATGGCAGGCATAGCTTTCGACGTGATGATGGATACCGGCGTTTTGGTTTCGCCCCTGCCCCTCTGGCCGGATGAATTGGCGCGGCCAGATGCGTTCAGCAATCCCGCTCTGATCCGCAACATTCAGCGCGAAGGGTTGCGGCTATGAGCAAGGCGACCATCGCCGTAACCGTCCACATGGAAAAGGCCGACCGCGCGCTTACGAGCGCGCGCACGTTGCTGGTGGCGAACGACGGCGACGGCGCTTGCAACCGCGCCTACTACGCGATGTTTGATGCGGCTCACGCGGCGTTGCTCGCGATTGCTCCGGACGCTCTCGAAACCGGCATCAAGACGCATAGCCGCCTTGTCGGCGTTTTCGGCGAGCGCATCATTCAACCGAAGCTTTTGGCTCCCGACTTTGGCCGCGCCTTGAACAAGGTGCAGCACTTGCGCGAAGTCGCGGATTACAGCGGCGATCCAGTGAGCCATGAAGATGCGGCATGGGCGGTTGAACAGGCCGAGGCGTTTGTTGCTGCGATCCGTGGCTTGATTGCGGCCTTAAAGCCGTGAACGCCGCGCGTCTTCGCCGCATGAAGGTGCACTCATGAGCAAGGATTTCGAGATCATCCAACTTGAGATCGACGAGGCGTCGATTCAAGGATTGGATAATCGCCTGCGCAATCAGCTCATGGGATGTATGCACGCGCACAACGAGCTGACCGTTCTCAATCGTGTTTTCATGTTTGGAATGAATCCTGCGGGGGATGCAGAACTCGCTTACTCGGCAGGGTCAGTTCAGATGTGCTGCCTGCTACAGGTGCTCGCCGGTAAGTTGTATGAGACTTGGGTTATGGTCATCAAGCGGTTTTTAGCCGCGCAGCCCGAGGATAGTGCGATTGCAGGGTTGAAGCTGCCGCATCGGCCTAGTCTTGAATGGCTCAAGAACTACTTTGGTGACAGCGAAAATAATCTAAAGCAAACCCCTATTCGTATCATTCGGGATAGAACGGCTTTTCATTATGACAAGCTGAATTTGACCGAGACAGTTCATAACCTTGGTGCCCATGAGAACGCGATTTACCTTGCGCAGCATCCCGCAAATTCGCTGTATTACCTTGGTTCGATCACTGTGTTTCGCGCGATCTTCGCGATGATTGCGGATAAATCCGGAGATGCGAGCAAGCTGACGCATGGTGAGCGAACAATGCGAGGCGCACAAATTGCGACCGAAGACGCCAAGAATGCGAATTATCATCTGCATCTGGTACTCTACGGCCTGTTGGAGCAATTATTAGAGCGCGCGATTGGAAAACCTCTCGCGTCTTTAGATCAGGTGAGAATCCCCGTGCAGGGAGCGCCAGACCCCGACGCCGTGACACTTCCAACGTTTATAGATATTGGGTAGTGGCGTTCCCGCGCGAAGGCGCGCGGTCCGATTGTCGTGCTGGGCACGGAGCCGCTACGCGTCTCCGCCCTTCGGGCTTCCATCCCTAACGCGTTCCCCTGTCCTGTGGTGCAAGAGCCGCATTCGCGCACGAAAACTCTAAGCTAGTACACCATTCGGTAGAGGCCACCTTTTGAAGACTGGCAACCGCCATAGCCGTGGCCGGTCAAGTTGTTGTTGAGAAATTCGCACTGTATCGACGTTCCGCGATCACCGGAAAGAACTGCGGAACCTTGGCCGCTACCAGAAATCGCGACGTTGGTCGAAAATCCGCTGGTGGTCGCCGAACCGGCAGCGCCGCTGGAGGTCGCTAAAATGCTTCTGAAGCCAACCGAACTGCCGAACACGATGGAATATTCGCCTTGGAACTTCTCGCCATCAGGTGCCACAATTTCGAGGGTGCCGTGCCCTTCGCCATGACCCAGCATCTTTGCATCAAGCACTCCGCTTTGGTTGGCTGTGTCGTTGATCGGGTAGAGCTGCGGCTCACGCGCAACGGCGCAGGCTCCGAGCGAGAAAATCAGAGCCATACCGGCGGCCTGATAACATCGCAGTTGGCGCATCTTTTTTGCCTTGGCGGTTCAGAGCCAAGGTCGAAATAACTACTCCGCCTTCCGAAAGTCAATTCGGGCGTTCCCGCGAGCTGGCGCGCGCGGGGGTTGCGGGGACAGAATCCGAATTGCCGAATTTCGCGGCCGGCAGTCGACGCCAGAATTAGAATTACGGTGACGCTTGCATAAATCCCCAATTCGAAGTCTCGTCGGCCACTCCTCCCTGCCGTTTGGGGCCGCGATTGCGAGCGGCGGGGGTCGCGGCCAAGGCTCACCTGAATAAAGGAATTATGCATGCGTCACCGTAATCCCCCATTTCGTCTTGGAAGGATCGTGAGTCCTCACCTCCGCCTCTTGGATCGAAATCGATACAAGAGATTGCCGTCTTTCCAGTGGCAGCGGTAGGGTTGGCGCACGAAATTTTAATGGAGCGGCTCCTGCTAACTCTCGCGCTTCCGTCTGGCGGTCGCCGGACATATGCCCTTGGGCCTCATCAAGTTGCGGCTTTGATAGCAAACATGCCCGATTATCTTGCTGAAATGACGGCGGCGAAGCCTCAGCCTCAATAGATGTGCGCGACGTGACTTTTGGCATGACAAGCTCTCACTTTTCGGCTAGAGTGAACTAGCTGATGAGCGGTCATCGCAATGTCGATCCAGCGGGGGTTGCAGCCCCCGCCGATCGTCTCTCTAGTTCACGTTCTCCGCTTCGCAGACTGTCAGGGCCGCGTCCACCGCTCCATGTCTTCGTTGATGCGCCTATTGTACTCCTCCATCCGAAGCGCCTCCAGCTTGGATTCCGTCTCGTTTCGTTCGGATTCCATTTCTTGGCGAAGTTCCTGGAATTGTTGCTGCTGCGCGGCTTCGGCTTGCTGTCGCTGGCCGATCAGATAGTCGTTCATGCCGCCAAGGACGTCCGCCCCTTGGGCGAGCACTGGTGTCGCGAAAGCGAAGAATGCGGCTATTGCGATTGCGGTTTTCATAATGGTCTCTCCCGCTTCAATTTCCACCATTCACCATTGGCAATGCGCTTGTCTCAGAAGTCTGAATCCGGCTAGTCTCTCTGTCGGGCTTCGCGCGCGGGCGCTTGCGCTCGGCGCGAGGCTGGGGAGGGGTTTTCAGCAGGCGCAGCAACAATGCGTCGCGCCGCTGGTCGCTTTCCTTGTCATTCATGCGGGGGAAGATAGCATGGCTTCCGACGAGCCGGAACAGAACTCCGAAAAAATAACCGTGCCGCACCTAGCCGCCTATCTCTGCATGGCCGGTCGGGTCGCATCCGAATGGGCGTCCCTTGAATTCTATCTCGACTACCTAATTTGGCAGCTGGCCAAAGTGGAACAGAAGTTCGGCGCGTGCATGACATCCCAGATTATCGGCGTCGGCGCAAAGCTCCGAAGCACGGTCGCGCTTCTAAGACTTCGCGAAATCCCAGAGGCTACGGTCAAGAAATTCCTTCAATTCGAAGGCTATGTGCAGCCTTTGGGCCTCGATAGAAATCGCGTTGTGCATGATACGTGGGTGTATGGGAGCGAAAACAAAATCCTGCAACTGCGTTTTGCTATAACGGAAAAGCGACTAGAATTCGGGCCAACGGAGATTGCTTTCGGCGGAGTCGTAAAAATCCACGAAAAAATTCAAAAAGCTGGTGCCGATCTTAGAAATCTCATTGCGGAAGTCTTTGACGTTTTTT
This sequence comes from uncultured Alphaproteobacteria bacterium, assembly GCA_963775575.1. Lineage (GTDB taxonomy): Bacteria > Pseudomonadota > Alphaproteobacteria > Rhizobiales > Beijerinckiaceae > Roseiarcus. Next base: position 1,594,134 of record CAVZJG010000002.1, read on the forward strand.
CTCCATCGCCCGGTATATCTCCATACTTACCTCGCCAAACAGAGCTTCGCGGGCAATATCCACCAACTCACCATAGCGATACATAAGCGCCTCGGCCCCCGCCTCCACCATCTCTGGCGTGACTTCAATCTCGTCAGTTGGTTTCGTCGCCGGCCTGTCAGCCGCATCATCTACATCTAGGGGCATGGTATGTCACCCGGATAGTTCCCCTATATTGAATCGCGGGCCAGTTCGGCGGCGTATCGCCGGGCCGCTCGTCGCGGCCGAGACGACGCAAAGATTGGAGAAAACGCGATTCCGGCTCGACTGACCGACAAGCCCTTGATTTCGCTCGAAACGGCCAAGGAAAAAGTTTGGAAATCCTTGGAAAAGTTTGGAAATCCAAGGAATTTCCTTGGAATTTCCTTGGAACAATTTGGAAATCCTGGGAAAAGCTCGGCGCTGCGGCGATAGGACGCTCAACCTCTCAATGGGCCGGCGTCGGCCGGCGAGCGAGGCCTGCGCCGCGCGGCGAGGCTGCGGGTTCATTGTGGGGAGAGAGGCGGGGGGCTGAGGCGGCGTTTCGATCGACCTGACCGTTTGGGCGCGTCATGGCGAGGAGCGAAGCGACGAAGCCATCCATGCGGCGGCTGCGCCAGGGATGGCTTCGCTCGCGCTCGCCATGACGATCAGGATACCGACAGCGCCTTATTCATCCCCTCAATGGGCAGCGTCGGCTTGCGAGCGAGGCCCGCGCCGCCGGTTCAGACTTCCTGTCTCGTCGGCCTGAACAGGATTTCGTTGACGTCGACGTCGTCGGGCTGGCTCATCGCGAACGCCACCATTCGCGCGAAGGATTCGGCGGGGATCGCCATCTCGTAGTACTTGCGCATGAACCCCGCGATGTCGGGTTCGGTGACGCTGTCCGGCAATTCGCTGGCGACCGCGCCCGGCGAGATGATCGTCGTGCGGATGGCGTAGGGCTTCACCTCCTGCCGCAACCCTTCCGAGATGACGCGCACCGCGGTCTTGGTGGCGGCGTAGACCGCGTTGCCCGCTCGCACCTTGTGGCCGGCGACCGACGAGACGTTGATGATGTGCCCGCTGCGCTGGGCTTTCATGTGCGGCAGCGCGGCGGCGACGCCGTAGAGCACGCCCTTGATGTTGACGTCGATCATGCGGTCCCAGTCCTGCGTCTTGCCGCGCTCGAGCGGCGAAACCGGCATCACGCCCGCGTTGTTGAGGATCACGTCGATGCGGCCGTGCGTCCGCACCGCGTGGTCGACCAGCGCCTTGACCTGTTCCAGCTTGGTCACGTCGGTCTCGACGGCTGCGCCCGCGCCGAGCGACAATTCCTTGGCGAGCGCGCGAAGCCGGTCGAGACGCCGCGCGCCCAGCACGAGTTTGGCGCCGTTGCGCGCGAGATGGCGCGCCGTCGCTTCGCCCAGGCCGCTGCTGGCGCCGGTGATGACGACGACCTTGTCCTTGACGCCTTCCATGATGGCTTGTCCTCTGTTCGAAATTTCCGCTCGGCCTATGGCGCTTTGTTCGCCGCCGCCTCAGCGGCCGGTCAGCCGCTCCAACGCCTGCGGATATCGATCGCCCTGCACCGCGATTGTCGCCGCCGCGCCGTCGATCTCGCGAAGGTCGTCGGCCGTCAGCGCGATCGACGCGGCGCCGAGGTTCTCCTCCAGGCGATGGCGCTTCGTCGTGCCGGGGATGGGAACGATCCACGGCTTCTGCGCCAGCAGCCAGGCGAGCGCGATCTGGGCCGGCGTCGCCTTCTTCCGCGCGCCGATCCTGCCGATGAGGTCGACCAGCGCCTGGTTCGCCTTGCGCGCCGCGGGCGTGAAGCGAGGCAGCGTGTTGCGGAAGTCGGTCGGGTCGAACGCGGTGTTCTCGTCGATCTTGCCGGCGAGGAAGCCCTTGCCCAGCGGGCTATAGGGGACGAGCCCGATTCCGAGTTCTTCGAGGGTCGGCAGAATTTCCGTTTCAGGGCGTCGCCACCACAGCGAGTATTCGCTCTGGAGCGCCGTGACCGGCTGGACGGCGTGGGCGCGGCGGATCGTCGGCGCGCCCGCCTCGGAGAGGCCGAAATGCCTGACCTTGCCCTCGCGGATCAACTCCTTGACCGCGCCCGCCACATCCTCGATCGGCGCGTCCGGATCGACGCGGTGCTGATAGAAGAGATCGATGACGTCGGTCTTGAGCCGCTTCAGCGAGGCTTCGGCGACGTGCTTGATATGCTCTGGGCGGCTGTCGAGGCCGGTCCACCGCGGGCCGCCCTGGGGATCGGGCTTGAAGCCGAACTTGGTCGCGATCACAACGCGGTCGCGCACCGGCGACAAGGCTTCGCCGACCAGTTCCTCGTTGGCGAACGGGCCGTAGACCTCCGCCGTGTCGAACAACGTGACGCCCAGGTCCACGGCTCTGCGGATGAGGGCGACCATCTCCTTCTTGTCGGGCGGCGGGCCGTAGGAAAAGCTCATGCCCATGCAGCCGAGGCCCAGGGCAGAGACTTCCAGGCCGCTCTTGCCGAGTTTGCGCTTCTGCATTTCGTGCTCCTTTTCGGACGCTATGGGGAGGGCGGTCAGGCCCGAACCTGTTCGTCGCTGACCTTCTCCATCCACGTGACGGCCTTGCCGTCGAGCGCTTCCTGGATGGCGATGTGGGTCATGGCGGTGGTCGGCGCGGCGCCGTGCCAGTGCTTCTCGCCCGGCGCGATCCAGACGACGTCGCCGGGTCGAATCTCCTCGACCGGGCCGCCTTCGCGCTGGACGCGGCCGCAACCCGCCGTGACGATCAACGTCTGGCCGAGCGGATGGGTGTGCCACGCGGTGCGGGCGCCGGGCTCGAAGGTGACCGCATTGCCGGCCGCGCGCGCCGGAGCGTTGGCGGCGAACAAGGGATCGATGCGCACCGTTCCGGTGAACCATTCCGCCGGCCCTTTGGCGGAGGGCTGCGAGCCGCTTCGCTTGATTTCCATAAGGTCTCTCCGTCATCTGTCGAAGGCGTCGCCGCCATGGCGTCGCCGTCCGACGCCCGAACCCTTTAGCAGGCGCCGCTTTCCGCGATTAGCTGATAACGAGCGCAGCTCGAGAACGGCGAACTGATCCGGGCGCTCGCGGATTGGCGCCTGCCGTTTCCGGGCTGTCATCTCTACTATCCCAGCCGTCGGCAGCCGACGGCGGCTTTCGCGGCGCTGTTGAACGTCTTGCGCCGCCACGGTTGAAAAGGAGCGCTGGGCGCGCCCGTCTTCCGGCGCGCCGCCCGTCGCGCGATGATGGTACCGCCACCCCGCCTCGAACGGGGGACCTCTAGATCCACAATCTAGCGCTCTAACCAACTGAGCTATGGCGGCCCGGACGGCGACGGCGGGGAAACTAGTGTCAAAGCCCGGCCGTTGCAAGGCTTGTCGATCGTCGCCGCGGCGCCGTCCGGCCCGAGCGCTACGGCGCCTGCATCGCCTCCTGGACCGCGGCGGCGAATCGACGGATGCGGCGCGCGTTGGCGCCGAAATCATGTCTGCCCACGCGCGAGACCGAGCGGATGTCGATCCGCGTCTGACTGGCGAGCGGGCGGATGCGGATGGCGATGTCGTCGACGAAGCCGAACAGCAGCGAACGATCGACGGCCTGGATCTGCGCGACGCCGTCGACGCGCAGATTGGGCGGGTTGGCGTCGACGATGCGCCAGCCGACGTCGTCGGCGACGCGCAGGGCGAGCTGATAGGCCTGAGCGGGTTCGAGGTCGACCACAATCGGCCGCACTTCGGGATAGGCGGCTTTCTGCAGCGCGTCGATCTCGGCGGTTCGGCTCGGCGTCGCGAGTCCGGCGCGCGCCGCGCGCGCCTTGGCGGAGATCATGAACGAGGGCGGCGAGGCGAGGTCGGTCGTCACGTCGGCGATGGCCGGCAGCGGCAGCGCCGTGACGGTGAGATAAGCGGGGTAGGCCAGCAGCGCCAGAGACAGGCCGAGGCCGAGCGCGGCGTGCTCGGCGCCGCGCCGGCCGGTGCGCCAGATGACCGCCGCGGCGGCGCCCGCCAGAAGGACGGCGAGAAAGGCCAGCGCCAGCGCCGCGCCGAGGATCGTGAGGGCCGCCGCGGCGGCGCCGCCGCCGCCGAACCGCGACACGGCGACGGCGACGCCCGCCGTCGCCAGCGCAAACACCGCCGCCCGCCCGCTCCAGACGGCGGCGCGCGAAATCGGCTCTTCGAGGATCAGACGGCGCATGGCCGGGCGCGACCGGCCGCCGCGCGGCTCGCCTTACTTGGCGCCGCCGCCTTCGGCGAGCGCATTGCGCGCGCCGATCTGTCCGCTGGCTTCGGAGAACGCCTTGTTTTCATCGCCAAGCTGGACCGTCGGCATGCAGGTCGGGTTGCACCAATAGGATTCGCGGTCGTTTCCCCGCTGCACGACCAGCACGGATCGGCTCGGTTCGACGTCGATCTGCTTCTCGTCGATTATATTGCCCTGCGCGTCGAGCGCAATCATGTTGGTCTGGCCGTATCCCTTGCCGGTGAGGACCATCGCCACGCCGCCCTTGAGCATCGTCACGTCGGCGATGGCGGGATTGCCGACCACCAGCGTTTTGGCGCCCTCGGGGAGCTGCAGCACCTTGGCCTGGTCGAGCGTGACCTTCAGCGCGGCGGGCGGGACCGCCGGCCCGGCGGCGACGCTCGCCGAACTCAGGGCGAGCCCGGCCGCGAAACCCAGCGAGAGCAAGACGCGACGCGACATGTTTCGTCCTTTACGAACGGCGCTCCCCGGCGCGCGCGGCGGCGGCGGCGCCCTCGGAGACCGATGCGCCAATTTGGCCCGAAATTGGTGAACGAACCCTCAACGCGCGCGGCCGACGCCGGCCAAATCGGCCAACGCCGGACCCGTCGCACGACGAAGACCCGCGAGGCGCCGGAACGATCGGCGCCGTGCGGCGCCGCCGCGCTACTCGCCGGGAACCGCTTCGGCGCGCCGGCGGCCGGGCGCGCCGACGCCTGCGCCCGCCGCGGCGCCGGCTCGGCCGTGCTCGGTCTTGGCCCAATAAAACGGCCGGATCGTCAAGTCGACCAAAGCGGCCCAGCTCGCGACCGAAATCAGCGCGCAATAGACCGGCAGCGACGCCAAGGCGCCGCCCACGCCGGCCATACCGCGTCGACGCGTCGCCGCCAGCGCGGGAACGAAGATCGCCATCAGCCCGGTCGCCATCAGGGTGTAGATCGCGACGTCGCCGCCGACGCTCCACGCGCCCGCTCCGGCCAGATCGCCGCGAATGGCGCGCCACAGCGCCTCGACGAACAACGCCGGCCCGAACAGCCCGCCGAGGACCGAGCCCCCGATCAGCGCGCCAGCGGCAAGGGCGCGCGCCGGCCCGAGCGCGCGGACGACTCTCACGGGATGGCGCGAGTGGACGATCAGGGTCTGCATCCAACCTTTTTGCCAGCGCATGCGCTGGCGGAACCAAGCGCCGAGATCGTTCGGCGCCTCTTCCAGCGTATCCGAGCAAAGCGCGCCGACGCGCGCGCCCTCGCGCGCCAGCCGGACGCCGAGATCGGCGTCCTCGGTGACGTTCCAGGCGTCCCATCCGCCGACGCGCCGCAGCGTGCGCGCGCGGAAGTGATTGGACGTCCCGCCCAGGGCGATCGGCAGGCCGAGCGCCGCCAGCCCTGGATCGACCAGGTCGAACAGCACCGCATATTCGATCGCGAACATCGTGCTGATCCAAGAGTCGCGGACATTGCCGATCGTCAGGCGCGCCTGCAGGCAATCGAGGCCGGGGTCGCCGATAAAATGCGCCGCCGCGAGGCGCAGTTGATCCGGATCGGGCTCGTCCTCGGCGTCGTAGACGACGACGAAATCGCCGCGAAGGGCGGGGAGGGCGACGTTCAACGCGCGCGGCTTGGTCGACGGCTTGCCCGCAGGCGCGACGATGACGTCGTAGCGCGCCGGCAGGCCGAGCGCGGCGATCGCCGCCAGGGTCTCGCCGTCGCGCCGCTCGACCACCAGTTTGATGTCGAGCTTCGCTCTGGGGTAATCGATCGCGTCGAGCGCCCGGATCAGCTTCTTGATCATGCCCGCTTCGCGATAGAGCGCCGCGACGACCGAATAGACCGGCAAGTCCTGGTCGGCCAACGGCGCGAAGGCGGGCGGCGCGAAGGAGGCGGCGACGGCGAGGTTCCTGACCACGATCCAGGCGGCGAAGATCAGCCAGAGCGGGATCGAGATCGCGGGGCGCAACGCGCCGGGAGCGGCCAGCGCTAGCGTCGCCGCGGCGATCGCCAGGGCCGCGATGCAGGCGACCTGGCCCCAGCTCAGACCGGAATGCGCCGACAGGCTCGAATCGCGCCGCTCCAGGCCGCAGGCGGCCGCCTCCGCCACCCGGGCGCCCGTCTTCGCCCGCACCAGCGCGCTCAAGCGCTGCGGCGAGCTGACGGCGAAGCCCCCCAGCACATGGCCGGCCGCCGCGGCGTCGATGAGAAAGCGGATCGAGTCGCCGCGCGGCGCGACCACGGCGCGAAGGCCCAAGCCGTTGGGCGCCAGCGGCGCGATGCCGCTGGCGATGGCCGACGCGGGGTCGATGTCGTCGGCGATCGCCAATTCGCCGGAAAAATAGGGGACGCGCAGACGCCGCGCGAGGCCGCGAAAATAGGCTTCTTCCGGCAGCAGCCCCTCGCCGAGCAGCGCCGCGTCGGCGCTGACCGCGCAGCGTTCCGCCGCCCGCATGGCCTGGAGCAGCGGGCCCGGCCCAACGCCTTGGCCGACCAGAAAGGCGATTTCGGGGGCGATTTCGCCGCCGCGTTCGCCGACGCTTCGAGCGGCCTCACGCCGCTCGCGGGACGGGTCTTGGCCGTCCTGGGACCGTTCGAGCGTCTCGCCGCGGGCGAGCGCTTGCTTGAACGAATCGACCACGCTACGAAACTCGCCGAAACGCCAGCGGTCGCACGAACGCGGCGCGAACGCCGCGTCTTCGCCCAACGAGCCGGAATACGCCGCTGAAATTCCGGGCGCGATAGTGTTACGACGAGCGAAACGGCTTTGTCATGTGGAATCTGCGCCCCTGTCGCAAGACTGTCGTTGTTCTCGCCCTCGCCGCCTGCCTCGCGCCCGAAATCGCCGCGTCGGCCGAGCGTGGGCCGGCGCCGAGCTTCTGGGATCCCGGCCTGCACCTGGAGCGTCCCGACCTCTCGGCCCTGCGCGCGATCCGTTTCCTCACCGACGACGATTATCCGCCGCTGAACTTCGCGCTCGCCGACGGCTCGCTCTCGGGGTTCAACGTCGACATCGCGCGCGCGATCTGCGAGGAGCTGCTGATCGGCTGCACCATCCAGGCGCGCCGCTGGGACACGTTGATCGAACTCGCTGGAGACGGGCAAGGGCGACGCGGTGGTCGCCTCGATCGCCATGAGCGCGGCCGCGCGCGCGCGGATCGACTTCACCCAGCCCTATTATCAGACGCCGGCGCGGTTCGCGACGCTAAAAGATTCGCCGCTCGCCGACGCGACGCCGGCCGCGCTGTTCGGCAAAAGCGTCGGCGTCGTCGCCGGTTCGGCGCATCAAACCTACCTCGCGACGTTTTTCCCCGCCGTGATCGTCAAGCCCTATCCGAGTTTCGCCGCATTGCACGACGCGCTCAAAGGCGGCGCGATCGACGCCGCCTTCGCCGACGGCTTGAGCCTGGCGGTCTGGCTCGCCGGCGAATCGTCGGGCGATTGCTGCGTCTTCAAGGGCGGCCCCTTCAACGAAAGCCGCTTCTTCGGCGAGGGGGTCGGCATCGCGGTGCGCAAGGAGGACGCCGACCTGCGCCGCGCGATGGATTGGGCGCTGGCGCGCCTGGCGGCGCGCGGCGTCTACGCCGAGATCTATCTCAAGTATTTTCCGGTGGGGTTTTATTGAGCGGCGCGGTGGCGTGCGTGTCTTTGGCATCTTTGCCGCGCTCGCCGAGTTCGACCGCGAGATCATCACCGAGAGCAAGCGAGCCGTCGTTGCGTTCACCGCGCGTGCACGCATCGGAGAGGCGCCGGCCAATGATGACGGCAGCGACACTGCGGCTCGTCATGGCGAGCATGGGCAATCGTCGGATGAAGGTCGGCACGCCATGCGAGGAGCTCGAGATCACGCGGCAGACGTTCTATCGGCACGTCGCCCCAAACGGATCGCTCCGAGAGGATGGAAAGAAGGTGCTTGGAACCTGCATACCTGGCGAACTTGGAACGAAAATATCGTATTTAACCGGAAGAGCGAATATGAATGTAAGACGCTTCATATTTAAATGTCGCCTCAAAGTTATATCCGACCTTGGTTCCATCAATATATCTAACTCCAGTTGCGACAACGTCGTCTGAGAACTCATATTTATGAAAACACAAACCATTGACATGAAACCGGTCAGACACTGTGTACGTATAGCTCCCTTCGCAAATTGATTTCTTGTCCGAAGATATTAGCCGTGCCTTGACGACTTTTCCGCTATCTGGATAATCCATTATAAGGAACCCAGAAATTTTTTGAAGATTGTTTGAAGGGCCATAGAATATTTCGATGTCGACACGCGTAAAAGAACTCCGCGCGAAAAACGCGTCCAATCCTGGTCGTTTCGGAACTCCATCAACGTCGACGACTTCGCATGAATCGGCTTGCCAGGAATTGCATTTGGCAAGGGCGTTAGAGGAGGAAGTCTCGACCGAATTACTGCGCCACCAGTAACACATGACCGGGTACGACCGATACCCGTGCACGGCGAATACTTTATGTTCGCCAGGACTTAGATCCCAGTGCTTATAGTCGGCCCATACCGATCGGCAGTAGTCGGCTCTGCCTATTCCCGTCTGGCAAACAAGAAAGCCGCAGAGGAGCGCAAGACTCGATTTCAACCGGTGACCTTTGAAGGCTCCTGACCGCACGAGCGCCCCCTTAATCAGCAGGCCTGAAAACGTTCGCCAAAATGTAGTCGATACGGGCTTCCGCCGCCTTCAACGAGGCCAGCATGTCGGCGCGCTCTTCTTCCGAGAGAATAGGCAGCTCTTCCATGGTCGTGACCGGGACCATGGCCGTGCGACGCGCCTTTTTGCCTGCAGTCGTTCTCATGTCGATAGGTTACCATATCGACCCATTGCAAGCGAGCGGCGCTTGTCCAACGGTCAGGCTTTTCAGCCCTTCCCCGCCGGCGGTTCGACGTGGCCGCCGAAGCCCTTGCGCATCGCCGAGATGATCTTCTCCGCAAAAGTGTGGCCCTGACGCGAGCGGAAGCGGGTGTAGAGCGCGGCGGAGAGGACTTCAGCCGGCACCGCCTCTTCGATCGCCGCCATCAGGGTCCAGCGGCCTTCGCCCGAATCCTCGATATAGCCGGAGTAGGAATCGAGCCGGCTCTCCTGGGCGAGGGCGCTCGCGGTCAGATCGAGCAGCCACGAGCTAATGACGCTGCCGCGCCGCCACACTTCCGCGATGTCGGCGATGTCGAAGGAAAAGCGATGCTCGGGGCTGACTCCGGGGGCGTCGGCGTTGCTGAGGATGTCGAAGCCCTCGGCATAGGCCTGCATCAGGCCGTATTCGACGCCGTTGTGCACCATCTTGACGAAGTGGCCGGCGCCGCAGGGCCCCGCGTGCAGATAGCCTTCCTCCACGTTGGGATCGCGTTCCTCGCGGCCCGGCGTCGGTTCGATGCCGCCGCGGCCCGGCGCCCTCGCCTCGCTTCCGCAGTCGAGGGCAGGGGCGCGCCTTCCTCTTCGCCGCCGCGCCCCGAGCCGCGGTTACGCGGTTACGGCGACAGCGCCTATAACGCGCTCCTTCCGCCTAACCCCGCTCTTTCGGCTCGGGTCCGCGCGGCGTCGGGCGCAGGCGGCGCTGCGCAGCAAGCCTCCCGCGCGGCGAGGAAGGCGATGTCGCTAAGGAACGTCGGCGCTCCTCCCTTGCCGCGTTGCGTGACGTGGCGCCGCAATCCGGGAATGACGACGCGAGCCAGACGGGCCATAGCCGAGAAATTGGCGCGGCGGGCGACTTTCGTCAATAAAATGCACGGTCACCGGAACCGCGATTCGCATCTTTACCCCCGCGCCGAAAAAGAAATGGGCCGCCCGATGGGGAACGGGCAACCCGTGCGGTCACGCAGCGGAGGCAGGGAGGGCGCGACGAAAATTAGGCGCGCGGCTCGGCGGGCGGCGGCTCGCCGCCCTGTTCGAACGGGCGCTGGCGGCGATCGGCCATGAACTGATCGAACTCGGCCCGGTCCTTGGCGAAGCGCAGCCGCTCGAGGAACTCCTTGAACTCGCGCTGCTCGTCTTCGAGGCGTTTCATCGTCTCCGAACGATAGTCGTCGAACGCGCGGTTGCCGCTCGAGGAGGCGCCGAACCAGCCACCCCGGCTGCGGTAGCGCTCCATCCGGTCGCGCACGCGCTCCATTCTTTCCTGCATGCGCGCCATCTTGCGATCCCAGCGCTCTTCCCAGCGGTCGATATGGCAATCCCAGTCGCTCATCGGTCCATTCCCTGCGTAGATGGGGCGCCGCCAGCAGCCGAACTTGTGGCGCGCAATCAGGTAGCCGAGGATGAGAAGTCCCAGCGGCCACCACCAAATGAAGGCCAAAATCATCAGAACGACAGGCATGACAGGTCCTCGTGTGTGAATGTAAATAACATTTACATCGGTCGCCGCCGTTGTCAAGCCCTTTTGGGCCGCCCTACGGCCGCGTCGTTTTGACGCCGAGCCCGCGCAGATAGACCAGCACTTCGGCTTCCAGAAGTTCGGCCGCCGCCATCGGCAACGCCCGCTGAGCGCCGTCGCCGCGTCCGAACAAAGCGGCGATTCCGTGCGCCATCGACCAAATGTGGAGCGCGACCATCAGCGCCGGCGGACGGCCGGCGGACGGCATGGCGGCGCAGATCTTTTCGGCGGCGGCGCGCAATACGGCGAAGGCGCGGTCGCTCGCGCCGCGCAGCGCCGGCTCGGCGCCGATCGGAATGCCGGCTTCGAACATCGCCGAGTAAAGCGACGGCTGGTTACGGGCGAATTCGAGATAGGCCCTGCCGAGGCGGTCCAGCGCGGCGAACGCGTCCGGGCGGCCGTCGTCCCAGGCCCGCGCCAGCGCCGCCTCGAACTGCTCGAAGCCGCGCAGCGCCACATGCGCCATCAGCTCGTCGCGGTCGCGGAAATGCCGATAGGGCGCCGCCGGGCTGACGCCGGCGAAACGCGCGGCGTCGGCGAAGGTGAAGCCGGCCGGGCCCTTGGTGGCGATCAGCTCCAGCGCCGCGCGGATCAGCGCCTCGCGCAGATTGCCGTGATGATACGCGCGGGGCTCGTCGCGCTCGCCCGGGCCGTCCTTGCTCCAATTCATGTGAAGAGTCTTTACATCAAACCCGCGGATTCGTCGATGCCGTCGACCCGCCTGCCCGTCGCGTCCCGTCTGGACGGCGCCCGCTGTCAAGGGGTTCTTCGAGGCGTTGCGTGGGATCGGGGGGGCGCGGTGATGTCTTCGGCCTTTGTGCGCGGGGGTTACCGTGACGGCGCGGGCGCCGTCCACCCCATCGCGGTAACCCGTCCGTAGCTGCGTCGCTGTGTCGCGTGCGACATTTGGTCCGGTCCTTGCATGGAGGCGTTCGCTTGGCCCACCTCTTGCTAGTCGCAAGAAGGGCAGAAAGGAGCGACCATGCAAGAACTCCGCCCCCGGCGCTCGGCTCCCGCGCGCCTCGCCTTCGCCGCCGCGTTCGTTTTCGGCGGCTTCGCCCTCTCTCTCCGCGCCGGCTCGGCGCGCGCCGCCGAGGAGGCCCCAGCGGCCTGCGCGCTGATCGACGGCCGCATCGTCAGCGTCGGCGAGGTCCGCGAGATCGCGGCCTCGTGGAACGCCGAGGTGGTCGAGCATCGCGGCGCCGCGGCGCAGGCGATCGCCGTGGCGCTGCAGGCCGAAATGGCGGCGATCAGCGAAGAGGCCGACGCACTGATCGCCTTCCCCGCCGCGGGCCGCGTCCGCGTTTTCGCCACCGACCACGGCTGCGTGCGCGGCTGGAGCGTGATCGACGCCGAGCAATGGCAGCGCGCGCTGAAGGTCGCGCTCGGCGACCCGACCTGATCGTTCCGCTCTCCCCCGAGAGCGTCGTCGCCGGAGCTTGCCGCCATCAGGTTAATGCCAGCGGCCGAAATCAATGACTCGTCATGGCCGGGCTTGTTCCGGCCATCCACGCGGTGAAGCTGATTCAACTCCTCATGAAGAGGCTGACAATGCGCAGCCTTCCGTGTCGCGAAGCGGCGGCTTGACGGCGTGGATGCCCGGCACAAGGCCGGGCATGACGGCGGTGGGAAGTCCTCGAAATTGGCGTCAGCTCTTCCCCGCCTTCGGCTCGACGTGGCCGCCGAAGCCCTTGCGCATCGCCGAGATGATCTTTTCCGCAAACGTGTGGCCCTGGCGCGAGCGGAAGCGGGTGTAGAGCGCGGCGGAGAGGACTTCGGCGGGCACCGCCTCTTCGATCGCCGCCATCAGGGTCCAGCGGCCTTCGCCGGAATCCTCGATGAAACCCGAATAGGAGTCGAGCGCGCTCTCGCGGGCGACCGCTCTCGCGGTCAGATCGAGCAGCCACGAAGTGACGACGCTGCCGCGCCGCCACACTTCCGCGATGTCGGCGATATCAAGGGAAAAGCGATGCTCGGGGGCGACGCCGGAAGAGTCGGCGTTGCGCAGAATGTCGAACCCTTCCGCGTAGGCCTGCATCAGGCCGTATTCGACGCCGTTGTGCACCATCTTGACGAAGTGGCCGGCGCCGCAGGGCCCGGCGTGCAGATAGCCTTCCTCCACGTTGGGATCGCGGCCCTCGCGGCCCGGCGTCGGCTCGATGCTGCCGCGGCCTGGCGCCAGCGCCTTGAAGATCGGATCGAGGCGAACGACGACCTCGCGATCTCCCCCGATCATCATGCAGTAGCCGCGCTCCAGCCCCCAGACGCCGCCGCTGGTGCCGACGTCGACATAGTGCAGGCCGTCGGCGCGAAGCGCCGCGCCGCGCTGGATGTCGTCGCGCCAAAAGCTGTTGCCGCCGTCGATGACGACGTCGCCGCGCTGCAGCAGCGGCCTCAGCGCTTCGATCGTCGCTTCGGTCGGGCCGCCGGCGGGCAGCATGATCCAGATCGCGCGCGGCGCCGCGAGCCCGGCGACCAGCGCGCCGAGCGAATCGACCGCCCGCGCGCCTTTCTTGGCGAGCGCCAGGCCCGGCGCGGGGTCGCGATCGTAGACGACGCAGGAATGGCCGGCGCCCATCAGCCGGCGAACGATGTTGCCGCCCATGCGGCCGAGGCCGACCACGCCGAGCTGCATCGCGGCTCCTCCCTGATGAAAAGACGAACGCGTCAATCCTTGGCGCGTTCGATGTAGCTGCCGTCTTCGGTCTGGATGACGACACGCGTTCCAGGGGCGATGTGCGGCGGCACCATCACCCGCGCGCCGTTGGAAAGCTTGGCGGGCTTGTAGGACGAGGACGCGGTCTGGCCTTTCATCGCCGGCTCGGTCTCGACGATCTCCAGCGTGACGCGCGGCGGCAGTTGGATGCCGACCGGCGTCTCGTTGAAGATCGACAAAATGACCTTCATCCCTTCCTGCAGCCATTGCGCCGAATCGCCGATGATGTCGGCGGGCACCTGGATCTGGTCGTAGGTGTCGGCGTTCATGAAGTGATGGCCGTCGGCGTCGGAATAGAGGAAGTCGTAATTCTTGTCCTCGACGAACGCGCGCTCGACTTGTTCGGTGGTTTTGAAGCGGTCGGTCACCTTCACGCCGTCGGACAAACGGCGCATGTCGATCTGCGTCGTCGGCGTGCCCTTGCCGGGATGGAAACTTTCGGCGGAAAGAACGACGCAGAGCTGACCGTCCTCCCGCTCGATGATATTGCCTTTGCGAATCGAGCTTGCGATGACTCTCACGTCTTTATCCCCAGAATTGGCGCGCGCGGAACCGCGGCGGCGACTAGGCTTCCAAGCCTCGGCTTGCGCGAATGCGGCGCGCACCATACCCATTTCGTCGCCAAAGGCCAGATAGGATCGGAAAGGCCTTTGCCGCTTCTCTGCGCCCGGAGGCGCCCCGCTTGATGCCCGCCCCTCCCTTCTGGAGCAAGGCCCGCCACGCCGACCGTCGCCCGCGGCTCGCCGCCCGCGCGCGGATCACGACCGCCGTGCGCCGCTTTTTCGAGGCGCAAGGCCTCACCGAGGTCGAGCCCGCCGCCCTGCAGACTTCGCCGGGAAACGAGGCGCATCTGCATGGATTCTCCACCTCTATGATCGGGCTGGATGGCCGCGCTCGGCCCGCCTATCTCCATACGTCGCCGGAATTCGCGATGAAGAAGCTGCTCGCCGCCGGCGAAACGCGCATTTTCGCGCTGGCGCGCGTATTTCGCAATCGCGAGCGCGGCGCCCTGCACGCGCCGGAGTTCACGATGCTCGAATGGTATCGCGTCGAGGCGCCGCTGGAGGCGCTGATGGAGGATTGCGCGGGCGTCCTGGCGCTCGCCGCGCGCGAAGCGGGCGCGGCGCGCTTTTCCTTCCGCGGCCGCGAGGCCGACCCGTTCGCCGTCGCCGAGCGGCTCGCCGTGCGCGAAGCTTTCCTGAGATACGCCGGGATCGACCTCTTCGATTCGCTGCCGCGCGAGGGGCGCGGCGAGCCGGACCGCGAACTCTTCGCCCGGCAGACCGCCGCCATCGGGCTGCGCGTCGCCGCCGACGATTCGTGGTCGGACCTGTTCAGCCGGGTCTTGAGCGACCGGATCGAGCCGCGCCTCGGCCTCGGCCGGCCGACTTTCCTCACCGAGTATCCCGCTTGCGAGGCGGCGTTGGCGCGGCTTCGCCCCGGCTGCCCCAGCGTGGCGGAGCGCTTCGATCTCTACGTCTGCGGCGTCGAGCTCGCCAACGCCTTCGGCGAACTGACCGACGCCGACGAGCAGCGGCGGCGTTTCGACGCGGCGATGGCGGTCAAGCGGCGCGTCTACGGCGAAGCCTATCCGATCGACGAAGACTTTCTCGCGGCGCTGGGCGAAATGCCCGAGGCGAGCGGCGCCGCGCTCGGCTTCGACCGGTTGATCATGCTCGCCTGCGGCGCCGAGCGCATCGAGGACGTGCAATGGACGCCGGTTTTCGATCCCAGCGAGGGCGAGCGATGAGCGGCGCCGGCGCCCTGATGGAGATTGCCCGCGACGAGCTGACGCGGGTCTACGGCTTTTCCGGCTTCCGGCCCGGCCAGGAGGAAATCGTCGCGGCGGTCCTCGCCGGCGAGGACGTGCTGGCGGTGATGCCGACCGGCAGCGGCAAGTCGCTGTGCTTCCATCTGCCGGCCCTGGCGCGCCGGGGCCTGACGCTGGTCGTTTCGCCGCTGATCGCGCTGATGCGCGATCAGGTCGCCCAGCTCGTCGAACTCGGCGTGTCGGCGGCGGCGTTGAACTCGGCCTCCGAGCCCTCCGAGCGCCAGCGGGTCGCGCAAGCGTTGCGCGATCGCTCGCTGCGCCTGCTCTATGTCGCGCCCGAGCGGCTGGCGCGGGAGGACACGCTGACGATGCTGAAGCAAGCGCGCGTCGACCTGTTCGCCATCGACGAGGCCCATTGCGTCTCGCAATGGGGCCACGACTTCCGCCCCGAATACCTGCGCCTGCGCGAGGCGGCGGAAGCGCTCGGCGGCGTGCAGACGATCGCGGTGACCGCGACCGCCGACGCGCCGACGCGCGCCGACGTCGTCGAGCGGCTGTTCCTTCGCCGCCCGCGCGCGTTCGTGCGCTCGTTCGACCGGCCGAACCTGTTCCTGGCGATGCGGCCGAAGGGCAATGCGACGCGTATGCTCGCGGAGCGGCTGGACATGCACCGGGGCGAGAGCGGCATCGTCTATTGCGCGTCGCGCAAGCGCGCCGAGGAGCTGGCGCGCGAATTTTCCGCGCAAGGGCGTCGCGCGCTGCCCTATCACGCCGGCCTCGACCACGCCGTGCGCTCGCACAACCAGGACGCCTTTTTGCAGGAAGACGGCGTCGTCATCTGCGCGACCATCGCGTTCGGTATGGGAATCGACAAGCCCGACGTGCGCTTCGTCTTCCACGCCGACATGCCGTCCTCGATCGAGGCGTACTACCAGGAGATCGGCCGCGCCGGCCGCGACGGGCTGCCCGCCGATGCGTTCACGCTCTACGGCGCCGGCGACATCGAATTGCGTCGGCGACAGATCGCCGAAAGCGGCGCGCCCGACGAGCGCAAACGCGTCGAAATGAGCAAGCTCGACGATCTGGTGACGCTGTGCGAGACGGCGCGCTGCCGCCGCCAGGTTCTGCTCGGCATGTTCGGCGAGGAATCTGGCCCGTGCGGCCATTGCGACGTTTGCCAGGGCGCGGTCAGGCTGGTCGACGGGCGGATCGAGGCGCAGAAGGCGCTCTCCGCGGTGCTGCGCACCTCCGGGCGCTTCTTCTTCGGCCATCTCGCCAACATCCTCGCGGGCAAGCCGACCGACGCGGTGATGCGACACGGCCACGATCGGCTGAAGACCTTCGGCGTCGGCAAGGACCGCGCGCCCGCCGACTGGCGCGGCGTGCTGCGCCAGTTGCGCTCGGCCAAGCTGATCGCCGAGGACGGCGGCGACCGCGACCGGCTGATCGTCACCGACGAGGGGCGAAAGGTGCTGCGCGGCGAAGCCCCGTTCGCGCTGCGCGAGGACGTCGTCGCCAAGCGGCCGCGGCGCGAAAAGCGCCTGCCCGCCGCGCCGGGCGAGGCCGACGCCGATCTGCTTACGGCGCTGAAGGCGTTGCGCGGCGCGCTGGCGCGCGCGCAAGGGCAGCCCGCTTATATCGTCTTTCCCGACCGCAGCCTGATCGAGATGGCCGGCGCACGGCCGCGCACGCTCGACGAGCTTTCCGCCATTCACGGCGTCGGCGCCGCCAAGCTGCAAAAATACGGCGCCGCCTTCCTCGCCGCGATCCGGGACCACGCCGATGCCTGAGCTGCCCGAAGTCGAGACGGTGCGGCGCGGCCTCGCGCCCGCGATGGTCGGCAAACGCTTCCTCAGCGTCGAGACGCGGCGGGGCGATTTGCGCGTTCCCTTCCCCGAGCGCTTCGCCGAACGCCTGACCGGGCGACGGATCGAAGCGTTGACGCGGCGCGCGAAATATCTGCTGGCGGCGCTCGACGACGGCGAGACGCTGATCATGCATCTCGGCATGTCCGGCTCGTTCCGCGTCGAACGCGGCGGCGAGACGGTCGTTCCGCCGCTCCATCGCCAGCGGCCGAAAATCGCCGCGCACGATCACGTCGTCTTCACGCTCGAGGGCGGCGCGCGCGTCGTCTACAACGACCCCCGGCGGTTCGGCGCGATGGTTATCGCGCCGACGCGCGGCCTCGTCGAGCGCCCGCTGTTTCGCGATCTCGGCGTCGAACCGCTGTCGAAGGCCTTCGACGCCGCGCGGCTCGCCGCGCTCCTGGCCGGCGCGCGCACGCCATTGAAGAGCGCGCTGCTCGACCAGAAGCGCATCGCCGGCCTCGGCAACATCTACGTCTGCGAGGCCTTGCATCGCGCCCGGCTTTCGCCGCTGCGCGAGGCCGGGACGCTGGTCGACGCCAAGGGCGCGCCGAGGCGCTCCGCCAAAGCGCTCGCCCAGGCGATCCGCGACGTGCTGGAAGAGGCGATCGAAGCGGGCGGTTCGACCTTGCGCGATCACCGCCGGACCGACGGCGAACTCGGGCGCTTCCAGCACGCCTTCGCCGTCTACGACCGCGAGGGCGAGCCATGCCCGCGACCGCGCTGCCGCGGAACGATCGCAAGAATCGTCCAGAACGGGCGATCGACGTTCTCCTGCCCGGCGTGCCAGAAATAGCGCCGGCTGCCGCCGTCTCGGCGGGCGCCGCTTCGGCGATTGGTCGCTCCCTTGCAGAGCGATGTCGCGGAAGATTTCCGGCGCGGCCGCAAGCGCGACGCCACGGAAATCTTGCCGACGAAGCGGCGCTCCTCGCGGAGCCTACGAGCTTCGTCTCAGCCCCACGGCAACAGTTTTCTCCAGTTCCTCGGCACATATTCGAGGAGCTTGTTGAACCCCGGAGTCGCCTTGGCGATCGCGCTAACGTAGTGGCGCACGTAGGTTTGTCTTGCATAGGACTTCGAGTCCACCCAGCAGAACTGCAGACTCATGCGCTGGCTCTTCTGGGGGAGGAAGCCATGCCACGACTTGTCGGAAACTCGGAACAGGCACATCTTGCCGAATTCCGGCTTATATTCGAAGGCGTAGTCCTCACGGTCGTTGCTGCGCAGGATGCGCAGCCGACCCCGCTCGTAGGGATATTCGCGGGTGAAACCCAGCAGCACGGTGAAGATCTTGTGCTTCGAATCGGGGTGCGCGTAGCCTTCGTTGTAGTGGCCGGTGGTGTTTCCCATCATGACGAGCGTCGGATAGGTTTTGGAGAGATCGACGCCGAATTTCTTCTCGACGATCTTGCGGAATCGGGGGTTCTGCAAATCCTTGAGCACGGCGTCGAATTTCGGCCCGTAGCGCAGGTTGGGAACGCCATACGTGCCGCGATGGGGAATGACCGGCGCGTCCGCCAAGACCTCGTCCCTTCGGCTCAACGGAATCGCCTGATCGACGAAGGCGTAATCGTAAGGATCGTGGCGAACCTCCATCGCGGCAAGCGCGGCTTCGTCCAACATGACAAACGGTGGATCAACCTGTGACATGGTTTTCCCTCTTGAATTGCGCGCAAGCCGCGGTCAACGAATCGAACGCTTCGAGCGCTTGGGCTCTGTTCCCTGGCGTCGCGATTTCATTTGCGCCCCAGGGTCACAGGCCGGTCCGGCAGACAAAGTTGCCAACGATCGCGCCAATCGGGGACGACGTAATTGACTTCCAGCAAGCGGCGCACGCCGATGATCGGACGCTTTTCAAATCCGTGGAAGGTCGTTTCGCTGCGAACGAAAATCACGGCGCTGTTGAATTTCGCCATTCCGCGATCGACCCATTTTTGATTGGCGTCGTAGATGTCGGTGCCCCAGTTCTTCGCTTCCGGCCCGGTGCACAGGTAGATCACCATCGAGAACAGCTTGGCGGTGATGTCGGGATGCGGCTTGAGCCACATGCCGTCGGTGTCCTGCATATATTCGATCCGCAAAAAGCCGCCCTCGAGCCTTTCCGGCGCAAGCCGACAGGTCTCGGAAAACTGCCGCGCGACCTCGGGGCGTTGGAACGCTTCGACAAAAGCCTTCACGGTGGGAAAGTCTTCTTGCAGCTTGGGCGTGAAGAAGGTGCGTTTCCGGTTGTTCTCGCCCAGGTCGCGCACGCCGCCGCAATCGGCGAAATCCGGCGGCTTGATCGGCAACGTCATCACGCCGATGCAAGCGCTCTCGGGCAGCGCGTCGTCCAGCAACCATCGGGTGTAAGGCGATTCCAGCCGTTTGGACTTTTTCAACGCGCCGATGAAATGCCGGGCCGTTTCGGCCGGATCGGAAACAACGGGAAATGTCACGAGCCGCTCCTATCGTTGGTCAATGAAAACTCGGTCACGCCCCTGCTCCTCCGGCGGCGCCGTCGGCCAGCGGCCGCCGCAGGCCTGATCTCCCGGCGCGTGGGCGGACCTCGAGGCTGTCCGGCCTCCGCCCATCGAGCCGGCCGCAGACGGCCTCGCGGCCCGGACCAGCCGCGCCACGGACTGCTTTTATGCCGTTTTCGCCGAGAATGGGTGCGGCGCGTTGACCCAGGCCGCCGATCGTGGCGGGAACGACAAGCGGAACCGCCCGGGCTGGCGCCGTAAGCGGCCGGCTGGTTGGGCGGACTTCGCCGGATCGGCGCGGCGAAGAAAATGGAGCGGGCGAAGGGAATCGAACCCTCGTGTGAAGCTTGGGAAGTTTCTATTCTACCATGGAACTACGCCTGCGCTCGCCCTTTGCAAGGGACGGCGCGAGGTCGTCATAGCGCGGCGCGCGCGGCGAAGGAGGCGCGCACCGGCCCATCTAACGATCGTCCGCCGCCCGGCTTGGGCAGGCCGCGTTCGCCGCAGGCGCAAGGCGGCGCGTTTCAGCATGGCCTTCATTGTCATTCTGCCGCGGCGTGCGCTATGGACTCATGCCAGAAATATTATACTTTAAGGCCGGCGACCCCTAAAGATAAACGCTCTTGCCATCTTCCACGGATATTTGTAGATGAACCACAGTTTTGTGCGCGTTGGTGCGTTCCTAACGAATTTGCGAACGCATCTATAGATCATGCTTCTGACCGATCGACGTTCGTGGCCGCTCGACATCCTCCTGAGATCAACGGCGTCAAGTAAGAGAGTTATATCACTCGCCTCAAGCGCATAGGGCCTAAATAAACTGAACTCGGCCAACTTTATTGCCGAGGCGGAACGCAAATAGGCATATTCCCGCGACGTCAGACGGCTCTCGAACGCCGCCGCAATTCGTTCGAGGTCTCTCGCGACCCGCGCTTCGGCGAGCGCCGCCCGGTTAAAATCGAGGTCAGGCCGGCGCTCGACCACGCGTCGCGCGGAAAGAGCGGCAAGCTGAGAGAATACGGCCTGTATCCGTCCTTCCACGACATTCGCTCCAGATACGCTCGCAGTATGAACTCGGTAACAACCATGAATATCGCTCAGAGTAGCCAGACGGCCGAAGCGTTGCGCTCGCCAGAACAAGTCGACGTCCTCGGAGTGATGGACATGTCTATAGCCAAGAGATTTAATAACAGATGTTCTCATCATTAATAACGAGTGAGGAAGATAAGGTTCGAATGCAGGATACGCAAAGAAATTGTGCCTCACATCCAGACCCTGACCCACGTACCTGCGTCCATTTAGTCTACCATCTTCATCAATTTCATAAAACGCCGAGGATACGGCAATGTAACTCGCGTTTTCCTGCAAGAAATTGACCTGGTCGGTAAATCGACGCGGGAACGAATAGTCATCCGCATCGATCCGCGCTGTGAATGGCGCCGATACGTAGCGAAGGCCCTCGTTCAGCGCTTCAACAATGCCAGAATTCTCTTGTCTTACCAAAAGAATCGGTTGCAGTTCGTCACGAAAGCCTCTGATTACGTCTGCTGTTCCATCAGTGGAGCCGTCATCAACAATTATCAATCGGAAGCAAGGGTAATCTTGTCTGAATACGCTTTCTAAGGCTTGCCGGATCACGTTCTCCGCGTTGAAGGCGGGCACAAGCACGTCTACGAGAGGCCGCGCTTTACCGATAAATTCCGGAGGGGATGGAAACGACGGCTCATCCAGGGTTGAATGCAGAGCGTTAGCGGACGCCGCCCACTGGGCTTCCTTCTCAAGCCGCCCAACCTCGCTTCGCTTGTCAATTTCGATGAACATGTTTCACCCCATAGCGAAGACGAAGCCGCAAGCGCGCTTGTCCTATTCATGGCGGCGCAAGCGGGATTAAGAGAACGGCGGTCGAACCCCCTAAAGGTCCGGGCGCGGCCGCGAATCCCCGCGCTTGAAGATGACCGCCTGCGTGAATCGCAGGCCCTTGCCGGTGGAATGGCCGCGGCGCCGAAAATCCTCGAGAGCGCGGGCGGCCAAGAGACATCGGTTGCGCGTTTTCTCCTCGCCCAATGAGGAATCCGACGAAAGCTGTCTGTGAAGCGCTCCCGCCACGCTTGCTCAAGCACGTCGCCATCGGGCGAGTCAATGCGTCGCCGACGCCAGGACGCGTCAGCGCGCGAAGGCCGAGCGGCTTGGATAAGGCGGACCGATCGTTTTGACGAAGCTGGTGTTTCGAAGGGGGGAACGCCGGCTAAGCGCGGTGTCGCCAGCTAAACGTGACGACGGTTCTGGCGGAATGCCATGGGTCATAAATAAAATCTTTGGCGCTGAGCGTATCGAAAACCTTTTTGACCCCGCCACGCCCGATAACTTTAGGATGAAGTTCCATCATGATCTTATTAACCCCAGAGAGATCAATATTATCGAATATTGTCTCCTCGGCGCCTTCGATATCAACAATGAGCATTGTTGGCTCCACTCGGCGAGACGCCGCTGAAAACTAGACCGAACCACGCGCACCTTGTTCTCGTCCCCGTATAACAGCGATGATTCTCAAAAATCCTTATGAATCGCAAAGTCGATAATCCCATTCGCGTCGCCAAGCACTTCGTTAAATACCGAAGCCTCGACTTGATTGAGCGCGTGGGTTCGTTTGATGATTGGTATCAGATTCGGATTGGCTTCGATCGCGTAAACCTTCCTGGTGCGAGGGTTCCTGGCCGCGATCGTGGAAATAAGACCTACCCCTGCGCCGATTTCCAGGATCACTTCCCCGTCTTGAATCAATTCGCCGAGCTCGTCAGCCTCAGGATGTTCGTAATAACCCGACTCGAGAGCGTCGTGAATCGCCGGCGTCACAAGCGACCTGGGTATTTCAAGAACAATTCCGTGAACAATATACCGATTGCATGGTTCCATAGCGTTCTTCATTCGCTGCGAACTCCTTGGAAAGCCGTTGGCGGAATTACGGCGCCAGGATACGAATTTCCCAAATTCGCCCTCCGCCGGCGGCGCAGATCTTCTCGATTGGAGCCGCCCCGCCCCGTCGCACGCCAAGCCGTTGGCCTCGCGGAAGCATGGAGGTCCGAAGTCTTGCGGCTGTCCATGGCGCGCTTTCCGCGCGCCGCCTCCGGCGGTCGAAGACCATCGACAGCCGCAAAACTTCGGATACAAGAGGCTTCCATAAGCTCGACGGCGCTCCCCGCCGAACTGGCGCCGGCGCAGATCGCGCCGCTTGCAGGCGACTGGGGTAACAGGATACCTCAGCCGGTCAGCGCGCCGGCGCCGCCTCGCGGGCGAATCCCCCGCCGCGCCGCGGGGCGCCGGAAAACGTCACGCAAGTCCTTGAAACCAAACCATCGCGTCCGAAAATGAGCAAACCTCGATCGGCAGGCCGCCGCGCCGCCGCGCCGTGTATGGGTGACGACACAAATCTTCGCGCCCCGCCCAAACTTACGGGAGAAGCGCGAAATCTCGCCAAAATAATTGGAGCGGGCGAAGGGAATCGAACCCTCGTGTGAAGCTTGGGAAGCTTCCGTTCTGCCATTGAACTACGCCCGCGGTCGCCCTTCTCGAGGGACGGCGCGAGGTCGTTTATAGCGCGGGGCGCGCGCGGGCGGCAAGCGCGGCGAGCGGCGGTTCTTCAGGCCGCGCCGAAGTCGCGGAAATGCTTCGACAGCTTCAGCCCCTGGCCCTGGTAGTTCGACGTCGCGCTCGCGCCGTAGAGTTCGTCGGCGGCGTCGGCCAGTTCTTCGAAGATGAGGCGGCCGACCGGCTGCCCGTCCTCGATCAGGAACGGCACGTCGCGGCTGCGCACTTCCAGCACGGCGCGCGCGCTCGGCAGGCCGTCCGGGCCGTGGCCGAAGCCGGGATCGAAGAAGCCGGCGTAGTGCACGCGGAACTCGCCGATCGCCGGATCGATCGGCGCCATTTCGGCGGCGAGGTCGGGCGGAATCTGCACCTTCTCCCGGCTGGCGAGAATGTAGAACTCGTCCGGGTCGAGAATGAGCCGTCCGTCCGCGCGCGCGTAGATCGGCTCCCAGAAATCCTCGGCGGCGTAGCCGGCGGGCTGGTCGACGTCGATCACATTGCCGTTCTTGATGGCGCGATAGCCGACGATCTCCCTGGCCTCGCCGCTCAGCGCGACGCGCATCACCAAGCCCTCGCGCACGTCGATGGCGCCGTCGACCAGCGGGCTCTGCGCGTGCCGCTTGCGTATTTCGTCGTCGCTCAAGGTGAATTTGAACTTGTCCATATGCTGCGAGCTGCGGCTGCGGAAGCGGATTTGGCTGAGCCGCGATCCTTCGCGCACACGGACGCTGAAGCTGCGCGGCGAAATCTCCAACCACAGATCGCCGCGATAGCCCAACGGCGCCTCGTCGAAGGCTTCGGCGCGATCGACGATCAGGCGCGTGAAGATGTCGAGCCGGCCGGTTGAACTCTTGGGATTGGCGGCGCCCGACAGGCTCGGCAGGAGCGAGAGGCTTTCCGCCAGCCGCGCGATATAGACGATCCCCTTCTCCAGCACCGCGCCGTCGCCGCTCAGCGAGACCGGTTCGGGGCTGAGGCTGTCGAGATGCTCCTTCACCGTTCGCCTCCGGCCGGGCAGGAAGCTGGCGCGGACGCGGTAGGCCACTTTGCCGAGCCTCAGATCCAGGCTGGCGGGCTGAAATTGCTCGTCCTCGATCGCGCGCGCCGCGACAATCAGGCGGCGACGCGCCATCGCCTTGATCTTGCGGCGCGCGAACAAGCCGAACGGCGCGTCGAAATAGCCGTCCTCGGCAAGCTCGGTCCCTTCGAGCAGTTTCGGCGGCGCATGGCGCCGGCGCGCGGCGGTCTTCGGCTCAGGGCTCATGGCGGGCGGTCCGGCGCATCCCGCCCACTATATCGGCTTTCCCGCGCCATGGGAGTCGCCCGGCGGCGCCGTCAACATGTTGTTTTCGCGGCGGCGCAAGTTGACGCCAGGGGGAGAGGCGGACTAAGGAGGCGCGTTCGTGGTCATTTGAGCCGGTCGGCTTGCCGCCACGTAAAACAACGGGCTAAAAGATCGGGGCTTCACGAAGAACGCGCCCTGTTCTCGAACCCGCGTCCGGAGGATAAATCCGGGCAGCAAAGGAGCGCGCTTATGGCCAATCCCCGCAAGTCCCGCGATCCCCAGACGTTGCGTCCGGCGACCCGGCTGGTTCACGGCGGCGCGATGCGTTCGCAGTTCGAGGAGACCTCCGAGGCGCTGTTCCTCACCCAGGGCTATCTCTACGACACGAGCGCGGAGGCGGAGGCGCGCTTCAAGGGCGACGCGCCGGGGTTCGTCTATTCGCGGTTCTCCAATCCGACGGTGGCGATGTTCGAGCGGCGCATGGCGCTGTTCGAAGGCGCCGAAGCGGCGCGCGCCACCGCCAGCGGCATGGCGGCGGTCACCGCCGCGCTGATGGGCCAGCTCAAGGCCGGCGATCACGTCGTCGCGGCGCGGGCGCTGTTCGGCTCGTGTCTCTATGTCGTCGAAGAGCTGCTGCCGCGCTTCGGCGTCGCCTCGACCCTGGTCGAGGGCGCGAACCTCGCCGCCTGGCGCGCCGCCATGCGCCCCAACACGCGATGCGCCTTTCTCGAAAGCCCGACCAATCCGACGCTGGAGGTGATCGACATCGCCGGCGTGGCGGAGATCGTCCACGCCGGCGGCGCGAGGCTGGTGGTCGACAACGTCTTCGCTTCGCCCATGCTGCAGCGCCCGCTGAAGCTCGGCGCCGACGGCGTCGTCTATTCCGCCACCAAGCACATCGACGGACAGGGACGCACGCTCGGCGGCGTGATCCTCGCCTCCGAGGCGTTCATTGCGGAGCACATCCACAATTTCCTGCGCCAGACCGGCCCGTGTCTTTCGCCGTTCAACGCCTGGGTCATGCTCAAGTCGCTGGAGACGCTGCCGCTACGCGTCGCCCAGATGGATCGTTCGGCGGGAAGAATCGCCGATTATCTCGCCGGCCACGCCAAAATCGCGCGCGTCTTCTATCCCGGCCGCGCCGATCATCCGCAACGCGCCGTCGCGCAGCGGCAGATGGCGAGCGGCGGCACGCTCGTCGCGTTCGAGGTCAAGGGCGGCAAGCGGGAGGCCTTCGCGATGGCCGACGCGCTGTCGATCATCGGCATTTCCAACAACCTCGGCGACGCCAAGAGCCTGATCACTCATCCCGAGACGACGACGCACCAGCGCCTCAAGCCCGAGCAGCGCGCCGCGCTGGGCATCGGACCGGGATTGCTTCGCCTGTCGGTCGGCCTCGAAGACGTCGACGATCTGGTCGAGGATTTGGCTCAGGCGCTGGCGGCGATGGGATAAGGCAAGCGGCGCGCGGCTGGGCCGCCGACACGGCGGGCTTGCGTTCCGCCTCTCATTGCTCCGGGTCGGCGCCGCCGGAGCCTTCGCGCGGGCGTTCGATCGCCGGCGCGCCAGGCGTCGGGCGGCCGACCTTGCGGCGGGTCAGGAAACGCGGTCGCCGCGACGTCATCGTCTTGCCGCGCCGCCGCGGGGCGGGCCGGCGCGCCGCGATCCTGCCGAGCATCGGCGGTTCGGGTTCGGCGCGGCCGTCGACGCGCTCGACCAGCGTCGGCAGGCCGAGGGCGCGCGCCCACAGCCGCCACTCCGCGTTGATGTCCCAATCGTCGTCGGCCTCGGCGAGAGTGACGCAAAGGTCGGGGTCGGCGTGGGCGAGGCGGATTTCGTAGGTGAAGCCGTCCTCACGCACGCTCGACAGGCGCAGCGCCACGCCGCGATAGGCGCGGGTCGGGACCGTGACGTTCATCGGCACGCCGGCGACGACGCGCACGATGACGACGGTCTCGGCGTCGAGCCGCACCAGACGGCAGCGCCCGTCGGCGCGCGCGTCCGGCGCCGCGAACTGCCGCGGCGCGAAGGCGCCGGGCATCGGCGCCCATTGCATCGCCAGGTTCCAGGGTTGAGCGAGGATCATGGCGGGAGCTTGCCGGCCCGACGGCTCAGAGCGCCCTAACGCAAGTGGTTAAACCTCGCTGAATCAGGCTTTTACCGGCATTTATCGCGCGCCATGGCTGGCGCGCGATTGCGCCGAAGAGTCAAATTTGACGCGTTCGTTTGCGGCTTCGTTGGCGAAGGCGCGCCGCGGCCGATCAGGGCGCGTCTGGCTCGCGCGGCGCGTCGGCCTCGCGCGCGCGGCGGCGGAACGCGTCGCGCGCCCGCCCGCGCCGCTCCCATGCGGCGAGCGCGATCGCCTTGAAAGGCGCGGCGAGGCGCTCGAGCCGCTCGAGGCCGGCCACCGCGCGTTCGCCGCGCGTCAGCTCGCGATCGAGTTCGGCCATGGTCTTGTCGAGCCCCGGCTCGGAATCGTCGAGCCAGACCGCGACGACGCGCGCCCAGGCGAACGCCAGGCCTTGCAGCGTGATCGCGCCGGCCAAGCCCTCGCTGTCGATCCCCGCCGCCTCCAGCATGAAGCGCATCGAATTGATCATCGACGGGTTGATCGCCAGCGCCGCCAGCGGATCGCGCCTCAGCCAGGCGGCGATTTCGCGCAACGCCTCGCGGTAGGGCGCCATCGCGTCGAGCCGGCGCATCAGCGCGTCGAACAGGCGTTCGCGCGGCGCCTCGGACGCGCTTTCCTCGTCGTCTCGCGACAGCGCCGCGCGGTCGATGCGCTTGGCGAAGCCGGCGAGAACCGCTCCCTTGGAGGGGAAGGCGTCGCGAAAATCGGCGAGCGAGATTTTGGCGGCGGCGCAAATGTCGCGAATGGCGATCTCCTCGAAGCGGCGCTCGGCCGCCAGCGCCATCAGCGCGTCGACGATTCGCTCGCGCGCGTCGCGCGAGGCGGGGGCGGCGGCGGATTTCAACTCTTCGGTCATGGCGAGTTCCTCCTTGCCGGCTTTGCCGCTCCATGTCGGGGCTGGCGCGGCTTCCGCCAACGCCCTCAGCCCGCGAGTTCCTCGGCGCGGCGCTTGGCGGCGGCGGCGGCGCGCGTCATCAACGCCGCGAGCCCGTCCGGCGCGCGCAACGCCGCGAGCGCCGCGGCGGTGGTGCCGCCCGGCGAGGTGACGTTCTCGCGCAGCTTGGCGGCCGAGAGCCCCGGCTCGCGATGCATCAGTTCTCCCGCGCCCTCGACGGTGGCGCGCGCCAGCTTCATCGCCAGGTCGGCGGAGAGGCCGATCCTTTCGCCCGCCTCCGCCATCGCCTCGACCAGCGCGAAGACGTAGGCCGGGCCGGAGCCGGAAATGGCGGTGACCGCGTCGATCAGCGCTTCGTCGGCGAGCCAATCGAATTGGCCGACGGCGCGCATCAGGTTCTGCGCCCATTGGCGTTGGCGCGCGCTGGTCGCCGGGCTGGCGAAACCCGCCGAGGCGCCGCGGCCGACCGCCGCGGGCGTGTTCGGCATCACGCGCACGAACGCGCGCGCGTTCGGCAGCCGCGCCGCAAGATCGGCGATCCGCTTGCCCGCCAGGATCGATGCGACCAGCGTATCGGCGCCGGCGAGCGGCGCGAGGTCGGGCGCCGCCGCCGCCAACGTCTGCGGCTTGATGGCGAGAAAGAGAACGTCGGGTGGGCGAAGCGCGCTGCGCGCCGCGCCGAGCGGGATAGCAAGCCGGGCCGCGAGCTCTTTGATCGACGGCGAAGGCGCCGGCTCGAGGATGGCGACGCGCGTCGGCTCGAGGCCGGCGGCGAGCCACCCGCGCAGCATCGCCTCGCCCATCTTGCCCGCCCCGACGAGCGCCAGCGATTGCGGCCAATCGGACATCGAACCCTCGTCCATCGCGATGCGCCCCCTCGCCGCCGCCTCGCTCCGCATCGCGCTCGCGCCGCGACGGCGAGGGGCGCGGCGAGCAAGCAACCCGACGCGCGCGATGTCAAGGCTATGGCGAAGGGTCGCTGAGGGACGAACGCGATTGATCGCCGGGCGCTAAAAGGCGAAAAACTCGCGGCGCAGCGCGTCCTCGTATTCCTTCTTGGCGGCGATGACCGCATCGCGAATCTCGTCCTCGCGGAAATGCGCCGCCTCCCACTGGTCGATCTCGGCGACCGAATGATTGACCGAGGCCAGCGCCTCTTCCTCCCGGATCGCCCTGACCCATCGGTCGACCGCCGCCTTGTAGGCGGCTTGCAGGCGATCGAGTTCCGCCGTTTGCTCCGTTTCGTCTTCCATCGAGAGCCTCCGCTTTTCCAACGACGTATCTCGGCGTTGTGACCGGCGGAAGACGCTTGGCGGGGGGACGGGGCGGCGGCGGGAGGGCGCCGGCCCTGGACCACGGAATTCGTCATGCGAGTGGGCGTTCCGGTCCGCGATGAAACGACTTCAATGGCTTGAGCGCGCTTTTGTGTCCAACCCGCCGCCCGTGTCGCCGAGCCCACGTCATGGAAAAGTCAGGCCGGCCCGGCGGGGGCGCAAGCGCCGCGGCGACCGGGCGGGCTGAATGGAGGAATGCGTATCCTGCAATCCGCCGTATTCGGCAGAAAGAACGCCGTTGCCGGTTAATGCAGTTTTGCAGTAACGTCTGTGTATGGTCACTCGGTTCGAGTGGGACCCCGCCAAGGCGGCGAGCAATCTTCGCAAGCACGGGGTGAGCTTCGAGATCGCCGTGCGGGCGTTCGCCGACCCCTTCGCCCTCACCGAGCAAGACCGCATCGAGGGCGGCGAGGCGCGCTGGCAGACTCTCGGCATGGTGGAAGAACGCGTGCTGTTGCTGGTCGCTCACACCGTTGGAAATGAAGACGAGGACGGCGAGGCGATCGAAGTCATTCGCATCATTTCCGCCAGAGCGGCCGACGGAAAAGAAAGGAGACGCTATGAGCAAGAAACTCGTTAGGCGCGTAGTCGATCTCGCCAACCTGCCGCCGCTGACCGGGAAGCAGCAAGCCGAGTTGGCGGCGCTCGCGGCGCGGCCCGACGGCGACATCGACACCAGCGACATTCCTCCGCTGATGGCGAAGTTCTGGGCCGGCGCGGCGCGCGGCCGCTTCTACAAGCCGATCAAGACCTCGACTACCGTGCGCATCGACGCCGACGTGCTGGCCTGGCTGCGCGCGCAGGGCAAAGGCTACCAATCCCGCATCAACGCCATCCTGCGGCGGGAAATGCTGTCCGCGACCGGGAGCGACAGCGGCGGCGGGTTTCGTGAGGAAGGTCGTCGCGGCAAGAATGGCGAGATCGGGCGCAAGCGCGGCGACATGCTTGTTGGAGCATCGCGCAAGCGCTGAGGAATGGGTACGCACTTGCAATTGCATATGCAAACGCGTATAGGCCGCCATGAAGTTCGGCGGCTTCGACTGGGATAGCGGCAACCTTCCGAAATGCCTTGGCCATGGCGTCTCGGTAAAAGAGATCGAGGCGCTATTCGCTGGCGAGGTCTACATCGTCCGCGATCGAATCGTCGCCGGAGAGCGGCGGATGCTCGGTTTCGGCGAGGGCGCCGGCCGCTGAGTATTTTCACGTGTTCACTTGGCGCGGCGCGAAAATTCGCCCTGTCAGCGTGCGCTATATGCACGACAAGGAGGTCAGGCGCTATGTCGAAGAAATTTCCCGATCTGGAAACCGATGAGGAAGCCGACGATTGGCTGCAAAGCGCCGACCTCACCGACTACGACCTTTCGGAGATGAAAAAGGTGCGCTTCGAGCTGGCGCCCAAGGACGCTTCCATCAGCCTGCGCCTGCCCGCCGCTCTGCTCGCCACGCTCAAAACGCGCGCCGCGGCGGCCAACATGCCGACGCAGCGGTTCATCCGGGTTCTGATCGAGGCGCAATTGAGCGAGGGGAGCGCGAAGGCGAAGCGCAAGCCGGCGGGCAAGACGACGCGGGCGGTGGCGCGGTCGCGGAAACGGGCGGCATAGGGCAGTTGGTGGCAGAGCGGATGAGGCGCCGGACCAGTAAACCGCCGCGGCGATGCCCGCGCGCAGCCGGCGGCGCAAGTTCGGCAGGGAGCGCCGTCGACCTCATGGACGCCTCTTTTTCCGAAGCGATAAGGCTGTCAAGGGCGCGCCGTTCGGCGCGCCGCGCAGCCGGGCTTCGCCCCTTGACAGCCTTATCGCTTCGGAAGTTTTGGCCACCATGAGGTCGACGGCGCGGTGGGTCGGCGGGAGGGGGCGGCCTGGGTAACGCGCTGAAAGGTTCGCGATTAGGTGTATTTGGTGAGCTATCACCGCGCACCCGGATTATCGCAGCCAGGGGGCCTGTTATGATGTCACCGTTGATCGCGACGATAACGGCTATCATCGCAATATGCATCTCGGCGTTCAATCTTGTTTGGAACATTTACAGAGATGCGTTACGGACCCCAAAATTCAAAGTCTCGATAGCGATCAAGAAAATTGTCCAGAAGGGGCAGCCTGAACAGGGCCCTTTGATTTTCCTCGAAGCGTTGAATTTAGGACCCGGCCCCAATCGCATCGGGTTGCCGTTCACCACGAAGGGATGGTTGCGGCGGACATTCTTTGACAGGAAGAATGGACGGGCAATGATTTATCCGGATTTTTCGCACTGGGCCGCATCAAAAGCTTCAACGCGAGTCGACGTGGGCGATAGCGTGAACTTCATTTTTCCTTGCACCGCCCCGTCATTTCTGGATGAGAATTTCTCCAGGATTGGCGTTTCCGACGGGTTCGGGCGCATGCACTGGGCACCGCGCCGCGAATTAAAAAAGGCGAAAGCTCGATACGCGGAAATACATCGCGGCTCCTGAAAGACGAACTCGCGCGCGTCGTGTTCGGTGCATGCATCGTGGTTACGAGGTTACGGTAGCAGCGTATTTGAGCATGATGTGTTCAAGTCGAAACATATCGGTCGTCACCGCGAGCAAAGCGAAGCGGTCCAGACTTGGGGATTGCGGCAGCGGCTTAGTCTGGATCGCTTCGCTGTCGCTCGCGATGACGGACGCACGAGGCCCCCCTCAGAACAAAAAATACCTCTGCGCCATCGGTAGCCTGTCCGCCGGCTCGCAGACCAGCAGCGTCCCGTCCGCCGTCACCGCATAGGTCTCCGGGTCGACCGTGATCTTCGGCGTCGCGGCGTTGTGCACCATCGATTTCTTGCCGATCTTGCGGGTGTTCTCGACCGCCACGAGCCGCTTGGCGACCTTCAGCTTGCGCGCGAGGCCGGCCTCGACTGCCGCCTCCGAAACGAACGTCAGCGACGAACCGGTGCGCGCGCGGCCGTAGGCCCCGAACATCGGGCGGTAGTGGATCGGCTGCGGCGTCGGGATGCTGGCGTTGGGGTCGCCCATCTGCGCTGACGCGATCGCGCCGCCCTTGATCACCAAGTCGGGCTTCACGCCGAAGAACGCCGGCGTCCAAAGCACGAGGTCGGCGAGCTTGCCCTTTTCGATCGAGCCGATGTGCTTCGAGACGCCGTGCGCGATCGCAGGGTTGATGGTGTATTTGGCGACGTAGCGCTTGACGCGGAAATTGTCGTTGCGCGGCCCGTCGCCCGCCAGCTTGCCGCGCTGGCGCTTCATCTTGTCGGCGGTCTGCCAGGTGCGGATGATGACTTCGCCGACCCGGCCCATCGCCTGGGAATCGCTCGACATCATCGAGAGCGCGCCGAGGTCGTGCAAAATGTCCTCGGCGGCGATCGTCTCCTTGCGGATGCGGCTCTCGGCGAAGGCGAGGTCTTCGGGGATGGCGCCGTCGAGGTGATGGCAGACCATCAGCATGTCCAGGTGCTCGTCGAGCGTGTTGCGGGTGAAGGGCTTGGTCGGATTGGTCGAGGACGGCAGCACGTTGGCGAGCCCGGCGACCTTGATGATGTCGGGCGCATGGCCGCCGCCGGCGCCCTCGGTGTGGAAGGCGTGGATCGTGCGGCCCTTGAACGCCTTGATGGTGTCCTCGACGAAGCCGCATTCGTTGAGCGTGTCGGTATGGATCATAACCTGCACGTCGTAATCGTCGGCGACGCTGAGGCAGCAGTCGATCGCGGCGGGCGTCGTGCCCCAGTCCTCGTGGAGTTTCAGCGCGCAGGCGCCCCCCACGACCTGTTCGACCAGCGCGGCGGGCTTGCTGGCGTTGCCCTTGCCGGCGAAGCCGAGATTCATCGGAAAGTCGTCGGCCGCCTCGATCATGCGGGCGATGTGCCAGGGGCCGGGCGTGCAGGTGGTGGCGAAGGTTCCGGTCGCCGGGCCGGTGCCGCCGCCGAGCATCGAGGTGACGCCGCTGGTCAGCGCCTCCTCGATCTGCTGCGGCGAGATGAAATGGATGTGGGTGTCGAAGCCGCCGGCGGTGAGGATCTTGCCCTCGCCGGCGATGATCTCGGTGCCCGGGCCGATGACGATGGTCACGCCGGGCTGAATGTCGGGATTGCCGGCTTTGCCGATGGCGGCGACGAGGCCGTCCTTCAAGCCGACGTCGGCCTTCACGATCCCCCAATGATCGAGGATCACGGCGTTGGTGATGACGGTGTCGACGGCGCCGCGCGCGCGCGTCACCTGGCTTTGGCCCATGCCGTCGCGAATGACTTTGCCGCCGCCGAACTTCACTTCTTCGCCGTAGATCGTGAAGTCCTTCTCGATCTCGATGAACAGCTCGGTGTCGGCGAGCCGCACCCGGTCGCCCGTGGTCGGCCCGAACATGTCGGCGTAGGCGGCGCGGGGGAGGGAGGCGGGGGATTGGGGCATGGGCGGTCTCGCAAAATAAGGAAACGGAAAAAGCGCTCGGCGATCTTTCCTTCCCCCGCAAGGGGGCAAGGAGGGTTACACCTTTCCCATCACCTCCTGCCGGAAGCCGAAGACCTGCCGCTTGCCGGCGAGCGCCACGAGGCGCACCTCGCGCTTCTGCCCCGGCTCGAAGCGGATCGCGGTCCCCGCGGGAATGTCGAGGCGGAAGCCGCGCGCGCGGGCGCGCTCGAACTTCAGCGCCGGGTTGGCCTCGAAGAAATGATAGTGCGAGCCGACCTGGATCGGCCGGTCGCCGGCGTTGGCGACCTCCAGCGTGATCGTCTCGCGCCCCTCGTTCATCGCGATCTCGCCCGGCTCGGCGACGACTTCGCCGGGAACGAGCTTGTCCTCGGCGCCGCGGATCGGATGATGCACGGTGACCAGCTTCGTTCCGTCGGGAAAGGTCGCCTCGACCTGGACGTCGGCGATCATCGCGGCCACCCCGTCCATTGCCTGGTCGGCGGCGACGACATGCGCGCCCGCCTCCATCAGCTCGGCGACCGTGCGGCCGTCGCGCGCGCCCTCGACGACGAAGTCGGCGATCAACGCCACCGCTTCGGGGTGGTTGAGCTTGACGCCGCGCTCGAGGCGCCGGCGCGCCACCATCGCTGCCATGGCGATCAGCAACTTGTCCTTTTCGCGTGGAGTGAGATTCATCGGATCGAGCCCCCTTCGCGTCGGCCTGCATACAAGTTTCACGCCAGAATGAAGGCGATCCGCGACGCGCGCAAGCGGAGCCGGCCGGGCGTCGCGATCTGCCCGTGAATTTAGCGGCGGCGCCCTAAAAACAGGCGTGGCGACGCCTGGTCCGCCCCCTGCGCGCTGGCCTCGCGGGCGGCTTTCGCCTAACGAGTTGATGAAACTCTTGTGACGCTCGAAGGGAAGCGCCGTGACGACGGGGGTGATGGCGGCGGTGCTCGGCGCGGCGCTCTTGCACGCGCTGTGGAATTCGCTGGTCAAGAGCGCGGACGACAAGTTCCTCGCCTCCGCGCGGGTCTGCCTGTGGTGCGGGGGCATCGCGTTCGCGGCGGCTTTGGCGCTGCCGACGCCCAACCGGGCCTCGGCCAATTTCATCCTCGCCTCGGCGATCATCCATATCGTCTATTTCGTGCTGGTCGGGCGGCTCTATCGCTCTGCGGATCTGTCCGTCGCCTACCCGCTGATGCGCGGCCTCGCGCCGTTGATCGCGACCCTCGTCGCGGCCGCCGCGCTGCGCGAAATCCCCTCGCCGCTCGCTTTGGCCGGCGTCACCGCGCTCGTCGCGGGCGTGGCGACGATGGGGCTCAGCGGCCTCGCGCATGGCCGCGTCGATCGCGCCACGATCGGCGTGGCGCTCGTCAACTCCGTCGTCATCGCGGTCTACTCCGTGATCGACGGCGAGGGCGCGAGGCTCGCGGGACCCACCGCCCTGCACGCCTTCGCCTACAACGCCTGGGCCGACTCGCTGACCGCCGCGTTCTACGCGCCGCTGCTGCTGGCCTATCGCGGCGCCGGCGCGGCGCGGAGCCTCACGCGCGACTCCCTCCGCAGCGCGGCCGGCGGCGCGGCGGCCTTTGGGGGTTACGCGATCGTCGTCTGGGCGATGACGCAAACGGAAATCGGCGCCGTGGCGGCGTTGCGCGAATGTTCGATCGTCTTCGCGGCTCTGATCGGCGTTGTCTTCCTCGGCGAACCGTTCCGGCGCGCGCGGGCGATGGCGGCGCTGCTGATTCTGGCGGGGGTCGTCGCGCTGAAGTTGGGGTGACTCACTCGCCGCTCAGCACGGGCGGGATCGGATCGGCGACGCGATAGACGACGTAAGTCTCCATCGCTCGGCCGTTCGGGCGCCGCTGGAGCCGCGCGACCTCCTCGATCTGAGCGAAATGCGGCGCCAGTTCGGCGGCGAAATCGCGATCCGCGTCGATGAAGGCGAGGCCGGGCGCCTGGAACAGCGCCTCGGGGGGAGAATCCTGGAAAAGCCAGCGTTGGCGCTGGTCGCGCTGGACGACCGGAAGCGCCGGGTCGCCGTAGTAGGTCAGCAGCGAGGTCGCCGGGTAGCCGCTGGTGATGACGAACGCGGCGCCGCGCTGGCGCGCGAGCTGGTCGACTTGGCGCGTCAACTCGCGCCAGCCGCCGATCCGCAACGTCGGGTCCGCCTCGCCGAGCGGCAGGACGCCGCTCGCCGTCTGCCCGTAGACGACGATCGCCGCGAGGAGGCCGAGGGGGGCGGCCCAACGTCCTCCCGCGACCAGCCGCGGCCAGAGGCCGCCGGAGGCCACGCTTTGCGCGCGCGCGATCGCGTCGGCGGCCAGGATCGCCAGCGTCGGATAGAGCGGCGCCAGCCAATTGCCCTCCACGCGGTCGTGCAGCGCGTGGACGGCGAAATAGACGACCGCCGGCGCGATCGAGGCGACCAACAGGCGCCGTGCTTCGTCGGTCGGCGCGAGCGGCCGGCCGCGCGCGGAGAAGACCGCGCCGATCGCGGCGACGACGGGGAGGAAGACCAGTGGATTCATCAGGCCGATCTGCGACAGGACGAATTCCACGAGGTATTGCGGCGAGAGGCCATGCACGGTCGCGCGGCCGAGCTGCTTGATGAAGGTCGCCCAGCCGTGTTCGGCGTTCCACACCACAAACGGCGCGAAAATCGCCAGCGCCAGCGCCGCCGCCGCGTAGGGGGCGCGCGAGGTCGACCAACGCCGCAGCGACGGCGTCGTCAGCAGCGCCAGCGCGACGCCCGCGGCGAGGAAGGCGGCGGTGAATTTCGACAGCAGGGCGAGGCCGAGCGCGAGGCCGAGCGCCAGCCACCAGGCTGCGCGGCGAGTGCGCCAGACCTCGACGAGAGCGGCCATGCCGAGCGTCCAGAAGACAACCAGCGGCGTATCGGGGGTGACGATCGCGGCGCCCGCCGCGAGCGGCATGGCGACCAGCGTCAGGCTCGCCAGCGCGGCGACGCGGATCGATCCGAACAGACGCCAAGCCATCAGCGCGACCAGCCCCGACATCGCGCCGACAATCAGCGTCCCCAACGCGCGCACGCCGAACTCGGAAGGTCCGAACAGCGCCATCGAGGCGCGGATCCACGCGGCGACCATCGGCGGATGATCGTAATAGCCCCAGGCGAGGCGCCGCGACCACAAGACGTAATAGGCCTCGTCGAAAGTCAGTTCGATGCGCCCGATCAGCGCGAGCTGGAGCGCGAGCAGGCCGAGGCATGCGGCGGCCGCGGCGATGACGATTCCGCGGTCCGCCGCCCAACTCGACTCGCCGGCGCCAGGAGACCGCGGCGTTTGCTCGGCGCCGCGCTGCATCGTCGGCCTCACGACCACACCCGCGGCCTGCCGCGGCCGCCGAGCGCGCGCAACGCCGCTTCGACCGCCGCGCGCAAGACCTCCGGCGCGCGCGCGACGGCGCGCGCGACGAGCAGGCCGTCGAAGGCGCTCGCTCCGGCGTCGAGATCGCCGCCCGACTCGACGGCAACGCCGGCGAGCGCCTCGCGCAGCTCGGCGAGCCGGTCCGGCGCGTCGGGGGCCAGATAGAGGAGCGCGGCGATCGCGCGCGCGCCGCGCCCAACCGCGGGCCGGTCGAGATCCGCCGCCGCGTTTTCCAGCCGCAGCGCCTCGGCGAAGACCAGGCGGCCGGCGCGGCGAACCCGCCAGCGGTCGAGTAAAGAGGCCGCGACGCTGGTCTCGCCATGGGCAAGACGGCCGAACACGGCCGCTTCGATCAGCAACAGCGAACCGTCCGCCGCGACGTCGGCCTCGAGCCGGCGCTCGAGCCGGGCGCCCTCATAGAGCAGCGTCTCCTGCGGTGCCCAGCAAAGCGCGCCGCCGGCTTCGACGCCGAGGCGCGTCTCGATCCGGCAGAGCGCTCCGTCGGCGCGATAGACCTTCTCGGCCGCCTGCGTGGTGACGAAGACGCGGGCGCCGGGCGCCGCCGCAAGGTCGATGCGCGCCCGGTCGCCGCCCGCCATTCCGCCGCCGGTGTTGACGACGACCGCTTCGTATTCGTCGCCGGCGCGTGGAAAACGCAGGCGAAGACCGCCGGTCTCGAAGACTCGCGCCGCCTCGGTGCGCGCGCCGGCGCGCGCGAACGTGGCGCGGACTTCGCCCCGCGCGCGCTGCCGGCCCGCGGCGGCGGGCGGGTCTTCAGAAGAGCGAGGGCAAGACAAGTCCATGGCGAGGGGATCGGACGGTTTCGACGCCGGTTGATGAGCCTGCCGTATCGCACGTCAAGAGCGCCGCCGATATCGGGGCGGTCCGGCGTCGATGAACTTGACCGCCGAGTGTTGCTTCAAATCCACAGTGTGGCGCCGCGCACTGTCGTATAAAGCATTCACTTATCCCGTGTGGCGGACATGGCTCGGTTCCCGGAATTGGCGCAAAAGGACGACGCCGCGGACGCGTCGCAATTCCTTTCACGCGTGGGTTATGTTGTTATTGCGCTCGGCGCGCCGGTCGGCGTCGTCCTGCATCCCGTCGCGGTGTTCGTGCTGTTTCCGGTCGGCGTCGGGCTGATGGTGGTCAGCGCCCTCCTCGATCCGGCCGCGGGCGCGCTGACGCGCATCGGCAAGGCTCTCGGTTCGCCGTTGGTCCTGGTTGGACTAGCGGGGCTCGTCTGGGCGGGGCTGTCGATCCTGTGGACGCCATTTCCGGTTGTCGCGGGGCAGCACATCTTTAAGCTGGCCCTGCTGACGTTGGCGATCCTGCTCGTCCTGACGACGACGCGCGAACACGCGCGCGCCACCGATCTCTATCTTTTTCCGCTCGGGCTCGCCTTGGCCATGGCGGCGATCCTGGCGGCTTGGATGGCGGCCCAACAGGGCGCGCCGCTCGATCAGAACCGCATCCCCGAGGGCGCGCGCGCGATCGCGGTGCTTCTGTTTCCCACGATGGGCGCGCTCGTGGCGCGCGGGCGCAACGGCTATGCGCGCCTGCTGCTGATTCTCGCCTTCGTCTACGCCTCGCTGATCGGCGCGACGGCGACGACGACGGCGATGTTCGCCGGCTTCGCGGCGCTGTCGTTCGCGGTGTCCGATCCCAGCCGCACCGCGCGCGACCTCAGTCGGCTCGCGGCGGCGCTCATCCTTCTGACCCCGCTCATTCCAGCGCTCGTGTCGTTTTTCGCGCGGTGGATGCTGCACGCCAAACTGGGTTCGCTGCCGGCGCCCTATCCGAGCCTGGGCGTGGCGAACGACGCCTTCCTGCACGACAAGGCGCGCCTGCTGATCGGGCATGGTTTCGAGACGGTGGCGCGGGGCGTGCACGAGGGAATCCTGCCGCCGCAGACGCCGCGCGCGCTGGCGTTCGAGATCTGGTACGAACTCGGGATCGTCGGCGCCGTGATCGCCGCCGCCGGCGCGTGGCTCGCCTTTCGCGCCATCGGCGCGGCGCCGCCGCGGCTCGCGCCCTATCTGGCCGCGGCGCTGACGTGCAATCTGGCGCTCGGGTTCCTTGCCTGCGACCTGTCGGACATGACGTGGCTGGTCTTGCTCGCGATCGCCGGCATCGCCATCGACGTCGCGGCGCGCAGCCAGTATCGCACCACGCGACCCTCGGCGGCCCCTCTGGCGAATTTTTGATCGGCGCGCCGGCGCCCGCGCTTCTCACGCTAGCGATTTCAGCGCCCCAGGCCCGAATTGCGCGGCGAAGAACGTGCAATAGGGGCCGCCGCGGGCGATCAGCTCGCGGTGAGAGCCCGATTCCGTCGCGCAGCCGTGCTCGATGACGAAAATGCGATCGGCGCCGACGATGGTCTGCAGGCGATGAGCGACGACGATCGTCGTGCGTCCGAGCCGCAGGCCGTCGAGCGCCTTTTGCACCTCGCGCTCTGATTCCGAATCGAGCGCCGCGGTCGGCTCGTCGAGCAACAGGATCGGCGCGTCCTTGAGGAAGGCGCGGGCGATCGCGATGCGCTGGCGCTGGCCGCCCGACATCTGCGCGCCTTGTTCGCCGACATTCGTCTCGTATCCGTCGGCGAACTGCATGATGAAATCATGCGCGTTGGCCTGTTGCGCCGCCGCGGCGATCTCCGCGTCGGTCGCGCCGGCCCTGCCCAGCGCGATATTGTCGCGGATCGATCCGCGGAACAGGAACACGTCCTGCGAGACGAACGCGATCTTTCGCCGCAGCGACGCCAAATCGACGCCGGCGACGTCTTGCCCGTCGATCGTCAGGCGCCCGGCGTCGAGCGTGTGGAACCTCTGGATGAGCCCGAGAATGGTCGATTTTCCGCTGCCCGAAGGCCCGACGAGCGCGGTCGTCTGGCTGGGCTCCGCGACGAGATCGAGGCCGTCGATCACATCCTCGCCGCGCCGGTAAGAGAAACGCGCCCGCTCGATGACGACCCTTCCGTCGGTCACTTCGAGCGGCGACAGGCCCGGATGCGCCTCGTCGCCGAGCGGCGCGTCGAGCACCTCATAGATCATGCGCGAGCCGACCAGGCCGTTCTGAATGTCGACCGGAAAGCGGCCGAGCCGCTTGGCGGGCTCGTAGGCCAGCAGCAACGCGCCGAGGAACGAGCCGAAGGCGCCGACGTCGGCATGTTGCGTGCTGACCCGCCACGCGCCGTAGAAGATCGCGAAGCCGATCGCCAGGCCCGCCAGCGAATCGGCGAGCAACGTCGTCAGCCCGCCGCCGGCCGCGATGCGATTGGCCGAACGCTCGACGGTGCGGATCGCCCGCCCCATGCGATCGCGCATTTCGCCTTCGAGATTGAACGCCTTGACGATGCGCATGCCGAGCACCGTTTCGCCCATCGTCTGGACGATCTGCGTCGAGCCTTCGAACGAACGCTTGGCGAATTCGCGCACGCGGCGCAGGATTCGTCTGACGACGAAGGTGGCGGCCGGAAGGGCCATCAGGGCGCCGAAGGCGAGGAAGGGATCGCGCATGATCATCACCGCGACCAGGCCGATGACCGACACGGAGTCGCGGGCGAAGCCCTGAATGACGAGTTGCAGCGCGTCGCGCACGCCGTTGGCCGCGAACGCGAGCCGCGAGATGAATTCGCTGGAATGGCGATCCTGGAAGAAGGCGACGTTCTGGTTGAGCAGCCGTTCGAACACGCGTCGTTGCGCGGTGGCGACGATCCGGTTGCCGATGCGCGACAGCACCACGATCGATCCGTAGGTCGCGAAGCCGCGCAGCACGAACAAGCCCCCGGCTTCGAACGCCAGAAAACGCGCTTGGCTCAATTTCTCGGGGGTCGCCATTCCGTTGAGAACGGGCCTCAACAGCCAGGCGACCAAAATGTTGGAGAGCGAGACCAGGCCGAGCAGCAGCGCCGCGAGCGCGTAGCCGAGGATGTGCTCGCGGCCGAACTCGCGCAGCAGACGAAAGAGCATGTTGCCGGCGCCGGTCGCGGCGGGGAGGCTAGGATTGTGAAGCATCGATCGTTGCTATCCCGACCGGGGTCAAAGGGGAACCGGAAATCGGCTCGCCCGCGATCGCCGCACCGGGCGCGACGCCTTCTTCGCCTATCGGGAATCGACCGACGAGGGCAAATCTCATTGCCGCGCCGGCGCCGCCGCCGGCGAACGGATCGTGCGCGGCCGCTTATACTCGACCACCACCGCCCGGTTCCGCCCCGCCACCAGCGTCGAGCGGCCGCGCGACAGGTTGGCCTGCTTGCTCGCCAGGGCGCGCACCTCGTCGGGGGAAACGCCCATCAACGCGGCGGCGATTTCGACCCGCTGCGCCAGATCGTCGGTGAGGCTCTCCGCCGCAATCAACGCGTCTTCGATCGTCGGCGGATCCTCGCGAACGCGCCGCGCGCCCCATTTCGTCTTCCAGGTCGTGCTCATTGCGCCCTCGGTTGAAAGACTCGCCCGAATCCTGTTCCGCCGCCGCGGCCGTCGGCGGAAAATCCCCCTTTTCACCGTAACCGAGATGCTGCGATGCAGCAATCAGAACGGCGGCCGCACCCGCCATATGGCCGATTTCCGGCGATTTGCCCAGTGCGGCGGATTGTCCGACCGCGCGCCGTCTGGCCGCCTCGCCCTGCATCCGCTACGCTGCGCCGCCCTTCGCCGCGCCGGAGCCTTCCCCGCATGCCGATCGTCATTCCCGACGCCGCCTCGCTCGGCGTCTTCGCCGCGGCGGCGATCGCGCTGTTGCTGACGCCGGGGCCAGCGGTGCTCTACATCGTCGCGCGCAGCGTCGAGCAGGGGCGCGTCGCCGGGCTGGTGTCCGTTTGCGGCATCTTCACGGGAACGCTGGCGCATTTGCTGGCGGCGACGCTGGGGCTGTCGGCGCTGCTCGCCTCGTCGGCGCTCGCCTTCGGCGCCGTCAAATACGCGGGCGCCGCTTATCTCATCTATATCGGCGTGCGCCGAATCCTCGATCGGCGCGAAACGCCGGCCGCGGATTTCGACCTGCCGCGGCGCGCGTTGCGGCGGCTCTATCGCGACGGCTTCGTCGTCAACCTGCTCAATCCGAAGACGGCGCTGTTCTTCCTCGCGTTCCTGCCGCAATTCGTCGATCCCGCGCGCGGCGCGGTCGCGTTCCAGGTCGCCTTCCTCGGCCTTCTCTTCGCCCTGATGGGCTTGGTGAGCGACGGCCTCTACGCGCTGGCCGCCGGCGCGGCCGGGCAATGGTTCAAGCGCAACGCTCGCGTCTTGCGTTTCGAGCATTACGTGACCGGCGGCGTGTTCATCGGCCTGGGCGTGACCGCCGCCTTCGCCGGCGCCGGGCGGAAATAGCGTTTGGATCGGACAGCGGGCGCGCGTTCGCTTCCTACTCCGGGAAGGGGACCGGGCTATCCGAAAGCGTCCGGAGATAGGCGAGAATGTCGGCGCGCCTCTGCGCGTC
Organism: uncultured Alphaproteobacteria bacterium; assembly: GCA_963775575.1. Classification (GTDB taxonomy): domain Bacteria; phylum Pseudomonadota; class Alphaproteobacteria; order Rhizobiales; family Beijerinckiaceae; genus Roseiarcus. Next base: position 1,636,009 of record CAVZJG010000002.1, read on the forward strand.
CGGTTCGCCGGGAAAGCTCATCCGCGTTCCCGCGATGAAAGCGGAGGGGTCGGCGAGCAACCGCTCGAGCCTGTCGTAGGTCCATTCGCCGCCCAGCGCCTTCATGCCGGCGGAATAGCGGAAGCCGGCGATCGAGGCGACGGGGCGGCCGACGACGCCGTAGAGCGGCGGGCCCACCTTGGCGACGGCGCTCCTCTCGAAGGAATGGCAGGGCCGGCAGGGTCTGGCGCCGGCCTCCCCGGCGGCCGCGTCGGCCTTGGCGAGCAGGGCGGCGAGCGGCGGTTCGGGCGCGGCGGCGGCTTTCGCGCCGAGGGGCGGCGCGTCGCCGGGTCCGACCGCCCGGTCGGGCGCGAAGGCGGCGCCGGAAAAGCAGCCCGGAGCCATCGCTCCCAGCGACGCGACGAGGACCGCGAGAACGACGATGACGGCTTTCGTCGGCTGCATGAGCGCGAAGTCCCGTCTCGAGCGTCGATCGACGGAACGCCCGAAGCCCCGCCGGGAGACGAATAGCCGCTTTGCGGCGGGCTTGGCAACTCGTATAAGCGCCGCGCCGCCGCGTCTCTCGGCGTTTTTCGCGAACCCGTCGATGACCAATCCGATCGTCCTGATCCCCGCGCGCATGAGCTCCACCCGCCTGCCCGGCAAGCCGCTGGCCGAAATCCACGGCGAACCGATGATCGCGCACGTCTGGCGGCGCGCGCGCGAAGCCGACATCGGCCCCGTCCTGGTCGCGGCCGACGACGCCCGCATCGTCGCGGCGGTCGAGGCGGTCGGCGGGCGCGCCGTGCTGACGCGGCCCGACCACGCCTCGGGCTCCGACCGGATTTTCGAGGCCATCGGCGCCTTCGATCCCGCCGGGAGATTCGACGTGGTCGTCAACGTGCAGGGCGATCTGCCGACCATCGAGAAGAGCGCGGTGCGCGCCGCGGTCGGCCCGTTGAGCGATCGCAACGTCGACATCGCGACGCTGGCGACCGAGATTGTTCGCGCCGAAGACCGCGACGACGAGAACGTCGTCAAGGCGGTGGGAACCGAAGTCGGCCCGCGCCGCCTGCGCGCGCTCTATTTCACTAGGAGCCGAGCGCCCTGGGGCGAGGGGCCGCTGTTCCATCACATCGGCCTTTACGCCTATCGGCGCGAAGCGCTGGCGCGCTTCGTCGCGCTGCCGCCCTCGCCGCTGGAGCGGCGCGAAAAGCTCGAACAATTGCGCGCGCTGGAAGCGGGCATGCGCATCGACATCGCGCTCGTCGACGTCGCGCCGCTCGGCGTCGACACGCCCGAGGAGTTGCGCCGCGCGCGGCGGATGCTGGCGCCGAAGGGAACGTCATGACAAACGCCAAGACCATCGCCTACCAGGGCGAACCGGGCGCCAATTCGCACACCGCCAGCCTCGACGCTTATCCCCAGTTGACGCCGCTGCCCTGCGCCACTTTCGAGGACGCCTTCGCCGCGCTGCAGGACGAGACGGCCGATCTCGGCATGATCCCGATCGAGAATTCGATCGCCGGGCGCGTCGCCGACATCCACGCGCTGCTGCCCGCTTCCGGCCTGCACATCGTCGCCGAAACCTTTTTGCCGATCCATTTTCAGCTTCTCGGCGTACCCGGCGCGACGCTTCAAGGCTTGCGCAGCGTCTACAGCCACGTCCACGCGCTCGGCCAATGCCGCAAGATCATCCGCCAATACGCGCTGAAGCCGATGGTCGCCGGCGACACCGCCGGTTCGGCGCGCGAAGTGGCGGAATGGCGCGATCCGAGCCGCGCCTCGCTGGCGCCGGCGCTGGCGGGCGAAATCTATCGTCTGACGACGCTCGCCGCCGACGTCGAGGACGAGGCGCACAACACCACCCGCTTCGTCGTGCTCTCCAAGACGCCGCACTGGGCGGCGGCGCACGATGGGCCGCTGGTGACCACCTTCGTCTTTCGCGTGCGCAACGTCCCCGCCGCGCTCTACAAGGCGCTCGGCGGCTTCGCCACCAACGGCGTCAACATGACCAAGCTCGAGAGCTACATGGTCGAGGGCCAATTCGCGGCGACCCAATTCCTCGCCGACGTCGACGGCCACCCCGAGGACCCGCCGCTCGCGCGCGCGCTCGAGGAGCTGGAGTTCTTTTCGCGCGAGATGCGCATCCTCGGCGTCTATCCCGCCCATCCCTTCCGCATCGAGTCGCAGCGGGGCGCGGAGTAGCGGGGGCGGCCGCCATTGCCGCCGGCGCGCAATGGTCTTGATCCCTCTCCAAACGTGCCCCTGAGTGGGCGAGGAACAACCAAGGCGCCATTCCGCCCGTATCATCGGCGCGTGAAATGCCCTTTCGATCAAGGGCGGTTTTGATATGCGGAATTCTTGACTTCTGCATCGCTCGAAACTGGCGGTTCCGCGACCTTTTGAGAGGTAGGAATTTTGAGAGGCGCTTTCGGCGCGTTCGACGGCGATCCGCTTGCCGCCTCGCCGCGCTCTCAAATTCCTTCCTTTTTGAGAGGGATGGTCGCGCAACTCGTTGTCTGTTATTGGACGATACAGACAATGCTCATGATGTGAATGGTTACGGCCGACCAAATTTTTTTTGGGGGGGGGCGTTTCAATGGCGCGAAGCAATTTAGTTCGAATCGCGCAAACGCTGGGAATTGCACTGATGTGTTCTGTTATGTCCCCAGCGGACGCCACCGACCTCGATGATTGCATACAGAAGTCTGGACAAGACGCTGTTGACGCGTGCACGGCTGTCATCGAGCGCGGTGACAAGGAAAGTCCTAAAGACCGGGCAAGAGCCTTCTATGATCGCGGCATAGAATACGCCAATCAACACGCTTGGGGTAAGGCAATTTCGGACTATTCCGAAGCGGTCAAAATCGACCCAAAATATGGAAATGCCTTAGCCGCTCGCGGGCTTGCCTTTGAAGCGCAGGGCGATCTGCATCGCGCACACGGCGATTTCGAAGCGGCTATTGCTTTGCGAAATGACGATAAAATTGCCACGGAGGGGCTGCAGCGAGTTAACAATCGTATTACTGCGCTCCCTGATGTTTATACTGATACGTTGATTTCGGCCGCGGGTCGTGGAGAAGTAACTGCTGTGAAGGCGCTTATCGGAAAAGGGGCAAACGTCAACGCCGAGGCGACAAACGGTGCAACAGCGTTGATTATCGCCTCGCAACGTGGCTATCTCGATTTGGTGCACGTATTAATCGGAAGTGGAGCTAATGTTAACGCAGCAATGCACACTCAATCCGACGAGAAAATGGAAGGAACGACAGCTTTAATTGCAGCCTCTGGGGCTGGACATCTTGAAATAGTAAAAATCTTGCTCGCTAAGGGGGCAACAGTTGACGCAAGAACAGGCAATGGACAAACCGCATTGATAAACGCCTCGATTGAAGGTCTCGTAGACGTTGTACGGGCTCTCATCGAGAATGGGGCCGACGTTAACGCTCGTGTAACAACGCGTGGCCTCACCGCGTTGATGATGGCCGTTGTAAGAGACCATCTCGATGTGGTTAAGGTGCTGATCGCCGACGGAGCTGACGCGTTCGCGGAGGATAGCGTCGGAATAACTGCGATGATGTATTCTGCGTCAAATCATAAAGACGTCCGAAAGTTCTTGGAAACTCTGGTCGCGGGGCCAATAATCGAGGTAATAGGCTATGTCGATAATTTATCGATCGGAATGCACAATATAGACGCTTCGGGAACACTGCAACCAGCACCGCATCATCACTTCAGCATTATTAGATGCTCCGACGGGCACGATTATTTTCTTCGCTGGTTAAATCCCGTTCCAGATAACGTTAAAGTAGTGGTAAATGACAAATCTCATATTTACAAGTTCGCTGGCCAGACCAGCTCGCTTCCACCGAAATTCGCGGACGAAATAGGGGAATTCGGAGCGTCCCTGGAATATACAGGATTCGGGTCTAAACCACATGACGTGTCACGAATGCTTTTCGTGAGATCGGTAGTTCCCGTTGAAAAATGAATCTTGCACAAAATGTCGGGCCGTTGTTCCCGTAGAACTCCAGCCAGGCTCTGACGAGAGACACGCCATCTTTCAAAGGCCCTCAATCTTTGGGGTTACGGTGACGCTTTACTCAACCCCTTACCCAAGTTGGACACCTAATTTTCGTAAATGATTGATTGCGCTGGCATTTTAGGGAAATTCAAGTCGGCGTGGCACTACGCCTTGGGCGGCCGCGGCGTTTTTGGGCGCGTTTGAGTTGGGCAGGCGGCGGGGGGCGAGCCTGGCGGGCGCGCGGCGGCAGGGCGAGATGAGCGCGTTTGAAGAGCGTCGTCACCGCCGGCGCGGCGTCGCTGCGCACCAGCCAATCGGCGCCGCGATGACGGATGCGCACTTGGCTCAGACGGTCGAGATCGCGCAGCAGAACCCGCCACTCGGGCGCGACGCCGGCTTCGCGCATGAGATCGTCGAGATGCTTCTGCATCGCCAGCGCCAGGAACGAGCAAAAGACATGGCCACGAATGGCGGCGTCGGATGAGTGGAAGATCGGCCGCGTGCGCATTACCGCCTTGGTCCGCTGGAAGAGATTTTCGACTTTGAGAAGGTCGCGATAGCGCAGAACCGCCTGCAGCGGCGTGATTTTCGCGTTGGTGCGCAGCACGAAGATTCCGTCGAACCGCGCTTCTTCGGCGAGCTTGCCGGCGTCGATCTCGAACGCCGGCTTGCCCTTGGCCCCTTTGGTCTTGCGCAAATAGCGCCGATAGGCGGAATTGCCGATCAGCGCCTTGTCGCCCCTTTTCAATTGCGCAGCGAGAGCGGCGACGATCGCCTCGCGATTCTCGCGGTCCTTCTCGGCCTCCGCTTCGTTGCGGCAAACGACGTAACGCTCGCCCTCGATCTGCAGCTGTTTGACGAACAACTGAGTCTGGCCGGCCTTGCGCTCGATGAGCAACGGCACGAACGGATCATCGTTCGCCAACACGATTCTTTTGACGATCGCGTCGGAGCGCTCGCGTGCGCCCAGGATGTATTCGAGATTGCGTTCCTCGAGCCCGGCGATCGTCGCGGCCGAGATCATGCCGCGATCGGCGACGACGCAGACCCGGCCGACCCCGAAGCGCGAACGCAGCCGATCGACGACCGGCAGCAATGTCGTCACGTCGGCGGTGTTGCCCGGCCACATCTCGGTGCAGATCGGCCGACCCTCGCCGTCGACGACGAGGCCGAGGATCATCTGCTTCAGATCGGGCCGATAATCCTTGGAATAGCCGCGCTCGCCCAGCGTCTGGCCGCCCTCGCCGTAAAACGACAGGCTCGTGGTGTCCATGAACACGGCGGACAGATCGGTGAAGAGGTCGCGGCGGCGATCGAACAGCTTCTCCTCGATGACGTCCTTGACGCAGCGCGGCGCCAGCGCCTCGGCCGGCTTCTCCTCCATCTCCTCGCCCAGCCAGGCCATCGCCCGGTAGAAATGATGCAGGTCAAGCCCCTCGGCGCCCGGGATGTCGTAATCCGTCATCCACAACGCGCAGTCGCGGTCCGATCCGGAAACGAACAGCCGATGCAGCGCGGCGACGAACACCGCCCGCTCGACCGGGAACTCGAACGCGCGCTCCTTCAACAGATCGCCGAGAACCTCGGCGACGCCGAGCCGCTCCCAGATCTTGCCGAACAGCAGCGGCCCGCCAATCCGCTTGGCCGCGATCGACAAGGCCCCGTCGGCGTCCTCGTCGAGCGCATGGATGAGCAACACCTGATCGGTGAGCTTGGCGCCCGAGGCGATGAGCGAGGCGAGCCCGCCGGAGGCGACCAGTTCGTCGGCGCGCCCCGGATTGGCGACGACGGACTGACGCACGGCGCCGCCGATGCGCTTGTTCTCGACGATCTGCACGTAAGTGCGCTCGCCCGACCTCTTGAAGCGGAAGAACACGGCGGCCCCAAAGCAGAGCACCACAAAATCCAATTCGCAATCAATTATCAAGCCGAAATATTGTGCAAACGTGCCACCACGTTTGGCGAAAATGCCCGATCGCCGTCAATAATATCAACAGGTTGCGAGCGCGAAGACCCGTTTACTGTTCAAGTCGGGCCTTAATGGGGCCGGCATCGGCTGGCGAGCGAGGCCCGCGCCGCGCAGCGGCGGAAAACCGTCACGCAAGCCCTTGAAAACGGGCCATCGCGCCCGAAAATGGCGCCGGCCTCGGTCGGTTCGGCCGTCGCCTCCGCCGCGCCGCGCCGCTCCACGCTCCGAGCGCAGCGAAGCGAATCCTTCGGCGCCCGCGTCGCCGCCCGCGAACTGCCGCTGCCCACCCTCTTGCGCCGTTCCATCATGTCGCTGGCGATGACCGCAATCGGTCGCCAACCGAAATTCAGACCGCCCCGCGACCGCGGGCATTTCGGTGACACGCACGTAGTTCCCTTTTTGTTGCAACACCGGGATAAAGAGGAAAAGAGGTCTGGAGTGGACCCCGAAGTTGAGACACGGGTAAAAGGGTGACATGGCTTCCGAGGAGGAACCATGTCGGAACCGGGCAAGAGTCCGCGGCAGTTTTCGGAGGCGTTCAAGGAAGCCGCGGTGCGGCGGCTGGAAGCTGGCGAGAAGATTGCCGCGGTGGCCGCGGCGATTGGGGTCAAGCGGAAGCTTTTGTATCAGTGGCGCAACGCTTGGCGGGCGATGGGGTCGGCCGGGTTCAACCGCAAACGCGGGCGGAAGCCGGGCTGGAAGGCCGCCGAAGCCTGCGCGGCGGTCGCTCCGTCGTCCTCTCCGGACGCCGTCGCGCCCGCTGCGCAGGCTTCGCAGGAGCGTAACTACCCACCCCCTTTGATCGTGGCCTGATAGGGCTGACGGCGCGGCACGGGTTGCCGGTCTGGCGTTCAGGGGGTGATGATTTCGAGGAGGGTCTGGAAAGGACCTGCGCCCGCCAGGCGCGCGGTATCGACGGCGGTGCGCACGCCGGCCTCGAAGTCGGCGGCCCATTTTGCGCGGTAGCCATTGGTGACCTTGCGCTGAATGACGCACGGTCGCAGGGCGCGCTCGCTGACATTGTTGGTGGGCTCGACCTCGCCGGGAAAGTCGCAGAAGGTCAGCAACTGGGTTCGGGCGCGGCCGACCTTGGCCAGGAGGTCGCGGGTCAGCGGACAGGTGGTCGGAGCGATCAGGATAGCTTCGAGATCGTGTTCGAGAGCGCGGCGCTTGGCGCGCAGAGTCGAGGCGGCGACGGTCTCGATGTCGCGGGCCAAGGCGAAGACACGGTCGAACCACAGGCGCAGGCGGAACGGCGCCGCGTCCTCGCTGTTCTCGTCGACGAAGCGGGCCTCGCGATCAAGATGCGCAAGACAGGTCTGCTGCCGGTCGGCGTGACCCTGCTGGGCGCTGTAACGATCGGAGGTCCACACCGCCGGGCGATGGCCGGCCATGACGTCGCGCACAACTTCGGCGGCGCGAGTGAAAGCGACGCCATGAACGACCGCCTTCTTGCTGCAGAACACCCAGTGAAAGGCATTGACGCCTTCGATGCGCGCTCCGGTTTCGTCGCAGGAGACGAACCGCGCCCGGCGCAGCGCCGCCAGCGCCTCGGCGCGCCTGGCCTCGAACGCCGTCTTCGTGCGCTTGAACATGTTCATCAGGGCGCCTTCGCTGACGGTGAGGCCGAACAGGTCGCTCAACGCCGCGCCGAGCCGCTCATAGGAAAAGAGCTGCATGCCTTTCAGATAAACGGCCAGCGCATGGATGCGCGGCCCGAATGGCGTGCCCTGCGCCGCGTCTGGAACCGGCGCCGTCGTCGTCTGACCGCAACATGTGCAGCGGATCGAAAACCGCCGATGCCGCCGCACGAAGGGCCGGATCGGCGGAAGCTCGATTTCGTCGTATTCGCCGACCAGCTTCCGTTGGGCGTCCTCGCCGAAGGCCAGCCCGCACCGCGGGCAATGCGTCGGGGCGTGATCCTCCACGGCGTCCGGGCTGTCGCTCAAACCGCGCGCGTGGCCCTCGTGCCCGGGTTTGGCGCCGCCGGGCTTGGCGTTCTCCCGCTGCTCTTTCCGATCGCTCGACGGCGGCTTCGACGAATTGCGTGACGTCTTCCTCGGTCGCTGCAATTGCAGCACCAGCTCGATCAGTTCGTCCTTGCTGAGCTGTTCCAAGTCACTGCGATTCATCCGATTCTTGAATCAGGAAGCGCTCCAATCCGCAAGCCCCGCACGCGCCAAATGCCAGGGGGTGGGTAATTACGCAGGAGCTGAGGAAAGCGCAGGCCCGCATTGCCGAACTGGAACGGCTGATCGGGCGTCAGCAGGCGGATCTGCATTTTTTTCGCGAAGCCTTGCGGCTCTGGGACGCGACGCCCCCGAACGGCGGCGCGCCCATCTCTACGCGGTCGTCGAAAAAATGACCGCCGACGAGTCGCAAGGCTTTCTCGAAGACGACGCCAACGTCCGGCGCCTGTGCGCCCTCGGGGACGTGTCGCGCGCGGGCTACTACCGCCATTTCGGCCCGCACGCTCCCGCCCGCGCGGACGCCGATCTGCGCGATCTCATCCAACGCGAAGCGCTCGCTCATCGCCATTACGGCTATCGTCGCGTCACGCAGGCGCTGCGCCGGCAAGGCCTGACCCGACTTGAACAGTAAACGGGTCTTCGCGCTCGCAACCTGTTGATATTATTGACGGCGATCGGGCATTTTCGCCAAACGTGGTGGCACGTTTGCACAATATTTCGGCTTGATAATTGATTGCGAATCGGATTCTGTGGTGCTCTGCTTTGGGGCCGCCATGTTCTTCCGCTTCAAGAGGTCGGGCGAGCGCACTTACGTGCAGATCGTCGAGAACAAGCGCATCGGCGGCGCCGTGCGTCAGTCCGTCGTCGCCAATCCGGGGCGCGCCGACGAACTGGTCGCCTCCGGCGGGCTCGCCTCGCTCATCGCCTCGGGCGCCAAGCTCACCGATCAGGTGTTGCTCATCCATGCGCTCGACGAGGACGCCGACGGGGCCTTGTCGATCGCGGCCAAGCGGATTGGCGGGCCGCTGCTGTTCGGCAAGATCTGGGAGCGGCTCGGCGTCGCCGAGGTTCTCGGCGATCTGTTGAAGGAGCGCGCGTTCGAGTTCCCGGTCGAGCGGGCGGTGTTCGTCGCCGCGCTGCATCGGCTGTTCGTTTCCGGATCGGACCGCGACTGCGCGTCGTGGATGACGGATTACGACATCCCGGGCGCCGAGGGGCTTGACCTGCATCATTTCTACCGGGCGATGGCCTGGCTGGGCGAGGAGATGGAGGAGAAGCCGGCCGAGGCGCTGGCGCCGCGCTGCGTCAAGGACGTCATCGAGGAGAAGCTGTTCGATCGCCGCCGCGACCTCTTCACCGATCTGTCCGCCGTGTTCATGGACACCACGAGCCTGTCGTTTTACGGCGAGGGCGGCCAGACGCTGGGCGAGCGCGGCTATTCCAAGGATTATCGGCCCGATCTGAAGCAGATGATCCTCGGCCTCGTCGTCGACGGCGAGGGTCGGCCGATCTGCACCGAGATGTGGCCGGGCAACACCGCCGACGTGACGACATTGCTGCCGGTCGTCGATCGGCTGCGTTCGCGCTTCGGGGTCGGCCGGGTCTGCGTCGTCGCCGATCGCGGCATGATCTCGGCCGCGACGATCGCCGGGCTCGAGGAACGCAATCTCGAATACATCCTGGGCGCACGCGAGCGCTCCGACGCGATCGTCAAAAGAATCGTGTTGGCGAACGATGATCCGTTCGTGCCGTTGCTCATCGAGCGCAAGGCCGGCCAAACTCAGTTGTTCGTCAAACAGCTGCAGATCGAGGGCGAGCGTTACGTCGTTTGCCGCAACGAAGCGGAGGCCGAGAAGGACCGCGAGAATCGCGAGGCGATCGTCGCCGCTCTCGCTGCGCAATTGAAAAGGGGCGACAAGGCGCTGATCGGCAATTCCGCCTATCGGCGCTATTTGCGCAAGACCAAAGGGGCCAAGGGCAAGCCGGCGTTCGAGATCGACGCCGGCAAGCTCGCCGAAGAAGCGCGGTTCGACGGAATCTTCGTGCTGCGCACCAACGCGAAAATCACGCCGCTGCAGGCGGTTCTGCGCTATCGCGACCTTCTCAAAGTCGAAAATCTCTTCCAGCGGACCAAGGCGGTAATGCGCACGCGGCCGATCTTCCACTCATCCGACGCCGCCATTCGTGGCCATGTCTTTTGCTCGTTCCTGGCGCTGGCGATGCAGAAGCATCTCGACGATCTCATGCGCGAAGCCGGCGTCGCGCCCGAGTGGCGGGTTCTGCTGCGCGATCTCGACCGTCTGAGCCAAGTGCGCATCCGTCATCGCGGCGCCGATTGGCTGGTGCGCAGCGACGCCGCGCCGGCGGTGACGACGCTCTTCAAACGCGCTCATCTCGCCCTGCCGCCGCGCGCCCGCCAGGCTCGCCCCCCGCCGCCTGCCCAACTCAAACGCGCCCAAAAACGCCGCGGCCGCCCAAGGCGTAGTGCCACGCCGACTTGAATTTCCCTAAAATGCCAGCGCAATCAATCATTTACGAAAATTAGGTGTCCAACTTGGGCCTGATCGTCAACGCCAAGCGGGCGCTCAGGCTGATGCGCGAAGACAACCTGCTCAGCCTGCGCGCCAAGCCCTTCGTCCCGCGCACGAGCGACAGCCGGCATGGCTTCGCGATCCGGCCAAACCTCGCCCGCGCGCTGCGTCCCAGCGGCCTCGACCAGCTCTGGGTCGCCGACATCACCTACATCAGGCTGGCCGAGGACTTCGTCTATCTGGCCGTCGTCATCGACGCGTTCTCGCGCAAAGTGGTGGGCTGGGCGCTCGCCGGCCATCTCGAGGCTTCGCTCGCCCTTGAGGCGCTTGATCAGGCGCTCGCGGCGCGCCAGCCTGAGCCCGAAAGTCTCATCCACCACTCCGACCGCGGCGTGCAGTATGCGTGTTCCGACTATGTCGAACGGCTGGAGGCGCGCAAAATCGTCATCAGCATGAGCCGGCCCGGCAACCCTTACGACAACGCCAAGGCCGAGAGCTTCATGAAGACGCTGAAAGCCGAGGAGGTGAACGGCAAGGCCTACGCCAACATCGACGACGCCCGTCGGCAGATCGGCGCCTTCATCGAGACCATCTACAATCGTCAGCGCCTGCACTCGGCGCTGGGCTACAAACCGCCGGTCGAGTTCGAAGCCGAACTGCGGCCGGTCGCGCCAACGCTGAACCAGGACGAAGCCCTGTCACTCAATTAGCGTGTCTCACCAGAGGGGTGCAGTCCAGGTCCTTGTCACCGTAATTTCATTATCATTGCCATTATCATTGCATTATCATTGAATGTCGCACTTTCGAGGGGGCGAGCAATCTCTTATCATTCCACCGTTTGGATTTAGCGCGTAGATAACGTATGTATCTCCACTCTCGCTAGAAATAACCAACTTGCCATTCGTTAATGCAGTATTTACTATTAGTTTGGTATTCCCTTTGTCGTCGGCGAGCGTCACGATTTTTCCTTCTATATTTGTCACCCTTCCTGCTTCGCCAGTGATAGCACCTTTAAAACCCATCACAAATTGCTTAGTTGTATCGCCTTCTTTCTTAATCAAAGCCATATGCATGGTGTTATCTCCCAACGAGATATTTCTCCATGGCCCCATAGGCACACCAATACTGTCAAACTTGATCACATTCCCTCCGACTTGCTTCAGCCCCTCTTGCGCAAAGCATTGGTAGGATATGGTCATTTGCAGGACCACCGACAGCCCTAGTACGATCGAAACGCTCGATACTTTCGCTGCAACGCGGGTGGCCCCAGCCTTTAACAAGTTGCGATGACTGGAAAGAAGTCGAAAGAGAGCCATGGCGTGTTTCCTTTCTGCAACCGCGATTTGGTGATTGCTCAGAGTCGGACCTGGATTTCGGTGACACGCACCTCTTTCCATTTTTGTGCAACGGCGAACGCCGGAATAAAAAGGGAAAGAGCGTGTCACCGTAATCCCGTAATCCGTTTCGCTATATGTCGCTCCGCCTTCGAGACGAGACATTACCCTCCGAAAACGAGACGCGTATTGTGCTTATGTAATGTGCGCCGTCGTTGAAATTATGCACCGGCCCAACGGCGACCAGATCACCGTTGCCGATGTCGACGAAATAGGCACCCGCGCACAGACCGGAAAACGATACGGTGCCGTTCTTGCCGTGAAACTTCCGGTTGCTTACGACCTTCGACCGACCGACCGCGCCGGAGCGAAGCTCAACGAGAATGTCTTCGCCCTGTTTGGCGATCTCCGGCGACAACTCGACCTGAAGGTTGATTGTGTAGACCGTGGAGCAGGCGAACGAAGTGGTGGAACACACCAACGACGCGGACGACGCGCTGGCGCACGCCACGAGCGCTCCGAATACTCGCCCGCGACGACGCGAGTGGTTCATTGGCTCAAGCCTCCGAAAGTCCATGATTCCTGTACCGCGCGCCAAAGCGAGTCAAGCCCAAGTTGGACACCTAATTTTCGTAAATGATTGATTGCGCTGGCATTTTAGGGAAATTCAAGTCGGCGTGGCACTACGCCTTGGGCGGCCGCGGCGTTTTTGGGCGCGTTTGAGTTGGGCAGGCGGCGGGGGGCGAGCCTGGCGGGCGCGCGGCGGCAGGGCGAGATGAGCGCGTTTGAAGAGCGTCGTCACCGCCGGCGCGGCGTCGCTGCGCACCAGCCAATCGGCGCCGCGATGACGGATGCGCACTTGGCTCAGACGGTCGAGATCGCGCAGCAGAACCCGCCACTCGGGCGCGACGCCGGCTTCGCGCATGAGATCGTCGAGATGCTTCTGCATCGCCAGCGCCAGGAACGAGCAAAAGACATGGCCACGAATGGCGGCGTCGGATGAGTGGAAGATCGGCCGCGTGCGCATTACCGCCTTGGTCCGCTGGAAGAGATTTTCGACTTTGAGAAGGTCGCGATAGCGCAGAACCGCCTGCAGCGGCGTGATTTTCGCGTTGGTGCGCAGCACGAAGATTCCGTCGAACCGCGCTTCTTCGGCGAGCTTGCCGGCGTCGATCTCGAACGCCGGCTTGCCCTTGGCCCCTTTGGTCTTGCGCAAATAGCGCCGATAGGCGGAATTGCCGATCAGCGCCTTGTCGCCCCTTTTCAATTGCGCAGCGAGAGCGGCGACGATCGCCTCGCGATTCTCGCGGTCCTTCTCGGCCTCCGCTTCGTTGCGGCAAACGACGTAACGCTCGCCCTCGATCTGCAGCTGTTTGACGAACAACTGAGTCTGGCCGGCCTTGCGCTCGATGAGCAACGGCACGAACGGATCATCGTTCGCCAACACGATTCTTTTGACGATCGCGTCGGAGCGCTCGCGTGCGCCCAGGATGTATTCGAGATTGCGTTCCTCGAGCCCGGCGATCGTCGCGGCCGAGATCATGCCGCGATCGGCGACGACGCAGACCCGGCCGACCCCGAAGCGCGAACGCAGCCGATCGACGACCGGCAGCAATGTCGTCACGTCGGCGGTGTTGCCCGGCCACATCTCGGTGCAGATCGGCCGACCCTCGCCGTCGACGACGAGGCCGAGGATCATCTGCTTCAGATCGGGCCGATAATCCTTGGAATAGCCGCGCTCGCCCAGCGTCTGGCCGCCCTCGCCGTAAAACGACAGGCTCGTGGTGTCCATGAACACGGCGGACAGATCGGTGAAGAGGTCGCGGCGGCGATCGAACAGCTTCTCCTCGATGACGTCCTTGACGCAGCGCGGCGCCAGCGCCTCGGCCGGCTTCTCCTCCATCTCCTCGCCCAGCCAGGCCATCGCCCGGTAGAAATGATGCAGGTCAAGCCCCTCGGCGCCCGGGATGTCGTAATCCGTCATCCACGACGCGCAGTCGCGGTCCGATCCGGAAACGAACAGCCGATGCAGCGCGGCGACGAACACCGCCCGCTCGACCGGGAACTCGAACGCGCGCTCCTTCAACAGATCGCCGAGAACCTCGGCGACGCCGAGCCGCTCCCAGATCTTGCCGAACAGCAGCGGCCCGCCAATCCGCTTGGCCGCGATCGACAAGGCCCCGTCGGCGTCCTCGTCGAGCGCATGGATGAGCAACACCTGATCGGTGAGCTTGGCGCCCGAGGCGATGAGCGAGGCGAGCCCGCCGGAGGCGACCAGTTCGTCGGCGCGCCCCAGATTGGCGACGACGGACTGACGCACGGCGCCGCCGATGCGCTTGTTCTCGACGATCTGCACGTAAGTGCGCTCGCCCGACCTCTTGAAGCGGAAGAACATGGCGGCCCCAAAGCAGAGCACCACAGAATCCGATTCGCAATCAATTATCAAGCCGAAATATTGTGCAAACGTGCCACCACGTTTGGCGAAAATGCCCGATCGCCGTCAATAATATCAACAGGTTGCGAGCGCGAAGACCCGTTTACTGTTCAAGTCGGGTCAAGCGCCTTCCGCCCAAAAAGACAAGGCCGTCTGCGCGCTCGTCGCGCAACGGCCTCTGTCTTTTTGGGCGGAAGGCGCTTGATAAAGCCTTACACTTATCGAGCTTCCACCGAGGGTTACGGAGCCTGAGGCGCGCGCCTCACTTACTTCATTGAGCGGAGTTGGTCACAATAGCCACTGCCGCCTATGGAGTCGCAGTAGCGGAGCCGAAAAGCTAAACCCTCCTTCATATGGTCCCCCTTCCAGTACTTGCGCACCTGGCCGTATTTCCCACTTCTAAAACCTTCGCACGCATCTGCGTCGGGGGTGCTCCAAACTGCACCATTTGAAACAACAACCGTACATAAAATCGGACGTTTGTCGTCTGGCGGCGACTGCGCGCTGGCGGCAAGAGGCGCTAGGCAACTCAGGAAGACAACTCCTCCAACGATGACATTTCGCATCTGACTTACTCCTCAAGGTATGAAGTTAGGTGTTACGGCGTTTCCAACAAGATCGCTCTCGGGAACGCGCGAACAAAATAGCCAACTCACTGCGTAAATCAACTGCGCTGCGCTCCTCTCGAAAACGAACGTTTTCGAGAGGAGTGCGCTCACTCGAAAACCTCTCTTATTATCGCTGACCATTGACCGGGGGCGAAGGCTAAGAACACCTTATATTTCTTACCAGGCTTTGCCGTGAAGCTCACAACCTGATTGTGCGCCCCACGTGTTCCACTGGACCAATAATTGACCTCAACAGAATGGACGCCAGGCAAGAACCTGATCACGCAATCGGAATCACAATGAGACCTAGGCCCGAATAACCAAGGGCTGGACAGTTGATTACCAACTTTATCTACAACCTTGCCATCAACGCTGAAAACCCTCGGTACCCATCTATCCATCACTAAACTGATACCTAACCAGTTCTTTCTGATATCGTCGAATTCCTTCACTATTAGTATTGCCTCTTGGGAAGGCCTTGGTGCGCCATCAAAGCCAAAGTTGAATTCCGCTGCACGGACCGCAGATGAACAAAGAACAACGATTTGAATTACGACAATCGCTCTTGCAAGTGACATCCATGACAGGTGTCGAGCCGAGACGCGTATCATAATTAAATTTAGTACATTCGCTAATCAATTCAGCATGGCCCTCCCCTCTCTTATCAATTGGTCCCCCGCGCAATCATGTGAATTGGCGAGCTAAGGCGCAATTTGCTCTTTCCGCCAGGCCCGATCAAGCGCCGAGGCGGAACAACCGGTTCATAAAAGGTTACGGTGGATACGTTGACGCTTTACTCAACCCCTTAATGGGGCGGCATCGGCTAGCGAGCGAAGCCCGCGCCGCGCGGCGGCGGAAAATCGTCACGCAAGCCGTTGAAAACGGGCCATCGCGCCCGAAAATGGTGCCGGCCTCGGTCGGTTCGGCCGTCGCCTCCGCCGCCACGCGCCGCGCCGCTCCACGCCCCGAGCGCAGCGAAGCGAATCCTGCGGCGCGGCCGGCGCCCGGCAAGGATCGCACGTCCGCGGCGACGGGCCGCAAAAAGGACACGAGAGCGCACTCAAACCCCTGATGTCGTTTCATCGCGGACCGGGATTGTCGCCCACGGTCCGGAGGGAGCGGCTCTGACCCTTAATTCGGCAGCGACAAGACAAGGCGCTTCGCGCCAAGCGCGCTCGGCGAGCGCGTCACCAGCGAAACGTCACTTCGTCCCGAACATCCGGTCGCCGGCGTCGCCGAGGCCCGGCACGATATAGCCGTGGTCGTTGAGCCTTTCGTCGATCGCCGCGGTCCACACCTCCACGTCGGGATGGACCGTGGTCAGGCGCTGGACGCCTTCCGGCGCGGCCAGCAGGCAGACGAAGCGGATGTCCTTGACGCCGCGGCTCTTCAGGCGCTCGATCGCGACCACCGCGGAATTGCCGGTGGCGAGCATCGGGTCCATGACGATGACCAGCCGATCGGCGACGTCGACGGGCGCCTTGAAATAATATTCGACCGCCGCCAGCGTCTTGGGGTCGCGGTAGAGCCCGATGTGGGCGACCCGCGCGCTCGGCACCAGGTCGAGCATGCCGTCGAGAAACCCGACGCCGGCGCGCAAGATCGGCGCGAACACCAGCTTCTTGCCGGCGATCGTCGGCTTCATCGTCTTGGCCAGCGGCGTCTCGACCTCCACCATCTCCAGCGGCAGATCGCGCGTCACTTCGTAGCAGAGCAGCATGCCGATTTCGTTGAGCAGTTGACGAAATCCCTTGATGGAAGTCGTCTTGTCGCGCATCAGCGTCAGCTTGTGCTGCACCAGGGGATGGCCGACGACGTGGACATTGGACATGGCGGGGCTCCCAAAAGCGGATTGGGCGCGAGCTTAGACCAAATCGGGCCGCGCCCGCGCCCGCCGAACCGATCATCCCCAGATATTGCGCGCGCCGGCGCGATCGCCGGCGGCGAGGAGGCGTCTATTGACGGGGAGCGGGCTTCGATGTCTGCTGGCGGGCCTATGGATGCCCCCAAGGCCCGAGTCGCCGGTCGCAACTGGAATCTGCCCAACCTTCTCACCTATGGTCGAGTGGCGGCGGTTCCGCTCGTCGTCGCCTTGCTGTTCTGGCCGGCGGAGGCGTGGGCGCGCTGGAGCGCGCTGGCGGTTTACGCGGCGGCGGCGATCACCGATTTCTTCGACGGCTACCTCGCGCGCGCCTGGGCGCAGCAGTCCTCGCTCGGGCGCATGCTCGACCCGATCGCCGATAAATTGCTGGTCGCCGCGGCGCTGCTCATGCTGGTGGCGGACAAGACCATCGCCGGTTGGTCGCTGTGGGCGGCGATCGTCATTCTCTGCCGCGAAATCTTGGTGTCGGGCCTGCGCGAATATCTGGCCGAGTTGCGCGTGTCGGTTCCCGTCACCGCCGTCGCCAAATGGAAGACGGCGGCGCAGATGATCGCGCTCGGCTTCCTCATCGCCGGACCGGCGGGCGAATCGGCGCTGCCCGGCTCGATCACGATCGGCGTCACGCTGCTGTGGATCGCCGCGGTTCTGACGCTCTACACCGGCTGGGATTATTTCAAGGCGAGCTACGAGCATGTCGCGGACGATTGAGGGCCGATGATCAAGGACGCCGCCGCATCCGGGTCGACAAACGCTCGCCAAGAGGTCGACGGCGGGGAATGTCGCGCTGGCGCGTCGACGGCGTCCACCCGAGTTCGGAATCTTGGCCGATGAAAGCGGTGTATTTCGCCTGGGTGCGCGAACGCGTGGGCAAGAACGAGGAGGAGCTCGATCCGCCCGCCGGCGTCGCCACGGTCGGCGAGCTCATCGCCTGGCTGTCGGCCCGGGGCGAAGGCTACGCCCACGCTTTCGCGCGGCCTGGCGCGATCCGCGCCGCGATCGACCGCGCCCACGTCGGGCGCGACGCGGCAATAGCGGGCGCGCGCGAAATCGCGTTCTTTCCGCCGATGACGGGCGGCTGACCCGATGGGCGCGGCGCGCGTGCAATCGCAAGATTTCGATGCGGCGGCCGAGGCGCGCGCGCTTCGAGCCGGACGCGCCGACGTCGGCGCGCTGGTGACTTTCGTCGGCCTCTGCCGCGACGAGGGCGGGCGTGTGGCGGCGCTGGAGATCGAGCACTATCCCGGCATGGCCGAGGCCGAGATCGCGCGCGTCGTCGCCGCCGCCGAGGCGCGCTGGCCGCTGATCGGCGTCACCGTGATCCACCGCTACGGGACGCTGGCGCCCGGCGCGCAGATCGTCCTCGTCGCGGTGGCCGCCGCGCATCGCCGCGAAGCGTTTGCGGCGGCTGAGATGCTGATGGATCGCCTCAAGACCGAGGCGCCGTTCTGGAAGCGCGCGCGCTTGCGCGACGGCTCGGCCGAGCCATGGGTCAAAGCCGAGGCCGGCGACGGCCGCGACGACGAGACTTGAGAAGCTCGACACGTTCGGCTCGCGGACGCTCCTGGCGACGCTGCTCGTCGCCTCGATCGCGCCGGCGCTTTTCGAATGACGATCCCATTGCCTGGCTCGCAAAAAGTTCGGAAGTGAAAAATCTGCGTGCAATGGCGACGCTCGACGTTTGGCGCGTGGCGCGGTTATTCAACGGACCAACGTTTGCCTCTCTAACGGCCTCTTGGTTTTCAACGTGGTATTCACTCAAACACGCTCTGGACAATCCTTCAATTCTTGTAGAACGTCTCAATGAAATCTGGTTCGGTCGTGTGTTCAAGATATCTGCTCGCAAAGTATATATTAGCCAATAGTGGCGTCGACGCTGTCCCCAGGTTCGTATAAGGTTCGATCCTTCCTTCCTTAATACAGTTACCGAGCCTATGGAGCGCTTCACGTAATGCAGATACAATCTGGCCATCAACGTCGAAGTATCTAATATACTTATTGACAAATTTACGTTCGTTGAAACGGACGCTGAGCTCCTCGAAAGGCGCGTCCGTCAAACTGATCGCCATGAAATCTGGTTTTCCGTTCCGATAAAGAGATCGCGAGAAACCAACCAGACGTGTTTCGAGTCTCGCCTTCTCTCCAACTCCGACCTCCTCTCTCAGTTCTCTCTCAATTTCTGATTTCACAAAACTCACGAATAGCTCGCCATCTCTTGTAGCGACGTTTTGCCAATCGAAAGAACCCGAGCCTGACGAAGCAAGTCGCTGCGGATTCTCATCCGATTTCGGGCCTTGCATTATGTATACAAGGCGCGAATCGCCGGTCAACAGCAACGTCGAGCCTCCTAAATGGTTTGAAAGAGCGTCAGCCTTATCCAGCCGAACCAGACGACCCTCAAGCATCATCAGGCTGCAGCCATAGCGGGTTATCTTACCACGAACTTCAAGAGCTTTCTTCGCGATTCCGTTGGTGCACCTATCGCTGAAATAATCTGTCTTTTGCAGATTAATTGGTTCCTCGCAGGAAATCGTGTCCTTCGAAATCTCGGACGCTAAACGGACTTTCAAATCGTTCGTAGTCGTAAATAGCCTGCCGATAGGTAGTTTCCGTGCCTATCCGGTTGACGCAGACACCCACCAGGGCTAGCGTCGGGCATCATGGCGACCATGGACGTCCAGCAGCGCGACGATCTGGCTTTTCCCCAATCGCTCCCCGAGTTTCAGCAGCTGTTTCCCGATGACGCGGCGTGCGCTGCCTATCTTGGGCGCGCGCGTTGGCCTGACGGCTTTGTCTGCCCGCATTGCGGCCTGATCGCCGAGCCCTTCCGCATTGTCACCCGACCGGGTGTTCTGGAGTGCCGTGCGTGCCGCCGCCAGGCCGGTCTCCTGGTCGGCACGGTCATGGAACGCAGTCATACGCCGCTCAGCGTCTGGTTCTGGGCCGCGTACCTCGTCGCCAGCCAAACGCCGGGCATGTCGGCGGTGCAGTTTCAGCGGCAACTCGGGCTGACACGATACGAAACGGCCTTCGGCATCCTGCACAAACTGCGCGCGGGCATGGTGCGGCCGGACCAGGACCGCATCGGTGGTCGGCCAAAAGAGCATGTGGAGGTTGATGAGACGTGGGTCGGTGGAAGGACGCGCGGCGAAGGCCGGGGCATCCACCACAAAACGCTGGTGGCCGCCGCTGTCGAGGTTCGCCGCCGGAAGCCGGGCACGGCACAAGACAAGCGGAAGGATGGCCGCTATGCCGGTCGAGTACGACTGGCCATCGCTGCTGACCGCGGCGCCGATTCCTTGTGTGGCTTTGTCGAGAGCGCCGTCATGCCAGGCTCGCTGATCGTCACCAACGATTGGAGCGGCTATGCCAGCTTGCGCAAGCGGGGCTACGACCACCATGCAATTGCCGAATGCGGCGACCCCGAAATGGTCGAACAGTTCATGCCGATGATCCACCTCGTCTTCTCCAATTTGAAGGCCTGGCTCAACGGCATCCACCACGGCGTGAGCGCGAAGCACCTACAAGCCTACCTCAATGAGTTCACGTTCCGCTTCAACAGGCGGTTCTACCCGTTCAACGCCTTCCGCTCGCTGCTCGGCATCGCGGGCGGGGTTGAGGCGCCGACCTATGCCGACCTTTATTCCGGCGCGTGGACGCACCCTACATCTAGGGGGTGTCTGCGTTAACCGGATAGGCACGGTAGTTTCGTCGGGTCAGGGATAATGTCCCGATTTATCCGGAATTGCTTTGGGTTCACACTAATCAACCGCCCACACACGTTCAACTCATCGCCTGAAACATCATAACAAAGAATGGGATCGTCGAAACCGTTGCGGGCTATTATCTTGTATCCACTCGGAATGTCGTGGCTTATCCTAGTTATAGCATTGTTAAACTCAGTTGAGCCGTCAACAACTGAAGTCTCGTTGTACTTCGAAATCGAAAGAAAGAGGCTCGCAATCCATATAACACCCGAAGAAATGGTTAGCGCCGCCCCGAGTGCCGAGCTGCTTCCGCTTGGGTACCAGACGATGATTCCTGCAATTGTAATCACTGTAGTAGACAATGCAATAATTGCAGCAGGGCGCGAAAATTGAATTCTACAGAGAAAAATAAGCCGATCCCGGAACGCTCGCAACGGCCGAGACACGAACTCCCAAATTTCCGCAACGTGCTTCTGAAGCGCTGGGACCCCGACCATGCCCGCCTCCAAGCAAGCCAAGTTTGTCACCCCCAAGTGAATATTCCGACCTCCAATCGGACTCAAGGAAAATACAATTGTCGAGCGCAGATTCCAGATTTCGAAATGCGTTGACCCTTTGTCACCGGAACGGCGGCTCGTCGAAACTGCGCAACTTGCGCGAATGCAGCGTCCCGTGCTGGTTCTGCAGCAGCTCCAGGGCGGCGATGCCGATCTGCAGATGCTCGCCGATCGCGCGCTCGTAGAAGGCGTTGGCCGCGCCGGGCAGTTTGATTTCGCCGTGCAGCGGCTTGTCGGAAACGCACAGCAACGCGCCGTAGGGCACGCGCATGCGGAAGCCCTGCGTCGCGATGGTGGCCGATTCCATGTCGACCGCGACGGCGCGCGACAGGTTGATGCGCCGGCGCTCCTGCGTCCAGCGCAATTCCCAATTGCGGTCTTCGTTGGTGACCACGGTGCCGGTGCGCAGGCGCCGCTTCAGCGCTTCGCCGCGATCGCCGGTGACGCGCGCCACCGCCTCCTGCAGCGCGACCTGCACTTCGGCGAGCGCCGGGATCGGCACGTCCGGCGGCACCGCGCTGTCGAGGATGCTGTCCTGCCTGAGATAGGCGTGGGCGAGCACGTAATCGCCGATGATCTGCGACTGCCTGAGGCCGGCGCAATGGCCGACCATCAGCCAGCAATGCGGGCGCAGCACCGCGATGTGGTCGGTGATGGTCTTGGCGTTGGCCGGCCCGACGCCGATGTTGACCAGGCTGACGCCGCGCCCGTCGGCGCGCACGACGTGATAGGCGGGCATCTGGAAGCGATGCCAGACGACGGCCGCCGCCTGCGCCTCGGCTTCCTCCGGCGTCGACGTCGCGTCGATCACGACGTTGCCGGGCAGGACCATCTTTTCGGCGGCGCCGATGCGCAGTTGCTCCAAGCCCCAGCGAATGAACTGATCGACGTAGCGATGATAGTTGGTCAGCAGCACCCAGGGCTGCATCGCGCGCCAGTCGGAGCCGGTGTAATGCACCAGCCGGCGCAAGGAATAATCGACGCGCACGGCGTCGAACAGGGATATCGGGCGCTCGAAGCCGGGACGAATCTCGAACGCGCCGTCCGCGATCTCGTCGCCGACGACCGTCAGCGAGGGCGCCGGAAAGAAGCGCGCGAGTTCGGAGGCGCTCGCGCCGCCGCGCCCCAGTTCGTCGCCGCTCTCGAACACGTAGGGGTAAGGGATTTCCTGCGCGCCGACGCCGACGTCGATCTCGGCGCCGAATTCGGCGACCAAGGGTTCGAGCTGTTCGAGCAGATAGGCGCGAAAATCCTCGGGCTGGGTCACGGTCGTCGAATAGACGCCCGCCTCGCTGAACTTGGCGAACGCGCGCGCGCTCGAAGGCGGCACGCCCTCGGGCTGGTAGGTGACGCGCAATTCGGGATAGCGAAAGCGCGCGCGCATTTCGGCGCTCGGCGGAACGCCGTCGATCAGAAAGCTCTCGACGGCCGCGCGCAGCGACCCCGCCGCTCGCGCGTAGAGCTCGGCGAGGCGATCGACCGCCGCGGCGGGCGTCGCGACGCGTTCGAAGGATCCGGTCACGCCGCCCTGCGGAGGCTTGTTCACGCTGTTGAGCCCCCTATTTCGACGGTCTGGCCGCGACGCAGGCGATCTCGACGCGATAGGCGGGCGCGATGAGCTTGGCCTCGACCGTGGCGCGCGCGGGCGTATGGCCTTTGACGACCCAAGCGTCCCAGATCGCGTTCATCTCGGCGAAAGTCGCGATGTCGGCCAAATAGATCGTCGCCGAGAGGATGCGCGTCTTGTCCGAGCCGGCCTCGGCGAGCAGGCGATCGATCGAATCGAGGATTTCCCTGGTCTGCTCGCCGACGCTCTTGCCCGCGGTTTTGTCGGCGACCTGGCCGGCGAGATAGATCGTATGGCCGTGGACGACCGCCTGCGCCATGCGGGGGCCGACGCCGATACGTTCGATGCTCATGAAAGAGGCCTCTGCCTTGGGAGAGAGCGAGACGGTCAGAATAGCGTGAAGCCGGGCACGGCGCCCATGTAATCGCGCTTGCCGATCGCGACGCCGGCGTAGCGCAAGATGGCGTAGGCGGTCGTCAGGTGGAAATAGAAGTTCGGCAGCGCGTAATGCAGGAGGTAGTTCGCGCCGATCATTTTCGCCTTCTTGTTCGCCCCCGCGGGAAAGACGATTTCGCGCTCAGCCCCGGCGTCGATCGCTTTGGCGTCGAGGCCAGCGAGGACGGCGAGCGTCTTCTTGATGCGCGCCTTCAGTTCGTCGAGCGAAGCCTCGTTGTCCTCGAACTTCGGCGCCTCGACGCCGGCGAGCCGCGCGGCGCCGTTCTTGGCGTGATCGCAGAAAATCTGCACCTGACGCGGGAACGCGAACATGTCCGGCCGCAGCCGCATCGTCGCATAGATGGCGGGATCGAACTTGCACGCCGCCGCGTGCGCCGCCGCCTTGTCGAGGATCGCCGAAAAGGCGTTTAGCGAACGTTCGAATACGGGAACGCTGGACTGATAAAGCGAAAAGGACATGGCGGAGCCTTCCTCGTGAGCCTTCGCGACGCGCGAAGGCGCGCAACTTGCACACAATGGCCGCCGAATTCAACGGGCGGCGCGAAGTCGCTTCGTCGAAACGCTATTTCGTCGGCGCCGGCTGGCCCTCGGCTCGCGGCAGCGCCGGGTCGAAGCAGGCCCACTTCGGCGCCGAGCGCGTCCAAATCGCCGCCTCGGGCTTGCCGAGTTCGGGATCGTCGAGCGTGCCGACGCGCACGATGATCACGTTCGGGCGCGGCTCGGCCTCGCTGAACAACGGCGTCCCGCAGGCGGGGCAGAAGCGGCGATGCATCGTCGCGCCGCTATCGGCGACCGACGTATAGACCGCCGTTTCGCCCGTCGCGGTGAAGGCGTCCTTGCGGAAAACCGCGTTCACCGTGCCGCCGCCCGCGCTCAAGTACTGGCGTAGCCGGCGCCGGCGCTGCCGCACGCCGAGCGGCCTCTCGGCGCTCGACTTGGCTTCAGCGCGCCTCGGCGTCGTCCGCCGACGAGCTGGCGGCAGTCCAACTGGCGGGTGCAGGTTGCCACGAGCCCGAAACCGCGGCAGATTGGGCTTGAACCGGCGGCCGTTTGGTGGATGTCGGTTATCCTTGTCAAGGAACGAGCTGGGGCGCGCGCTTAGTTTTTCGGAGTTCTGGGCTCCTCAGTGGTCGTGCCGAAATGTGCGCAGAAAAAGACCAGAATTGGGCGAGAGGAGAGACATCGAACGCTAACGAGATTAAATGAGGACTAGACGTAGCTAGCGTCGATGGCTCTTATTCTCGGAAGCCTTTGATACTACGGAGACACCCATGAAATTGTTTGTCGGAATCACGTTCGCCTTATTTGTGCTGTGCAACTCCACCGCGCAAGCGAGGCCCTTGTCCGCCGACGACGTGAAATTCCTTAAGGGATGTGACATCGCCCAGGCCGACATCGACGTCATTTCTAAATTGGCCCGCGTCGGGCAGATGAAGATTGGGGGCATTCTGATGGCCAACGACAGACAGTGCACCGATCTCAAGCCGTTCCAGGCGACCAGGAAATTCTCCCGCGTGTTCAATCCACCGCCGAGTTCCATTCCCGTCCCGCCGATCGAATATGACGCAGATTACCTGACCCAGGCAGAATTGGGTTTCATCAACAAATGGGAAAAGGACATGTTGGTGAAGCAGGGAGTGCTGGCGCCGTAGCAAGCAGCGGCTAAAAAGCACTGAACGCCGATCCCTTGAAAGTGCTTGCTGGTATTGTGTTCGGGGGTTACGGGTTGAAGTCAAGGATGCGTGGCGCCGCCTTCGGCGGCGGCCCTACGGGCCGTCCTTGAGTTCAAATTCCTTTCGCGCATAATCGCCTCCAAGCATCCAATGAATGTCTGGCGCTGAAGCCAGCGCCAGTTTCGCAGGTGTCTGAACCATGGCCGCCGGTCGCAGAGAGGAAGTCAGGACGTGGCTCGAATCCCCAACCCCCCGGTCCATCCCGGCGAGATTCTGCGCGAGGAGTTTCTCGTTCCGCTCGGCATGAGCGCGGGGGCGCTCGCCAAGCGGCTCAACGTGCCGCGCACCCGCATCGAGCGCCTGGTCTCGGAGACGACGGCGATGACGCCGGATACGGCGCTGCGGCTCGGCAAGTTCTTCGCGACCTCGCCGGAGTTCTGGATGAACCTGCAGACCGCGTTCGATCTGACGGCGCAGTCACACGCGATGAAAAAGGAAATCGCGGCGATCGAGGAGATGAAGGCGGCTTGACGAGGCGCCCTCACCCCAAATTCAACTCCTTGAAGAAATCGTTGCCCTTGTCGTCGATGACGATGAAGGCGGGGAAATCCTCGACCTCGATGCGCCAGATCGCCTCCATGCCGAGCTCGGGATATTCCAGCACCTCGACCTTCTTGATGCAGTCCTGGGCGAGGCGCGCGGCGGGACCGCCGATCGAGCCGAGATAGAAGCCGCCATGACGCGCGCAGGCCTCGCGCACCTCGCGCGAGCGATTGCCCTTGGCGAGCATCACCAGCGAGCCGCCCGCCGCCTGGAACTGCTCGACGAAGGAGTCCATCCGTCCCGCGGTCGTCGGTCCGAACGAGCCGGAGGCGTAGCCCACCGGCGTCTTCGCCGGGCCGGCGTAGTAGACGGGATGGTTCTTGAAAGAGTCGGGCATAGGCTCGCCGCGCTCCAGCCGCTCGCGAATCTTGGCGTGGGCGGCGTCGCGCGCGACGATCATCGTCCCGGTCAGCGACAGGCGCGTGCGGATCGGGTGTTTCGCCAATTCGGCGAGAATCTCCTTCATCGGCCGATCGAGGTCGATTCTCACCACCGGCCCGCCGAGGCTCGCCTCGTCGACCGCGGGCAGGAAGCGCGCGGGATCGCGCTCCAGTTCCTCGAGGAACACGCCCTCCCTCGTGATCTTGCCGAGCGCCTGGCGATCGGCCGAGCAGGAGACGCCGAGGCCGATCGGCAGCGACGCGCCGTGGCGCGGCAGGCGGATCACGCGCACGTCGTGGCAGAAATATTTGCCGCCGAACTGCGCGCCGACGCCGAGCCGCTCGGTCAGCTCTTGTAGCTCCTGCTCCATCGCAGGATCGCGAAACGCGCGCCCGTCCGCGGCGCCGCTCTGCGGCAGCGCGTCGAGATAGCGGGTCGAAGCGAGCTTCACCGTCTTCATCGTCTGCTCGGCGCTCATGCCGCCGATGACGATCGCCAAATGATAGGGCGGGCAGGCCGCGGTGCCGAGGGTGAGAATTTTCTCCTTGAGGAACGCGATCATCCGATCGTGGGTCAGGATCGACGGCATTCCCTGATAGAAGAAGCTCTTGTTGGCGGAGCCGCCGCCCTTGGCGATGAAAAGGAAGTTGTAAGCGTCTTCGCCTTCGGCGGCGATCTCGATCTGGGCGGGCAGATTGTCGCCGGTGTTCGTCTCCTCGAACATCGTCAGCGGCGCGACCTGGCTGTAGCGCAGGTTCTTCTTGAGGTAGGCGTCGCGGACGCCGTCCGCGATCGCCGCTTCGTCGTCGCCGTCGGTCCACACCAGACGGCCCTTCTTGGCGACGACGATCGCCGTGCCGGTGTCCTGGCACATCGGCAGCACGCCGCCCGCCGCGATGTTGGCGTTCTTGAGCAGATCGTAAGCGACGAACTTGTCGTTGGCGCTCGCTTCCGGGTCGTCGAGAATCTTGGCGAGCTGGGCGAGATGGCTCGGCCGCAGGAGATGGTTGATGTCGATCATCGCCTGCTCGCTCAGGGCTCGCAGCGCCTCGCGATCGACGAGGAGAATTTCGCGCCCGAGCGCGCGCTCGACGCGCACGCCCTCGGAGGCGAGCTTCCGGTACGGCGTCGCATCGGGTCCGAGCTGGAAGAGAGCGTGATAGGCAGGGCTCATGCGCCGCTCCGGGGCTTGCGAGGGACGCGTGGGATGTAGTCCTTCGCACGATCCATTCCAAGCGGCGCTGCGAAGGCGCGTTCGCAGACTCCAGCGCAGCGACATTACGGGGCAAGTCGGCGGGGCGCTTTTCCCGCCCGATCAATACACACTTTGTCAATCAGACGAAGCGGTGGCTCAATTGCATGATGTCGCGATAGGGGATCACGCCTTTCATGACGTTCCCCTCGCCGACGATCGGGATGGCGCGGAAGCTGTAGCGGGCGAATAGCTTGGACGCCTCGGCCACGGTGTCGTTCTCGTCGAGGCTGACGACATTGGCGGTCATGATGCGATCGAGCGTGTCGGTCAGGTCGGCCTGCAACAACTCCTTGATGTCGACGACGCCCAGCAGAACGTTGGCGGGATCGGTGACGTAGATATACATCACCACGTCGGCGTCCTTGGCCGCAGTGCGGAACTTGACCATCACTTCGCGCACCGTCGTCTGCGGCGGGAAGGTGATGTAATGCGCGGTGGCGAAGAAGAGGATGTGATCCTCGTGCTTCTCGATCAGCGAGCGGACTTTCGTCGCTTCCGACGCGTCGATCTTGTCCAGGATGGCGTCGGTCTCGCTGGCCGGCAGCTCGGCGAGGATGTCGGCGGCCTGCCCCGGGGTCATTTCGTTGACCAGTTCGGTGACGCGCTCAATCGTGAGTGAAGACACCAGGTCGCGCTGCACGCGGGGCTCCACCTCCTCCAGCGTGTCGGACGCGTGTTCGGTGTCGAGTTGGTTGAAGATCGCCATGCGCTGGTCGTGCTCCAACTCCTCGAGGATATCCGCCAGATCGACCGGATGAATATCGGGCAGCTTTTCTTTCAGCACGTTGAGCTTCACGTTGCCGTTGAAGCCGCCCATGGGCTGCGGCAACTGTTGCACATAGCTCCAGGGGATGGTGTCCTCGTCGATCTTCGCCGCAACCGAACGGATGAAGTTCGCCAGCTTTCTCAGTCCGATGCGGCGCAGGAAGCCGGCCCGCGAACAGTCGACGTCGGTAACGTAGAGGCGGCCATGGCGCTCGATCAACTTGATGTCATAGACGACCTCGACCTCGTCGTCGTCGCTGTCCAACACCTTCTTGTCGAGCAAGTGATCGCGCAGGCAGATCTGTCCATCGGCCGGCTCGCTCTCATAGGGCTCGAGGGCGGCGATCGAAAGCTGCGCGCGGCCGTTCGCGCCGAGTCGCTCAATCTTGTCCCACGGCACCATCAGCGATTTGTAGCCGAAGGGCCGGTCGATCAGCAGATGCGTGACTTCCGGCAGCTTGCCGTGTTCGGCGACAATGACGTCCGCCAGTTTGCCGATCGTCTTGCCCCCGACGCGAGCCTTGCCGCCAATGAGATCGCTGAGGAGATACACGTCGTCGGAATTGTTGGCGTCGGAAGGCATGTCTTCCTCCCATTCTCATTGCATGACGACGGAGATGAATTTGTAGCCGAGCAGACCGACCAGCGCGAGCAAATACAGGCGCAGGATCAGCAGCGCCCACTTCACCGCCGGAGACATAGTCAGTCTGGGTTTGGCGAAACGCCGATTGATCGCGCGCACCTGTTCGACTTGGCGCGAGACCAACATGCGGAGGGCATGGGTGAAGTTCACGTCGTCCTCCTAGTTGAACAGCGTGGGAAACAGCGTGCTCACCCCGAAAAGGGTGGATAGCACGATGATTATGGCGACAATGGAGCCGTTGATAATGTTGTCCCCGAGGCCGTTGGTGCGATCGCCCATGGTGCCCTTGTCGTTCAGCAGCAGGATGAGGAACACCAGCGCCGCCGGCAGCAGCGTCACCGCCACCACTTGAACGAACAAGGTGATCAGCACCAGCGGAGCGCCCGGAATCAGCACCACGAGACCGGCGGTGATCAGGGCGAAGAAATAGCTGACATAGAACAGCGGCGCTTCCCTGATCTTGTTGTTGAGCGAGTGCGCCCAGCCGAAAACTTCGCCGAAGGCCCAAGAGCTGGCGAGCGAAATGCAAATGGCGCCGAGCAGGCCGGCGTCGAACAGCCCGATCGCCATGAAGACGCCGGCGTAGTAGTCGGTCTCCATCAACTTCTTGGAAGCCTGGGCGGCGTCGTTGATGTCTTGGCCGTTGAGCACTGTGCCGGTGACGATGACGATGAAGACGGCCACCAGCACGGTGAAAAAGGCGCCCACCAGCGTGTCGAACTTGCCCCAGGCGATATCCTTCTCCTTCAGGCCCTTGTCGACCACCGAAGACTGCTGAAAGAACAGCATCCACGGCGCAATGGTGGTGCCGATGTTGGCCATGAGAAAGAAGAACAATTGACCGTTGAACCCGCCGGGGAAGTTGGGGATCAAGCCGTGCGCGAGGACATCTGAAACCTTCGGATGCACGAGGAAGGTGCCAGGGATGTAGATCAGGTTGAGAGCGCAGAACGCCAACGCCAGCTTCTCCCAGGTCCAATAGCGGCCATTCACCACCATGAAGCCCATCAGCAAGCAGACGCCGACGACCGTAAGCCAGGGGGGCACGCCGAAAATCGCCAGCGCCGAGGTCATGCCGATGAACTCGGTGACCAGGGTCAACCAGTCGACGAGCAACAAGTCCAAGAGCGAGAACCAGCCCCAGAAGGGGCCAAAGCCGTCGAAGATCGCTTCGGCGTGCCCCCGCTTGGTCACCGCCCCCAGCCGAACCGTCATTTCCTGGATGTAATAGGCCACCGGCCCCAAGATCACGAGGAACCAGATCAGGTAGTACTCGTACTTGGCGCCGGTCGCCGCGTAGGTGGTAATGCCTCCGGCGTCGTTGTCGGCGATCATCACCACGACGCCCGGTCCGGCGAGCACCAGGTAGAGGCGGACGGCCTTCGACCAGCGCTGCATCCGGTAATAGAAACGAGCGACCCAATTCATCGATCGTCTCCGCCTGCCGCCCCCCAATGCGCGGCGGAACGCGAAACAGCTTGAACGACAGTCCCAGCGGTTGCCCGTGCCCGTGCGAAGCGTTTCTGGCTCGATAACACCGCGCTCGTAAACCGCGTATGACGGATTGCTCCGATACGTTTAGCCAGGGCGGATATCCTGCCTTTTGCGGTGCGTCAAATTGACTCGGGCTAACGATGCAACGTTGCCGGACAACGGAAAAGCACAACCACTGCCCCGGCGGTTGGCCACCGGTCGACTGGGGTATTTCCCACATGAAGCCCGAGCGTGAATCGGCGCGGCGCTTGGCCCCCGAATCGGCGGCAGGTCGGGTTAGGGGCGCTTCAAGGCGGCGCGCCGCTTCAGTTCGCGCTCGCCAGCGCTTCGATCCCTTGCGCGACCGCGAGCGTTCGGCGCGCCATCTGTTCGTGCAGCAGTTCGACCATGCGGCCGTTGAGCTGAATCGCGCCCTTGCCGGCGTTCTCCGGCAGGGCGAAAGCGGCGATGATCGCGCGCGCGGCGTCGATTTCCGCCGCGGTCGGCGCGAAGGCGGCGTTGCAGATCTCGATCTGGCCGGGGTGGATCAGCGTCTTGCCATCGAGGCCCATGTCGCGGCCCTGCTCGCACTCGGCCTTGAAGCCGGCGAGATCGTGAAAATCGTTGTAGACGCCGTCGATGATGTCGCAACCGTGGGCGCGCGCCGCGGCGACGCTGAGCGCGATCCAGGCGGCCATCGCCGGGCGTCCGGGCGTCAGGCGGGCGCGCGTCACCTTGGCGAGATCGTTGAGGCCCATCACCAGCGCCTCGAGGCGCGAATCCGGATCGGCGGCGGTCGCGGCGATCGCGCCGGCGCTGAGGATCGCCGCCGGCGTCTCCATCATCGCCCACAGGCGCGTCCGCTCCGGCGCGCCGGCCTCGCGCAACGCGCGCGCGGCGGCCATGACCGCGCTCGGCCCGTCGACCTTGGGCAGCAGAATGGCGTCCGGCGCCGCGGCGATCGCGGCGGCCATGTCCTCGCCGCCCCAGGGCGTATCGGGGCCGTTGACGCGGATCACGACCTCGCGTCCGCCGAACCCGCCCGCGCGCGCCGCCTCGGCCGCCCGCGCCCGCGCGGCCGGCTTCAAGTCCGGCGCGACCGAGTCTTCGAGGTCGATGACGATCGCGTCGGCCGCCAGGCCGCGCGCCTTGGCGAGCGCCTTGGCGTTGGAGCCGGGCACATAGAGCGCGCTGCGGCGCGGGCGAGCGACCATGACAAACTCCTGACGATCATCCCTCCTTAAATTGTGCAGTGCACTCGCGCTAGAGGCATGAATCGCGCCGCATCCTAAGACTTAAGGCCAAGGCGAGCCGGCTGAACGTGGGCGAGGCGAGCCGATGGCGGCGCCTATCTGTGTGAAGTCGCGGCCTGACATGGCGCCCACGATTACGTGCGCGGCGCCAGGGACGTGCAAGAATGGCCGGTTGTCAGGCAGGAAATCGGGCGGGCTTGATGCCGAACCGAGACATTGGCGCGAAATCAGGCGCTCGGTTCTGGTGCACGAAACTCACAATGCTGTCGCTTCGCGCGCCGAACTTCAGTCCGAGGGACTCGCCGGCGCGAAGCGCGAAATAGAGCGCGCGCCAAGGCGTCGGCACTAGGAAAACACGACGACCCGCCGCTCGGGCGATGCGCTCCAAGAGATCGCGGAATGCGATCGGCTCTGGGCAGGCCAGGGTGATCGGCTGGGCCGCTCCGGCAAAATCGCCCGCGATCGCGCGACGCACAACTTCGCCGAGCGTCGCCTTGTCGAGCAGGTGCTGAGGAGAGCGCCCGTCGCCGATCAACGGGATGATGGTTGCGGTCCTGGCGATCTTGTCGATACTGGCG
The DNA here is from genome assembly GCA_963775575.1 of uncultured Alphaproteobacteria bacterium. GTDB lineage: Bacteria > Pseudomonadota > Alphaproteobacteria > Rhizobiales > Beijerinckiaceae > Roseiarcus. Next base: position 1,667,651 of record CAVZJG010000002.1, read on the forward strand.
AACGCCCCGCCAGTTGTCCTGGCTGCGCCGACCCTGGCGTAGCGGCCAACGATAGTTTATCAAGCGGCCCGGTCCAAACGGCGGCAGCGATTCATGACCAGTCAACATCGCCTTGTCGCCATTGTAACGGACGGCATGTTTCGCAAGAGTCTGTCCGCCATACGCTCTTTGGGCAAGGCGGGCTTCGCCGTGCACGTGACCGGCGATAGCTGGCTAACGGTAGGGTTCTGGTCGCGGTTCACCGCAAGGCGCGTTCTGGCTCCGGACGCGAAAGACGACCTGATCGGATTCAGTGAGGCCTTGACCGGTCATTTGCGCGGCCTTCAAGCGACTTCTCCGGTCGGCATGAAGCCTGTCCTGCTGCCCATGGAGGACGATACCTTCCAATTCGTCGTTGATAATGCCGAAGCGTTGCGGCCGTATGCCGACTTCATTGTACCTGACCCGACGGCCTTTAGAACGGGCATGGACAAGGCGGCAACAATGGCGCTCGCTGGCGGCCTAAACCTGCCACATCCTCGCACCGAAGTGGCCGACTCTGTTGAGAACCTCAGCGCCGCAATTGCCCGCATGTCACGCGGTGAATTTATCGTCAAACCTGCTCGAGGTTCCGGCTCGCGCGGCGTGCGATACAATTCATCGTTTAACGCCGCAGAAGCCGCGTCATATTTGCGGAATTTCGGCGCCGCTTTGGTCCAGGAGCAGATTCCCCCGGGAGGCGATGCGGTCGGCGTGTCCGTTCTGTTCGGTCCTGACGGCAGACGCCTCGCTCATTTCTGCCATAAGCGCCTTCGTCAGTTTCCAAATTCTGGCGGACCGAGCACGGACCGCATCGGCATCGCGGACGGTGCGTTGCTTGACATGTCGCTTGAGCTGCTGACGGCGATCGGGTGGAAGGGCGTCGCTATGGTCGAGTGGAAAATAGATCTGCGGACGGGCGCGCCGCAACTCATGGAAATCAATCCGCGTTTCTGGGGCAGTCTGGAATTGGCTGTGCGGTCGGGCGTGGACTTCCCGGCGCTGTATGCGCGGGCCGCCGCTGGCCAGGTCCAAGCGCCGCCCGAGCCCATCATCGGCGTCCGCTGCCGGTGGCTCATTCCGGGAGATATCCTGCGCTGGCTCACGGCCGACCGGAGGGAACGCGAGAGCTTGCGGACATTTTGCTCGGGCCTGCCCTGGCTGGCGGAGGAATGGGATAGCAAGGATTTGCGTGGCTTTCTTTCCTGTATTTTGTGCCAGGCCCTTGCGTTGCTGCGGCCGAAATATCGCAAGCTGCTGCGCCGATGACAAAGCCCTATGGAACTGGCGTTAAGTGGGAGGCGATTGACGCCGTCATATTCGACGTTGATGGAGCGTTGTTCGATCACGTCGCGCTTCGGCGGCCGATGGCGGTCAGACTACTACGTAGCTTGCTTACTCGTCGTTTGCGTTGGCGAGAGCTACGAGCCGTGATGATGTTCCGGCGGGAGCGCGAACGCTTGGCTTTGACCGAGGCGGACAATATCGGCCGCCGGCAGTTTGAACGCGTCGCCGCAGCGACAGGAAGGTCTCGCAGCGAGATAGAGGCTGTCGTCACGCGCTGGATTTATCGCGAGCCGCTGTCCCTTGTCTCCCGCTTTGCCTTTCCGGATGTCGTTGGCTTCGTAGCGAGTCTGCATAGCCGCGGCATTCGCACTGGAGTATTCTCTGATTATCCGGCGACCGACAAATTGAAAGCCATGGGCGTAGCGGTCGAGGTCGTGCGCGACGCAACGGCGGCCGATGTCGGCCGCCTGAAGCCCAATCCGGATGGCTTCATTTGCGTCGCGCAATTGCTGGATGTGCGGCCGGAAAAGTGTCTCATCGTTGGCGACCGTGATGATCGCGACGGCGAAGCCGCAAGGCGAGGCGGGTTTGTGTTCTTGCAAAAAATCGCCGCCCGCTTGCGGCCAGGCGCGCGGGAGTTCGCCCGCTACTCTGAATTGATTTCCGAAATTGAGAGAATTCCGGCGCGATGGGGCGCGGGCGACACAAGTCTGGACAACAAGCGTCATGGGTGAGTTGATCGCAACCGCGCTGCCGGAGCCGAGCGCAGCGATATTTCTCCTCGCCCACCCGGACGACGAATTCGGCGTGTTCTTCGCGATCGAGCAGTCCGTCCGCCAGGGCGCCGAGGTTCTGTGTCTTTATTTCACCGATGGGGCCTTTCGCGGCCAGCGATCAAATCGGCGCGAGGCAGAGAGCCGCCATGTTCTGCGCCGTCTCGGCGTCCAACAGGAGAACGTGCACTTTATTGGCGGGCGCGCAGGATTTCGCGATGGCGAACTTCATGGCCGCCTCGACGACGCGTTGATGGCCGTCGCGGCCATCCTTGATCCATACCCTCATATCGACGCGATCTGCATGCACGCCTGGGAAGGCGGGCACCAGGATCACGACGCCGTTCACCTGATCGCCGCCGTCTATGCGGCCCGACGCGGCCTGTTGGGGGTCTGTCGGCAATTCATGCTTTATCGCGCGACCGACACGATGCTAAAGATGGCGTTGTGCGCCCCGCTCGCCGAGAATGGAACGGTGCGCTCCGAGCCTATCCCGTGGGCCTCGCGCTTTCGCTATCTCGGTCTGTGCCTGAATTATCGATCGCAATGGAAGACTTTTTCGGTCCTGCTGCCGATGCTCGCCCTGTCCTACGCCGTCAAAGGGAGGCAAGAGACGCAAAGCCTGTCGCTCTTACGGCTTTCCGCGCGGCCGCACCCGGGCCCGCTGTTGTACGAAAGGCGCGGGCGTGCGACCTACGATCGCTTCCGAGCGGCGGCCGACCAGTTCCTGCGATCAAGGATACCGGCGACTCCGATGGAGAAAGAGGGTTAAACGAAATGACAGTACCTCGCCAATGACTCTGATGAAAGCCAAGCCAACACTTGAGAAATGTCCCGTCTGCGGTGGGCGATTTGCTCGCCTTCGCCATCAGTGGCTGTTCGTCTGCTCAAACTGCGGGCTTCTATCTTCAAACCTTGAGCCAGAAATACCAACCGAAGCCGGCCAGTCAATAATAAACGAGACGCGCCGGTCAGATGGTTTACGCGCCATCCGGACCCGCAACAATTCCCGTATCCTCGACTCGATCGGTGGCGCTCTAAATGGTGGCCGAAGACGTCTCCTTGACGTTGGCTCAGGCTTGGGATTTTTTCTCAAAAACGCTTCGGCGCGTGGTTTTCAAGTTACCGGGATCGAGCCCGACGCAAACGTCGTCAACGCGGCCCGAAAATCCGGGTTGGACGTTCGTCATGGCTATTTTCCCGATTGTATGGAGCCTGGGGAGCAGTTTGACGTAATTGTATTCAATGACGTCTTCGAGCACATTCCGAACATCGACGCGGCGATGCGAGCTTGTGTGACCCATTTATCTCCCCGAGGAGTTCTTGTGCTGAACTGTCCAAACAAGAACGGTGTCTTTTATCGGATTTCGGAAATTCTTGACCGCATTGGCTGTCACGGAGCGTTCGATCGTGTGTGGCAACGCAACTTGCCTTCGCCGCATGTATGGTATTTTACGCCGTCTCAGCTGGCCAGGCTCGGCCGGCAGCATGGCCTTGAAGCTGTTTCCATAATAAAGCTCACACCGATAACGTTGCGCGGTATTTCGAACCGTATTTTCCACGTCGGCGAGCAGTCGAAAATCATCGGGGTTGCGGCAGTGATTGCAACTACGCTGATCGCGCCCTTCCTTTCAATTCTGCCTCGTGATATAGGCGTGGTCTTACTACGGAAGAACAATTGATATGAGTGCGATTACGTATATAGCTGCGATATTGACGATGATATCACTCTCTATTGGGCAGGTGTTATTGAAAATACTCGCGTCAAAGCTCATTAATTCCGATTTTTCACTAAATTTTCGGAACGAGTTCTTAAGGATACTCTTGATCTCAGGTGGAATTGTTCTTACATATGGCGTCGTAACGGCATTATGGCTGTTTGTCCTCAGATCGCTTGACCTTAGTCGTGCTTTTACGTTCGCGTCGCTAACCTTTGTCTTTGTCCCGCTGTTTTCTTTTCTCTTTCTCAATGAGCGCATTAGCGCGGGGACGTTGGCGGGTACGGGCTTTATCGTTGTTGGTATTTTGGTGTCGGCGCGATTTTAAGTTGCTTGCATCCACGCCACGTAGAGCGTCCGAAGCTCAATAAGGAGCACTGTTAGAAGGAGAGTCTGGTCCTGCTGCTCCTAGAAGCATTTGCAAAGGCACCTTCGGGACCGCGGCGATATCGAACGCAAGAAACCCGAGAATCATTTGCACGCCGACCAGGATCGGCAACCCGGCCAGCATGACCGTTCCCGCCGAGGCGGTGACGCCTTGGGCCCCCGCGCGCACCCATTCGCTTACGCCGAACACGCCGCCGATCAGCAAGAGCAGCGTCCCCACGGCAAGTTCGAGCGAGCCGAGATTCATGTCGCGCAGGAAATATCGATAAACGATCCGCTTGAAGAAATTGCGCATGTTCTTGTACAAGAATGGTCCGACGATTTTTCCGATCCGCAGGTTGCTGGTCTCCTCGCCATACGTGGCGCGGATCGGAACGTCGATGACGACCGCGCCGGCGATATTGAGACGAAACAGCAGGTCGGATTCGAAAAAGAAGCGCCGATCGATCTTGTCGAGCGGCAGCAATTCGAGCGCGGCGCGATGGATCGCGGTGTAGCCGTTGGTCGGATCGAACATCGTCCAATAGCCGCTCGACAGCTTGGTCAGAAATGACAAGCCCGCGTTGCCGAACAGCCGCGCGGCCGGCATGCTGTGCAGGTCCTCGACGTTGAAGAACCGGTTGCCCTTGCTGAAGTCGGCGAGACGTTGAACGATCGGATGAATGATGCGCGGCAGCATCGCGGGGTCCATCTGGCCGTCGCCGTCCATCTTGACGACGATGTCGCAACCGTCCGCCAAGGCGGCCCGATACCCTGTTATGACCGCGCCCCCGACGCCCTGATTGACGGCGTGGCGCAGCACTTTGACGTGGGGTGGAAAAGCGCTCCGTTCGACGAGGTCGCCGCTGCCGTCGGGACACTTGTCGTCGATCACGTAAACGGCGTCGACTTTGTCAAGCACGCCGGTCACCACGTCGACGATGTGGCGCGTGACACGATAGCTGGGGATGACGACGGCCACGCGCATGGGGCTCTGCGGTAATTCCATGTCTCCTGTCCCGCCGCGATCTAAACCTTAGCGATGTCGAGAGGGCTTGCCCCGACTGGCGACGGCCCCAAGCGTTTGATTCTCACCACGAGTTGCAATCGACAGAGAGCGCCCCAGCCAATACCGCAAAAGCACGTGTCGCGGCAATCAGGAAAACGTCAACGTCGCGCATGACCCGATCGCTACGGATGACGACGGCGACTCGCATGGATTTCCGGTGCAATTCCGTGTCTCCGGTCCAGCCGCGATCTAGACCTTCGGGGCGTCGAGAGGAGTCGCCGGCGACGCTTCTTGGGTCGCGAGGGCGCTGACGCCCGCATAGAAGGCGATCAGCGAAAGGCCGATCAGCACGACCGGATATTCATATCGAAGATCCTGCGAACCAATCAGCGGGACCAGCGAAGCCACGTTCAGAAAAACCGGCGCCAGGGGAAGCAGCAGAGTCGGGCGCATGCCCCGCAGCGCCGCCATCGCCACGAAGGCCAGCAGCGCCAGCATCATCGTCGCCGGCCGCCAGAAAATCGCGCATCGCGCCGGCGTCGCACTCGACCATTGGGAGACGCGGTCGAGCGCCGCTTTCACGTTCTGATTCGCCTGTATCGTCATGTCCCAGGGGTGCGATTCTCCCGGGGCTTTGTAGATCCCGTACGGAAAGTGTTCGGCCCAGAGCGGCGACAAACGCCAGTTGAGGGAGTTCACGCAAATGAAGTGACGCAGGGCCGTCGAGGGATGCGATAGCGCTTCGCGTAGCGCCGGCCCGGCCAATGAAGCATCGAGTCGATCGTTGTGGACGCCAGGCGCAAAGACTAGCGGATCGACTTGAAGACAACCATAGCGGCTCTTCCATTCGGCAAGCGGAAGAATTCCGTCCATTTTGGTTGTCGTCGCCTCGTCGAGCGGCTGCCCGTCAGCCGCCATCGCAGCCAGGAGATGCATGGGAACAAAACCCCCAACTTGGCGACCAACCCCCGGAATCCCCAGCGCCGGAAGGAGCGCGATCGACCAGAGGAGGGGAAGAACGACGCCCGCCGACATCAGGAGAGCGATGCCCCGGCCGCGAAGAATATGGCGATAGGCGATTCCCACCAGCAGGGCGACGCCCAGCGTGACGATGACGCCGTTGTGGCGGAGCGTCGCGGCCAAGAAGAGCGTCGCGGCGACGCCGGCCATATAGGAGCGGCGTCCGGCGATGGCGCCGTTGGTCCGGACCAGCGCCAGCATCAGCGTCGTGAGCGCGCAGAGCGCGATCGAAAAGGGGATGTCCTTCCAGAAGACAGTCGACAGAAGCGCGACCGCTGGCGACAGCGGGGTGACGATCGCCGCCGTCCAAACCAATGCGCGGGCGATGCGCCAGGATGAGAGTTCCTGACACAGAAACCCGATTGACGCCGCGAGAGCGATGATCTGCAAGACCATCGACCATCCGATCGACCCGAGCAGCGCGCCGATGCCGCCGACCAGGACGGTGTCGATCACCGGGTGGCCATTCGAAAAGGCGCCGGTGTGTAGCTGATTCCACTGAACAACCGAATCGAGAGACATCTGCGCCGGCCATGTCCCGGCGAGGACGAAGCCGAAGACGATCAGCGACGGCAGCATGAAGAGCAGGACATCGCGGCCCTGGGCGTTCGTCGAGCCTCCCGGAGGCAGGCGGCGCAACAGCGGGGGGCCGCCGAGGAGCAACGCCGCCAGCGCCGCGGTCCAGACGGCGAGCCAGCGCAGAAAAGCGGAGTTCGGCCTGGCGCTCGCGGCCTTGCCCGGAAAATCGGACAGCGGGACGGCGAGGGCCGTCGTCGGCTCCGGCGAATAGAGATCATAGTCGCGGGTCTCTCCATTGATCTCGACCCTGACCTTTCCCGACCAACGATGGCGGTCGAAGAGAAACCCGTCCTCGGGCCTCAGGACTCCGTGAAAGGAGATCGTCGCGGGCTGGTTGCGATAAGACACCAACGTTTGGCCCCGCTGCTCCCAGCCGAGCGGCGGGGTGCTCGACGCGACGAAGGCGCTTAGGTCAATGCGGATCGGAAAGCCGGCGATCCAGACCTCGCTTGCAACCGCATCCGCGCTCTTCTCGCCCAGCGCGGTGATGGCGATATCGTAGGTCTCGCCGCTTCGCCAGGGTGAAATCGGCCAGGCGACGACGCCGATGAAGGCCAGAACAAAGGCGGCGGCGAGCGACAAGAGCGGTCGTTGTAGCGAAAGCGACGATCCGTGCGGCAATCTGCTCCCCAGGCGACAATTGGCCTTTGACGTCATTCTTATCGCCACGGCAAGGCGCGACGCCACGTCGTCGTTTCGCGTAGCGCGTCCGACCTGGATTGTCCAATACGCCCGCGGCCAAGCAGTAATTCCAAATCGGCCTCCCTCATTGATTTCAGGCTCCAATCTGCTTTTCGATTTCGGGGGGGGGCGGTTTTGAGGGCAACTACCCGCTGTCATCGGGCCCTGATTGGGCTGTACGCGCGGCGCGGGTTGCCGGCCGGGAGGTCACAGGGCGGTGATTTCGAGGGGGTCTGGAAAGGACCTGCGCCCGCCAGGCGCGCGGTATCGACGGCGGTGCGCACGCCGGCCTCGAAGTCGGCGGCCCATTTGGCGCGGTAGCCGTTGGCGACCTTGCGCTGAATGACACAGGGGCGTAGCGCGCGCTCGCAAGCGGCGGAGCCAACAAAACTTCGGCTTTCCGCGGCGCGGCTGGACCTTCGCGCCGCCCGTTCGCGCTTCAGCGCTTGGCGAGCGCGTCGCGGATCTGGGTCAGCAGCGCGACTTCCTCGCTCGGCGGCGGAGGAACGGCGGGCGCGGCGGGCACCGCCCGCTTCATCGTGTTGATCGCCTTGACGACGACGAACAGCGCCGCGGCGACGATGAGGAATTGGATGACGCTGGTGACGAAGTCGCCGTAGGCGAGCACGCCGCCCTGCTTGCGCGCGTCGACGAGGTTGGTCGCGGTCACCGCGCTGGAAAGGGGGAGAAAATAGTTGGAGAAATCCGCCTTGCCGAAAATGCCGATGATCGGCATGACGATCCCGTCGACCAGCGAACCGACGAGCTTGTTGAACGCCGCGCCGACGACCACCGCCACCGCGAGGTCGATGACGTTGCCCCGCATCGCGAAGTCCCTGAATTCCTTAAGCATGTCGCCTCCCGAAAAATCGCGCCGCCTCGGCCGCGCCCAAGCGGAAGCGCGCGGTCCGAACGCGCGGCCACGCTATCTCGGGCGAATGCGGAGATAAAGCCGCAAGCGCCGACGAACCCTCATTCGCTCCTACTCGCCCCGCGCTCGATCCGGGCGGCGCGCGCGCGCATCGTCACCAGCTCCTCGGCCATGGTCGGATGGACCGCCATCGTCGCGTCGAGATCGGCCTTCTTCGCGCCCATCTTGATCGCGACGGCGAGCACCTGGATCGTCTCGCTCGCCGCGGCGCCGAGGATATGCGCGCCCACGACCCGGTCGGTCGCCGCGTCGACGACGAGCTTCATCAGCGAGCGCTCGGCGCTGCCCGAAATCGTCGCCTTCATCGGCCGGAAATTGGTCTTGTAGATGTCGACGACCTCGAAACGCTCGGCCGCCTCGGCCTCGGTGAGCCCGACCGCGCCGATCTCCGGGGTGGCGAACACCGCGTGGGCGACAAGGTCGTGATCGACGGCGCCCTCAGCCCCGCCGAACAGCCGATCGGCGAGCGCATGACCGTCGCGGATCGCCACCGGCGTCAAGTTCACGCGGTTGGTCACGTCGCCGACCGCGTGGATCGAGGGTACGCTGGAGGTCGAATGGCGATCGACGACGACCGCCCCCGCCGCGTCGAGGGCCACGCCCGCCGTTTCGAGCCTCAGACCCCTCGTGTTCGGCTTGCGCCCGGTCGCCACGAGAACCTGATCGGCCTCGATCCGATCGCCGTCGGAGAGCGCGACGACGAGGCTCGCGCCGCGCTTTTCGATTCCCGTCGGCAGGCAGCCGAACCGCAGCTCCACGCCGGCGCGCGTCAGTTCGTCGCGCAGGCCTACGCGCATGTCCTCGTCGAAACGCCTGAGCACGTTGCCGGCGCGCATGACTTCGACGACCGCGGCGCCGAGCCGGGCGAACAGGGAGGCGAACTCGACGGCGATATAGCCGCCGCCGACGATCAGCAGCCGGCGCGGAAAGGCGGCGAGGTCGAAGACCTCATTGGAGGAAATGGCGTGTTCGAGGCCGGCGATCGAGCTCGGCGGCGCCGGCCTCGCGCCGGTCGCGACCAGAATATGCCGCGCGCTCGTCGTTCGTCCGCCGGCGAGCCGAACCCGGTGGGCGTCGACCACTTCGGCGCGCTGTTCGATCAGTTCGACGCCCGCGCCCGCGAGGCCGGCGCGATAGACCGCAGAGAGGCGCGAGACCTCGCGCTCCTTGGCCGCGACCAGCGTCGGCCAATCGAAGCGCGCCGGCGCGACGCTCCAGCCGAATCCTTCGGCGTCCGCGAAATCGTCGGCGAAGCGGCTGGCGTAGACCAGCAGCTTCTTGGGCACGCAGCCGCGGATGACGCAGGTTCCGCCGACGCGGAATTCCTCCGCGACGGCGACTTTCGCGCCGTGTCCGGCCGCGACTCGCGCCGCGCGAACCCCGCCCGATCCGGCGCCAATGACAAAAAGGTCGACATCGAACGCCATGGCGCGAACCCTTCTTCGCTTCTCGCGCCGCTCCTGTTCGCTCGCGCCGGCGGCGCGCGGAAGAGCGGCGATATTCCTTCCCCCTTGGGGCTACGGCATGCAAGCGTCTAACGCCAGCCAGCGGCCACATCGGCTGGACGCCGTCAAGTCCAGGCGCATGCGCAGCGTTCGTCCGCCGCCTTGCGTCCGCTTCGCCGGGAATCCGCGTCGGCGGCCGCGAGCGCTGGCCAAGCCCGGATCGACGACCCTGCGAGCGTCGGCGCGGCGCTTGACACGCCGGCGCCGGAAACCTAGCCCCTTGCGCGCATGACGTCGCTTCCCCCCGCCTCGCGCGTACCGCTGATCGACGGCCTGAGCGCCATCGCCGACCGCTACGACGCGGTCCTCTGCGACATCTGGGGCGTGCTGCACAATGGCCGGCAGGCTTTTCCGCCGGCATGCGAGGCGCTGGCCGCGTTCCGCCGGCGCGGCGGCGCGGTGGTGCTGATCTCCAACGCGCCGCGGCCCAACGCTTCGATTCGTCCGCAAGTGCTCGGCCTCGGCGTCTCGCCCGACGTCTTCGACGCGATCGTCACCTCGGGAGACGTGACCATCGGCCTGATCGCCGAACGCGGCGCGGCGCCCGTCCATCACATCGGGCCGAAGCGCGATCTCGCGCTGATCGAGGCGGCCGTTCAGGCCGGCGCGCGGCCGGTCATGGTCGGGCTCGAACAGGCGAGCTATGTCCTGTGCACCGGCCTGTTCGACGACCGAGTCGAGACGCCCGACGACTACGCCGAACGTCTGAGCGCGATGGCGGCGCGGCGGCTGACGCTCATCTGCGCCAATCCGGATCTGGTCGTTCATCGCGGCGCCGACCTTATCTACTGCGCCGGCGCGTTGGCGCAGGCCTACGAGGCGCTCGGCGGCGAGACGATCTACGCGGGCAAGCCGCACGCGCCGATCTACCACGCGGCGCTCGCGGCGGCGGAGGCGGCGCGAAAGGCGCCGCTGGAGCGCTCGCGCGTTCTGGCGATCGGCGACGCCATGCGCACCAACATCGCCGGCGCGGCGGGCCAAGGGCTCGACGCGCTGTTCGTCGCCGCCGGCATTCATCGCGACGCCCTGCACGGTTCGGGCGCCGCCGCGGCGGAAGAAAAGCTGCAAAGCCTATTCCGGCGCGAGAAACTGCGGCCGGTCGCCGCCATGCGGGAGCTGGCGCCGTGACGGCGCGATTGCGCGCTTCTCCGTCGCCGCGCCTTGACCCTCGCGCGGCGTCAAGGCAGTTTCCGCCGCGCGCTTCGCGCGTCGTCGACGAGAGGGCATGCCGGCTTCCGATGAAAATCCTGCTTACTCAAAGGACCCTGAGCGAGGTTGGGTCGGCTCGCCGAGCCGTCCCGATTCGGGCGCGGACCGGCTGTTGACACAGGCTCGGCGCCGTTCCGCCTTCGCGCTGGCGATCGACCCGACGCGTCCGCCGCGCGGACTCGAACGAGCGGTCTACGCGATCGGCAATTTCGACGGCGTGCACCGCGGCCACGGCGCGGTGCTGGCGCGCGCCAACGCGCTCGCCGCGGCGCGCGGCGCGCCGAGCGCGGCGCTGACGTTCGAGCCGCACCCGGCCGACTATTTCGCCGGTCGCCCGGTGATCTTCCGGCTGACGCCCTTCGCGGTCAAAGCGCGCGCTCTGCAATCGCTCGGGCTCGACGGCGCCGTGGTCCTTTCGTTCGACGCGGCTCTGGCCGGATTGACGGCGCAGGAATTCGTCGAACAGGTTCTGGTCGAGCGCCTCGCGATCGGCGGAGCGGTCGTCGGCTGGGACTTTCATTTCGGCAAGGCGCGTTCGGGCTCGTCCGATTTTCTCGCCCGGGCGGGGGCGCGCTTCGGGTTTCAGGTCGAGATCGTCGACAAGGTCGAGACGCGCGAGGCCGGTCGCGCCGAGGCTGTTTCGTCCTCGGCGATTCGCCGCGCGCTCGAACAAGGCGACATCGAGGCCGCCGCGCGCGGCCTCGGGCGCGACTACGCGGTCGCCGGCGTCGTCGCCCCGGGGCGGAAGCTGGGCCGCGCGCTCGGCGTCCCCACCGCCAATATCGCGCTTGAGGCGACCAATCGCCTCGCCTTCGGCGTCTACGCCGTGCGCGCGCGCGCAGCCGGCCGCGGGTACGACGGCGTCGCCAGCTTCGGCGTGCGTCCGACCGTCGACCCCGGCGCGCCGCTGCTGGAGACCCATTTGTTCGATTTTGACGGCGACCTCTACGGCCAGGAAATCGAAGTGGAGTTCGTCGCGCGCATCCGCGAAGAGCGCCAATTCGGCTCGCTCGACGCGTTGAAGGCGGAAATGGCGCGCGACATCGAGCGCGCGCGGGCCGCTCTCGCCGCCCGCCCATTTGGCGATTCGCGTCAAATCCTCTAATCGGATCGCCGCCGGGCGCTTCAAGACTCGGCGATTCCCATTTCCGGCACAAGGCTCATGACCGACGCGCTCGCCCAGGCTCCCGACTATTCGCAGACCCTGTATCTGCCGAAGACCGACTTTCCCATGCGCGCCGGGCTGCCGCAAAAGGAGCCGGAGATTCTCGCCCGCTGGACGCGCGAGGGGCTCTACGCGGCGCTGCGCGCAAGCGCCAAGGGGCGGCCGAAATTCGTGCTGCACGACGGCCCGCCCTACGCCAACGGCAACATCCACATCGGCCACGCGCTCAACAAGATCCTCAAGGATCTGGTCGTCCGCTCGGAGCAGATGGCGGGCAAGGACTCCAACTACGTGCCCGGCTGGGACTGCCACGGCCTGCCGATCGAGTGGAAGGTCGAGGAGGAGAACTACCGCCGCAAGGGCAAGACCAAGCCCGACTTCAGCGACGCCAAGGCGATGGTCGCCTTCCGCCGCGAATGCCGCGCGACCGCCGACCACTGGGTTTCGGTGCAACGCGAGGAGTTCAAGCGGCTCGGCGTCATCGGCGACTGGGACCATCCCTATTTGACGATGACCTATCCCGCCGAAGCGCAGATCGCCCGCGAGATCTTCAAGTTCGCCGCCAACGGCCTGCTCTACCGCGGCTCCAAGCCGGTGATGTGGAGCGTAGTCGAAAAGACCGCGCTCGCCGAGGCGGAGGTCGAATATGAGGACCACGTCAGCGACACGGTGTACGTGGCGTTTCCGCTTAAGACGGTTGGCGGGCACGTCGATCTAGACCCAAAATTTGACAAGGCTTCGCACGAGCTCGGAAACGTAACCAATCCCGCCAGAATATTGATTTGGACGACAACGCCATGGACAATCCCCGGCAATCGCGCTGTCAGTTATTCGCCGAAAATTGCATACGAGCTGTTCAGAATCGCCGCTTCGCCACCAGGAAACTGGGCAAAGGTGGGCGACAAATTCATCGTTGCAAAGGCACTCGCGGCGGAGGTCTTTAGGGCGGCAAAGGTCGACAGCTACGAGTCGATCATGCCGATCAGCGACCATTTCTTGGGGGGCTCGACACTTTCACATCCGCTCGCCAAGAATTTGCCTGGTTACGACTTCCCCGTTCCCCTCCTCGCGGGCGACCACGTCACCGAGGATACCGGCACAGGCTTCGTCCACACCGCGCCCGGCCACGGCCGCGAGGACTTCGAACTGTGGATGGCGAGCGGGCGGCTGCTCGCCGAGCGCCGCATCGATTCGCGCATTCCCTACACCGTCGACGAGAACGGCGCCTTCACCGACGAAGCGCCCGGCTTCGCCGGCAAGCGCGTCCTCACCGACAAGGGCGAGCCGGGCGACGCCAACAAGGCGGTCGTCGACGCGCTGATCGCGGCCGGCGCGCTGATCGCGCGCGGCAAGCTCAAGCATCAATATCCGCATTCGTGGCGGTCGAAGAAGCCGATCATCTTCCGCAACACGCCGCAATGGTTCATCGCCATGGACAAGCCGATTGCGGGCGGCGCTACGTTGCGCGACACCGCGCTGAAAGCGATCGGCGAGACCCGCTGGGTGCCCGCCGCGGGCGAGAACCGCATCCGCGGCATGGTCGGCGCCAAGCCCGACTGGGTGATGAGCCGCCAGCGCGCCTGGGGCGTGCCGATCGCGGTGTTCGTCAAGAAGGGCGGCCACGAAATCCTGATCGACGATCGCGTCAACGCGCGCATCGCCGCGGCGTTCGAAAAGGAAGGCGCCGACGCGTGGTACGAGGCGGGCGCGGCGCGGCGCTTCCTCGCGCCCGAATACGATCCGGCCGATTACGAAAAGATCGACGACATCCTCGACGTCTGGTTCGATTCCGGCTCGACCCATTCCTACGTGCTCGAGGACCCCGTCCACTTCCCCGGCCTGGCCGGGATCAAGCGCCGGCGGGACGGCGGCGACGACGAGGTGATGTACCTCGAAGGCTCGGACCAGCACCGCGGCTGGTTCCAGTCCTCACTGTTGGAAAGCTGCGGCACCCGCAGCCGCGCGCCCTTCGACGTCGTGCTGACGCACGGCTTCACGCTCGACGAAAAGGGCCGCAAGATGTCGAAATCGCTCGGCAACCAGACCTTCCCGCAGGACATCATCAAGGCCTCGGGGGCCGACATCCTCAGGCTGTGGGCGGCGAGCGTCGACTATTCCGACGACCAGCGCATCGGGCCGGAGATCCTGAAGACCGTCGGCGACACCTACCGCAAATTGCGCAACACCATTCGCTGGATGCTCGGCACGCTGGCGCATTACGCGCCCGGCGACGCGGTCGGATTTTCCACCATGGGCGAATTGGAGCGGCTGATGCTGCATCGCCTCGCCGAACTCGACGGGAAAGTGCGCGACGCCTACGCCGATTTCGACTACGCCCGCGTCGTCGCCGCGCTGTCGGCGTTCATGAACGCCGATCTCTCGGCGTTCTATTTCGACATCCGCAAGGACGCGCTCTATTGCGAGGCGCCGTCGAGCGTCAAACGGCGCGGCGCGCTGGAGGCGATCGACCATATCTTCCGCGCCGTGACGCTGTGGCTGGCGCCGATCCTCGTCTTCACGGCGGAGGAAGCCTGGGCCGCGCGCGGCGCCGAGGCGCGATCCGTGCACCTCGAGCAATTTCCGCGCATTCCCGCCGAATGGCGCGACGACGAGCTCGCGGCGAAGTGGGAGACGATCCGCCGCATCCGATTCGTCGTCACCGGGGCGATCGAGATCGCGCGCGCCGACAAGCGCATCGGCTCCTCGCTGGAGGCGAGCCCGCGCGTCTACGTCAGCGACTCGGGCCTGCTCGCCGCCCTCGAAGGCGTCGATTTCGCCGAGGTCTGCATCACCTCGGACATCGCGATCGAGCGCCGAGCGAACGCGCCCGAAAGCGCGTTTCGCCTCGCCGATGCGCCCGGCGTCGCCGTCGTGGTGGAGCGCGCCAAGGGCGTCAAGTGCGCGCGCTCCTGGCGCTATTTCGACCCCGCGACGGCCGACCCGGAGTTTCCCGACGTCTCCCCGCGCGACGCGGCGGCGCTGCGCGAATTGAACGCGGCGCGGCGGCCTTGATGCGGGCGCGGACGCTCGGCGGCCTGGCGATCGCCGGCGCTCTCGCTCTCGACCAGGCGTCGAAATTCGCGGCGGCGCGCTATTTCGCCTCCGACGGCGGCGCGCCGTTCGCGCTGACGCCGTTCCTCGATTTCACGCTGCGCTGGAACCGCGGCATTTCCTTCAGCCTGTTCGCCGAGAGGTCGGCCGGCGGCCGTTGGCTGCTGCTGGCGCTGACGCTGGTCGTGACGGCGGCGCTCGCCCTCTGGCTGTGGCGCGCGCGCGCGCCGCTCGTCGGCCTCGGCCTCGGCGCGATCATCGGCGGCGCGCTCGGCAACGGCTATGACCGCTTGGCCTACGGCGCGGTCGCCGATTTCCTCGACCTGCACGCGTTCGGACGGCATTTCTTCATCTTCAACCTCGCCGACGCCGCGATCAACGTCGGGGTCGCGTTGCTGATTCTCGATGGGCTGTTCGGTTCGGGCCGGCCGAGCGCGCCCGGATCGAGCCGCGAGCGGCCGTCTTAAACCGGGCCGGAGTCGCTCTTTTCGGATTTTCATGCTAGAGAAGGCCGGGTTCGCCGCGCTCTTCGCCGCCACGGCGGGGCTGGCGGCGCAGAGTTCGCCATCGAATCGCCGGATTGTGGCGTGAACGAATGGACAGGGTTCGTCGCCCTGCCGCGCCTCGGGGCGAGCCGTGACGAAGAATAAGGGATTTTCGGCCATGCCGTCGCTGACGCTTGGAGGAGTTCGCCGCAGCGGGCTGGCGATTTCCGCCGCCTGCGCTTTGGCGCTGGGCTTCGCCGCGGCGCCGGCGCGCGCCGGCGACGACGGCGAGGCGCCGCTGTGGGAAGGCATCGGGTCGACCTTAGGCCTCGATTCGTTCTTCGGCGCTAAGCGCGAAGACAAGAGCGCCACGATCGAATACCGGGACCGCGCCAAGCTGGTGGTGCCGCCCAAGATCGAGCTGCCGCCGCCCGTCGCTTCGCCGACGCAGGGAAGCGCTTCCTGGCCCCGCGACCCGGACGTGGAGAGGGTCAAGAAAGAAAAGGCGGAAGCGGAAAAGCCCGTCCGTGTCTTCGGTCCGTATTTGAGGAGAATCCCTCCGCCTTTGACCGGAGACGTCGTGACGATGAGCGCGACGGCGGGCCAGGGCCCGGGCCAGGCCGCGGGCCAGCGGCCGTGCAACAATGGCCCCGGCGTCGCGTGCCCGACGAGCTCGCCCCCTACGATCAATTGGAACCCGCTCACCTGGGTCGGGCTGGAGAAGAAGCCGGAGACCGTGCTCGGGCCCGAGCCCGACCGCGGCTGGTTGACCGACCCGCCCAAGGGCTACCGCGAGCCCGTCGAAGGCGCAGGCGCGCGCGTGGCGAATTAGGCCGACGCCGGCGGGCGGGTTTCCTCCGCTGAAGACCCCGTGGGCGACTTGCCTCTTGGCTCGGGGTCGAAAACGGGCTAATATCGTTTGCAGGTTCGTCGTCGAACCGTCAGCGCGGGCGACGCACGGCGTCCAGAGCGAGCCAAACGACGGACGCGACCGGCAGCGGGTCGCGCGCCGGCGAGGGGCTTAGAAGCCGAAACAACCGTATTTTCATTTGGACCGCTAGGCGGCCGATCAAGCGGGCGATCGGCGCGCGGACGCGGCGAGGATAGGCAGGGCGATCCTGCGAGAACCCAATCCGCCGATGTTGAAATGGCCGTTCCAGGTTTCGCCGCGCCGCGCGTCTCCCCTCGCGCGGAGCCGGGGCGGCGAGCGGGCGGCACTCGAATCGATTCAGAATCAAGGTAAATTAAGGGATATGCGATGAGACCTGGTCAGAACAAGCGGATGCGCGGTCGGCCGTCGAACAATCGGCGCGGCCCCAATCCGTTGACGCGTTCTTACGAATCCAACGGGCCGGACGTCAAGATTCGCGGCAACGCTCATCACGTCGCGGAGAAATACCTGCAGTTGGCGCGTGACGCGCATACGGGCGGCGATCCCGTCGCGGCCGAAAACTATCTTCAGCACGCCGAACACTATTTTCGCCTGATCGCGGCCGCCCAAGCCGCGCAGCTTCATGCGCAAGGCGGCGGGCGCCCGCCGGGCGAAGGCGACACTTACGAAATCGAAGACGAAGAGGACCTTGGCGGTCTCTCCGACCGTTTCGCTTCGCCTGCGGAGCGGGCGCCGGCGCCCTACGCGCCCGCGCCGCAGCCTTATCCGCCGCAGCCCGCCCCGATCTCGCCCAACGCGAGCCAACCCTACGTCGAGCGGGCGCCGGGCGAGAACGACCGCCCGGCCCAAGCCGACCGCGGCGGCTACCAGGGCCGTCAGGACCGCCCGAACAATCGTCATCAGGATCGCGGCCCTCGGCCCGAGCGTCCGTTCCCGGATCGGCAGGACCGCCAGGGCCAGCCCGGACGCGACGGGCGGCCGCGCGAATTCCGTCCCTACCGCGAACCGTCGCTTCCGCGCGAAGCGCCGGCGCCCGGCGAAGCGCCGGCGCCCGCGGAAGCGCCGGAGGCGTCGTCGCCGCTGCCTTCGTTCATCACCGCGGCGCCGCGAATCCTCGGACCCCAGGACCCCGGCGAGGCGCAGCCCGAGACGGCGGTCGAAAACGGCGCCGAGGCCAACCAAGCGGCCGAATCGGGCGCGCCCGAGGCCGATCCGTCGACGGATGGGCGCTTTCCGGGCCGCGGCCGGCGGCGCCGCTTGCGCTCGCCTTACGGCTTCCACGGCGCGGCGAGCCCGGACGAGGAAGGCGACAACTCGCCGATCGCCGCCGACGAGACGCCGATTTCGGAGTGAGCCGGCCGCGGACGCCGGCGATCGCGCCCCGCGGGATCGGGATCAGCCGACGCCGAGGCTTTCGAACTTCGACTGAACGTGTTCGCGATCGAACGGTTTCATCAGAAAATCGTCGGCGCCGGCGTGCATCGCGCGGGCGATCTGCGCGACGTCGTATTCGCTGGTGCAGAACACGACTTTCGGCTTGTCGCCGCCCGGCATGGCGCGAAGCTCCTTGAGAAATTCGTAGCCGTCGAGCACCGGCATGGCGGCGTCGACGAGAACGGCGTCGGGCATGAGGAACGAACAGGCCGCCAGCGCCTGTCGGCCATCGGCGGCCTCCGACGCGCTCAAGCCCATGCCCTCGAGAATGCGGCGCGCGATCTTCCGGATCACCGGGGAATCGTCGACCACGAGCACCTGTTTCATTTCGCTCTTCCTCTTTGCCGGCGATGGCGCGCCGCGCTCGCCGTTCAGGTCGCGATCGCCTTGCCGGAGGCGGAATTCCCCGGCTCGGCGGAGAATCCTCTCGGGAATTCGCCATTCGCGTTGCGCCCGATCCGACGCCGTCGCGCGCCCCATCATCCCTCGCGCTCGTTAAGAAGCCTTGAAACCGCCGTCGTTCGTCGCTCGAGCCGCCGGCGCGCGTGGCCGCGCCCCCGCCGCGCCCGCGTTTCGCGCGGCCCGTTCTAAAGCCAACGGCGCACGCGCTCGCCATATCGGCGATACTCTTCCCCGAATCGGCGCATGAGGTAGGCTTCTTCTTTGACGATGACCATTCGATCCATGACGACGATGAGCGCCGGGGCGAGCACGATCGGCCACCAGAAGTTGAAGAATATGCTTAGGCCTGCGTAAAGGAGAAGAAGGGAGAGATACATAGGGTTGCGGGTTATCCCGTATACGCCGCGAGTTACGAGCGAAGAAGCGGGCCTGAAGGGAATCATCGAGGTGCGGGCGGCGCGAAACGACCGCATCGCCGGCATGACGAAGAACAGCGAAGCGACACAGATCATCCAGCCGATCGGCCACGCGATGAAGTTCGGCAGCAAGGCAGGGATCGGAACGACCCGCTCGAGGACGAGCGCAAGCAGAAAAAAGACGATGTAAACGAAGGGCGGGGGAATCTTTACCCCGGGATGGTCGGACGCGTCGGCTTCGGCCATTTTCGATCTCCGCGATGCTTAACTGATAAACCGCTCAACCAACATTCGCCGGCCGAGCTTCGAGCGTCACCGTCTCCGCCTCGGCGAGGACGGCGACCTCCATGCCGCAATCGCGCGCGACCAGCCCGGCGAAAAACGGCTGGATCGTATGCGCGTCGACCTCGCCGCTCTCCGGTCGCCCGGCGATCAGCTCGGCGACGCCGTGAGCGAGCCGCGCGTTCGGCCCTTTGGCCTCGATGCGGATGGCGAGCGTTTCGTCCTGGCCGGCGAAGTCGACCGTGACGACGCCGCCGCGCGCGATCGCGGATGCGGCGATGAGGGCGAGGTTGAGCAGCAATTTGACCTTTTTCTTGGCCATGAGTTGGCGGGTCGGGTTCCAGACGAGGGCAGTGCGCTCGTTGACGATGAGGCCACGCGCCACCAATTCGGCGTCGCCGGTGTCGACGGCGGCGCCGATCGAGCCGGCGGCGCCGAACGCCAGTCGGCAGAATTGCAGCCGCGCCGACGCCGAAGCGGCGCTCTTCTTGATCATCTCGACCGCAACCTCGCGCATTTGCATGTCTTTTTCGTCTTCGAGGACTTCCAGGCCGTTGACGATGGCGCCGACCGGGCCGATCGCGTCGTGGCAGACGCGCGAGCAGAGCAAAGCGGCGAGATCGATCGGTGCGAGGGCGACGATTGTCATGGGGCTCTTCCTGTGGTCTTAGCCGCCGTGGGCGCGGCGAATCGCGCTAAGGGGGCGCACGCGCGTTTCTATCGGATTCGCCCGCGCCCCGCGACTGCGCAATGTAAGTCGCCGAGGCGAAGGACGGGGGGTCGATGAACGCGGGCGAAACGGCGCAGACGTTCGATCTCGCACGCGAATCGCGGGACGCCATCGCCCGCTTTCTGGCGCGGGCCGCGCTGGCGGCCGGGCCGGCGGTGATGGAGGAATATCGGCGCTGCGCCGCGGCGCGCGCCAAGCGGGACGGCAGCCCGGTGACCGCGGCCGACGAACGCGCCGAGGCGATTATCCGCCAGCGGCTCACCCGGCTGGCGAAGCGGATCCCGATCGTCGCCGAAGAGGCGACGGCGGCGGGTCAGCCAATCGAGATCGGCGAACGCTTCGTCCTGGTCGATCCCCTCGACGGAACCAAGGAATTCGTCGCCCGCAACAGCGAGTTCACCATCAACGTCGCGCTGATCGCCGGGGGCGCGCCGATCGCCGGCGCGGTCTACGCGCCCGCGCTCGAACGTCTGTGGTTCGGCGGCGAGGCCGCCTTCGCCTGCGCCGCGCCGATCGGCGCCGACCTGCCGGACGCCGCCGCGTGGCGGCCCTTACGCGTGCGCAGCGCGCCCGAATCGCTCGTCGCCTTGACGAGTCGTTCGCACGGCGATCCGGCCACCGAAGCGTTCCTCGAGCGTCTGCCGCTCGGCGGGCGCCGCTCGGCGGGGTCCTCGCTGAAGTTCTGCGTCATCGCCGAGGGAGAGGGCGACGTCTATCCGCGCTTCGCCCCGACGATGGAGTGGGACACCGCCGCGGGCGACGCGGTGCTTCGCGCGGCCGGCGGCGTCGTGCTGGCCGCCGAGGGCGGACCGCTGCTCTACGGCAAGGTCGGGGCCGGATTGCGCAACGGCGGCTTCGTCGCCTGGGGCGATCCGCGTCTGGCGACGCGCTTCGGGGGTCGTTGACACTGCGTCAATCCGCGCTGAGGATACCGGCTCACGGCGGCCGTCCGGCCGGGCGATTCGCCATCAAGCCGACACTTTTGCGGCGAAGGCTGATTTCCCGAACGGCGAAGGCTGATTTTCCGCGGCCGCGAGGCCGGCGGCGAGGGGGAGGCGAGCGATGTCGATCTTGACGCGCCGGGAAATGCTGGGCGGCGCCGTCGCGGTGGGCGCGCTCGCGCTGTCGCGTCCCGCTTTCGCCGATGCGCCGGCGCAATTCTCCCTCGATGAAGTCATCGAGAGCGGCCATCATTTTTTCGGCGCGGTCGCGCGCGGCCTCGCCGAGGCGGTGCAGGAGGCGGCCCGGCGGTGGGGGCTGCCCAACGGCTACATCCTCGGCCAGGAAGCGTCGGCCGCGTTCGTCGGCGGCCTTCGCTACGGCGAAGGCAAGATGTACACCCGCAACGCGGGCGACGAGAAAATCTTCTGGCAGGGCCCCTCGGTCGGCTTCGACGCTGGCGCCGACGGCGACCGAACGATGATGCTGGTCTATAACCTGCCCGCGGTGAACGCGATTTTCCGCCGCTTCGGCGGCATCGACGGCTCGGCCTATTTCATCGGCGGCTTCGGCTTCACCGCGCTCGGCGCCGACAACATGGTCGTCGTGCCGATCCGCTCGGGGATCGGCGCCCGCCTGGGCGTCAACCTCAGCTACCTCAAATTCACGCCCCGCGCCACCTGGAACCCGTTCTAGCCGCGGCGCCCCGGGGGCGGGCGGGACAGACCGTATCGTTCACTTTAATCGACGCGAGGCTCTTGGCTTGATCCGCGTCGGCGTGCGATGATGCCGGCCGCTGGCGGCCGCGGACAGGGTCGAAATTGATCGAGCACGCGATTTTTGGTTGCATCGGGTTTCTGCTCGCAGCGCTGCTTGCGGTGGCGGCGGCGCCCGGAATCACGCGCCGCGCGCGGCGGCTCGCCGAGGCGCGGGCGCGCCTGCTGGCGCCGTTGACCGAAGCGCAGGCGATCGCCGAGCGCGACGCTTTGCGCGCGCAGCACGCGGTCGATCGGTTGGGCCTGGAGCAGCGCCTGAGCGAGGTCGAGGATCTCGCCGCGCGGCGGCAAATCGAAATCGGCCGACAGTCGAGCCGAATCGTCGCCCTCGAGGAAATCTCCGCCGCGCGCGCGGCCGAGATCGGCGCCCTGCGCGAGGAGTTCGGCGCGCTGGAGCGCGACGCGCATGAGCTGCGCGGGCAGCTCGCCGCCGCCCGAGTGGCGCTTCGCGACCTGACGTTCGAGATCGAATCGTCGGCGCCGACGCCCGCCGCCTCCCAGGCGCGACGGCTCGATCCGGAAACCTTCACCGACCAGAATCGCATGAGAATCGCGGTTCTGGAGACGCGCGCGCTCGGCCTCGAGGTCCGGCTGGCGGACAGCGAGCGCGCGGCGGCGGCGGCGGCCAAGGCCGGCGGCGCCGAACGGGCGCGCCTTGCGGCCGCGCTGAGCGAGCGGACCGCGGAGGCCAAACGCCTCGGCGCGGAACTCGACGCGGCGACAACTCAGGGCGCCGAGCTGGCCGCGGATCTCGCCGCGACCCGGGCGCGGCTCGGCGAAGCGGAGGCGCTGCTTGCCCGCAGCGAAGCGGCGCGCGAGGAGGCGCTGATCGAAAACGCGCGCCAGTTCGCGCGCATCGCCGAACGCGACGCCGCGCTTCGCGAGGCCGGCGACGCCAGGCGCGATCTGGCCGAGCGGTTGAGCGCGCTCGCCGCCGCGCACGCGGTTGCGGAAGGGACTCTGCTCGCCGAGCGCGCCAAGCGGGCCGAATGGCGCCGCGATGTCGACCCGGCCCCGGCCCGCGCCGCCGAGGCCGCGCCGCGCAGGCGCGAGCTGAGCGATGAGACGCTGCGCAAGGCCATTGCGCGCCTCGGGCGCGAGGTGACGCGCCTGAACGGCAAGCCGCGCGAGGCCGCAGAGGAGCCGTCCAATCTCGTCAGTTTCGAGCGGCGCGAGGCTCACGCGCACCCCGCCGGTTCGAGCGAACCGCTGCACTCGGCGTCGGCCGGCGCCATCCGCCAGGGCCAGCCGATGGCCCCCGAGCGATAGGCCGGGCTTTTCACATCGTCGCGAATCGGCCTAGTTGAGCACGTCGCGGCGCTCGCAAGCGCCGCCATGCCACACTGAGGGAGACTATGGCCGAGCCCCTGGAGGACGCCGTCGAGTCCCGAGACAAGAAAGTCGCGCTGATCATCGCCATCCTCGCGCTGTTCCTCGCGCTGGCGGAAGCCGGCGCCAAGAACGCGGAGCATCGCTCGACCGAACAGAACATCGAATCCTCCGATCTGTTCAATTTCTACCAAGCCAAGAAAGTCCGCTCGACGATCGCCGAAACCGCCGCGCAGACCCTCGAGGTCGAACGCGCCGCGGCGAGCGACGCTAAGGCGCAGGAGGCGCTCGACAAGCAGATCGCCGAGTGGAAGGCGGCGGTGGCAAAATTCGAAAAGGATCCCAAGAAGCCCGAAGACAGCCTCGACGCGCTCCAGGAGCGCGCGGTCACGGCGGCGGAGGGACGCGAATTGTCCAATCGCAGGCTCGAACATTTCGAATACGCCAGCGGGGCGCTGCAGATCGCCATCGTGCTCGCCTCGGCGGCGATCATCACCGGCGTCGCCGTGCTGGCCTGGCTCGCCGCCGGCCTCGGCGTCCTCGGCGGGATTCTGATGGCGTTCGGCTACCTCGCGCCGACCGTGCTGAGCTTCCTTTAGCGGGAGCGCGGCGCCGAGCGGCCTAAAGAACGCCCGAGGCCGCCGCGCGCGGACCGTAATTTCGCCTTGGGGTGGTGCGAATTGAATCGCCCGTTGGCCGATGCGCCGAACCTGCCGAGGAACCGCCATGCGCTCGATTCTCCGCTCCCTGTTCGCCCTCGCCGCGATGGCGATGGCGCCCGCCGGCGCTTCGGCCGCAGAGATCGAAGCGGCGTCCAAGATCGACGCGGTGACCGTGTATCCCGACGCCGCGGTGGTGACGCGGGTCGCCCAAGTCGAGCTTTCCCAGGGCGACAACCTGGTCGTTTTCAACGGATTGCCGCTTGCGCTGGACCCGGCGTCGTTGCGCGTCGAGGGCGTAGCCGACGCGGCCCTGATCATCGGCGCGGTGGAGACGCGCGTCGCCGCGGCCGGCGCCAAGGCGCCCGACGACGCGCTCGCCGCCAAGATCGCCTCGCTTCGCGGCGAGCGCGAGGATCTGCAAATCTCCATCGACGCGCTGCAAGCCAAGCGCGCGATGATCCTGCGTTTTTCGCAGAACGGACCCGACAAGCTCTCGCCCGACGCCAAGCCGCTCGACGTCGGCGCCTGGCCGGCCGCCTGGGACGCCGTCGAAGCGGCGATCGCCAAGGTGGGCGCGGATCTGCGCCCCGCGCTCGACAAGGCGCGCGCGCTCGACGACGACATCAAGGCGCTGGAGGCCGAGCGCCAGAAGCCGCCCTCGCAGGCGGCCAAGCGAACGGCGAGCGTCGCGCTCGCGGCGGCTCAGGCCGGGCGCGCTGCGCTGTCGCTTTCCTATCGCGTCGACGGCGTCGGCTGGGTTCCCGCCTACGACGCGGCGCTGACGACCTCGGGCGAGGCGAACAGCCTGACGCTGACGCGCCGCGCCGGGATTTCGCAGACGACCGGCGAGGACTGGAGCGACGTTGCGCTCACGGTCTCGACCGCGCGCGTCGCCCGCGCCGTCGACGTCGCCGACGTGGAGAGCGAGAAGATCGACTTCTGGGAACCCGCGACGCTCGAGGGCGCCGCCCGCGCGCCGCACCGGGCGATGGCGAAGGCGGCGCCGATGTCGGTCGGGGCCGCGCCGACGGGGGCCGCCTCCGAGGCGGCCCCCGCGCCCGCTCCCTCGCCGGTCGTCGCTCAGGAGGCGAGCGCGCAATTGCAGGCCAATGACTATTCGGCGCAATTCAAGGCGCCCGGGCGGGTCACGCTGGCGAGCGACGGCGCGCAGAAGTCGTTCGTGCTCGGCCGCCTCGCGGCGCAGCCGACGATCGCGGTGAAGACCGCGCCCGGCGTCGATCCGACCGCCTATGTCGAGGCGCATTTCGTCGACGCGGAGGACGCGCCGATTCTTCCCGGCCAAGCGGCGCTGCTGCGCGACGGCGCCTACCTCGGTCAGAGCCGGATCGGCTTCGTCGCGCCCGGAGACGGCGTCGATCTCGGCTTCGGCGGCGACGACAAGATCAAGGTTCGGCGCGCGCCGGTCAATCGCAAGGAGAACGATCCGACCTGGTACAACCAGACCAAGATCGAGACGCGCGAATTCGTCACCAGCGTCGAGAACCTCCACGCCTTCCCGATCAAGGTCGAGGTCATCGATCAAATGCCGGTGTCGGAGAACACCGCGATATCAGTCGATCTTTCGCCGGCGACGACCCCGCCGACGGAAAAACAGGTCGGCGACAAACGCGGGGTGATGAGCTGGACGCTCGACCTCAAGCCGGGCGAATCGAAAGAGGTCCGCTTCGCCTATCGTCTCAAGTGGCCCGCCGATCGCGACCTGATGATCGACGGCGCGCCGCTGCCGGCCGGCGCGCGCTGAGCGGGCGACGCTCGCCCTCAAGCGGAGTCGTCGAGCAGTCGCCGCCCGGCGGCGAAAGCGAAGGCGCGCCGCCGGCGCAGCGCGGCGGGGGTCAACTGGGTTTCCTTGATCCAGGTCCGGGGCGCGGCGCGCGCCGGGTCTTGGCTCGCGGCGGCGCCGCTCGGACGGCTGGGCGTCGTCGACGCGCCGGGATCGAGAACGGGCTGACGACGGGCGCGCGGGCGCGCCGAATCGCCGATCATCGCCGCCATGACCAGTCCCGCGGCCGCGCGGTTGAGGGCGTCTTTCAGACGCGCCAGGGCGCCGACGCGGCGGTAATCGGCGCCGTCCTGCAGATCGCGCGAAGTCAGGACGCGCACGGCGACGTCGCTCGGAGCGCCGAGCGCGGCGAGCGCGACCGCGAGCGGTTCGCCGGAGGAATCGCGGGCGATCCGGTCGGCGAGTTCGAGCGAGCACTCCAGCGCCTGGGCGAGGGCGCCTACGAAGCGTTCGGGTTCGGCCTCGAGCGCGAATCGCTCCAGCCGCGCGATCGCCTGCGAGGCGTCGCGCTGTTGAAAGGGGGTTCGCGGCCCCGCGAGCGCGGCGCGTTGGGCCGCGGCCATGATCTCGGCGCGCCGACCCGAATCGGCTTCCAGGAACAACGCCGCCTCGTCCAGGCGCGTGGGCGCCCGCTCGAGCAACGCCTCGGCCAGCCGTCGATCCGGCGTTCCCTCGATGCGCTGCTTGGCGCGGCGGGCGAGCGCGGCATAAAGCCGCGGGTCGATCGGCGCGCGGCGGTTGCGCGCCAGCGCGATGAGCACCTCGATTTCGCCGTGATCGGCGAGGACGGCGACGAGTTCGGCGTCGAGATCCTCGCGCCGCGCCACCGCGCGCGCGCGCGCATTGTCGCCGGCGGCGGCGGCGAGCAGCCGTTCGCGCGGCAAGACGGCCGCGCATTGCAGAACATGCAGCGCGGCCTGGCCGCCGAGCGATTCGAGGACGCTGAGGACCTCGGCGGCCTCGGCGCAAGGCGCGAGTTTGCGCGCCACCGCCAAGCGCGTCGCGTCGTCGGCGTCCCTGAGGCGCTCGGCGAGTTCGGCCGCGAACCCGGCGCCGTGCGCGCGCGTCTGGAACGGGCCGGTGAGGAAATAGTCGGTCGCCACGCGCAACCACAGCCCGCGGTCGGCGGGGCGCGGGCTGCGCGCCAGCGTGGCGAGGAAAGGCAGATCGGCCGCAGGGAGATCCGAAACCAAAAACGCGCTCCATTTTCACGAAGACGAAACGCCGTCAGATTACGGCGCGGTCGTTGACTTAGTATTAACCTTCCCTAAGCGTAATGCGTCCCGTGGCGCGACGCGCGGCCGCGGCGCCGAGCGCCGTCGGGGTCTGGCTATGGGCGAGCTTCTCCTATTTCGGCCGGCGGGGGGCCCGGAGCGAAAGAACCACGCGTCGCGCGACCAGGACGCGCGAATCCTCTTCTTCACCGGCGTGCGCTATCAGCGCGCGAGCGATCCCGGCGGCCCGTCGGGCGCGGGCGATTCCAGTGCGCCGCCGTCGGGCGGGGTCGGCGGCGCCGGCGGAGGCGGAAGCAAGCGGCGCGGATAGCGCCCGAACTGCCCCGCGGAATAGTTTCAAGCGTGAATTCGGTCGATGGGGTCGGTGGAGCGATTCGCCGACCCTTGGCGTTTTCGCGGCGTTTCGAGCGGGAGCGCACGTGAATACGAGCGCATGAACGCGCGGCGCGAATCCGCCGAGCCTCTTGAAATATAATAGCGGCTACTATAGATTGCGGATACGGCGATTGTGCCCGCCCTTGGAAACGCGAGAGGGAGCCCATCATGAGATCAAATCCCGATTCGCGTCATCGGCGAGACACAAGAGGCGAAAATGAAGGCCTATCCGCCAAAATCATTTCTGCGTGAAGCCAGGAGCGATGGGGTGTCAGACGCGGACTGTCAGGAAGCGATACGAAGAGCCGAGCGAGGGCTTGTCGATGCGGACCTCGGCGGACGGCTGATCAAGCAAAGAATTCCAAGAGGCAATCAAGGCGCGGCGAGAGGGTCGCGGGCGCTTGTCTTCTACAAAAGACATGATCGTCGACCTCAACGCCGAGCCGCTTCCCGGCGACGTCGTCTGCGCGCAGCTCTACAACTGGGCGCGATCCGACGCGCAGACGATGTTTCGCCTGTGGGAGCCGCCCTATTTGATGCCCTCGACGCTCGATCCCGCCTTGCGGCGAATTTTCGTCGTGGATAACGACACCACGATGATCCGCGGCGTCGTCATCGCCACCGTGCGGCCGCGGCAGGGGAGGGGGACGTGAAGGCCCTCGCAACCCTCCTGATTCTGCTGCTCTGCGCGGTGCCGGCCCACGCCGACGAGCTGGCCTCGCAATGGTTCGGCATCTGGCAGTTGCGCGTCCGCGTTTTTCCTGACGTTCCGCCTGTGAAGGTGGTCAGCATCTCGACGCTCGCCGCGGACCCTCCGCATGCGTCGCTTGCATTTGCCTGCGCGAAAAAAGGCCCCCTCGTGCAGAGGACGGCCGTCGTCGGCGCGGCCGGTTTCGCGGCACGGGAAGGTCTCCCGGCTGCCCCGATCGAGGTCACGCTCGACTTCGACACCGGCGCGCACGTCAACGCGCTCGCGACGATCTCGGGCGCTCTAGCGACTATCCGCGACGCTGAGATCGTCACCTCGATTTATGTCGCCACCGTGGATGCGCGGCAGGTAACAATTCGGGTGGGCGAAGATGTCGGTCCTCTCAACGTGTCGGGCTTCGCCAGGGGCGCCATTGTGTTTGCAAACATGTGCAGCGGGCTCTCGGGCCGGTAACAAACTCTCCGCGCCGTCGACCTCTTGCCAGCCTGAATCTTCCGAGACCGAGGCCGTGTCAAGGGCGCGGCTTCGCCGCGCGCCAAGGAGTGACCATGGAAACCCGCATCTACAAAGCCCGCGTCATCTTTGGCCAGGAGTTCTGCCTCTGCGACGCCATCGAGCACGAAGGCAAGCTGTGGCTCGTGCCCAAGTGGCTCGAAAAGCGAAGCGAAGGATGGCGAACCCCAGCGCGTATAATTCGCTTCGACAATCTCGAGCATACGGCCAGCGTGGGTTCGCCAGGGCGGGACTATCTTGTGCACGACCAATTACCCAGCACGCTGCTCGTCTTCAACGGCCGACCGGCAATTGCGCCATCCATTGAGGTGGTGGAAGCGCCGTTAATCCGCTTCGCTCTGTGAATTCATCCATGACGGTTCTCCGCCGCCGAGCTTAGCGCCGCCGCGGCGCGGCCAAATGACCGCCGACCGTTGACACGGCCTCGGCCTCGGAAAAAGACGCTCGCAAGAGGTCGACGGCACCCGGAGAGATTGCGGTTTTCCTGCACATCTTCTCGAAAAGCGACAAGGCCAATCTGACAAAATCCGAGTTGGCCGACTACCTGGAATTTGCCAAGTCCCTGGGAGAGCTGACGCAAGCGAAGCTGAGAGAGCTGGGCGCTACAAGAGGATGGAGAGAGATAGAGATATGACCCAGACCAAGCGATACCGGAGCGCCGCGCTCCGGTCGCTTCATGAGGTTGCAGAGGACCTTCATGAAGTCGGCGTGATCGACAAAGCCACCATGCGGCGTTTCGATCTGACTTGCCTGACCCCCATTGAGGTTCTCAAACCCGAAGCGATCAAGAACATTCGTGAACGGTCGCATATGAGCCAGGCGACGTTTGCTTTGGCGTTGAATGTGAGCACAGTCCTCGTTAGCAAATGGGAGCGTGGAGAAGTGCGCCCGAGCGGGCCGTCCCTCAAGCTTCTCACCCTCGCTAACAAGAAGGGAATCGAGGCGATTTTGTAACTGCGATTTCCGTCCGCGACTTCATTCCGCGTCGGCGCGTCACGAAAATTTCCTGTTAGCGCAACGTGAGAATGTCCCCTTTTAGCAACGTGAGAATGTCCCCTTTGGCGGTTGTGTCGGAGGGGCGTTTTCATGGTGGAGGGGATATTGGGGATGAGCGCTGTCGAGCGGCAACGGGCGTTTGTGGTTCGGCAAGTTTGCGAGGGTGTGCTTTCGCAGGTTGTTGCGGCGGAGCGGCTTTCGCTCGGGGTGCGGCAGGTCAAGCGGCTTGTGCGGGTTTGGCGGGCTCGGGGCGATCGGGGGCTGATTTCGCGCCAGCGGGGGCGGGTTTCGCCGCGGCGGATGGCGGCGGGGCTGCGCTCGCGGATCGCCGGGCTGTTGCGGGACAAATATCGTGATTTCGGCGCGACGCTGGCGGCCGAGAAGCTCGGCGAGCTGGAGGGGATCGCGGTGTCGCGCGAGTTCGTTCGCCGTTTGCAGATCGCTCTCGGGCTTTCGCGGGCGAAGCGGCGGCGGACGCGGCGGGTTCATCAGCCGCGCGAGCGGCGCCGGCGCTTTGGCGAACTGGTTCAAATCGACGGCAGCCCGCACGATTGGTTGGAGGGGCGCGGCCCGCGCTGCACGCTGATCGTGTTCGTCGACGACGCGACCAGCCGGTTGACGGCGCTGCAATTTGCGCCGAGCGAGACGACGAAGGCCTATCTTGGCGCGCTGAAGGCGCATGTTCTCGCGCACGGGCTTCCGCTCGCCTTTTACAGCGACCGGCACGGCATCTTCCGCGTCAACGCCAAGGAAGCGGCCGGCGGCGACGGCCTGACCGAGTTCGGCCGGGTGGCCGAGCGCCTCAGAATCGAGCTCATCCAGGCTTCGACGCCGCAAGCCAAGGGCCGGGTCGAGCGCGCCAATCAGACTTTGCAGGACCGGCTGGTCAAGGAGATGCGGCTGCGCGGGATATCGGACCTGGCGGCGGCGCAGGCCTTCGCGCCCGCGTTCATCGCGCTGTGGAACGCGAAGTTCGCCAGGCCGCCGCAAGACGCCTCATCGGCGCATCGGCCGTGGGCGGCGACGCCCGAGGCGCTCGACGAAGCCCTGGCGCGGCGCGAGGAGCGCACCCTGTCCAAAGCCCTGACCTTCAGCTGCGGCGGCAAACTCTATTGCATCAAGACGACCGGCCCCGGCGCGGCGCTGCGCGGCGCGCGCGTCACCCTCCATCACTTCGTCGATGGCCAGATGCGCGTCGCCTACAAGGGCCGCGCCTTGCCCTACACCCATTTCAAGACCCGGCCCGGCCCCGAGCCCGCCGAGGATGAAAAGACCCTCGATGCGCGCCTCGACGCCATCATCGCCGCCAGCGCCGCCCGGCCGCGCGCCCAAACCGTCGTGGCGCAAGGGTGTGGATAACGACGGGCTTCGCTACGGCGCTGTCGGGGCGCGCTCAGCCCGTCGTTGCCCACACCCACCCGACCCGCGGCAAAAGCCAAAAGGGGACATTCTCACGTTGCTGTAAGAGGGGACATTCTCATGTTGCGTTGACAGTCACGAAAATTTCCTTGCCATTCCCGGCGTCGTCCTGTAGCAGCGGCGGCGGGACACCTCTCCCCAACGAGAGGCGCCCATCTGAAAGGATGGCGCATCATGACGAACACGCCCGCCGCGCGCCCTGTCGACGCGCGTTTTTCTTCCGGCCCGTGCGCCAAACGGCCCGGCTGGACCCCCGAAATCCTGAAGGACGCGGCGCTCGGCCGCTCGCATCGCGCCAAGCTCGGCAAGGCCAAGCTGAAACAGGCGATCGAGCTGACGCGCGAAGTCCTCGGCGTTCCCGCCGACTATCGCATCGGCATCACCCCCGGCTCCGACACCGGCGCCGTGGAGATGGCGCTGTGGTCGCTCATCGGCGAGCGCCCGGTCGACGTGCTGGCGTGGGAGAGTTTCGGCGAAGGCTGGGTCACCAACGTCCTCAAGCAGCTCAAGTTCGCCGACGCGCGGGTGCTGAAGGCGCCCTACGGCGAACTGCCCGATCTTAAGCAAGTGGATTGCGACCACGACGTGGTGTTCACCTGGAACGGCACCACATCGGGCGTGCGCGTTCCCGACGCCAAGTGGATTCCCGCCGATCGCAAGGGCCTGACGATCTGCGACGCGACCTCGGCCGCCTTCGCGCAAGACCTCGACTGGCCCAAGCTCGACGTGACCACCTTCTCCTGGCAGAAGGCGCTCGGCGGCGAGGCGGCGCACGGCATGATCGTGCTCAGCCCGCGCGCGGCGGCGCGGCTCGAGACCTACAAGCCGGCGTGGCCGCTGCCGAAGGTCTTCCGCATGACCAAGGGCGGCAAGCTGATCGAAGGCATCTTCGAAGGCGAGACGATCAACACGCCCTCGATGCTGTGCGTCGAAGATTATATCGACGCGCTCCTGTGGGCGAAGTCGCTGGGCGGCGCCAAGGCGTTGTTCGCGCGCGCCGACGCCAACGCTCGCGCCATCGCCGATTGGGTCGCCCGCACGCCCTGGATCGAGTTTCTCGCTCGCGTCCCCGCGACGCGGTCGAACACCAGTGTCTGCCTCAAGGTGGTCGATCCTGCGATCACGGCCCTGCCGGCCGAGGCGCAGGCGGCCTTCGCCAAGGGCCTCGCGAGCGCTCTCGAAAAGGAAAAGGTCGCCTACGACATCGGCGCCTATCGCGACGCGCCGCCGGGCCTGCGCATCTGGTGCGGCGCGACGGTCGAGACGAGCGACGTCGAAGCGTTGACGCACTGGCTCGACTACGCCTTCGCGCTGGAAAAGGCCAAGCTCGCCAAGGCGGCGTAGCGCGCCTCTTCCCTTCCCCCCTTGCGGGGGAAGGCGTCATCGCGAAGCGATGACGGATGAGGGGCGCCTGCTTGCGAAAGCGCCTCAGCCGCCGGCCGCCGCCAGCCGAACCGAACCCTCATCCGGCGCTTCGCGCCACCTTCTCCCGCAAGCGGGAGAAGGATCACGGCTCCAGACAACATCCCCATTTGCAAAGGAATCTCAATCATGGCTCCCCGCGTTCTCATTTCCGACAAACTCTCCCCCGCCGCCGTCGCCATCTTCAAGGAGCGCGGCGTCGCCGTCGACGTCAAGCCGGGCCTCGACAGGGAGGAACTGGCCAAGATCATCGGCGACTACGACGGCCTGGCGATTCGCTCGGCGACCAAGGTGACCGCCAAGCTGCTCGAGCGCGCCAAGAAGCTCAAGGTGATCGGGCGCGCCGGCATCGGCGTCGACAACGTCGACATTCCCGCCGCCACCGCCAAGGGCGTCATCGTGATGAACACGCCGTTCGGCAATTCGATCACCACCGCCGAGCACGCGATCGCGCTGATGTTCGCGCTGGCGCGCCAGCTCCCCGCCGCCGACGCGTCGACCCAGGCGGGCAAGTGGGAGAAGAACCGCTTCATGGGCGTCGAGCTCACCGGCAAGACGCTGGGGATCATCGGCTGCGGCAACATCGGCTCGAACGTCGCCGCGCGCGGCCTCGGCCTGAAGATGCGCGTCATCGCCTATGATCCGTTCCTCAGCGCC
This sequence comes from uncultured Alphaproteobacteria bacterium, assembly GCA_963775575.1. Classification (GTDB taxonomy): domain Bacteria; phylum Pseudomonadota; class Alphaproteobacteria; order Rhizobiales; family Beijerinckiaceae; genus Roseiarcus. The sequence goes on from CAVZJG010000002.1 coordinate 1,700,437, forward strand.
GAGCGCGCCGCCGAAATCGGCGTCGAGAAAGTCGAACTCGACGAACTGCTGAAGCGCGCTGACGTCATCACCCTGCACACGCCGATGACCGCGCAGACCAAGAACATTCTTTCCGCGGAAGCCATTGCCAAGACCAAGAAGGGGGTGCGCATCGTCAATTGCGCGCGCGGCGGCCTGGTCGACGAGGTCGCGCTGCGCGCGGCGCTCGACGCCGGCCACGTCGCCGGCGCCGCCTTCGACGTGTTCGTCGAGGAGCCGGCGACCAAGAACCCGCTGTTCGGCCATCCCAACGTGGTGGCGACGCCGCACCTCGGCGCCTCGACCAGCGAGGCGCAGGAGAACGTCGCGCTGCAGGTGGCCGAGCAGATGTCGGATTATCTGACGCGCGGCGCGATCGCCAATGCGGTCAATTTCCCCTCGATCACCGCCGAAGAGGCGCCGACCCTCAAACCCTACATCGCGCTGGCCGAGGGGCTCGGCTCGTTCGCCGGGCAGCTCACCGAGGACCCGATCGCCAAGGTCACGATCACCTACGAAGGCGCGGTCGCCGCGCTGAAGATCAAGGCGCTGACTTCGGCGGCGATCGCCGGTCTGTTGAGGCCCTCGCTCGAGGACGTCAACGTCGTCTCCGCGCCTTCCGTCGCCGCCGGCCGCGGCGTCGTGATCGAGGAGGCGACCCGCGCCGCCGCCGGCGACTACGAGAGCTTCATCACGCTGACGGTGACCACCGCCAAACAGGAGCGTTCGGTCGGCGGCACGGTGTTCCACGACGGCAGGCCGCGCATATTGTCGATCAAGGGCATCAAGGTGAACGCCGAATTCACGCCGTGGATGATCTACGTCACCAACGAGGACAAGCCGGGCTTCATCGGGCGGTTCGCCAGCCTGCTCGGGGAGGCGGGCGTCAACATCGCCACCTTCGCCCTCGGGCGCGACCAGATGGGCGGCTCGGCGATCGCGCTGGTCGCGGTCGACGGCCCGGCGCCCGAAGGCGTGCTCGCCAAGGTGGCCAAGCTTCCCGGCGTGAAGCAGGCCAAGGCGCTGAAGTTCTGAGAAGCGCGCGCGGCCCGCGAAAACGGGCCGCGCGTTCGATGGGCCGCGGGGCTAAGGCCGAAGCCAGCCTCGGCGGGTGAAAATTTCGGCCGAAGTGCTATATCGGCTGCGCGGCGCCGCGCCGCGGCAGTTGGATGGCGCGCCATGACCGATGACAATCCGGCTTCGCCGGCCCCCGCCGAGCCGACCCGCGTCGATCCGCGACTGCTCGAAATCCTGGTCTGCCCGTTGACGCGGGCGACGCTGAGCTACGACAAGGAGCGCCAGGAGCTGATCTCGCGCGCGGCCAAGCTCGCCTATCCCATCCGCGACGGCATCCCGATCATGCTCCCCGAGGAAGCGCGGCGGCTGGAGGAATGACGCGGCCCAACCGTCATGGCGAGGAGCGGAGCGACGAAGCCATCCATGCGGCGGCGCCGCCGTGGATGGCTTCGTCGCCCGCGCTACGCTCGGGCTCCTCGCCATGACGGCAGGATGGCGCGACCGCCCCGCCGGCCGCGCCGCTACTCCGCCGCCGGCGCCAGGCGCGCGGGGGCGGCGAGACGTTCGGCCTTGAGCAGTTCGGCGATCAGGAACGCCAGCTCGATCGCCTGCTCGGCGTTGAGGCGCGGATCGCAATAGGTGTGGTAGCGGTTGCGCAGATCGCCCTCGGAAATCGCGCGCGCGCCGCCGGTGCACTCGGTGACGTTCTTGCCCGTCATCTCCAGATGGACGCCGCCGGCGGTGGCGCCTTCGGCGCGGCAGATCGCGAAGAAGGAGCGGATTTCCGCGGCGATGCGCTCGGTCGGGCGGGTCTTGTAGCCGGTCGCGGTCTTGATCGTGTTGCCGTGCATCGGGTCGCACACCCACAGCGCCTTGCGCCCGTCGCGTTTCGCGGCGCGGATCAGCGCCGGCAGCGCGGCCTCGACCTTGTCGGCGCCGAAGCGGCAGATCAGCGTCAGCCGCCCGGGCTCTTGCGCCGGGTCGAGCGCGTCGATCAGGCGCATGAGATCGTCGGGTTGCAGCGTCGGGCCGCACTTGAGGCCGATCGGGTTGCGAATCCCGCGGCAATATTCGACGTGCGCGCCGCCGAGCGCGCGGGTGCGGTCGCCGATCCACAGCAGGTGGCCCGAAGTCGCGTAGTGCTCGCCGGAAGTCGAATCGAGCCGCGTCATCGCCTGTTCATAGCCGAGCAGCAGCGCCTCGTGCGAAGTGTAGAAGTCGGTGGCGCGCAGCTCCGGCTGGGCCTCGGCGTCGAGGCCGATCGCGCGCATGAAGCCGAGCGTCTCGGTGATGCGGTCGGCGACTTCCTGATAACGCTCCGATTGCGGGCTGTCGTTGACGAAGCCGAGCATCCAGCGATGGGCGTTTTCGAGGTTGGCGTAGCCGCCGGTGGCGAACGCCCGCAGCAGATTGAGCGTCGCCGCCGACTGGCGATAGGCCTCCAACTGCCGGCGCGGGTCGGGAACGCGCGCTTCGGCGGTGAATTCGATGTCGTTGACGATGTCGCCGCGGTAGGCGGGCAGCGTGACGCCGTCGATGGTCTCGTCATCCGACGAGCGCGGCTTGGCGAACTGCCCGGCGACGCGCCCGACCTTGATGATCGGCGAGGCCGCCGCGTAGGTCATCACCACCGCCATTTGCAGGAAGACGCGGAAGAAATCGCGGATGTTGTCGGCCGAATGCTCGCCGAAGCTCTCGGCGCAGTCGCCGCCCTGCAACAAGAAGGCCTCGCCGACCATCGCCTTGCCGAGCGCGCGCTTGAGCTTGCGCGCTTCGCCGGCGAACACCAGCGGGGGATAGCCGGCGAGCTGACGCTCGACCTCATGAAGCGCCGCGGCGTCGGGATAGACCGGCGCCTGCTCGATCGGCTTTTGCCTCCAGCTCTCCGGACTCCAGCGGCTCTGCGCCATCGCCATACGCCTCGACCGACAATTCCGCTCTTTCGGGAGCGGCGCCGGCCGCTCCTCGCGTGGGCCGTCTATATAGGAATGGGGCGGCGATGGCGATACGCGGAGTTTGGCCGCGCGGGCGGGATATCCAAAGCATCTCGTCCGGCAATCGGAGCGATATTTGTTTTCATCGCCTGAAACGAGTGGGCTTTGGAAACGTATAAGCATGTGGGAGGGGCCGATCGCCATGAAAGGAAGCCGCTCATGACCCTGTCGTTCAAGCCTTTCGCCGCGCGGCTGCCGCGCGCCGCGCCGATCGTCGCGATTGTCTCGGCTTGCTGGCTCGGCGCGCCCGCGCGGGCGGCCGAAGAGGCGCGCGTCGTTCCGCCTCCCGCCGCCGATGAGCGCGCGGCGCAATCGGCGAGCGAGATCGCCGTGCTGGCGGGCGGTTGCTTCTGGGGCGTGCAGGGCGTCTTCCAGCACGTCAAAGGCGTTTCGAGCGCCGTTTCCGGTTACGACGGCGGCGACAAGGCGACGGCGCATTATGAGATGACGAGCCGCGGCGACACGGGCCACGCCGAATCCGTGCGCGTCACGTTCAATCCGAACGAGATCAGCTACGGGCGCATCCTGCAAATCTATTTTTCGGTCGCGCACGATCCGACCGAGCTCGATCGGCAGGGTCCCGACGAGGGCTCGCAATATCGTTCGGCGATCTTTCCCGCGAGCGACGAACAGGCGAGCGTCGCCAAGGCCTACATCGCGCAACTCGATGCGGCGCATGTGTTCAATGCGGCGATCGTCACCAAGATCGAGCCGGGCCGGACCTTTTATCCCGCCGAGGACTATCACCAGGACTTCCTCGCCCTGAACCCGACCTATCCCTACATCGCGTTCAACGACCTGCCGAAAATCGAGAACCTGAAGCGGTTGTTCCCCGACGTCTATCGCGCCGAGCCGGTCCTCGTTCGCTCCGGGCATTCGTGATTGCGTCGGCGAACCTGCGCAGCTCCGCCGGCCGATCCCCGTGAGGATTGAACGAAGCCGCTACCGCGGCGTGAGTGGCGAGGTTTTGTGAGCGCCTCCTGCCTGAGAGGATGTGGATGTTGAAGCCCATCTCTCAGACAGGAGTCACCGATGGCCGAGTTAAGCGCTCTTCTTTTACGGTGGTCTTTTACGTTTTACGGTGACACAGTTTTACGGTTTTACCTTTTATTTTACTTTTACGTACTTTTACGCTTTTACGGTGACACATGCATTATTGTAACAATTAGAAGATCCCACAAGCCTGCGTCGATGATTTCCGCGCAGTGCCAAACCGAAGGTTGGAGAAGCGTTTAATGGGAATATATGCATGTGTCACCGTAAACCTAAACCGCACCGTAAACCGCGCCCCGTAAATCATCTCTGCCGCTGGCGGGGCTTTCGCGAGACGCGGGAATCAAAGCCCGTCGATCACGCAGCCGAGAGCGAGGACGACATAGCCCACCGCGACGAACCATATCGCGTGCGCGGAAACGAATGGGATATGAACCAGCTCGCCGACGATGCCTAGGACCGCCAGGATCAACGCGACTACGAAAGTGTAATGGTGGGGCGGCTTGGTTCGAAAAAACCACCCGTGGCTTCGCGATTTTGGCGCCATGTTGACCCCCCTGAAATTGAGCCTTCGCCGTGCGCAACAGCGTCGCCGGCGGCGCACACTGACAAATGGGCGTCGATTGTCAAGTTTGCTTTCCTACCTCGACCTCAAGCCGTCCAACTTTGCCATCCCTTCCCCGGAATCCCCGGTCGCCGCGACCGGTTTCAGCCGGCTCTTCGTTCCCGCTGCGAGCCGCCCCTGACGACGCCGAGCGCCCGCGCGAGCCGCTTGCCTAGCGCCTCGTTGGCCTTGCCGTCCTCGAGCGCCTCGGGCGACCGGACGAAGAGCGCCGTTCCATCGGCAAGCGACTCCCCTTGTCGCCTTGCCGCCGACGATCGAATTTGGCGTCGACAATCGATACGCCGTCGGCCGCTCATCGTCGGCTCAAACCGCAAAGGCCGCCGCCATTCGCCGTCGATCTCTTGAGTAGCGAAAATTCCGATTGAAATGGGCTGTCAAGGGCGCGCGCGTAGGGCGTCAAAAAACGGCCGTCTCTCGACGCCCCGTAGCCCGCCGAAGGACGGGCGTCTTTCGACGCCCTATGGCGCGCGCCGCCTGCGGCGGTCGAGACCCTTGACAACCCATTTCAATCGGAAAAGGTTCGTTTCCAAGAGATCGACGGCGAATGGCGGCGGCTGGGGAGCGCGGCGAGAGAAAGCTTCGCGTATCTCGCGTTCGCTCGATAACCGCAAGCGATAAACGAAATCGGGTAATGCGTATTATGTCGCTGTAATCTAATTCTCGTGGACCCGTAACGAACCCGCTGAAGACGCGATCGCGTTCGCTTTAGGGGATGGCGATGCAAAACGAAGATGGGCGCATCTGGGTGAACATTCTAGCGATGGTCGGCGCCTGTTCGATCGTCGCGTGGCTCGCGACGACCGGGATCCTCAACTACATCATATTTGCTTTTTTGATTGCGTTGTTCTCAGCATGGCTGTTTTTCAGCCTCCGAAAGTTGTTTCGAGGTTCGGGAAGCGGGTAGGAGCCGACTGGACGTTACGCGACTGACGTTACGGGGAGGTGATACGCAATGTAACGTTTGTCCGCTTCAGCCGCAAACTTGACGGATGTTTCCTGATGAATTGTTGCGTTGCAATTGACGTCCCCGTAATTCTTACTGAGACTAAATTGCCTTAATCATCTCTGCAATGATATCGCGTTCCCGAGGCCCAGTCGCCACGCTGTATCCGGCGAACACGTCCCATAGAAAATTCCCAAAGCTTTCGGTCGAGTCGTAGCCCAGGGTTGTGTTCTTTCTTAGCGTAATGGCGTTCGACAATCGTTTGAGAAATTCGAAGGGCTCAGAGTCTGCAATGTCGATGCTGGCCAGAACAAATGAGATTTCATCCCGCAGAATCTCCATGTACGTAAGCAGCGACTGGAGCTGATTGTCATCTATCTTGTTTAGAAAGGCATCCCATCGATCTTCAGAGGGCGATAACTTCTCCCTGAAATAGGCTCTGAATTTGTCTTGATCCACCAGCGTCTTATGGAAGCCCCATTCGAACGTGCCGTCCGCGACCATAAGCATGACTTGAATGCAATCTTCCCTGAACTCCCTATAATAGTTCGCAAAACTTTTCTTCAGCCGATTGCGCTTCTGACGTTCCGGAAGACGCACCACAAGCGCATAGAAAATCAGGCTGATAAGACTCCCGATGCCGATATCGTAAAAGAGTTTGCGCAACGCGTGTGCATGCAACCACTCTGGGTAATGGGCGCGCCCGAACAACGCATTTCTCACAAACGGGTCCTCTTGCGCCAAAAGCACCAGCGCAACGCTCAGGAGGAAGATCGCGACCAGAACGACGTCCAAGGGTCTCTTGAGTATGCTCATCTGCATTGCCGCGCTGTCATCGGAATTGGCTAACCACAATATATTCACCTAATCGTCAATCATTATCGAGACCCTTGGCGTAGATCGCAGGTTACAGCGACGCTCTACTCGTCCCCCCGCTGGCCGCGCCTCCCGCCCCCTCCCCGCTTCGGGACAGAATTTGGCGCCTAACTTCCTGATTCCCTTCTCCCGCGTCCCGGGGTTGCCCCGCTCTTCCGCAGGTGCCGCGCGCCTAACCCGCCGCGCCGCTCACCGCCTCCAGCCTCGCCATCAACGCCCCCGCCTCCCCCGTCGCCGCGACCTGCTTCAGCCGGCTCTTCGCGCCCGCGACGAGCCGCGCCTTCGAGGCTGCGACGCCGAGCGTTTCGGCGATCAACCGGCACAGCGCCTCGTTGGCCTTGCCGTCCTCCGGCGCCGAGCGCACGCGCGCGAGCAGCACGGACGTTCCGTCCGACAGCGTCGCGACGCCGTCGATGGCGTCGCGACCGCCTTTGGGCGTCAGGCGGCAGGCGATGACGACGCCGTCGGGCGTCGCGCGCCACGGCGCCTCGCTCATCGCGGTTTCTCGTCGCCTAAGGGGTGCAGATCGCGCACCATCGCCTTGGCGCGCTCGTCGAGCACATGGGTGTAGATCTGCGTCGTCGAAATGTCGGCGTGGCCGAGCAGCTCCTGCACCACGCGCAGGTCCGCGCCGTTTTGCAAGAGGTGGCTGGCGAAGGCGTGGCGCAGCACGTGCGGGCTGACGCGCGCCGCCGCGATGCCCGCCGCCGCGGCGATTCGTTTCAGATCGCGCGCGAAAGCCTGGCGCGTCAGATGGCCGCTGTCGCTGTCGGCGGGGAACAGCCACGGGCCGGCGGCGGCGCCCGGCGCGTGCTTGTCGAGCAGATCGCGATAGACCTTCATCGCCGCGCGCGCCGGAGCGGAGATCGGCGCGAGGCGTTCCTTGCCGCCCTTGCCGCGGACTGCGATCAGCGGCTGCTTGGCGCGCGCCGCGGATTTCGGCAGCGCGACGAGTTCGGAGACGCGCAGGCCCGAGGCGTAGATGAGCTCGATCAGGCACGCCATCCGCGCCGCGGCGAGGCGTTCGCGCGGCGGGCGCTCCGACGTCTCCAGCCCCTCGCGCGCGACCGCGATCAGGCGATCGACCTCGGCGACGCTCAGGATTTTGGGCAGCGGCCGGGCGCGGCGCGGCCCCTCGATCGCCAGCGTCGGATCGTCGCCGCGCCGGCCCTCGACATAGAGATATTTGTGGAACTGGCGCACCAACGACAGCCGGCGCGCCAGCGAAGCGGCGGCCAGGCCCGCCGCGCCGCGCGCGGCGAGAAAAGCGCGAACGTCGGCGCTGGAAGCCTTTGACGCGCTCATCCCCCGCGCGGCGAGGAAGTCCACGTAGTCGGAGAGATCGCGCCGGTAGGCTTCGAGGGTGTTGCGGGCCGCGCCGCGCTCCGAGGCGATCGCCTCGAGAAACGACTCGACGAGGCGATGGCCCTTAAGCGGTCGCGGCGCGCTCACGGCGGCGCCTTGGAGAGGGTGACGATCTGCGTCATTTCGCGCGGCTCGACCTTCACGTTCGCCACCAGCGCGGTCATGCCGGCGTAGGCGAGGCCGGCGAGCACGGCGAGGATGAGGAGAAGGCGGAAGAGGGTGGGCACGGGATTCGTCCAAGCTCGCGACGACGGGGCGGCGCGTTCGTCGGCGGCTCTCTAGCACAAATTCCCGCCCCTTGCGCCACGGCGCTCGCGCCGCCGGCCCTTTACCTATCGCCGCGGGCCAGGACTTCCTCGAGCCGCTCGCGCCAGCTTGGCGGATCGAACGCGGGCGCGCTGAAATCGACCCGCGCCGCCAGGCCGCCGGCGGCCAGATCGAGGCCCTCGGCGTCCAGGCCGATCGCGCGCCAGACGCGCCGGCGGGGATCGCGATGCGCGGCCAGGCGGGCAACGACCGAGCCGGCGAACGCGTTGACCTCCGCGAGCAGACGGTCCTCGGCCTCGATCAAGGCCGCCGCGTCCGCTGAGGGCGCGAGAAGATCGGCGGGCGTCAGCGGCTCGGCGCGGCCGAACCCGCCGTTGAAATGAACCGCCTCGACGCGCATCCGGTAGATCGCGAAATCGGCGAAAGACGAATAGAGCTTGGCCTTGGGATTGCGCTGGAGATAACGCTTGCGGGCGTAAGGGTCAGAGTGAGGCGCGACGGCGCCGCCGACGGTCACGCGGGGGCGATTGAGCGGGTCGCCGCGATCGGGCGGGTCCGTCAGCAACGCCGAGCCGCGCGGGTCGACGCCGAGGTTCTTGGTGTGCTCGGCGATTCCCGACAACAGAAACAACGGCGCGCCAGTGAAATCGCTGGCGAAGCCGACCCAGGTGGTCAACGGCGCGCCCGAGGCGCGATCGAGCGTCGCCAAGGCGCCGGTGCGCGAAATCCGAAGGAGCCGCTTGGCCTGCGCCGCCGCGTTCGGGAGCGCGCGGGTTTGCTCGCGGACCGCCATCAGGTTCATTCCTTCTCTTACCGGCAAGCGCGCTCCGGCGCTGCGGCGCCAGGGGCGAAGAAGAAACGCGGCGCGGAGTTGAGGTCAAGCCGACGATAGGCGGCGCGCCTTTTCGCTGGGAAGCGCCGGCGCCGCCCCGCCGCGTCGCGACCAATCCCGCAGCCGGCCTTGACGCGCGAATGAAGAATGAGGGATGGGAAAGATCGTCATCGGGCGGCGATGGCGCGCGGATGCGGGGTGCGGTGGACGAGATCGAGGGCGCTCCATGATCGAAGCGAAGCGGCGGTTTCTCGAGACGGCCATGTCTGCGGCGACCGACGTGGGCGCGGCGTGAGCGCCGACGCGAAAGTCGCGGACCCGGTCAAGCCCGGGCCTCGGCCGGGATCGGCGGGCGAAATCTTCCTCGTCTTCCTGAAACTCGGCCTGACGTCGTTCGGCGGGCCGATCGCCCATTTCGGCTATTTTCGCGCCGAATTGGTCGAGCGCCGGCGCTGGCTGAGCGAACGCGCCTACGTCGACTTGGTCGCGCTGGCGCAATTTCTCCCCGGTCCGGCGTCGAGCCAGACCGGCTTCGCGATCGGGCTGATGCGCGGCGGCCGGCTCGGCGGGCTCGCCGCCTGGGCGGGCTTCGCCCTGCCCTCCGCCGTCCTCATGCTGCTGTTCGCCTACGGCGCGGCGAGTCTCGCCAATTCGTGGCAGGGCGTCGGCCTGCTGCACGGCCTGAAGCTCGTCGCGGTCGCCATCGTCGCCCAGGCCGTTCTGGGCATGGCGCGCGCGTTTTGTCCGGATCGCGCGCGCGCGTCGATCGCGGCGGCCGCCCTCGTGCTGCTGCTGTTGGCCCCCGGCTCGCTCAGCCAAATCGCCGCGATCGCGCTCGGTGGCGTCGGCGGCCTGGCGTTCTGTCGCGGCGGCGGCGAACCGATCGCCGACGATCTCGCCGCGCCCGTCGGCCGGCGCTCAGGGCTCGCCTGTTTGGCGGCGTTCCTGGCGCTGCTGGCGCTGTCCTTCGTCCCCGTCCGGGGCGGCACGCTGGCGCTGTTCGACGCGTTCTATCGCTCGGGCGCCCTGGTGTTCGGCGGCGGCCATGTCGTGCTGCCGCTGCTGCGCGACGCCGTCGTGGCGCCGGGTTGGGTTTCCGACAGCGCCTTTCTCGCCGGCTACGGCGCGGCGCAGGCGCTGCCGGGGCCCTTGTTCGCGTTCGCCGCCTATCTCGGCGCGCTGGCCGGCGCGCCGCCGGCCGGTCTCGCCGGCGCGCTCGTCGCCCTGGTCGCGATCTTCCTGCCCGGCATGCTGGCGTTGATGGCCGCGTTGCCGTTCTGGCGCGCGCTGCGCGCGCTCGGGCCCGCGCAGGCCGCCGTGCGCGGCGTCAACGCCGCCGTCGTCGGGCTGCTCGGCGCCGCCCTCTACGATCCGGTGTGGACGAGCGCGGTTCGCGCGCCCGCGGACGCCGCGGTCGCCGCGGCCGCGTTCGCGCTGCTGGTGGTCTGGCGCGCGCCTCCGCTCGTCGTCGCGCTGGTCGCCGCCGCCGCGGGGATCGGCCTCGCCGCGCTCCGCTGAACGGAGCGCCGCCTCAGTCCGCGCTCTTGAGTTCCTTGAGCTTGCCGAACACCGAATCGACGTCGATCTTCTCTTCGCTGGCCTTGGGCGTGGGCGCGCCGAAAACTTCGGCCTGGCTGACCGGCGCCGGCTTGGCGGTCGTCACTTCCGCCGAGACCAGAGTCTGGGTGCGGTCCTCCTCGACCTTGGGCCGATCCTTGGCGGCGCGGTTGACTTCGAAGTCGAGATCGATCTGCGAACACAGGCCGAGCGTCACCGGGTCCATCGGCTGGAGGTTGGCGGAATTCCAATGGCTGCGCTCGCGGATCGATTCGAGCGTGTGCTTGGTGGTGCCGACCAGACGCATGATCTGCGCGTCCTTCAACTCGGGATGATTGCGCAGCAGCCAGAGAATGGCGTTGGGCCGGTCCTGCCGGCGCGACAGCGGGGTGTAGCGCGCCCCGCGCGGCTTCTTGAATTCGGGCACCCGCACCTTGCTGGTCGCGAGCCGCAGTCGGCGCGATTCGTCCTTTTCGGCGGCGGCGATTTCCTCGCGGTTCAATTGCCCGGTGGAGATCGGGTCATAGCCCTTGATGCCGGTGGCGACCTCGCCGTCGGCGATGCCTTTGACCTCGAGCGGATGCAATTTGCAGAATTCGGCGATCTGGTCGAACGTCAGCGACGTGTTTTCGACCAGCCAGACGGCGGTGGCCTTGGGCATCAGCGGCGCTTCGGTCATGGCGGACGAACTCCTTGGAATTCAAGCGGCGCGCGCCGCTCCCTTCGTGAGGGGCGAGGCGCAGCCTCAAATCTATCAATCTCGAGGGGATTGTATCCTTATAGGCGCCGCTGCGCCGGATTGCAATCGGCGCCGGCCGCTCTTTTCGGACGCAGAACGCGCGTCGATCGCCTCTGCCTGGCTTTGAAGCCCTGGCGAAGCCCCCCGCGGCCGCAAGCCGTGCAAGGCCCGAGCAAGCTCTGGGTGTTGTGTTGAGCGCCATCGAGGCCACGCCGCCCGCGCGGACTTAAGAGGGTCCTCGATTCGCGTTCGCTTCCTAAAGGGGTCGATCGGCGACGGCGGCGACGCGCCCCTTCGCATCGACGGTTCCGACGAGAATGGGAAAGAGGATGACCGAAGATCGATTTCTCATCGAGGGGCTGCGCATCCGGCTGCGCGACGGCCGCGACGCTCCGGACCTTCTCGAACTGTTCAACGAAGAGCGATTTCTTCATTACGCCTCGGCCAGAGGGCCGTTCGCCTCGGTCGACGAACTCCAAACCTGGCTCGCCAACATCGCCTGCTCGAAGAGATTCGAGGTGGTCGGCGTCTTCGCCGGCAAGACGATCGGCTTTGGCGGCCTGTATGTGATGGGCGACGGCCTCAGCCATTCCGGCTGGATCCTTCTCGGCGTGCGCGAAACGTTCCAGGCGCGCGGGATCGGCGCCAGACTGATGCAAATGCTGATGGCCGGCGCCAGCATCATGATCGGCTTGCGCCGGGTTCAATTGACCGTCTTCGGCGACAACGACCCGGCGATCAAACTCTACCGCCGGTTCGGTTTCGAGATCGAGGGACGCCACCGAGATTTCGTGCGCCGCGGCAAGACCTTCGTCGACGCCCTCACGATGGCCAAGCTCTATGACGGGCGCGAGGCCGCGACGCCGAACTTCGAGGCGTTGGCCGGGATCGGGCGCACGCGCCCATCGCGATCGGGCGAAGCCGGCCGGGAAGCGCGCGCCGCGAGTTGACGCGCCGGGCGCGAATCCTTTCGCGTTGCCCGGCGCCGGCGGGAAGCGAAGCCGCTTTCGGCGGCCCGATTCATCCTTGCGCAAGATTTTGGCGCCAAGATCGGCGGTCGCGCGAAAGCGACCCCTGTCGCCCGCCGAGAGAATGCTTCTCCGGGACCACCGTGTTAGACGCCATGAACATGCCAACGGACGACGCCGGCGCCGCGGCGACCGAAAGGCGGCGCGCTCTTCGCACCCGATGCCTGCGGGAGGGGCGTTGCGTGTTCAACAACGACTGTTCAATTCTCAACGTGCTCGTTCGCAATATTTCTGCAACCGGCGCAAAATTGACCGGCAGCGAATTGATCTGCCTGCCTGACGAGTTCGAACTGCAGGTCAACGACGGAAACGGCGTCTTCGTCTCGCGCCGGGTCAGGCGGATCTGGTCCCACGCCGACGCGGTCGGCGTCGCGTTCGTCGATTCGGAGCGCGAACGATCTCTGGCTTCTGGGCCGACAGGGCTTCGAAGCGCGGCTTCCGCGCGCGCTCCCGTTCGCGGCGCGGCTTAGCCTGAGAGCCGGGGGCGGCCGTGCCGAGCGCCGCCGGCGCCCTCGGCGATCGATCCCGTTCGGATCGCGGCGCGTCCGCCGACGCGGCCGAGCGTCACAAGTGCTGCTTGGCCTGCGCGGACGACAGGAAGGTGAATTCCTGAATTCCCATGTCGACGACGACCGGGGCGTTCACGCGCGCGTTGACGTTCTTCATCACGGCCTTCGTCATCTTGTTCAAATCGAACGCATCGAGATGGTCGAAGTCGATCGTCGGATCGTCGTAGATATAGCGAAACGTCTCGTCGACGACGAACGGATCCGCCGGGAGCGGAGTCTTCTTCTCGGCGCTGTCGTCGACGACGAAGGAAAGCTGCACGACGATATACCCCTTGACGACCCCGTCGCGGATCTTGGGAATATCGATCTCTTTGGTCTTCCTGGATTCTCGCGCCGGCGTGGCGGCGGCGGCGACCGGTTGCCTGGCGATGACCTCGCGAACGTAATTCGTGGCGTAGCCGGCCGCGAGGGTGGTCAGGCACGCCCAAAAACCGACGAGGATGATCTTGGTCATTCGTCGTCGTCCAACCATGGGCGGGCCGAATAGGTGCCGTCGGACTGGCTTTCGCGAATCGCCTTGGCAATGATCTCGGAGACCGCTTGCGCCGCTTGCAACTGCGTGTGCAGCATGCGGTGGTTGGTCTCCAGCTTGGCCTGAAGATCGGCGAGCGCCGCGCGAAGAACGGGACCGACCTGATTGCCGGCGAGCGCCGGCGCGAGACGATTCAGCTCGAGCAATCCCTGGCTCTTACGCAAGTTGTACGCGCGGTAGTCGACCGGTCCGCGCCGCGCGATGTCCTGGTTTTCCTCGTCGAGCGCTTGGCGCAGGCGATCGACGACCGGAAGAATCATGGCGAGCGGGCTCTGCGAACGGCCCGAGTTCGCCGCGGCGAAGTTGGGGTGACGAAGAATGGCGGCGCTCATGTGCGGCGCCGATCCGCAAAGAGGAAGGCGCCGTCGGAGTGGCCGACGTCGCTCGGCAGCGACAGATCGTTGGCGCTCATTTGCGCCGCGTTATGCGCGTCCGCGACATCGAGACGGCTCGCCCGCTCCAACGACGCGGCCGCCGACAGCGGGTGCGCCTCGAACAAGCGTCTGGCGATTCCCAGCGTCCCGGATTTGGCGATTTGTCGCGACACCTGGTCGGCGAGCATGGATTTCCACATGTCGCCGGCCAAGCCCTGGCCAAAGGTCGCAGACGCGTCCTTCGGCAACATCTCGTTGACGAACCCATCGAGCAGCACCGCTTCGAAATCGACTTGCGCCTTCGCCGCCTTGTCGCTGGCGGCGAGCATCGTGTCGGCCAATCGCGACCGGGCGTCGGCCATCTCGGCGACCGGCGCCGCGGCGAGCGAAGCGGACGGCGCCGTCTGCGCCAGCGTCTGGGCAAAATCCCCGGTTTGCGCCGCCGCCGCGCCGGCGAGCGCGTTGAGCCGTTGCGCGGCCGCCGCCGCGCGCGCCGGATCGGCGGCGTTGACGACTTCGAGCACGACGTCCGAGGCAGGATCGATAGGCATGGCGCCGCTCAGAGGCGTTGAACTCGCGCGAGCTTCCTCCCCTAGCCTTACGCCGAGCTTGACTTCGGATTGCGCAGCGACCGTTCGATGAGATCGGCGAGTTCCCTGCGCTGATTTTGCTCGCGATATTTCGCCTCGACGCTTTCGCGGGCGCGATCGGCGAGTTTGGCCCGCGTTCCCTGATCGATCGCCCGCCGCGTCTGCGCTTCGACCTCGGCCTCGGCGGCGGCGATCTCCCTTTCCAACGCGCGAACGCGGCGCAGGGCCGCCGCCGCCGGCGCGCCGTAGGCGGCGACGCCGCGTTCCATCGCCTCCAGCATTTGGCGATGATTCTCGATCAGGTCGTCGCGCTCGCGGCCGAGCGTGGCCAGCCGCCAGACCGCGAGATCGTGCATTTGGCTATGCACCCGCTCGATCCTCACCAGCGATTCGATTCGCTTCTTCATCGCTCATCCGGTTATCAGCCAAGCCTCGAATCCCGACATGAACTCGCCGAGAAGCGGCTTGATCGAGAAATACAATAACAACAGCCCCCCGGCGATGATGAACGGCGCCGCCATATAGAAGATGGCGATCTGAGGCGTCAGACGGTTGATCAGGCTCATCGCCAGATTGACGATGATCGCGTAGATGAAGAAGGGCGAGCATACCCTGAGCGCGAGGCGAAAGGTGTCGCCGAGGATCGAGGCCACCTGCCGCAAGGAATATCCCGCGTTGAAATCGGCGCCGATCGGAATCGCCTGATACGAAGCGGCCAAGCCGCGCAAGACTTCCCAGTGCGCATCGGCGATGAAGATCAGCGCGGTCGCCGACAGGCTCACGAAGCTGGCGAGCGGCGGCAACGCCTGGTTCGGCTCGAGGTCGATGCCGAACGGATTGGCCATGCCGAGCATCGTCGCCACTCCCGTCGTCATGGTCTCCAGCGCGAGAAGGAACAGCCGACCGAGAAGACCGATCAGGCCGCCGATCGCCGTCTCCACCGCGATCAACCGCAGCGCCGGGACCGGGTCGGCGCTGAGCGAGCGCAACGGCGCCGAACCGAGCAGCAGCGGCGCGAGCGACAGCGTCACCGCCACCGCGATGAACAATCGAACCTGCACCGGAATCTGCGCGCTCGCTATCCCGGGCATCAGCATCAGGCAGCCGCCGATGCGGCAGAACAGAATGAACGTCGCCAACGTCAGGTTGGGATTGAGGATCGCGCCGGCGCCGGCGAATATGTCGTCGCTCGCGTTCACTTAAGATATCGAGCCGAGCGACTTGACTTCAAAGCCGCGCGCAATCTCGAGTTGCGACAACACCGGCAGGGTCGGGAACATGCGCTCGATGATCATTCGCACATAGGGCCGCGTCTCGGCGGTGGTGACGAGCGCGAAGACCTGTTTGTCCTCCAAGCGTTTGCGGATCGCCGCCGACGCTTCGGCGGCGAATTGCTCCATCAACCTTGGATCGATGTCGAATTCGGTCACCTCGCCCTTGGCGTCGCGCTTGAGGCTCTGGTGGAAGACGAGGTCCCAGCGATTGCCGAGCCGCAGCACGCGCAGCGCGCCCTGGTCCTGAATGTCGCCGCAGATCTGTTGCGCCATGCGAACGCGCACGTGCTCGACGATCTGCTCCGGGCGGCGCACGTGCGGCGCGATCTCGGCGATCGCCTCGAGAATCAGGCTGAGGTTGCGAATGGAGACGCGCTCGGCGAGCAGCAGCTTGAGCACCGCCTGCAGCCCCGAGTAGGAAATCTGCGACGGGCACATTTCGTCGATCAGTTTCTTGTATTCGGGCTCCAGCCTGTCGAGCAGCGCGCGCATGTCCTTGTACGACAGCAGTTGCGCCAGGTTGTTGTGGATCACCTCGCTCAAGTGCGTGAGCAGGACCGACACCGGGTCGATCGGCTTGAACCCCTCCCGCCTGACGTCCTTGATGTAGGCTTGCGAAATCGAGATCGCTTTCATTCCGAAGGCCGGCTCGCGGACTTCGTCGCCGGGAACGTTGGGGCGTTTGCCGTCGCCGACGATCACCAGGAATTCGCTGACGCGCAACTCCTGCGTCGCCACCACCGTGCCGTGGATGCGGATCTGATAGGCCTTGGCGGGCGTTTTGATGTCGTCGGTGAGCTTGATCTCCGGCACGACGAAGCCGTATTGCCGCGCGAATTTCCGCCGCATCTTGGCGACGCGGGAGGCGATTTCGTCGTGCGCGGCGAGCAGCGTCGCCGTCAGTTCCTTGCTGAAGCAGAGTTCGATCTCGGCCGATTTCAGTTGCTCCTTGATCGAGGAGCGCGCGTCGGCGCGGGCCTTTTCCTCGCGCTTGGCCTTCTCGGCCGCGGCGATCGCGCGGTCCTTCGCCTGCCGGTTGGGAATGGCGACGCCGACAAAAGCCATCAGACCGCCGAGAACCGCGAACGGAAAGAACGGCAGACCCGGGATCGCGCCGAGCACGAACATCAGCACCGCCGCCATGAACAGCGCATTGGGATAATTGCTGAGCTGCTCGAGCACCGCCTTGTCGGCGGAGCCGCGCGTGCCGCCCTTGGCCACCAACATGCCGGCGGCGAGTGAAATGATCAGCGCTGGAATCTGCGACACCAGGCCGTCGCCGACCGAAAGCTTGGTGAAGATGTCCGCCGCGGTGGACAATCCGAGGCCGTGCCTGGTGACGCCGATGACGATGCCGCCGAAGACATTGACGGCGAGAATGATGAGACTGGCGATCGCGTCGCCGCGCACGAACTTCGACGCGCCGTCCATCGAACCGAAGAACGCGCTTTCCTCCTCGAGTTCGCGCCGGCGTTGCTGGGCGATCTTCTCGTCGATGAGGCCGGCCGACAGGTCGGCGTCGATCGCCATCTGCTTGCCGGGAATGGCGTCGAGCGTGAACCGCGCGCCGACTTCCGCGATGCGGGTGGCGCCCTTGGTGATCACCAGAAAATTGATGATCACCAGGATGAGGAAGACGATGATGCCGATGACGAAGTCGCCGCTCATCACCAGGCTGGCGAATCCGGCGATGATGTAGCCGGCGGCGGTCGTCCCTTGCGCCCCGTGCGACAGAATGAGCCGCGTCGTCGAGATGTTCAGCGCCAGCCGAAGGATGGTCGCCACCAGCAGCACGGTGGGAAACGCGGAGAATTCCAGCGGTTTCTGGATCCACAACGCGACCATCAAGATCAGCACCGAAAACGCGATCGACAGCGCCAGCCCGAGATCGATCCCGATCGACGGAACCGGCAGGAAGAACAGGCACAGGATCAGCGCGATGGCGGTCGCGAAGCCGATGTCCTTGCCGTTGCGGCCGGAGGCCGGCTCCACGGCCGCCGTCGTCGCGGCCGCCGTCGTCAATGACATGGCGGTCTCTCCTCGTTAACCCGTCGCGCCGACAATGACCGCCAAAGCTTGCGCGGGTCTCGCCGATCGCGCTTCGCGGCGGCGCCGGCGGCCGACAAGCCGACGTCCGCAAGCGCGGTCGACTTCGCGCCCGAAGGCGCGGCGCGGCCTCCAGCGCCGATCAGTTCTCGAATCCGCGTTCGATGCGCGCGTAGACGTTTTCGGTGAAGACGTAAAATTGTCCGCCGATGAAGGACGCGGTGAGGCTGACGACCGCGAAAATCACTACGATTTTCGGGACGAAGGTCAGGGTCATTTCCTGGATCTGGGTCAGCGCTTGCAGCAGCGCGATCGCTACGCCGACGACCATGGCGGCGCCGATCGAGGGACCGGCGCCGACGATGACCAGCCAGATCGCCGACTGTATGACGTCGAGCGCGTCGCCCTCGTTCATTGCACGGTCGCGCCGTTGGTGAACGTGATCGTGTCTCCGTTCGCCAGGTTCCCCTTGGCGGTTCCGGCGGACGTGACGTCGACCGACGTCACCTCGCCGGACGTCGTTCCGTCCGACGAGGTCATCGTCGAGCCGACCGCCAGTTCGGCTTGGGTCAGCGAGCTCTCGGTCAACAGCGAGGCGAGCGTCGTGTTGGTCTGGACGGCCTGTTGGACCTGGGAGATCGTCGCCAGTTGGGTCACCATCGCCGTGGGGTCCATCGGCTGCGTAGGATCCTGGTTCTGCAGTTCCGCCATCAGAAGGGTGAGAAACGAGTTGTAGCTCAAGGCGCCCGTCGACGACGTGGCGCTCGTCGACGAAGACGAAGACGACGACGTGGCGCTGCCGACGGCGGAAGGGGCGGTGACGCTCATGGCCTATCCTTTCAAGCTGCATGCGACTTGGCGGGCGCCGCGTCGGGATACATCTCCTGCTCCTCGAGCGGAAACAGGCCCCGCAGCGTCTTCAACGCTTCGAAGTTGCGCGAACGCGCGATCTGGTCGGCGATCGTCTTGAGGCCGGCGATGATCGCGGGGTTCTCGAACGCGTGCTGCGCCGCGTCGATGAGCCGGCGCGACAAGCCGGTCGCCGCCGCCGTGGCCCCGGGATCCATCAGCATGACCTGAACGGCGAAGTAGATCTGACGAAGCGGCGTCGTCGCCTGATCCGCTTGGAGAACGTGGTTCTCCAGCAGAAAGGTCACCTCGTTCAGCAGCTCGATCGTCGCCTTCCGGTCGACGCGGATGACGGCGCCGTTGATGTAGAGCTTTTCGCCGGCGCGAAGCGTGATATTCATTTCATCCTCATTTCAAGCCGTCCCGAATGATTTCGTTGATCTCGATCATCGGGGTCAGATCGCTGCTCTGACCGGAGCGCACGCGATCGATCTCCTTGTTCATCCAGATGCCGATCGAAACGATCCCGGCTCGCAACCGTTCCGGCAATTCGTTTTCTGGGTTTCTCAGGTCGTCGAGAAAGATCGCCCATAGGCGGCGCAAATAGAACAGCGCTTCGATGGCTTCGCGCGTGCCGGGCCCGCGCGCGCGAGCCGTGCGCAGCATTTCGATGACGCGGTCCATCGCTTGGCGCTCGTGCGCGCGCATCACTTGCGGCAATTCCTCGACGACCTCGTTGTAGGAAATCTCGTACATGGTCGATCCCAAGGGTTAGGTGGGGAGATATTGCGCGAGGCTCAGCTTTTGAATTTCGGCTGTGAGCTCGTAGGCGGTTTGCAGTTGTGTCGACAGCGAGTTGAGCTTGGTGGCCGCCGTGGCGGTGTCGACGTCGTCGAGATTGCCGATCTGGGTTTGCAAGATCGTCATCTGCGAGGACATGGAAGTGTTGGCGTTGGTGACGCGCTTCAGCAGCGCGCCGACCCCGGCCTCGGTCCCCGTTATCGAGCTGACCCCTTGCGTGACCAGCGAAGTTGCGGTCGAGGCCACTTCCTGCTGCGCCGCGGAACTCGAGCTCGGTGCCGCCGAACCCGGCGAGCATCGCGTAGGCCTCGGTGAGTTGCTGGAACCCGGCCTGGTTGGCGTTCGACGAGGCGTCGATCGTTTCGCCGGGCGCGATTTGAGCGGTCTGGTTGGCGCTCGAAGCCGACGACCAGTTGGTCGTCCAACCGGCGCCGCTGAACAGCGAGGCGAACGCGCCGGTCAGAAACGTCTGCATTTGCGCGGCCGTGACGTTCGCGGCCGCCGCGTCGGTCGGCGCGAAGCCGAAGTAATTCTCGAACGCCGTCGCGATGGTGTTCTGGGCGGTCGAATAGTCGGTCATCGGCGCGACGCTGGAGTTGACGCCGCCGAAGACATATTGGCCGTTCGACGTCGTGTTGGTCGTCCCGATCAGCGACTGCAACGCGTTGACGCCGAGGGTCTGCAGCGTCGAGCCCGCATCGGCCGCCCCCAGCTCCACGCCATCAAGCTCGACGCCGCGCTTTGCGCGTCGGTGAGAATCGAATTGAGAGCGTCCTGCGTCGTCGTCAGATTCGTCGTGACGAGGGCGTTGCCGGTGGTCAGCGTCTGCAGCAGATCGGTCTGGTTCTTGAGCGACAGTTCATAGCCCGACTGGTCGCCCAACTGCAGACCGATGTCGGCGTACTGGCCGGTGGTGGACTCGACCTCGAGGCTGGAAAGCTGCGATTGCGCCTGCGCGATCGACGGCAGCAGCGAGGTCGCCAGGTAACTCGAGGAAATGGATGAGGCGCTCATGATCGTCAGGCCGCGTCGAGCAACGCCGTGAACATGTCGTTGACGGTCGTCAGCAACTTGGCGGTGGTCGTGTACGAGTTCTCGATGCTCAGCATGTTGGTCATTTCCGTGTCGAGGCTGACCCCGGTCGCGTTTGACAGCGCCGCGGTCGCCTGCGTGACCAAAGTGTTTTGATAATCGGCCTGGTTGGTCGCCTGCTGGTTTTGCGCCTGCAGCCAGCTCACCGAGGCGTTGGCGTAGTCGCTGAGCGTATCGGAAGAGGCCAGGCCCACGTTCGGGTCGAAGGACTGCGTCGACGTCGTCGCCGCGACCATTTGCTGGATTCGGCCGGTATAGCCCGCAGCGCCGGTGGTGTTGTAAACGTAGGCGGAGCCGTTGATGCCGCCGTTTTGCAGCAAGGAGACGTCGCCGCCCTGCGTGGGATCGACGGCCGAATTGACCTCGATGGCGGCCGCGAGGCCCGTCGCGCCGGTCGCCGTCGGCAAACTCGTCGCGCCAGCATAGGTGAACAATCCGGGCAGCGAGGCCAGGCCCGCCCCCGACTGGTCGCTTTCGCCGAAAGCGTTGATCAGACTGCCGGCGATTTGATCGAGCTGCGCCTGATATTGCGGCGCGACATTGTCGCGCAAGTTCGCCAGACCGGCGAGCGCACCGGACTGGATCGGCATCGGCGACGACGCGCCGGTGATCGGCACGCCGTCCACGGTCACGTCGTTGCCGGTCGTGCTGGCGGCGTAGGTCGAGCCCGCGGTGTAAGTCTGCGTCGGCGTGAACGAGAGCGTGCGCGCCCTGACGTCGAACAACGTCACGCCGCTGTCGGTGTAGATCGAGGTCGAGCCGTCCGGGTCGGCGACGGTCGAAATGCCGATCTGCTTGGAGAGTTCGGTGAGAATCGTGTCCCGCGTGTCCTCGGCGCTATTGACGTTGGCACCCGACGCCAGACCGCTGACGATCGTCGCATTGACCTGCGAGTATTGATTGAGCAGCGAGTTGATGGTCGAAACCGACGAAGCCATGTCGGCGTCGGCCTGCTCGCGCACCTGTTGAACCGTCGCCGATCCGCTGTTCAGCGACGAGGCGAGGTTGTCGGCGGCGGTGACGACGGCTTGGCCGGCCGAAGCGCTGTTCGGCGACGTCTCGTAGGTCGTCAGCGCGTCCTGCAGGTTCGCCAGCATCGCCGACGGCGAATTGCCGTTCTCCGTCGATCCCGACGTCGACGAGCTGGAGGAGCTGTCGCTCACCGTCGCCGCGAGCCTCGCCAGTCCGGTGGCCAGCGCCTGTTGGCTCGCCGCTTGCGAGGTCGACGCATTGACCTGTTCGAGCAGCGCTTCATTGGCCTCGCGGGTGACCGAGGCGACCTCGGAGCCGCCGCAGGAATTGGTGATGACGTTGGCGATCTCGCGCGAATAGCCGGTCGCGTTGGCGTTCGAGATGTTGCTCGAGATGACCGCCGACTGCGCCGCGTTTGAAAGGAACGCGGAGTTGATAATGCTGTACGTGGCGGACATGCTCATCGCGCGGCCTTTGATAAGCGGTCGATAGGATTAGGACTTCAGGTTGTTGAGGACGTCCAAGAGGTCGGCGCCGGTCTGAAACACTTTGGAGTTGGCCTGATAGGCGCTCTGGGCTTCGATCATTTGCGTCAGCTCGGTGGCCAGATCCACAGTCGAGTCTTCGAGCGACGAGGAAACGACGGTGCCGAGGCCGCCGGTTCCAGCGGTTGCATACACGATCGAGCCGGAGTTCTGATTGGCCTGATAGACGTTGCCGTTGAGCGAGGTCAGACTGTCCGGGCTCGCCACATTGGCCAACGGAATGTCGTAGGCGGCGTTGGACGCGCCGTCGCTGTATTGGAAATCGACCTCGCCATTGGCGCTGATCGTCACGCCCTTCAAGCTGCTCGGCGCGTTGCCGTTGGTGGTGTTGGTGTTGACGCTGAAACTCGCCGCCAGCTGCGTCGTCCCGCTGACGTCGAGGGCCAAAATCTGGCCGTTGGGAACCGGAATGTTGAAAGGCGAGCCGCTCGTCAACTTTCCCGTTGTCGGACTGAAATCCAGCGTTTCCGTCGCCAACGGCGTGTTGGCCGGATTCGTCGTATAGGGGAAGCCGCCGGTCGCCGCGGCGTCCGCGGCGTCGTAAGCGGTGATCTCCCAGGTGTCGTTGCCGGTCTGGGCGTCGACGCCGGTGTTGGTCAGATAGACGTTGATCGTGTGCGCGCCGCCGAGGTTGTCGTAGGCGGTGACCGAGGTCTCGTCGGAATAGGTCGCGTCCGCCGCCGACGGGTTGGCCGAGGGCAGATCGGCCGCGGTGGTGACCACGGTCGCGGTCGAGGGAAGGTTCACCGACAGCGTGCCGGCGGTCGTCGGCGTCGGCAAGTCGCCCGCCGCGGTGACATTCACTTTTTGGGTGGGAACCGAGTCCGCCTGGCCGCTGCCGGCGATGTTGCCCATCAGGTAGTAGCCGGCCGAATTGACGAGATTGCCCTCCGCGTCGGGCACGAACGAGCCGTTCCGGGTGAGATAGAGGGCGCCGCTCGTGTCGGAGACGACGAAGTACCCGTCGCCCTGAATCGCGAGGTCCGTCGTGGTCGAGGTGCCGACGACCGACCCCTGCAGCGAATTGAGCGCGCGTATGCTCGTCGCGACGCCGGCGAGGCTGTCGGCGGCGCCGCCGGCCTGATCGACCAGCGTCGAAAATTCCGTCTCGACGTTCTTGTAGCCGGTGGTGTTGGCGTTGGAGACGTTCTGCGAAATGGTCGAAAGCCAGTTCGTGTCGCTCAACATGCCGGATACGGCGGCGCCCATCAAGCTCATCGATCGGTCCCCTCGGGGTTTCTCCGATCCAATAAACGATTGTTCCCTTGCGCGAAGCTGATTGCGCGGAACGACGACGTCAATTGACCGATCGCACCAAGCTGCCGATCAGCAGGTTCCAGCCGTCGACCAGCACGAAGAACAACAGCTTCACCGGCAACGAGATGACCGACGGCGGCAACATCATCATGCCCATCGACATCGTCAGCGCGGCGACAATCATGTCGATGACCAGGAACGGCAAGACGATCAGGAATCCGATCTCGAACCCGCGGCGCAACTCGGAAATCATGAAAGCCGGGATGAGAACCCGCAGATCGACCGTCGAGCGATCCTTGATCTGAAAATTGCCCTTCGACAGGTCTTCGAACAGCGCGATATCCTTCTCGCGAACCTGAGCGAGCATGAATTCGCGGAACGGCTGGGTGATGGCGCCGTAGGCCTCCTGCTGGCTGATCGTGTTGTCCATCAGCGGCTCGAGGCCGTTATGCCAGGCCCGATCGAAGGTGGGCGCCATGACGTAGAAGGTCATGAACAGCGACAGGCTGATCAGCACCAGGTTGGCGGGCGTGCTCTGCAGGCCCAATCCCGACCTGAGAAAGGAAAGCGCGACGATGAATCGGGTGAAACTGGTGACCATGATCAGCAGACCGGGCGCGAGCGACAGAACGGTCAGGATCGCGACCATCTGCACGATGCGCGCGGTGGCCGACGCGCCGCCGCTCGGAATCAGCGCGCCGAGATCGACGGTCTGGGCGCCGGCGGCCGAGGCCGTGAGGAAGAGCGCGATCGCGGCGAGCGCTGCGCGTTTCACTGCACCACCAGGGTTCGAATGATGAGTTCGGTGACCTTGCCGCCGGAGCGGATCACGGCGCGCTCATTGAGATCCTGTCGGACGTTCTGCAATCCGATCGGACCCTCGATTTGCGTCAAGGCGACGGTGTGCAAATAGGCGAGTTCGTCGCCGGCGATTTCCCCGGCTATCACCTCGGGATGGGGAAGCGCCTTGGCGTCGAACACGATCGATGCTTCCAGACGGATCCAAGTGTCCCGCGGCTCGCCGAGGTTGGTGACGATCGGCGGCATGTCGAACAAGCGTGCGGTCGCCGGCAGCTCCTCGGCGAGCCCCGAGTCGTTCTTTTGGCTCGGCGCCTCCGCCGGCGGCGGAATCGCGAACAGCGCGCCCGTCGCCACCGCGATCACGGTGACGACGAGGATGGCGATGATCGTCTGCTTGGTTGACGACAGCGCGCGCGGCGGGGGCGGCGGCGTCTCCGCGGCGTCGAGTTCCTCGTTTTCGTCCACGGCTGTGATGGGCATGGGCCAATCGTCCCCGACGTTTCACATCGGCTTCACGAAATCGTAGATTTGCTGGCCCCACAACGGCTGCTGCACCTCGCTCGATCGGCCTCGCCCGCCGTACGAAATGCGCGCCTCGGCGATGTGGTCGTAGGCGACCGTGTTGCCGCGGGAGATGTCCGAAGGCCTCACGATCCCGGCGACGGTCAACTGGCGCAATTCGTAGTTCACCCGCACCTCCTGCGAACCGCTGATGACGAGATTGCCGTTGGGCAGCACTTCGGTGACGACCGCCGCGACCGATACTTGGATCTGTTCCTGGCGATTGATGTTGCCCTGGCCCTGGGTCGACGACGACGAGGCGTTGGTCAGCGTCAAGTTCGGAGTCGTCGACGACGACGATGATGATGAATTGGAGCCGGGAGGGGGAGGGGGGATGAAACTCCAGCCGGAGGTGAACGACGTGTTCGCCGTTTTCGAACGATCCGATTCGTTGCCGAGCGTGGCCTTGTCGTTGATCGAGATGACGACGGTGACGATGTCGCCGACGTTGGCGATGCGTTGGTCGGTGTAGAAATTGATCGGCGGTCTGGGGGGGCGCTGGCCCCGCTTCGGGTCGATGGCGCTGGCGGCCGCGTCTTCGTCGGCGCGCGCGGTCGCCGCCGCCAGCCCGCTGCCAACCGGGGAAAGAGGGGGCATCATGTCGAGGGGGCCGGCGGCGCAACCCGCGAGGTTCGACGCAACGAGCGCGACAAGAAAAACTCTTCGTTGCGATCCGCGCATCACAACTTCTTTTCGGCGGCGGCGGCGCCGGACAGGACGGCGGTCAATTTCCCGGCTTTGTCCGCCTCCATTTCGTTGAGGATCGCGCTCGCCGCGCGCGGGTTGAGCTTGCCGAGTATCGAGACGGCCGTCGCGTCGTCCATCGTCGCGATTTGCGACGCGGCGGCTTCCGGCTCCATTTTGCCGTAGATCGCCACCACGTCGTCGCGCGCGGAATTCATCAGGGCCTCGCGTTTGCTCACCCAATCGCGCGTTTCGGCCTCCGCCTTTTCGAGTTCGGCGATGCGTTGCTTGATCTGCCCTTCCAATTCCGTCAGGCGCTTTTCCTGCCAGGCGATGCGCGCCTCGGCGGCCGCCGGCGCGACGTTGGCGCAGTAGCGCGCGACGCCGCCGTCGGCGCTCTTCTCCGTCGCGCCCGCGACGGGTTTTTGCTTCGCGTCGTTCTGCGCGAGGGCATGACCGGCGCCCGCGGCGGCCACAACAAAGGCGCCGATGGCGACGAGGCGGTTAGCGGAAAAGGACATGGCGGCGGCGCCGACGTGGGAGAGCACGATGGGCCGACCTTGCCGCGCCCGCCTTGCGCCGGGCTGGAGCGGCTATTGCACGATGAGTTCGGCCTGCAAAGCGCCCGCCGTCTTGATCGCTTGGAGAATCGCGATGATGCCGCTGGGCTTGACCCCGATTCGATTGAGGCCGCTCACCAGGGCGCGCAGGCTCGCTCCGCCGACGATCGCCACCTGGCCGCCCGGCTGGTCGACGTCGATCTGCGTGCGCGGCGTCACAACGGTCTGTCCCTTGGACAGCGGTGCCGGCTGTGAGGCGGTCGGCGTCTCGGTGACCCTCACCGAAAGGGTTCCGTGCGTCACCGCGACCGTCGAGATTTGCACGTCCTGACCGATCACCACGGTGCCGGTTCGCGCGTCCAGAACGACGCGCGCCGCGGTGTCCGGCTCGACCTCCAGTTCGCCGATCTCCGCCATGTAACGCGTGACGCTGATGGTCGGCGGGTGAAACAGTTCGACGGTCCGGCTGTCCATCTCGAACGCCGAGCGGCGACGGAACTGCTGCATCGAATAGGCGTTGACCGCGTCGACGATCCGCACCGCGGTGTTGTAGTCGGGGTTCTTCAATTCCAGGATCAGCCGCAGTTGGTCGGGCGGCGCCGGCACGGCCCGCTCGATGATCGCGCCGTTGGAAATCCGCCCGGCCGTCGGCACCCCTTGCGACAGGGTTTGCGCCTGGCCGGCCACGTCGAAGCCGGTGACCGACACCGCGCCTTGCGCGCTCGCATAGACGTCGCCGTCGCTCCCCGACATTTGCGTCAGCAACAACGTGCCGCCCATCAGCGAGGGAGCGTCGCCGAGCGCCGATACGGTCACGTCGAGACGCGAACCGACGTCCATCCCAGCCGGCAGGTCCGCCGTCACGATCACCGCCGCGACGTTGCGATTGCGCAAGGCGCTGCCGCGCACGTTGACGCCCATGCGATCGAGCATCGCCTGGATCGCCTGCTCGGTGAACGGAACGTTGCGCAACGTGTCGCCGGTGCCCTGCAGGCCGACCACCAGACCGTAGCCGATGAGCTGATCGTCGTGCGCGCCGCGCAGCGACGTGATGTCCTTGATGCGCACCGCCGCCAGCCCCTGGCTCGCCAATGCGCAGACGATCAGCGTGAGGATCAAGCGTCTCATCAGCCCCCGCTCACCCGCACGGCGCCGTCGGGTTGGACCGTCCCGGACACCGTCACGCCGCTGTCGCTGTTGCGCACCTTGACGACGTCGCCGGCGGCGCCGTCCTGCATGGCCTCGCCGACGGTGACGATCGTCAGTCCGTCCTCGGAGTAAACCAGCTTGATTTCGGCGCCGTTGGCGACGAGCCGCGGATTATCGATCCCGGCGAGCGGAATCGCGGCGCCGGGCAACAGGGTTCGACGCGCCATCTTGCCGACCAACTGGGATCGCATTTGGACGAACGGGCCAATCCCCGTGACCCTCTCGGCCGGCCGATCCGCGAGCATGTCGTCGCGGATGACGTCGCCGGGGTAGATGACGACCCTGGGGGTCGGCAAGGCGGCCTCCTGCGCGAGCGCGCCGAGGTCGGGCGCGAGCCAAAACCCCAACAAGGCCAGCAAGGCGGCGATCCGGTCCACGCGCATGAGGCCCACTCCTCAACTCCGCAAATTCGATATCGTTCCCGACATCTGATCGGCGGCCTGAATCACCTTCGAATTCATTTCATAGGCCCGCTGCGCGCTGATCAGGTTGGTGATTTCCGATACCGGGTCGACGTTCGAGGCTTCCAGATATCCCTGTTGAATCACGCCGAAAGCCGTATCTCCGGGCACGCCGACGGTGGGCTGGCCCGAGGCCGCCGTTTGCTGAAAGAGGTTGTTTCCCAGCGCCTGCAGGCCTGCTTCGTTGATGAAGTTGGCGATCGTCAACTGGCCGAGCTGTTGGGGCGTCGACTGTCCGGAGATCGTCGCGGTCACCATCCCCGTCTGGCTCACGGTGACGCTGGTCGCGGTCGCCGGGATCAGGATCGCCGGGGTCACGACGTAGCCGTCGGCGGTCACCAATTGTCCCGTCGCGTTGGTGTTGAACGCGCCGTCGCGCGTGTAGACGGTGTCGCCCGCTGGGGTCGTCACTTGGTACCAACCGCGCCCGCTGATCGCCAGGTCGAGGCTGTTGCCGGTGCTGGTGAGCGCGCCTTGGATCTGCAAGGAGCGGATCGCCGCGGTGCGCACGCCGAGGCCCACTTGCGCGCCCTCGGGCACGGTGGCGTCGCGGCCGCGGGTGCTGACGCCCATCACCCGCTCGGTCTGATAGATCAGATCGGTGAATTCGGCGCGCGACCGCTTGAAGCCGGTGGTGTTGATGTTGGCGATGTTGTTGGCGATGACCTCGAGATTCTGCTCTTGGGCGTTCATGCCGGTGGCCGCTATCGTAAGCGCTCTCATGCTTCGATCTCTCTGTTGCGAGGAGGGCTCAGATCGCCATCCGCGAGATTTCCTGATAGGCGGAAACGGCCTTGTCGCGGATCGCCAGGGTCTGCTGCAACGTGCGCTGCGCGTCCATGATCGCTTCGACCACCTTGAACGGCTGCATCGTCCCTTGCAGACCCTGAATGGCCGCCGCCTCGCCGGCCTGCATCGAGCCGATCACGCCGTTGACGACCGCGCCCAACGTCTGCGCGAAACTCGCGTCGGACGTCGCCGTCGACGCGGCGCCGGCCGTTCCGCTGGGAGCGCGCAGTTCGAGTTCCGTCCCGACCGCGCCGAGCGCGGATACGCCTTCAATCGCCATTTTGTCGCTGCGCGCCAACCCCGGCGTGGACGCCGAAGACCTGCGCGCCTCCCTTGCTCGAACGATGGACCTTGCCGATGCGTCGCCGCCGGGCGGCGCGGCCGCGATCGTCTTCTCCGGCGGCCGAGCCGCGTCCGGGACGATCGGCTGACATCATCGAAACTCCGTTGAAGACAATCCGAGCCGAAGCTCCCGCCTCCTTGAATTCGTCGCGCCGCCGGACTGCACGCATCAGGCGTCCTTGAGCAGATTGACGGTCATGCCCAACAGGTCCGCCGATTGCTTCGCCACCTGCAGATTCGCCTCGTAAGTTCGATTCGCCTCGCGCATGTCGGCGAGCTCGGTCAGAATGTCGACATTCGGCATCTTGACGACTCCGCTTTCGTCGGCCGCCGGGCTGCCGGGATCGAGCTCGGCCTTGAACGGGCTGGGATCGAAGCCGACGCTCTTGATCCGCACCAGCGACAGCCCCGCGGCCCGATCCAGCTCGTTGTCGAACGTCACCGTCTTGCGCGTGTACGGATCCGCGCCCGGCGTGGTTCCGGTCGATTGCGAATTGGCGATGTTTTCCGAGATGACGCGCAGCCGCACCGACTGCGCCTCCAGCCCGGCGCCGGCGATCTTCAGCGACGATTGCAGGGGATCCGACATCTTCGCTCACTTCGCCGCCGACATCATCAGCTGATGGATGGCGCGCTTGATGTTCGTGTCCATGGAGTAGGCGCGATTCACGTCGCCGAGCTTGATCATCTCTTGTTCGAGGTTCACCGAGTTGCCGGACAAGGTTTCGTCCGTCGAATCGCTTTCCACGACCCGCGCCGCGGCGAAATCCGTTTGCGTCGCCGTCATGTGCGCCGGGTTGGTCGTGGCCATCGTGATCTGGGTGCTGTCGAGCACCGCCGAAAACGGTTGCAGGTCGACCGCCCGATAGCCGGGCGTGTTGGCGTTGGCGACGTTGGTCGCGATCAGCGACTGCCGCGCCGACAGCCACTGCGCGCTCTGCGAGGCGAGGCTGAAGAACGTAAAGCGGAGACACGCGTCAAATCCCCTGCGACAGATCGTGTCTCGAGGCTACCCGTTCGGCCTTGCTCCAGGCTTGCGCCGCCGCCGCGGCGGGATCGCGACGGCTTCGCTCGGAGCGCTCCGGCGGCGGGCTCGCGCCGGCGGCGGCAGCCGCGCGCCAGCGATCGCGGCCGCGAGGCGCTGGTCCATCGCGTCGGCGTCGAGATCGTCGTCGTCGAACAGGACTTCGACGACGTCGACCGCGGCGCGCTTGCGGCCGATCATCAAACGGAAGAACGCGCTTACCGCGGCGTGGCGGAACTCCATGTCCAACCGGATGATCGGGGTGGAGTCCCACTGCACGTCGCACCCGGCCGACAGCGCGTATCGCAGCGTGCCGCTCTTGAAGAACAACTCGCTCGACGAATTGACCAGGTCGGCGATGTTGGCGGCCTGCTCGCTGCGAATCATCAAAATCAATTCGGACGGATCGGCCAGCCGCAATTCGGTCGCGACCTCGACCATCGCGTTGGCGATGATCTGTTCGTGGACGAGGCGCTGGGCTTCGGCATGTCGATCGGTCATGGCGTCATCGATTCCTTGTCAGCGGCCAGGAACTTCGCTTTTCCTGAATCAAATGCACGATCTCGGCCACCACTCGATAGAATTCCGGCGGAATCTCGGCATCGACCGCGACCGCCTCGTAGAGCGAGCGCGCGAGCGGCCGGTCCTCGACGATCGGAATGAGATATTGCTCCGCGATCTCGCGGATCTTGAGCGCGAGGAGGTCCACGCCTTTGGCGAGGACCAACGGCGCGCCGCCCTCCTGCCGGACATATCGCATCGCGACCGCGTAATGCGTCGGATTGACCACCACCATCGTCGCCTTCGGCACCGCCGAGAGCATTCGTTTGCGCGAACGATCGAGCCGCAGCGAGCGCAGGCGCGCCTTCACCAAGCGATCGCCCTCGGTTTGCTTGAGTTCTTCCTTGATCTCGTAGCGGCTCATCCGCTGGTCGCGACGCCAATGAATGCGCGCCCAAACCAAGTCGGCCGTCGCGACGACGAGCGTGGCCGCGAGAACCGCCGCGACGACGTCGACGCAGAGCTTGAGAATGCGCTGGGGCAAGTCGGCCACGTCGAGAAACATCGCCGTCGCCAGGACAAATTTTTGCCCGGCGAGAATTGCCCCGACGACGACCCCGACCGCGCCGATTTTCACCATGCTCTTGAGGAATTCGGTCCAACCTTTGAGGCCGAACACGCGTGATGCGCCGGCGGCGATCGAAATTCGTTTGAGGTCGGGCATGATCCGGTCGGGCACGATGCGCGGAGGATTTTGCGCGATCGACGCAGCGACGCCAAAGATCATCAGCAACGCCACGATCGGCAGGAGAAAGTCGACCGCCGCCAACGCCATGACTCCGCCGAGCGCGACCACGTCGTTGGCGCGCTCGAGCCTCCAACCCGCGGGGTCGTCGAGGAAATGAACCAGCGTTCCGACGAACCGCTCCGTGCGCGCGGGCAGCAGGAACACCATGACGATCAGAATCGCGGCCAGCGAAGCAAGGAGCGAGACTTCGCGAGAAACCGGCACGATGCCGCGCTCGACGGCGTCGTGAAGTTTCTTTTCCGTCGCTTCCTCGGTCTTGCTGTCCGAGTTTTGATCGTCGCTCATGGCCGCGTCCGGCTAGGGTTACGCCGCCTCGGCGCCTTCGGGGGCGATTTCGATTTCGTTCCTTTGCGCCAACTTGAGCACGAGATCGACGATCTTCTTGCGCGCCTTGGCGATTTCGCGCCGCGGCGACGCAAACGGGGTGGCGAGTTCGGCCTCGACCAGGCGGCGCGCGCGCGCGGCCATCGAGGAAAGCGCGACGTCGCGGAATTCCGCGTCGGTGCCGTGCAGCGCCAACACGACGATCTCGGTCTCGAGCTTGTCGAACAGAATGGCGCGGGCGCGCTGCGACAGCCGCGGCAAATCGTCGAACGAGAACAGCATCTTCTGGACGATTTTCGCTTCCTTCGGCCGCGCCGCGGCGAGTGACTGCATGACGTCGCGCGCTTCGAGCGGTTCGAGGTTGTTGATGATGTCGGCGATGCGGGTGTGATTGTCGAGTCCCGAGGCGCGCGCTATCAGGGACGACAGTTCCATGCGCACCGCGTCTTCGATGACGCGTTGCGCCTCCTCGGTGATCGAGGGGCGTGTAATCATCGCGCACAGAACGTCGTTGCGGGTCTCACGCGGCAAGCTCGAGACGATCTGCGCCGCAAGGGCTGGGTTCAATCGTGAAAGGACGTAGGTCGCCGTCAAGGGACGTTCGTTCGCGACGTACGCCACGAGCACCGCTTCGGGAACGCTGGCGAGGGCCGTCCAGATGTTCCGCTCGCCGGCCGCGACCACGTCCGACATGATGTCGGCGAGCTGGTCGGGCGACACCGCGTCGCTCAGCATTTCTCTCGCCTGTCCGATGTCGCCCAGAAGGTTGGCGCCCACCGAGAACTCCGAGGTGAATTGCTCGACCATCGATTCGAGCTTCGACATCGGCACAGCGCCGAGCTGCGCCGCCGCGCGCGTGACCTCGCGCAATTCTCTCGCATCCAGATGCTTGAGCAACCGCGTCGCCGGCGGCTTGCCCATCGCCAGCAAGATCGCGGCGGCCCTCTGAGCGCCGTCGTATATGCGCTTTTCCGCCGGCGAATCGGAGTCGGAGTAGTCGTCCATCGCGCCTCGCCCCGTCAAGCGGCCCGATCGTCGCGCGAGGAGGCGACGATCTCGCTCAGAGAAACGCCGTACCGAGCGCTCTCCTCGTCGACCACCACCACTTCGCCGCGCGCGATCACCCTGCCGTTCACTACGACGTTGACCGGATCGCCGACTTTCTGATCGAGCGCAATGAGCCCCCCGCGCCCGAGCTTCATCAGACTGGCGACGGGCATCGTCGTCGAGCCGAGCACGACTTGCACGGTGACGGGAATCGACAGGATCGCGTCGAACTTGGGCGGGCTCGGCGCCGACGCGCTGGGCACGGCGTCCGGTTCCGGCGTCGCGCTCCGCGGTTCAAGACTTCTCATCCATGGCCCAAACCTTCTTTCCTCGCTTGCTTCTCGCGCTCGCCGGCGCGAGCCGATCAACGGACGGGCGCCGCTTCGTGAGCGTCGCCTTCATGTTCGATCGGCTCCTCGATTTCCAGGGAGTAACGGCCTTCGCCGCGGCCGAGTTTGCACCAGAACATTTCCCGCCCGGCGCATTGCAGCCGAACCCGACCCATGCCGGTGCCGTGCAAGCCGAGCACCTGTCCGACGGCGAGATCGGCGATTTCGCCCAGCGTCATCTCCAACTCGTCCAGCACCGCCGTGACCGCGATCGGCGCTTTGGTCACGCCGACTTTCATTTGCCGGGCCCAGCCCGGGTCGGGCGTCGATGTTTGGCTGCTCGGATCGAAGGAGAGATTCTTGCGGATCGGCGCCAGCAGCGTCTGCGGCAGCAGGACGACGAGGTTGGTGGGGCCGGCCGGCGTCTCGATCGTCAATCTCATTGCGACCGCCTGCATGTCGCGGCGTCCGAGCGCGTAGACGTCGATGAGCGTTTGCAACCGTTCGAACGTCAATTCGAGGCTCGCGATTTCGGCGAAAGCGCGGTTTAGAGCCTTTCCCAAGGACCGCGCCAGCTCGGCGACGAGGGCGGTCTCGATGCCGGTGAGGGGACGATTCGGCCGCGCCTGCTTCGCCGCTTCGCCGTCCGACGCCGCCTCGCCGCGGAACACCAAGTTGACGAGCGTGTCGACGACGCCGGCGTCGAAAATCAGCAGCAGGCGCGCATCGAGTTGCGCGCTGTGCAGCGCGGCTGCGGTCAGCCCTTCGCAATCGCGGAGGAAGTCGAAGAGATTCGCCAGCTTTGTCTCGTTGATCGTTCCCAGACAATGCCCTTTGCACAAGGAGGCCAGCGCCTCCGGGACTTCCAGGGCGAATTGCCCGAGCGCGAACACGAGTCCGGGCATCCGCTCGATCGAGAGACCGGGATGATCGGGCTGCGGAGTCTGCAGCCACGGCGCGGTCGCCGCGCTGTCGCGTTCCTCGATCGCCATGGGTCAGGCCGCCTCCTTGATCGCCGCCTCGGCGGCCGGGGGGAACGAAGGGCCGGCGATGGTTTCGTTCTCGACGGTGTCGATCGTCGGGCGTTCCTTCGAGGGAATGGTCTTGCGCCCGAATTCCACCGCCACCTGCGGCATGGCGCCGTTCATGAACGCCAGCAGGCTCTGCTTGACCAGCGTGAACAGGCGAAGCTGCCTCTGGCGCACCGACCTGATTTTCAACCCGATTGGGCCGACGACGGCGTAGGAGAGAAAAATGCCGGTGAAGGTGCCCACCAGCGCGGCGCCGATCAGCCCGCCGAGAACTTCCGGCGATTGGTCGAGGGCGCCCATCGCATGGATGATGCCGAGCACGGCCGCGATGATGCCCAGCGCGGGAAGGCCGTCCGCGCTCGCCTGGAACGCGTGAACCGGCTTGTACCGGTCATACGTGAGGGTGTCGATCTCCTCGTCCATCAGGGCTTCGATTTCATGAGTCTTGGCGTGGCCGATGATGATCAGCCGGCCGTAGTCGCAGATGAAGGTGAGAAGATCGCGATTGGCGAGCAGCCGCGGAAATCCCTTGAAGATTGGCGACTCGTTGGGATTGTCGAAATGCCCTTCGACCTCGACGCGGGACTTGCCGCGCAGTTCGCGCATCAGCGCGTGCATCGCGCTCAGGACGTCGAGGAAGTCGCGCGGTCTGGGCACGGCGTCGGTCACCGCCTCCACGACAGCCTTGCCGCAATCCTTGATCGTCGGCAACGGATTGGCGACGATGAAAATGCCTAGCGCCGTGCCGGCGATGATGAGGAACTCGAACGGCTGAAACAGCACCTCGAGATGGCCGCCGAGCGCTCCGTACCCGCCGAGGATGCTGCCCACGGCGATCATCAACCCGATGATGAAATTCAACGCGGTCTCCCGTCTTTCATCGTTGTCGAAACTGCAGCCTCAAACTTACGCCAGGCTGGTTTTGCCAGGTCAGCCCCATGCAAGGCGCCGGGCTGATGGTCGTCGTCGGGTCGGCCGAGATGCGGCGCGCGTCTGTTGCGGGTCTTCAAAGTATGCAGAATGGTCTTTACGTTTCCTTGTCGGCGCAGGTCGCTTTGGAACGACGCTTGGAGACGATCGCCAACAACGTCGCGAACATGAACACGGTCGGCTATCGCGCCGAAGGCGTCTCGTTCGAAACCGAGGTCGCCAAGGCCGGCGACAACCGCATCGCCTATGTTTCAAGCGGATCGTCCTTCATCTCCCGCCAGGCCGGCGCTTTGATCAAGACGGGCAATCCGCTCGACCTCGCCATCCAGGGCTCCGGCTGGTTCGCGATCCGCACCGCGGATGGGACGGCTTATACGCGCGACGGCCGCATGCGCCTCTCCGACACCGGCTCCCTCGAGACTCTGAACGGCAACACCATTCTCGACGCCGGGGGAGCGCCGATCCTGCTCAGTCCCTCCGCCGGCTCGCTGACGATCGCCGGCGACGGCATGATCGCTCAAGACGGCAAACAAGTCGGGGCGATCGGTCTCTTCGCCATCGACGACGACGCCAAGTTGACGCGGGCGGAAAATTCCGCCGTCGTCCCCGACAAGCCGGCGACGCCGATTCTCGACTTCACCAAGAACGGCGTCAGCCAGGGGTTCGTCGAAGGCGCCAACGTCAATCCGATCCAGGAGATGACGAAACTGATCGCGGTGACGCGGGACTTCGACGGCGTCGCCCAGCAGGCGACCCAAACCGAAGCGTCGCTGCAAGACGCGATCAAGACGCTCGGCTCTTCCGGCTAGGCGGCGTCGTGCAACCGAAGTTGACATGGGGCTTGGCGAATGAGCGGGGATAGCGAACCTTGCGGCCGGCGCCCCGACGCGCTCGATCGGCTCGAGGGCAAGTTGGCGTGGGGCGCCAAGGCGCTGCCGCGCACATGCGTTGGCGGCGTCGTGACGGAAATCGCGATGTCGCACTATCGGGTGGCCGGCCTGTCGCGGTTTCTCAAACTCGGAGAATGCGTGAGCGTCGACGTGGGCGACCGCGTCCAACTCGGCGAGGTGGTCAAGATCGAAGACGGCGCCGTCACGCTCAAGCCGTTCGATTCGCGCTGCGACGCGGCGATCGGCGCGCGCGCCTACCGGGCTCAGAGTCTTTCGCTCACGCCCCATCCCGAATGGAAAGGCCGGGTGATCGACGCGCTCGGCCGCCCGATCGACGGCGGCGGCGAACTCAAGCTGGGGGAGCGCGCCATGCCGCTCGACGGCGAGCCGCCGCCCGCCTTGCAGCGCTCGCGCGTCAAAAAGCCGATCAAGTCGGGCATCCGCGTCATCGACTTCTTCACCCCGCTGTGCGCCGGCCAGCGCATCGGCATTTTCTCCGGTTCGGGGGTCGGCAAGTCGACGCTGCTCTCGATGCTGGCGCGCGCGCCCGATTTCGACACGGTGGTGATCGCGCTGGTCGGCGAGCGCGGTCGAGAGGTGCGCGAATTCCTCGACGACACCCTTGCCGCAAACCGCCAATCTGCGATCGCCGTCGTCTCCACCGGCGACGAGAGCCCGATGATGCGGCGCCTGGCGCCCAGGACCGCGATGGCCGTCGCCGAATATTTCCGCGACATCGGCGACTCGGTGTTGCTGGTCGTCGATTCGGTGACGCGCTTCGCCCATGCGGCCAGAGACGTGGCGTTGGCCGCCGGCGAGCCGGCGGTGGCGCGCGGCTACGCGCCGAGCGTGTTTAGCGATCTGCCGCGATTGCTCGAGCGCGCCGGCCCCGGCGTCGAGGGCTCCGGATCGATCACCGGCGTATTCTCGGTCCTGGTGGACGGCGACGACCATAACGATCCGGTCGCCGACAGCATTCGCGGCACGCTCGACGGCCACATCGTGCTCGATCGGGCGATCGCCGATCAGGGACGCTTTCCCGCCGTCAATATTCTTTCGTCGGTTTCGCGCCTGGCCAATCCCTCCTGGACGCCGGAGCAGCGCAAGCTGGTATCGAAGCTGCGCTCGCTGATCGCCCGCTACGAGGAAACGCGGGACCTTCGGCTGATGGGCGGCTTCACGCCCGGCGCCGACCCGCTGCTCGACCAGGCGGTGAAGTCCGTGCCGCGCATTTATGAAGCGATGACCCAGGCGCTGTCCTCGCCGCCTTGTCAGGATCCGTTCATCGAACTCGCCGCGGCGCTGCGCAGCGACGCCAAGCCCGAGGAAGCCCCCGGCCGTCCCGCCCCCTAGGACCGGCCTGGCCGCGCTCACGAAAGCAAATCGAATGAAATGGCTCGGTTTTTTCGCCTCTCGCCGCGTCGCCCCGACCGCGCCCGGAGCCGCTCGCCGCGTCGTGGCGAAGCGAGCCGGCGATTTCACGCTCGTCGGCGCCGGCGTGGCGATGGCGTTCGGCACGATCGCCTTCGCCGGTGCCGTGCAGTTCCAAAACAACCGCGCGCCGCGGATCAATGGAATGCAATATCTCGCTATTTTCGCCAAGCCGCGAGGAGCGTCGTCCCCCGTCCCGGCCGCGTCGGCCCCTGCCGCGGCCACGATCCGCGTCGCCGCCGGCGCTCCCGACATGGCGCCGACAGGCTCGATCGCCCACGGCCCTGCCGACGCCCTCGACACGGCGCCGACCGGCTCGATCGGCCATGGCCCGGCCGGCGGATCGACCGCCGCCGAACCCTATCGCATCGTCGCGGTTGAGCCGGGCATGGCGTGGCTCAGCAACGGTTCGGAGGTTCGGGCCGTCAAGCCCGGCGAAGTCGTGCCGAGTCTCGGGCGCATCGGTTCGATCGAGCGGCGCGGCGGGCGCTGGTCGCTGGTCGCCGACTCCGGCGCGACGCTGCTCACGAGCGACCAGCCGGAGGTCGAAGGCCCCGGCGGCGCGGACGGGCCGTTCTCGCGGCGGATGATCTTCGGCGACGGCAAGTGATCTTGGCGATCTTCACCGCGCGCGCCGGCCTCGCGCGAGCGCGCCTTGCGCGCGGTCGACGAGCATGTTGGCGATCGCCACGCGTCGGTTGGCGAGTTCGCGCGGCGCGTCGGGGCGGCGATCCGGGTGGTTGTTCCACATGAATCGACGCCGCGCCCGGTTGAGTTGGTCGTAGGTGAGCGCGCTCGACAGGCCGAGTTCCGCGGCGATCGCGTCGGGGTCGTCGCTCGGCGGCCCGGCGACGGCGGGCGCAGGCGCGGCCTCTTGCGGCTCCGCGATCCAATCGAGCGCTTGATCCCAACCCTCGCTCGGGCCGTATTGTCCCTTGGCGTCGGGCGCGAACGGCGCGGCGAACGAAGCGAACGAACGCCCGAGAGCGGCGTCGACCGATCCGAGGCGCCGCTCCCCATCGTCTGAGCGCCCGACCTCGTCCAGGACATGGCTGAAGGCCGAATCGGCGCGCGACCCGCCGGCCTGCGATCCGGCAAAGTCGCCTTTCATCCTTCGACCCCGCCTTCGCTCTCGCCCGCGACGTCGACCACGACCCGATTCCTTCCCAACGACTTGGCTTCGTAGAGCTTGGCGTCGGCGCGCCGGACCAGGTCCTCCGCCAACTCGGCGGCGTTCAATCGTGCGACGCCGAACGAAGCCGTGACGGCGCCGATGCGTTCGCCGCTCGCGGCGACCGCCCATTGCTTGCTTTCGAGCAGCGCCCGCAGTCGGCCGACCATCGCGCCCGCGTCGGTGAGCCTGGTGTCCGGAAACAGGATGGCGAACTCCTCGCCGCCGAACCGCGCCGCGATGTCTTGTCTCCTGATGGAGGCGATCAACAGATCAGCGACCAATTTGAGCACATTATCGCCGGCGACATGCCCGAATTTGTCGTTGACCTTCTTGAAATCATCGATGTCCGCGAGCGCGATGCACAAGTCGCTGGAGGAATCGTGCGCCTTTGCGACTTCCTCCGCCAGCGTGGCGTCGAAGAAGCGGCGATTGCCAAGCGCGGTCAACCCATCGCGATTGCCGATTTCCTCGGCTTTGGTGAGGCTCGAGCGCAGGCGGATGATTTGGGATCGCGAGTGCTCGAGTTTTTCCGATAGGACGTTCACCTTGTTTTGCATCGCGCGATTGTCGTTGATCAGGGTGAGGACGATCGCGTGGATCGCCTCGTACGAATCGCCGCGCGACAGTTTCCGATCGGCGCCCGTCAAGGACTCGTGGAACTTCGCTCCTTCGGCGAGGTGATCGTGGATCAGCGTGAGAATATGGGCGAGCGCCGAATCGACGCTCCATTCGAAATCGCGGCGTTTTGCGGCGATCGCGCGAGCCTCGCTCTGATCGGATTGCGAGCTTGCCGCGGATGTCGCGGCGCCGGCGGCGAGGCCGATCGCCGCGACCCCGATCAAGCCGAGCACGTAAGCTTCGGCGAGGGGATCGCTTCGCGCCTGCGCGGCGCTGAGCGCGCCGAGGACGATAAAAGCGAGGGCGCCGCCGACCCGCAGCGACCGCCTGGCATGGAAGGCGAGGTTCATTTCGCGCTCGCGACGAATCGACGCCGAGCGCGCGGTCGCGCGCGAAGCGAAAGCGCTTTCTTGACGAGGGCGATCGCCGGCATGAGTACGCTATCTTTTGACTTTGGGCCGCGGCGGCCATCATGGCGGCGATGGCCCCTCGCGTCGCAATGGCGCGCTGGCGCGACGGAAAGCGCCCGATTCATTCGGACGGAGGGAAACTGGCGCCAACCGATTACTTTTTCGTTATTCGCTATCTCAAATTCGTTAATCGCTGCCGCGATGATCGGCAATTTTCGACTTTGCCGTCGCCGCCCAATCGCCGGGGCGCGCTTCTCACTTGCAGAATTCGCGCGCATTCGCCGTCCATTCTCCCAATCCGCTCGCCACCATGTTGCCGATGACCGAGCAGACATAGGTCTTTTGGGCCCTGGGGTTGTCGGGGCCGGCGTTGTAGCGCGCCACCGCGAGCGTCCAACTGCCTTCCTGCGCCTTGAGCTCCTTCAAGTAATTGGCCGCGTAGTCGACGTTGTGGACGGGATCGAACATTTCGCTGAGCGAATTGAAGCGCGCGGCGTGCCAATGGTGGTTGATCTGCATGCAGCCGACGTCGATGAGCTTGGCGCCGTGCGCGCTCTCGAACGCGAACCGGGCCAGGGCCTCGCTCAGGCTCGCCGAGTGAACCGCGCGCCCGTCGACGTTCATGTCATAGGGATTGAGCGTCCCGTTCTGCCCGGTTTCGGTGAGGCCGACGGAATAGAGAATGTTCAGCGGTATGCCGTTCACGCGAGCGGCCCGGGCCATCTCCTGTTCGCACGACTCGTCGGTCGCGCCGCCCGCGAGGCCGGCGCTACACAACCAGATCGCCAAACCCACGGCCAGCGGGCGAGGGCTGCGCCGCCGTTTGACGGCTCCACCGGCCGGCCCCGTCTTGGCCGCGAGACGGCTGTTGCTCATTGCCTCGTGAACTTTGGTTTGGATCGCCTTGCGCATTCCCCTGGTTTCCGGATTGCTGATCTTGCGCGCTGCCGCTCTCGGCGCTGGTCTGGGTCGTTGCGGCCGGCCTGATGATCAGACCTGCGAGCGATTGAGCGCTCAGGCCCAGCCGATCGGTGATCGCGTCGCGCTCGTTCTCTATGGCGTTCAGAGTGCTCGGCTTCGCGACTTCCATCACGACCGACAGTTGGCCGTGCGCCATGCGCATCGTCACCGATACGGCGCCGAGATCGCTGGGCTCGAGGTCGATCTGAAGTTCCTTGACCGTTTGGGCGCTGCCGACGGCGGCTGCGGACGTCGCGCCGGACGACGCCGTTTGCGACGTCAGCCCGCTCGCTTCCCCGGCGAGCCAGCCGGCCAGTTGACCGACCGCGATCGGACCGGAGCCGGCGACCGAAGAATCGATCCCGGCGTTGAAGAGGCCGGGCGTGGCGTCGGCGCCGGTCGCGGTCGGCCCAACGTCGGCGGACGGGTTTGCAGCCGAGGCGCTCGGCGATCCGTTGTGGCCCGAAGTCGACCGCTTCTCGGACTGGGTCTCGTTCTGCGTCGACGCCGCGGCGGCGACGACGACGTCAACGGTCCCCGCCGCGTCGGACCCGGCCGTGGCGGCCGCGTTGGCGGCGGAGCGCGCCTGCGAACGCAAGATCGAATTCTTGGCTTCGCTTTGCTCGGCGCTGTCGACCCCGAGATACGTGCGCGATTGCGCCGCGCTGACGCCGAGAGAAACATCGCCGTTCGCCGCCGTTCGCAGCGTCAGCGGCGCATCGAGGGCGCCGGCGAGCGCAAAGTTCGCTCCCGCCTCGTCTTGCGCGGCCGTCGCCGACGCCGCGGCGGCGAGACCGGCGCTCGCCTGATCGGAGCCGGCGACCGCGCCGCGTCCCCCCAAGGCGCGCCACAGCGCGCCGGCGGAGGTCGTCGAGCCATCGTTCGCGGCGGCCGCGTTCGACCCTGAACCGTCTTGCCCCGCCGCGCTCTCCGCGCTGGCGCTCGTGGCGACGGATGCATCGAGGGTCGCAGCCGCGGGCAAAGCGAGCGCGCCGTAGACGAGCCCCGCGAGCGCGGAGTTCGCGTCCGTCCCATTCGGCGCAACCGACGTCGTGGCCGCGGCGGTCGAATCGTCGGCCGATGGATCGGAACTCGCGTCCGCGCCGCGTCCCGTCAACGCGCGCCGCAGCGTTTCGCCGGCGGTCGCCGACGCCTTCGCGGCGGCCGAATCGCCGCTCGCCTGATCGGAGGTCGTGACGGCGCCGCGCACCCCGGAAGCGCGCGACGCCGGGCCGCCGGAGACCGGCGAGGCGAGCGCGCCGTAGACGAGCCCGGCGAGCCCCGCGTCGATCGAAGGCGATTGGCTCGATTTGGGCGTCGCCTCGCTCGACGAAGCTTGATCTTGCGCGCTCGCGGCCGCTGGAGTCGCCGCGGCGCTGGCATTCGACTGAGGATCTTCGCCGGTCAGCGCGTCCACGATATCGGCGAACTTCGAACCGCTGGACGATTTGCCGCCGAGGTCGCGAGCGAGATTGGCGGGCGGCGGCGCGCTCGCCAGCGAAGCGGTCAACGCCAAAAGAGTCATGGGTTTCCTTTCTCGGAGACGCCCGCCAGGGCGGCGGTG
The DNA here is from genome assembly GCA_963775575.1 of uncultured Alphaproteobacteria bacterium. GTDB lineage: Bacteria > Pseudomonadota > Alphaproteobacteria > Rhizobiales > Beijerinckiaceae > Roseiarcus. Next base: position 1,742,040 of record CAVZJG010000002.1, read on the forward strand.
CGGCTGAGCGCCGCTTCCGCCAGGGCGATCGTCGCCGCCGCATGGTCGGCGCCGCCCTGCGGCGTCAGCGCGTCCGGCGGGGGTTCCTCGCGTGGCGAACCGGCTTCGTTAAGCGGTTGGCGCAGATACGCGGCGACGCCGCGAACGGCCGCCAGCAGCGACTGGTCGCCCTTGTCCAATTTCAACGGCGCGACGCTTTGCAATTCGGCGACGCCGTCGTCGTATTCGCGAGTGAGGATTCGCGCGGCCGCTTCGTACAGCCTGCCGCGCGCTTCGTCCGCGCCGTCGCCCGGGCTATCGCGCAGCGCTGCGGCCGCGGCGGCGCCGGCGACTTCGAACTTGCCGTTCACCGCCTCCGCCCGCGCGATCGTCAACAAGAAGTCGCGCCGGACATCGGGCGCCAGCCAGGAAACAAGGACCTGAAGTTTGCCGAAACTCGGGAGATTTTCGGTCAGGCCCGCCTGCACGAGGGCGTTCGCCAGGCCGTGCAAAAAGTCGTCTGCGTAGACCGAGCGCCCGTAGCGGGTGGCATATTGCCGCGAGAGCGAAGCGGCGCGATCGATGTCGCGCTGGTCGACGACGAGCAAGATCTCGCGTCTCAATGCCGCTTCCTCGACCAGACAGCCCGGGGCCAGCAACCGCGCGAGATCGAGCAGCGCGATCGCCCTCTTCGCATCGTGCGTCGTCTGGAGAACGGATTGGGCGAAGGCGACTTGACCGGCCAGCCTCAGATCGATCCTGCGAGGATCGACGCCGCCGAGAAGCGACTCCGCCTCGGCCTCGTTGCCCGCGATGTAGGCGATCGCGCCGCGCATCAATGGCGTTTCGCTCTTGGGCACGGCGCCGCTCTGCAGCAATTGCACGACGTCGCGAGGCTGACCGCCGCTGAGCAGGTAAACGACCACGGCGTCGGTCTCGCGCTTGGATTGCCAAACCTCCGGCTTGGCGGCCGCGATCGCCGCGCCGATGGCGTTGAAACGATCGGGTTGAGTGGCGTAGGCCGCTTTGTCGCCAGAGGCGATTCGCGCCTGCAGCGTCTGCAGGTCGGCCGCCATCGCCGAAATCGTCTGGGCGCTCGTCGGCGGCGGCGCCGCGACCTCCGACGCCGAAGGTGCCTGCGCACTCGCCGGCGCCGATGCGCCGGCCGCCAGCGTCAGAAAGAAGAGCGCGTCGAAGAGGAGCCGGGCGTTCATGGCTTGGGCGCCTGCAACAGGATTTCGATGCGTCGATTCTCGGCGGCGAAGGGATGGGTCGGATCCCTCAGCCGGCGATCGGCGTAGCCTTCGATGCGCTCGAAGCGGTTCTCCGGAAGGCCGGCGCGCGTGAGCATGTAATAGGCCACCTGCGCGCGCGCCGAAGAAAGCCGCCAGTTGTCGTAGGTCGCCGACTTGTAGGGATGGGCGTCGGTGTGTCCGCGCACCACGATCATGCCCGGGCGGTTCCTCAGGCTCTCGGCGATCGCGTCCATCGCCCGCACCACCTGGGGCTGAGGCACCGCCGAGCCGAGCGGAAACATGGCGAAGTTCAGGCTGTCGGTCAGGCTGATGAGCAACCCCTCGTCGGTCGCCTTCACGTCGATGGCGGGGCCGAGCTGCGGCTTGCCGGGCGCGCCGAGCTGCAAAACCACCTCCTTCTGCAAGAGCGCGGCCGTTATCGGCGAAGGCGGCTGCGCCTCGAGCGCGGCCGCGCCGCTCGAAGGCGGAGCGTCCGTGACGGCTTCGACGTTCCGGTTCGGCGGCGGCGGCCTGGCCGCCCCTGCGTTCGGCGCCTCGGTCGCGACTTCGCGTCCGATCGGCCGGAACGGGTCGCGAAAGGCGTCGGGATCCGCCGATCCCGCCTCGCTGGTGGTCTTCACCCTTTCGCTCTGAGCGATGGCGCGCAGGTTCGGCGACGATGGGCCGGCGATGGCGTCCAGACTGCGATAGGGGTCGGAGAACAGAACGCCTTCCGACATCGAGGGCTTCGGATTCGCCGGGTCCGGCGCTTCGGCCGCGGCGCCGTTGCCCTGGCGCGCCGCCAGGTCGGCGCCCTTGTTCTCCGGGCCGTCGCCGTTCTTGGCCGCGTCCGCGGCGTCGTCGTTCGTCTTCTTGCTTTCCTGCCGCCCCGCGGCGCCGGACGCGCCCGGTTTCTTGGCCTCCGGAACGTCGACGGTGGTCGCCGAGGGCGCCTCGCCGTGGATGCTCTTGGGGGTCTTGGCGGCGTCCTCCAGCTTCACCGGGTTGAAATATCGCGCGATGATGCTCTTCGTGTTCTTATCGGTCGCGTTGATGAGCCACAGCACGAGGAAGAACGCCATCATCGCCGTCATGAAATCGGCGAACGCCATCTTCCAGGCGCCGCCGTGGTGCTCTTCCTCGTGGCTCGCGCGGCGTCTGACGATGATGATTTCGGGAGGCGGCGGGTCTTCCATGGCGCCGCCTCAGACGACGAGCGAACCGATGAGGTCGGCCCACGGCTGCAACTGCGAGCTGATCATCGTGTGCTGCGCTTCGATCGTCGCTTCGACGCCTTCCTCGGCGACGAACTCGACGTCGACGGCGAGCGAGGAGACGCGGTCGCGCAAGGCCCTGAGCAGACGTTCCGGCCCGCGGATCCTGATCAGGCCCGGCGATCCGCCGGCGCAAAGCTGCGCGATATGGACGCACAATTCGTCGACGACCTGCTTCGACAGCTCGCTGGCGAGCAACGGCGCAAGAATGCGCGCCACGGCGGCGGCGATTCGCTGTTCGATCTCGTCCAACCCGGCGGCGATCGCGTCGGCGAGCCTGCCATATTCGTTCATTTGAAAGTCGAGCCGCTCCGCCAGCTCGCGTTGTTGTCGACTGGCCTGTTCGCGCGCCTGCAATTCGGCGTCCTCGGCGCGCGCGGCGGCGGCGCCCTCGCGCAGGCCGCGATCATAGGCTTCGGCGATGCGCGTCTCGACGTCGGGGGCGGGCGGCGTCTCGCGCGAGCGCGACGGCGCGCCGTCGCGGCTCCAGGATCGCCCGTCGGCGCCGGAGCGATCCTGGCCCTCCTCGAGCGTTCGCGAGCGGGCGGCGATCGCCGCCTCGCGCAGCACCCGGCTGAAGGCGAGCTGACCATGCGGTTCCGGATCCTGAACGGCGCCGACGGCGCGCGGCCGGAACGGCGAGATTTCCCGACGCGGCGTTTGCCGGTCGCCCTGCGCGACCCGCCCGATATGATCCAGGTATTGCGAGATCGGCACCGGTTTCATGTGTTCGCTCCCTGGCGGATCCACTGTCGCAAGATCGCCGCGGCGACTTGTTCGTCAAACTCGACCAACTTCTGGAGATGGCGTTGCGGGCTCTTGTCCTTGCGCGCGAGCAGGGATTCGAGGAATTCGTCGCGCTGGTCGGTCGCCTCGATCAGGAAATTCTGATCGGACGGACCCGCGCCGCCGAGCGCGGCGAGCGGGGCCGGCAACTCGCTGAGCGGCGAGGCTTGGGCTTCCTGCGCCGTCCCGGACGGCAGGGCGAGAAGCGCCTTCGTGGCCGGCCGGAGACCGAACCAGAGCAGCATCGACGCGACCAGGATGATCGCGCCGGCGCTGACGAAGGAGCCGGATTGGCGAACCAGCAGCTCCAGGAAGGACGGCGCCTCGACCGGCGCGAGGTCGCGCCCGGCGTCGGCGAAGTCGACGACGGCGATCTTGACCGTGTCGCCGCGGTCCTTGCGCAACCCCGCCGCCGTGGCGACGAGTTGTTCGATTTCCTTGATCTGCTTGTCCATGGCGTCCGGGGCCGGCTTGTCGCCGAGCGAGGCGGCGAGCGCCGCCCGGTTGACGAGAACCGCCACCGACAGCCCTTCGATGACGAAGCCGGCGCTCGTCGTGGTGATCGACTTCGAGGAGATCTCGTAGTTCGTCAGTTCCTCTTTCTTGTCGGTGGCGTCGTTCGACTGCTTGGTTTCGGTCGTCGTCGTCTTGTCCTTGGGCAGGTTCGCTTCGACCCCGGCGGGCGCCTGACCGGCGGCGTTCTGGGAATTCTGACGCTCCTTGACCACCCGCGTCGAGCGCTCGGCGCGCGAATCAGGGTTGTAGATGGTCTCGTTAGTTTGCGTCTTGTCGGCGTTGAGCCGCGCCGCGACGCTGACCTGGAAATTGTGCAGGCTCAGGTACGGCGCCAGCGTCGCGGTGATCTTTTCGCGGATCTCCTGCGTGACGTCCTTTTCCAGCCCGATCAGGTTGTCCGGCGACTTTTCGATCGAATCGGGACCGCTGGCGAGCAGCCGGCCGTCGACGTTGAGCACCGTCACTTCGTCGCTCTTCATATTGGGGATCGCGGCCGCCACGAGATGGCGGATGGCTTGGCCGACCGTGCGGTCGTCGCCGCCGTCGGTGCGAATGATCACCGAGGCGGACGGGGGCTGACGCTCGCGACGGAACGAGCCCTCGTCGCTCATGACGATATGGACGCGCGCGGCCTTGACGCCGCGCATCATCTGGATCGTGCGCGCCAGTTCGCCCTCCATCGCGCGCACGCGCGTCACCTCCTGCATGAACGAGGTCAGGCCGAGCGAGCCGAGCTTGTCGTAGAGTTCGTTGCCGACGCTGCCGCTGTGCGGCAGCCCTTTCTCCGCCAGCGTCATGCGCGCGAACGCCGCCTGGCCGGCCGAAACCACGACGGTGGCGCCGTCGGCCGAAACGTCGAAGGCGATCCCCGCTTCCTTGAGCGCCGACCCGATGCCGACCACGTCGTCCCGATCCAGCCCGGAATAGAGCGTCTCCATGGTCGGGCGGCTCAGATAGTAGCCGCTGAACCCGGTCGCCGCGAACACGGTCAACCCGATCACGGCGAGCGCCGTCAGGCGCTTTGCGCCGAGCGCGAGCAGATTCGCCCAAAGTCGCTGGGCTTGCGCCAATGCGTTGTTCATTTCACCAGCGCCTGCGCCCCATTGAACAAACTCGCGGCGGGCCCCGGCCGCGCCCCCGCGGCGGCCGCCCTGTCGCCTGGCGCCAGTGTTGACGCCGGAGCTTGCGTGGACATTGCGTTCGCGCGCCGTCGGGCTCGCTGAGCGCGCCATGGCGAAGGCGGCAACCGGTTTTCTCGTGAAGACGCGTCCCGCGAAGAAGCGAGAGCCGATCGCGAATCCGGCGAAAAGGAGGCGATTTTCGGGGCGAATCCGGGCCCCGGCCGCCTCCTCGGCCGGCCGTTTCGCCCCGAATTCCGCGAACTCCTCGCGCATTCGGTCAAAATTTACGCATTCTTAACCAGTCTCAGGCAGGCTTCGCTGGACTACGCTGCTTCCGGCCGCGCTTTGCGGCGGTCGGCTTCGGCTCCACACGACGATTAAGCTCGGCGAACCGGGCTTAAAGGCATAAGGCCGCTTCGTCGTCTCGGTGCAAATCCGAAATGTCACACGCGTTTTCGTGATCTTACGGACAGGAGCACCCTCATGAGTTCAATTCTCACCAATTCCTCGGCGCTGAGCGCGCTGCAGGCGTTGCAGCAGACGCAGCAAGAGATGGCGCAGACCGAGAGCCAGGTTTCGACCGGCCTCGCGGTCGCCAGCGCGGCCGACAACGCGTCCTACTGGTCGATCGCGACGCAGCTCAGTTCCGACGACGGCGTCGTCACCGCCGCCAATTCGGCGCTGACGGAGAGCCAATCCGTGCTCGACACCGCCTCGTCGGCGATCAACTCGATCATCACCGCGATCAACTCGATCAAGAACGCGCTCAGCGAGGCGACCCAGCCGGGCGCCGACATCGGCAACATCAACACGACGCTAACTCAGTCCGGCCAGGAACTGACCGACGCGGTCAACGGCGCTTCGTTCGGCGGCCTCAACCTCCTCGATGGCTCGCAGGTTGCGGCGTTGAATTTCGTCTCCGGGTTCAACGCCACCACGACGGGCGGTTCGTTCAATACGATCAGTTTCACCGCCCAGGCGCTCACGGGCGCCGCCGGCGTCACCACGACCGCGCAGGAACCGTCCGTCACCAACGCGCCGACGATCAACAACTTCATCAACCTGGCGGACAACACCGCGACGGTGACGACGCCCAGCTACGGCGTCGACCAAATCACCAACGGCGGCGCGACCGCCAACACGATCACGATCGCCTCGAAGAGCCTCTCCGGCGTGACGACGACGACGACCTACAGCATCCTCGACACCAACGGCAACGCCGCGACCGAGGCCCAATACAACGCGGCCGGCGGGCTGACCAGCGGATATACGCTCGCGGAGACGCAGCAAACGACGACGCCGGGCGGCCTGCTGACTTCGGGCGCCGTCAACCTGACCACCTTGCAGACGACGGCGAACACGGCGGCCACTCAGTTGACCGGCGTCGAGGCCGCGTTGACCGCGGTGACCAATTACGCCGCGCTGATCGGCGCGACCCAGGACCGCATGACCGCCGCCTCGACGTTCAACTCCGCGCTGGAGACCAACTACGCCGAGGGCGTCAGCGGCCTGGTCGACGCCAACATGAACACCGCCTCCACGCGTCTGCAGGCCTTGCAGACGCAGGAACAGCTCGGCATTCAGTCGCTGTCGATCGCCAACCAGAACTCCCAGCTCCTCCTGAAGCTGTTCAGCAACGCTTGAGCTGAGAGGCTAGCCGCGTCGTCGGCGAACAGCCGGCGACGCCGCGGTCCCGCCCGGTTCCGCGGCGTTCGCGCGAAAACTCCCTCTCAAAGCGAGCGGGTGCGCCGAAATCGACGAACCAGGACGACGAAGCGATTCGTCGTCCGGGCTCGCACGGTCGGCCAGCGCCGAGCGCGCGCCTGGACGAGATCCGCGCGCTTTCCTCGCAGTGGACCATTCCCAACGTCCGCGGATTCCTCTGCGGCGGCGAGGCGACGCACGCTCGGCGGCTCGGCTCTTGCGCCGGGCCTGCATCAAGGGCGTCGAAGATCACCCCCCGTTGGGGAATCAGGCCATGAAATTCGCCCTGTGGAAAGAATGGCCGAGGCCGGCGGCGATCGCGAGTTCGCTCGCGCTCAGGGCGTTGGACGGTTCGTACGCGGCTTCGGCGGCGAACAGCGGCGAAGCATCGAAATCCGCACCTGGCCGACCCAATCCTGCTCGGGTCGCCGGCGCGCGGGATCGGCCGCGCTTCGACCCGCCGTCGGCCGACGAAGCGGGCGAACCCTTCTTGCCGCTGAATTCGGCTTACGCCGTCGAGGACGGGTCATGGCGCGACGATACGCGAGGCGTCGCCCATGTGTCCGGCCCGTCTTCGCGGCGTTCGGCGGCGGCCCCCAAGAACTTTGGGGCCGCCGCCGCCTTCCTCGGCGCGACTGAGCGCTTTTGCAATAGCAGGGTGCGGCAAAAGCGCACATTCGCGAAGGCGGTCTCGATCGCGCGGCGACGCGCTCACGCCCAAGATGCGGCGCTCACGTCGTGCGCCCGAATCGAGGCCGCCGCCGAGGCCCGCGCCCGGCGCGGCCGAACGACCGGGAGCGTCGATTTCGAGATTCCCGCGGGCCGCGAGGCCCGATCTCTGCGAGCCGCCACGCCCGGCGGGCCGGGCGCCGATCAGCGCTTTTCGATGCAATAGCCGAGATAGCGCTTCGAATCGATCGGGTCGAAGCCGAGACGGTGTTTGAGCTTCTTGCGCAGCTTGCTGATGTGGCTTTCGACGACGTTCTCGTCGACGTTCTCATCGAACAGGCCGTAGACCGCGTTGAAGATTTGCGTCTTGGTGACGCGCCGGCCGCGATTTCGCACCAGATACTCCAAAATGCGGCATTCGCGTCGCGGCAGCGGCAGCGGCACGCCCTTCACTTCCGGCTCGCGCCCGTCGAGATAGACGCACAGATCGCCGATCGTGACGTGGCCTGCCTCTCCCAGCGAGCGCCGATGGATGGCGCCGACGCGAGCGAGAATTTCCCGGACGTGGACCGGCTTGCGGAGCACGTCGTCCACCCCCGCGGCAAAGAGCTCCAAGGTCTCATCGAGCGATTGGCGGTCGTTGAGGCAGATGACCGGCGCGCTGGAACGCTCGCGGATGAGTTTGGGCAACTGTTCGCGTTTGGTGCAGTCGCCGATCAGGAAGGCTTCGACGGCGCGCATGTCGACGTCGCTCACTTTCCCAATCCATTCTTGGAATTCCGTAGGGTCGATGCCCGCTGTGGAAACCCCCTCGCGATCGAACCCGGACGCGTAACCCCCCGACACGATATTGCGCTCGTCGACGATTATAAACATGTTCTGCCCCGCTCGAGATTCATTCTCTGCGCGTCGAATTTTTTGTACATGAGTGAACTGACGCATACGCTGAGACAAAACTGGAGCGCTCCGCCGGAAGGCGGCAGAACTAGGTCGCGGAGCGACCTCACAACAGCGATATGTTTGGCGAACGCGCGCCCTACGCGTTTTCCGTTCGCCTGCGATGACTAGATTGCCCCCGAATCATAGTTCTGAAACGCGATTGCTGTTTCAAAGGGGTACACAGACGATGGTTAACAAGCTGTTAAAGCTTCCGGCAAAAACGCTGGGCGGCGTCGGCCATCGTTGAAAGCGCGGGTGACGCAGAGGTCGTGCGACGGCTTGCGCCTCATTCCGTTGCTTCGCGCGGGCGCCGACGCCGCGCGGCAACGGTTTGGCAACCCGCGCCGTCTAACCTTGCTCGATGCGCGCCGCCAGACGGTCGGCGGCGCGCATCGAGGCGGCGCGCGAGCCATGACGCGACGGACCCATGACAGACACGCTTGACGGCGTCCGCAAGCCGGACCGGCGCTTCGACCGCCGCTACGCGCGCGCGCTCGCGTCGCGCGGCCAAGTCGGCTATTGCGTCGTCGAATCGTCCAAAGAGCAAGGACGGAGGGACGACGGGCCGCGCGACCATCGCGCCGCCGGACGGCGGCGCACTCGGCTTCGCTCGGCCAAGATTCTCGACGCGGCCGGCAAGTTCGTGTGCGAATGCCTCGTTCATGACCGCTCGGCCAGCGGGCTTCGCCTGACGTTGGCGCGAAACTTGGGGCTGCCCGCCCATTTCCGAGTGCACGACGACGAGACCGGCCAAGTCGACGTCGTCGAGACGGTGTGGCGGCGCGGCGCCGTGCTCGGCGTGCGCTACAGCCGCGCCCGCGCAGCGGCGATCAAGCCGAGCGACCGATCGGCGCTTCAAGGGCCGTTCTACGCCGTTCCCGATTGACGAGCGCGCCGTCCCTTCGCTCAGGCGCGGCGCTTCTCCGCCGGGGTCGGCGAACGGAACAAGCGGTCGATGTCGCGCTTGATCGCGGCGCGCCGATCGTTGGCCGTCACCAGGGAGCGCGCGAGCGCGACGAGGCGTTCGCCGAATTCGTCCTCTTTCTCGCACGAGCGGATTTCGTCCTCGACGGCCAACAGGCGCTCGTCGACCGCGGCCAGGCCCTTTCTGAGGGCGCCGAGGCCGGGATGATCGAGCCCGGAGCGCCTCAGGCAGTCCTCGAGCGCCGCGAGTTCGCCGCGCGCGCCGCGCGAGGCTTCGTCGTCGCGCGAGCGGCGCGATGTGATTTCCTGCATCGCGATTCGGTCGATCAGCTCGCCGACGGAGCCGGGAATGGCGAGCAGCAGCTCGGGCCCCCGATCCTGCGCCGGCGAGGCGAGGCGCTCGGCCATCGCGGCGAATACGCCGCTCCAATCGCCGCGCCGTTTCTGGCGAAACAGCCGCATCGTCGGATACCACGGCGAATCGTCGCGATCGCGCAGCCACCGCCATTCCGCGTCGCTTTTCAGCGCGACCCAGACGGGCCGGCCGAGCGCGCCGGCGAGATGGGCGATCGAGGTGTCGCAGGCGACGACGAGGTCGAGATGCATCATCGCCGCCGCCGCGTCGATGAACGCGTCCGGGCCGGCGTCGAAGTCCTCGCCCAGCGATTCGACCCGCATGCCCGGCGGCAGATCGGCGAGTTGCTCGACGCCGAAGCCTTTTTGCAGGGATATGAGACGCGCATTGGGCGCCGCGGCGAGCGGCGCGAAGGCGGCGAGCGGCATCGAGCGGGCCATGTCGGCTTCGGGATCGGCGTTGCCTTGCCAGACGATCCCGATTTTGAAGCCGGAGGGGCCGATGCGCGCGGCCCATTTTTGCGCCAACGCCGGTTCGGCGCGTAAATACGGAACGGCGGCCGGCACGCTGTCGAGGCGCGTCGCGAAGGCGCGCGGCAAGCTGCTGATGGCGATCTGCGCGTCGAACGATTCGCCTTCGGGCGCGTCGGCGACGATCCTGACGTCGCCCAACGAGGAGAGCAGCCGATGCAGCCTGGCGGGGGCGAGAAGCGTCGGGATCGCCCCGGCGCTCTTCATCATCGGGAGATAGCGGGCGAACTGGATGGTGTCGCCGAAGCCATGGTCGTTCAGCGCCAGCACGCGCTCGCCCGTTCGGCCCGGCCCGGACCACTTGGGAAAGCGCACGCCGAGCGCCTCGTCGAGCGACTTTCCCGCGAGCCAGCGCGCTTCGTAGCCTTCCCAACCGCGCTCGAAATCGCCGAGCGTCAGATCGAGGCAGCCCTTGCCGCTGACCGCCTCGACGTTGCCGAGCCGTTCGGCTTGCTCGAACGCCGCGCGCGCCTCTTCGAGTCGGTCCAGCGCGCGCAGCGCCAGCGCCTGGCCGCACAGCGCCGTCGAATAGTCGGGCTTGATCGAACTGGCCAGACGATAGGCTTCGAGCGCCTCCGCGGCGCGGTCGAGTTTCAGCCGAGCGTTGCCGAGATTGAGCGCCGCTTCGGCGAAATCGGGCCGCAGGCGCAGCGCTTCGAGCGCCGACGCGGCCGATTCCTCCAGCCGACCGAGTTTGCGCAGCGCCCCGGCGCGGCTGTTCCAAACGTCGGCGTCGCCGGGCTTGAGGGCGAGCGCCGCCTGGAAGCTGTCGAGCGCTTCGGCGGTGCGTCCGAGTTCAAGATAGAGCTTGCCGGCGTTCGACCAGGCGATCGGCAAATCGAGCTCGAGGCCGAGCGCGCGCCGGTAGAATTGCAGCGCCGCCGCGCGCTTGCCCGATTCGCCGAGGACGTAGCCGCCCATGCACAGCGCCTCGGGAAAGTCCGGCTTCGCGCGCAAGGCCGCGTCCAGCAGCCCGACCGCGTCCTTGCGGCGCCCTGCCCGCCACATCAACACGCCCTGCGCGTAGAGCGTTTCGGCCGTCGTCCCGGCGCGCGCGCCGCGCCCGTCGTCGGCCGGCGGTCCCGCGTCGGTCGGCGGCGCCGGCCTCGCGCGCGCGTCAGCGAGGGGAGAAGGTCGAGCCAGCGATCTTTGTTTCACGGCGAAGCGTCCGGGCGCGGCGGCCGGTTCCGCGGCGCGCTAGGCGACAACAAAGCGCGCTACGCTTGCCCGAGACTTGCCGCCTTTCGCGCCCTAGCGCCGGAAGGCGGCGCGACGCTCGGCCGCGCTAGCCGCCGAGACTGAGTTTTTGCACGCTCGCCAGCAGCGCGCTGCTGAAATACGAGGCGGTCGAGTCGCCGCTGTAGCTGCTGTTGCCGCTGATGACGCCGCCCAGAATCGTCGACGCCGCGGACGTGGTCGTCGACGTGGCGCCGTCCGACGAAACGGTGAGCGGCGTCGAGGCGTCGGCGCCTCCGGTTCCGTAATCGAGATCGTACATCGCGGTGAAGCGCTCGGTGAGCTGCTGCAGCTCCTTGGAGTTTTGCAGGTCGGACGACGGCATCAGCCGCGAGATTTCCGCCGCCTCGTCGTCGACATTGGTGCCGGTCGTTTCCGGCGGCAGGCCGAAGATGGTCTGGACGACGTCGAGCAGGTTCTCGTCGCCCATGATGTCCAAGCCGCTGGACTCGGTGGGCGCGACGCGCTGGAAATAGAGCGCGAGTTGAACGCCGGGGTCCTGCTCGCCCTCGGTGGTTTCCAGGTTCTGCTCGACGTAGGCGTTGGTCGTGGTCTTGATCGCGCTCGCCGTCGAGATCGAAGAGGCGCCGTCGGCGGCGAAGTTGAACGCGGTGGCGAACTTCTTCCAGTTCGGGTTGCTCAGGGTGTTGGCGAGGCTCTTGGAATTGCTCACGCCCCCTTCGAGCACTTGCGTCACCAGCGCCGTGGAATTGACCTGGTCGCCGAGCCCGTAGGCGTCCAACGCATAGGAGAGCAGCCGGTAATTGCCGACGAAATCCTGGATCGAGGTCACTTTGCCGATGTTGGCGGCGTAATATTCGCTCGCGGTCTTCACCGCCGGCTGGTCGGCGACCATCGACTGGTATCGCGTGAGATTGTTCGAGATCGACAAATAGGTCGAGGTTGTGGTCGTCACCGGAGAGCCCCGTCGCGTCCGTTCGCTCGCACACGAATCGCGTCGCGAGCCGAGCCCGCGGCGCATCTCGAGACAAGCGCCCGATGGTTGGAGCGAATTGGTTAGGGAAGCGTTAACGCCGGCGGCCCAAGCTGCGCCCACGCAAGCTTGGCGCAAGGCCCGCGCTCGGCGAGGCGGAGGCGAGGCGGAGCGGGGCCGGCCGAGCGCCGTCGAGCTGAGGCGGGCGGATATCGAGCGGCGGTTCGGGGGAAAGCAGGGGCTGGCGGCCGACCTTGTCCGCGGGAGAAGGAAATCAGGGCGTTAGGCGCCAAATTCTGGCCCTTTGTAACTCCCAAGGTGGGGTGAGTCTGGAATGCCACAGTGTTTGGGAAACGGCATTGATATGCGGATTGTGGGAGACGGCGGCACGAGACTGTGAATCAAGGGTGGGATGGTTCTTCCCGCCGAAGTCGAGGAGTTGATAGCGTCTCTGAGGGCGGAGATCGCGGCGTTGCGGGCCGAGGTGGCCGATCTTCGTCGGCAATTGGGGCGGGACAGCTCGAACAGTTCGCAACCGCCTTCGAGTGACGGGCTGCGGAAGAAACCGCGTATTGGAGGCAGTCTGCGCGGCCGTTCGGGCAAGACGAGCGGCGGCCAGACGGGTCACAAGGGCGGCACGCTGCGGCAGGTCGCCGATCCCGATTGCGTGGTTGGGCACGCGGCGTGCGCATGCGGCCATTGCGGTTGGCCTCTCGAGGCGGGGTCGGCGATAGGGGTCGAGAAGCGGCAAGTGTTCGACCTTCCCGAGCGCCCGCTGCGGGTCACGGAACATCAGGCCTCGATTTACCGCTGCGCGCATTGCCGGGGCGTGACGAAGGCGGTTTTTCCCGAAGGCGTGGTCTCGCCTGCCCAGTATGGCGAGCGCATCAAGGCCGCGGCGATCTATCTCAATGTCCAGCAACTCATCCCCGAGGATCGGACCGCGCAAGCGCTGAGCGATCTGTTCGACGCGCCGCTGATCTGTCCGGCCAGCCTTGTCGCTTGGATCGCCAAGAAGGGACAAGAGTTGCGGCAAGTTTACCAGGCCATCGGCGAGCGCGTGGCCGAGGCGAAGGTTCGCCATCTCGACGAGACGGGATATCGCATCGCCGGTAAGCTGCAATGGCTGCATACGACTTCGAGCCAAGCCTTCACCTTCTATCGCGCCGACGAAAAGCGCGGCGCGATCCCGCAGGATTTGAAGGGGGGCGTCGTCGTGCACGACCACTTCCTGCCTTATCGTCGGCTCGACGCGGTCGAACACGCCTTCTGCAACGCCCATATCTTGCGCGAACTCCAGTGTTTGATCGAGTTCGACAAGGAGCCGTGGGCCGAACTCATGCGCGACACGCTTCGGGCGGCGAATATCGCCGTTCATGAGGCGCGCGAGGCGGGCGCGAAGGCGCTGGAGCCCAAAGTCATCGCGGCCTTCGTCGACCAATATTGGGCCGCGGTTCGGCTCGGCCTCGCTTTCCATCGCCAGTTGCCCGCACTCCACGCCAAGGCCAACGCGAGCGGACGAACAAAGCAGCGCCCCGGCCGCAATCTGCTCGAAAGGCTGAAGACGTTCAAAGTCGAAACGCTGCGCTTCCTCACCGACTTCGACGTGCCCTTCACCAACAACCTGGCCGAACAGGACCTCAGGATGATGAAGGTCAAAATGAAAATCTCGGGCTCGTTTCGAACCCTCGACGGCGCCCAAAGCTTCGCGCGCCTCAGGTCAGTCGTCTCAACCGCGAGAAAACAGGGGGCCAACATCCTCAAAACCCTCGCCGACCCGCCAACACAGATCGCGCTCGCCCTCAACGCCTAGACGGCTTGGGAGTTACGGCCCTTTGTAACTCCCAAGGCGTGGTGAGTTTGGAATGCCACAGTGTTTGGGAAACGGCATTGATATGCGGATTGTGGGAGACGGCGGCACGAGACTGTGAATCAAGGGTGGGATGGTTCTTCCCGCCGAAGTCGAGGAGTTGATAGCGTCTCTGAGGGCGGAGATCGCGGCGCTGCGGGCCGAGGTGGCCGATCTTCGTCGGCAATTGGGGCGGGACAGACTCGAACAGTTCGCAACCGCCTTCGAGTGACGGGCTGCGGAAGAAACCGCGTATTGGAGGCAGTCTGCGCGGCCGTTCGGGCAAGACGAGCGGCGGCCAGACGGGTCACAAGGGCGGCACGCTGCGGCAGGTCGCCGATCCCGATTGCGTGGTTGGGCACGCGGCGTGCGCATGCGGCCATTGCGGTTGGCCTCTCGAGGCGGGGTCGGCGATAGGGGTCGAGAAGCGGCAAGTGTTCGACCTTCCCGAGCGCCCGCTGCGGGTCACGGAACATCAGGCCTCGATTTACCGCTGCGCGCATTGCCGGGGCGTGACGAAGGCGGTTTTTCCCGAAGGCGTGGTCTCGCCTGCCCAGTATGGCGAGCGCATCAAGGCCGCGGCGATCTATCTCAATGTCCAGCAACTCATCCCCGAGGATCGGACCGCGCAAGCGCTGAGCGATCTGTTCGACGCGCCGCTGATCTGTCCGGCCAGCCTTGTCGCTTGGATCGCCAAGAAGGGACAAGAGTTGCGGCAAGTTTACCAGGCCATCGGCGAGCGCGTGGCCGAGGCGAAGGTTCGCCATCTCGACGAGACGGGATATCGCATCGCCGGTAAGCTGCAATGGCTGCATACGACTTCGAGCCAAGCCTTCACCTTCTATCGCGCCGACGAAAAGCGCGGCGCGATCCCGCAGGATTTGAAGGGGGGCGTCGTTGTGCACGACCACTTCCTGCCTTATCGTCGGCTCGACGCGGTCGAACACGCCTTCTGCAACGCCCATATCTTGCGCGAACTCCAGTGTTTGATCGAGTTCGACAAGGAGCCGTGGGCCGAACTCATGCGCGACACGCTTCGGGCGGCGAATATCGCCGTTCATGAGGCGCGCGAGGCGGGCGCGAAGGCGCTGGAGCCCAAAGTCATCGCGGCCTTCGTCGACCAATATTGGGCCGCGGTTCGGCTCGGCCTCGCTTTCCATCGCCAGTTGCCCGCACTCCACGCCAAGGCCAACGCGAGCGGACGAACAAAGCAGCGCCCCGGCCGCAATCTGCTCGAAAGGCTGAAGACGTTCAAAGTCGAAACGCTGCGCTTCCTCACCGACTTCGACGTGCCCTTCACCAACAACCTGGCCGAACAGGACCTCAGGATGATGAAGGTCAAAATGAAAATCTCGGGCTCGTTTCGAACCCTCGACGGCGCCCAAAGCTTCGCGCGCCTCAGGTCAGTCGTCTCAACCGCGAGAAAACAGGGGGCCAACATCCTCAAAACCCTCGCCGACCCGCCAACACAGATCGCGCTCGCCCTCAACGCCTAGACGGCTTGGGAGTTACGCTTGTCAGTAACTCCCAAGGCGTGGTGAGTCTGGAATGCCACAGTGTTTGGGAAACGGCATTGATATGCGGATTGTGGGAGACGGCGGCACGAGACTGTGAATCAAGGGTGGGATGGTTCTTCCCGCCGAAGTCGAGGAGTTGATAGCGTCTCTGAGGGCGGAGATCGCGGCGTTGCGGGCCGAGGTGGCCGATCTTCGTCGGCAATTGGGGCGGGACGAGCTCGAACAGTTCGCAACCGCCTTCGAGTGACGGGCTGCGGAAGAAACCGCGTATTGGAGGCAGTCTGCGCGGCCGTTCGGGCAAGACGAGCGGCGGCCAGACGGGTCACAAGGGCGGCACGCTGCGGCAGGTCGCCGATCCCGATTGCGTGGTTGGGCACGCGGCGTGCGCATGCGGCCATTGCGGTTGGCCTCTCGAGGCGGGGTCGGCGATAGGGGTCGAGAAGCGGCAAGTGTTCGACCTTCCCGAGCGCCCGCTGCGGGTCACGGAACATCAGGCCTCGATTTACCGCTGCGCGCATTGCCGGGGCGTGACGAAGGCGGTTTTTCCCGAAGGCGTGGTCTCGCCTGCCCAGTATGGCGAGCGCATCAAGGCCGCGGCGATCTATCTCAATGTCCAGCAACTCATCCCCGAGGATCGGACCGCGCAAGCGCTGAGCGATCTGTTCGACGCGCCGCTGATCTGTCCGGCCAGCCTTGTCGCTTGGATCGCCAAGAAGGGACAAGAGTTGCGGCAAGTTTACCAGGCCATCGGCGAGCGCGTGGCCGAGGCGAAGGTTCGCCATCTCGACGAGACGGGATATCGCATCGCCGGTAAGCTGCAATGGCTGCATACGACTTCGAG
The DNA here is from genome assembly GCA_963775575.1 of uncultured Alphaproteobacteria bacterium. GTDB lineage: Bacteria > Pseudomonadota > Alphaproteobacteria > Rhizobiales > Beijerinckiaceae > Roseiarcus. Next base: position 1,758,449 of record CAVZJG010000002.1, read on the forward strand.
CCAAGCCTTCACCTTCTATCGCGCCGACGAAAAGCGCGGCGCGATCCCGCAGGATTTGAAGGGGGGCGTCGTCGTGCACGACCACTTCCTGCCTTATCGTCGGCTCGACGCGGTCGAACACGCCTTCTGCAACGCCCATATCTTGCGCGAACTCCAGTGTTTGATCGAGTTCGACAAGGAGCCGTGGGCCGAACTCATGCGCGACACGCTTCGGGCGGCGAATATCGCCGTTCATGAGGCGCGCGAGGCGGGCGCGAAGGCGCTGGAGCCCAAAGTCATCGCGGCCTTCGTCGACCAATATTGGGCCGCGGTTCGGCTCGGCCTCGCTTTCCATCGCCAGTTGCCCGCACTCCACGCCAAGGCCAACGCGAGCGGACGAACAAAGCAGCGCCCCGGCCGCAATCTGCTCGAAAGGCTGAAGACGTTCAAAGTCGAAACGCTGCGCTTCCTCACCGACTTCGACGTGCCCTTCACCAACAACCTGGCCGAACAGGACCTCAGGATGATGAAGGTCAAAATGAAAATCTCGGGCTCGTTTCGAACCCTCGACGGCGCCCAAAGCTTCGCGCGCCTCAGGTCAGTCGTCTCAACCGCGAGAAAACAGGGGGCCAACATCCTCAAAACCCTCGCCGACCCGCCAACACAGATCGCGCTCGCCCTCAACGCCTAGACGGCTTGGGAGTTACGGCCCTTTCCCGGAGGGGCGGGAAGCGCGGCGAGGAGATAAACAATGTCGAATATCATTGCGCGCAATCCGTCCGTGGCGCCGGAAATGATGCAATGCGTATCCTGTCCCCGTATCCCCCCTGTCCCCGTATCCCCCCGTATTCCTGTCCCGGTATTCGCCTCCGTATTCGAAGGCTTCTCACCTTGCCCAATCTGTTGGGAAGTGGTCATCATGCCGAGCGACGTCCAATGACGATCGCCTCGCCAACCCCAGGGAGATCGGCGACTGTGGAAGCAAACATGGCGCTGAAGGAAGACATCCGCCGTTTAGCCGAGCAGGAACGTCTGCTCGTGTTCTCCCGATTTGGCCCCGAAGAGGCCTGGGCGCTCGGCAATGTCGTGCGCGAGGTCGGCTTGGCGCAGGGCGCGCCGATCGCCATCGACGTTTCGCTGCGCGACCGGACGCTCTTTCATTGCGCGTTGCCGGGAAGCACCACGGACAACGCGGAGTGGATCAGACGCAAGCGCAACACCGTACTTCGGTTGTGGCGCTCCTCCTACGCGGTCGGGCGCTCGCTGGCGCTATCAGGCCAAACGCAGGAAGAGGCGCACAACTTGCCTCTCGCCGACTATGCCGTGCATGGGGGCAGCTTCCCGCTTCTGCTGCATGGCGCGGGTTGCATCGGGGCGGTCACCGTCTCGGGCTTGCCGCAGCGCGACGATCACAGGCTCGTGGCGGATGGTCTCGCGGCGATCTTGAAGATCGACCTGTCGGCGTGCCGGCTGGCGACCGAGCAAGCGTAGCGCTTAGGGCGCCGCAGCGGCCACAACTTTGGGACGATCGCAATTACGACCATCCCATCGCGCATGGTGAAGGATATGGGCGAGGCGTTCGGCTTCGAGGTCTGCGGCCTGCTGGTCAATCCCTAGCCATTGTTGATGCAGTATCGCGAGCAAGCGCTTCATGCTGCTGGAGAGCCGGTTCGCTTCCTCTTTCAGAAGCTCGGGCAGTGGGCGTGCAATAAAAGCTCGGCCCGCGCGAAACAGTGATGCCGGGATCCTACCGGGAAGCCCTTGGATTCGGGCGCCTTCGCCAAACGAATCGGCCGCAGCGCCTTGGCATAACGCGCCACACGCCTCTATAGCTTCACCTTCAACGTGCGCCCCTCGGCGGAGCTCTGCCGAGCCAGCTCCAGCAGCCGGATGACGCGGAATCCGTCCTCCGCCGTCGAAGCGAGCGGCTCCGCGCCAAGGATCGCGGCGCGCACATTCCCATAGAAGCGGCGATAGTCGCCGATCTCGGTCTTCACTCGGGTCTCGACCAGCCTCTCCGGAGCGGCCGGATTCGGCGCAACCGTCAGCGTTCCCCACGCCGACTCGGCCTCCTGCAACCACACTTCCGGCGATCCCAGCTTGGGAGGTTTGGCGCCGCCGACCAGCGCAGGCTCTTGCGGATCGAGCCCGTGCTTGCGAAAGCTCCCCCTCGTCCCGTGCAGCAGGAATCGTGGGGAATTGTCGCAGGCCAGATAGCTCGTCCGGCAGTGCGCCAGCAACCCCTTGCCGTTCGCCCGGGGATAGCTCAGCGTAATGTCGAAGGCGTCCTCGATCGCCGTTTCGTCGCGATCCGAGCGGACGCTCGCCGTGATCGAATCCGGCGGGCCGAAGAGCGCCAGCGCCTGATCGACCAAGTGTGGCCCCAGGTCGAAGAGCATTCCGTTCGCCGGATTCTCCGCCTCCTGCCATATCCCCGCGCGCGGCGAGGGGCGGAAGCGATCGAAGTGCAATTCGAAGGTGACGAGCCGGCCGACGGCCTGCTCGGCGATCAGCTTCTTCACGGTCAAGAAATCGCCGTCCCAGCGGCGATTGTGAAACGGAATCGCCAACAGCCCCTTGCTCTTGGCGAGCTGGCTCAGCTTCAGCGCCTGCTCGCTGGCCGCTGTAAAGGGCTTGTCGATGACGACGTGCTTGCCCGCCTCCAGCGCCTGCTTGGCCAGCTCGAAATGCGTTGCGTTCGGCGTGGTGACGACGACCAGCTCGATCGTCTTGTCCGCCAGCATCTCGTCGAGCGAGCGCACGATCCGCGCCGCAGGATAAGCCCTCGCAGCCTCATCGCCCTTGCGTTGTAAAATCGCGGCCAAACGCAGCCCCGTCACCGCGTTGACAAACGGCGCGTGAAAGACCCGCCCGCCCAGTCCAAATCCGATGACTCCGACGCCAATCTCTCGGTCAGCCATTTCGCCCTCTCAATCTCGCTCAGCGCTGATCTCTCTTGACCGACATTCTCCATATGGCCGTTGGTTCAAGCCCAACGTGCAACTCTTTGGCGTTCGTCGCAAGCGCGGACCGCCCTCAACACGTTTACGAAGAGTGTCGGGACGCACTGAAGGCAAAGCGACGCGATCAACGCCATAGTCCGGTCGTGCTCTCCTTCGAGCATCCGACGCGACAACCGGCGGCGAGCGATTGGGGGCGGATGCTTTGTCAAGCATCAGAGCGCAGAGCCGCCTCTCGCATTGGCCCGACCTCAATTGACAGTGTGTGGGAGGTTGAATTGAAGGCCGGCCTCCTCAGCCGCAATCAACCCAAGCGCGGTCCAGTCGAGATCGGCATAGCCGCGAGCGATTCCTGTGATGAGCCGGTCTCGCACCACGGCGACCGTCGGCATCGGGGCGGCGGCGGTTTCTGCCTCGGCGAGCGCCAGACGCACGTCCTTGAGCACCAGGGGCAAGACGAATCCGGGCGCGTAGGACTGCCTGACGATTTTGTCGCCGTAGATTTTATGCGCGCGTCCGCCGAACATCGTGCTCGTCATGATGTCGATGAATCGCTTGGGATCGAGTCCGCGCTTGAGAGCCACAGCGACGACTTCTCCCAGCACCTCCAGCGTCGTCGCGGTCATCATATTTCCGAGCAGTTTGACGAGGTTTGCCTGCGAAGGCACGGCGCCGACGACAAACGTCTCTTGTCCGAGACTGTCGAAAAGCGGCTGGCAGCGCTCGACATCAGCTGAGGCGCCGGCGGCGATAATGAAAAGCTGGCGCGCCTTGGCGGCGTCCGGATTTCCAAAGACCGGCGCTGCGACGTAGCCTTGCCCGTGACGCGCATGCTCCGTCGCGAGGTGAGACGCAGCGGCTGTGCTGATTGTGCTCATGGAAAGATGAATTGCGCCGCGCTTCAATCCAGAGGCGAGACCCTTGGCGCTGTCGCCTTCACGGCCCAGGGCCACGTCGCAAACAGCGGCGTCGTCGGGCAGCATACTGACGACGACCTCGCAGTCGAATAAGTTGCTCAATTCTATTGTGGGCTCGAGACCGAGCGTAGCGAGCTTCTCCATCTGATCCGGGCGGCGGACATAGGCAATGACCCGATGTCCGGCGAGGATCAGGTTTGCCGCCATCGCTGTCCCCATGTGACCGAGGCCGACAAAGCCGATTTTGCCTTGAACCGACAGTCGGCCAGAAGGCTCAACCTCGGACGCTGGCAGGCCCGCGAGAGCGGAGATGGATTGGTCTTTAGACATAAGTTGCCTCCTGATTGCGCGCTTGTGCGACAGGCCATTCATTGGCGTCTTGCGACCTATCGCGGACCTCATGCTTTTCTCGGGGAAGACGAATGGTCCGCGTCGAGGACGTCCACAACCGGACGTGAAACCATGATAGCGCCCAGCCGGGGGCCGCCTCCAGGGGCTACTGCTGTTCTTCCGACGCGCGGCGCGCCACTGCGCGAATATCGGCGCCATCGATGCCAATATCGCGCAGCTCCTGGTTCGAATGCCTGGAAAGCTCCTGAAGTATGGTCCTATCGGTCCGGCGTCGCCGAAGGAAGCGCGAGCGAGAACATTTTCATGCTGCGCTCCATTGTTAGATTTTGATCGTGAATTCGCGCCTCGGCGCGACGCGCCTATTCCTTCGCCGGCCCGAGATAATACGGCTCGACCGCGCCCGTCAGCCGGATCGTCAGCAGATTGCCCTTGCGGTCGCGGGTCTTGCCGACGGGGGCGCGGATCCAGTTTTCGCCGACGCAATATTCTTCGACGTCGTCGCGCTCGCGGTCCTTGAAGCGGACGCCGACGCCGCGCGCCAACGCCGCCTCGTCGTAGTAGGGGCTGGTCGGATCGACGCTGAGGCGGTCGGGCGGCCGGTCGGTCATGGCGCGCTTCCGGCGCGCGGCCTCAGCCGGCGAGCGCCTTGACGCGCTTGGTCAGGCGCGAGATTTTCCGCGACGCGGCGTTCTTGTGCACGATGCCCTTCTGGGCGGCGCGGGCGACCAGCGGCTCGGCACCGCGCAGCGCTTCGGCGGCGGCGCTCGCGTCCTTGGCCGTGATCGCGTCCTCGACCTTGCGCAGGTAGGTGCGCATCTGGCTGCGCCGCGACTTGTTGACCGCGGTGCGGCGGGCGATCTTGCGCACGGCCTTCTGAGCCGACTTGGTGTTGGCCATGAACTCGCTTTCCTCGTTGCGAAGCGCGGCGGCGAACGCGCGCCCGCCAAAAACCGATCAGGCCGGGTCGCGGCCCAGCCTGTTGGGCCGGGCTTATAGGCGTTTCCGCCGCGCGCCGTCAACCGCCGATCGCGCCGCGCACTATTGGCTCGAGCCATTCGCGCAGCGGCGCGCCGGGCGCGCTCGCCAGCTTCAGCGCCATCGCGCAGCTGACGACGACGATCAGCGGCCGCGCCAGCCGCGCGCCTGCCCTGAGCGCCGAATGCGCGCCGAGGCGCGCGCCCAGGAAAGCGCCGAGCCCCATCGCCAACCCCGGCGCCAGCGCGATATGGCCGCCGAGCGCGTAGACGGCGAGCGAGCCGGCGTTGGAGCCGAAATTGGCGATGCGGGCGGCGGCGATCGCGCCGATCAGGCCGAAGCCGGCGAGAGCGAAGAAGCCGATCATGTAGAACGAGCCGGCGCCCGGGCCGAAGACGCCGTCGTAGAAACCGATCGCCGGCGCCAGCGTCAGCGCGGTAACGCGCGGGCCGAGGCGCGCCTTGCCCAGCTTCGGCCCCATCTCCGGCGCAAGCGCGAAATAGAGCGCGACGGCGACGAGCACGAACGGCAGCGCGGCGCCGAGCGCCTGGCGCGGCGCATAGGGCAGCGCGAGCGCCCCCGCCGCCCCGCCGACGAGCGCGGCGAGCGCCGACTCCGACATGGTCGCCAAATCGATCTCGCCCGCGCGCGCGAACGCGAGCGTCGCCGAGCCCGAGCCGAATACGCCGCCGAGCTTGTTGGTCGCCACCGCCGCGACCGGATCGAGGCCGGCGAGCGCGAGGGCGGGCAGGGTGATGAGGCCGCCGCCGCCGGCGATCGCGTCGACGAAGCCGGCGGCGAAGCCGACGAGCGGGAGCAGCGCGAGAAGGGAGGGCGTCATCGGGCGCCGGCGGCCGCTAACCCGAGGGCTGACCGGGCGCGGCCGACGCGGCGGCGGGCCGGGGCGGCGGGGCGCGCTTCGTCGCCGGGCCGGTCTGCAGATCGCGCCAGGTGTCGTTCTGCGCGATCATCCGCCGGATCGCCTCGACGTTGGCTTTCGCGGCCTCGGCCGACATGTCCCGGCGGTCGACTTGTTCGGCCTCGGCGAATTTGCCCTCCAGCGCCAGGATCAGCGCCAGATTGTCGCGCACCCGCGAGTCGGCGCGAGGGCTGGCGCTCGCCTGCCGCAGGGCGTCCTCGGCGAGCGGCAATTGCTTGGTCAGCGCATAGGAAAGGCCGAGGTTGGAGAGCGTCGAGGGCTCGCCCGGCGCGATCTTCAGCGCGTCGCGATAGAATTGCTGCGCGGCCTGGTGGTCGTTCAGCCGATCGGCGACCGAGCCTTGCACCAACATGATCGTCCAGTCCGGCCGTTCGGGCGCATAGGCGCGCGACAGCACCTCCTTGGCCTGTTCGAACTGTCCGGAATCGGCGAGCGCCTTGCCGTAGGCGCCCAGCACTTCGAAATCCTTCGGGGCCTTGACCGCCGCCGCCTGCATCACCGCCGCCGCTTCGGCGTAGCGCGTCAACGCGCGCAGCGCCCGCGCGTAATTGATCGAAGCGACTTTCGCGCCGGGATCGCGGTCGTATCGCTTGCCCCAGTCGTCGGCGTAGGCGCGCAAGGCCGCTTCGTCGGTCGGCAGCGCCTGCTGCGTCGCGGCGATCGATCCGGTCACGTCGCTGAAATCACGGCAACCCTCGAGCGGGCCCAAGGCGGCGGCGAGGGCGAACAGCGCGAGGGCGCCGAGCCGACGCGGCGCCAGGGAGAAATCGAGGACGAGCGACATGACGGGGCCCACGGACGCTTGGCTTCCCTTAGAGCAGTAAATCGTTAACGCTAATGGGCGGTTAACGTGGAAATTCGGGACTCGGCGGCGCCGGCGGGGGCCGTTATGATCGGTCGTCGCCAATCGAATCGGATCGGAATCCCCCCTTGCTCGCTTCCTTCGCTCCGCCCTCCTCCCCCGCCATTCCCGTGTGGTTCGCCAGCGCGGAAAATTGGAGCGAACTGCGCCAGGCGGTCGGCCCCGGCGCCGCGCGTTTCGCCGCGGCCTGCGGTTTCGCGCCGAAGGCGGGACGCCTGCAATGTCTGCCCGACGCCGAAGGGGGGCTCGCCGGCGTCCTCTTCGGCTTGGCCGAGAGGGGCGCGAAGGGGCGCGATCCGATGGCGCCGGGCGCGCTGGCGAGCGCACTTCCCGAAGGGGTGTACCGCTTCGCCAACGCGCCGCACGAGCCGGAGCTCGCGGCGCTGGCGTTCCTGCTCGGGCTCTACCGTTTCGAGCGTTACCATGCCGAGGGCTCGCCGCGGCCGCGCCTGATCGCGCCCGAGGGCGTCGACGCCGCGCGCCTCGAGCGCATCGCCGAGGCGGTCGCGTTCGGCCGCGACCTGGTCAACACGCCCGCCAACGACCTCGGGCCGGACGCGCTGGAGCGCGAGGCGGCGCGCCTGGCCGAAGAATTCGGCGCCGGCCTCGAGGTGACGCGCGGGCAAGCGCTGATCGAACGCGGCCTGCCTCTCATTCACGCGGTCGGCCGCGCCAGCGCCGAGGCGCCGCGCCTCGTCGACTTCGTCTGGGGGCGGGCCGACGCGCCCAAGGTCACCCTGGTCGGCAAGGGCGTCGCGTTCGATTCGGGCGGCCTCGACATCAAGCCGTCGAGCGGCATGCAGTTGATGAAGAAGGACATGGGCGGCGCCGCCGCCGCGCTCTGCCTGGCGCGCCTGATCATGCAGTCCGGCCTCGACGTGCGCCTGCGCGCGCTGATTCCGATCGTCGAGAACGCGATTTCGGCCGATTCGATGCGCCCCGGCGACGTGCTGCGCAGCCGCAAAGGGCTGACGGTCGAGATCGGCAACACCGACGCCGAGGGGCGGCTCATTCTCGCCGACGCGCTGGCGCTCGCCGACGAGGAGGCGCCGGATCTGCTGTTCGATTTCGCCACCCTGACCGGCGCGGCGCGGGTCGCGCTCGGCCCCGATCTGCCGCCCTTCTACACCGACGACGAGGCGCTCGCCGCCGAGATCGCTCACAGCGCGGCGCGCGTCTGCGATCCGCTGTGGCGCCTGCCGCTGTGGCGTCCCTACGAGGCGATGCTGGAGAGCAAGGTCGCCGATCTCGATAACGCGCCGGGCGGCGGCTTCGCCGGATCGGTGACGGCGGCGCTGTTTCTTTCGCGCTTCGTTTCGGCCGCCAAGGCCTGGGCGCATTTCGACATCTACGCCTGGAACCCCAAGCCGCGCGCCCACGCCCGCCAGGGCGGCGAAGTGCAGGCGGCGCGCGCCGTGTTCGACCTGTTGGAGGCGCGCTGCCGGCGCTGAGGCTTCCGATCCGCCTATCGCGCCGCGGGGCCTTCCTCGACCAGGCGCGTCAGCAGGGCGACCTCATGGGGGTCCGCTCCGGCGGCGACGAACCCATGGCCGGCGCCGGTCCACGCCGCCAGGCTGACCCCGTCGGATCGGCGCAGGCTCGGCTTCGACGGCGCCGGGTCGTCGAGCGGTTCGATCAGCAGGCCGACGCGTTCGCCGCCGCGATCCTGGTAGACGAGAAACGCGGCGCTCGCCCGCGATCCCGGCGCGACGCGCGCGCCCAGCAGCGTCAGCGCGTCGGACGAGAATCCGGGAACGGCGATCCCTCTGGCGAATTGTGGCGTCAGCCATTTCGTCAGCGCCTGCGGATCGCGCGTGCGGAATTCGATCGGCGCGTCGGCGGCCGCCGCGAAGGCGCGGTAGGCGGCGAGCGCCGCCTCGGCCAGTCGATCGTGCGGCGGCGTCGGGCCGCCCGGCCCGCTGACGACGAGCACGATCGCCGCCAGCGCTGCGGCCGCCGCGCGGCGCCGCAGCGCGCGGAAGCGCGCGGACGGGGCGGCGGAGGCGGCGCGCGCCTCGCTGTTCGCGCGTCTCGGAGCGGCGCCCGGCTGCTTTGGGATCGCCGACTTCATCCAGGCGGAAACGTTCTCGTTGGCGTTCGCGGAGAGTTCGAGCGGAGCGCGCGCCGACGCCGGAGCGTCGTAGGCGGCGCGGATCGCCTCGTTCTGCGACTGCCACAGCGCGACTTGACGCCTCAGCGCCGGGTCCTCGCGCAGCCGCGCCTCGAACGCCCGCCGATCGGCCGGAGCGAGGCAATGGTCGACGAAGGCGAAGGCGTCCGCCGTCTCGAAGCGCTTCGTCACTTGACGAGCCGGAGATGCGCGGCGTTCAGCCGGAGGGCCCGCGCCGCCGTTCCGCGCGCCGCGCCCATGTGCGCGCCGATGTGCGCGCGCGCGCGCGCCAGGCGATCGATGACGGCGGTCAAGGGAATGTCGAGCGCTTCGGCCGCCTCGGTGTGCGAAAAGCCGGCCAGAACCACCAGCAACAGCGTCTCGCGCAGTTCGAGCGGCAGATCGCGCACGGCGGAAGTCGCCGAAGCGTTGGCGCGCCCGGCCGGCTGCGTCGCCTCTGGCCAACCGGCGTCGGCGTCATCCGCCGCCAGGCCGCGAACGTGACGCCGGTAGAGCCGGATGAACTGGGCGAAAGCGCGCACCTTGGCGCTGCGGGCGTCGCTGCGAGCGTCGTCGATCACGGTCAGCGAGGCCTGGCGGAACAGTTTATCGACCAACGCGGCGGCCGAAGAATCGTCGCAGATGAACCGGTCGTCGCGCGCCAGCGCCAACCCAAAGCGCCGCATGGCGCCCGCGTCGTCACACCATTCCCGGCTCGAAGGCACGAAACGACGTCCGCAAATGGGAATTAGCGTTAACGACTCTAATGCGAACGTTTGTCGCTTCCAAGGGATTTATGAGCGATTTCACATATTTTGTGACGCGCGGAAGCGACGCGGACCCTTCCCATGCGCCGCCGCCGACGCTAAGGGAAGCGCCTTATCGGCTCCGAGCGGCGGAGGCGAGCGGGGGGGCGAGGTCTCGATGACGCAGCAAGGCTCGGGCGGAACCGGTGAAGGCGGCCTCATGGCCGGGCTGCGCGGCGTCGTTTTCGGCGTCGCCAACAATCGTTCGATCGCCTGGGGCATCGCCAAGGCCGCGCGCGCCGCCGGCGCCGAGATCGCGCTGACCTATCAGGGCGAAGCGCTGGAGAAGCGCGTCCGGCCGCTGGCGCAGGAATTGGGCGCGCATGTCCTCGGCCATTGCGACGTGACCGACGGCGCGACCATCGACGCGGTCTTCGCCGAGACGGACCGGCTGTGGGGCGGCCTGGACTTCGTCGTCCATTGCATCGCCTTCGCCGACAAGGACGAATTGACCGGCCGCTACGTCGACACCAGCGAAGGCAATTTCACCAAGTCGCTCGCCATCTCCTGCTATTCCTTCACCGCGATCGCGCAGCGGGCGGAAAAGCTGATGCACAACGGCGGCTCGCTGCTCACCCTGACCTATTACGGCGCCGAGAAATGGATGCCGCACTACAACGTCATGGGCGTCGCCAAAGCGGCGCTGGAAGCGAGCGTGAAGTACCTCGCCGCCGACCTCGGCGAGAAGGCGATCCGCGTCAACGCCATTTCCTCGGGGCCGATCAAGACCCTGGCGGCTTCGGGCATCGGCGATTTCCGCTACATCCTGCGCTGGAACGAATGGAACGCGCCGCTGCGCCGTTCCGTCACCGCCGAGGAGATCGGGCAGGCCGCGGTCTATCTGATGTCGCCGATGTCGCGCGGCGTCACCGGCGAAATCCTGCACGTCGACGCGGGCTACCACGTCGTCGGCATGAAGAACCCCGCCGCGCCGGACATCTCCGTCGTCAAGGAATAGGGCGCCGCGCCTTCGCCGCGGCGCGGGCGTCGCCGAGCAGGCTTTGCAGCGCGAACGCCGCGATGGCGACGTGCACGATCGCGGCTTGCGCGAACAGCGCCGCCGGGCCGAACGCGCGCATCAGCAGCGAGGCCAGCGCCGGCGCCGCGATCGCCCCGACGCAGTAGATGAACAGCAGCCCGGCGGAGACCAGCACCATTTCGTTCGGCCGCGCGCGGTCGTTGGCGAGCGAGGTGGCGAGCGTATAGATCGTGTAGGTGGTCAGGCCGACCAGGAACCCGAGGATGACGAGCGGCGCGCCGGCGAGTCTGAGGCCGGCGAGCGCGATCTCCGCGGCGGCGCCCGCCGCCATCGCCAAGACCATCACCAGGCGGCGGTCCATCCGATCGGAGAGCGCGCCGACGGGATAGACGCCGAGCGCCGAGCCGGCGACGATCGCCGCGGTGAACAGCGGGACCGCCGACGGCGCCATGCCGACGCCGAGGGCGTAGACCGGCCCGAGCGCGAAGCACGCGCCGTTGGCCGCGCCCGCCGCCAGCGCGGCGAAGGCCGAAACCGGCGCCAGCCGGAAGAGCCAGCGCAGCCGCAGCCGCACCAACCTCGGCTGGGCGGGCGGGTCGACGCTGGTCATCGTCATTGGCACGATCGCCAGCGCCAGCAGCGCGCCGGCGACGGTGAAGGGCAGGTACGAGGCCGGCGCGAACGCCACCAGCAGCAACTGGCCGCCCGCCGAGCCGACGAAACTGACGATCTGATAGACGGCGTAGAGCGCGCCGCGGTTGGCGTTGCTCGCCTTGGCGTTGATCCAGGATTCGGCGACCGCGTAAATCCCGGCGAAGACGAAGCCGAGCGCGCCGCGCGAGACCATCCACGGCGCTGGCGCGACCGCCGCGGGCATCAGGATGACGGCGACCACGCTGAGCGCGACCAGGGCCGAAAAGGCGCGGATATGCCCGGCCCGGCGCACGATCGCCGGCGCGGCAAGCGTCCCCGCCAGCATCCCGGCGAAATAGACCGAGCCGAGCAGGCCGATGGTCAGGTCGGAGAACCCGTCGAGGCTGGCCCGCAACGGCGTCAGCACGCCGACCACGTTGTTGCCGGCGAGGAGCAGGAACACCGAGAGGAGCAGCGCGGCGAGGGAGGAAAGGGTTTTCACGGGGCGAATCAGGGCGGGCGGGGGCGGGGGCGCCCGCCATGCTGGCACGTCCCGGCGCGCGGCGCGACAGCGCAAGCGGATAAGACGCGACGCTCGATGGCCGAAGGGCTTTCCGCCGAGGGCGGGAAGCGGTCGGTCTCGGGCGCTGACGCGGGCGCCGCGGGATTACGGGATTACGGGATTACGGGGGCGCCGCGGGATTACGCGGGATTACGGGATTACGGTGACGCATGCATAATTCTCTTATTAGGTGAGCCTTGGCCGTGACCCCCCACCGCTCGCAATCGCGGCCTCAATCGGCAGGGAGGAGTGGCCGACGAGACTTCGAATAAGGGATTTATGCAAGCGTCACCGTAATTGCGTAATTGCGGCCTCATCCAAGAAATTCGTGGCTTTTCCGGATCAGAAAAAATCTTCCGTTCGCTATCGCTGACAAAAACGGTTGCGGGTATTTCTGCCAATCCTTCTCGGTGTGCAGCACACGATTTACGGATTTAGGATTTACGAGGATTTACGGTGACACAGATTTAGGATTTACGGATTTACGGTGACACAGGCATATATTCCCATTAAACGCTTCTCCAACCTTCGGTTTGGCACTGCGCGGAAATCATCGACGCAGGCTTGTGGGATCCTCTAATTGTTACAATAATGCATGTGTCACCGTAAAACACGTAAAACTTCGTAAAACACGTAAAACCGTAAAACCACCAAGCGACCCTTAAGCGACATTCGTGAGCGAGCAGCACGGTCGTGGTCACGCCGTCGATGAGCGTAAACTGATGGCTCCAGTGTGAATCGGAGCAGAGTCCGAACGCCGATCGGCGTTGTAATGTGCTGAGAACATTCGAGGTAGCCGGGTCAGATGCAGGAGCCGGTTCAAACCTCGATCCTTCGACACGAGCGAAACGACGCTCCGAATAGCGGCGCGGGGCTTGCCAGAGCCACCAACGCGGAGCAAGTTTGGGGCAGACGACGTTCATCTGGCGAATGTCGGTTAAGGAAGAGGGATCTCGGCCCCGAGCGAAATCGCAGGCCGACATCAAGTGTCCGTCTTGCACTGTCTCGGAGCCGTTCGTGCGCAACCTCAACCTCAGGCGAGACAGCGGCCGCGCGGCGATTTTGCGCGAGCCGGTTCGAGATTGGCGCTTGGGCTGGATGACCGGGCATCGGGCGCGCGTGATCGCTTTCACGGTTTGCGTCATCGCGTTGCTGCTTGCGCCGCATTCGCTGTCGCCGGCCGGCAGGCCGCCGGGCACGCTCTCGGAAGAAATTGTCTCATGGGCGAGCCTGCTATGGCTCGGCGCCCTGCTGCCCGGCTCTTTCGGCTTGATCGGCACGCTCCTCTATCGATTCCCATCCGACCTCGACGATGTACGGCCGATCAACAATCTGATCTGCTGGCGAATCGTCACAGCGGGAAAGAACATCGACGTCGCCTTGAGCACGATTCGCCGCTGCCAAGCCGAAATGGCCGAAACGCCCTTGGCGCCTTACCTTGTCGAGGTCGTGATCGACGAGTGTAAGAATGTCGCATTGCTGCCTGTCGCCGATGTCGACGTACGCATCATCGTCGTCCCGCGTGAATACGCTACACCAAACAATTCTCACTTCAAGGCGAGGGCGTTGCATTACGCCCTGCTGAATTCGCAAATATCCGAGACGGCCTGGATCGTGCATCTCGACGAAGAAACACAGCCGACGCCATCGGCGATCAAGGGCGTTTGCAAATTCATATGCCAGGAGGAGGCGTCCGGGCGACTACGCATCGGCCAGGGCGCGTTGCTTTATCATCGCGAATGGGAACGGCACCCCTTTCTCACGCTGGCCGACAATGTCCGGACGGGAGACGATTTCGCCAGGTTTCATTTGCAGCACCGCTTGGGCGTCACGCTATTTGGACTTCATGGTTCTTTCATCGTCGTTCGCAACGACGTCGAGAAGGCGACAGGCGGTTTCGATTTTGGTCCGCACGGCGACATCACCGAGGACGCATTCTGGGCGCTCAAGGCGATGCAGGACGGCCTGCGTTGCGCATGGGTCGAAGGTTTCTTGGAAGAACAGTCCTGCATGTCCGTCATTGATTTTCTGCGCCAGCGGCGGCGTTGGTTTCACGGACTGGTGAAAACCGTCCTTCACGCCCCGGTCAAGCTGCGTTGGCGCCTTGGCCTCGGCTTGAACACGATGCTGTGGTCGCTGGCGCCGTTCGCAGTCGTCTACACGCTTTGCAAGCCTTTCTACGGCGTCGAAATCCCGCCCGGCGTGCGGGTCTTTGCGAGCTACTCGTTCGCGACGTTCGCGCTGTGGTACGTCACAGGACTGAAAGCGAACATGGACGAACACGGCGTCAAGAACTTCTGGAAACGCGTCCAGCTTACGCTATTGCAGATATTTCTGTTGCCGGTGTTCTGTATCCTGGAAGGGCTCGGCGTATTGTGGGGACTGGTCAGTCAGGCGCAGGGATTCGAGGTCGTGAAAAAATAGGTGAAGACGTTTCCTGGCCCCCTTGAGAGAGGGGTTTGTAGAGACGAGGAAGGGCGCGGTGGCTTGGGCCATGCGGCAACGCTCAGTTTCCCTTCCCCGCTCATCAAACCGGACGTGCGCGGTTTACGGGTTTACGGGTTTACGGTGGCATAGGTTTGGAGTGGACCCCGAAGTTGAGACACGGGTAAAAGGGTGACATGGCTTCCGAGGAGGAACCATGTCGGAACCGGGCAAGAGTCCGCGGCAGTTTTCGGAGGCGTTCAAGGAAGCCGCGGTGCGGCGGCTGGAAGCTGGCGAGAAGATTGCCGCGGTGGCCGCGGCGATTGGGGTCAAGCGGAAGCTTTTGTATCAGTGGCGCAACGCTTGGCGGGCGATGGGGTCGGCCGGGTTCAACCGCAAACGCGGGCGGAAGCCGGGCTGGAAGGCCGCCGAAGCCTGCGCGGCGGTCGCTCCGTCGTCCTCTCCGGACGCCGTCGCGCCCGCTGCGCAGGCTTCGCAGGAGCTGAGGAAAGCGCAGGCCCGCATTGCCGAACTGGAACGGCTGATCGGGCGTCAGCAGGCGGATCTGCATTTTTTTCGCGAAGCCTTGCGGCTCTGGGACGCGACGCCCCCGAACGGCGGCGCGCCCATCTCTACGCGGTCGTCGAAAAAATGACCGCCGACGAGTCGCAAGGCTTTCTCGAAGACGACGCCAACGTCCGGCGCCTGTGCGCCCTCGGGGACGTGTCGCGCGCGGGCTACTACCGCCATTTCGGCCCGCACGCTCCCGCCCGCGCGGACGCCGATCTGCGCGATCTCATCCAACGCGAAGCGCTCGCTCATCGCCATTACGGCTATCGTCGCGTCACGCAGGCGCTGCGCCGGCAAGGCCTGATCGTCAACGCCAAGCGGGTGCTCAGGCTGATGCGCGAAGACAACCTGCTCAGCCTGCGCGCCAAGCCCTTCGTCCCGCGCACGAGCGACAGCCGGCATGGCTTCGCGATCCGGCCAAACCTCGCCCGCGCGCTGCGTCCCAGCGGCCTCGACCAGCTCTGGGTCGCCGACATCACCTACATCAGGCTGGCCGAGGACTTCGTCTATCTGGCCGTCGTCATCGACGCGTTCTCGCGCAAAGTGGTGGGCTGGGCGCTCGCCGGCCATCTCGAGGCTTCGCTCGCCCTTGAGGCGCTTGATCAGGCGCTCGCGGCGCGCCAGCCCCAGCCCGAAAGTCTCATCCACCACTCCGACCGCGGCGTGCAGTATGCGTGTTCCGACTATGTCGAACGGCTGGAGGCGCGCAAAATCGTCATCAGCATGAGCCGGCCCGGCAACCCTTACGACAACGCCAAGGCCGAGAGCTTCATGAAGACGCTGAAAGCCGAGGAGGTGAACGGCAAGGCCTACGCCAACATCGACGACGCCCGTCGGCAGATCGGCGCCTTCATCGAGACCATCTACAATCGTCAGCGCCTGCACTCGGCGCTGGGCTACAAACCGCCGGTCGAGTTCGAAGCCGAACTGCGGCCGGTCGCGCCAACGCTGAACCAGGACGAAGCCCTGTCACTCAATTAGCGTGTCTCACCAGAGGGGTGCAGTCCAGGTTTACGGGTTTAGGTTTACGGTGACACATGGTTTACGGGTTTACGGTGACACATGCATATATTCCCATTAAACGCTTCTCCAACCTTCGGTTTGGCACTGCGCGGAAATCATCGACGCAGGCTTTTGGGATCCTCTAATTGTTACAATAACGCGTGTGTCACCGTAAAACCCGTAAAACCGTAAAACGTAAAAGCATTGACAGCCTCAAAACTTCAGAAGTTCATGCTTCCATGAGGTCGATGGCGCGGTGTATGCGGGAGAGGAACCGGGGCAGGTCTCGCTGAGAAAGTCCGAAGCCTTCAGCGCGGATCGAGCTGAGTTAGGTAATTCGTATCACGCCCCTGTAAACCGGGAGGACTCCATGGGAATCGTTGAGGACGTCTTTAAGGCGCTGGATCGCATTCCCATTTGGAAACGCCTTCAAGAGGTTCCATCAGAGATTGACGTACTTAAGGCACAAGTCGCGGCGCTCGAAGAAAAGCTTAGCGGAAAATGGCCCCCCGACATCTGCCGGTTTTGCGGCGAACGCGCAGCGCGACTGACATATTCAGTCCCTGGCGCTACTGCCAACGGAATAAAACACGAACGATGGACTTGTTCCGCGTGTGGCAAGATCGAGTCGAGAAGCACACTGATAAAATAGAATTAGTTATGTGGTTACGGCGTGGGTACGGACTGGCATCGTGACAGCTTGCTCAACCTCATTATTGCTTGTCGGTGGACCGGAAATTGGGATTAAGTAATCTGGTTTGACTAAGTTAAGCGCACTGCCGCCGTAACCCTTTAAGTTAAGTGCACTGTCACTGTCACTTCGTAACTTCGTAACTTCGTAATTTTTGGGGTTCCGGGTTCCGGGTTCCGGTGACAGTGCACTAAACTGTCGACCCTATGAGTTCTCCATGGCCGTCACCGAGCAGGAACGCGATAAGCGCCCTCTCGCCGCGCTCCCCGGCCGCCGCCATTCGCTATAGCATGATGCGATTTGGCGGAATCGCCAGAGATGTCATTCCCGCGAAAGCGGGAATCCAAAGTCGGCGGCCGATGCGCCCTTTCCGCGCTGGATTCCCGCTTTCGCGGGAATGACATGAGGCGGGAACGTCATCGGCCTCGTCTTAAGGCGACGCGCTCTCGGAGCGACGCCTCGACTCGCGCGGCTCAACGGCCACGCAACAAAAAGCGCCGGCGGTTTCCCGCCGGCGAAAGGGTTTCAGACAGGCGAGACGCGCTTAGCGAATGCCCTTGTCGATCAGATCGACCAGACCGCCGATCGTCTTCGGGTTGACGGTGCCGGCGCCGGTGTTGAGCGACAGGCCCGGCATCTTGTACTTGGCCGTCATCACGCATTGCAGAACCGGGATGAAGCCCTGGAGGTAGAGGAGCTGGTCGAGCGTCGCGCTGACGTAGCCCGACTTCAAGCCGGCGATCGTCGCCGGGGCGAGATCGATGCCGCCGACGATGATTTCGCCGGGCTTCTTGCCGGCCTTCTTCAAAGCGTCGGCCATGACGCCGGTGACGCTGCCGTGCTGCAGGCCGATGGCCGTCAGTTTCGGATGGGCCTGAATATAGGCCGCGAACGCCGGGACGCCGAGCGTCGGGTCGCTGTTGACCTCCTGAGGAATGTCCAGCCGATCGACTTTGAGGCCGGCCTTCTCCAGAGTGTCGGCGAGGCACTTCTCCGATACGCCGCGCTCGGCCTGGCTGAAGATGCCCCAGACCACCGCTTCGTCGCCCGCCTTCGGGCCTTGCGCCAGCATGGCGTTGGCGGTCAGCGTGCCGCCGGCGCAAAGATCGACGCCGGCGTAGCCGAAGCCCTTGGTGCCGAATTCCTTCTGCAGATCGCTCAAGGGAGCATTGCCGTCGGTGACGACGATGCCCTGGTCGACGGCGGCTTTGACCAGATCATGGAAGGCGACGTTGCCGGGATGGCCCATGATCTCGATGCAGTCCGGCTTGGCGGCGACCGCCTCCTTGAACTGGTTGATCATCGTCTCGGGGGCCCAGGCCGAGAACTGCGCCTTGAGCGTGACGCCGAGCGCGGCGGCGGCCTCGGTCGCGCCGGTCTGGCGGGCCAGCGTCGCGCCGTCGCCGGCGTTGCCGCCCATCTGCATGTACATCGTCAGGCCCTTGCCGATCGGATCGGCGGCCGAAGCGGAACTCACGGCGGCGGCGAGCCCGATCGCTGCGACGCCGGTCAGAAGAAAATGAGCTAAACGCATTTCGCTTCTCCCTTACCTTGCGTTCGGGGCCGCCTTCCTGACGGCCCCGTTTCTACTCGGAAGCGCGAACGCCCCCGAATCTCTGGCGTCTCTCAGAGAACCGCAGGACGTTGCCCTTGCGGTGGCTCCCCGTAACGATTTTCGCCCGCCGACCCGGCCAACAAAAACAAGACCACTAGCACGATTGCGCCGATAAGCGGCACGACGGCAATCAACTGCCACCACCCCGATAGGTCCGGTAGCACGATTAGGCCGATAATCGGCACGACGGCAATCAACTGCCACCACCCCGATCGGTCCGTGTCGTGAAGGCGCCGGGCGCCAACAGAGAAATGCGGGATGATCGTGGCGAGGTAGACGATGCTTGCTAGGATCGGCTTGCCCCACAACGCGTCATCGATCAAATCTGCGAAGCACATCACGATGCCGACCGAAAGCGAAAAAAACCAATATTCCGAGCGACGCGCGCGCCCGTGGAAGTTCGCGTAATTGTGGATCAGCGCGCTGCGAAGGGCCTCGACAATATCGTCGGTGTACATGTAGAAGATGATAGCGATCAGGAAGATGATGCCCTGGACGGTGCGCACCAAGGCGCCGGTGAGGCCCGCGGCGACCAGGCCGGCCTCGATCATGCCGATGATGAAGCAGCCGAACACGGTGCCGATGATCGTCGCGCGGCCGCCGAAAATGGAGGTGCCGCCGATCAGCACCGAAGCGATGGCGGTCAAGAGATAGCCCTGTCCCTGATTGCCGAAGTAATTCTTGTTCTCCAGCGTCAGCATGATCGCGGCGCAGGCGGCGAGGAAGCCCATCAGCGTGAAGATCTTGATCTTCTCGCGGTCGACATCGACGCCGACGACGCGCGACACGTCGTTGGAATCGCCGATGAACAGCGTGTGCTCGCCGAAGCGGTGGCGGGTCAGGACGAGCCAAAGAAAGCCAACGATCAACGCCGTCCACAACGCCTGGATCGAAACCTGCTGGAGCCAATCGACGTTGGATAAACTCGCGAACGGGCGGCCGACGATCCATTGCCAGACCGCTGTCTCTTCCGCCGTCCGCAGCGCATAGGACTTGCCTCCCGAGATCCAGGTCGCCACGCCGGCCCAAAAGAACTGCGCCCCCAGCGTCGTCATGAAGGAGGGAATGCCGACTTTGGCGATGAGAAGACCGTTGACGAAGCCGACCAGAACCCCCGACGCCAGGCCGGCGACGACGGCGAACCAGCCGAGATCGTATTCCTTGAACAGCACGGCGAAAACGAAGCCGGAGAAGGCGATGATGGCGGGGAAGCACAGGTCGATCTCGCCCGCGCCGATGACGAAGGTGAGCCCGGTGGCGAGCAGCACCAGCGGCGGCAGGGTCGAGAGGAAGGTCGTGTAGATGAAGGGCCTGAGGAACACTTCCGGCGCCCTAAGCATGAAGAGCGCCAGCAGCAGCATGAAAACGATGATGATCGGCAGCGCCTCGAAGCGCTGGAAGACCGAGATCGAGCCGCGCTTGACCATTTGACCGCCGCCTCAGTTCTTGTGCTGGAGTTGGATCAGGTATTCGGTCAGCTCGGTCACCGACATGTCCTTGGGCTGGATCTCGGTGACGATGGCGCCGCGATCGAGCACGATCAGCCGGTCGGCGACCTCGTGGACGTGGGCGAGATTGTGCTCGATGTAGATGCAGGCGCGCCCCGACGCTTTGATCAGCCGGACGAAGTCGATGACCTTGCGCACTTCGGCGACGCCCAGCGCCGCGGTCGGCTCGTCGAGGATGATGAGGTCGGCGTTGTAGTGCATCGCGCGGCCGATGGCGATGCCCTGCCGCTCGCCGCCCGAGAGGTTGCCCACCGTCGAATCGACGGTGATGCCGAGGCCGCGGAAGCCGATGACGTCGATCAGGATTTCGTTGGCGAGCTCCTTCTCGCGCTTGATGTCGATGAAGCCGAAGCGGTTGGCGATCTGCCGGCCGACGAAGAAATTGCGCCACAGCGGCTGTTTCTCGGCGAGCGACTTGTCCTGGTAGACCGTCTCGATGGAAAGATCGTGCGCCTTGCGCACGGAATAGTGCGAGTCGATCTTGCGGTCGCGCACGAAGATCTTGCCCGCGGTCGGTGCCAAGACGCCGGTCATCACCTTGATCAACGTCGACTTCCCGGCGCCGTTGTCGCCGATCAGGCCGACGATCTCGTTGACGCCGATCTCCAAGTTGATGTCGCGAAGCGCCTGAACGGCGCCAAAATACTTCTGCACCCCTTCCAGGCGGATGATCGACCGGAACGCCGGAGTTTCGGGGCTCGTCGCTGCAACGCTCATGCCATCGGCTCGGTGTGTTTGCCGTTTCGATCGGCGCTCGCGCTTTGAGCAGGCGCACGCCGTAGATATTTTACACGTATGTCAACCAATACGCCAACATATGTCAACCAATACGCCTGCGCTCGGTCGCGGCGATATGTCATAGAAATACGCGCGATTGTCAATCGCGGACCGCCCGTTCCGTAGCGGACTCGTCGTCGCGGCTGTGACGCAGGAGCGCCGGATCGAAGACGGCCGCGGCCTCGCCGCGCGGACGCCCGACGCGAGTCCGGGCGCGACGGCGGCTGGAAGCGTTCGGAACTGGCCAAGAAACGCGCGGACGCCGAGAAGCGGCGTGGGCGATGGGCCGCCGTCGCCGCGCTCCGGCCTCAAGCCGCTCTCTTCTTCGCCCGCGCCGGGCGAGCGGCCTTCGCCGGCGCCTCCTTCTCGTCGAACAGCTCGGCGAGCTTTTCCGTCATCGCGCCGCCGAGTTCCTCGGCGTCGACGATCGTCACGGCGCGGCGATAGTAGCGGGCGACGTCGTGACCGATGCCGATGGCGATCATCTCCACCGGCGAGCGCGTCTCGATCTCCTCGATCACGTGACGCAGATGGCGCTCCAGATAATTGCCGGAATTGACCGAAAGCGTCGAATCGTCGACCGGGGCGCCGTCGGAAATCATCATCAGGATCTTGCGCTGCTCGGCGCGCCCGAGCAGGCGCTGGTGCGCCCAATCGAGCGCCTCGCCGTCGATGTTCTCCTTGAGCAGCCCCTCGCGCATCATCAGGCCGAGGTTCTTGCGCGCGCGCCGCCACGGCGCGTCGGCGCTCTTGTAGATGAGGTGGCGCAGATCGTTGAGCCGGCCGGGATTGGCCGGCTTGCCCGCGGCCAGCCAGGCCTCGCGCGCCTGGCCGCCCT
This sequence comes from uncultured Alphaproteobacteria bacterium, assembly GCA_963775575.1. Lineage (GTDB taxonomy): Bacteria > Pseudomonadota > Alphaproteobacteria > Rhizobiales > Beijerinckiaceae > Roseiarcus. The sequence goes on from CAVZJG010000002.1 coordinate 1,779,948, forward strand.
TCCAGGCTCGCGTGGTGAAGCCGAGAATCTCCACCTTGACGCCGCAGCGCTCCAGCGTGCGCGCCAGGATGTCGGCGCAGCTCGCCGCGACGGTGATCGGGCGCCCGCGCATCGAGCCGGAATTGTCGATCAGCAACGTCACCACCGTATCGCGGAAGTCCATCTCCTTCTCGCGCTTGAAGGACAGCGGCTGCAGCGAATCGACGACGACGCGCGACAGCCGCGCCGAGTCGAGAACGCCCTCTTCGAGATCGAATTCCCAAGAGCGGTTCTGCTGCGCCATCAGCCGACGCTGCAGGCGGTTGGCGAGGCGCGAAACGACGCTGGAAAGGTTCTGCAACTGCTTGTCGAGATAGTCGCGCAGGCGCTGCAATTCGTCGGGCTCGCAAAGATCCGCGGCGTCGACCACTTCGTCGAATCGAGTTCGTATAGGCCTTGTAGTCGGGCCCGCGCTTCTCGGCGCCCGACGAGGGCGGCGGCCGATTCTCGGCCGCCTCCTCGGATTCGCCGGCGTCGGCCTCGTCGGGAAACTCGGCCGAGGGCGCGTCGGCGGCCTCGCTCGCGCCTTCTTCGAGTTCGTCGGTCAATTCCTCGGACGCTTCCGTCTGTTTCGCGTCCTCGGAGTCCTGCTCGCCGCCGTCGCCTTCGCCCTCCTCGGCGCCGTCGGGCGGCGGGCTTTGGTCGGCGGCCTCTTCGTCCTCGTCCGAATCGGCCTCCGATTGGCTGGCCATGCCGAGCGAAGCGAGCACGCGATGCACGGATTTGGCGAAGGCGCGCTGATCGAGAATGGTGCCCTCGAGCTTGTCGAGCTCCGCGGCCGCCTTGGCTTCGACGACCGGGCGCCAGAGTTCGACCAGGCGCGCCGCTCCGCTCGGCGTCTCGAGGCCGGTCAGCCTCTCGCGCACCAGCATCGCCACCGCGTCCTCCAGCGGCGCCTCGTCGCGATCGCGCGCCTCGGCGAACGGGCTGCGATGGTAGCGGTCGTCGAGCATGGTCGTCAGATTCGCGGCCACGCCCTCCATGCGCCGCGCGCCGATCGCCTCGACCCGCGCCTGCTCGACCGCGTCGAACAGCGCGCGCGCCGCCGGATCGAACGGCGCATGGCGACGGTGGATCGCCTCGTCGTGGCAGGCCAGGCGCAGCGCCATCGAATCGGCGAGGCCGCGCAGGATCGCCGCTTCGCGCGGGTTGGGGTTGCGCGGCGGCTCGGGCAGCCGCGCCCGCGCGCCTTCGGGGCCGCCGACCAGGGCGGGCTTGTCGGCGGCGAAGGCGATCTCCAACTCGCGACGGCGGGCCATCGCGCGCGTGCACGAAGCGAGCGCGCGCTTGAACGGCTCGGCGGGCGACTCGGCCTTGCCGGGCGGCTTGCGGTTGCTGGGCTTGACGTCGACGGTCGCCATGAGGGCGTTGGGCTCGATTGTGAGGCGTCGCGGCTGGCCGGACGCCGAGGGGAAGCATACTCTATAAGACGGCGAACAAAGGGTTCACAAGCAGCGGCTGGCGCGGTATAGACTAGTCATATGCCTAGTCACTCGTAAGGGCGCTTTTCATGGGAACCTGGCCGGTGCAAGACGCCAAAGCCCGCTTCAGCGAACTGCTGGTCGCTTGCGAACGCGAGGGTCCGCAGATCGTCACCAAGCGCGGCGTCGAAGCGGCCGTCCTCGTCCCGTTCGCCGAGTGGCGTCGTCTCGCCGCGGACGCGCGCCCGGACCTCATGGACCTATTGCTTTCGGACGAGGCGCGTTGCGACGACCTCGTTCCATCCCCCCGTGGCGCAGCGCGCCACCGAGCGCCGCCGGAACTCTGATCGTTGTTTCTGCTCGACACGAACGTCGTTTCGGAGCTGCGCCGCACCCGTCCGCACGGGGCGGTCGTCGCGTGGTTGCATTCAGCGCCGAAAGGAAGCTTGCGCATCTGCGCGCTGACGCTCGGCGAAATTCAACGCGGCGTCGAGATCACGCGCACGCGCGACCCCGCCAAGGCGCGCGCAATCGAAATTTGGGCGGACAAAGTCGAACAGTCCTTCTCGGTCATATCCGTCGACGCCGCCGTCTTTCGGCGCCACGCCAAATTGATGCAGGGCCGATCGAGCGGCATCTATGAGGATGCGCTGATAGCGGCGACCGCTCTGGTCCACGAACTCGTCGTGATCACGCGCGACGTCGCCGACTTCAAAGGGTTCGGCGTGCGGGCTATCGATCCGTTCGGATTTCGCGGCGATTGAGCCGAACCATGCGACGCCGGCTCCGGCGTCCCCACGGCGGCGCGAGCGCCGCCGCGCCGGTAGCGCCTGCAGGCAGACTGCTCACAATCGCCAGGGACCACGCCGCCATCGGGGGCGCCCCGCTCAGCTCAACGCGACGTTCAGCGCGCTTTCCGGCAATTCCTGGCCGAAGCAGCGTTGATAGAACTCGGCGACCAGCGTTCGCTCGAGTTCGTCGCATTTGTTGAGGAAGGTCAAGCGAAAGGCGAAGCCGACGTCCTTGAAGATGTCGGCGTTCTCCGCCCAGGTGATCACCGTGCGCGGGCTCATCACCGTCGACAGGTCGCCGTTGATGAAGGCGTTGCGGGTGAGATCGGCGACGCGCACCATCTTGTTGACGACGTCGCGCCCCTCCTTGGTCGCCTTATGGATCGGCGACTTGGCGAGCACGATGTCGACTTCCTTGTCGTGCGGGAGGTAGTTGAGCGTCGCCACGATCGACCAGCGGTCCATCTGGCCCTGATTGATCTGCTGCGTGCCGTGATAGAGCCCCGAGGTGTCGCCGAGGCCGATCGTGTTGGCGGTGGCGAACAGCCGGAACCCCGGATGCGGGCGGATGACGCGGCGCTGATCGAGCAGCGTCAGCTTGCCCGAGACTTCGAGCACGCGCTGAATGACGAACATCACGTCGGGGCGGCCGGCGTCGTATTCGTCGAAGCACAGCGCGATATTATTCTGCAGCGCCCAGGGCAGCATGCCGTCGCGAAACTCGGTGATCTGCTTGCCGTCCTTGAGCACGATCGCGTCCTTGCCGACCAGATCGATGCGCGAGACGTGGCTGTCGAGGTTGATGCGCACCAGCGGCCAGTTGAGCCGCGCGGCGACCTGTTCGATATGAGTCGACTTGCCGGTGCCGTGATAGCCGGCGATGATCACGCGGCGATTGAAGGCGAAGCCGGCGAGGATCGCCAGGGTGGTGTCGCGATCGAAGATATAGTCGGGATCGAGATCGGGCACGTGCTCGTCCGCGGTCGAATAGGCCGGCGCTTCCATGTCCGAATCGATGCGGAAGACTTTTCGAACGGAAATTCGTTTGTCCGGCTCTCCGGCGGCGGCGGGCGGCGTTTCGATCGGCGACGGCGTAGGCGCGGCTTTCATCTCTCCTCCATGTCCCGTCGCGCGAGCGGCGGGACGCCAATCCTATATCGCTAACCTCGCCCACGACAAAACGCCGACCGCGTCCTCGCGATTTCGCGAATTCCTGCGCGGCGGGCCTCGGGGCTCGATCAAACCAGCTTGTTCGCCCTCAGGTAATTATAGGCCTGGATGATTTCGCGCAATTTGTCTTCGCTCGAGCGGTCGCCGCCGTTGGCGTCGGGGTGATGACGCTTGACCAGCTCCTTATAGCGCGCCTTGATCGTGACTACGGTCGCGCGAGCGTCGAGTTCGAGGGCGTCGAGGGCCTTGAGCGCCAGCGCGTTGTAGCGCGGCGCGTCGGGCGCGCCGCCGGCGCGCCGCGCGCCGCGCCGTCGCGCCGCGCGGGCCTCGGCGTAGATCGTCTCGTCGACGTGCTGCGCGCCCTGCGCGCCGCCGCGCGGGCCCATTTTCCAGGTCGGCCGGTGGCCGATCGCTTCCTCCTGGCGAAACTTGGCGAAGGACTCCTCGTCCATCCCGCGAAAATAGTCGTAAGTGGCGTTGTATTCCCGGACATGGTCGATGCAGAAGCAGAAGTACTCGCCCTCGCGGGCGCGTCCTTTGGGCGCGCGGAACACGCCGTCGGCCTTGCAGCCGGGATAGCTGCACGGCGTCGCGGGGGCCGGTTCGGCCGGCTTGCGCGTGGGCTTGACCCGTATCCGATCGAACAGGCGCGAATTGAGATCCATCGCCAAACCTTAGGCGCCGACTCGCCGGCCGGCAAGCGTCGAGTTGCAAAACGCCGTATTTTGGCGCCAAGCCGATAACGACCCGTGACCAAAACGCCACGTTCGCGCCCGTCTTTGACAAGTCGCGAGCCCCGGAGCAAGTCGGCGCGGCCAATTCCGAGAGAAGCGACGCCCATGACCATGCAACAACGGATCGCGGCCAAACTGACGCGAGGCCTCGCGCCGACCACGCTCGATATCGTCGACGAATCGCATCGCCACAAGGGCCACGCGGGCGCGCGCGAGGGCGGCGAGACGCACTACCGTGTCTATATCGTCAGCGCCGCCTTCGCCGGCAAGGGCCGACTGGAGCGTCATCGCATGGTCAACGCCCTGCTCGCCGACGAATTGGCGGCCGGCGTCCACGCGCTGGCGCTGAAGACGCTGGCGCCGGGAGAAGCATGAGCGAAAGCCCGCCGGCGCCGCGCTTCGGACCCTACGTTTTCGCGCTGAGCGAGGACGAGACGTGCGTCGCCGCCGCGCGCTTCGGCCTGCGACGCGCGCTGGCGGGGCGGCTGACCTCGGCCCATCTCGCGCCGCTGGCCGCCTTCGTCCTGGCGATTTTCTTCACCGCGATCCTCGCGCTGACCGGGCTGGTCGGGCGGCGCGGCGGCGAGGCCGCGCTGCTGCTGGCGATCGCCGCCTTCATGGTCCAGCGCCTGACGACGCTGCGGCGGTTCGCCGCGGCGCGGCGCGCCAGCCTTCGCGAAGTCGAGGCGATGCGCGATGCGGGGAGGCTGGTCGTGAGCGTCGACGAGACGGGGCTCGGCCTTGCCGGCGCGGGCGCGCCGGCGCGCTGGAATTTCGCCGATTGCCTCGAAGCCGAAGACGCCGGCGGCCTCATCTACCTCTGGCCGCGCTCGGGCGCGCCGGCGATCGTGCCGACCCGCGTCTTCGCCGGCGCCGAGGCGGCGGCCGAGTTGGTCGAATTCCTGCGCGCACGCCTGCCGGGTCGCCTTGCCTCGCCCCCGCCCGGTGGTTAGAACGCGTCGTTCGGCGCCAGGGGAGCGGTGAGTCGATGCGAATTGCGATGGTGGGCGCCGGCTACGTCGGCTTGGTCTCGGGCGCGTGTCTGGCCGATTTCGGCCACGAAGTCGTCTGCGTCGACAAGGACGCGGCCAAGATCGCCGCCCTGCGCGAAGGCCAGGCGCCGATCTACGAGCCGGGCCTCAGCGAACTCGTCGTCGCCAACCAGCGCGCCGGCCGGCTTTCCTTCGCCGCCGACATCGTCGAGGGCATGCGCGGCGCTCAGGCGGTGTTCATCGCGGTCGGCACGCCGACGCTCGCCGGCAACGGCGCGGCCGATATGCGCTACGTCTTTCAGGCGGCGCGCGAGATCGCCGACGCGATCGATTCCTTCGTCGTCGTCGTCAACAAGTCGACGTCGCCGATCGGAACCTGCGACGCGATCGAGCGGTTGATCGGCGAACGCGTCGCCAAGGATTGCTTCGCCGTCGTCTCCAACCCGGAGTTCTTGCGCGAGGGCGCCGCGATCGACGATTTCAAACGGCCCGATCGCGTAGTCATCGGCGTCGAGGACGACGCGGCGCGCCTGATCATGCGCGAAATCTACCGACCGCTCGAGCGCAACGGCAGTCCGATCGTGTGCACCAGCCGGCGCACCTCCGAGCTGATCAAATACGCCGCCAACGTCTTCCTGGCGATGAAGGTCACCTTCATCAACGAGATCGCCGATCTTTGCGAAAAAGTCGGCGGCGACGTGCTCGACGTCGCCAACGGCGTCGGCCTCGACAAGCGCATCGGCCGCAAGTTTCTCAATCCAGGCCCCGGGTTCGGCGGCTCGTGTTTTCCCAAGGACACGTTGGCGCTGACGAAGCTCGCCGCCGAGGCGCGCTCGCCGATGCGCCTGGTGGAAACGCTGGTCGACGTCAACGAGAAGCGCAAGGTCGCGATGGCGCACAAGATCGTCAAGGCGTGCGGCGGCTCGGTTCAAGGCAAGACGATCGCCGTGCTCGGCTTGACCTACAAGCCCAACACCGACGACATGCGCGACGCCCCCAGCCTGGTCATCGTTCGCATCCTGCAAGCCCAGGGAGCGCGGATCGTCGCCTTCGATCCCGAAGGCGCCAAATCGGCCGAGGCGCTGCTGCCCGGCGTCGAATTCGCCAGCGGCCCGTACGCCTGCCTCGAAGGCGCCGACGCGCTGGTCGTCGTCACCGAATGGGACGCGTTCCGCGCCCTCGACCTTGCGCGGGTAAAAGCGGCCTTGCGCCAGCCGGTGGTGGTCGACCTGCGCAACATCTATTCGCTGGAGACGATGAGCGCGCTCGGCTTCCGCTACGAGGGCGTCGGCCGCGGCGCCGGGACGTAGCAACAGCGCCAAGCGCGCGGCGCGCGCTTCGGGGCCATCTCCAATTCTCGCGGGGGCGATGCGATGACGGCGCCGGAGGGAGACGTTCGCGAATATGCGATCGACCGGGGTCGGACGCTCAGGTTTACCGGGCTCGCGATCCTCATGGCGGCGGTTTGCGGCCTCGAGGTCGTCGTCATCAAGACGATCGCGGAATCGACGAGAATGGTCCTGGCGTTCGGGGCGGTCTTTTTTGGGCTTGCCGCCGTTCTCGTCGGACGTTCTCTTTTCAGCCGCAGTCCGGGACTCGTCATTTCCGACTCCGGAGTGCGTTTGCCGCACTTCGCCAAAGAGGCGATCGCTTGGACCAGCATCGTCGCGATGAATCGGGTGACGTTCGGCAGGAGCGATGCGCTGGTCTTGCAACTCGACCCCGTGGCCGCGGCGGCGTTGACGCGTCGAGGACTGGCCCGGATCGTTCCGCGGCGCGCGAACGCATCGGTCGTCTTGACGAGGCTGAGAGGCTCCCCCGACGCGATCGCGGCGGAATGCGAAACGCGTTGGCAGGCCGCTCATGCCGCGTCGGCGGCGCAAGGACGGATCATTCGCCCGCCGCCTGTCGCCGTGGTCCAGCCGCATCGACCGTGGCTGACCTATGCGCTGCTGGCGCTGCTCGCCATCGTTTTCGCCTGCGAACTGAGTTTCGCCGTCGACGCCAACCATGCCGGCTCGCCGAGCGTCTTGACCCTCGCCTACATGGGCGGAACCATCGGAAATCGCATTTGGCGGAACGGCGAGTGGTGGCGCCTTTTCACCGCGACTTTCCTGCACGCCGGAGTCGCGCACATCGTGTTCAACAGCATCGTTCTCTGGTCGGCAGGGACAGCGCTGGAGAGGCTCGTCGGCTGGCGTTGGCTTGGCGCGATTTTCGCGGTCAGCGCGCTCGGCGGCTCGGTCGCGTCGCTTTTGGCCACCGCGCCCAACATCGTCAGCGTCGGCGCCTCCGGCGGCATCCTCGGCCTGCTGGCCGCGCTTTTCGTGATCGCTTTCCGCCTGCCTCCGAGCGCCGCCCGATCGCGGCTGCAAACGCGCGCGGCGCTGACCGTCGCGCCGGCCCTTTTGCCGATTGTCTTGGCGGACAAAGGCGTGACGATCGACTACGCCGCGCATGGCGGCGGCGTATTCGCGGGGACGCTGCTGGCTTTGATTGTGCTGAAGAGCTGGCCAAGCGGCCGGGCCAGGCCGCCGCTGGAATTCGTCGCCGCGGGATTGGCGGGTTGCTATTTCGCGCTTGCGGCGGCGGCGCTCGTCCCCATCCTGCAGTTGAGAGCCGGGCTTCACGGTGGTTGAATGGGCGTGGGCGGCGAGCGGGCCGGGCGGCGACGGCCCCGGCGGAGGCTCGACGACGTTCCCGCCGGTTAACGGTCGACTTTGGCCATTCCGTCGCTTGCGAGGCCCCTTGGCGCCGATCCGCCTCATCTGTCTCGACGCCGACGACACGCTGTGGGAGCACGAGAGCTACTTTCGCCTGTCCGCCCAGCGCTTCGTCGAATTGCTCGAGCCTTTCGCGGCCGCCGCGTTTTCGCAAGAGCGGCTGATCGCGATCGAGCGCCGGAACCTCGGCCTCTATGGCTACGGCGTGAAAGGCTTCACGCTTTCGATGCTGGAGACGGCGCTGGAGATCGCCGGCGATCGCCTGTCGGCGGCGACGACACGAGCCGTTCTGGCCGTGGGCCGCGACCTGATGCGGCATCCGATCCATCTCATCGACGGCGTGGCCGAGGCTCTGGGCCGCCTGGCCGAGAAGGGAACGCTGGCGTTGATCAGCAAAGGCGACCTGTTCGACCAGGAATCCAAGCTCGCGGCGTCGGGCATCGGCGATCGGTTCTCCGGCGTCGAAATCGTCAGCGAGAAGTCCGCCGAGACCTACCGCCGCCTGTTCGCCCGCTACGGCGTCAAGCCGGACGAAGCGGTGATGGTCGGCAATTCGCTGCGCTCCGACATCTTGCCCGCTCTGGAAGCCGGCGCTTACGCGGCGCTTGTCCCCCATCGGCTCGTCTGGGCGCATGAACGCGCCGAGACGCCGCCGGCGCAGCCGCGCTTTCGGCAGTTGGCGTCCCTTGCCGAGCTTCCCGGCTGGCTCGACGAAATCGCCGCCGCCGCCCGAATTTGACTTCCCCCTTTCGGCCGCCTAAGACCCGCGCCGATCTTCGTCAGGTTCTCGCCTCGTCGATTTGAGCCGTCTGTCCCCTCGAGGCCAGCGGTCCCCGTCCGGCAGCGCGTCGCGCCCCCGGGCGTTTTTCGCGTTGGGGCTTGGCGAAGAGGGGCAGTAGGCAATAGGCAGTAGGCAGTCGGTCGCCCAGCACTCACTGCCTACTGCCTACTGCCTACTGCCCCTTCTTCCGACCCTTGGAGCGCGCCCATGTTCGAGAGCCTTTCGGAAAAGCTCTCCGGCATATTGGACAAACTGACCGGCCGCGGCGCCCTCTCCGAGGACGACGTCAACGCCGCGATGCGCGAAGTGCGCCGCGCGCTCATCGAGGCGGACGTGGCGCTCGAGGTCGTGCGCTCGTTCATCGACCGCACCCGGACGAAGGCGGTCGGCGCGGCGGTGATCAAGTCGGTCAAGCCCGGCCAGATGGTCGTCAAGATCGTCCACGACTCGCTGGTCGAAACCTTGGGCCGCGAGTCGCAGGCGATCGATCTCGACGCGCCGGCGCCGGTGGCGATCATGCTGGTCGGCCTGCAAGGCGCGGGCAAGACGACGACCGCCGCCAAGATCGCCAAGCGCCTGACCGAGCGCAACAAGGCCAAAGTGCTGATGGCCTCGCTCGACGTGAAGCGCCCGGCCGCCCAGGAGCAGCTCGCGGCGCTCGGCCGCCAGGTCGGCGTCGAGACCCTGCCGATCGTGGCGGGCCAAGGCCCGGCGGCGATCGCGCGCCGCGCCGCGAGCGTCGCGCGCCTGCAGGGCTTCGATGTGGTGCTGCTCGACACGGCGGGGCGCGGCCATATCGACGAGCCGCTGATGGCCGAGATGGCCGAAATCCGCGACGCCGCCAAGCCGCACGAAATTCTGCTGGTCGCCGACGCGCTCACCGGCCAGGACGCGGTCAATCTCGCCAAGAATTTCGACGCGCGCGTCGGCGTCACCGGCATCGTGCTGACCCGCGTCGACGGCGACGGGCGCGGCGGCGCGGCGCTGTCGATGCGCGCGGTCACGGGAAAGCCGATCAAGCTCATCGGCGTCGGCGAAAAGATGGACGCGCTGGAGGAGTTTCATCCCCAGCGCCTCGCCGACCGCATTCTCGGCATGGGCGACATCGTCGGCCTGGTCGAGAAGGCGGCCGAGGCGATCGACGCCGAGCAGGCGGCCAAGATGGCCGAGAAGATGCGCAAAGGCGCCTTCGACCTCGCCGACCTCTCCGAACAGCTCGCCCAGATCGAAAAGCTGGGCGGCATGGGCGGCGTCATGGGGATGCTGCCGGGCGTCGCCAAGCTCAAGGACCAGCTCGCTTCCGCCCATTTCGACGACAAGGCGGTCAAGCGCCAGCGCGCGATCATCTCCTCGATGACGCCCCGGGAGCGGCGCAATCCCGACCTGCTCAAGGCCTCGCGCAAGAAGCGCATCGCCGCCGGCGCCGGGGTCGGCGTCGAAGCGGTCAACCGCCTGCTCAAGCAGCACCGCCAGATGGCCGACATGATGAAGGCGATGGGCGCTTCGGCCGGCAAGCGCGGCATGATGGGCCAGCTCGGCCAGATGATGGGCTTCGGCGGCGGCCCGCCGATGCCGAGCCCGGAGGAATTGGAGTCGATGCGCAAACAATCCGGCGGCGCCGGCGCGCCGCCTTCCGGCATTCCCGCCGCGCCGCCGCCGGGCGCGTTCAATCTTCCCCCCCAATTCCCCGGACTGCCCGGCCTCGGCCGCAGCTTCGATCCATTCGGAGGGAAGAAGAAATGAGGGAAGCGCGAACCCCTTCCCCCCCAGGGAGAGAAGGGGCGCCGCGGCGGCGAGCGCCACGAATTCAAATTTTCACTGGAAGGGAAATGAAATGTCGCTGAAAATCCGTCTCTCTCGCGCCGGCGCCAAGAAGCGCCCGTTCTACCGCATCGTCGTCGCCGACGCGCGCATGCCGCGCGACGGCCGCTTCGTCGAGAAGATCGGCGCCTTCGATCCCCTCAAGCCCAAGGAGGACGCGACGCGCCTCGTGCTCGACGCCGAAAAGGCCAAGGCCTGGCTCGCCAAGGGCGCCCAGCCGACCGACCGCGTGCTGCGCCTGCTCGACGGCCTCGGCCTCGCCAAGCGCGAGCCGCGCAACAATCCCCAGAAGGCTCAGCCGAGGAAGAAGACGCAGGAGCGCGCCGCCGCGGCCGCCGCCGCCGCCGCGAAGGCCGCCGCCGCCGCCCCCGGCGCCTGACCGCGCGCTCCGTGCCGAGCCCTGAGCGTCTCATTCTCCTCGGCGTCTTCGGCGCCGCGCGGGGCGTGCGCGGCGAGGTCCGAATCAAGTCCTTCACCGCGGACCCCGAGGCGATCGGCGGCTACGGCGCGCTGACCGACAAGGCCGGCGCGCGCGCCTTCGCCTTCGAAGCGCTGCGCCCGCTCCGGGACGAAATGCTCGTCGCGCGCGTGAAGGGCGTCGCGACGCGCGAGGCGGCCGAGGCGCTGAACGGCGTCGAACTCTACGCCCGGCGCGAGCAATTGCCGCCGCCCGGCGAAGACGAATTCTACTGCGACGACCTCGTCGGCCTCGCCGCGGTGACGCGCGAAGGCGCAAGCCTCGGCCGCGTCGTCGCCTTGAACAATTTCGGTGCCGGCGACATTCTGGAGATCGCGCCGGAGGGCGGCGGCGACACGTTCATGCTGCCATTCACCCGGGCGGTCGCGGTCGAGATCGACTTCTCCGCCGGACGGATCGTGATCGAACCGCCGCGCGAGGTCGAGGGGGCGGGATAGGGCAGGGCGGGGCGATTGTTGTCGCCCTGGCGCGGCGCCATTTCCCGGCTGACTTGATGATTGCAATCGCTTGCGACGCGGTTTTCCGCCGCACGGTCGGCAGGCCGGAGGGAATCGGCGGGAGCGACGATCCTTGCAACGATCGAAGGGCGATCGAAGGAGGCGGCGCTTGGCAAGCGCGCTCCGCGGCGGAGAGCCGATCGTTTGGCGAACACGGGCGCGGCGGCGCGATCCCGTAACCTGCGATCCCGCGATGCCTATGCCGGCGCACCGCACGAAAGACCCCGCAGGGTCGCGAGTTGGCCGCGATCCATGGGACGAATGCGACTCAGCGGCTGGGCGCTCGACACTCTTCCGTAGCGCAATGCGGCATAAGGACGCACCGGCGCCGTTCACGGGCCCACGGCGACGGTTTAGACTGTTAGCGCAACGTGAGAATGTCCCCTTTTAGCAACGTGAGAATGTCCCCTTTGGCGGTTGTGTCGGAGGGGCGTTTTCATGGTGGAGGGGATATTGGGGATGAGCGCTGTCGAGCGGCAACGGGCGTTTGTGGTTCGGCAAGTTTGCGAGGGTGTGCTTTCGCAGGTTGTTGCGGCGGAGCGGCTTTCGCTCGGGGTGCGGCAGGTCAAGCGGCTTGTGCGGGTTTGGCGGGCTCGGGGCGATCGGGGGCTGATTTCGCGCCAGCGGGGGCGGGTTTCGCCGCGGCGGATGGCGGCGGGGCTGCGCTCGCGGATCGCCGGGCTGTTGCGGGACAAATATCGTGATTTCGGCGCGACGCTGGCGGCCGAGAAGCTCGGCGAGCTGGAGGGGATCGCGGTGTCGCGCGAGTTCGTTCGCCGTTTGCAGATCGCTCTCGGGCTTTCGCGGGCGAAGCGGCGGCGGACGCGGCGGGTTCATCAGCCGCGCGAGCGGCGCCGGCGCTTTGGCGAACTGGTTCAAATCGACGGCAGCCCGCACGATTGGTTGGAGGGGCGCGGCCCGCGCTGCACGCTGATCGTGTTCGTCGACGACGCGACCAGCCGGTTGACGGCGCTGCAATTTGCGCCGAGCGAGACGACGAAGGCCTATCTTGGCGCGCTGAAGGCGCATGTTCTCGCGCACGGGCTTCCGCTCGCCTTTTACAGCGACCGGCACGGCATCTTCCGCGTCAACGCCAAGGAAGCGGCCGGCGGCGACGGCCTGACCGAGTTCGGCCGGGTGGCCGAGCGCCTCGAGAATCGAGCTCATCCAGGCTTCGACGCCGCAAGCCAAGGGCCGGGTCGAGCGCGCCAATCAGACTTTGCAGGACCGGCTGGTCAAGGAGATGCGGCTGCGCGGGATATCGGACCTGGCGGCGGCGCAGGCCTTCGCGCCCGCGTTCATCGCGCTGTGGAACGCGAAGTTCGCCAGGCCGCCGCAAGACGCCTCATCGGCGCATCGGCCGTGGGCGGCGACGCCCGAGGCGCTCGACGAAGCCCTGGCGCGGCGCGAGGAGCGCACCCTGTCCAAAGCCCTGACCTTCAGCTGCGGCGGCAAACTCTATTGCATCAAGACGACCGGCCCCGGCGCGGCGCTGCGCGGCGCGCGCGTCACCCTCCATCACTTCGTCGATGGCCAGATGCGCGTCGCCTACAAGGGCCGCGCCTTGCCCTACACCCATTTCAAGACCCGGCCCGGCCCCGAGCCCGCCGAGGATGAAAAGACCCTCGATGCGCGCCTCGACGCCATCATCGCCGCCAGCGCCGCCCGGCCGCGCGCCCAAACCGTCGTGGCGCAAGGGTGTGGATAACGACGGGCTTCGCTACGGCGCTGTCGGGGCGCGCTCAGCCCGTCGTTGCCCACACCCACCCGACCCGCGGCAAAAGCCAAAAGGGGACATTCTCACGTTGCTGTAAGAGGGGACATTCTCATGTTGCGTTGACACGGCGACGGTTTAGACTTGCCGAGAGTACCAACCAGAGCGAGCATGGGGCCGAAGTCGGCGGCTGTTTTGGCCAACAGCAGGGGAGATTGTGTGGATAGCGCCCGTTGGCTGAGACACGGCTAATGCCGTGAGAAGGCGGTTTCGGCTATCGGTTGACGGTTGCGGCCGCGGCGGGATATCCGGGAAATTGAAATTGGGGGTTTAGCCGACTTCTTTCAAATTTGGCGCCGGGGGGCATCAGACATGCGCATTTGGGCAGCGTTCGGGTTGGCCTTCGTGTTGGCCGGCTGCGCGACCGTGACGCGGGGAACGACTGATCAAATGACCGTCACGTCCGATCCTTCGGGCGCGCGGGTGACCACGTCGCTCGCGCAATCGTGCGAGACGCCTTGTACCTTTACAGTCGGGCGAAAAGACGAGTTTGTCGTCACGATCACGGCTGATGGATACAAGACGCAGGAAATCCCCGTCAAAACTCAGTTGGCCGGCGCTGGCGCGGCGGGCTTCGCGGGCAACGTCCTACTTGGCGGCGTCATCGGAATGGGCGTCGATGCGGCGACGGGCTCCACTTTGGAGCACGTGCCAAACCCCGTCCACGCTCAGCTTGAACCGATCGAACCTGAGACCAAGGCCAAAACCAAGCAGAAAAAGCCGTCGCCCGAAGTGGGCGTCGCGCCTCCCATTCCCGACCAAGCCCCGCTGACTCAATAGCCGTGCGCCGACCGCCGCGACAAAGTGACGTGCGGGGCATCGCGGGGAGATGATACGAACTGCGTCATATCGTTGGTCAGCTATGTTCGTCTCTCGGTGACATGGTCGCGAATTCTCGCGATCGGTCCAAGTCGGTGTGATCGCAATCCCGCCGCCCCACCGCGCCGCACGCTGCCCCCGCCGTCGCCGTGAACCCCTAAACCACGCCGGCTTTCGCGGCGTAGGGTGGCGCAGCCTGCCGCTGGAGCGCGCAACGATCCGGCCGCCGCCCGCCCGCCGCCCCCCGCCTTTACGGATCGCCAGGCCGGCCTTAGGACCATCCGATGTTCGCCGCCACGATCCTCACCCTGTTCCCGGAAATGTTCCCCGGCCCGCTCGGCTTGTCGCTGGCGGGCGACGCGCTCAAGCGCGGCTTGTGGTCGCTCACGGCGCGCGACATTCGCGAGCATGGGCTCGGGCGCCATCGCGCCGTCGACGACACGCCGGCCGGCGGCGGGCCGGGCATGGTGATGCGCGCCGATGTGCTCGCGGCGAGCCTCGACGCAGCGCTTGCCCCCGACGATCCGCGCCCGCGCCTGATCATGAGCCCGCGCGGCGCGCGGCTCACCCAAGCCCAAGCGCGCGCCTGGGCCGCCGGCCCCGGCCTCGTCATCGTCTGCCCGCGTTTCGAGGGCGTCGACGAGCGCCTAATCGAGGCGCGCGCTCTGACCGAAGTGTCGATCGGCGATTACGTGCTTTCCGGCGGCGAGATCGCCGCGCTGGCGATTCTCGACGCCTGCGTGCGGCTGATTCCGGGTGTGATGGGCAAGACCGAATCGGGCGACCAGGAGAGTTTCGAGGCCGGCCTGCTCGAATATCCGCATTACACCCGCCCGCGCGAATGGGAGGGGCGCGCCATTCCGGACGTCCTGCTGTCGGGCGATCACGCTCGAATCGAGAAATGGCGGCGCGAGGAGGCGCTGCGGATCACCCGGGAGCGCAGGCCGGATTTGGCGTGAGCGGCGCTCGGCGCTTCAGCGCGTCGGCGCCGGACGGTCGCCGCGATAGTCGTAGAAGCCGCGCTGCGTCTTGCGCCCCAGCCAGCCCGCCTCGACGTATTTGACCAGCAGCGGGCACGGCCGGTACTTGGAATCGGCGAGGCCCTCGTGCAGCACCTGCATCACGCCGAGGCAGGTGTCGAGGCCGATGAAATCGGCCAGTTGCAGCGGCCCCATCGGGTGATTGGCGCCCAGCCGCATCGCGGTGTCGATCGCTTCGACCGAGCCGACGCCCTCGTAAAGAGTGTAGATCGCCTCGTTGATCATCGGCAGCAGAATGCGATTGACGATGAAGCCGGGGAAATCCTCGGACATCGTCGGGGTCTTGCCGAGCCGCGCGACGAACGCCTTGGCGGTCTCGAAAGTCTCGTCCGTCGTCGCGATGCCGCGGATCAGTTCGACCAACTGCATGCGCGGCGCCGGATTCATGAAATGGATGCCGATGAAGCGTTCGGGGTGGGCGGTGACGGAGGCCAGACGGGTGATCGAAATCGACGAGGTGTTCGAGGCGACGATCGTTTCCGCTCTCACGAACGGGCGCAGGGCGGCGAACACCTTGCGCTTGACGTCCTCGCTCTCGGTCGCCGCTTCGACGATGAGATCGCAGTCGGCGAATGCGCCGTAATCGCCGGCGACGCCGATTCGCGCCAGCGCCGCCTGGCGGCCGGCCTCGTCGAGCTGCCCCTTGGCGATCTGGCGCGACATGTAGCCGTTGGTCGTCGCCAGCGCCGCCTTGACCCGCTCTTCCGCAACGTCGTTGATCAGAACGTCCATCCCGGCCTGCGCGCACACCAGCGCGATGCCGGCGCCCATCTGTCCCGCGCCGACGACGCCGACTTTGTTGATCGAGAGCGCCATTCTTGTCATCCCCAGGCGACGGAGCCCGCGCCAAGAGCGCGGATCATAGACGAGCGCGCCGGCGCGTCCAGAGCGGATCGGCCCCGCCGCGCCGAAACTTCACCGGCCGATCTTCGCCAGCTCCCGCGCCAATTCGGGCAGCGCCGTGTGGAGGTCGGCGACCAGGCCATAGTCGGCGACGCGGAAAATCGGCGCGTCTTCGTCCTTGTTGATCGCGACGATGACCTTGGAGTCCTTCATCCCCGCCAGATGCTGGATCGCCCCCGATATGCCGACCGCGATATAGAGATCGGGCGCCACCGCCTTGCCGGTCTGGCCGACTTGCCAGTCGTTGGGGGCGTAGCCCGCGTCGACCGCGGCGCGCGAAGCGCCGATCGCGGCGCCGAGCCTGTCGGCGAGCGGCTCGATCAGGAGCCTGAAGTTCTCCGCGTTCTGCAGCCCGCGCCCGCCGGTAATGACGATCTTGGCCGAGGTCAGCTCCGGCCGATCCAAGGTCGCCAGCGTTTCGCCGGCGAAAGTCGACAGGCCCGGATCGGCGGCCGCGGCGACCGGCTCGATCGGCGCGTCGCCGCCCTCGGGCGTCGCGGCGAACGCGGCGGCGCGCACCGTCGCGACGATCTTCGCGTCGCTCGCTTGCACCGTCTGGATCGCGGCGCCGGCGTAGATCGGCCGTTCGAACGTGTCGGCCGAGACGACCTTGACGATATCGGAGACCTGCATCACGTCGAGCAGCGCCGCCGCGCGCGGCAGCGCGTTCTTGGCATAGGGGCTCGAGGCGGCCAGGATCGCCGTATAATCGGGCGCCAGGGCGACGATCAGCGCGGCGAGCGGTTCGGCGAGGCCGTGCTGGTAGAGGGAAGCGTCGGCGACGCGCACCCGCGCGACGCCGGAAAGCCTGGCCGCCGCCGCCGCCGCGCCGGCGACGCTCGCGCCCGCCACCAGAATATCGACGGGGCGCCCAGTTGCAGCGCGGCGGTCAACGCGCGCGCAGTCAGGTCGCTCAAACGACCGTTCGCGGCCTCGGCCAGCAGCAGGGTCGCCATCGCTAGATCACCCCGGCTTCGTCGCGCAGCTTGGCGACGAGCTCGGCCGCCGTCGCGACCCTCACCCCGGCCTTGCGGCCGCTCGGCGCCGCCGTCTTCAGCACTTTCAACCGCGGCGCGAGGTCGACGCCGAAATCGGCCGGCGTCTTCTCGTCGATCGGCCTCTTTTTGGTCTTGATGAGGTTGGGCAATGAGACGTAGCGCGGCTCGTTGAGGCGCAAGTCGGCGGTCACGATCGCCGGAAGCTTCAATTCGACGGTCTGCAAGCCGCCGTCGACTTCGCGCGTCACCGCGACCTTGCCGTCGCCGACGACGACCTTGGAGGCGAAGGTTCCCTGCCCCCAACCCATCAGCGCCGCCAGCATCTGGCCGGCCTGATTGCAATCGTCGTCGATCGCCTGCTTGCCCATGATGACGAGGCCCGGCTGTTCGAGGCCGATGATCCCCTTGAGCAGCTTGGCGACCGCCAGCGGTTCGACGAGCGCCTCGGTCTTAACCAGAATCCCGCGATCGGCGCCCATCGCCAGCGCGGCGCGCAAAGTCTCGGCGGCTTGCGCCGGGCCGATGGCGACGACGACGACCTCGCTCGCTATTCCCGCTTCTTTCTGGCGCAACGCCTCTTCGACGGCGATTTCGTCGAACGGGTTCATCGACATCTTCACATTGGCCAGTTCCACGCCCGATCCGTCGGGCCTGACGCGTATGGCGACGTTGTAGTCGACCACCCGCTTTGCCGGCACGAGGATTTTCATGGCGCGGAGAAACCTGTCATGTCGATTGCGCGTCGGCCGAGCTGTCGCGGCCGCCACCCCTAATCGGCGGGATTGGCCGAGTCAACGCGCGCCGATCGGGCCGATCGCGCGGCGCTCGATCGCGTTGGCGCCGCCGCCTCGCCGACGCCGTTTGGCTGGGCGCCGGGGGCGGAGAGACGCGGGCGAGGTCGAGGCGGCGTCCGGCCTCCGGGCCGCGCAGGGGCTCGCGCGCCGGCCAATTCGCCTCGGCGCCCGCTCTCTGCGCGCCTGTGGTCGGCGGGACGGCGGAGCAACGGCCGCGGCGCCCGTTTTGCTAGGAGCGACAGGGAACCGCTGGCGGGCGTCGCCCTTGCCGCGCAGCCAACGGATTGGCTATACCGCTCTAGAGGCGGCCGATCGGGCGCCAGCGCGCGATTCGAGGCAAGGGGGCGCGAGACGGGGCGCATCGGCGAGCGGCGAGACGCGGAATTCGGCCGTTTCGCGTGAAGAAGAAGCTAAGGATTCGTTGATGCGCGCGCCGGGCGGACCGCGACTGTTGCTGCGACGGCTCCGCGAAGTCATGGCGGAGCCGGTCGCCGCGCAGGCGCGCCTCGACCGCATCGTCGTTCTCATCGCTTCGAACATGGTCGCCGAGGTGTGCTCGCTTTATGTCGCGCGCGCCGACGGGCCGCTCGAGCTGTTCGCCACCGAAGGCCTCAACCGCGAGGCCGTCCATTTGACCACCTTGCGTCCGGGCGAGGGCCTCGTCGGCTTGATCGCCGCCACCGCCGAACCGCTCGCCCTGTCCGACGCGCAAAAACATCCGGCTTTTTCCTACAAGCCGGAGACCGGCGAAGAAATCTATCATTCGTTCCTCGGCGTGCCGGTGCTGCGCGGCGGCGCGACGCTCGGCGTGCTGGTGGTGCAGAACCGCGCGCGCCGCACCTATTCCGAGGAGGAAATCGAGGCGCTGCAGACCACCGCGATGCTGCTCGCGGAAATGGTCGCCTCCGGTCAATTGCAGTCCCTCGGGGGGCAGGGCGCGCCGATCGCTGCGGCCAGGCCGCTCTCCCTGACCGGCGCTCCGATCGCCGACGGCCTCGGCCTCGGCCACGTCGTCCTGCATCAGCCGCGCGTCGTGGTGACCAAGATCGTCGCCGACGACATCGCGTTCGAAATGGATCGGTTGGAGAGGGCGATCGAGTCGATGCGCGCCTCGGTCGACGATCTCATCGACCGCAGCGACGACGGCGGCGCCGGCGAACATCGCGAGGTGCTCGAGGCGTTCCGGATGATCGCCCATGATCGCGGTTGGCTGCGCCGGCTGCGCGAGGCGGTCGCCAGCGGGCTGACGGCCGAAGCGGCGGTCGAACGGGTGCAAAACGACGCGCGCGCCAGGTTGCAGCGTCAAACCGACCCCTATTTGCGCGACCGCCTCCACGATTTGACCGACATCGCCAACCGCCTGCTGCATCAACTGGCGGGTCAGAGCCTCGTTCTCCTGCCCAGCGAACTGCCGGAAAACGCCGTGCTCGTCGCGCGCTCGATGAGCCCGGCGGCGCTGCTCGATTACGACCGCGAGCGCCTGCGCGGGGTGGTGTTGGAGGAAGGCGGGGCTTCGAGCCACATCGCCATCGTGGCGCGCGCGCTGGCGATCCCTGTGGTCAGCGACATCCCGAACATTTCCGAGATCGCCGAACAGGGCGACGCGATCGTCGTCGACGGCGCCGCCGGCCAAGTGCATTTGCGCCCGCCGCCCGACCTCGAGGCCTCTTATGCCGAAGAGGCGCGCTTGCGCGCCCAGCGGCAGGACCAGTATCGCGCGCTGCGCGATCGTCCCGCGCTCACCCTAGACGGCGTCGAGATCGGCCTGCACATGAACGCCGGCCTGCTCATCGACATGCCGCACCTGAGCGAGACCGGCGCCCTGTCGATCGGGCTGTTTCGCACCGAACTGCAATTCATGCTGGCCTCGCGCTTTCCGCGTCTGGGCGCGCAGGAGGCCATTTATCGATCCGTGCTCGAGGCCGCGGGCGACCGCTCCGTCACCTTTCGCACCCTCGATATCGGCGGCGACAAGTTGCTGCCTTACATGAAGAGACTGGACGAGGGAAATCCCGCGCTCGGATGGCGCGCGATCCGCATCGGCCTCGACCGCCCGGCGCTGTTGCGCACGCAGTTGCGCGCGATGCTGCGCGCCGCCGCGGGACGCGAATTGCGCGTCATGATCCCGATGATTTCGACGGTCGGCGAATTCGCCTCGGCGCAGGGCATCCTGCAACAGGAAATCGCTTTCGCCGATCGATGCGGGCGCGAGCGGCCGCGCGAAATCAAGTTCGGCGCGATGGTCGAAGTCCCGGCGTTGCTCTGGCAGCTCGACGATATCGCCGCCCGGGCGGACTTCCTGTCCGTCGGCTCGAACGACCTCATGCAATATCTCTACGCCGCCGACCGCGACAACAAGCGCGTGGCCGATCGGTTCGATCCGCTTTCGCCGGCATTCCTGCGCGCGCTGAGGTCGATCGCCGAGGCGGGGGCGCGACATCGCAAACCGGTCGCCCTGTGCGGCGAAATCGGCGCGCGCCCGCTCGAGGCGATGGCGCTGATCGGGCTCGGCTATCGCCATATCTCCATGGCGGCGACGGCGATCGGTCCGGTGAAGGCCATGGTCCTTTCGCTCGACGCCGAGGCGGCAACTCGAGAGTTGAACGCCATGTTGGCGACGCCCGACCATAGGGACTCGCTGCGCGCGCCGCTGCAAGACCTCGCCGGCCGCCTGGCGGTTCGCCTGTAGCGGCCGCGCGCCGCTTTCCTCTTCGCTCCTTTCCCGTTCGCCAAACGCCAGCCATGTCAGCCAACGATAATTTCGACATCATCCTGCGTCGCCACGACGAAATCGACGCGCGCCTGACCGAGGGCGTGGCGGGCGGCGAATACGCCGCGCTGTCGCGCGAACGCGCCGAACTCGATCCCATCGTCGGGGCGATCAAAGCCTGGCGCGCCAAGGATAAAGAGCGCTCGGACCTCGCGGCGTTGCTCGCCGAGCCCGATCTCGATGCGGAAATGCGCGCGATGGCCGGGGCGGAGTTCGAACGCGTCGCCGCGGACGCGCAGGCGATGGCGCAGGCGATCCGCATCGCTCTGCTGCCCAAGGACGCGGCCGACGAAGGCAACGTCATCCTGGAGTTGCGCGCCGGGACGGGCGGCGACGAGGCGGCCCTGTTCGCCGGCGATCTCTTTCGTATGTATCTCAAATATGCCGAAGCCAAGGGTTGGAAAGTCGATATCCTCTCGCTGAGCGAGGGCGCGGCGGGCGGCTACAAGGAGATCGTCGCGGAAATCGCGGGGCGGGGCGCGTTCGCGCGGCTGAAGTTCGAGAGCGGCGTTCATCGCGTGCAGCGCGTTCCCGCGACCGAGGCGCAGGGGCGCATCCACACTTCGGCCGCCACGGTCGCCGTCCTTCCGGAGGCGCAGGAACTCGACCTCGTGATCGACGAGGCGGATTTGAAGGTCGACACCATGCGATCGAGCGGCGCCGGCGGGCAGCACGTCAACAAGACGGAATCGGCGATCCGCATCACCCACTTGCCGACCGGCGTGGTCGTCGCCGTGCAGGAGGAACGCTCGCAACACCGCAATCGCGCCAAGGCGATGGCGCTGCTGCGCTCGCGCATTCTCGACGCGCAGAACCAGCGGGCCAACGACGAACGCGCCCAGGAGCGGCGCGCGCAGGTCGGCTCCGGCGATCGCTCGCAGCGCATCCGGACCTATAACTTTCCGCAGGGGCGCGTGACCGATCACCGCATCAACCTGACGTTGTACACGCTGGACCGGGTGATGACGGGCGAGGCGCTCGACGAAATCATCGACGCGCTGACGGCCGAGCGCCAGGCGCAACGGCTGGCCGAACAGGCGACGCGATGATCGTGCGCTTGCCGCCCTTCGCGCCGGGACAGACGATCGGCCTGCTCGGCGGCTCCTTCAACCCGCCGCACGAAGGACATCGGGCGATTTCCGAGTTGGCGCTGCGCCGGCTTCGTCTCGACCGCCTGTGGTGGCTGGCGACGCCCGGCAACCCGCTCAAGCCGCAGGCGGGCCTCGCCGAAATGCGCGCCCGCATCGAGGCGGCGCAGCGGTTGACGCGCGATCCGCGCATCGCCGTCACCGGGTTCGAGGCGGAGATCGGGGCGCGCTACACCTGCGAAACGCTCATTTGGCTGAAGCGCCGGGCGCCGGGCGCGCATTTTGTCTGGATCATGGGCGCCGATAATTTGAGCGAATTTCACCTTTGGCGGCGTTGGCGCACGATCGCCGATCTCGTGCCGATCCTGGTCGTCGACCGCCCGGGATCGACGTTGCGGGCGCTCGCCGGCCGCGCCGGGGCCGTTCTGGCGCGCCGGCGTCGACCGGAAAGCGAAGCGGCGCGCTTCGCCCGCCTTCCCCCGCCGGCGTTCCTGTTCCTGCACGGACCGCGCTCCGACGCTTCGTCGACGGCGTTGCGCCGCGCCGTTTCTTCAACGTCGTCAATCGTCTTGAAAACTTAGCATGGCGGGATCATCTTTTCCCTATCGGCCGCGGCGAATCAGCCGGCCGAGCGAAAGGATCGCGACACTGACCCTGACGTCCGAGAACATCGCGTCGCCGCGCCGACGCAAATCCGCCGTCCCCCGGACCCCGCCAAAGGACGAACTCCTCCCCCGCACGATCCTCGCCAGCCTGGAGAATTCCAAGGCCGAGGACGTCGTCGCCATCGATGTCGCAGGCAAGACGACGCTCGCCGACGTCATGATCGTCGCCAGCGGCCGCTCGAACGTGCACGTCAGCGCGATCGCCGATCATGTGGTCAAGGCCTGCAGGGCGGCGGGCTATCCGGCCCCGCGCATCGAGGGGCTCCCCAATTGCGACTGGGTGCTGCTCGACGCCGGCGACGCCATCGTCCATATTTTCAGGCCCGAGGCGCGCCGGTTCTACAATCTCGAGAAGATGTGGAGCGCGGATCGACCCGGCGAGGCGCGTCCGGCAAGGCCGGGATAGCCGAGGGTGCGCTTGGCGCTGATCGGCGTCGGCCGATTGAAGTCCGGCCCCGAGCGGGAATTGTCCGATCGCTATTTCAAGCGGCTCGCCGATCTCGCCCGCTCGCAGGGGATATCCGGCGTCGACCTGCGCGAAGTCGAGGAGGGCCGCGCGCGGCGCGCCGAGGATCGCCAGGCCGAGGAGGCGCGCGCGATTCTCGCCGCCGCGCCGAAGGGGGCCTGGCTGGCGCTGCTGGACGAACGCGGCGCCGCGATGACCAGCGCGCAATGGGCCGCCGAGATCGGCAAGGCGCGCGACGCGGCTGCGCCCGCTTACGCCGTCGTCATCGGCGGGCCGGACGGCCTCGATCCCGCCCTGCGCGCTCAGGCCCGCACGATCCTCGCTTTCGGCGCGATGACCTGGCCGCATCAGCTGGTGCGGGTGATGGCCAGCGAGCAGCTCTATCGGGCGCTTTCCATTCTCGGCGGTCATCCCTATCATCGCGGCTGATCGCGGAAAATTCCGCCGGTTCATGCGAGGCGCGCCTCGGCGATGGCGAAGCGAAATCGAGCGGCGACGGCGGCGAGGGCGATGGCGATGCGAGCGCTGGCGATCGGCGTTGCGCTGCTTCTGGCCGGCGGGGGCGCTCGCGCCGACTCCGACGGCGTCGGCGCCAAGGTCGACGAAAAGGCCGCTCAAGAGACCCAGTTGCGCGGCGTCGAAGACACGATGCGCGCATCCGAGGAGCAGCGCCGGCGCATCGAAGCCGATATCGAGTCGTTTCGCGCCGACCGCGCGCGGCTCAACGCCGCCCTGATCGACACCACCGCGAAAGTGCAGGAGGCCGAACGGCAAATCGCCGCGGCCGACGATCGTCTCGCGGGCCTGAACGCCAGCGCCGACGCTCTGGGCCGCTCGCTCGAAAATCGGCGCGCCGTCGTCGCCGACGTTCTGGCCGTGTTGCAGCGCATGGGGCGCAACCCGCCGCCGGCGATCCTGGTGAAGCCGCAGGACATGGCCGAGGCGATCCGCGCCGCGATCGTGCTCGGCTCGACGGTCGGCGAACTCAAGAGCGAGACCGAAGCGCTGAGGCAGGATCTGGAGCGACAGGCCAACCTCAGCGCCTCGATCGCCAAGCAGCGCGACGATCTTGCTCGGCGCTCGGCGAGTCTGGCGCTCGACAAGACCCGCCTCGGCGCGCTGGTTGACGCGCGCCAACAATCCTTGTCGGCCGCGGAGCAGGCGCTGGCGGCGGAGCGCGAGCGCGACACGCAACTCGCCGAGCAGGCGTCCAATCTCAAAGATTTGATCGCGCGCATGGAGAAGGAAATCGGCGCCGCGAACGCCGCCGATCAAGCGATGGCGGCCGATGTCGCCGCCAAAGCCGCCGCGGCGCGCGGGGCGGAGCCGGCGCGCTTGAAGCCGGGAATCGCGTTCGCCGACGCCAAGGGCCTTGTTTCCTTGCCCGTCGCCGGCGCGATCCTCAAGACGTTCGGCTCGGCGGACGCCTTCGGCGGGGCCGAACAGGGGGTGTCGATCGCCTCGCCTGTCGGCGCGACGGTGTCCTCGCCGGTCGACGGCTCGGTGCTGTTCGCCGGGCCCTATCGGTCCTATGGCCAACTCTTGATCATCGACGCCGGCGGGGGATACTATATGGCGCTGGCCGGCATGGATCGAATCAGCGTAGCGGTCGGGCAGTTCGTCCTGGCCGGAGAGCCGGTCGCGACCATGGGCGATGGAACGGCCAGGACAGCCGCCGCCGTGGCTATTGGCGCCACGGAGCCCGTTCTCTATATCGAGCTGAGGAAAGACGGAACCGCGATCGATCCGGGGCCGTGGTGGGCGAAGTCAGACATCGAAAAGGCGCACGGATGATACGCAAGGTTTCCTTTTTGGCGATCGGAGTCGCCATCGGCGCGATCTGCGCGGGATGGGCGCCGCAGACGCTTTCGGCGTTCAGCCAAAGCGCCTACGCCGCCGCGGCCGACACCTATCGCCAGCTCAACCTGTTCGGCGACGTCTTCGAGAAGATTCGCAACGATTATGTGGAGAAACCCGACGAGGCCAAATTGATCGAGGCGGCGATCAACGGCATGTTGAGTTCGCTCGATCCTCATTCGAGCTACATGGACGCCAAGTCCTATCGCGAGATGCAGGTGCAGACCAAGGGCGAATTCGGCGGCCTGGGGATCGAGGTCACGCAAGAAGACGGCTTGGTCAAGGTCGTCAGCCCGATCGACGACACGCCCGCGGCCAAGGCCGGCATTCTCTCGGGCGACATCATCGTCGGGATCGATGACGAGTCGACGCAAGGCCTGACGCTCGATCAGGCGGTGGAAAAGATGCGCGGGGCGGTGAATTCGACCATTCGGCTCAAGATCCTGCGCGGCGGCGCCAAGGAGGCCAGGGAGTTCAAGATCGTTCGCGACATCATCAAGGTTCAATCGGTGCGCTCGCACGTCGAAGCCGACGACATCGGCTACATCCGCATCACGCAATTCACCGAGCAGACCGCCGACGGCCTCAAGAGCGCGATGGAGAAGATCGTCGCCGACGTGCCGGCGGACAAGTTCAAAGGCTACATCCTGGACTTGCGCAACAATCCCGGCGGCTTGCTCGATCAGTCGATCGACGTCGTCAACGCCTTCATCGACAAGGGCGAGATCGTGTCGACGCGCGGACGCAACCCCGACGACGCGCAGCGCTTCAACGCGCGCCCGGGGGGCGATCTCTCCGGCGGCAAGCCGCTGGTCGTGCTCATCAACGGCGGCTCGGCGTCGGCCGCGGAGATCGTTTCGGGCGCCCTGCAGGACCATAAGCGCGCGACGCTGATCGGCACCCGCTCGTTCGGCAAGGGCTCCGTGCAGACCATCATGCCGCTCGGGCAAGACGGCGCCCTGAGATTGACGACGGCGCGCTATTACACGCCGTCCGGCCGTTCGATCCAGGCCAAGGGCATCGACCCCGACATCCAGATCCTGGAGGACGTTCCCGACGATCTGAAGGGCAAGGACGACACCAAGGGAGAGGCCTCGCTCAAAGGCCATCTCAAGAACGGCGACGACGAAAAGACCGGCTCGCAGGCCTACGTGCCGCCCGATCCCAAGAACGACAAGCAGTTGATCGCCGCCGTCGATCTCTTGCACGGCGTCAAGCGCGCCGCGGCCATTCCGGCCAAGGCCGACGCGCCCGCCGGCGGCGAGACCGCCGCGCCGTCCGATGGGGCCAAAGAGGCTCCGGCGGCCTCGCCGACCCCTGGCGGCCCGGACGCGGCGACGCCGAACTGAACACGACGAAGGACATCGTCGGCATGGGCCGCGGGATTTCTTATTTGGCTTTCGGCGTTGCGTTTGGCGCGGCGGTCGCCGCGTTCGCGACGGGCGGCGCGACGCCCGCCGCGGTCGGCGGCGCGGCGCCTACGGCGACCGCCGGCGCCGACCAACTCCAACGCTTCGCCCGCGTCTTCGATAAGGTCAGGCAATCGTACGTCGACAAGCCGGACGATGACAAAATGATCGTCGGCGCGATCAACGGCATGCTCGCTGCGCTCGATCCCCATTCCTCGTATCTCGACGCCAAGGCCCTGAACGACTTTCAAACGACGATGAAGGGCGAGGAGTTCGGCGGCCTCGGGCTCGAAGTCATACAGGAGGGCGGGCTGGTGCGCGTGGTCAGCCCTCTCGACGACACGCCCGCGGCCCGCGCCGGGATGATGTCGGGCGACGTCATAACCGCCATCGACGATACGCCGGTGCAGGGATTGTCGCTCAAAGAAGCGGTCGACAGGATGCGCGGGCCGGCGAAGACTTCGGTCCGTCTGAAAGTGAGCCGGGGCGCGAATAAAGAGACCAGGGAATTCGCCATCGTTCGCGAAATCATCAAGGTGCTGCCGGTGCGCTCGCGAATCGAGAGCGGCGACATCGGCTATATCCGCATCACCCAATTCAGCCAGCAGACCTACGACGGGCTGCAAAAGGCGATCGCCAAGTTCCACGACGAACCCGGCGACGACAAATTGAAGGGTTACATCCTCGACCTGCGCAACAATCCCGGCGGCTTGCTGACGCAGTCGATCGAAGTGGTCAACGCCTTCGTCGATCGCGGCGAGATCGTGTCGACGCGGGGGCGCGCGGCCGATCAGGCGCAGGATTACAACGCCCGGGCCGGGGCCAACCTGTCGCAGGGCAAGCCCTTGGCGGTGCTGATCAACGGCGGCTCGGCCTCGGCCTCGGAGATCGTTTCGGGCGCGCTTCAGGATCTCAAGCGCGCGACGTTGATCGGCACGCGCTCGTTCGGCAAGGGGTCGGTCCAGACGGTGTTGTCGCTGGGCGACAACGGCGCGTTGAAACTGACGACCGCGCGCTATTACACGCCCTCCGGCCGCTCGATCCAGGCCAAGGGCATCGAACCCGACATCAAAGTCAAAGAGGCGGTCCCCGACGATTTGAAGGGCAAGGTCGAAAGCAGAGGCGAGGCCTCGCTGACCGGGCACCTGAAGAACGGCGACGACGAAAAGACCGGCTCGGAGGTCTATGTTTCCCCCGACCCCGCCAACGATGCGCAGTTGATCGCGGCGGTCGATTTCCTGCACGGCCGTTCGCCGACCGCGAGCGCCAGGGATGCGGCGCACGGCGACGATTGAGACGGGATCGCGCGGGCGCGGCCTTTGGGCGACGCCCGACGTTCGGCGCCGGACCATGCCGCCAGCGCCCGGCGCGCTCGGCGGGTGTCGGCGCCGGGCAGATAGGCGCCCATAGTCGGAGCGTCCGCCCGCCTTGCCCGCGGCGTGCGAAATTCCGTCGCCGCTTGCCAGGGGATCGGACGAATCGTCGCAGAGAAAATGTTGGCCTTCGGCCGAGCCAATCGCCGGTTTCGTGCTATCCACAGCCCTGGCGCGATCGCCATCGGCGCGCCAACGCCGATTGTGGCCTGCCCCTACAAGCCGGAGGTTGCGCCGCCTTCACATTCCGATCGCAGCCGCGATCGACGCTGAAGTCGACAAGACGACTGGATGACGAATTGACGCCAACATGTCGAAACGCGCCCTCATCATTCTTGCCGTCGTAGCCGCTCTCGCCCTAGGCGGCGGCTGGCTCTATTCGCGCCACGACGGCGCAGAGGCAACGAACGCGCTCATACTCTATGGCGACGTCGACATCCGAGAGGCGCAGCCGGCCTTCAACGACACCGGAACGATCGCGACGATCGTGGTGCAGGAAGGCGCGAGCGTGAAACGCGGCGACCTGCTCGCGACGCTGGACGACGTCCGCTACGCCGCGGCGCTGGCGCAGGCGAAGGCGCAGATGGACAACCAGAACCAGACGCTGGCCAAGCTGCTGGCCGGGTCCCGCCCGGAAGAGATCGCGCAGGCGAAGGCGACCATGGACGCCCTGGAGACGACCTATTTGAACGACGAGGCGACCTACAAGCGCTATGACGCGCTGACGGCCACCAACGCCGGGACCATCCAGCAGCGCGACGACGCGAAAGCGGCGTTCGAATCGGTGCGCCAGCAGCACGAAGCGGCGCGGCAGGCCTATCTTCTGGCGGTCGAAGGGCCGCGGGCCGAAGACATCGCCGCGGCGCGCGCCGCCTATCAGGCGGCTCAGGCGGCCGTGGCGCTGGCGCAGCGGCAGTTCGACGACACCCGTCTCTACGCGCCGTCCGACGGCGTGGTCGAGGACCGCATCCTGGAGCCCGGCGACATGGCGTCCCCCTCGACGCCGGTCCTCACCATCGCCTTGCCGAATCCGCTATGGGTAAGAGCCTACGCGCCCGAGAACGAACTCGGCCGCATCCGGCTCGGCATGAAGGCGAGCGTGAGCGCCGACAGCTATCCCGGCCGGGCATACGACGGCTGGATCGGCTACATCTCGCCGACCGCCGAGTTCACCCCCAAGGCGGTCGAGACGCCGGAGCTGCGCACCGCGCTGGTCTACCAGCTCAGGGTCTATGCTTGCGACGCGCGCGGCGAGCTGCGTCTCGGGATGCCGGCCACCGTGCGCATCGATCTGACCCAGCCCGTTGAGGCGCCGCCGCCCGGTTGCGGAGCGAGCGATGCCGCCTCTCGATGACGGCGCGCCGGCGCTGCGGCTCGAGGGCGTGCGCCGCAGCTTTCGCTCGGGCAAGCGGGTGATTGCGGCGATCGATGGGATCACCGCCAGCGCGGCGCACGGCGCCGTCACCGGGCTGATCGGCCCGGACGGCGCCGGCAAGACCACCTTGATGCGGTTGATCGCCGGCCTGCTGCGCGCCGACGCCGGAAAGATCGAGGCGCTGGGGATCGACGTTAAGCGCGATCCGCTCGCCGTCCAGGCGCGGATCGGCTACATGCCGCAGCGCTTCGGTCTCTACGAAGACCTCAGCGTGCGACAGAACCTCGATCTGTACGCCGATCTGCAAGGCGTGCCGGCCGACGAGCGCCCCGCCCGCTACGCCGAGCTCATGCACATGACCGCGCTCGGGCCCTTCACCGAGCGCCGCGCCGGGCGCCTGTCAGGCGGGATGAAGCAGAAGCTCGGCCTCGCCTGCACCCTGGTTCATCCGCCCGATCTGCTGCTGCTCGACGAGCCGACCGTCGGCGTCGATCCGGTGTCGCGGCGCGAGTTGTGGCAGATCATCGACCACCTGACGCGCGACGCCGCCGTGACGGTGCTGTTCAGCACCGCCTATCTCGACGAAGCCGAGCGTTGCGACTCCGTGCTGCTGATCCATGAAGGCCGGCTGCTCGGCGCCGGGCCGCCCGCCGCCTTCACCGCGCAATTGGCGGGGCGGAGCTTCTTCGCCAGCGCCGACGTCGGCCGGCGACGGCTGCAGGAGCGGCTGGCGCGCGCCCCTGACGTGATCGATACGGTGATCCAGGGCAGCCGGGTCAGGGTGGTGACGGCCGCGCCAACGCCTCCCGACGCCGCCGCGCTTGCCTCGGACCTGCCGGGCCTGACCTTCGCGCCCACCCCGCCGCGCTTCGAGGACGCTTTCGTCGCCCGGTTGCGCGCGCTCGACGCCGCGGCCCGGCCCGCTGCGGCGCCGGCGGCGCCGTCGCTGGCCGCCGCGTCGCCCGCCGAAGACGTCATTGCGGTGCGCCGCCTCACCCGCCGCTTCGGCGACTTCGTCGCCGTGAACGACGTCAGCTTCCACGTCGCCCGCGGCGAGATTTTCGGCCTGCTCGGCGCCAACGGCGCCGGCAAATCGACCACCTTCCGCATGCTCTGCGGCCTGCTGCCGCCCTCGGAAGGCTCGTTGCGCGTCGCCGGCTTCGATCTGCGCAAGGCCGCCGCGTCGGCGCGCGGGCGGATCGGCTACATGGCGCAGAAGTTCTCGCTCTACGGCGATCTCAGCGTGGAGCGGAATCTGCGCTTCTTCAGCAGCGTCTATCGACTGTTCGGCGCGCGGCAGCGTCGACGCATCGACTGGGCGGTCGCCGAGTTCGACCTCGCTTCGCAGATGAGCGCGACCGCGCGCGATCTGCCGCTCGGATTCAAGCAACGGCTGGCGCTCGCCTGCGCGCTGATGCATGAGCCCGACATCTTGTTCCTCGACGAGCCCACTTCCGGCGTCGATCCGCTCGCGCGTCGCGACTTCTGGCGGCGCATCAACGCGCTCGCCGAGTCCGGCGTCACCGTCATGGTGACGACGCACTTCATGGAGGAAGCGGAGTACTGCGACCGCTTGGCGATCATGGCGCAGGGCCGCGTGCTGACGGCGGGGGCGCCGGAGGCGATCAAGGCCGCCGCCAGGACGGAGGCGCGCCCCGATCCGACCATGGAAGACGCGTTCATCGCGATGATCGAAGCGGCGGCGGACGCGCCGACGCAGGCGTCACGCCCATGATGGCCTCGCTGCGACGCCTGCGCGGGCTGCTGCGCAAAGAGTTCCTGCAAATCTGGCGGGACCCTTCCTCGCTCGCCATCGCCTTCCTGCTGCCGGCGGTGCTGCTGTTTCTGTTCGGCTACGGCGTCTCGCTCGACGCCAGCAACGTGCCGCTGGCGCTGGTGGCGCCACACCCGAGCGCGCTCGCCGCGAGCTTTGCGGGCGCGTTCGAGCAGTCGCCGTACTTCCGCCCGCGGCGGTTCCTCACCATCCAGGAGGCGGAGCGGGCGATGACCAACCGCGAGGTGCAGGGCGTCGTCTGGCTGCCGAGCGATTTCGACCGCCGGGCGGCCTCGGGCGGCAATTCTCCGATCGGCTTGTTCGTCAACGGCGTCGACACCAACACCGCCCGGATCGTCGAGGGCTACGTCCAACAGGTCTGGGCCGACTGGCTCGCCGCGCAGGCGGCGGAAGCGGGGCGGCCGGTCCCGCTGCCGATCGCCTTGCAGGCGCGCGTGCGATTCAACCCGGCGGTGAAGAGCCGCGACTTCATCGTGCCGGGCCTCATCGCGATGATCATGACCTTGAGCGGCGCGCTGCTGACGGCGCTGGTGATCGCGCGCGAGTGGGAACGCGGCACGATGGAAGCGTTGATGGTGACCCGCGTGACGATCCGGGAAATTCTGATCGCCAAGCTGATCCCCTATTTTGTCCTCGGCATGGGCGGCATGGCGGCCACGGTGGCGCTCGGCGTGTTGCGGTTCGAGGTGCCGCTGCGCGGCTCGCTGTGGACGCTCACCGCCACTTCCAGCTTGTTCATGCTCGCCGCGCTGGGAATGGGGCTGTTGATCTCCAGCGCTGCGCGCAGCCAGTTCGTCGCCGCGCAGATCGCCATCATCGCGACGTTCCTGCCGGCGTTCATCCTCTCGGGCTTCGTATTCGACATCAACAGCATGCCCTGGCCGGTGCAGATCATCACCTACGCCGTTGCGGCGCGCTATTTCGTCGCCATCCTGCAATCGACGTTTCTGGCCGGCGACGTCTGGTCGGTGATCCTGCCCAACGCCGCCGCGCTGATCGCGATCGCGGCGATCTTCCTCGGCGCGGCGCGCGCGCTGGCGCGTAAACGATTGGACTGACGGCCATGTGGCGGCAGGTTCTCGCTTTGATCGTCAAGGAGCTGCTGGCGGTGCTGCGCGACGGCAAGAGCCGCTCGGTGCTGATCAGCCCGCCGCTCGTCATGCTCATCTTGTTCGGTTACGCCGCGACGTACGATCTCGACCACGTGCCGATCGCGATCTACAACCAGGACGCCAGCGAGGCGTCGCGCGACCTCGTCGCGCATTTTCTCGGCGCGCCGACTTTTCGGCTGGTCGCCACGCTGCACAGCAGCCAGGAGATCGACGCGCTGATCGATTCGCGCGCGATCAAGCTGGCGCTGGTGATCGATCCGCGCTTCACCCGAGATCTGCTGAGCGGACGGCCGGCGCCGGTGCAGGCGATCCTCGATGGCCGCAACTCCAACACCGCGCTGCTGATCGAGGGCTACGCCAACGCCATTTTGAGCGACTTTTCGATCGCCTGGGCCGCCGCGCACGGCGCGGCGAATCCTCCGGCGACGCTCGACATCCGCGCCCGCTACAACCCGACCCTCAGCTCGCATTGGTTCTTCGTGCCGAGCATCGTCGCGCTGCTGACCCAGATCGTGACGCTGATGGTGGTCGCCCTCTCGGTCGCGCGAGAGCGCGAGAGCGGCACCTTCGACCAGTTGCTGGTCACGCCGCTGCGCCCGATCGACATCTTGCTCGGCAAGGGACTGCCGGGCGTGCTGATCGGGGGGATCGAAGCCTCGGCGATCATCGTCGCAACGGTGTGGTGGTTCGAGGTGCCGCTGCGCGGCGGGCTGCCGACGCTCTATCTCGGGCTCATCGTCTTCGTCAGCGCGGTGGTCGGCGTGGGGCTGATGATCTCCTCGCTGGCGGCGACGCAGCAGCAGGCGCTGCTCGGGGTGTTCCTGTTCATGGTGCCCTCGATCCTTCTCTCCGGCTTCGCCAGCCCGATCGCCAACATGCCGGAGTGGGTGCAGGACATCACCCTCGTCAACCCGATGCGCTACTTCCTGGTCATCGTGCGCGGCGTGTTCCTGGAAGGGGCGAGCCTATCCTCGCTCGCCTCGCAATATTGGCCGATGGCGCTGATCGGCGCGGCGAGCCTCACCGCCGCGGGATGGCTGTTCCGCCGCCGGGTGACCTGAGCGCCTTGCCGTGGCCAAACCGCCGCTCGACCAGACCGCCCTCGCCTGATCGGCTTCTTGACCGACGACTCGTCCGCTCGACAAGCGCGCCGGCGGTCCAGGTCGAGGCGAAGATCAGGAACAACGGCGCCCACGTTCCCAGCGGGCTGGCGAACATGGCGAAGCTCTTTTCGATGAGGAGCGCGACGACGAAAACGTCCAACGCGACGACGACGGCGAGGAACAACAGCGCGGTCGTCAGCGGCCTCGTATAGGCGCAGCGCGCAAAATAGAGCCAACTCAGGCCGGCGAAGGCGATCGGAGCGACGATCGCGTGCAGAATGAGCGCTCCGCGCTCGCTCATGAGGCCAAAGCCGATCCCGATCGCAGCCGCGCACACGGCCCACCCGACGATCGCGAAGGCGGCGATGGTCGCGGCCCGCTCGATTCTCGTCCGCATCATCGGCGTCGCCCCTGATAAGCGTCGCTCACCTTCGCAAGCGCGCCGGCGGCGGGAACGAACTCGCGGCCGCCTTCGCGCCGCCCTCGTACCAACCCTTCGACCGATTGACGATCCAAACCACCGACAGCATCACCGGAACTTCGATCAGCACGCCGACGACGGTCGCCAGCGCCGCGCCCGAGTTGAAGCCGAACAGGCTGATGGCGGCGGCGACCGCCAGCTCGAAGAAGTTGCTGGCCCCGATCAGGGCCGACGGGCCGGCGACGCAATGCTGTTCGCCCATCAGGCGGTTCAAGAGATAGGCGAAGCCGGCGTTGAAATAGACCTGAATCAGGATCGGCGTCGCCAGCATCAGAATGATGAGCGGCTGGGCGATGATCTCCTCGCCCTGAAAGCCGAACAGCAGCACCAGCGTCGCGAGCAGGGCCACCAGCGAAGCGGGTTGCAAGGTCGCCAGCAGGCGCGACAGCGCCGCCGTCCCGCCCGTCGCCAGCAGGCGGCGGCGCAGCAGTTGGGCGATGATTACCGGCACAACGATATAGAGGACGACCGAAAGGACGAGCGTGTTCCAGGGAACGGTGATCGCCGAGAGGCCGAGCAGCAGGCCGACGATCGGCGCGAACGCGAACACCATGATCGCATCGTTCAGCGCGACTTGGGTCAGGGTGAAATGCGGCTCGCCGTGGGTCAGGTTCGACCACACGAACACCATCGCCGTGCACGGCGCCGCGGCGAGGATGATCAGGCCGGCGATGTAGGAGCTGACCTGATCGGCGGGCAGATAGGGCCGGAACAGATAGCCGATGAAGAACGCGCCGAGCGCCGCCATCGAGAACGGCTTGACCGCCCAATTGATGAACAGGGTCACGCCGATGCCGCGCCAATGCTGGCCGACTTCGCTGAGCGCGGCGAAGTCGATTCTGATCAGCATGGGAATGATCATCAGCCAGATCAGCGCCGCCACCGGCAGATTGACCTTGGCGATTTCCGCCGCGCCGATGGCGTGAAAGACGCCCGGCGCCAGTTGGCCGACCGCCACGCCGGCGACGATGCACAGCGCGACCCATAGGGTGAGATAGCGTTCGAACCGGGACATCGGGAATTCCTTTGCTGTCGCGACGCGCCGCGCGTGATCGCCGATCACGCGCTCGCCGTCTTCCTTGATGAAGGGTCCGCGCCGCGCGAGGTCCGACAAGCCGGATTGCGGCGGACGACGAAGTCCATTACGCGACCTCGGAGCGCGGCTTGCTCGCCCCTTCGAGCGTCCCGATCTCGTTGAGCTTCGCGGTCAACGACAACTTGTCGAGACTCTTGATCGGCAGGGCGACGAAAGCGGAAATCCGGTTCTTCACGTAGCGCGCCGCGGCGACGAAGGCCGCTTCCTTGCGAATGTCCGTTCCCTCGACGGCGGCGGGGTCTTCGATGCCCCAATGGGCGGTCATCGGCTGGCCGGGCCAGACCGGGCACGCCTCTTGAGCGGCGTCGTCGCAAAGGGTGAAGACGAAATCCATCGTGGGCGCGCCGGGACGAGAGAATTCCTCCCAGTTTTTCGAGCGCAGCCCGTCGGTCGGGAGTTCGAGCCTTTCCAGCACCTTGAGGGCGAACGGATTGACGACGCCCTTGGGATGGCTCCCTGCCGAATAGGCGGCGAAGCGGCCGGCGCCGACTTTGCGCAGGATGGATTCGGCGAGGATCGAGCGCGCGGTGTTGCCGGTGCACAGAAACAAGACATTGAAGATGCGTTCAGCCATGAGCGGCCTCCTTGGGCGGGCGGCAAGGGGTGAGATCGGCGATCAGCGGCGCGCACAGATCGGCGCGCCCGCCGCAGCAGTCTTTGATGAGATAGAGCGCGACCTCCCGGAAGCGCTCGAGGTCGGCGCGATAGACGATCGAGCGGCTGTGGCGCTCGCCGACGATCAGACGAGCGCGCGAGAGGACGGCGAGATGCGCCGACATGGTGTTTTGCGGAACCTCGACCAGACGCGCCAGTTCGCCGGCGGGAACGCCTTCCGGCTCCCGCGCGACCAGGAGCCGGAACGCATCGAGGCGGGTCGACTGGGCGAGCGCCGCCAAGGCGGCTATGGCTTCGGTGTTATCCATATATCCAGAATAACAGATATAGTGGATTTGGCAAGCTCGCCCTATGCGGAATTTGAAGCGGCGCTTCGGCGCGGTCTAATTTGTCGGCGCCGCCTTCGGCTTCGCCGCGCGCACGAACGCACTCATGAACTTGCCGTCGATTTGCGAGGCGAGCGCATCGACGTCGAGACCCTTGCCGGCGAGGAATTCGCGCGCGTCGTCGACCCTATAGACGCGGGTCGGCTCGACGCCGATCGCCTCGAAGCCGGCGGCGGCGAGCCTGGCGCGATAGTCGCCTTCCTCGAGCGCGCCGGCGATGCAGCCGACCCACAGCAGCATGTCGTTGCGCAATTGCGCGGGAACGTCGCCTCTCGTCACCACGTCCGACACGGCGAAACGCCCGCCCGGCTTGAGGACGCGAAACGCCTCGCTGAGCACGCGATCCTTGTCGGCGGAAAGGTTGATGACGCAATTCGAGATGATCACGTCGACCGAGTTGTCGGGCAGCGGGATATTCTCGATCTCGCCCTTGAGGAACTCGACGTTGGCCGCGCCGGCCTTGCGTTGATTGTCGCGCGCGAGCGCGAGCATTTCGTCGGTCATGTCGAGGCCATAGGCCTTGCCCTCGGGGCCGACGCGGCGCGCCGAAAGCAACACGTCGACGCCGCCGCCGGAGCCGAGATCGAGCACGGTTTCGCCCGGCTTCAGTTCGGCGAGCGCGGTCGGGTTGCCGCAGCCGAGCGAGGCGAGCACGGCGGCCTCGGGCAGGGCGCTGGTCTCGCCCTCGCCGTAAAGCTTGGAGGTGATCGGGTTGTCGCCGGCAAGTTCCGCTTTTGCGCCGCAGCACGAACCGCCGTTGCCGACGCGACGCGCGGCCTCGGCGTACTTGTCGCGCACGATGTCCTTGATGTTCGCTTGGCTCATTGTCGTTCTCCTCATGGCGAAAATTCCGAGGCTTTGCGCTCTCGCGGTTCGACCTCAGCGGGTCAGCCGCGGGCTTCAATGATGACGCGCGCGGCGATTTCGGCGGCCCCGCCGGTGAAACGAAGGCAGCGCCGACGGAGCTTCTGCTCGTTGAACATCGCCTGACCTTCCGGGGCGCCCAGGTCGCAGCCGCCCAGCAGAGCCTGGCAGCCGCGCGCGCCAAACTCACGCTCGAAATCGGCGATCATGCGCTGGGTCGCCGCGAATGTGGGTTCGACGGATTCCGTCGCCGTGGAGCGTCCAAGCGCTAAGCCGACGGCCATGACCGCGCCGGTGAGCGCGCCGCAATCGCCGCGGGTGCGGGCCATCCCGCCGCCGAAGCCGGTGGCGATCCTCGGCAAGAGGCCTGAGTCGACGCCCTCCGCCTTGGCGATCGCCATGACGACGCTCTCGGCGCAGTAAAACCCGGAGGCGAAGGAATCTTCGGCGGACTTGCGGACTTCCGCGATGGCGGCGCGCTCCATGACTTGGCTCCTCCTCAGAGTTGGGCGTCGGCCCGCGGGGCGGGCGGGCGACGCTGTCGCCGTGGGGTTGCATTCTTTGTTCCTATATAACCAGTGATGTCGTGATATCAGCGCAAACAAAAACTCACCCCACGCCCGCCTGACGACGGCGCGGCGCAGCGGGCGCCTTGGACTCCTGCCCCGGCGCGACGCCGACGCCGGCGCAGCAGTGCTCGGTGACGAAGGCGAGCGTTTCCCGGAGCGCCGCGTATTTCGGCGTGCAGCGGATCACGCGCCCCTGACGTTGCTGGGCGACAAGGCCCGCGGTGACGAGACCGCGCAAGTGAAACGCCAACGTCGAGGCCGGCAGGCCGAGATGGGACTGCACTTCGCCGATCGCGAGCCCCTCCTCGCCCGCCCTGACGAGCAGGCGCACGATCTGCAATCGCGTGGTGTTGCCCAATTCCGCCAAGGCGCGGGCCGCCGTTTCGATGTCCATGCCGACCTCTCTAGTGGTGAAAATCAAACGAAAGAGTCCTCAGCGTAGTGAATCATTTCAATGACTTGCGCCGTGCGGCGCGGTTCCAACCGTTTGATTCTAACCACTAGCAAAGGCGAACGGCAATTACAACCATGAAACTGGTTTTATAGAAACAAAGGGGCTGGCGCGCGTCGCCGCCGCTCTCCGCCCGTCGGCTCATCCCTCTCACCGCGGCGCGTCGCCGTTTTCCTCAAGGACCTGGCCGGCCAGATAAAGCGATCCGGCGATGAGGATGCGCGGCGGCTTTTCCCAGGCGCGCGCCGCCAGGAAGCGCAGCGCCGAGGCGACGCTGTCGCACGCCGCGGCGGAAAGGCCGGCGCCGCGCGCGATCGCGGCGACCTCTTCCGCCGTGCGGCCGGCGTGTTCGCCGGCGATCGGCACGGCGAGCGTCTCCTGCGCCAGTCCTTTGAAATGGGAAAGGAACCCCGCGGTGTTCTTGCTCGCCAGCGTGCCGCAGATCAGCGCCAACGGGCGCGGCCAGCGATCCTCGAAATCGGCCATCGCTTCGGCCAGGACGCGTCCGCCCGCTTCGTTGTGGGCGCCGTCGAGCCACACTTCGGCCTGCGCGGGCGCGAGCGCGACCAGCGGCCCGTGGCGCAGGCGCTGCAAGCGGGCGGGCCAGTCGGCCTCGACGAGGCCGCGCTCGAACGCGCGCGTCGGCAAGGCCGGCAGAATCGCGCGCAGCGCCGCGATCGCCGTGGCGGCGTTGCCATGCTGGTGCCGGCCGGGGAGGCGCGGCAGCGGCAGGTCGAGGAGCCCGTCGCGGTCTTCGAAAACGAGGCGGCCGTGTTCGGCGCGCATGAAGAAATCGCGCCCGGCGACGATGCGCGGCGCGCCGACGCGCAACGCCTCGCGTTCGATGACGCGAAGCGCGCCGTGCTCCTGATCGGCGATGATCGCTGGCGCGCCGCGCCGCAAGATTCCGGCTTTCTCGTAGGCGATTTGTTCCACCGTGTCGCCGAGAAACTCGGGATGGTCGAACGACACCGGGGTGATGATCGAAGCGGCCGGCGCCTCGATGACGTTGGTGGCGTCGAAGCGGCCCCCTAAGCCCACTTCCAGCAGCAGGAAATCGGCCGGCGTCTCGCTGAACAGCAGCAGCGCCGCGGCGGTGGTGATCTCGAACACGGAAATCGACTGGCCGGCGTTGACCGTCTCGCAGCGATCGAGCGCCGCGGCGAGGCGCTCGTCGTCGACCAGCGCGCCGTCGAGGCGGATGCGCTCGTTGAAGCGCGCCAGATGGGGCGAAGTGTAGACGTGGACCCGTTTTCCCGCCGCCTCGAGCGCGGCGCGCATGAAGGCGATGGTCGAGCCCTTGCCGTTGGTTCCCGCGACATGGATAACCGGCGGCAAGCGCCGCTGCGGCGCGCCGAGATCGCCGAGCAGGCGCTCGATGCGGCCGAGCGACAGATCGATGCGCTTGGGATGCAGCGGCGCGAAGCGCGCGAAGATCGCATCGGCCTGGCTCATGGGGCGCTCCGAGGTCGGCCCGTCACGCCGCCGCCGGCTCGTTCGGCGTCTTGGTCAGCAGCTTCAACAGCCGCGCCAGCGTGGCGCGCATCTGAGGTCGCGGCACCACCATGTCGACCATGCCGTGATCCTGAAGGAATTCGGCGCGCTGGAAGCCCTCGGGCAGGCGTTCGCGAACGGTCTGTTCGATGACGCGCGCGCCGGCGAACCCGATCACCGCGCCGGGTTCGGCGATGTGCACGTCGCCGAGCATCGCATAGGAAGCGGTGACGCCGCCGGTGGTGGGATTGGTCAGCACGACGATATAAGGGAGTCTCGCCGCGCGCAGGCGCTGGACCGCCACCGTGGTGCGCGGCATCTGCATCAGCGCGAACATGCCCTCTTGCATGCGCGCGCCGCCCGAGGCGGTGAAGATGACGAACGGCGTGCGCTGCGCGACCGCTTCGCTCATCCCGGCGACGATCGTCTCGCCTGCGGCGATGCCGAGCGTGCCGCCCTGAAAGGCGAAATCGTGCACCGCCGCCGTCGTCGCCAGGCCCTCGATCCGGCCGCGCGCGAGCGTGACCGCGTCGGCGGATCCGGTCCTGGCGCGGTGCTCTTTGAGGCGGTCGGCGTAACGCTTGACGTCGCGAAATTTCAGCGGGTCGCTCAGCGTCTCCGGAACCGGCAGCTCCTCGAATTGGCCGCCGTCGAACAGCGAAGCGAGGCGCGCCCTGGGGTCGATCTTCATGTGATAGCCGGAACTCGGCACCACCATCAGATTGGCCTCGAGGTCCTTGTGGAAGACGAGCTGGCCGCTCTCCGGGCACTTGACCCACAAGTTCTCCGGCGTGTCGCGCCGCAGGAACGAGCGGATCTTCGGCGGGACGACGTTGGAAATCCAGGTCATCGGCTTTCCCTCGACAGCGCCGGCGGCGCTTTGACGACGCCGCGCACGCCGGCGGCGATTCGCTCGACCGCCGCGGCGACGGCGCCGACCGTCCCCGGCCCCGCCTTGCCCTCGACCAGCGAGGCGCGCACGGCCTCGACCAGCGCCGATCCGACGACGACGCCGTCCGCCTTGGCGGCGACGCCGGCCGCGGTCGCGGCGTCCTTGACGCCGAACCCCACCGCGACCGGCAAATGGGTATGGCGCTTGATGCGCGCGACCGCCTCGCCGACTTTCGACGGGTCGGGCGCCGCCGAACCGGTGACGCCGGTGATGGAGACGTAATAGACGAAGCCCGAAGTGTTGGCGAGCACGGCGGGAAGGCGCTTGTCGTCGGTGGTCGGCGTCGCCAGGCGGATGAAATTGAGCCCGGCCTTCAGCGCCGGCAGACACAATTCCTCGTCCTCTTCCGGCGGCAGATCGACGACGATCAGCCCGTCGACCCCGGCCGCTTTGGCGTCGCGGAGGAACGCTTCGACGCCATAGACGTAGATCGGATTGTAATAGCCCATCAGCACGACGGGCGTGTCCGCGTCGCCGCTGCGAAAGTCGCCAACCAGCGCCAGCGTCTTGCGCAGGGTCTGGCCGCCGCGGAGCGCGCGTAGGCCCGCCGCCTGGATCGCCGGGCCGTCGGCCATCGGGTCGGTGAACGGCATGCCGATTTCGATCACGTCGGCGCCGGCCTTTGGCGCCGCCTTGACGATCGCCAGCGAAGTCGCCGCGTCCGGATCGCCCGCCATGACGAAGGCGACGAGCGCGGCGCGGCGCTCGGCGGCAAGGGCGGCGAAACGGCGGTCGATGCGCGTGGTCATGGACGGGTCGTTAGCATGAGGGGCGCGGAAGGGAAACCTCGGCGGTCCCGAGGGCGAGCCGTCCTTCCCTAAAGCTCCGCGGTTCCGCCGGGATCGGCGAGACGGTGCAGCCGGTCGGCGGCGGCCTGGGCGAAGCGCAGCAGCACGGCGCGGCGGGTCGCGGGGGCGACGGCGCGCGGCGTCGCTTCACGCAGGATTTCCGCGCCATAGGGGTCGGCGACGATCAGGCCGGCGTCTTCGGGCATGATCTCGACCGGAATCTGCGCGCCAATGGCGAAATAGAGCCGGTCGCAATAGGCGGCGTAGTCGCGCCATTTGTGGTCGGCGCGAAAATCGGCGACCGACGACTTGATCTCGACGATCAGCAGCGCGCCCTCGCCGTTGAGCGCCACCACGTCGGCGCGGCGTCCGTCGACAAGCGGCAGTTCCGTCACCGTGGAAAAGCCCCGCGCGCGCAGCAGCCGGCGCACCCCGCGGGCGATCCCGTGCGCGGTCTCGGACTGGCGGCCGTCGACATAGTCGTGAGATTCGCTGGCGGTCATGGCGTCGCCCCCCGGCCGGCGACGTCGCGCCCGCGCTGGCGCAGGCCATCGAAGCGCGTTTTCGCCGCCGGCGCAACGCCCGCGGCCGGGCCGGCCTACAGCCGCGCGATGAACCCGCGCGCCGTCAACTCCGCGACGACGCGCTCGGCGAGCGCCTCGGGCGTCGAATTGGCGGTGTGAAGCACGAGTTCGGCCGCCTCCGGGGCTTCGTAGGGCTGATCGACGCCGGTGAAATTCTTGATCTGTCCGGCCAGCGCTCGCTTGTAGAGGCCCTTGGGGTCGCGCGCGATCACCGTCTCCAGCGGCGCCTCGACGTAGATTTCGACGAACTCGCCCGCCGCCGCGATTTCGCGCGCCAGCCGACGCTCGGCGCGGAACGGCGAAATGAACGAGGCGAGGACGATCAGCCCCGCGTCGGTCATCAGCCGGGCGACTTCCGCGATGCGGCGGATGTTCTCGACCCGGTCGGCGGCGGTGAAGCCGAG
This sequence comes from uncultured Alphaproteobacteria bacterium, assembly GCA_963775575.1. GTDB lineage: Bacteria > Pseudomonadota > Alphaproteobacteria > Rhizobiales > Beijerinckiaceae > Roseiarcus. Next base: position 1,821,420 of record CAVZJG010000002.1, read on the forward strand.
GTCCTTGTTGAGGCCGTGGCGGACGTTGTCGCCGTCGAGCAGGGCGGTGTGCACGCCGCGCGCCAGCAGCCTCGACTCGACGAGGTTGGCGATGGTCGATTTGCCGGCGCCGGGGAGGCCGGTGAACCAGAGGATCGCCGGGCGCTGATGCTTGACCGCGGCGTGGGCCTCGCGCGTCACCGTAAGGCCCTGGCGGTGAATGTTGGTGGCGCGGCGCAGGCCGTGCGCGATCATGCCCGCCGCGGCGGTTTCGTTGGTCCGGCGGTCGATCAGGATGAAGGCGCCGGTCTCGCGATTTTCGACGTAAGGGTCGTAGGCGACCGGCATGGTCGCAGCGATATTGGCGAAGCCGACCTCGTTGAGCGCCAGCGTCTTGGCGGCGAGCTTGTCGAGATTGTCGACGTCGATGCGATGCTTGAGTTCGGTCACCGTCGCCGGAGTCGTGCGGGCGCCGATCTTCAACAGGTAGGAGCGGCCGGGCAGCAGCGGCTCCGCGCTCATCCAGATGAGATGGGCGGTGAACTGGTCGGCGACCTCGGGCCGGGCGTCGGGGCGCGCCAGCACGTCGCCGCGTGCGACGTCGATTTCGTCGGCGAGCGTCAGCGTCACCGCCTCGCCCGCGCCCGCCTCCTCCGCGTCGCGGTCGGCGGCGAGAATGCGCGCGACCACGCTCCGCTGGCCCGAGGCGGCGACGACGATGGCGTCGCCGCGGCGGATGACGCCGCTCGCGATCGTTCCGGCGTAGCCGCGAAAATCCAGATTCGGCCGGTTGACCCATTGCACCGGCAGGCGGAACGGCGCCTGCCGGCGGTCCTCCTCGGCTTCGACGCGTTCGAGATGATCGACGAGAGCCGGCCCGCCATACCAGGGGGTTTGCAGGCTCAGCGAGGAAACGTTGTCGCCGTAGCGGGCCGAGACCGGAATCGCGACCGTCGAGCGGAAGCCGAGCGGCCTGGCGAAGTCCGCGAACGCCGCGGCGATGCGTCGGAACGTCGCCTCGTCGTAGCCGACGAGGTCGATCTTGTTGACCGCCAGCACGACGTGACGGACGCCGAGCAGCGAAGCGATGATCGCGTGGCGGTGGGTCTGGGTCAGCAGGCCCTTGCGGGCGTCGACCAGCAGGATCGCCAGATCGGCGTTCGAGGCGCCGGTGGCCATGTTGCGGGTGTATTGCTCGTGTCCGGGCGCGTCGGCGACGATGAACGAACGCCGCGGCGTGGCGAAATAGCGGTAGGCGACGTCGATGGTGATGCCTTGTTCGCGCTCGGCCTCGAGACCGTCGACCAGCAGCGCGAAATCGATCTCCGCCCCGACCGTGCCGAACTTTTTCGAGTCGCGCTCGAGCTCCGAAAGCTGATCGTCGAAAATCAGCTTCTGTTCGTAGAGCAACCGTCCGATCAGCGTCGACTTGCCGTCGTCGACCGAGCCGCAGGTCAGCAGCCGCAGCGTCGGAAGCGCGCCGTTCGGCGACGAGGCCGCCATCAGAAATACCCCTCGCGCTTCTTCTTTTCCATCGAGGCCAACTCGTCGGAATCGATCAGCCGGCCCTGACGCTCGGAGGTGGTCGCGGCGCGCATTTCGGCGATGACCGCGTCGAGCGTGTCGGCGTCCGATTCGATGGCTCCGGTCAGAGGATAGCACCCGAGGGTGCGGAAGCGCACGCGGCGCATCCGCGGCTTCTCGCCGGGCTCCAGCGGCAGGCGGTCGTCGTCGACCATGATCAGCGTTCCCTCGCGCTCGACGACCGGGCGCTCCTTGGCGAAATAGAGCGGAACGACGGGAATGGCTTCGGCGCGCACGTATTCCCAGACGTCGAGCTCGGTCCAGTTCGACAAGGGAAAGACGCGCATCGATTCGCCCTCGCGGATGCGGGTGTTGTAGAGGCGCCAGAGTTCGGGCCGCTGGTTGCGCGGGTCCCAGCCGTGGACGGCCGAGCGGTGCGAGAACACGCGCTCCTTGGCGCGGCTCTTCTCCTCGTCGCGCCGCGCGCCGCCGAACGCCGCATCGAAACGGCCCTGGTCGAGCGCCTGGCGCAGCGCCTCGGTCTTCATCACCTGGGTATGGACCTGGCTGCCCGAGGCGACCGGGGAAACGCCGCGCGCGAGGCCCTCTTGGTTGATATGGACGCGCAAATCGAGCCCGAGCCGGCGCGCCGTCGCGTCGCGGAACGCGATCATTTCGCGGAACTTCCAGGTGGTGTCGACGTGCAGCAGCGGGAAGGGCAGCGGCGCGGGGTAAAACGCCTTCAGCGCGACGTGCAGCATCGCGCTGGAATCCTTGCCGATCGAATACAGCATCACCGGATTGCTAAATTCAGCGACGACCTCACGCATGACGTGAATCGCCTCGGCTTCGAGGCGCTTCAGGTGCGGGGGCAACGCATGGGGCATCGGCGAGAGGTCTCGGGCAGGATCGGTCGGCCCAGCCGATAGAGAGATTGAGCCGACTAGGCAAGCGAGAGGGCGCGGCGCGGGAGGGCTATCGCATTTGGGGGTTCGCCCCCTCTCCCGCTTGCGCTACCGGATTCACACGTCGCAATTCGACGCCTTCCGGGTCCGCTGTGCCTGATCCGTGCTCGGCGTCAATGTCGCGCCCGCTTCGCGGGTTGCTCGCTTCGCTCGCAAACATTGACTCCTGCGCGCGGCTCAGGCTCTCGGTTTCCATGATCTTTGTTGAGCGGCCGGCCCGGCGGGCCGGCTTTGCTCAGCAAAGATCATGGAAGCGCTTCGCCGCATCGGACCGGCGCTGTCACCGCGAAGCGGGCGAAGCGCAGCGCAGCAGCCGCGCAGCGGCTTGACAGCGACGGGCCGATGTGGCTGCCGACCGACAAAGATGTGTGAATACCGTAGCCCCGCAAGCGGAGAGAGGGCGCCAACCCCAAATGCGATTCCCCTGCGCGGAGCCGGCCTCGCCGGCGGCCCGCCGCCGTCAGCCGAAGCCGCCTCACAATCGCTTGCGAAACCAATGATGGGCGCAGGGATTGGCGTTGAACGGGGCGACGTCCTCGAAGCCGAGCTTGCGATAGAGCGCCTGGGCCTCCTTCAGCGCTCGATGGGTGTCGAGGCGAAGCGTCGTCAAGCCCGCGGCTCGCGCCGTCGCCTCGATCGTCGCGATGATCCGGCGCGCGACGCCGAGGCGGCGCGCGGCGGGGGCGGTCCACATCCGCTTGATCTCGCCGGTCGCGTCGTCGATCCGTCGCAGCGCGCCGCATCCGACGGGCCGGCCGGCGAGCCGGGCGACGAAGAAAAACCCCGCCGGCGGCGTCATATCCTCGTCGCGGAGGGGATGGGCCGCGGCGGGATCGAAGCCGGTCTCGAAACGCTCAGCGAGCTCGCGGAAATATTCGCCGAGGCACCAACGCGCGTCGGCGGCGTCAGGCGGTTCGAGCCGCACTTCGACGGCGAACAGCGCGGGCGCCTCATGGCTTCTCTCCGGGCGCGCGCGCCTCACGGCTTTTCTTTGGGCGGGCGACCGAGCGGCGCAACGGCGTCGCTAGCGCCGCCTTGCAGGCTGAGGCTGCCGCCCGGCTGCATTTCAAGGCAGGTCAGCAATTCGACGTAGCTCAGCGTGATCCCGCCGCTTGTCACGCAAGCGTCCTGCGCGTCCGCCGAATAATGCGTCCACTTCGCGCGCAGTTGGTCCAACGCGCCCTGTTCGTCGCGCACGCAGCCCTGGTAGGCCATCGCCCTGTCCTCCGGAAGCGCCGCCATTTGCGCGCTTCGGCATATGCTCGCCAGATCGACGGTCGGCGGGGCGCCCGCCAACGCAATCAGCAGAACAATCGCGTTCATCGCCAATCTCCGCGTCCGCGCGCCGTCTCGACGCGCGCCTTCGACGTCGCGCCACTATGCCTTTGCCGGCGGCGATGTTCCAGCCCTTGCGGAGCGAAATCGCGGCGTCCGCGGTTACGCGCCAAACGGCAAACGATCTGGACCGGAAACGCGCCCGTATTCCTCGGCCCGCGCTCGAGGCTGCGACGCAGCGCCGCCTGCGCCCGACGCCGCGCGGACCCAAGCCGAAGGAGCGGGGTTAGGTGGAAGGAGCGAGTTATGTGCACTGTCGCCGTAACCGCGCGCGCCTTCGACGAGCTTTCCCACTTCCTTGACGGTGAGGTATTCGCGTGGTCGGCGCTTCGCATTCAAAAGCCGGCGCGGCGGCACTGTCCCATTTACAGTGTTCGGCGCACCCCGGCGCTTGCCCCTTTTCGCGGCTGAAATTTGAGAGTTCACAACGGGTACTGTCCCGTAATAGGCTCTATTCGGGACAGTGCAAGTTACCATACGATCTGCGCCCCATCGCCGGAATCAATTAGGTCGACCAACCCGGAGACTACGCCAACCCAATTCCAACCACTTCCGCGACGGGAGCAATGAGCGCTGCGCTGCACTCGTTTTGACGACTGGAAACACCGGGGCGGCCTTCGCCGAACGAAGACTCGCAGCAGCCGTAGCGCGCGGAGAAATACGGTTGACCTCGACCTTCTGTCTCCGCGCATCCGGCGTCTCCAACGCCTCCTGCGACGCCGCAGTCACAATTGATAGGCTGGAGACCTCCTGAGGCTCCACGCCAAGGAAGCGAAGAACTTCGCCCGCCGGCATCGGACGGCCGAAAAGATAACCCTGAGCCTCGGAGCAGCCCTCGATTCCAACGCGAACCAACTGATCCTCCGTCTCGATCCCTTCGGCGACCGTCTCCATGCCAAGCGCCTTGGCCAGACTACTCGCCGCGCGCACAATGGCCGCGCTCTCGTCGCACTCTCCAAGCTCGCTGACGAACGACTGGTCGATCTTGATTTTACTGAAGGGAAAACGACGCAAATAGCTCAAGCTTGAATATCCAGTTCCAAAGTCGTCCATGGCAACCGCAATACCCATGTCACGGATAGAATGAAGCGCCGAAATAGCTTGCTCGGCGTCCTTGATCATCACGCTCTCGGTGACTTCCACGATGAGCCGTGAGCCTTTGACGCCTGCAGCATCGATCGCTCCGGAAATCGAGCTAACAAGAACCGGAGACTTGAATTGCACGGCGGACACGTTGAGCGCCACCTTGATATGCTCCGGCCATTTTGCGACTTCCCGGCACGCCTGACGCAAAACCCATTCCCCGATCGGCACAATCAGGCCGTTCTCCTCAGCCAGCGAGATGAACTCGCCGGGCAGCACAATGCCGCGTTCGGGGTGATTCCAACGCACAAGCGCTTCAAACGATTTCACCTGCCTATCGGCGACCGAAACGATAGGCTGAAAATACAGTTCGAACTGCCCTTCGGCAATCGCGACTCGCAAACCGTTTTCCATCGCGCGACGGGAGCGAACCTGTTCGTCCATGGACGACGTGAAGAAGTTGTAGCTGCCGCGATTCACCTTGGAATGATAAAGAGCCATGTCGGCGTTGCGTATCAACTCATCGGAATAGACGCTGTCGGTAGGCGTCACAGATATACCGATGCTTGTTCCGATTACGATACTGTTGCCGTCGATACTGTACGGCTCACTTACGCTATCAATCAGACGCTCCGCGAGTCGCATCGAATCATGCGGAACGCGCTCGACGCGTTGAATGATGGCGAACTCGTCTCCTCCGATCCGCGCCACAGTGTCGTCCGTACGGACGATCGCTTTGATTCGCGCGGTGACCTCCTGCAACAATTTGTCTCCGACAGGGTGCCCCAAACTATCGTTGACGGCCTTGAAATGATCGAGGTCGAGATAGAAAACGGCGAACTTGCCAGCGCGGCGCCGAACTTCGGCGAGACACTGATCGAGGCGTTCCTTGAACTCGTAACGGTTCGCCAATCTGGTCAGGGCGTCGCTCGTCGCCATTTCCTGGACCTTCTGTTCGGCCCGACAGCGCACGGTGATATCCTCACACGTCGACACCGAGCCGCCATCGGGAAGCTCCTTCTTCCGCTGCGCGATGACGCGTCCGTCCGACAGTTCGTTAACGATCAAGATACTGCCGTCAGCCTCCGTGCGCAGCTCGCCTGAGACCTTTCCGACTCCTTGATCGCCGAGATGGTCGAGAATTTGCGCACGCGTGACCCCACGCTTCGTCAATTTATCAGGAAGTCCGTAGATTTCCGCGTACCGCTTGTTGCAAGCGATCAACGTATTGTTCCGATCATACAACGCCAGTCCCTGCACGATGTTGTCCATCGCGTTATTGAACCGCTTGTACTGGATCGCGAGCTGAGCCTGAACTGCCTCACGTTCCCGAGCGTCGGAAAGTTGATCGATGCGATCCGCGAGCCTGATGACCCCGGCGATAATCGACAACACGATCACGCCCGCCGCAAACGCGAGGCCTTCAGTCTGACGGACCCAATCGGCCACGATGTCGTTCAGCGACACGGCGACAACGGCCGCAACAGGAAAATTGGGAGAATTAGCGACAGCGAATATGCGATCCATGCCGTCAAATCCATTTTCCTGCCGCAGGACTCCGTCACGATGCTTTGAAAAGTAGTCCGTAAACAGCCCGCTGTCGCCAACGTTGAAGCCGAGCCCCATTTCACCCTGCGGATACCAAGCTACAAGCTCCCCATCCATGCGAAAGATAAAAATCGATCCATGCTCGCCAAACATAACCTTGTCGAAGCGCTCATCGAAGGTCGTTAAATTGACGATGCCGGCGACCACGCCGAGAAAGGCGCCGTCGCGCGCAGAAATGCGCTTCGAAAAACTCACCAGCCACGTCCCCATGCTTTGAAGCGGCGTCGATACATAGACGGAGCCCGGAGCGGCGTCGCGCAAAGAGTCCATGTACTCGCTGCCGCTAAAGCCATAGGGCAAGCGGCCGCCGATCATTCCGTTGACGCCGACAATAAAAAGGCGGTCAATTGATGTGCTTGCTGCGGCGCGATTGTGCAACATCGCCTGGATGTCTTTGCCTTCACCCAAAGATTCCAAATCGGCGGTCGAGTTCACTCCGGCGATTCGCAAACGCTCAACGACGTCGGACACGGCCAAGGAGACAGTTTGCAACGAGCGATTCGCTTGGTACGAAATAACATAGGAAAGATTTGCCGCGCTCCTTGAGGCTTCCTCGATCCCGCGGTCGTATAAATAGACGCCAAGCGTGACGGTTGCGGCCACAACGAACGCCATCAGGATTCCGGCGCCGATAAAGAGAGGGGCTTGTCTGCGAGCGAGGCGGGGAAGCTTGCCAGCCCAGTACTTGAACCCACGCACTGACGCACTCCTGGCGGATCGATGTTCGTTTGCGATCTATTTTGGAGCGAATCCAGTTAAGATACCGCCAACGCCAACCGGCGATGAGGCGACAGAAAAACAAGAATTGGTAAATCAGTTCTGGACGTTACGGGATGACAAGCCTCCTGTGCGCCACCCGCGCATGAAATCCTCATCCAACGTATGGGATTCAAATCGGACGCAAGCTTCGCAACCTGACGCGGATCCGATCCCAGACACCGCCTATTTGTGCGCCTTATCCGCCAGGGAGGATCGTGTCCCCGGGAGTGGTGTAGCTCGGCGGGAGCAAGCCGCTCGCGAAGCGGGCTTACGGGGACAGGAAGCGGGCTTACGGGGGTTACGGTGATGGTGTGCGGTTACGCGGTTACGCGCGGTTACCGGTTACGGTTACGCGCGCGGTTACGGTTACGGTGACAGTGCATTTTATTGACGAAAGTCGACCGCCGCGCCAATTTCTCGGCTATGGCCCGTCTCGAGCGCGTCGTCATTTCCGGATTGCGGCGCCACGTCATGCAACGCGGCAAGAGAGGAGCGCCGACGTTTCTCAGCGACGCCGCCTTCCTCGCCGCGCTCGAGGCTGCTGCGCAGCGCCGCCTGCGCCCGACGCCGCGCGGACCCACGGCGAAAGAGCGGGGTTAAGTGGAACGGGCGAGTTAGATACACTGTCGCTGTAACCGCGGGAGTTATGTGCACTGTCAACGTAACCCCGCGGGAGTTATGTGCACTGTCACCGTAACCCCCAAGGCGAAAGAGCGGGGTTAAGTGGAACGGGCGAGTTAGACACACTGTCGCTGTAACCGCGGGAGTTATGTGCACTGTCACCGTAACCCCGAGCCGCCGATCGCGCGCCGCCGGCTAACACAAAGAAAACTCCGGAGAGGAAACGTGCGGCTGCGCGAGAGCTTCCGACGGACGAAACCGACATCGGACCGTCGAACGACTATTGAGACCGATACCGCCGTCGGGCGTTGTCGAGACCGCCCGCGCGGTGTGATGCGGTCTCCGTCGTTTCCTCGGCCATCGTCGCGTTCTGCTGCGTCAGTTGATCCAACCGGCGGATCGCAACGTCGACTCCCTCAAGCCCGGTCGCCTGTTCCTTGGCGGTCGCGGCGATGTCGACGATGACCGCGTTGACCTTGGCGACCTGAGCCATGATCCGCTCGAGCGCCTTGCCGGTTTCGTTCACGAGCTTGACGCCGAGATTGACCTGCGTGGTCGAGGACGAAATCAGGCCCTTGATTTCCTTGGCCGCCTCGGCCGCGCGCTGCGCGAGTGCGCGCACTTCGGCGGCGACGACGGCGAAGCCGCGGCCGGCGTCGCCCGCCCGCGCCGCCTCGACGCCGGCGTTGAGCGCGAGCAGATTGGTCTGGAACGCAATTTCGTCGATGACGCCGATGATCTGGGCGATTTGCCGCGCGGAGTCGGCGATATCGCCCATCGCCGCGACCGCCTGGCGCACCACCTGCGCGCCCTGCTGGGCGTCGCCGTCGGCCGCGGCGACAACCTCGCGCGCCTGGTTCGCGCCCTCGGCGGCGTGCTTCACCGTCGCGCTGATCTCGACGAGCGTTGAAGCGGTCTCCTTCAGGGTCGCCCCCTGCTGCTCGGCGCGATGCGCCAGATCGCGGGCCATGTCCTCGTTGCGGTCTTCGGCGAGTTTGCGCGCGATCGCGATGCCGGCGATGCGGGTGACGACGTGAGTCAGGCCCGTCTCGGCCTCGGTCGGTTCGCGCACCGACGTCGAGTACAGCGCGAACACGCCCAGCACTTGTCCTTGATGCGAAAAGATCGGCGTCGACCAGCACGAGCGATAGCCGTAAGGGGCGGCCAAGCTGCGATAGCGCCCCCAAAGCGGGTCCTGCGTAATGTCGGCGACGATGACGCTGTCGCGCCGATAGACGGCGGTCCCGCAAGACCCCGCGTTTGCGCCGACGGGAATGTCGTCGACGGCGTTCGAAAAGGTCTCGGGCAAGCTTGGCGCCGCGACGTGGCGCAGGTGGAGACCGTCGTTGTCGAGCAGCAGAATGGAGCCGAGGACCCCCGACAACTGAGTCTCGATGAGATGCACGAGATTTTCGAGCACGGCCTCCAGCGACTCGTTGCTCGCGATCATTTTGAGAATCTCAGCCTGCCCGTCGAGCAGCGCTTCGGCCTGCCTGCGCTCGGTGATATCGCGGGAAACGCCGACCAAACCGACGAGCTCGTCGTCTTCGCCGCGCAATGGCACTTTGGTCGTCAGAATCCAGACTCTTTTCGCCGCCTGCGCCGATGACATATTCCTCCTTGTCGATCAACGGTTGTCCGGACTTGATGACCTTCTGTTCGTCGGCGAAGTATTGCTGGGCGGTCTCGGGTGGACAAAGTTGAAGGTCTGACTTGCCGAGCACGTCTTCAGGCCGTGCGAGGCCCATTCGGCGCACCGTCGCCTCGTTAACGATAACGAAGCGACTCTCGACGTCCTTGACCCAAAGATTGTCCGGCACCCGGTCGATCAGCGCTTGCACCGAGATACGCTCATTGCTCGTGACGCGCTTGTCGTCGAGTTCGGTGATATCCTCATGCGTCGAAACCCAGCCGCCGTCGGGCGTGGGCCGATGGGCGATCCGAACGGTTCGGCCGTCTCCGAGCGCGGTGGTCCAGCTTCGCGCTTCCTCGCGGGAATTGTTCGACTCGCCCAGCGAAAGATAGTCGTCGGTCCCCTTCGAACGCGTCCCCGCGGCGGCGCGGCGCTCCGCGATCTCGCGCAGCGTGGCGCCGGGCGCAACCTGATCGAGCGTGAGGCGGTAGATCTCGGCGAAGCGGCGATTGCACAGGATCAGCCGCCCTTCGCGGTCAAAAAGGCTGACGCCTTGCGAAATGGCGTCGATGACCGTCTGACAATGTTGCGCCTGCGCCCGCTGCTCTGCGTTCGCGCCGCGAAGATTGCGAGCCATGGCGTCATAGGACTCGGCGGCCGCCCGCGCGAGGCGCGCGAGAGCGGATTTGTCGAGCGCGCCCTCGACATGCCTCTTCGATCTTGCGGACAACGAACCCCCTCCACCGCGGCGACTCGAGCCAGGCGAATGACGCCGCGTCTGTTGCAAAAGTTTGTACACTTTAGGCCGGCCTTATTAATGGGGCGTTAATCACAACAGAGCGTCGCCGATTATCGCCGCCGAGACGATGCGGCCATGGTCGCGCGCCTTCACGTTGGTGGCGTCGATCCACAGGTAGGGCCAATCGCCTTCGATCGGTTACGGTGATGGGGTGGGCGCCGTCCACACCATCACCCGACTTGAACAGTAAACGGGTCTTCGCGCTCGCAACCTGTTGATATTATTGACGGCGATCGGGCATTTTCGCCAAACGTGGTGGCACGTTTGCACAATATTGCGGCTTGATAATTGATTGCGAATCGGATTCTGTGGTGCTCTGCTTTGGGGCCGCCATGTTCTTCCGCTTCAAGAGGTCGGGCGAGCGCACTTACGTGCAGATCGTCGAGAACAAGCGCATCGGCGGCGCCGTGCGTCAGTCCGTCGTCGCCAATCCGGGGCGCGCCGACGAACTGGTCGCCTCCGGCGGGCTCGCCTCGCTCATCGCCTCGGGCGCCAAGCTCACCGATCAGGTGTTGCTCATCCATGCGCTCGACGAGGACGCCGACGGGGCCTTGTCGATCGCGGCCAAGCGGATTGGCGGGCCGCTGCTGTTCGGCAAGATCTGGGAGCGGCTCGGCGTCGCCGAGGTTCTCGGCGATCTGTTGAAGGAGCGCGCGTTCGAGTTCCCGGTCGAGCGGGCGGTGTTCGTCGCCGCGCTGCATCGGCTGTTCGTTTCCGGATCGGACCGCGACTGCGCGTCGTGGATGACGGATTACGACATCCCGGGCGCCGAGGGGCTTGACCTGCATCATTTCTACCGGGCGATGGCCTGGCTGGGCGAGGAGATGGAGGAGAAGCCGGCCGAGGCGCTGGCGCCGCGCTGCGTCAAGGACGTCATCGAGGAGAAGCTGTTCGATCGCCGCCGCGACCTCTTCACCGATCTGTCCGCCGTGTTCATGGACACCACGAGCCTGTCGTTTTACGGCGAGGGCGGCCAGACGCTGGGCGAGCGCGGCTATTCCAAGGATTATCGGCCCGATCTGAAGCAGATGATCCTCGGCCTCGTCGTCGACGGCGAGGGTCGGCCGATCTGCACCGAGATGTGGCCGGGCAACACCGCCGACGTGACGACATTGCTGCCGGTCGTCGATCGGCTGCGTTCGCGCTTCGGGGTCGGCCGGGTCTGCGTCGTCGCCGATCGCGGCATGATCTCGGCCGCGACGATCGCCGGGCTCGAGGAACGCAATCTCGAATACATCCTGGGCGCACGCGAGCGCTCCGACGCGATCGTCAAAAGAATCGTGTTGGCGAACGATGATCCGTTCGTGCCGTTGCTCATCGAGCGCAAGGCCGGCCAGACTCAGTTGTTCGTCAAACAGCTGCAGATCGAGGGCGAGCGTTACGTCGTTTGCCGCAACGAAGCGGAGGCCGAGAAGGACCGCGAGAATCGCGAGGCGATCGTCGCCGCTCTCGCTGCGCAATTGAAAAGGGGCGACAAGGCGCTGATCGGCAATTCCGCCTATCGGCGCTATTTGCGCAAGACCAAAGGGGCCAAGGGCAAGCCGGCGTTCGAGATCGACGCCGGCAAGCTCGCCGAAGAAGCGCGGTTCGACGGAATCTTCGTGCTGCGCACCAACGCGAAAATCACGCCGCTGCAGGCGGTTCTGCGCTATCGCGACCTTCTCAAAGTCGAAAATCTCTTCCAGCGGACCAAGGCGGTAATGCGCACGCGGCCGATCTTCCACTCATCCGACGCCGCCATTCGTGGCCATGTCTTTTGCTCGTTCCTGGCGCTGGCGATGCAGAAGCATCTCGACGATCTCATGCGCGAAGCCGGCGTCGCGCCCGAGTGGCGGGTTCTGCTGCGCGATCTCGACCGTCTGAGCCAAGTGCGCATCCGTCATCGCGGCGCCGATTGGCTGGTGCGCAGCGACGCCGCGCCGGCGGTGACGACGCTCTTCAAACGCGCTCATCTCGCCCTGCCGCCGCGCGCCCGCCAGGCTCGCCCCCCGCCGCCTGCCCAACTCAAACGCGCCCAAAAACGCCGCGGCCGCCCAAGGCGTAGTGCCACGCCGACTTGAATTTCCCTAAAATGCCAGCGCAATCAATCATTTACGAAAATTAGGTGTCCAACTTGGGCATCACCGTAACCGCTTAGAAATCCGCACGTCCGGTTTGACGAGCGGGCAAGGGAAACGGAGTGTCGCCGCATGGCCCAAGCCACCGCGCCCTTCCTCGACTCTACCGGCGGGAGTGACGGATCACCTGCGCGTTGGGGCCTGTGGTGCTTGCTCTATGAGAGTTTGCAGGCTTGAGAGGTGCGATATAATTTCTCGCTCTATAGCCAAATCGCTTGTCCTTTCGTTCGTGAAGTACAGTTTATTGAAGTGAAGGATATTGTTGGCAAACTTCCGTAACCTATGGAGGCGCGCGTGGGGTACGGTTTGAGGAAGCGCTCTGGCGGTGTTGATCAACTCGCTGAGGTCGGTTCCGGTCCCGCAGTAGTTCTCCTTCAACAAGACTGCTAGGATCGCCCTCATGAGTGCAATTGCCGCAAATGGAACACCATAGATAAATGCCTCTTGGGCCTGCTGGAGCAGCGTCAGGAGCGAGAGAGGTTCAGCCGTGCCGTGCGACCGCGACACGTGCCGCGGTATCATTATAAAGGGCGTAAGATCTCTTCGCCGAAACACGCCAGCCAAATCAAAGCCGACCTCATCTGCTAAACAGTTCCAAGCAGCAATTCCGTCCTGTATGCTATTTTCGTAACCTCTTGAATCGCCGGGGAAAGCGTCGATGGCAATTCGGGCCTCCTCGATGGCCCCGTCAACTGCATTGGCGTTTCGAAGCGCTGCGTCGGCAGTCTCCTTCCAGCGCGTTTCGAAGCTTTGCTCAGGCGTAGCAGGCGACGGCACCAAAGGCGCAGCCGTCTCAGTATCATCCCAAAACCCTTCCCCAGTGAACAATATGGACGCTGCCTCGCCAACCGGCCCGCTGTAGTTCAATTCATAGTCTCGCCACGCGGCAATGAACGCTGGGTTCGTCGATGACACAAACAATTCCCTTCGGCTGTGCTCCTTTTCTTTAAGCTTAAAAGCGCAGAAGCGAACGTTTAAGCACAGGTCCCTGAGCCGTTTATTCTCCAACGCCTCTTTCGCAATGACCTCTGGAGTGCTGTCGACGAGATTCCGCAGCTTTTGGAACGCGACCATAAAACCCTGAACTTCCGGGCTGTCCGGCGGCTCGACCATTTAGTCCTCTCACTCTGGCCCCCGCTCTCTCCTACGCGTCGGCAAGCTCAGCGGGAGAGGGGAGAATACGCCAAAACCTATCTGTTGTCGGCCCGAAAAACGCGCACGCGGAAATTTTTGATCTATGCACATTCAAATGTGGCCAAATGAATATTGCCTTAGTCGGGAATATCAGGCTCATCACCCGAAATGGCTGATCCAACAGTGCCCGCTTTCGCCGATCCGACGCGGTTCGCCGTCGAGAAGGACGAACCGACGCTCGCGCTATCGGTGGAACGATACACGAGCCGGTTGCCGGTAACGGTTCCGACGTAGCGCCCATCAGTCCCGTAGACCTTCTCGCCTCGAATACGACCAACCACCTTGCCTGAGCCACTGTAGACTGTCTCACCCGATACCTGAAGCGGTCGGCCATTCTTCGTATATAGGCTCATACATCCTCCTCGCGCCACGCCCTATGTCATCCAGTCACCATTGAGATTACGGTGACGCTTGCATAATTCCCTGATTCAGGTGAGCCTTGGCCGTGACCCCCACCGCTCGCAATCGCGGCCTCAATCGGCAGGGAGGAGTGGCCGACGAGACTTCGAATTGGGGATTTAAGCAAGTGTCACCGTAATTCCGAACGCGGAACACGAGCGGGGCTCTCCCCTTGCCGAAACCTTCCTCGCGATATGGTGGCTGGCGACTTACCAACTGATCGCCCAAACCGCCCCTTCCGCATTCTGACATTGTCCGCTGCCGTGGCCCATTACATTGCTCGTTCCTCGGCAAAGCAGTTGTGTCTTCGGACCCGTCACTACGAATTGCACGGGACCATCGGCTATAACGATCGCGCTTGCCGATTGGCTTCCCGAAAATGCGAACGCTTCGCTGGTCCCAAACGCGACTCGGTATTCGCCTGTCAGCACTTCGCCATCGGCCATAGTAACGGTCACTGGCCCGCGCCCTACACCTGTGCGGACAAATGACGCCTTAACAGGCCCAAGTTCCCGGGCGGCCGGATTAAGGGGGAATACGTCGGCTGAGTCGGAACACGCAGATAAAACCGCCAGCAATCCGATTGCAGCGGCCCGCGACAACGCCCTTTTCGACATGGCCCCAGCCCCCTTCCGCCGTCACCTCTTGAGCAACTTCGCTCTTTTCCCCGCAGTGGTCAACAATCCGAGGTCGATGCCGCGGTCTTTATGACGCAAATTCATAACGGTCGATGTTCTTTCTTTGTTCCTGCAAACCGGCTATCCTGGCCGCCATGTCCGACGACCTTCGCCCCGCCTCACCCGAAGACCTCGCCGACGCGCTTGCGTTTGCGCTGCGCTTCGACGGCCGCAAGCGGAAACATGATGCGAGCGAGTTCATGGCGGCAATCGTCGCCAGGCGCCTTGTCGAACACCTGGAGCGCGCGGGGTTTGTTGTCATGAAGCGACCGCCAGCGGTCGGGGCATCCACGCTTGGTCGCGGTTACGAGCCGCGCTAATTCGGGCGATCGGGCCTAGTAGGAGCGATGCAGACATGACCAGCGACGCAAGCGATCTCTTACTCCCTCATGTCCGCCAATTCACGGTTGGATTGGCCCTGACCGACCCACCTCATCCAAAGGTCCTAGCAACCGGGATTCTTGCGTCGATCGATAACCTGAGCGGCATCCTAACCTGCTGCCACGTCGCAGACGGATATGAAGAACGGTCGGAAATAGGCCTCGTTCGCTTCAACAGGGACGGAATCCCGCAAAGGCAAAAGCTGGGGTTGGGGACGACGGACACGCTGAAAACCGGCGGCCCGCTCTGGGAAGACCCTTACGCCTTCGATCTCGCTTTTACCCGCCTCGCTGAACCTGATGTCGCCGCGTTGAAAGCAACCTCGGTCTTTCTCAACTACGAACGAAATTGGAAGAAATTCACAGACGGCGAACCAAACCATCATAGGCACGTGGACGCGATCTTTGGCCTCGTGGACGAATTCACTGGGCAGCCGAGGAGAGAGAACGGCTCTGTAACAACTCCGATGCAGGGCGTTTTGACCCCAGGTCACATCATCGCACGAAACAATGGCGCCCTGACGCTGGAATGCCTGGACGCCAATCGCCCTAATTTGCCGGAGAGTTTTGGCGGGAACAGCGGCGGCGGCCTCTGGCGTCTCTATTTCAACGTGGCGACCGATGGGTCTTACAACTCAGTCGAGATCAGGCTTTGCGGCGTCGCGACATATCAATTGGATGCGACCCACATTGTCTGTCAGGGCATTGAACGGATCGAGCAATTGCTTATCACGGAAATCCGGAAGCAATGGCTGAGTTGAGCATTCAGGTCGAGATGATGATTGGCGGGATGCGCAGGGCCGGCCACCTGGGATGTTGGCGGTTGCGTGCCCCCGCAACCAAATTCGACAACAGCTCCGGAAGAAACCCCCGTGCCTATCCGGTTAACGCAGACACCCCCTAGATGTAGGGTGCGTCCACGCGCCGGAATAAAGGTCGGCATAGGTCGGCGCCTCAACCCCGCCCGCGATGCCGAGCAGCGAGCGGAAGGCGTTGAACGGGTAGAACCGCCTGTTGAAGCGGAACGTGAACTCATTGAGGTAGGCTTGTAGGTGCTTCGCGCTCACGCCGTGGTGGATGCCGTTGAGCCAGGCCTTCAAATTGGAGAAGACGAGGTGGATCATCGGCATGAACTGTTCGACCATTTCGGGGTCGCCGCATTCGGCAATTGCATGGTGGTCGTAGCCCCGCTTGCGCAAGCTGGCATAGCCGCTCCAATCGTCGGTGACGATCAGCGAGCCTGGCATGACGGCGCTCTCGACAAAGCCACACAAGGAATCGGCGCCGCGGTCAGCAGCGATGGCCAGTCGTACTCGACCGGCATAGCGGCCATCCTTCCGCTTGTCTTGTGCCGTGCCCGGCTTCCGGCGGCGAACCTCGACAGCGGCGGCCACCAGCGTTTTGTGGTGGATGCCCCGGCCTTCGCCGCGCGTCCTTCCACCAACCCACGTCTCATCAACCTCCACATGCTCTTTTGGCCGACCACCAATGCGGTCCTGGTCCGGCCGCACCATGCCCGCGCGCAGTTTGTGCAGGATGCCGAAGGCCGTTTCGTATCGTGTCAGCCCGAGTTGCCGCTGAAACTGCACCGCCGACATGCCCGGCGTTTGGCTGGCGACGAGGTACGCGGCCCAGAACCAGACGCTGAGCGGCGTATGACTGCGTTCCATGACCGTGCCGACCAGGAGACCGGCCTGGCGGCGGCACGCACGGCACTCCAGAACACCCGGTCGGGTGACAATGCGGAAGGGCTCGGCGATCAGGCCGCAATGCGGGCAGACAAAGCCGTCAGGCCAACGCGCGCGCCCAAGATAGGCAGCGCACGCCGCGTCATCGGGAAACAGCTGCTGAAACTCGGGGAGCGATTGGGGAAAAGCCAGATCGTCGCGCTGCTGGACGTCCATGGTCGCCATGATGCCCGACGCTAGCCCTGGTGGGTGTCTGCGTCAACCGGATAGGCACGGAAACCCCTTCCGGGGCTATTATTTTGCGCGGCGTCAGGCGAAACTGACGTGACCCGCTCTCGGCGACGCCGATGCAATTCTCGGCGCGCCCCGAGAGCGTCATCGTTCAAGAGCGATGGCAAATCGAAGCGGAGACCCTGACATGCGACTGGATTACGGTGACGCTTGCATAATTCCCTGATTCAGGTGAGCCTTGGCCGTACCCCCCGCCGCTCGCCATCGCGGCCTCAATCGGCAGGGAGGAGTGGCCGACGAGACTTCGAATCGGGGATTTATGCACATGTCCGTAATTCCAATTTATGGGGGAACGATCCGGCCGGGCGCTTGCGGAGGCTGCGCCGGGATACCGGAAATTTCGGAAAAACGAGGCCTCCATGAGGAAAGACGGCGCCCCCCCGCCGAAGTTGCACGGCGCCGGCGCCGTGGCGGTCGGCTTTCGCGTTGGCGCAGGCGAAGCCGCGCTCGCCCCGAGGCCCCTTCCGGAAAATCGCCGCCGACAATTTCTGTCGCGACAATTTCTTTCCGATAATCGGAATTCGCGCTATGGTGAATCGCGAGCCCGTTCGGCGAGGTAGGTCGGGCCGCTCGTCGCGGCCGAGACGACGCAAAGATTGGAGAAAACGCGATTCCCGGTCGAGCGACCGGTAACCCCTTGATTTTCCTCAAAACGGCCAAGGAAAAAATTTGGAAATCCTTGGAAAAGTTTGGAAATCCAAGGAATTTCCTTGGAATTTCCTTGGAAAAGTTTGGAAATCTTTGAAATAGCTTGGCGTCGTGGCGCTCCGACCTCCGGCGGCGGCGGGCCGCAAAAGGGACACAAAAGCGCACTCAAACCCCTGACGTCGCTTTGTCGCGGACCGGGATGGTCGCCCGCGCTCCGCAAGGAGTTTCGCCTTGCCGCCGAACGCTGCGCGCCTGCTCGTCGTCGCCGTCCTCGTCCTCGCGGCAAGCGCGGGCGCGCGCGCCGCCGAGGGCGGCGAGGGCGCCTGCCTCTATGCGCCCGCGCCGCCGGCGCAACTCGTCGCCAAGGACGCGGTCGCCGACTACGCCTCGGTGTTGCGGACCTGCCGCGCCGCCGACGGCCGCGAGGGCGTCGCGATCCGCGCCATGACGATCGCCGGGGCGCCGATTCTGCTCCTCGCCGATCCGCAGAATCTTTCGACGCGTCTCGAGCGCGCCGCCTGCTGGACCTGCCGGGACGCCAGCGAAGCGGCGCTCGCCGACACGCGGATGATGCGCGCGGTCGCGCAGTCCGCCGAAGCGCCGGGCCTCGTCCATCGCGGCTTCCTGCAGAACGCCGGCCTCACCCACGGCGCGGCCGCCGGCGCCTTCGTCACCGGCGATCTCTGCCCCAGCCGAAAGCCGCTCGACCGGCCGTTCTTCGACACGCTCGCCGCCGCGGCGCCGCATGCGCCGGTGGCGCTGTCGATCTCGGGCCTGTGGCTCATCCATCACTTCGAGGATTATCGTTGGCTGCTCGACCGGCAGGCGGCGGGCGCGCTCGACATCCTCTGGGTCGATCACACCTATCACCATCCCTATCGGCGCGGCGAACCCGACGCGCGCAATTTCCTGCTGACGGACGGCGTCGACGCCGACGCCGAGATTCTCGACACCGAGCGCCTGCTGATCGCCAACGGCCAGACGCCGTCGCTGTTTTTCCGCTTTCCCGGCCTCGTCTCCAGCGCGCCGCTGATGCAGGCGGTGCGGCGCCATCATCTGATTTCGCTCGGCGCCGACGCTTGGCTGGCGCTCGGTCAGCGGCCGGGCGAGGGATCGATCGTCCTGGTCCACCCCAACGGCAATGAGGAAGCGGGCCTGGCGATGTTCGACCGCGACATCGCCCGCGGCGCGATCGCCGGGCCGCTCGAACCGCTGACCGCCGCGCCGAACTGAAAGGGCGGCCATCCGCCCTCGGCCGACCAGGGGCGCCGCAGCCGCCGTCGACGCGACCGAAGGGAGGTGAGGAGAGCGGCGCCCGCGCCGGCGGGCCGCCTCAGCGGGTCGCTTTTTCGGCCGGATAGAGCGCGCGGAACCGCCTGAGGCGCGGCGCCAGCAGCGCGGCGCGGGCCGCCTCGGGCGCGAACTGCCGCTGCGTCGGCGGTCGCTTGCAGACCGTCGCCTCGTCGCCCGCCCCGGCCGCCAGCATCGCCAGCCGCGCCGCGCCGAGCGCCGCGCCGGCTTCCGCGCCGGCGGCGAGGTCGATCGTCAGTCCGGTCGCGTCGGCGATGAGCTGTCCCCACAGAGCCGAGCGCGCGCCGCCGCCCACCAGCATCGTCGCCTTCGGCCGCGCGCCCGCCTCGGTCAGCACGTCGACGCCGTCGGCGAAGTTGAAGGCGACGCCCTCGAGCACCGCGTAGATCAGCGCCCCGGCGTCGTGCTCGGCCCTCAGTCCGGCGAACATGCCGGTCGCGCCGGCGTCGTTGTGCGGCGTGCGCTCGCCACTGAGATAGGGCAGAAACACCGGCGCGGTCTCGACCGCCTTGGCCGATTTGGCGAACGCCTCGGCGTCGGCGACGCAGCCGCCGACGTCGTCGCCGCGCTTCAACAGCTCGGCGATCCAGGTCAGCGCCGCGGCGGCCGACAAGTTCACCGCCATGCCGTGCCAGCGGTTGGGCAACGCGTGGCAGAACGCGTGCAGGGTGCGTTCAGGCAGGCAGACGAAGCGGTCGGTGACCGAGAAGACGACGCCCGAGGTTCCGACCGAGACGAAGCCGGCGCCGGGCGCGACCGCGCCGACCCCGACCGCAGCAGCCGCATTGTCGCCGGCGCCGCCGGCGACCGGGACGCGCCGCCCGGCGAGGCCCCAGGCCGCGGCGACCTCGGGCGAAAGATAGGCCGAAACCTCCGAGCCCTCGACCAGGCTCGGCATATGCGAGAGATTGAGGCCGGTGGCGGCGAGCAGCTCGTTGTCCCAGCGCCGCTTGCCGACGTCGAGCCACAACGTGCCCGAGGCGTCGGACATGTCCGAGACCGCCTCGCCGGTCAACCGCAGCCGCACATAGTCCTTCGGCAGCAGGATGCGCTTGGTCGCGGCGAAAACTTGCGGCTCGTGCGTCGCCGCCCACAGCGCCTTGGGCGCGGTGAAGCCGGGCATCGCGATATTGCCGGTGCGGCGGCGCAGATCGGGGACGCGGCGTTCGAGCTCGGCGCATTCGGCGAAGGCACGGACATCGTTCCACAGGATCGCCGGGCGCAACGGCTTGCCGGCGGCGTCGAGAAACGTCGCGCCGTGCATTTGCCCGGAGAGGCCGACGCCGGCAAGCCGCGCGAACGCGTCGGGCGCATGACGCCGAATCGCCGCGACGGCGGCCTCGACCGCTTCGACCCAATCGAGCGGGTTCTGCTCGCTCCACAGCGGGTGCGGCCGCGACAGCGTCAACGGCGTCGAATCGTCGGCGACCACCCGTTGATCGATGTCGATCAGCAGGGCCTTGACCGACGAAGTGCCGATGTCCAGGCCGAGAAACGTCTCGTAAGGGCGCGCTTCGTTCGACATCCTTCATCCTCCCCGCAGGGCGCCGACGCGCGGCGCGCAAGGCCTCATGTTGGGCGAGACGCCCCGATTTGTCGCTGGGGCTCGCGTTCGATCCGCCGGGCGGGCGGAGCGAAGGGTTAAGCTACGCTGAGATTTCCGGCCGAGGATTTCCCGGTGCGTTTGTCCGCCACGATCTCGTAGGAGACTTTCTGGCCTTCGTTGAGCTCGCGCAGACCCGCGCGCTCGACCGCGCTGATGTGAACGAATACATCCTTGCCGCCGTCGTCAGGCTGAATGAAGCCGTATCCTTTGGTGGCGTTGAACCACTTCACCGTACCGGTTGCCATCGGAGAGTTCCGTATATGAGTGTGTCGCTACGCATTGGCGCGCCGGCGCCGGCGCGAATATCGATGCACGGAAGTTCGTCGGCGCCCATCGTGAGATGCGGGGCCAAGTCGTCGGCCGGTAATCGATCCTTCAGGGAATACCGGAACCCACCGTTCAAATCAAGGCGGCGCGTCGACCGCGGGGCCCGTGTTCGTCGCTCGCGCCGCGCCTGCCGAGGCGCGCGCGTCGACGAATGGAGAAAAGCGGGCGCTCGGCTTCCGACATTCGCGAAGATTCCGTCGCCTCGGTTCCGCGATGCGAAAGGCCCCGCCCGGCCCGCGCCGCCATCGGCCCGTCGCGGCCGGCGACTTTGCCGCGCCCCTTTCAGAGCGCGTCGGGGACAGGACTGGGTTTGGAGGGCGGCGCCGTCGGCATGTGCGGCAGGCGCGCGAGGCTCGCCGCGGCGGCGGCGATCGCGAACATGGCCGCTGTCGCCAGCGCGACCGGCGCGGCATGGGAGGCGAAGCGAAAGGAAATGGCGGCGAGCGTCGCGCCGGACGTCTGGCCGGTCAGCCGCGCGGTCGCCAGCATGCCGCTCGCCGCTCCGCTCCGCCCCATCGGCGCCGAAGACAGCATGGCGCGATTGTTCGGCGATTGAAAGAAGCCAAAGCCCAGGCCGCACATCGCCATACGCCAGACGACGGCGAAGGAGGTCGCGTCGCCGGGCAGCAGCGCGAGGCAGAGCAAGCCGGCCGCGAGCAGCGCGAGCCCGGCGCTGCTGAGAATGGGCGCCGGAAACCGATCGGCCAACCGTCCGGCAAGCGCGGCGGCGATGCCGGCCGCCAGCGGCCACGGCGTCATCAGAAGACCGGTGTCGACCTGAGTGCGATGCAGCAGGCCCTGCAGATAGAACGGCAACGACACGAAGGCGAGCATCTGTGCGCTGAAAGAAGCGATCGAGGTCACGACCGAAAGAGCGAAGATCCTGTTTCGCAGCAAGTCGATCGGGACAAGCGGCAGGGGCTGCGCCCGCGAGCGCGAGATCAGCGTCGCGCCGGCCATGGCGGCGAGAGCGAGCGCCGCGCCGCCGAGCCAGGCGTTGCCGCCGCGGGTGATGAGATCGACGCCGACAAAGCCGAGCCCGAAGGTCGCGACGTTCAACAGCGTGCTGGGAAGATCGAGGCTTCCCGAGGTCGCGCTCCCCGGCAACGCCGCGCGGCCGACGAGAAACGTGAGGACGCCGATGGGCACATTGACCGCGAACAGCCATTGCCATGGGCCCAGCGCCAGGATCGCGGACGCGATCGTCGGGCCGAACGCCGAAGCGGCCGATACGACCAGCGCGTTCAACCCGACGCCGCGGCCGAGTCGGTCCGCCGGATACGTGAAGCGCAGCAGGGCGCCGTTGACGCTCATCACGCCGGCTGCGCCCAATCCCTGGAGGGAGCGGGCGGCGATGAGGATGGGAAGGCTCGGCGCGAGGGCGCAGGCGAGGGACGCGGCGGTGAACAGAGCGACGCCGCAGAGGAAAACCCGGCGATAGCCGATCATTTCGCCTGCCGCGGCGAGCGGCAGCAGCGAGACGACCACCGCCAACTGAAATCCGTTGACGACCCAGACGGACTGGTCGGGCGGAGCGGAAAGCGCGCGCGCCATCGTCGGCAGCGCCACGTTGGCGATTGTGCCGTCGAGAACCGACAAGGTGATGGCGAGCCAGATCGCGCCGGCCGACCAATAACGCTGCGGAACCGGCAAACCGTCGCGGTCGGCCATCGATCCTCCAATCCGGGAAGCCGAAGCGGCAAGCGTCGGCGGATGTCCGCGTAGCGCGGATCGCGCGCTTTGGAAATGGCTTCGACGCGTGGGCCCTTACACAAAACTTTGACTTCGCCGGAAGCGCGCGCGAGGTCCGACGCTCGGAGAGAAGCGAGCCGCGCTTGTCATCCGCGCGGCCCGCGCCTAAGTCATGGCCTCGCGGCCGCCGTCGCCCCCTTCGCGAGGAATTCATGCTGAAAGCTCTGCTCGGCGCACTCGTCGCCCCAGCGGCCGACGCGCCGACCGAGCGCACGCGCTCGCGCGGTCAGGGGCTCGAGTGAACGCCAAGGCGAAGAGCCGCGCCGCGAGAAGCGCGGGGTCGGGCGGCGCGCGCTTCGAGCCGCTGGATCGTGTTTCCGCGCTCGCCGCCGCCGAGGGGGCGATCGATTTCGCCGTCGGCGCGGCGGAGACCGGCGAGCGGCTCGATCGCTTCCTCGCCAACGCGGCGGGCGAGCGGCGCCTCGCCCTTTCGCGGACGCGGCTCAAAGCGCTGATCGAAGAGGGGCGGGTCGCGGTCGACGGCGTCGCGGCGCGCGATCCCGCCGCCAAATTGGCCGAGGGCGCGAAGGTCGTCGTCGTCGCGCCCCCCGCGTCGGAGCCGGACCTCGTCGGCGAAGACGTCCCGCTCGATATCGTGTTCGAGGACGAGCACCTCATCGTCATCGACAAGCCCGCCGGCCTCGTCGTGCATCCCGCGCCGGGACATTCCTCGGGCACCCTGGTCAACGCGCTGATCCGCCATTGCGGCTCGAGCCTCTCGGGAATCGGCGGGGTGAAGCGGCCGGGGATCGTGCACCGCCTCGACAAGGACACCTCCGGGCTGATCGTCGTCGCCAAGAGCGACGCCGCGCATCAGGGGCTCGCGGCGCTGTTCGCCGATCACGGGCGCGCGGGCTCGCTCACGCGCGAATATCGCGCCCTGGCCTGGGGCGCGTTCGAGGGAAAGGCTGGCCTCGTCGACGCGCCGATCGGGCGCGATCCGCGCCGTCGCGAAAAGATGGCGGTGGTCGCGCCGGAGCGCGGGCGCGAAGCCGTCACCCGTTGGCGGCTCGAAGAGGCGCTCGGACCGGCGACCCTGATCGCCTGCCGCCTGGAGACCGGGCGCACCCATCAGATCCGTGTGCATCTGGCCCATATTGGCCATCCGCTGCTCGGCGATTCGGTCTACGGCGCCGGCTTCAAGACCAAGGCGAGCCGATTGTCGGCGCCGGCCCGCCTCGCCCTGGAGGCGCTGGGGCGCCAGGCCCTACACGCAGGCCGCCTGGGCTTCGAGCATCCGATCACTGGCCGGACGCTTTCCTTCGAACGCGCCCCGCCGGAAGATTTCTCGCGTCTTGTCAAGGCGTTGCGAGAGGAGGACGATTGCCGCGGCGGCTGAGAATCGCGGCGCGAGATGAACGATTTGTCATCTCGGCGGCGCGCGAACTCTTGCGCTTCGCCCTCTTTCGGCCATGGTCGCCCGACCTATATTGTGCAGCGCGGCGCTTCGAGCGGCCGCTGGAGCGCCGGCTTTCCGCTCGCGCGCCCCCGAGGAGAACCCGATGGCCGCGGCCCTGCCTATCATCGCCGGAGAGTCTGGCCTCTCGCGCTATCTCTCGGAAATCAAGCGGTTCCCGATGTTGGAGCCGCAGGAAGAATACATGCTCGCCAAACGGTGGCGCGAGCACGGCGATCGCGTCGCCGCGCACAAACTCGTCACCTCCCATTTGCGGCTGGTGGCCAAGATCGCCATGGGCTATCGCGGCTACGGCCTGCCGATCGGCGAAGTCATTTCCGAAGGCAACGTCGGCCTGATGCAGGCGGTCAGGCGCTTCGAGCCGGACAAGGGCTTCAAGCTCGCGACCTATGCGATGTGGTGGATTCGCGCCTCGATCCAGGAATATATTTTGCGCTCCTGGTCGCTGGTCAAGATGGGAACGACGGCGAGCCAAAAGAAGCTGTTCTTCAACCTGCGCAAGGCCAAGAGCCGCATTTCGGCGCTCGACGACGGCGATCTGCGCGACGATCAGGTCGCGGTCATCGCCAAGCGCCTGGGCGTCGCCCAGCGGGACGTCGTCGATATGAATCGGCGCCTGGGCGGCGACGCTTCGCTCAACGCGCCTCTGCGCGAGGACCGCGAAGGCGAGTGGCAGGACTGGCTCGTCGACGAAAGCGCTAGCCAGGAGACCATTCTGGCCGACCGCGAGGAAAGCGACGCCCGGCTCGCCGCGCTGAAGAACGCGTTGCGCGTGCTCAACCCGCGCGAGCGCCGTATCTTCGAGGCGCGGCGGCTCGCCGAGGAACCGGTCACTCTCGAGGAGCTTTCGACCGAATTCGGCGTCTCGCGCGAGCGTGTGCGCCAGATTGAGGTGCGCGCTTTCGAGAAGGTGCAGGCGGCGGTGAAAGCCGGCGTCGCGCTGGCGCAAATTCCCAGCAAGCGCGCGGCGCCGGCGTTGCCCGCGCCGTGAGGCGTCGAAGGACGTCGGTCTTTCGTCGGACTTTGAAGGCGCGCGTTCCCCGGACCGTAACGCCAACAGGCGAACCCACACGCGGCGCGACGAAGAGGTCGCGACGAGGGGCGGGAATTCGTCTAGGATCGCCGCGCGTCCCCGTGTTTCTCCAAGCCAAAGGGAACCGTCATGCCGCCTCGCCAAGTTCGCTTTCCCTGGCGCGTCGCTTTGTTCGCGGCGACCGCGCTCGGCGCGTTGAGCGTCGGCGCCGCGGCCAAAGATCTGCCGGCCACGCCCGAGGGCGCTCAAAAGCTCGACGCGTTCTTCGCCGCCTATCTCGGCAAACCGGCCGCCGGAGACCCGGCGACGCTCGCGGTGACGCCGGAAGGCTCGGATTACGCCGTGTCGCTCGATCTGGCGGCGCTGATGGCGCCGTTCCGGTCGGCGGGCGTTTCCTATGACGCGGCGCCGTTGCATTACAAGCTGTTCGAACAGGACGACGGCGCTTGGCGCATCGAGAGTTCCGGCTTTCCCCCCATCTCGACGCATACGAAGGACGGCGAATCGACGATCGCGATTATTGGCTACAAGGGCCAGTTCGTGATCGATCCCGCGATCGCCTGGTGGCGCAGCGGCTCGGGCGGCGCCGACAAGATCAACGTCAAGGCGCACGGCGACGGCTTCGATGAAACCCTTGACGCCGGCGCGCTGCAAATGACGGCTTCCTCGCAAGCGGCGGGCGGGGGCGCGGTTTCCTCGGTCATGCAGGAAAGCCTCGCCGATCTGGCCGTCCACTTCGCCGGGACGCCGGGCGCCGCCAAGGCCGGCGCCGACGCGCAGCAGGTCGATGTCGCCGCCCACGCCGACAAGGCGCTGATCGAGGCGAGGCTCGACGGCTTGAGGTCGCGCGCGGCGCTCGACCTCTGGACGTTCCTCGTCGCCCATCCTTCGCGCGCGGAACTGGCGGCCAACGAGGCGGCGTTGAAGACGCTGCTGACCGACGCGCTCGCGGGCCAGCTCAAGTTCGACGAGAACATCGGGCTGCAAAAGATCGCGGTGCAGATTCCGCAAGGCGCCGTCGTCATGGACGCGGCGAAGATCGGGTTCGGCGGCGAGACCGGCGCGGTGAGCGCGTTCGAACAGCATTTTTCCGTCGACGGCCTCACGCTGCCGCCCGGCCTCGTCCCACCGATGTATCGCGATCTCGTGCCCACAACCGTCGACATCGGCTTCAAGGCGAGCGGCTTCGACTTCGCCGCGGCGAGCGCCGAAGCGATCGCCGACATGCATCTAGCGGGCGATGAGGAGCCGATTTCGAGCGAGGACGACGCAAAGGTCTGGGCCAAGCTGCTCGGCGCGGGGCTGGTCATCGTCGACGTTCCGCCTTCGCGCCTGCTCGGGCCGCAGCTCGACCTTTCGATCCAGGGACAGGTTCGCTACCAGGGCGACAAGCCCTCGGGGACGTTCACAGTCCGCATGCGCAATTTCGACAAGACCATGAGCGCGCTGAAGGGCCTCGGCCCCGAGGCCCAAAAGAAGCTGATCCCCTTCCTGGCGATGGCCAAGGGTATGGCCAAGACCGAAGGCGACGGCGCGCTGACTTGGGTCGGGGAGCTCGGCGCGGACGGGATGATGAAGATCAATGGCTTGCCGCTGGGCAAGGCGCCGATTTAGGCAGGGACGGTCTTCAACCGCGGGTCAGCGCCGCGCGCGCGGCGAAGAGCGAGACCGCGCCCGAGACGAGAACGTTCCAGTTGGCGAGCGAAAGGCCGAAGATTCTGAGCGCTACGACGTCGCAGTTCACGACCTTCACGGCCTTGGCGGCCGTGAGCTGATCGAGAAGGCTCTCTCCGCTCGCAGCGCCGGCGATCGATCCGGTGCAGGCCGTCGGGCCTCGCCAGAGGTGCGCTTCGACGCCGGAATGATAGATCGCCAGGACGACGTTGGCGGCGAAGATCAGCGCCACCCCCCAAAAGATCGCGCGGGTCAGGGCCCGGCCCGATCCCGACGCCGCCAGCGCGAAAGCGATCGCGGCGAGGGGGACGCTCGCGTAATAGGCGTAGCGCTCCTCGTAGCAGAGATCGCACGCGGCGTAGCCGAGGCCCTGGATGACCCAGGCGCCCGCGAGCGTCGCCAAGGCGACGGCGCCGATCGCCAGCGCGTTGTCGGTCGCCCGTCTGGGAAAAGCCGCCGTAAGAAGAGACATCGGAACACCCGCTTTGCGAAGAGGAAGCCAACCGCGATAAGCGCGAGAATCACGGCGAATTGAGGTTCGATCGGGAGGCGCGGGGAATCGCCGAAACGATCGAGCGCGCCCGCGCCGACCCATAGCCGCCCGCGGCCGCGGAGTCCATTTCGCCGGCCTGGCGCGCGATCATGGGGATTTCCGGAGTTCGAGCGGCCGGGGACGCCGCCGGCGGCGGCGCGGCAAGATGTCGCGTTACGCTGCAACCGCCGGTCGACGGCGATTTTCGCGCCCGCGACCGAGGCGAGCCTGCGTGTCGAGTCGGCCGCCGCGTCGCGCCTTCCCTGTCGCGCGCCTCCCCTTGCGCCCGCGCGCCCGCGTTGCGATAAGGCCGCTCAATTCCTTATCAGCCGAGCGAATCGAGATGGCCACGTTTCCCGAATTGGTGTTTTCCGGCGTCCAGCCCACCGGCAATCTGCACCTCGGCAATTACCTCGGCGCGCTCAAGCGATTCGTCGACCTGCAGAAGACCCGTTCTTGCGTCTACTGCGTGGTCGACCTCCACGCGATGACCATGCCGCACGATCCGGCGCAGTTGCGGCGCACGACGCGCGAGGTCACGGCGGCGTTCCTGGCTTGCGGTATCGACCCCACGAAGAACGCGGTGTTCAACCAGAGCCGCGTCGCCGAACACGCGGAGCTCGCCTGGATCCTCGATTGCGTGGCGCGGCTCGGTTGGCTCAACCGCATGACCCAGTTCAAGGAGAAGGCGGGCAAGGACCGCGAGAACGCCTCGATCGGGCTCTTCAACTATCCCGTGCTGATGGCGGCCGACATCCTGCTCTACCGCGCCACCCACGTGCCCGTCGGCGACGATCAGAAGCAGCACCTCGAGCTGACGCGGGACATCGCGCAGAAGTTCAACAACGATTTTGCCGCTTCGATCGCCGCGCAGGGCTACGGCGACGCGTATTTTCCGCTGCCCGAGCCGCTGATCGAGGGCCCGGCGACGCGCGTCATGAGCTTGCGCGACGGCACGAAGAAAATGTCGAAGTCCGACCCGTCCGAATACGCCCATATCGCGCTCAGCGACGACGCCGATACGATCGCGCAGAAGATCCGCAAGGCCAAGACCGACGCGGGTGCCCTTCCCGGCGAAGTCGAGGGCCTGGCGGGGCGGCCCGAGGCGGAGAATCTGGTCGGTATTTTCGCGGCGTTGGCCGAGGAGACCAAGGCCGACGTGTTGCGGCGCTTCGCCGGCGGTCAATTCTCGCAGTTCAAGAATGCGCTGGCCGAACTCGCGGTCGCCAAGTTGACGCCGATCCGGTCGGAGATCCTGCGGCTCAACGGCGACCCCGGCTTCATCGATTCCGTGCTGGCCGAGGGGGCGCGCAAAGCGCGCTTGACCGCGCAACCCAACATGGACGCCGTCAAGGACATTGTCGGCCTCGCTCGCTGAGGCGAACCCGGCGCCAATCGGCGCGGCGCAATTTTTTTGCCTGCCGCGAACCGGCCGCAAAGCTGGGAATCGCGCCGAGACGGCAAGATGTTGGGACGCGTTCTAACTCGCGTACTATATGCTGCGCCTGCGGCGGGAAGGGCGCGCGACGATCGAAAACGGTCGGTTAACGACTTTCGCGCTCGGTTTGCGTAAGTCTGGGAGACGCTGATTCGGGCCTTCTTGGCGGACGGGGCCGACAGCGTCGGCGGCGGGTCGCGCGGGTTCGGCGCGCGCGCCGCGAAAGTCGCAGGGGGCCGAGGCTTGCAAAGGATCTTGCGATCGGCGCACGCGCCGGACAGGCCAAGCGGGCAGGGCTCGCCCGCGCCGCGTAATTGGCGGGCGGGGGCGTTTCTTGTCGTCGCCGGCTGCGCCGCCGCCTTGCCGGCGACGACGGCGGCGCGCGCCGAGCTCGGCGCCGCTTCGGCGCTGGCCGAAGCGCGGCTGACGACGGACATCACCGGCCTGGTCATTCTGCTGCTGCTGTTTTTCTCGGCCCTGACCGCCGCGTTGCACTTGCTGGGACGGCGGCGATGGACACAGCGGGAAAGCGAACTCGCGGGCGAACTCGCCCGCGCGCGCGCCGGTCTCGACCGCGCCAATCTCTTCCTCGCCAGCGAACCGCAGATTCTCGTCGCCTGGGACCGCCCCGACAGCGAACCGCGGATCGAGGGCGACTTCGCGCTGGTCGCCGACGCGCCTCTGCCGCGCCGCGTGCTGGCGTTCTCGTCGTGGCTCGAGCCCGCGCTCGCGAGCGCGGCGCAGCAGGCGGTCGAGCGATTGCTCGGCAGAGGCGAGGCGTTCTCGATCGCCGCGGCGAGCCTGAAAGGACGCCATTTCGAGATCGACGGACGCGCGGTCGCCGGCTGCGCGGTCTTGCGCATTCGCGACGTCTCGGGCGACCGCCTGCAACTGGCGCGCCTGCGCGACAGCCACGCCGTGGCCAACGGCGCGCTCGCTGTGTTGCGCGCGCTGCTCGACGCGATCCCGCATCCCGCCTGGACGCGGGACGCCGAAGGGCGCGTCGCGTGGTCCAATCTGGCCTACGCCAGCGCCGTCGAAGCCAAAGACGGCGCCGAGGTCGCGGCAAAGGGCCTCGAGTTTTTCGATCAGAACCTGTGCGCCGAGGCGCTGGCGGAGCGCCATCGAGCGGGCGCCTGGCGGCGCCACGCTCCGGCAGTTGTGGCGGGCGAGCGCAAGATGTTCGACGTCGTCGAGGTCGCCACGGAGGCCGGCGCGGCGGGAATCGCCAACGATCTCACCGAAGTCGAGTCGCTTCGCGCCGAAATGGAGCGCCACACCGGTGCCTATTCGCGCATGCTCGATCAATTGTCGACGGCGGTGGCGATTTTCGACCGCGCCAAGCGCCTGACCTTCTATAACGCCGCCTATCGGCAGATCTGGTCGCTCGACGCCGGCTTTCTCAACTCGCATCCGACCGACGGCGAAGTCCTCGATCGTCTGCGCGCCAAGCGGCAACTGCCCGAGCAAGCCGACTTTCGCAGTTGGAAAGCGCAGGCGCTCGCCGCCTATCAGGCGATCGAACCGATCGAGACGGTCTGGCACCTGCCCGACGGACGCGCGCTGCGCGTCGTGGCGAGCCCCAACCCGCAAGGCGGTGTCACCTATCTCTTCGACGACGCGACGCAGAGCTACGCGCTCGCTTCGCAGGTCAACGCCTTGACCCGCGTGCAGGGCGAAACGCTCGACGCGCTGAAGGAAGGCGTGGCGGTGTTCGGCGCCGACGGGCGGATGAAACTGATCAATCCCGCCTTCGCCGCGCTGTGGCGCTTCGAACCCGAGTGCGCCGTCGATCGGCCGCACATCGACGAGGTCGTGCGCCATTGCGCGCCGCTGCTCGCCGACTCGCGGCTGTGGGACGGACTGCGCGCGACGATCGTCGGCCTGCCCGAGGATAGGCGCGGATTCGAGATGCGCGTCGAGCGCAAGGACGGCCTGGTGCTCGATTGCGCGGCGCTGCCGCTGCCCGACGGGGCGACGCTGCTCACCTTCCTCGACGCGACCGCGGGCGCCAACGTCGAGCGCGCGCTCACCGAACGCAATCAGGCGCTGGTCAGCACGGAGAAGCTGCGCAACGACTTCGTCAACCACGTCTCCTACGAATTGCGCACGCCGCTCACCAACATCATCGGTTTCACCCAGTTGCTCGCCGACGGCGGCGTCGGCCCGCTCAACCCCAAGCAACTCGAATACGCCGGCTTCATCACGGCTTCGTCGGCGGCGCTGCTGGCGATCATCAACGACATTCTCGATCTCGCCTCGATCGACGCGGGCGCGCTGGAGTTGCGTCCCGAAGACGTCGACGTCGTCGAGGCGATGAAAGCGGCGGCCGAGGGCGTGCAGGATCGCTTGAGCGAATCCAAGATCGAGCTGCGCATCGTCGCCACCGATGACGTCGGTTCGCTGCGCGCCGACGGGCGGCGCGTCCGCCAGGTTCTGTTCAACCTGCTCTCCAACGCGATCGGCTTTTCCGCGCCCGGCCAGACCGTGACCCTGGCGGCGATGCGCCGGGGCGGCGAAATCGTATTCAAGGTCAGCGACCGCGGCCGCGGCATTGGGCCCGAGGCGCTCGAGCGCGTGTTCGACCGCTTCGAGAGCCACAGCAACGGTTCGCGCCATCGCGGCCCGGGCCTCGGCCTGTCGATCGTGCGGGCGCTGGTCGAATTGCACGGCGGCCGGGTCCATATCGATTCGGCGCTGGGAGAGGGGACGACGGTGACGTGCGTTTTCCCTATTGACGGCGCGCCGAAGCTCGCGAGCGCGGCCGCCTGAAATGGAAATCGCAAGCAAGCGAGGCGGCGCCGGCGGCGTCGAATCGATCGACTTGCCCGACGAGGCGGCGACGGTCGCGCTCGCGGCATGGGCGGCCGGCTTCGTGCGGCGGGGAGACTTCCTGGCGCTTGCCGGCGATCTCGGCGCCGGCAAGACGACCTTCGCGCGGGCGTTTCTGCGCGCTGTGCTCGACGATCCCGAACTCGAGGCGCCGAGCCCGACGTTCACCTTGATGCAGGTCTACGAGGCGCCGGAGTTTCCGGTCGTGCACGCCGATTTCTATCGCCTGCGCAGCGCCGAGGAGCTGGCGCAGCTCGGCTGGGACGAAATCGTCGACGGCGCCGTCACGCTGGTCGAATGGCCGAGCCACGCGGCCGAAGCGCTGCCGCCCGACCGGCTCGAAATCGAGTTCGTCTTCGATCTCGCCCAAGGGGCGGACTATCGCCGCGCCGAGGTGCGCGCGCATGGAGCGCTGTCGGCGCGATACGCACGCGCGCGCGGGATCGAGAGGCTGCTGCAGCGCGCGGGGTGGGCGGAGGCGCGGCGCGACGATTTGCAGGGCGACGCGTCGGCGCGCGCCTACCAACGCCGGACGGCGAGCGACGGCGCGACGGCGATCCTGATGATCTCGCCGCCGCGCCCGGCCGGCCCGATCCTGCGCTACGGCAAGACCTATGCGGCGATCGCCAAGCTTTCCCCCGACATCCGGGCCTTTCTCGCCATGGCCGAGGGCCTGCGCGCGCTCGGCTATTCGAGCCCCCGCGTCTTCGCCCACAGCGTCGCCGACGGCCTGGCGCTGATCGAGGATTTCGGCGCGGAGACGATCGCCGACGAGCGCGGCGCGGACGCGGCGCGCTACGCCGAGGCGACGGCGCTGCTCGCCGACCTGCACGGCCGCGCTCCGCCGCACGAACTTTCCGTCGACGGCGAGAGCTATGCGCTGCCGATCTACGACGTCGAGGCGATGCTGGTCGAGGTCGAACTCGCGCTCGACTGGTACGCGCCGGCGGTCGCGCGCATCAATCCGCCGACCGGCGCGCGCATGCAATTTCTCGGGCTGTGGCGCGACGTCCTCGCGCCGATCCTCGCGCAGCCGACGACCTGGACGCTGCGCGACTATCACTCGCCCAATCTGCACTGGCTCGACGATCGCGTCGGGCTCCAGCGCCTGGGCCTGATCGACTTTCAGGACGCCGTGCTCGGGCCGCCCGCCTACGACCTCGCCTCGCTGCTGCAGGACGCCCGCGTCGAGATTCCCGACGATCTCGAATTGCGGCTCCTGGCGCTGTACGCGCGCCGGCGCGCGGACGCGGACGCGGCGTTCGACGCCGAGGCGTTCGCGGCGTCCTACGCCGTCATGGGCGCGCAGCGCGCGACGAAGATCCTCGGCCTGTTCGCGCGGCTCGACAAGCGCGACGGCAAGCCGCAGTACCTGCGGCATCTTCCGCGCCTCGAGCGGCGGCTGGCGAGGGATCTCGCCCATCCCTTGCTCGAGCCGCTCAGGCTCTGGTATCAAGCGCACCTGCCGCGCGCGCTCGGCGGCGCCGTCGATCCCCTTTGAGGGCCGTGACGAAATGTCTTCGCCGACGCCCACGACCGCCATGGTGTTCGCCGCGGGGCTGGGCAAGCGGATGCGGCCGATCGCCGACACGATCCCGAAGCCGCTGATCAAGGTGGCGGGCCGGGCGCTGATCGACCATTGCCTCGACCGCTTCGCCGCGGTCGGCGTCGCCCGCGCGATCGTCAACGTTCATTGGCTCGCCGACCAGATCGAGGCGCACCTGGCGACCCGCAAGGCGCCGACAATCGTCATTTCCGACGAGCGCGCCCGCCTGCTCGACCAGGGCGGCGCCATCAAGCGCGCGCTGCCGCTGATCGGCGCCGAGCCGTTTTTCTTATGCAACACCGACGCATTCTGGATCGAGGGGCCGCGCTCCAACTTGCGCCGCCTCGCCGAAGCCTTCGACCCGCAAACGATGGACGTGATGCTGATGGCGGCGGCGGCCGCGGGCGCCGTCGGCGTCGACTGGCCGGGCGATTTCACCATGGACCCGGAGGGGCGGCTCACGGCGCGCGAGCCCCGCCGCGTCGCGCCGTTCGTCTATACCGGCGTCGGCGTCGTCAAGCCGCAAATGTTCCATGGCGTCGCCGAAGACGCGTTCCCCCTTGCGCCGTTCTTCTTTCGCGCCGCCGAGCAGGGCCGTCTCTACGGCCTGCGCCTCGACGGCCTGTGGCTGCACGTCGGATGCCCCGAGTTCGATCGCCGAGGCGGAAAAGGCGATCGACCGCTCGACGCTGTAGCGGCGCGTTGTGTTTGAGTCGAAACATCGCAACCGTCATTGCGAGCGCAGCGAAGCAATCCAGACTGAGGGATCGCGGCTGGGGCTGAGTTTGGATTGCTTCGCTGTCGCTCGCAATGACGATGGAGCCTGTTTCAATCTGAAGACAACTTGCCCTAGGGGCTTCGGCGCGCCGCGTTTCTTTCCGCGTTTGCCTTTCTTTCAACGGCTTGGGGCGCGGAAAATTTCCCTCTCGGCTTGCTCGGGCGCCGGCTTCGGCGCCATGAGTTCGCGCGGCGGGGCGGCGATCCGCGGCGGCGGCGGGAGTGGCGGCGCGGCGGCGATCTCG
Organism: uncultured Alphaproteobacteria bacterium; assembly: GCA_963775575.1. Lineage (GTDB taxonomy): Bacteria > Pseudomonadota > Alphaproteobacteria > Rhizobiales > Beijerinckiaceae > Roseiarcus. The sequence goes on from CAVZJG010000002.1 coordinate 1,855,610, forward strand.
GCGCGGCCGAAGCCGTGATAGCGGTCGAGTTCAGCCGTGAGCTTGATCAGCCGGTCCATCGCTCGAAGGTCGCCCTCCATCATCATCGTATGGGCGACGACCATCGCGTCGCTGAGCCGCGCGATCTGCAATTGCACGAAGCCGGCGGGCGGATCGACCTCGCGGCTCGCCAGCATCTCCGCGATGATCTGGCGCACGCGGCGGATCGTGATCTTTTCCACGTTGGCGATGTTCATCACCGAGGCGCCCATCGTCAGCCGCTCGAGAATGCGCTGCTTGCGCTCCGCCGTCGCCCGCCGCGCCGCGCTCCGCCGCGCCTGCTGCAGCGCCGGCGGCCGTTCAGCGGCGTCGGATTTCTTGCGGGTCTTCGCCATGGCGTGGGTCCGGGGGCGGGAGGATCGATGAGGGAAGAATAGCACGAATTTTGTTTTTCAGAAAGACATATGTTCACCCTTTTGAAATGCGGAATGAATTGGATAACGTCCGTCCCCGGCCCGGCTCCCCGAGTCGAACTACGGCGACGCCCGTCGACTGCACCCCGTCGGTGAGACACGTCTGAAGCGCCCTCGTCGTCGGCGTCGCTTGGCGACTAAACCAATTGCGCCGCGCGTAGCCGATCGGCCGACAAGCGGGCTCAAGTTGAACGGCTCAGCGGTGTGAACGACAAGTCGGCGGCTACGTGAGTGCGGCCTCCACGATGGCGCGGGCGGTCCAAACCGAGGCGTCGATCACGTCCTTGTCGCTGGCGTCGCAATGGTCCTTCAGCGCGACCAGGAATTCTGCGCCGACGACGGCCGCCAGACTCAGCCGCAGGCGCCGCAATCGTTCGGGGCCGATTTTGGACGCAAACGGACGCAGAGCGGCGTCGATGAGCGCTAGGCGGTGGCCCGGGCGCATCGCTCGCGCTTCGGAACGGCCGACTTCCCCCTCGACCGAGCGCAGCAGCGAGAGGCCCATCACCGATCGCACCGCGGTTTCGTTGGCGATGACGAAGCGCAACAGCGCCTCCGCCGCAGCCGCGACGCGATCGGCGAGGCTGGCGTCGTCGGCAACCCCAGCAAGAGCCTCCTCCGGGCGAGCCCAGGGTATGACCAGCGCCTCGCGCACCAGCGACGATTCGTCGGGAAAGTAGCGATAGGCGGTCGCGTCGGAGACAAGGGCGAGCTTGGCGACCTTGGCCACCGTCGGACGCTCGCCCTGCCGGACGAGTTCGTGCACCGCCTCGAGGAGTGCGCGGCGGGTGCGCAGTTTCTGATTGACGCGCCCTTCGCTTGCGTCCGGCGCTTGGAGGTGTTGTTCCATTATGACAGATATCTCTCATTAAGATTGACAACAACGATTATGACTGGTACGCCTCATTCGTGTCATTGTAAAGGAGCCAGCCATGGACTCGCTCACGATCGATGCTCGAATTGTCAATCCCGGCGAAGGCGACCTCGTCGTTATCGGCCCGATCACCACACGCATCGTCGAAGACGGCGCCCGCACCGATCACCATTCCGGCGCGGCGATCGTCACGGTGGCGCCGCGTTCGCCCGGCCCTCCCGCGCACCTACACCGCGAGCACGACGAAGGCTTCTTTGTCGTATCTGGCGTCATGCGCTTTACAGTTGGAGACAAGACGATCGACGCGCCGGCAGGCGCGTACGTCGCCGTCCCCCGCGGCGTGCCCCATACGTTCGCCAATCCGTTCGATGAGACGGCGGCGATGTTCACCATCTTCACCCCCGACCTCTACATTCCCTATTTTCAGGACCTCAAGGCGCTCCAGTCGGGCGCCGGCCTCAACGGGCCGGCGATCTTGAAGATCATGTCCCGCTACGCAACCGAACCTGCTCCTGCGCCGCACTGAGAGGCCAGCTCTCTTGCGTTGGGGAGGAGAAGCCTCATCTGCGTCTCTGCCGCCTCGCCGCACACCAAGCCGTCGACCTCATGGAAGCATGGCCTTCCGAAGTTTTGCGGCTGTCAATGGCGCGCGCGTAGACCGTCGAGAGGCGGGCGTCTCTCGACGCCCTATGCGCGCGCCGCCTCCGGCGGTCGAAGACCATCGACAGCCGGAAAACTGGGGAAAGAAGAGGCTTCGATGAGGCCGACGGCGCGCTCTGCCGAGCCCGCGCCGGTCAAGCCGCCGCCGCGCCGCGTCACCGTTCATCCACCGCGGCGAGGGCCGGCGAGCGCGGGTCCGTAGGCGAGCGCGAAGCCGAAGAACGCCGCCGCCCAGGCGAAGGCCGAAACGTGCAACCCGACCCAGGCCCATTCCGGGAGTATGGCGGCGCAGATCCGCGCGATGGCCGCGCCGAAGATCAGCGCGTAGATCGCCTGCACGGCGGGGCTCGCCACCAGCGCCCGGCCGGTGTGGCCGAGGCTGGCGCGCGACATCACCGCGATCGTCATCCCGCCGAAGACGCCGATCGCCCAGGCATGCTCGCCGGCCGAAATGGGGATGAGGCGAAACGCCGACAGCGCGGTGAGAACGAACCCTATGGGCACGAAGGCGTAGGCGACGTGGAGGACCAGCACGAGCCGGTCGCGCCAGGCCCGCCATCCGCGCCAGCGCGCCAGCCGCGCGGCGTGCGCCAGTCCGGCGATCAGCAACGCTGCGCCGACAAGCCGCCCCTGGGGCGCGACGATCCAGGCCGCCAGCGCCAGAACGGCGATGAGGATCGCGGCGATGTCGAAACGGTCGAGCGGCGCCGGCAGGGGGCCGGGGTTCATGCGGGCGAGCCAATTGCGGGTGAAGCTGGGAATGATGCGTCCGCCGATCAACATCACCAGGAAGAGCGTCGCGGCCAGGCCGATCCGCACGCCGAAGTCCGCTCCGCCCAAGCCGATCGCCTCGACGTGAAAGACGAGGTCGCCCAGCCAGAGGATCGCCAGGACGACGACCACTTTGCGATTGTGCTGCTGCGATCCGTCGCGAAGTTCGCGCGCGACGAAGCCGATCACGGCGGCAAGGAACGCCAAGTCGATCGCCGCCGCGACCCAGGGTCCGATGAAAAGCGAAATCGCCATGGCGAGGCGGCCGGCGAGCCAGAGCGCCGTCAGCGCGATCAACGGCCTGCCCTGCACCGGCAGATGGCCGGTCCAATTCGGAATCGCCGTCAAGAGAAAGCCGGCGACGACCGCCGCGCCGTATCCGTAGATCATCTCGTGAACGTGCCAATCGCGTTGCGCGATCGCGGTCGGAAGCTCCCATTCGCCGAAATAGGCCGGCAGCCACGCCAAGACGGCGACGCCGGCGAAGAGGGCGCCCAACAGGAAGAACGGTCTGAACCCATAAGAGAACAGGGCCGGTCCGGAATAGGGCCTGACGCGTTGAACGGGAGCCATCGGCGAACCTCGCGGGCGGCGAAAAGGGAAACGTCGGCGCCCGGCCTCGCGCCGCCGCGCGTCCAGACGAAACCAGCTGCGCCGGGGGGCGACTTGCCGTAAGAAACGGACAAGGATCGCGCCCGTGCGCGGAGCGTATGAGGCATGATGACATCTCGCCCGCACACCGAACTTTGCTCGTCGTCAAGGTTCTCGCCGTTTGTCGCCGCGCCCGCCGCGCCCGTGGCGGCGATCGTCGGCGTGCGGGAATGACGCGATGAGCCGGGTCGACCGCTCCGTCCTCGTCGGTCTGAAGAGTTTCGCCGGCTGGCCGCCCGCCGATCTCGATGCTCTGCTCGCCCCGGCGCGCTCGACGCAATTCGCCAAGGGCTCGACCGTCTTCGAGCAAGGCGCGCCGGCGGCCTCGTTCTATCTCCTGATCGACGGCCACATCCAGGCGAGTAAGCTGACGCCCGACGGCCGGCAGGTGATCATCCGTTACATCGAGCCGGGCGAATTGTTCGGCATCGCCGCGCCGATGCGTCAGGATGTCTATCCCGCTTCGGCGCGAGCGATCGTCGACTGCGTCGCGCTGGTCTGGCCTTCGACGACGTGGCCCGAGTTGGCGGCGAAATTTCCCGCCTTGTCCGCCAGCGTGTTGCGCGCGGTCGGCGATCGGCTTGTCGACGCGAACGCCCGCGTGCTGGAAATGTCGACGCAAGCCGTCGAGCGTCGCGTCGCGCACGCGCTGTTGCGCCTGGCCAAGCAGTCGGGCCGCGAGGTCGAAGGCGGCGTCGAAATCGTCTTTCCCCTTACGCGGCAGGACCTGGCGGAGATGACCGGGACGACGCTGTTCACCGTCAGCCGGATTTTGCGCGCCTGGGAAGGCGACGGCCTGGTCGCCAGCGGACGGCGGCGCATCGTCGTGCGTCGCGCCGACCGCCTGTCGGCGCTCGCCGAAGGCGGCGAAGGCCGGTGATCGCGGTCGCGCCTCAGAGGCTGGCGAGGAGGCCGGCGAAGACGCGCAACGCCCGGCGGAGCGGCGTCTCGCGATGGCGGACGAGGCGGATGCCGAGGTTGGTCGGCGGCGCGCCGACCGAGCAGCCGCCGGTGCGGCTGTCGCGGATAAAGTCGCTGATGTAGGCGCGGTGGCCGCCTTCGGCGATCCGCACTCGGCAATTGCGGGTCAGCGTTTCGCTCGGCGCGCCCGACGCGTCGACAGAGCGGCGCTCGTAGCAGGCGTCCGTCCATTCCCAGACATTGCCGGAGAGATCGACGACGCCGCGTTCGTTGGCGCCGAAACGGCCGAACGGCTGCGGCGCCTTCGGCTGGGTCTCGCGCGCCGCCTCCTGATCGAACTTCGCCAGCCAGCGCTTGGCGTAGCCGTCGCCGTCGCTTCCGGGAATCGCGTCGTCGTGAAACCGCCCGCCGGCGGCGTAAGCCCACTCGACGTCGCTGGGCAAGCGCCAGTCCTCGCCGGTTTGGCGCGACAACCAGACGGCATAGGCGGTCGCGTCCCCCCAATTCACGCCGACGACGGGCAGGTTCGCCGCGGCTCCGTCGCCTCCCTTGAGCTTCGCGCAGCCGCCGTCGACGACGCACTGCGCATAGTCGCGCTGGCTCACTTGCGTCGTCATGATGGCGAACGGCTCCGCGATCCTCGTCTCGCTCGAGGGGGCGTTGGTCACCAACCCGTTGCGCTGAAAGTCGCCCGCAAGCCGGTAGGCGAACACGCCCGGCTCGATCGTGACGACGGCGACGCGGTCGCCTCGACTGGTTTCGAACGCCGCCCGCAGCGCCGCGGCCCCGAGAAGCCCGAGGCAAGCTGCGGCGACGGCGACGAAGGCGCCACGAAAGGCCGACATCGCCTCGCCTCCTCTTTCACGAGAGACGCTTGCGAACGAAGCGTCTCGGCTTTCTCGCGACGCCTAGTCGATCGGCCCCGGCCGACGAACGAGGGTCATCAGGTCGTCGTTCCAGTTCCCTTCGACGCGGAAATGGGCGGTGGCGCCCAACAAGACCGCCTCGATCAAATTGTGGTTGAGGTAGGCGTACACGCCGGGTTGGCGGAAGGTGTAGAGCGCGGCGGTCGCCGAGCCGCCGGGAACGAACCAGGTTTCGAGGCCGGTCATCGGCGGGTTGTTGAACTTGCCGAGAAGCCAGACGTAGTCGCCGTGCCCGCCGATGAGATGCGGCCGGGTGTCGCGGTTGGCCTGGCTGTGCAGGATCAGCACGGTCTCGCCGACCTTGGCTTGCAGCGCGTTCTTGCCGGTCAGGGCGTCGACGCGGCCGTTGAACACGACATGCGTCGGCGTCAGCGTCCGCATCACCGCCATCGTGTCGACAAAGGAATCCGCCGCCGAAGCATAGGTCTTGTAAGCGCCGCTGGCGTCGCGGGGGACGTAGAAGTCCTGCTCGCCGATGTAGAACGCCTTGTCGTAGCGCAACGGCTTGCCGGCGCCGTCGGTCAACCCCTGACGCGGCAGGACCATGATCGCGCCGTTCATGCCGGAAACGACGTGCCAGGGAATCATCGGCCCTTCGGGCGCGCAGTGATAAATAAAGACGCCGGGGCGCGTCGCCTTGAACCGCAGCACGACCTTTTCGCCCGGATTGACGTGGGTCAGATCGCCGCCGCCCAGGCCGCCGGTCGAGGCGTGGAAGTCGATGTTGTGGTCGAACGAATTGGTCGCCGGATTGACCAGCGTCAGCTCGACGTAGTCGCCTTCGTGAACGACCATCATCGGTCCCGGAATGGAGCCGTTGTAGGCGAAAGCATGAATTTTCGTCCCGTCGTCGTCGAGGACGATTTCTTTTTCCATGACCGTCAGCTTGAATTCGACGATCTCCGGCCCCCGGGCGGTCGCCTGCTCGTGCGGGTGAATGAAGGGCGGCGCGACCAGATCGACGGAACGGCGCGGCAAATCCGCCGCCTCTTCGGCCAAAGCGGGCGCCGCGGTCAGGACCGTGGCGGCCCCCGCGGCGGCTCCGGCCGCCAGAAACAAATCGCGACGATTGAACATGGCCGACTCCCTTGGCGCGTCTCGTTTGCAGCGACTTGTCGCTCTTTTCCGGCCGCGAGAACGTTGCGATTGGTCAAACTCGCCCGCGGTTCTCGGCCGCGTCGCTATCCTCGCCGCGCGCGCAATCCGCTATAAGGGCCGCGGGCGAACGGGGGAGACGATGGCGGACACGGATCTGACAACCATGCCAGCGAAGTTTGGCCGCATCGCGGCGATCGACGTCGCGCGAGGCCTCGCGCTGGTCGGGATGGTCGTCTACCACCTGACGTGGGACCTCGCGTCGTTCGGCTTCATCGCCAACGCGGCGCCGTTTTCGCCGGCGATGCGCCTGCTGTCGCAGGTCGTGGCGGGCGCGTTTCTGGCGCTGGTTGGCGTGTCGCTGGCGCTCGCCCACCCTCACGGGCTGCGCTGGGGCGCCTTCGCGCGGCGCTTGGCGCTCATCGTCGGCGCGGCGCTGCTGGTGACGGCGGCGACCTTTTTTCTCGACCGCGACGAGCCGATCCTTTTCGGCATTCTCCATTGCATCGCGGTCGCGAGCCTCATCGCAGCGCCGTTCGTCGGCGCGCCGGCATGGGCGGCTCTGGCGGCGGGCGTCGTGGCGTTGGCGGCGCCGTTCGTCGTCGCGAGCGACGCCTTCAATTCCCCGGCGCTGATCTGGCTGGGCCTGGGAACCGCAGCGCCACGCACGCTGGATTGGCGCCCGCTGCTGCCCTGGGCGGGGGCGGTCCTGGTCGGCCTCGCGCTCGCGCGCGGTTCGCTTTCGCGGCTCGCGCTTTGGCCGTGGACGGCGTGGCGGCCCGCGGCGATCCCCGGCCGCGCGCTTGATTTCGCCGGCCGTCACAGCCTCGCGATCTATCTCGTCCACCAGCCGATCCTGTTCGCGGCGCTGTTCGCGCTGGCGGCCGCGACCGGGCCGACGGCGCGGCGCGATCGCAACTCGTATCTGGCGTCCTGCCGGCCGGCCTGCGTCGAGGCCGGCGGCGAAGCCGTCCCTTGCGCGAAGGCTTGCGCCTGCATCGCCGACCGCGCTGAAGCGGCCGGCGTCTCGCTCGGCGTCGCGCTCGGGCAGGGCGGGGGCGACGAGCGCAGGCGGCTGAAGAGCATCGTCGAGGCCTGCGGCGCCGAGGCGCGCTGAACGGCGCCTTGCGCTCTCCGGCGGCGCTTGCCGGGGGCGCGCGCGAGGCTTATAGGCCATTCCGAACAAGGAGAAGCGGGCCGGGCATGGCGCAACAGAGCAAGCAACGCCCGCTCCGTGACGAGGACGCCGACGACCACGGGTCCGGCGAATCCGAAGGCCGCCTCGCTCGAGGCGCCGAGGCGCTCGAAGCGCGCCGGCCGCTGTTGCGGCGCCTAGGGCTGGCGTTCAGCCTGCTGATCATTTCGGTTTCGACGGTCCTCTTCGTCCGCACGCTCATTCGCATCGATCTGCAGCAGTTCAAAGCCGCCTTCGCCGCGACCAGCGGCGACCAGATCGCGACGGCTTTCGGGCTTTCCGCGCTGAGCTATCTCGCCCTGACCGGCTACGACGGTCTGGCCCTGAGGCATCTCAATGTCCATGTGCCGTATCGGCTGACGGCGCTCGCTTCGTTCACCAGCTACGCCATTTCGTTCACGCTCGGCTTTCCGCTGGTCACGGGGGGCGCCGTGCGCTTCTGGATCTACGGTCCGGCGGGGCTGTCGGCGGGCAAGGTGGCGAGCCTGACCGTCGTCGCCGGCGTCACCTTCTGGCTCGGCATGGGCTTCATCATCGGGGTCGGGTTCATCAGCGACGCCGAGGCGATCGGCGGGATCAATCATTTCAACGTCCTCGCCAACCAGCTGATCGGGTTCACGGTGGTCGGCGCGCTGCTCGCGTACTTGGTCTGGGTTCAACGCATGGGACAGCGGCGGAAGCCGATCTTTCTCAATTTCAGCCTGCCCGGCCCCGTTCTCACGCTGGCGCAGATGGCGCTCGGCGTCATCGACGTCTGCGCCGCCGCCGGTACGCTTTACGTGCTGCTTCCCAAGGGCCACGGTCTGGGCTTCCTCACCTTCACCACGCTCTATTCCTTCGCCGCGATGCTCGGCATCGCCAGCCACGCCCCCGGCGGCCTCGGCGTCTTCGAGGCGACCATGCTCAACGGCGTCGGCGGCTCGAGCGAGCAGATGCTCGCTTCGCTGTTGCTGTTTCGCGGCATATATTACGTCGCGCCCTTCGTCCTCGCGATGGCGCTGCTGGGCGCCTATGAGGCCGTCCGGCGTTGGCGCTCGCTGCGCGAAGCGATGGCGGCGTCGCGACCGGGGGACGAGGAGTAGAACGGGCGCGCCTTGCGGCCGCGCCAGCCCGAATTGAACGCGTCGGATCGGGAGCCATGGTGTCGAGGGAAACGAGCGCGCCTGCTTTCGCCGACGCTCTTCAGTCGCCGTTCGTCGCCAAGCTCGTCGGCGCGATGCCCGAACCGGCGGTGATTGTCGACGCCGACGGCCGCTCGGTCGCCGCCAACGGGCCGGCCTTCAAGCTGCTGCCGGCGATCAAGATCGGCGAGCCCTTCGTCCTCGCCCTGCGCGCGCCCGACGTCATCGACGCCTTGCGACGGGTCATGGCGAGCGGCGAGGCGGAGACGGTGCTGTGGCGCGAGCGCGTGCCGATGGAGCGGCTGTTCGAGGTCTGCGCGGCGCCGCTGGCCGCCGAGCCCGGCGAAGTGGCCGCGACCCTGCTGACGCTGCGCGATCTGACGGAGTCGCGGCGCGTCGAGCGCATGCGCGCCGATTTCATCGCCTACGCCAGCCATGAATTGCGCACGCCGTTGGCCTCGATGCTCGGCTTCGTCGAGACGCTGCAAGGCTCGGCGCGCGACGATCCGGAAGCGCGCGACAAGTTTCTCGCCATCATGCGCGAACAGGGCCGCCGCATGGCGCGCCTGATCGACGATCTGCTCTCGCTTTCGCGCATCGAAGAGAAGCAACACGTCCGCCCGGAGGCGGCGGTCGATCTGACCCAGACGGCGCGCCACGTCGCCGATACGCTGGCCCCGCTCGCGCGCGAAATGGGGGTGGAAATCAAGCTCTACGCCGAACGGCCCGTCGTCGTCACCGGCGACCGCGACGAACTTCTGCGCGTCGCCGAAAATCTGATCGAGAACGCCATCAAGTACGGCGCCCGGCAGGACGGAACGGGAGACGACCGCGTCGAGGTCACGGTCAGCAGAACTGCCGCCGAAGGCTCGCTGATCGTGCGCGACTTCGGATGCGGCATCGCCGCCGAGCATCTGCCGCGGCTGACGGAGCGATTCTATCGCGTCGACGCCGGGCAGAGCCGCGCCAAGAACGGAACCGGCCTCGGCCTCGCGATCGTCAAGCACATCCTGGCGCGCCATCGCGGACGGCTGACGATCGCCAGCCGCCTCGACCACGGCTCGACGTTCACGGCGATCGTGCCGCTGCACGATCGGCAATGATTTAACCTTCTTTATCAACGACTTAAGATGTCGCACTGCTGTCTTGCAGCCGTCATATAACGCCGTTGGAGAAAGCCTATAAGGACGCGCCTCGGAGCGGCGCGCCTAACAGCGGCGGCCGATCGCGAGCCCCAAGAACCCATTTCGAGAGGCGTCAATGTTCATTCGATCCATCATGAGCGCCGCGATTGTCGCGGCAAGCGTGAGTTGCGCCTGGGCCGGCGATATCTCCGGCGCGGGCGCGACGTTTCCCTTCCCGATCTACGCCAAGTGGGCGGACGCCTATAAGACGGAGACGGGCGATGGCCTCAACTATCAGTCGATCGGCTCGGGCGCCGGGATCAAGCAGATCAAGGCCAAGACGGTGACGTTCGGCGCCACCGACGCGCCGCTCAAGGCCGACGATCTCCAAGCCTCGGGTCTCGAGCAATGGCCGATGGTGATGGGCGGCATCGTGCCGGTCGTCAATCTCGACGGAGTCAAGTCGGGCGATCTCGTGATCGACGGCCCGACGCTCGCCAAGATTTATCTCGGCACGATCACCAAGTGGAACGATCCGGCGATCAAGGTTCTCAATGCGAAGGTCAACCTTCCCGATCTCGCCATCGCCGTCATTCACCGCGCCGACGGCTCGGGCACGACGTTCAACTTCACCAACTATCTCGACAAGGTTTCGCCCGAGTGGCAGTCCAAGGTCGGCGAATCGACTTCCGTCGAATGGCCGCTCGGCATCGGCGCGAAGGGCAACGACGGCGTCGCCAACAATGTCGCCGGCACCAAGGGCGCGATCGGCTATGTCGAATACGCCTACGCCAAGCAGAACAAGCTGACCTACGCCAACATGGTCAACAAGGACGGCAAGACCGTCGCTCCGACCATCGAGAGCTTCCAGGCCGCCGCCGCCAACGCCGACTGGGCCAAGGCCCCCGGCTTCTATCTGATCCTGTCGGATCAGCAGGGCGCGGATTCCTGGCCGATGACCGCCGCGACCTTCATCCTGATGTACAAGCAGCCGGTCAACGTCACGGAGTCGAACGAGGCGCTGAAGTTCTTTGCGTATTGCTACGACAAGGGCGCCGAGATGGCGAAGGCGCTCGATTACATCCCGATGCCCGACAACGTGATCGCCATGGTCAAGAAGGCCTGGGCGGCGGACATCGTCCAGAAATAGCGCGTTGGCGCGCGAGGCCGGCGGTCGATCCGCCGGCCTCGCGGCGTTCGCGGGGAGGCGCGCTTGCATATTGGCGTTGATGATCGAGAAGGTTTGACGATGACAGCCACGGCGATTGAGGCGATGGAGCGTTCGGCGAGCCGGCCGGCGAGCCGCTCGCAGGCGCTCGGACGTTTGAAATTCGCCGACAGCGGTTTTCGCGCGCTGACGCAAATTTCGGCCGTGCTCGTCCTCGCGTTGCTGCTGGGCGTCGCGCTGTCTCTTTTTCTCGGTTCATGGCCGGCGTTCAGCCACTTCGGCCTCGGCTTTTTCGTCAGCGACGCCTGGAGCCCGCCCAAGGAGCATTTCGGCGCGGCGGCGGCGATTTACGGCACGCTGGCCACTTCCGCCATCGCCATGCTGATCGGCGTGCCGGTCGGCCTCGGCATCGCGGTGTTTCTCACCGAACTTTGCCACCCGGCGCTGCGCCGCCCGATCGGCGTCGCGATCGAACTGCTGGCCGGCATCCCCTCCATTATCTACGGCATCTGGGGCGTCTATTATTTCAAGCCGGTGATGCAGGGCTATGTCGAGCCGTTCCTGATCGGCGCCTTCGGGCCGCTGCCCGGAATCGGCGCGCTGTTCGGCGGACCGCCGCTCGGCTACGGGGTGCTCACCGCCGGTCTGGTGCTCGCAGTGATGATCCTGCCCTTTGTCACGGCGGTTTCGCGCGACGTGTTCGAGACGGTGCCCACGGTGCTCAAGGAGGCCGCCTATGGCGTCGGCGCGACGACGTTCGAAGTCGTCGGCGGCATCGTCTTTCCCTATACGCGGGTCGGCGTCATCGGCGGCGTGATGCTGGCGCTCGGACGCGCGCTCGGCGAGACGATGGCGGTGACCTTCGTCATCGGCAACGCGACGAAGATTTCGAGTTCGATCCTCGCGCAGGGCACCACCATTTCGGCGATGATCGCCAACCAGTTCGCCGACGCGGATCCGGGACTGTTCACCTCTTCGCTGCTCGCGCTCGGTTTCATTCTGTTCATCATCACGTTCATCGTGCTGGCGCTGGCGCGCTGGATGCTCGCGGCTCTCGAAGTTAAGGCGGGACGCTGATGGCCGGCCTCTATTCCGGGCGGCGACGCCGCAACGTCATGTGGACCGTGCTTTCGTACGCGGCCACCTTCTTCGGTCTGAGCTGGCTGGTGCTGATTCTTGGCGCTTTGCTGTGGAACGGCGTCGGCGGCCTTTCGCTCGACGTCTTCACCAAGATGACCGCGCCGCCCGGTGTCGTCGGCGGCCTGCTGAATTCGATCGTCGGCAGCTTGATCGTGACCGGAATCGGCCTGGCCGTCGCCGCGCCGCTGGGCATATTGGCGGGCACGTATCTGGCCGAATACGGCCATCACGCGCGTCTGGCGGTGGTCATTCGCTTCGTCAACGACATTCTCCTCAGCGCCCCCTCGATCGTCGTCGGTTTGTTCGTCTATCAATTGTGCGTCGTGCCGTTCGGACATTTTTCCGGCCTCGCCGGCTCCATCGCGCTGGCCATCATCGCGACGCCGATCGTCGTGCGCACGACCGAAGACATGCTCAATCTCGTGCCCAATACGCTGCGCGAAGCGGCGTCCGCGTTGGGGATGCCGCGCTCGCTGGTCATTCGACAGGTCGCCTACCGGGCGGTGCGCACCGGCATCGTCACCGGCATCTTGCTGGCGGTGGCGCGCATGACCGGCGAGACCGCGCCGCTCATTTTCACGGCGCTCGGCAATTCGCTGTTCACCGCCGATCCGCGCGGGCCGATGTCGAGCCTGCCGCTGATCATCTACGAATTCGCCCGCAGTCCCTATCCCGAACAACAGAAGCTCGCTTGGACGGGGGCCTTGCTGGTCACGCTCGCCGTCCTCGGCCTCAGCATCGTCGCGCGTGTGCTCTCCGCTACGAGCAGCGCGGACAAACAGAACTAATCGGTCGACGAAAGAACCAAGCGCATGAACAACGTCACGCTTCCAGCCCGAAGCGCCGAGACATCGGCCGATGCGGTGAAGGATAAGATCGTCGTGCGCGACCTGAATTTCTACTATGGCGAATCGCGCGCGCTCAAAGCGGTGACTCTCTCCCTTCGCGAACGCCATGTCACCTCTTTCATCGGCCCCTCGGGTTGCGGCAAGTCGACGTTGCTGCGCGTGCTGAACCGCATGTACGACCTCTACCCGCGCCAACGGGCGGAGGGCGAGGTTCTGCTCGACGGCGAAAACATCCTCGCGCCGGGCCTCGATCTCAATCTGCTGCGCGCGCGCGTCGGGATGGTGTTCCAGAAGCCGACGCCGTTCCCGATGTCGATTTACGACAACATCGCCTTCGGCGTTCGTCTGTACGAGAAGTTGCCCAAGTCCGAGATGGACGGACGAGTCGAATCGGCCTTGCGCCGCTCGGTTCTGTGGACCGAAGTCAAGGATAAATTGAAGGACAGCGGCCTCAGCCTGTCCGGCGGTCAGCAGCAGCGCCTTTGCATCGCCCGAACGGTCGCCATCAGCCCGGAGGTGATCCTGTTCGACGAACCGTGCTCGGCGCTCGATCCGATTGCGACCGCCAAGATCGAGGAGCTGTTCGACGAATTGTCGGACGACTACACCATCGCCATCGTCACCCACAGCATGCAGCAGGCGGCGCGCGTGTCGCAGTTCACCGCGTTCATGTATCTCGGCGAAATGGTCGAATTCGACGAGACGAGCAAGGTCTTCACTTCGCCGCGCGACAAGCGCACCCAAGATTACATCACTGGCCGGTTTGGCTGAGGGAGCAAGAGCTGTGGTCGAACACACTGTCAGGTCGTACGACAAAGATCTCGACATGCTCGAGCGGCGCATCGCCGAAATGGGCGGCATCGCCGAGAAAATGGTGATCGACGCGATGGACGCGCTGAGCCAAGCCGATATGACGCTCGCCCATCAGGTCGTGACCACCGATCCCCGCCTCGACGCGCTGCAACGCGAAATCGAGGAACAGGCGATCCTCACCATCGCGCGCCGCCAGCCGATGGCGGTGGACTTGCGCGAAATCATCGGCGCGATCCGCGTCGCCGGCGACCTCGAACGCGTCGGCGACCTCGCCAAGAACATCGCCAAGCGCTCGCTGAAGATCGGCCTCGAGGCCCGCGTGCCGCGCGCGATCATCGGTCTCAAGCACATGAACGAAGTGGCGACGGAACTGATGAAGGACGTTCTCGACGCCTACGCTCAACGCGACGTCGAGCGCGCGCGCGCCGTCTGGGAGCGCGACGCCGAACTGGATGCGCTCGAAGACTCGGTGTTTCGCGACTTGCTGACCCATATGATGGAAGACCCGCGCAACATTTCCTTCTGCGCGCACTTGCTGTTCTGCGCGAAGAACATCGAGCGGATCGGCGATCACGCCACCAATATCGCCGAGACGGTGTTCTATCTGGTCACCGGCGCCACGCTGCCCTCCGAGCGGCCGAAGGGCCGCCAGGGATACGACGCCGAGACAACCGGGACCGCCGCCCCATGAACGAAGCGCGCCGAGAGCCGCCCCGGCCCAGCGTGGCCACCGCGCCGCGCATCCTCGTCGTCGAAGACGAGGCGGATCTGGCGCTGCTGCTCAGTTACAATCTCGAAGCGGAAGGGTATTTCGCCGAAAGCGTCGAGCGCGGCGACGAGGCGGAATTGCGGCTGGTCGAATCCCCGCCCGATCTCGTCATCCTCGACTGGATGCTGCCGGGCGTCTCGGGCCTGGAAATCTGTCGCCGGCTTCGCGCCCGCGAAGCGACGAAGACTTTGCCGGTCATCATGCTGACGGCGCGCGGCGAGGAGGTCGAGCGGGTTCGCGGCCTCTCCGTCGGCGCGGACGACTATGTCGTCAAACCTTTCTCGGTGCCGGAGTTGATGGCGCGCGTGCGCGCGCTGCTGCGGCGCAGCCGGCCCGAGCGCATCGCCGAAAAACTCACCGCCGGCGACGTCGATCTCGACCGCGAAACGCGGCGCGTGCGGCGCGGCGTGCGCGACGTCCATCTCGGGCCGACCGAGTTTCGCCTGCTCGAATATCTCTTGGAGAAGCCCGGTCGGGTGTTCTCGCGGGCGCAGCTTCTCGACGGCGTTTGGGGACAATCGGTCGAAATCGACGAGCGCACGGTGGACGTCCATGTCGGGCGCTTGCGCAAAGCGCTGTCGCGCGGCCGGGAGCGCGATCCGATCCGCACCGTGCGCGGAACCGGCTATTCCTTCGACGAGACCTTCGGCAAGTCGTAGGCGGCGCGAGTCCGTCGCCGCTTATCGGGCGAGGGCGCGTCTTTCGCGTTCGCGCTCGCGACGGCGGTCCTGGACCGGCTGGTAGGCGAGCTTGCTGTGATGCGCGCAGTAGGGGCCGGCGCCCGACGACGGCGATCCGCAATAGCGAAATTCCGACGACGCGGGGTCGCCCAGCGGCCATCGGCACATCGCCTCCTTGAGTTCGACGATCGTCACCCTGAGCGACATCGGCACAACGACGTCCTCGTGAAACGCGGGCAGCGACTCGAGCATTGGCTCGGGCGACAGCATGAGCGCCGTATTGCCGCGAACGGCGGCGCGCGCGCCGCTGCCTGAACTCGATCGCGGCGCGACGCGTTGCGCCGGCGCCGGGCGCGGCGGCGAAGCGGCGGAGGAGGGAGATTTGGCGCGTCCGGCGAGGCCGAGCCGATGAACTTTGCCGATCACGGCGTTGCGGGTCAGGCCATGGCCGAGCTGCGCGGAAATTTGGCTCGCGCTCCTGCCGTCCAGCCACAGTTGCCGCAAGAGCTCCACTCTTTCATCCGTCCAAGACATGGTTCGCCTCGTTGGTTGGCCTCCGTGGGCCCCGGCGAAAGGATCCCGCGTCCGCCGATCGATCGCATCACGGGCAGAATCCAAACACCCCGCCCGGCCAGCCGCACTGGCGAGCATCACGCGCCGAAACGCTCTCGTGAACGGCGCCCTACGACATCTCGTGGCGCCCGAGAAAGAAACTACACTAGTCGTTGAATCGCGCGCAAGAGTCGCAACGGTCCCGCCGACCGGCTTTTCCCCAGCTCATGCGACCGCTGAGCGCCGCGCCGCCGGGCGCGAGGCCCGATTGCGCGAGTCCGATCAACATTTTAGCGCGACTTCGCGAGGGATCGGCGGAGGCGCCGGCGCGGCGCAGTTTTTTTGCTTTGTCACGCGCGAATTGACCAAAACGCCTGGCCTCCTTATGATCGAGGCCATCAGAGGCCGTCCCAGCGGGGCGGCGTTTTTGTTTTTGCGCGGTCTTGCGGCGTCGCGCCCGCAGCCTTCGAGGGAGCAAGCCGATGCCATCCGCAATCTTGCCGGTTTATGCGAGGGCCGACGTCGCGTTCGAGCGCGGCGACGGCTGCTGGCTGACGGCGACGACGGGCGAGCGCTACCTCGATTTTGGCGCCGGCATCGCCGTGGCCTCGCTCGGTTATTCCCATCCGCATCTGGTCGAGGCGCTGACGACCCAGGCCGGCAAGCTCTGGCACACTTCCAATCTGTTTCAGGCGCCGGAAGGCGAGCGTCTGGCGCGCCGGCTGACCGAGGCGACGTTCGCCGATCTGGTCTTTTTCACCAACTCGGGCGTCGAGGCCAACGAGGCGGCGGTCAAGATGGCGCGCAAGCGCCAGTCGGTCGGCGGCCATCCGGAAAAATACCATGTCCTGACCTTCGAAGGCGCCTTTCACGGACGCACGCTGGCGATGATCGCCGCCGGCGGACAGGCCAAATACATCGACGGTTTCGGGCCGAAGGTCGACGGCTTCGACCAGATCCCGGCGGGCGACCTCGAGGCCGTGGCGGCCGCGATCGGCCCCAACACCGGCGCGGTGATGATCGAGCCGATCCAGGGCGAAAGCGGCGTGCGCGTGATCGCGCCGGCGTTTCTCAAGGGCCTCCGCGCGCTGTGCGACCAGCACGGCGTGTTGCTGATCTTCGACGAGATTCAGACCGGCGTCGGGCGCACCGGCCGGCTGTTCGCTTATGAGCATTCCGGCGCCGTTCCCGACATCATGACCATCGCCAAAGGCATCGGCGGCGGCTTCCCGATGGGCGCCTGCCTGGCGACGGCGGACGCCGCCAAGGGAATGACGGCGGGAACGCACGGCACCACCTTCGGCGGCAACCCGCTGGCGATGGCGGTGGGCAACGCGGCGCTCGACGTCGTGTTGGCGCCGGGGTTCGTCGAGCGGGTGGCGGGGCTCGGCCTCGCCGCGCGCCAGCGCCTAGCCGAACTGAAGGACCGGCGCCCCGACATCGTCGCGGAGGTTCGCGGCGAGGGGCTGATGATCGGCCTCAAGCTCGCGGTTCCCCCGCAGGAGTTCGCCGCCGCGGCGCGCGCCCACCGGCTACTGACGATTCCGGCCGGCGACAACGTCGTTCGCCTGGTGCCGCCGCTCGTCATCAGCGAGGAGGAGATCGCCGAGGGCGTGCGGCGGTTGGACGCCGCTTGCGCCGACCTCGAAGACGCGCTCGTGACGTTGAAGAAGGGCGCCGCGGCATGAAACCGTCTTGCAGCTCCGCGCCGACGCGCGACTTCCTCGATCTGTTGGACCAGCCGGCCGGCGAGCTGCGCGCCATTCTCGACGCCGCCAAGGCGATGAAGGCGGCGCGCGTCAAGGGCGGACGCTCGGCGTCGCGGCCGCTGGCGGGCAAGGCGCTGGCGATGATCTTCGACGCCCCGTCGACGCGCACCCGCGTCTCCTTCGATATGGCGATGCGCGAGCTCGGCGGCGAAACGATCATGCTGACCGGCGACGAAATGCAGCTCGGGCGCGGCGAATCGATCGCCGACACCGCGCGCGTTCTGTCGCGCTACGTCGACGCCATCATGATCCGCATTCTCAGTCACGCCGACATGGCGGAGCTGGCGCGCCACGCCGCCGTGCCGGTCATCAACGGGCTGACCAAGCAGTCCCACCCCTGTCAGGTGATGGCCGACGTCTTCACCTTCGAAGAGCATCGCGGCCCGATCCGCGGCCGGAAGATCGCCTGGAGCGGCGACTACAACAACGTGTTGTCGTCATGGATCGACGCTTCGCAGCGCTTCGACTTCCTGCTCGACATCGCCTGCCCCAAGCCGTTGCAGCCGCCGCCGCAACGCATCGACGCGGCGCGGGCCGGCGGCGCCAACGTGATCCTGCGCGAGGACCCGCTCGCCGCCGTCGCCGGTGCCGCGGCGGTCCTGTCGGATTGCTGGGTTTCGATGGGCGACGAGAGCGAGGCGATTCGCCGCCACAACCTGCTCGCGCCCTATCAAGTCAACGCTAAGCTGATGAGCGGTGCCGCCGCCGACGCGATTTTCATGCATTGCCTGCCGGCCCATCGCGGCGAGGAAGTCACCGACGAAGTGATCGACGGACCGCAGTCCGTCGTGTTCGACGAAGCCGAGAACCGGCTTCATGCGCAAAAGGCGGTGCTCGCCTGGTGCCTCGGAGCGCTGAACCGATGACCCCTGCGGCGCGCGAAGTCTCCGACGTCGGACGCGACGACATCGTGCTGCCCTATGCCGTCGAGAGCCTGAGCACGCGCGGCCGGCTGGTGCGGTTGGGGGCCGCCATCGACGCCATCCTCAAGCGTCACGCCTATCCCGGACCGATCGGCCGCGTGGTCGGCGAAGCGGCGGCGCTCGCGGTGCTGCTCGGCTCGACGCTCAAGCTCGAAGGCCGCTTTCAGTTGCAGACCAAGACCGAGGGTCCGCTGCGCATGATGGTGGTCGATTTCGACGCGCCGTCGAATCTGCGCGCGTTGGCGCGCTTCGACGAAGCGGCGCTCGCCAAGCGCGCAGCCGCGGGCGGCGAGGGCGATCTGCTCGGCGAGGGGACCCTCGCCTTCACCATCGATCCCGGCGGCGACCTGTCGCGCTATCAGGGCGTCGTCGCCCTCGACGGCCGCGGCCTCGAGCACGCGGCGCACGCCTATTTCGAGCGCTCGGAGCAGATCCCGACCCTGGTTCGCCTCGCCGTCGGCCAGAGCGTCACCCCGCGCGGCGTCGAATGGCGCGCCGGCGGGCTGCTGGCGCAATTCCTGCCCAATTCGCCGGAGCGCCGGCGCCGGGTCGATTTCGACCCCGGCGCCGCTCCCGAGGGCGCCGCTCCCGAGGCGCCGCTCGAGGACGACGATTGGGTGGAAGCCAAGGCGCGCGCCGCGACGACCGAGGACCACGAGCTCATCGACCCGACGCTTTCGAGCGAGCGCCTGTTGTTCCGCCTGTTCAATGAGCGCGGCGTGCGCGTCTTCGAGCCGACGGCGCTCAGCGACTCCTGCCGTTGCTCGGCCGAGCGCATCGACGCGATGTTGCAGAGTTTCTCGCCCGAGGAGCGCAGCGCGATGGTCGGCGACGACGGCATGATCGGCGTCACCTGCGAATTCTGCTCGATCAAACGCCTGTTCAATCCCGCCGACTACGCCGGCTGAACGCGGGCTCGCCTGGCGACCATGGACATCAACGCCTTCGCCGACCGGCTGGCGCAAGTTTGCGCCGAAGCGATCGAGGCGTCGGCGCTCGGGGCGGCGGGCGAGCGCGCCTTCAGCCGGCGTAGTCGGCGGGCCGGGCCGGCGGCGGCCGCGGTCCGCGACGCTGGAATTGCGACGAGCCGAGGATGGCCTCGACAATCTGGTCGGGCGAACCGCCGATGTCGACGGTGATCACCGGTTCGTCGGCGCCGGGTTCCTCCAGTGTGTCGAACTGGCTGGCGAGGAGGCTCGCCGGCATGAAGTGGCCCATCCGCTGGGTTATCCGCGCGGACACCAGCTCGCGCGCGCCGCGCAGATAGACCAACTCGACGGCCGGGCGACCCGCCCGGATGCGCTCGCGGTAGGCGCGCTTCAAGGCCGAGCAGGTGATGATTCCCGAGACGCCCTCGGCGCTCCAGCGGTCGATGAGGGCGGCGATGGCGTCGAGCCACGGCAGGCGATCGGCGTCGCTCAACGGAACGCCGTGGTGCATTTTGTCGACGTTGGCCTGCGGATGGAGGGCGTCGCCCTCCTGGAACTTCCAGTTGAGCCGACCGGCCAGCAAAGCCGCCACGGTGGTCTTGCCGGAGCCGGACACGCCCATGACGATCAGGACGATCGGGGACGTCGCGCCGCCGGTCTGTTCGTTTGCCGCCGAGCTCATGCCATCACCCATTACGGCGACGCTGCGCTTTACCGCAAGTCATCGGATGCGTCCGAGATCATTCAGCCGATTCCGCGCCTCTCACGCATGCGCCTCGCCGATGACGCGGACGCGGCCTTGCGCACGACGGCCGCCGTCGTCATGGCGCGCAAAGGGCGACCGTAACTCCGGCCTCAAGCCGCTTCGAGGCGCTTCAATTCCTCTTCGAACGAAAAGCGCAATTGCGCGCCTTCATCCTCGGGCAAATAATCCGCCATCTGCGGAAAGATGGTCCGGTAGAGCGAGAGCTGCGTCGGTTCCCAGGGCATGGCGTGCGCCGCGCGCGCCTCGGCGAGGATTTTCTGCAGCCGAGCGCGCACCTTGTCGAGGTTGGGCCGATAAATCGGCGCGGCCTCGGCGCCGAACAGGTCCGGCTGCGCGTCCTTTTCGAAGCGGTTCGCTTGGCCGGTGCGAGCCATCAGTCTTGTCGCGCCCTTCTCAAGAACGAATCGACCGCATCATGCCCCAGCGCGCCCGCGCGCGCGAGCGGCGCGAAGAGTTATCCCCGGTCGGGAAACGCCGCCAGATAAGCCTCGTCGATCCGCGCCATCTGATCGATGGTGAAGGCGAGCGTGTCGGCGACGGTGGCGACGTGGTCGATTTCGTCGAGCGACAGCGTCCGGCCCTTGCGCGATTTGAGATATTTGTCGAGCACTTGATAGCCGCCGATGTGAAAATCCCAGACGGCTTGCGGCACGGGCTTGAAGCTTTGGGTCTTGTTGATCGCGATCGACTGGTCCTCGGGCGAATATCGCACGGCCTCGACGCCCCCGCGCCGCCCATCTCCTCCGCCGCCCGCGCGGCGAGGGCTTCGCTCGCCAGCCGGTACCGGCCCGTGAACGGAGTGGTATCCCGTCACCGCAATGCCGAAATTGAAAATACCGGGATGTCAGGCTATGCTTCGCCATTCGTCCTCGGACTGCGGCCTGGAGCAACTGAGCGCGGCAGCCTGAAACGGAGTATCATATTTGAGGACGGGCCATGGCTGTGGTCATAGATGGTTTCGAAGCACTAGTCCGTTACCGGAAGGAAATTTCGGATTATCTCAAAAAAATCCGGCACTGGGTGCGTCACGGCAAGGAAAAAATCGTTGTTCTAGGTGTGGGTGGAGTTGGCAAGACAACTCTTGGCCGCGTATTGTCCGGTAAGGCACTGAGCCCGGGCGAGGACTACCAAGAGTCGATCGATATCGAGAATTTTGGTTACAATGGAAGAGTTTTCGGTTCGGTTATTGTTGCGCCGGGTCAAAGTCGTCGTCGTCAATTTCACTGGCCTATTGTGCGTACGCAAATTGCCAGTGGAGAAATCTTAGGAATTATCTACGTTGTGGCCGCTGGCTATAATGCGCTCCGTGAAATTGAACCGTCAGAGCATGAGTTGTATGCCGCAGGCATGAGTACCGCTCAGTTCATGGAAAAATACCGTGCCTCTAATCTTCAAAACGAACTGCAAACTCTAAAAAGCGAGTTAAGCCAGGCATTGAAGGATTCTCCAGGACGTATCTGGTTTGTTACGGCGGTTTTGAAACAAGACCTTTGGGCGATGAACTACAAAGAGGTTATGTCTTTTTATAAAGATGGCCCTTACGCCGATGCAGTTCGAGACATTGCTCAATGCCGCGGATGCAACGAATTCATTTATGAGTGTTTGCCCGTCTCATTACTAATCGAAAATCTTGAGACAAGGCGCGGGCTGGTGTTGGCCGAAACGGCACCGGGTTTTGATTCCGCAAAACAGCTGGAGAGCGTTCGAGAATTTTCGCGGGCGATAAGTGAACTGATAGTGGATCGAGAAGTGCGAGGGGGGTGAAGTGGAACTCGGAACTACTCCTATTAGCGATAGGCTGCTTTCGGTGCTTCGGGAGTATGCTGGGAAATTGTCAGACCATAGTATTGCGCTTCTTGAAATGAGGTGGAAAATAGTTGTTCGACTCGCAACGTTCCTGATCTCATTTCTTGTTCTATTTATGGGTCTATCTCTTATGGAATCGCGAGGTCTATTTTCTTCGACATTTTATTATGTTCGTATTCAACCTGATGATATCCTAGCAATTATCACGATATTGTTTTTTACTGTCGTATTCTTTTCGTCAGTTCAATTTCTGCGCGCGTATGGAAAACTTAAGCATCAGGTTAGAAGTGAACTATTCCTGTGCAGGCGCCTCCTAACCCGGGCGTCAGAGATTCTAGATAAGGCGCAACTTTCGAACCAAGACAAATTTGTATTTGAAATAGCACTATTCGAAGCTGAGAGAGCTATTAGCGATGCGCAAGATTCATTGAAAGGCACGTTCTTTCTTGAATTATCACTTTCTCGAAAGGTTGGAAATGTAGAGTGAAGACTTCGGCGCGGCAAGAGTCATTCGCATCCAGCTTGAGTCACGGAATTGGATTGTAGAGTAGAGAAGTGCAAAAGCAACATCGATAACTTAGAAAGTGCTACCGTAATTCCAGCCTGCGTCGTCATGGCGAGCGAAGCGAAGCAATCCAGACTAAGCCGCCGCCGCAAGCCCGAAGTCTAGATTGCTTCGTCGCTGCGCTCCTCGCAATGACGGCTGAGTCGATTCGACTTAGGCGCACTCCGTCCCTACTCCTCCCGTCCCATCTCCTCCGCCGCCCGCTTGAGCTTGCGCAGGTCCGCCCACGCCTGGCGCTTGGCGGCGGGTTGGCGCAGCAAATACGCAGGGTGAAACATCGGCAGCGTCGGGATCGCGGCGCCGTCGTCGCCCTGATAATCGCGCCAGACGCCGCGGGTGCGGGTGATCCCCTCTTTCACGCCGAGCAGCGTCTGCGTCGCCGAGCCGCCGAGGCAGACGAGCAGCCGCGGCGCGACGAGGGCGATCTGGCGGCGCACGAAGGGCAGGCAGACGGCGGTCTCCTGCGGCGTCGGGGTGCGGTTGCCGGGCGGGCGCCAGGGGACGACGTTGGCGATGTAGACCTTCGTCCGGTCGAGCCCGATGGCCGCGAGCATGCGGTCGAGCAAGTGGCCGGCGCGGCCGACGAACGGGCGGCCGATGCGGTCTTCGTCGCCGCCCGGCGCTTCGCCGACCAGCATGATCCGCGCTTCCGGCGCGCCGTCGGCGAACACCAGCTGCGTCGCCGTCGCCTTGAGGCCGCAGCCCTGAAACCGTTCGAGCGCCGCGCGCAGCTCTTCGAGGCTCCGCGCCGCGGCGGCGGCTTCGCGCGCCGAGCGCTGGGCTTCGTCTGGCGGCGCGGTTAAAGCTGGGGCAGGATCGGCCGGGGCAGGCATGGGCGGCTCGACTGCGCGGGGCGCCGATGCGGCGATCGGCGCACGCCGCGCCGCGGACGCCGCGCTTTCGGCGAAGTGGTCGTGCGGCGTCTCGTCGAGCGCGAGATCGACCCCCGCGTCGCGCCACCAACGCAGCGCCTCGGCCGCCTCGAGCGCGGTCAGGCGGTTAGCATTTGCAGGCTTGCTCATGGCGGAAGGACCGAGTTGCAATTTTCCCTTCTAGCACGGGGGCGCGACGCCGAAAGGACTCCGAATCCGGGTGAGCGCGAGCGCTCCCGCTAGGCGACGGTTCCCGCCGTCGACGGCTCATTGCGTTTATTGACCCAAGCTCGCAGCTCAGGGCGTCGCCGCTCGGATCGACATTCCCGCGCGATTTGCGCAATAAGAGCTCGAGTTTTTCGCTGCGCGCGGGTCTGCCCGCGCGCGACGCCCGCCGCCCGAGAACGACCATGGCCGAAGCAAGCGAAGCGCCCGCCCGCGAGGCGATGGACTACGACGTCGTCGTCGTCGGCGCCGGGCCGGCGGGGCTTGCCGCCGCGATTCGGCTGAAGCAGCTCGACGCCGACCGCGCCGTCGTCGTCGTCGAAAAGGGCTCGGCCGTCGGCGCGCATATTCTCTCCGGCGCGATCGTCGATCCGATCGGCCTCGATCGCCTGCTGCCCGATTGGCGCGAGGCCCCCGATCGGCCGCTGAAGACCGAAGTCGCCGCCGATCGCTTTCTGCTGCTCGGCCCCTCCGGCGGGATCAGGCTGCCCAACTGGCCGATGCCGCGGCTGATGGGCAATCGCGGCCATTTCATCGGCTCGCTCAGCGCGCTGACGCGCTGGCTCGGCGCGCGCGCCGAGGCGCTCGGCGTCGAGGTCTATCCCGGCTTCGCCGCGACCGAATTGCTTTACGGCGACCGGGGCGAAGTCATCGGCGTGGCGACCGGCGACATGGGGATCGGCCGCGACGGCGGGCGAAAAGCGAACTTCGCCCGCGGCATGGAGCTGCGCGGCAAGTACGTGCTGCTCGCCGAGGGCGCGCGCGGCTCGCTGACCAAGCAGGCCGTCGCGCGCTTCCACCTCGACGAAGGCCGCGATCCGCAGAAATACGGCATCGGCCTGAAGGAGATCTGGCGGGTCGCGCCCGCCGAGTTCAAGCCGGGCCTGGCGCAGCACAGTTTCGGCTGGCCGCTGGGGCGGGGATCGAGCGGCGGCTCGTTCCTCTATCACTACGGCGAGAGCTTGGTCTCGGTCGGCTTCGTCGTCCACCTCGACTACCGCAACCCGACCCTGTCGCCGTTCGACGAATTCCAGCGCTTCAAGACCCATCCGCTGATTCGCGGGACGTTCGCGGGCGGCGAGCGCCTCGCCTACGGCGCCCGGGCGATCTCGTCGGGCGGCTGGCAATCCGTGCCCAAGCTGGTCTTTCCCGGCGGCGCGCTGATCGGCTGCGCCGCCGGCTTGCTCAATTTCGCCCGCATCAAGGGCTCGCACAACGCGATTCTCTCCGGCATGCTGGCGGCCGAAAAAGCGCACGAGGCGCTCGCCGCCGGACGGAGCGACGATGAACTCGCGGCCTACGAAGAGGCGTGGCGCGGCTCGGACATCGGCCACAACCTCTACAAGGCGCGCAACGTCAAGCCGCTGTGGTCCAAGCTCGGCCTCGCGCTCGGCGTCGCCTGCGGCGGCTTCGACATGTGGACCAACGAGCTCTTCGGCGTCTCGATCTTCGGCACGCTGAGGCATGGCGAGCCGGACTGCGCGACCCTGGCGCCGCTCGCCGACGTCGAGGCGATCGCCTATCCCAAGCCGGACGGGAAGATCTCGTTCGACCGGTCGTCGTCGGTCTACCTGTCCGCCATCAGCTACCAGGAGGACCAGCCGGTCCATCTGCGCCTGCGCGATCCCGCCGCGCCGATCCGCGACAACCTGCCCCGCTACGGCGAGCCGGCGCGGCTCTATTGTCCAGCCGGCGTCTACGAAGTCGTCTACGGCGACGAAGCCAGGCGCGCCGACCCGCGCTTCGTCGTCAACCCGCAGAATTGCATCCACTGCAAGGCCTGCGACATCAAGGACCCCGCTGAGAACATCGACTGGACGCCGCCGGAGGGCGGCGACGGCCCGAATTACGCCGATATGTAGCAAGGAGGCGCGTCGGTCCTCGCCTTCGCAGCGACGGCCCGAAAGCGCCACTTTTGCCTGAGATCGTTTTTCCTGTAAGGACGGTTGTTCGTCGCGTCGCCCTCGGCGCCCCGCCGACCTCGAGAAGAAAGATGTCGATCGTGCCAGTCGAGCATTCGCCGACCCGCTGCAGGGGAAAACTCGTCAACGCGCTTGTCGCCGCGAGCGCGCTCATCGCGATCGGGGCGACCCAAGCCGCGGCGTCCGCCTCGCCCGCGGATTCGGCCGCCTTGCCGATCGGCGATAGCCAGACGGGCAATTACTTGGCGGCGCTGGTCGCCGGCGCCGATCGCGACACCACCGGGGCCTCGGTCTATTTCCGCGAGGCCCTGCGCGCCGACCCGAGAAATCCTGGTCTCGTCGAGCGCGCCTTCGCCGCCGCCCTGGCCGACGGCGACGTCGCCGACGGCTATTCGCTGGCCGATCGCTTGATCGTGCGAGACCCCGGCAACAGCCTGGCGCGTTTGACCCTGGCCGCGCGCGCGATCGCCGACGGGCAATTCGCCGCCGCGCGTGTTGAGCTCGGCGCCGGCGAGGCGGGCAGGGCGCACGACGTGACGACGACGCTGCTGACGGCCTGGAGCTACGCCGGCGGCTTCGATGAGCGCCATGCGCTCGAGACGCTCGACCGCCTGCGCGAACCCAGCGTCGCCGTGTTTCGCGATTTTCACGCCGGCCTGATCGCCGACTTGCTCGGCGACGCGACCGAGGCGCAGCGCCGTTTGCAGACGGCCTACGACGCCGATAAGAACACGCTGCGGCTGGCGGAAGCCTATGCGCGGTTCCTCGCGCGCCACAACGACGTCGAAGGCGCGAAAAAAATCTACGCCGACTTCGATCGTCTCGTTCCGCGTCACCCCTTGATCGTCAGCGCGATGGCGGACCTCGCGGCGGGTCGGCCGCTCGCGCCGTTGATCCGCAGCGCCAAAGACGGCGTCGCCGAGGCGCTCTACGGCTTGGGCGGGGCGGGAAACCGGCAAGGCGACGAACTGGCCGCGTTGATCTATTTGCGCCTCGCCTTGTTCTTGCGCCCCGATCACGATCTGGCGGCGGTGAGCGTCGCCAACCTGTTCGAGGACATCAAGCGCACCGACGCGGCGATTCGCGCCTATCAGCTCGTGCCGGCCTCGTCGCCGATGCGCGAAAGCGCCGAAATTCAGGCCGGATTGGAATTGGAGTCGATCGGCCGCGCCGACGACGCGATGAAGCGCCTGAGGGAGATCGTGGCGGCCAAGCCCAAGGACGTGGACGCGTGGAGCGCGTTGGGAAGCTTGCAGCGCACCGCGAAGAAATACGACGACGCCGCGGCGTCCTACGACAAGGCGATCGAACTGGTGGGGACGCCGGACAAGAGCAACTGGACGTTGTTCTATTTCCGCGGCATCTGTTACGAACGCGCCAAGCAATGGCCGAAGGCGGAAGCCGATTTCAAGAAGGCGCTCGAGCTATACCCCGACCAGCCGCTGGTGCTCAACTACCTCGGCTATTCCTGGGTCGATCAAGGCGTCAATCTCGACGAAGCCTTCAAGATGCTGCGCCGCGCCGTCGATTTGCGGCCGAGCGACGGCTATATCGTCGACAGCCTGGGCTGGGCGCATTACAAGCTCGGCCATTACATGGAAGCGACCGAAGAGCTGGAAAAGGCGATCGACCTCAAGCCGGCCGACCCCGTCGTCAACGATCATCTCGGCGACGCCTTTTGGCGGGTGAACCGGAAGATCGAGGCGCGCTTCCAGTGGAACCACGCGCGCGACATGCAGCCCGACCCGGAAGACCTCCCCGGCATTCTCAAGAAGATCGAATCCGGCCTGCCCGACGAGCCGATCAAGGACGCGCCCGCCGCGCCCGACCCGAAGAATGGCGGCTAGGATTGCCCGCGCCGCCGTCTTCGTCCCGGCTCTGGCGGGCGCCCGCCAAAGTCAATCTGACCCTGCACGTCCTCGGGCGGCGCGCGGACGGAAGGCACGAACTCGACAGCGTCGTGGCGTTCGCCGGCTGCTGCGACTGGCTCGGCTTCGAGCCCGGCGCGGCGCTGTCGCTCGTCGTCGACGGGCCGACCGGGCTGGCGGCCGGGCCGCTCGACGACAATCTGGTGTTGCGCGCGGCGCGGGCGCTGGCCGAGCGCGCGCCCGGCCTGCGGATGGGCCGCTTCCGCCTGCGTAAAGTCCTGCCGGTCGCCGCGGGACTCGGCGGCGGCTCGGCGGACGCGGCGGCGGCGCTGCGCGCGCTCGCGCATGAAAACGGCCTCGCCGACGACGACGATTGTCTTTGGGCGGCGGCGCGCGCGGTCGGCGCGGATGCGCCCGTGTGCTTGCGCCCCCGCGCGCGCGTCATGGCGGGGCAGGGCGAGCGGCTCGGCCCCCCGCTCGATCCGCCGCCGCTCTTCGCGGTCCTGGCCAATCCCGGAATCCCCGTCGCCACGTCGGAGGTCTTCGCCGGGCTCGGCCTCGAGCGGGGCGCGGCGACCGGCTGGGATCGCTCGCCGCCGATTCGCGCGCCCGTCGACGCGCCGCGCTTCATCGCCGCGCTGCGCAGCGGCCGCAACGATTTGCAGGCGAGCGCGCTGCGGATCGCGCCGGGGATCGCCGACGCGCTGGAAGCGTTGTCGAGCGCGGGGGGCGCCTATGTGACGCGAATGTCGGGCTCGGGCGCGACCTGCTTCGCGCTCTACGAGGATCGCCGCCTCGCGGCGCGCGCCGCGGGCATTGTTCGGCGCGCGCATCCCGGGTGGTGGGTGCGGGCGACCGTCCTGCGATGAACCGGGCGCCGGAAGAGCCGGCGCCGGCTTCTCCCATGAGAATCCCGCTCTCGGGCACGCGCCCGCTCAGGCCCCGCGCCCTTGCCAGCCGCCCCTTGCCAGCCGCTTTGCGGCGCGCCGGCGCGGCCCTATAAGACGGCCTCGCCGCCCTTGAGAGCCGCAAGCATGCATCTGGTCTCCACCCCCGACAATCCGATCCCGACGGGGGCGATCGTCGCGTCCGCCTACGCCGTCGACGGAGCGAAGCTGCGCACGGCGCGTTGGACTCCCCCTTGGGCCGCGCGCGGCACGATCGTGATCTTGGGCGGGCGGGCGGATTTCATCGAGAAATATTTCGAGACGATCCAGCAAGCGCTCGATCGCGGCTTCGCCGTCGCGACCATGGATTGGCGCGGGCAGGGCGGTTCGGCGCGGCAATTGAAGAACCCGCGCAAGGGCCATATCGACGATTTCTCGCTCTACGAGCGCGATCTGGAGGCGCTCGTCAGCGAAGTTCTCGATCCGTCCTGCCCGCGGCCGTGGTACGGACTGTGCCATTCCATGGGCGCGGCGATCCTGCTCGCGGTCGCACGGGCCGGGCGCTGTCCCTTCGAACGGCTGGCGCTGACTTCGCCGATGATCGCGCTGGCCGGACCGAAGCGGCCGCGCCTCGCGCGTCTCGTCGCCGAGGTTCTCGACGCGGTCGGCCTCGGCGGCGCCTTCGTGCCGGGCGGCGGCCCGAGCATCGTCGTCGCCGGGCCGTTCGCCGGCAATCCCTTGACCTCCGACCCGGCGCGCTTCGCCCGCACGTCGGGCGTCGTCGCGGCCGAACCCGACCTCGGCCTCGGCTGGCCGACGATCGGCTGGCTTCACGCCGCCTTTCGCCTCATGCGCGAGTTCGAGGAGCCGGATTTTCCCCGCCGCACGCTGACGCCGATCCTGGTCATCGCGGCGGGCGCGGACCGAGTGGCCGACACGCGCGCGACCGAGCGTTTCGCTTTGCGCCTGCGCGCCGGGCGGCTCATCGTGATCGACGGGGCGCAGCACGAAATCCTGATGGAGCGCGACGTCTTCCGCGATCGATTCTGGGCGGCGTTCGATTCGTTCATTCCCGGCGTCGAAGCCGAAAGGGCGCGGGCGGCGCCGTGACGGAGGCTTCCGATCGCGCGCTCGCGCCCGACGCGGCCGCGCGCGGCGCTCGCGCTGGTCGTCGTTTTCGCGCTGGCGCTTGGCCGCGCCGGGCGCGACGAAATCGCGCTGGCCCCGGTTGCCGCGCATGGCTTGACGCGCCCCTTTCCCGTGCCGTATCCGCACTGACGTCGCCGCGCGCGAATCGACGCGCGCGCTTTTCTCGAGCGCGAAATGAATTCTGATCCGGCGACGCCAGAGGCGCGCCCGACCCTCTCGGTGGTCGTGCCGACCTACCGCGAAGCGGCCAACGTGCCCGTGCTGTTCGAGCGGCTCAAGACGGCGCTCGCCGGGCTGCCTTGGGAAATGATCGTCGTCGACGACGATTCCTCCGACGGCACCGCCGACGTCGCCTACGCCCTGGCGGCGCGCGATCCGCGGCTGCGCTGCATCCGGCGGGTCGATCGGGTCGGCCTGGCGGGCGCGGTCATCGAGGGCTGGCTGTCGTCGAGCGCCGACCTGGTGGCGGTGATCGACGGCGATTTGCAGCACGACGAATCGATCCTGCCGAAGATGTACGAAGCCCTCGCGGCGGGCCGCGGCGACCTCGCCATCGGCACGCGCGTCGCCGACGAAGCGGCGCCGGGCGGCCTCTCGCCGGCGCGCCAGAAGCTGAGCGACCTCGGCGCGTGGTTCTTTCGGCTCGTCGCCGGCGCTGCGGCTTCCGACCCGATGAGCGGCTTCTTCATGATCCGCCGCGAAATCGTTTCGCGCCTCGCCCCGCGCCTGTCGCCGGACGGCTTCAAGATTCTCGTCGACGTCATCTTGTCCTCGCACGGCGATCTCGAGATCGTCGAGACGCCTTACGTCTTCCGCAAGCGGCAGGCCGGCGAATCCAAACTGTCGCCGCTGGTCGGCCTGGACTTTCTCGGCCTCGTCGCGCATCACGCCTCCGGCGGCGTGCTGCCGATCCGTTTCGTGTTGTTTGCGCTGATCGGCGGCCTCGGCCTCGTCGTCCACCTTGTCGTGTTGACGGCGCTGATCGAAGGCTTCGGTCCGGCGAATTTCGTCGCCTTCCAGATCGCCGCGACGCTGATCGCGATGGCGAGCAATTTTCTGCTCAACAACGAGATCACCTACCGCGCCTGTCGCTATCGCGGGGCTGCGATGGCGGGCGGCTTCGCGCTGTTCGCGCTGCTGTGCAGCGTCGGCGCGATCGCCAACGTCGACATCGCGTTGCGGCTGTTTCGCGGCCAGCAGGATTGGTGGCTTGCCGGCCTCGCGGGCGCGCTCGTCAGCGTGGTGTGGAATTACGCGGCGAGCTCCGCCATCGTTTGGCGCAGGCGGCGCGCGGCCTGAGAGCGGCGCGCGACGGCGGGCATCGGCATGTTTCAGGACGCCTTCGACTCGTTCAGCGACGTTTTCTCGCGCCCCTTTCGTCGCGTCATGGCGAAGTCGTTCGCCTTGACCGCGGCGGCGCTGGCGCTCGCCTGGTTCGGCCTCGACCGGCTGGCGCTGTCGCTGGTCCCGATCAGCCCGCCGTGGCTGGCGACGGCGATTTCGCTGCTGATCGGGCTCGGCCTTCTCGCCGGGCTGATGTTGCTGGCGGCGCCGGTCTCGTCGCTGGTCGCCGGCTTCTTTTTCGACGAAATCGCCGCCCACGTCGAGCGCGAGGTCGATCCCGCCGGCGCGCAGGGGCGCCCCGCCCCCGCGCTCGAAGCCGCGCTGTTCGCGCTGCGCTTCGCCGGGCTTTCCGCGCTCGTCGGCGCGATCGCGCTGGCGCTGCTGTTCGTTCCCGGCCTCGGCCTCGTCGCCTGGATCGGCGCCAACGGCTATCTGCTCGGGCGCGAATATTTCGAACTGGCGGCGATGCGCTTTCGCTCCGCTTCGGAGGCGCGCGCAATGCGTCGGCATTACGCGGTTCTGGTGTTCGCCCACGGCCTGCTGATCGCCGGCTTCGTCGCCGTGCCGCTGCTCAACCTGCTCACGCCGCTGTTCGCGACGACGCTGATGGCGAGGCTGCACAAGCGGCTTGCGTGAGCGCGGGAGGGAGGGGAGCAGGCGGCCAGCGTGGAGGCGGAGGGGGCGCGCAGGGGGAAAGCGGAGATTTGCAACGGAAATTTGTAACGGCTAAGCGTTTGATATCCTTATCATCGCGGCGCGTTGCAAATATCTTGATTTTTGCACCTATCGAATCTCGCGGCTCCGTGACCTTTTGAGAGGTAGGAATCAAGAATGAGTTTTGAGAAACGATTTTGCAGGCGCGCGAGCGGATTCCTTCCGCCCGCCCCGCTCCCTCAAAAGGGTTCGTTTTTGACAGGGAGACCGTTCTCTGTGGTGTTTGGTTCCGGGGCGCTTTACTAAGGGCACGGGAGGGGTTTTCGCGATGTCAGCAACCGGCGACTTGTTCACGGCAACCCAACGCGGAGATGCGGCTTGGGTGCGGACGGTGCTCGGTAAGGGGGCCGAAGTCGACGCCAAGGCGAAGGATGGCAGGACCGCGTTGATACAAGCCTCCGTCAATGGCAACCTCGACGTGGTGCGAGCCCTGCTGGAGAATGGAGCAGATATCGATGCCAAGGCAAGCGACGGCGAAACCGCGCTGATTGCGGCTTCCGTGAACGGCGACCGCGAAGTGGTGCAGACGTTGCTGGCTATGGGGGCCAACGTCAATTCTATGGATATCCGTGGCCAAACCGCGTTGATGAGCGCCTCTGTGCTCAACCACCGCGAGGTGGTCCAGGCCCTGCTGAACATGGGGGCCGACGTCGACGCTCGGGCGAAGGATAGCAAAACAGCGCTGATACGGGCGGCCTCTTATGGCCATCGTGAGGTAGTGCAAGCGCTTCTGGACAAAGGGGCAGATATCCAAGCCTGCGGGAACGACGGCAGAACTGCGCTGATGGGGGCCTCCCTAAAAGGCCACCACGAGGTGGTGAAGACGCTGTTGGAAAACGGGGCCGACGTCACTTCCAAGGCGAACGACGGCAAGACCGCGCTCGTTATGGCCACTGGAGAAGGCCACCGCAAAGTAATGCAAGTCTTGCGAGAAAAAGGGACGGCACCGCTTAGCGTCGAACAAGCTACTTTATCAAGGGTCAGTACTTATGCTCGTCGTTACGCGCAATTTGGATGGTATACAGGTTTTTGTCTTGCTATCATAGCCATTATTGTATTTTATACGTCAGGTATTCTTTATTATATCGCTTCAAATTACCACTACTTTGGTGTCTGGACGCTCGGCATGACGTTATTATTTATTACGATGACCTGCGCTGCCCTGTGTGCCACGATTGGATATTCATACGGTTATGTACGTGGTAATATTAGCGATCTGTTTTCAAGTGATAGATCACTTGTTGACACCGGCCACCGAGTTGGAGACATAATAGTAAACGTTTTTGTTATATTTATCCTTGCTATTGTTACTTTGGCGCTAATATTTATTATAGCGTTTTTCTATTATCCTGCCTTCCGCAATTATATTATGCGTTCCTGACGCGGACGCCCCTATCAGATCGAGTCAGATCGCCAATGAGGCATTACGGCGACACGCACCTATTTCCGATTACGGCCGATTACGGTGACGTTTGCTGGAGTGGACCCCGAAGTTGAGACACGGGTAAAAGGGTGACATGGCTTCCGAGGAGGAACCATGTCGGAACCGGGCAAGAGTCCGCGGCAGTTTTCGGAGGCGTTCAAGGAAGCCGCGGTGCGGCGGCTGGAAGCTGGCGAGAAGATTGCCGCGGTGGCCGCGGCGATTGGGGTCAAGCGGAAGCTTTTGTATCAGTGGCGCAACGCTTGGCGGGCGATGGGGTCGGCCGGGTTCAACCGCAAACGCGGGCGGAAGCCGGGCTGGAAGGCCGCCGAAGCCTGCGCGGCGGTCGCTCCGTCGTCCTCTCCGGACGCCGTCGCGCCCGCTGCGCAGGCTTCGCAGGAGCTGAGGAAAGCGCAGGCCCGCATTGCCGAACTGGAACGGCTGATCGGGCGTCAGCAGGCGGATCTGCATTTTTTTCGCGAAGCCTTGCGGCTCTGGGACGCGACGCCCCCGAACGGCGGCGCGCCCATCTCTACGCGGTCGTCGAAAAAATGACCGCCGACGAGTCGCAAGGCTTTCTCGAAGACGACGCCAACGTCCGGCGCCTGTGCGCCCTCGGGGACGTGTCGCGCGCGGGCTACTACCGCCATTTCGGCCCGCACGCTCCCGCCCGCGCGGACGCCGATCTGCGCGATCTCATCCAACGCGAAGCGCTCGCTCATCGCCATTACGGCTATCGTCGCGTCACGCAGGCGCTGCGCCGGCAAGGCCTGATCGTCAACGCCAAGCGGGTGCTCAGGCCCAAGTTGGACACCTAATTTTCGTAAATGATTGATTGCGCTGGCATTTTAGGGAAATTCAAGTCGGCGTGGCACTACGCCTTGGGCGGCCGCGGCGTTTTTGGGCGCGTTTGAGTTGGGCAGGCGGCGGGGGGCGAGCCTGGCGGGCGCGCGGCGGCAGGGCGAGATGAGCGCGTTTGAAGAGCGTCGTCACCGCCGGCGCGGCGTCGCTGCGCACCAGCCAATCGGCGCCGCGATGACGGATGCGCACTTGGCTCAGACGGTCGAGATCGCGCAGCAGAACCCGCCACTCGGGCGCGACGCCGGCTTCGCGCATGAGATCGTCGAGATGCTTCTGCATCGCCAGCGCCAGGAACGAGCAAAAGACATGGCCACGAATGGCGGCGTCGGATGAGTGGAAGATCGGCCGCGTGCGCATTACCGCCTTGGTCCGCTGGAAGAGATTTTCGACTTTGAGAAGGTCGCGATAGCGCAGAACCGCCTGCAGCGGCGTGATTTTCGCGTTGGTGCGCAGCACGAAGATTCCGTCGAACCGCGCTTCTTCGGCGAGCTTGCCGGCGTCGATCTCGAACGCCGGCTTGCCCTTGGCCCCTTTGGTCTTGCGCAAATAGCGCCGATAGGCGGAATTGCCGATCAGCGCCTTGTCGCCCCTTTTCAATTGCGCAGCGAGAGCGGCGACGATCGCCTCGCGATTCTCGCGGTCCTTCTCGGCCTCCGCTTCGTTGCGGCAAACGACGTAACGCTCGCCCTCGATCTGCAGCTGTTTGACGAACAACTGAGTCTGGCCGGCCTTGCGCTCGATGAGCAACGGCACGAACGGATCATCGTTCGCCAACACGATTCTTTTGACGATCGCGTCGGAGCGCTCGCGTGCGCCCAGGATGTATTCGAGATTGCGTTCCTCGAGCCCGGCGATCGTCGCGGCCGAGATCATGCCGCGATCGGCGACGACGCAGACCCGGCCGACCCCGAAGCGCGAACGCAGCCGATCGACGACCGGCAGCAATGTCGTCACGTCGGCGGTGTTGCCCGGCCACATCTCGGTGCAGATCGGCCGACCCTCGCCGTCGACGACGAGGCCGAGGATCATCTGCTTCAGATCGGGCCGATAATCCTTGGAATAGCCGCGCTCGCCCAGCGTCTGGCCGCCCTCGCCGTAAAACGACAGGCTCGTGGTGTCCATGAACACGGCGGACAGATCGGTGAAGAGGTCGCGGCGGCGATCGAACAGCTTCTCCTCGATGACGTCCTTGACGCAGCGCGGCGCCAGCGCCTCGGCCGGCTTCTCCTCCATCTCCTCGCCCAGCCAGGCCATCGCCCGGTAGAAATGATGCAGGTCAAGCCCCTCGGCGCCCGGGATGTCGTAATCCGTCATCCACAACGCGCAGTCGCGGTCCGATCCGGAAACGAACAGCCGATGCAGCGCGGCGACGAACACCGCCCGCTCGACCGGGAACTCGAACGCGCGCTCCTTCAACAGATCGCCGAGAACCTCGGCGACGCCGAGCCGCTCCCAGATCTTGCCGAACAGCAGCGGCCCGCCAATCCGCTTGGCCGCGATCGACAAGGCCCCGTCGGCGTCCTCGTCGAGCGCATGGATGAGCAACACCTGATCGGTGAGCTTGGCGCCCGAGGCGATGAGCGAGGCGAGCCCGCCGGAGGCGACCAGTTCGTCGGCGCGCCCCGGATTGGCGACGACGGACTGACGCACGGCGCCGCCGATGCGCTTGTTCTCGACGATCTGCACGTAAGTGCGCTCGCCCGACCTCTTGAAGCGGAAGAACATGGCGGCCCCAAAGCAGAGCACCACAGAATCCGATTCGCAATCAATTATCAAGCCGCAATATTGTGCAAACGTGCCACCACGTTTGGCGAAAATGCCCGATCGCCGTCAATAATATCAACAGGTTGCGAGCGCGAAGACCCGTTTACTGTTCAAGTCGGGTCAGGCTGATGCGCGAAGACAACCTGCTCAGCCTGCGCGCCAAGCCCTTCGTCCC
Source organism: uncultured Alphaproteobacteria bacterium (assembly GCA_963775575.1). GTDB lineage: Bacteria > Pseudomonadota > Alphaproteobacteria > Rhizobiales > Beijerinckiaceae > Roseiarcus. Next base: position 1,891,329 of record CAVZJG010000002.1, read on the forward strand.
GCGCACGAGCGACAGCCGGCATGGCTTCGCGATCCGGCCAAACCTCGCCCGCGCGCTGCGTCCCAGCGGCCTCGACCAGCCTCTGGGTCGCCGACATCACCTACATCAGGCTGGCCGAGGACTTCGTCTATCTGGCCGTCGTCATCGACGCGTTCTCGCGCAAAGTGGTGGGCTGGGCGCTCGCCGGCCATCTCGAGGCTTCGCTCGCCCTTGAGGCGCTTGATCAGGCGCTCGCGGCGCGCCAGCCCCAGCCCGAAAGTCTCATCCACCACTCCGACCGCGGCGTGCAGTATGCGTGTTCCGACTATGTCGAACGGCTGGAGGCGCGCAAAATCGTCATCAGCATGAGCCGGCCCGGCAACCCTTACGACAACGCCAAGGCCGAGAGCTTCATGAAGACGCTGAAAGCCGAGGAGGTGAACGGCAAGGCCTACGCCAACATCGACGACGCCCGTCGGCAGATCGGCGCCTTCATCGAGACCATCTACAATCGTCAGCGCCTGCACTCGGCGCTGGGCTACAAACCGCCGGTCGAGTTCGAAGCCGAACTGCGGCCGGTCGCGCCAACGCTGAACCAGGACGAAGCCCTGTCACTCAATTAGCGTGTCTCACCAGAGGGGTGCAGTCCACCTGCGATTACGGTGACGCCTGCTTATTTCCCTTTTTCTCCCTCGTTCGGCAGGGAGCGCCGTCGACCTCATGGAAGCAAGAACTTCCGAAGCTGGAAGGCTGTCAAGGGCGCGCTTTCAGCGCGCCGCGCAGGCGGGCTTCGCCCCTTGACAGCCTTCCGGCTTCGGAAAGAAGAGGCTTCCATGAGGTCGACGGCGCGGTGGGCCGGCGGGAGCGGCCGTCACGCGCGAAGCCGGCCGAGTCTCGCCTTTGCGGGAGAAAGAAACGGAAATGAGCGGGCGCCGCCGCAATCCCGTAATCCCCGTTACGGCTTCGGCGTCGCGTCCGGCGCCTGCGGCGCGTGCCCATTCGCGGAATGAAAGTTCGCCACGCATTCCACAAACCGGCGCGCCACACGGATGGCGGCGCTGGCGCTTTCGGCTGACACGCGCGAGCCGGGGCCGGTTTCATAGTCGGCGATCGCTTTGAGATTGTAGGCGCGGCCGAGGAACGCCCGCAATTCCATGTCGAAGCGCGGATCGTCCTTGGTCAATCGTCCAAACTCGCCGTGCACGGTCGCATGTTTTTTGAAGACGCGGCCATTCGTCTCGAAAAGGAAGGCTTGCGCCGCATGGAATCCGGCCAAATACGCCGTGCGCCCGGCATCCTCGTTCAACGCGACGCCGAGCATCGTATCCGCGCGATCGAGAAGCTCGCGCGATTTTTCGAGGAACGCGGCGGCTTGCGGCTTCACAGGTCAACGCCTTCCGCGCGGATTTCGTGCATAAGCGGCATCCGCGCATCGTTGTAGAAACCGGCGCGGTAAGGCAAGGCATGAATGAACCCGCCAGTCTCGTCGAGAATAGTCGTGCTAAGATCGGCAAGCCGATCCATCTCCGCGAACCGGTCGCCCATGTCGCGCAAGAACACGGCGACGTCGTAGTCGGAGTCCGGCCCCGCATCGCCGCGCGCGCGCGAGCCGAACAGCACAGCGCGTTCGAGCCGATCGCCGTAAATCTCCCGCAGTGACGCGCGAAAGCGTTCAAGAATGGGGTCACTGGGCGCTTTGCTTGCCATCGGCGATGTATAGCACATTCCCGGCGGTCGGCGCCCGCGCCTACAAGGCGCCCGCAAATTTTCCCCTGTCACAACCGACGCGCTTCAACCTGTCACGAGGGCCGCGCGCGCTTGCGCGATCAGCGCGGCCGCCTTCTCGGGCGCGTAGCGGCGCGCGGAGCCGTGGCCCCACACCGGGCCCGGCCAGGCGGGGTCGCCGACGGCACGGCCGACGACGTGGACGTGCAATTGAGCGACGAGGTTGCCGAGCGCGCCGACGTTGATCTTGTCGACGCCCGGCAGGCTCTGCACGAAACGCGAGGCGAGAGCGATCTCCTCGATCAGCGTCGCGCGCGCTTGCGCGTCGAGGTCGACGATCTCGCGCAAAGCCTCGCGGCGCGGCACGAGAACGAGCCAGGGATAACGGCGGTCGTTCATCAACAGCAGGCGCGACAGCGCGAGGTCGCCGATTTCGAGCGTATCGGCGGCGAGGCGCGGATCGAGGGCGAAAGTCATGCGAGCCAGCTCGTTCCGTGCGGCGTGGCGGTGAGGCCGAGTTTGTGGGCGAGGGTCGCGCCGATGTCGGCGAACGTCGCGCGCGCGCCGATCGGCCCGGGCCGTGCGCCGCCGCCGAAAGCGAGGATCGGCGCATGCTCGCGGGTGTGGTCGGCGCCGCGCCAGGTCGGATCGTTGCCGTGATCGGCGGTCAGCACGCAAAAATCGTCGGCGCGCATCGAAGCGGCGATCTCGGGCAGGCGCGCGTCGAAGGCTTCCAGGCACACCGCGTAGCCGGCGACGTCGCGGCGGTGGCCGTACTCGCTGTCGAAGTCGACGAGGTTGACGAAGACGAGGCCGCCGTCGGCGGTCTTCTCGAAAGCCTCGAGCGTCATCTCGATGTTTTCCGCATTGCTCCCGCCCTTGACTTCGCGCCCGGTGAAGCGATGGGCGAAGATGTCGCCGATCTTGCCGATCGAGACGACCTCGCGTCCGGCGCTCGAAGCGCGCTCGATGAGGTTGCCGGGCGGGGGCGGAATGGAGAAGTCCTTGCGATGGGCGGTGCGGACGAAATCGGCCGCCGTATGCCCGACGAAGGGACGGGCGATGACGCGCCCGATCGCTAGCGGGTCGCACAGACGGCGGGCGATCCGGCAGACGCGATAGAGCCGCTCCAGCCCGAACGCCTCCTCGTGGGCGGCGATCTGGAACACCGAGTCGACGGAGGTGTAGCAGATCGGCTTCAACGTCCTCACATGCTCTTCGCCCAGCTCGGCGATGATCGCCGTGCCGGAGGCGTGGCGATTGGCGAGGATTCCCGGCAGGCCGGCTTCGGCGATCAGCGCCGCGGTCAGCGCCTCGGGGAAGGCGGGAACCGTCTCGGGAAAATAGCCCCAGGCGAAGTCGACCGGGGCGCCGGCGATCTCCCAGTGGCCCGACGACGTGTCCTTGCCCTTCGAGGTCTCGACGCCGTAGCCCCATTGGCCTTTCGCCGGCGCGCAGGCGAATCCCGGCGGGCTCAACCCGGTCGAGGCTTGCATCGCGAGGCCGAGGCCGAGCGCGTCGAGCGCCGGCAGGCGAAGCGGGCCGACCCTGAGGCCGGCGCGATCGCCTTTGCCCTCGGCGCAGCTCCGCGCGATATGGCCGAGCGTGTCCGCCCCTTCATCGCTGTAGGCGCCCGCGTCGGCCGCGCCGCCGCAGCCGACCGAATCGAGCACGATGATCAGCGCCCGGCCCATGGCCATCTTTATTGACTGACGACGCCGGTCGCGTCCGCTTCGATGGCGAAGGCGGCGGCGAACAGCGCCTTGGTGTAGTCGTGGCGCGGCGCGGCGAAAATCTGGCGCGCCGGGCCGGCCTCGACGACCTCGCCGCGCCGCATGACGACGATCTCGCTCGCCAGCGCCCGCACCACTTTCAGGTCGTGCGAAATGAAGAGATAGGCGAGCGAGCGCCGCTTCTGCAAATCGCGCAGCAGGTCGACGATCTGGGCCTGCACCGACATGTCGAGCGCCGAGGTCGGCTCGTCGAGCACGATGAACTTGGGGTCGAGCGCGATCGCCCGCGCGATGGCGATGCGCTGGCGCTGGCCGCCGGAGAATTCGTGCGGGTAGCGGTCCATGGTCGCCGGATCGAGCCCGGTGTCGGCGAGCGCCCGCGCGACCGCCTCGCGGCGCTCCGCCGCGTTGAGCCGGGTCTTTTGCGCGATCAGCCCTTCCTCGACGATCTCGGCGACCGAAAGGCGCGGCGACAGCGAGCCGAATGGGTCCTGAAACACGATCTGCATGTGGCGGCGCAAAGGGCGCATCTGCGCGCCCGAAAGCCCGTCGATGCCGCGCCCGCAATAGAGGATCGTCCCCTTGGAGCGGATGAGGCGCAGGATCGCCAGGCCGAGGGTCGTCTTTCCCGAGCCGGATTCGCCAACGACGCCGACCGTCTCGCCCTCGCGCACGGTCAGCGAAACGCCGTCGACCGCCTTCACGTGGCCGACAGTGCGGCGCAGAAAGCCGCGCTTGATCGGGAACCAGACCTTGACGTCGTCGGCGGCGACGATCGGCCTCGCCGAAGCGTCGACCTCCGGCGGCGCGCCCTTGGGCTCGGCCGCGAGCAGCATTTTGGTGTACGCGTGCTGCGGGTTGGCGAACACCTCCGCGGTCTTGCCGGCTTCGACGATGCGGCCCTTCTGCATCACCGCGACGTCGCTGGCGATGCGGCGCACGATGCCGAGGTCGTGGGTGATGAACAGCAGCGCCATGCCGAGCCGCGCCTGGAGATCCTTCAACAGCTTGAGAATCTGCGCCTGCACGGTGACGTCGAGGGCGGTGGTCGGTTCGTCGGCGATGAACAGGTCGGGGCGGTTGGCGAGCGCCATCGCGATCATCACGCGCTGGCGCTGGCCGCCCGAGAGCTGATGCGGATAGGCGCCGAGCCGCGAGGCCGGATCGGCGATGCCGACTTCCTCGAGCAGCGCGATCACGCGCTCGCGCGTCGAAGCGGCGCGGCCGCCGTGCAGCGCGATGATCTCGCCGATCTGCTTCTCGATGGCGTGCAGCGGATTGAGCGAGGTCATCGGCTCCTGGAACACCATGGTCACGCCGGCGCCGCGCATTTCGCGCAAGTCCGCGTCGCTCATCTTCAACACGTCGCGGCCCTTGAAGAAGATCTCTCCCGTGGGGTGACTCGCGGCGGGGTAGGGCAGCAGCCGCACGATCGATTGTGCGGTGACCGTCTTGCCCGAGCCGGATTCGCCCACCAGCGCCAGCGCCTGGCCGCGCTCCAATCGGAACGAGACGCGGTCGACCACCGTCTCCCGGCGCCCGCCTTGGGCGAAGGCGACCGAGAGGTCGCTGACCTCGAGCAGGGGGCGTTCGGCGCTCACGAGAAGGTCTTTCGGGGGTCGAAGGCGTCGCGCACCGCTTCGCCGATGAAGATCAGCAGCGACAGCATCAGCGCGACGACGGCGAAGGCGGAGAGGCCGAGCCAGGGCGCGGAGAGGTTCGACTTGCCCTGCAGCAGCAATTCGCCGAGCGAGGGCGAGCCCGGCGGCATGCCGAGGCCGAGGAAGTCGAGCGAGGTCAGGGTGCTGATCGACGAGTTGACGATGAACGGCAGGAAGGTCAGCGTCGCCACCATCGCGTTGGGCAGCACGTGCTTGACGATGATCTTGGCGTTGGAGAGGCCGAGCGCGCGCGCCGCGTTGACGTATTCGAAGTTGCGCGCGCGCAGGAATTCGGCGCGCACGAGGTGGACGAGGCTGACCCAGGAGAACAGCAGCAGGATCGTCAACAGCACGACGAATCCCGGCGTCAGGATCGCCGACAGGATGATCAAAATGTAGAGGTGCGGCAGCGACGACCAGATTTCGATGAAGCGTTGCAGCATCAGGTCGAGCCAGCCGCCGAAGTAGCCTTGCACCGCGCCGGCGAAGACGCCGATCACCGAGGAGACGCCGGCGAGGATGAAGCCGAACAGCACCGAAATGCGGAAGCCGTAAATGAGCCGGGCGACGACGTCGCGGCCGTCGGCGTCGGTCCCCAGCCACATCGGCTCGAGATCGCGGCAGGAGCCGCCGCCGGGGGGCATTTTGGCGGGGTCGCCGTGCGCCTTGTCGGCGAGCGCGGCGCGACATTGCGCCTGGCTGAGCGCCCAGGTCGGCGGCGAGGGAAGCGGCGTCGGCGGATCGAGCTTGATCGTGGCGTTGGCGAAGCGGATCGGCGGCCAGATCATCCAGCCGTGCGCCGCGATCTTGTCGTAGATTTCCGGTTCGCGATAGAACGTCTGCGCTTCGAAATCGCCGAATTTCTCCGGGGGATAGTCGACGAGGACGGGGAACAGGATTTCGCCCTTGTAAGAAGCGATCAGCGGCCGATCGTTGGCGATGAATTCCGCGCCGAGCGAGGCGACGAACAAGACCAGAAAGATCCAGAACGACCAATAGCCGCGCCGGTTGCGGCGGAAATTGTCGAGCCGACGGCGGTTCATCGGGCTGAGATGCAGCCAGCGGCGGGGGGGGGCGGAGGTTGGGGCGCTCATGCAAAGGCTCGAAGGGACGCCCAGAGCACGCGGACGGCAGCTCTCCTTCTCCCCTTGCGGGGGAAGGAGAGCTGCCGAAGGCGCGACGGATGAGCGGTCGCGCCGCAAGGCGCGTCGCTGGCGGTTGGCTCGTCAGAGGGAACTCGTATCGCGACACGACGTATCAAGCGCCGCTTTCGCTGCGCGCGCGCCTTACGGCGCGACCCCTCATCCGGCGGCGCTAACGCGCCGCCACCTTCCCCCGCAAGGGGGGAAGGGGTTCTCGCGCCTTCAAAGGTCGCGTCAGTCCTGCCTTCAACAGACCGAACGGGATTTCGCATCATACCTCGCGCGTTTCGAAATCGATGCGCGGATCGATCCAGGTGTAGGTGAGGTCGGAGATGAGGTTCACGCCGAGGCCGAGCAGCGCGTAGACGTAGAGGGCGCCGAGCACGACGGGATAGTCGCGCTGGATCAGCGAATCGTAGGAGAGGTAGCCGAGGCCGTCGAGCGAGAACACCTGCTCGATCAACAGCGAACCGGTGAAGAAGGCGCCGATGAAGGCGCCGGGAAAGCCGGCGATGACGATCAGCATGGCGTTGCGGAAGACGTGGCCGTAGAGCACGCGCCGCTCGCTCAGGCCCTTCATCCGCGCGGTCTGCACGTAGGACTTCTTGATCTCGTCGAGAAACGAGTTCTTGGTCAGCAGCGTCGAGGTGGCGAACGAGCCGAGCGCCAGGGCGCTGACCGGCAGCGTGATGTGCCAGAGATAGTCGAGGATCTTCGCCGGCCAGGAAAGGTCGGCGAAGTTGTCCGAGGTGAGGCCGCGCAAGGGGAAGATATTCCAGAACGAGCCGCCGCAGAACAGCACCACCAGCAGGATGGCGAAGAGGAAGCTCGGAATCGCGTAGCCGAAGATGACCAGCGCCGAGGTCCAGGTGTCGAAGCGCGAGCCGTCCTTGACCGCCTTGCGGATGCCGAGCGGAATCGAAATCGCATAGGAAATGACCGTCATCCACAGCCCGAGCGACATCGAGACGGGCAACTTCTCCTTGATCAGCTCGACCACCGGCGCGTCGCGGTAGTAGCTCTTGCCGAGGTTGAAGGTCGAATAGTCGCGCGCCAGCATCCAGAAGCGCTCCGCCGCCGGCTTGTCGAAGCCGTATTGCTTCTCCATCTCCTTGATGAATTTCGGATCGAGCCCCTGCGCGCCGCGATAGCGCGAGGAAATGTCGGCGCCCGCGTGGGCCATCGCGCCGGCGCCGATCTGGCCGCCGCCGCCGCCGAAGTTGGCGGTCGAGCCCACTTCGTTGCCCTGCAATTGCGCGATCGCGCGCTCGACCGGCCCGCCCGGCACGAATTGCACGATGGCGAAGGAGACCAGCATGATGCCGAAGATGGTCGGGATCATCAGGAGAAGGCGGCGGGCGATGTAGGCGAGCATGGGGCTAACGCCGGGCGCAGCGAAGAGCGAACAGCGAATAGCGAATGGCGAATAGCGAATGGCGAGGCGGCCGCCCGCCATTCGCCATTCGCCATTCGCCATTCGCCACTCTCTCACAACCCAATTTTCTTCGCCTTCTCTTCGTCCCGCCACCACGTGTCCGGCGCGCCGGTCCCCAATTTTGGTTGGCGGTCGGGGCGCGAGAACGCGTCCCAATAGGCGAGCCAGGCGGCGTCGTTATACCACATCGGCACCCAATAATGCCCGGCGCGCAGCACGCGGTCGAGCGCGCGGCACGCCGCATTCAGTTCGGCGCGCGTCGTCGCGTGGACGATTTTCTCGACCAGCGCGTCGACGGCGGGGTCGGCGACGCCGGGGAGGTTGCGCGAGCCCACCATGGCCGCCGACGCTGAGCTCGAGGAACACGCGCAGTTCCGCGCCCGGCGTCGAGGCGCCGCCGAAGGCGGATGCGACGACGTCGAAATCGAAGTTCTCGGTGCGGCTCTTGAATTGCGCGGCGTCGACGATGCGCGAATGGGCGTCGATGCCGAGCTTCTTGAGGTTCTGCTGGAACGGCGCGACGTGCGGCTGAAAAACGTCGGACGAATCGAGAAATTCGATCGCGAAGGCAGCGCCGCTCGGCAGACGCAGAACGCCGCCCTCGCGCGCGCAGCCGGCGGCGAACAGCATCTCGTTGGCGCGCCTGAGCAGCGCCCGGTCGCTGCCCGAGCCGTCGCTGACCGGCGGCGCATAGGGCTCGCCGAATGCGGCGTCGGGAACCTTGCCGCGCAGCGGTTCGAGGATCGCCAATTCGTCGGCGCCGGGCGGGCCGACGGCTTCCATGGCGCTGTTCTGGAAATAGGAGACCACGCGCTTGTAGGACGAGTACATCACGTTCTTGTTCGTCCACTCGAAATCGAAGCAAAATCCCAATGCCTCGCGGATGCGCGGGTCCTTGAAGGCTTCGCGCCGCGTGTTGAAGTACCAGCCTTGCGAGCCCGTCGGCGCGCCGTTGTGCACCGCCTCCTTCTTGACGCGCCCGTCCTTCACGGCGGCGAAGTCGTAACCGTTCGCCCAGATGCGCGAAGTGTATTCCTGGTGGAAGTTGATCGCGCCGGCCTTGAAGGCTTCGAAGGCGACCTGCCGCTCGCGATAATATTCGAAGCGCAAGCGCTGAAAGTTGTTGGCGCCGACGTTGACCGGCAGGTCCTTGCCCCAATAGTGGGGATCGAGCGCGAACTCGATGAAGCGGCCCTGTTCGAACGCCTTGACCTTGTACGGGCCGGAGCCGAGCGGCGCTTCGAGGGTCGCGGCGTCGAAGTCGCGCCCCTGCCACCACGCCGCCGAGAAGATCGGCATGCCGCCGACGACGAGATGCGCGTCGCGGCTGCGCCCCGCGATGAAACGCGCCAGGACGACGTCCTCCGCCTCGGCCTCGACGCTCTCGACCTCGCTGAGCAATTGCGAATAGGTCGGGTGCGCCTTCTCCTTGAGGATGGCGAGGGAGAACGCGACGTCGGCGGCGGTCAACTTCGAGCCGTCGGCAAAGCGCGCCTCGGGGCGCAGGAGGAAGCGGTAGGTCCGCTTGTCCGGGGAATAGCGCACCGCCCGCGCGACCAGGCCGTAGACCGAATCCGGCTCGTCGCCGTTGCCGCTCATCAGCGTGTCGAAGGTCGCCGACATGCCCGCCGCGCCGTCGCCCTTCTTGGAAAAGATGTTCAGCGTGTCGAAGGTGTCGAAATTCTGGTTGCCCGAGGTTGAGGTGATCTGCAGCGACAAAAGGCCGCCCTTCGGCGCGTCGGGGTTCACGTAGGCGAAATGCTTGAAATCCGCGGGAAGCGCGAGGTCGCCGAACGACGACAGGCCGTGGGTCTCGATCCAATCGTCGGCGAGGGCGCGCGGCGCGCTGAGGCCGCGAGCGGCGAGGAGCCCCGCCGCCGTCCATTGGAGCGCGCCGCGCCTCGTCACGGTAATGCCCATCGGGCTTGCTTTCCCCACAAATTGTCGTACGGCCAATTCGGCGGCGATTTAAGCCGGCTTTGCGCCGCTTGGCCAGCGCCCGGTGCGGCGTCGGCGGCGCGAGGAGAAAGAGATGAATGACGCCTTTTTCAAGACCGCCGCGCGCCCGCTCTCTTTCGGCTTCGCGGGCGCGCCGCTCGATCGGCTCGCCGACAAGCGCGAGGACGCGAACGTGGTCGCCGGCTTACGCGAACGCGCCGACGGCCGCGTCGCGCTGATCGCGCGCGACATGCCGATCCTGCCGCGCGGCGGGGGCCCGCGCGATCCGCTGTTCCCGCTTTCGGCGCTCGCCGCGCTCGGCGGCGCGCGCTTCGAGGCGCTGCTCGGCCTCGACGCGCTCGGCGCGCCGGTGTTCGCCGCCGCGCTCGCCGACGGCGCGGTCGAGGAGGTCGCCGACGCCAGCGACGGCTTCCTCGACCGGCGCGCGCTGATCGTTCCCGGCCGCGACGACCTGGAGCTGGTCGATCTGCGCTCCATCGCCGTGCAAGGCTTGGTCTCGCTCGACGCGCTCGCCATTCTCGGCCAGGCCAAGGCGATCCTTCGCTGGCATGCCCGCCACGGCCATTGCGCGAACTGCGGCGCGCCGACGCGCGTCGCCGCGGCGGGCTGGCGGCGCGAGTGCGACGCCTGCCGGGCGCAGCATTTTCCACGCACCGATCCGGTCGTCATCATGCTGGCGGTCGACGGCGAGCGCTGCCTGCTCGGGCGCCAGGCGCGCTTTCCCAAGGGCATGTTTTCGTGCCTGGCCGGCTTCGTCGAGCCCGGCGAGACGATCGAGGAGGCGGTCAGGCGCGAAATCCATGAGGAAGCCGGGATCGTCTGCGGCGAAGTCGCCTATGTCGCCTCGCAGCCCTGGCCGTTTCCCTCTTCGCTGATGATCGGCTGCCTCGCCCGGGCGGGCTCGCGCGCAATTACAATCGACCGCGTCGAGCTCGAGGACGCGCGCTGGTTCGACCGCGCCGAAGTCGTCGCGATGTTAGAGATGCGCCACGCCGAGGGCCTATCGGCGCCTGCCCCGATGGCGATCGCGCGCCACATCATGTGCTATTGGGCGGAGGCCGGCGGCGTCTAAGGGATAGCGTCCTACGCTCAAACCACGCGCCGCCGACGGCGGCGGCAGGCCGCCGTCGTTGTCGAAGAAATGTTGGGCGTCGGGTCGGGCAGGCGTCGAGCGCAGGCGGCGACGCGACGACGTCCCAAGTCGGTCGCGCTTATCGAGACGCGCCCAGGTCGGGCTGGGTTTGCGCTTCGAGCAATTTCTCGATCTCCTGCGCCGGGATTGGTCTGCTGAAATGAAAACCCTGCATTTCGTCGCAGTTGTTCGCGCGCAGGAACGCGAGTTGATCGTCGGTCTCGACGCCCTCGGCGATGACCCGCAGATTGAGCTTCTGTCCCAAGGAAATCACGGCGCTGGCGACGGCCGTGTCGTTCTCGTTGGTGGTGAGATCGTTGATGAACGTCTTGTCGATCTTGAGCCGGGAGACCGGAAAGTTCTTCAGCGCGCTGAGGCTGGAATAGCCGGTTCCGAAGTCGTCGATCGAGAGGTGGACGCCCAGCACTTGCAATTCCTTCATCGTCGTGACGGCGAGTTCGACATCCAGCATGATCATGCTTTCCGTCATCTCGAGTTCGAGATATTTCGCGTCCAAGCCGCTCTTCCGCAGGGCGCTGACGACCCGGCTGCTCAAGCTCTTATCCCGGAATTGCCGCGCCGATACGTTCACGCAAACGGTCATCGGCGGCAGGCCGGCGTCCTGCCAGGCCTTGTTCTGCCGGCAGGCTTCGTGCAGCACCCAGTCGCCGATCGGCACGATCAGGCCCGTCTCCTCGGCCATCGGAATGAATTTGATCGGCGACAACACGCCCAGGGTCGGGTGTTTCCAACGGATCAACGCTTCGACCGCGAAGACGCGCCCCGTCCGCAGGTCGACCTGCGGCTGATAGACCAGAGCGAATTCGCGACGCGAGACGGCGTTTCGCAGCTCCTCTTGCAGCAGGAACTTCTCGTGGACCTTGGCGTTCAGCTCGGGCGTGTAGAACTGGAAATTGTCGCGGCCCACTTCCTTGGCGCGGTACATCGCCGCGTCGGCGCTGGCCAGCAGCGTGTTGGGGTCGATCCCGTCAGCGGGATAGTTCGCAATCCCCATGCTGCTGGTCACGCGAAGATCGTGGCCTTCGAGACAAATCGGCTCGGCGATGGCTGCGGTGATTTTTCGCACAGTCGCGGAGATCATATCCGCGCTCTTGGGCTGATCGAGAAGAAGAATGACGAATTCATCGCCGCCGAGCCGCGCCACCGTATCGGTCGCCCTCACGCAAGCGACCATCCGGCTGGCGACGGTCTTCAACAGTTCGTCGCCGGCGTTGTGGCCGAGACTGTCGTTGATGTTCTTGAAATTGTCGAGATCGACAAACGCCACCGCCGCCCAGCGGTCGTATCGTTGCGCGTACAACAGGGCTTGCGAAAGACGGTCGTTGAACAAGGTGCGATTGGGAAGACCGGTCAGCGAGTCATGGTTGGCCATGAATTGAATGCGGTCTTCGGCGAGCTTGCGCTCGATGGCGATGCCGGCCAACTGGGTGCCGATATCGATGAGGCGCGTTTCGACCGGCGAGGGTTCGCGCGCTTCCTTCGAATACATCGCAAAGACGCCCCGCACCTCGCCGCGATTCGACAGGATCGGCGTCGCCCAGCACGAACGAAGCGCATGCGCGGCGGCCCATTCGCGATAATTCTCGTAAAGCGGATCATGCATGATGTCCGCGACCATGACGGGCTCTCGCCGATAGGCGGCCGTGCCGCACGACCCCACTTGCGGACCGATGCGGACGCCGTCGATGGCCTTGACACAAGCCTCGGGCAGGCTCGGCGCGGCGCCGATGCGCAGGCGCGTCCCATCCCCGTCGACCAGCAGGATGGAGCCGAATATCCCTTTCATCTGAGATTCGATCAGGCGCACGAGACGATCGAGCACGTCCTCAAGCGGGGCGTTCATCGCGATCATCCGCAGGATTTGCGCCTGCCCGTCGCGCAGCGCGTCCGCCAGCTTGCGCTCGGTGATGTCGCGCGAGATGCCGGCCACGCCGAAGATTTCGCCGCGGTCGTTGCGCAACGGCACTTTCGTCGTCAATATCCAAGTGTTGAAGAAGTATTCCTCCATGTCGATCATCGGCTGCCCAGTCCGGACGATCTCCTGTTCGTCGGCGTAAAATTTCTGTGCGAACTCGTGGGGAAGGAGCTCGAGGTCGGTCTTGCCCATCAGTTGCGCCGACCCCGCTATGCCCATTCGGGTCGCCGTCGCCTGGTTGGAAATGACGAAGCGGCTGTCGACGTCTTTGACCCAGAGATTGTCGGGCAACCGGTCGATCAGGGCCTGCAAGGAGACGCGTTCGTTCGCCACGGCGCGCGTCGCCTTGAGTTCGGTGATGTCCTCGTGCGTCCCCACCCAACCGCCGTCAGGCATCGGCAGGTGACAGAGCTGAATGGTCCGGCCGTCCACGAGTTCGGTGGTCCAGCTTCTCGAGGCGCCCGCCGAATTGGCCGAAGCGGACACGTCGAGATACGCGTCCACGGTCATCGCACAGGTTCCGGCGGCGACGCGAGCTTCCACGATCTCGCGCAGCGTCGCGCCCGGACGAACTTGCTCAGGCGTAAGCCGATAAAGCTCCGCGTAGCGACTGTTGCACCGGATCAGCCGCCCTTCGCGGTCGAAAAAGCAAACGCCCTGCGCGATGTTGTCGATGGCGGCCCGATAGCGCATCGCCTGCGCCTTCAGCGTCGCGATCTCGGCCCGAAGGTCGCGCTCGACGACTTCATGGGACTCGCTCGCCACGCGGGCGAGGGCGGCGATGCCGGATTCGTCGAGCGCCGCTTCGGCGCGCGTTATCGGATTTGCCTGCAATTGAAGATCCTCCGCCGCGACCGTCCGAGCCAAGCGAATAAACCCGCGCCCGTTCCAAAAAGTTTGCGTACAGTAGGTCGCCCTGATTAATGGCGCGTAACTCAACAAGTTGCTGCTGACAATCGCGGCAAATTTACTTAATTTAATATTACTCGCCGCGGTCGTTGACGTTGCGGAGCCGGGGTCAAGCAATCGCCAATGCGATGGTCGCGACAGGGAACGACCTCTGCTTCAATAGCGAGCGCCGCAAGGCCGGCAGGCGCCGCGGCGCCAGCGGCTTCGACGCTGAACTCCGCCTCATGACGTTGCGAAATTTGAAGTCGACTTTCCACCCCTGGCGGCCCTGCGAGGCGGGGCGCCAAGCGTTTGAATGGATCCGTCAGCCGATCGCCGCCTTCTGCAGTACGATAAGCTGGCCGACGCCGCCGCGCGCCAGCGCCAGCAGCTTCATCAGCTCGGCCTCGCTGAACGGCGCGCCTTCGGCCGAGCCTTGCACTTCGACGAGGCCGCCCGAGCCGGTCATGACGAAATTGGCGTCAGTTTCGGCGGTCGAATCCTCGGCGTAGTCGAGATCGATGACCGCCTCGCCCTTGACGACGCCGCAGGACACCGCCGCGACGTGGTCCTTCATCGGATTGTCGCGCAGGATCGAGCGCTGGGTCATCCATTTCAAACAATCGGCGAGCGCGATCCAGGCGCCGGTGATCGCGGCGGTGCGGGTGCCGCCGTCCGCCTGCAGCACGTCGCAGTCGAGGGTGATCTGCCGCTCGCCGAGGCGCGGCAGATCGACCACCGCGCGCAGCGAGCGGCCGATCAGGCGCTGGATTTCGTGGGTGCGGCCGGAGACCTTGCCGGTCGAGGATTCGCGCCGGGTGCGCGTCAAAGTGGCGCGCGGCAGCATCGCGTATTCGGCGGTGATCCAGCCCTTGCCCTGGCCGCGCAGCCACGGCGGCGGCTTGTCCTCGAGCGAGGCCGCGCAGAGGACGTGGGTGTCGCCGAAGCGCACCAGGCACGAGCCTTCCGCATAGCGCGCGACACCGCGCTCAAAGGTCACGGTGCGCATTTCGTCGTTGGCGCGCTGGGAGGGTCGCATCGAATGGCTCCTTGTCGTCGCCGGGACCTGTAGCCCTCGCGCCGCGCCGAGGCAATCCGGGCTTCGCCGACCGTCGGGAACGGCGGCTCGATCGCTTGACAACGCTTTGGCGGCAAACGCACAACCGCCAGGCTGTGGCTCGCTGATGACGAAAGGCCCCCGCGCGATGAGCGAAACCTTCGACGTGGCGATCGCGGGCGGCGCGGCGATGGGCTCCTCGACCGCCTATCATCTGGCCGCCGAGCCCTCCTTCGCAGGCCGCGTCCTCGTCGTCGAAAAGGACATGAGCTACGCCAAGGCGGCGAGCGCGCTGTCGCTGAGTTCGTTGCGTCAGCAGTTCTCCTCGCCGGTCAACATTCGCGTCGGACGCTACGGCGCGGACTTCCTGAAGCGGGCGCCGGAACTGCTCGCGGTCGACGGCGAGGCGCCCGAATTCACGCTGGTCGAGAACGGCTACCTCTATCTCGCCAGCGAGGCCGGCGCGCCGATCCTGCGCGAAAATCACGCAACCCAGACGCGCGAGGGCGCCGACGTCGCGCTGTTGGAGCCGTCGGCGCTGGCGGCGCGCTTCCCTTATGTGAACGTCGACGGCGTCGCGCTCGCCGCGTGGGGGCGGCGCGGCGAAGGCTGGTTCGACGGCTACGCGCTGATGCAGGCGTTCCGCCGCAAGGCGAGGAGCCTCGGCGTCGTCTATCGCGAGGACGAGGTCGTCGGCGTCGAGCGCGAAGGCGCGCGCGTGAGCGGCGTCAGGCTCAAGAGCGGCGCGCGCGTCGCCTGCGGCGCCTTCGTCGATGCGGCGGGCGCCTCGGGCGCGCGGAAACTCGCGCGCGATCTCGGCGTCGAAATCCCGGTGCGCTCGCGCAAGCGCTGCATCTTCGTGTTCGAGGCCAAGCAGCGTTTCGCCGATTGTCCGCTGGTCATCGACACGACCGGCGTCTTCTTCCGTCCCGAGGGCCGGACCTATCTCGCCGGCGTTTCGCCTCCTGAGGCGGACGATCCCGATTGCGACGATTTCGACGTGGTGTGGAGCCAGTTCGAGGAGATCGTCTGGCCGGCGCTGGCGCGCCGCATTCCCGCCTTCGAGGCGCTGCGCGTCACCCGCGCCTGGGCGGGCCACTACGATCTCAATATTTTCGACCACAACGCCGTCGTCGGCCGGCTCGGCGAATATGAAAACGTCTATCTCGCCGCGGGGTTTTCCGGCCACGGCATCCAGCAATCGCCGGCCATCGGGCGGGGCCTGGCCGAGCTGATCGCGCAAGGGCGCTACGTCTCGCTCGACTTGAGCGATTTTTCCTTCTCACGCATCGCGGAAGGGCGGCCGTTGCTGGAGCGCAACGTGATCTGAAGGCAAGGTCCGCGCCTCCGACCGCGCCGGCAAGCCTTCGCCGACCGCCGTCGATCGCGGCCCGCTGGGAAGGATCCTCGGCGGGGCGACGTCTCGCGTCGGCGTCGCGCATCTCCTTTCCTCGCGCCGACTGCGCCGAAAACAGCGAATAATGATTGTTGCTTTTGCGTCAGGCCAATTCGCCTCGACAAACTCTCCGTTAGTAACAATGTGATGGAAGAGACCGGGCGGCGCCCTCGCGCGGGAGGGCGCCGGCAGGGAGGAAAACGATGCCCGACATCAACACCGAGAAAGTGTGCTTCGTTATCGTCAAGGCGCGCGAATTGGAGAGCGAGGACGAAGGTCTCGAGCCGGACGCCGCCAACCCGAGCGGCGACAAATTCGTCAGCGTGACGACCGACGACGCCCATGCGCCCGTTCGCGCCGAATTGGCGGCCGCGATCGACGCCATGGACGAGGACGAGCAATGCGAACTGGTCGCCCTGGCGTGGATCGGACGCGGCGAGTTCACCGCCGAGGAATGGCTCTCCGCCGTTGCGCAGGCGCGCGGGGGCGCCGGCGGCCGACGTCCGGTTATCTGCTCGAAGATCGCTTGCTCGCCTCGCATCTCGAATACGGCCTCGCCGAATTCGACGAAAGCGGCGAGAGGCGCGCCGCCGATCGGCAGTAAGAGCGCTTCGGCCGGCGGCGGACGAACCGGGAACAAGCGAACGCCGGGAAGCCGGGCGCCGGGGGCCGCTCGGCGATAATCCTCTGGCGCCGCGCCGAAAATCCTGTATAAGCCGCCGGCCTGGAGTTTTCGCCCCAGTTTGACGCGACCGACCTGGACGACATCCCGGCTCGGCCGAAAGGGAGCAGGCGAGGCGCGCTCGCCGCAAGGAAAGGGAAGTTCGATGTCGATCACCGCCGAGCGCAAGGCCGCGCTCATTCGAGATTATGCATTGAAGGCCGGCGACACCGGTTCGCCGGAAGTTCAGGTCGCGATCCTCACCGAGCGAATCGCCAACCTGACCGGCCACTTCAAGACCCACGTCAAGGACAACCACTCGCGCCGCGGCCTTCTCAAGATGGTCTCGCAGCGGCGCACGCTTCTCGATTATGTCAAAAGAGGCGACGAAGCGCGTTACAAGGCGCTGATCGAGCGTCTCGGCATTCGTCGCTGAACGCGGAAAGATAGACCGCGCGGCGGCATGGGGCCGCCGCCGGTGCCATAGGATCGCGAAAGCCGCGCGTCATTGCCCGTCGAAAGACGGGCGTTCTCTTAAGAACGCCCCATAGCCCGTCGAAGGACGGGCGTTCTTGCGAACGCCCTACGGCAGGATCGCCAGGGGCTGGGCCCGGCACGGGCCAGCCCCTCGCCGTCTTGCCGACGACGGACACGGATGAGCGCGCCGCAGGGCCGAGAGCTTTCGCATCCTTTTGATGAAGAAAAGGATGATGAAACGATGTTCGATATCCAACGCGAAGAATTGATTCTCGGCGGCCGCAAGCTCGTTCTCGAAACCGGCCGCCTCGCGCGTCAAGCCGACGGCGCGGTGCTGGCGACCTGGGGCGAGACCACCGTCCTGGCGACCGTGGTCGCCGTCAAGACGGCCAAGCCGGGCGTCGATTTCTTTCCGCTGACCGTCCATTACCAGGAAAAGACCTTCGCGGCGGGGCGCATCCCCGGCGGCTATCTCAAGCGCGAAGGGCGGATGACGGACAAGGAAACCCTGACCTCGCGCCTGATCGATCGCCCAATCCGGCCGCTGTTTCCCGACGATTTTCGCTGCGACACGCAGGTCATCGCCACCGTGCTCAGCCACGACATGGAGACCGAGCCCGACATTCTCGCGCTGATCGCCTCCTCGGCGGCGCTGACCCTTTCCGGCGTGCCGTTCATGGGTCCGGTCGGCGCGGCGCGCGTCGGCCTCGTCAAGGACGAGATCAAGGTCTTTCCCACCATTGAGGAAATGAAGGAATCGGCGCTCGACCTCGTCGTCGCCGGCACCGCCGACGCGGTGCTGATGGTCGAATCGGAGGCCAAGGAGCTTTCCGAAGAGACGATGCTCGAGGCGGTGATGGCGGGCCACGCCGCGTTTCAGCCGGTGATCCAGGCGATCATCCGCCTGGCCGAGAAGGCCGCCAAGGAGCCGCGCGAACTCCCTCCGAGCGACAAAGCCGCGGTCGAGAAGGCGGCGCTCGAAATCAGCGAAGCGGACTTGCGCGCCGCCTATGCGATCACGCAGAAGCAGGAGCGCTACGCCGCCATCGAGGCGGCCAGGGCGAAGGCGATGGCGGCTTTGGCGCCCGAGGGCGGCGAAGCGAAATTCCCCGCCGAACACGTCGCCGAGGCGTTCCACAACGCCCAGGCCAAGGTCGTGCGCTGGAACATCCTCGACCATAAGCGCCGCATCGACGGGCGCGATCTGACGACGGTGCGCCCGATCCTCGCCCAGGTCGGCATTTTGCCGCGCACCCACGGCTCGGCGCTGTTCACCCGCGGCGAGACGCAGGCCCTGGTGGTGGCGACGCTCGGCACCGGCGAGGACGAGCAATACGTCGACTCGCTGGAGGGGACCTACAAGGAGCGCTTCCTGCTCCATTACAACTTCCCCCCCTACTCCGTCGGCGAAACCGGGCGCATGGGCCCGCCCGGCCGGCGCGAAATCGGACACGGCAAGCTCGCTTGGCGCGCCATCCACCCGATGCTGCCGACCGTCGCCGAGTTCCCCTACACGATCCGCGTCGTCTCCGAGATCACCGAATCGAACGGCTCGTCGTCGATGGCGACGGTGTGCGGCTCCTCGCTGGCGTTGATGGACGCCGGCGTGCCGATGAAGCGCCCGACCGCCGGCATCGCGATGGGCCTCATTCTCGAAGGCAAGCGCTTCGCCGTGCTCTCCGACATTCTCGGCGACGAGGATCACCTCGGCGACATGGACTTCAAGGTCGCCGGCACCGCCGAAGGCGTCACCTCGCTGCAGATGGACATCAAGATCGCCGGCATCACCGAGGAGATCATGCGGGTCGCGCTGGCCCAGGCCAAGGAAGGCCGCCTGCACATCCTCGGCGAAATGGGCAAGGCGCTCACCGGCGCCAGAGCGGAACTGGGCGAATTCGCGCCGCGCATCGAGACGCTGAAGATCCCCACCGACAAGATCCGCGAAGTGATCGGCACCGGCGGCAAGGTCATCCGCGAGATCGTCGAGAAGACCGGCGCCAAGATCAACATCGAGGACGACGGCACGGTGAAGATCGCTTCCAGCGACGGCGCCAAGATCAAGGCCGCCATCAATTGGATCAAGTCGATCGCCGCCGAACCGGAAGTGGGCCAGATCTACGACGGCACGGTCGTCAAGACGATGGAGTTCGGCGCTTTCGTCAATTTCTTCGGCTCCAAGGACGGCTTGGTGCACATCTCGCAGCTCGCCAAAGGCCGCGTCGGCAAGACCACCGACGTCGTCAAGGAGGGCGACAAGGTGAAGGTCAAGCTGATGGGCTTCGACGATCGCGGCAAGGTCAAGCTGTCGATGCGCGTCGTCGATCAGCAGACCGGCGCCGATCTCGAAAAGGCCGAGGCCGCCGAGGCCGCCGCGCAGAGTTGAAGTCGGCCAGCCGTCAGGGGTTAAAGTCGGTTAATCCTTGAAATCGCCCGAGCGGCGCCACGCCGGCGCCGCTCTCCTTTTCTCCTCTTGCGCCCGGCCGGCAGCCACGTTTCGTCAACCCAAACCAACGAATGTCGTTACGTCAGGCGCTCATTAAGGCGAGCGAAAGATTGGCTGGCGCATACGATCCTACGAGGCCAAGAGAACGATCAATCCCATGCAAGTCAGTTTTTCCGGGGCGCTCGATGGCGGCCGCGCCCATTATTCGCTCGGCCGCGTCAAGGCCGTGGGGCAACGGCGCGCGACGCGCGCGGCGGACCCCGAGGCGGATTGGCAGGCCGTGCTCAGCGCTCTGGTGCGGGAGGCGGAGGAATACGGCGCCGACGCGCTGGTCGAGGTGAACTTCGCCGTCGAAGATGTCGCCGGCGGCGTCGACGGCGTGCCGCTCAGCCGCCTCGTCGTCGCCGGCGCCGCCGTCCGCTTCGCCGCCGCCGCGTGAGCGGTCGGCCGGCGCCCCCTTCTCCTCTTGCGGGAGAAGGCGCCGGCCGAAGGCCGACGGATGAGGGGTCGCGCCGTTACGATCTGTGACCATCCCTATCCCATAAACCGGCAAGCTTCGGCGAACGTCATGGCGACGCGCCTTGCGGCGCGACCCGGCATCCGTCACGCTCCGCGTGACACCTTCCCCCGCAAGGGGGGAAGAGGCTACCCTGCGATCTTCGAGAAATCCGCGACGGCGTGAACCGCCTCGCGCAGCTCGCCGAGCAGGCGCAGGCGGTTGAGCCGCAAGGCGGGATCGTCGGCGTTGACGGTGACGTCGAGGAAGAACGCGTCGACCGGCGCGCGCAACGCAGCGAGCGCGCGCATCGTGCCCTCGAAGTCTTCGCGCGCGACGCGTTCGCGCGCCTCCGCGCCCGCCGCCGCCAGCGCGTCAGCGAGGGTCTTTTCCTCCGGCAGGACGAGCAGCAGCGGATCGTGCGCGCCGGCGAAGGCGCGTTCGCCGTCCTTCCTTTCCTCGGCGCGTAGGATGTTGGCGGCGCGGCGATAGCCGACGAGCAAGTTTTTGCCGTCGTCGGTGTCGAGGAAACGCCCCAGCGCCTCGACGCGGCGCACGATCATCAGCAGGTCGTCCTGGCCGGGCAGCGCGAACACCGCATCGATCAGATCGTATCGCGCGCCCTTGTCGCGCAGGTAGACCTTGAGGCGATCGGCGAAGAAGGCGAGGAGGTCCGAGATCTTCTCGTTTGCCTCTTGCGCTTCTGCTGGGGTCCAACCGTCAAGCAGCCGCTTGTTGATCGACGAAATCAGCCAATCAATGAGCGGCTCTTCCTTTTGTCTCGGCGCACCAATATCTAGAACACGGTTTAGGTCCGAAAATCTGTCCGCGAGAGCCGTGTTCACTTTCTCGACAAGGTGAGGAAGCATTGCATACACAAAGGCGTTCGACAGCGGCAAGCGAAGTTCGTTCTCAAGCACAATCCGAATCGCGCCGAGCGCCGCTCTGCGCAGCGCAAACGGGTCCTTGCTGCCGGTCGGCTTCTCGCCGATCTTCCAAAATCCAGCTAGAGTGTCGAACTTGTCCGCGAGCGCGACGGCGATCAACTCCGGCGACGTCGGTATCCGATCGTTCGGCCCTTGCGGCTTGTAATGCTCCTCGATCGCAGCGGCGACGCTGACGTCCTCGCCCTGCGCGTCCGCATAGTAGCGCCCCATCAGGCCCTGCAATTCCGGGAATTCGCCGACCATCTCGGTTACGAGATCGGCTTTGGCGAGTTGCGCGGCGCGCTCGGCGAGCTCGGGCACACAGCCGACAGCAGGCGCGAGCTCGCGCGCCAGCGCCGCGATGCGCTCGATGCGCTCGCCCTGCGTGCCGAGTTTCTCGTGAAACACAATGCCGAGCGCCTTCAGCTTCGCCAGCCGCTGGTCGAGCGGCTTTGCCGCCTTGTCCTTGTAATCGGGCAGCGGCGCCAAATCGGTGCGCCAGAAGTGCCGGGCGTCGGCGAGGCGCGCCCGCACGACGCGCTCATTGCCCGCCGCGATCGCCGCGCCGCCGTCGCTGGCGACGAGGTTCGAGACCAGAATGAACTTGTTGGCCAGTCCGCCTGGCCGCGCTCTTTCCGCGTCATGGCCGGGCTTGTCCCGGCCATCCACGTCTTTCCCGACCGCCGGCTCAGCGTGGATGGCCGGGTCGAGCCCGGCCATGACGGGGGAGGGATAGCGCAGCACGAAGCACTTCTGGTTGGCGCGGATGGTGGCGCGGATCACCTCGGGCGGGATTTCGAGAAACGCCGCCTCGAATTCGCCCATCAGCGCGACCGGCCACTCCACCAGCCCGGCGACCTCCTCCAACAGCCCCTCGTCCTCGACGAGCTCCAGCCCATGGGCGAGCGCCAGGCTGTGCGCGTCGGCGGATATGATCTGCTTGCGCCGATCGGCGTCGAGCACGACCTTGGCCTTGGCGAGCGCGGCGGCGTAGTCCTCGAAGCGACGCGCTGTGATCGCTTGCGGCGCCAGGAAGCGATGGCCGGTGGTCACGTCCCCGGCCGTCAGGCCGTCAACCGCGAAGGCGATCGTCTCGGGCGCCTCATGCGGGCCGCCGAACGCGCAAAGCATCGAACGCAGGGGGCGCACCCAGCGCAACGCGTCGGGCCGCGCCGAAGCCGCGCCCCAGCGCATCGATTTCGGCCAGGGAAAAGCGCGGATGATCGCCGGCAGGATCTCGGCGAGCAGTTCGCGCGTCGGGCGGCCGGGCTTTTCGAAGATCGCGACGTAGAATTCGCCCTTCTTGGCGTCCTTCTCGATTTTCGCGTTCTCGATGCGCTTAAGGCCGGCGCTCTTAAGGAAGCCCTGGATCGCGCCCTCCGGCGCGCCGACCCGCGGCCCCTTGCGCTCCTCGCGCCGATGCGGCTGCGCCTCGGGCAGGCCGACGATGTGCAGCGCCAGCCGCCGCGGCGTCGCGAAACTCTGCGCGCCCTCATACGCCACGTCCGCCTCGACCAGCGCGTCGGTGACCAGCCGCTTCAGATCGTCCGCCGCCTGGCGCTGCATGCGCGCCGGAATTTCTTCGCTGAAGAGTTCAAGGAGCAGGTCGGGCATTCGCGTTCTTCTCTAGACCAACACTTGATGACAGCGCGGAAACTCGCCCCGCCCCTCATCCTGCCTCTCCCCGCACGCGGGGAGAGGGGAAGAAAGGCGCCGCGCGCCCCTCTCCCCGTTTACGCCCGCCAAACGCTTGCGTTTGCGGCGGAGAGGCAGGGTGAGGGGCGGGGGGATAAGCCGCAGGCTTCGCCAAGAGGCTTGCCTGGCGCCGTTCCGCATTGCGTGACTCACGCCGTCGCTCCCCCGCCCGCGGTTTTCAGCCATGCCACGCCGCAGGCCTTGGCGAGTTCGCGCACGCGCAGGATGTAGCTCTGGCGCTCGGTGACGGAGATGACGCCGCGCGCGTCGAGGAGATTGAACGCGTGGCTCGCCTTGATGCACTGGTCGTAGGCGGGCAGGGCCATCAGATGGCGTGTCCCCGCCTCGCCCTTGGCGAGCAGCGAACGGCATTCGCTCTCCGCGTCCTTGAAGTGGCGGAAAAGCAGCTCGGCGTCGGCGTGCTCGAAATTGAAACGCGAATATTCCTGTTCGGCTTGCAGGAACACGTCGCCGTAGGAAATCTTCTCGTCGCCGGCGCGGCCGTTGAAATTGATGTCGTAGATGCTGTCGACGCCCTGCACGTACATCGCCAGCCGCTCGAGCCCGTAGGTCAGTTCGCCCGACACCGGCGCGCATTCGAAGCCGGCGACCTGCTGGAAGTAAGTGAACTGCGAAACCTCCATGCCGTCGCACCAGCATTCCCACCCCAGGCCCCAGGCGCCCAGCGTCGGGCTCTCCCAATCGTCCTCGACGAAGCGCACGTCGTGCAGCGCCATGTCGACGCCGATCGCCGCGAGCGAATCGAGATAGAGTTCCTGCAAGTTCTCCGGCGAGGGCTTCAGGATCGCCTGGAACTGGTAATAGTGCTGCAGGCGGTTGGGGTTCTCGCCGTAGCGCCCGTCCTTGGGGCGGCGCGAAGGCTGGACGTAGGCCGCCTTCCACGGCTTGGGGCCGAGCGAGCGCAGCGTGGTGGCGGGGTGGAACGTGCCGGCGCCGACTTCCATGTCGTAGGGCTGCAGGATCACGCAGCCCTGCCGGGCCCAGTAGTTCTGCAAAGTCAGGATCAGGGCCTGGAACGATTGCGCGGGATCGAGCGAGGCGTCGGGGTTGGCGGGAGACATCGGGCTTGCAGGCTCAGGGTTCACGTTTTCGCGGGCGGACCCTAGAGACGCCTCACCCCCGGGTCAACGCGGATCATGCCGGCCAATCGATCGTCGCCTCGCCGCGTTGGATGGCCTCGGCCCGCGCGGTGAAGGCGCCGGACGCCTCATGCAGCACCAGCGGCGGGGCGATGCTGAGCGGCGCCCTCGATCCTTTGACGCCCGCGACCAGCAGCCGGTGCGAGCCTCGCTCGGCCAGCGGATGGACCGCCAGCAGCGCGACGCCGCCGAGCCGACGCCCGATCGCCAGCAGGATCGCGGCGAGCGCGTCGGGGCGATGGATCATGACGAAACGCCCTCCCGGCGCCAGCAGGGCGAGGCAGGCGACGATCCAGGCTTCGAGCGGCGAAGCGGCGCCGCGGCGCGCTCGCGCCACGTGTGCGCGCGCGCGGGCCCCGTCGGGCGAGGCGCGAACCTTATCCGGCTCGAAGAACGGCGGATTGGCGACCACGAGATCGGCGGCGCCGTTGGCCAGGCCTGCTTTGCGCCGGGCGCGCGCGTCGAGCGCGTCGGCCGCGACGACGCGGGCGCGGCTTTCGAGGCCGTTGAGCGCGGCGTTTTCGCGCGCCAGCGCGGCGAGGAAGGGGTCGATCTCGACGAGGTCGCCCTGCGCCTCGGGCCAGCGCTGGAGGAGGGCGAGGCCGACCGCGCCGACCCCGGCGCCGACGTCGACCAATCGGCGCGCCGGCGCGCCCGCCGCCGCCGCGAGCAGCACCGCGTCGGCGCCGACGCGGTGGCCGGCGAGAGGCTGGCGCAGGCGCAATCGCCCGCCCAGGATCGCGTCGAGGCTGGTCGGCACCTCACCCGCGGCCTCATCCATCGCGCAATTCGCCGGAGAGTCCCGCGTCGCGCATCAGCCGTCGCGCCCGCTCCCGCTCGCCCGCGTCGATCATGATCCGCCGTGGCAGGAATCCGAGCGAGCCTTCCGCCACGCTCATGTGTTGGTCGGCGACGAAGAACGCCACGCCCGCCTGCGTCAGCAGCGTCTCGACGAGGGAAATCAGCACCAGGTCATTGGTGCGCACGAGTTCGATCACGCTGCGGCCTCCGCCTCCCCGCGCCCTTGCCCGCCCGCCTGGGCGTCTTTATGGTCGCCGCCCGGCGCTCTGGCAAGGGAGACGGCCGTGGGAATTGTCGTTCCGCTCGAGGAAAAGTCGCCGGAAAGGCTGATCGAGCGCCTGGTCTCGCTGGTGGCCGGCGACATGGAGCTGGTCAACCAGACGATCCTGTCGCGCGCGGGATCGCCGGTGACGATGATTCCCGAAATCGCCAATCACCTGATTTCCTCGGGCGGCAAGCGTCTCAGGCCGATCCTCACGCTCGCCGCGGCGGGCCTGTGCGGCTATCGCGGCGACGGCCACGTCAAGCTCGCCGCCGCGGTCGAATTCATGCATACGGCGACGCTGCTGCACGACGACGTCGTCGACGAAAGCGATCTTCGCCGCGGCAAGGTCGCCGCGCGCGTGATGTGGGGCAACGAGGCGAGCGTGCTGGTCGGCGATTTCCTGCTCGGCCAGGCCTTCAAGATGATGGTCGAAGTCGGGTCGCTCGCTTGCCTGGACGTGCTGTCGACTGCGGCGGCGGTGATCGCCGAGGGCGAGGTGATGCAGCTTTCGACGGCCAAGGACACCGCCACGACCGAGGACGCCTATCTCGCGGTGATCCGCGCCAAGACGGCGGCGCTGTTCGCCGCCGCTTGCGAGGTCGGGCCGACCCTCGCCCATCGCGGCAAGGCGGAGATCGAGGCGTGCCGCGGCTACGGCGTCAATCTCGGCGTCGCCTTTCAATTGGTCGACGACGCGCTCGACTACGGCGGCTCGGCGGCCAAGCTCGGCAAGAACGTCGGCGACGATTTCCGCGAAGGCAAGATCACCCTGCCGGTGGTGTTGTCGTTTCGCCGCGGCTCGACCGAGGATCGCGAATTCTGGCGGCGGACGCTGGAGCGAGGCGAAATCGTTGAGGGCGATCTCGAAATCGCGCTGGCGATGATGAAGAGGCACCGCGCGCTCGAGGACGCCGTCGAGCGCGCGCGCCATTACGGCGCCATGGCCCGCGACGCGCTGGAGCTGTTTCCGGCCTCGCCGTGGAAGCACGCGCTGCTCGACGCCGTGGAGTTCGCGGTGCAGCGCGCGCATTGAGCGGCGGGCTCGGGGTCGGCCGCGACGACGGGCCATACGGGGAATTTGGCGACGCCCGGGCCGGCCGCGCGCAATGTCGCATGGCCCGGTTGATTGCTGGCAGGCCGCAACAAGGCGTGGTACGTCATTCGCCTCGCGCCGAGGGGGAACCGGCGCGGGATCGATTGGGGGAACGCATGAAAGACCTTTTCCGCGCCGCGCTCGCCGCCGCCGCTCTGCTCGCCGCGGCCTCGCTCGCCCTCGCCGCCGACCCGATCCGGATCGGCTCGGTGCTGTCGGTGACCGGGCCGGCCGCCTTCCTCGGCGAGCCCGAGCTGAAAACCTTGCAGATCTATGTCGAGAAGGCCAACGCCGAAGGGGGATTGCTCGGCCGCCGCATCGAACTCGTCTCCTACGACGACGGTTCCGACGCCGCGCGCGCCAACGGCTTTGCCAAGCGCCTGATCGAGGAAGATCATGTCGACGTTCTGCTCGGCGGCAGCACGACCGGCTCGACGATGGCGATCTATCCGCTGGTCGAACGGGCGGAAATCCCCTTCATTTCTTTCGCCGCCGGCGTCGTCATCGCCGAGCCGGTGAAAAAGTGGATGTTCAAGGTCGCCCACAACGACCGCATGGCCGCCGAGCGCGTTTTCGCCGACGCCAAGAAGCGCGGGCTGACCAAGATCGCGCTGTTGTCGGAGACCTCGGGCTTCGGCCAGTCCGGCCGCAAGGAAACGCTGGCGGCGGCGCCCAAGGCCGGCGTCGAAATCGTCGCGGACGAGACCTACGGCCCCAAGGACACCGACGCGACCGCTCAACTCGCCAAGATTCGCGCGATCGACGGCGTGCAGGCGATCTTCGTTTTCGGCCTCGGCGATGGGCCGGCGGTCGTCGCCAAGGACATCGCCCAACTCGGCATCAAGCTGCCCGTCTATCAATCGCACGGCGTCGCGAGCGCGGAGTTCATCCGGCTCGCCGGCGGTGCGGCCGAAGGCGAGCGCCTCCCCGCCGCGGCGATTCTCGTCCCCGATCAGCTCGCCGATTCCGATCCGCAGAAAGCGGTGCTGAACGACTATGTCGCGCTCTACACGGCCAAGACGGGCTCCGACGTCTCGACTTTCGGCGGGCACGCGCGCGACGCGTTCCTGATCTGGACGGCGGCGGCCGAACGCGCCGGGTCGGTCGACAAGGCCAAGGTGCGCGACGAGATCGAAAAGACCAAGGGCTACGTCGGCACCGGCGGCCTCGTCGCGATGTCGCCCGAGGATCATCTCGGCCTCAGCGACAACGCTTTCCGCATGATCGAGATTCGCGACGGCAAATGGAAGTTGGCGGAGTGACCGGAAGGCGGGGTGGGGAATGCGTGATTCGGCTTGGCCGGGACAAGCGCCATGAGCTCGAGAATCGAGCGCGGAAATCCCCTCCCCCCTTGTGCGGGAGGGAGTTCTCGGCGCCGCTCGAACCTTCCGCGATGACGAAAGCGGGACCGTGTCGCAATTCCTGCAATTGATCTTCACCGGCCTGACCATCGGCGCGACCTACGCGCTCGCGGCGCTCGGCTTCTCGATCATCTACAACGCCTCGGGCGTGATCAATTTCGCCCAGGGCGAGTTCATCATGCTCGGCGGCATGATCGCGGCGTTCCTCGTGGCGGCTGGGGCGCCCTTGCCGCTGGCGGTCGTCGGCGCCGTGGCGGCGGTCGTCGCGATCGGGTTCATCGTCGCCAAGATCGCGATCGAACCGGCGCGTGGGGCGGACGTCACCACCCTCATCATCATCACCATCGGCGTTTCGATGATCCTGCGCGGCGCCGTCGAGGCGACGATGGGCAAGGGCGGCCGCGCGCTGCCGCCGTTCTCTGGCGACAAGCCGATCGCGCTCGCCGGCGCGACGATGCTGCCGCAGAGCCTGTGGGTCGCGGCGACGACGCTCGTCGTCGTGGTCGCGCTGGCGCTGTTCTTCGGCCGCACGCGCCTGGGCAAGGGCATCCTCGCGACCGCGCACAATCGCCTCGCGGCGCAACTCGTCGGCGTCGACACCCGCCGCGTCCTCACGATGAGCTTCTGCCTGTCGGCGGCGCTGGGCGCGATCGGCGGCGTTCTGATCGCGCCGATCGCCAACACCTCCTACGACGCCGGAGTGATGCTCGGGCTGAAGGGATTCGTCGCCGCGACCATTGGCGGGCTCGGCTCCGGCGTCGGCGCGGTCGCCGGCGGCCTCGCGCTCGGGCTGCTGGAAAGCCTGACGGCGGGGTATCTCTCCTCGGCCTATAAGGACGCCGCGGCGTTCGTGATCGTGCTGGTCATTTTGCTGCTTCGCCCGTCCGGAATGTTCGGCGCCGCGACCAGCAGCCGAGTGTGAGCCCCGATGACCGCCGCCTCGCCGCCGTCGCCGACCATCGCCTCCCGCGCCTCGCGATGGGCCTTCGCCCGCGCGCCGACGATCGTCTTCGCCGCGGCGCTCGTCGTTCTGCCCTTGGTCCTGCCCAACGCCTATTACTTCGACGTCGCGATCCGCATCGCGATCAACGCGACGCTGGTCATCGCGCTCAACTTGTTGATCGGCTACACTGGTCAGATCAGCCTCGGCCACGCCGCGTTCTTCGGCCTGGGCGCCTATGGCTCGGCGATTCTGGTCGGAGAATTCAATTGGCCGCCGGGCGCGGCGCTCTTCGCCAGCGCGGCGCTGGTCGGCGCGCTGGCGTTTGTCGTCGGGCGCGCGATTCTGCGCCTCGAGGGGCAGTATCTCGCCATGGCGACGCTCGGGCTCGGCGTCATCGCGTCGATCGCGCTGAGCAACGAGGTCGCCCTGACCGGCGGCCCCGACGGCATGTCGGTTCCCGATTTTTCGCTTCTCGGCCTGCGCATCGTCGGCGAGAAGGCGTGGTACTGGGCGTTCGCGGCGACGCTCGTCGCCGCGATCGTGCTGGCCGGCAATCTCGTCGACAGTCCCGCCGGTCGCGCGCTGCGCGCGCTGCATGGGTCTGAGACCGCCGCGCGGGCGGTCGGCGTCGACGCCAGCGCGTTCAAGATCCGCGTGTTCACGCTCTCGGCGACGGTCGCTGCGGTGATGGGCTCGCTCTATGCCCATTACGAAGGATTCGTCACGCCGGGGCTCGCCGGCTTCTCGAAATCGGTCGAGTTGGTGACCATGGTGGTGGTCGGCGGCATGGCGTCGATCTGGGGCTCCGTCTTGGGCGCGGCGCTGTTTTCGCTGGCGCCGGAGCTGCTTGCGCGCTTTGAAGGCTATGAGACGATCGCGTTCGGCGTCATCCTGGTGGCGACGATGATCTTGCTGCCGCGGGGGATCGCGCCGAGCCTCGCCGCGCGGCTTCGACGAAAGGACTCTTGACCATGTTGCGGGTCGAGAACCTGACCAAGAGCTTCGGCGGCGTCGCGGCCGTCTCGCAGGTCAGTTTCGACGTCGCCGAAGGCGCGATCCACGCGGTGATCGGCCCCAACGGCGCCGGCAAGACCACGCTGTTCAATCTGATCACCGGCGTCTACGCGCCGGACTGCGGATCGATCCGCCTGCGCGGCGAGGAGGTCGTGGGCTTGGCGCCGGAAAGTCTCGCGCGCCGCGGCGTCTCGCGGACCTTCCAGAACCCTCAGGTGTCGATGAGCCTCTCGGCGATCGAGAACGTGACGCTCGGCGCGCATCTGCGCCTCAACTCGAGCCTGCTCGCCGGCATGGCGCGCTGGAGAGGCCTCGCCGCGAGGGATCGCGCGGCGCGTGAGGAGGCGGCCGAACTGCTCGCCTTCGTCGGCTGCGGCGCCTACGTCGGGGCCGAGGCCCGCGCGATGCCCTACGGCGCGTTGAAGCGGCTCGAGATCGCCAGGGCGCTCGCCGCCGAGCCGAAGCTGCTGTTTCTCGACGAACCGGCCGCCGGCCTCAACCACACCGAGACCGAGGAAATCGGCAGCCTGATCGGCGAACTCGGCCGGCGCGGCGTGACCATCGTGCTGGTCGAACACGACATGAAGCTGGTGATGAACGTCTCGGAGCACATCGTCGTGCTCGATTACGGCAAGAAGCTCGCCGAAGGGACGCCCGACGAGGTTCGCCGCAACCCGGAAGTGATCGCCGCCTATCTCGGCGCCGAATATGAGGAGGCGTAACCCTCATGCGCGCGCTCGCCATCATTGAGGCGGAACATGGCAATATGCTGCGCGTGGCGAACGCGCTCGGCGTTCTCGCCGAGAGGCTGTCGGCCGCGCCGACGGCCGAGGACTTGCACACCGTCGCCTTGATCGCCGACTATTTCCATGCGTTCCCCGAGCCCTTCCATCACCCGAAGGAAAGCGAACTGCTGTTCGCGCAAATCCGCCGCCGCTCCCATGAATTGGGAGAAATCCTCGACCGGCTCGATCGCGAGCACCAGGTCGCCCCGACCCAGGTGACGCGCATCCACGACCTCGCCACGACGACGCCGCCGACGGACCGGGCCAGGATCGCGGGTCTGGTCGACGAGATCGCGAGTTTTTGCGCGTTCCTTCCCGAGCACATGCGCGTCGAAGAGGAAGTCGTTTTCCCGCTGGCGCGACGCGCGCTTACGGCCAAGGATTGGGAGAAGGTCGACGCTGGCTTCGCCGCGCACGTCGATCCGCTCGGCGATCCGCGCGCCGAGGGCGACGTCGCGCTGCTGCGCGCGCGCATCACCCAGCTGCTTCCGGCGCCGGAGGGCGTCGGCGGCCGTTCCGAGACGGTGGTGCGGCGCTTGCCGCGACGCGGCCTCGAGGCGGCCGGGACGCTGCTCGAGGTCAGCGGGCTGACGTGCCGCTACGGCCGCATCGAGGCGCTGCGCGGCGTCGACCTGAAGGTCGGGGTCGGCGAGCTGGTCGCGCTGGTGGGCGCCAACGGCGCGGGCAAGACCACGCTGCTGCGTTGCATTTCGGGCGTTCTCGCCGCCGCCGCCGGCGCGATCCGCTTTGCCGGCGAAGACATCACGCGGGCGCGAAGCGACGTGCGCGTGCGCTTGGGGATCGCGCAAGCGCCGGAAGGCCGGCAGGTCTTCGCGCCGATGTCGATCGAAGACAACCTGACGCTCGGCGCCTACACGCGTCCCGCTCGCGAGAGCCGCGAGAGCCTCGCCGAGGTCTACGATCTCTTTCCGATTCTGCGGGAGCGGCGCGGCCGACCGGCCGGAACGCTCTCCGGCGGCCAGCAGCAGATGCTCTCGCTCGGCCGCGCGCTGATGAGCAAGCCCAAACTGCTGCTGCTCGACGAGCCTTCGATGGGGCTCGCGCCGCTGATCGTCGAGGAGATCTTCCGCATCGTGAAGATGCTCAAGGAAGCCGGCATCACCATCCTGATGGTCGAGCAGAACGCCCGCGCCGCTCTCGCCATCGCCGACCACGCCTACGTCATGGAGACCGGCCGGGCGACGATCGAAGGGCCGGGCGCCGAACTCCTCGCCAACGACGAAGTGCGGCGCGCATATCTCGGCATGTGAGGGGAGACTTGAGGGCCTGCGCCGACCTGCGAGGCGCTGCGCCGCGCTACGCGAACGGCGCGCCGAGCCCCGCCATCAAAGCGCGGAAATCGGGAAAGCTGGTGGCGATGGTCGAAGCGTCGTCGACGGCCATCGGCTTCGCCGAGGCCAATCCCATGACCAGGAAGCTCATGGCGATGCGATGGTCGAGATGGGTCGAGACCAGGCCGCCGCCCGGCGGCCGGCCGCCGTGGACGACGAGATCGTCGCCGATGACCTCATGGCCGACGCCCGCCGCCGCGAGGCCGGCGGCGACCGCGGCGACCCGGTCGCTCTCCTTGACGCGCAGCTCGCGCAATCCGTTCATCCGCGTGGCGCCGCGGGCGAACGCCGCCGCGACGGCGAGGATCGGGTATTCGTCGATCATCGAGGGCGCGCGAGAGGCGGGAACGTCGACGCCCTCGAGATCGCTCGCGCGCACCCGCAGGTCGGCGACTTCCTCGCCGCCTTCCTCGCGCCGGTCGAGAACGTCGATCCGCGCGCCCATTTCGATCAGCGTCGTCAAGATGCCCGCGCGCAACGGATTCGTCATCACGCCCTCGACGACGACGTCCGAGCCCGGGACGATCAACGCGGCGACGATGGGGAAGGCCGCCGA
Source organism: uncultured Alphaproteobacteria bacterium (assembly GCA_963775575.1). GTDB lineage: Bacteria > Pseudomonadota > Alphaproteobacteria > Rhizobiales > Beijerinckiaceae > Roseiarcus. The sequence continues at coordinate 1,923,400 of CAVZJG010000002.1, forward strand.
GGAGGGATCGGCCGGCACGACGACCGGGCGGGGCGTGAGCTCCGGACGGCCGACGAGGGTGACGCGCCGCCCCTCGCCTTCCGCCTCGACGCGGACGTCGGCGCCGAAATGCGCCAGCATCTTTTCGGTGTGGTCGCGCGAGGCTTCGGCCTCGACGACGGTGGTCTGGCCGCGCGCGTTGAGGCCGGCCAGCAGAACCGCGGACTTGATCTGGGCCGAAGCGACCGGCGTGCGATAGACGATCGGCGCGGGGTCGCTCGCGCCCCGCAGCGTGATCGGAAATCGGCCGCCCTCGGCCTCGGCGAGCGCCTGCGCGCCCATCAGTTGCAACGGATCGAGGATGCGGCGCATCGGCCGCTTGCGCAGCGACGCATCGCCGTCGAAGGTCGCGTCGAGGCCGTGGCCGGCCACCACCCCCATCATCAGGCGCGAGCCGGTTCCGGCGTTGCCGAAATCGAGGTCGTGGGTCGGCGCGAGGAGCGAGCCGAGCCCGGCGCCCGCGACCGTCCAACGGCCTTCGCCGCGCCGCTCGACGCGGGCGCCGAGCGCCTTGCAGGCCTCGCCGGTGCGCAGCACGTCGTCGCCTTCCAACAGCCCCTCGATCGAGGTCACGCCGCAGCAGAGCAGGCCGAAAATAAGGGCGCGATGGGAGATCGACTTGTCGCCGGGGGGGCGCGCGCGCCCCTTGAGCGGGCCGCTTCGCTCGGCGCGCAGCGGCTGCGCGGTTTGCTGGGAGGAAAAAGCCATCGCCGCTCACGGATTTCGCGTCGGCGCGTGCATTGCGCCACGTCGAGCAAACGCGCTCCTAACACCCTCGCCGCGCGGTGTCGACCATGGTCGCTGAATCGCATTGACATGGGCGACGGCGCCGACTAACCGAGGCCACCAAACGCAGCCCGCCCAACGACCAGGGAAACGTAGCCGTGGCCAAACCAGAGCTCGGAGCGAAGCGCCAATGCCACAGTTGCGGCGCGAAATTCTTCGATCTGAACAAAGACCCCGTCGTTTGCCCGAAATGCGGGGCGATCTTCCAGGGCGCCACGGCGCGGGCCGAACGCGCGCCGGCCAAAGAGGAAGAGGAGGAAGAGGCGGCCCCGCCGCCGGCGAGCGTTGAACTCGTCTCTCTCGACGAGGTCGAAGCGAGCGAAGAAAAGGCCGCCGAGCCGGTCGTCGCCGAAATCGACGTCGAGGAGGGGGAGGCCGCGCCGGACGACCCGTTCCTCGAACCGGAAGAGGAAGAAGACGACGACGTCGCCAACCTGATCGACGGCGACATCGCGCCGGACGAGGAGCCGTAATCGCGATCATTCGGCGAGCGGGCCTCGAGTCTCTCGGTCGTCGCGCGTGACCTCGGCGAGGCGCTCTTCTTCGGCCGGGCTCAGCGCGGGGGTGGGTTCGCGTGCGCGGCGCGCGGCGAAATAGATTCCCAGCCCGCCGAGCGCCAGCGTCAGCGGCGCGCTCAGCCACAGCAGCAGCGTCTCCGGCTTGAACGGCGGCTTCAAGAGGATGAAGTCGCCGTAACGCGAGACCAGGAACGCGCGCACCGCGTCGTTGCTTTCGCCCTTGGCGATGCGTTCGCGGATCAGCACCCGGATGTCGTGCGCCAGCGGCGCGTCGGAGTCGTCGATCGACTCGTTCTGGCACACCATGCAGCGCAGCTCGGCCGACAGCGTCCGGGCGCGCGCCTCGAGCGCGGGGTCGCTCATCACTTCGTCGGGGTTCACCGCGCGTGCGACGCCGGCGGCGAGGACGAGGGCGAGGGCGAGGGCGAGGGCGACGCGCAGGGTCTTCATCGTCAGCGCGCCGCTGCGGCCGTCGCGGCGGCGCTGGACTTGGCCCGCGCCGGCGCGCCGAAGCGCAGGCGCCGGTCGGCGAGCGACAACGCGGCGCCGAGCGCCATCACGCAGGCGCCGAGCCAAATCAGCGTCACCAGCGGCTTCCAATAGAGGCGCGCCGGCACCGTCCCGTCGGCGTCGGGATCGCCGATCGACACGTAGACCTGGCCGAAAGCGATCGTGGCGATGCCCGCCTGCGTCGTCGCCATTTGGCGCGTCGCGAATTGGCGGCGCGCGGGCTCAATCGCGGCGACGAAAGCGCCGCCCGAGCGGATCGTCATCGGCGCGACGATTTCGCGGTAATTGGGACCGTTGCGCTCGCCGACCGTGTCGATGACGATCTCATAGGGGCCGACGGTCTGCGGCGCGCCGACGCGCATCGAAGCGATTGTCTCGGCGCCGAAGCCGGTCGCGGCGAGGCCGAGCAAGACGATTCCGGCGCCCGTGTGCGCGCACGCGCCGCCCCAGAACGACAGCGGCAGCCCCCGCGCGCGCGAGAATGTGGCCGAAAGCGACAGCCCGCGCCGCCAGAGGCGCGCTGCGATTTCGCTCAGCGAGCCCAGGATGACGAACACCGCCAGTCCCGCGGCGATCGGCGCTAGCACCGGCCCGCCGCGCACAAACGCGATCAGCGCGACGAAAACGACGAAGCCGCCGGTCAAGGCGACGGCGAGGCGCTGGGCGACGCCGAGCAGGTCGCCGCGCTTCCAGGCCAGCGAGAAGCCGAACGGCATCGCGAAGCACGCCGCCAGCAGCAGCACGCCGGCGGTCAGGTTGAAGAACGGCGCGCCGACGGTGATCTTGTCACCGGTGATCTGTTCCAACGCCAGTGGATAGAGGGTGCCGAACACGACGGTCGCGCAGGCGGCGGTCAGCAGCAGGTTGTTGAGCGCCAGCGCGCCCTCGCGCGAAATCGGCGCGAACAGGCCGCCCTGCTTGAGCAACGGCGCCCGCCAGGCGAACAGGCTCAGCGAGCCCGCGATGAAGACGGCGAGAATGGCGAGGATGAACACGCCGCGCCGGGGATCGCTGGCGAAGGCGTGCACCGAGGTCAGTACACCCGAGCGCACCAGGAACGTGCCGAGCAGCGAAAACGAAAAGGTCAGAATGGCGAGGAAGATCGTCCACACCTTCAGCGCGTCGCGCTTTTCCATCACCGCCGCCGAATGGATGAATGCGGTGCCCGCGAGCCATGGCATCAGCGAAGCGTTCTCGACCGGGTCCCAGAACCAGAAGCCGCCCCAGCCGAGGGTGTAATAGGCCCAGTACGATCCCATCGCGACGCCGAGCGTCAGGAAGGCCCAGGCGACAAGGGCGAAGGGGCGCACGAAGCGCGCCCAGGCGGCGTCGATATGTCTCTCGATCAGCGCCGCGGCGGCGAAGGAAAAGACGATCGAGAAGCCGACATAGCCGAGATAGAGCAGCGGCGGATGGATGGCGAGGCCGGGGTCCTGCAGGACCGGGTTGAGATCGCGCCCCTCGAACGGCGCCGGCGACAGCCGCTCGAACGGATTCGAGGTCAGCAGGATGAAGGCGAGAAAGGCTGCGCCGATCAGTCCCTGGACGGCGAGCACGTTGGCGCGCAGCCTCGCCGGCAACGCGCGGCCGAAGACCGCCACCAGCACGCCGAACGCCGACAGGATGAGGACCCACAACAGCATCGAGCCTTCGTGGTTCCCCCAGACGCCGGAGACCTTGTAGATCGCCGGCACGGCGCTGTGCGAATTCTCGGCGACGTTGAGCACCGAGAAGTCGGAGGCCAGATGCGCCCACGCCAGCGCGGCGAACGAGATGGCGATCAGCGCGAACTGCGCCAACGCCGCGCTCGAGCCGACGCTCATCAGCGCGCGATCGGAGCGCCAGGCGCCGATGAGCGGCGCGCTCGCCTGGACCAGCGCCAGGGCGAGCGCGAGGATCAGCGCGAAATGGCCGATTTCGACGATCACGGCTTGGCGCTCCCCTCTTGCCAGCGGCCCTGTTTCTTCAGCGCGTCGACGACTTCGCGCGGCATGTAGCGCTCGTCGTGCTTGGCGAGGATCGTTTCCGCGCGCAACTGGCCGGGCGCCTCCAGCACCCCCTCGGCGACGACGCCCTGTCCCTCGCGAAACAGGTCGGGCGGCAGCCCTTCATAGGAGACTTTGATCTGGTGCGCGCCGTCGGTGATGGAAAAATCCAGCTTGTCGTTGGCCGTCTTGGTGACCGAGCCGGGCTCGACAAGGCCGCCGACCCTCAGCCGCGCGCCGGCCTGAACGTTCTTCTGCAGCACTTCGCTCGGGCTGTAGAAGAACACGATGCTGCCGTTCAGCGCATAGAGCGCCAAGCCGACGGCGGCGGCGACGACGCCGAGCGCGACGGCGATGAGCGCGAGTCGGCGGCCTTTGCGCGTCACCCGTCAGCCTCCCAGTCCCAATTCCTGCGCCAGCGCGTCGAGGCCCGCTCGCGCTCCCGCGTCGCCCGCCAGCGCCTTGCGCGCCGCGGCGAGCGCGTCCCTCGCCTTTTCCGGTTCGTGCAGCACGGAATAGGCGCGAATAAGGCGCGCCCACTCGCCGGCGTCGCCGCCGTTTTGAGCCAGCCGCGTCGCCAGCCGCTCGACCATGCCGCGGATCGTCGCCGCTTGTCCGTCGTCCGGCGGGGCGCTCGCGGGCGTGGACGCGACGGCGCCGCCCTCGAGCGCCGCCAACCGCGCCGCAAGCGCGCGCGTCCAGGGCGCGTCGGCGGGCGCCTCGCCGAGCAACGCCCGGTAGATCGCGATCGCCTTCGCCTTGTCGCCGTCCTGCTCGGCGGCGAGGCCGAGATAGAAGCGCGCCGCGGGCAGGCCCGGCTCGGCGGCGAGCGCCTTGTCGAAGGCGGCGCGCGCGTCGGCGGTGACGCCGCCGCCCGCCGCGCCGACCAGCGCCTCGCCGTAATCGGCGCGCCGCGCCGCGCTTTCACCGTTGAGCCGCAGCGACTCGCCGAAGGCGTTGACCGCGTCGTCGAAGCGGCCGAGGCGCATGTAGACCGGCGCGATCGCCGCCCAGGCCCTGCCGTCGTCGGGCGAGGCGGCCAGGCGCGCTTCGATGCGCGCGATCGGCGCCTCGAGGGCTCGGGCGCTCCGGACGTCCGCGGCGCGGCCGGCGAGCGGCGCGTCGGGCAGGTCCGGCCGGCCCAGGTCGACGTAGAGGGCGAGCGCGACCAAGGGAATGGCGATCACGATGAGCGCGGCGACTCGCCTGAGGCTCGCGGACTCGCCGGCGCCGCTCACGAGCGGCGGCGCGGCGCTGGCCGCGATCAGGCGCCGCGCGGCCTCGGCGCGCGCGCCGGCGGCTTCCTCGGCCGGCAATTGCCCGCGCTCGACGTCGCGCTCGATTTCGCCGAGCTGGGCTTTGTAGAAGGCGAGTTCGCTCGCCGCGTCGGCGCCGCCCTTGCGACGAAGCGCCAACGGCCACAGTGCGGCCAAGACCGCGAGGCCCGTCATGCCGGCAAGGACGAACCACAGCATCGAGGCGGCCTCTTAAAGCGACGCGGCGCAGCAAGGGAAACGACGCGCGCGGCGGTTCTTAATGCATCTCTTCGATTTCAGGAAATGCGCGTTTTCTCCGTCAAGCTCCGCCCGCCGCGACGCCGCCGGCGCCCTTCGTCGAAAGGCTGGGCAGCCTGAGGCTCGCCCGCAGGCCGCCGAGCGGGCTCTCTTCGAGGCGCAGCGCGCCGCCGTAGGCCGAGGCAAGGTCGACGACGATGGAGAGCCCGAGGCCGGAGCCGGGCCGCGATTCGTCGAGCTTTTGCCCGCGCACCAGCGCCGCGGCGCGCGCCTGCGGATCGAGCCCGGGGCCGTCGTCGTCGATCGCGACGATGAAGAAGCGGCGGCCGGCGGCGTCCAGGTCCGGATCGCGCTCGGCGACGACGACGACGCGCTGACGCGCCCACTTGCCGGCGTTGTCGAGCAGATTGCCGATCATGTCGGTCAGATCCTGCAATTCGCCGCGAAAGCGCAGGCGGTCCGGCGCGTCGATGGAGAAGGCGAGCGCGCGGTCGCGGTAGACCTTTTCGAAAGTGCGCACGAGCCCTTCGATCACCGGACGAACTTCGGTCGCCGCGCCGGCGGCGCGGGCGCGCGCCGCCGCCCGCGCGCGATCGAGATAGAAGCTCACCTGTCGCCGCATCACGCCGGCCTGCTCGCGCACCTTGTCGGCGAGCTTGGGGCTGTTGGAATCGGCCTCGTTGACGATGACGCTCAAGGGGGTCTTCAGCGCGTGCGCGAGATTGCCGACTTGGGTGCGGGCGCGCTCCACCACGCCGCGATTGGCGTCGAGCAGAAGATTGATCTCGGCGGCGAGCGGCGCGACGTCTTGTGGAAATTCGCCGCTGATCCGCTCCGCCTCGCCGCGCCGGATCGCCGCGAGCCCCTCCCGCAGCACCCTGAGCGGGCGCAGGCCGAAGCGCACCGCCAGCGCCGTCGAGCCGAGCAGCGCGATCGCCAACACCAGAAACGTCGCCGCCAGCGCGTATTCGAAATCCTCGATCTCGCTCTGAATCACGTCGGCGTTGGCGGCGACCTGAATGAGGTAGCGGCCCTCCTCGCCGGCGTCGATCTCGCGCTCGATCATGCGCAGCGGGCGATCGCCGGGGCCGACGACGTAGCCGCTGCGCACCGCGCCGCGCTCTTGCCCAGCCTCGGCCGCGCCCAGGCCCGGCAACTGGGTCGCGAACAGCGAGCGCGAGGTGCGAATTTCCGGGCGATCCACGTCGAGGCGGGTGATCTGCCAGTACCACCCGGAAAAGGCCAGCTCGAACTGGGGATCGATCGCCGGCGAAGCGGCGGCGCGCGCCTCCTCCCCGACCACGGCGACATTGGCCACCAGCGCCTTGAGATAGACCCCGAGCTGCTCGTCGAAATTCGCTTCGCTCGAGCGCGCGTTGAGCGCGGAAAGGCCGAGCCCGGCGACGATCAGAATCGTCGAGCTCCAGAAGGCGGCCGAAACGAACAGACGCGAGGCGATCGACCGCGGGTTCGGCGCTTTGAGCATGGTTGCGATCCGGATCGGCGGGGCCGCGCGGGGGGCGGCGATCAGCGGGCGCTCCTGCGCTTGGGCGCGGCGGCGCCCGATTCGACGTCCCCCTCGACGATGTACCCCAGACCTCGCGCGGTCTGGATGACGTCGACGCCGAGTTTCTTGCGCAGGCGGCCGACGAAAACCTCGATCGTGTTCGAATCGCGATCGAAATCCTGATCGTAGAGATGTTCGACGATCTCGCTGCGCGAAACGATGCGCCCGGCATGGTGCATGAGATAGGACAACAGCCGATATTCGTGGCTGGTCAGCTTGATGGCGGCGCCGTTGACGCTGACGCGGCCGGCGCGCGCGTCGAGGCGCACCGGCCCCGCGACGAGTTCGCTCGACGCATGGCCCGCGGCGCGGCGCAGCAGCGCGCGTAGGCGCGCCAGCACTTCCTCCATGTGAAACGGTTTGCCGACGTAATCGTCGGCGCCGGCGTCGAAGCCGTGCACTTTGTCGCTCCAGCGATCGCGCGCCGTCAAAATAAGCACCGGCATGGCGCGGCCGTCCTTGCGCCACGCCTCGAGAACGGAAACGCCGTCGCGTTTGGGCAGGCCGATGTCGAGCACGACCGCGTCGTAGGGCTCGGTGTCGCCAAGAAACCATCCTTCCTCGCCGTCGAAAGCGCAGTCGACCGCGTAGCCCGCCGCCTCCAACGCCGTCACGATCTGCCCATTGAGATCGCGATCGTCTTCGACAACGAGCAGGCGCATGATGGGTTACGCTTCCTTTCGCGAGATCACGTCTTCGGCGTCGGCTCGCGCGCGTTGCGGGCGCCGATGAGCTTGCCGGTGGCCGCGTTCATCACCGCGTGGACGAGCCGCCCGTCGCGGTGCAACAGCGCAATTTCATAGACGTATTCATCGCCGAGACGGCAGAGCTTGGCCGAAAGCGCCTCCGCCTTGAATTGCGCCGCGGCGGACCTGAGGACGGCGAAGGGCTCGAGAAAATGGCGCGCCTTGATTTCCTCGCGGGTCTCGCTCGGCGGCAGGCACGCCGGCCTCGGCGCGCCGTGCGCCTCGACTTCGGCCGCGCGCGCGGCGGGCGGCGCGCAAAGGCCGACGGCGCAAAAGGCCACGGCGAGGGAAATCATCGACTTACGCGCCATGCCGCAGTCTCTCCTCGCTCGCCTGAATGGGAAATGAATATAACGGACCCGCTCCGCCAACGCCATCCCGCGCGCGAGGGACTTGCCCGGGCGGGGCGGAAAGGGTTAGCCGAGAGCATGAACGCGAGAAGACTACGCGCATTTTCGGCCGCCGCCGCGCTGGCGGCGGCGAGCCTCGGCTGGATCGCCCCCGCGGCGGCCGTGGTCGGCGCGGCCGATGAAGACGCCCGCTTCGCCGATCGCGTCGTCATGGTGTTGACGCGCGGCGCCGACAAGGCAGGCTTCTGCTCCGGCGTGGTTCTCGGGCCGCGCGTCGTCTTGACCGCCGCGCATTGCCTGCGCCCCGTCGCCGACATGGCGGTGCATTATCGCGACGAAGAAGGAAAGCCGGTGGTCGTCCCGGTCGAGGCCGCCGCCGCCCATCCGCTTTATCGCGCCGACGCGATCGCCGAGCGGGTCGTCTCGATCGATCTCGCGCTGGTGGAGACCCGAACGCCGCTCGCCTCGCGCTTCGCCGCGCCCAGGCTCGCCTCGGGAGCGGGACCCGCGATCGGGGAAACGACGATCCTCGCCGGCTACGGGCTCGCCCGCGAGGGCGAGCCACTGACCGGCGGCGCGTTGCGCAGCGCCAGCCTCACGGTGCGCGCGCCGCTGTCCAAGATCCTGCTTTGGGCCGAGGACGGGGCTCGCGCCGGCGCGGGCGCCTGCGCCGGCGATTCCGGCGCGCCGCTCTTTTCCGACGACGGCGAGACGGTCCTGGCGATCGTCGCGTGGACGTCCGGCCCTCGCGGCCGCCATTGCGGCGAGCTGACGCAGGGGCCGCTCGTCGCTCCGCAACGCGCCTGGATCGACGCCACGCTGGCGCGCTGGGGGCCTTAAGACGAAAAGCGGGCGCCCGCGCGCGCCCGAAGCCCTCTATTTCCTCGCCCGCCGCGGCGGCCGGTTAGGCCAGCGCGCGATGTGGTCGGGCCAGAGCTCGATCGGCAGATCCAGTTCGCTCGCCGCCACCCGTCCGCGCACCGAAACGCCCGCTTCGTGCACCGTCTCCGGCGAGCCGGAAACCAGCGGATGCCACCAGGCGAGGTCGCCCCCTTCGGCCACAACCCGGTAGGCGCAGGTCGCGGGCAGCCAGCTCAGCGCGCGCACTGCGGCGGGCGTCAGCCTGACGCAATCAGGGACGCGCCGCTGCCGGCGGCGGTAGTCGAGGCAGCGGCAGGTCTTGCCGTCGAGCAATTTGCAGCCGAGGTCGGTGAAGTGAATTTCGCCGCTGTCCTCGTCTTCGAGCTTGACCAGGCAGCAGCGCGCGCAACCGTCGCACAGGCTCTCCCACTCTTCCGGCGTCATCGCGTCGAGCGACTTGACGCGCCAGAACGGCGCTTCGGGCGCATGGGAGGGCGTCGGGGTCGAGGCGGCGGGGCCGGCTCCGCCGACCGCCGCCTCCGCAACGGCGTCCGCGTCGCCAACTCGAGATCGTTCGGGCATCGGGGTCTTCCGTCCTGCGATTTCGGGGCGGCGCTCGCCCCTTGGCCATGGCCCGGACCGGGGCGCGCGTCAAGCGGTTCACAACGCGTCGGATCGTGCTAAGGATCGCTCGCGGACGGCGCGAGATTTTGCAGGCGGGGCGCCTTTGTCGATCGCAGAAGTAAGGTCCTGGTTCCGCAAAGCCGTCGCGCGAGCGCTTGCGCGCGCGGCGGCTTTGTCGAGCGAAGAAGCGCGGTCCCGGTATCGGAAAGTCGCCGCGCGAGCGTTGCTCGCGTTCGACGCCTGGATGGATTCGACGCTCTACGACACCCAGCGCCGATCGATCCGCGCGCTGCAGACGGCGGCGGCCATTTCCGATCGCCTGCATCTTTCCGGCGTGCACAAGTTTGTCGTCGACGGGCTGTGCGAAGGCCTGAACCTCGGCTTGGCGGGATTGATCGTCGTCCTGACCCTGGCCCTGCCGGCGTTTCGCGAGACCGGCGACGAGGATTGGCTGAAGCGCCAGGATCTCGCCGTCACCTTTCTCGACCGCTACGGCGTGGAGGTCGGCCGGCGCGGCATCAAGCACGACGACGCGATCCCCTTCGAGGAACTGCCCGATCATTTCATCAAGGCGGTGCTGGCCACCGAGGATCGCCGCTTCTTCGACCATTTCGGCATCGACGTGGTCGGCACGCTGCGCGCCTTGACCGTCAACGCCCACGCCGGCGGCGTCGTGCAGGGCGGCTCCTCGATCACCCAGCAGCTCGCCAAGAACCTGTTTCTGACCAACGAGCGCTCGATTTCGCGCAAGATCAAGGAAGCCTATCTGGCGCTGTGGCTCGAGCACCATCTGACCAAGAAGGAAATCCTGGGTCTCTATCTCGATCGCGCCTACATGGGCGGCGGCGCGTTCGGCGCGCAGGCGGCGGCCCAATATTATTTCGGCAAGTCGGCGCGCGACATCAATCTCGCCGAGGCCGCCATGCTCGCCGGCCTGTTCAAGGCGCCGACCAAATATTCTCCGAACGTCAATCTGCCCGCCGCGCGCGCACGCGCCAACGACGTCCTGAGCAATCTCGTCGACGCCGGCCTCATGACCGAGGGGCAGGTCTATGCGGCGCGGCGCAATCCGGCGACCCCCGTCAGTCAGGCCGACCGCTCCAGCCCCGACTGGTACATGGATTTCGCCTACGAGGAAGTGAAGGGGCTCGCCGACGGGGGAAAATTGGGCGCCGACCGGGTTCTCACCGTGCGCACCGGGCTCGACGGCCCCTTGCAGGCGAAGGCCGAAAGCGTCATCGAGGACATGCTGCGCGTCAACGCCCCCGCCTACCACGCGCATCAGGCGGCGGCGGTGGTGGCGGACACCGACGGCCTGGTGCGGGCGATGGTGGGCGGGCGCGATTATGGCGCGAGCCAGTTCAACCGCGCCACCGACGCGGCGCGCCAGCCCGGCTCGTCGTTCAAGATCTTCGACTATATGACCGCGCTGCTGACCGGCAAGTACCACAAGGACACGACGGTGCAAGCAGGAGGCATCTGCATCGGCGACTACTGCGTGCATAATTTCGGCGGCGAGAGCGGCGGCGCAATGCCGCTCTATTGGGCGCTCGCGCAGTCGTACAACACCGCCGCGATCTGGATCTCGGTGAAGATCGGCGAGGCCTACTGGCCGGCCGGCAAGCCCTATCACCAAGCCAAGATCGCCGAGCTCGGGCGCTCCAAGATCATCGAGACGGCGCGAAAAATGGGGCTGACGACGCCGCTCGTCGACACCGTTTCGCTGCCCGTCGGCGCCGACGAAGTGAAGATGATCGACATGGTCGCCGCCAACGCCATGCTCGCCAACGGCGGCAAGCGCGCGACGCCCTATGCGGCGATCGAAATCCGCAATTCGGCCGGCGAGGTGATCTACACCCACGCCGCCAACGGGACGCCGCCCGTCCAGGTGCTGCCGCCCGACAAGGTCGCCGAGATGAACAACATCATGACCCACGTGCTCACCGAGGGCACCGGGCGCGGGGCGCAGATCCCGGGCCTCGTCATCTCCGGCAAGACCGGCACGACAAATGGGCCGACCAACGCTTGGTTCAACGCCTTCACCGGCAATCTGGTCGGCAGCGTCTGGTTCGGCAACGATGACAACTCGTCGATGACCGGCAGCATGCAAGGTGGCGCGCTGCCGGCGCAGACCTGGCGCGCGATCATGGCCTACGCCCATCAGGGCCTGGAGCCGAAGCCGCCCTACGGCGTCCCGGCGCCCGCGGGCGCGGGGGCGTTCGCCGTCGCGCCGGCGGAGAGGGCGGGCGCGGGCGCCGCCGACGCGCCGCGGCAAATCGGCCTGTCGGCGCGCTCGACCCGAATTATCCAGGAAATCGAAGACACCGCGCGCTCGGCGCAACAGGGCGGAGCGGCGTTCGAATCGCCGGCCGAATACGCGGCTCGGGCGGACGCCGCGCCGACGGTCGTTCGCGGCGGCGTCCTGGCGCCGTGACCCCGACGGCGGCGCGCTTGACTTCGCCAGGCCGTCTGGCGATTCATCGATTTCGGCTGGTCGTCGATCGGGGCCTGGCCGGCTCGGGATTTCCCGCGTGACGATGATCGTGAAAGCAAGCATGGCCGGCGCTATCGGCGTCGCGCTCGGGCTCTGGGCGAGCGAGGCGATTCTGGCCAACGGCGGCCCGTTCGGCGTCGTCGCCATCGGCCCGTGGCGGGTCGCAGCGAAAGCCGGATCGCTCGAAGCCGACCCCTATACGCGCGCCGGCCTGGAGCGCAGCGGCGAGATTCCGCTGGCGCTCGGCGAAGGGCTGCAACTCGTCGCGCGCGTCGACGACGCGCGCCGGCCGCTCGACGCGCGCTGCTCCTACCGCGTGGGATCGCGCACCCCGGCGGCGCGCTACTGGACTTTGAGCGTTGTCGATCGCGAAGGCTTTCCCGTCGGCAACGCGGCGGGGCGATACGGCTTCCGTTCGAGCGAGATCTTGCGCGACGCCGACGGCGGGTTTTCGATCTTCGTCTCGGCGAGCGCTCACGCCGGCAACTGGCTGCCGATCGGCGCGCCGGACCCGTTCGCGCTGGTGTTGCGGCTCTACGATTCGCCGCTCAGCGCCACCGCGGGCGGCATCGAAAAGCGCGCCGCGCCTTCCATCGTCAGGGAAGCTTGCACATGACCGTTCGCGAAGGCCTGGGCGCAGCGGCGACGTTTCTGGCGGCCGTCGCGATCGTCGGCGCCCTGGTGCATTTCATCGTGATCCTGGTCATTCCCATCGTCGCCACGCGCGACGCCTACGCGCGCCTCGCAGACCTCGGCCCCGTCGGCGCCATGATCGCGCTGGCGCGGCCGGGCCCGACCGAACGTCGCTTCCCCTACGCGGATCCGGCGCTCGCCAGCGCGTTCTGCCGCTTCGACCTTTCCGCCGGGCCGGTGCGCGTCAAAGCGCCGGTCGGACGCGCCGGCTTCGCGTCGCTGTCGTTTCACACGCGGCGGGGCGCCGTGTTCTACGCCCTGACCGACAAGGCCGCGACGCACGCCCTGATGGAGGCGATCGTCGTCACGCCGAGCCAATTGCGCGCGCTCATCGCCCACGACGACGAAGACAACCCTTCGCAAGATCTTCGCATCGTCTCCGCGACCAACGAAGGTTTCGTCTTGATGCGCGCGTTCAGCGAATTGCCGAGCCTCTATGCGGCGGCGGAGGCTCAAGCCGAATCGCTGAGCTGCGCCAGCGAGCCGGCGCCGAAATAGGCGCCCGCGTTGCGGCGCTCGGCCGGAGTGGACATCGGCCGGCATTCCGGCGATGTTCCGGAGAGGCGGACGGAAGAGTCTCTTGTCGGGGATCGCTCGAGGTGACGACGCTGCTGGTGACTCATGCGGCCTGCGCCGCCCATGACATGGGCGAGGGGCACCCGGAAAGGCCGCAGCGGCTGCGCGCCATCGAGCAGGCGTTGGAACACGAGACGTTTCAACTGCTCGTTCGCGAGAGCGCGCCGCGCGCGGCGATCGCGGCGCTGACGCGCGTCCACCCTCCCGAATATGTCGCCGCGATCGAGCAGGCCTCGCCGAGCCGCGGGCGCGTTCAGCTCGACGCGGACACCGCGATGTCGTCGGGCACCTGGGAAGCCGCGCTGCGTTCGGCGGGCGGGGCGATCTACGCGGTCGACGAAGTGGCGCTCGGGCACGTCGACAACGCCTTCGTGGCGACGCGTCCGCCCGGCCACCACGCCGAAGCGGCGACGGCGATGGGGTTCTGCTTCTTCAACAACGCCGCGATCGCCGTCCGCCACGCCCAGGCTGCCCACGGGATCGAGCGCGTCGCGATCGTCGATTTCGACGTCCACCACGGCAACGGCACCCAAGACATCTTTTGGAGCGACAAGAGCGTCATGTACGCCTCGACCCATCAGATGCCGCTATATCCCGGCACGGGCGCGCGAAGCGAATGCGGCGAACACAACCAGATCGTCAACGCGCCGCTGCGCGCGGGCGACGGCGGCGAAGCGTTCCGCGAAGCCTTCGCCCAGGCGATCCTGCCGCGCGTGGAGGCGTTCCGCCCCGATCTCGTCATCGTCTCCGCGGGGTTCGACGCGCACTATCGCGATCCGCTCGGCAATCTCAACCTGCGCGAGGCCGATTTCGCCTGGGCGACCCAGCGCGTGGCGGCGCTGGCGCAAAAGCGCTGCGGCGGCCGCCTCGTTTCGCTGCTCGAAGGCGGCTACGATCTCGAGGGCCTCGGCCGCTCGGCGGCGGCGCATGTCGGGGCGCTGATGGGCGGCTGAGCGCCCGTCACCCCTCGATCGGCTCCATCGCGACGATCTCGATGCCGAAGCCGGCAAGGCCGACGTATTTTCGCGGGTTTTCGGTGCGCAGGCGAATCGAGGCGACGCCGAGATCGCGCAGGATTTGCGCGCCGAGGCCGACTTCGCGCCACTGGCTCGCGCGGGCGCTGTCCGAACCCTGCGGCTCGGCGCCGCTGAGTTTGACGGGCACGCCCGCCGCGCCGTCGCGCAGATAGACGAGCACGCCGCGCCCCTCTTCCTTGAAGCGCTGCAACACGCGCGGGATGACCCCGGCGCCGAAAATGTCGGCGATGATGTCGGCCCGTTGCAGGCGCGCCGGCACGCCGCGCCCGTCGCCGATCGCGCCGTGGACGAAGGCGAAGTGCAGCACGGGGTCGAACGAGGTGCGATAGGCGTAGCCGGTCAAGACGCCGATCGGCGTCTTGACCGGAAAGACAGCGACGCGCTCGACCAGTTTCTCGCGCGCCTGGCGATAGGCGATGAGATCGGCCACGGCGATGCGCGCCAGCCCGTGCTTGGCGGCGAAAGCCTCGATCTGCGGTCCGACCATCACCGTGCCGTCGTCGTTGGCGAGTTCGCAGATCACCGCCACTGGAGCCAGTCCGGCGAGTTTGCACAAATCGACCGCGGCCTCGGTATGCCCGGAGCGCATCAGTACGCCGCCGTCATTGGCGATCAGCGGGAACACGTGGCCGGGGCGGACGAAATCGTTCGCGCCCATGTTGCCATTGGCCAGCGCGCGCGCGGTGTTGCAGCGCTGCTCGGCGGAAATGCCGGTCGTCATGCCGTGCTTCACGTCGACCGAGACGGTGAAGGCAGTGCCGAGCGGCGCGTCGTTCATCGCCACCATCGGGGAAAGATGCAGGCGCCGCGCCTCGTCGGAGGTCAAGGGCGCGCAGACGATGCCGCAGCAATTGCGGATGATGAACGCCATCTTTTCCGGAGTGCACTGCGAAGCAGCGACGATGAGGTCGCCCTCGTTCTCGCGGTCGTCGTCGTCGGTGACGACGACGATCTCGCCGCGCGCGATCGCTTCGATCGCTTGGGTGACGTGATGCGACATGTGGCTTCCCAATCCGACGGCGCCGCGCCGTGGAGAAGATCGTTCGGCGCCACCGCGCCGCGCGCGAGCCGCTCGGCGAGCTCCATGACGAAGACATAGGGTGCGCCGCGTTCGAGTTCAATTCACTTCGCAGCGGACATTTAGTAGGACTCAAACCAGCTTGACGAGCATTTTGCCGAAATTGCCACCGTGCAGCAGGTCGACCAAAGCCAGCGGCGCGCTTTCGAGGCCCTCGCGGATCGTCTCGCGCCACTTGAGGCGGCCCGCCGCGATGAGGCCGGCGAGCTCGCCGAGCGCCTGCGGCCATAGCGGCAGATGGTCGGAGACGATGAAGCCTTCGATTCTGATCCGCCGCGCGAGGAACAGTCGCATGTCCGGCAGCGCGGTCGGCGGCCCCTCGTAAGAGGCGATGAGGCCGCAGATCGCGATGCGGGCGAAATCGTTGAGCCGCCGCAAGCACTGTGCGAACGGCTCGCCGCCGACGTTTTCGAACAGGCCGTCGAGCCCGTTCGGCAGCGCCGCCTTCATCTCCTCGGCGAAACGCGGCGACTTGTGATCGACGCAGGCGTCGTAGCCCAGTTCGTTCACCGCATAAGCGCATTTGTCGGCGCCGCCGGCGACGCCGACGACGCGCGCGCCCGCGATCTTCGCGAGCTGCCCGACGACCGAGCCGACCGCGCCGGTGGCGGCGGAGACGACGACCGCCTCGCCCTTCTTCGGGGCGATGATCTTATTGAGGCCGTACCACGCGGTGACGCCGGGCATGCCGACCGGGCCGAGGTAGGCTTGAAGGGGGATCGTCTTGGCGTCGACGAGGTTGAGATCGCGCCCGTCGCTGACCGCGTAGAGCCGCCAGCCGCCCATGCCGACGACGAAATCGCCCGGCTTGAAGCCAGAACGGTTCGAGGCGACGACCTCGCCGACCGTCCCCCCGCCCATCACGGCGCCCAGCTCCTGCGGCTTGGCGTAGGACCTGGCGTCGCTGAGCCGGCCGCGCATGTAGGGATCGAGCGAGAGATAATGGTGGCGCACCAGGACTTCGCCGGGGCCGGGCGTCGGGAGAGGCGCCTCGACGAGGCGGAAATTCCCCGGCGAGACCTTGTCGGTCGGCCGGGAATCGAGAACGATCTGCTTATTGTTGGTCACGGCGAAATCCTCAAGGTCGTGGAGAAGCGAAGCCGCGATCTTACAGGAAGTCGCGCGCTCGTCGACTTTTCGCGCCGAGGGCGTCGATCGGCCGGATCGTCCTTCGGCCGACGCCGGCGGGGCGCCGAGCCCTCGCGTAGAGGGCGCGCGGGCGCAGCGCGCGCACGACGGCTTCGATTGTGAACGGAAATCCTCGATCTGGAACGCTTCGTTAACCGCCATTCTTCATTCTTGGAATTCGACGGATCGTCGACTTCCACGAGAAATCGACGGGGGCATGACGCCCGCGCGTCGCCTCGGCGCCCAATCCGACATGTCCCCTCTTCGCTCGTCTCGAACCTGCATGAGCGCCGCCGCGCCCGGCCGGTCGTCGACCCGGCGGAAAGCCAAGGCGGAAAACCTGTGCAGACGTCCCTATCGGGCGCCGGAACAATAGGAAGAATAGTGATGATTCATCCTGACTTTGGCGGCGACGCCAAACGCGTTGTCGAAGCCCTCGGCCGGTCTCTGGCGATCATCGAGTGCGAACCGACCGGAAAAATCATCGCCGCCAACGAGAATTTCTGCCGCGTTTTCGGTTACGAACCGGCGGAACTCAAAGGCCAGCATCACAGCCTGTTCGTCGATCCGGAGGGCGCCAAAAGCCCGGAGTACAAGGAATTCTGGGCCAAGCTCGGCCGCGGCGAATCCGACGCCCGAGAATACAGGCGGATCGGCAAGGGTGGAAAGGACGTGTGGGTTTGGGAGTCGGCCATTCCCGTGGTCAGCAAGTCCGGGACCGTTCTCAAGGTGGTCGAGGTCGTCACGGACATCACCGCGTCCAAATTGCGGGCCGCGGAGAACCGCGGAAAGGTCGAGGCGATCTCGCGCTCGCAAGTCGTCATTGAATACTCCCCCGACGGGAAGGTCCTCGAGGTTAACGAAAATTTCGTCAAGACGGCGGGCTATTCGCGCGAGAAAGCCCTAGGCATGCATCATCGCAGTTTCGTGGACCCGGCCTTCGCTCAATCCAGCGACTATCAGGAATTTTGGCGGCGACTGAATCGCGGCGAACATATCGACGAGGAATTCAAGCGCGTCGCCGGGGGCGGCAAAGAGGTTTGGATCGAGGCGTCGTACAATCCGATTCTCGATCTCGACGGCCGCGTCGTGAAAGTCGTCAATTTCATGACCGATGTCACGGGCCGCGTCGGCGCCGTCAAGAAGATCGGAGCGGGGCTCAGCCGATTGGCCGAAGGGGACCTCGAGCAGCGCATCGAGGAGCCGTTCATTCCGGCGCTCGAACCGCTCCGGGTCGACTTCAACGCCTCGCTGGAGGCCCTGGAAAACTCGATGTCGGCGATCGCCGCCAACACGCAGGCGATCCGCACGGGAACCGGCGAAATATCCACCGCCGCCGACGATCTGTCGCGGCGCACCGAGCAGCAGGCCTCGAGTCTCGAAGAGACCGCCGCCGCGCTGGAGCAGATCACCGCGACGGTGAAGAAGACCGCCGAGGGCGCCAAGCACGCGCGCGACGTGGTTTCGACCGCCAAGGTCGACGCCGACAAGAGCGGCAAGGTGGTGCGCGAGGCGATGGCGGCGATGACCGGCATCGAGAAGTCGTCGAAGCAGATCAGCCAGATCATCGGGGTCATCGACGAGATCGCGTTCCAGACCAATCTGCTGGCGTTGAACGCGGGGGTCGAGGCGGCGCGGGCCGGCGACGCGGGCAGGGGGTTCGCCGTGGTGGCCTCCGAGGTGCGCGCGCTCGCCCAGCGTTCGGCCGAGGCGGCCAAGGAGATCAAGGGCCTGATTTCCGCCTCGACGGCGCAGGTCGATCAGGGGGTGCTGCTGGTCACCCAGACCGGCGAGGCGCTCGCACGGATCGTGGCGCAAGTGGTCGAGATCAACGGCATCATCACCAATATCGCCGCCAGCGCCCAGGAACAGGCGACCGGCCTGCAACAGGTCAACACCGCCGTCAACGAGATGGACCACGTCACCCAGAAGAACGCGGCGATGGTCGAGGAAACGACGGCGGCGGCCCACGCGCTGGCCGACGAGACCGAGGAACTCGGCCGACTGGTCGCGCGTTACCAGATCGGCGCAATCGCGGAAGATCCGCTGCGCCGGGAACTGAAGAAGGCGGCGCCGCACGCGTTCCGCGAGGCGCCGAAGAAGGCGGCGCCGGCCGAAAGCGCGGCGGCGGCCCAGGTCAAGCCGGAACTGGTCCGACGGCCGGCGGCGAAAGCCGTCGCCAACGGCGCCGGCGACGGCTGGCAGGAGTTTTGAAGGGGGAGAGCGCGGCGGGTCGGGTCGGCCCGCTTCGCCGCGCTCCCGATCTTCCCTGAAGGGGACAACACACGGGTGCGCAAATGAGCGAAGGCGTAAAAGTCGGGACCGGAAAGGGAAGCGAGCTGATCGCGTTCAATATCGGATCCCAGGAATTCTGCGTCGGCACCACTTCGGTGCGGGAGATCAGGGGCTGGACGCCGGCGACGGCGCTTCCGCACGCGCCGACGTTCGTGCTCGGCGTCGTCAACTTGCGCGGCGTCGTCCTGCCGATCGTCGATCTGGCGGTGCGGCTGGGCTTTCCGCCGACCCAACCAACCGCGCGCCACGCCATCATCGTGGTCGAGTACGGCCGTCAGGTCGCCGGCCTGCTGGTGGACGGCGTTTCCGACATTTTCACCGCCGGCGAGGACCAGATCCAGCCGACGCCGGACATCGCCGCCGAGACCGCCAAGCTGTTCCTGCGCGGCGTCATCGCGATGGACGGCCGCCTGATCGGCGTCATCGACATCGCCAACCTCCTGCCGTCGCCGGAATCGCTCGCCGCGTAAGAGAAGCGCGGCCGAACGCGCGCCGCCCGGCTCCGACCGTCGGCATGGGGTGGACAGCGGCCGTTCGCGAGGCGCCGCCATCTTCCGGCGCGATGGCCCGTCTTCAAGGGTTTACGTGACGATTTTCCGCCGCCTCGCCACGCGGCGCGGGCCTCGCTCGCCGGCCGACGCCGGCCCGTCAGGGGGGCGAGCATCCTATCGCCACGGCGCCAAGCTTTTCCCAGGATTTCCAAATTTTTCCAAGGAAATTCCAAGGAAATTCCTTGGATTTCCAAACTTTTCCAAGGATTTCCAAACTTTTTCCTTGGCCGTTTCGAGGGAAATCAAGGGGTTGTCGGTCGGTCGAGCGGGAATCGCGTCTTCTCCAATTTTTGCCTCGTCTCGGCCGCGACGAGCGGCCCGGCGATACGCCGCCGAACGCGCTCGCGATTCACCATAGCGCGAATTCCGATTATCGGAAAGAAATTGTCGCGGCGATTTTCTGGAGGGGCGTCGGGGCGAGCGCGGCGTCGCATGCGCCAACGCGAAAGCCGACCGCCGCGACGCCGGCGCCGTGCGACTTCGGCAGAGAGCGCCGTCGAGGGGCGGGGCGGCTTCGATCGAGAAAGTCGGGCGTCGACTGCGGGCCGCGAAATTCGGCAATTCGTATCCTGTGCCCGTAAGGCCCCCCGTAAGCCCATAGGCGGCCGCATCGCCGAATTGGCGCCGCGTGGGTCCAAGCGGGTTCGACGGTTCGCCGCCGACTTCCGCCATCGGCCGGGAGGCCGAAACGCGCCGCACGAGCGCGAGCCGGCCGCCGTCCATGGGAGAAACTGATTACGACTGATTACGCGTGATTACGGTGCTGATTACGGTGGCTGATTACGGTGACGCATGCATAATTCCCTAATTCAGGTGACCCTTGGCCGTGACCCCCACCGCTCGCAATCGCGGCCTCAGTCGGCAGGGAGGAGTGGCCGACGAGACTTCGAATTGGGGATTTATGCAAGTGTCACCGTAATCCTCCACGCCGAATTCGCCCGCGATTCACCATAGCGCGAATTCAGATTATCGGAAAGAAATTGTCGGCGGCGATTTCCCGGAGGGGCCTCGGGGCGCGCGCGGCGTCGCATGCGCCAACGCGAAAGCCGACCGCCGCGACGCCGGCGCCGTGCGACTTCGGCAGAGAGCGCCGTCGAGGGGCGGGGCGGCTTCGATCGAGAAAGTCGGGCGTCGACTGCGGGCCGCGAAATTCGGCAATTCGTATCCTGTGCCCGTAAGGCCCCCCGTAAGCCCATAGGCGGCCGCATCGCCGAATTGGCGCCGCGTGGGTCCAAGCGGGTTCGACGGTTCGCCGCCGACTTCCGCCATCGGCCGGGAGGCCGAAACGCGCCGCACGAGCGCGAGCCGGCCGCCGTCCATGGGAGAAACTGATTACGACTGATTACGCGTGATTACGGTGCTGATTACGGTGGCTGATTACGGTGACGCATTGATTACGGTGACGATTACGGTGACGCATGCATAATTCCCTAATTCAGGTGACCCTTGGCCGTGACCCCCACCGCTCGCAATCGCGGCCTCAGTCGGCAGGGAGGAGTGGCCGACGAGACTTCGAATTGGGGATTTATGCAAGTGTCACCGTAATCACGGGAGGCTGAAACGCGCCGCATCGGCGCGAGCCGCCCGCCCTGCATGGACGAATCGCGTCTCGCACGGCGCGCCGCCTCGCCATTTCCCCGGCGCGCAACGCGGCATAACGACGCACCGCCGCTGTTCGAGGGCCCAAAGCGACGGTTGTGACTTGCGGCGAATTCCAACCGGAGCGAGCGTGAGGGTGAAGGCGGCGGCAATCCGGGCCGGCAAAAGGGGAAATTGGCGTCTGGCGCCGTAACGCAGCGGGGACGCGAAAGTCGTCCGGAGGAAGGCGCCCCGCCTGCGCCCGGCCGTGGCCGGTCACAGGGAAATATGCATGTGTCACCGGAATTCGCGGAATTCCGCCGGCGCGGACAATTTGCCGCAGGGCGCCGGTGGGCTGCGCGCTTGATGCGGTGTGGCGGGACCGGCAAACTTCGCAGGGTGCTACGGGCACTACGGCAACGCGCACCTATCTCGCTTTTTGCGTAACGCCCCGAACGTAAATAGGGAAATAAGTACGTGTCACCGTAATTCCGCGGCGGCCCGCAGGCCTGCGAACGCGTTTGTCGTCGCGTCTCGCGCAGCCGCCGGTTTCGTCGCGGCCAAAGCAGCGAAATCGGGCGATGCGTATCCTGTCCGCGTCATCCCGCCGTAATCCAGATTTCTGTGTTTCCGGAAGAAATTGTCGCGGGCGCCCCGGCGGCGCGGGTCCGCAAGGCCCGCCGGAGGGCGCGCGCGCTAGCCGCGCCAAGGCGGCCGCATCGCCGAAACGGCGCCGAACGGGTCCGAGCGGGTTCGACGGTTCGCCGCCGCCTTCCGCCAACGGCCGGGAGGCCGAAACGCGCCGCATCGGCGCGAGCCGGCCGCCGTCCATGGGAGAAACGCGTCTCGCCCGGCGCGCCAACTCGCCATTTCTTCGGCGCGCAGCGCGGCATAATGACGCAGCGGCGCCGTTCGAGGCCTCGCAGCAACGGTTGTGACTTGCGCCGAATTCCAACCGGAGCGAGCATGAGGCTGAAGGCGGCGGCTATCGGGGCTGGAAAAAAGGGGCGATTGGCGCCTGTCGCCGTAACGCCCGGGGACCGTAACGCAGCGGGGACGCAAAAGTCGTCCGGAGCAAGGCGCCCCGCCTGCGCCCGGCTGGGGCCGGTCATAGCGAAATATGCATGTGTCACCGGAATTGCCGAATTCGCAGGATTCAATACAACAAGGGGTTTAGTAAGTTGTCGCCGAATTCCGCGCCGCTCATTTTCCCGCTGCTCGCCCGAGGTCGACTGAGCGCAACGGTTTTCCCGGATCGAGGCCGATGGCGCGGCAAATCCTTAAGTAATCGACGATGTCGAGGCGGCGTTCGCTGCGTTCGAGCTTGGAAATCTGCGACTGATCGGTGCCGAGCGCGCGCGCCAGGTCCCACTGGGTCATGCCCGCGGCTCGGCGGCGGCGTTGGAGCATGGCGATGATGGCGCGGTATTCGCGATCGAATTTGTCGCGACTGGCCAATGTCCACCTCCGCAAGCGGTGGACACCGATAGGTCAATCCGACATAATAGGGCGAATTGGCCTATCGACGGCTGACTTTCAAGAGTCGCCGGGCGCGCTGCGTGCGCTGGCTCACAAGCCGCGCATGGCAGAGCCGACAGGACGGCCGAAGTTGGGGAATGGGGAAGCTCGTAGCTTGTAGGGCGGATTAGCGTAATCCGCCAATCTCAGACAATGCGGCGCAATACGCTCTTCGCTATCACGCCCCTGCGGTCTCACGGCGCTGACGATCCGGAAGGGATGGGACGAAAGCCCGCACGAACCGGCGATCTGAGGTGAGCTGGACTCGTTTGCGAGGACGATCAGGTTTGCTGCCAAAGACGCGAAGACAATTGGAGCACAGATAATGGCAACCATTGGAACCCTCCGCACAACCGCTATCACTGCTGGGGTGACGGGAACAGAAGTTGCGGCGATCGCTTTCTCGAATATTGGAGTAAGCTGGAGCGCGGATGGCTGCGCCGCGTTTGTTTGGGGGGTTACAAATCTTGCAGGATTGCCGTTCTTCGATCCGCACTCAGATCCAGTCAACTATACTGTAAACTCTGATCCTCGAGTGCCTCAAGATACCGCCTACGTGGTCCCGCACCTGGACCCCAACGATGACTCCGGAATATACGATCTCCCAGGCGACGGATGGACAGCAGTATGGACGGGAACCAGCGCGTCACAGTTAGAGGCAAATTTGCAAGTGGGGGACGTCGTTCGCGTCTATGAGGCGGGAGATATTAATGAGGCAGATACACTCAATGGGTCATTTGCCGCTCACTCTTTCATAGTCTACTCAATTAGCGGAAGCAACATCGAAGTTATCGATAATTGGAGCGCAGGATCAACCGGCGTAATCGGTATCCATTCCATCAATGACATCATCAATGCTTTTGCTCCAAATGGAAATTTTCAGTCGGCCATCGTATCCCGAATCAACTCAAGCTATGTTGCAGAGAATGTACCGAACACCATACAAGGATGGGGTATCGGAAATTGGTCGCTGATCAACACGGCGGCACCGGGGATTTCGGTATCCTGGGGCGGTAATGGCATCTCCGATGGCGAGAACGCCCCGAGCAGCAGCAAC
This sequence comes from uncultured Alphaproteobacteria bacterium, assembly GCA_963775575.1. GTDB lineage: Bacteria > Pseudomonadota > Alphaproteobacteria > Rhizobiales > Beijerinckiaceae > Roseiarcus. The sequence goes on from CAVZJG010000002.1 coordinate 1,946,905, forward strand.
GGCACGGCCTTCGGCAGCGTGACGCAGGGCGGCTCGCCGGTGGAGCACGCCTTCACGATCCTCAACACTGGCAACGCGACGTTGACGCTCGGCTCGGTGAGTCTGCCGTCCGGCTTCAGCTTGGTCCAAGGCCCAACATCGATTGCGGCTGGCAGTTCGGCGTTTTTGGAGGTGGAGCTCAACACCGCCAGCGTTGGCACCTATAGCGGCCAGATCAGCTTCAGCGACAACGTCAACGGCGAAAGCCCGTTCACCTTCGACGTCACCGGCACGGTCAGCGCACCTGCGGCGGCACCGGGGATTTCGGTATCCTGGGGCGGTAATGGCATCTCCGATGGCGAGAACGCCCCGAGCAGCAGCAACGGCACGGCCTTCGGCAGCGTGACGCAGGGCGGCTCGCCGTTGGAGCACGCCTTCACGATCCTCAACACTGGCAACGCGACGTTGACGCTCGGCTCGGTGAGTCTGCCGTCCGGCTTCAGCTTGGTCCAAGGCCCAACATCGATTGCGGCTGGCAGTTCGGCGTTCTTGGAGGTGGAGCTCAACACCGCCAGCGTTGGCACCTATAGCGGCCAGATCAGCTTCAGCGACAACGTCAACAACGAGAACCCGTTCACCTTCGACGTCACCGGCACGGTGAACCCGGCGCCGACGGCGGACCAAATAACCGAGACAGCGCCAACTTCGCCCGTTACCGCGACCGCCGGCGCAATCACGCCGATTAGCGGGGTGTCGGTGACCGATGCGGGCGGCGCCAGCGACACCTTCACCACGGTGGTCAGCACCACCAATGGCGGCACGGTCACGGCGACGGGAACCGGCGTATCCAATTCGGGCACGCACAGCCTGACCATCCAGGGCACGCTCAGCCAGGTCGATGCCGCGCTCGCCACGCTCAGCTACAAGAACGTCAGCGCCGGCAGCGACACCGTCACGGTGAAGACCACCGATCCTAACGCTAGCAACAGCCCTGTGACCAAGAGCATCAGCGTCACCGTCAGTTCCATCGACGTGGTGAGCGAAACGGCGCCGGCCACTCTGACCGCCACCGCCGACGCGGCGACGGCGATCAGCAACGTGTCGGTGACCGATGCGGATGCCGGCAGCGACACGTTCGCTACGGTTGTCACCGCCAACACAGGCGTCGTGTCGGCGTCGGGAGCCGGGGTGTCCAACTCGGGCACGCACAGCCTGACCATCGAGGGCACGCTCGCCCAAGTCAATTCGGCGCTCGCCACGCTCGTCTACAGCAACGCCAACGCCGGCAGCGACACCGTCACGGTCACGACCAGCGACTTGGCCAACCAAAGCTCGGCGACCAAGAGCATCAGCGTCACCATCAATTCCGCCGACGTGGTGAGCGAGACGGCGCCGGCCACGCTCAGCGCCACGGCCGGCGCGGCGACGGCGATCAGCGGCGTGTCGGTGACCGATGCGGGCGCCGGCAGCGACACGATCGCGACTGTCGTCACCGCCAACACGGGGATCGTGACGGCGTCGGGAGCCGGCGTGTCCAACTCGGGCACGCACAGCCTGACCGTCCAGGGCACGCTCACCCAAGTCGATGCGGCGCTCGCCACGCTCAGCTATAAGAACGCCAACGCCGGCAGCGACACCGTCACGGTCACGACCAGCGACTTGGCCAACCAAAGCTCGGCCAGCAAGAGCATCAGTGTCACCACAACCATCAAAGAATACACCGGCGGCGGCTACACGGTCGTTCTCTCGAGCGCTTCCGGGAACGCCGTGAGCCTTTTCAGCACCGGCGGCTTCTGGGATACGGTCACCGGCTCCAACGGATCGGTCAATCTCACCAGCGCCCAGGCCTCGGTGACCGGCGGCGGCGACGCGATTATTTTCGCCGGCGGTTCGGGGAACGCGGTGGCTCTCTACAGCACCGGCGGCAGCTGGGATACGGTGAGCGGCTCCAACGGGACGGTTTATCTCACCAGCGCGCAGGCGGCGGTGACCGGCGGCGGCGACTGGATTCATTTCGCCGGCGGCTCGGGGAACGCGGCGAGCCTCTACAGCACCGGCGGCAGTTGGGATGGGGTGATCGGCTCCAACGGAACGGTTTACCTGGAGAGCGGGCAGACCGCGGTGTACGGCGGCGGCGACTGGATTGATTTCGCCGGCGGCACGGGGAACGCGGCGGCCCTCTACAGCACCGGCGGCAGTTGGGATGGGGTGATCGGCTCCAACGGAACGGTTTACCTGGAGAGCGCGCAGACCGCGGTGTACGGCGGCGGCGACTGGATTGATTTCGCCGGCGGCACGGGGAACGCGGTGGGCCTCTACAGCACCGGCGGCAGTTGGGATGGGGTGATCGGCTCCAACGGAACGGTTTACCTGGAGAGCGCGCAGGCCACGGTGACCGGCGGCGGCGACTGGATTGATTTCGCCGGCGGCTCGGGGAGCGCGGCGGCCCTCTACAACACCGGCGGCAGCTGGGATACGGTGATCGGCGCCAGCGCATTGGTCTATCTCGACAGCGCGCAGGCGGCGGTGTACGGCGGCGGCGACTGGATTGATTTCGTCGGCGGCACGGGGAACGCGGCGAGCCTTTACAACACCGGCGGCAGTTGGGATGGGGTGATCGGCTCCAACGGAACGGTTTACCTGGAGGGCGCGCAGACCGCGGTGTACGGCGGCGGCGACTGGATTGATTTCGCCGGCGGCACGGGGAACACGGCGAGCCTTTACAACACCGGCGGCGCTTGGGATGGGGTGATCGGCTCCAACGGAACGGTTTACCTGGAGAGCGCGCAGACCGCGGTGTACGGCGGCGGCGACTGGATTAATTTCGCCGGCGGCACGGGGAACGCGGCGGCCCTCTACAGCACCGGCGGCAATTGGGATGGGGTGATCGGCTCCAACGGAACGGTTTACCTGGAGAGCGCGCAGGCCACGGTGTACGGCACGGGCGACACTTTGGATCTCTTGGGGACCAGCGCCGTCACCGCCAACGGCGGGTCGGACGCTTTTGTGTTTGCGGCCGCGATCGGCACGGAGGTCGTCAACGGCTTCGCCTCGACGGATGCCATTCAGTTCAGCAAGTCCGACTTCGCCAATTGGTCGGCGCTGCAACCGGACATCAAGCAATCGGGCGCGAACACGGTGATAACGCTCAACGCTTCCAACACGGTCACATTGGATGGCGTGACGGCGACCACTCTGACCCAGTCAGAGTTCAAGTTCGTGTGAAGGGAGCCGCTTCGCGCGCCGAAGGAGAACCAAGACTCGATAAGGGGTTGAGGAAAGCGTCGCCGTAATTGAGTGGGTCCAAGCGGGTTCGACGGTTCGGCGCCGACTTCCGCAATCAACCGGAATTACGAATTACGGAATTACGAATTACGGCGACACTCACCTATTTCCCTATTTATCGCCTACGCGCCGGTCGTGAGCGACGCGGACGCGAACGCCAATCGCCTCGATCGCTGGATTGCTTCGCTCCGCTCGCCATGACGGCCGCGATGGATCGAACTGAAGACAGCGCGGGCTCACGTCGCCCCGAACAATTTGTCGAGCAGGTTCTTGTCGCGCGGCGGCGGCGCGGCGGGCGCATCGGCGCCGGCATTGGGGATCGGCGCCGGCGGCACGGGGGCGTCCGATACGGCGGGGGCGATCGCGCGCCTGATCGGCGCGGCGGGCGCGGCGGGCGCGGCCGACGCGGCGTCGCCGCCTCTGCCGATCGCCAGCGGCGCGCCAACCGCATCGGGCGCCGCAAGCGGGGCGGGCGGCGCGGGTTCGGGGGCGGGCGCGTCGGCGTTGCGCCAGACGCCCGACGGCAGCGCGGCGACGGGCACGCCCTGATGCGCCGCCTTCATGAAGCGGCTCCAAATCTCGACCGGCAGATTGCCGCCCGAGACTTTCTTGGTCGGCGCGCCGTCGTCGTTGCCGAGCCAGACGCCGGCGACGAGGTAGCTGGTGTAGCCGACGAACCAGGCGTCGCGCCAGTCCTGGCTGGTGCCCGTCTTGCCCGCGGCCTGCCAACCCGGCAGTTCGGCCTTGTGCGCGGTGCCGGTCAGCAGGGTTTCCTGCATCATGTCGTTCATCATCGCGACGTATTGCGGATCGATCACCCGGCCGAAGCTGGCGTTCTTGCGGGCGTAGAGCAGCTTGCCGTTGGCGGTGCGCACGCGCGCGATCACGTGCGGCTGCACGCCGATGCCGCCGTTGGCGAAGGCGGCGTAGGCGGCGACGAGTTCGAGCGGCGTGACCTCGGAGGTTCCCAACGCGATCGAGGCGTTGGGCTCGAGGTCGGAGGCGACGCCGAGGCGATGGGCGGTGCGCGCCACCGTCTTCGGGCCGACCTCCAGGCAGAGCCGCACCGCGACGGTGTTGAGCGAAAGCGACAGCGCCTTGGTCAGCGTCACCGGGCCGAAATACTCGCGCGAATAGTTTTCCGGGTTCCAGCCCTTGACCGAGATCGGCGCGTCTTCGCGCACCGTGTCGGGGGTCAGGCCCTTCTCCAGCGCGGCCAGATAGACGAACGGCTTGAAAGCGGAGCCGGGCTGGCGCTTGGCCGCGACGGCGCGGTTGAACTGGCTGTCGGCGTAGTTTCGCCCGCCGACCAGCGCCTTGACCGCGCCGTCGGGATCGAGCGCCACCACGGCGCCTTGGCTGACGCCGAACTTGTCGCCCTTGGCGTTGAGTTCCTCGGTCAGCGCCCGCTCGGCGCCCGCCTGCATCGCCGGATCGAGCGTCGTGGTGACGACGATGTCCTCGTCGATGGCGCCGACGGTGTCGTCGAGCATGTCCATGACGTAGTCGGCGGCGTAATTGATCGACCCGGCGCCCTTCTCGTGCACGACCTGCGCGGGGGCGGAGAGCGCGAGCTTGGCCATCGCCTCGGTGATGTGGCCCTGTTCGGCCATCTCGGTGATCACCTCGGCCGCGCGCTCGTTGGCCGCCGTCAAGTTGCGATTGGGCGCGAGCCGGGTCGGCGATTTCATCAGGCCGGCCAGAACCGCAGCCTCGGATAGGGTCACCAGTCTCGCGCTCTTGCCGAAATATTTCTGCGCCGCCGCCTCAACGCCGTAGGCGCCCGAGCCGAAATAGACGCGGTTGAGATAGAGTTCGAGGATCTGGTCCTTGGAATACTTGCGCTCCAGCCACAGCGCGAGGATCGCTTCCTGGATCTTGCGCGACAGCGTGCGCTCCTGGGTGAGAAAGAGGTTCTTGGCGAGCTGCTGGGTCAGCGTCGAACCGCCCTCCATGCCGCCGCGTCCGGTGATGTCGCGGACGACGGCGCGCACGACGCCTACGGGATCGATGCCGAAATGCTGGTAGAAGCGCCGGTCCTCGATCGCCACGAAGGCCTTGGGCAGATAGGGCGGCAGCTCGCTCAAATGCACCGCCGCGCCGCCGGTGTCGCCGCGATTGGCGATCAGCGAACCGTCGTCGGCGAGAATGGCGATATTGGGCGGGCGCTTGGGCACCGCGAGCTGGTCGATCGGCGGCAATTGGCTGGCGTAATAGGCGGTGAGGCCGGCGACGCCGACGAAGCCCCAGACGGCGAGCACGAACGCCCAGTAGGCCAGTCGGCCGGCGAAGGAGCGCCCGGGCTTGGCGCCCCAGCCGCGGCTCGCCCTCTTGGAGCGCGGCATCGGGTGATCGGCCGGATCGGCGCGCAGGTCGTCGCGGCCGCGGCGTCGCGGCGAATCGTCGAGCCGCGGTTCGATCCGCTCCGCGTTTCGCCTGCCGCCCCTGCCGAACATCACGCGATCCCGCGCCGGGCGCTTCGAGGGCGAAACCCCCTCGAACGGCGCCGGCCGACCCCATCGAAGCTAAAGGCGGCGGTTTAAGGGCCGGTTAAGGTTGCCAGGGCGTTGAACGCGATTGGGCGAAATTCGGTCGAATCCATGGGGACCGCGGCCCCGTGGCTCTTGCGCATCCCGCGTCTCCTTGGCAAAGTCCGGCCCCCGCGCGTTCTGAGGCGGACCCATATCGCCGGGACGACGCGAGCGATCGAGAGGGGCCCTCGCGCGTTCCCATCGTTTCTTGGCGGCGCCGGCGCGGGCGCAAGATTTAGGATGATGCGATGAAGGTCACCATCGAGCGAACGGCTCTGCTCAAGGCGCTCAGCCACGTCCATCGCATCGTCGAGCGGCGCAACACCATCCCGATCCTCTCCAACGTGCTGATCGAGGCGCGCGAGCGGCAGCTGACGCTCAAGAGCACCGACCTCGATCTCGAAGCGACGGAATCGGCGCCCGCCGACGTCGCCTTGGCCGGCGCGACGACCGTGCCCGCCCACGTCATCTACGACATCGTGCGCAAATTGCCGGAGGGCGCGCAGGTCAGTCTGGAAATGACCGGCGAGGCGGGTCAACTGCTGCTGCGCTCGGGGCGCTCGCGCTTCTTCCTGCAAAGCCTGCCGGCGTCCGATTTCCCCGATCTCACCGCGGGCGAATTCACCCATCGCTTCGCCCTCGCCGCCGCCGATCTCAAGCGCCTGATCGACAACACGCAGTTCGCCATTTCGGTCGAGGAGACGCGCTACTATCTCAACGGCATCTTCTTCCATACGGTCGAAGTCGGCGGCGCCAGCCTGTTGCGCGCCGTCGCCACCGACGGCCATCGCCTCGCCCGGGTCGAGATTCCCGCGCCCAAGGGGGCGGTCGGCATGCCGGGCGTCATCGCGCCGCGCAAGGCGGTCGCCGAAGTGCAGAAGCTGCTCGAGGACCTGACCGAGGAGGTTGCCGTCGAGATTTCGACCACCAAGGCGCGCTTCCAGTTCGGCGACGTGGTGCTGACGACCAAGCTGATCGACGGCACGTTCCCCGATTACAGCCGGGTCATCCCCACCCACAACGACAAGCGCCTGGTCGTCGACAAGAAGCCGTTCGAGGACGCGGTCGATCGCGTCTCGACGATTTCCTCGGAGCGCGGCCGCGCGATCAAACTGGCGATCGCCGACAACAAGATGACGCTGTCGGTCAACAATCCCGATTCGGGTTCGGCGAGCGAGGAAATCGAAGTCGACTACGATTCGGCGCCGATCGAGATCGGCTTCAACGCGCGCTACCTGCTCGACATCGCCGGACAGCTCGCGGGCGACACCGCACTGATCAAGCTCTCCGACCCCGGCTCGCCGACGATCATCCAGGATCGCGACGGCGCGGCGGCGCTCTACGTGCTGATGCCGCTGAGGGTGTGAGAGGCGCGCGCTTCACGCCCGCCCCGTCCTCAGCGTCCTCAGCGTCACCGCGACGATGGTCTCGAACCGGGTCGCCAGCGCGGCGCTGGCGACGTCCTTGTCGCGCCGCAGCGCGACCGGGTGGATGAAGCGGTGCGCGGCGTCGAAAATCAGCGACATCGCGCGGCGCCGGTCGGTCATGGCGAAGGCGCGGGAGGCGACGCCCTCTTCGACGACGCGCTGGATTTCCGACTGCACGCGGGCGCGGTGCCGGCGCGCGCTGCCGCGATTCTTCTCCAGCGCCTCGATCAGCAGGTCGAACAACGCGGGGTCGCTCTCCAGCTTCTGGCGGTAGGCGCGATGGATCGTCATCAACATGTTTTCGAGCTTGTCGGCGGCGGGATCGGGGCTCTCGGCCGCCTCGTGCAGGCGCGCCTCGATCGGGCGCAGCCAGGCCGCGGTGATCTCCTCGAGCAGCGCCGTCTTGGAAGAAAAATAGCGATAGACGTTAGCGTGCGTCATGCCCGCCTCTTGCGCGACGCCGACGACGGTCGCGCGCGCCGCGCCGAACTTGCGGACGTGCTCGCGCGCGATTTCGAGAATGCGCGCTTCGATGGAATCGAGGGCCGACGATTGGGGCAAGTCCAGTCAGTCTCCGGCTGGCGGCGCAGGATGCTGGCATGAAACGCCGTCGCGCGCCAGCTAGGTTTCGACGATGCCGCTAAGGTCGCTCGACGCGGCGCCGCTCCTGCCGCCGTGCGGCTCGCCGAGATAGTCGATGGAGCGCATCTCGATCAGCCGCGAGGCGGCGCGGGCGAATTCAAACGCTTCCGCGCCGGTCGGCGCCGAATAGAGATCGGCCGGTTCGGCCGTAGCCGAGGCGATCAGTTTCACCTTCATGTCGTAGAGCGCGTCGACGAGGGTGATGAGCCGCCTCGCCTCGTTGCGCTCGTTGGCGGCGAGCGCGGGGATATGGTCGACGAAGAGGGTGTGAAAGCGTTCGGCGACGGCGAGAAAATCCGCCGAACCCAGCGGAGCGCGGCAGAGTTCGTCGAAGGAGAAGCGCGCGACGCCGTCGATCGCCTGGGGAACGCGCAACGTCCGGCCGAGCAGCGCGATGTCCATCGGCTCTCCATGCGTGGCGCCGGTCAAGGCCAGAAACGTCGCGTCGAGCGCGCTTTTCGCGCGCGCGTCGTCGGGGCGATAATAGACCGGCGCGCGCGCGAGCTTCTCCAGCCGAAAGTCGGCGCGCGCCTTCAGTTCGACGACGTCGAGCCGTTCGCGCATCAGCGCCACGAACGGCAGGAACAGCGCGCGGTTGAGGCCGTCCTGGTAGAGATCGCCCGGCGCGACGTTCGAGGTCGCGACCGCCGCGACGCCCGCGGCGAACAGCGCCGCGAACAGCCGCGCCAGGATCATCGCGTCGGCGATGTCGCGCACGCCGAATTCGTCGAAGCACAACAGCCAGGCTTCGCCGGCCAGCGCCGCGGCAACCGGCGCGATCGGATCGTCGCCGACGGCCTCGCCGCGCTTGCGCATCTGCCGCCAGCGGTGCACGCGCGCGTGGACGTCGGCCATGAAGGCGTGAAAGTGGACCCGGCGCTTGAGCGCCAGCGGCGCGGCCTCGAAGAAGAGGTCCATCAGCAGGGTCTTGCCGCGTCCGACCGCGCCGTGGATAAAGACGCCGCGCGGCGGCTCACTCGGCCTGGCGCCGATCAAGCGGCCGAGGGCGCCGACGCGCAGCCCCGGTCGGTAGTCGACGAGCGCCGCGGCGAGGCGGTCGAGCCGCGCCGCCAGCGCCGCTTGCGCCGGATCGGCCTCGAGACGTCCGTCGGCGACGAGGGCGCGGTAGCGGCCGAGGACGGAGAGGTTCATGGGGGCGGAGTTTGGCGGTCCGCGCTCTCTCATGCCGCCGCTGGCGCCGCTTCGGCGGAAATCCGCGCTCCGAGGTCGCGTTCGGCGACGGCCAGTTCGTAGGCCATCTGCAAATTGAGCCAGAACTGGGCGCTATTGCCAAAATACCGCCCGGGCCGCATCGCGGTTTCCGGCGATACGCCGCGCTTGCCGTTGAGAATGTCGGTGATCCGGCCCGAGGGCGTGCGCAACGCGAGAGCCAGCGCGTTCGCCGACAATCCGCGCGCCTCGATCTCGCGCCTGAGCACGCGTCCGGGGTGAACGATCAGCATCGTCTTCTCTCCATTAGTGATAATTGGCGATCTCGACATCCCAGGCTTCGCCTTCTCGGAAGCGAAAACAGATCCGCCACGGACCGGCTTCGGAGCCATGTAGGGCCGGCGCCCGCACGGCGCTAGCTCTCCATTGATTGCTTGGAGGCGATTATGCGCGAGAGGAATTTGAACTCAAGGACGGCCCGAAGGGCCGCCGCCGTAGGCGGTGCTTCGCATCCTTGACTTCAAATTCCTCTCGCGCTTCGCTCCGCCAAGCAAACAATGAACGAATCCGCCCCTTCTCCGAGCCTCATGCGGCGCAATCCCGCCCGGCGATAGCCTCCGCCTCCCTCCTTGGCTACAATCGCGCCATGACCCAGAGCGCCCATCCCGTCGGCCCCGGCGATCACGTCTTTCTCGTCGACGGCTCGTCGTTCGTCTTTCGCGCCTATTTCCAGTCGATCCGGCAGGATCAGAAGTACAATTACCGCTCCGACCGGCTGCCCGTCGGCGCGGTCAGGCTGTTCGCGGCCAAGGTGCTGCAATTCCTGCGCGACGGCGCGGCGGGGATCAAGCCGACGCATCTGGCGATCATCTTCGACAAGTCGGAGCATTCGTTCCGGCGCGAAATCTATCCCCCCTACAAGGCCCATCGCCCCGATCCGCCTGAGGACCTCGTGCCGCAGTTCCCGCTGATGCGCGCGACGGTCAGCGCGTTCGGCCTGACGCCGATCGAGCAGGACCGCTACGAGGCCGACGACCTCATCGCCACCTACGCGCGCCAGGCGCGCGAGCGCGGCGCCGACGTGCTGATCGTCTCCGCCGACAAAGACCTGATGCAGCTCATCGGGCCGGGGGTGACCATGTTCGACCCGGCTTCCGGCGATCGCGAGGAGCGGCGCATCGGCCCGGACGAAGTCGTCGCCTATTTCGGCCTGCCCGCCGACAAGGTCGCCGACATCCAGGCGCTCGCCGGCAATTCGACCGACAACGTGCCCGGCGCGCGCGGCATCGGCGTCAAGACGGCGGCTCAGCTCATCGCCGAATACGGCGATCTCGACACGCTGCTTAAGCGCGCCGGCGAGATCAAGCAGCCCAAGCGCCGCGAAGCGCTGACCGACCCCGAATCGGTGGCGCTGATCCGGCTGTCGAAGCGGCTGGTGACGCTGGCGCGCGACGTCGCCGTCGAGGTTCCGCTCGATACGCTCGGCGTCCCCAAACTCGAGGGCGCGCCGCTGATCGCGTTCCTCAAGGCGATGGAGTTCACGACGATCACGCGGCGCGTCGGCGAGATCTGCGGGCTCGACGCCAACGCGATCGAACCCGACGCGCGCTTCGTCGGCCCGGGCGGCTGGCGCGCGCGCGACGGCGAGACGACGACGCCGAGCGCCTCGCCGCCCGCCGCCGCGCCGGCCTCTCCGGCTCCGTCCGACCAGCCCGCCGCCGAGGCCGCCGCCGCGCTCGTCGCCGAGGCCGCCGTCGCGCCTGTCGCCAAACGAACTCCGAAGGGCCTCGCCGCCGAACGGGCCGCTCGCGCGCGGGAGGAAAAAATCGACGTCTCGGCCTACGCGACGGTGACCAGCGCCGCCGAACTCGAAAGCTGGATCGCGCGCGCGTTCGCAGCGGGGCTGGTCGCCTTCGACACTGAGACCACGTCGCTCGATCCGCTGCAGGCCGATCTCGTCGGCGTCTCGCTCGCCGTCGCGCCGGGGCAAGCCTGCTACATCCCGATCGGCCATCGCGTCGGCGCCGGCGATCTCTTCGACGGCGGCGGCTTGGCGCCCGGCCAGATCGCTGAAGGACAAGCGATCGCGCTGCTCAAGCCGCTGCTCGAAAACCCCGGCGTCATGAAGATCGGCCAGAACGTCAAATTCGACTGGCACGTCTTCGCCCGGCGCGGCGTCGAAGTCGCGCCGTTCGACGACACGATGCTGATTTCCTACGCGCTCGATTCGGGAACGACCGCCGACGGCCATGGCATGGATGCGCTCGCCGAGCGCTGGCTCGGCCACCAGACCATCCACTTCAGCGACGTCGCCGGCGCCGGCCGCAATTTCATCGGCTTCGCGCGCGTAAGCGTCGACAAGGCGACGCAATACGCCGCCGAGGACGCCGACGTGACGCTGCGGCTGTGGCGCGCGTTGAAGCCGCGCCTCGTCGCCGAGGCGATGACCACGGTTTACGAGACGCTGGAGCGCCCGCTCGTCGTTCCCTTGGCGCGCATGGAAGAGCGCGGCGTCTCGATCGACCGCGAAATGCTGGCGCGCCTGTCGGGCGAATTCGCGCAAGGGATGGCGCGGATCGAAGCCGAGGCGCAGAGGTTGGTCGGCGCGCCGTTCAACCTCTCCTCGCCCAAGCAGCTCGGCGACATTCTGTTCGGCCAGATGGGCCTGCCGGGCGGCAAGAAAACCGCCACCGGCGCCTGGTCGACCTCGGCGAGCGTGCTGGAGGACCTCGCCGAAGAAGGCCACGAACTGCCGGCGCGCATCCTCGACTGGCGCCAGCTCGCCAAGCTCAAGTCGACCTATACGGACGCGCTGCCGGGCTTCGTCGATCCCCGAACCAACCGCGTCCACACCTCCTACGCGCTGGCCTCGACCACGACCGGGCGGCTGTCGTCGTCCGACCCGAATTTGCAGAACATTCCCGTGCGCAACGAGGAGGGGCGCAAGATCCGCCGCGCCTTCGTCGCCGCGCCCGGCTGCAAGCTGATTTCGGCCGACTACAGCCAGATCGAACTGCGCCTGCTCGCCCACGTCGCCGGCATCGGCGCGCTGAAAAAGGCCTTCGCCGACGGGCTCGACATTCACGCGATGACCGCCTCGGAAATGTTCGGGGTCCCGGTGAAAGACATGCCGAGCGAAGTGCGCCGGCGCGCCAAGGCGATCAACTTCGGCATCATCTACGGCATTTCGGCGTTCGGCCTCGCCAACCAACTCGGCATCCCGCGCGAGGAAGCGGCGGCTTACATCAAGAAATATTTCGAGCGCTTCCCCGGCATCCGCGACTACATGGAGGCGACAAAGAGGCAGGCGCGGGCCGACGGGTGCGTGCGCACGATCTTCGGCCGCAAGTGCCATTTCCCGCGCATCAACGCCGCGAACCCCTCGGAGCGCGCGTTCAACGAACGCGCGGCGATCAACGCGCCGCTGCAGGGCTCGGCCGCCGACATCATCCGCCGCGCCATGGCGCGCATGGACGCGAGCCTCGCGCGCGCCAAGCTCGGCGCGCAGATGCTGATGCAGGTTCACGACGAACTGGTGTTCGAGGCCCCCGACGCCGAGGTCGAGGCGACGATCAAACTCGTCTCCAAGGTGATGGTCGAGGCGCCCGAGCCGGCCGTTCGCTTGAGCGCGCCGCTCGCGGTCGACGCGCGCGCGGCGGGGAACTGGGACGAGGCGCATTAGGAATCCGATTATCCGCCCCCGCGAAGTGAAACGGAGCGGAGGAGGGGCAGCATGCGAACCTTGGTGGAGAGGGGCGCTCAGCGATAGCCTCGATGCGTTTCATTCGCGTTAAGGCCACTTCACGCGAATGCAGGCCTTTCTCATCGGGCACTGCGATTAGGGGATGCTCATGCGTGAGGACTATTCTGTTTTCTGGTTCGTCGGGCTGGCGATCGCCTTACTAATCTCAATTCTAGCTGCGCGCTCCAACTCGCAAAGGGCAAACCGAGAGCAAGCAGATCGAATTAAAGCCCAAGGCGAAATCCGTCAAAAAAACGGTGAGTTATCGGAATTGCGTCGAACGCATGCGAAGACGCTTGCCGCAGTAGAACTTCAATACAAAAAGGTCTTAGACCACATAAGGGGGCTGGATAAGATTTTTGACGAGCGAAAAATTCAATTTCCATGGCTGGCCTCCGCCATCGCTGATCTCCATGCGTTGGAGGCCGAACGCGACGCTCGGATGCTGGAGACGAAGAAACACGCGGCGATTAAAGCGGCAAGCGAGGTGCGCGAGCACGGCAGTAAACGGCGGGATGCCGAACGCCAATTCCGGCTGATGCGCTACAGAGTAAATTATTATGAGAAATTGTTTCCTTGGATAATGGAATACATTGGCAATGACGTGCCGGACGAAGCAGTCGATCTAAGCGGATCGAAAGCTGAGCCTACCGACGATCCGGTAAGGCGGTGGCTCAATGACGCTGAATACCAGAGATTATCGACCGCTCAAAAGAACCAGCTTGCGCTCGACCGATGGAAGGCCAGCCGGAGGAGCCTCTGGGAAATTGGACGTGATTACGAACGTTTCATCGGCTACAATTACGAGACACTCGGGTATGACGTTACGTTCACCGGCGCAATTCACGGCTTCGAGGATATGGGCCGCGATCTCATTGCACAACGCGGTCCGGAACTGTGCGTAATTCAATGCAAATATTGGTCGAAGGAAAAAACAATTCACGAGAAGCATATCTTCCAGCTATTTGGCTCCACGCTGGAGTACGCATTTCGTCTTGGCAACTTTGATGATCTCAAGCAGTTATCCTTTTTTGGAGGCTCAATCAAAACGAATGGCGCGAAGGCGGTTCTCTACACCTCCACAACTATCTCCGATGTAGCAAAGGATGCAGCGAAGAAATTGGACGTAGAGTGCAACGAGAATGTTGGAATGTCCGATTATCCTCTAGTGAAATGCAACGTCTCCATGCGGGATGGCGCAAAGATTTATCATCTTCCGTTCGATCAGCAGTATGATAGAACAAAGATTATAGCAGCAAAAGGCGAGCGATACGTCTACACGGTTGCTGAGGCTGAAAAGGCAGACTTTCGCCGAGCCTGGAGGTGGCGTCCAGATCAGGGTGTTTAGTCTAGTGGATGAAATCTGACATTTGAATCCTGTTACGGATTCCCGGCGGACTGGCGATGTGCGAGTCTGGCGCATGCGCACAGGAATATCGCTTGCCGTTTCGGCGGAAGATCGGCTCCGGCTTTTGGCTCTGGTCAGGGATCGCAACGCCCCGCAGAAGCACGTCTGGCGGGGCCAGATCGTGCTTTTGACGGCCGAGGGCGTGGGCACGAACGAAATCATGCGCCGGACAGGCAAGTCGAAGACTTGCGTCTGGCGCTGGCAGGAACGGTTCGCCGACGAAGGGTTCGAGGGGCTGGCGCGCGACAAGACGCGGCCCTCGCGCGTCAAGCCGCTGGCGGACGAGGTCGTGGCGCGGGTTGTCGCACTGACGCTCGATCCGCCGCCGGGGGAGCGGACGCACTGGACCGGCGCTTTGATGGCGAAGGCCTCCGGCGTCTCCGTCAGCTCCGTCCAACGCATCTGGCGCAAGCATGGTCTTCAGCCGCACCGGGTGCGGCAGTTCAAACTTTCCAACGATCCGAAATTCATCGAGAAGCTGCGCGATGTAGTCGGGCTCTATGTCGATCCGCCCGCTCACGCCGTCGTCCTGTCTGTCGACGAGAAGAGCCAAATTCAGGCGCTCGACCGCACCCAGCCCGGGCTGCCGTTGAAAAAGGGCCGCGCCGGCACGATGACCCACGACTACGTCAGGAACGGCACGACGACGCTGTTCGCCGCCATGAATATTCTCGACGGCACGGTCATCGGCCAAAACATGCAGCGCCACCGGCATCAGGAGTTCATCCGCTTTCTCAACGCCATCGACGCCAAGGTTCCCGCCGGCAGGATGGTGCACGCGATCCTCGACAATTACGCCGCCCACAAGCATCCCAAGGTGCTTCTGTGGCTCGCCCGGCATGAGCGGTTCGTCTTCCACTTCACGCCGACATCCTGCTCGTGGCTCAACGCCGTCGAAGGCTTCTTCGCCACGCTCGCCAAACGACGACTGAAGCGCGGCGTATTCCGATCCGTCGTCGATCTGCAGGCCGCCATCAACCGGTTCCTCGAAGAGCACAATTCGCAATCCGCGCCGTTCACCTGGACCGCCGACCCCAACAAAATCATCGCCGCCGTCAGACGCGGGCATCAAGTGTTGGATTCGATCCACTAGTTTGGTCGTGGGGCGCATCGCCATCTCGAATGTGTTTAGGAGCCGGATAAGACGCAAACGGTGCTGATGCTCATCGGAGCCATTCTTTTGATCGCGGGCCTTGTCTTCATGGCGCAGGGCTCGGGGTAATTTCCTTATCCGGCCTCGAGCTTCATGATCAGACAGGCCGGATGGATTTATTACGGTGCTGGAATAGCGGTCGTCGGGCTTTGCTCATATTTTTCGCGAGGCGGAACGGCTTCATCAGGGAGGATAAGTCATGCGCGAACGGACTGCAGCGCAGACGAGCCGCGGCAATGTTTTCGCCGACATCGGGGTGGCCAACGCCGACGAGCATCTGGTGAAGGCGAAACTCGTCTACAAGATCGACGGCCTGATGAAAGCGCGGGGCCTCAAACAGGCCGAGGCGGCGCGATCGTTCGGGGTCAGGCAGCCCGACGTGTCGAAAATGTTGCGCGGCGACTTCCGCCAGTTCTCGGTTGAGCGCCTGATGCGCTTTCTCGTCGCTCTCGACCAAGATGTCCAAATCGTCGTCAAGCCGCGCCGAGGCGCGGCGACGGCCGCTTCGCTCGACGTGGCGTGAAGGCGGGCAGTTGGCGAGAGGCGCATGAGGAGCAGGGCAATCCTCACTCCGGCGCCAAGAGCCGTCCCATGCTCGCCAAATCGAGTTTCGTATAGCCGCTGGGAATGTCGAACGCGCCTGCGGGCGGGTCTTCGTGCTGGATGGATTTGAGGGTGACGACGATCTGGCGGCCGCCGTCGCCGAGCGTGGTGGTCGTCTGCACCGGAAATCCCTCGAAGCCGATCGCCTTGGTCATCGAGTCGAAATTGAGGGTCGCCGTCGTCGAGCAGTTCGGCGGAGCCGTCGCAGCAGCTTCTCCGGCGGGATCGAAGGCCGCCCGATCGGCGAGTACAGCGCGGAGAATTCGGTCGCCAAGGCCGACAACGCTTCGTTCACGATTGCCCGGATCGCTCGCAGCGGATGATCTCGTTCAACCCAGGCTTCGAGATCGACGTAGCTGAAAAGCGCCCCAGACCGCTCGTCTTCGCCTCGCATGATCCGTCCCTCGCAGTCCCGCGAAGACACAGAATCACACCGCGATTCCCATCGCCAGCGCCTTTTTCAACAGCCTGCTAGAGGCGCACAGGGTCGCCGGCCGACGACAGGTTCACCAGTTCGCGCGCCCGCTCTAAGGTGCCTCGATTCGCTTCTCGCGTTCGAGGATTCCATGACCTCCGGCCTCTTGCTGCGCCTGATCGGCACCACCGACCTTCACGCCAATATTTTCGCCTACGACTATTACCGCGACCGGCCGGACGACACGGTCGGCGTGGCCAAGACCGCTTCGCTCATCGCGAGCGCGCGCGCCGAAGTCGCCAACGCGCTGCTGTTCGACAACGGCGACATCATCCAGGGTTCGCCGCTCGGCGATTACGCGGCGCTGTCGATGGGGCTGAAGCGGGGCCAAACCCATCCGATGATCGGCGCGATGAACGAAATGGGCTACGCCGCCTGCGCGGTCGGCAACCATGAATTCAACTACGGCCTCGACTTTCTCGAAATCGCGCTCGCGGGCGCGAATTTTCCCGCCCTGAGCTGCAACGTTCTTCGCCCAGACGGCTCGTTCTATTTCACCCCTTGGCTCATCCTGGAGCCGGCGCTCAGCGACGAGGCGGGCGCCGAGCAGCGCCTTCGCATCGGCGTGATCGGCTTCACGCCGCCGCAGATCGCGCAATGGGACGAGAGCCATTTGGGCGGCCGCGCGACGACGATCGGCGTCGCCGAAGCCGCGCGCGTTCACGTCCCGGCGTTGCGCGCTCGAGGCGTCGATCTCGTCGTCGCGCTCTGCCACTCCGGCGTTTCCCGCAGGGCCCCGCAGCCCGGCGAAGAGAACGCCGCCCTGGCGCTGGCGGCGGTCGGCGGCGTCGACGCGATGTTCCTCGGCCACCAGCACTTGCTGCTGCCGGGCCCGGATTTTTCCGGCGTCGACGGCGTCGACGTCGTCAAGGGCGCCCTGCACGGCGCGCCCGCGGTCATGGCCGGCTTCTGGGGAAGCCATCTCGGCGTCATCGATCTCTCGCTGGAGCGCGCCGGCGCCGGCTGGCGGGTCGCCGCCGCCAGAGTCGAAGCGCGGCCGATCTATCAGCGCGAGGGCGAGACGGTCACGGCGCTGGTCGAGGCCGACGCTCGCGTGCTCGCCGCGGCGCAAGGCGCGCACGACGCGACGCTTCGCTATGTTCGTTCGCCCGTCGGCGACATCGCGTCGCCGATCAATTCCTATTTCGCGCTGGTCGCCGACGATCCGTCGGTGCAGATCGTCAACGCCGCGCAGGCCTGGTACGTCGCCCGGCTCGCCAAGACCTCGCCGGCGCTCGCGAGCCTGCCAATTCTTTCCGCCGCCGCGCCGTTCAAGTCGGGCGGCCGCGGCGGCCCGGACTATTACACCAACGTCGCGGCGGGACCGATCGCGATCAAGAACGTCGCCGACCTCTATCTCTATCCCAACGCCTTGCGCGCGGTGAAGATCGACGGCGCGACGTTGCGCGAATGGCTGGAGCGATCGGCGGGCCTGTTTCGCCGCATCGATCCCCATTCGCTCGCCGAGCAGCCGCTGCTCGATGCGGCCTTCGCCGCCTACAATTTCGACGTCATCGATGGCGTGAACTACGAGATCGACGTGACCCAGCCGTCGCGCTACGACAGCGACGGCAAGCTCGCCGCCCCCGACGCGCATCGCATCCGCGGCCTGACGTTTCGCGGCGCGCCGGTCAATTCGAAGCAATGGTTCGTCGTCGTCACCAACAGCTACCGCGCCGGCGGCGGCGGCAATTTTCCCGGTTGCGACGGATCGACGATCGTGCTGGAGGCGCCCGACTCCAACCGCGACGTCATGGTGCGCTACATCGTCGAGACCCGCCACGTCGAACCCAAGTCCGACGGCAATTGGCGTTTCACGCCGTGGCCGCCTGAAGTCGTCGCGACGTTCTCGACTTCTCCGGCCGCAGCGCGCGCGGCGCCGCCCGCCAGCGTCACGCTGACGCCGATGGGCGCGGCGCCGGGCGGCTTCATCAAGTATCGCGTTCAGCCGAAATGACGCCTCACGGCCCGGTCGAGCCGCCCGCCGATGGCGGCGATCCGCTCCGCCCGCGAATTCGCGCCGGTCGCGCGGCGGCCGCGACCGCCGAGCACACGCGGATCGAGCGGTCGCGTCAACGGCCGCGGCGCGCGACGAGGATGTGACACAGGTATGACAGAACCTCGCGCCCGTGCTGATCGACGCCCATCGCGCGGCTGGAGATCAGGCCCCATTGCGGCCGCTTGGTCTCGCGCATCGCCTCGATCCGCGCCGAGTAGGTGACGACGGCGCCGGGCCGCACCGGGTTGGCCCAGCACATGTGGCGGATGCCGGCGCCGACGCCGAGCGGCGGCAGCGGCTCGCCGCGCGCCGCGGCGGCGGCGCGCTGCGCCTCGCGGTAGTCGATCAGCGCCCGCATGCCGACGCTCGCGGTGTGCCAGCCCGAAGCGCACAGCGAGCCGAACCGCGAGGCCGCGCCGGCCGCGTCGTCGAGATGGAACGGCTGCGGATCATAGGCGCGCGCGAAGGCGACGATCGCCTCGCGGGTGAACTCGCAGGCGCCGACGACGGCCGTCTGGCCGACGCGATGGTCCTCGTAGAACAGCGCGATCACCGGGCCGCCTCCGCCGCCGCGCGGCGCAGAAAGAAGATCGCGTTCTTCTGCGTCATGACGATTTCCTCGTTCTGGTTGACAACATCGAACCGGAACTCGACGACGCCGAGCGCGGGCCGCGAGCGCGACGGCCGCGCGCTCAAGGTGGCGCGGCGCGCGCGCAGGCGGTCGCCGGGCTTGACCGGCTTGATCCAGTCGAGCTCCTCGACGCCCGGCTGGCCCTGGCTGGCGGCGCGACCGAGGAATTCATCGCAGTTCATGCGCGTCAGCATCGCCGCGGTGTGCCAGCCGGAGGCGATCAGCTCACCGGCCAGCGAATCGCGCGCGGCTTCCTGGCCGAGATGGAACGGCTGCGGATCGAACTGGCGCGCGAATTCGACGATCGCCTCGGCGGTGACCGGCGCATCGCCGTATTCGACGATTTCGCCGGGCGGGAAGTCCTCGAAATAGAGCCGGTCCATCGCTTTTTCTCACGTCGCGAAACGGAAATGCAGCACGTCGCCGTCGGCGACGACATAGTCCTTGCCCTCGAGGCGGAACTTGCCGGCTTCGCGCGCGCCCGCTTCGCCGTTGAACGCGACATAGTCGTCGTAGGCGATCGTCTCGGCGCGGATGAAGCCCTTTTCGAAATCGGTGTGGATGACGCCCGCCGCCTGCGGCGCGCGCGCGCCCTTCACGACCGTCCAGGCCTTCGCCTCCTTCGGCCCGGCGGTGAAGAAGGTCACCAGATGCAGCAAAGCGTAGCCGGCGCGGATGACGCGGTTGAGGCCGGGCTCGGCGAGGCCCACCGCTTCGAGATAATCCTTCTGCTCGTCCGCCGGCAGCACGGCGATCTCGCTCTCGATCTTCGCCGACGCGACGACGGCGGCCGCGCCCTCCTTGGCGGCCTGCCCGCGCACCGCGTCGGCGAAGCCGTTGCCCTTGTCGGCGGAGGCCTCCTCGACGTTGCAGACGTAGAGCACCGGCTTGGAGGACAAGAGCCCGAGCGACTGGAAGAGCTTGTGCTCCTCGCGGCTCACCCCGGCGGCCCGCGCGGGGCGGCCCGCGCGTAGTTCGACGAGGCTGCGCTCGGCGAGCGCGAGCAGTTCCTTGCCGTCCTTGTCGCCGCCCTTGGCCCGCTTCTCCATCTGCGCGACGCGCCGCTCGAGGCTTTCGAGATCGGCGAGCATCAATTCGGTCTCGACCGTCGCGATGTCGGAGAGCGGATCGATGCGGCCTTCGACATGGACGACGTCGCCGTCCTCGAAGCAGCGCACGACATGCGCGATCGCGTCGCACTCGCGGATGTTGCCGAGAAACTGATTGCCGAGCCCCTCGCCCTTGGAAGCGCCGCGCACCAGGCCGGCGATGTCGACGAAGGCGAGGCGGGTCGGCACGATTTCCTTCGAGGCGGCGATGCGCGCCAGCGCCTCCAGCCGCGGGTCGGGCACCGCGACGTCGCCGACGTTGGGCTCGATGGTGCAGAAGGGATAGTTGGCCGCCTGCGCCGCGGCGGTCTGGGTGAGCGCGTTGAAGAGCGTCGACTTGCCGACGTTGGGCAGGCCGACGATGCCGCATTTGAAGCCCATGGGGGGGAGCGCTCGCGAGAATTGAGGAATGCGAGCGGCCCTATGCGCGGGCGCGCGGCAAAAGGCAAGGGCGAGCGTGTCCCCTCTCCCGCATGTAGGGAGAAGGCTGGGGCGAGGGCTGCCGCCGAAACGCGGGAGAAAGGGAAGCGCATAGATGCGCCGTTGCAGGACGGACGCCTGTGCAAGCTTGATCTGTGACGCTGGCGTCCGCACCACGAAGCGAGCTATGCATGTCCGACAGCAATGGATAGTTAGCCGGGAGGGGCTATTTCGATCATGAACGCCGTCGAGATCGAAGAGGCGGTGTCCGAGCTGGCCGCGGCGCCTTTCGATGCCGCGGAATTCCCGTACGCGTTCCTCGCCGCCTTCGGGAACAAAGACACGACGATCAAACGGTTGCGCGCCGGATCGTCCAACGCCTCCGACGTTCCGGGCGGCGTCCTTCAGCGCAACAATATCCACCTCGCCGTCTGCGCGCCGGGTGCGGTCGGCGCGACGCTGACGGCGCTGCGGGAGAGTCCCAAGAGGGCGTCCGCCAAAGCGAAATTCGTGCTGGCGACGGACGGCGCCGAGTTGCAGGCGGAGGAGATCGCGTCGGGCGACTTGATCGTCTGCCCCTATCCGGAGGTCGCGAAGCACTTCGGCTTCTTTCTCCCGCTGGCCGGCATTTCGACGGTCAAGCAGATCGCGCACAACCCGATCGACATCAAAGCGACCGGGCGGCTCAACAAGCTCTATGTCGAACTGCTGAAGGACAATCCGGATTGGGGAACGGACGCCCGGCGTCATGACCTCAACCAGTTCATGGCGCGGCTGATCTTCTGCTTTTTCGCCGAAAGCACGGGGATTTTCCGCCCGCATCTGTTCACGGACACGATCCGGCAGATGAGCGATCCGCAATCCGCCAATACGCACGAGGTGATTTCGGAACTGTTTCGCGTCATGGACACGAAGCGGGAGCTTCGAAAAGCGGCGGACTTTCGGCCCTGGGCGGAGCAGTTTCCCTATGTCAACGGCAGCTTATTCGCCGGCAGGACGGATTGCCCGCGCTTCTCGCGCATCGCGCGCGCCTATCTTCTGCGAGCCGGAGAATTGGACTGGAAGGGGATCAATCCCGACATTTTCGGCTCGATGATCCAGGCGGTCGCCGACGACGACGAGCGCGGATCGCTTGGGCTTCATTACACGAGCGTGCCGAACATCCTGAAGGTGCTCGATCCGCTGTTTCTCGACGACCTTCGCGCGCAACTCGAGGCGGCGGGCGACAACGTCCGCAAGCTGAAAAACCTGCGCCGGCGGATCGCCTCGATCCGTGTGTTCGACCCCGCCTGCGGCTCGGGCAATTTCCTCGTCATCGCCTACATCAAGATGCGCGAGATCGAGTTCGAAATCATGCGGCGGCTCGGCGAAGGGCGCGGCACACAGATCAAGTTGGAGAATTTCTACGGCATCGAGATCAAGAGCTTTCCCGTCGAGATCGCGCGGCTGTCTCTGCTGATCGCTGAATTTCAATGCAACGTCAGATTATTCGGCGAGGAGGAGGCTTGGCTGAACGTGCTGCCGTTGCACAAGACGGGGCAGATTCAGGTCGGCAATGCGTTGCGGATGGATTGGTTGAAGTTGTGTCCGCCGGCGGCGCCAATCTTGGAGGAATTTGACCTCGCCGGACCGACGGGGCGACTAGCGTTGGACGAAAGCGGAATTGGAGGTGGCGCAGAGCCGGAGACGTATATTTGTGGGAATCCGCCGTATAAGGGGAGTCAAAGCCAGTCCGACGAACAAAAAGCGGACTTGATCGCCACTTTCTCCGGACGTCTGGCTGCCGTTGGTTCGACCGACTACGTGGCCGGATGGTTCATACGAGCTCGTGATTACATGGACGCAACGGCGAGCAAGTCAGCCTTCGTGACAACCAACAGCCTTAATCAGGGGCGTCAGGTGGCGACCCTCTGGCCGCTCTTGTTGGGTCGCCACACACGCATTCTCTTCGCGCGTCGGTCATTCAAGTGGAGCAACCTTGCGGCCCAAAAAGCTGGGGTCACTGTATCGATCGTTTGCTTCGGAAAGCCCGATGCGTCGGCGCGGTATTTGATTTCGGAGCTGGAGAGGCAGGCGGTCGATAACATTTCGCCTTATCTCGTTGGAGGCCCCACGATCTACGTGGAGTCGAGGTCCAAAGCGCTGGCGAACTTGCCGCCGATGAATTTTGGAAGCATGCCGAACGACGGCGGGGCACTTCTGATGTCGCGCGAGCGCGCCGACATGGCGAAGCGAGAATATTCCGTCCCTCAAAGCTTCATTCGGCCGGTCGCGGGATCACGGGAGTTTATCGACGGCATCGAACGACGCTGCATCTGGGTAACGGACGCTGACTATCGCACGGCAGCGAAGAATCACTGGCTGGCCGCGCGCTTTCGACAGGCGGCGGCCGCCCGCAGCAAGAGCAAGCGCGCGACGACGACGAATTTGGCCTCGCATCCGTATCGCTTCGGAGAAGTGCGCCAGTCGGGCGATGAGCGACCGATTATCGTACCCAGCGTTTCCTCTGAAGAACGCGAGTACCTGCCTGTGGGGCTCCTTCCTCGTGGCTCCATCGTCACAAACCTCGCCTTCGCCCTCTACGACGCTGCTCTCTGGAACTTGGCGCTTATCGCTTCACGCCTTCACCTCGTCTGGATCGCGACCGTTTGCGGGAAGCTGGAAACGCGATATCGCTATTCCAACACCCTCGGCTGGAACACCTTCCCCGTTCCGACGCTCACGGAGCAGAACAAGGCCGACCTGACCCGTTGCGCCGAGGACATTCTGCTCGCGCGCGAGGCGCATTTCCCGGCGACGATCGCCGACCTCTACGACCCCGAAGCCATGCCCGACGATCTTCGCCGCGCGCATGAGCGCAACGACGAAACGCTGGAGCGCATCTATATCGGTCGCCGCTTCCGAAACGACACCGAGCGGCTGGAAAAGCTCTTCGACATGTATACGAAAATGACCGAGGGCGAAGCGCCGAAAGCCGAGGCCGCGAAGAAAGGCAAGGCGACCGCATGACCGCCGCCATTCCCTCCATCTCGCTGAAATCCGCGCGCACCGGCGCTTCGACCAAGGCCAACGAACTCGGCATGCGCGTGATGCAGGAGCGGGCCTACGCCAAGCGCGGCGAGCAATATCTCATCATCAAGTCGCCGCCCGCGTCCGGCAAGAGCCGCGCCCTGATGTTCATCGCGCTCGACAAGCTCTACAATCAGGGGCTCAAGAAGGCCATCATCGTCGTCCCGGAGCGCGTCATCGGCGGTAGCTTCGCCGACGAGCCGCTTTCCGACTACGGCTTCTGGGCGGACTGGAAAGTCGATCCGCGCTGGAACCTCTGCAACACGCCGGGGATCGACGAAGCCCGCATCGCCAAGTCGAAAGTCAAAGCCGTCGGGGAGTTCCTGGCGAGCCCGGACCGCATCCTGATCTGCACCCACGCGACATTCCGTTTCGCGGTCGACGAACTCGGCGTCGAGGCCTTCGACGATTGTTTGATCGCCGTCGACGAATTCCATCACGTCAGTGCCGATACGGACAACAAGCTCGGCGCGCAACTCGCCGCCCTCATCGCTCGCGACAAGGCGCATGTCGTCGCAATGACCGGCTCCTATTTCCGCGGCGACGCGGTCCCCGTCCTGGCACCCGACGATGAAGCGAAATTCGAGACGGTCACCTACACCTACTACGAGCAACTCAACGGTTACGAGCATCTAAAGTCGCTTGAGATCGGCTACTTCTTCTATTCCGGCCGCTATCTCGACGCGATCATGCAGGTGCTGGACCCCTCGCTGAAGACGATCGTTCATATTCCGAACGTCAATTCGCGCGAAAGCACGAAGGACAAGATCAAGGAGGCGAACGAGATCATGGACGCGCTCGGCGCGTGGAGGGGAGAGGACCCGACGACGGGTTTCCACCTCATCGAGCGTCCGGACGGCCGCATTCTCAAGATCGCCGACCTCGTCGAAGACGACGCGGCCAAGCGAGACAAAGTCGTCGCGTCCCTGAAAGACCCGGCGCAGCGCGCCAATCGCGACCATGTCGACATCATCCTGGCGCTCGGCATGGCCAAAGAGGGCTTCGACTGGATTTGGTGCGAACATGCGCTGACGGTCGGCTATCGCGCGAGTCTGACCGAAATCATCCAGATCATCGGACGGGCGACGCGCGACGCGCCGGGCAAGCACAGCGCCCGCTTCACCAATCTGATCGCCGAACCCGACGCTTCCGAGGACGCCGTCGTCGACGCCATCAACGACACGCTGAAGGCGATTGCGGCGAGCCTGTTGATGGAGCAGGTGCTGGCGCCGCGCTTCAATTTCACGCCCAAGAATGCGGGGCCAATCGAAGGATTCGTATACGGCGAAGGCGGCTACGATCCCGACAAGACCAACGTGGGGTTCAACGAAGCCAGCGGCGAGTTTCATATGGAGATCAAGGGTCTCGTTACGCCGCAAAGCTCCGAGGCGACGCGCATCTGCCGCGAGGACATCAACGAGGTCATCGCGGCATTCGTGCAGGATAAGCCGACCGCGGAACGGGGCCTCTTCGATGAGGAGACGGCGCCGGCGGAACTGACGCAGATGCGCATGGGCATGATCGTTCGGGATCGCTATCCAGACCTCAGCGAATCCGATCAGGAGGCCATCCGCCAGCATGCCGTCGCCGCGCTCAGTCTGACTCAGCAGGGCCGCGCCGCCGCGATGAAGATGAACGAGGATGGGGAAAAGACCGCCAACACCGCCCTGATCGACGGCGTCCGCAAATATGTTATGGACGTGCGCGAACTCGACATCGATCTGATCGACAGCGTCAATCCGTTCCAGACGGCTTATTCGATCCTCGCCAAGTCCATGAGTGAGAAGTCGCTCAAGCAGGTCGCCGAGATCATCGCCGCGCGCAAAATCAGCATGACGATCGAGGACGCGCGCAACCTTGCCAAGCGTGCGCTAAAGTTCAAACAGGAGCGTGGGCGTCTGCCTTCGATCACTTCGCAGGACGCTTGGGAAAAACGGATGGCGGAAGGCGTCGCGTTCCTGGCCCGCAAGACCGCGGAGACGAAACGTGGATGAGATGGACGACGAGGCGCTGCTCGAAGCGCTCGGCGTCAAAGCGGACGCCAAGCCGGCCGGTGCCCACACGCCGCGCGAAGAACGAGTGATCGCCGGTTTTGAGGAAATTCTCAATTTCGCCAAGCAGCACGGGCGTCCGCCGATGCATGGCGAAGAGCGCGATACTTTCGAGCGCCTTTACGCGGTGCGCCTCGACCGCTTGCGCGAACTGAGCGAGTTCCGAGACCTGCTCGCGCCGCTGGACGATCTCGGATTGCTATCCGGAGCATTCGCAACAAGCGCGCAACATCTTGAGCCCGCCGACGACGAGGAACTTCTGGCGGAGCTGGGGATCGAACCTGACGCGCCGGGAAGCTTGACCGACCTGAAGCACGTCAAGCCCAAGACTCCCGCCGACGAGATCGCCACGCGCACGCCCTGCAAGGATTTCGATCGTTTCAAGCCTTTCTTCGCGCGCATTCAAAAGGACCTCGACAACGGAGTCCGCAAGACGCGACGATTTCAGATCGATGCGGAAATCAAGCTCGGCGAATTTTTCATTCTTGGCGGACAGAAAACCTATATTGCCGAGGTCGGAGAGGAGTTTCTGACTGAGCAGGGCCGGCGAAACGCACGCCTGCGCATCATCTTCGATAATGGCACTGAGAGCCGTGGCTTGCTGCGTTCCTTGCAGCGGGCGCTCTACAAGGACGAGACGGGACGACGCATCACCGAGCCCGATGCGGGACCACTGTTTGAGGAGCCGAAAAACGCCGAAGGAACCGAAAGCGGCACGATCTACGTCCTGCGCAGCAAGTCCGAGCATCCACAGATCGCAGCGCATCGAGACGTGATTCACAAGATCGGCGTGACGGGCGGCGACGTTGAGACGCGGATCGCCAACGCCAAGCTCGACGCCACGTTTCTGCTGGCGGACGTGGAAGTGGTCGCGACCTATACGCTCTTGGACATCAATCGCTCAAAGCTAGAAAATTTGCTGCACCGGGTTTTGGCGCCGGCGCGCCTCGACCTCGAAATAGCCGACCGTTTCGGCAACCTGGTGAAGCCACGCGAATGGTTCCTCGCGCCGCTCCCGGTCATCGACGAAGTCGTGCGAAGGATCCAGGACAAATCGATTCTCGATTTTGAATACGATCCCCGCAGTGCTGCGCTGCGGAGGATCAGTCCCTCCGCCTGAGACAAAATAATACATTATAATTGTGCTATTTGTGAGACACTGCGCCGAACCGCAATTGCGTGCGCACCATGCCGAGCCTGGGCGCCGCGCCGTCCGGTGGCCCACTGGCGGCGCGGCGGTAACTCCCAAGGCGTGGTGAGTTTGGAATGCCACAGTGTTTGGGAAACGGCATTGATATGCGGATTATGGGAGACGGCGGCACGAGACTGTGAATCAAGGGTGGGATGGTTCTTCCCGCCGAAGTCGAGGAGTTGATAGCGTCTCTGAGGGCGGAGATCGCGGCGTTGCGGGCCGAGGTGGCCGATCTTCGTCGGCAATTGGGGCGGGACAGACTCGAACAGTTCGCAACCGCCTTCGAGTGACGGGCTGCGGAAGAAACCGCGTATTGGAGGCAGTCTGCGCGGCCGTTCGGGCAAGACGAGCGGCGGCCAGACGGGTCACAAGGGCGGCACGCTGCGGCAGGTCGCCGATCCCGATTGCGTGGTTGGGCACGCGGCGTGCGCATGCGGCCATTGCGGTTGGCCTCTCGAGGCGGGGTCGGCGATAGGGGTCGAGAAGCGGCAAGTGTTCGACCTTCCCGAGCGCCCGCTGCGGGTCACGGAACATCAGGCCTCGATTTACCGCTGCGCGCATTGCCGGGGCGTGACGAAGGCGGTTTTTCCCGAAGGCGTGGTCTCGCCTGCCCAGTATGGCGAGCGCATCAAGGCCGCGGCGATCTATCTCAATGTCCAGCAACTCATCCCCGAGGATCGGACCGCGCAAGCGCTGAGCGATCTGTTCGACGCGCCGCTGATCTGTCCGGCCAGCCTTGTCGCTTGGATCGCCAAGAAGGGACAAGAGTTGCGGCAAGTTTACCAGGCCATCGGCGAGCGCGTGGCCGAGGCGAAGGTTCGCCATCTCGACGAGACGGGATATCGCATCGCCGGTAAGCTGCAATGGCTGCATACGACTTCGAGCCAAGCCTTCACCTTCTATCGCGCCGACGAAAAGCGCGGCGCGATCCCGCAGGATTTGAAGGGGGGCGTCGTCGTGCACGACCACTTCCTGCCTTATCGTCGGCTCGACGCGGTCGAACACGCCTTCTGCAACGCCCATATCTTGCGCGAACTCCAGTGTTTGATCGAGTTCGACAAGGAGCCGTGGGCCGAACTCATGCGCGACACGCTTCGGGCGGCGAATATCGCCGTTCATGAGGCGCGCGAGGCGGGCGCGAAGGCGCTGGAGCCCAAAGTCATCGCGGCCTTCGTCGACCAATATTGGGCCGCGGTTCGGCTCGGCCTCGCTTTCCATCGCCAGTTGCCCGCACTCCACGCCAAGGCCAACGCGAGCGGACGAACAAAGCAGCGCCCCGGCCGCAATCTGCTCGAAAGGCTGAAGACGTTCAAAGTCGAAACGCTGCGCTTCCTCACCGACTTCGACGTGCCCTTCACCAACAACCTGGCCGAACAGGACCTCAGGATGATGAAGGTCAAAATGAAAATCTCGGGCTCGTTTCGAACCCTCGACGGCGCCCAAAGCTTCGCGCGCCTCAGGTCAGTCGTCTCAACCGCGAGAAAACAGGGGGCCAACATCCTCAAAACCCTCGCCGACCCGCCAACACAGATCGCGCTCGCCCTCAACGCCTAGACGGCTTGGGAGTTACGCGCGGCGGAAAAACGTCACGCAACAGATTGAAAACATGCGATCGGCAACAGAAATGGCGCAGCCGCCCGCCAAGCGCCTGGCGCGTCCCATCGACCCCCGCGCCGCCGGACTGCGTATCGACACCAGCGCGCCCGGCGGCTAACGTCCGCCCGATGCAAGAGGGTCAATTCAGCCGCACCGCGCTCGGCGCCGCCGGCCGTCGCGCCGCCCATCAGGTTCTCGAAGGCGGGCGCCTGTTCGCCGATCCGCTGGCGCTGCGCATTCTCGGGCCGGACGCCGACGCTGCGGTCGCCGAGGCGCGCGCCAACCCCGCCTTGCGCGGCCTGCGCCTCTACGTCGCGGTGCGCAGCCGTTTCGCCGAGGACGCGGCCAAACGAGCGATCGCGCGCGGCGTGCGGCAGATCGTCGTTCTCGGCGCCGGGCTCGACACCTTCGCCTATCGCGTCGAGCCGACCGAGGGCTTGCGCGTCACCGAGGTCGATCATCCCGCGACGCAGGCCGAGAAGCGCCGCCGCCTCGCCGCGGCGGGGATCGCCGCGCCGGCGCACCTCGTCTTTGCGCCGTGCGACTTCGAAAGCGAAAGCCTCGCGGACGCGCTTCGCGCGGGCGGGTTCGACGCCGGGCGGCCGAGTTTCTTCCTCTGGCTCGGGGTCGTTCCCTATCTCACCGAGCCGGCGATCTTTGCGGCGCGCGCCTTCATCGGCAAACTGCCGGGCGGCGGCGAAGTCGTGTTCGACTATTCCAATCCGGCGGCCTCGATCGCCGAAGGAGGTTGGCGCCGAGGGCATGAAATCGTCACGGCGCGGGCGGCCGCCGCCGGCGAGCCGCTGCAGACCTTCTTCGCGACGCCCGCGCTGCACGAAAGGCTTCGCGAGCTCGGCTTTCGCCGCATCGAGGACCTCGGCCCCGACCAAATCGCGGCGCGGTTTGTCTCCGAACGCGCCGCCTCGTCGCGCGCAAGCGGCGGCCATGTCGGCGGCCATGTCGTGCTGGCGGGGACGCTGTAGCCGCGGCCGTCGACCGCAGCTCGCCCCACGCCTGGACTGCGGCGCTTCACCCGACGCGCTCGCCGAGCGCGTCTACAATGCGCTTCGGCCCGCGCTGGCGCGGGCGGCTCGCATCCGCTAACGTTCGCCCCGGACGGCCGGGCCGACGTCGACCCATCCGGCCGGCGTGGATTTGGCCGCCTTGGCCGCAACGGGGAGGGAACGCAGTGCGCAGTCAGTTTGCATGGAGCGCCGGCCTCGCGGGCGCTCTCTTCGTCCTCGGCGCCGGCGGCGCCGCGACGGCGGCGACCGTGATCGCCCTGGACGAGGCGGTCAACGCCGCCGCTCCGCAACCCCGGACGATGATTCTCGACACGGATCGCCTGCGCATGTCCTCCGCGGCGGCGGACATCATCTTTCGCGGCGACTTGAACAAGGTGTGGATTCTGCTGGCGAAGAACCACAGCTATCTGGAACTGACGCCCGGCGCCGTCGCGCAGATCGGCGCCCGAGTGGATCAGGCGATGGCGCAGATGAAGGACAAATTGGCCCTTGTGCCCGACGCGCAGCGCAAACAGATCGAGGCCGCGATCGCCTCGCACATGGGCCAGGGCGCGCCGTCCGCGCCGCCGCAGGTCGCATACGAGAAGGCCGGCGACGCCCGCACGGTCGGCCCATGGAGCTGCGCGC
Organism: uncultured Alphaproteobacteria bacterium; assembly: GCA_963775575.1. Lineage (GTDB taxonomy): Bacteria > Pseudomonadota > Alphaproteobacteria > Rhizobiales > Beijerinckiaceae > Roseiarcus. The sequence continues at coordinate 1,977,039 of CAVZJG010000002.1, forward strand.
CCTACCGAGTCGTCCTGGGCGGAAAGGCTTCGTCGGAGGTTTGCATCGCCAAGCTGTCGGACTTGGGGCTCAGCCGCGACGATCTGGCGGGTTTCGCCAGTTTCGGCGCCGCGGTGGCGAAAATGACCGCGGCGGTCGGCGCCTTGCGTTCGCCGATGGCGACGCTCAATTTCGACTCGATGACCAAGGCGATCGGCTTCGAGGGATTTCCGGTGCAGACGACCACCACGCTCGGCGACGGCGGCCGCCAGATCGTCGTCACCCTCAAATCCATCCAGCACCAAGACCCGCCCGCGGGCGCGTTCGACATTCCCGCCGGTTATACGAAACTCGATTTGGCGAGCATGGTGCGGCTCTTGGCGCCGGAGTGAGGATTGCCCTGCTCCTCATGCGCCTCTCGCCAACTGCCCGCCTTCACGCCACGTCGAGCGAAGCGGCCGTCGCCGCGCCTCGGCGCGGCTTGACGACGATTTGGACATCTTGGTCGAGAGCGACGAGAAAGCGCATCAGGCGCTCAACCGAGAACTGGCGGAAGTCGCCGCGCAACATTTTCGACACGTCGGGCTGCCTGACCCCGAACGATCGCGCCGCCTCGGCCTGTTTGAGGCCCCGCGCTTTCATCAGGCCGTCGATCTTGTAGACGAGTTTCGCCTTCACCAGATGCTCGTCGGCGTTGGCCACCCCGATGTCGGCGAAGACATTGCCGGAACTCGTCTCCGCCGCAGCCCGTTCGCGCATGACTTATCCTCCCTGATAAAGCCGTTCCGCGTCGCGCAACCGTTGCTCGATCAGGCGAATATCCGCTTGCGGCGTCGCGGCGCCTCTCTTTGATTTCTTTTGAAAGGCGTGCAGCACACAGACGCCGACGCGAAGCGCACGGCGTAGACGGTCCGGAACGCGTCGCCGCGACGATCGACGACGATCTTGACAACGCCCGCTCCGCCACATCCACTCAGCGCCTTCGCTTTGCGATGCCGCCCGCCGCACTGCGGGACAAACAGCGCGTAGCCCATCCCGGACTTCGCGTCGTCTGGAAATTCGCGAAAATCCTTGCGGCTCGAGCCCAACCAAACGAGCGTCTTTGGCGAACGGGCGTCAACCATCGGCCCAACGTAAATATAGTGATATCACTATAATGTCAATTGCGGCCGCGAACCTACGGCGCGGTTCCCGCCAAACTCGCGGCCTCACTGCGCGCCGGTCCGGTCTTTCGTCCCCCGAGCCGCGGACCCATGAACACAAGGCCCGCGATCACAAGAATGCCTCCGATGACCGTCAGCAGCGTCTTCATGTTATCCGGCTCCTAAACAAATGCGAGAAGGCGATGCGCTCCACGGCCAAACTCGACTAGGGTCCGGACCCATAAAATGGTTGGCGTGAACGAGGGTTTGTGATTCACGGCTTGTGAAAGGAAGCGCCGATGAATCAGGACCTCTTCTGGCTGACGGACGAGCAGTTTTCGAAGATCGCGCCTCATCTTCCGAGGGATACGCGGGGCAAGGCGCGTGTCGACGACCGGCGGGTGATCAGCGGGATTGTTCATGTGCTGAAATCGGGCGGTCGTTGGGTCGACGCGCCGCGCGATTATGGGCCGAAGAAGACGCTCTACAATCGCTTTGTGCGGTGGGCGGCGAAGGGCGTGTGGGTCACGCTGTTCCAGGCGCTCGCCCAAGCCGACGGCCCGCCGGCCGAGGTTCTGATCGAACTCCAGCGCGGTGAAAGCCCATCGCTCGGCGGCGGGTGGAAAAGGGGGGGAGAAAAATCAGGCGATCGGCGGCCTTCGGCGCCGTCAGAGGGCGCGCGCGCCGGCGGGCGTTAGGCCGGCTTGCGGCGCGCCGGTCTTCGCCTCCCAGCCGCCGGGCGGCGCCGGCGCGTCGTTGGCGGCCGGCGACGGCGTCGCCGTCTTGAACTCGGCGAGCGCCCGCGCGGCGGCGCTCACCGCGCCCGCGTCCATCTTGGCCGCCACTTCGTCGCGCTTCTTGGCCGCGTCGGCGTCGCCCTGCTGGGCCGCCAGCGAGAACCACAGCCAGGATTGGACGAGATCTTGCGGCACGCCCATGCCGCGGGCGTAGAGAACGCCGAGATTGAACTGGCTGTCGCGGATTCCGAGCTGCCCGGCTTTGCGGAACCATTGCGCGGCTTCGCCATAGTCGGGCTTGCCGCCGGCGGCGCCTTCGGCGTTCATCACCGCCAGATTATGCATCGCGCGCGCGTTGCCGGCGCCCGCCGCCTTCGCGTACCAGGTCATTGCGAGCTGAGGATCGCGCCCGAGGCCGAGGCCCTTCTCGTAGAGCGTCGCCAATCGGTACTGCGCGAGCGGAAGATCTTGCGCCGCCGCCAGCTCGAACCATTGCGCCGCCGCGCCGAGGTCCTTGGCGACGCCGCGGCCGTCGACGAGGCGCAGCGCCAGTTCGAGTTCGGCGGCCGGGTCGCCGGCCGCCGCGGCCGCGCGCAGAGACGGCGGCAGATCGGCCGGAATCGCGGCCGCGAGGCCGGCGGGGGCGCTCTTGGCGCTCTTTGCCGGCGTCGGCGGCGCGGCGATCGAGCCGATCGGATGGGGATCGATCGCCGCGGCGCCGGAGAGCGCGGCGAGCCTGGCGATATCGGGGTTCGCGTTTGGCTGCGCCGGCGCCTGCAGCTCCGACTTCTGCATGAGGGGATGGCGAGCGCCGCGCAGCTCGACCACCGCGAACGTCGCGATCGCCGCCAGCAGCGCCGCGCCGAGAAGAATGGGCCGCCGCCGCGCGGCGAAGAACGCCTTGGCCCGACCGCCGGCCGAGCCGCGCGCCCGCTCGCGGGCGTCGGCGGATTCGGCCGCTGGCCTCGACTTGCCTTCCTTGGCCGCGCCTTCCGCCAGCGCGGCTTGCGCGGCGCGGCGAGCCGCGGCGATATGGGCGTTGACCGCGCTCTTCGACGAGGGGAATTCGCTCGACTCCAGGGCGCGCGCCCGAGGCAGCGACGCGCCGGGTTCGAGCAGGAAGTCGGAGCCGTCGAGCGAACGCGGCGACGGCGCCTGGCCAGCTTGATCGGGCTTGTCGCTCCGCGCCGGTTCGCCGGGCCCCTTCGCCGCCGCGGCGCGATCGGGGATGCCCCGCAACGCCGCGTCGGTCGCGTTCGACGCTTCGCCGACGCCGATGGGCGAAACGGTCCGCGCCGCGTTCGCCGCGCCGGGCGCCTCGGCGCGCGCGCCCTCGTCGACGCGGCCGAGACGATCGACCAGCCTTTCCAGAACATCCTGCAGGCCGGCCAGACGCGCCTGCGTACGCTTGTCGGCGCTCGCCTGTTCGGCGCGAAGGTCGGCGAGCCCGTCGGCGATGTCGTCGTTGTCGGGAGGGGCGAACTCGCGCAGCGATTGCAGGGTCTTGCGCGTCGTGTCGAGCTCGACGATCAAGTCGGCGACCGTGCGCGGATCGAGCGCGCCCTTCGACGAAGCGTCCGGCTGCAACACGTCGAGACGATCGTGGATCTCGGAAATCTGACTGGCGAGCGCATCGGCGTCGACGCTCGGTCCGTCGCGGCGCCCCAGCCGCTCGGCGAAGAGGTCGGCGGCCTGCTCGACGAAATTCGGGTCGAGCTTCGGGGCCGCGCCGAGGTCGAGTCGCTGGTTGAGCGCGCGTAGCGCTTCTTCCAGCGGATGGATGTCGATCGACGGAACGACCCGCTGGTCGATGCGCGCGCCGAGGTCGCGGATCATCGCCTCGATTTCGCCGGGCGGCGCCGCGGGAGTCGCGCCGCGGTCCAGCTTCTGGTTGATTTCACGCAGCAGGCCCTCGAGCGAGCGCATGTCGGGCGCGGTCGGCGCGACCAGCTTGGCGCCGAGGTCGCGCATCATGTTTTCGATCGGCGTGGTGTCGATCTCGACCGGGCGGTCGCCGATCGATCGCAGCGCCTGCTCGATCGGCGTGGTGTCGATGGTCGGATTGGCGCGGCGGTCGATGCGCGTGGCCAGGTCCTGGAACATCGCCGCGAGGGCGTCCGGATTGGCGCCCGGGACGGAGGGGCGGTCGAGCTTCTGGCTGATGTCGCGCAGCGTGGCTTCGAGCTTGGCGGCGTCGGGCTGCGAACCGTTCTGGCGCTCGATCGAGGCGCGAACGCCGTCGATGCGGCGCGCCAAGTCCTCGATGGCGCGCGAGTCGGCGCCCGCCGGCGGCCGCTGCAGCGCCTGATCCATCCGTTGAGCGAGCTGCTCGAGGCGGCGCTCGATCGCCGACAACGCCGCCGGGGGCGTCGAACGCTCGATCTCGGCGCGCGCGTCGGAGAGCAGCGCGACGACCCGCTCCGATTCGGCCTGCGGGGCCGGACTCGAGGCCAGCCGTTCGACGCGGTCGGCGAGATCGGCGATCTGCTTTTCCAACCGTTCGACCGGCACCGGCCGCGTCGCGGCCGCGGCCAGAAGGTTGCGAACTTCCTCGGTCTGCGCGCGGATGCGCTCGAACGTCGCCGGGTTGACGACGCCCTGCGCGATGGCGTCGACCTTGGCGTCGATGGCGCTAATCTCGCGCTCGAGCCCCTGCACGGCGGCGTGCGGATCGTAAGCGCGCAGGGCGTCCAAGACTTGCTCGACCAACGCCTCGACCGGCGCGACGAGCGTCTCGCGCGCGCCGTTGTCGCGCATCGAGGCGACGCGCTCGCTCAGATTGCGCATCGCCCCTTCCAACGCGACGACGGCGTTTCGCGGGGCGAGATCGGCGAGGCTGCGCGACATCGCCGCGATCTCGGCGCGTAAGCCTTGCACGTCGAGCGGAGGGCGCGCGCTTTGTTCGTTCTGTTCGCGGCGCATTTGCTCGAGCCGCGCGCTCAGGGCCAGCATCTCGCCGCGCAACGCGTCGGTCGGCGACGGGCCGTTCGCGGGCGCCGCCGCGCCGGCCTCGACGGGCGGGGGCGACGGCTGCGGCGCTGCGGGGCCGGGGGGCGAGGACGAAGCGGAGTCGACGCCGAAATGGCGCCAGCCGCGCTTCGAGGCCTCGAGGTCGGACGGGGGCGCGCGCGCGTCGAGTTCGCTGCGCCGGCGGGTGATCTGCGAAACGGCCTCTTGCATGTCGATGCGCGGACGCTCGGTCTTGTCGAGACGGGGTTCCCGGCGGCCGAGCGCCTCGGCCGGCTGCGCCTGCCCGCGCGCCGCGCGTTGGTCGATCGCGTCGAGCTTTTCGGCGACGGCCTGGAGCGCCGCTCGCTGTTCGCCGCGATCGGCCTGGCTGCGTTCGATCCAGCGCGCCACCAATTCGATCGCGCGCACGGCGCGCGCTTCTTGACGTTCGGCGCGGCTTTCGAGCCTGGCGATGGCCGCCTCGAGCAATTCGTCGGAGCGGCGAGCCTCGTCTTGGCTCGCGACCGGATCGTCCCGCCGGCGCCGCGGTTCGCCGCGCGCGCTCGGGCGCCGATCTTCGCCCGATCGGCCATCGCGGCGCGACAGCCGCGAAATTCGCTCGCCGATCGCGTCGAGCCTGTCGTCGGTTTCGAGATCGTCCGGCCTGACGCCCTGTTCGGCGGCCTTGTCGGCGACCGCCTCGTCGAGCCAATCGCCGAGGCTCATGCCGGCGCGTCGCGCGGCTTCTTCGGCGAAGGCGCGGGTCTCGCGCGCTAACCCTCTGACGTTCCACGCCGCCGCGCCGTTCATAGTTGCAACCGTCGCCGAGGTTGTGTCGATCGAAGCGCCTTCGGCCAATGAGTGCGCCGCGTTGAATGTTTCTGCGCTCGTGGTGAAAAAACCGTTAAGACCCGCGAAATGGGCGGTTGGGGCCGTCGCCGAGGGCGGCGCGGGTGTATCACCGATTCGTGCAACTAATAGTTGCATTCTTCAATAAAGGGATCATATTTGTCGCGGTTTGCGCACTGGCGCCGGCGGCTGGTCCCGGCGACCCTAGGGCGCTGACGGAAAGGATTGGCCATGAGCGCGACTTCGGCGTTGGGGAATGCTGCCGTTTCCGCAAGCAATCTCTCGGTTACCTCCGGACTCGACAGCAGGAGCGCCGCCGGCGAGATGACGATCGGCGAAATGGCGCGCGAATTCGGCGTCACCCTGCGAACCCTGCGTTTCTATGAGAATCGCAACATGATCCACCCGCGCCGGGTGGGGAACGCGCGCTATTACAGCGGACCGGACCGGCTTCGCCTGGAAATGATCCTCAAGGGCAAGCAGCTCGGTTTTACGCTCGCCGAAATCGGCGAACTGATCGGCGCCGAGGACGGCGCCGCCAAGACCGACTTCGAGGGCAGGCTGCGGCCCGCTCAGATCGTCGATCAACTCGACCATCTCGAGCGTCAGCGGCGCGAGATCGAGGAGGCGATCGCCAGCCTCAAGGCGACGCACGAACGGCTGTCGCGCCGGTCTGGCGCGCCCGAGGCCCGCCTCGCCGAATGACCGCGGCGATGGCGGCGAGGAGCGTTCCTTTCGGCGCAGCCGGCGTCGCGTTCACGGCGCCGGGCGATGCCGGCGTCCCGCCTTCGCCGCCTCGCGCCGGATCACCGCCAGTCGCCGTAACAGCTTTGAACCAGCGCCAGCGCGGCGACCGCGGCGGTGTCGGCGCGCAGGATGCGCGGTCCGAGGCTGAGACGCAGCACGTTCGGCGCGCGTCCGATCGCCTCGCGCTCGCCATCGTCGAATCCGCCCTCCGGGCCGATCAACAGCGAAACGCCGGCGCTCGGCGAACGCTCGGCGAGCGCGGCGATCGGGTTCGCCTGCGGCGCGTCCTCGTCGCAAAACACCAGCAGCCGCTCGACGGGCCAGTCGGCGAGAATCTTTTCCAGCCGCTCCGGCGCATCGACCTGCGGCAGCCAGATCACGCCGCACTGCTCGGCCGCTTCGCGCGCGTTGGCGCGCAGGCGCTCGAGGTTGACGCGCGCGGCCTGGGTGCGCCGGGTGATGACGGGCCTTAAGCGCCGCGCCCCCATCTCCACCGCCTTCTGCGCGACATAGTCGAGCCGCGCGTGCTTGAGCGGGGCGAAGAGGTAATCGACGTCGGGCGGAACTTGCTGCGGCCGCGTGCGCTCGCCAATCGTCAGCGTCGCGGCCTTGCGGGAGACGGCGCCGATCGAAGCGGCGTATTCGCCGTCGCGCCCGTTGAAGGTCAGCACCCGCGCGCCCGGGCCGAGCCGCAGCACGGCGAGGAGATAATGGGCCTGATCGCGCGAAAGCGCCGCGCTGGCGCCCTCGAAGAGGTCGCCGGCGAGATAAAGGCGAGGGGTGGTGAAATCGACGCGAGCCATGGCGGGAGTTCGTCGGCGAGCTGCGGGGTTCGTTCATCCATAGCACGGACGCGCGCTTCGCGGCGCGCGTAACAAACGCCGGCTCGAACGCGAAAGGGCGGCGAGGCCCGCGCCGCCGTAATACAAATAGGTGTGGACTGCACCCCTCGTGTGAGACACGCTAATTCGGTGACAAGGCGGTTAGGGGTTGACGGTTCGGGTCGGCAGTCTTTCTGAGCGCGGCCTCGAAGGCAATGGGGGATTGGTAGCCGAGCGCGGAGTGGAGGCGGTCGGCGTTGTAGACGTCCTCGATGAAGGCGCCGACGCGACGGCGCGCGCGAAAAAACCCGCGAGGCCGACAATCCTTCAGGCCTTCAGGAGGGAGGTCTGTTCGACAGGGCATGTTGGCATTGAGGAAAGGCAACGCGCATGGACGTTCCTGTAGAAATGTGCTAACGTTCGATACAATGTGGAGACAATATTGAGGCCAAATATGAATATCGAATTTGACGAAGCGGTTACATGGGACAGCAGTCTTCTCAGGAACTATGCGACTGTTGAAGGTCGGCGTGTTGAATGCATGGCTGGTATAGAAACAATTGCAGAGCTAGAAGGGCATGCATACCAATCCAGAAATGAAATCGCGAAAGATAAGCTCGAAATAGCTCGACTCCTTCACCCATATTGGGTCAGGAAAATCGAGGACGCTAAGTATGATGATTTCACAAATACGCGTGTTACACTACTTATCGGTGAAATATAGCGCGTCGTTGAGTAGTCAGGGCTCGTTCGCCACTTATCATTTGTTCAGATACTCGTTAAGAATTATATCGCTATGTTCGACAACTATCTTGCACCTGTCAGCGTGACGTGTAAGAAGAGATGATATATTGACACAACTGTTACTCATTAATGATTTATCTTCATTCAGGAAGAGCGTTAGCCGAGACAGTATTGCATCGTTTGTCATCCCTATTTTCGATCCGACTACATACGCCTCTCGTAGTAAGGCGTCGATCGTAACTTGTGTCCGCTTGCTGAGGTTGAGGTCGTTCTCAACACAATGACCGACGAGCCGTAGTAAGCCCAGCAAACCGACACTTCTTCTTGTAAATTATTCAACGCGTCGATCATTTTTTCTTGCGCCGCATCTTGTGCAAACGCTGGCATAACGAATATGAGGAAGATGATGAGGAAGCGCAACATGGTCTCCTCCAAAGGTGAAACCGTGTTCCTACGCGGGAGAAATTCCCGGCACGGCTTTCCGATTCCGTGCATAGCGACCCCCGCCCGTCCAATCAACCGCTGTGCCCGCCTTGGATCGCGCTTCGTGCGGAATTCAAGCAGACCGTGCGAAAACTCCTTGGTCGGCGAGGAGTGGCGGCGTCCGGCTGAGGATGGGCGCTGGTTTTTTTGGTTTCGCCTGTATTCGGTTCCCGGAGCGCCGATTTCGCGCCAGAGCGACGTTTGAAGCCGTCGTAGGTTCGATTTTGGCGTGCGGGAGCGGGCCTCAGGCCGCAACGGCCGCCCTTAGGGCTTCGACGCCGAGAATGTTGATCGCTCGGCGCAAATTGTAGGCGAGCGCCGTCAGGCTGAACTCGGCGCGAACCCTTTCGAGCCCGCGCATCAGAAAGGCGGCCTGATACATCCACTGCTTGATGCTGCCGAAGGGATGCTCGCCGTAATTACCCACCCCCTGGCATTTGGCGCGTGCGGGGCTTGCGGATTGGGGCGCTTCCTGATTCAAGAATCGGATGAATCGCAGTGACTTGGAACAGCTCAGCAAGGACGAACTGATCGAGCTGGTGCTGCAATTGCAGCGACCGAGGAAGACGTCACGCAATTCGTCGAAGCCGCCGTCGAGCGATCGGAAAGAGCAGCGGGAGAACGCCAAGCCCGGCGGCGCCAAACCCGGGCACGAGGGCCACGCGCGCGGTTTGAGCGACAGCCCGGACGCCGTGGAGGATCACGCCCCGACGCATTGCCCGCGGTGCGGGCTGGCCTTCGGCGAGGACGCCCAACGGAAGCTGGTCGGCGAATACGACGAAATCGAGCTTCCGCCGATCCGGCCCTTCGTGCGGCGGCATCGGCGGTTTTCGATCCGCTGCACATGTTGCGGTCAGACGACGACGGCGCCGGTTCCAGACGCGGCGCAGGGCACGCCATTCGGGCCGCGCATCCATGCGCTGGCCGTTTATCTGAAAGGCATGCAGCTCTTTTCCTATGAGCGGCTCGGCGCGGCGTTGAGCGACCTGTTCGGCCTCACCGTCAGCGAAGGCGCCCTGATGAACATGTTCAAGCGCACGAAGACGGCGTTCGAGGCCAGGCGCGCCGAGGCGCTGGCGGCGCTGCGCCGGGCGCGGTTCGTCTCCTGCGACGAAACCGGAGCGCGCATCGAAGGCGTCAATGCCTTTCACTGGGTGTTCTGCAGCAAGAAGGCGGTCGTTCATGGCGTCGCTTTCACTCGCGCCGCCGAAGTCGTGCGCGACGTCATGGCCGGCCATCGCCCGGCGGTGTGGACCTCCGATCGTTACAGCGCCCAGCAGGGTCACGCCGACCGGCAGCAGACCTGTCTTGCGCATCTTGATCGCGAGGCCCGCTTCGTCGACGAGAACAGCGAGGACGCGGCGCCGTTCCGCCTGCGCCTGTGGTTCGACCGTGTCTTCGCCTTGGCCCGCGACATCGAGACCGTCGCCGCCTCAACTCTGCGCGCCAAGCGCCGCGCTCTCGAACACGATCTCGAAGCTATCCTGATCGCTCCGACCACCTGTCCGCTGACCCGCGACCTCCTGGCCAAGGTCGGCCGCGCCCGAACCCAGTTGCTGACCTTCTGCGACTTTCCCGGCGAGGTCGAGCCCACCAACAATGTCAGCGAGCGCGCCCTGCGACCGTGCGTCATTCAGCGCAAGGTCACCAATGGCTACCGCGCAAAATGGGCCGCCGACTTCGAGGCCGGCGTGCGCACCGCCGTCGATACCGCGCGCCTGGCGGGCGCAGGTCCTTTCCAGACCCTCCTCGAAATCATCACCCCCTGAACGCCAGACCGGCAACCCGTGCCGCGCCGTCAGCCCTATCAGGCCACGATCAAAGGGGGTGGGTAGTTACTGCTCGACCGTCTCACAACGACGGTCGAGGATATTGGGATTACGGTGACACATGCATAAGTCCATTATTCGTTATTCGTATTCGCGTGCGCCTTGGCCGTGACCCCCACCGCTCGCAATCGCGGCCTCAATCGGCAGGGAGGAGTGGCCGACGAGACTTAGAATTGGGGATTTATGCAAGCGTCACCGTAATTACGTAATTAGGATTTATGCAAGCGTCACCGTAATTACGTAATTACGTAATTACGTAATTACGTAATTAAGCGTCACCGTAATTCGTAATTGAATTGTAATTAAAGTTTTGCGACGCCGATCCCTTCAATCCTGAGCCGTTGGTCGTATGACGATGCTGCCGACATCTACATCGTCCGGCTGTTCGATCGCATAGGCGACGCCGCGCGCGATTGCGGCCGGCGAGATCGCAATGTCGGACATGCGTTTTCCTATCGCCTCCTTGACGGCAGGATCGGTCAGCGAGTCTGCAAAGTTGGTCGAGATCATGCCTGGAGAAATCTCGGTGACTCGGAGGTGTGGTCCCGCCTCCTGCCTCAGGGCTTCGCTGATGGTCCGCACAGCGTTCTTGGTCGCCGCATAGACGCCCATGGTGGGGAGAATTTTAAGCCCCGCCGTCGAGACGATATTGATTATGTGGCCCGATTGCTGACGTTGAAAGACGGGCAACGCCGCGGCGATGCCATAGAGCGCGCCGCGCAGATTGACGTCGATCATGGCGTCCCAATCCTCCACGCGCAGCGCGTCGAAACGCGATATGGGCCCGATCCCGGCATTGTTCACCATGACGTCGAGCTTGCCGCTGCGCTCGATCGCCAGTGCGACAAGGGCCTCGAGATCGCTTCGGCGGCGGACGTCCGTCACCTTGTGCGCCGCCTTTCCGCCGGCGGCGCTGATCTCCTCGACGACGGCGGCCAGCACATCCTCCCGGCGGGCGCCCAGGACGACGAACGCGCCGCGTTCCGCCAGAAGCTTCGCCGTAGCGAGACCAATCCCGCTGCTTGCGCCGGTGATGACGACAACCTTGCCGGTTATGCTCATGGAGGCTCTCCTTTGCAGCGGAGATAGGCATCGGCGCAAAGATTATCCATATCGTTACGTCCATGACTTTGTCGTAACCGTCTAAATCCATGACCGACCCGCTCTCGAATGTGCCGACAGTGCTTGGATTACGGTGACAGTGCTGTGGACTGCACCCCTCTGGTGAGACACGCTAATTGAGTGACAGGGCTTCGTCCTGGTTCAGCGTTGGCGTGACCGGCCGCAGTTCGGCTTCGAACTCGACCGGCGGTTTGTAGCCCAGCGCCGAGTGCAGGCGCTGACGATTGTAGATGGTCTCGATGAAGGCGCCGATCTGCCGACGGGCGTCGTCGATGTTGGCGTAGGCCTTGCCGTTCACCTCCTCGGCTTTCAGCGTCTTCATGAAGCTCTCGGCCTTGGCGTTGTCGTAAGGGTTGCCGGGCCGGCTCATGCTGATGACGATTTTGCGCGCCTCCAGCCGTTCGACATAGTCGGAACACGCATACTGCACGCCGCGGTCGGAGTGGTGGATGAGACTTTCGGGCTGGGGCTGGCGCGCCGCGAGCGCCTGATCAAGCGCCTCAAGGGCGAGCGAAGCCTCGAGATGGCCGGCGAGCGCCCAGCCCACCACTTTGCGCGAGAACGCGTCGATGACGACGGCCAGATAGACGAAGTCCTCGGCCAGCCTGATGTAGGTGATGTCGGCGACCCAGAGCTGGTCGAGGCCGCTGGGACGCAGCGCGCGGGCGAGGTTTGGCCGGATCGCGAAGCCATGCCGGCTGTCGCTCGTGCGCGGGACGAAGGGCTTGGCGCGCAGGCTGAGCAGGTTGTCTTCGCGCATCAGCCTGAGCACCCGCTTGGCGTTGACGATCAGGCCTTGCCGGCGCAGCGCCTGCGTGACGCGACGATAGCCGTAATGGCGATGAGCGAGCGCTTCGCGTTGGATGAGATCGCGCAGATCGGCGTCCGCGCGGGCGGGAGCGTGCGGGCCGAAATGGCGGTAGTAGCCCGCGCGCGACACGTCCCCGAGGGCGCACAGGCGCCGGACGTTGGCGTCGTCTTCGAGAAAGCCTTGCGACTCGTCGGCGGTCATTTTTTCGACGACCGCGTAGAGATGGGCGCGCCGCCGTTCGGGGGCGTCGCGCCCCAGAGCCGCAAGGCTTCGCGAAAAAAATGCAGATCCGCCTGCTGACGCCCGATCAGCCGTTCCAGTTCGGCAATGCGGGCCTGCGCTTTCCTCAGCTCCTGCGAAGCCTGCGCAGCGGGCGCGACGGCGTCCGGAGAGGACGACGGAGCGACCGCCGCGCAGGCTTCGGCGGCCTTCCAGCCCGGCTTCCGCCCGCGTTTGCGGTTGAACCCGGCCGACCCCATCGCCCGCCAAGCGTTGCGCCACTGATACAAAAGCTTCCGCTTGACCCCAATCGCCGCGGCCACCGCGGCAATCTTCTCGCCAGCTTCCAGCCGCCGCACCGCGGCTTCCTTGAACGCCTCCGAAAACTGCCGCGGACTCTTGCCCGGTTCCGACATGGTTCCTCCTCGGAAGCCATGTCACCCTTTTACCCGTGTCTCAACTTCGGGGTCCACTCCAGCAAACGTCACCGTAATTCCGTAATTCTAATTCCGTAATTCGTAATTCCAGCTTACCAAATTCACTTAATCCGTGTCCACTTCGACGCGTCGCGCGCGTCAATTGTCCGCCTTGACGAGGCGGAAAACGCGACGGCAAACTCGCGCCAGCCAAGCCAGCCCGCCGCGGGGAACACCCAATAGTCGAGGGCGGCGCGATGATCGTCGCGGAGCGAAGATCGCCGCAAGTGGAATGCCGTCGATCGCTATGGTTAGGGTTTGTCGGAATTTCACGGAATCGAGGAACCGTCATTGCGAGCGACAGCGAAGCAATCCAGACTAAGCCGCCGCCGCGAACCCCAAGTCTGGATTGCTTCCCCCTCGCTGCGCTCGGGGTCGCAATGACGGATGAAGCGGTTGTTTTCTGACGGGTGCTTAGGGAGGCGTCGCATGGACATGGGATTGAAAGAAAAGGTCGCGGTGATCACCGGAGGCAGCGTCGGCATTGGCCTCGCCGTCGCCAAGGGCCTGGCGGCGGAGGGCGCGAACGTCGTCCTCGCCGCTCGCGGCGGCGAGCGCGCCGCGGCGGAAGCAAACCAGATCGCGCGCCAGTTCGGCGTGCGAGCGGTGGGAATCGCTTGCGACGTCGGCACGCGCGACGGCGTCGCCGCGCTCGTCGCCAGCGTCGAGCAAGCGTTTGGCGGAGCGGACATTCTGATCAACAACGCCGGCACCGGCAGCAACGAAACCGTGATGGAGGCGCCGGATGAAAAATGGCAGGCGTACTGGGACCTCCACGTCATGGCGGCGGTGCGTCTCGCCCGCAGCCTCGTGCCCGGCATGCGCCGCCGCGGCGGGGGCGTGATCTTGCACAACGCATCGATTTGCGCCGTCCAACCGCTCTGGTACGAACCGATCTACAACGTGACCAAGGCGGCGCTGATGATGTTCTCGAAGACGCTGTCGACGGAACTCGTCGGCGACAACATTCGCGTCAACTGCGTCAACCCGGGCCTGATCCTCACGCCGGATTGGATCAAGACGGCCAAGCAACTGACCGGCGGCGCCGATGGCGATTGGCAGGGCTACCTCGACGGCGTCGCCCGCGAACACGCGCCGATCAAGCGCTTTGCGACGCCCGAAGAACTCGCCAATTTCTTCGTCTTTCTGTGCTCGGAGCGCGCCAGCTACTCCGTCGGGTCCACTTACTTTGTCGACGGCGGCATGCTGAAGTCCGTCTAGCGGCCGCGGACGCGCCTGGGCGGCGATCGTAGGGTCGATTACGGATTACGGCGACAGTGCATTCTATCGCTGCGCTGGGCGATGTGGTGGGGCAAGCCGGGGACGACGAGGCGAGCGAGGCGAGCATCATTTCCCGACAGCAGCTTGCCGGGCTCACGGCAATAGAATGCACTGCCAACGTAATTGCGTAATTGTTTTTACACAGCCTCGAGCCAAAGGCGACATGCGCCCTCATGTCGTCGTGCGGTCTTCGTATTCGAAATACCGGAAGTCCGCGCCGATGGCGCCGCCCGACGTATCGAACGCCGCCATGCCGACGAAAGCGCCGGTGAAGGAGCGATGCTCGCCGCCTCCCGCTTCGTCCGACACGATCGAGGCGTCGAGCGGCGGCCCCGCGTCGCGCCATTCGCCGCCCTGAGCGTAGGCGAACTGAAGCCTGGCGTGATCGACCGACAGCGCGAGCTGCACCGGAGCCTCCGCGTCGAGCGCGACCGGCGGGGAGAGCGGGAAGGCGAGTCGACCCTCGGGATAATTGCCCTCGCAGCTCATAATGGTCAGCGCGCGTCCCAACGCCTCATGCCAAGTGACGGCCAGGAAGTGGAACTTGTAGCGGTTGTAATAAGCCGTCAGTCCCGCAGCCTGCTGGAAGCTCCACGGCCGGAAATCGACCTCGGTCTCCGCCCGGAAGACGAAATGCTCCTGCCGGCGCGCGACCAGCGCCTGCTCGAACCAGGAGCCGATGGATTCGCGCGCGATCAGGCGCAGCCAGCCGGGCCGCGCGGAGAGCGACAGAATCCTGTCGGGATGCGGCGTCCGCAGCCACTGGAAATCGAGCGGCAGGGCGCCTCGCGAGAAGGCGGTCCGCTGGACGCGCGGCCTCGGCGCCGTCGTGGTCGGAAACGGCGAGGGAACCTCGAGCGACGGAACCTGGCCGCCCTGAGCGAGATAGAGCCAGCCGTCGTCGCGCCAGACGCATTTCTGGATCGCGGTCTCGCGCCCGAGCGGCGAGCGCTTGAGGCCTTTCAGCGGGCGGGAGCACAAATGCGTGTGATAGACCTGCCCGTCCGGCGTCTCGACGATCTGCCCATGGCCGGCGCGCTGCAAGGGCGCTTCGGGCGCATCCTTCGACGTGAGAAGGTGGACGTTCGGGTGCAACTCGTAGGGCCCGTCGATCCGGCGCGAGCGGGCCATGGTGACGGCGTGGTCGTAGCCGGTGCCGCCCTCGGCGGTCGTCAGGTAGTACCAGCCGTTGCGCTTGGTGAGATGCGGGCCTTCGACGAGGCCATGCCGACTTCCGGCGAAGATCGTCTTTGGCCTTCCCAAGAGCTTGCCGGAGGCGGCGTCCCATTCCTGCAAGAGGATGCCGGCGAAGGCCGGATGTTTCCGTTGCGCGCCGGAGCCATCGCGGTGGTCCCAGATCATGTTGACGAACCACTTGCGTCCGTCGTCGTCGTGAAAGAGCGAGGGATCGAAGCCGCTCGAATTGACATAAGTCGGGTCCGACCAGGGGCCCTCGATCGACGACGCCGTGACGATGGAGTTGTGCGCGTCCTTGAATGAGCCGTCGAGACGCTTGACGTCGGTGTAGACGAGCCAGAACCGGCCGTCGGCGTAGGAAAGACACGGCGCCCAGACGCCGCCGGAATCCGGGTCGCCGCGCAAGTCGAGTTGCGCGGCGCGCTCGAGCGGCCGCCGCGCCAGCCGCCAGTTCACGAGATCGCGCGAATGGTGGATTTGCACGCCGGGACACCACTCGAAGGTGGAGGTCGCGATGTAATAGTCCTCGCCGACGCGGCAGATCGACGGATCAGGGTTGAACCCCGGCAGGATCGGATTGCGAATCATCGTCATGGCAAGCTCCTCCGCGTGCGGTCGTCGCGCCGCCTGAAGGACGGCGCGCCCCGGCCTCGAGGCGATCGACGATGGCCCATGAGGTCCTCTGAAGTGGACTCGCGCGGCGGGGCCACCTCAGAGTGAAGTGATCCCCGAAAGTGGGACCACCTCACCTCATCGCGCCAAGACTTCGGCGTCGCCAAGGCATCCAGAGGATGGAATTGTTTCCATTCTCACGAGCGAACGTCAACGGGTTGACCTAACATTTGGCCGTTGTTGTAGTGGACTCGCTTGACAAGCAAGGGGAAGCGGACGAGCGTTCGCTCGCAATGCGGGGAAACCGCTGAGCTGTTTCCTGAGGAGGGAGTCATGAAGTTTCGTCATCTCGCTTTTGCCGCCGCGTGCGTCGCGGCGTGGAGCGTCCCGGCGTTGGCCGAGACGAACATCACCATCCTGCACGTGAACGAAATCGCCCCGGCGAAGGCGCTTTGGGACAAGATCGCCGCCGACTACAACGCCGCGCACCCGGGCGTCAAAGTCCAGTTCAAGTATCTGGAGAACGAAGCGTTCAAGGCCAAGCTGCCGACCATGCTGCAGTCCGCGGATTCGCGCCCCGAAGCGTTCTACAGTTGGGCCGGCGGCGTCATGGAGGCGCAGGACAAGGCCGGGTTCCTCGCGGACATCACCAAGGGCGTCGCCGACGTCGACTCCACGATGTCGCAAACCGCGGTCGATTCCTTCAAGGTCGGCGGCAAGGTGGTCGGCGTGCCCTTCGAGATGGGCGAGGTGGTGTTCTATTACAACAAGAAGCTGTTCGAGAAGGCCGGCGTGAAGGCCGAGGACATCAAGACCTGGGACGATTTTCTCGGCGCGGTCAAGAAGCTGAAGGCGGCGGGGATCGCCCCGATCGTCGTCGGCGCGGGCGAGAAGTGGCCGATGGCCTTCTTCTATGACTATCTCGTCCTGCGCGTCGGCGGCGAAACCGCCCTGCCCGACGCGAAGGCCGGCAAGAACGGCGGCTTCAAGAACGCGGCTTTCGTCGAGGCCGGCAAGCGGCTTCACGAGCTCGGGGCGCTCGACGCGTTCCAGCCCGGCTATCTCCAGACCTCGCATGCGCAATCGGCAGGCGTCTTCGGCGACGGCAAGGCGGCCATGGACCTGATGGGTCAATGGTTCCTGGGCATGCAGGCGCCGAACTCCGCCAGCGGCAAGGGCATTGCGGCGGAGGACATCGGCATCCTGTCGTTCCCGACCGTGCCTGACGGCAAGGGCAAGGCGACGGATACGCTCGGCGGCATCAACGGCTTCCTCGTCACCAAGACCGCGCCGCCCGAGACGGTCGACTTCCTCAAGTTCTTCAGCCAAGAGAAGTATGCTGAGGAGGCTGCGGCCACCGGCGCCTACATCCCCGTCGTGAAGGGCGCCTCGAAGGTCATCACCGACCCGCTGCAGAAGCGCCTCGCCGACGATCTCGCCGCGACGACCTTCCACCAGAACTACTTCGATCAGGACCTCGGTCCGTCGGTCGGTCGCGTCATCAACGATATTTCGGTCGCCGTGACCGCCGGACAAATGACGCCGGAAGCGGCGGCCGCCGCGCTCCAGGAGGCCGCCGAGCAGCAGTAACGATCGAACCGCAAAGCTAAATCTCCCGTCCCCGCCGCGTGTCCGCGGCGGGGGCTCTGCGCTCCGAGAGGCGAGGTTCGTTCATTTGTCGACCGCCGGGACCAACTCCGTCGAACCCGCCAGCCGAATGTCCGCCAACGGCTGGGCGGTCGTTGTCGTCTTCCTGCCGCCCGCGTTGCTGCTGTTCACCGTCTTCGTCGCCCTGCCGATGGCGGAGGCGGGGTGGTTCAGCTTTTACAACTGGGACGGTTACGGCCGGCCGGAGAAGTTCATCGGGCTCACGAACTACGGCTACCTGATCGGCAACGCGACGTTTTTGCGCGCGCTCGCCAACAACGGGATCATCATCGCCGTCTCGCTTCTCATTCAGCTCCCGCTGGCGCTCGCCGTGGCGATGATGGTCGCCGGGCGAATCGCCGGGGCGGCGGCGTTCCGGATGATCTTCTTTCTGCCCTATGTGCTCGCCGACGTCGGAGCGGGGCTCATCTGGCGCTACATGTTCGACGGCGAGTACGGCCTCGCCGCCGCGATCGCCGGCGGGCTCGGCCTCCAACCATACTACCTGCTCGCGGACAAGGACTGGGCGTTTTCCGCCATCCTGATCGTCGTCATCTGGAAATACTTCGGCTTCTACATGATGCTCTTTGTCGCGGGCCTGCAGGGCATCGACAAGTCGCTGCTCGAAGCGGCAGAGGTGGACGGCGCAAGTTCGTTCCAGCGTTTCCGCTACATCACCGTGCCGCAGCTCGGGCCGATGATCCGCCTTTCGGTCTTTTTCGCCGTCGTCGGCTCGTTGCAGCTCTTCGACATCGTCGTGCCGCTGACCGGCGGCGGGCCGTTCGACACCACGCACACGATGGTGTCGTTCCTCTACTATTTCGGCATCACCCGAATGCGCGTCGGCTTCGGCTCGGCGGTGGGCGTGGTGCTGTTCTTCATCTGCGTCACTTTCGCCATCGGCTACCAACGAATGTTCATGCGCGATGACTGAGACCTCCTTGCCCGCCGCCACGGCCGCCTCGACGCAGGATTTGTCGGGCCGCCGCCTCAATCCGCTCGCCGTGATCGCGATCTTCGGCGCGCTCGTCGTGATCGCCGGGATCGTGCTCGTGCCGATCCTGGCGACGGCCCTCGGCGGTTTCAAGGAGCTTGGCGAGCTGCGCTCGAACCTGCTCGGCCTGCCGCACGTCTGGGTGTGGGGGAACTATTGGGGCATTCTGTCGGGCGCACGCTACTGGCAGGTGCTCGGCAATTCGCTGATCATTGCGACCCTCACCGTCGCGCTGACGCTCGCTTTCGCGTCGATGGCGGCCTTCGCCTTCGCGCACCTGAAATTCTTCGGCGACAAGTTTTTGCTGAGCTATCTGGAGCTCGGGCTACTGTTCCCCCTCGCGACGGGGATCCTGCCGTTGTTCATCAAGATCCGAGATCTTGGCCTGCTTGATTCTTATCTCGGCGTGGCGTTGCCGCAAGTCGCTTTCTCGCTGGCGATGAGCATCCTGCTGCTGCGCAACGCCTTCAAGCAATTGCCGAGCGAACTTCTCGACGCGGCGATGATAGATGGCTGCGGCTACTTCCGCTACTTCTTGTTCATCACCCTGCCGCTGACGGGGCCGATTCTTTCGACCGTCGCCGTGATTTCGTTCGTCGGCAGTTGGAACGGCTATCTGCTCCCGCTCGTCGTCCTCAATACCGAGTCGCGCTACCCCTGGACTCTGGGCCTGATGGCCTATCAGGGTCAATACAACACGATGTGGCAGCTGGTGCTCGCCTTCATCACCCTCACTATCCTGCCGGCGATCCTGATGTTCTTGTTCGCGCAGCGCTACATCGTCGCCGGCCTCACTGCCGGCGCGGTCAAGGCGTGACGCGGCCGCTCGGACTTCGCCGAGGTCAGGGCAGCGCCTACGCCCTGATCACAGCGCCGAGCGCGTTCGCGCCGCCGCCTACATCATCCGCAGTCCGGATTGCTCGTCGAAGACATGGATTCTTGCCGCCGGGGCGGTCAGGGCCAGTGTGCCGCCTGGCTTGGCGTCGAGGCGCTCGCGGAAAACGCCGACGATGTCGTGGCCGGCAAATCGCGCAATCACCTGGGTTTCGGCGCCCGTCGGTTCGACGACGCTGACCTGCGCCGGAAGTCCGGCTTTGTCATCGATGATGAAATCCTCAGGCCGGATGCCGATCGTGGCCGGCCGTCCGTCCCAGGCGGGCGCCGTCTCCGGCCGCAGCGGCAGGCGATCGCCGCCCGCCGTGACGAGAAACGCGCCGCCATCGATGCGGATGCGACCGGAGATGAAATTCATGCCCGGCGAGCCGATGAAGCCGGCGACGAACTGATTGATCGGGCTGTCATAGAGTTCGAGGGGGCTGCCGATCTGCTCCACGCGGCCGTCGCGCAGAACGACGATCCTGTCGGCCATCGTCATCGCCTCGATCTGGTCATGGGTGACGTAGACCGTCGTGGTCTGCAGCCGCTGATGCAGCTGCTTGATTTCGGCCCGCATCTGGACACGCAGTTTGGCGTCGAGATTGGACAGCGGTTCGTCGAAGAGGAAGACCTTCGGGTCCCGCACGATGGCGCGCCCCATGGCGACGCGCTGCCGTTGGCCGCCGGAGAGCTGCCGGGGGTAGCGATCGAGCAGCGCCTCTAGGCCGAGGACGTCTGCGGCGCGATCGACTTTCTCCGCGATCTCGCGATGCGCCATGTGTTTCAGCCTCAGCGCAAAGCTCATGTTCTCCCGCACCGTCATATGCGGGTAGAGCGCGTAGTTCTGGAACACCATGGCGATGTTCCGGTGCATCGGCGGCACATCGTTGACGACCGCGCCGCCGATGCGGATCTCGCCCGATGTCACGTCCTCCAGGCCGGCGAGCATCCGCAGCACGGTGGACTTGCCGCAGCCTGACGGCCCTACGAGCACGACGAATTCTCCCTCGTCGATTGCGACCGAGACGCCCCGGATCACTTCGACCGCGCCGAATCTCTTGCGCAGGTCGCTCATCTCCACTGATGTCACCGCGGTTCTCCCAACTCTCGAATCCGACCTTTCAGCCCGTGACCGCGCCGGCCGTTAGACCCTCGGCCAAGCATATTACAGATAAACGAAGCTTTCGTCGACGAGCGCGACCCGCCGATTTGTTCCTTGCGCGCGCGAAAGCTTGGCCGAGCGTTGCATGGCCTCCTTCAGCCGCGCAAGCCTCGCGCCGCGGCGAGTTCGACCGGCGTGTCGATGTCGAACGTCACGCCGTCGCTTTCGACTTGCACCTCGACGACGCCTCGGGGATCGGCCTCGCCGATGAGGCGGCGCGCGCCCTCTTCGCCGTCAAGGCGCGCCAGCGTGGGAAACAGCGCGCGCGACAGCAGCACGGGATTGCCGCGCCGGCCGGCGTGGACGGGCGCCGCGGCGAGGGCATCGGAGCGCGCCGCGAAGGCTTCGATCAGACGATCGAGCGTCGCCGCCGCGATTCTCGGCATGTCGCCGAGCACGATGAGCGCGCCCGCGACGTCGGCGGGCAGAGCCGCGACGCCGGCCTTGAGCGAAGACGCCATGCCGCTGGCGAAATCGGGGTTATCGACGAAGGCGAGCGGCAATCCCGCGAGCGCCGCTTCCACCGCTCCCCGCGCGAAGCCGGTGACGACGACGACCGGGCGCGCGCGCGAGGCGAGCGCCGCCTCCGCGGCATGGCGCGCCAGCGGCTTGCCGTCGAGCAACGCCACGAGCTTGGAGATTTCCCGGCCGCCTTCGGCGCGAAAGCGCGCGGACCGCCCCGCGGCGAGGATGACGGCGCCGATCTCAGACATCGCCGAGACGCGGTTGCGGGCGCGACGCGATCTCCCTCAGGAGCCCGCCGACGCCCATCGCCTCGATGTCGGCGCCGGCGATCGGCGCGCCCGCGAGAATGCGCTGCAGCACCCAATCGAAGCCGTTCTCCTTGGGCGACCGCGCGCAACCGGGAGCGCCGACGATCGGCAGGTCGCCGCGCGCGGCGAGCAGCAGCAGGTTGCCCGGATCGACCGGCATGCCGAAGCGCTCGATCCGTCCGCCGATCGCCTCGATCGCGGCGGGAATGACGTCGCGCCGATCGGCAGTCGCCGAAGCGCCGAAGATCACCAACGCGTCGCCCCTGGCGGCGAGCCGTTCGAGCGCGCCCGCGAGCGCGCCGGGCTCGTGGGCGACGCGCTCCTCGGCGACGATCGAAGCGCCGGCGGGAGCCAGGCGCGCCGCCAGCGTGCGCAGCGTCCTGGCGACGACGCTCGCCGCGAGGCCGGGCAGCGTCGTCGAGGCGACGGCGAAGCGCAACGGGCGAAACGGCGCGATCGACACGGCCCCGCCCGCCGGCAAGGCCTCGCACGCCGTCTCCAGCGCCGCGCCGGGCGCGGCGAAAGCAATGATCTTGACCGTCGCCGCCATGTCGCCCGCCGCGACGGCGCGGAACGGCGCCTGCGTCGCCACGGTGATCGCCTCGTCGACGCCGTTGACTCGGTTGATCGCCTCGGCGTCGACGACGACGAGGCCCGCGGCTTGCGCGAACAGATTGACGCGGCCGGCGAACGGCGGCTCGCGACGCAGATGGGGGCCGGCAAGCCGCTCGGCGACGCGCCTCGCCGCCTCGTCCTCGCCGACATCGCCGGGGTCGAGCCGAGCGACGACGATTTTCTCGACTCCCGCCTCGCTCAGCGCGCGGCGGCGCGCCGCGGTGACGATCTGCCCCTTCTTGAGCGTCACCGAGCCGAGATGCAGCCCATGCGCAAGGATCGCGTTTTCCGCCTCGTCGACGGGAACCATGCCGAATTTCACGACGCCGCTCCCTCGCCGCGTTCCGCGCGCGGCGGCTTCCTGCCCAGCGCGGCGATGATCTCGCCGACGATCGAAACGGCGATTTCGGCGGGGCTCGTCGCGCCGATGTCGAGGCCGATCGGCGCGTGGATGCGCGCCAGCGCCTTTTCGCCGAAGCCTTCGGCGCGCATCCGTTCGATCCGCTTGGCGTGAGTTTTGCGCGAACCGAGCGCGCCGATGTAGAAACAGTCGGATTCGAGCGCGCGAACGAGCGCGCGGTCGTCGATCTTGGGGTCGTGCGTCAACACGCAGATCGCGGTAAAGCGGTCGAGAGGCGAGGCGGCGAGCGCTTCGTCCGGCCATTGCGCGATGACTGGCGTGTCGGGAAAGCGCTCGGGCGTCGCGAACGCGGCGCGCGGATCGATGATCGTCGGGTCCAGCCCCGCGATCCTGGCGATCGGCGCCAGCGCCTGCGAAATATGCACGGCGCCGATGATCGCCAGCCGCACCGGGGGAACGAGGATGGTGAGAAACCAGCTCTCGCCGGCGCGCTCGACGAGGCCGCTCTTGCCCGATCGTAGCGCCGCGTCGAGCGCTTCGGCGAGCGGATCGGCCGCGACCGCCTCCGCCGCGACGAAGCGCTGCTCGCCGTCGGCGAGTCTGGTGACCAGCGCGCCGGCGCGCCGCTCGCGCCGCGTCGTGTTCATCGCCTCGAGAATAGCCAGCCGCATCAGTCGACCCGCTCGACATAGACCGTGATGCGGCCGCCGCAGGAGAGGCCGACCCGCCACGCCGTTTCGTCGGCGACGCCGAATTCCAGCGTCTTGGCAGCGCCGTCGGCGATGACGTCGAGCGCCTCGCTCACCACCGCGCCTTCGACGCAGCCGCCCGACACCGACCCGAGGAAATGGCCGTCGCCGTCGATCGCCAGATGCGAGCCGACGGGGCGCGGCGCGGAGCCCCAGGTCTCCACCACCGTCGCGATGGCGACGGCGCGCCCTGTTTTGCGCCAGCGCTCGGCGGCGGCCAGAACGTCTTCGTCGGCGCTCGGCATGGCGCGCCATCCCCCATCGTCCGACGCGCTCACGACGGCGTCGCCGGCGCGACGAAGCCGATGGCCTTGTGCGTTCCGTCGCAGTAGGGCTTGTTTTTCGATCCCCCGCAGCGGCAAAGCGCGGTCGCCTGCGTCCGCTCGATCGTGCGCCCCGTGCCCGACAGAATCTCCACCGCGCCGCTCACCCCGAGCGGCCCGTTGGGATACGGCGTGATCTTCAACGCGCCGTCGCGCGCGGCGAGCGGCTCGCTGGTCTTGGTCGCGGGCTCGCCCGAGGCGAGGAAGCTCGCGCCCACGTGCGATCCGTCGCAATAGGGCTTGTTGCTCGAGGCGCCGCAGCGACACAGCGTCGCGCGCATGCCCGCCGTCTCGCCGCCGATTTCGATCTGGGCGTGCCCAGCAAGCGGGCCGTTCTCGCGAACGGTGATCGTGTTGACCAGCGGAAGCGGCTCCGGCGCGCCGCCGTCGCGGCGCGTCACTTGGATCGCGCCCGACGGGCAATTGCGCGCGACAAACATGAGGTCTTCGGCCGAGGCGGCGTCGGGATCGATCCAATCGCCTTTGGCGTCAGCCTTGAAGGCGCCGGGCTGCGAAATGACGCAGCGCCGCGCATGGATGCAGCGGCGCCCGTCGAAGCGGATCGTCGCCCATCGGCCGGCGACCTCGTCGATGGCGCTATCGCTCATATTTCCTCCTTCGAAGCATCGGCCGGAGCCTGCGCGACGAACATGGCGAACCTGGAGCCGCTCCGCAAGGCGGGCGCGGACGGGCCGAACGCCGCGACCGGCGTCGACAGCGACCCATCGGCGATGCGCCGCAAACTCGAGGGCCTGCTCGGATCATTGCGAAGCCTGCGGCGACCATCGGTCGTCGCAGGCCGGAATTTGCCGCCGGTCAGCCGCCCCAGACGACGGACCGGCAGGACCCGGTGGGGGTCTTGGTGATCCAGGTCTCGACCGGCTCCTGATGGCCAATGGCGCGCCAGACGTCCTCGCTGCGGATGGGCATATGCGTCAGCTCCGCCCCCACGGCGTTCTTGATCGCGTTGCCGAGGGCGGGGGCGACGGAGATCATCGGATGCTCGCCCACGCCGCGCGCGCCGTAAGCCCCGTCGAGCTGCGGCGTCTCGACGATGATGCACTCGATCTCGTCGGGAAGGTCCTTGCTCGTCGGGATCTTGTTGTCGGTGAACGAGGGGTTCAGGAGATGGCCCTGCTGGTCGTAGACGTAGCCTTCGCAGAGCGCCGTCCCGAGACCCTGGACCATGCCGCCGATGCATTGTCCGCGGACCAGCTCCGGATTGATCGCCTTGCCCACGTCGTAAGCGGAGGCGATCCTCAGGATGTGGTACTGGCCGGTCGCCGCGTTCACCTCGACGATGATCCCGTGGGCGCCATAGGTCCAGTCGAGGGCCGGCAAGCCCTGGCCGGTCTCCTTGTCGAGGTTGGTGAGACCCTGCGCGATATAGCGCCCGACGCCGACCAGCGGCCCGCCGATGGCGTTGCCGTTGGAGAAGGCATAGCCGACCGCGAGCTGCGCGAAGCGGACGGAGTGGTCGGGGTCGTGCCTGACGAAGATCCTCTCGCCGTCGTGGCTGAGGTCGCAGGCCTGGGCGCGCAGCGCCTGCCCGGCCACCTCGTACGCCTTTGCGAGCAGGTCCTCGCATGCCAGGATCACGGCGTTGCCCGTAAGGATCAAACCCTTGGAGGCGACCGTTTGCCAATCATAGGGATCGCGGTCGGTGTCCTTTTCGACGGTCACCTTGACCTTGTTCAGGGGGAAACCGAGCCGCTCGGCGGCGATCTGGGCAAGCGCCGTCGTCGAGCCCTGGCCGATCTCGGTGAGGCCGACGTTCACCAACACGCTGCCGTTGGAATTCATCTTGACGATGACGGAGGTGGCGGTGAAGGAGGGCATCGCCGGCGCCTTGTGGAGCGTGGCGACGCCCTTGCCGATCTTGAGGCCCGTCCTCGCCTCTCTGGCCATCTCCGCGGGCGTCAGCTCGCCGTAATGAATGGCCTCGGCGACGGCGTCGAGGCACTTGCGCACATCGCCGGTGTGGGCCGTGATCTTCTCGCCGGTGAGCGTGAGCGAGCCGGGCCGGAGGAGGTTCTTGCGGCGGAACTCCAGCGGGTCCATGCCGATGGTCTGGGCGACCAGCTCCATGTGCCGCTCCAGGCCCCAGAAGAACTCGACGTGGCCGAAACCCCGGTAGGCGGTGCCGTAGGGCTTGTTGGTGTAGACCGTGTAGGCGTCGACCCAGGCATTGGGGATCTCGTAAGGTCCCGAGGCCGAATAGCCGGACGCCCTGGTGACGTTCACCGCGTAGTCGGCGTAGGCGCCGGCGTCCCAGAACATCTCCATCTTCTGGGCGATGATCTTGCCGTCGGCCAGCACGCCGGTCTTGATCCGGTAGGTCAGCGCGCTCCGGCAGGGCAGCAGGCTGAACTCCTCCTCCCGCGTGGCCTGAAGCTTGACGGGCCTTCCCCCCGCCTTGCGCGAGAGGCAGGCGACCAGGGGCTCGAGGTGAATGCCGGCCTTGCCGCCGAAGCCGCCGCCGACGTTGGGGATGATCACGCGCACATTGGAGAGCGGCAACTTGAACGAGGAGCAGAACAGGTCGCGCACGGTGAATGGCGACTGCGCGCTGGTCCAGATGGTGATGTCGTCCCCCGTCTTCCACTGCGCGATGGCGACGTGCGTCTCCATGGGAACGTGTTGGACCGAGGGGTTGGTGTATTCGCGCTCGACGATCCACGCCGCCTCGGCGAAGCCTTTCTCGACATCTCCCTTGCGGCACTTGCTGAGGTTGGCGATGTTGGTCCCGGGTTGAGGCGAGAAGACGGCCTTGACGTAGTCGTAGGTCCCCAGATCCGGATGGACCAGGGGCGCGCCCTCCTTGAGGGCGTCCATGTGGTTGAGGACGCCGGGCAGGACCTCGTAATCCACCTCGATGAGGTCGGCGGCCTCTCTGGCGATGGCGAGGGTGTCCGCCGCCACGGCCGCCACCGCCTCGCCGTAGTGCCGCACCACCCCCTTGGCGAGGATGTCCTTATCGACCACGTAGAGGCCGATGCGGTAATCGAGGTCGTGCCCCGTGAGGATGGCGCGAACGCCAGGGAGCCGCGCGGCGCGCGAAACGTCGATGCGCCGGATCTTGGCCCGGGCGTGGGGGCTCTTCTTGACCTGGGCGTAGAGCATGCCGGGCAGGGTCATGTCGCTGACGAAAACGGCCGCGCCGGTGAGCTTGTCCGGCGCCTCCTGACGCGCGGGGCTGTGGCCGACGTGCCGAAGGGAGCTGGGATTCGAGGTCTCAAGCATGGGTTGACTCCTGCTTGCTGTCCGCTTGCCCGGTCACGTCGAGGACGGCCTCGATGATCTGGACGTACCCGGTGCATCGACAGAAGTTGCCTTCGAGGCCTTCCTTGATTTCGGCGACGGTCGGTTTTGGATTTCGCTCGATGAGCGCGCGGACGGACATGGCCATCCCGGGAGTGCAGTAGCCGCACTGCACAGCGTGGCGCCGCGCGAACGCTTCCTGGATCGGCGACAGCCTGCCGTCCTTCGCCTCGCCCTCGATCGTCGAGACGGACCTGCCGTCGGTCTCCGCCGCGAGGACCAGGCAGGAGTTCACCGGGCGGCCGTCGAGGAGCACGGTGCAGGCGCCGCACTCTCCGCCGCCGCAGCCTTCCTTCGTGCCGACGAGGCCGACGTCTTCGCGCAGGAAATGCAGGAGCGTGATGTTCTCCGCCACGTCGCGCTCGTAAGCCGCGCCGTTGATCGTGACCTTGATCTTCATGACTTCACCTCGTCGACAAGCCGCCGGACGAACATCTGCACCATGTGCTCGCGGTACTCCTTGGTGGCCCTGACGTCGCTGATCGGGCTGATGGCCTTCATGACCGCCGCGACCACCGCCTCGGCGGAGAGGGAGTCGGAGAGATTCTCGACCAGTATCGGGGTCGGCGCGCAGGAGCTGACGCCCAGGCGCGCCTCGCCATTCCCCGCGAGGCAAATCGCGACGCCGACGATGCCGAGGTCGTGGCCGTTGATCCGCTTGAGCTTGTGGTAGTCGCCGCGCGCGCCCGCCGATGCGGCGGGAACGACGATGCGCTCGAGAACCTCGTCGGGCCGGACCACGGTCTTCTTGACGCCCTTGAAGAACTCCTTGAACGGGACCTCGCGCTCCCCTCGCCGGGAGCTGATCACCGCGCGGGCCTGCAGGCAGAGCAGACCCGGCGCCATGTCCGAGCACGGCGAGGCGTTCACGACGTTGCCGACGACCGTGGCCCGGTTCCTGATCTGATAGGAGGCGAGGTCGTGCGCGCACGCGGCGAGGAGGACGAAGTCTCTGCGCACCCTCGCGTCCTGGAGGACGTCGTTGATGGTCGCGCCAGCGCGGATGAGCAGGCCGTCCTGCGCGCTCCACACGATGCCGGAGAAGCCCTCGACCTTCTTCACGTCGACGACAATGCGGGGGTGCGCCAGGCCGCCGCGGATGTTCGCCAGCAGGTCCGTCCCTCCCCCCAGGAGGAACGCGTCGGGACCCTGATCGGCCAGGATGGCGTGCAGCTCGGCCCGCGTTCTGGGGGCCGCGTACTGAAAGTTCTGGAGCATGGGACCTCCTACGACGTCAAACCGCAGGGCGCGGCCGTTTCAAAGCGCGCCCCTTTTCCGGGACGGAAGGCGCCGGTTGCGGCAAAGACTATATGTACGTTCACAACGCGTCTTGCGTCCTTCTTTTGCCGTCGGCTGACGACCGGTTCCCTGACGACGCCGCAGGTCGAGCGGCGCGCGCGTCACCGCCAAATCGTCAACCCGTAGAAAAGTCCGGTCGCGGCGTCCATGCCCGAGCTGTGCCCGACGCTCGCGAGTTGCAGGACCGCGGCCGGCGCGCCCCGTCCGGGCTTTCCCGCGCAGGCCTGCGCCAGCGCCGTCAGGGGTCCGAAGACGTGCCCTGCGAGAGCGCTGCGCAGCAACGTCGCGCTGAGCGCCGTCGTCGCGCCGAGGCGTTCCCGCACGGCGCCCGCGAGCGCCGCGAGCAACCCGGAATCTCCGGTGCGCGCCCCGGTCCGGCAAAGCGCCGCGGCGTGGAAGCCGCAAAGAAAGTCGTCGCCCGCCGGCGTGAGCCCCGTTCCCAGGCCGACCAGGCGGGACGCCGCATGCCGCACCGCCTCCACGCCGCCGGCCCGAACGGAGCGCCCCAGGGCCAGAGCGGTTTGCGCCAGCCGCTCGCCCATCGGGCCCGGCGCGGCGGCGTCCGCCAATAGGCAGCCGATGCGCAGATCGGTCCCGGCGCGCTGCTGCAGTCCGTCCAGCAGCGCGACGCCCGCGCTCCACCTCTCCTCCGCCCTTCCGATCGGCGGCAGCGGCTCCGCCGCCAGGCGGCGCGCCGAGGCGCAGCCCACCCGGAACGGCGGCAAGCCGCCCGACCGATCGAGGGTGATTTCCGCCGCGCGGAAGGCGCCGGCGGCTCCTGCGGCGAGGGACAACGAAGAGAAGTCCTCGATGGAGGCGAGACGGATGCTCTGCGGGCCGTCGCAGGCTTCGTTGCTGAGGAGACTCAGCAGGTCGCCGCCGGGGCGAACAAGGTTGAGCGCCGCCCGGAAGACGCTGTGGACCGCCACAGGGAATTCTCCGCTCGGGACTTCCGGACCAAGGGCCACCGCCAGCCTTGGCGCGTCAACGATGGGTCTCATGGGCTCTCGCGAGGGCTTCCTTGAGGGCGTGCTCGACCTGGTCCCGGCCGCCCTCGATGTTGCGGCGCAGCACTGCGACGGCCTTGTCAGGCTTGCGCTGGCTCACCGCGTCGAGAATCTCGAGGTGCTCCAGACAGGTCGTCTTGAGCCTCTCGGCGTTGGTGATGTCGAAGATGCGCACGAAGCGAATCCGGTCGTCGATGTTCTTCAGCATCGAGGCCATGGTCTGATTCGCGGCGGCGCGCGCGAAGGTCTGGTGGAACTCTGCGTCCATCGTGGCCGGATCGGCGATCATCTGCGGGAGGTTCTCATAGACGTGCGTCCATCGCGTCTTCAGCTCGAGCAGGACGCCTTCGTCCAGGCCCGTCCGGCAAACCTGCGCCATGATGAACGTCTCGAGCACGAAGCGCACATCGTACAGCTCGCGGATCTCCCTCAGGTTGAGCTGCCTGACGCTGTAGCCTTGCCGCGGCTTCTTCTCGACCAGGCGCCGGTCGGCGAGCATCTGGAGGGCTTCGCGGATTGGGCTGCGGCTGACCTTGAACTCGCCGCACAAGGCCTCTTCGGTGAAGACGGTGTCCGGGCACGTATTGCCAGCGCAGGATACGCTCGCTCAGGCGGTCGAAGATCGCTTGACTCAAATTCGTGTCGGACATTGTCGTTTCTCCCGTCATTTCGCTGGGCCCCCGTCGCCGCTGGGCGGCGGGGGCGTTTGTCGAATCGACGCGCCGCGCGGCCGATCAGGGATCGGCTCGCGGCGCGTTGGCCCGTCTCAGTCGGGCGAGACCATGCTCGCGTCGGGCGACTCGTTGCTGAGGCCCAGCTTGTCGAGCGCCCAGAAGATGAGGCTCAGGCCCATGCCGACGAGGGTCGCCAGCACCATGCCCTTGAGCTGCGCGTTGCCGATCTGGATCGACACGCCGGAGATGCCGATCACCAGCACGATGGCCGAGAGCAGCAGGTTGCGGCTCTTGGAGTAGTCGACCTTCGCCTCGATCAACATGCGCAAGCCCGAAGCGGCGATGACGCCGAACAGCGACATGCTGATGCCGCCGATCACCGGCATCGGGATGCTCTGGATGAAGCCGCGCACATCGCCGAAGAAGGCGATCAGGATCGAGATCACCGCCGCGCCGCCAATGACCCACACCGAGTACACGCGGGTGATGGCCATGACGCCCATATTCTCGCCGTAGGTCGTGGTCGGGTTAGCGCCGGTGAGGCCCGACAGCATGGTCGAGAGGCCGTCGCCGAGCAGCGAGTTGTGCAGGCCGGGCACCTTGAGCAGATCACGCCCGACGATGTTGCTGGTCACGAACAGGTGGCCGATGTGCTCGGAAATCACCACCAGCGAGGCGGGCATGATGATCAGGATCGAGGTCAAGTCGAACACCGGCCACACGGGCGTCGGGACCGAGAAGAACGGGGCCGTCTGCAGCGCGCTGAAGTTCAGGGTGCCGGGGACGAAGACGTTGATGATCGCAGCGAGCACGTAGCCCGCGATCACGCCCATGAGCACCGGCAGCGCGGCGAGGAATCCGCGGAACAGCAGCGAACCAAAGACGACGACCGCCAGCGTGAACAGCGAAATGGCGGTAGCGATGCCGCTGAATCCGACAGCGTCGGGGCCGCCGTTGTGGACGTCGTTGCCCGGGAAGAAGGACATGTTGGTGGCGACCACCGCGAGTTCGAGCCCGATGAGCATCACGATACAGCCCATCGCCGCCGGCGGCAGCACGACGTTCAGCCACGCCCGCCCGGCCCAGCGGATGATGAGGGAGACGATCACGAAGATCAGGCCCGCCACGACAAAGCCGCCGGTCGCATGCTGGAAACCGAGTTGCGGGTTGGCGCCGGCCGCGGCGATGACGGCGAACGTCGGCGAGAGAAAGGCGAAGCTCGACCCCAGGAAGGCCGGGGCCTTGCCGCGGCAGACGAATAGGTAGATCAGCGTGCCGATGCCGTTCAGCATCAACACGAGGGACGGATCCACCACTTGCGTCTTCGCTACGCTATTGAACAGGATCGGAACCAGCACCGAGGCGCCGAACATCGCGAACAGATGCTGCAGGCTCAATGGTATGCCCTTGAGGAACGGTACCTTTTCTTCGACCTGGATGATTGGCCTCATTGCCGTTGTTGCCATTGCCATAGTTTGCTCTCCCCACTGCTTGATAAATTCCGTTGTCGTTTTATCGTTATTTTTAGCGGCGTCGTCGACTCGAATTGCGCCGCTATTCGAAGACCAACACGTTCACGGGTTTGCCTGGACGCTCGTCGGATTCCTCGACGCGGCTATTCAGTCGCATGCCTACCCTCGGCTCCGCAACGCCAATCCTTCCCGACGCGCGCAGGCCGTTGTCAAACTCCGCCATCCCGAAGAGGAGGTACTTGACGTTGTAGCCGTCCGGCAGGTTCCAAACCCTCGTCCACGAGAGGAGGGTCGCCGGGCCCTCCAGGGGGAAGGTCTCCCAGCCCCGGCCCGTCACCGGATCGCGCCGGGACGAGCACTTGCTGCAGATCATCGGCGCGGGATAGGAGATTGCGCCGCAGCTCAGGCACCGGTACGCCAGGATCTGCGGCGTCTTGACGTCGTACGCGCTGAAATCGATCATCGAGTCGAAGCCCCCCTGGAGCGCTTGGTAGGCGCGAAGGCGGCGGAAATCCCGATCTCGCGCAACGATCGATATGCGTCGTAAAGTCGCATGATCCGCCAACCCTTCTCCTTATGCGACAATGCGCGTGCAGAGGCGCTCGCGCATGGCCTTCACCACGTGCCCCTCATGCGCAATGATCGCCTCTTTGCCGCCCTTCTCGACGTATTCGATCGCGCCTTCGATCTTCGGTCCCATGCTGCCCGGCGGAAACTGGCCTTCGTCCAGCCACTTCCGCGCCTCGGCGGTCGTCATGACGTCGATGTCGCGCTGGGTCGGCTTGCCGTAATCGATGCTCACCCGGTCGACGCCGGTGAGGATGATGAACAGCTCGGCGCCGAGATTATAGGCGAGCAGCGCGGCGGTGGCGTCCTTGTCGATGACGCCCTCCGTCCCCGCCACGGAGCGCATTCCATAGTTCACCGGGATGCCGCCGCCGCCGCCGGCGATCACCACCGTCTCGTTCTGGACGAGGAGCTTGATGCTGCGCAGCGGCAGGATGTGGAGCGGCTTCGGGGAACAGACGACCCGTCGCCAACCGCGGCCGGCGTCCTCGACGATCTCCCACCCATCGCTGCGCCGGAGCTGCTCGGCCTGGTCGCGCGTGTAGAACGGCCCGATGGGCTTGGTCGGCTTCTTGTAGGCGGGATCGGCCGGATCGACCGCGACCTGGGTCAGCACCGTGGCGACCTCGCGCTGCATCTTGTCTTCCTCGAGCACCGTCCGCATCGCGATCTCCAGCATGTGCCCGAGCAGGCCCTGCGAGGTGGCGACCGCGACGTCGAGCGGCGGCACCGGAATGATGTCCCGGGCCTTCTCGAATTGCAGCAGAAGATTGCCGACCTGGGGCCCGTTGCCATGCACGAGGACCAGCTCGTACCCCTTGTGGAGGATCTCGAGCATCTGCCGGCAGGCGCCCTTGGCCTTCTCCATCTGCGTGTGGAACGAGCCGTCGTCGCCAGCCCGCAGGATGGCGTTGCCGCCGAAAGCGACCACGGCGATCGGTCGCGTCATGCGCAGCCTCCTAATCCTTCGCGCAGATGGTGGCGACGACGTTGTTGCCGAACCCGCCGAAGTTCACCGCCATCCCGTACTTGGGGTCCTTCACCTGGCGTCCCGGCTCGACCTCGCCGCGGATTTGCCGCGCCAGCTCCACGATCTGCGACACGCCCGTCGCCCCCACCGGATGGCCTTTGGACTTGAGCCCTCCCGAGGGATTGATCGGCAGCCGCCCCTTGATGGTCGTCGCGCCCTCGCGCACCGCGAGGAACGACTTCCCGCGCTCGAACAGGCCGAGCTCCTCGCTGATGGCGAGTTCCAGGATCACGAAGGCGTCGTGGAGTTCGGCGAACGAGATGTCCCGCGGGCCGACGCCCGCCATGGCGTAGGCCTTCTCCCCGGCGATCCGCACGGCGTCGAGGCGGAGCGGATCCTTCCGGTTGTGAACGCAGTGGGTGTCGGTCGCGGAGGCCACGCCGGCGATGCGGACCGGCCGCTTGCCGAAGAGCCTCGCCTTGGGCGAGTCCATGTTCACCAGCACCAGCGCCGCCGCGCCGTCGCTGACCGGACAGGTGGAATAGATTCGCAGCGGCTCGGCGACATAGTTGTTGACGACGTGAGCGGTCTCGCTGTCGGCGATGGCCTCGATGGTGCAGGCGCCCTGGACGTGCGCGTACTGGTTCAACGCGCCGTTGTCATGATCCTTCACCGCGATGAGCGCCAGATCGCGCTCGGTGCAACCGTACTTATCCATGTAGAGCCGGGCGAACATGCCGCCGAAGCTCGGCAGGGTGAGGCCCATGCTGTATTCGGCTTCCGTATGGAGCATCGTCGCAACGATGTCGGTGGCCTGCCATCCGGAGACCTTGCGCATGATCTCCCCGCCGACCACCAGGGCCACGTCCGCCATTCCCGAGGCGATCGCCATATAGGCGACCTTCACGGCGCTCGCGCCGGAGGCAGGTCCGTTCTCGATGAGTTCCGCCGGGACCGGCTCCATGTCCATGCGGCTGACCACCGACGAAGCCACCGAGGTCTGGTTGCAAAAGAGCCCGGAGGCCATGTTCGCGACGAAGACCTGGTCCACCTCCCGCCGCTTCTCCAGAATGCCGGCGTCGAGCAGGGCGTCGGTGGCCGCGTAGGCCATAACGTCGGCGAGATCGTACTCGCTCGAGTTGCCGAACTTGGTGTGGCCGACGCCGACAATTCCGATCCTGGCGGACATTCCGCTTACCTCTTGAAACCGGGGATCTGCGGGTACTCGGCGGGCATGCTGAGCTTGTTGGCGGCAGCCAGGATCTCGGGCGGAACGGGACGCGTCCCCGTGCACTTGCTGGACTTCACCGCATCCCACAGCTTGCGCGTGAGCACGAAAGTCGGCACGCCGCCCAGCTCGTGGCGGACACCCGGATAGAGGTGCGAGCGGTCCTCCAGCTCGTACTCGATCATCCAGCGCCGCCACCCGTTGGGGCTCTCGGCGACGATGTAGACCTCGTCCGCCCCCTGGATCTCGATGTGGTTCTCCATCTTCGCCGCGAAGAGCTGGGCGCCGATGCGCAGGCCGCGCTTGATCGTCAGCGTGTGCAGGCTCATGCCGAGCTTCGGATCGACCGAGCGGCTGGTGACGATGCCGGCGATGACGCCGTTGATCGCGCCGACCAGGACGAACTCGTTGGCGGTGCGGTAGCGGTACCAGCCGAGGAGCTCCTCGTACATACGGGCCGCGACGATGTCGTAGTAATCCGTCGGGACGCCGATCAACGGATAGACCGTTCCGAGCAGGACGCCGACCTCCTCGCGCCGCGCTTCCCGCACCACCATGATCTCGCCGCTCGCAAGCGTGATCATCT
The DNA here is from genome assembly GCA_963775575.1 of uncultured Alphaproteobacteria bacterium. Lineage (GTDB taxonomy): Bacteria > Pseudomonadota > Alphaproteobacteria > Rhizobiales > Beijerinckiaceae > Roseiarcus. Next base: position 2,011,661 of record CAVZJG010000002.1, read on the forward strand.
TGGACGGATAGGGCTTGAGGCCGAGCGCGGGAGGCCGCAGCTTGCTTTCAATTGCGTCGATCGCCATTTCCTTACCTCTTCCTCGAACGAGGCGTCCTTCGCCTCGAGTTAGCTGTGGCCACGTCGATTTCGTGCGGTCCGCGGCCCACCGATGAATTCGGGCGTCACTTCTTCAGCGCTTCGGCGTGCAGCCACGGATTCGCGGATCCCGCCACATCGCCGAACTTCGTCAGCACGGCCTTGGCCTTCTTCGCCATCAGCGCCGCGTGGCGATCGTCGTCGACGAAAGCGACGATGCGGGAGATGCAGGATTCGCCGTCCACGAAACGCCACGGGAAGCAACCGATGGTGGCCCGCTGGTTCAGCAACAGGTCGATGTCGCCGCCGAGGCATTCCGCATGAATGATCCCGTGGTTGAACATCTCCAGGTGCATGAGCTGGTACTTGTCCGGGGCGAACACCTCGTCGAGGGTCCGGCCGTACTTCTTCTTGAAGTGCGCATCGCACTCCTTGGCCTGCACGGGCATCCAGTCGCGGATCTTGGTGTTCATCGGGTGGTCGGCGCTGCCGCAGTCCACGCCGAGCCAACGGAGCTTCTTGCGCTTCGCCCACTCGGCGAACTCGCGATCCGGCCCCGAGTGCTTGATCATGTAGCGGATTTCATCGGCCGTCGGCTGATCCCAGCCGTAGTGATGAAAGCCGGTGTGGATGATGAGGATGTCGCCTTCCTTCACCTCGACGCGATCCTCGACCATCTTCGAGGTGTAGATGTCGTAGTCGCCGCAGGCGTCGGAAAGATCGACCACGGCGCCCTCGTGGACGAGGAAGTCCAGTTCCAGGCTGGCGATGTCCTTGCCCGGCGTGTAGAAGTGGATTTCGCCATCGAGGTGGGTGCCGACGTGATTGGAATGAGTCACCACCTGCCCGTTGGCGCCGTTGGGGGCCAGGCGCTTGAAGTACTGAACCTGGAGCGGAGTGTAGGTGGGCCAGGGCGGCGTTCCGATGCCGAGGGGGATCGACAGGTCAATGGGTTTCATGGAGCGCTCCTCGATGAAGTCGATTAGGCGCCGTAAGCGTCGGCAAAGGCGGAGACGGCGTCGCGGAAACAATTCTCTGGCGGTTTGACCAGCCCGGCGCCGACCATCCCCACGCCCGGCTCGCGGTGGGCGATTCCCGTATTGATGACGGGCAGGATGCCGGTGTCGACGACCTTGCACACGTCGATGGCGGTCGGCGAACCGCGGAAGTCGAGCGCCGGGATCTGGTAGGCGGGGTTCTCGGCCACCGTGATCTCGTACATGCGCGTGGTGAAGGCGATCGCGTCCTGGGGCGCGCCGCCGACGAACTTGACGATCGCAGGCGCGGCGGCCATGCAGAAGCCGCCGATGCCGGCGGTCTCGGTGATCACGGAATCGCCGATGTCCGGGGCCGCGTCCTTGGCGGTAAACCCCGGGAGGTAGAGCCCGTCGACGATGGAGGCCGGCCCGGTGAACCAGCGGTCGCCGAGGCCGGAGACGCGGATTCCGAACTCGGTTCCGTTGCGCGCCATGGCGACGATCACCGAGCTTCCCTCGACGCCCTTGGCCGCATCCACGACGCACTTGCAGGCGGGCATCGATAGATTGAGGAAGAAGTGGTCGTTCGCATTGAGGAAGTTCAGGACTCTCGCGAGCTTCTCCGCCGGTTCGTCCAGCCGCACGAGGATAGGGGCGAACTCGCGGATCATCAGCGAGGTGCCGGCGCGATTGCGATTGTGCCCTTCGTCGCCCATCTGCAGCGCCTGGGCGATGACGCCGCGCATGTCGATGGGGCCGTGCAGCTTCAGCGCCTTCTTCATTACCGGCGCGAGTTCCGTCTCGATCCAGCGCAGACGGTTCAGGACCTCGTCGGAAAAGGCGCCGTAGCGCAGGACCTTGCCCAGGCCCTCGTTGACGGTGCAGTACGAACGGTTCCCATACGCAGCGTTCTCGAAAACCCACACGGGCATCCGGGAGGTCACGATGCCCGCCATGGGTCCGACGGCGGCGTGGTCGTGGCAGGGCGAGAAGGCGATCCGGCCCGAAGCGGCCAGCGCTTCCGCCTCGGCGCGGTTCGCCGCCAGGCCCTCGTAGATGAGCCCGCCGATCACGCCGCCCTTCATCGGACCGCACATGCGCTCCCACGTGACGGGAGGCCCGGCGTGGAGCACGGTGGTCGGCGTCATCCCGGGGACGACCTCGCCGGCGACCGCGATGTCGATCAGCATCGGTTTGCCGGCAAGGATGATGTCGGCCGCTTTTTTGTTGGCCGCCTCCACGTCCGTCCGGCTCCGCGCGATCCGCTCCAGGGCGGCGATCATCGCGGGGTTCCCGCCGGCGGGCGGCCGCCAGTCGACATCGATGACGTCGGCCCCCGTCGCGCGCAGGTTCTCGGCGAAAGAGGCGAGACCCAGGTTCACGACCGACAAGCGGCTCTTAAAAAGCGCGGCGACGGGCTCGATGTTCAGCGTCTCGGCCATGCCGCGCCTGCCTTTCCGGAACGATCATTCAGCCTTTCCAGCAGCTTCGTCGCCAGCAGGGAAGCCTGGTGGTTCGAGGGCATGACGACGCAACCCGCCGCCTCGAGCTCCTCCATCTGGAGCGAGAGTTTCTGCGGGTCGCCTTCGGTTCCGGTGATCGAGGCCAGCACCGGCAGGTAGCCGCCGCGCTTGTGCGCCGCCTCGCGCAGCGTCCGCACCGCCGGCGCCAGAGCGCGCGCCGGATCGTCGTGCGATCCGTAGCCGAGCACGACATCGACGAGCACGACGGCGATCTCCGCGTCTTCGCGTTCCGCCATCATCCGCTCGAAGCGGGCGCTGGGATCGATCATCGGATGCGGCCGGCCGACGGTGAAGACGTCGTCCCCCAGATCGACGACGGTGTGGCCGATGGAGCAGCGCGGATCGCTGAGGACGAAACGCGGATCGGTGTGATTGTTGGAATAGACGGCGCCGGTATATTGGTGGACGAGCATCCACGCCTCGTCGGCGAGCGTGCCGCCGGTGTAGAATCCGCGCAGGTATTTTTGCGTGCGGCTGATCGCGCGCGTCTCGCGCTCCACGATGGCCTCGATTTCGGCGGCGGGAAGCGTGAACGTCCGCCGCGTATAGGATCCGCCCTCGGCGAGCGCCACGGCCATGCCGGCCGTCTCTTCCAGATTCGCGGCGAATCGCGCCATGGAGCCGGCGCGCTTGGGTTCAGGCGCAAGGCCGACGAAGAAGACCACGGCGGGCTTTCCACCGCGTTCGAGGGCCGACAGCACGCGCTCGGCGACCGCCTTCGCCGGCGGCTTGGAGATGACGACGATGACCTTGGTCTCCTCGTCGCGGGCCAGCGCCTCGATGCCCATGAGCATGGTGGCCCCGCCCACACGCTCGTTCTTGAGATCGCGCCCGCCGGCGCCGATCGCCTGGCTGATCCCGGACCCGGCGCGGTCGACGAGACAGGAAACCTCCTGCATGCCGGTGCCCGACGCGCCGACAATGCCGACAGGGCCGCGCTTCACGACATTGGCGAAGCAGAGGGGCTTGCCGTTGATGATCGCCGTTCCGCAATCCGGCCCCATGAGGAGCAGCCCCTTCCGCCGGCTCAACGCCTTCAGGGCGATCTCGTCTTCCAGCGACACGTTGTCGGAGAACAGCATGACGTGCAGCCCGCTCTCCAGCGCCTTGCGAGTCTCGCGTGCGGCGTAGGCGCCCGGCAGCGAAATGACCGCGAGGTTCGCGCCGGGCAGCGCCGCGAGCGCGGCGCTCAGGCTGGTCGGCGAGGAGCCGGCGCCGCCGCCCGCCACGGGACGCGGCCTCCTGCCCAAGGCCCGCTTCGCCGCCGCCAAGGCGGCGTCGGCGGCCTCAGCGCTGGCGCAATCAACGGCGATGACGAGGTCGTTCGGGGTCGCGCCGGCCAGCGAATTCGCCTCGAAGCCCTGGGACCGCAGGAGGTCGAGGTTCATCTCCGTCGCCATGGCGACCGTGGCGTCATGCACGCCCGAGGCAGACCTCAGCTCCCGGCTCATGAGCATGAGGAACACCGAGTCGTGGTAGGAATCTTTCTTGACGAGCACCCTCTTCACGGTTTCGTCTCGCCGCTTGCCGCAGTCGCGCGGATCGTTGGGGAAGATGGCGCGTCCGACCCGTTGTACACAGTCTTGTATACGATGTTGTGCGCCGCGGCAACCCCCGTCCCATTCGGTCAGCGCCATTCACATTCAGCGGCGTTTGCACGGTCCAATGCTGTGGTCCAGAATGCGCGTGCGCTCGGATCCCCGAGGCCCGCGATCGCTTGATGTTCACCGTTTTTCAGAGCGTGGCTGACGATGGGAATTACGGAATTACGGTGACGCTTGAATTACGAATTAGAATTAGAATTACGCGAATTACGCGGAATTACGGGAATTACGGGAATTACGGAATTCGGGAATTACGGTGACGCTTGAATTACGTGAATTACGGAATTACTGAATTACACGGCACGGATTCCAGGTTAACGGTCATTTCATTTGCAGGATTTCGAGGAGGAAATTCATATTCCAACTCGCTGATTTTCTGCGTGTTTTGACGCTTGCGGGTGATTTATTGGCGCGCACGAGGCCGAGGGCGAAGCGGCGGACGATGGCCATGTTCTTGGCGCCGTGGCCGGTGCGGTAGCGCGACAGATCGTCCTTGAACTCCATGTCGAGCAGCCAGTGCATGCTCTCGACGCCCCAGTGGCCGCGCGCGCCGGCCGCGAGCCGTTCGATGTCGAGCGGCGCGGACGAGATATAGAGCCGCGTGTCGAAGGTGCATCGGTCCGCGTATGTAACTCCCAAGGCGTGGTGAGTTTGGAATGCCACAGTGTTTGGGAAACGGCATTGATATGCGGATTGTGGGAGACGGCGGCACGAGACTGTGAATCAAGGGTGGGATGGTTCTTCCCGCCGAAGTCGAGGAGTTGATAGCGTCTCTGAGGGCGGAGATCGCGGCGTTGCGGGCCGAGGTGGCCGATCTTCGTCGGCAATTGGGGCGGGACAGCTCGAACAGTTCGCAACCGCCTTCGAGTGACGGGCTGCGGAAGAAACCGCGTATTGGAGGCAGTCTGCGCGGCCGTTCGGGCAAGACGAGCGGCGGCCAGACGGGTCACAAGGGCGGCACGCTGCGGCAGGTCGCCGATCCCGATTGCGTGGTTGGGCACGCGGCGTGCGCATGCGGCCATTGCGGTTGGCCTCTCGAGGCGGGGTCGGCGATAGGGGTCGAGAAGCGGCAAGTGTTCGACCTTCCCGAGCGCCCGCTGCGGGTCACGGAACATCAGGCCTCGATTTACCGCTGCGCGCATTGCCGGGGCGTGACGAAGGCGGTTTTTCCCGAAGGCGTGGTCTCGCCTGCCCAGTATGGCGAGCGCATCAAGGCCGCGGCGATCTATCTCAATGTCCAGCAACTCATCCCCGAGGATCGGACCGCGCAAGCGCTGAGCGATCTGTTCGACGCGCCGCTGATCTGTCCGGCCAGCCTTGTCGCTTGGATCGCCAAGAAGGGACAAGAGTTGCGGCAAGTTTACCAGGCCATCGGCGAGCGCGTGGCCGAGGCGAAGGTTCGCCATCTCGACGAGACGGGATATCGCATCGCCGGTAAGCTGCAATGGCTGCATACGACTTCGAGCCAAGCCTTCACCTTCTATCGCGCCGACGAAAAGCGCGGCGCGATCCCGCAGGATTTGAAGGGGGGCGTCGTTGTGCACGACCACTTCCTGCCTTATCGTCGGCTCGACGCGGTCGAACACGCCTTCTGCAACGCCCATATCTTGCGCGAACTCCAGTGTTTGATCGAGTTCGACAAGGAGCCGTGGGCCGAACTCATGCGCGACACGCTTCGGGCGGCGAATATCGCCGTTCATGAGGCGCGCGAGGCGGGCGCGAAGGCGCTGGAGCCCAAAGTCATCGCGGCCTTCGTCGACCAATATTGGGCCGCGGTTCGGCTCGGCCTCGCTTTCCATCGCCAGTTGCCCGCACTCCACGCCAAGGCCAACGCGAGCGGACGAACAAAGCAGCGCCCCGGCCGCAATCTGCTCGAAAGGCTGAAGACGTTCAAAGTCGAAACGCTGCGCTTCCTCACCGACTTCGACGTGCCCTTCACCAACAACCTGGCCGAACAGGACCTCAGGATGATGAAGGTCAAAATGAAAATCTCGGGCTCGTTTCGAACCCTCGACGGCGCCCAAAGCTTCGCGCGCCTCAGGTCAGTCGTCTCAACCGCGAGAAAACAGGGGGCCAACATCCTCAAAACCCTCGCCGACCCGCCAACACAGATCGCGCTCGCCCTCAACGCCTAGACGGCTTGGGAGTTACCCGCGTATTCGGTTCGATTGAGAACGCGAACGAGCGTCTTGATGTTTTCGAAACGCGGCTGGCCCGGATAGGACTTGTCGGCCTTGATCCAATCGACCTCTTTGGAGGCGGTGTAGACGCGGGTTTCGATGCGGCCGTGGCCTTTCTCGACGACGCTCTTGGAGACGAGTTCGTCCTCCGGCGCGGTGTCGAAGTAGGCGCCGACCTCCGCTTCCATGGTTGCCTGATTGCCCTTCAGCGGCAGCAGAAAATCGGCTTTGTGCTCGACGATCCCGGCGGCGATGTCGACCTGACATCCCATGGCGTCGATGGTGACGAGGGCGCCTTCGAGTTGCCCCGCCTCGGCCAGGTGGTCGAGCAGATCGGGGATGGCCGTGATCTCGTTGGTTTTCTCGGGCACGCTGAGTTGCGCCAGCGTGAGACGGGCGTTCGTCGCGTAGGCGCTGAGCGTGTGCAGCGCCTTGAGCGCCTTGCGCTTGTTGTGCGTGCGGCGCGAGGTCTTGCCATCGATGGCGATGAGGTTGTGCCGGCCCGGCCACAGCGCCTTGATCCAACTGTCGAAACAACGACCAAATGTCAGAGGGTCGACCCGGTTGACCAGGGTGCGCAGCCAGCGTTCGCAGGGGATTCCATGATGAAACGGCGCGAACTTTCTAAGAAAACCAAGATGATCCTCGCCCCAGGCGAGGATATCGTCGAAATCGTCGCAAGAGGCGATGGTGGCGCAGGTCAGCAGCAAAAGAACCTCGGCCAACGGATACAGGATCCGCCAGGGTTCGCGCTCGTCCGAGAGCCGGGAGAAATGCTTCAAAAGCAGGGCTACGCGCGCCCGGGGAACCTCCTCGTCGGCGAAAAAGTCGGTCGTGTCGTCCATGTGGCGCCCCCAAACGAATCAGGAGCCCGAGAGAATCACGCCGCCGCGTCAAGGCAAAATCGTCGTTAACCTGAGTTCCGAGCCGTGACTGAATTACGGTGACGCTTGCATAAATCCCCAATTCGAGGTATCGTCGGCCACTCCTTCCTGCCGTTTGAGGCCGCGATTGCGAGCGGTGGGGGTCACGGCCAAGGCTCACCTGAATAATGGAATTATGCATGTGTCACCGTAATCCGATGTGTCGCCGTAATCCGTAATCCCGTAATCCGGCCATGGGAATTACGGAATTAGAATTACGGAATTACGAATTACGGAATTACGGGAATTACGGTGACGTTTGCATAAATCCCTAATTCGAAGTCTCGTCGGCCACTCCTCCCTGCCGTTTGAGGCCGCGACTGCGAGCGGTGGGGGTCACGGCCAAGGCTCACCTGAATAAAGGAATTATGCATGTGTCACCGTAATCCCGTAATCCCGTAATCCCGTAATCCGGCCATGGGAATTACGGAATTAGAATTACGGAATTACGGTGACGTTTGCTGGAGTGGACCCCGAAGTTGAGACACGGGTAAAAGGGTGACATGGCTTCCGAGGAGGAACCATGTCGGAACCGGGCAAGAGTCCGCGGCAGTTTTCGGAGGCGTTCAAGGAAGCCGCGGTGCGGCGGCTGGAAGCTGGCGAGAAGATTGCCGCGGTGGCCGCGGCGATTGGGGTCAAGCGGAAGCTTTTGTATCAGTGGCGCAACGCTTGGCGGGCGATGGGGTCGGCCGGGTTCAACCGCAAACGCGGGCGGAAGCCGGGCTGGAAGGCCGCCGAAGCCTGCGCGGCGGTCGCTCCGTCGTCCTCTCCGGACGCCGTCGCGCCCGCTGCGCAGGCTTCGCAGGAGCTGAGGAAAGCGCAGGCCCGCATTGCCGAACTGGAACGGCTGATCGGGCGTCAGCAGGCGGATCTGCATTTTTTTCGCGAAGCCTTGCGGCTCTGGGGCGCGACGCCCCCGAACGGCGGCGCGCCCATCTCTACGCGGTCGTCGAAAAAATGACCGCCGACGAGTCGCAAGGCTTTCTCGAAGACGACGCCAACGTCCGGCGCCTGTGCGCCCTCGGGGACGTGTCGCGCGCGGGCTACTACCGCCATTTCGGCCCGCACGCTCCCGCCCGCGCGGACGCCGATCTGCGCGATCTCATCCAACGCGAAGCGCTCGCTCATCGCCATTACGGCTATCGTCGCGTCACGCAGGCGCTGCGCCGGCAAGGCCTGATCGTCAACGCCAAGCGGGTGCTCAGGCTGATGCGCGAAGACAACCTGCTCAGCCTGCGCGCCAAGCCCTTCGTCCCGCGCACGAGCGACAGCCGGCATGGCTTCGCGATCCGGCCAAACCTCGCCCGCGCGCTGCGTCCCAGCGGCCTCGACCAGCTCTGGGTCGCCGACATCACCTACATCAGGCTGGCCGAGGACTTCGTCTATCTGGCCGTCGTCATCGACGCGTTCTCGCGCAAAGTGGTGGGCTGGGCGCTCGCCGGCCATCTCGAGGCTTCGCTCGCCCTTGAGGCGCTTGATCAGGCGCTCGCGGCGCGCCAGCCCCAGCCCGAAAGTCTCATCCACCACTCCGACCGCGGCGTGCAGTATGCGTGTTCCGACTATGTCGAACGGCTGGAGGCGCGCAAAATCGTCATCAGCATGAGCCGGCCCGGCAACCCTTACGACAACGCCAAGGCCGAGAGCTTCATGAAGACGCTGAAAGCCGAGGAGGTGAACGGCAAGGCCTACGCCAACATCGACGACGCCCGTCGGCAGATCGGCGCCTTCATCGAGACCATCTACAATCGTCAGCGCCTGCACTCGGCGCTGGGCTACAAACCGCCGGTCGAGTTCGAAGCCGAACTGCGGCCGGTCGCGCCAACGCTGAACCAGGACGAAGCCCTGTCACTCAATTAGCGTGTCTCACCAGAGGGGTGCAGTCCATTGCATAAATCCCCAATTCGAATTACGGTGACGCTTGCATAAATCCCCAATTCGAAGTCTCGTCGGCCACTCCTCCCTGCCGTTTGAGGCCGCGACTGCGAGCGGTGGGAGTTACGGCCAACGCTCACCTGAATAAGGGAATTATGCATGCGTCACCGTAATCCGCGAGGGATAGCCATCTGGGCGAGGCTGCGCAAAATGCGCTAAATGCGGCCGAGAGATATTTCGGATGGTTTCGGGATTACGGGGATTACCGGGACAGGGATTTGGACCGCATCCCTCGGTTACGCGGTTACGGGTTACGGTGACAGTGCATTCAATCGCGCCGTCCGCGGCGCGGTCGGACTGTCTATCCCGCCGCGAGGCCCGCGGCGTCGACTTGCGGTTCTCTTTCAGCGGAGGCTGGCGCGCCCGAAGGGATTCGAACCCATGGCCTCTGCCTTCGGAGGGCAGCGCTCTATCCAGCTGAGCTACGGGCGCGCGGCGCTAAAAGGCGCCGCCATGGAATAGAGCATTTTGGCGGGCTTGGGAATCCCCGCATCGGCGTTCCCCAGCAATTCACGCCGCGAGCGCAGCGGCTTCGTCTTCCCCGCCGAAATGGGCGAGGTAGCGCGGTTCGATTTCGGCTGCCGGCATCGCCACGAAAACGTCGGTGACGCCGAAACTCTCGTCGACCACGGCTTGCGGCCCGAACTTGGCGCCGAGCCGCCAATAGCCCTTGATCAGCGGCGGCAAGGCGCGGATCGCGGCGCGCGGGTCGAGCGGAGCGCCGTCCGCGGGCCCCGGCTCGGCGGCGCGGCCGGGAACCGCGCCGACGTCCCACAGCGCGTCGGCGGCGCCGTTCCCGCGCAGAAAGCGCAGCGCGGCGGCGGGCGCGGCCGGGTCCCTACCGGGGAAGCTTGCGCAGCCGAACATCACGTCGATCTGGCAGCGGCGCGCGTAGGCCCAGACGCCGCGCCACAACAGTTCGAGCGCGCGCTTGCCGCGATAGCCCGGCGCGACGCAGGAGCGGCCGAGTTCGAGCAGCCGCTTGCCGGGATGTCTGGCGACCAGCGCGGCGACGTCGAATTCGCCGGCGCTATAGAAGCCGAAATTGGCGTCCGCCGTTTCTCCGCGCAGCAGCCGATAGGCGCCTGCCACCGTCGGCGCGCCGTCGGCGCCGGCGACGACGTTGTCGACGACGATGAGATGGTCACAGACGCGATCGAAGCGGCAGACGTCGCGCCGGATCAGCCGCGCCGTCGCGTCGGGCCTGGCGCCGCCCTCCTCGAAGAACACGCGATAGCGCAGCGCCTGGGCGCCGCGAATCTCGGATCGGGTCGTCGCCAGCCGGGCGCAGAGCGCGCCGGGCGCCCCCCAATTCGCACGCGCGCCAACGCCCCCTGCGCCATCAACGCCTCTCCGAATCGGCCCCGCGAAGCCGATCCCAGAGCATTTCCGTCGCACAGATTTATGACGCCCGCGCACGCGCCGACGCCGGCGCCGGAGAGGCCAGCAAGCGCTCGATCGTTTCGGCGAGCGTGGACCGATCCACCGGCTTGGCGAGAAATTCGTCGAAACCCGCCGCCGCGCCGGCGCGCCGATCCTCCGGAGTCGCCTTGGCGCTCATCGCGACCAACGCGACGCGCGGCGAGTCGGACTCGCGCTCCCGGCGCCGAATGCGGCGCGCCGCTTCGTAGCCGTCGATCCCGGGCATCTTGATGTCCATCAGCACGACGTCGAACCGAGGCGCCTCGCCGCCCGCCGCCTCGCCGGCGAGCCGCGTCGCCTCCTCGCCGTCGCGCGCGCGCGCGACCTCGAACCCGAGCCGCCGCAGCGCCTTTTGCGCGATGACGGCGTTGATGTCGTTGTCTTCGGCGAGCAGGGCCCGCGCCGTGCGCGCGCGCGCGCCGACGCGCGCCGCGGCCGGCGCGACGGCGGAGGGCGCGAACTCGCTCTGCAAGCGATCGAACAGCGAGCGAGCGCGCACCGGCTTGACCAGCCAGCCGTCGAAACCCTGCAGCGAGGTCTGGCCGAAGGCGCGCCGCTCGAACGGCGAGAACAGCACCAGGCTCTTGGGCGCCCCGGCGACGCGCGCCGCCAGCGCCAGGCGATTGGTCGCCGCCACGCCGAGCGCGCAATCGATGATGACGAGGTCCGGCCTCGGGCCCGCGCTCAGCGCCGCCAGGCCGTCTTCGAGCCCTTCCGCGCGCGCCACGGTCACGCCCGCTTCGCCGAGCCGAGCCGCGATCGCCGGCGCCTCGAATGGCGAACGGGCGATGATCAGCGCGCGTCGGCCCTTGAGCGTGACCGGCGCAGCCTCGGGCGGCGCGTCGGCGCAAGCCGGCAGAGGAATCGCAAAGGAAAAGATCGAGCCGCCGCCGGGGCCGTCCTCCAGCGCGAGTTCGCCCCCCATCAGGGCGACGATGCGCTTGGCGATGGCGAGGCCCAGCCCGGCGCCCTCGGTGGGGCGCGCGCGCGAGCCGTCGCCCTGCTCGAAGTCCTCGAAGATCGCGGCGCGGCGATCGCGGGGAACGCCCGGCCCGGTGTCGGCGACTTTGAACAGCGCGCGGCCGTCGGGGGCGCGTCCGACGCTGACGCCGACGCCGCCGCGTTGGGTGAACTTGACCGCGTTGCCGGCCAGATTGGTCAGCGCCTGGCGCAGCCGTAAGGAGTCGCCCTCGACAAAACGCGGCGCGTCGCCCGAGATCGAGGCGGCGATTTCCAGGCCCTTGCCTTGCGCCTGCGGCGCCAGAAGCTCGACGACGCCTTCGATCAGCTTGGGCAAATCGAACCGCTCGCGGACCAGTTCGAGGCGCCCCGCCTCGATCTTGGCGAAATCGAGGATCTGGTCGACGAGGTTGGCGAGCGCGGCGCCGGAGCCGCGGATCGCTTCGACGTAGCTGGCGTGCTCGGGATCGAGCCCGGCGTCGCGCAGCAGGTCGGCCATGCCGAGAATGCCGATCAAAGGGGTGCGGATTTCGTGGCTCATCGTCGCCAGGAACCGCGACTTGGCCTCATTCGCCGCCTCGGCGCGGTCGCGCGCCGCCGCGGCTTCCTTCAGACGCCAGACTTCGTCGCGCAACGCCTCGGCGGCGGTCTCCGCGCTCGCCGCGCGTCGCTCGGCGCGACGGCGCGTCCGTCCCACCGTCGCCGCCAGGGCGAGCAGAAGCGCCAGCAGCGGCCCGGCCTCGATCGCCACAACGCGCAGGTCGAAAAGCGCCAAATCGGTCGAAGGATTGATCATGGCGATCCCCGCCGCCGGCCCGCCGGCGCCGCCCGGCGAGGATGACAGGACGCGGTTGAGAAACTCTTGCTGTCGGAATCGAAATTCTAACCATCGCCGCCCCGGGGCTTGCGCCGCCGCGGCGGCGGGCGCGCGCGATCACGACTTCACCCAATTCGATCGGCTGGCGCAGGCTGTCGAGGGTCTGCGGCTGGAATTCCGGAATTATGAAGCTGACGCAACTAGAGATCGACGTCTTCGGCGCTTGGCGGCTTGAACAGCAGCCGTGGATCAAGTGGCGGCTCGGTTCTGGCGAGGAAATCAATAATGGTCCCGATTAGACCGCGCGCCGTTTCGATGCGATCGCTGCATCTCGACGCCCATGGGCGCCCGGGATGCACGACGTCCCATAGGGGACGGAGCCCCTGATATCGCCCCGCTCCTGGATCATGGTTGCCAAAGCCGTCGAGCACAACGTTCCATACCGGCTGAAATGATGAAATGAGAAGCGTCTCGGCCAACGGAATCCATATATCGTCGACCACCAAGTAACGACAGTCAAAATCCTCCAGTTCTAGATTGTTCACCGCGCGGATGCTATCGGCGTGTTCTCGCAAGCGATTGTAGAGATATCGTCCCGAGACCTTGGCGAAAATGGTCGCGCCTTTTCGGCCGCCAGAGGGGATCGCCTTGCCGACATAAATCGGCCATTCGGCTTTCTTGGCGTTACGCGCGGCCATGATTCCGTATGGTTCGCCGTGTCCCTTATAGTAGATCGCATAGATGCCGGCGCCATCGAATTGTTCGATATCGGCAAGGGGAATGCTCGGCCTGTCGAGAAGAGCGTCGGCAACGCTCTTCCCGAGGTTGAAAGTGTCCAAAGGATTATACTGGTTCTCCGCCACGATCCTTCATTGGGCCGGGCGAGCGGAGCCGTCAAGATGAACTCGCGACGCTCTCGCCGACAAGGCGAGCGAGTCGTACAGGAACGGCATTGCCGAGTTGGCGCATGGTTTCCGACCATGAACCGTGAAAACAGAAATCATCGGGGAAGGTTTGGAGCCTGGCACTCTCCCTCACCGTGAAATATCGAACGCCTCCGTCGGCCTTGAGCAGCATGTTTTCGCCGCCGGGAACGCCGTGGACGCCCGCCTTGAGTGCCTTGGCCGGTTCGTCCAACGGGCTTCCCGTGTGGCCCGTGTAGGGACGCGCGCCGGGTTGGAAACGATGATTGAGAAACGTCGCCGCCAAGAGAGGCTGCCGTTCTGGGTCGGGCAGGTCATGGATCGCGTCGCGTACCGTGCGCCACGGCAACAGCGCCGGGCGCTCGCGTGGTTGACTGGAAGCCGGCGCACTTCTCTGGCGGCGCGGGACGCCATGGCGCTCCCAATAATCGCCGCGCGCCAAATCCCAAAACAACGATTGCTCGGAATGCGTCGGCAACGGGAAATGCCAGTTCACGCCAAGGTCGGCGCGAAATCCAACGAAGAACACCCGATGGCGGCGTTGAGGTATGCCGTAGTCGGCGGCGTTGACGACTTGCGTGACCAATCGATAGGTCAGCCCCGACCGTCCACCACCAATATGATGGCGCTCAAGCCGAGCAAGATGATCTGGCCATGATTCATCGGTGCCGGCCTCGATATCGGGATAGGTCAATTGGAGGCGGATATATTCAAAATAGTTCCGAAAGGAGCTGCGCGTCAGGCCGCGCACGTTTTCCAGGATAAACGCCGGGGGCCGCGCTTGCCGTACCGCGCGAATCGCCTCTGGAAACATGTCGCGCGGATCCAAATAGGCGCCGTGCCGGCCGCCGAGCGAGAATGGCTGACAGGGCGGGCCGCCGGAAAGGAGCTTGATCCGGTCCCTGTATTTTCCGAAATCGACCTCGCGAACGTCGCCGGCGAACAGATTCCAGCCTTCGACCCCCGCGATGCCGCGCGCCTGGTTTTCGCGGATCGTATCGCAGCAATAGCGATCGCGTTCGATGACCTTGACGGGATGGAAACCGGATTCGTGAAGCCCGATCCCAAGGCCGCCAGCGCCCGAGAATAGTTCGATCGATTTCATCGGTGCCCCAGGTATGATTTCAGCTTGCGTTCCAACGCGGGCCTATCGCCAAGTTCGCATTCCCAAACAACAAGGCAATCCCAGCCGGCCGTCTTCAACGCGGCTTGGTTCCTTAAATCGCGTTCGCGATTTGCCTCAAGCTTCGGAATCCAAAAATCGAGGCGAGATTTTGGAAGCCGCGCGAGCTTGCAATTCTCGTGGCGATGCCAAAAACAGCCATGCACGAAAACCACTTTTCGGCGCATGGCAAAAACCAAATCCGGATGTCCTGGCAGGGTCCGCGCGTGAAGACGGTAGCGATATCCGAGCCGATGGATGGTGCTTCGCACAGCGAGTTCCGGACTCGTGTCCTTGGCGCGGACTCTAGACATGCGCTCGCTGCGTTCGACGGGCGTGAGGGTGTCCATTATCCGTCCCCAAGATGGATGGTCTTGCAGCCAATGGCCTCCATGCACTGCACAAAAAAGACGGCGGTGAAGCTTCCGCGTGAAATCTTGTTGGAAATGTTGCGGTCGGAGTCCTTGACGCCGATTGCCGCAAGCTTCCCGGCTAAATCGGCGTAGCTCAGATCGCGACGCTTCAGCTCGGCCTTGAGCAGGCCCTTGACGACAGACTCGCCAATCTCTCCGCCGAGCAACCATTGGAATCGCCTGATTCGATGCGAGAATCATCATACGTGATGATATCGGAGCTGTGAAGCTGAAATCGATACGCGGCCTTTCGCGATGTCGTGCGTCGCACTTGTTTCATGTTGTTGGCCTAGGCGTTCTCATTTCCTGTCAGCCAAGAGGACGCCGTGAAATGCCTGCGGCGGCTCTCGCGTGGCACCCTCACGCCGCGGCGGCGACGCGCTCCTGCGCGCCGCGGTAGCTCAACGCCTCCGCGAGGTGGACGCGGCTTACCGCGCCGCCGCCGTCGAGATCGGCGAGCGTCCGCGCCAGTTTGAGCACGCGATGATAGCCGCGCGCGGAGAGGCGCAGCCGTTCGGCGGCGTCGCGCAGCAGCGAAAGCGCCGCGGCCTCGGGCGCGGCGACCGCTTCGACCACGTTGGCCGGCGCCTCGGCGTTGCAGCCGACCCCTTCGAGCCCCAGCGCGCGATAGCGCGCGCTCTGGATTTCTCGCGCCGCGAGCACCCGCTCCGCGACTTCGGCCGACCCTTCCGCCGGCGCCGGCCGCAGCAGATCGGCGGCGCCGACCGAGGGCACGTCAATCGTCAGGTCGAAGCGGTCGAGCAGAGGGCCGGACAGCCGGCTCTGGTACTGGGCGACGCAGCGCGCGTTGGGGGCGCGATGGCAGGCGTAGCCGGGTTCGTCCGCCTGGCCGCAGCGGCAGGGATTCATCGCCGCCACGAGTTGGAAACGCGCGGGGTAGACGATGCGGTGATTGGCGCGCGCGATCGCGACTTCGCCCAATTCGATCGGCTGGCGCAGGCTGTCGAGCGTCTGCGGCTGGAATTCCGGCAGTTCGTCGAGAAACAGCACGCCGCGATGGGCGAGCGAAATCTCGCCGGGCTTGGCGTGAACGCCGCCGCCGACCAGCGCCGCCATCGACGCCGAATGATGGGGCGCGCGGAACGGCCGCCGGTCGGTCAAGGCGCCGCCGGCGAGCGCGCCGGCGACCGAATGGACCATCGACACTTCCAACAGTTCGCGCGGGCTGAGCGGCGGCAGGATCGAGGGCAGGCGCTGCGCCAGCATCGATTTGCCGGCGCGGGCCGGCTCAACACCTGCGTTCCCTTGAAATGATTGGCGAGCTGGATGAGCGAACGCGGCGCCAGAATGTCGAGATCGGCGGAAGCCCACGCCGCCTCCGGGCCGCACGCGGCGGGACAAATCAGCCCGAGGCCGCGCGCGTTGGCGGCGATCGCCGCCGGCAGCACGCCCGCCACCGCGCTCACCGTCCCGTCGAGCGCCAGTTCGCCGATGACGGCGTAGCCGTCCAGCGCGTCGGCGGGAATCGCGCCGATCGCCGCCATGACCCCGAGCGCGATCGGCAGATCGTAGTGACTGCCCTCCTTGGGCAGGTCGGCGGGCGCGAGGTTGACGGTGATGCGCCTGGCCGGCAGCGCCAGGCCCGAGGCGATCAGCGCCGCGCGCACCCGCTCGCGCGATTCGGCGACCGCCTTGTCGCCGAGGCCGACGATCATGAACACGACGGCGCCGCTGGCGACCTGCACCTGAACGTCGACCGCGCGGGCTTCGACCCCCTCGAACGCCACCGTCGCAACGCGCGCAACCATTCTCGCCCCCGCCCGCCTCGAGCCCCGCCGCCCGGCGCCCCTCGCCGCGCGCCGTCGGAACGGAACATTTGCAGAACATTACGCCTCTGGCAAGGGGGATTCGGCGCCGCGGCGTTATTTTTGTGCGCCGGCCTCGCCGCTCCGGTCAATCCTTCGCCGCGGCGAGGATCGGCCCGGCGCCGGACGCCTGAACCAAGACGGCGTCGAGCTATAACATTGCTATAATGGTGACACGCACCTATTTCCCTATTTGTCTTCCAGGCGTTATATAAAGGGGGCAATAGGTGTGGAGTGGACCCCGAAGTTGAGACACGGGTAAAAGGGTGACATGGCTTCCGAGGAGGAACCATGTCGGAACCGGGCAAGAGTCCGCGGCAGTTTTCGGAGGCGTTCAAGGAAGCCGCGGTGCGGCGGCTGGAAGCTGGCGAGAAGATTGCCGCGGTGGCCGCGGCGATTGGGGTCAAGCGGAAGCTTTTGTATCAGTGGCGCAACGCTTGGCGGGCGATGGGGTCGGCCGGGTTCAACCGCAAACGCGGGCGGAAGCCGGGCTGGAAGGCCGCCGAAGCCTGCGCGGCGGTCGCTCCGTCGTCCTCTCCGGACGCCGTCGCGCCCGCTGCGCAGGCTTCGCAGGAGCTGAGGAAAGCGCAGGCCCGCATTGCCGAACTGGAACGGCTGATCGGGCGTCAGCAGGCGGATCTGCATTTTTTTCGCGAAGCCTTGCGGCTCTGGGGCGCGACGCCCCCGAACGGCGGCGCGCCCATCTCTACGCGGTCGTCGAAAAAATGACCGCCGACGAGTCGCAAGGCTTTCTCGAAGACGACGCCAACGTCCGGCGCCTGTGCGCCCTCGGGGACGTGTCGCGCGCGGGCTACTACCGCCATTTCGGCCCGCACGCTCCCGCCCGCGCGGACGCCGATCTGCGCGATCTCATCCAACGCGAAGCGCTCGCTCATCGCCATTACGGCTATCGTCGCGTCACGCAGGCGCTGCGCCGGCAAGGCCTGATCGTCAACGCCAAGCGGGTGCTCAGGCTGATGCGCGAAGACAACCTGCTCAGCCTGCGCGCCAAGCCCTTCGTCCCGCGCACGAGCGACAGCCGGCATGGCTTCGCGATCCGGCCAAACCTCGCCCGCGCGCTGCGTCCCAGCGGCCTCGACCAGCTCTGGGTCGCCGACATCACCTACATCAGGCTGGCCGAGGACTTCGTCTATCTGGCCGTCGTCATCGACGCGTTCTCGCGCAAAGTGGTGGGCTGGGCGCTCGCCGGCCATCTCGAGGCTTCGCTCGCCCTTGAGGCGCTTGATCAGGCGCTCGCGGCGCGCCAGCCCCAGCCCGAAAGTCTCATCCACCACTCCGACCGCGGCGTGCAGTATGCGTGTTCCGACTATGTCGAACGGCTGGAGGCGCGCAAAATCGTCATCAGCATGAGCCGGCCCGGCAACCCTTACGACAACGCCAAGGCCGAGAGCTTCATGAAGACGCTGAAAGCCGAGGAGGTGAACGGCAAGGCCTACGCCAACATCGACGACGCCCGTCGGCAGATCGGCGCCTTCATCGAGACCATCTACAATCGTCAGCGCCTGCACTCGGCGCTGGGCTACAAACCGCCGGTCGAGTTCGAAGCCGAACTGCGGCCGGTCACGCCAACGCTGAACCAGGACGAAGCCCTGTCACTCAATTAGCGTGTCTCACCAGAGGGGTGCAGTCCACAGCACTGTCACCGTAATCCGTAATCCGTAATCTGTAATCTCTAATCCGTAATCGTAATCGCGTAAGCGTAATTCTGTCACCGTAATTCGGCGGACGACGCCCCGCCGCCGCTCGCGCTGGCGGCGCCGCGCGGGACCGAAAACGGCGCCCAAGCGCTTGAAATTTCCTAGGGCGAGACACGGATGCGCTTTTCGCGGTCCGTCGCCGGCGGCGGGGCTCGCTCGCTCGCCTTGACGGCGCGCTTGACGATCCCGCCGCGCCTTCCGCCCCCGTCGTCACCCCTCGGGCTGATGCCCGCCGCTCAGCGGCACGAAGGGGATGACCTTGCCGCCGAAAATGTCGGAGCGCGTCACCTGGTACTGGCCGTCGGCGCCGAGCGTCTTCGTCACCTTGAGGATGTGCTGCGCGCCGGGCGGCCCGACGGGGATGACCATGATCCCGCCGGGCGTCAACTGCTGCAGCAGCGGCGGCGGGATATGGTCGATGCCGCAGGTGACGATGATCTTGTCGAACGGCGCCGCGGCCGGCAAGCCGTAATAGCCGTCGCCGGCGCTGGCCGAGATCGCCGCGTATTCGCGATAGCCGTTGGCGATCAGCCGGCCGTAGACGCCGCGGGTGCGCGCCGCGAGTTCGGGGATGATCTCGATCGACCACAGGTGGTCGCTGAGGTAGCTCAGCAACGCCGACTGGTAGCCGGAGCCGGTGCCGACTTCGAGGATCTTGTCGCTGGGGCGAACGCCGAGCGCGCTGGTCATGCGCCCCATCGTCCCCGGCGGGGTGATGGTGACGCCGAAGCCGATGTCGAGATAGTGCCCGACGTAGGCGCGCTCGCGATCCTCCGGCAGCACGAACTCCTCGCGCGGCGTCATCAGGAAGGCGCGCTTCTCCGCGGGCGTCCACAGATCGTTGAAGGAGAGCAGCACCTGATAGCGGTCGAAGCGCTCGCCGAGGCGCGCAGCGTTCTCGCCGCGGTTCGCCGCCATCCAGGCGACGAAGTCGGCGCGCCGCGCCATCGGCGGCCAGAGGTCGGGCTGGAACGGCGCCGGCGGGCCGGCCCAGGCGGGAACGGCGGCGGCGAGGCTCGCCGTCGCGCCAATGAGAAAATCGCGTCTGTGCATGACGGCCCCCTCCGCGCCGCCTTGCGCGCGCAACTCGCGCGCGCGGGCGCTCATTCGCCGCAGCGGCTTCCCCTGATGTACGGCGCGGGCCAAGGCGAGTCCAGCCGTCGACCGAGGCCGCATTCCCAAGGGCTCCGCGTTCGGGCGGCGTCGCTAGCGAGCGAGCTTCGTCGCCAGAAAATCGCCGAGCTCCGCCTTGGCGCGCTCGGTGGCGTCGCGATCGTAGCGCAGCGACATGCCATAAATTCGCAAGCCCTCGGCGAACTCGGGATTGTCGAATCCGTGCGCGGCGCCGGGGTAGACGACGAGCCTCACGTCGGCGCCGCCGGCGGGCTGCGCCTCGGCGAGGCGGCGGCAATCGGCCGCCGGCGTGACGTCGTCCAATTCGCCGACGAGGATCAGAGTGGGGATAGTCAACCTCGCTTTGTCCAGGTTTTCGCATGGCGGGTAGAACGCCGCCGCGACCTTGAATCTCGCCCCGTCGGGGAGGGCGAAAGCGGCGGCGAAGCGGGACGAGGCGATCTTCAGCGCCGTGTCGGCGCCTTGCGAGTAACCGACGACGCCAACTCTTCTTCCGTCGACAAAAGAGCGCCGGGAGAGGAACGCCAAGGCGCCGTAGGCGTCGGGGAGCGCTTCGGCGAAATCGACGGCGCAGGTTTCCTCGAGGCCCCGCGCCGCGAAATCGTCGACGAACAGCGCGACATAGCCTTGGCGCGCCAGGGCGTCGGCGATCGCCTGTCGGTTCGCGGGCAGGCCGAGGCAGGAGTGCAGCAGCACGACCGCGGGAAAAGGACCGGGTCCGTTCGGCTTGGTCAGGTAGCCCCGAACGGGCGCGCCGCGCCCGCCCTCGGCGTTTCTGTCGCCGGCGCGGGCGGAATGCTCTTCGATGGGATGGAGGCGCGGAGCCGCGGCGTCGAACTTCACCAGCTCCTCGGCCGCCGCGGGCGAGGGCCGCATCGAGGCGAGCCCCGCCAGCGCCGCGACGACCAGACATCGGCAAGCCAAAGCGCTGAGCGCGGTCATCGACGCCAATCCTCCTCAAAGGGCGTTCGCGCGCCCTTTATCGCCTATAGCAAAGGCTTCGTCGACGCGGCAACGCCGTCGCCTCGCGAGAACGCCGCCGGCCGCCGCTCCTGGGATCGCCTGAAAATCGGCGTTCGCCTTGCCTTCGCCCGCCGCCCGGCGATATCGAGGGGAGGGACGGGCTGGGAATCGAGCGCCATGAGCGGATGCGTCCTCGTCGTCGATCAGGGCACCACCTCCACCCGCGCCGTCGTGTTCGGCCCGGGCGGCGAGCCCGTGGGGCTGGCGCAGCAGGAATTCCCGCAGATCTATCCGCACCCCGGCTGGATCGAGCACGATCCCGAGGACCTCTGGCGCACGACGCTGGCGACGGCGCGCGAGGCGATCGCGCGGGCGGGCGTCGCCGTCGGAAAAATCGCCGGCGTCGGGATAGCCAACCAGCGCGAGACGGCGCTGGTGTGGGAGCGCAAGACGGGCGCGCCGATCTACAACGCCATCGTCTGGCAGGACCGCCGCACCGCCGAGCGTTGCGCCGAACTCGCCGCCGAGGGCCATGGGCCCTTGGTGAGGGAGCGGACCGGCCTGGTTCTCGACCCCTATTTCTCCGCCGCCAAGATCGCCTGGATTCTCGATTCCGTCCCGGGCGCGCGCGATCGGGCGGAAAGAGGCGAACTGGCGTTCGGCACCGTCGACTCCTATCTGCTGTGGCGCCTAACCGAAGGCGCCGTCCACGCCACCGACTTCACCAACGCGGCGCGCACCTCGCTCTTCGACATTCGCGCGGGGCGATGGGACGACGAGCTGCTGGCGCTGTTCCGCGTCCCGCGCGCCGTGCTGCCGGAAGTTCGCGAGACCGCCGCCGATTTCGGCGTCTTGGCGCCCGGCTGGCTCGGCGCCCGCTTGCCGGTGCTGGCGATGGCCGGCGATCAACAGTCGGCGCTGATCGGGCAGGCCTGCCTGCGGCCGGGCATGGTCAAGGCGACCTATGGCACCGGCGGCTTCATTCTCTTGAACACCGGCGAAACGCCGGTCCGCTCCAGCCACGGCATGTTGACCACCATCGCCTATCAGTGGGGCGGCGTGCGCCGCTATGCGCTGGAGGGGTCGATTTTTTCCGCCGGCGCGACGGTGCAATGGCTGCGCGACGGGCTCGGCGTCATTTCTCATTCGGCCGAAGCCAGCGCCCTCGCCGCCGAGGCCGATCCGGAGCAGCCGGTCTATCTCGTTCCCGCCTTCGCCGGGCTCGGCGCGCCCCATTGGCGCAGCGACGCGCGCGGCGTCGTGGTCGGCCTGACACGCGGGGCCACGCGGCGGGAATTGGCGCGCGCGGCGCTGGAGAGCGTCGGCTACCAGACCGGCGACCTGCTCGCGGCGATGCGGGAGGACGCCTTCGCGGCTTCGGGCCAGCAATTCGATCCCATCGTTCGCGTCGACGGCGGCATGGCGGCGAGCGATTGGACGATGCAGTTCCTGAGCGACATTCTCGACGCGCCGGTCGATCGGCCGGCGGTCACCGAGACCACGGCGCTCGGCGTCGCGTTCCTCGCGGGATGGCGGGCCGGCGTCTATCCCGGCCCCGAGGCGTTCGCCGGCCATTGGCGGCTCGATCGCCGCTTCTCTCCCGCCATGGACGCTGGGACCCGCGCCGCCCGCTGGGCCGGATGGCGCGACGCGCTGGCGCGCGCGCTGCTCGAGCCCGCCCCGCGCCCCGCCGCCGGCTCCGTTGGGCGCTGAGCCGCGCGCGGCGGGCATCAGGGCTCGCGCGCCATCGCCTGCCGCAGCAACTCCTCGGCCGCCTCGAACAGCGCCTCGAAATGCGAGATCGCCCGGTCCGGCTTCAGCTCGGCGACGGGAACGTCGCTGTAGCCGAAATCGACGAGGACGACCGGCGTTCCCGCGGCGCGCGCGGTCTCGACGTCGGTGCGCGAATCGCCGACCATCGCTGCGCGCCCCGGTTCGCCGCCGACGGCGCGGATCGTCTCCAGCAGCGGCCGCGGATCGGGCTTGGAGAAGCCGAACGTGTCCTGGCCGCAGACGAAGGCGAAGCGGTCGGCGACGCCGAGCTTGCCGAGCAGAAGGCGGGAGGAGCGCTCCATCTTGTTGGTGCAGACGGCGAGCCGCCAGCCGGCTTCGGCGCAGCGCGCGAGGCACGCCTCGACGCCGGGATAGAGCCGACTCTCGTCGGCGATATGGGCGTTGTAGGCGGCGAGAAATTCGACGAACAGGGCCTCGAGCTTCGCCGGCGCGACTTCGCGCCGCGAGAGCGCAAAGCCGCGCGCGATCAGCGCCCGGCCGCCGGCGCCGAGCAGCATGCGCGCGGCGGCGACCGGCACGGGCGCGAGGCCCTCGCCCGCCAGGATGACATTGAGGGCGCCGATGAGGTCGCCGGCGGTGTCGGCGAGCGTGCCGTCGATATCGAAGACGAGGGTCGGCGCGACGGGCATGGGCGATCTTTCGGCGCGAAGGTCAGGAGTTCCAGAAGCCGGGCTCGGAGGGAGCGAGCGCGCCGCCGAGGCGCAGCGGCGCGATTTTTCGCGCTAGGCCGTCGGCGCCGGTCTCGACCGCGACGCCGCACAGGGTCGCCGCCGCCATCGCCGGCTCGAGCCGCCCGGAGGGTATGTGGCGGGTGAAGCGGCGCAGCGGCTCGTCCTTGTCCATGCCGATCACCGAATCGTAATCGCCGGTCATGCCGACGTCGGTGATGAACGCGGTGCCGCCGGAAAGAATGCGCCAGTCCGCGGTCGGCGCATGGGTGTGGGTGCCGACGACGAGGCTGACGCGGCCGTCGACGAAATGGCCGAAGGCCTGTTTTTCGCTGGTCGCTTCGGCGTGAAAATCGATGATCGCCGCGTCGCAGCCGACCCCCAGCGGGCAGGCGGCGAGTTCCTGGTCGATGCGTTGGAAGGGATCGTCGAGCGCGTCCATGTATAAGCGCCCCATCATGTTGACCACGAGCGCCTTGGCGCCGTTGGCGGCCTCGATCAAAACGGCGCCGCGCCCCGGCGTGCCCGAGGGGTAGTTGGCGGGGCGGAGGAGGCGCGGCTGGCGCTCGATGAACGCCAGCGCCTCGCGCTGATCGAAGGCGTGGTTGCCCAGCGTGATCGCGTCGACTCCGGCGGCGAGGAATTCCTCGCAGATCGCTTCGTTGACGCCGAAGCCGCCGGCGGCGTTTTCGCCGTTGACGACGACGAGATCGAGCCGCCAGCGCGCGCGCAACGCCGAGACGTGGCGAAGAAGGACGGCGCGCCCCGCGCGGCCGACGACGTCGCCGATGAACAGCGCGCGCATCAGCAAGGGCTCCGCGCGGCGATCCATTCGCGCTCGGTGAGGATGAAATCGAGCGGCTCGTCGTGCGCCTCGTCGGGCGCCGCCGCGATCTCGCAGACGGAATAGGCGACGCCGACCGCGCGGATCGGTCCCGCCGCGCGCAGGCGCCTCAGCGTGCGGTCGTAATGACCCGCGCCGTAGCCGATGCGATGGCCGCGCCGATCGAACGCCACAAGCGGCACGAACAACAGATCGGGATCGACGGCGTCGGCCTCGGCGAGCGGCTCGGGAATGTTCAGCGCGCCGAGGACGGTCGGATCGCCGACGCTCCACAGCCGGAAGGTCAGCGGCGCGCCGGCGGGCGCCGTCGCCGGCAAGGCGGTGACGAAGCCCGCGGCGCCGAGCGCGGCAAGAAGCGCCAGCGCGTCGGGCTCGTCGCCGATGGGAAAGAACGCCGAAACGACGCGAGCGCGCCATTGGCGCGCGCACGCGAGGCCCTTGTCGATGAGGCGGGCGGTCAGCAGGGCGCGCGTTTGCGGATCGAGCGCGGCGCGGCGCGCCAGCGCGCGCCGGCGCAGCAGCGACTTGGGTTCGGCGTCTTCGGGCATGGAGGCGTCGATTGGCCGATCCCTCTTTTTTCAAGCGCGGGGCCGAGAAAGCCGTTGGACGAAGATCCCGGGCGCCTACGTAAGTAGGTGGGCGCCGTGTGCCCAAGCCCACGGGCGAGGACAGGGACAGCTCCCATGGGGATCGTACGGCCCCGAGGAATAAGGTCCTGACGCGCCCCCCAGCTCCGCAACCGGCTACTTAAGCGCTGGCGGGGCAAAAGGCTAGGGCTTGCGGATCGCGGTGGCGCCTCGTGCATAGACATGAATGCGCCGCTGACGGCGGCGCGCGCGGTTCGCAGCGTTATGGGGCGCGAACCGCGTCGACGGGGCGGCTTGGGGCTCTTCGTAACGACGGCGCACGTTTGATTGGACCGCAGAAGGCTCCAATCGGCGGCTTCTACGTCCGTTTGCTCGATTGGGCCTGCAACGCCGTGGCGATCGGCAGGAACAGCCGCCGCGCTTCGCCGGGAATCGGCGCGAATCCGTTCGCTCGATAAAAGGCCGCGGCGCGTTCGTCTTTCGCGTCGACGATCAGCGCGAAAGCGCCGACGCCGAGACCGTTCGTGCGCACGACGGCGTCAGCGACCAGCGCGCGCCCTAGGCCGCGGCCTTGAAAGCGACTCGCGACCGCGAGGCGGCCCATCAGCATCGCAGGGACGATCGGATAGCGCGGCAGCCGCTTGGCGGTGTCGGCGGGCAAGGCGTCGAGCGGCGCGCTCGTCGCGGCGAGGGTGTAAGATCCCGCGATTTCGCCGCTGTCGGCGAGCGCCAAGAAACATCCCGCGACACAACGCCTCACGTCTTGAAGGGCCAGCTCCCTCAGGTAGCGGTCGAGCGCGGCGGCGCCGGAATGGAACGCGCCGCGATCATGTTCGCTGCGAAGCGCTTCGGTGACGAAGGAGGTCACCTGACTTCGCGGATCAGACGGCGGTGGCTCGCGAACGCCTTCTTGAGGCCCGCGGAAGGCTTCGGCGGGTTGACGATCGCTTCGGCGAACGCGCGTTGTCCCGCGGCGGCAAGGCGAATGACGCCGGTCTCCTCGATGGTTCGGTTAGCCGCCTCGCGCGCGGCGGCGACGACGAATTCGCTGACGCTGCGGCCTTGGACTTGCGCGGCGCGCTTGACGATCGCCAACGCATCGGGCGCGATGCGCGCCTCGATGCGGGCCGAACGAACGGGCTCTTGCGGCATGGCGCACACACTCCTGATGCGGCCAATGTACGGGACGATGCCGGACACGTCAAGGACAGACCGTCCTCTCGCGCCGCCGCCGGCGGCGCTTGGAGACAGCCGGCCGTTCCGCCTATCCGCCAGCCGTCAGCGCCGCGCGAAGGCGACCTCGATCGCCTCGCTGTTGGCGGCGCGGGAGTAGAGTTCGAGGGCGATCGTCGGGGGCGCCGCCTTGTCGGCGAACGCGTCGATGATTTGCCGCACCATGCCGCGCTCGGGCCGCAAGCTCGCGCCGTCGACCGAACCCACCTCCATGCCGATCAGACGCTTGGATTTGGCCAGCGCGCAATTGGGCCGCTCCTCGTCGCAGCCGACCAGCACGACGACCTGCCCTCGCTTTTGATAGTGCGGTCCGTTGACCGGCCCCATCTCGAACTCGACCCATCGCACTTCGAAGCTCAGGCCGCCGGCCTCGCCCATCGGCGGACCGCGGTCGGGCGTCGGCAATATGTCTCCTCGGGCGGTGGAAGCCGCCAACATCAGCGCCAAGCAAGCCAACTCGATCCGGCGACCCATGCTATCCTCCTTGCCTTATCGGCGAGCGCGCGTTCCATCGATCGGGGGAAGGGAAGACATCCATGACGGAAGCCCAGGCCCTTCTCCTCTCCGCGTCGATCGAGGGTCCGATCGCCTTCGCCGTCGCGCGCCTCGCCAAATGGCCGTGCCGAGGCGCCCTGCACGTCGGCGTCGCGTCCGCGGTCGCGACCGCCGTGACCCATCCCCAGCTGTGGGCCGCCGCCTACTGGGCCTATCCGCGCTTCCCCTACTGGCCGGCGATCCTGGTTCTGGAGGCGCTGGTGATCCTCGCCGAAGGCGTGCTGATCGCCTGGATGGCGCAACTCGCCCTCCCGCGCGCCATGATCGTCTCCCTGATCGCCAATTCGGCGTCGTTCCTCGCCGGGCTGGCGCTCGCGGGCTGAGCGCGCCAGCGTCTTCTCTTAAGCCTGGCGGACGATTTCGTCGCCACGGCTGTGCTGGAGGGGGGTTTCAACGGCCGACGGGCTCGCCCGCGCTTTATCGCGGAAGCATCGTCAGCCGCTGAAACCCCGCTCCGGCCGCCGGCTTGCGCGCTGCAATCGGGACCAAGTTTTTCCAAGCCTTTCCAAGGAAAATCCAAGCCTTTCCAAAGAAATTCCAAACTTTTCCAAGCTTTTTCCAAGGAATTCCAAACATTTTCCTTGGCCGTTTCCAACGAAATCAACGGCTTGTCGCTGGCGCCCGGCGATTTCCCTTTTTTCGTCTGCGCGCCCGAAATCCCTTCGCGTTGCGAGCGCGCCCGGCGAACGCCGCGCGATCGCGGAGCGATCGGCCGCCCCGGACGCGCAAGCCTCGCCGAAGTTTCCCTTTTACCACGATTTCCGTTTTTCCGGAAGAAAATGTCGCGGTCGCCCCGGCGAGCGCGGGTCCGCAAGGCCCGCCGGGGCGCGCGCTATCCGCGCCAAGGCGGCCGCATCGCCGAATTGGCGCCGAACGGGTCCGAGCGGGTTCGATGGTTCGCCGCCGACTTCCGCCATCGGCCGGGAGGCTGCAACGCGCCGCATCGGCACGCGCCGGCCGCCGTCCATGGGAGAAATGCGTCTCGCATGGCGCGCCGACTCGCCATTTCCCCGGCGCGCAACGCGGCATAACGACGCACTGGCGCGGTTCGAGGCCCCACAGCGACGGTTGAGACTTGCCGGGAACTCCAACCGGAGCGAGCATGAGGCTGAAGGTGGCGGCTGTCGGGGCTGGCAAAAGGGGAAATAGGCGCCTGTCGCTGTAATTCATAGTTGCAATTGCGTAATTGCGCAACTGCCAATCGCCAAAACGCGCCGCTGAGACGACGGGAGGAACACGATGGCGACGTTTAATACATATCAAGGATCGTTTACCACGGGCTGCAATATCGCGGTTTCGGGCGGCGAAACCGAAGTTGGAACAGGTTCGGGAACGATCGATGGGTTGCAGGTCGATGCCGCTGGCGACGTCACCGGAACAGTGACGGAGACTGGCTCGGAGACCGTTGTAATAGACGGCTCAGACACGGAGGTCGATTCTCTCGATACCTCGGGACCTGTTTCTGGTACGCTATCAAGTTTATTCTACCTTGAGTTTCCAACGCTAGGAATAACACTGCATTCGACGTTAGCTTCATTTTCGTTCAGCCAGGCGAACGGGACTACGGTGCTAAAATTTTCTGACAAAATAACGGCCAATGGAATCGCCGTAGAGCCCGGAGTGACCGTCAATGTAAGTGGGTACTTGAACGCTACATTGACTGCGGCGGATTTATTCACAACCGGCACCAACATCGTCAATTTCAATAATCTCACATCTGCTCAGCAAGCCGCGATCGTTGGCGGAGCCGATATCTACCACGGTCTCGGCGGCAACGACGTCGTCACGCTACCGAATGAAACTAATTACGAGGAAAGCATTGGCGACGGGCAAACCCTCGGCTGGACGGACACGTCAGCTTCGACATTTTACACCGGCTCCCGCGTCGGCGACACGTACACGGTCACAGGCGGCGATGGAGATTACTATATCGTCGAAGGCGCGGGTAAGGAACTCATCACCATTGACGGGGACGGCGACAGCGCCATCACGGCGGGATCAGGCGTCGACAACATAAGCATCAACGGAGATGGCCATAGCACCATCGCCGCCGGGTCGGGCAGTGAAGTCGTATCCATATCGGGCGGCGGCACGCTGGATATTACCGGAGGGTTCGTTGGATCAGCCACAATAGGCGCCGGTTCCACACTTGAATTGGGCGGCGCGGCAAGCGGTGGATTAATCACATTCGCTCCGAGCGGCGCCGACGAAACGCTGCAGATCGACGGCGCCAAGATGCCGACCAATGTCATCAGCGGTTTTGCGCCGGGCGATACGATTGATCTCCGGGGGGTACCCTACAACAGCCAAAGCGGCGCCACCCTCTTCGAAACCAACACCGTGAACAACGTGCTTGAGGTCGTCGAGAACGGCAAGCCCTACGATCTGCCAGCTCCCTCTATCGCAGAATTTTTCGGGAGGGTTTGAACTCTCGGCCGATAAGGCGAGAACAGGAACGGATGTCACGATCGTCCCAAATAATGAGGGGTCCGGAATAAGCAGCGCGCCAGTCACAGGTTATTCGACGGCTGTCAATCCCTATGATTGCGTTTGCTACATCACAACTATAGTAAACGGTGTGCCCCATAAGGCTACCGGCTTCATAGTCGGCCCGAACACGATAGTCACTGCTGCGCACGTCGTTGCCGGCGTTCCCGTTGATGGCAGTTTTAGCACCGGCAGCATCATGGTTTATCCTGGCGATTCTACTGACACGTCCGGTGCGTCTGTGGCTGGAACCTACTATATCGAGAGTGCAAATCCGACTGGCACCCCCAATGATACAGCAAACGATTTTGCGGTAATCAACGTTGACACAAACCTCGCATCCACGCTTGGCATATCGGAGTTCTTCAGCCTCCCAACAGCAGCCTATTCCGGAGGGACCGTCAACATAACTGGATATCCCGACCCACCTAATTACCCTCTTGGCCAAGTCGTCCAATTCAATGACATCGGCACGGTCACTGCGGATTCCACCTCCGGAGGAGTTCTCGACGAAGATCACACCTCCGTTTCGTCGGTTTTTCACTACTCTGGCAATAGCGGTGGACCCCTTTGGGTAGACAATGGATCGACTGCGACGGCTGTTGGTATCGTCTCCTCGCATAGTATCGACGGGACTGTCGCAGGCTTAACGGGATATGACGTACAGCTCACGCCGGCCGATGTGGCGACAATTGACGGCTGGAAGTCCTGGATTGTCACAACCGCACACACGCTGAATGTTGCCGCTGGCCAAGCCATCACCGGCATCGAAGATTTGCTCGGCGGCGTCGTGAATGTGGCGGGTTCTGTCGTCAACACGATAGTCGAGGGGGTTCTGAATATTCTTTCTGGCGGCAAGGCCGATCCGACCACGATCTATGCCGGGGGCCGTGAGGTCGTCAACAGCGGCGGCGCTGATCTCGGCGCCCTGATCTCGGGCGGCGAGCAGGATGTCTTCGGCTCTGCCAGCGGCGCGACGGTTTCCACCGGCTCGCAGGTGGTGGAAGCCGGCGGCAGCGCGAGTGGCGCGACGGTCGACAGCGGCGGCAGCCAGACCCTCGATTCCGGCGGCTCGGCGGCCGACCTGACGATGAACGGAACTGCCACCATCGACGGTGGCACGCTGGAACTACTAAGGGGCGCTTCCGGCGGCGGCCCGATCACGTTCGCCGTGGCGGGCGGCACGCTCAAGATCGACGGCAGCGTTCCGACAAACGTCATCAGCGGATTTGCCATCGGCGACGTGATCGACCTCGCCGCCGTGACCTTCGCCAGCAGCGGCACAGCGCAACTCACCTCCGGCAATGTGCTGGAGGTAGTCGAGGGCGGGTCAAGCTACAATCTGCAGCTCAATCCAAACGCCAGCTTTGCCGGCGAAATCTTCAAGCTCACGACCGACGGCCGGACTGGCACGGATGTGACGTTCGAAACGGCGCCGACGCTGGCGATCACCAGCAAAGGCGGCCTGACCAACCAGACCGCGCAGACGATCAGCGGCACGATCGATGCGGCCGACGCCGGCCTGACGGTGTCGATCTACGACGGGACGACCTTGCTCGGAACGGCGACGCCAGCCGCCGGCGGCAGTTGGAGCGCGTCGGTCACCCTGCTCTCGACGCAGGGGGCGCAAGCGATCACGGCGCAGGCGACAGACGCGGCGGGCCTTGGAACGAGCAGCGCCGTCACCTACACGCTCGTCGGACCCTCCGTCACCGTGGCCGGGTTGCAGACCTATGCGAGCCTGATCAACGCCAGCGCCGGCTTTCAAGTGGCGGTCGTCGACACGGCCGCCAACGTCCAGGCTGGGCTCGCCAGCCTGACGGCGGAGGCCAGCCACATCACGTCGATCACGGCGACGGGCGGCCTCGTGAGCGTCTCGCTCGCGACGTTCACCGCAGACAAGGCGGCGCTCGCCAAGATCGTCGGCGGCTTCGCCGTCGCCGACAACGCGGCCGATCTGCTCGCCAGCGCCAACGCGGCGGCTCTGGCCAAGGCGACCAGCGTGACTCTGACGGGAACGTCCAATACGGTGAATGCGGCGCAGGCGGAGGCGCTGGCGAAGCTGAACGGCTTTACGCTCGGCTCGGGCGCGAAGCTGACGGTCGCCGACAACGCGGCCGATCTGCTCAACGGCGCCTACGCGGCCGGCGTGGCCCTCGCGACGGCGGTGACGCTGACGGGCGCGTCCAATACGGTGAGCGCGTTGCAGGCGCAGGCGCTGACGACACTGACCGGCTTTGCGCTCGGTTCGGGGGCAAAACTGACGGTCGCCGACAGCGCGGCCGATCTCCTCAATAGCGCCTACGCGGCGGGCCTCGCCATCGCGACGGGAGCGACGCTGACGGGTTCCAACACTGAAACGGCGGCGTTGGCGGAGGCGCTGACGAAGCTGAACGGCTTTGCGCTCGGTGCCGGCGCGAAGCTGGCGGTCGACGACGACGCGACCGATCTCACCAACGCCGCCTATTCGGCGGGCCTCGCCAAGGCGATCAGCGTGACGTTGACGGGAACGTCCAATAGCGTGAGCGCCGCGCAGGCGGCGGCGCTGACCAAGCTCAAGAGCTTTGCGGTCGGCTCGGGGGCGACGCTGACGGTTTCCGACAGCGCGGCCAGTCTGCTCAACAAGAACAACGCGGCGGGCCTGGCCAAGGCGACAAGCGTGACGCTGAGGGGCGCCAACACCGAGACCGCGGCGCAGGCGGAGGCGCTGACCAAGCTGAAGGGCTTTGCGCTCGGCGCCGGGGCGACGCTGATTGTCTCCGACAGCGCGGCCAATCTACTCGCGAGCGCCAACGCGGCGGGCGTGAAAGACGCGACCAGCGTGACGCTGACGGGTTCGAACAATGAAACGGCGGCGCAGGCGGAGACGCTGGCGAAGCTGAACGGCTTTGCGCTCGGCTCGGGCGCCAAGCTGACGGTTTCCGACAGCGCGGCCGA
Organism: uncultured Alphaproteobacteria bacterium; assembly: GCA_963775575.1. Classification (GTDB taxonomy): domain Bacteria; phylum Pseudomonadota; class Alphaproteobacteria; order Rhizobiales; family Beijerinckiaceae; genus Roseiarcus. The sequence continues at coordinate 2,043,321 of CAVZJG010000002.1, forward strand.
TCTTCTCAATAGCGCCTATGCGGCGGGCCTCGCCGAGGCCACCAGCGTGACGCTGACGGGTTCGAACGCGGAAAACGCGGCGCAGGCGGAGGCGCTGGCGATTTTGAACGGCTTTGCGCTCGGCTCGGGGGCGAAGCTGGCGGTTTCCGATAGCGCGGCCGATCTCACCAACGCCGCCTACGCGGCGGGCCTGGCCAAGGCGACCAGCGTGACGCTGACAGGCGCCGCCAACGTCGTGAGCGCGGCCGAGGCCGCCGAGCTTGCGGGCCTGAAGGGCTTTGCGCTCGGCGCGGGGGCGAGCCTGGCGGTCGACGACAGCGCTGCGGACGTGGCGACCTATCAGTCGCCATTGAAGAAGCTCGCGGCGGCCGGCGATCTCGCCTGGATCGAGCAACTCAACACCAACGGCTCGACGACGACGCAGTTCTATGCGGCCAAGTCGCTGGCTTATACGGAAGTCGCCGAGACCGACGGCGCGATTGCCTTCACCGCGGCCAAGAGCGGGGTGACGATCACGGCGACGAGCGCAGGCGACGAGACGTTCACCGGCGCGGCGGCCGGCGGCGACACCTTCGCGTTCTATCCCGGCTTCGGCGCCGACTCCGTGACCAACTTCGCCGCTGTCGGACCGAGCCACAACGTCCTGGAGTTCAGCGTCTCGTGCTTCACTGGTATGACCAGCAATATGACGCAGGCGGCGGACTTATTGGCGCTGCTCGCCGACACGGCGAATTTGGCCGGGGGCGGCGGCGCGATGATCACCGACTCCAAGGGCGACACGTTGACGCTGGACGGCCTCACGAAGGCGACCCTCTTGTCCGCCAACGCGGGGGATTTCAAGTTCACGTAGGCGAGCGCCGGGCGACGAGTTTTACGGGCAGGCCTCGGCGCGCGCGCCGGACGCAGGGTCGAGGCCTCATCCTTTCCATACGAAATTCGCCGAGCCGCTTGACGGCTCGGCGCCGCCTCGCCCCTCCCTTCACGCCGCCGCGACAAAATCCCCCGCCAGCGCCTTGGCGATCAGCGCGCGCGTCTCTTCGACGCCGTAGAGCGCGATGAACGAGCCGAAGCGAGGGCCGCGCTCCTCGCCGAGCAGCACCGCGTAGATCATGGCGAAGAACTCGTTGGAGACGCCGGGGCGCTCGGGCGTCGCGCCCTTGGCGCCCATGTCCTGATAGCGTGGGATCGGCCGCGCGATGTCGTAGAGCGCGTGCTGGATTTCTTCGCCGCTCGCCTCGCGGGAGAGCGTCGCCAGTTTCGCCGACATCGCTTGGAGCGCGCCGCGCTCGACTTCGTCGGCCAGGCGGTAGCGCTTCTTGGGCGCGACGAAGTCTTTGAAGTACGCGACGGCGTAATGGACGAGCCGGTCGATCCGGGGGTGGTTCTCCGGCGTCGCCGAGGGCGCGTAGCGGCGCAGGAAACCCCACAGCACCGCCGGGTTGTCGCTGTTGGCGACCGCGGCGAGGTTGAGCAGCATGGCGAAAGAGATCGCGGTTTGCGATTCGGCGCCGTGCGCGAGCTTTTCGGGCGCCGGCGGCGCGCCCGAGTGGACGTGCCAGACGGGATTGCCGAGCCGCTCCTTCCATTCCTGCTTGGGATAGGCGTCGAGAAAGCCGAGATAATCGTCGACGGTGCGCGGGATGACGTCGAAAGTCAGCCGCTTGGCGGCGGTCGGCTTCTGGAACATGAATAGCGACAGGCTCTCGGGCCCGGCGTAGGTCAGCCATTCGTCGATGGCGAGGCCGTTGCCCCGCGACTTGGAGATCTTCTGCCCCTTCTCGTCGAGGAACAATTCATAGGTGAAGCCGGCCGGCGGCTCGGCGCCGAGCGCGCGCGCGATTTGCGAGGAGAGCTTGACCGAATCGATCAGGTCCTTGCCCGCCATTTCGTAGTCGACGCCGAGCGCATGCCAGCGCATCGCCCAATCCGGTTTCCACTGCAGCTTGCAATGGCCGCCGGTGACCGGCGTCTCGAATTCCTCTTGGCTTTGCGGGTCGCGCCAGCGGATCGTGCCCTTTTCGGCGTCGAAGCCGAGGAGCGGCACTTGCATGACGACGCGGGTCAGCGGGTGAATCGGCAGGAACGGCGAGTAGGTCGCGGCGCGCTCCTCGCGCAGGCTGGGCAGCATGATCGCCTGCACCGCGTCGAAGCGCCGGAGCATGTGCAGCAGCGCGGCGTCGAAGCGGCCGGACTTGTAGTATTCGCTCGAGGAGGCGAATTCGTAGTCGAAGCCGAAGCCGTCGAGGAAGCGGCGCAGCCGCGCGTTGTTGTGGGCGGCGAAACTCTCGTATTCGCCGAAGGGATCGGGAACCTCGCTCAGCGGCTTGCCGAGGTGCCGTTCGACCATCGCGCGGTTGGGGATGTTGTCGGGCGTCTTGCGCAGGCCGTCCATGTCGTCGGAGAAGGCGATCAGGCGCGTCGCGATCTCGTCGTTGGTGAGGGCGCGAAAGGCGTGGCGCACCATGGTCGTGCGCGCGACTTCGCCGAAGGTGCCGATATGCGGCAGGCCCGAGGGGCCATAGCCGGTCTCGAACAGCACATGACGCTGCCCGGTGCGCTGCACGCGGGCGACGAGCTTGCGCGCTTCCTCGAAAGGCCACGCCTTGGAGACCTCGGCGGCCTCGCGCAGGGCTGCGTGCGACATCCACTCTTTCCTTTGCCAATTCGGCGCGAAGCGGCCGCCCGAGGCGCGCACAGTAGAAAGGCGCAAGGCCGAGTCAACCGGCCGCGCGGCGTCGTGCAGGCCGGCTTCTGTCTAGGCTATGCGCTCGCGGCGCCCTGGGGCTGGCCGGCCGGCCTCGTCGGCGGCGCCGGCGCCTTTGCGGCGAGCGCCGCCGTGTTGCAGGCCGACGGGTTCGCGTGGGCGACGCTGTCGGCGCCGGCGCTCGGCGCGCTCGTCGTCACGCTCCGGCTGCCGCCGCTCGACTCTCATGGCGCTCGTCGTGCAATCCGCGACGCTGAGGCTGGCGCGCGGCGGAAAGAGGCGCCCGGCCGGGTGAACCCCGCGAAATGGAAATGGCCGGGACCAGCCCGGCCATTTCCCATCGTTCGATCGTCGCGGGGGCGTCACTTGCCCTGGTCGGGGCCGCGATCGCGCCAATGACCCCACATGCCGCCCTCATGGGGCCGATGCTCTCTGATGGTCATCAGCAGCGGGCCGAAATGGCTCTTCTGCGTATCATCGAGGCTGTCGTAGAGCGGCTTGGCCGCGGCGGAGATCGCCTTGAGGTCCGCCGAAGCCTTGGCCAGGCGGTCGGCCATCATGTTCATGTGCTCGATCGGGGAGGGGCGCTCGGCGCCGCGCATCGCCTCGCGCATCGCGCGCATCTCTTCCATTCGCGCCTTGGCGGCGTCGCGCACCGCCGCTTCGAACGGCGCCCAATTCTTCTCCTGCTCGGGCGTGAGCTTCAGCGCCGCCTTCATGCCGGCCAGACGCGCGTCGAGCATGAAGGCGCGCGCTTCCGCCCGATCCTGCATTTGGCCCGCCGCGGGCGACGCGTCGCCCGGCGCGGCGGCGGCGCCGAGCGCAAACACCGAGCCCGCCAGCGCCGCCGCGGCGAGAGAAGCGACAATCAGCTTTTTCATCGGAACGCCTTTCCGGTTGGAATCCACGGCGCGAGGCTGTACCGTGGCGACATTACTTTCAAGTTACATCCGCGTAACGACTTTCCAGCAACGTCCGCGTGACGAAGCGGCGAACCGACAGCGCCATTGACGCGGGCCCGCGCATCCCCCAATGGTCGGCCCGCGAGGAGAAACAGCGATGGGCGAGAGCGGCGTGATCGGCAAATTGGCTCGGGGCCTGGCGGGCGGGAGCGGCGTCGTCAGCGCCTGGGTCACCGTCGACGACGCTGCAGTCGCCGAGGCGCTGGCGCGCGAAGCCTTCGACGCGGTCACGCTCGACATGCAGCACGGCGGCGTCGATTTCGTCGGCGCGTCGCGCGCGATCCTTGCCGTCGCGCTGGCGGGAAAGCCGACCATCGTGCGGATCGCCGTCGACGATTTCACCTCGGCGAGCCGGCTCGTCGACGCCGGCGCGGCGGCGGTCATCGCGCCGATGATCAACGGCGCGGACGACGCGCGGCGATTCGCCGAATTCATAAAATTCCCGCCGCTGGGGCGGCGCTCGTGGGGGCCGCGCGCGGCGCTCGGGCTCAGCGGCTTGATCGGCCCCGCCTATCTCCACAGCGCCAACGCGATGACGCTGGCGATCGCGATGATCGAGACGCGCGAGGCGCTGAGCGCCCTCGACGAAATTTTAGGCGCGCCGGGGATCGACGGCGTGTTCGTCGGGCCGTTCGATCTTTCGATCGCGCTCAGCAGCGGCTCGATCGTCGATTCCGACGGCGCCGAAGTCGAGGCCGCGCTGTCGCGGATCGTCGAACGCGCCCGCGCGCACGGCAAGTTCGCCGGGCTCTTCTGCTCCGACGGCGCGCGCGCCAAGGCGGCGCTCGCGCGCGGTTTTTCCTTGTGCTCGGCGGGGAGCGACCTGACGCTGCTGCGCGCGGCGGCGCGTCTCGAACTCGCCGCGGCGCGCTGAACCTCGGCGGCGCGCGGCCGAACCGTCGATTTTCACGCCGAAGCGAAGCGCGAATCGGCAAACCCGCTTGCCGAGCCGGCGGCCGCAGCGCATGATCGCCGCCTCGGCCGGCGAGGAGGCCGCGCGCGGCGGGTTGCAGCGCATCGCCGGCGCAAGCGAAGGACGCGGAGGAGATTCGGCTATGCGCATCGAGCCGGTGTTCTTGTTCGACCTCGACGGCACGCTGGTCGACAGCGTCTATCAACACGTCCTCGCGTGGAAGGAAGCGCTCGACGCGGAAGGCATCGAGTTGTCGATTTGGCGCATCCATCGCAAGATCGGCATGAGCGGCGGCCTGTTCACCAACCAGCTTCTTCGCGAAACCGGATTCGAGATCAGCGCCGAACGCGTCGAACGGCTGGGCCAGCTTCACGCGGCCGCCTACTTGCGGCTCGCCGACGGCATTCGCCCGCTTCCGGGCGCGCGCGAGTTGTTGTCGTGGCTGACCGAGGCCGGCGTTCCCTGGGCGATCGCGACCAGTGGCCGCATGCAGACGGCCGCGGTGAACCTGGCCAAGCTCGGCGTCGATCCCGAGCGGACGCCGGTGGTGACGAGAGATCAGGTCAAGTACGCCAAGCCGGACCCGGATTTGTTTCTCGCGGCCGCGGAAAGGCTCGAGGCGCCGATCGACACCGCGGTCGTCGTCGGCGACAGCATCTGGGACATGCTGGCCGCGACGCGATGCCGGGCGTTGGGGGTCGGCGTTCTCAGCGGCGGCTATGGCCCCGAGGAGCTTCAGCAAGCCGGCGCCTTCCGCGTTTACGACGACCCAGCCGACCTGCTGTTGCATATCGACGAGGTCGGCGGCCGACGATGAGGCGCGCTCGGGCCTCGCCAACGGCGCGGGCGAGGTTGCCGGGGCAAGTTGGCGAAGCCGCGCGCCCGAATCGCCTGCGCCGGCCCGCCGGGCTCATCGCGCGAGCGGACCCGCGCGCCGAATCGGGCGCCGAAGGCGTTCCGCTTCCTCTTGCTCTTCGCCGCCGTTCACCATGCGGACGAATCCGCATCCGGCGCCTTGCGGGAGAGGGCCCGGCCGGCGCGAGCGCTGTCGGCGCGGCGACGACGAAACGGAGCGGGCGGGGAGAGGCCGCTTCGGAGCGAAAAACGCCAATGATTTCAAAGATCGCTTTGGCGCCGCCGCCCCCACGACCGACAGGGGCGCCGAGGCCGGCGAGCCCGGCTTTATCGGCCTCGGCCGCCGCCGTCGCGTCGGCGCGCCCGCGCCGATCGAAGCCGCCGTCGAAAGGCGCGATCATTGGCGGCGACGGCCGCGGCCTTTATAAGGCCCTCGGTCATCGCGTCGTCTCCCTTGCCGCGCTCTAAGGCCCGGATCAGCGGGATTGGGCGCTGCGGAGACGACGCCGACCCGGTTCCGACCGCCGCCGCGACGGCGTCCGATCCGACGTCCAAATCGAGACCGTCATAATGAGACAGGCATTGAGACACATCAAGGCGGCGCGGCCCGCAACGGGTCTAGGAGCTGTCGCCGAGTTTAGGAAGATGCTAAACTGCGAAGGGGACGCCAGGATGCTCCGGATTCGCATCCAGGGTCGCGGCGGCTAGCCTCGCTTCGCTCATCGTTATGACGCTCGGCGATCAGGCGGTCGGCGCGCCGAGCCATATGCGCAAAGCCTGCCGCGGGGCCCTGGCGATACGCTAGACCAATTCTTATATGAAGAGAACCAATGAACATCCAAGCACGAAAAGAACAAATGATCACGCGCTATCCGGGAATTCCCAGCGTTATCCACGGCAACGGCGCCGTAGCCGAAGTGATGGGCCACGTGTGCGGCGGGGTCATCGGCTATCCGATCACGCCGTCGACGGAGATATCGGAAATCTTCGAGGCGTTTCGGTCGAGCGGCGGCCGCAACGTCTGGGGCAAGCATCCGTTCTTTTTCGAGCCGGAAGGCGAACATTCGGCCCAGAGCGGCGCGCTCGGCGCGGCGCTGACCGGGGGCAAATACATTTCCAACGCCTCATCCAGCCAGGGCATTCTGTACGGGCTGGAATCCCATTACGTCACCGTCGGCAAGAGGGTCGGCGGCTTCGTGTTGCAGATCGCGGCCCGCGTCGTCTCCAAGCACTCGCTCAACGTGATGGCCGGCCATGACGACGTCTACGCCCTGCTTCAGTCCGGCTACACGATTCTGTTCGGCAGCAATTCGCAGGAAGCCGCGGATCTCGCCGCGATCTCCTACAAGCTCAGCGCTCTGTCGCTGATCCCGGTCGCCAACGCCATGGACGGCTTCGTCACCAGCCACATGCTGTCCGAAGCTTTGATGCCCGAACCGGAACTGCTGCGGGAATTCCTCGGCGACCCTTCCGACCGGATCAAATGCCCGACGGTGGCGCAGGAAATGCTCTTCGGCGCCAAGGGCCGCGTGTTCCAGCTCAAGCAATATCTGGCGCGGCGCCAGAACGATCTCGCGCCGAGCGACGCAAAGTCCCTGAAGGCCTTTCTCGATGAAGCCGCGAGCGACGTCGAGCGCGACAATGAAGGCGCGCTGATCGAGCGCACGCTCGCCTGGATTCCCGAAGAACTGCGCAGCCAGTGGCGCCGGCAGTGGCTGAACGCCTACGAAAAAGGGACGCGCCAACGCGTGCCTGCGCTGGTCGACGTGAACAATCCCGGCCTGACCGGGCCGGTGCAGAACCAGCCCGACTTCCAGGCCGGCTCGGTCGACCACCGCACGCACTTCGTCAGCGAGGTGCCGCATTTCGCCCGTGAGGTGATGAAGGAATACGCCGCGCTGACCGGGCGCCACTACGCCCCGATCAAGACCTTCATGTGCGACGACGCCGAGGCCGTCATGATCGGCCTCGGTTCGGTCACCGACGACGCCCAGGCGGTCGCGACCTATCTGCGCGGCCAGGGCAAGAAGGTCGGCGTCGTCTCCGTCAAGCTGTTGCAGCCGTTCCCGGAAGCCGAAGTCGCCGCCGCGCTGCGCGGCAAGAAGGCGGTCACCGTGTTGGAGCGCTGCGACGTCACCGCTCTGACCAGCCTGGTGACAGGAGCGTTGTTCAAGGCGCGCGAGAACGTCGACGGCGTTCGTCATCCCGGCATCCCGCCGATCGACAAGCTGCCCAAGATCACCACCGCGATCTTCGGCCTGGGCGCGCACGACTTGCAGCCGCGCCATCTGGTCGCCGCGTTCAAGAACATGGAGACCCGCAACGTTCCGTTCGTCTATCTCGGTTCCCAGTTCTTCTCAAAAGACGCCTCGCCGCGCGTCGCCGCGTTGCAGGAAAAACTGAAGGCGGCGTATCCCGAGACCGAGCTGATGGCGCTGGAAACGGAGCCAAACCCGAGTCTGCTTCCCAAGTCGGCGTTCCGCATCCGCTTCCATTCGGTGGGCGGTTACGGGACGATGGCGACGGGCAAGCTGTTGACCGACATTCTGGCCAGCGTGCTCGATCTCCACTCCAAGGCTTCGCCGAAATATGGCTCGGAAAAGAGCGGCGCGCCGACCAACTATTACATCACCCTCAGTCCCGAACCGGTGCTGCAGAGCAATGCGGAGATCGAGGACGTCGAAATCGTCGTTTCGCCGGACCACAAGGTGTTCAGCCACACCAATCCGCTGCGCGGGCTGGCGGAAGGCGGCACCTTCATCCTCCAGTCGCGGCTTTCCCCCGTCGAGGTCTGGAAGGAACTGCCGGCGCAGGCCCGCAAGACCATCCGCGACAAGAAGATCAAATTCTTTGTCATCGATGGATTCGCCGTCGCCAAGCCGCACGCGCCGACGCCGGAACTCGAAACCAGGATGATGGGCATCGCCTTCATCGGCGCGGTCTGCGGCCATGTCGACCGGATCGTCGCCGGCTCTTCGCAAGACGCGATGTTGAAGAAGATCCGCCAGGATCTCACCAAGAAATTCGGCGCAAAGGGCGGCGCGGTCGTCGAGGGCAACCTCACCGTGATCCGCGAGGCGTTCGAAGCGACGCACAAGGTCGACTACGACGCTCCGGAATTCGCGGCGGTGGAGAAGACCCCGGCGCGCGCGAGCGGCCGCGGCGTGGCAATTTCGGCGTCGATGTGCCGAGCGGCCGGATCGGAGTCGAGTTCCCGATTCTTCGACCGCGAATACTATGACGACATCGTGGGCGCCCCGTTCCGGGACGGCACCATCGCCGAGGCGCCGGTGCTGCCCGGCGCCGGCATGTTCATGCCCTCGGGAAGCGCTGCGCTCAAGGACAAGGGAATGTTCCGGCGCAACGTGCCGGAGTTCATCGCCGATCTATGCACCGGTTGCATGGAATGCACGCTGGTGTGCCCGGATGCGGCGATCCCCAACACCGTGCACGAGATCCACGACCTTCTGCTCACCGGCGTCGGCCAGCTCGACGTCGCGGAGGCGCAACGCGAGGCGCTGCGCGGTCAGGTCCATGCGCTCGGCGAAGCGGTGCGCGAAGTCTATCGGCGCGAGAAGGCGCCCAAGCCGTTCCACCAGATCGTGGCGGCGGCGGCGGATGCGCTCGACATCGACAACGCCGTGCTGCGCCGCAACCTCGGCAGGCTGGCCGACGCGTTAGCGGCGTATCCGGTCGCCAAGACCCGACCGTTCTTCGACGCGATGGAGAAAGCGGTTCCCGGCAGCGGCGGCCTCTATTCGGTCGCCATCGATCCGTGGAAGTGCAGCGGCTGTCTCGAGTGCATCGACGTGTGCGGACCGCACGCGCTGGTGGAGCGTCAGCAGGACGCGCCATTGCTCGAAACGCTGCAGACCCGGTTCGAATTCCTCAGCCGCACGCCCAACACGCCGACTCGCTTCTTCGACGAAGCGACCAAGCCCGACGGCGACACCAAGCGGCTGATGCTCGATCGCAACAACTACTACGCGACCACCGGCGGACACGGCGCTTGCCGCGGCTGCGGCGAAGTCACCGCGATCCGTCTCGTCACGTCGACCAACCACGCCATCCACGACAGGCGGCGCAAGGAGCACATCCGCGAGGTGGAGAGGCTGATCGAACGGTTGAACGCCAAGCTGCCGACCGTGAAGAACAGCGAACGCGATCCGAAGCGGCGCGAGCGCGTCGCGCGGACCATCGAGACGCTGGAAAAGCGGCTGTATATGCTCGAGGGCGGCCCCACGGGCGCCGGGCCGGCCAGCGCGGTGGTCGCCAACGCGACCGGCTGCAGCAGCGTGTATGCCTCGACGTTCCCGTTCAACCCGTACAACGACCCGTGGGTCAACAGCCTGTTCCAGGACGCTCCCGCGGTCGCCAAGGGCATCTTCGAGGGCCTCAGCGCCGAGGCGAGCGGCGACATCCGCGCGTTGCGGATCGCCAAGCTGGATCTCGACGACGCCTACGATCCGCAGGCGCATGACCGGTTCTTCGAACTATTCGGCTGGTCCGAGTTCACCCCCGAGGAGCTGTCGCTGCTGCCGACCGTGATCAGCATGGGCGGCGACGGCGCGACCTACGATATCGGGTTCGGCGCGCTGTCGCGGCTCTTGAGCACGACGACGCCGATCAAGGTCGTGGTGCTCAACAGCGGCGCGTACTCCAACACCGGCGGGCAGGCGTCGACCGCCAGCCTGACCGGCCAGGATTCCGATCTCAGCCGATTCGGCGCCGCGCACAAGGGCAAGCAGGAAGATCGCAAGGAGCTGGGCCTCATCGCCGCGTTCCACCCGAGCGTTTTCGTGGTCCAGACCTGCACCGCGCTGCAGGGGCACTTCCTGAAGAGCGTCATGGCGTACCTGAACCACAACAACTCGCCGGCGGTGCTGGACGTCTACACGCCTTGTCAGGCGGAGCACGGCATCGCCGACGCCGCGGCCAGCCGCCACGCGCGGCTGGCGGTGGAGAGCCGCGTGAACCCGCTGTTCGTCCACGATCCGCGTCGCGCCGGCGACCTGCGCGGGCGGTTTTCGCTCGACGGCAATCCGGACCCCGACAAGGACTGGGCGACCAACACCATCGAGTACGTCGAGGACGGCGCGACCAAGCTGATGGAAGCGCCGCTGACCCCGGCCGACTTTGCGCTGACCGAAGGGCGGTTCAAGAAGCAGTTCCGTCGCCTCGCCGCCGACGCGGTCGGCGTGCCGGTGCACGAGTACATCGACCTGAGCGCGGCCGATCAGCTGGGAAGGACGCCGTTCGTCTGGTCGACCGACGACGACAAGAAGCTGATCAAAATGGAGGTGGCGCCGACGGTCATCCACCTCGTGCACAATCGCCGGAAATATTGGCGCACCCTGCAATATCTGAGCGGGCTCGATGTCGCGAAGCTGGATGCGGACCATCGCGTCGAGTTGGAGGCGCTGCAACGCCAATACAAGGAAGCGCTCGACGCGCGCGAAACCTCGATCGACTCGATCGCGCGCGCCATGTCCGCGCTGGCGGCGTCGTCCAGCGCGCCGCCGTCGGGCGGCTTGACGGCGGCGTTGACGCCGGGCGCGGGGGCGGCGGCCCCGGCGGCGGCGCCCGTCGCGGCGGCCAACGGCTCGGCGCTGGTCGCGCTCGCCGACGAGGACGTCGCCAAGTGCAACAACTGCAAGACCTGCTATCAAGACCTGCCCGAGCTGTTCGAAAAGACCAGGATCGTCGTCGACGGCGTCACCAAGGAAGTGGGCCACCTGATCCCGGGAGCGCTCGCTCGCGTCAAGCCCACGCCGGAGTTGAAGGCCAAAGCGGCTCGGGTCGCCGCCAACTGTGACGCGGAGATCATCCATGCGAATTGAAGCGTCGAGCCCCGCGGGCGCCAAACGCGACGATCTCGAACGTTATCGCCAGGCGAGCCGGGCGCTCGAGACGACGCAAAGCGAGATCGAGGAACTCGAACGCAGCGAGGCGTTCGACGTTTTCCAGAAGCAGCTCGGCCTGCTGCGCAAGCGGCTGCTGAACAGCCCGCAATCGCTGCGGCAGGTGTTCATCGACGACGGCGCCCAGGCGATCGTTTGGGAGTTCAAGCAGGACCAACTCGGCGGCGAATTCACCAAGACGCTGTGGAGCCTGCTGCTGCGCGACGACGACATGAGCGCCATCCTGCAGCGTTTCATCTGGGACCTGCCGCTCAAGTTCAAACGGAAGTTCATCGCGGCGATCGACGCTCATCTGTCCGACCGCTATCCGATGTTCAAGGACCTGTCGAAGGGCTGGCCGGCGGGGAGCTTCATTCCGCCCTACATCCGTCCGCCGGACGTCCGCGCCCACGACTTCGAACTCGTCAACCAGGGCTATCTCGGCTACGCGAGCCTCGGCTACAGCGCCCGCGAGGTCGATCTTTTCGTCTGGCTCGAAGTGCTGCGCGACAAGCAGTGCGACGACCGGCCGTGCGAACTCGGCGTCTTGCTGGGCAAGAAGACAAAAGGCGGCTGCCCGGTCAAGATCCACATTCCTGAAATGCTCCAGCTGATGGGAACGGGCAAGTTCAAAGAGGCCCTCGAACTGATCGAAAACTGCAATCCGCTGCCGAACGTCACCGGCCGCGTCTGTCCGCAAGAACTGCAGTGCCAGGGCGTGTGCACCCTGACCGGTCGGCCGATCGAAATCGGCCAACTCGAGTGGTTCCTTCCCGAACGCGAGAGGCTGAGGCATGGAAAGGACGCGGCCGAGCGCCTGAAGGGCTACGTCAGTCCGTGGGCGAAGGCCGAAAAGCCGCCGATCGCGGTGGTCGGGTCCGGCCCGGCCGGCTTGATCAACGCCTACCTGCTGGCGGCGGAGGGATTTCCGGTCACGATCTTCGAGGCGTTCCACGAACTCGGCGGCGTGCTGCGCTATGGCATCCCCGAGTTCCGGCTGCCGAACACGTTGATCGACGACGTGGTCGGCAAGATCAGGCTGCTCGGCGGCAAGTTCGTCACCAATTTCGTGGTCGGCAAGACGGCGACCATCGACGACCTCAAGGACGCCGGCTTCTGGAAGATCTTTGTCGGCACCGGCGCCGGCCTGCCGCGCTTCATGAACATACCGGGCGAGCACCTGCTGCGCGTGATGTCGGCCAACGAGTTTCTCACTCGCGTCAATCTGATGCAGGCGCGCAGCGCGGATTATGAAACGCCGCTGCCGGAAGTCGCCGGCAGGCGCATCATGATCATCGGCGGCGGCAACACCGCCATGGACGCGGCGCGCACCTCCAAACGGCTGGGCGGAAACGTGACCATCGTCTATCGCCGCACCCAGGCGGAGATGCCGGCGAGGGTCGAGGAACTGCACCACGCGCTGGAAGAGGGCATCGAGCTCAAGGTGCTTCGGTCGCCGCGGGAGTTCGTCAGCGATAAATCCCATGCGGTCTGCCAAGCGATCCTCGACGTCATGGAGCTCGGCCCGCCGGACGAGTCGCACCGGCGCGCGCCGGTCGTCACCGGCAAGACCGAGACGATGGAGGTCGACCTGGTGGTCATGGCGCTCGGCAATGCGTCGAACCCGATCATCAAGAACTCCGAGCCCGACTTGCAGACCACCAAGTGGGGGACGATCAACGTCGACGGCGGTTCGCAGAAGACCTCGCTCGCGGACGTCTATTCCGGCGGCGACGCCACCCGCGGCGGCTCGACCGCCATCAACGCCGCCGGCGATGGACAGGCGGCGGCGCGCGAGATCGTCGGTGAAATTCCGTTCTCCACCGCGGAGATCAAGCAACGCGTCGAGAGCGCCGCGCGCTACACCGACGAGGGCCAAGCGCCCCAGACCATTCTCAAGAAGGTCGACCTTGCCGGCGGCATCGTCGAATTCACTGTGCACTCGCCGCTGATCGCCAAGACGGCGCAGGCGGGTCAGTTCGTGCGCGTGCTGCCGACGCCGAACGGCGAATTCATTCCGCTGACGCTGGCCGATTGGAACGCCGAGGCGGGAACCATCGATCTGGTCATCCAGGGAATGGGCGCGAGCACCATCGGCATAAACAAGATGGAGGTCGGCGAAGCGTTCGCGGGGATCGCCGGGCCGCTCGGCCAGCCGAGCAAGCTGCACCGCTACGCGAGCGACCAGACGGTGGTGTTCACCGCCGGCGGGGTCGGCCTGCCGCCGGTCTATCCGATCATGCGGGCGCACTTGAAGATGGGCAACCACGTCACGCTGGTCGCCGGCTTCCGCTCCGTCAACTTGTTGTTCTGGATCGGCGAGGACGAGCGCGTCGGCCGGCTGCAGAAGGAGTTCCCGAAGCTCTTGGACGTGATCTACGCCAGCAATGACGGCACCTTCGGCGTGAAGGGCTTCGTCACCGTGCCGCTGGAAGAGCTGCTCAAGCAGAACAAGGCCGGCAAAGGCCGCAAGATCGCCGAGGTGGTGACGATCGGGCCGCCGTTGATGATGCGGGCCGTCAGCGAGCTCACCAAACCCTACGGGACGCCGACCGTCGCCAGCCTGAACTCGATCATGGTCGACGCGACCGGCATGTGCGGCGCCTGCATGGTGCCGGTGACGCTGGACGGCAAGCTGGTGCGCAAGCACGCCTGCATCGACGGGCCCGAGATCGACGCGCACATCATCGACTGGGACAAGTACCTGCCGCGGTTCAACCAGTTCAAGCCGCAGGAGCAACACAGCCGAGAGAAACACGGCCTCGCTTGAAGCCGCGCGGAAAGGGGGAGGGGGAAGCCTTTCCCCCGAGGCCAGCCGAAATTCGCCAATCGCGACGCCGAACCCGGCGCCGACCTTCACATCCGCTGGGAAGGGCCTGCGGCTCGACTGGCCTGCAAGGCCTGCGCCCGGCTCGCGGCGGCGGTGATGAAAGCGGCGTAGCTCCAGGAGAGATGTTTCGCGGACGTCTGGGCGCCGGTTGTGCGGTCGAACTGTTCCGAGAGATCGCCCCCGATCAGCGTGAAGGCCCGCACCGTCCGCATGATCGAGTCGCCGCGCTCGATGGCGGCCGCGGCCAGCGCGCGGCTTTCTGCCTCCCCCTCAGCGGCGATTAAGCGCCGACGAAAGCGCCGGTTGTCGTCGGTGACGGGCATTCTGGCGCCGGAGAGGAGCGCCGCCGCCAACCGAAAATAGAATTCCGCCGCGCCGAGGGTCGCGAAGAAATAGGCGCCGCCGCTGTAGTAGGCGTCGTTCGCGTAGCGCCCCATTGCCGGGCCCCGGCCTGCCGGACGATCGCGGTTGATGGCGTAGTCGGCGTCAAAGCGTTCTTCCAGCGCGGTCAAGGTCGCCTGCGCTCTGGGGTCGAGCACGCTGTGGGCGCCGCTCGCGCGCGCCGCGTGAAGCACGGCGAGGACGACGGCGATGTCGAGCTCCTTGCCGCCGCCCGCTGCGCCGGCGCGGGAGCGATAGAACCCGGCCGCGTCGTTCCAGAAGGCGTCGAGCCGGCCGACGATTTCGGCCGCCGTGGCGGCGCAGGCGCGGGCGCGGTCGCCCTGTCCAATCTCTGCGAGCCATTCCGCGCCCTGGGCGAGCGCCTCCGCCTGCACGAGCTGGGTGTAGTAGTGACGCCCGCTCTCCTCCTCCCAGATGTCGAAGGAGGGTTCATGGGCGCGCGCCAGTGTGAACGCGAGATCGCCCGCAATGAGTTCCCGCACGCCCGAGCCGACCGCCGCATCCAGGTCCGGCTTTTGACGGCGCCAACGCAGCAGGGCGAGGGTTCGCAGCGCCGGCCCGTCCGCCTGCGGGCGCGCCCAACGGATGAAGTCGAGCGCGCCGTCGGGATTGACGCGGGTCTCCGCCAGCGCCGCCTCGCCGAACGCCGCGGCGATCTCGGCGTCGGGGCGCACGTATTGCAGGAACGAGGGCTGAACGCGGCGCCTGAAATCGCCTTGCCGCAGCAACGCGCGGCCGTCCAGCGCGCGCAAGAGAAGGTTGAATTCGACGAACTCCTGGAAGCGGACGAGGGCCGCGCCGTCCGCAAACCCTTCAGCCAGCGCGACCCGCAACGCGTCGATGACGATCGCCGAGTCGCGGAACCAGTGAAAGAAGTAGTCGGGGCCGGGATCGTAGGCCGCGGGGACGGGCGAAGCGAGCACCGATCCCGGCCGCGGGACGACCCTCTGCCCGAAACCTGGGCGATCCTTGACGAGATGCGTGGCGGAAATGGCCCCCGCCATCGCGTTCGCCGCGAAGCGCGCTTCGCCTGCGATCCATTCGTCGAGCCCGATCATCATTCGGTTCACGCCCAATGAGGGCTGCGAAAGCCAAGCTTTTTCATTCCCGCTTGAATCTCGGGGATGCCCATGAACAGCTTCCACAGCAGCCCGCTGCGATAATTCTCGATCATCACGACAATCGACCCTTGGCTGATCGCCAGGAACGTGTCGGCATACCAGCCGCGCTGCTCGCTGAAGCCGTCGACGAAACCGAAGCGCCCCCAGATCCTGTCGCCGAGATCCTGGTAGAAGTGACGCAACGCGGCCATCGCCTTTTCCGGCGCGTAGGGAAAGCTCGACAAGGCGGCAGAGGGACTGATGACGCCACGGTCCTTGCCGGGAGAGTTCTCGGCATAGCCCGCGAAGGTGTCGCCGGCGCTCAGACCCCAGCAATTTGGCCCGTATCCTTTGTAGCCGCTAGGATTGCGTAGGCAGTAAGCGTAGTTGATGGCGGTGTGATTCACATTTTGTCGCCAGTAGTCGGCGTAGGAATCGCTCAACCCACGCGGATCGACGCCGCAGAACGAGAAATGCGCAAGGAAGAGCGGCCCACCGCCGTCCGGCCCGAGCGGCAGCTCCACGCCTTCGAAACTCCGTCGGTTGAGGAACTCGCGGCCCGCGGCCCAGCCTTCGTGATAGGCCTCGGCCGCAATGGCGTAGCGCGGGGCGGAAGCCGCCAGAACGTAGGCGATAAGGCATTCATTCCAACCGTGGATTTCATGGTTCAGCGCAAAGCCGTTGGTGGGGCTCCAGTGCCAAGTCAGCGCCTTGCGGCCACCCTGGGTGAACCAATCCCATTCCGCCTCGCTCCATAGGTACGCGATGCGCTCGCGCAGCCGGACCTCCTCCGGCGCGTCGCGGTCGAAATAGGCGCGCACGCACAACAAGCCCTGGAACAGGTACGAAGTCTCCACCAGGTCGGCGCCGTCATCCTTGCGGCTGAAGGGGATGGTGGCCCCCGTGTCGCCACGCATGAAATGTGGATACATGCCGTGATAGCAGGTCGCCTTCTCTAGGCAATCCAGCATGGCCGTGAAGCGGGCCAGCGCTTGCTCTCGCGTCACCCATCCGCGCTCGCAGGCTACGATTATCGCCATCGCGCCGAAGCCGGAGCCGCCGACGGCGACGGCGGCGTCTCGCGGATCGGCGAGCCGATGACGGCGATCGCGCGCCAGCCCGCTGACCGGGTGAGCGCCCTCCCAGAAATAGCGGAACGTCTGGCGCTGAACGAGGTCGAGCAGGCTCTCGTCGGAGAGTTTCTCGCCTCGCTTGGCGGCTTTGGCGTGCGGATTGGGTTTGGCGGGATGCGGCATGGGCGGCTGCCTACAAGGTCGAGAGGGCTTCGCTCGCGGCGTCGATCGGGTCAAGGGCGCCGTCGGGGCCGGCCGGCCTGAAGGTTGGCCCGTTCGGATCCGTCACCAGATGCAGCGTGCGGGCAAAGAAGCCGCGCTCGCCTTCGTCATTGCCGATATTGACGACGCCGACGTCGGCCAACCCGCCGGTGAAGAGCGCCTTGATCCGCGTGCGCGAGGCGGGATCGACGAGGTCGAGCGCGTCGTCGACCACCACCCATTGCGGCCTTTGCAGAATGACTCGGGCGAAGGTCAGGCGTTGCTTCTCGTCGTCGTTCAACCGCCGATCCCATCGGTCCGCCTTGTCAAGAAGGGGCCGAAGGCGTTCCAACCCGACCGCGGCGAGCGCCTCGGCGATGGCTCCATCCTCGTAGACGCCGGCGGAATGGGGATAGGCGATCGAGGCGCGCAGGACGCCAGGCGGAACGTAAGGGTGGGTCGGCACGAAGACGATGGATTGGCGAGGCGGGAGCGCGATCCGCCCGCTTCCCCAAGGCCAAAGCCCGACGAGGGCGCGAAAGAGCAGGGTCTTCCCGGCGCCGTGTTCGCCGACGATAAGGATATGTTCGCCGGGCTTCAGTTCGATATGCGTCTCGCTCAGCATGACGCAGCCCGCCGGCGCGGCGACGTGAAGGTCGTCGATGCGGATCGACCGATCGCCCGCCTCCTCAAAGGCGATGCGGCTGGCGGTCAAGCCGAGCGCGTCCATGGTCAGGATCGTCTTTCGGAAGCTCGCGACGCGCAACAGCGTGGCGCGCCAATCGGCAATGCTGGAGAAATTGTCGACGAACCACCGCAGCGACTGCTGCACCTGGCCGAACGCGCCGACCACCATCATCAGTTCTCCGAAGCTCATGGCGCCCGAGAAGTAGCCAGGCGACGCCACCAGGATCGGCGCGACGATCGTGAACCATCCATAGCCGGCCGTGACCCAGGTCAGTCGCGTCACCGCGCCGACGATGCGCCGCGACACTTCGAGGACGGATTCGAACGCCGCCTCGAGGCGCCCCTTCTCATCGGCTTCGCCGCCGTACAGCGCGACGCCCTCGATCTCTTCGTTGACGCGCACCAGAGCAAAACGCAGCTCCGCCTCCCGCGCGTAGTGCTCGGCGTCGAGGGCGATCAGCGGGCGGCCGACGCGCCAACTCAAGTACGACGCGGCGCCGGCGTAGAGAAGCGCGCACCACACCATGTAGCCGGGCGGAGCGAAATCGTGACCCGCGAACGGCAGATACAGGCCTCGCGACAGCGTCCAAAGCACGCCGGTGAAGCACAGCAGCAGGAGCGTCGACTGCAGCAGGCCGATGCCGAGGTCCGTCGTAAGATCGGTCAGATGTTGCGCGTCCGCGTGGAGGCGCTGGTCGGGGTTTGCGCCCATCGCGCCCGAATTCGACAGGCGGAACGCGCGCAGGGGCATAAGCCACTCGTTCAAGAGGTCGTGCGTCAAGCCTTCGCGCAGGACCACTTTGGAAGTTTGATTGAGCCACATCTGCGCCACGTTGAGGACGAGCAACACGCCCGCCACTTCGGCGAAGACGCCGAGCTGCTCGACGAACGCGGACATGTCCTTGCGCGTCAGCGCGTTGTAGAAGGGTCGGTTCCAGGCGTTGAGGCTGATCTGCTCATAGGCGGTCGCCCCTACCACCGCGACGAGCGCGACGGCCAACAGCAAAAGCCTGTTGCGCTGGCGCGACGCCCAGAAAGCCGAGGCCATTCGCATGATCTCGGATGAGAGGCTGTCGTCGGCGAGAGCCTCGGCGCTGCCGCCGTCATAGGACGGCTTGCTCGATTGTTCGGCCATCGATTCGTTCCGTTGCCGCGAGGCTGTTTGGGACGATGCGACCACGACGGCCGCCGCGGAGCATCGGCCGCCGCCCGGTTCGCGGGCGGCGTCAAGCGGCGCTTGGCGGCGCCGCGACCGCCGATTTTGTGGTCTAATGGAAATAGCGGACTGAGGCCATCCCCTCGCAAGCCGCGGCAAGGCAAGAGCATGGGACGCATCGACACGTTGCTGGCGGCGATGACGCTCGAGGAAAAGATCGGGCAACTCACCATGGTCGCCTCGTCTCGCGCCGTCACCGGTCCGGCCAAGCTCATCGACGTAGCCGAAGGCGTCCGCGCGGGTCGCATCGGCGCCGTGCTGAACCTTTGGGGCGCCGAGGAAACGCGCGCCATGCAACGCCTCGCGGTCGACGAATCCCGTCTCGGCGTTCCCCTGCTGTTCGGCCTCGACGTCTTGCACGGCCACCGGACGATTTTCCCGGTTCCGCTGGCGGAAGCCTGCATGTTCGATCCCGCCCTGTGGGAGAAGACGGCGCGCGCGGCGGCCGAGGAGGCGACGATGGACGGCGTCGCCATGACCTTCGCGCCGATGGTCGACGTGGCGCGCGACCCGCGATGGGGCCGCATCGTCGAAGGGCCGGGCGAAGACGCCTGGGTCGCGTCGGCGTTCGCCGCGGCGAAGACGCGCGGCTTTCAGGGCGACGACCTCGGCGCCGCCGACAGCCTCGCCGCCACGGCCAAGCACTTGGCGGCCTACGGCGCCGTAACCGCCGGCCGCGAATACGCCTCGGCCGACCTCTCCGAGCGCACGCTGCACGAGGTCTATCTGCCGCCGTTCGCGGCGGCCGTCGCGGCGGGGACGGCGGCGATCATGCCCGCGTTCACCGATATCGCGGGCGCGCCGACGACCGCCAACGCGCCGCTGCTGCAAGGCTGGCTGCGCGGCCGCCTCGGTTTCGACGGCGTGCTGGTGAGCGACTACAACGCCATCGCGGAGCTAATCGATCACGGCGTGGCGGGCGACGTCGCCGAGGCCGCCGCGCTCGCCCTCAGGGCCGGGGTCGACATCGATATGATGAGCGGCGCCTACGCGAAAGGCCTGCCGGACGCGCTGCGACGCGGTCTCGTCGGCATGGCCGAGGTCGACGCCGGGGTGCGGCGCGCGCTGGCGCTGAAAGAGCGCCTCGGCCTCTTCGACGATCCTTATCGGCGCGGCGCGGCCGGCGCTGGCGCTATTGGACACGGGGCGTCGCGCCGCCGCGACCTGGCGCGCGAGGCCGCGCGGCGAGCGATCGTGCTGCTCGCGTGCGCGCACGGCGCGTTGCCGCTGTCCCCGGACATACGGCGCATGGCCCTGATCGGCCCGCTCGCCGCCGCGCGCGGCGAAATGCTGGGGCCGTGGGCTTCGGTGGGCCGCGGCGGGGACGCCGCGTCGATCTTGGACGGCCTCGCGGCCGCGCTGCCCAATTGCCGGATCGAGTGCGCCGCTGGCGTCGACATCGTCGGAGGCGACATGCGCGGCGTTTCCGCCGCGCTCGATCTCTGCCGCGGCGCCGAGGCGATTGTGCTTTGTCTTGGCGAAGCCGCCGCGATGAGCGGCGAGGCGGCGAGTCGCGCCGATCTCGGCCTGCCGGGGCGCCAGCGCGCGCTCGCCGAGGCGGTTCTCGACCTCGGCAAGCCGGTCGTGGCGCTGCTCTCCTCGGGGCGCCCGCTCGCGCTGCCTTGGCTGTTCGAGCGCGCCGACGCCGTTGTCGCGACCTGGTTTCTCGGCGGCGAGGCCGGCCACGCCATCGCCGACGTTCTCACCGGGAAATTCAATCCGTCGGGAAAGTTGTCGGCGACCTGGCCGCGCCACGTCGGCCAGGCGCCGATCTTCTATGGCCAGCGCGCTTCCGGTCGGCCGACCAAGGCCGGCGAGCGCTACAGCAGTTCCTATCTCGATCTGCCCGCCGCGCCGCAATTTCCCTTCGGCCACGGCCTGTCCTACAGCCGATTTGCGCTCCACGACCTGCGATGCGATCCAAGCCGCGTGAAGGCGGGCGAAAGCATCGAGATTGCCGTGACCGTCGATAACGACAGCGGCGTCGACGGCGAGGCGACGCTGTTCCTGTTCGTGCGGGACTTAGTCGCCAGCGTCGCCCGCCCCGTCCTGGAGCTGAAGGGCGTGCGCAAGATCGTCTTGACGGCGGGAGAGAGCGGACAAACGACGTGGCGGCTGCCGGTCGCGACCCTCGCGTTCATCGGGCCCGCGCTCGAGCCCGTGCTGGAGCCCGGGCGATTTGCGATTTCCGTCGGACAAAGCGCCGATCCGGCCGAACTCCTGACCGGCGTCATCGAACTGGTCGGATGAATCGAAAAAGCCGGCGTCGCGCGCGATCGTTTCCAGACCAATGCGGATTTCAATCCAATCGCTTGCGTCGTCGCTTCGACTCCGCCCCTTGCGCCATCGCGCCTCCCCAAGGCCGAGGCGGTCCGCTCGGCGATCGGATCATCGGGCGATGCGGCGAAACAGGGAGAGACGAACCGGACGAAATTCGTCATCCAAAAGGGCGTTCTAACGGCCCGTCGCGTAACTCCCAAGGTGGGGTGAGTCTGGAATGCCACAGTGTTTGGGAAACGGCATTGATATGCGGATTGTGGGAGACGGCGGCACGAGACTGTGAATCAAGGGTGGGATGGTTCTTCCCGCCGAAGTCGAGGAGTTGATAGCGTCTCTGAGGGCGGAGATCGCGGCGTTGCGGGCCGAGGTGGCCGATCTTCGTCGGCAATTGGGGCGGGACAGCTCGAACAGTTCGCAACCGCCTTCGAGTGACGGGCTGCGGAAGAAACCGCGTATTGGAGGCAGTCTGCGCGGCCGTTCGGGCAAGACGAGCGGCGGCCAGACGGGTCACAAGGGCGGCACGCTGCGGCAGGTCGCCGATCCCGATTGCGTGGTTGGGCACGCGGCGTGCGCATGCGGCCATTGCGGTTGGCCTCTCGAGGCGGGGTCGGCGATAGGGGTCGAGAAGCGGCAAGTGTTCGACCTTCCCGAGCGCCCGCTGCGGGTCACGGAACATCAGGCCTCGATTTACCGCTGCGCGCATTGCCGGGGCGTGACGAAGGCGGTTTTTCCCGAAGGCGTGGTCTCGCCTGCCCAGTATGGCGAGCGCATCAAGGCCGCGGCGATCTATCTCAATGTCCAGCAACTCATCCCCGAGGATCGGACCGCGCAAGCGCTGAGCGATCTGTTCGACGCGCCGCTGATCTGTCCGGCCAGCCTTGTCGCTTGGATCGCCAAGAAGGGACAAGAGTTGCGGCAAGTTTACCAGGCCATCGGCGAGCGCGTGGCCGAGGCGAAGGTTCGCCATCTCGACGAGACGGTAATTACCCACCCCCTGGCATTTGGCGCGTGCGGGGCTTGCGGATTGGAGCGCTTCCTGATTCAAGAATCGGATGAATCGCAGTGACTTGGAACAGCTCAGCAAGGACGAACTGATCGAGCTGGTGCTGCAATTGCAGCGACCGAGGAAGACGTCACGCAATTCGTCGAAGCCGCCGTCGAGCGATCGGAAAGAGCAGCGGGAGAACGCCAAGCCCGGCGGCGCCAAACCCGGGCACGAGGGCCACGCGCGCGGTTTGAGCGACAGCCCGGACGCCGTGGAGGATCACGCCCCGACGCATTGCCCGCGGTGCGGGCTGGCCTTCGGCGAGGACGCCCAACGGAAGCTGGTCGGCGAATACGACGAAATCGAGCTTCCGCCGATCCGGCCCTTCGTGCGGCGGCATCGGCGGTTTTCGATCCGCTGCACATGTTGCGGTCAGACGACGACGGCGCCGGTTCCAGACGCGGCGCAGGGCACGCCATTCGGGCCGCGCATCCATGCGCTGGCCGTTTATCTGAAAGGCATGCAGCTCTTTTCCTATGAGCGGCTCGGCGCGGCGTTGAGCGACCTGTTCGGCCTCACCGTCAGCGAAGGCGCCCTGATGAACATGTTCAAGCGCACGAAGACGGCGTTCGAGGCCAGGCGCGCCGAGGCGCTGGCGGCGCTGCGCCGGGCGCGGTTCGTCTCCTGCGACGAAACCGGAGCGCGCATCGAAGGCGTCAATGCCTTTCACTGGGTGTTCTGCAGCAAGAAGGCGGTCGTTCATGGCGTCGCTTTCACTCGCGCCGCCGAAGTCGTGCGCGACGTCATGGCCGGCCATCGCCCGGCGGTGTGGACCTCCGATCGTTACAGCGCCCAGCAGGGTCACGCCGACCGGCAGCAGACCTGTCTTGCGCATCTTGATCGCGAGGCCCGCTTCGTCGACGAGAACAGCGAGGACGCGGCGCCGTTCCGCCTGCGCCTGTGGTTCGACCGTGTCTTCGCCTTGGCCCGCGACATCGAGACCGTCGCCGCCTCAACTCTGCGCGCCAAGCGCCGCGCTCTCGAACACGATCTCGAAGCTATCCTGATCGCTCCGACCACCTGTCCGCTGACCCGCGACCTCCTGGCCAAGGTCGGCCGCGCCCGAACCCAGTTGCTGACCTTCTGCGACTTTCCCGGCGAGGTCGAGCCCACCAACAATGTCAGCGAGCGCGCCCTGCGACCGTGCGTCATTCAGCGCAAGGTCACCAATGGCTACCGCGCGAAATGGGCCGCCGACTTCGAGGCCGGCGTGCGCACCGCCGTCGATACCGCGCGCCTGGCGGGCGCAGGTCCTTTCCAGACCCTCCTCGAAATCATCACCCCCTGAACGCCAGACCGGCAACCCGTGCCGCGCCGTCAGCCCTATCAGGCCACGATCAAAGGGGGTGGGTAGTTACACGAGACGGGATATCGCATCGCCGGTAAGCTGCAATGGCTGCATACGACTTCGAGCCAAGCCTTCACCTTCTATCGCGCCGACGAAAAGCGCGGCGCGATCCCGCAGGATTTGAAGGGGGGCGTCGTCGTGCACGACCACTTCCTGCCTTATCGTCGGCTCGACGCGGTCGAACACGCCTTCTGCAACGCCCATATCTTGCGCGAACTCCAGTGTTTGATCGAGTTCGACAAGGAGCCGTGGGCCGAACTCATGCGCGACACGCTTCGGGCGGCGAATATCGCCGTTCATGAGGCGCGCGAGGCGGGCGCGAAGGCGCTGGAGCCCAAAGTCATCGCGGCCTTCGTCGACCAATATTGGGCCGCGGTTCGGCTCGGCCTCGCTTTCCATCGCCAGTTGCCCGCACTCCACGCCAAGGCCAACGCGAGCGGACGAACAAAGCAGCGCCCCGGCCGCAATCTGCTCGAAAGGCTGAAGACGTTCAAAGTCGAAACGCTGCGCTTCCTCACCGACTTCGACGTGCCCTTCACCAACAACCTGGCCGAACAGGACCTCAGGATGATGAAGGTCAAAATGAAAATCTCGGGCTCGTTTCGAACCCTCGACGGCGCCCAAAGCTTCGCGCGCCTCAGGTCAGTCGTCTCAACCGCGAGAAAACAGGGGGCCAACATCCTCAAAACCCTCGCCGACCCGCCAACACAGATCGCGCTCGCCCTCAACGCCTAGACGGCTTGGGAGTTACCCCGTCGCGGCGAAATAGAGATAAGCCGTTGAAGAGATTGGAGCGGGTGAAGGGAATCGAACCCTCGTATTCAGCTTCGAAGGGTATCGCCAACCCCAGCGATTTCAAAAGCGGTTCGGAAAAACAGCTGCCCAAAACAAGGCGCAAACCGCTCCTTTTCCGAATTGGCCGAGCCCCTACGGCCCCCGCGTCCCGCCGCAGAGGGCACGGTCAATTCGCTCGACCTTTATGAGCGCGCCCAATTAAGCGAACGACGTCGTCCGCGTGCGAACGATAGCGAGCATCTGTTCCGCCATGTCTCGGCCATCCGCGCGCCGGCGGCTGTCGGCAATAGGGCGGAATTTGTCCGAAAAGCGGCGGATCCATGGCGTCCGGGAATCGGAGGGAATCAGAATTCAGACATCACGCTCGATGAGGTCGAGCTGATTGCGATACGAAAGCGACAGCGTCGCTGGCCTGTCAAAGAAGTTCTGGCTAATCGCGACGTCCATCCCAAAGTGAGGAGCTGAACGATAGCATTCGTCAAACTCAGATTCGTCGACACGAACGACAATCTCGTCTCGCGCGTCATTCGCGGGGCGGAACTCGGGTCCCCGCGTAGGCGGGGGCGACCTAACGGTCGGGACGCGCGACCGTTAGAGCGGGTGCTGCTGCGCGATCTCGGCATCGACAAGCATCTGTCATCGCGCGCGTGGCGCCTCGCCTTTCGCCGACCAGGTCTCGAATCGCCGTGGCGGATCGGCGAAAATCGCGTTGAACTTCTTGCCGGAAATGGTGAGATCATTGAGGTTTTCGACCGTGCGGCCATCCTCGGTGCGCGCGGTGTGCGTGCGGCCATCCGGCCTGCGCGCTGGCGCATCTTCAAGACGCCGCGCGCCATGCGCTCGATGTCGGCGCCGGCGCCGACCTCGATCTGCGCTAGCAGCGTCTCGAATTCCTCGTCCGGCAATTCGGCGAGGCGCTGCGCCCGCGACGACAGATGCTTATCGATGCCGAGATCGCGCAATAGCACCCGCTCTAAAAGTCGCCCATCGGGGCTTTTAGGTTTTTCCTCAACCGGCTTGCCTTTGTGAAGCAACCCCTCCTCGCGCATTTCCGCCGGCAGCTCGCCGATGGATCGTGTTGACGGCGACGCATGTATAGAGCGCCGTCGTTTCGAGCTTGGCGTGGCCGAGCAGGTACTGGATCACGCGGATGTCGACGTTCGGTTCGAGCAGATGCGTGGCGAAGCTGTGCCGAAGCGTATGCGGGCTGACGCGCTTGGTGAGCCCGGCCGCCTTGGCGGCTTCCTCCACAACCTGGCTCAACTGACGGGTGCTGATCGGCCGGACCGGGTTCTGCCCTGGGAACAGCCAGCCCTCAGGCAACATCGCGCCTTGGCGCCTGCCTTCCCGCCACCACGCCCTGAGCAAGGCGAGGAGGTTGGGCGAGAGCATCGCATTGCGGTAACGACCGCCCTTGCCTCGCTCGACGCGGATCAGCATCCGCTCGCTGTCGATGTCGACCACCTTGAGCGCCGCCACTTCGGCAACCTGCAGCCCGGCGCCATAAGCCACGCCCAGCGCGGCACGGTGCTTGAGGCAGGTTGTCGCCGCGAGCGATCGGGCGACCTCCTCGGGGCTGAGCACCGTTGGCAGCTTGCGGGGATAGGACACACGGAGCAGCTTGCGCGACAGGTCCGGCCGATCCATCGTGGTGGTGAAGAAGAACCGCAAACTCGCGACATAGCTGTTCATCGCCGGCGCCGGCATCCCGGCTTCGTGCTGCTCGATCTGGAACCGCCGAATGTCCTCGGCCGTGGCGCGATCCGGGGATCGTCCGAGGAAAGCGGCGAAACACGAAAAAATGCGGATGTAGTAGCGCTGGGTCTTCTCGCCAAACTCGCGCAGGGTCATGTCTTCGATGAGACGCTGACGCAGGTTACTGCCGCCAGCAGGGGAAAAAGGCTTGTTCATGGACCGCTCCTCTCAGGTGGAAAGGAGCCATTTTGGTCAGAGCCAGCCGGCGCTTTCAAAAGGCAAGCGGAACGTCGCGGTCGTCGTCACACTCTCAGTCCAGGGGCCTCCCGCGGTAGCGGGTTCGTTCTCCGGCCAATCACTTCCGCTCTGCGCCCAACTCGGCCGTTCGGCCGATCTTCGCTGCGTCCCTAAAGCGGACGTTGAGGCAATGGGGTCCCCAAGCCGTTGTGGGCAGTTGGGGAAGAGAGGCTGAACGCGGCTTAACGTCCTGCTTAGAAGATCGATTTCATCTTCGAGCAACTTTCGTCCATTAGCTTCTCTGGGCCAACTCCCTCTGATGCTGCGAATCAGGAACACTAGTCACGGCGCCGGTTCACCAATGAAGCCTCCGGACGAAATGGGCGCCGGCCCCGCCTCTGAAAAGCGCCGCGCGAGGCGCACGCGCTGTCTGCGCGCTGCGCGCCGCGTCTTCAACAAAGGCTGCTCCGACTATTCAGTCCTGGTCCGAAACGTCTCGGCGACCGGGCAAAGCTGAACGGCGACGAGCTGTTCCGCCTTCCCGACGAATTCGAACTGCAGATGACCACTGCCGCTGGCGCGGCTACGCTCCTCAGTCGTCGCCCACTTCGACGAACGCGCGCAGCCGCTCGAGCCGCGCGTCCCATTGCGTCGAGATGCGGTCGAGATATGCGCGCGTCCGTGAGAGCCGGCGCGGTTCGACGCGCCACGAACGGTCGCGGCCGACGCGGGCGCTGCACACCAGGCCGGTGTCTTCGAGAACTTTGAGGTGCTTGGTCACGGCCTGGCGCGTCAGGCGCGCGCCAACGTCGCTCGCTTAAGGGCGTCTCTCGCAACGTCCGACTTGCGTTGATCTAAGCCAGTGTACGGCGCATCGACGAGTGGCCGCTCGGCGGCACGAAGCGGCCAAATAATGCGGCAGGCCACAATCCGGCATAAGCAGATCATCCCTCCGGCGCGGTGAATCGGCTTCGGACCGCCGTTCACGCGCCTCCCTGGCCGCGCCGACTGCGCCTAGCGCCCTTGGCCGCAGGCGGGGCGACGAGTTTGCCGAGCGCCGCCTCGATCGTGGCGAGGTCGGGCCGTAGCCCGCGCCGGTATCCGCCGAGCGCATCGCGCATCGCCGCGATGTGGGCGGGCGTCGTGCCGCAGCAGCCGCCGACGATGCGCGCGCCGGCGTCGATCGCCAGCGCGGCGTAGCGCCCCATCAGCTCGGGCGATCCGGAATAATGCAGACGCCCGTCACGCCATTGCGGCAGGCCGGCGTTGGCTTTGGCGATGACGATCGCGTCGGGGCGCGCCTCGGTCATCGCCAGCACTGAGACGACAAGATCGGCGGCGCCGACGCCGCAATTGGCGCCGATGGCCAACGGCGGCGGCGCGAGATCGTCGAACGCGCGCGCGAAGGCGGCGGGCTCAAGCCCCATCATCGTGCGGCCCGCGGTGTCGAAGCTCGCAGTCGCCGTGTAGGGCGCGCCGACGGCGATTGCCGCGCGCGCGGCGGCGCGGGCCTCCTCGGGCGCCGACATCGTCTCGATCCAGACGACGTCGGCGCCGCCGCTTCTAAGGCCTTCGATCTGCTCGACGAAAATCGCCGTCGCCTCGTCCTCGCCCAAAGGCCCAAGCGGGGCGAGCATTTCGCCGGTCGGACCGACCGAACCCGCCACGACGATGGGACGGCCCGCCCGGTCGGCGACGGCGCGCGCATTTTGCGCGGCGCGTTGGCTAAGCTCTCTTGCGCGCGCGCCCAGATCGCGCAAGCCGAGGCGGCGGCGGTTGGCGCCGAAGCTGTTGGTCAGGATGATGTCGGCGCCGGCGTCGACGAAGCTCCGGTGCAGCGCGCGAATTCGATCCGGATGCGTCTCGTTCCAAAGTTCGGCGCATTCGCCCGAAGCGAGGCCTGCTTCAATCAGGTTGGTTCCCGTGGCGCCGTCCGCGAGCAGCGGTCGCCCTTCGGCGATCAGTTTCGACAGCATGGATTCTCGCCTCCCTTGAACCGACATTCGCCAGACGGCGGCGCCACGCGCCGCTCGCCTGCGCCTTCATTTCGCCCCCTAAACCTGTCCGTGCGTCGCGCCGTCGCGACGGACTCGGCGCCGCCGCCAAGCCCGGTGTAACGGCGCTCGAAAGCGAGGCCCAGCCGCGCGGCCGCCGCTCCCGCTCGCGCGGTCAGCTCGGGATCGTCAGTCTGGGCGAGATAGACGAGCCGCTTGTAGGCGCGGAAGTAGTCGTCGCGCAGGTGTGGGAAGCGATCGAGGCCGAGGCCGCGGATCACTAGGCGATCGAAGTGCCGGGCGAGGAAGTCGGTGACGAAGAACGAGCCCGGCTCGTCTTCCATCATCGCCGCGATCGCGTCCTCGCCCGCGTACAAGGCGTAGCAGTGCGGTCCGGCGATGCGGGTCGCTTTCTCTTCGGCGAGCACAGCGTCGAGCGCGCCGCCCGTGCCGCAATCGCCGTATAGCACGAGGATCTCGTCATAGCGCGACCGATTGGCGCGAATCTTGCCCCTGACCGCTTCGGGGATGCGTTCGGGTCGGTTGTGCAATTGCGCGGGCAGGCACGTGACGTCGACGCCGCCGAGCGGACCGCGCGAGAGCGCAAGCATCTCGCGCGCCAAGGCGCCGCAGGCGATCGCCAGCGCCTTGCGCGACGGGGCGTCGCGGCGCTGAACTGCGCCTTCAGTTTCCGGACGGTCCGCTCCGGGCCCCATCATGCTGGGCATAGCTCCCTTAACTAGCGCGATCCTTGGCGGCGTCGCTTGCCGAGGCGCAGACGCCGCTCGGCGATCAGCCCCGCCCGTTGAACTCCTTCACCGCCTCAAACATCGCGACCATGTTCTCGACCGGCGTGTTGG
Source organism: uncultured Alphaproteobacteria bacterium (assembly GCA_963775575.1). Lineage (GTDB taxonomy): Bacteria > Pseudomonadota > Alphaproteobacteria > Rhizobiales > Beijerinckiaceae > Roseiarcus. Next base: position 2,072,418 of record CAVZJG010000002.1, read on the forward strand.
CCTGAACGTTGTGGATCGTGTTGAACACGAAGCCGCCGCCCTGCGAGAAGATCTCGCAGCGCTCGAGGACCTCGGCCCGCACCTCGGCCGGCGTCCCAAACGGCAGCGTCCTCTGCGTGTCGACTCCGCCGCCCCAGAAGACAAGGCGCCCCTTGTATTTCTCTTTCAGCATGCGCGGGTTCATGCCTTTGGCCGAGCATTGGACCGGATTGATGATGTCGATCCCCGCGTCGATCATCGAGTCGAAGAATCGCTCCGACGAGCCGCAGGAATGCTTGAACGTCTTCCAGGTCGTGTTCTTGTGGATCCAGTCGCAGAGCTCGGCGTAATGCGGCTTCCACAAGGAGTCGAACGTCCTGACCGAGCAGAAGGACGACGTCTGCGTCCCGAAGTCCGCGCCGCAGAGAAAGACCACGTCGATCGCGTCGTCGCCGAGCCGGTCGTGAATTTTCGCCAGGTTCGCGACGCCGACCTCGACCTGCCGCTCGAAAATCTTGTGCACGATGTCGGGACGGCTGGCCGTCAACATGTACCATTCGGCGACGTCGCGCACGCCCTTGGGCTCGATCAGATCGGGTCCCGGCACCCAGGCGATGTCGCCGAGGTTGGTGTTCGCCAACGAGGCGAACACGGCGTATTCGCCGTTTCCGAGCGCGCGCGCGTCCTCCTCGATCTCATCGAGCTGCGCCTCGGTCAGCGGCTGATACTGCTCGGTGTTGTCCGAAGGGTCGAGATGGCCGAGGTCGATCGGCTTCTGGCGAATGATCGCGTCGAAGAAGAAGCCGTCCTTCGGCATGTGCCCGCTGGGCCGGGCCCTGAGATCGCCCTTGGGGTAGATTAGCGTCCCACCTTTTTCCGACTCGACCGTCGTGCGGAAGCCGCCGGGCACCAGCACCTCGAGCCCGTTGAAGGTCCACGGCTTCCAGTCGCGGTTGTCGAACCCGAAGAACGTGCCGCGGCCCATCAGCGGCGCGACGTCGACGCCGATCGCCTCCTTGAGGTCGTCCTCGATCAGGCCGAGCATCTGGAATGGCTCGCACACTTTCACCAGCCGCTTTTCGAGCCCGTAATAGTCTCTGAGCTTGGCGACGCAGCTCGCGTGCATCCCCGTGGTCGCCGATCCGCCAAAGTCCATGGGCACGCCGTCGGGCGGGCGATGGTTGATCGCGTCGAGCACCCGTTTGCGCTTGGGTCCGATTCTCTTCTCGGGGTTCATCGCCGCAGCTCCTGTTTCCCGGCTTGCAGGCGTGAGCCCTCGCGTCAGTTAAGCAGCCCCACGCACCGCCGCGCGAGCGCGACCGCGTGGCTCGCCGTCGCCCCGTAGCCATCGGCGCCGATCTCCGTCGCGTAGCGCTCGCTGAGCGGCGCGCCACCCACCAGGATCTTCACGTCGCGCCTGAGGCCGGCCGCCTTGATCGCCGCGATCGTCGCCCGCATCGCCCCCATCGTCACCGTCAGCAGCGCGGAGAGGCAGACGATCTGCGGATGGTGCTCGCGGATCGCCGCCACGAACGCTTCCGGCGCCACGTCCGCGCCAAGGTCGATCACCTGGAAGCCCGCGCCTTCCAACATCGAAGTGACGAGGTTCTTGCCGATGTCGTGCAAGTCGCCCTTGACCGCGCCGGCGACGACGACGCCCGCGGGCTTTGCGCCCTTCGCGGCGAGCAGCGGCCGCAACGGCTCCATCGCCACTTTCATCGCCCGGGCGGACAACAGCAATTCGGGGACGAAGAACTCCTCTTCCTGAAAGAGTTTGCCGACTTCGTCCATCGCGGCGATCATTGTCTCGGAGAGGAGGGCCGACGGTTCGGCGCCGGCGCGGAGTTCCTCTTCGACAAGCGATTGCGCAAGCTGCGCCTTGCCGTCCACAATCGCGTCGAACAATCTCTGCGACAACGCCAACGCCGTCTCCCCGGGGGGAACGCCATATTTCGTTGTTAGATGAACAACTTCTACAGTATGACACGCGGATAGGAAAGGATCAAACCGGATAGCCCGATGAGCGACACCGTCACCATCCGATTGCTTCCTCTCGACGTATCGTTCGCGGCGGAACGCGAATCTCCCCTGCGGTCTTCGCTCGCCGCCTATGGGGTGGACCTCCCCTGCGGCGGCGCCCGCGCCTGCGGAGGATGCGGCGTCCGCGTGTTGAACGGAAGCCCGGCGCCGACGGCGTAGGATCGCGACGTCTTTTCGCGCGCCGAGCTCGCCGACGGGTGGCGGCTCGCGTGCAGGCTGCGCGCCGAAACGGATTTGCTGCTGGACATCGGAGGCGCGCCGGCGTCTGTTCTCGTTGATAATTCCCAGATTGTCGGCGGGAAACGCCAGGGTCTAGGCATTGCCATCGATGTCGGCAGCACGACGATCGCCGCCCAGCTGATCGATCGGGCCAGTGGAGCGATTCTAGGAGTCCGCACCGGCCTCAATCCACAGATGGCGCACGGCGCCGACGTCATGAGCCGGGTCCGTTTCGCCCTGGGCAGCCGGGATTTGACAGACGCCATCCGCCGCTTTCTCGGCGACATGGTTGGCGACCTGGCCGCCGGGCGCGAAATCGCGGAAATCGTTCTCGTCGGCAATACCGTGATGCATCATCTGTTTGCCGATCTGGATGTCGAGCCGCTGTCGCATGTGCCGTTTGCTTCGGCGTCGTTGGGCGAACAGCGTTTCCACGCGGCCAATCTGGGATGGCCGCTGTCCAACGTCACGCTGATCCGCTTCCTGCCGTGCCTGGGCGGCTTTGTCGGTTCGGATATCCTGGCCGGCGTCGCGGCGGTCGACCTCTGCCACGACGGCGCCTTGCGGGCGCTGGTCGATCTCGGCACCAACGGGGAGATCGCGCTGGGGAACCGCGACGGCGTGCTGGTCGCCTCGACGGCGGCGGGAACGGCCTTCGAAGCGGGCTGCATCCACAACGGCATGCGGGCGGCGAACGGCGCCATCGCTCATGTGACGGTTGACAAGGACGGTCGGCTCGACTGCGAGGTGATCGGGGGCGGCTCTCCGCAGGGCATTTGTGGAAGTGGCCTGGTCGACGCCGTGGCGAGCGGGTTGACCCTCGGGCGCATCCTGCCCTCGGGCAAGATTGTCGATGGCTCGCGGATTTTCCCGGTGGCTGGCGATATCGCCTTGTGTCAGGCCGACGTCCGCGAACTGCAACTCGCGAAAGGGGCGATCGCCGCCGGCTTGCGCATCCTCCTCAAGCGTTGGGGAGCGTCGATGGCCGACATCCAGACGCTGTATCTCGCCGGGGCTTTCGGCAACTTCCTAGAGATCGACAGCGCCCGCCGCATCGGCCTTCTCGAGTGTCCGTCCCAAGTCGTCACCATTGCCGGCAACACCGCCCTGAGGGGTGCCAAACAAATTCTGGCCGGCAAGGCGCTGCCGGTCGGAACAGACATCCGCCATGTCACGCTTGCCGCCGACGCCGATTTCGAAGACCTGTTCGTCTCCTGCATGAGGTTTCCCGTCCCTGAAATGGTGGAAGCGCGTCCGCGTTTTGGCGACCAAGCGCGGCGCGCCGCTGCGGGAGTGGAGTGACGCCGTGGTTCATGGTCCGCATCTGTTGGCTGCTGGCGCGGGGAGACATTCTGAGCCGCCTGCAAGAGGCGATCGACGGCGTGACGGATCGCCGTCGTCGCATGGGCGCGCGAACCCTGTTTCCAAGACGACTTTGTGGACGCCATAATGTTTCCGGAAATTGGCGAACATGGCTAGCTTCAAACCGGTTCTGCTAAAGCGCCTGTTGGCGATTGGTTGCGAAGTCCTCTACCGCGAAGCCTCGGCGGCGATTGCGCAAAGCCCCTGCATCGTCGACATCGAGTACATGCCCAAAAGCTTGCACGACATTGGCGAAGGGCCGATGTCGTCGCGCTTGCAAGCCAGAATTGAGCTGTCGCTCGCGTCGCGGACTCCCGACGCCTGGCCTGACGCCGTCGTTTTGCTCTACGGCCTGTGCAACAACGGAATTTGCGGCTTGCACGCGCCCGTGCCGATTGTCGTCCCTCGCGCGCACGACTGCATCACGCTCCTGCTCGGTTCCCGGGCGCGCTACGACAAACACTTCCAGGCCAATCCGGGGACCTTTTATCGATCGCCCGGTTGGATCGAGCGCGACAGCGACCCCGACGCCAATCCGGCGAGCGTGACCCGCCGCCTCGGCATTACCCATGACTACGCCAAACTTGCGGAAAAGTACGGCGAGGACAACGCCAAATACTTGATGGAAACCATGGGCGACTGGTTCAAGCATTATCGCCGCTTGAGCATGATCGACACCGGCGTTGGCCCCTGCGAGGCGTACCGGACGATCTGCCAAGATCAGGTCAAAGAGAAAAATTGGACTTACGAAGAAATAGCTGGCGATACCGTCTTGATTAGAAAGCTCCTGTGCGGCGAATGGGACGAGCAGGATTTTCTGATTTTGCAACCCGGCCAGAAGATTGCCGCAAGCAACGACGCCCGTGTGATCTGCGCGGATGTCGATCGTGATGACGACCATCGTTGACGCCGACGGTCATAGGAGCTGACCGGCGCCGCGGCTTTCCCCCTCACGAACCGATTCAAGCGGTCCGGCTACGCGGGTCGCCTTCCCATGCTCGGCAGAGCCTTCAGGACAATTGAAAGAAGCTTCGTTCGCAATTAAGCCTCATGACAAAAGGAAAGTCGATCATGAGCAATGGATCGTCCGTTAAACCACGCGATCGCGTCAGCATGGCGCTCAATCATCAGAAGCCCGACCGTTGTCCGATGCAAATCAGCTTCACGCCGGAGTTCGCTCAGAGATTGCGCGAGGATATGCATCAGGCCGGTCGCTCCGTCCACAATCCCCATGGAGGCGGCAATACCTACGAGTTGGAACGTGCGCTTGGACAGGATCTGTTGCTCACCTCAGTTGGCTGGGCCAACTTGTATTACGCCAACGAGACCTACGCCGGTGGCAAGGACTCCTATACCGATGAGTGGGGTGTGACGTGGAAGAACGTGTCCTATCAGACCCGTTTCGGCGCCGGCTTCTACACTGACGTCGTCGGTCATCCGCTGGCCGACCAACATGCCCTCGAATCCTACCGCCCGCCCGACCCGCGCCGTCCCGAGCTTTACCGCGAGGCCGAGCGCCTGATCGCCAACCACAAGAACGACTACTGGATCGTTGGCGTGACCGTGACCACCATCTTTGAGCCCGCATACACCGGATAGTGCATTGATTTCTGGCATTTGTGTCGCGATTCAGCTATTATAATCAGCATCTTAAGCTGATTTGAAGGCTGCTATCATGGCGAACCCGGCGGGTGAATCGAGCGAGGGCGTTCTCAGGCTCGATTTCAACCGTCGGCTGACGGTGCAATTTCGCGGTTCGGTCCTCACCTCGGACGCCGGGCTGCTTGCCTACCGGGAACTCGACGACGCGCTCGGCCTCAGCGTGATGGCAGGCGAAAGGCTCGCCGACGCCCGCACCGGCAAGAACGGCCGTCATGCGCTGGTCGGCATGCTGCGGCAGGCCGTTTTCGGGCGGCTGGCCGGATACGAAGACGTCAACGACGCCGAGCGGCTTCGGCATGATCCGGCGATGCGTTGGATCGTTGGCGGGAAGGCGGCCTCGGGATGCGCCGCGTCGGCGAGCCAGATGGGCCGCTTCGAGACGCGCTGGCTTACAGCGGACAAGAACCTTTCCGCGCTCGCCGATCTCTCCGGCCAATGGATCGACAAGGTTCATGCCCGCCGTCCGCCGAAAGGCGTCGTGCTCGATATGGATTCGAGCGTCAGTCCGACGCATGGCGAACAGGAGATGAGCGTCTGGAACGGCCATTACGAATGCACCTGCTATCATCCGCTGTTCGTGTTCAACCAATTCGGCGATCTGGAACGCTGCGCCCTGCGTCCCGGCAATGTGCACAGCGCCGATGGTTGGGACCGCGTTCTGAAGCCGGTCGTGACGCGATATCAAGGCAAGGTCTCGCGCATCTATTTCCGCGCCGACGCCGGCTTCGCCAATCCTGAGGTCTATGAGTATCTCGAAGGCGAAGGGATCAGATACGCCATTCGGCTCCCTGCCAACCGCGTCCTACAAGAGCGGATCGGCTACGTGTTGAACCGCCCAGTCGGGCGTCCGCCGAACGAGGTGCGGCGTTCCTATGCGAACTTCAAGTATCAGGCCGGAAGCTGGACGAAGTCGCGTCGGGTGATCGCCAAGGTCGAATGGCATCCGGGCGAACTCTATCCGCGCGTCGGCTTCATCGTCACCAACCTGGCGAGGGCCGCCGAGAACGTTGTCGCCTTCTACAACAGGCGCGGCACGTGCGAGCAGTGGATCAAAGAGGGCAAGGGCGCGGTCAAATGGACGCGGCTATCCTGTCGCCTGTTCGCCGCCAACGCCGTCCGGCTTCAGCTTCATGCCCTCGCCTACAATCTCGGGAATTTTCTGCGCACGCTGGCGACGCCCGAGCCGATCCAGGACTGGTCGCTGACGAGCCTGAAGGAAAAGCTGATCAAGATCGGCGCGAAGGTCGTCAGCCACGGCCGCTACGTCGCGTTCCAGATGGCCGAGGTCGCCATTCCGAGAAACCTGTTCGCCGACATCCTGCGGCTGATCGCGGAACTGCGGCCACCGCCGCTCACGACAACAGCGTAAGGCGTTCGATTTGTCACGCGTTCCGTAAAAATCCCCGGGAGAGGTGCGTCTTGATGACAGAAGATTTGGCAATTCCATCGTTCGGATTGACTTCAGCGCGTCCCAACACGGTTCGCGAACGTGTCGGCGGCGTTCCGGGCTTGCGAAGAACCCCAAAAAGTCGCATCTTGGGCTTGGTTCGACGGCCATCTGGAGAATGTCGGGTAAGATAGATGGCCAGTCCGCCCGGGCAAGGAGAGGGGATAAATTCGATGAAGCTGAACATCGTGAGTGTCCTTCTGCTTGGCGGAGCCCTTCTGTGCGGAGGAGCAACAATTTGTTTTAGCGGCCAAACCGACGTTCCGACGGGGTGGGATACCAATATGCCAAGCATCAATGTGGCCGAGGCCGCGTCTGAAGCCGGTCCGATTTTTCCACAGCGTGTCTGGATCAAACGCGATCCTGACCGGACGTACATCCTGATCGAAACAAAAGGGTTGAAAGAATACCTTCAGGCGGCCAAAGGTCCAGACCTATTCCTTTCCTTGTATTTTGAAAGCGACGGGAAGATAGGCAGTTCGGGGAAAACGGTCGCTGGACAAGAGATTTCTGGATTCGATGTAAGCGCTGACTTTTCCACGATGCAGGTTCGAGAGAATGACGGCGGCATCTCGGCAGTTCTGAACTGCCAAGTGTCGCAATGGGACGGGAAGCAGTTTTCAGGTGACATAACTTGGGGCACACGGTTCAACAGCAGCATGTCTGCGCTAGCAAGCGGAGACTATGCCAGTTTTACGATCCCTCGGTCAATTCTAGACGTATCTCCCAAGAGAACGCCTGCACGTGTTGCATTTGCGCTACCTGACGCAAAATACGTCCAAGGCAAGTCAGTGATCGTCAACCTACAGATTGCAGACAAATAATCGCGCATGGTGCAAATATCTCGATTTCTGCACCACCGGCAACGTCTGCAAGGGGTCGAAAGTGATCAATCGGGCAGCTTCGATGTAGCTTCACGCTCCCTCTATATGTAGTGGGTGTCTGCGTTAATGGCTAGGCACGCCTTAATTGTCGCACACTCCACGACGAGCGCGTGTTAAAGTGTCCAGGTCATAATTTCGCTGTACATAGAAAAAATTGGCGGTACCCGTGTAGTCCGCGTCGGTCCCATTGAATGTTTGCCGTGCCTCGCGACCGGCGCTTTCACATTGAGGCCGCTTGGGCGCTGCGCGGGCTCGAGCAGATGATGATCGATTTCAAGGAGGATCCGGATCTGGCCGAAACGATTCTCGATATTCCCTTCCGCTATCATCTCGCCGCCGCCAAGAGACTGGTCGAAATGGGCGTCGACATGATCTGGACGGGAGACGACGTCGGCGCGCAGCAGGGCATGATGATCTCTCCCAACACTTGGCGGCGGTTCCTCAAGCCCCGCATGGCCGAGTTCATCTCCACGTTGAAAGCGATAAACCCCGACGTCAAGATCGCCTATCATTCCGATGGCAATATCGAACGGATCGTTCCGGAACTGATCGAGATCGGACTCGATGTGCTTAATCCGGTGCAGCCGGCCTGCATGGATCCCGCGAAGTTGAAGCGCCAGTATGGAGACAAGCTCTGTTTTTGGGGCGCCATTGACGAACAGCATACCCTCCCCTTCGGCGCCCCAGAGCAAGTGCGCGAGCAGGTCTTGGAGCGCTTGGAGACCGTTGGCTACGACGGCGGACTCATCATCTCTCCAACGCATCATGTTCAACTGGATACACCGCTCGAGAATTTTTGGGCCATGGTTCACGCCGTTGATGGTGAAAACGGGCTGGCGCCGGGGCTACATTGATTGGATGTGCACGGCGGCGCAAAAATAGACCACGAACCGGCGCGTGAGCGGCGCCGGCGCCCGAGATCATCGCGACCGAGCTCGCCAACGATCTGGAAGCCGCATTACAACAGTGCGCCAAGATCGCAGCACGGCTGGGGTGGGCGGCGATTTAGGCGGATGACATGCCGATGAAACGCCTCGGTCCGCTGATCCTGTTTCTCGTTCTCGTCACGGGCGGCGGCCTCGCCATCGGTTTTCTCACCGCGCCGGGCGAATGGTATGCTGGCCTCGCCAAGCCGCCGTTCAATCCGCCGAACTGGTTGTTCGGACCCGTTTGGACGCTGCTTTATCTCCTGATCGCGGTGGCCGGCTGGCGCGCCTTCGAGAGCGATCGCGGCGGTTGGCCGATGAAGCTGTGGTGGGCGCAGCTCGCGCTCAACTTCCTCTGGTCGCCTGTCTTCTTCGCCGCCCACCGGATCGGGCTCGCGCTCGCGGTCATCCTGCTGCTGCTCGGCGCGATCCTTGCCTTCATCGTCATGTCCTGGCGGCAGGATCGCGTGGCGGCATGGCTATTCGCACCGTATGCCGCTTGGGTGGGCTTCGCTTCGGTGCTGAATGCATCGATCCTTGTGCTGAAATGACCGGGAGGCCGGACCGCTTGATCGGATGAGATCGACGACTTCCTGACTTGAACGACGCGCATCGCGGGCAATCCGCTCCCCCGACACGACGCCCGCGTTCGACGGCTCAGGCGACGCACGTCAATTGCGCTCCGTCCGCCGCCTCCACCGGGAAGATCTCGGGGGTCAACCCCGTCTTCCCGCTGTAGCGCTCAGACACGGCGGCGGCGAACGCGTCCGTCTCGCCCGTATCGACGAAGGCTGCCATGCATCCGCCGAATCCCGCTCCCGCCTGCCGCGCGCCGATCGCGCCCGGCGCGGCCATCATGGCCTCCCTCATCGTCAGCATCGACGGCGAGCAGATCTCGTAGAGATCGCGCGCTCCCGCAAAAGACTGCGCGCAGAGACGGCGGATGGCGCCGCGATCCCCGACCGCCAGCGCGTCCGCCATCGCGAGCACGCGCTCGTTTTCGCCAACGATGAACTCGCACCGCTTCCGGACATCGCCCGACAAGGCCGCCACTTGCGCCATGGTCGCATCTCGCAACGCCGGAAGTCCCAGCAACGCGGCGCCTTCTTCGCAAAGCGCGCGTCGCGCGCCGTATTCTCCGCCGACGAGTTCACGCGGCGATCTTGTGTCGCCTATCACCACGCGAATTCCCTCAGCCAGATGCACCGGACGCGTCGAAAGATCGCGGCAATCGAGCAGAAGCGCGCAGCCGGCGCGGCCCAGGCACGAGGAGAACTGATCGAGGATTCCGCAGTTCATCCCGACGTACTCGTTCTCGGCGCGCTGGCACAGCCGCGCGATCCGCTCGCCGCTCATCTCCCAGCCGCCGAGCGCACGAAACATCACGGCGACGGCGCATTCGAGCGCCGCCGACGAACTCAGCCCGCTGCGGATCGAAACGGTGCTATGAATCACACCATCGAAACCGCCGAGCGGCAGTCGTTCTGCCGCGAGCGCCCAAGCCACTCCGCGCGGGTAGTCGCCCCATCGCGCGCCGGAGTTCTCGCGAACCGGGATCGCACGGAGATCGAAAGAATCTAGCGCGTCCAGGTTCGCGGCGTAGAGTCGCACGATCCTGTCTTCGCGAGGCCGCGCCACCACCCACGTGTCCCGGCTGATCGCAAGCGTCAGCACGAAGCCGAGATTGTAATCCGTGTGGCTCCCCATCAGATCCACCCGTCCCGGCGCGCGCGACCACAGCGCGGGTTCACCTCCGAAGTTCTCCTCGAACCACCGCTCCACGCGTTCACGCCGCATCGAAGGCCTCCAGCATCGCGTCCACGCTGCGCGGCGGAATATCAGACTGCATGCGGTGCGACGGCCCGAGCAGCAGCCCGGTTTCCTCGGGCGCGAGTTCGTGCGAGCAAGCAATCGTCGCCGCGCGGATGGCTTCCGCGTTCCCCGTCGGCATCACGTCCTGCGTCGAGATCCCGCCGTAGAAACTCAGCTTGGACCCATATTCGCGGTAGAGCCATGCGTGTTCAAGCACCTCGGGCTGAACCGGGTTGAGCGTCGTCAGCCCGATTTCCACCAGGTCCGGCAGGATGGCGCGGATGTCGCCGTCCGAATGGAGGATCACCGGAAGCCCGGCGTCGAGAAAAACCGCGAACATCGCCGCTAGGCGCGGTTTAATCAGCCTCCGCCACAGCCGCGGCGAGAACAGCATGGAGCGCTGAGCGCCGTAATCGTCGCCGAAGTATCCGCCGTCGACGCCCGCAGCGACGAACCGCTTCGCGAGCGCGATCTGTATCGCGGCGATGCGGTCGAGCAACTCTTCGACCCACTCGGGTCGCTCGACCATGTCCATCAGCACGGCGTCGAACCCGCGCAGCGACCAAGCGCGTTCGAACAGGCACATTCCGAGATTCGGCGCGACGAAGTAATCCGCGCCGTGGGCCACGATCATTTGCAGCGCCCCATCGAGGAGCCCCGCCGCTTCCGGGTCGGGCCACACGAGGCGGTCGAGATCATAGGACTCCTTCAGCGGCGCGAACGAATGCCAGTAGCCTTCCGTGCGCGTGTCCCACCCCGCGCCCCACCAGTCGAACTCGATCGAGCCGTCCTCATTCACTGGGCGCGGGTACGAGATATCAACCCGGAGCAAGTGATTATCGAGACGATTCGGAAGCCCTTCGATCGACACGCCGAAGTGCTCGGCGAGAATCTGGCCCATCTTCGCTGTGTAATTGGTCTGCACTGGCAGCCTGTCCACGGGCTCCCGCCGCAGTGCGCGCAGGACCCGCGCCTTGCGGTCAGCAGCCGCAACTGGCTGGATCGAACCCGCTCCCATGCACCTTCCTCAGTGTCCGTCGTCAGATATTTTGACCGACATTCGCCGGATAACCGCCGTTTTCGGTGCATTCATGCGCCAATCGGGGCTTTTCGCCACGTTCGAGCGCCGGAGCAACCCTGTCCAGCCGGCGTCAGAGTGTCGCACGCGTCCGATCGGCGCGCAGTCTGTGTTCAGTCCCGGCATTGGTCCCGTCGCGAGCGGTGTAGGAATTTGCTGACGCGTCTTCGGGCCACATGAGGCTAACCGATCATCGGCGAGGTCAATGATGTGGTCGGATGGCTTTTCGGCGAGAGTTTGCCATCCGTCGATCTTGCGCATGGCGATCTGGCCAGAGGCGAGCAGCGCCCAGAACAGCATGGCGGCGGTTTCGGCGCAGGGCAGCACGGTCTGGGTATTGATGCGGCGCTTGAATTCCTCATGCAGGGGCTCGATCGCGTTCGAGGTACGGATCGACTTCCACTGGTTCGGCGGGAAACGCGTGAAGGTGAACAGCCTGTCGCCAGCCTCCTCCAGGCTGTCGGCGACGGCGCGGCATTTGAGCCGCCATTTGCGGATGAACGCCTTGCCCCGGGCTTCGTCCTCCCGTCGCGTCGCGGCGCGGCGTAGATCATGTTGCGATAGTCGTTGGAGATTTCCTCGTGCGGCCGCTCGGGGGCATGGGCGAGGAGACTGCGGTGCTTGTGCACGGTGCAGCGTTGAACCGCCGTATCGGGCCACAGGGCCGCCAGCGCCTTTTCCAGGCCCGGCGCGCCGTCGACGACGACCAGCTCCGGCGTCGGCAATCCACGTCGGACGAGATCGTCGAGCAGCGCGCGCCAAGCCGCCTCGCTTTCGCCGCCCATGCTCTTGATCGCCAGTAGCACCTTCTGGCCTTCGGCTCGCCCGCCGAGCGCTGCCAGCAGCGAGATCGAGGTCGTCTTCCTGTCGAGCCGCACGCGCGCGACCGTGCCGTCGAGGATCAGCCGAACGATGGGCTCCTCGACGAGCGAGCGGGCGCTCCAGGCGTCCCAATCGCCCTTCACTTTGCGCCAGGTCCGGCTGACCACGTCCTTGCCGACCGGCCCAGCGAATGCCGCCGCCAGCGCCCGCCGCACCCGGCGGGTGTTGGTTCCGGAAAGATAGGTCTTGGCGATCAGCGCATCGGCGGCCTTGGTTCGGCGCTGGTAGGCGCAAAGCGAGGCGCTTTTCCATTCGGCCGTCCTGCCGTCCGCGCCGATCAGCCGAGCCCGCGGCACGGAAATCTCCGTTCTCCCGAATGTCCCGGTCAGCCCGCGCCGGCGATGGCCATGCTGGACGCCGACCACCGGCGTCGGTTCGCCATCTTCGTTCGGCTTGCGTCGGCCGTAGCGCGGAGGCGACAATGCGCCGGCAAGTTACTCCACCAGCATCGTCTCGATGAATTCGGCAACGCGAGCGCGAACCCCGTCCTTGACGGCATCGAACCAATCATCGAAAGGCAGAACCTCGACGGCGAGAGCCGTCACGACTCCGTGCAGGAGCGAATGTCCGCTTCGACATTTCGATTGCCCAAAGCCGTCAGTCCGCTCTCGGCCAAGAATTGGCATTCGCCTACAGCCGGGTTGCGCCATTTCGGCCGGCTCCGGGCAATGAGGCGGTTCTCGAAAGCGGACCCCATGCCGGCGAGGCGCTTTCGGCGACCATCGGTCGATTCGCATCGTCAAGGCGGCGACGCGAGCCGAGGCGGAACAGAAGCTCCGCGTGGCGCTGGCGGCGTCGGATGCGAATCTTGGGATATTGGACGACATGCCGATCGTGGCGCCGGTCGAGATTGAGGGCGATTTGGATTTGATCGAGGCTGTGGAAAGCGCCGGCGAGGAATGGCCCTTATGGGCGCGATCAGCGAAAAGATTGTGCGAATCGTTGACTTCGACGCGAGAGTCACGTCGTTGCCGAGATTCAGCGGTCCCTATGAAGTGATGCGCTTACGCTTGGCGCCCAACGTCCGGTCTGCTGCGGCGATATCGACGATATTCGCAGCGTAGGCCGTCTGCGTCCGCGCGATATGGTCGGCGAGAATCTTGGGAGCATCGACAATCCGGCCCATTGCGATGGTCCGCGCCATCGCCTTATGCTCTTGCAGCGACAGCTGGGTGTGTTCCGGGCGGCCCGCGAGATGCGTCCGCAGCGCTGCCACCTGACCTTTGATCCGCGAGTATGCGTCCGCGATATATCGGTTTCCACAGTAGTGGAAGAACTGCTGGTGGAATTCCGTATCCAGGTTGAGGTAGGCACGGAAATCGCCGCTGGCATGGACCTTTTCCATGCTCTGGACAAGGCTCGTCAGCCGTTTGCCCAATCCTTTTGCATCCCTTCGCAGCGCCAGATTGAGAGCCGCGTGCTCGAGCGTGAGGCGGAGCTCGCAGAGTTCTACGACCTCGCGCGCGCTCATCGTGAAGACGAACGTGCCCGTCTGCGGAACGACACGGACCAGCCCTTCGGCTTGCAATTGCTGTAGCGCCTCGCGAACGGGCGTCTTGGAGATCCCGAACCGGCCGGCGATGTTGATCTCCGAGATCTGCTCGCCCAGCATAAAATCGCCCGAGATGATGGCGGTCCGCAGCTTTTCGACGACAAGGGTCATGAGCGACGGCGGCCGTTCAAGCGGTTTCATCCAATGCTCCAGGCCGGCGCTTGTGGGTGCGCTGATAAGGCATAACACACTACGCGAGTCGATCGTGTTCGCCGAATGGTTCGTCGCCCTTGACTAGCCATAGCATCTAAGATATCAGTTGTCGACAAATTGGAAGATGTCACGTGATAATTGACCGGTCGGGAGAGAGGGGAATGACTCGTGCGAGCAGTATTCGGCACGCAGCCGATTGGGGCTCGATCGGCGTATCAACCGGGGTGACGATCTATGCGCGGATGGCGACATTCCCCTGGCTGCCGGCCATCCGGTTAATCCTGGTTCAGGTTGGCAATCGTCCTTGCGATGAGGGGGCGCCGCAGTGAGCGCGGTTGATCTCGTCGTGGATTGCCACAACGTCCTCGGCGAGGGCGTCACTTGGGACGCCGCGGCGCAGCGCCTTTGTTGGGTCGATATCCAGTCGAGCGAGTTCTGGACGCTTGACCCGGTCACCCGCCAGACGACCACGCTCAAGGCGCCTGACCGCATTACATGTTTCGCGCCACGCCGCGGCGGTGGCCTTATCGCCGCCTTCGTCAACTGCTTTTCGCTCTACGACCCGGCCAACGGCGCCCGTGAAGACATAGCCGCCTTCGAACCGAACGATCCCAACACGCGCCTCAACGATGGCCGGACCGACCGACAGGGGCGGTTTATCGCCGGCGGGTTCGACGAGCGCGAAGGCAAGTTCGTCTCGAGCGTCGTGCGTCTCGATCCTGACAAGCGGGTCACGAAGCTCATCGACGGCGTGGCCTGTGCGAACAGCATCTGCTTCAGCCCGGACGGCCGCACAATGTATTTCGCGGATACTCCCGCCCGGACCATCTGGGCCTTCGCATACGACGTCAAGACGGGCTCCATTTCCAATCGACGTGTGTTGAGCCGGTTCGAAGGGCAGCCGGGCCAGCCCGATGGGTCTTGCGTGGATGCCGAAGGCTACATCTGGAACGCCCAGTGGAACGGACATCGGGTGGTGCGGTTTGCGCCAGACGGGCGGGTCGACCGGATCATCCCCGTGCCAGCGCTCAACCCGACCTGCGTCGCATTCGGAGGCGCTGCGCTCGACACGCTCTACATCACCACCGCCAGGTACCTCATGAGCCCCGCGCAACTGGCGGACGAACCGGAGGCCGGCGCCTTGTACGCAACACGGCCTGGCGTGAAGGGGCTCACCAACGCGCCGTTCGAGGGCTAAGGGAGCGATCGGAAAGTCGAATGCAACCGTAACTGAGGGAGTGAGTCATGAAAGCGAGATCGAAAGCATTGTTGGCGGCCATCGCCACGGCGGGGCTCCTGATTGGCGTCACCGCATGGGCGGACGACTATGCCGCACCGAAGCCGCTCAAGGCCGAGGCCCAGGCGCCTATCAAGGACTTCAAGGGAGCCAAGGGCGCGAAGATCGCCTACATGCCGCCAGCCACCGAATTCAACTACTACATCGCGATCGGCGAGGGCATCAAGGACGCCGCGGCCAAGCGCGGCATCGAGACCTTCATGCTCGCTCCGCAGAACGGCGACGACATCAATGGCCAGATGGGGATGATCCAGGACGTGATCAACCAGAAGGTCGCGGCAATCATTCTATCAACTCACGATGAGCACGCCGCGGCGCCGTTGGTGAAGCAGGCAGTGGCCCAGGGAATCGCGGTCGTAATCGTGAATTCCGACATTCAGGACTTTCCTGCGCCCGTTCACGCCGTGGTCGGCTATTCCCAGCGCAATGGCACTCATAAGGAGGGGGACTACGCTCTGAAGCTGGTCGGGGGCAAGGAAATGGCGGTCGGAATCCTCGAAGGCCAGCCCGGATACCACTCCACTGAGCGCGTCGGCGGATTCCTGGACGCCATCAAGGGTTCCAAACTCAAAGTCGTCGCCAGCCTGGACGGCAAGTGGAACGTCGAAGGCGGCAACGCGGCGGCAATGGACATGCTGCAGGCGCATCCCGAGATCAATATGATCTTTGCCGCCAATGACTACGAGATCATGGGCGCGGTACAGGCGGCCAAGGCCCTTGGCCGTAAAGACCTACTAATGTTCGGCAACGACGGTGACACCGGTGCCGGGCTCGAGCCGATCGCAGCCGGCGCCGTCACGGCGACCGTCGACACGACCCCGTTCGTCATGGGGCAGATCGCGCTCGCGGTCACCGCCGACGTGCTCGACAACCAGTACAAAGGCGGGTTTGTTGAAACACCGACGACGATCGTAGACAAGAACAACGTTTTGGATTCGCTGCGTCATCCCGAACGCCTCTATCCCAAACCCTCGAAGCAGTACTAGAGCGTATCTCGGAAAAGTGGGAACCGGTTTTCCGAAAGAGACATGCTCCAGGCGGAACTCAGAGCGAGGCCCCGATTCCGTGTAGACGGGCCTCGCTCGAGCTGCGGCAGTCCGGATCTCCCGCCCCTTCACGAATGATCGAAGACAGCAGGACTCCGATGGACGCGCGGGACAGCATCGCCTGGGAATTGCGTGGCATCCGCAAGACGTTCGGACCTATCGTTGCGAACGATAACGTCTCGCTCGTTCTGCGGCACGGGCAGATCCATGGGCTAGTCGGTGAGAACGGCAGCGGCAAGTCCACCCTGATCAAGACGCTGTGCGGCGCCCATCGGCCCGACTCCGGCGCCATCCTGCGTGAGGGCGTGCCGGTTCATGTCGACAATCCGTTCATCGCTCGGTCCCTGGGCATCGCCACCGTGTTCCAGGAATTCTCCCTGGTGCCCCACCTGACGGTTGCCGAGAATATCCATCTCGGCCGGTGGCCGGGTCCTTTCTTTAGCCTCGACTGGCGCTCCATGCGCGACGCCGCGGCGCGCGTCCTGGACAGCTTGAACATCGCGATCTCGCCCGACGCCGTGGTGCGCGACCTCTCCGCCGCCGAGCAGCAACTGGTCGAGATCGCCAAAGCGATGGCCGCCAATGCCAACGTCATCATTCTTGACGAACCCACAACCGCGCTCGGCGCCCGCGAGGCCGACCATCTCCACAGTCTGCTCAAGCGAATGCGCGACGCCGGCACGGCGATCCTTTACATTTCCCATCGGCTCGACGAAGTGGTGCGCCTGGTCGACGTGGTGACGGTGATGCGCAACGGGCATGTGGTCGGCGTCGCCGGCGAGACATCGCTCGACTTATCCGCGATCATCACCCTGATGATCGGCCGCGAAGTTCACGAACACTATCTGAAGACCGATACCGAACCGGGAGAGGCCCTTCTGGAGGCCCGCGACATCGCCACCGATCGAGGCGTCCGTGGCGTAAGTTTCACGCTTCGGCGCGGTGAGGTTCTGGGTCTCGGCGGCGTGTTGGGCTCGGGCCGCACCGAGATCGCGCGTGCGCTGTTCGGCGCGGACCCCCTCACTCGCGGCGAGATATTGCTGCGCGGCAAGCCGATTCATCTTCGCTCGCCGGGCGACGCCATTGCTGGAGGCATCGCACTCTTGACGGAGAATCGAAAGACCGACGGTCTGTTCTTCAATTTCAACGGCACCGAAAACATCTCGGTCGCCAATTTTAGGGATATTGATCGGGGCTTCTGGCTCGATCTGAGGCGCGAGCGAGCAGCGAGCCGGGAATTCATCGGAAAGTTGCAGGTTACGCCTGAGGCCGAAGCCCAACTGGTCGACCGTTTGTCGGGCGGCAATCAGCAGAAGCTTTTGGTGGCGCGCTGGCTCTACACGGGCGCCGATGTTTTCATCTTCGACGAACCCACTCAGGGCATCGATGTCGGCACCAAGGTCGCCATCTACCGGCTGATCGATGAGATAACCGCGGCCGGCAACGGCGTTCTCCTCATCAGTTCGGAGGACCGGGAGCTGCTGGCTATGTCAGACCGCGTCGCGGTCGTGCGGCGTGGCCAGATCGTGCGAATCGCCAAAGCGAGCGAGTTGAGCAAGGCCGACCTTTTGGGGAATACCGAGCTAGGAACGGCAGCGGCATGAAGCGATTGCTCTCCCATCCGCTGACCGGACCGGTCGTCGCCACCATCGTCGTGGCGTTGCTCGTCATGTCCACCACCAATCGCTTCCTCGTTTGGGGCAACCTGAATAATCTTGCGCTCCAGGTCAGCATTGTCGCGCTTCTCGCGATCGGCTCCACCGCCGTGGTCTTCATCGGCGGTATCGATCTGAGCCCGGGATCGATGATCGCGCTGCTCACGATGATCCTCGCCAGCTGCCTGAAATTCTGGGGGGTCGGATTCTGGCCAGCCATCCTCATAACCCTCGTTCTTGGCGCCGGCATCGGCGCGCTCAATGGGTTCATAACGG
The DNA here is from genome assembly GCA_963775575.1 of uncultured Alphaproteobacteria bacterium. GTDB lineage: Bacteria > Pseudomonadota > Alphaproteobacteria > Rhizobiales > Beijerinckiaceae > Roseiarcus. The sequence goes on from CAVZJG010000002.1 coordinate 2,090,688, forward strand.
CCTACGGGAGAATACCCGCCTTCATCACCACCTTGGCTGGGCTCAGCGCCTATCGCGGGGTCGCCTTCATGTTCAACAACGGCTCTCCAGTCTTCGATGCGTCCACGCAGCTCGAGCCGCTGTTCTACGGTCACGTGCTCGGCATTCCCCTGCCCTTCTTCTATATCGTCGTGTTCTTCGCCGCCGCCCATTGGCTGATGCGGCATATGCGCCTTGGGCGCGCGATTTATGCCGTAGGCGGTAACGCCAACGCGGCACGACTGTCAGGCATCAACGTGAAACGGACGCAACTGTACGCCTTTGTTATCGCGGGGTTCATGACGGCAGTGGGCGCAGTGCTCATGGCGGCAAGGCTCAATTCCGGCTCGCCCAACTACGGCACAGGCCTGGAACTCCAGGCGATCGCGGCGGCGGTCATCGGCGGCGCAAGTCTCTCTGGCGGCCGCGGCGACATCCGGGCGAGCCTATTCGGGGCGCTGACGATCACGATCGTGCAGAACGGCCTCAACCTCAATGCGGTCCCTACTTCGACCCAGAACGTCGTGATCGGCTTCATCATCGTCCTGGCCGTGGGGATCGACATGTGGCGGGACGATCTCAGCCGGATCCTCAGCAGCATCACTTTGTTCGCACGCCCGCGCGGCGCCATGGCGCGCAATGACGCCAATAGAGAAGGAGAACAGAAATGACCTATCCCCGTGCCTTCAGTCATGTCGGACTTTCGGTGCCCGACGTAGACGCCGCGTTCAAATGGTATACGGAGGTCCTCGGCTTCTATCCCATCATGGCGCCGACGACGATCACCAAAGACGAAAGCGCCGTCGGCGTGATGTGCACCGACGTGTTCGGGCCGAATTGGACGAGCTTCCGCATCTGCCATATATCGACGGTAGACAAGATCGGGATCGAGATGTTCGAATTCCCGAACAACGAGAAACCGACAAACAATCTGGAGTACTGGAAGACCGGCATTTTCCACTTCTGCATTACGGATCCCGACATCGAGGGGTTGGCGAAGAAGATCGCCGAACACGGCGGCAAGCAGCGTATGCCGATCCGCTACTACTATCCCGGCGAAAAGCCCTACCGCATGGTCTACTGCGAGGATCCCTGGGGCAACATCATAGAAATCTACTCGCACTCCTACGAGTTGACCTATTCCGCTGGCGCTTACGCCTGAGCGCTCGGGAAACGTCGCGAATGGCGAGTCTGACGAGAATGAATGATGGATAGGGTTGGCAACCATCGGCGGAAGGTCGTGATCGCCGATTACGACTACGGCGATTTTGACATCGAGCGCACGATCCTCGAAGCGGCAGGGCTCGAGGTAGTGGCTTTGCAAGCACGATCCGAGGATGAACTGATCACCGGCGCCAAGGACTGCGCCGGCATCATCAATCAATACGCCTATGTCGGCGCCAAGACGCTCGACGCTTTGCCGAGCGTCCGCATCGTCGCCCGCTACGGAATAGGAGTCGACATCGTCGATGTCGATGCGGCGACCGCGCGCGGCGTTCTTGTCACCAATGTGCGCGACTACTGCACGGATGAGGTCGCCGATCACGCGATCGCGATGATGCTGACGCTGGCGCGCCGCCTCCCGCAGTACAACCAGGCCAGCCATGCCGGCAAGTGGCGCTGGCAGGCGGCGCGTCCCATTTATCGCCTGCGGGGCAGCGTCATCGGGATCGTATCCTTCGGTCGCATCGGGCGTGCGATCACGGAGCGCGCCCGGCCGTTCGGTCTGGATATTGTCGTGTTCGATCCGTATGTCGACGACGCCAGCATCCGCGAAGCGGGGGCCCGGCGCGTCACAAAGGACGAACTGCTGGAGCGCTCCGACTATGTCATGATGCAGACGCCCCTGACGGCGGAGACCCGTCACTTCCTTGGGGATGCGGAATTCCGCCGTATGAAGAAAAGGGCCATCATCGTCAACACCGGGCGCGGTCCTACGATCGATGGCCAGGCGTTGTACCGGGCGTTGAGTGAAGGGCTGATCGCTGGCGCCGCGCTCGACGACACCGAGGAAGAGCCGGCGCATCGACGCGCTTGGTCTCCCGCCTCTGACCCCATTTTTACGCTCGACAATGTGATTATTACGCCGCATGTCGCGTATTACACCGAGGAATCGATCAGTATGTGCCGCCAAGTAGCGGCCAGTGAGGTGGCGCGCTTTCTTAAAGGCCAACGCCCGCACAACCCCGTCAACAATGTGCGATTGCAGGACGGATCCTGGTCGCTGCCTGGCTGACCGGTTTTTGTCACTCAAGGGTTGATCGAAGGCGATATGTCTATGCTCAAGGTATTCCGAGAATTCGAACGCCGGCCGTCGCTTCTCAGGGAGTTCGACGCGGTGGCCGCATGCTGCGGCGCCCCGTGCCTGTGTCGCTGGAGCGTGGTCCTCATGCTTGTGCTCTGCCTGCTCGTTTACCTTCAGTCCACGCCGGCGCTTGTAGGGATGCCGCCATAGAGGAGACCTGCAGGAGCGGCGGATAAAGCCCCGTAACGTCGATTGAACACGCCACCGATTCCACAATGGAGTTCGTCATGGTCTATGTTGCAAACAAGAAGTCTAAATACTGCTACACGATGAAGGAAGTCCCTCTGCTCCCTCTGCTCCCGGGGTCGAGTTCTCGCCTCGTCGCCACCGGGCCCGCGCTGCTGAGCTTCATCGTGAACGAGCCAGGTTGCGACTTCCCGCTGCATAAGCATGAGGCGTTCCAGATTTTCATCATGCTGGAAGGGAGCGAGGAGCATGAATGCGGCGACGAGAAGTTCCTGATGCAAGCGGGCGATGTCTGCGTGCATCCGTCGAATGTCGTGCACGGTGGGCGCACAACCACTGGGTACCGAGCAATCGACGTCTTCCTTCCGCCGCGCGAAGACTACCTGGAGCTCATGGCGAAGCACGGGCTGCCGACCGTTGGACCTAAATAGGTCGCGGCCGGACTCCTTGGGCAGCCGCCGCCGCCCCCCGCCGGCGGCGGCTGTACGGATTTGCGGCGCCGAGGAATAAGCATTGAAAGCGCTGGAAATGGGCCGACCGGGCGACGTCATCGTCGTCGACGCTGGCGGTGTAAACGGCGGCGAGAAAGTCGACCAGCGCGGCGACGAGATTTTAGGCCAGGGGCGGCGTTTGGGCCGGCCGCGAGCGAAACGCGCCCCCGAGCAAACTTGCAAGGCGCAACTGACCTTCGCGGCATGAAGCTCGCTGCGGTCGCGCAACGATCTTCTTCGCGTCGTCGCTGATGGGTCGACGACGCCAGAATGAATGGAAGGAAGCAAACAATGACTGTCGATCGTATGACCGTTTTGTCCGCGATGATCGATCAGGGGGTGATTCCGGTTTTCTATCATCCCGACGTCGAGGTCTGCCAAAGGGTCATTCAGGCCTGCGCCGACGGCGGCGCCAAATGCATCGAATTCACCAACCGCGGCGAGTTCGCCGCGCATGTGTTCTTCGAGGTGACGCGCCATTTCGCCAAGGCCGACCCGAGCGTGATCATGGGCGTCGGCTCGGTCGTCGACGCGCCGACCGCCGGCGTCTACATCGCCAATGGCGCGAAGTTCGTCGTCGGCCCGCTCACCAACCCCGACATCGCCAAGCTATGCAATCGCCGCAAGATCCCCTATAGCCCCGGCTGCGGCTCGGCGACCGAGATCGGCTACGCCGAAGAGCTCGGCTGCGAGATCGTCAAGGTGTTCCCCGGCGGCTCGGTCGGCGGGCCGGAATTCGTCAAGGCGATGCTCGGGCCCTGTCCGTGGACGCGGATCATGCCGACCGGCGGCGTCGACGCCACCGAGGAATCGCTGACCAAGTGGTTCAAAGCGGGAGTGGCCTGCGTCGGCATCGGCTCGAACCTGATCACCAAGGAATTGCTCGCCGCCAAGGACTACGCGGGGGTCGAGAAGAAGGTCCGCGAGACGATCGCGCTGATCCGCAAGATCCGGGGGAAGTGAGATGGCCGAGGAAATCCTCAAGATCCGTCCGGCCGCGGAGACGAAGTGGGACTGCGCCTCGTTCGGCGAGGTGATGCTGCGCTTCGACCCCGGCTTCGGCCGCGTGCGCAATGCGCGCTCGTTCCAAGTGTGGGAAGGCGGCGGCGAATACAATGTCGCGCGGGCGATGCGCAAGTGCTGGGGCAAGCGCGCGACGGTGGTGACCGCACTGCCGGTCAACGACCTCGGCTGGCTGGTTCAGGACCTGATGTGGCAGGGCGGCGTCGACACGTCCCACCTGATCTGGCGCGAATTTGACGGCATCGGCCGCAACACGCGCGTCGGCCTCAACTTCACCGAGAAGGGCTTCGGCGTGCGCGCCGCGCTCGGCTGCTCGGACCGCGGCCACTCGGCCGCCTCGCAGATCCGCCCCGGCGAAGTGAACTGGGAGAAGCTGTTCGGCGAGGAGGGGGTGCGCTGGTTCCACACCGGCGGCATCTTCGCCGCGCTGGCGACGAACACCGCCGAAGCGGTGATCGAGGCGGTCGAGGCGGCGCACAAGCACGGCGCGATCGTCTCCTACGACCTCAATTATCGCGCCTCGCTGTGGAAGAGCCAGGGCGGCAAGGAAGGCGCGCAGAGGATCAACCGCGCGATCGCGCCCCGCGTCGACGTGATGATCGGCAACGAAGAGGACTTCACCGCTTGCCTCGGCTTCGAGGTCGAGGGGCTCGACGAGCATATTTCGAAAATCGACCCGGCCAACTTCAAAAAGATGATCGCCAAAGCGGTCAAGGCGTTCCCCAACTTCAAGGTGGCGGCGACGACGCTGCGCAACGCCAAGACCGCAAGTTTCAACGACTGGGGCGCGGTCATCTACGCCGGCGGCCAGTTCTATGAGGCGCCATTGCGCGAGAACCTCGAGATCTACGACCGGGTCGGCGGCGGCGACGGCTTCGCCTCGGGTCTGGCCTACGCTTTCCTCGAAGGCAAGGGGCCGCAGGCGGCGGTCGAATACGGCGCGGCGCACGGCGCCCTGGCGATGACGACGCCCGGCGACACCTCGATGGTCAACGTCAAGGAAGTCGAAGCGATCATGAAGGGCAAGGGCGCAAGGGTGATCCGCTAGCTAGCGGTTGCCGAACGCGAGCAAGGGGGCCAACTCGAACCTCTCAGACTGTCGAGCGCGATTGGGGTGATCGAGGAGCCGAAAGTGTGGCGTTTGCGGTTAGACCCCGGTCAAGGCTTCGAGGGATGGTTCCATTATGGCCGTCGCCACGGCTCTCCCTTGCGGGAGAGGGCGAAAAACGCGAAGCACGAGGAGGGGAACATGCCGAGCATACCAGCGGTCGCCGACGCCGCCGATGAAGCGGCGGTCGAGCAGGCCGCTCAGCACCTGAGCAAGGCGATGCTCGATGCGGATCGGGCGGAACTCGACGCCCTGATCGCGCCCGAGTTGGTCTATGCCCATTCGGATGGGCATGTCCAGAATAAGACCCAGTTCGTCGACGTCATTGCGACCAAGAAGACGATCTACACATCGATCACCCTGTCCAACATCAAGACGGTGGTCGCCGGCGACACCGCGATCGTGCGCCTCGTCTTCGACTGCTCATACCAGGACGAAGGCAAGCCGCCCGGCGCCGCCCATCTGGGCGTGATGGAGATCTGGCAGAAACAGGGTGGAAGCTGGAAGCTGCTGGGACGGCAGGGCTACCACGAACCCGAGAGTGAGTCTGACCGGACGTTCCTGGCGGAGCTCGGATGAGCACATTCGAACTGAGAGCCAGCCAAGCTCCACTTTTCCGGCCGCCCCCGGCTAAGTCGTCCCGCGGCGATCGCAGTGCTGGAGGAGCGGGAATTCGCGCTCGCCCGCGCTGCGATTCCGACGCTCGCCGCGTATGGAGCAAAGACTGGCTAGATGCTCGCGAGGGACGACAAATCGGCCTCTGCATCGGAAGCGCCGAAGCGGCCAGCAGCTGCCGCCGAGTGCGCGCTTACGCCGCCATGAGGTATGTGCCCTCGACACAGTAGCAACCGCCCACATCTCAACGCGACTAACGCCGCCTTGGGTCGCAAAGGGGCGAGAGCTGCCACGACGCTACGCAAGAGCGAATGTCAGCTCTGACATTTCGATTGCCCAAAGTCGCCAGGCCGCTCTCGGTCACAGCTTCAAAGGTCGAGCGTGACGCGCCTTGTTCTTCTCCAAGGCCGATGGTGGCCGGAAGAGGAGAAGGCTATGGGACACTCAGAGTATGATCCGGCTGCCAATGATCAGCGTCCGTGGAACTTGGGCCGGATGGTCGGCGCCAAGCGGGCACTGAAGCCGCAGCAGGTCTGGGCCATCCGGTTCTGGCTCGACCGGGAACGCCGGCTGCGCGACCGCGCAATGTTCGATCTCGCTATAGATAGCAAATTGCGCGGGTGTGACGTCGTGAAGGTCAAGATCGGCGACCTTGTCAGCGGCGGTCGGGTTCGGTCACGCGCGATCGTCATCCAGCAGAAGACCGGCCGGCCGGTTCAATTCGAACTCCTTAAGCCCACCCGCGGCAGCATTCTGGCCTGGCTCGAACGCCGAAGCGGCGCGCTCGACGAATTTGTCTTTCCGAGCCGGATCGATCACGCCGATCATATCAGCACTTGGCAGTATGCCCGGCTTGTTGATGAGTGGGTGACTGGGACCTCGGAATGCGCCTTGAGGATTACGGGTCCCATTCGCTGCGCCGAACTGAGCCCCGCTACGGTGAACAGAAAGTCTCGGCCGGGCTCGCTCACTTGAGCTTGCCCCCGACGCTGGACCACTTCAAGGGGCGCAGACCACGTTTTGTCGCCGCCGGCTGCGAAGCCGGCGGCGACCGATGGATCGGGTCAATTAGAAGACGCTATCCGGATTGTAGAACTTGACCGCGTTGTCCTTGGTGATGATCGGCGAGGGCAGAACCGTCTGCTTGGGCGCCGACGCGCCGGCGAGGATCGCCATCAGCCGGTTGAAGCCGGCGCGGCCGATCTGATCGGAATTGTTTTGCCCGGTCGCACCAAAGTTGGTGCGCTCGGACATGATCTCTTTGAGGGTGCCCTTTTCGCCGTCGACCGAGGCGAGGAAGATCGCGCTCGACTTGCCCGCGTCCTTGATCGCTTTCTGCGCGCCCTGGCACATCGAGTCGTTCTCGCAGAAGACGGCGTTGATGTCGGGGACTTTGGTCAGCATCTCGTCCATTACCTTGAACCCGCCGTCAACGCTCCAGCCGCCGAAGTCGGACGCCTTCTCGACCTTGATGGCGGTCTTCTCGAGCACCGAAAGCATGCCGTTGGTGCGCCCGAGACCGATCGAGTTATCGGCCGGTCCGCCGCGAATATCGATGACCGTTCCCTTGCCATCGAGGCGCTTGCTGATGTACTCGCCGATGCCGACGCCGATCGCATAGTTGTCCGGGCCGATCCAGCTGGTGTAGTCGCCGCCCTTGAAGTCGCGGTCGACCAGCACCACCGGAACGCCGGCTTTCTTCGCCGCATCGAGGGCCTCGGGCGCCGCCTCGAGCGGGCCGCCGCTGATGATCAGGCCGTCGACCTTTTGGGACAGCAGGTCCTCGACGTTCGAGGTCAGCTTCGCCGCGTCGCCCTTGGAGTCGGTCGAGACCACCTTGATGTTCGGATAGAGCGACGCCGAATCGGCGATCGCCTTGTCCATGCCGACGAAGTAGGAACAGCAAAGGGTGAAGTTGACGACGCCGATCTTGATGTCCTTGGCGACCGCCGGCGTCGTCGCGGCGACTGCGAGGACGCAACCGGCGGCTGTTGCGAGTGTGGTCAGGCGTTTCATGGCTATTCTCCCCACTTATGGGCGCCGGCGATATGCCGGCGCCGACGAACCGCTCAAGCCCTCTTCCGCCTCGCCAGGACGGCGACGAGGATGATCAGGCCCTTCAGGAATTGCTGGTAGTAAGACTCGACGTTGAAGAGGTTCAGGACGTTGTCGATCATCGCGAGCGCGAGCACGCCGCCGACCACCCCGACCACCGTGCCGGTGCCGCCGGCGAGGGTGCCACCGCCGATGACGACCGCCGCGATGGCGTCGAGTTCGTAGCCGACGCCGTAAGAAGGCTGGGCGATGCCGAGACGCGAGGCGAGCAGCACGCCGGCGACCGCCGCCAGAAATCCGCTCGCCCCGTAAGCGGCGAGGAGATGTCGCTGGACGTCGATGCCCGCGAGCCGCACGGCCTCCCGATTGACGCCGATCGCGTAGATCGCGCGGCCTGAGGTCGTGTGGTTGAGATAGAACCAGACAATCGGCACCGTGACCAGCAGCAGTAGCACCGGCACGGGCATCGGCCCGATGAAGCCTCCGCCGAGGAGAGAGCGGAACAGAGGATCGATCGGGTATTTGGGCGTCGCCGAATAGACGTAGAGCAGGCCGCGCAAACTGCCCATCGTCGCCAATGTCACGATGAACGGTTGCAGCCGGAACCGCGCGACGAGGAAGCCGTTCAGCAGTCCGACGACCACCCCCATGATGAGGGCGACGAGGATCGCCAATGGAAACGGCATCTGCTCCTGCAGACCGGTCGCCAACAGCCCGGCGAAGGCGAGGATCGAACCGACCGAAAGGTCGATGCCGCCGGTCAGCACGACCATGAGCATGCCGAGGCTCAGAAAGCCGTTGGTGACAAGCTGCCGCGAGATGCTGACGATGTTGCGCGACGTGAGGAACGAGTCGGTCGCGACGCTGGCGAAAACGACGACCGCGAGGATGGCGACGGCGAAGCCGACGTTGGCCAAGTCGACGTGCGACCGGCGACTGGTCTTGGCTTCGGAGGCGGTTGCGCTGCGCGCGGCGGAGGTCATGGGGTCTAAGCCGTCTTCCGATCGAGTTCGACGCCGATCGCCAGGGCAAAGACTCGCTCCATGCTGAGTTCAGAGCGGTCGAGCGCGGCGACGATCCTCCCCGCACGCATGATCAGCAGGCGGTCGCTCATGCCCAGCGCTTCCGGCATTTCCGACGAGATCAGTAAAATCGCCATCCCGGTGGCGGCGAGGTCCGCCATGATACGGTAAATCTCGAACTTCGTAGCGACGTCGACCCCGCGCGTCGGTTCGTCGAAGATGAAAACGCGCGTGCGATCGAGCAGCAGCCACTTGGCGAGCACGACTTTCTGCTGGTTGCCGCCGCTGAGCTGGCGCGCCATGCGGTATACGCCGCGCGGACGCACCGCAAGCTCGTCGAGCTTCGCCTCGACGACCGTCTCCTGCCGCGCGCGGTTGAGCACGCCGCGCCAAGAAACGAGGTCCATCGAGGCCAGTCCGCCGTTGTCGAGAACGCTGAGGTCGAGCCCCAGGCCGTCGCGCTTGCGATCTTCGGTGACGAAGGCGACGCCGTTGGTGATCGCGTCCGCCGGACGCCTCATTTTGACCGGCGCGCCGTCGACGAGGATTTCGCCCGAAGTCGCGGGCGTTGCGCCGAACAAAGCGCGGGCGACGTCCGTTCGGCCGCTGCCGACGAGGCCGAACATGCCGACGATCTCGCCCGCGTGAACCGTGAGGCTCACGTCCTCGAACACGCCGGCGCGGCTGAGGTCGCGGCACTCGAGCAGGGCGGGGCCGGGGCGCGCGGCGCGATTCGGGTAGATCGCCGCCAGCGAGCGGCCGACCATGGCGCTGATCAGGCCGTTGCGGTCGATCTCGCGCGTCTTAGCGGTCAGAACCTTGACACTGTCCTTCAGCACCAAGACCTCGTCGGAAATCTCGAAGACCTCCTCGAGACGGTGCGAGACATAGAGGACGATGACGCCGGAGGCGGTGAGCTCGCGGATCTTGGCGAACAGCGTTTCAGCCTCACGCGCCGATAGCACCGAGGTCGGCTCGTCGAGGATCAGGATCTTCGGCCGGCCGACGAGCGCCTTGGCGATTTCGACCACTTGCTGCTCGGACACGCTGAGCTCGGAGACAAGCGCGCGCGCGTCGATGCGGTCGAAGCCGAAATTCGCCAGTTCCCGTGTCGCCAGTTCGTTGGCCTGCGGCCAGTCGACCCACCATTTCGCGCTGCGGTGGGGCATCTTGCCGAGCAGGATGTTCTCGGCGACGCTGAGGTGGGGTAGGAGGCTCAGCTCCTGATAGACGGTGCGGATGCCGAGCTCGATCGCGTGGCGCGGGTCGCGAAGCGCGACCGCCTTGCCGTCGAGGGAAATCGACCCGGTGTCCGGCGGCGCCGCGCCGGCGAGGATCTTGATGAGCGTCGACTTTCCCGCGCCGTTCTCGCCGCACAAGGCGAGAACGCGCCCCGACTCGACGGCGAACGACACGGCGGCGAGCGCCGGATTGCCGTCGTAGGCCTTGCTGATGTTGGCGACGCTCAACGCGACCATGGGATCAGGACTCGCCAAAGACGTTGTTCAGAAGCAGCGTCTTCTGCTCGGTCATATCGAGCAGGGTTTCGTGAATGCCTTCCCGCGTGTTGCCGCTCATCTTCGCGCCGCCGAAGGGGAGGTTCTCGACCCGGATCGCGGTCGAGTGGTTGACGACCACGGTCCCGACCTCGAGCGTGCGGAAGGCCTCCATGATGCGGCCGACGTCACGCGTGTAAATCGCCGCCTGCAGGCCGTAGGGGCTGTCGTTGGCGAGCGCGAGCGCTTCGTCGAATCGCGTGAAAGGGGTGACCGACAACACCGGGCCGAAAATCTCCTCGGCGAAGGCGTCCATGCCGGGGCGCACTCCCGTGAGAATGGTCGGCTCGAAAAAGTTGCCCTTGCGTTTGCCGCCGGCGAGGATTTTAGCGCCGTCTTCAACCGCTTTCGTCACCTGCTCCTCGACGCGGCGCGCGGCGCGCTCGGTGATCAGCGGACCGACGTCGGTGTCGTCGTTCAGCGGATCGCCGAGCCGCAGCGTCTTTGTTTTCGCCACGAGGCGAGCGAGCAGATCGTCATAGATGGCGCGATCAGCCAGCACGCGCTTGACTGCGCAACAGATTTGCCCGTTGCCGCTGGTGAACCGGCCCGAGATGAGGTCGGCAGCAACCGCATTGGCGTCGGCGTCGGCGCAGACGATGGTCGCATCGTTGCCGCCAAGCTCAAGATGCACCTTCTTCAGCGTATCGGCGGCGTCCTTGAGAATCTGTCGTCCGGCGGCCGTGCTGCCGGTTATCGTCACCATCTGCACGCCCTCGGCGCGAACCAGCGCCGCGCCCACCACTTCGCCGGCCCCGGTTACGAGCTGGTGCGCCGCTTTGGGCAGACCCGCCGCTTCCATTATTTCGGCGATGCGCATGATGGTCAGCGGGCATGCCGACGGCGGCTTGGTGATGACCGCGTTGCCGGCGGCAAGCGCGCCCGCCGCTTTGTGCGACCACAGTTCGGCCGGATAGTTGAAGGGCGCGATCGCGGCGACGACTCCGAGCGGCTGACGCATGGTGATGGCGAGTGACCGCTCGAGTCCCGGCACGGAGTCGAGCGGCGTGACCTTGCCGAATATGCGTTTGGCCTCTTCGGCGTAGCCGCGCCAGATGCGGATGGCCGCTCCGATTTCGCCGAGCGTCTCGCGCCGTGTCTTGCCGTTTTCCTCAGCGAGCAGGCGGGCGAGCGAGTCCCGCTCGCGCTCGATCGCGTCGGCGACCCGCAGCAAGATCGCGCAACGCTCGTGCGCGGGCACGGCGGCGATTCGCTTTTTGCCTTGTTGAGCGGCTGCGACCGCGCGCTCGACGTCATCAGGGCCACCCCGCGGCACGCTATCCAATCGCGCTCCGTTGGCTGGATTGACGATCTCGTCAACTGCGCCACTCGCCGCGCCGACCCAAGCGCCGTCAATCAGCATTTTCACGGCTTCCCTCTCCCCTCCTGGCGGGCATTGCCGGCCATTCCGGGTCGGTCACTAATGCAAATATCGCACTACGTCAACGAATATTGCGCTTGTTTTTCTAGGCGCATATATTATACGAATAACGCACATCGAATCGTGAGGGGACGATGCTGGATTCGAACAAGAGCTCGACCGCCATGCGCGCTCTCGAGGTCATGGAGATTCTCGCTGAAGCAGGACACCCGGTGTCGGTGGCCGAGGTCGCAGAAGGCATCCGCGCCGATCGCAGCACCGCCTACCGAATGCTGATGACGCTGCACGCCGCCGGCTATGTGAAGCGCGACGCGTCGCAGAAGAACTACCAGCTCGGCTACAAGCTGTTGTCGTTGTCGCGACGTCTTCTTAACGGCAACGACCGCGCCGATCTGATCAATGAGATCTTGCGCCAAATGGCTGACCGGAGCGGAGAGACCGTCCATTATTGCGTCCTCGATCGCGACGCGACGGTGTTGGTTTACCGGGCGAAAGGAACCCAATTGGTCGCGGTCGATTTCCAGATCGGGGATCGCTCGCCCCTTCACTGCACCTCGATCGGCAAGGCGCTGCTCGCCTATCAGGACGCGCGTGCGATCGACGAAGTGATCAGCCGGGGTCTGCCGCGAATCGCGGTCAACACGATCGTCGACCCGGACAAATTGCGCGCGGAGCTTCGCAACGTGCGCGCCCAGGGTTTCGCGCGCGACGACCGGGAGTTCCACGACGATATGCGTTGCGTCGCCGCGCCAGTGTTCGAAAAGGATGGATCCTGCCAATCCGGCATCAGCTTCTCGGGGCCGAGCTCGCGCTACACCAACGCGAAGCTCGAGGAATTGCGCGACGTCGCGCTCGAAGGCGCGCGCGAACTCTCTCTCGGGCTCAAACGCGCCTAGCCAGCAGCATGGGAGCTGACCCGATAGGCTCATAACAGCGGGACAAAACGCGGCTCGGGCGCGCTGACGACAGAAAGGCCTCGGACCCGCAGCGAGGAGCTCCTCGAACTCGACGTTCTCGCCTATTTCGCCGCCAGAGTTTCCAAGCTCAAACGTCCGCTTGATAATTTTGGAAACTACTGGCTCGTCCCCGAGATACGCGCTTGGTCGCGCGAGCGCCGCGCCGCCGCCGAGCTGGCGACCTCGCGCGTCGCCGCAGCGCCCCGCCCCGAACGGAAGTTCATCGCCGAAGACTCCCCAGATTGGCCGCGCGCCGTCGCGCTGTGGCGCCGCGAGCACCACGAAAACATCGGGCCGCCGATGACCGTCCACAAAGGGCGCGAGGGCTGGTATTTCCCCGTCGCGCTGCCCGCCGCCGACGAAGGCGGCAAGCCGAGCGAGGCCGCCGAATGAGCCGCCGCGCCGTCGCTTTCCGACGATATCCGATCTCAAGGAACGGGTGCCGATAATGATGCGCACGGCTTCCTCAATTCGTCTTCGGGTCGACCCCCGCGACGTGCCGGCCGACAAGGCCGCGCGGCGTCTCGGCTTGACGTTGGCGGGTTTCGAGGAAGTCAAGGAGCGGCTGTTCGCGCACGGCTTTCCTCGGCCGGACCCCGACACTGGCCTTTACGACCTCAAGGCGATTGACGATTGGATGGACCGACGCTCGGGCTTGACTTCGAATACTGCGGCGCGGGATGCTTCGACCGTCGTCAAGGCCCGGTTGGAGGCGATGCGTGGCGGCGAGGCGGGCTAGCCCCTTGAAAATTCCCTACACGTCGGTCCGCAAGGGCAAGCGCTACTTCGAACCGCGCGGGCGCATGCTCGAGCATGGCTTCACGGCGAAGCCCTTGGGGCCAGACGACGAACGCGCGCGCCGCGCCGCCTGGGCGCTGCTCGAAGATTGGATCGCCATCCGCGACGGGCGCGCGCCGCCCGCGGCCAAGCTGCCGCCCAAGGAAGCGGCGACGATCGCCAAGGCCTATCCCGCGCGGGTCGATCGGCGAGGCCTGGCAAGAGTGGATCACGACCGGCGAATGGCGCGCGCTGGCCAATTCGACGCGGACCAAAATTTGGTGGCCCGCATGGCAAAAGCGGATCGAGCCGACCTTCGTCGATTGTGCGCCGGACACGGTGACGATGGACATGTTATCGGACTGGCGCGCGCGGATCGAGGAAGTGTCCGGTCTCGACGCCGCGCACAAGGCGCTCAAGGTTTGGCGGGCCTTTTGGCGCGTGATGCAGGCGCTGCGCTACACGCAACTGAGCGACCCCTCGGCCAAGGTCCGCAACCGCCAGCCGGCCGCGAGGGATCAACGCTACACGCACGGCGAGGCGATGCAGCGCGCCAAGGCGGCGTGGCGTCTCAGCTATCGTGGCCTCGCCTGCATCATCGTCGTCGCGTGGGATGCGGGTTTCTCGCCCAAAGATGCGCGCACGTTGCGCCGGCGGCACTTGCGGACCGACCCCGAGACTGCGCGCATCGTTTTCGACAAATCGAGCGAAGGCCGCGCCAAGACGGGTGTCGCGGTCATCGGAACGTTGTCGAAGTTCGGCGATTGGCTGGTGCGGCGCTACCTCGCCGACTTCGGCGCGGATCACGCGCCGGAGTCGATCCTCTTTCGGAAGCGCACCGGCGTCCCCTACGGCGAGTCGCGCCTGGGCGGCGACTTCGCGGCGGTGCGCGCCGCGGCGTTTCCCGGCGATCTGCGCCAGCTTCGCGACATGCGCCGATCTGGCGTGATGGAAGCGTTCGCCGGCGGCGGCGACGCGCGCGCCGTTTCGGAGAAGTTCGGTAACTCGATCGACCGATCGAGCTTGCTCTTCAAGACCTATAATCCGGTCGACCTCCAGAAGGTCCGCCAGACCGACGCCGCGCGCCTTGAGGGACGGCGCCGACGGAACAAATCCTGACTTTCATTCCGAATTTCTCAGCCGCATTCGGAATCGCACTTTTCTAAGTGATTGAAAACATTGGAGCGGGTGAAGGGAATCGAACCCTCGTATTCAGCTTGGAAGGCTGCTGCTCTGCCATTGAGCTACACCCGCTTCTTTTCGATCGGCCCTCTCCTTCGGACGACGCCGCTCGGGCCGATTCATCGCAATCCGACGGACGAGAGTCAATCGGCGGCGACGCGTCGAGAGTTCCAGACTCGGGTCGAAGCCCTCGACGGGCGAGCGCGGCCGTTTCCTCGCCGCGCTGCGCCGCTGCCGGGAATCGCCCTCGCGGTGACACGGCGGCGCGCGGCGGCTAGAACGCGGGCGACCACACCCTTGACGAGCCCCGTCCCTTGTCCCCTGTCCCCGCCGCCATCGAAGCGCGTGCGCTCGCCAAGCATTTTGGCGCGACGACCGCCGTCGACGCGATCTCGTTCGCCATCGCGACCGGCTCGATCACCGGCCTGCTCGGCAGCAACGGCGCCGGCAAGACCACCACGATCGGCATGATCTTGGGGCTCATCGCGCCGACCTCGGGCGCAGTCAGCGTGTTCGGCGTCGACATGGCGCGCGACCGCTATCGCGTTCTCGGGCGCATGAACTTCGAGAGCCCCTACGTCGACATGCCGCATCGCCTCACGGTGCGCCAGAACCTCCGCGTATTCGGCCGCCTCTACGGCGTCGAAAACTTGTCTCGGCGCATCGACGAACTCGCCGAAAGCCTCGCGCTCGGCGTCTTTCTCGATCGGCCCGCCGGCAGCCTCTCGGCCGGGCAGAAGACGCGCGTCGCGCTGGCCAAGGCGCTGATCAACGAGCCCGAACTCCTGCTGCTCGACGAGCCGACCGCCTCGCTCGATCCGGACGCCGCGGACTGGGTTCGCTCGCGCCTCGAGGACTATCGGGGCAGGCTGGGCGCGACGATCCTGCTCGCCTCGCACAACATGGGCGAGGTCGAGCGCCTGTGCGAGCGCGTCATCATGCTGAAAGAGGGCCGCATCGTCGACGACGGCTCGCCGAGGGACCTGATCGCGCGCTACGGCCGCGAGAGTCTCGAAGAGGTGTTCCTCGACGTCGCGCGCGGCGCCGAATGGCGGGAGCGGTCGGCATGAGCGGCGCGAACCCCGACTTTTCGCTCGCCCGCGTCGGCGCCATGGTGATGCGCTATCTCTATCTCATGCGCTCGTCGTGGCCGCGCCTCGCCGATCTCATCTATTGGCCGGCGGTGCAGATGATGACCTGGGGCTTTCTGCAGACCTACATCCGCGCGCAGTCGCAGGCGGCGGACATGTCGGGCCGCATGGCGGTCGCCGGCGGCACGCTGATCGGCGCGCTGCTGCTGTGGGACACGCTGTTTCGCGCCCAACTCGGCTTCTCGGTCTCGTTCCTGGAGGAGATGTGGTCGCGCAACATCGGCAATCTGCTCATCAGCCCCTTGAGGCCGATCGAACTCGTCGCCGCGCTGATGACGATGAGCGTGATCCGCCTCGCGATCGGCCTCGTGCCGGCGGCCTTCCTCGCGCTGTGGTTCTTCGGCTTCAACCTGTGGGGATTGGGCCTCGGGCTCGTCGGTTTCTTCATCAATCTGGCGCTGACCAGTTGGGCGATCGGCCTCGTCGTCGCCGGGCTGGTGCTGCGCAACGGCATGGGGGCGGAGGGCATCGCGTGGTCGATCCTGTTCTTCTTCCTGCCGTTCGCCTGCGTCTACTATCCGGTTTCGGCCCTGCCGGAATGGCTGCAAGGCTTCGCCTGGTGTCTGCCGCCGACCTATGTATTCGAGGGCTTGCGCGCCGCGATCGTCGCCCACGCGTTTCGCGCCGATCTGATGCTCGAGGCTCTGGCGATCAACGCCGGGCTGCTGGCGGCGGGCGGAGCGACCTTCCTGGCGCTGCTGCGCAGCGCGCGAAAAGCCGGTTCGCTATTGCAAATGGGCGAATGAGCGGGCGCGGCGACGGTTCGCCTCGCATAGACTCGATTCACCTCGTTTTCGAGACTTCGAGCGACCACCGCCCGCCGCCGGTGTATTTTCTTGGAAAGCCGGGGATGCGAGGGCGGTCGAAAATGTCGGCGGGGCGGATGGCGGTTCGGGCGTTGTGGGCGAGTGCGCTTGTCGTGTCGCTCGCCGGCGCGGCGCGCGCGCGCGAAATGGTCGAATTTCCTTCGCCCTATTCGGCGGGAACGATCGTGATCAGCCAGAGCGCGCGCAAGTTGTTTCTGATCGTCGATTCGCGCACCGCCATCGCCTATCCGGTCGCCGTCGCCAAACGCGGCAAGGAATGGAGCGGCGCCGCTCGGGTCGACGGCAAATACGTCGATCCGGCGTGGTCGCCCCCCGCCGTGGTGCGCCGCGACCACCCAGAAATGCCCGACTTGATCCCGGGCGGCTCGCCGCACAACCCGATGGGCGCGCGCGCCATCACCCTCGATCGCGACGAGGTCGCCATCCACGGCACCACGGCGGCGATGCGCCCCTCGGTCGGCACGGCGGCTTCCTATGGCTGCATCCGCATGTACAACGAGGACGTCATCGATCTCTACGATCGCGTCAGCGTCGGCGCGCCGGTCGTGATGACGCGGTGAGGCGAATCGTTAGAAGTCGGAGGCGATGCCTTTGACCTCCCAATCGCCGTAGCGAATGGGATCGAGTCCGCCTCGACCCGCAAACTCGGGCGCGCGCCGCGCCTTTTCGCGCGACCGGCGCTCTTCGGCTTCCGCCAGGGCGCGTCGGGCCGCGTCCGGCAGGTCTGGTCTTGGCGCGTTCGCCGCGCTCTCGTCGTTTGCGAGGCCGCCCGCCCGGCTGGAATTCGACGCCGCCATGGGCAAATCTCCTTTTGCGCGTCGCTCAATCTACATCGGCGGCGCGGGCCGGAAAAGGCCGTTCCCTGCGGCGCTTCCGCACAGAAGTTTCGCCCTGTAGTGTTAACGTGGGCGGCGCCTCACTGATTCGGCAAGGGCGGACATTGCAGCCAAACAGACCAAACGGCTTCGGCGCGCGCGGGTCGCGGAGTTCTCCGCCCCCGCAGGATACGGCGCCAGGGCTCGCTGCTCGATTGGCCGCCGCGCATGCGGTCGTGGACGTCCTTTCCCTCGCGCGATCGCCGGAGGAACGCGTCGGCGCCGGCGAATTCGAGACCCGGTTCGCCGGGCTCGACGCGCGCGACCGCGCGCTGGCGCGATCGATCGCCGCCGTTTCGTTTCGCCGGTTGGGCACGATCCGCAAGGGGCTCGGCCGCTTTCTGGAAAAAGGGCTGCCCAAGCGCGCCGGCGCGCTGGAATGGATCCTGATCGTCGCGGCGGCGCAATTGTTGTTTCTCGACGTTCCCGATCACGCCGCCGTCGATCTGGCGGTGCGCGCGACGCGGCTCGATCCCGGCGCCGCGCCTTTCGCCGCGCTCGTCAACGCGGTGCTGCGCAACTTCGCGCGCGCGAAGGAAGAAATCCTCGCGAGCGCCGACCCGCTCGACGACGACGCGCCGCATTGGCTCGCCCAGCGCTGGCGCGCCCATTACGGCGAAGCGACGGCGTGGGCGATCGCGCGTGCTCATCGCGATGAGCCGACCCTCGACCTCAGCGTCAAGAGCGACGCCGAGGGCTGGGCGCGGCGGCTCGACGGCGTCGTCCTTCCCACCGGATCGGTTCGCCTGGAGACCCACGCCGCGATCGCCGAACTCGAGGGCTACGCCGAGGGCGCATGGTGGGTTCAGGACGCCGCCGCCGCGTTGCCGGCGCGGCTGCTCGGGGTCGGCGCGGGCGTGCGGGTCGTCGATCTCTGCGCCGCCCCCGGCGGCAAGAGCGCCGAACTGGCGATCGCGGGCGCGAACGTCACCGCCGTCGATCGCTCGGCGGAGCGGCTGAAACGGTTCGCCGCGAACTTTCAGCGCCTGCGCCTGGAGGCGGAAATCGTGGTGTCGAACGCGCTGAGCTTCGAGGCGCCGCCGTTCGACGCGACGCTGCTCGATGCGCCGTGCACGGCGACGGGGACGATTCGTCGCCACCCCGACGTCGCCTGGATCAAGCGACAGGGCGACCTGCCGGCGCTCGTCGAATTGCAGAGCCGGCTTCTCGACAAGGCGGTCGCGCTGACTAAGCCCGGGGGGACGATCGTTTATTGCGCCTGCTCGCTGGAGCCGGAGGAGGGCGAGGGCCAGATCGCGGCGCTGCTGCGCCGCAATCCCGACGTCCGCCGCATGCCGATCGAGCCGGCGGAAATCGGCGGCCTCGCCGAGTGCGTCAACGCCGCCGGCGAATTGCGCACGCTGCCCTGCCATTTGCAGGGGCCGACGCCGCGGCTCTCCGGCCTCGACGGCTTCTTCGCCGCCCGGCTGCAAAGGAGGCCGTGAGCGCGCGATCGGATGCGCGGGGGCGCGACGAGAGGGCGAGTTTCGATCGCGGCGAAAGCGTGGTAAGGCGCGCCGACATTTCCGCTGCTAACCTTGCGAGCCCCACATAATGCCCATCGATCCTCTCGCGCCGGTCGGCCGCGCGCTGATTTCCGTGTCCGACAAGTCCGGATTGACCGAGCTGGGCCTCGCCCTCGCCGCGCGCGGAATCGAGATCGTCTCCACCGGCGGCACCGCCGCGGCGCTGGCGAAGGCGGGCGTCGCCGTCGTCGACGTCGCCGAGCTCACCGGATTTCCGGAGATGATGGACGGGCGGCTGAAGACGCTGCATCCGAGCGTTCACGGCGGCCTGCTCGCCGTCCGCGCCGACCCCGCGCATCAGGCGTCGATGATCGCCCACGGCATCGCGCCGATCGATCTGCTGGCGGTCAACCTCTATCCCTTCGAGATCGCGCTCTCCCGCGCCGCGCCGTTCGAGGAGATGGTGGAGAACATCGACATCGGCGGCCCGGCGATGATCCGCGCGGCGGCGAAGAACCACGCCGACGTCGTCGTGATCGTCGACGTCGAGGATTATCCGCGCCTCATCGAGGAGCTGGAGGCCCATGACGGATCGACGCGGCTGAGCTTCCGCCGCGAGATGGCGCAGAAAGCCTACGCGCGCACGGCGGCCTATGACGCGGCGATCTCCAATTGGCTCGCGCGCGAGGCCAAGCAAAGCGCGCCGAAGTGGCGCGCGTTCGGCGGCGCGCTCAAGAGCGCGCTGCGCTACGGCGAGAACCCGCACCAGCGGGCCGCGTTCTATGTTGGGCCGGAATCGCGCCCCGGCGTCGCCACGGCGCGCCAGGTCCAGGGCAAGGAACTTTCCTACAACAACATCGGCGACACCGACGCCGCCTACGAGCTGGTCGCCGAATTCGATCCGAAAGCGTCGGCCGCGGCGGCGATCATCAAGCACGCCAATCCATGCGGCGTCGCCTTGGGCGCGAGCCTGCTGGAGGCCTACGGGAAGGCGCTCGCCTGCGATCCCGTCTCCGCCTACGGCGGCGTCATCGCGGTGAACCGGCGGCTCGACGCGGCCGCGGCGCGAAAAATGGTGGAAATCTTCGCCGAAGTGATCATTGCGCCGGAAGCGGACGACGAGGCGCTGGCGATCGTAGCGCGCAAGAAGAACCTGCGCCTGCTGATCGCCGGCGCGCTGCCCGACCCGCGCGCGCCGACGCTCGCCGTGCGCTCGGTCGCCGGCGGCTTCCTGACGCAGGACCGCGACGCGGGCGCGCTCGACGAGGCGGCGCTCAAGATCGTCACCAAGCGAAGCCCGACCGCCGCCGAAATGGCGGACCTCAGGTTCGCTTGGCGCGTCTGCAAGCACGTCAAGTCGAACGCGATCGTCTACGTCAAGAACGGCGCGACGGTCGGCGTCGGCGCGGGACAGATGTCGCGCGTCGATTCGGCGCGCATCGCCGCGCGCAAGGCGGAGGAGGCCGCGCGCGCCGCAGGGTTGCCCGAGCCGCGGACCAAGGGCTCGGTCGTCGCCTCCGACGCGTACTTTCCCTTCGCCGACGGCCTCGTCGCGGCGGTGCAAGCGGGCGCGATCGCGGTCATCCAGCCCGGCGGATCAATACGCGACGCCGAAGCGATCGCGGCGGCGGACGCGGCGGGCATCGCGATGGCGTTCACGGGGATGCGGCACTTCCGCCACTGAAGGGCGAGCGCCCCTTCTCTCCGCAAAGGGGGAGAAGGGGCGCGCTCCGCCATGCCGAATGATCGGCGCGCGTCAGCGCGTATAGTGATCGACTACGGGGGAAAAGGGGGAAGCGGCCTCGCCGGCGCGCGAAAAAAAGGAAGGGCCGAGAACAGCAGAGGACGGGAACCTTTCGACCCCGGCCCTTCCATTGCCGACTGGAATAGCTGTGGATCTACCCCGACGGCGCGCGCAACCTATTCTCGGTCTTTTCGCGAGTGAATGGCGCAAGTTGTCGCAGGCGCGAGAGAGTTGGCGAACCGGCGCGCGGGGATGAGATTTGACTATTGCAGATAACTCTGTATCATAGAGTGATGTGAACAGGGATCCGCCCGATGTCCTTCTCCAGCCTGCTGCAAATCCCCATTTGGCTTCTCGCGCTCGTCGGCCTCGCCGCGTTGGCGCTGGCGCTTTTGCTCGCTGCGCCGCTGACCCAGCCGCCGCCGCTCGCCTCGATCCATGCCGGCGCGATGGCGATCGACCAAGAAGGCAAGCCCGAACTCTCCCGCTTTCAGGCGCGCGACGGCACGTGGCTGGCCTATCGGCTCTATCCGGCCGCGCACGGCGAGACCGACCGGCTGGCGATCGTCGCCCACGGCTCCTCGGCCTCCTCCGACGAAATGCACGTGGTCGCTGAGGCGCTCGCCGCGGCCGGGGTCGCGGCGGTCGCCTTCGACGCGCGCGGCCACGGCGCCTCGGGGACGCGCGGCGACATCGGCTATATCGGCCAGCTCGACGACAATCTCGCCGATCTCGTCGCGCACGTGCGCGCGGCCTACCCGAAGGCGCGGCTGACGCTGATCGGCCATTCCTCCGGCGGCGGCTTCGCGTTGCGCATCGCCGCGGGGCCGCTCGGCCCGGCGTTCGACCGCTTCGTGCTGCTCGCGCCCTACCTCGGCTATCAGGCGCCGACCAATCGCCCCGCCGGGGGGACGGGGCTGTGGGCGTCGCCCGACATTCCCCGCATCGTCGCGATCCTGGCGCTGCGGCGGATCGGCATCGACTGGCCGCAATCGCTGCCCGCCATCGCCTTCGCCAGCCCGCCCGACGCGGCGATGTTCGTGATCTCGCACTATTCCTTCCGGCTGATGGTCAATTACGGGCCGCCGCAGGATTGGAAAGGCGCCTTGCAAGCCGCGGCGGGCCGCATCGACTTGATCGCCGGCGAAAACGACGAGCTGATGGACGCCTCCGCCTACCAAAGCGTCGTCGCGCCGCTCGGCGTGCGGGTGACGCTTCTGCCCGGCGTCGACCACATGGGAATCGTCTATGCGCCCGCGGCGCTCGCCGCGATCGTCGCGGCGGCGACGCGATAGGCGGGATTCGCCGCGAATGCGAGGAAAGGAACGGAAATGGCGCGGCTTTTCGCCCTCGCGCAATTCGTCGTTCTCGAATTCGGCCCGTTGGTCGCGTTCTGGATTCTCTCCTACGCGCTCGGCGTGAAAGCCGCCATCGTCGGCTCGATCGTCGTCATCGCGGCCGACGCGACGTGGCGCCGCTTGCGGCGTCTCGATTTCACTCGGCTCTATGTGCTGACGAGCGGCCTCACGCTCGTCTTCGGCGCGGTCGATCTGATGTCCGCTCAGCCGTTCATGCTCAAATACGAAGCGGCGGTCACCAATGTCGCAACGGGAATCGCCTTCGTGGTCGGCGCCCTCGGCGCCAAGCCGCTCATCCAGGAGGTCGCGGAGCAACGGCAGGGCAAGCCCTTCTCCGGAGGCGCCGACATCAGGCGCTTCTTCCAGCTTCTGACCTTGTTCTGGGCAGCCTATTTCTTCGTCAAGGCCGGCTTCTATTGCTGGACGGCCTGGACGTTCCCGATGGCGCAGGCGATGGCGTTGCGTTCGCTCATTGGCGGCGTCAGCCTCGGCGCGATGATCGGGTTGAGCGTGACGCAGGGGCGGCGGCTGTTCTTCGTTTGCCGTTGGCTAGGCCTTCTCCCGGCGCGGGCGGGAAGCGAGCCGCAAGAAACCGATCGCCGCGCTGCATTGAGCGAATCCTGAGGCGGAAATGACGATCAGTCCCAACGAAGCCGGCGCGATGCTCGCGGACGTCGACGCGATCGTCGCCAGGGTCAAGCAATCGCGGATCTATCGCCGGACCGGCGAGATCACGATCCTGTGGGGCGCGATCGTCATCCTCGGCCATCTCTTCAATATGGCGGCGCCGCGCTGGTCGCTCTGGGAATGGCGCGTGGTGGACGCGCTCGGCGTCGCCGCGACGCTCGTCCTCATGTTGTGCCGGCGCTCGTCGGCCGGAATACGATTCCCGCTGCGCTTGCTCGGCGCCTTCGCGCTCTTTTTCGTCTTCGGCTTCGTCTGGAGCATGCTGATCGGCCGGTTCGGGCCGCGCGAGCTGGACGCGTTCTGGCCGACCCTGTTCCTGTTCGGCTACGCGCTCGCCGGCCTGTGGTTCGGCGCCGCTTTCGCGGCGCTGGGGCTCGGCCTTTCCGCGCTGATCGTCGCCGGATATTTCTGGTCGGGCGAATGGTTCAACCTGTGGCTCGCGGTCGTCAACGGCGGCGGCTTCGTCCTCTGCGGCCTGTGGATGCGGCGGGCTTGAGCCATGAACGCGCCCGACGAGACGATCCATCAACCCGTTCGCCTGCGCATCATGGCGGCGCTGACCGCGCTCGGAGCGAGCGAAGAGGGCCTCGATTTCGCCAAGCTGAAATCGCTGACCGGCGCGAGCGACGGCAACCTCGGCGCCCATATCGATCATCTCGCCAGAGCCGGCTACGTCGAAGTCGCCAAGGCGTTCGTCGCGCGCCGGCCGCGCACCACCGTCAAGGCGAGCCCGGCGGGGCGCGCCGCCTTCGCCCGCCACGTCGCGTTCCTGCGCGAAATCATCGCGGGCGGGTGAGCGGGGGGACGCCGCGCCGGAAGAATTTCGCTCGGCGAGCCTCGGAAAGCGTCTCCGATTCCTGATATGACGCAACTCTTCGCGCGAAGCGGCGTTGAGGAATAGCGGATGTCCGAAGCCTTTTTGAGCCACGTGCGCTCGGTCCTGAGCGAGATCGACGCCGCCGGCCTATTGAAGCGCGAGCGGCTGATCGCCTCCCCGCAAGGCGGCCGCATCCGCGTCGCCGACGGCGCGGGAACGCGCGAGATGGTCAACCTCTGCGCCAACAACTACCTCGGCCTCGCCGACCATCCCGAGGTCGTCGCGGCGGCGAGGCGGGCGCTCGACGAATTCGGCTTCGGCATGGCGTCGGTGCGCTTCATCTGCGGCGCGCAGACGCTGCATCGCGAGCTCGAGCAGCGAATAGCCGAGCACCTCGGCAAGGACGACGCGATCCTGTTCGCCGCCTGCTTTGACGCCAACGGCGGCGTGTTCGAGGCGCTGCTCGGGCCCGAGGACGCGATCATTTCCGATGCGCTCAACCACGCCTCGATCATCGACGGCGCGCGCCTCAGCAAGGCGCGCCGCACCCGCTACGCCGCCTCCGACATGAATGAACTGGAGGACCGGCTGAAGGAGGCCGACGCGGCGGGCGCGCGCTTCAAGCTGATCGCCACCAACGGCGTGTTCTCGATGGACGGCGTCGTCGCCAATCTCCCTGACATCTGCGATCTCGCCGAGCGCTATGGCGCGTTGACCCTGGTCGACGATTGCCACGCCACCGGCCATCTCGGCGAAAAGGGCCGCGGCACTCCGGCGCTGACCGGCGTCGGCGCCCGCGTCGACATCGTCACCGGCACCCTCGGCAAGACGTTGGGCGGCGCGATGGGCGGCTTCGTCGCCGCGGCGCAGCCGATCGTCGACCTGCTGCGCCAGCGGGCGCGCCCCTATCTCTTCTCCAACAGCCTCGCGCCGGCGGTCGCCGGCGGCTCGCTGAAGGCGCTGGAGATCGCCGTTCGAGCGGACGACCGACGCGCGCGGCTCGCCGGTCACGCCGAGCGCTTTCGCGTCGGGCTGGCGAAGGCAGGGTTCTCGCTGTCGCCGGGGACGACGCCGATCATCCCGGTGATGCTCGGCGAGGCGCGCCGCGCCCAGGCGATGGCCGCGGCGCTCGACGAGCGCGGCGTCTTCGTCGCCGGGTTCTTCTTTCCCGTCGTGCCGCAGGGCGCGGCGCGCATCCGCGCGCAGATGTCGGCGGCGCTGAGCGAGGCCGACGTCGAATTCGCGATTGGCGCCTTTGAAGACGCCGGCCGCGCGATCGGCGTGATCTGAGAAGGAATAGGAGACGCCGCGATGAAAGCCCTGGTCAAACAGAAGGCGGAACCCGGCCTGTGGCTGCTCGATCAGCCGGTCCCGCCGATCGGGCCGGACGACGTGCTGGTGAAGGTGCATAAGACCGGCGTCTGCGGCACCGATCTGCATATCTTCAACTGGGACCAATGGGCGCAGAAGACGATCCCGACGCCGATGACGATCGGCCACGAATACGCCGGCGAAATCGTCGAGATCGGCGCCAACGTGCGGCGCCTGAAGCTCGGCCAGCGCGTTTCGGGCGAGGGCCACGTGATCGGCATGAGGAGCCGCGCCGCGCGCGGCGGGCGCTATCATCTCGATCCCGAGACGCGCGGCATCGGCGTCGACATCCCCGGCGCCTTCGCCGAGTTCGTGCGGGTGCCGGCGTTCAACATCGTGCCGTTGCCCGACGACGTCGACGACGAGCTCGGCGCGATCCTCGATCCCTTGGGCAACGCCGTCCACACGGCGCTGTCGTTCGATCTCGTCGGCGAGGACGTGCTGGTCACCGGCGCCGGGCCGATCGGGATCATGGCGGCGGCGGTGGCGCGCCACGTCGGCGCCCGCCACGTCGTCGTCACCGATATCAATCCGCGCCGCCTCGCGCTCGCTGCGGAAGTCGCCGACGTCACGCCCGTCGACGTGTCGCGCCAGGACCTGCGCGCGGTGATGGGCGAGCTCAAGATGGCGGAGGGCTTCGACGTCGGCCTCGAGATGAGCGGCGCGCCGGCCGCCTTCGATCAACTGTTCAATTCGGTCGTCACCGGCGGCCGCCTCGCGCTGCTCGGCCTGCCGTCCAAGCCGACCCTGGTCGACTGGAACAAGGTCATCTTCAAGCAGCTCACCATCAAAGGGATCTATGGGCGCGAAATGTTCGAGACCTGGCACAAGATGATCGCCATGCTGCAGAGCGGCCTGAACGTGCGCAAGGTCGTCACCCATCGCCTGCCCGCCACAGACTTCCTTTCAGGCTTCGAGACGATGCGGCGCGGCGAATGCGGCAAGATCGTGCTCGACTGGACGGGGATCGGCGAGACGCCATGAGCGATGCGCCTCGTTCCGCGCCGCGCGCCTGTGGCCCCGACGCCGCGGCGGGCTTCGTCTTGCGCGCTTTGCGCGTCGAGGACGCGGGCGCGGCGGCGGCGATCGTTCGCGCGGCCTTCGCCGCGCAGAGCCGCCCGACCGATCCGCCGTCTTCGGCGCTAGGCGAAACGACGGCGAGCGTTTCCGCCAAGCTCGCCGAGGGCGGCGGCGCCGGCGCTGAGGCCGGCGGCGCGCTGGTCGGCGTCGTGCTGTGGGCAGAGAAGAACGGCGCGCTCACTATCGGCCGCGTCTCGGCGCTGCCGGCCTCGCGCGGGCAGGGAATCGCGCGCGCTCTGCTCGCGGCGGGCGAAGCGGAAGCGCGCCGCCGCGGCCTTGCGCGGATGACTTTGCGCGTGCGCCTCGCGCTCGACGAAAACCAGCGGCTGTTCGCCGGCTGCGGCTTCGCAGCCGTTCGCCAAGGCGCCCATCCCGGCTATGCAGCGGCGACGTTCGTCGTGATGGAGAAGGCGCTGGGGCAGGGGCGGAAAAATCGGACGGGCGTCGCCGAGCCGGCGCACGAGGGCGTTCGGCTCCAAATCGTCGCGCCGGAGGGTCGTTAGCCCTTACCCGAGAGAGCGGCCGCGCGAAGGATGCGCGGAAGTCGTCGTCTGGCGCATTCGTCAGTTATAGTGATCGAGGACGCGAAGCAGTTCGTCGATCCCGACCCACTGATTGAATTGCTCGACATAAGAAGTTCCGATCCCGCAATGGGTTTGGAAATAGGCGTTCATGACGAGCGCGATCATCGCCACGATGAAGAGACGATTGATCGTAAAGGAGATCGCCGTCTTCAGCATGTCGGTTCGCTGAGTTGAGCGAGGCGTCTGGCGAGGGCGTCGCGCTCCGATTGAAGTCTTCTGATTTTTCGCGCGGTCGCTAGCGAGACGACCGAGCCGTCGTCGGACGGCAGAAACAAGACGCCGGCTTCCGTCTCCCGCCGCCACACGATGCGAGCGCGACGACTGTCGCCCTTCTGGAAAATGGTGAAGTCGAATTCGCTTGGCGCCGTCATCGGGCCGGAGAAAACGATCTTCGCGCCGTCTCGAGACAAGTTCCGCACCAAGCAGTCGGCGGTGGAGCGCTGGTCGTTGAAGGCGGCCTGACCGCAAAGGCACGTGCGGCCTCTGTGAGCCTTGCGTCGTTCCTCCATGCGAATCCCCCATCGGCACAACGGGCAACCAGCAGGCGTCACGCCGCAAACAACAGGCCAGGACGACTTCATGTTGGAGACGCGTTAAGCGCCCGGTAACCAGCGCGAAGCGAAAAACGCCTTTGACTCATGAACTTATGGCCAGCGCTGAAGACGCTTCTCGTCAAGCGCAAGAGCGTCCGCCGGATATCCGTCCCTATTCGTTGTGTCCGAAAGGTGGATCAATCTTCTGCGGCTGCTCGTCAAATTGGCGCAGTTCCGCAATTCTCGAGCGCCGGCGTCGTCACGTCGGCCGCCGATCTCCTCTGGCGTTCGTTAATGAAATTCGCCGCGGCGCGTCGCTACGGCGTCGAGGACGCCGGCGTCGACTTGGCCAGCGCATGGAGGGCGGCGATGCGCACGTCGGCGGAGGCCTGCGGGCCGGGCGCGGCGAGCGCGGCGCTGCGCTTGGGCGGCAGCGGCACGTCGGAGGGAATCGGCTGCTCCGGTTCGAATACGCGAATCGCCGGGCTGTCGGCGCCCATCCCGAACCACTTCTTGACCATGTTCTGCCCGCTGTCGGCGACGCCGCCGACGAATGCGAACGGCGAGGGCGGGGCGGCGGCCGGGACCGTCGTCGCCGCGGCGACCGCGGCGGGCGCCGGCGGCGCGGCGTTGACGACCTTCACCGCCGCGGGAATCGGCTTGCCCGACGGGTCGAGCGCGATCTCGGTCGGCCCGATCGCCAGCGCGTCGGGATCGCTGACGTCCAAGTCGCGACCGGCGAAGGCGGCGTTCTGTCCGCCGTCCTGATAGACGATGCGCACCGGCTTGACGCCCTTGGCGACGAGCGCGGCGACCGCGGCTTGGTCGGCCTCTTCCTTGGCCGCGACATCGGCCTCGACCTGATCGTCGCGTTGCAGCGTCGGGCACGGCCGGCTCGGATCGACGTCGCCGTCCGCGCTGGCGCCGAAGACATAATGCTTGCCGCAGACCAGCACGGAAGGCTCGTTCTTGGTCACCTCGAAGTGATCGGCGCCGTTCTTCAGCTCTTTCCAGAAGTCGATGTTGGGATCGAGCCGGTGCTTGGCGAGGTTCTCGGCGGTCATGCGGAAGGGATAGGACTGCATCTGGATCGCGCTCTCGCCGCCGTTGAACGCCTCGCGCGCGATGGCGTAGATCTCGCCGACCTGCGCGTCGGTCATCGAGAAGCAGCCCGCCGACGAACAGACGCCGTGCACCATGATGGCGCCGCCGGTGCGCCCCAACGCGCGATCGTAGGCGTTGGGATAGCCGACGTTGAAGGAAAGATAATAGTTCGAGTTCGGGTTCATCTGCCCGGGCGTGATGGCATAGAAGCCCTCGGGCACCTGCATGTCCCCCTGGCGAGTCTTGGGGCCGAGCTGGCCCGACCAGCGGCACATCGGATAGGTCTTCAGCAGCGCGTACTGACCGTCCGAGTTCACCTTCCAGATTTCGAACTCGGCTTCCTGCTTGTAGGTGCGGATGAGGACCGGCGCGGACGGCGTCGTCCCGATCTTGTCCATCAGCGTCAGCGTGTCGTTGGGTATCGGCCGCAACGAGCGTTCGGACCCCGGCTCGAGCGCGTCCTCGCACCCCGCCGCCAGCGCGCCCGCCGCGATGGCGAAGCTCAGCGCCCATAACCACTTTCGCCGATAATTCAACGTCATCGCTTCCTCAGCTCGTCGACGTTCGTTAGCCGATCGCGGCGAAAAAGTCCATGCGGCCAATTAAGCGCGCGCAACCTTTCCGCGGCCTTACCGGTTGCGCCGGCGACGAAGCTCGGCCTTCGAGCCTTGACCGGCGCCCGCCGAATGAGGCCTAGTTCGTCGCGGCGGCCGTGATCCTGGCCTCGCACTCGCTGATCGGCCACAAGGAATACCGCTTCATCTATCCCGCGATCCTGTTGCTGGTTCTCTCGTCGGGCCTCGGTCTGGCGCAGTTGACGGCGTGGGCGATCGAGGCGCTCGCTCGGCAGCGGCCAGGAGCGCGATTGAGCGGCTTCGTGTGCAGCGCGGTGGCGCTCGGCTTTCCCGTGCTGGTCAGCCTCGGAGAATCGACGAGCCCCGCCTACCAGGAGCTTTGGACCCGCGGCCGCGCGGCGTTGCGCGGCGCCGATTTCATCGCTCGGCTGCCTTTCGTCTGCGGCATCGGCTCTTTCGGCCTGCATTGGACCCAAAGCGCCGGCTACGCCCATTTTCACCACCGCGTCCCGGCTTACTGGCCGGAGAACGACGAGCGGCTGTTCCGAAAAACCAAGCCGGCTTTCAACGTTCTGCTCTACTCGCGGCGACCGGCGGGGGGAAGGAATTTGTCGACGCTTCATGCGTCGAGGGCGTTTGCGTCGCAATTCGCCGCGGCCCTTGCGTCGCCATGCCGGCGCGCTGGAGAAATCTGCCGGGACCCGCGATCGCAGGGCTCTCGCCTTGATGCGATCGGCTCGGCGGCCGGCGGTTCAGATCTTGCGCCCGATGCCGAGGAACTTCGTTGCCCGCGATTCGCGCAATTCGTCGCGCGACATGTTGCCTAAGGAGTCGAGCGCGGCGCCGATGGCGCGTCCGGTCGCTGCGATCGCCGCTTCGGGATCGCGGTGGGCGCCGCCGATGGGCTCGGGCACGATCGCGTCGATGACGCCGAACTTCAACAAATCCTGCGCGGTGATCTTCATGCTCATCGCCGCATCCTGGGCGCGCGAGGAATCGCGCCACAGGATCGATGCGGCGGCTTCGGGGGAGGCGACGGTGTAAATGGAATGCTCGAGCATCAGCACCTTGTTGCAGGCGGCGATCGCCAGCGCGCCGCCCGAGCCGCCTTCGCCGACGACGATCGCGACGTTGGGCGCCCCCAGCGCCAGGCTCATGTCGGTCGCGCGCGCGATCGCCTCCGCTTGGCCGCGCTCCTCGGCGTCGACGCCCGGCCAGGCGCCGGCGGTGTCCACCAGCGCGACGACCGGCAGGCCGAAGCGGTCGGCGAGCTCCATCAGGCGCGCCGCCTTACGATAGCCCTCGGGGCGCGCCATGCCGAAATTGTGGCGCAGACGGCTCGCGGTGTCGTCGCCCTTTTCGTGTCCGATGAGGCAGATCGGGCTCCCACGAAAGCGTCCAAATCCGCCCACGATCGCCGCGTCCTCGGCGAACTTGCGGTCGCCGGAGAGCGGGGTGAAGTCTTTGATGAGGCCCTTGACGTAATCGCAGAAGTGCGGCCGGCTCGGCACGCGCGCCACCTCCGTCTTCTGCCAGGGCGTCAGCGCCGAATAGAGATCGGCCAGAACCTTGAGGGATCTTGCCTCGAGCCTTGCGACTTCCTCGCCGATGGCCGGGACCTCGCCCTTGGCGGCGAGCGCGCGCAACTCGTCAATGCGCGCGTCGATTTCGGCCACGGGCGTTTCGAAGCTCAAGTAGGTGCGCATAAGACCTTACGGCGGACGCGCCCTTGGACGAGGGCGCGCGAAACTGGCGATAAGCGCCGGCGAAGTCAAGGAGGCGCACGGGTTCACATCATGTGAGACGCGGGGCCTCGAAATTGAGAGCTTGGAGATAGGCGCTGACGTTTCGCCGCCGAAGCCAGGGATCGGAGCGTGTCGCCAGCGGGTGGGGCCTTTCGGCAGAGCGTTTCGATCGCGCGAACCGATTACGGCGATCGTCGGCGGACGGCGCCCATCACGGCGCCCATCTCGACCCGACGACGATCGGCGTTCACAAACCGAAGCCGAAATTGACGCCGAACTCTTCGATGCCTGGATTGATTCGACCTATGCCGGCATTGGACCGGTGCTCGATGTATGCGGACACTCTCCACTGGCCCACCTGCACAAGTCCAAACTCAAATTGGCTGCGAAACTCGACGGAGCTGCCGAGGTTGATGTGCCCGGATTGATATACGCCGGGCAAAAAATTCGCGCCCATGAAAATCGCTTTGTCGCCGCCGATCGCCCAATACTTGTCATAATTGAAGCCGGCGCCCGCCCATAAATCTCCACGCGCGGACCCGGAAACGGCGATGCGAGGATTGAAGGAATTCCACGAAAGCCCGCCATAGATATATTCGGCGCGAAAGTCCGGATAATACATTTCTCTTGTGCTCAGTTTCATCAATTCCCCGCCGCCGAGAATCGCGTAAGATTGGGAATCGAGCTTGGCCAACGTCGTCGGCTCAATCGAGTCCGGGAGCAGAAGCATCCCCCCAAAGGCCGGAAGCAGAATAAAAATCGGCGAAACCATTCTGATCCCCCTCGTCAAAACAAAATACTTTTATGTTTATCGTCCCCTGAGCGAACGGCGGCTGTTGTTGGGTATAGGTTTTAGAGGCTGATTCAGTTCTTCGTCGGCTTTATTCTCACGTCAAGGTTTTGATGTTGATCGAACGTCACACCATGATGACCACGCTTCTCAACGCACAAGACAGACGTTCGGCGGACATTCGAACTCGCCCGGCGGCGCTATTTGGATGCAACGCGGCGTCACAACAGCGCAATATTCGCGCAACTGTCGTCACGACCAGCGCCGTCCCCAAAAAACCGCATGCCGACGCCGCCGACGCAGCGCCGAAGCGCACGCTCCCTTCATACGAAATTCATCGACGGTCTTCAAGACGGCTACGGCAGATTCGCAAGTTATTTTCGGGAAAGCGAGCGGCCGGCGCGAAGCTGGGGCGATCCCCTTGCCTGTCTTCGGCGACGGCGCGCTCGGTCGAAGCGTTTGCGGCGCAAGATCGCGGTCAAACGGTTCGGGGCGCGGCCGGCCGCCATGGCCGGCCCGCGGCGCGACGACGCCCGGGATCGACCGAGACGAAAAGGCGGAGCCGCGCGGTCGCCGCCGGGCAATTCCTTCGTCCGTCTCGTCACAAAGCCAAATGCCGGAAACACGATTGCTTTGCCGTTGGCGCGCCCGGAGAGGCTTGAACTCCCAACCCTCGGTTTCGAAGACCGATACTCTATCCAGTTGAGCTACGGGCGCGCTGACGAGATTCGCCATAGCACGGCTCGTCCGCCGCTTGAAGCCTCGCGCCGGTGTTCGTTGATTCGCCACAGAATCGGCCGCATAGTGCCAGCGAATGACGCATGGCTCTCGGCGTGAAGCGTCGCATCGCGAGGACGGATGGAATGGCAGCCAAAGGCGGCGATCGACGCCTGCGCTCGACGCAGTGGTTCGACAACCCCGAAAATCCCGGCATGACCGCGCTCTATATCGAGCGCTATCTCAATTTCGGCATGACGCCGAGAGAGTTGCGCTCGGGCAAGCCGATCATCGGCATCGCCCAGACCGGCTCCGACCTCGTGCCCTGCAACCGCCATCATCTCGATCTGGCCAAGCGGGTGCGCGACGGCGTCATCGCGGCGGGCGGAATTCCCTTCGAATTCCCGGTCCATCCGCTCCAGGAGACGGCCAAGCGTCCGACGGCGGCGCTCGACCGCAACCTCGCCTACCTCGGCATCGTCGAAATCCTGATGGGCTACTTCATCGACGGCGTCGTGCTCACCATCGGTTGCGACAAGACGGTCCCCGCCTGCATCATGGCGGCGGCGACGGTCAACATTCCCGCCATCGCGCTTTCCGGCGGGCCGATGAACAACGGCTGGCTGCACGGCGAACGCACCGGCTCGGGCACGGTCATTTGGCGCGCGCGCGCCGATCTCGCCGAAGGCAAGATCGACTACGAGCAGTTCATGGAGATCGTAACTTCCTCGGCGCCGTCGATCGGCCATTGCAACACCATGGGCACCGCCTCGACGATGAACGCGCTCGCCGAGGCGCTCGGCATGAGCCTGCCCGGCTGCGCCGCGATCCCCGCGCCGCATCACGAACGCGGGCAGATCGCTTACGAAACCGGCCGCCGCATCGTCGAGATGGTGTGGGAGGACTTGAAGCCCTCGGACATCCTCACCCGCGACGCTTTTGAAAACGCCATCGTCGTCAACAGCGCGATCGGCGGCTCGACCAACGCGCCGATCCACCTCAACGCCATCGCGCGCCATATCGGGGTCAAGCTCGGCATCGACGACTGGGAGAGGATCGGCCATCGCGTGCCGCTGCTGGTCAACATGCAGCCGGCCGGCAAGTATCTCGGCGAGGAGTTCCATCGCGCCGGCGGGGTGCCCGCCGTCGTCAACGAGCTGATGAAGGCGAAGCTCATCCATGAGAACGCGCCGACCGCCAACGGCAAAACCATCGGCGAGAATTGCCGGGGCCGCGAATCGGACGACGCGGACGTCATTTTCCCGATCGACGCGCCGCTGAAGCCGGACGCCGGGTTCATCGTGCTGCGCGGCAACCTGTTCGACGACGCGATCATGAAGACGAGCGTGATCGACGCGGAGTTTCGCGGGCGCTATCTCTCCAATCCCGGCGATCCGGACGCCTTCGAGGGCCGCGCGATCGTGTTCGACGGGCCGGAGGACTATCACGCCCGCATCGACGATCCGAAGCTCGCAATCGACGAACGCTGCATCCTGTTCATGCGCGGCGCGGGGCCGATCGGCTTTCCCGGCGGCGCCGAAGTGGTGAACATGCTGCCGCCGGGCGCTCTCATCAAGAAGGGCGTCGGGGCTCTCCCTTGCGTCGGCGACGGCCGGCAGTCGGGCACGTCGGGTTCGCCCTCGATCCTCAACGCTTCGCCCGAGGCGGCCGCCGGCGGCGGGCTCGCGCTGCTGCGCACCGGCGACCGCGTCCGCATCGATCTCAAGCGGCGCAGCGCCGACATCCTCATTTCCGACGAGGAGCTGGCGACGCGCCGCGCCGCGCTGGAGAAACAGGGCTACGCCTACCCCGAGAGCCAGACGCCCTGGCAGCAAATCCAGCGCGAAATGGTCGCCCAATTCGACGAGGGCATGGTGCTGAAGCCGGCGGTGAACTACCAGCGCCTCGCCCAGACGATGGGCGCGCCGCGGGACAATCACTAAGTCATGGAGACGAACCGATTCGGGCAGCCCGTCGGCCCGCTCATCGACGCCCACTCGGCCATGCGCCCCGAGCGCGTGACGTTGCGCGGACGCGCGGTCACGCTCATTCCGCTCGACGCGGAGACGCACGCCGCCGCGCTCTTTCAAGCCGCCAACAGCCGCGACAAGGATCGCGTCTGGACTTATCTCGCCGACGGCCCCTATGGGGACGCGGCCGTCTTCAAGGCCGCTATCGCCGCCAAGGCGCAATCGGCCGATCCGCTGTTATTCGCCGTCCTCGACAACGCCTCCGGCCTGGCCGTCGGCTACCAGAGCTTGATGCGCATCGACGCGACGCATCGCGTGATCGAGGTCGGCAACGTCCTCTACACGCCGGCGCTGCAGCGCACGATCGGCGCCACCGAGGCGCAATATCTGTTCGCGGCTTACGTCTTCGACCAACTCGGCTATCGCCGCTACGAGTGGAAATGCAACGACCTCAACGCGCCCTCGAAGCGCGCGGCCACGCGCCTCGGCTTTGTCTTTGAAGGCGTGTTTCGCCAGCACATGATCGTCAAGGGCCGCAGTCGCGACACCGCTTGGTTCGCGATGCTTGATTCGGAATGGCCCGCGCGGCGCGCGGCTTTCGAGCGTTGGCTCGCGCCCGATAATTTCGACGACGCGGGCCGCCAGAAGGTCTCGTTGACGAGCCTCAATCGGGGGCCGGCGGCGTAGGCGCGAAGCGACCGGCCGAACGCGCCCGGAGGCGGGGCCGGGTTCATCCCGCCGATCGCGGATTCGCCTGGAAAATCCGCGGTTCACGGTTCATTAAGGTCAATTATTAGGGTTAAGCCGGCATTAAGGTGTTCGTGGCACTTTTCCCTTCGACGCATGGAAGCGCGAGCCCCGTCGGCCCGCGTCGAACGAAGGGATTACGTCATGGCCAACTTGAAGGTCCTTGTTCTCGCCAGCGGCGCGGTCCTCGCCCTCGTCCGCTCGGCCGCCGCCGCCGATCTGTTGCCGCCTCCGCCCGCGCTCGAACCGCCGCCCCCCGCCGCCGCCGAATTCAGCGGCTGGTATTTGCGCGGCGACCTCGGCCTCGGCGTCAGCGCGACTTCGGCGAACATTGTCCAGACGCCGGATACGATTGCCGCCAATCCGAGTATTTACGACACGGCGGCGACTGAGGGTTCCCACAATTCCTCGCTCTCCGCGGCCGGCATATTCGACCTGGGCGTCGGCTATCAGTTTAACAACTGGCTGCGCTTCGACGTCACCGGCGAATACCGCGGCGGATCCGAGTTTCAATCGCTGTTTGTGATCAACGATCCGGGGAACACCAAAGCCGGCCCGACCCAGAATGCCGACTTCTATCGCGGCAACTTCTCGTCGGCCGTCGGTCTCTTTAACGGCTACGCGGATTTGGGCACCTGGTATGGCATCACTCCTTACCTCGGCGCCGGCGTCGGCTTCGCGCGGAACACGTTGTACGGCCTCACCAATCAGTCGGTAAATACGAGCCTCGCCGGCGGTACGACGGCGGCGGGCGGCTACGCCAGCGACCAGTCCCAGTGGAATTTCGCCTGGGCGCTGATGGCGGGCGTCGGCTTCGACGTGACGCAGAACCTCAAGCTCGAGCTCGGCTATCGCTATCTCGACCTCGGCAAGTTCAGCTCGGGCCAGATGAACTGTCTCAACGGAACCGGGGCGGGGAGCGGCTTCGCCTGCACCGAATCGGCGATCAAGTCGAAGAACGACGTCGCCTTCAACGACTTCCGCATCGGCTTGCGCTGGATGATCGGCGAAGAGCAGCCCTACGCTCCGCCCCCGGCGCCGCTGGTGCGCAAATACTGACCGAACTCGCCCTGGGGCGAACACGAAAAGAGCGGCGTCGGCCCCGTCGACGCCGCTCTTTTCTTGCGTCGGGTTTCGCGTCGGGACGACGCGCGTTGCTTTCGCCCGCCAAGCGACGTAAACGCGCGCTTCGAGCCCTTGAGCGCCGGCATGAGGCTGGCGTAGGAATCGAGCGGCGAGAGGGAGGGTCGGCCATGGGCGAATGGACAAGACTGAAAGCGAGCGACGGCTTCGAACTCGCCGCCTGGCGCGCCGAGCCCAAAGGCGCGCCGCGCGGCGGCATAGTCGTCGTGCAGGAGATATTCGGCGTCAACGCGCATATCCGCTCCGTCGCCGAGGGTTACGCCGCCGACGGCTACCTCGCCATCGCGCCGGCGATATTCGATCGCGGCGAAAGAGACGCCGATTTCGCCTACGGCCCGGACGGCCTCGCGCGCGGCCGCGCGGTCGTGGAAAAAATCCCGCGCGCGGCGATGCTGCTCGACATCGGCGCGGCGATCGAAGCGGCCAAGAGCGCCGGCAAGGTCGGCGTCGTCGGCTATTGCCTGGGCGGCACGCTCGCCTGGCTCGCGGCGGCTGAGCTCGACGGCCTCTCCGCGGCGGTCGGCTACTACGGCGGGGGAATCGTCGGCCTCAAGGACCTGAAGCTGCGCGTCCCGACGATGCTGCATTTCGGCGAGAAGGATGAGCACATTCCCGTCGCCGGCGTGCGCGAGGTCGCGGCCGCGCATCCCGACGCGCCGATCTACTTCTATCCGGCGGGCCACGCGTTCAACCGCGACGTCGGCGCGGGCTATCACGCGCCGAGCGCCGCCCTCGCCAAGTCGCGCACGCTGGCGTTCTTCGCCAAGCATCTGGGGTAGCGGAACTCGCCCCTTCTCCCCTTGCGGGAGAGGGCATAGCCCGTCGAGAGACGGGCGTTCTTCCGAACGCGTTTTGCGGGGCGAGGGGTCGGCGCCCTTACGTCACCAGCCGCGGACCCGCGGCGCCCAGCTTCTCGTTTTCCTGGACGACGCCGAGCCGGCGCGCGACTTCCGTATAGGCCTCCATCATGCCGCCGAGATCCTTGCGGAAGCGGTCTTTGTCCAACTTCTCGTTGGATTTGACGTCCCACAGGCGACACGAATCGGGACTGATTTCGTCGGCGACGACAATGCGCATGTTGTCGCCCTCCCACAGGCGGCCGCATTCGATCTTGAAGTCGACCAGACGAATGCCGACGCCGAGGAACAGGCCGGTCAGGAAGTCGTTGACGCGAATCGCCAGCGCCATGATGTCGTCGATTTCCTGCGGCGAGGCCCAGCCGAAGGCGGTGATGTGCTCCTCGGAGACCATGGGATCGTCGAGCGCGTCGTTCTTGTAATAGAACTCGATGATCGAGCGCGGCAATTGCGTGCCCTCCTCGATGCCGAGGCGCTTCGCCAGCGAGCCGGCCGCGACGTTGCGCACGACGATCTCGAGGGGAACGATTTCGACCTCGCGAATCAGTTGCTCGCGCATGCTGATGCGGCGCACGAAATGCGTGGGGACGCCGATCTCGTTGAGCCGCTGGAACAGATATTCGGAAATGCGATTGTTCAGAACGCCTTTGCCGTCAATGATTTCGTGCTTCTTGGCGTTGAAAGCGGTCGCGTCGTCCTTGAAGTACTGGATCAGAGTTCCGGGCTCCGGGCCCTCGTAGAGGACCTTGGCTTTGCCTTCATAGATGCGTCGGCGGCGGTTCATGCGGTGCAACCGTGGCTTGAGGAAATCCATGGAATCGGCCTTTTCTGACGGCTATCTCGCCGTTCGCGCGATGCGCTGGGCGAGGATATGGGGTTTCGGGCCGTGTGAGCCAAGTGTGATACCCCTCATCCGGACCGGGGGCCAGTCCCCCGCGAACTTAACCGATCGTCGCGCTCGGCACAAACTCCCGCCTCCGCCGGGGCGCCCGAGCGCTCGTCGCGCCGCGATCCGCGGGCTAGACGAAGGTTGTAGCGGCGCCGGGGTCGACGCCGCGATCAAATGCAAGCAGTATGCGCCCTCGAACGAGCCGACGGGGGTCGACGATCGCCGCTGCAAGGCGCTCGCCGAAGTCGCGACCGAGCCGAATTCCGCGCCGATGCGAGCGGCGTCGAGTCGGAGGCGTCGGGACGTCCTCGAACGGCAGAGTCGAGAAGGGGAGGAGCAATGCTCGGGGGATGTTCGCCGTAACCAGGCGGACGCGAAACCAATAAGCTGCACACTGGAGGAAGCGAAATGGATGACGCCGTCATCAAGCGGATTCAACGCGATCCGAATTACATAAAACTCGTCGCCGAGAGAAAGACGTTCGGCTGGACGCTGTCGATCATCATGTTGGTGATCTATTACGGGTTCATCGCCCTCGTCGCCTTCGCGCCGAGCGCCATCGCGGTCAAGCTCTTCGGCTCCATCACCATCGGCCTGACGCTGGGCGTCGCCATCATCCTGGCGGCGATCGTCCTGACCGGCGTCTACGTCATGCGCGCGAACGCGCAATACGACGACCTGACCAAGGCGATCGTCAACGCCAACGCTGTAGGAGGCAGGAAATGAACCGTCTTATCAAGTCGAGCGCCCTCGGGGCGGCGCTGACGCTGCTCGCCGGCGCGGCGCGCGCCGCCGACACGGGCGCGGCTCCGCCTCTGGACTGGAACGCGCTCATCATCTTCGCCGCCTTTGTCGTTCTGACGCTGGCCATCACCTACTGGGCGGCTAAGCGCACCCGTACGGCGAAGGACTTCTACGCCGCCGGCGGCGGCGTCACCGGCCTGCAGAATGGTCTGGCCATCGCCGGCGACTACATGTCGGCGGCCTCGTTTCTCGGCATTGCGGCGCTGGTGTTCAGCACCGGCTATTACGGCCTGATCTATTCGATCGGCTTTCTCGTGGGATGGCCGATCATCATGTTCCTGATGGCCGAACCGCTGCGCAATCTCGGCCGCTTCACCTTCGCCGACGTCGCGTCCTATCGCCTGCAGGCGACGCTGATCCGCGCGATGGCCGCCACCGGCACCCTGGCGACCGTGGCCTTCTACCTGATCGCGCAAATGGTCGGCGCCGGACAACTGATCGAGTTGCTGTTCGGCCTGCCTTACCTCTACGCGGTTGTTTTCGTCGGCGTCATGATGGTCATCTATGTCACCTTCGGCGGCATGATCGCCACCACCTGGGTGCAGATCATCAAGGCGGGCCTGCTGCTCTTCGGCGCGACGCTGATGGCGCTGCTGGTGCTGGCGCAGTTCGGCTTCGACTTCAACGCGCTGATCGCCAAGGCGATCGAAGTCCACCCCAGCCATGAGAAGATCATGCTGCCGGGCGCGGCGGTGGCCAACCCGATCTCGGCGATCTCGCTGGGCATGGCGCTGATGTTCGGCACCGCCGGGCTGCCCCACATCCTGATGCGCTTCTTCACCGTCCGCGACGCCAAGGAAGCGCGCAAGTCGGTGTTCTGGGCGACCACCTTCATCGGCTACTTCTACATCCTGACGTTCATCATCGGCTTCGGCGCGATCATTCTCGTCGGACCCAATGCGCTTTATCACGACGTCAAGGGCGCTTTGTTGGGCGGCGGCAACATGCCGGCGATCCATCTCGCGCACGCGGTCGGCGGCGATTTGATGAAGGGCTTCATCGCAGCGGTCGCCTTCGCGACAATTCTCGCGGTGGTCTCCGGGCTGACTCTTGCGGGCGCGAGCGCGGTCAGCCACGACCTCTACGCCAGCGTGTTCCGGCGCGGCAAGGTCGACGAAGCCACCGAGGTCAGGGTGTCGCGAATCACCACGGTCGTTCTCGGCGTCATCGCCATCCTGCTCGGCGTCGTCTTCGAGAAGGTCAATGTCGCCTTCATGGTCGGTCTCGCCTTCGCCGTCGCGGCGAGCGCCAATTTCCCGGTGCTGTTGCTCGCGATGCTGTGGAAGGGTCTGACGACGCGCGGCGCCTTCATCGGCGGCTTCGTCGGGCTGATCGGGGCGGTGGCGCTGACGATCCTCAGCCCCGGCATCTGGGAAGCGGTGCTCGGCTTCCCCAAAGGAAGCGCGCTGTTCCCGTACACGTCGCCGGCGATCTTCACCATGCCGCTGGCGTTCTTGTGCGCCTGGATCTTCTCGATCACCAACCAATCGACCGTCGCCGCGAAGGAGCGGGTCGCGTTCGAGGGCCAGTACGTGCGCTCGCAGACCGGCATCGGCGCGGAGGGCGCGGTGGCGCACTGACGCCGACATCGTCGCAAAGAGGGCGTCCCGCGGCCGCGGGGCGCCCTTTTCATTTCGACGCGCCGCGCAAGGCCTACCGCGCTTCCCCCGTCGCCCGCATTTCGACCAGCCGTCCGGCCTCGATCACCGCGATGTCGCTGGCCAGCCGCTCGACCTCGCTGACGCGATGGCTGACGAAGACGATGGGGATGGCGAAAGCGTCGCGCAGCGTCTCGATCAAGTTCAAGATGTCCTGCCGGCGCGCGTCGTCGATTGCGTTCAACGGCTCGTCCATCAGCAGCACGCGGGGATTGCTGAGCAGCGCGCGGCCGATCGCGACGCGCTGCTTCTCGCCGCCCGACAGGCGCGCCGGCCCGCGCGCCAGCAATGGCTCCAAGCCGAGCAGCGCGACGACGTCGGCGAAGGCGACGAGGCTCGGCCCGCGTGAGGCGAAGCGCGCGCCGTAGCTCAGGTTGTGCGCGACGCTGAGGTGCGGAAACAGGCGCGGCTCCTGGAACACATAGCCGATGCGGCGCAGGCGCGCGGGGACGTCGAGCCCTCGCGCGGTGTCGAGGAACACCGCTTCGTCGACCGCGATGCGGCCCCGGCGCGGCCGCCTCAAGCCGGCGATCAGGTCGAGCAGCGTCGTCTTGCCGGCGCCCGAAGGGCCGCACAGCGCCAGCACACGGCCGCCGGCGCGGATTTCCGCCGCGATGGCGAAATCGCCCTGTGCGTGCTCGACCGCGATTTCGATCATTGGCCCGCGCCCCGTTTGGCGACGCGCTCGGCGAGCGCCTCGGAGAC
This sequence comes from uncultured Alphaproteobacteria bacterium, assembly GCA_963775575.1. Lineage (GTDB taxonomy): Bacteria > Pseudomonadota > Alphaproteobacteria > Rhizobiales > Beijerinckiaceae > Roseiarcus. Next base: position 2,131,560 of record CAVZJG010000002.1, read on the forward strand.
GAACAGCGCGAGAAAAGCGATCGCCAGCGCGATCCCGGTCAGCCGCCACGTCGTCGCGCCGCCGTTGGGATCCTGCGTCGCGCTGTAGATCGCGGTGGCGATGGTCTGCGTCTGGCCGGGAATGTTGGCGACGAAGGTGATGGTCGCGCCGAATTCGCCGATCGCCTTGGCGAAGCCGAGGATCAGCCCGGCGATGATCCCCGGCGCCGCGAGCGGCAGCGTCACGGTGGCGAAGACGAACCAGGACGGCGCGCCGAGCGTCTGCGCCGCCTGCTCGAGACGCGCGTCGACCGCCTCGATCGACAGCCGGATCGCTCGCATCATCAAGGGAAAACCCATTACCGCCGCCGCCAGCGCCGCGCCGGTCCAGCGGAACGACAACGTCAGCCCGCAACACGCCTCCAGGGCGCGCCCGAAGATTCCCTGCCGTCCGAAGCCGATCAGCAGCAGCCAGCCGGTGACGACCGGAGGCAGCACCAGCGGCAGATGCGCCAGCGCGTTGACCAGCGACTTGCCGGGAAATCGCCGCCGCGCCAGCAGCCAGGCGAGGGCCACGGCGAACGGCAGGCTCGCCAGCGCGCCGACCGTGGCGACCTTGAGCGAGAGGAATATCGCCGTCCATTCCGCAGGCGAGAAGATCAGCCCGTCGCTCCAACCCGCTCCGTTCGACACGCTCGAAGCCCGCTCCGGTTGAACTCTGCGCCGCCCCGCCTCGCCGGCGGGCTATGTCGGGACATCTATAGTATAGCGCGCGAGCGGCGCGGGCGGCAAACCGGCGCGCCCGAGCGCGCGTTGCGGCTGGCGCTGCGATCGCCGCCGGACTAACATAAAGCGGGGACCGCTCGCGGGCGAGTCGGTCGGCGCCAGGGGGAGGCCATCATGAACGTTGTTGAACGCGTCAAAGCAATTCTCGTCACTCCGAAGACCGAGTGGCAAGCGATCGAAACCGAGCCCGGCGATCCGGCTTATCTCTTCACCAACTATGTCGCGATCCTCGCCGCGATTCCCGCGGTGTGCGGCTTCATCGGCATGACGATCTTCGGCAGGAATATCTTCGGCAGCCTCGTTTACGCGATCGTCTCCTACCTGCTGACGTTCGTCATGGTCTACGTGGTGGCGCTCGTCGCCGACGCGCTGGCGCCGACGTTCGGCGCGCGGAAGGATCAGCCCAGCGCGCTCAAGCTGGTGGTCTATTCGATGACGCCGGCGTGGGTGGCGGGCGTGTTCTTGCTGATCCCGCCCCTGGCGATCCTGATCTTCCTCGGGGCGCTCTACGGCCTCTATCTCTTCTGGCTCGGCGCTCCCGGGCTGATGAAGGCGCCCGCTGAAAAGTCGGTGCCCTACACCGCCGTGGTCGTCGTCTGCGCGATCGTTGTCTCCGTTGTCCTCTGGTGGATCATCGGGCAGGTTCTCCACGTGGTCGCTTGAGCGCCGGCGCGCCAAGGACTCGTCGGCGCGCTCCATCTTGATTGACGATGGGCGCGTCGGGAGCCTCGATGAGGCGATGGCGCTGAAACCCGCCATCGCCGCGGCGGCCTCGAACGCGATTGCCGCGCCTTGATGGCGAGGCGGACGTCTTCGCGTTGGCGCGCGCGCCGCCGGCCGAGGAGGGCCGCCGCTGCGGGCAGGGCCGTGCCGGCGCGGAGATTCCGATGCGCTCCGATCGTGGCCGCCTCATCGCCGACGACATCGGCAAGGAGCGGATCAACCCCGGCTATTCCTGCGTCGGGCGATCGAAGGGGCTCGCCGAATTGCGCGGCGTCACGCGCGCGTTCGCCTGGCTGGAGAGGCGGCCGGATCGCGGCTAGGCGCCCGCCGTTCCCGTGAGGTGGAGCGTCACCACTTCCGGCGGCCGCAGGACGCGCACTGGCACATAGGATGTGCCGAGGCCTCCGGAGACGACGAGCTGACGCGCCCCCTCGGCATAGACGCCGTAGACGTACGACTTTTGGCCGGGCTCGGCGCGCACGAACGGCGAGCCGAGCAGCGGCAGATTGATCTGGCCGCCATGGGTGTGGCCGCAAAGCGTCAAGGCGATCCGCTCGGGCGCGCGAGCAAAAATATAGGGTTCGTGAGCGAGCAGGATCGCGGGCGCGCCGTCGTTGACCTCGCGCAGCGCGTGGGGAAGATCGTCGACGCCGTGAAGTCCAAAACGGCGACCGTTGTTGGCCAGTTGATCGCCGAGGCCGATCAACCAGAACGGCCGGCCGTTTTGGGCGAGCCGGATCGACTGGTTCTCGAGCACGGGAATGCGCGCCTCGGCGAGCGCCCGTCGGACGCTGCGCGATCCGTCGGGCGGGTCGGTCGGAATGGCGGCGAACCACCAATCGTGATTGCCGAGCACCGAATAGACGCCGAGCGGCGCCCGCAGGCGCGCGAGCTGTTCGGCCCACGCGCCGGGCGGGACATATCCGCTGACGAAGCGATGCGTGCAGACGAAATCGCCGAGCAGCACCGTCAGGTCCGGCCGCTGCGCGTTGGCGAGATCGACGATTTCGCCCACGCGCTCCTCCGACATCCAGGGATAGCAGGCGTGGATATCGGCGATGACGGCGATCTTCAGCTCAAGGCCGGCGGGCCATCGCGGCGGGGTCAGCGCGTAGGAGGTCAACGCGAGTTCCCAGCCCGCCTCGAAGGCGGTCGCGTAGCCGGCGAAGCCGGTCGTCGCCGCAAGGGCGCCGAGACCGGTCAAGAGGCGGCGACGCGCAATCCGCATGGTTGAAACGCCTGGATCCCGATGCGCCCCCGCGCCCCGCGCATTTAGGGGCGCTGCGCCTAAGAAGCAAGCGGGAGTTTCGGCGGAGCGAGATAACGCGCGCCGCGCTCGAGAACTTCCGCGAGTTCGGGATCGAAACGCTCGATGGGAAGTTCGAATTCCGCGGCGACGGCGGCCAGTCCGACCTCGTGGTAGAGCCGGGAGAGGAGCGGGCTGCGGCCGGCTCTGACCTCGATCGCCTCGGGAATGGCGGCAACGTTTTGACGCATGGGGGCACTCGATGACTGAAGTTGCGCGGCGCCGCTCGCCTCGGCGTCGGGCCATGGCGACAAACTGGCGGAAATCGGTTAAGGGCGGTTTAAGCGATGAATCGCGGCCGATCGGCTCCCGCCGCGCCGCTCACGGCTCGGCGCGAACCGCGACGCGGAAAGTCGAAATTCGCCAAAGGCCGCCATGTCCATTCTCGGGGTTCTCTTCGACAAAGACGGCACGCTGATCGATTTCGACGCCACCTGGGGGCCGGCGATGCACGTGATCATTCGCGCGCTCGCCGCGGACGATCCCGAGCGGATGCGCGCCCAGGCCGAGGTTCTGCATTTCTCGCTCGACGAGAAGCGGTTTCGCGCCACTTCGCCGGTGATCGTGGGTTCGTCGGCGAGCTATGGGCTGCAGTGGGCCGACGCGCTGGGGCGGACGGATTTCGTTGCGCTGAAGCGCGAGATCGATCGTCTGGCGGCGGTCGAATCGCTGAAGACGCTGACGCCGATCGGCGAGCCGGCGCGCGCACTCGGCGCGCTGAAGGCGATGGGCCTGCGCCTGGGCGTCGCCACCAACAATTCGGAGGCCAACGCGCGGCGGCATATCGCCGCGCTTGGACTCGCGCAGACGATCGAATTCGTCGCCGGCCGCGATTCCGGCCATGGCGACAAGCCCGATCCCGGCATGGCGCTGGCGTTCGCGCGCCATCTCGGCGTCGCGCCCTCGGCGATCGCGATGGTCGGCGATTCGCGCGGCGACCTCGAGGCGGCGCGCGCCGCCGGCGCGCTGGCGGTCGCGGTGCTGAGCGGGCCGGCCCGTCGAGACGAACTTGCGCCGCACGCCGATCACGTGGTCGACGACCTCGAAGCGCTGCCGGCGCTGTTCGCGGCGCTGGCGCGAGCGGTTTGAGCCGGCGCGGCGAGGCCTCGGTCCGATCAGCGCCGGGTCGCCGCGAGCGCGTTCGCCAGGAGAACGCCGAGGCAGCCGAACGCCAGGACGCCGCCCGCCAGCAGCGGCGCGTTCGGCGCCAGCGCCGCGCAAACGCCGGCCAGCGCGACAACCGCCAGGATCGACAGCGCCAGCGCGCCGTCGTCGACGAACAACCCGGCCAATTTCCGGAGCGCGGCGGCGAGCGCGCTCATCGGCTCGTCTCCACGTCCGCACGACGGGCGAGGGCGACGGCGGCGAGGCCGACCGCCAGGAACGCCGCGACAAAGCCGAGGATCGCCCAGTCCTCGCCCGGCCACGGCGCGCCGAGGCCTTCTCCGGTCCAAAACAGGCCGAACCCCGACAGCAAGGCGCCGACCGCGAATTTGAGCGCGTTCTCGGGGACGCGCGCGAGCGGTCGATAGACGACGAAGCCGGCCGCGGCGACCACCAGACAGGCGGCCAGAGCGCTGAGGCTCGCGGGAACGAGCAGCCCGCGGCCGGCGCCGAGCGCAATGACGATGAACGCCACTTCGAGCCCTTCGAGGAGAACGGCCTTGAAGCTCGCGACCGCGGCGAGCCAATCGGCGCCCGCAATCCGTCGGACGCCTTGCTCGTGGAGCGCCGCCGTCACGGCCGCGAAGGCCTTCGCTTCATCGTGCGGCGCAACGACGCCCGAAGCGCGCAGGATCGCCTTGCGCAGCCAGCGCATGCCGAACAGCAGCAGCAGGACCCCGATCGCCAGTTGCACGAGACGCAGAGGAATCAGTCCCAGCGCCGGGCCCAGCGCGGCCACGACGAGGGCCAGAACCGCTAGGCCGGCGAGCGCGCCGAACCCGGCGGGCCGCCAGCCGCGAACCGTCGCTACCGCGAGGACGATCGTCAGCGCCTCCACCGCCTCGACCGACGAGGCGAGGAATACGGCGGTCACGACCGAACCGATCTCGAGCTGCGCCGCTCATCGCCGGACCGCTTTCTCAGGCAGCTCCCTGCGCGCGCCGCGAGCGCAGGTCGGGAAGGAAATAGGTCAGCAGGCCGATCGCCGGCAGGAAGGCGCAGACCTGGTAGACGAAGGTCAGGCTGGTGCGGTCGGCGAGCGCGCCGAGCGCCGCCGCGCCGATGCCGCCCAGACCGAACGAAAGGCCGAAGAACAGCCCGGCGACGGCGCCGACCTTGCCCGGCGTCAGCTCCTGCGCATAGACGACGATGGCCGAAAACGCCGAGGCGAGGACGAGGCCGATCGCGACGCTGTCGAGGACCGTGCCGACGAGGCCGAGGTGCGGCAGCAACAGGGTAAACGGCAACACGCCGAGGATCGACAGCCAGATGACGAACTTGCGCCCGTAGCGGTCGCCGATCGGCCCGCCGGCATAGGTTCCCGCCGCGACCGCGCCAAGGAAGACGAACAGCATCACCTGGGAGGTCTGCACCGAAACTTGGAAGGTCTGGATCAGGTAGAAGGTGTAGTAGCTCTGCAGGCTGGCGAGATAGAACACCTTCGAGAAGACCAGCACGACGAGGATGGTCATGGTGCGGATCACCTCGGCGCGCGGCAGCGCGGCGGCGCGCGGCGCGGCGGCCTTGCGCCGGGCGCGGTGGGCGGCGTGCCATTGGGCGATGCGGGTCAGGATGAGAACGGCGGCGAAGGCGAGCACGGTGAACGCCAGCACCGAACGCTGGCCGAACGGCACGACGATGAAGGCCGCCATCAGCGGTCCGAGCGACTGGCCGAAATTGCCGCCGACCTGGAACAGGCTCTGCGCGAAGCCGTAGCGCCCGCCGGAGGCCGCTCGCGCCGTGCGCGACGCCTCGGGGTGAAAGATCGCGCTGCCGACGCCGATCATCGCCACGGCGGTCAGCAACAGCGGATAGTTCCAACCGAACGCCAGCGCCACCAGGCCGGCCAGCGTGAACGCCATCGCCGCGGGCAGCGCGTAGGTCACCGGGCGCCGGTCGGTGTAGAGACCGATGAACGGCTGCAGCAGCGACGCGGTGAGCTGAAAGGTGAAGGTGATCAGCCCGGTCTGGAAAAACGTCAGCGACAACTCCTCGCGAAACACCGGATAGAGCGCCGGGGCGAGCGACTGCATCATGTCGTTGAGCATATGCGAGCCGCTGGCGGCGAACAGCACGCCGTAGGCGGTCATGCGCGCGGCGCGGACGGCCGGGCTCGCAGGGATTTCATCGACGCCCACGCGGGCGGGGTTCCGGGCAAGGGTCAACAGGGTTTCTCGCGGGCGAGGCGCGCTTCGAGGGCGAAACACGCGGCAAACGTCGTCTAGCGCCGCTGGGCTCGCGGCGCCAAGGCTCGAATCGGGCCGCTCAACGCATCGTGATGAGGGGCCTTGGGCGCGGCGCTATTTCGGCGCCAGCACCATCACCATCTGACGGCCTTCCATCAGCGGCTCGGCCTCGACCTTGGCGAGCGGCGCCGTTTCCGTCCTCACCCGCTGCAGAAGTTTGAAGCCGATGTCCTGATGCGCCATTTCGCGGCCGCGGAAGCGCAGGGTCACCTTGACCTTGTCGCCTTCCTCGAAGAAGCGGCGCACCGAGCGCATCTTCACTTCGTAATCGTGGTCGTCGATGCCGGGGCGCAGTTTGATCTCCTTGATCTCGACGATCTTCTGGCGCTTGCGCTGCTCGGCGGACTTCTTCTGCTCGAGAAAGCGGAACTTGCCGAAATCGAGAATCTTGCACACCGGCGGGCTGGCGTTGGGCACGATCTCGACCAGATCGAGCGCGGCGTCGTCGGCCAATTGCTGCGCTTCGGCGACATTGACGACGCCGCGATTGACCCCCTCGGCGTCGATGAGCTGCACTTGGACGGCGCGAATATCGCGATTGACGCGCGGCCCGCCTTTCTCCGGCGCCGCGGTCGACTTCATGGGACGACGAATGGCCACTCTCCTCTCATTGTTGAAACGGCGGGTTGCTTAAAGAACGACACGCCCCCTCGCCCGGATGTTGCCGGCGAATAAATCGAGCGGCCGATGTTCCATGGAATGCAAGGACAAGTCAATCGCTCGAAGCGCTTGAGAATCGCGCCAGATTGAATGGGTCCATCAGCCGGAGGCCGCGATTTTCTCGCGCGCGGCGCTGGACAGAAAACCGGACCGGGTCAAGCCGCTGCGTTTGGCCGCCGCGTCGATAGCGTCGAGCAAGCCTTGGTCCAGTGAGATATTGGCTTTCACCGGGCGACCGGACTCGACGATCAGAGGCACGCCCAGAAAAATCGCTCCCTGCTTGATCGCTGCGTTGACATCGGGATCGCGGCGCAAGGCTTCGATGGTGCTCGGCGCAGGGACTTCGCCCTCGACGAGGGCGTCGTGCACCCATTCGCCCAGAGCCGCGATGGCGTTGGCGTAAGCCTCGTTCTCGTCCGCCCCCATGGCGGTGCAACCGGGGCAATCGGGAAAGGCGACGCCGTAAGCGCCGGGCGCGCCGTCCAGAAGCGCGAAATAGCGTTTCACGTCGAACCCCTTTCACCAATCCGCCGCTTTGGCGATGTTGCGCGCCACCCCGAGCGAGAGGGTGTTGTGGCGCGGGACCATGATCTTCATTCCGGGTTTGTTCATGTGAGCGAACTTGTCGTGCTTGGCGCCGCCCTCTGAAACCCAGCCTTCCCTTTTCGGACGGGCGACGATCTTGCCGCGGTCTGTTTCCGGGATCGCCATGTTTCCGCCTTTGCCATACGCAAATATATACGCATCTTGAGCCTTGCGTCCAGTATAACTGCGCAAATAAATGCGTATTTGCAACGCGGCGGCATTGCAACCGATCGCCGCCCCGTCCCCCCGCTCAGGCCGCCAGATCGGCGACGATCGAATCGAGCAGCGGCATCCCGGTGTGCGTCACCCGAATCCGGCCCCTGCCGTCCTCTTCGACGAAGCCCGCGGCGGCGAGATCGTCGATATGGCGCTGCTGGAGCGGGCGCCCGCTCAAGGCCTCGAAGCGCGCGCGATCGACGCCTTCGCGCAGGCGCAGGCCCATCAACAGGAATTCATCGCCCTGCTCCTCGGCGGTGAGCGGCGCGTTCTCGACCAGCCCGTGGCCTTCGCTCTCGACCTGGGTGAGCCACATCTCGGGATGCTTCTCCGTCGCCTGGGCGCGGCGGCCCTCGGGCGTGACGAGACGGCCGTGGGCGCCGGGGCCGACCCCGGCGTATTCGCCGTAGCGCCAATAGACGAGATTGTGCCGACTCTCGGCGCCGGGCCGCGCGTGGTTGGAGACTTCGTAAGCGGGAAGGCCGGCGCCTTCGGCGATCTCCTGGGTCGCGTCGAACAGCGCGCGCGCCAGTTCTTCGTCGGGAATCGTCAGCTTGCCCGCCCGCCACAGCCCCTCGAAAATCGTCTCCGGTTCGATCGTCAACTGGTAGAGCGAGAGGTGCTCGCCGGCCAGCTTGATCGCCCGGCCCAATTCGGCGCGCCAGGCCTTTTCGTTCTGGCCCGGCCGCGCGTAGATCAAATCGAAGGAGGTGCGCGGGAAGATCGACGCGGCGATCCTCACCGCCTCGACCGCTTCGGCGACGTCGTGGCGCCGGCCGAGCGCCTTCAGGTCGGCGTCGTCGAGCGCCTGCACGCCGAGCGACAGGCGGTTGACCCCGGCGGCGCGATAGCCGCGGAAGCGCCCGGCCTCGACGCTGGTCGGATTGGCCTCCAGCGTGATCTCGGCGTCGGCTTCGACGCTCCAGTTGGCGGCGACCGCGTCGATGACGCTCTGCACCGTCTGCGGCCGCATCAGCGAGGGCGTGCCGCCGCCGAAGAAGATCGAGCGCACCATCCGCCCGGGGGTCGCCGCGGCGCGATGGGCGAGTTCGGCGCTCAGCGCGGCGACGAAGCGCTCTTCGTCGATCGGCGTCGCGCGCACGTGGGAGTTGAAATCGCAATACGGGCACTTGGCCAGACAGAACGGCCAATGCACGTAAACGCCAAAGCCCGGATCGGCGTCGTCGGGGCGAAGCGGCGCGCCCGCCTCGGGCGGCGCGAAGGTTTCGATCGTCATCGCCGCTTTATGCCAGCTTGCAGTACGCCGCGCCAGATGCTTTGCTATGCTTCTTGGAGCCGTCGGCGTCGACGGCCGGAGAACCGCGCGCCATGTCCGAATCCTTCGAGGTGAAATCCGTCTGGCGGCAAACGAGCGGCCACCGGCGCTGGCTCGCGGCCGAGGCCGACGCCCTCCTCGCCTTCTACGAAGTCGACCTGATCCATCCCGCCGGCGGTTTCGCGACGCTCGACGAAAGCGGGCGCCCGATAGCCTCCGAGACGGTCCGTCCGCTGCACGAGACGACGCGCATGGCGCATTGCTTCGCCATCGCGCACCTCCTCGGCCGTCCGGGCGCCGCCGACATCGTCGATCACGGCATGGAGGCGATATGGACGCGCCATCGCGATCGGCGTCACGGCGGCTACTTCTGGTCCTTCGACGACGAGGGGCCGCGCGAGCGCGACAAGCTCGCCTACGGCCACGCTTTCGTGTTGCTCGCCGCCGCAAGCGCCAAATGCGCCGGCCACCCGCAGGCCGACGCGCTGCTCGCCGACATCGCCGAGGTCCTCGAGACGCGGTTCTGGGAGCCGAAATACGGCGCCAGCGCCGAAGAATTCGCCGAGGACTGGACCCCGCTCGGCGCCTATCGCGGCCAGAACGCCAACATGCATTTGACCGAGGCGTTGATGGCGGCGTTCGAGGCCACGGCCGAGCGCGGCTTTCTCGACAAGGCCGAAAGCATCGCCGATCGCATCTTGCGGCGAAACGCCGCCGCGGCCGATTGGCGCGTGCCCGAGCATTACGCCGCCGACTGGACGATCGATCGCGAATACAAGGGGTCGGACATGTTTCGTCCCTATGGCTTCACGCCGGGGCACTCGCTGGAATGGGCGCGTCTGGCGCTGCAGCTCTGGGAGCTCGGCGGGCGCAAGCTGGCGTGGCTGCGCGCGGCGGCGCGTGGGCTGTTCGCGCGGGCGATCGGCGAGGGCTGGGACGCGTTGCGCGGCGGCTTCTACTACACGCTCGAATGGAGCGGCGCGCCGCGGGTGCGCGACCGGCTGTGGTGGCCGTGCTGCGAGGGGATCGGCGCGGCGACGTTCCTCGGCGCGCTCGACGGCGAGGCTCTCTACGAGGACTGGTATCGGCGCATCTGGGGCTTTTGCGCGCGCCATTTTCTCGATCGGCGCCGGGGCGGCTGGCATTGCCAGCTCGACGATTCGCTCACGCCCATCGGGGGCTATTTCGTCGGCAAGCCCGACCTCTATCACTCCCTGCAGGCGTGCCTCATCCCGCTCTATCCGACCGACGGCTCGCTGACGCGCGGAATTCTTCGCGCGCCGGGAGGCGGCGGCGCTTGAGAGTCACAGCCCCTCGAACAGCGCCGTCGACAGGTAGCGTTCGGCGAAGTCCGGGATGATGACGACGATCGTCTTGCCGTCGTTTTCCGGCCGGCGGGCGACGTCGACCGCCGCCGCGACGGCGGCGCCGGCGGAGATGCCGACGGGAATGCCCTCGAGCCGCGCCATCAGCCTCGCGGTGTCGAACGCGGTCTGGTTGCCGACGGCGACGACTTCGTCGATCAGGCTGCGGTCGAGGATCGGCGGCGCAAAGCCGGCGCCGAGACCCTGAATCTTATGCGGGCGGGGCGCGCCGCCGGACAGGACCGCCGAATCCTCGGGCTCGACCGCGACCATCTTGACGCTCGGCTTGCGCGCCTTGAGCACTTGGCCGACGCCGGTGAACGTGCCGCCGGTGCCGATGCCGGCGACGACAATGTCGACGGCGCCCTGGGTGTCGTTCCAGATTTCTTCGGCGGTGGTGCGGCGATGGATTTCGGGATTGGCGGGGTTCTCGAACTGCTGCGGCATGATCGCGCCGGGCGTCGAGGCGACGATTTCGTTGGCCTTGGCGATCGCACCCTTCATGGCGAGCGAGGCGGGCGTCAACACCAGTTCGGCCCCGAGCAGAGCGAGCATCTTGCGCCGCTCGATCGACATCGATTCGGGCATCACCAGGATGAGTCGGTATCCGCGCGCCGCGGCGACGAACGCCAGCGCGATCCCGGTGTTTCCCGACGTCGGTTCGACCAGGACGCCGCGGCCCGGCGCGATCCGGCCCTGCGCTTCCAGCGCGTCGATCATCGCAACGCCGATGCGGTCCTTGACGCTCGCAATCGGATTGAAGAATTCGAGCTTGGCCAGCAGGTTGGCGCGCACGCCTTTTTCCTTGGCGAGGCGATCGAGGCGCACCAGCGGGGTGTCGCCGATCGTTTCGGTGATCGATGCGTAGACTCGCCCTCGGCCGCGCGGGCGCGAATCGCCGTGCTTCGGGTCCTTACCGGTTCCAGCCATGAATCTCAGCCTCCGAGCCGCCGCCGCCAAGTGCAGCGCGCTCCTTCCCTAAGTTAGACCTTTTGACGGCTATATCATATGAAATGCTATGATATACGAACTCAAATCGTAAAATCGCCGTCGGCTTTCTCCTCCGCCAGGATGTGCGCCTTCTCAGCGTCCTCGCAGAGCTGCTCGACGGTGATGGCGTCCAGATTGGCCAGGAACGACTCGCCAGCCTTGCGCACGCTCGGTTCGACGACCTTCTCCAACAGCTTGGATCGCGATCCGATCTCGTCGGGATCGGCGGTGCTCAGGCGGATCGAGGTGCGCACGATTTCGCCGACGGAAATCCGGCGCCGCTCGCGCGCCAGTTCATAGCCGCCGCGCGGTCCGCGCACGCCCTTGAGGATCTTGGCGTGAACAAGGGCCTGCAACAGGGTCTCCAAGTGGCGAGGCGGCAATTTGTGCCGCGAGGCGAGCGCCTTGGCCGCGACCGGCGAGGGCCGCGAATGCAAGGCGATGTCGACAACGGCGGCGATGGCGAGCAGGCTGCGTCGCGACAGTAGGTTCATTTCACTTCTCCTCGTCAGAGCGCTCGGTCGAACCAAAACCTCTCGGACCGCGCTCGCTCACTGTGAGCCGCTCGCTTTTAATGAAAGCGACGCGCTCGACGGAACAGACGACGAGCTGCGCGATTCGCGCGCCTCGCCGGACGGAAAAGGGACTTTGCCCAAAATTGACGAGTATGACGCCGATTTCGCCGCGGTAGTCCGCGTCGATCGTGCCGGGGCTGTTGAGAACGGTCACTCCCTCCTTCAACGCTAGCCCGGAACGAGGCCGAACCTGCGCTTCGTACCCCCTCGGCAATTCGATCGCCAAACCCGTCGGGATCAAAGCCCGCTCGCCGGGATTCAGGATCACGTCCCGCCCTTCTGGAAGGGCCGCCACGAGATCCATCCCCGCCGCATCATCGCTCTGATAACGGGGCAATTGCAAGTCTTGCGCATGTGGAAATCGCCGAAAGGAAACACTTATCATTTCTGGCCTTTCATCGTGCGGGCGATGAGTTCGATCAACCCGCGCGCGACTTCCTGCTTGCTCATGCGCGGCCAAGGCTCGGCGCCCGCGGCGCTGACGATGGTGACCTGATTGTCGAGGCCGCCGAAAGTCCCCTCGTTCTCGGCGACGCTGTTGGCGACGATCAGATCGCAGCCCTTGCGCTTGAGCTTGTCGCGCGCGTTCTCGACGACGCGCTCGGTTTCCGCGGCGAATCCGATCACCAGCGCCGGGCGCCCGGTCCGCCGCGTCGCGACGTCCGCGAGGATGTCCGGGTTTTCGACCAGCGACAGGACGGGCGCGCCGGCGGCGCCCTTTTTCAGCTTTTGGGCGCCGACGGCCTCGACGCGCCAATCGCCGACCGCCGCGGCGGCGATGAAAACGTCGGCGGGCAAGGCGGCCAACGCGGCGGCGTGCATCTGCCGCGCCGTCTCGACGTGGACGACCTCGACGCCGGCGGGATCGGCCAGACCGACCGGGCCGCTGATCAACGTCGCCCGCGCGCCGGCGGCGCCGGCCGCCTCGGCGATCGCGTGGCCCTGGAGCCCCGAAGAGCGATTGCCGAGGAAGCGAACCGGATCGATCGGCTCGTAGGTCGGGCCGGAGGTCACGACGACGCGCAGCCCTGCGAGCGCGCCCTCGGGGCGCGCGCCGACGCCGGGGGGCAGGGGGATCGCGGTCGGCGCTTCGAGCGCGCGTTCGATCGCCGCGACGATCGCCAGCGGTTCGGCCATGCGGCCCGGCCCGAATTCGCCGCACGCCATCTCGCCCTCGTCCGGGCCGACGAACGCCACTCCGTCGGCGCGCAGCGTCGCGACGTTGCGCCGGGTCGCCGGATGCAGCCACATGCGGAGGTTCATCGCCGGCGCGGCGAGCACGCGCTTGTCGGTGGCCAGAAGCGTGGTCGAGGCGAGATCGTTGGCGAGGCCGTGCGCCATCCGCGCCAGCAGGTCCGCGGTCGCCGGCGCGACCACGACGAGATCGGCCTCGCGCGACAATTCGATGTGGCCCATCTCGGCTTCGTCGATCAGACTGAATTGATCGAAGCGAACCGCGTGGCCGCTGAGCGCGGCGAACGACAGAGGCGCAATGAACTGCTTGGCCGCCTCGGTCATGACGACGCGCGTGACGACGCCGCGCTCGCGCAGCCGGCGGATCAGTTCGAGCGACTTATAGGCGGCGACGCCGCCTCCGACGATCAGCAGAATGCGGGCGTTCGACAGAGGTCTCGCGGTCATGATCGCTCACCTTGCGACGGCGTCGAGCGCCGACTCCTCCCTTGGCCTCGCTCGCGCCGAACGCGCGACCATAGGGTCGAAAACGCCGGTTCTGCAACGTCCCAGCGGCGGGTCAGCGGGCGAATCGGCGCCAACTTCGTTTCATACCGTCGGTTCATCGCCAGTGAAACGCGATCCAGGCCAGCGCCGCCGCGATGATCCACAGCGCCGGCCTGACCGTCGCGGGCCATCGCCCGCGGCCGGGCTCGCTCGGCGCTTCGGCGGGCGTCGCCTCGGCTTCGCGCTCGATGAGGCGGGAGAGACGCTCCAGGCGAGGCGGCGCGTCGGCGGCGAGCCTGACGAGTTGCGAAACGCTGCGGCTGAGGTCCTCGATCCGGCCGCGCGGCCCGAGGTTCTCGGCGATCCAGCCGCCGACGACCGGTTCCGCCGTCGCCCACATGTCGAGATGCGGGTCGAGCTTGCGCGCGACGCCTTCGACCACGACCATCGTCTTTTGCAGCAGGACGAGTTCGATGCGCGTCTTCATCTCGAACAGCGCGGTGATCTCGAACAGCAGCGTCAGCAGTTTGGCCATCGAGATCTGGTCGGCGGTGCGCGCATGGATGGGCTCGCCGACCGCGCGGATCGCCTGCGCGAAGTCCTCGACGCGGTAGGTCGAGGGCACGTAGCCCGCCTCGAAATGCACCTCGGCGACGCGAAGATAATCGCGCCGGATGAAGCCGTAGAGAATCTCGGCGAGGAACCGGCGTTCCCTGCGGCCGAGGCGGCCCATGATGCCGAAATCGACGGCGACGATGCGCCCGCTCTCGTCGACGAAGAAATTGCCCTGGTGCATGTCGGCGTGAAAGAAGCCGTCGTGCAGCGCGTGGCGCAGAAAGGACTGGATCAGCGTTCGCCCCAATTTGGGCGCGTCGTAGCCGAGTTCCGCCAGGCGCGCCGGGTCGCTGAGCGGCGTCCCGTCGATCCATTCCATGGTCAGCACTTCGCGCGTCGTGCGGTCCCAATCGACTTTCGGGGCGCGCAACTCCGGGTCGCGGATCAGGTTTTCCGCGAATTCGGACGCCGCCGCCGCTTCGAGGCGAAAGTCCATCTCCATGCGCACGCTGCGCGCCAGCTCGTCGACGACCTCCACCGGGCGCAGCCGACGCAGGCTCGGCGCGAGGCGCTCGACCATACGGGCGGCGAAGAACATGTCGGAGAGATCGCGCGCGAAGCGCCGCTCGACGCCGGGCCGCAACAGTTTGACCGCGACGTCGCGATCGCCCTCGCGCGTTCGCACGCGCGCGCGATGCACCTGCGCGATCGAAGCGGCGGCGACCGCCTCGCCGAATTCGACGAACACGGTCTCGATTTTTGCCCCGAAGGACGCCTCGACGCTGGCCGCCGCGACGTCGCGCTCGGCCGGCGCCATGCGATCCTGCAGCTTTTGCAGCTCCATCGCCGCCGTGGGGCCGACGATGTCGGGGCGCGTGGCGAGAAACTGGCCGAGCTTGACATAGGAAGGGCCGAGCCGATCGATCGCGGCGGCGAGACCGTCGAGGCCGCCGGCGCCGCGCCGCGCCAAGAGATTGGCGAGGGCCAGCAGCGCTCTGGCGAGCGGCGGCAGCGCCGCCGGATCGACGCTGAGGAAGGCGCCTTCGCGCGCCAGCACGAAGCCGGCGCGCGCCAGGCGCGAAACGTGTCCGATGGCGGCGAGAATCGACACGTTCAGAGCTTCCAGCCCGAGTGGATGGCGACGATCCCGGCGGTCAGCCGGGTGAAGGCGACGCGCGCAAACCCGGCTTCGCCGACCATGTCGGCGAAGCGCTCGGGCGGCGGGAATTTGCGGATCGATTCGACGAGATAGCGATACGCCGGGCCGTCGCCGGTCACGATCTTGCCGAGCGCCGGGATCGCCGCGTCGGAATAGGCCGCGTAGATCGAATCGAGAACGGGCAAGTCGACGCGCGAGAATTCGAGGCACAAGAAGCGTCCGCCGCGCTTGAGGACGCGATAGGCCTCGGCGAGGGCGCGCTCGATGCGCGGGACGTTGCGGATGCCGAAGGCGATGGTGTAGGCGTCGAACGCCGCGTCGGGCAGCGGCAGCGCTTCGGCGTTGCCCTCGATGAACCGGACCCGCGCGCCTTCCCTTCGTTTCTTTGCCCGCTCGGCGCCGACGCGCAGCATGTCCGGGTTGACGTCGACCACGGTCACCTCGGTTGCGTCGCCGCCCGCCGCCGCGACGCGGAACGCGACGTCGCCGGTGCCGCCGGCGACGTCGAGATGCCGGAACGGGCGATGGCGCGGCGGGCGCAGCTTGGCGACGAGAGCGTCCTTCCACAGGCGATGCAGGCCGAACGACATCAGGTCGTTCATCAGATCATAGCGGTCGGCGACCTTGTGAAACACGTCGTCGACGAGACCCTGCTTGTCGTCGAGGCGAACCGTTCGTTCGCCGAAATGCGTGTCGGGGCCGGCGGTCGACATCGAGCGTCTCCGAAAAACGCGCGCACCATATCCCGGCCGAGCGCGGCAAGCCAAATGGGGCGGCGAGGCGGGGCGGGAGATCGGCCTTCGCGCGCCGCGGTTCTCGGTCGACGCGTCGCCGCCGTGGCCGCACGACGAGGGCCGGTCGCAGGGCCGGCGCGATTGGCGCGATCGAACCGGGGGCGCCATCCTTCGAACGCGATGGGCCGATCCGCCTCGACCAACGCGACGCCGACTTCGCCGTCGAGATCGCCGCGCCTGCCCTTCAAGCCGCCAATTGCCGCAACACGTACGGCAAGATGCCGCCGGCGCGGAAGTATTCCAGTTCGTCGAGCGTATCGATGCGGCAGATCAGCGGCGCGCGGGTGATCGCGCCGTCGGCGGACCTGATTTCCGCCTCCAACTTTTCGCGCGGCTTCAAGCCGGCGCTCAAGCCCCGGATCGAGACGGTCTCGTCGCCCTTGAGGCCGAGCGAGACCCAGCTCGTCCCCTCCTCGAAGACCAGCGGCAGCACGCCCATGCCGACCAGATTGGAGCGGTGGATGCGCTCGAAGCTCTGGGCGATCACCGCGCGCACGCCGAGCAGCTTCGTTCCCTTGGCCGCCCAGTCGCGCGACGAGCCCGTGCCGTATTCGCGTCCGGCGAAGACGACCAGCGGCGCGCCCTCCTGCTGGTAGCGCATCGCCGCGTCGTAGATCGCCATCCGCTCGCCCGAGGGGTAATGGAGGGTGGCGCCGCCTTCGACCACGGCGCCGGCCGCGTCCTTCACCATCTGGTTCTTGATGCGGATGTTGGCGAAGGCGCCGCGGACCATCACTTCGTGATTGCCGCGGCGCGTGCCGTACTGGTTGAAATCGGCCGGTCGCACCTGATGCTCGATCAGATACTGCCCCGCTGGGCTCGCGGCGCGGATCGAGCCCGCCGGCGAGATGTGGTCGGTGGTGATCGAATCGAGAAACAGCCCGAGGATGCGGGCGTTGGCGATGTCCTCGACCGGCTTCGGCGTCATCGTCAGCCCCTCGAAATAGGGCGGGTTCTGCACATAGGTCGAGCCCATGTCCCAGGCGTAGGTGAGCCCGGCGGGCGCCTTGACCTTGCGCCAATTGACGTCGCCGTCGAACACGACGGCATATTTGCTCTTGAACATCTTCGCCGTGATCGTGTGCTCGACGAGATCGGCGATCTCCTGGGTCGAAGGCCAAATGTCGGCGAGATACACCGGCGCGCCCTTCTTGTCGTGGCCGAGCGGCTCGCGGGTCAAATCGACCTGCATCGAACCGGCGAGCGCGTAGGCGACGACCAGCGGCGGCGAGGCGAGATAATTGGCGCGCACGTCCGGATTGACGCGGCCTTCGAAATTGCGGTTGCCCGAGAGCGCCGCCGCGGCGACGAGATCGTGCTTGGCGATGGTCGCCGAAATCTCCGGCGCCAGCGGGCCGGAATTGCCGATGCAGGTGGTGCAGCCGTAGCCGACGATGGCGAAGCCGAGCTTGTCGAGCGGCTTCTGCAACTCGGCGGCCTGGAGGTAGTCGGCGACGACCTGGCTGCCCGGGGCGAGCGAGGTCTTCACCCACGGCTTGACGGCAAGCCCGCGGGCGACGGCGTTGCGCGCCAGCAGCCCGGCCGCGATCATCACGCTGGGGTTGGAGGTGTTGGTGCAGGAGGTGATCGCGGCGATGACCACGTCGCCGTGGCCGAGGTCGAAGTTCGCCCCTTCCACCGTGTAGCGCTGCGCGATCGCGGCGCCCTGCTTGAACTCCGAGGCCATCGCGGCGGCGAAGCCCGCCTTGGCCTCGCCGAGGGCGACGCGGTCCTGCGGGCGCTTGGGGCCGGCGAGCGAGGGCGTGACCTCGCCGAGCTCCAGCGCGAGCGTGTCGGTGAACACGGGATCGGGCGTCAGGTGGGTTCGATAGAACCCTTGCGCCTTGGCGTAGGCGTCGACCAGCGCGACGCGCGCTCTCTTGCGCCCGGAGGCCTGGAGATAGGCGATCGTCTGCGCGTCGATCGGAAACAGGCCGCAGGTCGCGCCGTATTCGGGCGCCATGTTGGCGAGCGTCGCGCGATCGGCGACCGACATCGCGTTGAGGCCGGGGCCGAAGAATTCGACGAACTTGCCGACGACGCCTTTTCTGCGCAGCATCTGGGTGACGGTGAGCACCAGGTCGGTCGCGGTGACCCCCTCGCGCAATTCGCCGGTCAGCTTGAACCCGATCACCTCGGGCAACAGCATCGACAGGGGTTGGCCGAGCATCGCCGCCTCCGCCTCGATGCCCCCGACCCCCCAGCCGAGCACGGCGAGGCCGTTGACCATCGTCGTGTGGCTGTCGGTGCCGACCAGCGTGTCGGGATAGGCGAATTCGACCGTCTTGCCGTCGCGCTTCTCTTTTGACGTCCAGACCGTCTGGGCGAGGTATTCGAGGTTGACCTGATGGCAGATGCCGGCGCCGGGCGGCACGACCGAGAAATTGGCGAACGCCTGCTGGCCCCACTTGAGAAAGCGATAGCGCTCCTGGTTCTGCTCGTATTCGCGCTTGACGTTCTGGGCGAGCGCCTTGCCCGTGCCGAAATAGTCGACGACGAGGGAATGGTCGATCACCAGATCGACGGGAATGAGCGGATTGATCTTGTCGGGGTCGCCGCCGAGCTTGGCCATCGCGTCGCGCATCGCGGCCAGATCGACGACCGCCGGCACGCCGGTGAAGTCCTGCATCAGCACGCGCGCCGGGCGGAAGGCGATTTCGTGCTCGCGCTTGCCGCGGTTGACGAGCCAGGCGGCGATCGCCTCGATGTCCTGCCGCTTGACGGCGGCGCCGTCCTCGTTGCGCAGCAGGTTCTCCAGCACGACCTTCAGCGAGAACGGCAATTGCGCGATGCCGGCGAGGCCATGCCTTTCCGCCGCCTTGAGCGAAAAATACTGGTAGGTCTTAGCCCCGACCGCGAGCGTCTTGCGACATTTGAAGCTGTCGAGGCTGGCCATGGGCGGCGTCTCCGAGAAAATGCGGGGCAGGGGAAGGGGCGCGCCGGGTTATAGATAAATTGGCGCCGGCGGGCTAGACAAACTATCGTCGGGCGGCGCTGAAAAGCGCGCGCCGACGAAGGAAAAGCCATGCGCCTCCGCGCCCAAGACATCGCCATCGAACGCGGCGGGCGCTCGATTCTCGCCGGTCTCTCCTTCGAGGCGCGCGCCGGCGCGGCGCTGATCGTCGTCGGGCCGAACGGGGCGGGCAAGTCGAGCCTGTTGCGCGCCATCGCCGGCCTGCTGCCGCTCGCCGCCGGCGCCTTCGCCCTCGAGGGCGGGGCGAGCGAGGCGAGCATCGGCGAGCAGGCGCATTGCCTCGGCCACGCCGACGCGCTGAAGGGCGCGCTGACGGCGGACGAAAACCTGGCGTTCTGGGCCGGCGCGCTGGGCGGCGACGCCTCGAGCGGCGCCGGACGCGGCGCGCTCACGCGCCTCGGCCTCGCCCATGTCGCGGATTTTCCGGTGCGCGCGCTTTCGGCGGGACAGCAGCGCCGCGTCGCGCTGGCGAGGCTGCTGGTCGCGCCGCGCCCGCTCTGGCTGCTCGACGAGCCGACCAGCGCGCTCGACGCGGCGGCGCAAAGCCTGTTCCTCGCGATCATGCGCGAACACTTGGCCGCCGGCGGCCTCATCGTCGCGGCGACCCACGCGCCGCTCGGCCTCGACGGCGCGACGACGCTGGCGCTCGGCGACGGCGTGAGGATCGCGGCGTGAGCGGGGCGGCGCGCGCGCTCTTTACAAGGGAATGGCGCATCGCCCGGCGCGGCGGCGGCGGCGCGTCGATCGGCGTGGCGTTCTTTCTCATTCTGGTGACGATCATGCCCTTCGCGCTCGGGCCGGACCTCGCCCTGCTGGCGCGCCTCGGCCCGGCGATCCTGTGGATCGCGGCGCTGCTCGCGACGCTGCTCGGCCTCGACCGGCTGTTCCAGGCCGACGCCGACGACGGCTCGCTCGACGTGCTGGTCAACGCCAGCCTGCCGCTGGAGCTGGCGGTGCTGGTCAAGTGCGCGGCCCATTGGACGGCGAGCGCGCTGCCGCTGGTCATCGTCAGCCCGCTGTTCGGCCTGATGCTGGCGATGGAGGCGAGGCCGCTGGCGCTCGTCGCGTTGAGCCTCGTCGCCGGCACGCCGGCCCTCACCATGATCGGGGCGATCGGCGCCGCGCTGACGGTTTCGCTGCGGCGCGGCGGCCTGTTGATGGCGGTGCTGGTGCTGCCGCTGGCGATTCCGGTGCTGATTTTCGGCGTCGCGGCGGCCTCGGCGGCGAGCGGCGGCGCCGCGCCGTTCGCCATGCCGTTCCTGATGCTGTGCGCGATTTCGCTCGGCACAATCGCGCTCGCGCCGTTCGCCGCGGCGGCGGCGCTGAGGCATGTCAGGGAGTAGGGGTCGGCACTTGCCGCGCCGCGTTCACCGACCCGCCATCAGAAACCGCCGCAAATCCGGCAAGCTATTGCGCAAGGCTCGGAACCCGGCGCGCACAAGAGCCTCTGCGTCGCGCGTCCCGCATTGCCAAAACCCTGCAAAGGTGATCGTCTCTCCCCCGACGACGCCGTCAGCCGGCGGATGTCGAATAAGTCGCTTGATGGGAGGACGCGATGCCGAAATATCTGTTTGAAGCCCATTACACCGCCGCAGGCGTCAAAGGCCTCGCCCATGAGGGCGGCACGGGCCGCCGGGCGGCGATCGCGAAGATGACGGAGGGATTGGGCGGCAAGCTGGAGACCTTCTACTACGCCTTCGGCGGCGTCGACGCGTACGTCATCGTCGACATGCCCGACAACGTCAGCGCCGCGGCCGTCGCGCTCGCCGTCAATCAGGGCGGTGGCGCGACCGCCAAGACGGTCGTGCTGATCACGCCCGAGGAAATGGACAAGGCCGGCAAGAAGGTCGTCGATTATCGGCCGCCGGGTCGCTGAGGCGGCGAACGCTGCGCGCGCTTCTCTCCGCCGGCGCCGGGCTGGGGTCGAGATGGCGCTGGAGCGCGGGGGCTCGCGCCAATTGCTTTCCGATAATCAGAATTCGTGCTAATCTCGGTCTTGGTCAATTCTCCTCGCGCGGAAACGCGCACGCGAGCGCCAAGGAGCCGTTCCGTCCTTGACGCGCCGTAACCCCTTGATATTCCCCGATTCGCCCAAGAGAATTCTTGACAATCCTTGACATGGCTTGACAAGAGTTGACGAAGCTTGACGCGACTTGACGCCATCCTTGACGCGCGCCTTGACGCGCGGGCCAGCGAAAGAACGCTCGTCTCTCGCGGGGTTCGGCTCTGGCGAGGAGTGGGGCTTGCTGCGGCGCGAGTGGTGCGCCGGCGCCAATCTCAGCCCAGCAGCCGCTCGAACTGCGCGATGTCGACGGGCGCGCTGAACAGAAAGCCCCGGTAGGTCGGGCACCCCTGGCTCGCCAGGAACCGCCGCTGCGCCTCGGTTTCCACCCCCTCGGCGATGACGACCAGCCCGAGACTCTTGGCGAGGGTGATGATGGTCTGCGCCACCGCCGCGTCGTTGGCGCTGTCGGGCAGGTTGCGCACGAAGGACTGGTCGATCTTGATCTGGTCGAGCGGCAGGCGGGTGAGATACGACAACGACGAATAGCCGGTGCCGAAGTCGTCCATAACAAAGCCCACGCCGAGCCGCTTGAGCGCCCGCATTTTCTCGATCGTCCCCTCGATGTCGTCGATGACCAGGCTTTCCGTCAGCTCGAGTTTCAACTTCGCGGCGGGAGCCCCGGCGCGTTCCAGCGTCTGGCGCACCTGGTCGACGAAATCGGGCTGCCGGAACTGGCGGGCGCTGACGTTGATCGATAGGGGCAGCCCGCGCGCGCGCGGGTTGTCCGCCCAGTTCGCGAGCTGCGAACAGGCGGCCTCCAGCACCCACTGGCCGATCGGCGCGATCAGCCCGGTTTCCTCGGCTAAGGGTATGAATTCGCCCGGCGCAATCAGGCCGCGCTCGGGATGGCGCCACCGCAGCAGCGCTTCGGCGCCGATGAAGCGGCCGGCGCCGTCGACCTGCGGCTGATAATGCAGGACGAACTGGCGGTCGCGAATGGCCAGCCGCAGCGCGGCTTCCAGAGCCGTTCGGGCGGCGAGCGCGCCCTGCATCCCGGGGTCGAAGAAGCGCAGCGCATTGCGTCCGGCCGATTTGGCCTGGTACATCGCAATGTCCGCCTGCTTGAGCAGTTCGTCGAGCGAATCGACGGCGTCGATGAACAGCGTCGCGCCGATGCTCGCGGTGCTGTTATGCGCGCGCCCGGCGATCGTGTAGGGCGCTCCGAGCGCCGACAAAATCCTTTCGCCGATCTCGTTGGTTTGCGCGGCGGCCTCCCGGGCGTTCTCGTTCAGCTCCTCGAGCAAGACGACGAATTCGTCGCCGCCGAGGCGGGCGACGGTGTCGCCGTTGCGCACGCAGCCGGCGATCCGTCGGGCGACTTCGACCAGCAATTGCTCGCCAACCTCGTAGCCGCTGGTCTCGTTGAGAATCTTGAAGTTGTCGAGATCGATGAACAGCAGCGCGCCTCTTCGCCCGCTGCGCGCGCAGCCGGCCAGCGCCTGTTGCAGGCGGTCGAGGAACAGGCGACGGTTGGGCAACTCGGTCAGAGGATCGTAAAAGGCGAGGCGCTCGATCTGCTTTTCGGCCGCCTTGCGCTCGGTGATGTCGACCAGCGTGGCGACGTAGTGGGTCCCCTCGCCACGGCCGTCCCTGACCGTCGTGACGTTGAGCCATGCGGGAAAAGTCTCGCCGCGCTTGCGCCGGCTCCAGATTTCTCCCTGCCAGGATCCCTCGCGGACGATGCGATCCCGCATCGCCTGATAAAAGGCGGCGTCATGCTCCGGCAGCAGCTCGCGCGCCGTTTTCCCCACGACGTCTTCGCTCGTACGGCCTGTGATTTCGGTATAGGCCCGGTTGACCCGCAGGATCGCCTGGGCGGCATCGATGATAAGGATTCCTTCCTGCGCCTCGAAGGCGGTGGCGGCGATGCGCAGTTGCTCTTCGGTCTTGTTCCGCGCCGTAATGTCTCGGGCGATGCCGAGAATGCCGATAGGCTTCCCCGCATGATCGCGCATCGGCGTCTTGATCGTCTCGAAAAGGCCACGGTAGCCGTCCGCGGCGAAGGTCAGCCATTCCTCGTCGGCCCGGGGTTTGCCGGTCGCGATGGCCTGGCGATCGTTCTCACGGAAGATTTCCGCACGATCCTTGTCGACGAAGTCATAGGCCGTCTTGCCGATGATATCCTTTTCGGCAGCGCCGACGAGACGTTCGAATTGCGGATTGCAGCGCAGGTAGACGCCGTTGGCGTCCTTCAGCCAGACCAGGTCGGGAATGGTCTGCACCAGGGTGTGCAACTGTCCTTCGCGGTCGCGAAGGTCGCGAAACGCATGCAGGCTGCTCAGACCGTCGGCGAGCCGCCGGCCGATTTCCTGGAACAGCTTCTTGTCTTCCTCGGTCCAAATCCTTGGGTGAGAGCACTGATGCAGCACGAACATGTAGGCCTTACCCGCTTTGGGGTAGATGGCCATGCAAAGCAAGGACTGAACGCCGAATTCCGCCGCCAGCCGTTCGGGCACCGCGTGCTCGGACGCCGGATCAAAGGACACAGGGCCGGGCGAAGCGAGAACGGCCGTGACCACGCTGAGGACTTCCGGAGTTACCGGAAGCTCAATCCCTAGGGCGAGGGCGCCGGGATATTCGGGGCGGGTGCGCTCCATCGGCGCTTGCGCCGACGCTGCCTCGGGATCGCAGGGATACATGAGCCCCACTCGGTCGCATCCAAAGATCGAGAGCGCCGTATCGAGAACTCGGCTTATCATGTCGTCGAGATTGTGCGCCTCTTGGATCGCCAAATTGACCCGATCCATGCATTCGAAGAAATGCAGACTGGCTTGAAGCTGTCGGCACATGTGTTTGCGCTCGACGCGAGCGCGCAGCACCATGACGCCGAACGCCAGATCGCCGGCGAGTTCCTCGAGGAGCCGAATTTCCTCGGCGGTGAAGGCGTTGGCCTCCGAAGAATAGACATTGAGGGTTCCGAAGGTGATTGCGCTTTCGTTCTTGAGCGGCAGGGCGATCCCGGAGCGATAGCCTCGCTGCAGCGCTTCGGCGCGCCAGGGGCCGATTAGGGGTTCGGTAGCGAAATCCTGAGCGTAGACGGTTTCCCCGCTGCGAACGGCGGTTCCAATCGCGCCGCGTCCCCGTTCCGTTTCAGCCCAGGTGATCCTCGCCTTTTCGAGATATCCGTCATCGAATCCGGCCGAGGCGACGGGGCGCACCGTCTTGGCGTCGTCGTCTTCGGCAAATCCCACCCACACCATGCGGTAGCCGGCCTCTTCGCAAATAATTCGGCAAATGTCGTCGAGCAGGGTCCGCTCGTCCACCGCCCGCATCAGAGTCTGGTGACAGACTGCTGATGGCTCGCAGTTCGCGATTCAGGCGGCGCAGCGCCTCCTCCGCCCGCCCCGGCTGAAATGTCTCTGCAAAAGTCGAGCATGGGCGTGAACTTTCTGTTGGAATTGCTTTCAATGGCGCGCCCTTTCGGTCCTGCCGCTGACGCGAACGCCTGCATCGCGGCTTCGTTGATCGTCGGGTGATGCCGGATTGCAACCGGGATGCGCGTACGGCGTCATGCCCTTGGCCCGCGGCTTGCGCCGGACTGGACCAACACGTCATCGGGATGTGATCGCACGGAAGTGTAAATTTTGTATGAGATTGATTCTATTATGTCGGGGCGGGCGCCTCGCAAGACCGGCGGAAGATTCAAGAAGTTTAATTTCGGCGGCGCGGCGCTTAACTCCGGGGAACGAAAGCGTCGAACGACGGGGGATGAATAAGGCGTCGCCGTTTCGCCCGCCCATTTCGCTGCATTGCCCCGCTCGGCCCCAGGCGCTAAAACGCGCGCGATGTGGAACCTCGCCAACCCTTCGGTCTTTGTCGCCCTGACACGCCGTATTCTGCCTTGGATCGCGTTGGCGACGGCGGCGCTGTTCGCGGTCGGCCTCACTCTGTCGTTCACCGCGCCGCCCGACGCCGTGCAGGGCGAGACCGTCAAGATCATGTATATTCATGTTCCCGCCGCCTGGATGTCGACCTTCATCTACGGCGTAATGGCGCTGGCGAGCCTGGGCACCCTGGTCTGGCGCCATCCGCTCGCCGACGCCGCGCAGAAGGCGGCCGCGCCGCTCGGCGCCGGCTTCACCTTCATCTGCCTCGTCACCGGCTCGCTGTGGGGCAAGCCGATGTGGGGGACCTATTGGGTCTGGGACGCACGGCTGACTTCGGTGCTGGCGCTGTTCATCCTCTATCTCGGCCTGATCGCGCTGTGGCGCTCGATCGAAGACCATGGCCGGGCGGCGCGCGCGGCGGCGATCCTGACGCTGGTCGGCTGCGTCGACCTGCCGATCATCAAATTCTCGGTCGACTGGTGGAACACGCTGCACCAGCCCGCCTCGGTGTTCCGCCTCGGCGGGCCGACCATCGCGCCGCAATTGCTGTGGCCGCTGCTGGTCATGGCGCTCGCCTTCACCTTGCTGTTCCTGACGCTGCAGCTGATGGCGGTCCGCAACGAGATCCTGCGCCGGCGCCTCGCCCGGTTGACGATGATCGCCGCCGCCGAGGGCGACGCGCTGGCGCCGCATGTCGCGACGGGGGCCTCGAGCGCATGACGGCGATCCCGCATATCGGCTTCATCGTCGCCGCCTATGGGCTGGCGGCGCTGGTCGTTCTCGTCATGATCGCGTCGATCCTCTGGGACTATCGCGCGCTGAGCGCGGCGCTCGCCCGGTTGGAAGCCGGGCGCGGCGAAATCGATGCGCCATGAGCGAAGGCGCGCCGAAGCCCGCGCGACGGCGCGGCGCCCTCGCGGCGCTGCCGCTGATCGCGTTCGCCGCCCTGGCGGCGCTGCTGTTTGCGCGGCTCTACGCCGGCGACGCCTCGCGCATCCCCTCCGCGCTGATCGGCCAGAGCGCGCCGGCGCTCGACCTTCCCGGGCTCGACGGCGCGCCGGGCCTCGCCGACGCCGATCTGCGCCAGGGTCACGTCACCCTGGTCAACGTCTTCGCTTCGTGGTGCGCGCCGTGCCATGCGGAGCATGAATTCCTGATGGCGCTCGCCGCCGACCCCGTCTTGAAGGCCAAGGGCGTCGAGATCGTCGGCGTCGCGCAGAAGGACGCGCCGGAAAACGTCAAGCGCTTCCTCGGCTTCAAGGGCGACCCCTACGCCAAGATCGGCATCGACCGCGACGGCCGCGCCGGCATCGATTGGGGCGTCTACGGCGTTCCCGAGACCTTCATCGTCAAGGGCGACGGCGCCATCGCCTTCAAGCTGGTCGGGCCGATCGGCGCCGAGGCGTTGGAGCGCGTCGTCAAGCCGGAAATTCTCAAGGCGATGAACTGAAATCCCCGCTCAGTTCAACACCCGCCGGGCCTCGGGGCTATCGAGCGAGAAGGCGGGAATGGCGACGTCGAATACGTCGCCGTCTTCGGCGACCATGCGATAGCTGCCGACCATGAGGCCGCTCGGCGTGCGCAACGGGCAGCCCGAGGCGTAACGGAACGACTCGCCCGGCGCCAGCATCGGCTGCTCGCCGACGACGCCGGGGCCGCGCACTTCTTCGCGATGGCCGGCGGCGTCGGTGATGCGCCAGTGGCGATGCGTCAATTGCACCGTCCGATCGCTCAAGTTGGCGATCTCGATCGCGTAGGTCCAGAAATAGAGCGGCTCGTCGGGGTCCGATCGCTCCGGCGAATAGGCCGGCTCGACGGCA
Source organism: uncultured Alphaproteobacteria bacterium (assembly GCA_963775575.1). Taxonomy (GTDB): domain Bacteria; phylum Pseudomonadota; class Alphaproteobacteria; order Rhizobiales; family Beijerinckiaceae; genus Roseiarcus. The sequence goes on from CAVZJG010000002.1 coordinate 2,158,304, forward strand.
ACCTTGATGTTTCGCGTGACGGCGGCGTACATCGCGGCAGTCTATCGGGCGGGCGCGCCGTCGCCAAGGCCGGCCCGCTCATCGGCGCCGCGCGGCGCGGCCCCCGCGATCTCGGCGACCAGTTTGCGGATCATCGCCGCGTCGAAACTGCGGAAATCGTCGATCGGCAGGACGAACGAACCAGGGCCGCCGGTCACGTTGTCGCGGTAGTATTGGGTCAGGCCCCCGGGCGGGTTGGTGTGCAGCGCGAGAAAGCCGCCTTGACTCGCGGCGCGGCGGTTGAAGATGGCCAGGCCGTTGATCGTCACGCCGGCGCTCAGGACCGCGTCGCGCGCTGCGGTCACCGGTCGGCCCTGGTTGCTGGTTCCGTCGCCGGACACGTCGATGACCCCGCGGTCGGCGACGAAGCCGCTCTCGCTCAGCAGGCCCATGGAGAAATCGATCGCCGATCCGATCGCGGTGCGCCCGAGGTAGGACCGCGGCGCATCCTGAAGCGCGGCGGCGAACTTGCGCGCGTCGGCCGCCTCGCCGATCAGCGTCCACTCGATCAAGGTCTTCTGCTCGGCCTCGCCGGCCCATTCGACGAAGCTGACCGCGATCGCGCCGCGCCGCCCCGAGCGAATTGCCCCGAGCACTTCCGGATCGGCGATCGCCGCGGCGTAGCCACGCCGTTGCAGCGCGAATTCCTCGTCGTCGATGCTGCGCGAGACGTCGGCCGCGAGCACCAGCGCGACGTCGACCGCTTGCGCCGCTCGCGCTTCTCGCGCCGACGGCCCGAGAGCCGCGATGGCCAGCGCGACGACGATCGCCGAAACGGCCAGGCAAACACGCACACCACACATGACGGCGCCTTCGGGACGACAGTGGGCCGGAACACGTCACATAGGGCGTCGGAAGGAGGGCGGCAAGGCGAGGGTCTGAGCCGAGCGGGCGCGGGCGCCCTTTCAAAAAACTGAAGCGGCGCCGAGCTAATTGAAACTGCCCGATATTTCGGAATAGGTGTTGTTGAGATGGCTGCCGGTGAAGGCGACGGAGCCGACGACGGCGAGCACGATGCACATCGCCACCAGCGCGTATTCGACCGCGGTCACGCCGGACTGCGCGTTGGCGAACCGAAAGACGATTTTCTTCATGCGCCGCCCCCGATGAAGTCGCGTGCGACCGCCCCGCGCCGCCGACTTGCACGTTAGGCCGCGAGCGGTTTCGTCGGAGTTAACGGCGCCGAGAATTGCCGAACCGATCGCGATTCGAGAGCTTCGAGGGGAAAAACGCCGAAGGACTGGCCGGTCCGTGCGCGCGAGGTTCGGGCCTCACGCCGCGCCGATCCGGCGCGCCGTCCGCCGCGCCCGCCATCCTCGCCGGACCGGCCAGGCGCACAGATGCGTCGCGCCCCATCCGAAGATCAGCGCGAGACCGCCCACGACGGCGGACTCGGAGGTCACTGGGACCGCAGGCTCGAAGCTGCGCAGCGTCTCGCCGGCGATCGCCGGGTCGAAATCGCCCGCCATCACCACCAGGCGATCGAGCGGTCCGGCGTCCTTCATCTCCGCGATGTCCCGCTCCAGGCGCGCTTCACGGGCGATGTCGCTTTCGATGTCCGCGCCGCGCTCGCGCGCCAGCGGGTCCGCATTGTCCTTCAGCCGGGCTATGCCCTCGGCGGGGGTCAGCGAACGGCTCGCCGCCTCGGCGTCGAACGCCTCGACGATCCGCCTGAGTTCGTCGAGCGCGCCGCCGAGGCGTTGACGATATTGTTGTGAGAATTCCGGCCCCTGCGTGCCGATGAGGCCGAACAAGAGACCGATCGCCAGAGCCAGTCGTCGCGTGAACATCGTTAAGTCCCGCCATGCCGCGCGCACGATATCGCGCGGATCGCGAAAAGTCACATGCCGCATTGACGCCGCGGCGCGAATTGGACTGAATGCGCGATCCTCACGTTCCGCGCGCAAGGGAACAGGCATCGATGAGCGAAAAATCCGCCGCCGCGACGCGCCGCTCCTGGCCGCTCTTCCAGTCGTTCGCCGGCTGGCGCCTCAGCGATCTCGGCGCGGACGCCGTCGCCGGCCTGACGCTCGCCGCGATCGCCGCGCCAGAGCAGATGGCGACGGCGCGACTGGCCGGTTTCGAGCCTCAGATCGGCTTTCTCGCGCTGTTCGCCGGGGCGGTCGGCTTCGCTGTCTTCGGCGCCAGTCGCCTATTGTCGGTCGGCGCGGATTCGACCATCGCGCCGATTTTCGCCGGAACGCTGGCGCTGCTGGCGACGAGCGGTTCGCCGCACTACGCCGCCGACGCGGCCTTTCTCGCGCTCGGCGTCGGTCTGATCCTGGCGCTCGGCGGCGCGTTTCGCTTCGGCTTCGTCGCCGACCTCCTTTCGATCCCGGTCATGACGGGATTCCTTGCCGGCATCGCCGGTCACATCCTCGTCAGCCAGGCGCCGGCGCTGCTCGGCCTCGCGGCCTCCCGGGGGGGCTTGATCGCGCAGACCGCCGCGCTCGCCGCGGAGCTCAGCGCGACGAATTTCGCCGCCCTCGGCATCGGCCTCGGCGTGTTCGCGATCATGCTGGCGGGCGAGCGCGTCAACCCGCGCTTTCCCGCCGCGCTGATCGCCCTGGGGCTCGCCACCGCGCTTGTCGTCGGGCTGGGGCTGGAGTCGCGCGGCGTCTCGACGCTCGGCGCGATGGCGAGCGCGACGCCGAAATTGGCGATTTCCCGCGCTTGGCTCGACGATCTGCCGCAAATCGCGCCGCTGGCGTTGATCGTCGCCGTCGTGGTCATGGTGCAGACGGCGGCGACGACGCGCAGCTTCGTCTCCGATCCGGCCCGCGGCCCCGACGTCGATCGCGATTTCGTCGGCCTGGGCGCGGCCAATCTGCTGGCCGGCCTCATCGGCGCCTTTCCCGTCAACGCCAGCCCGCCGCGCACCGCGATCGCCGCGGAGACCGGCGGCGTCTCGCAGCTCGGCGCGCTCGTCTGCGCCGCCCTCGCCCTCGCCCTGTCGGCGTTCGGCGCCGGGCTCATCGCGCACGTGCCGCAGGCGGCGCTCGCTGGCGTGTTGCTGTTCGTCGCGCTGCGCCTCGTGCGGGCGACGACGATCCTCGACGTCTGGCGACGCAGCGGCACCGAATTCGCGCTGATCGTCGCCACGACGCTGGCGATCCTCATCCTGCCGATCGAGCAGGGCGTCGCCATCGGCATCATCCTGTCGCTGACGCACGGAGTCTGGACAACCACGCGAGCCCGCACGATCGCCTTCGAGCGCATTCCCGGCACGTCGATCTGGTGGCCGGCGAGCGCCCTGCAGCGCGGCGAGACCGTGGCCGGCGTACACGTCCTGGCGCCGCAGGCGCCGCTGTCGTTCCTCAACGCCTACGAGTTCCAACACGCGATTCAGGGGCTGCCGAAAGCCGGAATCGAGCTGATCGTCATCGAGGCCGACGCGATCGTCGAAATCGACTACACCGGCGCCAAGGTTCTGGCCGAAGTCATCCGACGCTTGCGCGGCGCGGGGATCGACGTCGCTTTCGCGCGCCTCGAATTGGTGCGCGCGCAACGGAGCTTCGCCCGCCAGGGGCTGGAGGCGCTGGTCGGCCGCGACCATCTCTTTCACAGCGTGGAGGAGGCGGTGCGCGCCCTGGCGCCGGGCGGTCCGCCATGATCGCGCCGGGCCATTTCGCCATCATCGTCCGTGGTCGCCAATTTGGCCCCGGGCGCTCGCAACGAAGGAATCCCAAGTGAGCGAAGTTCCGATCGGCGTCGTCACGGTTTCCGACCGCGCTTCGGCGGGAATATACGAAGACAAGGGCGGGCCGGGGATCGAGGCGGCGCTGGCGGCGCTGCTGGCGACGCCGTGGCGCGCCGTGCGCCGGCTGGTGCCGGACGAGCGCGGGCAAATCGAAGCGGCGTTGCGCGAACTCGCCGACGTCGAACGGTGCACGCTGATCCTGACCACCGGGGGCACCGGCCCCAGTCCGCGCGACGTGACCCCGGAGGCGACCGAGGAGGTATGCGATCGGATCATGCCTGGGTTCGGCGAGGCGATGCGCTTACGCAGCCTCTTGGAGGTTCCGACGGCGATCCTGTCGCGCCAGACCGCAGGGCTGCGCGGCCGCAGCCTGATCGTCAATTTGCCCGGAAAACCATCGGCGATTCGCGTCTGCCTGGAGGCCGTGTTCCCCGCGGTGCCCTATTGCCTCGATCTGATCGGCGGCGACCGGCTGGAAACAAACCCCGAAGTCTGCGCGGCGTTTCGGCCCAAGGCATGAAACGCCGGACGCCGGTTTGATTCGCATCAGTTTGGCGGGCCGGGTTGACGGCTAAGGTGCCCGCGCCGAATTGTTAGGGAGAAGTCGAGCATGACGTCCGCAGACCCGGTCGCCGCCGCCGCAAAAAGACGCTGCGGCGCTCCGACTTGCCTCGCGCCGGTCCTGCGTGAAGCGCAGGACGCGCTCGATTGGATCGCGCCGGAGACCGCAGCGGCGAGCGGCGCGAATCGCCGACGCCGGAGTCGGTCGTCGTCGACGGTTCGGCGGGCTTCAAATGGGCGCTGGCGGCGCTGCGGGTCCGTTGACAGGCCGTCGCCCGCGGCGCGATGGTCGGCAAAGCGCAATCGGACTGGCGGCGCGCGGCCAAGCGCCGCCGAAGGAAATTGAGCAATGCAGAACCTTTCTTCGCAAGCGTCGCCAGAGACCAATAAGGACTTTATTGATCGAGTGATTTCTCGTCAGCGTGGGCGGGCCGGCGCACTGTTGGGCATTTTGCAAAAAGCCCAGGAAAATAACCCTCGGAAATTTCTTCCCCGCGAAACTCTCGAATACATTGCCGAGAAGACGAATGTGCCGTTATCGAGAATTTTTAGCGTCGTCACGTTTTACGCTTTATTCAATCTTGCGCCGCAGGGCCGCAACACGGTTAGCGTCTGCCGTGGCACCGCCTGCCACACAAGGGGGTCGCGCCCTCTGCTCGAGCAAGCGATGGTGAGCCTGGGGTTGCACGCCGCGGAAGAGGGGGAGGCGGAGAAGCTGTCGCTGACGACTGCCGACGGCGACACGACCCTGCGCACCGTCGCCTGTTTCGGTCAGTGCGCGCTGGCGCCGGTCGTCGAGGTCAATCACACGATTTTCGGTCATATGAACGAGCGGTCCCTGCAGCGTGAATTGGATGCGCTGGATAAGCGAGAGCCACGAACATGACCCGGATTCGGGACTTGAGCACATATAACACGGTGCGCAGCGCCGGTTTGGCCAAACTCCGGCCTTCGCGCCCGCGCGTGGCTGTCGGCATGGGCACTTGCGGGTCAGGCAATGGAGCCGAGGGCGTCTACGCTGCGCTCGCCGACGCCATCGCCGAGCGCGGCCTGGACGTACAACTCGTGCGGACGGGGTGTTTCGGCTTTTGCGCCGAGGAGCCGCTAGTCAATGTCTGGATTCCCGGCCAACCGCTGGTCATCCTGCATCGCGTCCAGACCGATCACGTCAGTCAGATTCTTGATGGATTGGCGGCGAAGACCGTTCCCGCCAACCTTGCTCTGTGCAAGATTGAAGAGTGGGATCATATTACCTCTCAGGTGAACTATGGAAGCGGGTATGCGACCATTCCTTCTTGGAGCGAGGTTCCTTTTTTCAAGGGACAAAAGAAAATTGTCTTGCGTAACTGTGGTTTGATCAACCCAGACGATATCGAAGAGTATATCGCGATCGGCGGATACCAATCCTTGTACAAGGTGCTGGTCGAAGGCACCCCGGAACTTGCGAACGAGCAGCTCAAGTCCTCCCGTTTGCGGGGCCGAGGAGGCGCCGGCTTTTCGACAGGGTTGAAATGGGAATTCATGCGAAAAGCGGCGGACAGCCGAAAATACCTGATCTGCAACGCCGATGAAGGCGACCCAGGCGCCTATATGAATCGCAACGAAATCGAGAGCGATCCCCATTCGCTGCTCGAGGGTATGGCTATCGGCGGTTACATCACCGGCGCCGCCCAAGGCCTGATCTATGTCCGCGCCGAATATCCCCTGGCCATCCATCGGCTGGAACTGGCCATCGCGCAGGCCAAGGAATATGGCCTGCTGGGTGAGGACATCCTGGGGCGCGGCTTTCACTTCGACATCGACCTGGTCGAGGGAGCCGGCGCTTTCGTCTGCGGCGAAGAAACAGCCCTTATCAGTTCGTTGGAAGGCCGGTCAGGCCGCTCGCGACCGCGCCCTCCCTACCCTGCCGAAAAGGGCCTGTGGGGCCATCCGACCACCATCAACAACGTCGAAACTTGGTTCAACATCGCTCCCATCGTCGCCAAGGGGCCGGCATGGTTCACCGAGACGGGCAGCGATGCGAGCGCCGGGACCAAGGTTTTCTCCCTGGTCGGAAAAGTGAGGAACACCGGCTTGGTGGAGATGCCGCTTGGCACCCCCCTCAGCAAATTCATTTATGACGCCGGAGGCGGCAGCGATGTCGGCCACGCCGTCAAGGCGGTGCAGACCGGCGGCCCGTCTGGCGGTTGCATCCCCCGCAACATGTTTGACACGCCCGTTGATTATGAAGCGCTCGGCAAAATCGGCTCGATCATGGGTTCGGGCGGCATGGTGGTGATGGACGACGACAACTGCATGGTCGACGTCGCGCGCTATTTCGTCGAGTTCACCCGGTCCGAATCCTGCGGCAAATGTACGCCTTGCCGGGTGGGCCTGGACAAGGCGCTGCGCACGCTCACGCGCATCACCAAAGGGGAGGGCCGGGAAGAGGACTTGGCCGAACTGGACGAACTGGGTCGGATGATCCGCGACACGTCGCTCTGCGGACTCGGTCAGACCGCCCCGAACTCCCTCCTCACCGGGCTTCGCCATTTTCGCCATGAATTCGAGGACCACATTCGCGCGAAACGCTGCCGCGCCGGCATTTGCGAGGACCTCGCCCTATCGCCTTGCGAGAACAGTCTGTCCATTGCACATGAACATCCCTCGATTCTTGCAGCTCTACAAGGAAGGCCGTCTGGCGGACGCTTTCGAATCGGTCATCATGGACAATCCTCTGCCCGCCTCCACGGGCCGCGTTTGCCAGCACCCTTGCGAAAGCCGATGCCGCCGCAAGACCGTCGACGAGTCGATCAACATGCGCGAGGTTCACCGGTTCATCGCCGATTCCGTGCTGCTGTCCGACCGATTCGACGAGATGGCGGGCAAAGTTGTCGCCCGGCGGTTGTCCCCAACCGGAAAGAAGGTCGCCGTGGTCGGCGCCGGCCCGGCTGGGCTGACCGCCGCCTTCTACCTGGCCCTGCTGGGGCACGAGGTCGTCGTGCACGAGTCCCACCCGGAGGCCGGCGGCATGTTGCGCTTCGCGCTGCCGGAATATCGGGCGCCCAAGGCCGTCCTCGACCGCGAGATCGAGATCATTCGCCGGCTGGGCGTCCAATTCGTGTTTAACTCTCGCGTCGGGTCCGATGTTTCATTGGACGAACTGGAAAAGAAGTTCGACGCGGTGTTCCTCTCTCTCGGCACGTGGAAGGAAACGCAGGTCCGCATCCCGGGCGACGACGCGGCCGGAGTCTTCGGAGCCCTTCAATTCCTCGAGGGCGAGGCCAGCAATAAGCAAATGAAACTCGGTGAGCGCGTCGTCATCATCGGGGGCGGCAATTCGGCCATCGATTGCGCCCGCACGGCGATCCGCAAGGGTTCGTCTGCGACCGTCGTCTATCGGCGCGAACGCAAGGACATGCCGGCCATAGCAGAGGAAGTCGAGGCTGCTGAAGAAGAGGGCGTGCGTTTCGTCTTTCTGGCTTCTCCCCACCGTATCATTGGCGAACGCGGCGCCGTCAAAGCCGTCGAAGCGACCAAGACGCGTCTCGGCGCATTCGACTCATCCGGCCGCCGGCGTCCGATCGACACCGACGAGATCCAACTCATCAGTTGCAACAGCGTCGTTCTGGCGGTTGGGGAAAGCGTGGACGACGATTTCAACCGCGCGTCCGGCCTGACCGTCAAGAAAGACGGGATGCTCGAAGTCGATCGTTACGACCTGACGACCAGCCGCGAGACCGTCTACGCGGGCGGCGATTTCCTGACAGGGGCGTCCAACGTCACCGGCGCGATGGGCATAGCCAAGAAAGCGGCGAGGAATATCGACCGTCATCTGACCGGCGAACATCGCTTCGACAGCATCTTGCCCGCCTTCCAGTACGACCAGACGCCGCCACAACCCAGCGCATGCTCTCGCCACAACGCGCGCTTCCTTCCGGCGGCGATCCGCGTCAAGACCTTCGGGGAAGCTATATCGGCCTTGCCGCCTGAGGCGGCGCGCGAAGAGGCCAGCCGCTGTCTGCGCTGCGATATCCGTGAAACGGCGCTTGCCGCTTCCCGCCGGTAAGGAGGAACTACGTGCCTCAGCAAATCTCGGTTCGCATCGACGGTGAACTGTGCACCGCCACGGAAGGCCAGACCATATTCGAGGCGGCCGACGCGAATGGACGATACATCCCCTCCCTCTGCCATATGGAAGGGTTGAGTTCCCCCGGATCCTGCAGACTGTGCCTGGTCGAGGTTTCCGGCGTCGGCCGGCTGCTGCCAGCCTGCACGACGCCCGTCAAAAGCGGAATGTCCGTCATCACGAACTCGGACAGGCTCGCCCATGACCGACTGATGGCGCTGGAGCTGCTGTTCGTCGAGCGGAACCATATTTGCGCCGTCTGCGTCTCGAACGGCCACTGCGAATTGCAGTCGCTGGCGCAGAAGCTCGGTCTCACCCATGTCGACATGCCCTACAACTTCCCGCGGCTGCCGGTGGACGTCTCTCATCCCCGCTTCGTCCTGGACCACAATCGCTGCATTCTCTGCACCCGGTGCGTTCGCGTTTGTGACGAGATCGAGGGCGCGCACGTCTGGGACGTGTCGGCGCGCGGCATCAACTCGATGCTGGTCGCCGAACTCGACCGCCCCTGGGGCGAGTCTCAATCCTGCACCAACTGTGGCAAATGCGTACAGGTCTGCCCAACCGGCGCGCTGGTCGAAAAAGGCTACGCGGTCGAGGAAATGGTCAAGCGAAACGGCTTTGTCGAGCAACTCGCTGAAAAGAGAGGGACCAGTACATGAAGAAGGCGAGACTGGCCACGATGTGGCTCGACGGCTGTTCCGGGTGCCACATGTCTCTGCTTGACGTGGACGAAGCGCTCCTGGCCATCGCCGAGCGGGCCGATTTGGTTTACGGCCCATTGGTCGACGCTCAGGAATTTCCCCGCGACGTCGACGTCACCATCGTCGAGGGCGCCGTCAGCAGCGAGGACGATCTCGAGAAGATTCGGCGTGTCCGGGAACGCACGCGTATTCTGGTGGCTCTCGGCGATTGCGCCGTCACCGCCAATGTTCCGGCTATGCGCAATCAGTATTTGGTGAAGACGATCCTCGAACGCGCCTACGTCGAGGGCGCCGACGTGCAGAAAGGGATCCCGACTGATGGCGTGCCGGCGTTGCTGAGGCACGCCATACCGCTTCATGAAGTGGTCAAGATCGACCTGCACGTGCCCGGTTGCCCGCCGTCAGCCCCCTCGATCCTGTTCGTCGTCAATGAACTGTTGGATGGCCGCATCCCCGACCTGAAGACCAAAGTGCGGTTTGGCTGAGGAGGCCGTCATGCGGACCATTGTCATTGACCCGATCACCCGCATCGAAGGTCATGCGAAAGTCACGATCCACCTCGACTCGGACGGCAAGGTCGTCGACACGGCGTTCCATGTCACGCAATTTCGCGGGTTCGAGAAATTCACCGAAGGGCGGCCCTTCTATGAGATGCCGGCCATCACGGCGCGCATCTGCGGGATTTGCCCGATCAGCCACCTCTTGGCCTCGGTCAAGGCCTGCGACGCCATCATGCGCGTGCGGATCCCGCCGACGGCGGCAAAGCTCAGGGAATTGTTGCATTGCGGCCAAATCGTGCAGTCTCATGCGCTGAGTTTCTTTCATCTCTCCTCGCCCGATCTGCTTCTCGGCTTTGATTCCGATCCGGCCCGGCGCAATGTCATTGGCGTGATCGAAGACCATCCGGCGCTGGCCAAGCAGGGCATCGCGCTGCGCAAATTCGGTCAGCAGGTGATCGAAAGCTTGGCCAAAGAGCGCATCCATCCGTCCTGGACCGTTCCCGGCGGCGTCAACGCTCCGCTCGATTCCGCCGTACGCGACCGCATCCTGGCCGGCCTGCCGGAGGCGAAGGCGATCGCCCTGGGGACGCTGAGTTTCTTCAAAGGCGTCGTCGACAAGTTCGCGGATGAGATCGCGCACTTCGGCAACGCCCCCACCATGTACGCGGGGCTGGTCGACGACGGCGGCAATTTGCAGCTTTACGACGGCGGGCTGCGCTTCGTCGACGCGTCGGGGAAGATCGTCGTCGGCCACATGGCGGCGGAAGATTATCAGCAGTTCATCGGCGAAGCGACGTTGCCGACCTCGTACTTGAAGGCGCCGTACTTCAAGCCGCTCGGCTTCCCGGACGGGATCTACCGCGTCGGTCCGCTCGCCAGACTGAACGTCGCCGCGCGCTGCGGCACGCCGCAAGCCGACGTCGAGTTTGCCGAATTTCACCAGAGGTTCGGCAACCCGGCGCAGAGTTCGTTCCATTTCCATTACGCCCGCCTGATCGAGATCATCTACGCTCTCGAACGGATGGAAGGCTTGTTGAACGATCCGGCGATCCTCGACCGGAACGTCCGCGCCCGAGCGGGGGTGAACGCCTCGGAAGGCATCGGAATGGCCGAAGCGCCGCGTGGCGTCCTCATCCATCACTACAAAGTCAACGAGCAGGGGGCGATCACCTGGGCCAATCTCATCATCGCCACCGGGCACAACAATCTCGCCATCAGCCGCAGCATCGACCAGGTCAGCCGCCACTACATCGATGGACAGAAGATGAAGGAGGGCATGCTCAATCGCGTGTCGGCGGTGGTTCGCGCCTACGATCCGTGTCTGAGCTGCTCGTCGCACGCGGCGGACCAGTATCCGCTGGAGATCCAGTTGGTGAACGCCGACGGGATGGTGGTCAACTCCATGCGCAGTTGAGCGGGCGCGGCGCAGCGCTCCGTCGCGAGCGGCTCAGTCGCTCGGCGACGGCGCCAGCGCCAGCCGGCGCACCGTCGCGACAACCTCCGGCAGCGCCGCCGCTACGGGCGCCGACAGCCCCTCGCCGAGCGCCAGCGAGCTTGCCCCCACCGTGACGAGAAACGCCTCCGGCGTTCGGCCGTAGAGCTTGCCCGATATGTGGAGCAATTCCTGGGGATCGACATGGTGGCCGAAGGCCGGCGATAGCGCCGCTGCGGCTTGCAACCGGGTTACGCGGACGCCGCCGGGCGCAAAACCCGCCGCGGCGTCGACCAAGACGACCCGATCCGCCGCGGCGAAACGTTCGGCGAGTTCGGGCGTCAGCTGGCGGCGACTGACTGCCTCGACGCCGTCGACGGCGGCCTCGGCGGCGAACGCACGGGCGACCGCCTGACCGACCCCGTCGTCGCTGCGCAGCGGATTGCCGTAGCCGATGATGAGCGCAGCTCTGGTCATATCCCGCCTTCGCGCCTCCTACCGCCACATCGCGCGCATGCGCGCGGCGAGGTCCGCCTTCGGTCCTTCGCTCGCGCGCGGCGCCGGCTCGCTCGCCGCGAGCGGCCAGCTCTGGCGGTCGAAGCGTTCGAGCAGCGGCGCCGGGATGAAGCGGGTGCGGCTGGCGAAGACGTGGCGGTCGCCGTTCTTGGGCTGGCCGTGGAGGTAGAAGCGCTGCGGCGCGATCAGCGTCAGATCGTCGCGCGCGCGCGTCATCGCGACATAGAGCAGGCGGCGCTCTTCCTCGATCTCCTCCGACGAGCCGGCCGCCAGGTCCGAGGGGATGCAGCCGTCGACGCAATTGAGCACGAACACCGACTTCCACTCCTGCCCCTTGGCGGAGTGAATGGTGGAGAGGACGAGATAGTCCTCGTCGCGGAGCGGAGGCCCCGCTTCGTCGCTGGTCGCGTCGGGCGGATCGAGCGTCAGCTCGCTCAGGAAACGCTCGCGCGAGGGAAACGAAAGCGCGATGCGCTCCAGCGCGTCGAGATCGGCCGCGCGCGAGACGGCGTCGTCGTAGGCCTCCTCCAGGCCGGCTTGCCGCCAGGCGATCGCCTCGCCGAGGTCGCTCGGCCACGGCGCGCCGCGTGCGAGGCGCGCCAGCAGCGCGGCGAATTCGCCGAACGCCTCGCGCGCCTTTGCCGGCGGCGCGAGCGAAGCGAGCGTCGCAAAGCCGTCGTCCGCCGCCGCCGCGTCGACGATTCTTTCCGCGTTCGCCGGCCCGACGCCCGGCAACAGTTGCGCGACTCGGAAGCCGGCGACGCGGTCGCGCGGATTGGCGGCGAAGCGCAGCAGCGCGAGCACGTCCTTGATGTGCGCCGCGTCGAGAAATTTGAGGCCGCCGAACTTGACGAACGGAATATTGCGCCGCGTCAATTCGAGCTCGAGGGCGGCGCTGTGATGGGCGGCGCGGAACAGCACGGCCTGGCTCTTCAGGCTCGCGCCCGCCTCGCGATTTTCCAGTACGCGCGTCGCTACGAAGCGCGCCTGATCGGCCTCCTCGCCGACCGCGACCAGCGCCGGAGGAGCGCCCGCCGTGCGCTCGGTCCATAGATTCTTGGCGTAGCGCTCGGGAGCGAGCGCGATGACGGCGTTGGCCGCCGCCAGGATCGCGCGCGTCGAGCGGTAGTTGCGCTCCAGCGTGACCACGCGGGCGGGCGGGCTGAAGTTTTGGGGAAAATCGAGGATGTTGCGCACCGTCGCGGCGCGGAACGAATAGATCGACTGCGCGTCGTCGCCGACCACCGTCAGCCCGCGCCCCCGAGGGCGCAGCGCCAGCACGATTTGCCCTTGCAGGCGGTTGGTGTCCTGGTACTCGTCGACCAACAGATGGTCGAAGCGAGAGGCGACGTCGGCGGCGATTTCCGGCTCGCTGAGCATCTGGGCGAAATAGAGCAGCAGGTCGTCGTAATCGAGCACGCCGTGGCGCTGCTTCATCTCGACGTAAGACCCGAACAGGCCGCGCAGCGCCTGTTCGTGCGCGGCGGCCCAGGGAAAATGCCGCTCGAGCGTTTCGGCGAGCGCGGCCTGCGAATTGACGACGCGCGAATAGATCGCGAGGCACGTCGCCTTGGTCGGGAAGCGCTCCTCGGTTTGCGACAGCCCCGCCTCGTGGCGCGCCAGCGCCATCAGGTCGGCCGAGTCCTCGCGGTCGTGGATGGTGAATTGCGGATCGAGGCCGAGCCGCGGCGCGTATTCGCGGATCAGCCGCGCGCCGATCGAGTGGAAAGTGCCGGCGTAGGCGGGCGTCGACCGCGCCGCCGCCTCGGCCGCGAGTTTTCGCTGCAACAGCCGCTGCACCCGCCGGTTCAGCTCCGCCGCCGCGCGGCGCGAAAAGGTCGCCAGCATGATGCGCTGCGGATCGGCGCCGGCGAGGATGAGATGCGCGACCCGGTGCGCGAGCATCGCCGTCTTGCCCGTCCCCGCGCCGGCGATCACCAGCAACGGCGCCGGCCCGTTCGCGTCGCCGACGCCATGCTCGACCGCGACGCGCTGCGCCTCGTTGAGGTCGTCGAGGGGGCTGGCGCGAATCAGGGCGGGGGGCATGGGGGGAGGGAACAGGGTTTCGGGTTTGTTCGCAAGCGGGGATAAGGCTTCGGTTCCCCCGCGAACCTGGAAGCCGTCATGACCGGGCTTGTCCCGGTCATCCCAAGGCGATTGCGCGGCAATCGTCCGCACGCCGTCAAGCGGGCAGCGCTTCGCGAAGCCAAGCGCCATCGGCGCGCGGAGCGGTCAAGGTTCGCGTTAGCGACCGCGTAGCGGCTCGACGGCGGCCGAATGCTTCGCATTCGCCGCGACTTGACGGCGAGCACGGCGATGGCAGGCGGGCGACATTGCAGGCGCGAGCGCTAACCGCGCTTAGTTCCGCCGCCGCGATCTTGCGGGCAAGAAGCGCTTCGCGCCGGCCGCGCTCGGCGAGCGCGGCTACAAGACGCTGCCGCGAAAGCGGTCGGCGCGATCGCCCCAGCCTAGCGAATCGCGATCAACGGCCGATCAGGCTGTGGTACGCCGTCACCGGCCATTCGAGGGCGTTGGGCAGCGCCTGCACGACGCTCGCGCCGAGTTCCGCAGCGGGAACGCTGTTCCACTTGTCGCGAACCGTGGGCGACAGCACGACGCCGACGCCGACGAGATAGACGATCACGATCAGAGCAATAAGCATACGCATCGGCCGGTTCTCCGAATGACGAGGGCGGCTGCCCACAGCGGAGTTTGCCGCATTTGGCCGGCAAATCCAACAGGCGGCGCGCGGCCGGGATCGGCGAAGCCTTCGGCGTTCAGCCCGCCGCGCGCAGCGATCGGCCGAGGCGCTGCAAGGAATCGCGCAGGGCGCCGAGTTGAGCAAGGTCGAGCCGCGCGGCGCGCGCCATGGCGCCGGATGTGCCCCTGGCCTTGTTCTCGAGGGCGGTGCCCTCCGGCGTCAGGGCGATGCGGGCGACGCGGTCGGCCTTGAGATCGGGCGAGCGGGAGAGGTAGCCCGCCGCGCGCAATCGTTTGAGCAGCGGGCTCAGGGCGCCGCTGTCGAGGAACAGCGGCGCGTCGAGTTCGCCGACCGAACGATCGTCCTTGTCCCACAGCAGCGGCATCGCCAGATATGGCGGATAGGTCAGGCCCAAGGGCGCCGGCCGCGGCTTGTAAGCCTGCGCGAAGGCATGCGCCGCCGAATGAACGGCGAAGCGCCATTGGTTGTCCAACAGCAGGCGAGCCGACGGCGGCGGTTCGTTCATGGAAACGTCCTTTGCGATCAAAGCCTCGCTGCGCCGGCGGGAAAAAGACAATGCAATTGCGCGCAACGTGGTTGACATCATTGTGCGCAATGGAAAGTGATGAAAGGCCCGATTTCGAGCCCATCTCAAGACGAAAGGAAATCCCATGGCCAGCATCGAGGCTCTTTACACCGCGCGCGCCAAGGCGACCGGCGGTCGCGACGGCGCCGGCGCGACCGACGACGGGCGCCTCAGCGTCAAACTGTCGACGCCCAAGCAACTGGGCGGCGGCGGCGGCGAGGGAACCAATCCGGAGCAGCTCTTCGCCGTCGGCTATGCCGCCTGCTTCGTCGGCGCGCTGAAATTCGTCGGCGGTCGCGACAAGATCGCCGTGCCGGCCGACGCTTCGATCAATTCGGCGGTAGGGATCGGCAAGATCCCCGGCGGTTTCGGCATCGCGGTGGAACTGAGAATATCGCTGCCGGGCGTCGCCCCCGAAATCGCCGATCGCCTGATCGCGGAGGCCCATAAGGTCTGCCCCTATTCGAACGCCACGCGCGGCAATATCGAGGTTCGTCTGATCCGCGCTTGAGGCCCGAGGCCGCATCGCCGCCCACGGTGTCGCTGCGAGTCCGAATTGCGGACCGCCGGGCGCCGCGCCCCGTCCGGCGCCTTTCCGTCTCGTCGGTCCGACCCGGCGTCGCGCTTGACTGAGCGGCCGCGTAGCGCCGCACGCGGGCGCAGCCTCGGATCGGGCCTCGCGCCGCGTGCGCCTTTCCTGGCCCAGACACACACGAGAATCCGCATCCGTCCGTGAGTCTCATCGGTCATGAACCAGGACAGCGCCTTGCTAGCCTAAGCGCATCATGCTAAGCGGCGCGCCGACCTCGCGCTTCAGGCCTTGCGGCCTCGCGTTCGCGGCCCCGGAGAGGTGGCAGAGTGGTCGATCGCGCCGCACTCGAAATGCGGAGTACGTGCAAGCGTACCGGGGGTTCGAATCCCTCCCTCTCCGCCAATTCGGAACAAAGCTGGGCACTCCGGCCGTAGCCGGGTTTACGCCGTTCGCGGCGGCCAGCGTCCGCAAGAGATTGCTCCGCGATCCCATGATCCTCACTTCGCCCTCGGCGACCTCAACTCGTTGGGCGAGCGCGCGCAGGTGGTCGCGGCGGTAACCGCCATCCGGCCCGCGTAGCCGCTGACGAGCGGCGTCCGCGAAGGTTTTGAGTTTGGCGGGGGTGATTTCGCCGCTTACAGCCTCCAAGGCCATGGTGGCGCGTTCGGCGTCCACTTGGGCCTGGGCCTTCAGAGCCCGCAGTTCGGCGATGCGTTCCTTGAGCAATTCGTCGCCGATATCGGCGACGCCGCTCTCGATGGCGTCATAGAGCCGTTTCAGCCGGGTGTCGGCCTCGGCCGCCTTCTTGCGCAATTCGGTCGCGTGGCTCGCCCGGCGTTCGGCGCGTTCCTGGCGGCGATCAAGCACGCTCGCCAGAACCTCCTCCAGCCGTTCGGGATCAAGCAGCCGCTCCTCCAGATGCGCGGCGACCAGGTCGTCCAATCGCTCCATGCGGATGGATCGGCCCTTGCAGCCGGTTGCTCCCTGTCGAGCCGCGATGGAGCAGGTGTAGTAGCGATAGCGCCCGGACTTGCCGGTGCGGATGGTCATGGCGCCGCCGCAGTCGGCGCAGAAGCAGATTCCCGTCAGCATGGTGGGACCGCCAACGACTTGGGGCGGCACGACCTTGGGATTGCGCGATTTGAGGTGCGCCTGCACCGCGTCGAAGGTCTCCTGGTCAATCAGCGGCGGAACCGGGACCGTGATGACCTGATCGACCGGCTTGAGGGCCTTGGTCTTGCCGCGCTTGTTGAACTCGTGGCGGCCGATATAGGTCGGCCGGGTCAGCATCCGATGGACCGCGCCCACGCCCCAGCGTCCGCCGGTGCGGGTATAGAGTTTGCGTTCGTTCAGGTGCTTGGCGATAGCCTTGACGCCCATGCGCCCCGAGACACCGTCACCTTCGAGCGAGAGCCTGAACGCCAAGCGCACCGTGTCGGCGTGCAGCGGGTCGATCTCCAGCTTCTTCTTGACCTTCGCGCCGCGTTTTTCCGCATCGACCACCCGATAACCGATCGGCGGCAGGGAGCCGTTCCAGAACCCCTGGCGGGCGTTCTCCTTCAAGGCCCTGAGCGTGTGCTTGGCCGTTTCCTTGGACTGATACTCGTCGAACAACGCCATGATCTGGCGCATCATGACGTGCATGGGATCGTCACCCAGTTCCTGGGTCATGGAGACCAGCCGCACGCCGTTCTTGGCCAGCTTTCTGACGTAGAACTCCAGCTCGAAATGGTCGCGGAAGAAGCGGCTGAAGGAATGGACGATCACTACGTCGAAGGCCGAGGGCTTGGCCGTTCCGGCCTCCATCATCTTCTGAAACTCGGGCCGGCGGTCGTTGGTGGCCGACGCGCCCGGCTCCACATAGGTCTCGACCAGCTGATAGCCGCGCGAGGTGCAATAGGCTTCGCCCTGTTTGCGCTGATCGGGGATCGAGACATCGTGCTCGGCCTGTCGCGCGGTCGAGACGCGAAGGTAGAGGGCGGCCCGAAGGGGAACGCCGTTCGTCATGCCGCCCTCAACGCCTTCTGAACCGCCTTCGGATCGCGGTCGATGACCAGGAGATAGGCGCGGGTCGGCCCCTCCGGCACGCGGCGACCCTGTTCCCAGTGACGCAGCGTGTTGATGCTGAAGCCGAACCGCCCGGCGAACTCCTCCTGGGTCAGGTCGAGCTTGGTTCGGATCGCCTTCACGTCGATGTCCGCCGGGATGTGAACGCCGTAGCGGCTGGCGTCCGCCGTTCCCTCGGCATAGGCCAGCGCCTCCTCAAGCCCGCGCCGGATGCTGTCGGCCACCTTGCTCGTCATTTTCTTCTCCTCGCATAGTGCTCGACCAGAAGCGTGGTCAGGCGGCGAAAATCGTTGCGGTCGGCCTGGCTGATATCGGCCCGTTCGTTCTTGGCGTAGGCGGTCAGGGCGAAGATCGGCATGACGTCGCTGTGGTAGTAATAGACCACCCGCGCGCCGCCACGCTTGCCACGCCCTTCCAAGGCCCAGCGGAGCTTGCGCACCCCGCCCGTGCCGGGGATCAGGTCCCCGGCCAGCGGGTTGCGCGCGAGATGATCGACCAGCAAGCCGCGCTCCTCGTCGTCCATGATCCGCCGCGTCGCGGCCAGAAACTCGGGCGTTTCGACAACGCTAACGGGGGCTGGCCTTGGCATGATCGAAACTACTCCAATGGACGATAGAAGGCAAGAACCGTAGTGGTGCAATGCATGAGGCGCGGCAGCTATGGCACCCAGAACAGTTCGTCGAGGATGTCACCGAACCACGCCTCGAACACGTCCACCTCGCGGTCGGTGACGGGGACGCGCTCGGGCCAGCTGTCAATCACTCGCCAGCCTATGAGGTCATGCTTCACCGGGCGCCCCGCCCGTCGTTCAGGCGCGCGTGCGTAGTCGTAAAGGTCAACGGGGATCGCGACACCGTCGAGGCGCCGCGCCCGGCGAAGCGCGCGCGGATTGTTCATCTGGAACAGGTGGGGCGCGCCAGATCGCGAGGGAATGACCGCCAACCGTCTCGCGCAAAAACGGCGGTCACCGGGTGCGAATAGGACGTTTCACGAGCCGATAAGGAAAGGGAGGGTTTCGCTCGCGGGGAGCCTTGACGGCGTGGCCCCGGTCCGGCCAGCTTGACGGCAGGCAAGCGCTTGAGGCGGCGCAGGCGCTTGGATCTTTGAAATATTTGACGTTTTGGAGGAATCGTATGGCGCCCCCTGCTCGATGGTCGGCGGAAAACTCAAATGATAGCAACCACATACGCCGCACCAATGGCGGCGCTTTTCCCTTGCCGTCCCTCTGCTGGCCAGCAATAGGGAAGCGCAGACGGTGGCAACGTGCTTCATCGCGTTGGTTGACGGCCTCAGAGCGGCGGGGTCTATTGATGCTGCGTTTGTTGTCCCCGAGGCGGGTCAAGCCATGAAGCAGCGGGTCAGAAGTCTCTTGGCTGGCGGCCTTCTCGCGCTCGCCCTTTTCGGCGTTGCAGCGGCGGGACCGCTTGAGGATGGCGTATCTGCATATCAGCGAGACGACTACGCGACGGCGATGCGGCTCTTGCGTCCGTTGGCCGACCAGGGGAACGCCGACGCGCAATTCAAACTCGGCGTCATGTATCACAACGGCTCGGGCGTGCCACAGGACTATGCGCAGGCCGTCATGTGGTATCGCAAGGCTGCCGACCAGGGGAACGCGAGCGCACAAACCAACCTCGGTTGGATGTGCGACCACGGCCAGGGCGTGCCGCAGGACGGGACGCAGGCCGTCATGTGGTATCGCAAGGCTGCCGATCAGGGGTTCCCCCACGCACAAGAGAACCTCGGCGTCATGTATCGCAATGGTCAGCGCGTGCCGCAGGACTACGCGCAGGCCGCCATGTGGTTCCGCAAGGCCGCCGACCAGGGGTTCGACGACGCGCAGGCCGACCTAGGCTTCATGTATCACAATGGCTGGGGCGTGCCGCAGGACTATGCGCTGGAAGCCATGTGGCTCCGGAAGGCAGCCGACCAGGGACACGTGCTGGCACAGATCAACCTCGGATTATCTTATGAACGGGGTGAAGGCGTGCCGCAGGATTACGCGCTGGCCGTGACGTGGTATCGCAAGGCCGCCGACCAGGGGCTATCCCCCGCGCAAGACAACCTCGGCGCTATGTACGCCGACGGGAAGGGGGTGCCGCAGGACTATGCGCTGGCCGTGACGTGGTATCGCAAGGCCGCCGACCAAGGGGTCGAGGACGCGCAGTTACACCTCGGCCTCATGTATGCCGACGGCAAGGGTGTGTCGCAGGACTACACACTTGCCCACGTGTGGTTCAACTTGGCGGCCTCGCGCGCATCAGACCCCGCTTTTCGTGAAATGGCGGCCAAGAACCGCGACCTTGTGGCCGCCAAGATGACGCCCGCTCAGATTGCCGAGGCGCAGCGGATGGCGCGCGAATGGGCTCCAAAGTGAGCGCGCGGCCGCAAAGGCCTAAGGCGCTGGATCAAATTGCCACTGTCAACGAGCCCCAGCGTGCCTTTGGCAATCGCCTCGGCGTCGACATTTCGGGCAGGTCTCTTGGGGTAGCGGCGGCGATGATCGACGATGCCCTTCAACGAGACTTTTGGGGAAAGGCGGACCTTGGTGCGCCCACCACAAAACAGGTCGCGCTTGCGGCGAAGTTCGGACACGACATTTCAGAAGCGACACGCCGTGTTGGTAACGCGATCATTGATGACTTCATGCTTCAGTTGAACCGGGAAGCTATATGCAAACAGAACCTTGAGCCCGGAGCCGCCGTGATCAACGAGCACGACAGGCTGCGGAGGACGCAGATCATTTCGTCGATCGCCGATAATGGGACCGTCTATTTTCGGGGAGGCAATGGGGCCAAAGCCTGGGCGCGCAATTTGTTGAGAAGCACGCAGGCCTAAAGCGTCAACTTGGGCGCTAAGCTTTCGACGCGAAACCACAACGCTCATGTCGTGCCGCAAGCCCAGCTGTTCGAGCAACCCGCCAGGGATCGATGCCCAGCTCAAGGCTATCGTAGCGCTATGGCGTAGACATAGCGCTCATCATCATCGGTCCCGCCCCGCCATGCTGCCGATTCTGCGCTATAATGCGATACGGTAAGCTGCGGCGGCCGTTACTACGATCGACGTCGGGTGTCTGCACGGCCGGCCGGGCAATGGAGGTTCCATGGCGAGTTTCGAGCGTGAGAAAGCCTTCGTCGGGCATTTGCTGGAACGGTTGGGCCTGAGAGGCGAGGCCGCCGATCCTAACAGCCCGTTGAGGAAGTCCGGTTTTCAGTTCGGGGGCGGGGCGGCGACGATGACGACGAGCGCGGCGAGTTCGCCGTCGATGACGGCGATCAGGCCGAAAGTCAGCGCGGCGTCGGTCCGCACGATGAAAACGAAGGCGTTCAGAGCGTCGGCGGCCTCCTTCGGCGTCCCCTGACCGTAGAGAGCGCGCATCAGGACGCCGAGATTGAAGCCGGCGACATGGATCAGATAGCGTTTGTGCACGTTCTCGCGTCCGCGCAACCACGCCCGTCGCATGCCGCCGCGATCGAGGATATGGGCGAAGGAACGCTCGACCAACTCGCCGCGCCGGCGCATCGTCTCGCGCCCGACCTCGGATTTCAACCGCGTCCGGTTGGCGTAGACCGCGCGCCTCGCCGCCTCGTCGCCATGCCAGCGCCGATAACCGTTGGCCGGCTCGGGTTCGGCGATGCGCGTCTTCCATACGCCGCCTTCGAGCGCCTTCAACTGCTCACGCGAATGATAGCCTTTGTCCGCGACCATGACGCAGGGCTCGTCTTCGCTCGGCGCGAGTCCGACCTCGCAGAGGTTGCACGCCGCCGTTTCCAGCGTCGGCGAGATCGTCGTCGTGTCGCCTTCGTCGGCCGGATGGATCGGCGCCGCCACGACGACGCCGGTGTCGAGGTCGACCGCGTGCTCCGGCTTGTAGGCCAGATGCGTCGTTCCGTCTTTCATCTTGGCGATCCTGGCGTCCGGGTCGGTCGGGCTCTTCCAGTCCGCGTTCGACAGCGTCTTGCCCTTGCGCTTGCGGTCGAAGCGCGCCAGGTCCTCGGCCGTCGGCGTTTCTATGCCGCTCTCCTGCGCCATCCGCGTCAGCATCGCGCGGTAGCTCTCGCCGTTGTCGCGCCGCACGATCGTGCGCAGCGCCGCGTTGGCCTCCATGGTCGAACCGTCGACCCCAATGCGCTCGCCCCTCACCAAGCCGCGCTCGGCCACGACCTTCAAAACCCAACCAAACACCTTTTCATGCGCCTCGTGCGGCAGGCGCGAACGGGTTCGCGACAGCCACGAATGATCGGGAACCTTGTCGCGGTTCGACAGCCGCAGGAAGTCGCGCAGCGAGAACGAGTCGGCACAACGCCAAGCCAGGCCGCGCTCGCTGTCGATGCCTTCGAAGTAACCAATCATGTGCATGCGGAAATATCGGCCCGGCGGCAGCGAGGGCGCGCCCATCCTCGCCGCGTAGTACGCCTTGCACACCTGTTCCACGAACGCGTCGAACCCGGCCTCTCGAAGCAACTCCTGCAACCGGTCATAGAACGCATGTCCCGGCGAGCGCGGCATCTCCGCCCACGTCACGACCAGATCGCCCTGAGCCCCGGTCTCCCGCCGCATCGCCATCGTCGCAGTCCATCGCGAATCTTCGATGACGCAACGGAATCAGGCCAAAGCGACTTCGTCAACGGGCTGCTAACGCGGCTGGCCAAGAAACTGGAATTGATGTGAGTGTTCGTCTGGATGACGGCCGAGTGATCGGCATCCAAGTCACAGAAATCGATCCTCACCGAGAGCACGGCACGGCACGCGCTCAAGAGAAGACCATTGCGAAAGCGGCGCCGGCCAAGCCCTACCTCATGTGGGGACAGAACGACCCCCTGGTCGTGATCGATGCTCTTACCAGCAGCATCGAGCGGAAAGTCGCCATCGCGGCACGGCATTCGTTCGAACGATGCAATGAGGTATGGCTTCTCGTCTGCGCAGGCGTTCCCGAGCGCGGTGCCGTAGTATCGACGTTTGTGATGACACCGTGGCTGTCAGCGGAGGACATGAACTCGGCGACCGACAGCCTTCTACGCGGGTCGAAATATAGCCGGTGCTTTCTTCCATCCATTCTTGGTGTCGACCAAACATTCTATCACTGGGACAGAAACTCCCGCTGGGCTAAACGGGTCCGATTAGAGGATATTCGTGACGTTCCGCGCGAAGCGTATGTAAACGGCCTTATCAAAGCAGCGGAAGCTGGGCATTGGCAAGAAGTTGAACGCTTGTGCGACGAGGAGTGTAGGAAGGTGTTGTCCGAGTTTCAGCAGGGCTGAGGCCGCGCCGGATCGGATTCGAACGGTCTCTCCTCATAGGGCCACAGCGTAGACATAGTGCTCATCATCGTCGGTCGTGGCCCGCCAGGACTTAAGGCTCTGATATCAGATAATAAGTTGACTTCGACTAGGCTGATTCTTCGCCCAGTTTCCGGCCTTTGTGCGCGATGCCTCTTCCGTTCGGTCCGCGGCGACGTTTTTCTCGCGAGATCTGGACCCTTGGCCGAGCAACGTCTCGAATGGAATTTTCGGTGGTAAGGGAGTCTCTGACGGCACGGCGGCGGCAGGCTCCGGTGCGCCCGCGATCTTCCGCGCACTTTGCGCTCGACCTCAATATGGGCTCGCTCAGAGCGGATCAAGGCGGCAACGGGATCGGCCCGGCGCCTATTGCACAAGTTCGAGTTTGACTCGCGCGACGCCCGCTTGGCGCATACCGAGCGCGTCGGCGGCGATGGTTGAGACGTCTATGACCCGGCCGTAGGCGAACGGTCCGCGATCAACGATGGTTACGACCGCGCTGCGGCCAGTGTCGAGATTGTGGACTCGCACGTGCGTTCCCAACCGCAGCGTGCGATGCGCGGCGATCAGGCCGCCGTGATTGGGATTATGATAAAAGGTCGCCAGGCCGAATTCATCCGCCAAAGTGTGTTTCGGCGTGCAATTTTGGGTCTGACTCACTTTTGATGAAGTTGAGGCGCCGATTTGGCCTGGTTTCGCAGGGGAATCAGCGCCATGCGGTCTCTTCACGCCTCAGAGTTGCTCCCGCCCGGCTTTTCCGCGGTTGATGCGTTGAGCGACGGCGACAGCACCGTCATTACGATACGCGCGACGAGCGCGTTGAGCGCGTGCCCATCTTGTGGAGCGATTTCCGATCGTGTTCACAGCCGATATCCTCGTCGCCTGGCGGACTTACCGATTGCGGGACAGCGCGTCGTGTTGGTGCTCCATGCCCGGCGCTTCTGCTGTGACGCGCTTCGATGCGCGCGCCGCATCTTCACGGAACGCTTCGACGACAACATTCTCAAGCCTTGGGCGCGGCGCACCGCTCGGCTCGATCAGATTGTTCATTGCCTCGCGCTCGCCCTGGGAGGCCGACCGGCGGCGAGTTTCGCGCGCCGCTTGAGCATGCCGGTCAGCAACGACACCCTATTGCGCGCCGTGCGCAGGCGCGGCAGCCCGAGCTTCGCGCCCCCGGCGATCATTGGGATCGACGACTGGGCTTGGCGCCGCAACCAACGCTACGGAACGTTGATCTGTGATCTCGAACGTCGAAAGACGATCGCGTTGTTGCCGGATCGAGAACCGGCGACCGCCGAGGCATGGCTGACCAGCCAACCGCAGATCGCTGTCGTGGCTCGGGATCGAGGCGGCGGCTACGCGATGGCGACGCAAAAGGCGCTCCCCAACGCGGTGCAGGTCGCCGACCGCTGGCATCTGATGGAGAACGCAAGCCACGCTTTCCTCGACGCCGTGCGCAAGTCGATGCGTCAAATTCGGACCGCGATCGGCGCGACCACGATCAATCCCGCCCTGCTCACCGCGGCCGAGAAGCTCCAATATGAGGGGTATCTGCGCCGCGAGGAAGCCAACGCCGCCATCCTTGCGATGGCCAAGGACGGCGCGACGATCAGGGAGATCGTGCGTCGTACCGGCTACAGCCGCGGTCTCACCCGAAAGGTGCTTCGCGGTCAGAGGTCGGACATGTTCCGCGTTCGCAGCAGCTCGCTCGAAGCCTACCTTCCCTGGCTAGACGAGCAATGGGCGGCGGGGCGTCGCAATGGTTCTGAGCTATGGCGTTCACTGAAGCGGCAGGGGTTTCGCGGATGCCTTCGTGTCGTCAGTGAGTGGAGCGGACGACGTCGGCGATCGGAAAAGATGGATGCGAGCGCGATAAGCCGCACGCCCTCCGCCCGAACCATCGCCCGGTTGATGACGATCGGGCGCGACCGGCTCTCTAAGGCCGAGACCGTAACCGTCGCCGCCATCGAGAGCGGCGTCGAGCTTCTGGTCGAGGCGCGCGAAATCGTGGCGGATTTCCAAGCCATGATCCGAAGAAAGGCGCTAGCGGAACTCGATCCGTGGATCGAGCGCGCCAAGACGAGTCTCGTCGCCGGATTCGCGAACGGCGTCACAAAAGACAAAGCCGCCGTGAGCGCCGCAATCTCGTCGGGTTGGTCCAACGGCCAAGCCGAAGGCCAGATCTGCAAGCTCAAGCTGGTCAAGCGCCAGATGTATGGGCGAGGAAAACTCGACTTGCTTCAGGCACGGGTCATCGGCGCCACGTGACCCGTTCGTCATCAAAAGTGCGTCAGACCCCAATAGTGACCCCCTGAGGGGCGGTTTTCGCGCGCAATAGTGGGTCTGACTCACTTTTGATGAAGTTGAGGCGCCGATTTGGCCTGGTTTCGCAGGGGAATCAGCGCCATGCGGTCTCTTCACGCCTCAGAGTTGCTCCCGCCCGGCTTTTCCGCGGTTGATGCGTTGAGCGACGGCGACAGCACCGTCATTACGATACGCGCGACGAGCGCGTTGAGCGCGTGCCCATCTTGTGGAGCGATTTCCGATCGTGTTCACAGCCGATATCCTCGTCGCCTGGCGGACTTACCGATTGCGGGACAGCGCGTCGTGTTGGTGCTCCATGCCCGGCGCTTCTGCTGTGACGCGCTTCGATGCGCGCGCCGCATCTTCACGGAACGCTTCGACGACAACATTCTCAAGCCTTGGGCGCGGCGCACCGCTCGGCTCGATCAGATTGTTCATTGCCTCGCGCTCGCCCTGGGAGGCCGACCGGCGGCGAGTTTCGCGCGCCGCTTGAGCATGCCGGTCAGCAACGACACCCTATTGCGCGCCGTGCGCAGGCGCGGCAGCCCGAGCTTCGCGCCCCCGGCGATCATTGGGATCGACGACTGGGCTTGGCGCCGCAACCAACGCTACGGAACGTTGATCTGTGATCTCGAACGTCGAAAGACGATCGCGTTGTTGCCGGATCGAGAACCGGCGACCGCCGAGGCATGGCTGACCAGCCAACCGCAGATCGCTGTCGTGGCTCGGGATCGAGGCGGCGGCTACGCGATGGCGACGCAAAAGGCGCTCCCCAACGCGGTGCAGGTCGCCGACCGCTGGCATCTGATGGAGAACGCAAGCCACGCTTTCCTCGACGCCGTGCGCAAGTCGATGCGTCAAATTCGGACCGCGATCGGCGCGACCACGATCAATCCCGCCCTGCTCACCGCGGCCGAGAAGCTCCAATATGAGGGGTATCTGCGCCGCGAGGAAGCCAACGCCGCCATCCTTGCGATGGCCAAGGACGGCGCGACGATCAGGGAGATCGTGCGTCGTACCGGCTACAGCCGCGGTCTCACCCGAAAGGTGCTTCGCGGTCAGAGGTCGGACATGTTCCGCGTTCGCAGCAGCTCGCTCGAAGCCTACCTTCCCTGGCTAGACGAGCAATGGGCGGCGGGGCGTCGCAATGGTTCTGAGCTATGGCGTTCACTGAAGCGGCAGGGGTTTCGCGGATGCCTTCGTGTCGTCAGTGAGTGGAGCGGACGACGTCGGCGATCGGAAAAGATGGATGCGAGCGCGATAAGCCGCACGCCCTCCGCCCGAACCATCGCCCGGTTGATGACGATCGGGCGCGACCGGCTCTCTAAGGCCGAGACCGTAACCGTCGCCGCCATCGAGAGCGGCGTCGAGCTTCTGGTCGAGGCGCGCGAAATCGTGGCGGATTTCCAAGCCATGATCCGAAGAAAGGCGCTAGCGGAACTCGATCCGTGGATCGAGCGCGCCAAGACGAGTCTCGTCGCCGGATTCGCGAACGGCGTCACAAAAGACAAAGCCGCCGTGAGCGCCGCAATCTCGTCGGGTTGGTCCAACGGCCAAGCCGAAGGCCAGATCTGCAAGCTCAAGCTGGTCAAGCGCCAGATGTATGGGCGAGGAAAACTCGACTTGCTTCAGGCACGGGTCATCGGCGCCACGTGACCCGTTCGTCATCAAAAGTGCGTCAGACCCTATTTTCGACCCACTCGACAGATTCGCATAGAATCCCTATAATGGGAGTGCCTCGACGGCGCGCCGGGTTTCCCCGACGCGCCGCCCCGTTTGCCCCTTTTGGAAGGGGGCACGTTCAGCGAGGGGGTCTTATACCCCTCACCGTTTAGGCCCCGGTGCGCGGGGCCTAAACTTTTTTAGGGCGGCACAGGGACGCCCTTTAGCCAATAAACGCCCTTGCTAATCAACTCGACCGTGGATGATTCGTGCGAGAGGAAGGCGCTCAACGTCGATTGCGGGCGTTTGCCGCCCAATTTCACGCCGACACTTTCGCAGGCGTCGAAAAGTTCGCTTAGTTCGAGCGGTTGATTTGCCGCTTTAAGGGCCTGCTCCGATGCGGAGATTGCTGCTTTATATGAGGGGCCGTCCAGGTCCACAACGATACCTTCATCGGCAGCACCATCGGGCGCCAGTTGCCCATTGTCCTTTTCAATCAACGCGAAGCCGTACTTATCCGCGAGAGAACTGAGTTCCTTAAGCTTGCGCACGTCGGCGTCCAGCGCGTCTGCCTCGCGCTGTGCATCTGCCAGAATCTTGGCCTTTTTGGCCCTTAAAATCGTGATCGGGTCTCTCATGGTTTCAGAGAATACGTCGTCTCAGAGAGGCTGTCAACGGTGCCAGTGAGTTACTGGCACCGTGGCCTAGAAGGGGAACGATAGCTGGATTGGCCGCTGTCGCCGTGGGCTTGATTCAGTCAGGCCAGCGATAAGTCAGCCGCTTTCCTGCAATCCCTCGGGTTACGCTGCCAGTGCGCTTGACAATCGCCGCATGACCTCTTCATGGCGGTCGCCGCGCAGAAGCGCAATGCGTGCGCCGCGACCATAGCGCTCGCGACATTTTCCTTCCGGAAAAACAGAATTCGTGGTAGCCTACAATCGAAGGTCGGCGAGGGCTTCCGCGTCGGCCGCAGCGGCCGGTCGCTCTGCGATCGCCCGGCGCTCGCCGGGCGCGGTTTGGCTTCGAGGAGAATTCGGACGCGACGGCTGCAAGAAGGGCAAAATCGCTGGAGTCGCCGCCAACGTGTTGATTTCGTTGGAAACCGCCAAGGAAAAAGTTTGGAAATCCTTGGAAAAAGCTTGGAAAAGTTTGGAATTTCCTTGGAAAAGCTTGGATTTTCCTTGGAAAGGCTTGGAGAAATTTGGCCCCGTCGGCCCGGCCGCGGCTACCCCTTCTTGCCCGCGATCTTAGCGATCTGCCGCATAATCGCCAGCGTTCCCTCGAGGCGCAAGGCCAAGTCCTCGAAGTCGCCGGCGACGACGATGCGCATGTCGGGCCTCACGCGGACGAGCGCGCTCGCGCCGATCGTCGGTCTCGCCGCATCGAAGCGAACCCTGCGCGCGGCCCGAACGCGGGCGCTTGAATTTTCCACCGCTCCCGTGTTATCGCCTTTATTTGACACAATTCGCCGCTACAATTGTTCATGGGCAGTCGTTCGACTGCGCGATGTGGAGGAACGCTCATGATTCAGATCGGACAGATTGCGCCGGACTTCACGGCCGAGACGACCCAGGGAAAGATCCGTTTTCACCAATGGATCGGCAACTCCTGGGCGGTGCTGTTCTCCCACCCCAAGGATTTCACCCCCGTCTGCACGACCGAGCTCGGGGCCATGGCCAAGCTGAAGGGCGAGTTCGACAAGCGCGGCGTCAAGATCATCGGCCTGTCGGTCGATCCCGTCGCCAACCATGCGAAGTGGGCCAAGGACATCGAGGAGACCCAGGGCGCGGCGGTCAATTTTCCCATGATCGGCGACACCGACCTCGCCATCGCCAAGGCCTATGGCATGTTGCCGGCCGCTGCGCCCGGTTCGTCCGAAGGCCGCACCGCCGCCGACAATCAAACCGTGCGCACGGTCTTCGTCATCGCTCCGGACAAGACGGTCAAACTGCAGCTCGCCTATCCCATGACGACGGGGCGCAATTTCAACGAAATCCTGCGAGTCATCAACTCGCTGCAATTGACGGCCCGCCACAAGGTCGCCACGCCGGCGAACTGGAAGAACGGAGAAGAGGTGATCATCGCCGGCTCGGTCACCGACGAAGAGGCGAAAACGCGATTCCCGCAAGGATGGAAGTCGCCCAAGCCCTACCTTCGGATCGTCGCGCAGCCGAAGTGACGCGGCCCACGGCAAAGGTCCGCCCGTCGGCGCCTCGCGCCGCCGGGCGCCAAACGCCGCGCCATGGAGTCGCCCGCCGGCGAGCGGCTGGCCGCGCGCGCCGACGCCGTCGACCATCGACCATCGACGGAGTTGACTAACTCTAGGAGTTTTGTATATTGAAACTGGCGAGCCGGATTGCGGTTCGCCGTCGAAGATCGTCGACGCGCAACCCATCGTGAGGGCCTTTGTCATTCTCGCGCCTGGTCGATTGGCGCAAGGCTTTGGGTCGGGGGCGGCGACCGCTCATGCGCGTCGGCGAGCTCGGTTTCGGCGCCGATCGTCGGTCGCGAACCGACGACCTCGAACGCGAGAATTTCGCGACGTAGCCAAGCCCCGGCCCGGCTGACTGGCTCACGCGGGGCCGACGAACGGTCGACGGCGCGCAATCGTCGTCGACGGAATCACCATCGGAACGCCGCATGCTCGCTTTCGTTCATTCGCTCAACCCTCTCTATTCGCTGTCCGGCCTGGTGATCGGCGCGCTGGTCGGGTTCACCGGCGTCGGCGGCGGATCGCTGATGACTCCGCTCTTGGTGCTGCTGTTTGGCATCCACCCGGCGACCGCCGTCGGCACCGACCTGCTCTATGCGGGTCTCACCAAGATCAGCGGTTCGGCCGTTCACAGCCTGAACGGCGCGGTCGACTGGCGGATCACCCGCCGGCTCGCCTCGGGCAGCGTGCCGGCGGCGGCTTTGACGCTCATCGCGTTGTCGTATTTCGGCAGGGATTCCAAGGCGGTCAGCGAAGTGATCACGACCGTCCTCGGCGGCGCGCTGATCCTCACCGCGATCACCCTGCTCTTTCGCGCCTGGCTGCTGCGCGCGGTCGCCGAAACGCTCGATCGTCTCGACGACCGTCAAATCGCGGCGCTGACCGTGCTGCTCGGCGCCGTCCTCGGCGTTCTGGTCTCGATCTCTTCAGTCGGCGCCGGCGCTATCGGCGTGACCGTGCTGCTGATGCTCTATCCCAAACTGCCGACCGTGCGCATCGTCGGCTCCGACATCGCCCACGCCGTGCCCCTGACGTTGATCGCCGGCGCCGGCCACTGGTGGATCGGTTCGATCGATTGGGCGCTGCTGGTCTCGCTGCTGATCGGCTCCATCCCCGGCATCGCCGTCGGCAGCGCCCTGGCCTCGCGCGTTCCCGACCGCGTGCTCCGTCCCGTGCTCGCCAGCACCCTGGCGCTGGTCGGCGGCCGTCTCGCGTTCTGACGCCGATGAAGCGCCCGGCGGCGGAAGCCGCCGACGCTGTTCGCCGTTTCGGTCGGATCGACGTCTCTCGCGCACGCGATCCTGTCGCGGCGCGCTGAGAAATTCGCGTGAAATCCTCAATCGTCCCGTCGGCCTGGGTGTGACGGCGCGTCATGCGCCAAGCGCGCTTCGACGAGCGTGCGGGTCGGCAACGGCGCGTCTCGGCCTAAGGTCACGCGAATGCGATGGACGGCGCCGTCGTCGACTAGGCGCAGTCGCAACGGCCGCTCGGAGATTTCAACCCCGTCGCTCTCAGCGAAGCGGACGCCATGGCTGACCCCGTCGGGATTGTCGACGACGATTTCGTAACGCGCCGATCGCCGCCGAACGCTCATCTCGAACGTCGCCCACGCCTTGGGAATGCAGGGGTCCAGGTGCAAGAAGGCGCCGCGGATGCGCAGCCCGAGAATGCTCTCGACGCCCGCGCGTTGCATCCAACCCGCCGAGCCCGTGTACCACGTCCAACCGCCGCGCCCGACATGGGGCGGCGTCGCGTAGACGTCGGCCGCGACGACGTAGGGCTCCACCTTGTAGCGCAGCACGTCGGTGCGGGCGCGCGCGTGATTGATGGGGTTGAGCAGCGAGAACAGGTCGACCGCCTTGTCGCCCTCGCCAAGCGCGGCGAAGGCCATCACCGACCACAAGGCGGCATGAGTATATTGCCCGCCATTCTCGCGCACGCCAGGCGGATAGCCCTTGATGTAGCCGGGATCCAGCGCGGTCTTGTCGAACGGCGGCGCAAACAGCAGCGCCAAGCCGTCGTCGCGCCGGATCAGTTCGCGCTCGACCGCGTCCATCGCTTGCCTCGCCCGTTCGGGCAGCGCCGCGCCCGAGAGCGCGGCCCAGGATTGCGCGATCGCATCGATGCGGCATTCCTCGCTCGCCGCCGAGCCCAGCGCCTCGCCGTCGTCGAAAAAGGCTCGCCGATACCAATCGCCGTCCCACGCCTCGCGCTCGAGCGAGGACTGCAACGCGGCGGCATACGCGGTCCATTCCGCGGCGCGCTTCGATTCCAAGCGCGCTTGAGCGAGCGGAATGAAAGCGGCCAGCGCCGCGTGCAGGAACCAGCCGAGCCAAACGCTTTCGCCGGCGCCCCTTTCGCCGACGCGGTTCATGCCGTCGTTCCAATCGCCGGCTCCAATCAGGGGAAGCCCATGGCCGCCGAGCGAGAGACTGGCGTCGAGGGCGAGCGCGCAATGCTCGAACAAGGTCGCCGTCCGGTCGGAGACGACAGGAGTGAAAAAGCTGTCTTGTTCGCCCGGCGCCAGCGCCTGGCCCTCCAGGAACGGGACCATCTCATCGAGGACCCCGACGTCCGCGGTGGCGTCGACGTATTGGGCGACCGCAAAGGCCAACCACGCGCGATCGTCGGAAATGCGGGTGCGCACGCCCTGGCCCGAATGCGGCTGCCACCAATGCTGGACATCGCCTTCGACGAACTGGCGCGCTGCGGCGCGCAGCACATGCTCGCGCGTCAGCGAAGGCTGCGCGGCGGCGAGCGCCATGCCGTCCTGCAATTGATCGCGAAATCCATAGGCGCCGCTCGCCTGGTAGAGGGCGGAGCGCGCCCAGATGCGGCAACTCAGCGTCTGGTAGATGAGCCAGCCGTTGAGCATGATGTCCATCGAGCGATCCGGCGTCTTGACGACGACGGCGCCGAGAACTTCGTCCCATTTGCGCGCGACCTCGGCTTCCACGGCGTCGAGATCGGCGGAGCGATAGCGCGTGACCAGCCTCTGCGCCTCGTCCGCGCTCGCCGCTTCGCCAAGCAGAAAGACGACTTCGACGCTGCCGTTGGGCGGCAGTTCGATCTTCGCGCGCATCGCCGCGCAAGGATCGAGGCCCGCGCCGACTTTCTTCGACAGCGGCGCCGCGCCGGCGAGCGCGGCGGGATCGGCGAGCTCGCCGTTGCGCCCGATGAACTCGCGCCGATCGCCCGTCCAGTCGCTCTGAGCCCCGCGCAAATCGGCGAAGGCGACGCGCGACCCGAAGCTCATATTCCAGGGATTGCGGGCGAAGATCGCCCCCGTGACGGCGTCGATCTCCGTCGAAACGAACGCCAGCGAGGCCGAACGCGACGGACCGAGAACCCACTCGACATAGGCCGTCACGCTGAGCCGGCGCGGGCGGCTCGACCGATTGGTCAGCACGAGGCGCGAAATCTTGATCGAATCGTCGACGGGCGCGTACTGCGTAAGATCGGACGCGATCTCGTGCGCGACATGCTCGAATCGGCTGTAGCCGCGACCGTGGCGGGCCGTGTATGTCGCCGCCGCGTCGCGGATGGGAAGCGCCGTCGGACCCCACAAGTCGCCGGTGTCGTCGTCGCGTAAATAGAAGGCTTCGCCGCCTCGGTCGCCGACGGGGTCGTTCGACCACGGCGTGATCTGATTCTCGCGACTGTTGACGGACCAGGTGTAGCCGCCGCCCTCGGTTCCCGTCTGGAACCCGAACGCCGGATTGGCGATGACGTTGATCCACGGCGCGGGCGTCGATTGGCCCGGCCCAAGGATGGTCACATACTCGGCGCCGTCTCGCGCGAAGCCGCCGAGTCCGTTGAAGAATTCGAGGTCGGGAGGGCGAAGCCGCGACGGCGGCTGCAAGCGCGTGACAACGCGCTTCGGCGTGGTTCTCACAAACTCGAGAGGTTCCACGATGCGCTCGAGCTGATCGAATAGTCCGCCCCGCTGCGCCGGCAGAACAACTCGCGCGACGGAAGTCAGAAGGTTTCGCGTTTCGGCCGAAATGAGATCGGCGCGCAGCACGAAGACGCGCCCCCCCTGCCGTTCCGCGCCGGGCTGCGGACGCGACTGGCTTGCCCTGACCAGCGTCTCGATGGCGATCTGAAGCTCCTGAACGTAGGAGGAATGGCGCTCGTTCAAGATGACGAGATCGACGGCGAGCTGTTTCATGCGCCAATATTCGTGCGCCTGCAGCAGCTCACGGACGATGTCGAGATGGTCGACATCGGCGATGCGCAGAAGCACGATCGGCAAATCGCCGGAGATGCCCTGCGGCCATAGGCCGGACTGCGCGCCGCCGCCCCGCACGACCGTATCCGAGGATGGGCGTAAGGCTGGCGCGGCGTAGATCACATGTCCCGCAAGCCGCTGAAACAGCCCGGCCTCGCCCGCCGTCACACCAAGATGATGGAGTTGCACCTGAGCCTGCGTCCACGCCAACATCGAGGCGCGCGCGAACGCGGTGGCGTCACGATGTTTGTCGACGCCATCGAGGAGCGCGGCGCGGCTGGAGGCGGCGATGGTCCAAAAGGCCACGCGAGCCGTTGCGCCCGGCGCGACGCGGATGCGGCGGCGGATCGAGAAGATCGGGTCGAGAACAGCGCCGATCGAATTCGACAGCCGACGGCTATCCGTCACGGCGATGGGTGAGCGAACGCCGCGGCCGCGGCCGAGGAATCGGGCTCTGTCGGTTTCAAATTCGGGAGCGCCGACGGCTTCGCCGTCGACGACGCTCAGATGCGCGGCCCAGATCTCCGGCTCGCTCGGCGCCCCTCTTCGCCGCGTCGCCAGGATCGCGCCGACGTCGGCGAGATATTCCGTTTCGACGAACAGTTTCGAAAAGGCGGGATGCGCAACATCGGCGCTCTGAGGCGCCAGAACGAGTTCGGCATAGGACGTGATTTCGATTTCACGCGTGCGGCTGCCGGAGTTCGTGATCGAGACCCGGCGAACTTCCGCGTCGTCCTCGCCCGAGACGAGCACGTCCAACGTCGTCGTCAGCAAACCGTCGCGACGGGTCACCTCGGCGCGATCCTCGTTGAAGACCACGGCATAGGCGTCCGGCTCGACGCCGCTCGGTTGAAAGCCCGCCGACCACGCCGCGCCGCTGCGCACGTCCTTGATGAAGAGATAGGAGCCGAAGTCGTCGCAGGTCGCGTCTTCGCGCCAGCGGGTCAGCGCCAGATCGCCCCAGCGGCTGTATCCCGAGCCTGCGGACGTGAGCATGGCGGCGTAGCGACCGTTAGAGAGAAGATGCGTGGCGGGCGTCGCCTGATGCGCGGTGGCGAACCGGCGTCCGCCGAATGGTTCGACGTCGCGAGCGCCGGCGGCCGATTTCACTTCCGCCGCCCAGGGGTGCGCAGCGGCGACGTCGCGCGGCGTGCGCTCCTGCAGCAACAGTTCGCTGGCTTTGATAATCGGCTCGGCATGGAAGCGTTCCCGCATCACGCCATCGAAAATGGCGTCTGCGATGGCGACGACCGTCATGCCCTGATGATGCGCCATGAACGCCCGCACGATGGCGACGCTTTCGCCCTCGGGAACACGCGCCGGCGTATAGTCCAGCGCATCGTAAAAGCCGTAGCGACCTTGCGCGCCGACCTCGGCCAAACGCGCCATATTGGCGGCGGCCGGGCGCGGATCGACCATCGCCGCCAGGGCGGTGGCGTAAGGGGCGATCACCCGATTTTCGCCGAGACCCCGCTTCAAGCCGAGGCCGGGAACGCCGAAGTTCGAATACTGGTAAGCGAGTTCCAGGTCGCGGGCGTTGTAAGCGGATTCGGATATGCCCCAGGGCAGGCCCAGCTTGGCGGCGTAATCGATTTGGCGCCGGACGATCAGACGGCTGGTCTGCTCGAGCAGGCTTCCCGCCGGCGCGCGCATGACCAGCGAGGGCATCAGATACTCGAACATCGATCCCGACCACGAAATCAACGCGGCGCCGTGGCCGACGGGCGTCACGGCGCGGCCGAGCCGGAACCAATGCCTGGCGGCGACGTCGCCTTTGGCGATCGCAAAAAAACTGGCGAGCCGCGCCTCGGAGGCCAGCAGATCGTAGCAATTCGAATCGAGCGCGTCCTCCGCCGCGAGAAATCCGATCGACAACAGTTGGCGACTGTGGTTGAACAAGAAGCCAAAGTCCATCGCAAGCGCCAACGACCGCGCTGTGCTTTCGAGGATCGAGAGCCGCACCATCGCCGAGCGAGCCGCATCCGCAGACTGCGCGAGATCGCGGCGGTGCGCGTCGATCGAATTCAGAGTCGCTTCAGCCCAGAACAACATATCGGCGCCGCTGCCGTCGCCGCGTTCGATCGCAAGCGCCCCGGCGATGTCGATCATGACCTCGGCATCGGCGGAGAGACCAACGAGTTGGGTCGCGAGATCGTCGTCCGAAAGCGGCGCCCGTCGCAAAGCGAGCGCGACCGCGGCGAGAGCGTCGTCGAGCTGATGCAGAGTCACGGTCTGGGTCTGGCCGCCGTCGCGTAGGCGCGCGGATTCCGCGCGAGTTATGTCGAGAGCGTCGGCGACGCCTTGGAGGCGTCGCTGCGCCGCAAACCGGCGCTCTCGCCATTCTCGGCAGGCGTTCGCCAGCGCGATAAGGTGTCCGGCCAAATTGCCGCTGTCGACGGTGGACACGTATCTCGGGTCGAGCGGGCTGAGATCGCGCGTATCGTACCAATTGTAGAAGTGTCCGCGGAAGCGCTGCAGGCCGCTCATCGTCGCAAGCGTCGCCTCGAGCCGTTCGATCGCCTGGTCGGTCCCGATCCAGCCGAAATCGCGCGCGCTGACGACGGAAAGCAGATAGAGGCCGAGGTTGGTCGGCGATGTCCGGTGCGCGATCGCCGGCGTCGGATCGTCCTGAAAATTATCGGGCGGCAGCATGTTGTCCGTCGACGTGACGAAAGTCTCGAAGAACCGCCAGGTGCGACGCGCGGTCCGCCTTAGCGCCTCGGCGTCGGCGTCGGACATCGGCAGGTCGGCGGCCGCGCCAGGAGACAGGCTAACTCGGCGCGCCACGGCCGGCGAGGCGACCCAGAGCGCGGCGAAGGGAAGCGCCAGGGGCCACGACCCATGGCCGAACGCCAAAGCGACGATCGCGCCGACGGCCCCAACAACGATCGCTCCCGCCATTCGGCGCGTGAAGCCCATGAGGTCGAGACGAGGACCGATCGTCGCCTGCGCGGCCGGAACCCATTCGAGCAGATGGCGCCGGGTCACGCCCAAGCGCCACAGGGTGCGGCCGATTGCGTCGCCCATCAGCCACGCCTGGTCCGCCAGGAATGCGATCGTCAGCGCCGAGAGAGTCAAGGCAAGGCGGAGATCGCCGCCGAGCGCACGCAGATGGCTCGAGATCGTGACGCCCGGGCGACGCGGCGGAATGGCGGCAACCACCGGAATGAGAGTCGGCAGCGCGATCGTCAGGACGACGAAGAGGGTCCACAGCCGCGCCGCGTGAAGCGGCAAAGTCCAACCGGCGAGCAGAGCGAGCGCCGCCGCGGGCGCCGAGAGCGTTCGGCGCAAATTGTCGAGCATCTTCCAGCGGCCGATCGCGGGAATGGCGCTCGCCGCGCGCTCTGCGCCGGCCTGCGTCGGCGCGCGACCGAAGATCCAGGGCAACAATTGCCAGTCGCCGCGCGCCCAACGGTGACGGCGAATCGCGCCGACGTCGTAGCGGGCGGGGAATTCCTCGACGACTTCGATATCCGAGGCGAGGCCGGCGCGCGCGAACACGCCCTCGAACAGATCGTGGCTGAGCAGAGTCGAGTCCGGCGCCCGGCCGGCGAGCGCGGCCTCGAAGGCGTCGACGTCATAGATGCCTTTGCCCGCGTAGGAGCCTTCGCCGAACAGATCCTGGTAAACGTCTGAAACGGCTGAGGCATAGGGATCGATCCCGCTCAAGCTGGAGAAGATGCGCTGGAACGGCGAGCCTTCCCGGCCGATCGGCAGCGAAGGCGTGACGCGAGGCTGCAAAATCGCGTAGCCTTCCACGACCCTGCCGGCGGCGGCGTCGAGGCGCGGCCGGTTCAGCGGATGCGCCATCTTGCCGATCAGGCGTCGCACCGCATCGCGCGGCAATCGCGTGTCCGCATCGAGCGTCACGACGTAGCGAATATCGGTCGGTGCGACGGGCGGCCCGGCGCCGACGTCGATGAAAGTGGTGTCGGCCGCGCCGCGCAGCAGCCGATTCAGTTCATGCAGCTTGCCGCGCTTGCGCTCCCAGCCGATCCACCGCATTTCGCCTTCATTCCAGACGCGACGACGATGCAGAAGCAGAAAGCGGGGGCCGCCCGGCGCCGGGCCGTAGCGCCGATTGAGACGCGCGACGCCTTCCGCCGCCGCGGCGACGAGCGCCGCGTCGCCGTCGGCATATTCGTCTGCGGCGTCGGTCCAGTCGGAAACCAGCGCGAAATGCAGATCGCCTTCCGGGCTGGCGAGGTGATGGATCTCGAGCCGTTCGATTTGCTCTTCGATGGCTTCCAGCGTCGTCAGCATCGTCGGCACCGCGACGAGCGTGCGCAGATGCGAGGGAACGCCGTCGCGCAGCTCCAGAGCGGGCAGCAGCGTCGCGGTAAAGCCGAGGTTGACCCCACGATTGACCAACGCGACGGCGACGTCGGTGGCGGGAACAGCGCCGAGGACGCCAAGCATGCCGAGGGCGACCAGATTGATTCCGGCCGCGGCAAGGACCAGCAGCGGCGCCGCAAGCAGCATCGCAGCGACAAGAGAAATCGCGGTCACATAGCCGCCGACGCCAAAGGACCGATTGAGCCGGGCCGCCAATTTCCGTAATGGCGGGCGATAAGAGATCGCGGATTCAAAGCTGCGGCGGCCCCCCGCGAGCAGATGATAGCCCGGATCGCCGCGCCGCGCTTGCTCGGCCATTGGAGCCGCGGGCCCCTCGCGCTTTGCCGCGAGCACCGCGGCGCTGGCGATGTCCATCTCCGTGCGCTTCGACCCGCGCGCCAATTCTTCGACTGCGCTGCGGTAGAGCGTGCGCGTGGGGAAATCCATATCCTCAAACGAGGTGTCGGCGGCAAAAACTGCGTCGACGAGGCTGAGCCGTTCGAACAATTGCTTCCAATCGACATCGGAAATCAGGCGCAAGCTGGTGATGATGTTGCGCACCGTGACGTTCGCAGCGCCTTCGCGGCGATGGACGTCGCGCACCACCGCGTCGGTTGTCGTTTGCTGGATCGCGAGACGCTGGTCGAGCCATGTCAGCGCCGGCGTTATCCTTGGATCCTGGTCGCGAAGCCGATGCACGAGCTGCACCGCCAAAGCATCGGAAAGCGGCGCGCGCTCATGCGCGAAAAGGACGGCGGCGACGGACTCGGCGGGTCGTCCCCCGGTCCCGAGCAAACGGTCGGCGAGGCCGTCCGCCACGTAACGGTCCGCACGGCTTTGCGTAATCTGCCGCGCGAGGCGTCTGAGATTCTCAACCAGCACGATCCGCAGCGTGATCGACATCGCCCAGAGTTCGCCAATCGTGAGCGGCTGCACGTCCTGATAGGCCATGACATAACGAACCAGCATCTCGGAGTCGAAACGGCTGTCGGTATGGGCGACGAAGGCCCAGGCCACGCCAAAGACGCGGGGATAGCCGGCGAAGGGACCCGAGGCGAGCTTGGGAAGCTGGCGGTAATAGCCGGGCGGCAGGTCTGAGCGAATCTCGCGGATCTGCTTCTCGACGAGATGAAAATTGTCGACGAGCCATTCCGCCGCCGGCGTTATGGCGCGACCCTCGTTGATCGCCTTGACGATAGAGCGATAAGACTTGAGCAGCACGGCGCCATTGTCCGCAAGCCGCCGCGCCAGCGGCTGGCCCTTGATCGTCCTGGACGACACGATCTGCGCGAGCGCAAGACTTCGCGCATGCTCCTCGAGGCGCTCGATGCTGAACAGCTCTTCACGAATGGGCTCTTGGTTGTCCCAGGGCGACGACCGCCTCACGCTTTCGAAGGCGCGGCGTGCAAGAGCTGTCAATTTGACCATGCCGCCTCACAATCGAAGCGCGACGAGCCTGCGGGCGCAGACTTCGCGGCAGTGTCTACAACGTGAATGGAGCCCGGTCCAACGCGAAGGGCGAACCCGGTGAGACGCTCTTCTCGACCATGGCGGACGCGTTGGACCGTTGGCGTCAAAACCGTTTCTCGCAATGAAGACGGCGGGAAACGGCGGCGATCAGGGGAGGACGCGTTCTCGCCTTTGGGCGCTCGTGGCGCGCCGATTTGGCGCGCCGCCGCAGCCCTTCCCTGGCCCATATCAGCCGATCAATAGTCCATGCCGCCCATGCCGCCCCCGCCGGGCATAGCCGGAGCCTCTTTCTTCGGCGTTTCCGCGACCATAGCCTCGGTCGTGATCATCAGGCCGGCGACCGAAGCCGCGTCTTGAAGCGCAATCCGCACCACTTTCGCCGGATCGAGAATGCCGGCGGCGAGCATGTCCACATACTGCTCGCTCTGGGCGTCGAAGCCGTAGGTTTGCGATTTCTCGCCCAGAATCTTTCCCACCACGATCGAGCCTTCGACGCCCGCGTTCTCGACGATCTGGCGGATCGGCGATTCCAGCGCCTTGAGGACGATGTTGATGCCGGCCTGCACGTCCTGGCTCTCATCGCTGAGCTTGCCGACCGAGGCCTTGGCGCGCAGCAGCGCGACGCCGCCGCCGGCGACGATGCCCTCTTCGACGGCCGCCTTGGTTGCGTTCACCGCGTCGTCGACGCGATCCTTCTTCTCCTTGACTTCGACCTCGGTGGAGCCGCCGACGCGGATCACCGCGACGCCGCCCGACAATTTCGCCAGGCGCTCCTGCAGCTTCTCCTTGTCGTAGTCCGAGGTCGTGTCCTCGATCTGCGTCTTGATCTGGGCGACGCGCGCCTCGATGTCGCTCTTCTTGCCGGCGCCGTCGATGATCGTCGTGTTCTCCTTTTCGATGCGCACGCGCTTGGCCCGCCCCAGCATTTGGAGCGTGACGTTTTCGAGCTTGACGCCCAGGTCCTCGGCGATCATCTGGCCCGCGGTGAGGATCGCGATGTCCTCAAGCATCGCCTTGCGCCGATCGCCGAAGCCGGGCGCTTTGACCGCCGCGACCTTCAAGCCGCCGCGCAGCTTGTTGACGACCAAGGTCGCCAGCGCCTCGCCGTCGATGTCTTCGGCGATGATCAGCAGCGGCTTCGCCGTCTGCACGACCGCCTCGAGGATCGGCAGCATCGCCTGCAGCGAAGACAGTTTCTTCTCGTGGACGAGGATATAGGGGTCCTCCAATTCGGCGACCATTTTTTCGGCGTTGGTGACGAAGTAGGGCGAGAGATAGCCGCGATCGAACCGCATGCCCTCGACGACGTCGAGTTCGGTTTCCGCGGTCTTGCCTTCCTCGAGCGTGATGACGCCCTCGTTGCCGACTTTCTCCATCGCCTTGGCGATCATATCGCCGATCGACTTGTCGCCATTGGCGGCGATGGCGCCGATTTGGGCGATCTCCGCCGAGGATTGCACCTTCTTGGCGCGGCGCTCGATGTCCTTGACGACCGCGCCGACCGCGATGTCGACGCCGCGCTTGAGGTCCATCGGGTTCATGCCGGCGGCGACCAATTTAAGGCCCTCGCGTATGATCGAAGCGGCCAGAATCGTCGCGGTGGTGGTGCCGTCGCCGGCCAGATCGTTGGTCTTGGAGGCGACTTCGCGCACCATCTGCGCGCCCATGTTCTCGAACTTGTCCTCGAGTTCGATTTCCTTGGCGACGGTGACGCCGTCCTTGGTCATGCGCGGCGCGCCGTAGGACTTGTCGAGAATGACATTGCGGCCCTTGGGCCCGAGCGTCACCTTGACGGCGTTGTTGAGGATTTCGACCCCGCGCAGCATACGCTCGCGCGCGTCGGTGGAAAATCGTACGTCTTTGGCGGACATGGTTTTCATTCCAATCGTTGAGAGGCGGGCGGGCGTCGTTCAGGCGGCCTTCTTCGCCGCAGTCGAGCGCTCGATCACCCCTAAGATGTCGGACTCTTTCATGATCAGGAGATCGTCGTCGCCGATCTTGACCTCGGAGCCCGACCATTTTCCGAACAACACGCGATCGCCGGCTTTGACTTCGAGCGCGATGAGCTTGCCGCTTTCATCCCGGGCGCCGGGCCCGACGGCGATCACTTCGCCCTCTTGCGGCTTCTCCTTGACGGTATCCGGAATGAGGATTCCGCCCTTGGTTTTGTCCTCGGCCTTGATGCGGCGGATCACGACGCGGTCGTGCAGCGGACGAAATTTCATGGGGCCCGTTTCCGGTCAGCTTACGAAGCCGGCTCGGGGCAAATGCCTCGGCTCTCGGCGCGAATCTGACGCCCCGCGTAAATGGCTATCGTTGGCGCTCGTTACAAGAGAGCGCCAACTCGCCTTCCTGATGGGCGCTCGTCTTCAGCGCGTGCGATCGGCGCCGGCCGCTCCGCCAAAGGTCGCGGTCAGTTCGCTGGTCGCAGGCTGAACGGCGACGATTTCGTATTCCTTGGCGCTGCGCTCGAAAGGCTCCGCCTTGCTCTTGATGCGATACGTCCGCGACCGGACGTCTTCCGCCGGCAACACCCGCGTCACCTCGTAGGGACCGCTGGGTCTCGGCAATGGCGTGGCCCTCGTGTCGAAGTCGACGATTTGCCCGATCGCGAATTTATGCCGAGTCATGACTTGGCGCCTCGCTGAGAGAAAAAACGAAAAAGGGCCAGGAGCGATCCTGACCCTTCCCATCGCCGGACGAGCGGCGCAGATCCATCGCCGCCAGCGCCGGTACATCCGCGGTCGCCAGTCAGCATGATCCCTAGCCTCGTTCAGATGGCTTGGAGCTTATCCGCGGACATTTTGCCCGAACGCGTGTCGGCGACCAGCTCGAAGCTGATCTTCTGACCTTCGCGCAAGTCGCTCATGCCCGCGCGTTCGATCGCGCTGACATGAACGAAGGCATCCTTGCCGCCATCATCCGGTTGAATGAAGCCGAAGCCCTTTTGAGAATTGTACCACTTTACTGTGCCTGTAGCCATGACGCCCCTCTTGGATGCGAGCATAAGAACACAACTCCGCGACGCGAAATCGTCGTCAATTTTCGATTTTTGGGGGGAAGAACGTCGCCATGAGCCGATTGAATTACTCAAGGCAAAGATAGCCCGGCCGAATCTCGAAGTGCTTATTTAGGAATGCGACCGGACCATTTCAAGGGCTGGGGTCATCCGCAATCCGCGAACATGTCGGGCTGCGGTCCAAATCGCGCCCGGCAACAGGGCGCGCTCACGCAATCAACGCGTTGGCGGGCGCCAATATTCCTTCTGACCGCCTGATCTGGCGCCGAATTCTCATTCAGCGGCGATCAAGACGTCTGAGCCAGGTCTTCGGCAATTTGGCCGTGCGCTCGCGATTGCGTCGCACAACCCCGGCGGCGAGGCAAGCGCGACGTCATGACCCTGTCGAGACCCTAAGGATCGAGCTTGCGCGGCAAGACCGTCGCGGCGGCGTCGGCGGATGGGGCCGACGGCTTGGCTCCAT
Source organism: uncultured Alphaproteobacteria bacterium (assembly GCA_963775575.1). GTDB lineage: Bacteria > Pseudomonadota > Alphaproteobacteria > Rhizobiales > Beijerinckiaceae > Roseiarcus. Next base: position 2,200,725 of record CAVZJG010000002.1, read on the forward strand.
TTCCGGTTCCCGGCGAAAGGTTGGCTAAGAGCGTGAAGACGATAAACATCACGATGGCGAGAGCGCTCAAAGCCATGCGGATTTGCGTTCGCTGCGGGTCAACGGCGGTAAACACACTATTCAGGGAAGGGGCATTGAGACGAACGGCCGTCGGCAACAGAGCGGTGAGGTCGGCGGCGATCGTCTTGGCGGGAATATCCATGGTCGGCTCGTCCGGCAACGCGGCGATCAACGCGGTCAGTCGCACCGTCGCCGCTTCCCTCGGCATTCGCGCCAGCCTGGCGGCTTCTTGCCAAGGATCGACATCGAGCCGCGCAAGCGCGGAAAGGACGCTGAGCATCGTTCCATTGCGACCCTCGCCGATCGACGCATAGAGGAACTTGTCGAACTCCGGCCCGATGAGAGGCGCTAGGGCGGCGTGGGTCATGTCAACAGCCGATTCTCTTCTTGAACGCGTAAGCCAAGCGGCGAGCAAGGCGACGCCCGGCTTTCCCCGCATCGACCTGCGCCGATCAATAGGGCGCGGCGACGGCCGCCGTCAGACTCGGAAACTACCCATATCGCCTTTCCGCGCTCAGCCGCGCCGTGAGGGGTCCGCCAAACGAACATGGCGATCGGTCTAGCCTCGCCGCGTCTAGGTATTTTCCGATCCTCCTTTCTCGGCCCGTTGTCCGCTATTCCTAACCGAGTTGATAGAATCCAACGTTTGGCGCCCGAACTATGGAGCCGCAGCGCGGAAACACGATCTCGGCCATCCCCTTCGACTGACGGGGCCGCTTCGCGGGGAGCCTTGTCGTTCGCGATGTATGTAGAGAACAGTAATTGCCGCCCAAAAGGAGTGAGTAATTTCCGAGGCTCCCCAATGGGGTGCGACAAGGCTTTAGTGACCCGCCCAACGATGCTTTTTGGCGAAAACCGCACCGGAGCTACCGCGACCTGACACAGTGTCAAAGTCTTCGGTCAGACATCTGGCGATCGCTGAACTTACCTCGCGAGGCCCGACGTAGCATCGAAAACGACGCTTGTGCGGGAATGATGTCAATCGAGGTGAAATCATGTCGTGGCAACATATCCGCATCGCTCGGTTCGGCGGTCCCGAAGTTCTGGAACTGGCCGAAGAGGCGCGCATCCCCGAACCCGGCCCTGGCGCGGTGCGCATTAAAATTCTCGCCGCCGGCACCGGGTTCACCGATACTTTCATTCGACGTGGCCGCTACCCGGATTTCAAAGGACCGCTGCCGTTCACGCCGGGCTATGAACTCGTGGGCGTCGTCGAGAAGCACGGCCCCGGCGTGGTCGCGCCGCACGAGGGCCAATTGGTCGCCGATCTCTGCGTAACGGGCAGCTACGCCCAGTATGCGATTCGTCCCGCGCGATTTCTCGTGCCTGTCCCCGATGGCGTTGATCCGGCCGAGGCGGTTTGTATCCCTCTCGCCTATCTCACCGCATTCCAGATGCTCACACGTTGCGGTCCCCTTCCATCGGGCGCGACGATCCTCGCAATAGGCGCTTCTGGCACAGTCGGGACGGCTCTGCTCGATTTGGCTCGCCACTTTGGCCTCAAGGCGATCGGCACGTGCTCGGCCGCGAACCTTTCCGCAGTCGAGCGATTTGGAGCCACAGTGATCGACTATCGCGCCGGCGACTTCGTTGCGGCCGTCCGTGCGCTGACCGCAAGTCGCAAAGGGGGCGCTGGCGTCGATGCAGTCTTCGATGCGATCGGCGGCCCCCATTTCGCTCGCTCTTTTGCTTGCCTCGCGTCCGGCGGCCTGCTGGTCGGCTATGGCTCGCAAACCATGGCGGTCGGACAAGAGAGCTTGCTTTCGGCGGGACTTGGGTTGATGCGGCTCAAGCTGTGGAGCGCGTTTAGCGTCCTGTTCCAAGATCGTCGTGCACTATTCTACAACGTCACCGCACGCCGATTGACACATCCAGATGAGTTCAAGGCAGACATGGAAGCGCTGTTCAAGTTGTTGCGCGCCGGCGCCATTCATCCCATCGTGATCGATCGCCTGCCGCTCGCCGCCGCCAGTAAGGCCCATGCCCGTATCGACAAGGGCGGGCTCGGCGGCAAAATCGTACTGCTGCCCTGGCCCACGTCGTGATGGGTATCCCCTTAGGCCGGCAGCCAATCGAAGCCGTCAAACTCGTCGAGCTCTTGACCTTCGGCAAATTCCAAATGACTGTAGAGGCAGCAATCCTGATCTTTCCGCGCGCGACGCGTGAGCGTTAGATTTCCACCACGAGCAGCCTTGCGCGCAAGCGACGGGCCGCCGAACAGTCGGCAAGCCGCTGGTCTCGTCGACTCGCCGTTTTGGGAGCCCGTTTTGGCCTCGTCTCGCTCGTCGCTTCTCCGCAGCCGTTGGACGCTCGCGGCCGCCGTGGCCGCGGTCGCACTCTTCAGCTACTTCGGCTGGCGCCACTTTTACGGTAACGATACCGGGACCGCGGGTCCGGGCGCGGCCAACAGCCTACAGGCGCCTGCGCCCATCCCCGTCACCGTCGCGCAGGCGAAAAAGGCCGATTTCCCCGTCTATTTGAACGGGCTCGGCGCGGTGGAGCCTTACCAGACCGTTCTCATCCGCAGCCGCGTCGACGGCGCGGTCACCAAGATCGCCTTCAAGCAAGGCCAAATGGTCAAGGAAGGCGATGTTCTCGTGCAGATCGATCCGCGTCCCTATCAAGCGGCGCTCGACCAGGCGGTCGCGAAGCAGGCGCAGGACGAGGCGACTCTCAAGAACGCGCAGCTCGACCTTGTGCGCTACGCCGGGCTCGCCAAAGAGGATTCCGTTGCGGCTCAGAAAGTCGACACGCAACAGGCGACGGTCAATGAACTCATCGCGCAGATCAAGGGCGACCAGGCGTCCATCGACAACGCCCAGACGCAAGTCGACTATACGACAATCCGCGCTCCACTCACGGGAAAGACAGGCTTTCGCCTGGTCGACGCCGGCAACATCGTGCACGCCGTCGACACGACCGGCATCGTGACGATCGTCCAATTGCAGCCGATCTCGGTCGTGTTCACGGCCCCTGAGGAGGACGTGCCGCAGATCAATAAGGCGCTCGCGGCCGGCGTCACGCCGGTGATCGCCCTGAGTTCGGACGGGTTGAGGACGCTTTCGCAGGGCCATCTCTCCGTCGTCAACGACGCGATCGACCCGGCGAGCGGCGCCATCGGGATGAAGGCGACCTTCGAGAATAAGGACAACGCCCTGTGGCCTGGCCTCTCGGTCTCGACCCGCCTGCTGGTCGACACGCTGAAGCAAGTCACCGTCGTGCCCGACGGGGCCGTCGAACGCGGGCCGAACGGTCTCTACGCGTTCGTGGTCGGCGGCGACAACAAGGTCGAAACGCGCGCCATCACGGTCGGTCAAGAGGGCGATGGGCAATCGGTCATCCTGACGGGCCTGATGGCCGGCGAGACCGTGGTCACGGCGGGCCAGTACCGATTGGTTCAAGGCTCTCTGGTCCAGTCGAGCGCGGCGAGTTCCGCGGTGGCGCCTGCGGGCGCGACCCCGTCTGCGAGCACGACCCCGCCTGCGAGTTCTGCGACGCCGCCTGCGATCGCCGCGCCGCCTGCGGTGGCGGCGCCGAACGCTCCTGTGAAGGCGCCCTGACATGGCGGGCGGCATCTCCGAGCCGTTCATTCGGCATCCCGTCGCCACCTCGCTGTTGATGGTCGGCATCCTGTTCGTCGGCGTCATCGCTTATCCGAGATTGCCGGTCGCGCCGCTGCCGCAGGTCGATTTCCCCACCATTCAGGTTTCCGCCAAGTATCCGGGCGCCGGCCCCGACACCATGGCCTCCGCGGTCGCCCAGCCGCTCGAGACGCAATTCGCGCAGATCTCCGGCGTCTCGCAGATGACGTCGACGAGCACGCTCGGCTCAACCGCCATCACCATCCAATTCGACCTCGACCGCGACATCGACGCCGCCTCGACCGACGTCCAGGCGGCGATCAACGCCGCCAGCGGGCAATTGCCGAAGGATCTGCCGAGTCCGCCGACCTATCGCAAGGTGAACCCGGCGGATTCGCCCATTCTCCTCCTCGCCGCGACCTCGGCGCTCCTGCCGCTGACCGAGGTCGACGACAATGTCGAGACCAAGCTCGCCCAACAGATCAGCCAGGTCCCCGGCGTCGCCCAGGTGACCGTCGGCGGCCAGCAGAAGCCCGCCATCCGCATCCAACTCGATCCCGCCAAGCTCGTCGCCAAAGGGCTGTCGCTCGAAGACGTGCGCACGCCGCTCTCGGTTACGACCCTGGCCGAGCCCAAGGGCGCAATCAACGGCGGGGCGAGCTCCTTCACGATCTACACCAATGATCAGCTCGTTCGGTCGGCGGATTGGAATGACGTCATCGTCGCCTACCGCAATGGCGCTCCGCTGCGGGTGAGCGATATCGGCCAGGCGGTTACCGGCCCGCAGGATACGACGCAGGCGGCCTGGGCCGACGGCAAGCGCAGCGTCTTCCTCGTCATCTTCAAGCAGCCGGGCGCCAACGTCATCGACATCGTCAACGAGATCATGGCCGAGCTGCCGCGCATCAAGGCCTCGATGCCGCCCTCGATCGACATCTTTACCTTGAGCGATCGCACCCAGACGATTCGCGCCTCCGTTCACGACGTGCAGTTCACGCTGCTGCTCACCGTCGCGCTGGTGGTGATGGTGATCTTCGTCTTTTTGCGCAGTCTGTGGGCGACGATCATCCCGAGCGTCGCGGTGCCGCTGGCGTTGCTCGGCGCCTGCGCGCTGATGTGGGTCGCCGGGTACAGCCTCGACAATCTGTCGCTGATGGCGCTGACGATTTCGGTCGGCTTCGTCGTCGACGACGCGATCGTGATGCTCGAGAACATCACCCGCTACATCGAAGAGGGCGAGGAGCCGTTCGCGGCTGCGCTGAGAGGCTCGCGCGAAATCGCCTTCACCATCGTTTCGATCAGCGTTTCGCTGATTGCGGTGCTGATTCCGCTGCTGCTGATGGGCGGCATCATCGGGCGGCTGTTCCGCGAATTCGCGGTGACGCTGACGATGACGATCGCCGTGTCGGCGGTGGTGTCGCTGACGCTGACGCCGATGCTGGCGTCGCGTTTCTTGACCGCGGCGAAGGACGCCCATCATGGGCGTCTCTACCAATTGAGCGAGCGCGGCTTTGCCGCGCTGCTGAAGGCCTATGAACGCGGCCTCGACGTCGCTCTCAAATTCCGCTTCGCCACGCTGATGATTTTCTTCGCGTTTCTCGCACTGTCGGTCTGCCTCTTCGTGGCGATCCCGAAGGGGTTCTTCCCGCAACAGGACACCGGGCAAATCAACGGTATATCGCAGGCTGCGCAAGACGCCTCTTTCGCCGAAATGGCGCGGCGACAGGTGGCGCTCGGCGCGATCGTTCTCAAGGATCCGGCCGTCGCTCATGTCGCAATGTCCATCGGCGGCACGGGCAACGCGCTCAACGCCGGGCGGCTCTTCATCACTCTGAAGCCGCGCGACCAGCGCACGGCGACCGCGGATCAGATCATCGCGCGTTTGAGCCCGCAACTCGACAAAGTCGAGGGCGCCAAATTGTTCATGCAAGTCGCGCAGGACTTGACCGTCGGCGGACGCGCCTCGCGCACCCAGTATCAATACACTTTGCAGGGGTCCGATTCCGACGCGCTGAATTTATGGGCGCCCAAGCTGCTCGCCAAGTTGCAGACCTTGCCCGAACTGCGCGACGTCGCCACCGACCAGCAGACAGCGGGCACGACGCTGACATTGACTTTCGATCGCGACCAGGCGTCGCGATACGGACTGACGGCTCAGACGATCGACGATACCCTCTTCGACGCCTTCGGCCAGCGCCAGATCGCCCAGTACTTCACCCAGCTCTCGAGCTACGAAGTGATCATGGAGCTCCTGCCGAGCCTGCAAAACGACCTGACGACGCTCGACCGGATATTTCTGAAGTCGCCGACGACCGGCGGCGAAGTGCCGCTATCCGAGTTCGCGAAATGGACGACGACGCCTGTCCAGCCTTTGTCGATCAGCCATCAAGGCCAGTTCCCGGCGATCACCATCAGCTTCAATCTGGCGCCCGGCGTGGCGCTCGGACAGGCGACGAGCGCGGTTCAGCGCGCCCAGAGCGACCTGCAGCTTCCCGCCACCATCATCGCCAGCTTCCAAGGCAACGCGCAGGCGTTCCAGGACTCGCTCTCGACGGTCTGGATGCTGATCGTCGCGGCGCTGGTGGTCGTCTACCTGATCCTCGGCATCCTCTACGAGAGCTACATCCATCCGATCACGATCATCTCGACCCTGCCCTCGGCCGGCGTCGGAGCGATCGCAACCCTGATGCTGTTCCATTTCGACTTCAGCTTGATCGCGCTCATCGGCATCATTCTGCTCATCGGCATCGTCAAGAAGAATGGCATCATGCTGATCGATTTCGCCATGGTCGCCGAGCGGGACGACCATTTGTCGGCGCACGACGCGGTGCGCCGCGCGGCGCTCTTGCGTTTCCGGCCGATCATGATGACCACCATGGCCGCGATGCTCGGAGGCGTCCCGCTCATGCTGGGGACGGGCACCGGCTCAGAACTCAGACAGCCGCTCGGCTACGCGATCGTCGGCGGCCTGCTGGTGAGCCAGGCCCTAACGCTGTTCACGACGCCGGTCATTTACATCTATCTCGATCAGTTGTCGGATTGGATATCAGGCCGCCGATCGTCCGCGCCAAAGCGGGCGCCTCAACCAAAAGCGGCTGCACAAGCCGCCTCGTTCACGGAAGCGCGCGGCTCATCCGACTGATCGCCGCCGATCGCATCGCTTGCGCCGGTTCGCTGGTTGGCCGGCGTTCGCTGCGATCAGGCGGATCCTCGCCGAACCGCAGGCGCGACGCCGGCGCCAGCCGGCTTCGCCGCGATCGCCCGCTCGATTGCATGGACGATGTCAGGTCCGCGGAAGGGCTTTTGGATGAGCACGGCGTCGGGCCCGAGCGACAGGTCTCTCAACGCGTCGCCTGTCGCAAAGACGTGGGGAACAAAACCGCCTCGCAGAATCTCGTTGACCGCCGCAATGCCGCTCGCTTCGCCGAGCCCGACGTCGACGATCATCAGATCGGGGCGGCAGCGCGCGGCGGCGGCCACCGCATTGGCGGCATTAGTCTCCACGCCGCAGACGACGTGACCGAGGTCCTCGAGCGTTTCGGCAAGCAGTCCGCCGATCATCACGTCGTCCTCCACCACCAAGATGCGCAACGCTTTCATCGGCTTACCTTCATGCCCACGCGACCATGCCTTTGCCGGCGCCCTCGCAACGTCCGTCGCGTGGCTCATTTCGGCGCCACATGCAATTCGACGAACCACAGCTGTTTGTCGACGCCGCGCGATATCTCGGTGAAGAGATCGGCCGTATCGGCGTCGCCGAAGGACTCGGATTGCCCGATCGCGTCGCGGGCCGACTGCCCAAACGCCGCGAGCGCCGCCGCAACCGCGAATATGTGTTGGTTTTCGTCGGCGATGCGCAGGGGATAGGGGATGAGGAAGGAGCGCTCGGTCGCGACCTGGACGGTGCCCTCGGCAACGCCGCCGAGGCCTGCGGCGCGCTCGGCGATCGCGTCGGAATAGCTCTCCGCCGCGCCGGCGACCTTGTCGAACAGCTCATGGACGGCGATGAAAGTGGGTCCCCGCACGTTCCAATGCGCCTGCTTCAGCTGGCCATGGAGATCGATCGCCGCCGCCAAGTGCCTGTTCAGGAGTTCGACGGCCTGAGTGCGAATGTTCTCGGATAAAGTGTTGTGGGTCGGATGCATGGTTGGCCTTCGTGGGTTTCACAAAGCGAGCGTTGGGCGCGGCGCCTCCGCGCTCGTCTGACGACCGAGGCTTTCGTTGCGCGTGGAGCGAAGCGCGAGCGCGCCTGAACGGAAGATAACGGATCGTTGATCGCGAAGGGGAGCGTCGGAATCTACTCATGTGGCGGCGAGGCGACAGTCCCAGAGAGGGCGTTTGCCGCGGCGGCGCCTAACTCTCGCCGCCGCCGAATATTCCCGCAAGGAAAAGCGGCGACCCGCGCGAGGCCGGCGCGCCGCTTCCATGAACTCGCCGCTCGCGCGAGCGACGCGTCGGCGCCTGGATGGCGCCCGCAATTGACGATGGCTAGTGCCGGCCGCGCAGCCTGAAGGCGCGCATCAGCGGGCCGAAATCGCCCTTTTGCGCATCGGTGAGGCTATCATAGAGAGGCTTGCCCGCATCGGCGACCGCCTTGAGTTGCTCCGCCGTCTTCTGAAGATGCTCGGACATCATCGTCATGCGCTCGATCGGCGAGGGGCGTTCGCCTTGAGCCATACGCTCATGCACTTGAAGCCATCGATCCGCGCGCGCCTTTTCCGCGGCGCGGATCGCCGATTCGAAAGCCGGCCAGTTCTTGGCTTGCTCGTCGGTGAGCTTGAGCCCCGCCTTCATGGCGGCAAGATGCGCATCGAGCATGACCGCCTGGCGTTCCTGCATCCGTTGCATCGTGGCCGCGTCCGGCCCGGTCGGCCCATCGCCGGGGGCGGCGAACGCGTTCAGGGCGAAGGTCGAACCGGCCAAGCCGGCGAGCGCGACGGAGGCGAGGAGAAATTTTCTCATCAGTGCACCTATGGGTTGAAACATTGCATCGTCTGTCGCATTTCAGCGCGATAAAGTCGAAGGCGAATTCGCCGGGCTCCAGCCCGCTGCAGCGCCGCGCTCGACGCGAATCTCTCGGTCGACGAGTCGATCGAGGAACGTCACGCCCGGCGGATGGTCAAGCCCGGCGCGCGATCTTGCCCGCTCCAAGGGGGATCCCGCCCAAACCGGATGGATCCCCATGATGGAGAAGCGATCGAGCCGCGTTCAGTAGCCGTAGGGACCGCAGAGACCAAGAGTTATTTGAATAGGTCCGCAGTAGCCGCCATAGTAGTCGCCGACATACCCGCCGCCGCCATATCCGCCCCCGCCATACCCGCCGCGACCTCCGCGGCCGTGGTAATTACCGCTAGTGCGCATACCAGAACTTTTCGACATATGGGCGTTACCGGCACCGCCCGTCCTCTGACCCGCGGCGTTGGCTACGGAGGGAAGCACGACCGTGCTGGCGGCCAAGGCGAGCGCGCTCGCGCCCACGATGAACATGTTTCTCAGCAAATGCTTTTTCATGGGGGTGACTCCAAGTGACGAGAGGTGCGGCAATCTCGATCAGTCAATATGGTCGCGCGCGGGAGCGCTAGGATCGGAATCTACTCACGCCGGCGCCGACGGACGCCTCCCACGAGGCCGGCGGCGCGATCCTCCGACTTCCGCGACCTCGCCTTCGAACGCCGGCTGCAACAGCGAGGGATGAACCGGATCAAGCGTCGAACGGATGGGATTGTCGGTCGGGATTTTTCACTGTGCCGAACGGCGTCCGGCAATCGAAGGTCTTGCGGCCTTTCTCGAGCGAGCGTTGGCAGAAAAACAACTCCGCCTGCGTGAAGAACAACGAAGACGCCGACAGGCCGATGCCCGCCATCGAATAGACCGCCGCGCGCTTCCGCTTGCCGGGAAAGATTGCTGATCCGCCATCAAGCAAGTCGCGTTAGCGCCCGGATTGTGCTATGAAACGCTGCGCCGTTCCGTTGGAGCGCCGCTATTCGAGAGAAATATCCGAATGCCTGGAAGTCGACCGCATCAGGGCGCTGCGGAGCGACCGCGTTGGGTTCGGAAGCCCCTATCCGCCAGCGGCCGCGCGGATTTTCCGATCGTCGCGATTGGCGCCTCGGCCGGCGGCCTCGAGGCCAGCAAGAAGCTGTTGGACGCGCTGCCCGCGGGCAATGGCATGGCCTTCATACTCGTGCAGCACCTCGACCCGAGCCATGACAGCATGATGGCGGGTTTGCTCGCGGGCCACACGGCGATGCCGGTCTTGCAAGCGACCGACGGAATGGCGATCGAACGCGAGCGCGTCTATGTCATTCCGCCTGGCGTCTATCTCTCGGTGGACGACAAAGGGGCGTTGCGGCTTTCGCGACCGCAAGAGCGTCACGGCGCGCGCCTGCCATTCGATTTCCTGTTGAATTCGCTGGCGAGCGAATTTGGCGCGCGCGCCGTCTGCGTAGTCCTCTCGGGAACCGGCGCCGACGGAAGCCTTGGGCTTAGGGCGGTCAAGGCGAAAGGCGGCCTCGTCATTGCGCAGGAAGTCGACGAAGCCGACTATGACGGCATGCCCCAAAACGCCATTGCGACGGGCGCGGTGGACCTCGTGCTCCCCGCGGCGAAGATCGCCGAGGCGCTCGTCAGCCACGAACAGGGCGCGGCCTTGGCGCCGACGCCAAGGAAATCGCGCTCGCCAAATTCGGCGCAGGATTTGCTGCCGAGGATCATTGATCTCCTGCGCGCGGAGACGGTTCACGATTTCACCCATTACAAGCATGGCACTCTCCAACGCCGCGTCGAACGGCGGATGGCGATGGCGGCGATTGAGAGTGCGGCCGAGTATCTGGAATTCCTGCTTCGCGACGCCGACGAACGTGACCAGCTCTCCCGCGACCTGCTGATCAACGTCACGGGCTTCTTTCGTGACGCGCCGGTATTTGATTTCCTGGAGAAGAACGTCATTCCCGACCTCGTGCGCGATCACGCTGCGGATCGACCGCTGCGGATCTGGGTCGCCGGTTGCAGTTCCGGGGAAGAAACTTATTCCCTCGCCATGCTGTTTCGCGAGCAGATCGACGTCTCGAAACACGACATCAAACTGCAGGTCTTCGCTAGCGACGTCGACCCGGATGTGGTGGCGATCGCTCGTGACGGCCTCTATCCCGCGTCGATCGAGGCCGACGTTTCGCCCAGTCGATTGGCCGCATTTTTCTCGAGGGAAGATCGTTCCTACCGGGTCTCGCCCGAGCTGCGTGCCAGCGTGGTGTTCACAGTGCAGGACGTGCTGGCGGACCCGCCCTTCGCGCGTCTCGACTTCGTTTCGTGCCGGAACCTTCTGATCTACCTGCGCCCCGAGGCGCAAGCGAAAGTCGCCTCGATCTTCCATTTTGCCTTGCGCGAAGGCGGCCTTTTGCTTCTCGGCAATGCGGAGACAATAGGAGCCGCCGATGGCCGGTTTGCGGTCGTCTCCAAAACCGAGCGCCTCTATCGGCGCGTTGGCGGCGGCCGGTCCGGCGACGTCGGCTTGTCGCGGAGCGCCGGCGAAGGAGCGCGGATGCGTATGATTCCCGGACCAACCCAGGCGCCTTCGCGCCAGGCTTCGCTTGCCGAGCTTTGTCGAACCATGGTGTTGGAGACCTATGGTCCGGCCGCGGTGCTGGTCAACCGCAAACTCGAATGTCTCCACTTCCAAGGGCCGATAGATCGCTATCTCAAAGTCGCATCGGGCCGCCCCGCGCACGATTTGATCGCCATGGCGCGCGAGGGCGTGCGCGCCAAGCTGAGATCGGCCCTTCAGCGCGCGCTGCGGAACAACGCGCGCGTCGAAATGCCCGGCGGGCGGACAAATGGCGAAGCCGGCGCCTCGTCATTCCGCATCGTCGTCGAACCGGCGCCAAGCGAGCGCGAAGACTTGTTGCTGGTGTGTTTCGTCGAGGCGCCGGCGCCAGAAATCGCCGTGGGCGGCGCCATTCCGCCAGCCGACGTTCCTCGCGTCGTCGAGCTCGAGCGGGAACTCGAGGCGACGAAGATCGAACTGCAGAACGCCGTCCGCAACCTCGAGACCTTGAGCGAAGAGCAGATGGCGGTCAACGAGGAGGCGTTGTCCGTCAACGAGGAATATCAATCGACCAACGAGGAGCTGCTCGCGTCCAAGGAGGAGCTTCAATCGCTCAACGAGGAACTGAACGCTCTCAACAGCCAATTGCAGGAAACGCTCGATCGGCAGCGGACGACCGCGGACGATCTGCAGAACGTCCTTTACAGCACCGACGTCGCGACGATTTTCCTCGACACCCGTTTCGCCATCCGCTTTTTCACGCCGGCGACGAAAGCGCTGTTCAATGTGATTCCGAGCGACGTGGGGCGCCCGCTCACGGATCTCAAGTCGCTGGCCGCCGATGACGCTCTTCTGGACGACGCTCGAAAGGTCCTGAAAAGCCAAACGCCGGTCGAACGGGAAATTCAGGGTCAAAGCGGCTACTGGTTCATACGGCGGATCTTGCCCTATCGCACCAGTGACGAGAAGACCGAGGGCGTCGTCATTATTTTTGAAGACGTGACGGAACAGCGGCGCACGGCGGATGCGCTGAACGCGGCCAAGCGACAAGCGGAACTGGCGACCATCGCCAAGTCGCGCTTTCTCGCGGCGGCGAGCCATGATCTGCGCCAGCCCCTGCAAACGCTGACCCTGCTTCAGGGCTTGTTGGCGAAGCGGGTGGTCGGGGAGAAGAAACAAAAGCTGGTCGATCGCATCGACGAAGCCCTCACCGCCATGACGGGCATGCTGAATACGTTGCTCGACATCAATCAGATCGAAGTGGGCGCTGTTAAGGCCGAAATCGCCGACATCTCCGTGAACGAGCTGTTCGACCGCCTCAGGGACGAATTGACTTATCACGCTCAGGCGGCGGGCCTCGCATTGCGCGTGTTGCCCTGCGCTTTGTCGATTCGCAGCGATCCGCGTCTGCTCGAGCAGATGATCCGCAACCTGCTTTCGAACGCCCTGAAATACACCCAGCGCGGCAAAGTGCTGGTCGGGTGCCGTCGCCGCGGGGAAAAGCTGCGCATCGAGATCTGGGACACCGGAATCGGCATTCCCACCTCGGAGGTGCAGACGATCTTCGAAGAATACCGTCAGTTGGACAACGCCGGCCGCCAGCGAAGCCATGGCCTGGGCCTAGGACTGTCCATCGTCAAGAGCCTGGGCGAACTGCTCGGCCATCGCATCCGGGTGCGCTCGCTGGAAGGGAAGGGCTCGGTGTTCTCGATTGAGGTCCCGCTGTCGCCGAGCGGCGCCGCGTCGGCGCCGGCCCATCGTCCAAGCGACGCCGCCGATGCGTCAACGCACATGGCGCCTCGCTCGGGATCAATCCTGATCATCGAAGACGATCCGGAAGTGCGCGAGCACCTCGAACTCTTCCTGAGGGAAGAGGGCTATGACGCCGCGACCGCCGTCGACGGCCCCGCCGCTCTGGAATTGGCGACTCGCGGGACGTTCCGACCGGATCTCGTCCTCGCCGATTACAATCTGCCGAAAGGCATGAACGGAGTCCAGGTTTCTCAGAAATTGCGGCAGGAACTCAGTCGTCAAATTCCCTTCATCATTCTCACCGGCGACATTTCGACCGAGGCCCTGCGCGACATCGCCCGTCACGACTGCGTTCAGTTCAACAAGCCCGTCACGCTGAGAGAGTTGACGCACGCGATCGAAAAACTCCTGGCGAAGCCGCCTGCCGTTCCAGCGAGGCACCCGGTTCGCCCGGCTGAAGCCTCGACCGCTTCCGGCCGCGCCACGATATTCGTCGTCGACGACGACGATCACATTCGCGAGGCGATACGCGCGGTGCTGGAAGACGATGGCCGCGTCGTCGAAACGTATGCGAACTGCGAGGCGTTTCTCGAAGCCTTTCATCCCGGCCATTCCGCATGCCTGTTGATCGACGCCTATCTGCCGGGAATGAGCGGGCTCGAGCTGCTGCGGAAGCTCCATGACGACGGCCATCGCTTGCCCTCGATCATGATCACCGGCAACAGCGACGTGCCGATGGCGGTCGAAGCGATGAAAGCGGGCGCGTTGGATTTCATCGAGAAGCCGATCGGCCGCGAGGAACTGATTGCCAGCATCGAGCGGGCTCTCGAACTGTCGCAAGATTCGAGCAAGTTGCAGGAATGGCGGGAGTCGGCGGCGACCCACCTCGCGGGTCTCACGCCGCGACAGCGCGAGGTGATGGAACGGGTGCTCGCCGGCCAACCGAACAAGAATATCGCGGTCGACCTCGGCATCAGCCAACGCACCGTCGAGAACCATCGCGCGTCGATCATGAAGCGAACCGGGTCGAAGTCGCTTCCCGCGCTGGCCCGGTTGGCGCTCGTCGCGGCAGGCGTGGCGGCCGAGCCAGCAGAAGCGCCGTAAGACGGACGCCCTTCCGCTTGCTCGCATTCCGCGCCCAAGAACCATGGGCGAGCCACGATCGGAACATGACGAAGAACGGCGCGTAACGCGGCGAAAGCTGCGCGATGCGCAGGGTGAATTTGCACGAGAGGTAGAGCCCCGAATGGGTCAAGCGAGCGAGCATCCCGATGGAGAAAACGGCGACGCACGAACGGGCGGAGTTCGCGGGCCTTTCCTCGGCTGAGGCCGAGTCCCTGCGAGCGAAATTCGGCCCGAACGCGGTCGTCGAGGAACCGATCCATCCTCTCAAGCGATTTGCGCTCCATTTCTGGGCGCCGGTGCCATGGATGCTCGAGGCGGTGATCGCACTGCAGCTCTTCCTAGGTGAATGGCTCACGGCGTCGATGATCGCAGCGTTGCTGCTGTTCAACGTCCTGCTCAGCGCCTTTCAGGAAAGTCGGGCGAACGCCGCCTTGGCGCTTCTCAAGCAGCGCCTGACTTTGACCTCGCGCGTCAAGCGCGACCGCGCCTGGATCGACGGGCCGGCGGCCAATCTCGTTCCCGGCGACATCGTCCAGGTTTCGGTCGGGGACGTCGTTCCCGCCGACGTCCTCATCGTCGATGGCTCGCTGTTGCTGGATCAATCGATGCTGACCGGCGAATCGATTCCCGTCGAAATGGAGGCCGGAAAAACCGCTTTTGCCGGCGGCTTGGCGCGTCGCGGCGGGGCGATCGCGCGGGTCACGGCGACGGGAACGCGCACCTACTTCGGGCGGACGGCGGAGCTGGTGAGCGTCGCCCACGTCGAGAGCGCCGAACAGAAGGCCGTGTTCGGCGTCGTTCGCAATCTCACAATCATCAATTTCATCATCACCGCTGGACTTGTGGCTTATGCGTTCGCCATCCGAGTCAGCGGCGAGCAGATCCTTTTGCTCGTCCTGACCGCGCTGCTGTCGGCGGTGCCCGTCGCGCTGCCGGCGACATTCACCCTCGCCGCGGCATTGGGCGCGAGGACGCTGGCGATGAAAGGCGTCCTGCTCACGCGACTGTCGTCGTTGAACGAAGCGGCCATGGTCGACGTGATCTGCTGCGACAAGACCGGCACGCTGACCTGCAACGAATTGGTCGTGAGCGCCATCCGCCCGGCGAAGCCGGGTTACGACGAAGCGGATGTTCTCGCCTTCGCCGCGCTGGCCAGCTCGCCGGAAGGCCAGGACCCGATCAATTCCGTCATCCGGACGATGGCGGCCAAGGGCAAAGGCCATGGCCACCCACCGCTGAAGGTGACGCGCTTCACGCCGTTCGATCCGGCGACCAAAATGGCCGAGGCGATCGCGGTGGACGCGGGTCGCGAGATTCGCGTGGTCAAGGGCGCGCCGGCGGTTATCGCAACGGTCGCGCCGATGACGCCGGCGGCCGAGAAAGATCTGGCCGCGCTCACCCTGGCTGGATATCGAACGATCGCCGTCGCTGCGGGGCCGAGCGAGGCTCTGGAGGTGATCGGGCTCATCGCATTCAGCGACCCGCCGCGCGCCGATTCCGGGGCGTTGCTGACCAAGCTGCGTTCGCTGGGCGTGCGTCCGGTCATGATCACCGGCGACGCGGCCGCCACCGCGGCGACCGTCGCTCACGAGATTGGGCTCACGGGGCCGGTTTGTCCGCCGGGCGCCATTCCCGAGCGCGCCGGGCCGGAGGACTTCGCCGTCTACGCCGGCATTTTTCCGGAGCAGAAATTCGCCCTGGTCAAGGCGTTCCAGCAGGAGGGCCACGCGGTCGGCATGTGCGGCGACGGCGCCAATGACGCGCCGGCGCTGCGCCAGGCTCAAATGGGCATCGCCGTCTCGACTGCGACCGACGTCGCGAAAGCGGCGGCGGGCGTCGTGCTGACCGAGCCGGGTCTCGGCGGAATCGTCGCCTGCATTAGCGAAGGCCGATCCGCGTTCCAACGCGTCCTGACCTACACAATGACGATCCTCGTCAACAAATGCGTGACGCTCATCGTACTCGGCGCCGGCCTGATGATCACCGGACACGCCGTCCTGACGCCGCTTTTGCAAGCGATTTCGATGCTCACCAACGACTTCGTGACGATGGCGCGAGCGGCGGACCGGGCGCGCCCTTCCGCCTATCCGAACGCCTGGCGCGTACGAAACCTTTCGCTCGCCGCGGTCCCTCTCGGTTCTTTCAGGCTTCTCTATCTCGTGGCGGTTCTCGGCGTCGGTTGGTACGGGATGCGCCTGAACCCCGGCGAGATGCAGACGTTGACGTTCACGATGCTCGCCTTCGCAGGCCAAGGGAACGTCTATGTCCTGCGTGAGCACGGCCATCTTTGGAGTTCGCGTCCCGCGCCGATCATGCTGCTGGCCTCCTTCTGCGATGTCGCGCTGGTCGCCTCTCTCGCCGCTGGGGGCGTCTTCATGAGCCCGCTTCCCCTAAGCGTGATAGCCGCGCTCGCCGCAACGACGCTCGTCTTCACCCTGGCGATGGATTTCATCAAGTTGGCCGTGTTCGCGCGCGTGCAGGTTGATTGACTTTCTTCCTCCGAATAAGCCGAAGACCGGCCTCGGCGCGACAGGATTGAGCGACGGTCGCCGATTTACGTCAGCCGAAGCAATGCCCCACGCGACGCGCATCGTCGCACGGTCTATGCGCCGCCAACCGGAACGCGCGCTTAGGCGCCGTCCGCCGCGCTGGTAGCGTGCGCCGCTTCGGATCGTGTCTCTTTGATGGCGTCGATCACCGATTGCGGGTCCGCCGGTCGAGCCATGACATCGGCCAGTTTATCGACGCGATCGCGAACCGCCGGGCTGTCTCGGCGAAGCTCCTCGAGAAGCGCGACCACCTTCGCGGTCTTTTGCGCGCTCAAAATCGCCAGCTCAAGATTCAGCAGCTCGCGGCGTAGGGTGAGACGATCGTCGCGCCTCTGCGTCGTGAGGATCAGCACGACCAGATAGAGGGACGCCAACGATGCGGCGCCCGCCAGCCATGAGAAGGGAGGCGGATCGAGCGGGCGATAGCCGAGCGCCGCGGTGAAGCCGTTCAGGCTCACCCAGCCGACGACAAAAATCGTCAGGGCCGCGATGAAGATTGGGCGGCCCAGCAACGATGTGATGCCGTCAACCACGCGCTGATGCTGCGTGGCGTTGGCCTGGTGCTCGGCGTGGAGCCGGGCGATTGACTGGATCGTCTCTTCGATATCGCTCGGAAGGATCGAAGGCGCAGAGTCCAAGTCAGGCAATGACTTTCCTTTGCGAGGGGGCATCGCGCGTCACGGCGCCGCAGGTCAACGTTGCGCACACTGCGGCGCCGCATGCATGCGATCGGCTAGCGGCCCATGAACCACAGCACGAGAACGACGATCAAGACGATGCCGAGAACGCCCCCGAGCCCGGGGGCGCCGTAGTGACTGTGCGCGTAATAACCACCGCCGCCGCCGAAGAGAATGACCAATAGAATGATGATGAGAATGAGGTTCATGATCCAGCCTCCTGGCTGACAGGGTTCGCCCCGACGGCGGCGGCGGGTCTTACGGCTTCTTCAGCGCGTCCCGCACCGCGTCGTTCACGCCGCCGATGGCGTTCTGAACCTTGCCGACGGCCTTTTCAGTCTTGCCGTCGCTCTGCAACTTGGCGTCGCCGATGACCTTGCCGACCGCTTCCTTCGCGGCGCCCGTGACTTCCCTGGCCGAACCGGCGATCCTGTTCTTGTCCATGGCTGCGATTTCCTTGTGTTTCGTAGCGACACGCGATAGCGCCTGGAACGGCACCGTTCCCGTCTCGTATCGAGACCGTAGCGGGATCATGCGAGCGGCGGCAGCGTCGGAAACTACTTAGAGCGCATCAGCCGGCCGGAACTTTCTCCAATTCGGCGGTCTCGGGCATCGCAAGAGCAAATACGGTCGCTGCCACGAGCGCGGCGGCGCCCAATGTGAGAAACGCTGCGGCATATCCGAAATGATCGACGATCTCTCCGGCGGCCAATCCGCTCAGAGAAGCCCCAATCCCCACCATCGTGGCGATCGCGCCTTGGGCGAGGTTGTAGCGACCCGTGCCGCGCATGATGTCGGCGATCACCAGCGGGGTCAGAGCGCCGAAAATCCCGGCGCCGACGCCATCGAGAATCTGAACGCCGATCAGCCAGAGGCCGTTGTCGGAGAGGGTGTAGAGCACGGCGCGAATGGGCAAGATGGCGAACCCGGCCAGGAACAGCGGCTTCCGCCCCCAGACGTCGGCCTTGCGGCCGACGAGCAGCGCGATCGGCAGCATGACCGCTTGGGCCGCAATAATGCAGGCCGACATCATCGCCGTCGCCTCTTTGGGATAGGCGGCGGCGAGCTTTTGCCCGACCAGGGGCAGCAGCGGCGCGTTGGCGAAATGGAACAGCATCGCGCACAGGCCGAAAATGACCAGCGGCCGGGATTTGAACAGCACGCCATAGCCGGCGGCGGTGGCGGGGCTGGTCGCCGCTTCGGGTTTCGGTTCCAAGTCGCGCGCTCGGTCGTAGTCGATGGCCTTGGCGGGAATGGACAGCACAGCGACGGCGGTCAGCACGGCGAAGGCCGGCACGAGAAGGAAGACGGCGCGTTGCGAGAAGACATAGCCGACCGCGCCGGCCAACAGGGCAATGGCGACGTTGCCGGCATGGTCGAAAGCCGAGTTGCGCCCCATCCGCCGCGCGAGTTGCTTGTGGGCATAGAGGCCGAGGGTCAGGGCCGCGACCGCCGGACCGAAGACATCTCCGGCAATCGCCATGAGGCTGTTGGAGACCGCGACCGGCCAGAAGGTCGGCCAAACGAAGATGACGGCGGCCGTGATCGCCAAAACGGCGAGCGCCAGGACGACAATTCCGCGCTTCGCATGCGTTTCGTCGATCGCCGCGCCTACCGGGGTCTGGACCGCGAGCCCGAGCAGGCCGCCCAGCGTCGTCACCAACCCGACTTCGGACTGGCTCCAATGCTGCTGGGTGACCAGAAACACATTGAGATAAGGCCCGATCGCGCCGCGGACGTCGGCCGAGAGGAAATTGACCGCATCGAGCGAGACGGGACGAAAGCCGCTCCTCGTGGCTCGAATGTCCGGCGCGTTCGTATCCACGGCGGCCTCATGATTCAACTTCAGCGCGCGCGCCGGTTGTGATGTACAGCTTAGAACGACCCCGAGGGGCCGTTCCTTGCTGCTTTGGTGGCTCACTTGCCGCGATAGCGCTGGTCGCGCTACGGCGTCTTCGGCGGGACGGGCGGAGGTGGCGCGGCGGCAGGCGGCGGCGCGCCGCCGCCGCCGAACACGTCGTGCATCCAGCGCTCGAAGCGGGACTCGTCGACCTTGATGAGCTTGGTCTTGGCAGGTCCGATCTCGCGCGCGGCGATCACCTTGCCGAGTGGGCTCGTCACGCCGTCTCCACGGGCATAGAGAGGCTGACCGACGGCAAGGCCGGCGGCGTCCTGCTCGGCATCGGGTGGCGGCATGCGGACGATGGCGCCGTCCTCGAGCAGCACGCCGTTGAGATGGCCGTCCGGGTCATGCAATTGCAGCTTGATCCGACTCTCGTCATCGAGCGGCTGGGGCGGTGCAGGCGGGCCAGCGTCAACGACCGCGCCAGTCGCGTCGTTGGTCACCGCGACTGCGGTTACGACTGGGTTGGCGCCCGTCTTCAGCCCCCGGATCGTCACCGCATCCCCGGGCCGCACGGCGAATACTATCTGCGTCTGCGCATGCGGCGGGAGGCGCACCTCGGTTCCGTCGGTCAGGATCAGCCCATCCACGGCGCCGCGCGGGGTCAGCGAGTATTGTGCGACCGTGCCCTTTACCTGGGTCGGATCGCCGGCCGGGGCCGGCTGCGCCAGCGCCAGTCCTGCGGACCCTATCATCATCACCGACGCGCCCAGCAGGGCGTGTTTCAAGCGGCGAGCGGATTTGATCATGTTCAGTTTCTCCTCTCTTGCTGATGTTCAAGCAAAGGCAGCGGGCTGCCTTACCCTTGGGTCGGAGCGCCAGGATCGTCGAAGCCGCCGCCATTTCTTGAGGGATTTGCCCTGAGCCGCCTTCAGACCTTCGGTTCCGACGGACGGCGTTGAACGGCCCCGCAGGGCCGATCCTCGATGCTCTGCGATTTCACTCGTAGCGACTCTCGTGTGACGGCCGCCGCAAGAAGGTCACATCGCGGGCTCGTGCTTCTTCGACTTCTCATCGTGTTTGGCCGGCTTATGCTCAACGTGCTCGCCGGGCTTCTTTGGCTCGACAGGGTGGAGCGCGGACAGGGACACACCGATCTCGTGTGCGTCGACCACCGTCCCCAAGGCGTTCGTCAGGCTCGCGCCGCGCGCGGCCAGCTTATGGCCTGGCGCGAGTTTATCGTGGAGCGACTCCGCCGCGTGCGGGGGCATCCGCACTATCGTTCCATTATCAAGCAGAGCGCCGCACTCTTCGCCCTTCGGCCCGTGCAGCACGTGCTTCACCACCCCTTCCACCTCCACAGGCTTGTGCGCCTCAGGTTTCGGCTTCTTCTCGCCCTTGTGGTCATCGACCTTGTGCGCGCCTTCCTTCTTCGGAGGTCCATGGTCCACGATCGGAGTCGCGTCGCCGACCTGAAGGGAAACGGCGGCGACCATGTCGACACCGCGAGGACGCACGCCGCGCACCTTGACGTGGTCACCTGGTTTGAGGGCGGCTACAACCGGCTTGGACATGTGCGGCGGGAAGTGAACCTCCGTGCCGTCTTTTAGCAGCATGCCGTCCGCGTCGCCGTGCGGATTGATCAGAAATCGGTCCACCGTGCCCTTGGTTTCGGGCAGATGGGCGGGGTCGATCCAATGCATTTTAAATTCCTCCGTTGCATGCCGTGCGATGCCAGCTATGGGCCTAGGCCCGAGTGAAATTCCGATGCGCGGTGGTGTTTGCCTGAGCATCAGTCAAACCGGCGAACATGGCGAAAGGCCGCTTATCTGACGCGCTGCACACAGAATTGAACAGCGGGTCGGAACGTCCGAAGAAGGCTATGCTCGGGAGATCGTCGGCAATAGGATCGGAAAGTACTCATGCCGCTGAAACTCTGAGTTCACCGCGCCTATTCCTCCGCCACATCCAAAGAGACTGTTGAAGCAGGGAGCGACGCAACGCCCAATCGCCGTCGCCAGTAAATTGGGTCGAAGGCCGGCGGGCTGTGGCCCGCCGGTATCGCGCCTTAGTCCTCAAGCGGCCGATCGCGGCGGAGCGAGCGACGGAGTCGCTGCGGCGTGATGGCCATGGAGCCAGTCGAGCGGTCCGTGGGGCGGCGGACCGTGGGGCGGCTGCAGCGCAACGATCTTGCCGTCGCCATGCACGATGAACTCGGCGTGGACGAAACCGTGTTCGAAGCGGCCCTGGACCGTTACAGCCTCATCTTTCGCGACGAGCGCAGCATCTTCGCCCTGATGTCCGGTTTCGACGAGAGCGCGGCCGCTAGCGTCCTGAAGAACGAACTTGTTGCCGAAGATCTCGACCACCTGGCCTTTGATTTCGACCGTGCTCCAATCAGTCATGGCGGTGATCGCGACAGGAGGCAGCGATGCATAGGCGGCAGTTGGGCCGCCATGCCAGTGTCTCATCGCGACGGCGCCAATGCCGACGCCGAATGCGAGGATCGCGACGGCTGCGGCTGTATTGACGGCTAGCCGAGGTAGCGCGGTGATGCGCCATCTGGCAGGATTGCCCGCTGAGGAGCGTTCTTGGGGAACGGGGTTTGAGGTTGTCGGGTCGTTTGGCATTTGTTGCTCCGGGTTGGTGTGTGCGCACGTTGTAAGGCGCCAACCGAGAACCCAGGCTGAACCATTCCGTTCAGTTTCGGTTAAGCTGCCAAGCCTAGCCCTAGCCGGCATTCCACCAACCGATCGCCACACGATGCGCGTGCTTCTGGTCGAAGATGATCGTGAACTCGCCCGCAGGATCGCCGAGTTCCTGCGTGGGGAACGCTGCGTCGTCGACATCGCCGACAACGGCGAAGACGGCCAGCACCTCGGCGAGACCGAACTGTACGACGCGGTTGTCCTGGATCTTGGTCTGCCCAAAGTTCCCGGCGTCGACGTGCTCCGCGCCTGGCGCGCGGGCGGGCGCAACTTTCCCGTCCTGATCCTGACGGCGCGCGATGGCTGGTCGGAAAAGGTCGAAGGGTTCAAGGCGGGCGCCGACGACTATCTGACCAAGCCGTTCCGGATCGAGGAACTGGTCATGCGGCTGCGGGCTTTAGTCCGCCGCGCAGCAGGCCACGCCGATACGCACATCGTCTGTGGTTCGCTCGCGTTTGACGCCCAACTCGGGACATTCGAGCTTGATGGTTTGCCGCTGCGCCTGACCGCGCTCGAATGGCGCGTTCTGTCTTGCTTGGCTCTCCGCAAGGAAGTTGTGGTCGATCGCGCAGAACTGAACGAGCGGGTCTACGAGGGCGACGCCGAGGTGGATTCCAATTCCCTGGAGGTCATAGTCGCGCGAATACGCCGAAAGATCGGGCGCGACATGATCGAAACCATCCGTGGCCGCGGCTATCGGCTGACCGCGGGCAAGCCATGAGGCTCACGCCCAAATCGCTCGGAGGCCGGCTCTTCCTGTTCGCCGCTATTCTGATCGTTGTCGCTCTCGCAGGCGCGGGGTCGATTACCGGGCTGATCCTTTATCGCTTCATCCAGGGTCAGGTCGACCAGCGGCTTGATACCCAGATTGCCGCCATTTCGTCGGCGCTCGTGGCGACTCCGGAGAACCGCGTGGCGCTGAACGGGCAATTCGATGCGCCGCCTTTCGACCGGCCTGGAGGCGGCTGGTATTTTGAAGTCTTCGACGGCGACAGTCGCATCCGATCCGCCTCCCTCGGCGACGCCGACCTGAACGCGCCAAGGCCCTGGCCGTTTGAATGGCTGAGCCGGCCGTCCGCTGGAAGTCGTCCAGGCATCGGGCGTCAGCCGATTCATTTCCGCACCAAGAGCGCAGTTGTTGGCGAACGGATCGTCACGATCGTCGCGACCGCCCCGCGCTCTGCGGTGTGGCGTCCCCTTCTTGAGACTCTATCTTCGGTTTTGATTGCGCTCGCCCTCGCCGGCGTCGCGCTCGTCTTGGCGATGCTCGTGCAGGTCCGTCTGGGTCTTCGCCCGCTGCAGGCGCTTCGCGCCGCCGTCGCGGACGTCCGCGCTGGCCGGCGTGAGCGCATTCCTCCAGATCAGCCGAGCGAAATCGCCCCGCTGGTCGACGAGCTGAACAGCCTCATCGCCGACAATATCGAGGGACTTGCCCGCGCCCGTCGCCACGTCTCGAATTTGGCCCATGGTCTGAAGACGCCCCTTGCCAATCTCGCCGTCGCGCTCGACGAGCGAGGGCGCGATCCCGCCGGCGAGTTGCACGAGCTGATCGGTCAGATGGATCGACGCATTCGCCACCATCTCGGCCGCGCGCGGGCGGCGGCGCAGGAAGGGCCGGCAAGAGTTCGAACGCCGCTGGCCGCCAGGGTCGCCGATCTCTTGGCGATCGTGCCAAAGATTCACCCCAGCAAGCGCATTGAGATTACTTCGCGCGTCGCTCCGGATGTCGCTGTCGCCTGCGAGGCGCAAGACCTGGACGAGATGCTCGGCAATCTCATCGACAACGCCGCCAAGTGGGCCGCCAAACGAATGCGCGTTTCCGCATCGACCGCCGGCGGCGAAGTCACTGTCGTCATCGAGGATGACGGGCCGGGTCTGGTCGACGACAAGGCTCCCGAGGCAATGCAGCCCGACCGGAAGCTCGACGAGAGCACGCCAGGCTACGGTTTTGGCCTACCGATCACACGCGAACTCGCCGAACTCTACGGCGGCGGCCTTGAGCTTTCGCGGTCCGATCTTGGTGGGGTCGAGGCGAGGCTCACGCTTCCCGCCGCGCGTTGAATCGGCCTCTGGCCTGGAAAGGAGAGTTCGCCGCAGCATAACCGGGCAATCTTACCGCCGCAGGGAGACTCGAATAACTATCCGTTCGAACGCTCGCCGCCTTGCGCGCGACCTGCAGACCTCACAGTCACAGCCATAGCCACAGCGTCCCGATCGCCAGCGTGACGATGGTCAGCGGCGCGCCAACTCGGAAATAGTCCCAGAAGCTGATCGAGACGCCCAGGGACGCCGCCTTTTGCACCACAATGAGATTGGCGATTGATCCGATAACGGTGAAATTGCCGGCGAGCGTCGACGCCATTGCAACGGCGAGCCATGCCGTATCATGGTTTGGGAGCGCGTCGATGAATGGCCTCATGATCAGCACCGCGGGAACATTGCTGACGAGGTTCGACAGCGCCGCCGTCACAAGGCTCAGCGTCGGAAGCTGATCGAGTCGCAACCGGCCCGCGGCCGCGAGCACGTCCGGCGTCAGCAGGGCGCGCTGCGCTCCGGCCACAATGATA
Source organism: uncultured Alphaproteobacteria bacterium (assembly GCA_963775575.1). Classification (GTDB taxonomy): domain Bacteria; phylum Pseudomonadota; class Alphaproteobacteria; order Rhizobiales; family Beijerinckiaceae; genus Roseiarcus. Next base: position 2,225,130 of record CAVZJG010000002.1, read on the forward strand.
AACAAGCCGACAAACATCAGCAGTAGCGACCAGTCGATTTCCGCATAGATGCGTTCGCTCTTGAGCCGGGTCAGCAGCAGCAGCCCGCCCATGACGATCGCCGCCTTGGCGGGTGGCTGACCCGCGAAGAAGAGGGCGACCATAACAGCCGTCGCGGCCAGCGCACGCGCCAGCAGCGCCCTTTCGATAGGCGCTGCGCGAGGGGCCGCGGCGAGCCGGTCGCCGACGAAGAACTCGGACCGGTACACGAGCGCGAGCAGTAGAATCGTCAGTGCGAGCCCGGCTAGCGCGATCGGCGTCAGCGCCGCAGCGAACTGCAGATACGGCAAGTGAGAGAAGCTGCCGATCATGATGTTCTGCGGGTTGCCGGTTATGGTGGCGGTGGAGCCGACGTTTGACGCCATGGCGACCGCGAGGAGATAAGGCGTCGGCTTGCGCTTCAGATCGAGCGTCAATTCCAACACCAGCGGCGACAGCACGAGGCAGATTGCGTCGTTGACCAGGAACGCCGAAAAGAGGCCGGAAACGACAGTGACGGCTACGAGCAGCGCGATGGGCCTGTGGACATGGCGCGCGACCCACGCATTGACGAAGCCGAAGAAGCCCGAGAGGCGAAGATTGGCGACGACGATCATGACGCCGAGCAACAGGACGATCGTTCCGAAGTCTACGGCTCGGCTCGCTTCTTCGAGCGTCAGGACGCCCGAGACGACCATCAGACAGCCGCCGGCGAGGGCGACACCCGCGCGGTCGACCCCGAAGCCTGGAATCTTGCCGATGGCCAGCGCTAGATAAGCCCCCGCGAAAATCGCGCCGGCGGCCAGCTTGACGGTGTCGCTGCCCAACACGCTGCCGGGCGACGCGAAGGTCGCAAGAGCCGCCAACAGAGCCAGCGCGACGGTGCCGCCGACGAGACCGATGGCCAAACGCTCGACGTGCGACACTTGCGCCGCCGGGACCGCGAATTCCCGGTGCGCCTTTACGAGGCGCTGGCCCGCTTCGCTGTGCGCAAGGGCGGCGCGGTCGGCCTCGCGCTCTTCGGCCGGCGCGGGCGGCGCGCCGACGCCCACGCCTGCGCTTGCCGGGGCGGCCTCGACGCCGCTCATGTACCGCGCCCAGACGATCAGCACGCGGCCGAGCCACGCCGACATCAACAGCATGAAACCGAGCAGGACGCTGAGGCCGAGGCGAAGCTGATCGTAATAGGGGACGGCCTCGACCCGGGTCATCGCCCACGCCGTGAGGCGAGGAATCGGGCCGGAGAGCGGGCAAGCGCGCAGCAGCAGGGTATGCTCCCCCGCGGCGGACTGGCGATCGACCGGCCGCCCGTCTCGCGCGGCCTCGTCGTTCACGGCTTGGATGGAGTCGCGCTCGGCCGCGGGCAGATCGGTCTTGGGACCGGTTCCCTCATAGGTCGGGAACGCATACGCAAGCGATCCCGCCTCCTTCTGCCAGACGCCGCCCTCGACGCCATTGCGCCCCGCCAAGGCGAGACTGACGACCGTCGCGAGATCGAGACGAAGCTTCTGATCCGAGAGCGCCGGCGCCGCCTCCGACCACTTGGCCGCGTAGACGCCGTAGCCGTCCTGAATAAGGCCGCACGCTTTCGCGATGTCCGCCTCGGCGCGGCCGACCTGGGCCGCAGTCGACTGCTGATAAAGCTGCGCCAGCAGCAGCCCGACCGCGAGGCACGCGACAAGCGAAAGAGCCCAAAGGCCAAAAAGGCGCAATCGGAGGCTGGTCTTGCTCACGGTGTTGCGTGCCCGATGGAAGGGTTACAGAGTTGCAGGGAAGCTGTCGCGCGCTTCGGCCCCGTGTGAGATGCGCTGATTAGGCGTTGACCGACATCCACCAGACGGCCGTCGATTTCGAGCTCAATCTGCGACTGTTTCAGATTCCTGGCAAGCCGGGACTGCCGCCGACTTGTTGGCGAACAGTGTCGGGGCGCGCCGAAATTGAGTCGAGCGCAGAAACTGCCGAATTTTCTGTCATCGAGACGCACGTCTCCCGTAGTTTTTCATGGAACGCGTGACACCAAACGCCTCACGCTGTCGAGGTGAGCGGCGGCGGCCGCAACTCGGTCCCGATCGCCAGCGTGACGATGGTCAGCGGCGCGCCAACTCGGAAATAGTCCCAGAAGCTTATCGTCACCCCGGAAGCGGCCGCCGTCTGCACGACGATCAGGTTGGCGACCGAGCCCAGCACGGTGAAGTTGCCGGCCAGTGTCGAAGCCATCGCGATTACCAGCCATGCCTTGTCGTGGTCCTTCAGCGCCTCGACAAACGGCTTCAGCATCAACACGGCGGCCACGTTGCTGACCAGGTTGGACAAAACGGCCGTCAAGGCGCTGAGCGCGGGAACCTGATCGAGATGAAGCCGGCCGACGTCGGCAATGATGTCGGGGCCGAGAAGCGCGCGCTGCGCGCCGGCAACGATGACGAACAGACCCGCGAACATCAGCAGCAGCGACCAATCGATCTCCTCATAGACGCGCCGGCTCTTCACCCGCCGGGTCAGCAGCAATAGGCCGCCGATGATGAGCGCAGCCTTGGCGGGAACGACGCCGGCGAAAAACGATGCGATCAGGACCAGGGTCGCCAGCAGGGCGCGGATCACCAGCGCGCGATTGACGGCGATGCTCGGCAGCTTCGCTTACAGTCGTGCGCGGCTGAAGAACTCGTCGCGATGGAAGAGCGCGATCAACGCCACGGTGACGATCAGCCCGACCAATGCGACCGGCGCCAGCGCCAGCGCAAATCGCGTGTAGGGGATATGAGAATAGCTGCCGATCATCATGTTCTGCGGATTGCCGGTGATCGTCGCGGTCGACCCGACGTTCGACGCCATTGCCACGGCCAGCAGGTAGGGCGCGGGCCGGCGTCCCAGCGCCAGCGTCAATTCCAGCACGAGCGGAGTCAGCGCCAGGCAGATCGCGTCGTTGACGAGGAAGGCGGAGAACGCGCCCGAGGTCGCGACGATCGCGCCGAGCAGGATCAAAGGCCGCCTGGCATGGGCGATGACCCAGGCATTGGCGACAGCGAAGAAGCCAGAAAGCCGCAGGCTGGCGACGACGATCATTATGCCGAGCAGCAAAGTGATCGTGTCGCCGTCGATCGCTTTGTAGGCGCCTTCGAGCGGCGGCGCCCCGGACGCCACCATGAGGCCCGCGCCGACCAGGGCATGCCGGCTCGGTCGATGCTCAAGCCGGGAATCCGGCCGATGGCAAGCGCGAGATAGCTTCCGACGAAGATGACGCCGGCGGCGACGCTTTGCCCGTCGACAGCCATTCGATCGCCGATCGGAAGCACAACGGGCGCGAGGGCCGCGGCGATGGCTATCGCGACCACGATCCCGACCACCAGCACGCTCAAGGCGATCGGCCATCGGCTTCGATTGGCGGCTTCCTGACTCATATCGGCGACTCTGCTGACGCGATCGAGCAAGGTCGCATCTTAAGGGGGATTGAGCGGAACCTAGCAATTCTCGGGTCTTGCGCGCACCCGAATGATCGACGCGGTTCGAGGCGCCGGCGGCTCAAGGCGCAAGCGCCAATCGGCTCTGCGGTTCGCTGTGGCGGCGCAATGGCGGCGCGACGCTCGCGCAGGATTGCAAGACCGTTGTGCGCTCGGTTTGCGTTTCTTGCATCGCGAAAGCGCCAATCGGCTTGTTCGTCGCCCAACACGTCGCCGGGGCGGCAATGGAAATTGCTTGCACATGTATCGGCGGCGGGATGCGAATCTCCGCGTCGGCAAGCCGATCGCGATGGTGAAGGCCTCCCAGATTTGCGGCCACGACAACGACGCAAACCACCGCGCTCGAGACGGCCAGTCGTATGAGGTCGACTGAAATCTTCTGCATCGGATTCCTCTTGAGCGGTCGCAACAGCCCTGAGCGCATAAGTGACAACGCGAGGAAGCCTTAGAAGTAGCCGATGTCGCGACCGCGACGCCAGACTCGGAGTTTACTCATCTCGAATCCGTCGCCGAAGGGGTCGAGACGCACGCCGCAGTTTCAGCACTTGAAGCCGACGCCGTCGGACTAGGTAGTTTCCGATCCTATCGCCGCCGCTGGTTCGTCTCGTATAGTGACGCTTGGAGCAGTCCAGCACGCATTAAAGAGCGACGCAGTCGGCTCCAGGATCTGGCGGCGGCGGGCCCCCCTTGCCGCCGCCAGCTCCCTTAGCTGAGCCGCATCCAACCGACCGGCGATTCAGCCGAGAGCGAGGAATCGCAATATGTCGATGTGCACCGTGACTATGGCCTTGCTGGCCTTGGCGGCGCTGAATGTTGCGGCGTGTTCCACGACAGGTGAGAGATTGGGCGGCGCCGTCGTTGGCGGGGTCGCCGGCGCGGTCGCAGGCCCGGCGGTAGCGACGGACATGGGCGTCCCGCATCGCCACTATCGCCGCCATTGGCGCCGGCATCATCACGATTACCATCCCTGATCGCTGCCGGGCGCGCTTTCCGCCCGGCGTTTCCCTGCCGCCGGTTCGGCGCGGACAAGGTCGTCAAACTATGATGCAGGTCATTTCATCCCTGAAGGGCTTCGCGATCGAAGCGAGCGACGGCGGCATGGGAACCGTCGTCGATTTCCTGTTCGACGACGAGTCGTGGAGAGTGCGCTGGCTGGTCGTCGACTGCGGAACTTGGCTGACCGGGCGCAAGGTTCTGATCCATCCTTCGGCCATTTCGCGCGCCGACTTGGAACAGCGACAGTTCGTCGTGTCGCTGACCAAGGCTCAGGTCGAAAAAAGCCCGGAATTGGCTGAGCACCAGCCGGTGTCGCAGCAGATGGAGAACCAGCTCTACACTTACTATGGGTGGGACCCGGCTTGGAGCGGTCCCTATCTCAGCGAGACGCCCGGCGCGATGGCTTGGCCCTATATGCCGCCGCCCTATTTCGGCCTGGGCCTGACCGACGCGGCGCATGGCAAGGGCGCGGGTTTGCATGGGTCCGACCCGCATGTGCGCAGCGTCAACGAAGTGATGGGATACCACCTTCACGCCGTCGACGGCGAAATCGGCCATATCGAAAATTTCATGATCGACGACGCCGACTGGAGCATCCACTATTTTGTCGTCGACACCCGGAATTGGTGGTTTGGCAAGCGCGCGCTGATTTCGCCGCTCGCGGTGAAATCGATCAATTGGTTCGACCGCCACGTCGAACTCGACGTGTCGCGCGAACAGATCAAGTCGAGCCCGCCGTGGGATCCCTTCGACGCCTTCAGTCAGCTCTATGCAAAGCGACTCCATGAGCATTACGGTTGGCCGGGATCTGGCGCTTGAGCGAAATCGTTCGACGACCGGCGCGCGCGACGCGCGCGGAGGGCGGCCGCCGATCCTGCTGGTCCATGGCGATCAGGACCCGCTGATCCCCGTGGAGGCGATGTTCGCAGCGACGAACGACCTCGCCGAGGCGGAAGTTCCCTGTCAGTGGCATCTGTCGCTCGGCGTCGGCCACGGCATCGACGCCGGCGGCCTGCGTCAGGGCGGACTGTTCTTGGCCTAGGCGTTCGGCCTCAGGGCGCGGTGAGCCGACGGGCGGGCGACGCGGCCCAATTTTTCCCAGCCTTTCCCAGGATTTCCAAACTTTTCCAAGGAAAATCCAAACTTTTCCAAGCTTTTTGCAAGGAAATTCCAAACATTTTCCTTGGCGGTTTCCAACGAAATCAAAGGCTTGTCGGCGACGCCGGGCCATTTCGCCCTTTGCAAGCCCGCCGCGTTGAACCGACCCCGGCGAAGCGCGCTCGCCGTCGAGCTTCGATTTTTCAGCCTATCACGATCCTTGCTTTTCTCCAAGACTTTGTCTTTCCCGAAGACGCTGTCGCGCCGCTCCGGCCTGCGCCGGCGCTTCGCGCCGTTCCGGACGAGGTTCGGCAAGCCGATGAGCCGAACCGCGACCTTCGAATCGCCGCGCTGGGCCCGCGACGCCGGGGTATGGTGCGATTTGACGGAATCGCCAGCGATGTCATTCCCGCGAAAGCAGGAATCCAAACTCGTCGGCCGACGGGCCCTTCGCCCACTGGATTCCCGCTTTCGCGGGAATGACACAGCACAAGGCGTCATCGGTTTCCTCGAATAGCAACGTGCTCTGGAAGCCCAGACTCGATGCGAAGACCGAGTGCTCACATCTGGCGATAATATCCGCCCTCCGGCTGCTGTGGGCGGCCTCGTTCCCTTACGCAGCCGCCATCGACGCCGGCTAGAAGATGGCGTCTATTGGCTGGGCGCGCCCATTGCGCATCGCGGGCGGCGGTCAACGGCAGGTTCGCGTGGGGCTTGGCTCTCAATCGTCGGCGGATGCAAGCTTCGACGGGCGCAGTTCGAAGCCATCGCCTGTCCGCGAGATCGCGTTGCGGCGATCCGCGACCCGTTCTCCGCCATGAGCGGCGCGGCGCTCAGTCCGGAGTTTATGGACGCCTTACAACGTGAGGCGTTCGCCTATTTCGTCTACGAGGCGAACCCGCTCAACGGTTTGATCGCCGACAAGACCCAAGCGGGCTGGCCGGCCAGCATCGCCGCCGTCGGCTTCGCCCTCACGTCTTATCCCGTTGGCGTAGAGCGCGGCTTCATGACCCGGGCGGACGCCGCCCAGCGAACGCTCGCCACCCTGCGATTCTTTCATAACAGCGTACAGAGCAGCGACGCCGACGCGACGGGCTACAACGGCTTCTACTACCATTTCCTCGACATGAACGACGGCAAGCGCGCCTGGAATTGCGAGCTTTCGACGATCGACACCGCGCTTCTCCTGGCGGGCATGTTGACCGCCGCGCAATATTTCTCGGGCGAAGGCGCCGAGGATCGCGAGATCCGCGAACTTGCCGACGCGCTTTACCGTCGCGCCGATTGGAACTGGGCGCAAAACGGCGGCGCGACGGTGACCCTTGGTTGGAACTCCCGGAGCGGCTTCCTGCCCTATCGATGGCAAGGCTACAACGAAGGGCTGTTGGTCTACTTGCTGGGCCTGGGCTCGCCGACGCATCCGCTGCCGGTCGAAAGTTATCCGCAATGGACCGCCACCTACCAGTCGCGAAAAATCTACGATCAGGAATTTCTGTACGCGGGGCCGTTGTTCACGCATCAATTCCCTCATGTCTGGATCGATTTTCGCGGAATTCAGGACGAATATATGCGCGGCAAGCGCAGCGACTATTTTGAGAACAGCCGTCGCGCGACCCACGTTCACCGGCAGTACGCGATCGCCAATCCCTGCCGTTTCTCCGGCTACGGCGAAAACGCCTGGGGGATCACGGCGAGCGATGGCCCGGGCCCGGCGACCTATCGCATCAGGGGAGAGAAGCGACGCTTCTTTGGCTATTTAGCTCGAGGCGCGCCTGACGGACCCGACGACGGCACCCTCGCTCCGTGGGCGGTCGCCGCGTCCTTGCCGTTCGCGCCCGAGATTGTCGCGCCGGCTCTGCGATATTTCGAGGCGCTGAAGCTGCGGGAAAGCAACCCCTATGGGTTCAAGGCCACATTCAACGCCACGATCGCCGAGAGATTCCGTCCGCCGCAACTCTGGGTTTCGCCGTTTCACTTCGGCATCAACCAGGGGCCCATCGTCCTGATGATCGAGAATTTCCGCACCGGTCTCATCTGGAGTTTGATGCGGCGATGTCCCTATCTCGTGGTCGGGCTCGACAGAGCCGGATTTACCGGCGGCTGGCTTGGCGCGCGGAAGCCGGCGGGTCCAGACTGACACGACCGAGTTCTTGGTTGCACGAACGCCGACGCGCGCGGCTCACGTCTTGAGACACGCGCAGATCGCCTCGATGACCCGCTTGGTTTCCTCCGGATCGCGCACTCGGATGGACTCCACGCCAGCCTGTTTCGCGGGATAGTCGTTGCCGCCGGGAAAGATCGCGTCGCCGACGAAGATCATGTCCGCGATCGGCACGCCGAGCGTCTCCTTCAGCTTCTTTATCCCGTAGGCCTTGTCGATGCCGGGCCGCGTGACGTCGATCGATGTGGCGCCGCCCAACCGTATCGAGAAGCCTGGAATCATCGGCTCGAGAATCGCTTCGATCTTCTGACGCTTGGCGAAATCGGGATCCCATTTCGCCTTCTCGGCCAACGGCGCCTGCTGACCGAGCGCCGAGAACGTGATCTGGCTGTCGCGGTCCTCGATCAGATCGCCCCAATGCTTGTCCGCCCTGAAGCCGGAGCGGTCGACCGCCCGATCGAGCGCGCTTATGATCTTCTTCTTGTCGTCGGCGGTGAAATCCTCGGAATAGAGCTTCTTCCAGCCGCCGTCGAAACGATAGAATTTGGTGCCGCAGGTCGGCAGCATCGAGAGGCCTTTCAGCCGATCGTCGTGGGGGAGAAAGGCCAGCGCCTGCTTCTCGAACTGCGCCCAGGCGCCGCCCGATATGACGGCGACTTCGACGATGCCGAGCAACCGGCCCAGCAGCGCCGCCATCTCCGCGTCGAGAGACGACTTGCTCGGCGCGAGCGTGCCGTCGAGATCGAAAACGACGAGCCTCTTCATTTGGGCGCCTGAACGTCGAAGCGGCAATTCGGCGGGCGGCGCGACGCCGAGGGATTGGACGGCGGATCGGAGCGGCTCGCGCCGCCGGGCGAACGGGGTCCGCTCATTTGGTCAGCGCCTTGCGGAACGCTTGCAACTCGATCTTCCGCTTCGCGTCCGTCTTCGGATAGCTCATCGCGAGCCGCTCCAGCGTGTCGAGCAGGATCTGCGAGACGATCAAACGGGCGTTCTCCTTGTCGTCGGCGGGAACCACATACCAAGGCGCGGCGTCGGCGCTCGTCTCGCTCAGGCACTCCTCGTAGGCCTTGACGTAGTCGTCCCAGAATTTGCGCTCCTTCAAATCCGCATCGCTGAATTTCCAGTTCTTCTCGGGGTCGTCGATGCGCTCGAGAAAACGCTTGCGTTGCTCCTCCCTCGAGAGGTGGAGAAAGACTTTGACGACACGGGTTCCATTGACGTCGAGGTGCCTTTCAAAGTCGTTGATCGAGCGATATCGCTCGCGCCAGACCTTCTTGTCGTGATGCAGCGGGTCGGGGATGGCCTCGCGATCGAGAATTTCTGGGTGCACGCGAACGACGAGCACTTCCTCGTAATAGGATCGGTTGAAGATCGCGATCCGGCCGCGCTCGGGCAGGTCCCGCGTCGTGCGCCAGAGGAAATCGTGCTCCAGCTCGGCCTCTGACGGTTGCTTGAAGCTGTAGACGCGGCATCCCTGAGGATTGACGCCCGACATCACGTGGCGGATCGCGCCGTCCTTTCCCGCCGCGTCGGTCGCCTGAAGGATCAGCAACACGGCGTGGCGATTTAAGGCCCAGTGGAGTTCCTGCAACTCGGCGAGCTTGGCGACGTGCTCTTCCAGCAGGCTCTTGTATTGCTCCTTGGATTTGTAGACCGGGTCGACCTTCGTCGGCCACTTCTCGAGGTTGACCTTGTCACCCTCGCGCACCCGAAAGTCCTTCGACTCGATTTTCATTCTTGATCCTTTCGGCGGCGCTCCGCCGCTCATCATATCGGGGAGTCACCCGGCAGCTTTGGCTTCAGGCTTGGCCTCGACGCTTTTGGCGGCGTCGACCTTGGCGTTGCCGGCCTCGTCTTCGTCCTGCCGCTTGGGCGCGGCCTTCTTCGTGGCGGCGAGAACGCGATAGGCGAGCAGCTTCAGCGGATCGGTGACGAGGAACCAGCTCAGGCCGTAGCCCCAGACCAGCGCGGCCCAGCCCCACCACAACGGCGTCACGAGGAAGCCAGAGAGACAGATCGCCGTCGCCAGGATTTGCGTGCCGACGACCGCGCCCAACAGGATCGGAGCCGGCCGGATCGTCCACCAGGGGCCGCGCGTGCGGGTCTGGAAGATCGTGAGATGACCGGCAACCGACAGCAGCAGATACATCATGGTTTGGAGCTGCGGACGGTCGATGTGGAAGACTCGATCGCCCAGATAAAATAGCCCGAAAGCGGCGATCGGGCCGACGAGCCCCAGTACGGTGGCGATCGTCAGAACCGTCCGCATGTCCCAGACTTCGGGCTGGTTCCGATAGCGGACATTGTCATAGGCGATCGACAGGATCGCGCCGTCGTTGAGCAGTGCGAGCATCACGATCATGATCGCGGTGACGGGAAAGAAGTTGAAGACGACGATCGCCAGCGTCATGAACAGGAGCACGCGCAACGTCTCGGCGATGCGGTAGATCGCGTAGCTGTTCATCCGTTGGAATATCTCGCGGCTCTCCTTGATCGCGTCGATGATCACGCCGAGTCCCGGCATGACCAGCACGATGGATGCGGCCGCGCGCGCGGCGTCGGTCGCGCCGGAGACGGCAAAGCCGCAATCGGCCCTCTTCAGCGCGGGCGCATCGTTGACGCCGTCGCCCGTCATGCCGACGATGTGGTCGTGCTTCTGCATGACGTCGACAATGTGGAACTTGTGCTCGGGAAAGACCTGGGCGAAACCGTCGGCGTTCTCGATCGACTTGGCGATCTCGGGCGTTTCGTCCGTCTTGGAATCGCCGAGCGAGCCGCCGTCGAGAATGTTTGCGCCCATCCCCAGGGTTTTGGCCATCTCGCACGCGATCGCCAGCGCGTCGCCCGTCACCATCTTGATCTTGACGCCCATCTTAGCCGCCGTCGCGATGGTCTCCTTTGCATCCACGCGCGGAGGGTCGAAAAGGGGCAACACCCCGAGCAATCGCCATTTCCCGTCGTCCTCGGCTCGTGCGACGCCGAGCGCGCGAAAGCCGCGGGCGGCGAAGTCGTTCACAGCCTTGTCGACCGCGTCCTTCACGGCGGCGGCATTGGCGGATAGGCCCTGGATGACCTGCGGCGCGCCCTTCGTCACCTTGAAGAACTTGCCGTCCGCGCCCTTCACCGTCGCCTCGGTGCGCTTGTGCACGGGATCGAACGGCTTGAAATGCGTCACTTGATAGGGCTTCAACGCGCCCTTGTCCTTCAGGCCGCCGAGCACCGCCAGATCGATGGTGTCGTCGTTCTCCTGTCGCGAGGCGAGAGCGCCCGCCAGGATCAGATCGTCGGGCGTGATCTTGTCGAGGCAGAACGGCGCTCCGAGCGTCAGCTTGTTCTGCGTCAGCGTGCCCGTCTTGTCGGCGCACAGCACGTCGACGCCGGCCAATTCCTCGATCGCGACGAGTTTGCTGACGATCGCCTGTTTCTTCGCGAGCTTGCGCGCCCCCACCGCCATTGTCACCGACAACACCGTGGGCATCGCCACGGGGATGGCGGCCACGGTCAGGACGAGCGCGAATTGCAGGGTCGTGAGAATGGCTTCGCCGCGATAGATCGACAGCGCGACGATCACGGCCACCATGATCAACGCGAGAACGATCAGAAAGTCGCCAATCTTCAACACGGCCTTCTGGAAATGACTGACCGTGACCGCCGTCTCGACCAGTTCCGCCGTCTTGCCGAAATAGGTCTTGCCGCCCGTCGCGTAGACCAGCGCGTCGATCTCGCCACGCCGGACAATCGAACCGGAGAACACCGCGTCGGCGGTTTTGCGCGTCGCCGGAAGCGACTCGCCCGTCAGCGCCGATTGATCCACGGAGATTTCATCGCCGTCCAGCAAGCGCGCGTCGGCGGGAACGATGTCGCCTAGCCGCAGACGGATCGCGTCGCCGGGTACCAGGTCTTTTGCGGGCGGCGTGACCCATTTTCCGTCGCGCTTGACGCGCGCCTTGATCGCGAGCCGCGCCTTCAAAGCGTCGATCGCATTGCCGGCCTCGCGTTCTTCCCAGAAGCCGATGGTCGCGTTGGCGAGGAGCAGCACGAGAATGATGAAGAAGTCGGGCCAGTGGCGAACGATGGCGGAGAGCACCACCGCGACTTCGATCATCCACGGAATGGGGCCCCAGAAGTAGCCGAGGAATTTGAGCAGCGCGTTTGCTTTCTTTTCCGCGATTTCGTTGGGGCCATATTGGATCAGCCGCTTCTCCGCCTCGGCTTGCGTAAGCCCATCCGGCGACGACCCCAATTTTGCCTGCAAGTCAGGCATCGAAAGGGATTTCAGGGCTTCGTTCGGATCGGGCTTCGATCCCGGCCTGGAGACCGCAGCTTGGGAGCGGGCGTCGTTGGATCCCATAATGGATGTTCCTTCTGTCTTTGCGATGCCCCGCGTTTCGCGATCTGCGGGATATCTGTCTTCGCGGTCATGCCCTTTCGGGAGCGCCCGTGATCCAGTCTTTCGCGGCAGGCAATTCGGCGAGCCTGAACAGCCGGACTTCCCCGTGAAAGAATGGTTTGAACATGTTGATCATTGCGCTCATCCACGCGTGATCCGTGACCACGGCGATGCGGCTGAAATCGCGCCAGTGCCTGAGGCCGAACGCGCTGTCATCCCACAACGCCTCAAGCTCAAAGCCCGTGAAATCCTTCCCGATGACATAGAGCATCCTGACCGGACCTTTAGCCATCATCGCTTCGGCCTTGGGGATAAGCGCGTTGCGATAATCTTCGTGCGTTACTTTGCCACTGGCTTCGATCGCCGTCACGTCCGGCGGCAGGCCCTCGATGAATTTGAACATTGTCTCGCTCCCGATGCGTTTACGTCCCGGGAATTCGCGGCGCCGCCAACGCGCCGCACCAGCGCTCCCGCGTATTTTTGGCGGCGACCGCCGTTTCATCGCTGATCGCGAGACGTCACCGGACGATCGACGCGCCCCGCGTCAAATCCCAAACACGACGAACGCTGTCCAACTGCCGCGCGCCGTCAGCGAATGACCGGCGCCGCGACCGCCTTCGCCTCGTCCTTCGCCGCCTCGACCTGAGATAGATCGGTCACCCAAAAGGCGCCGGAGCGAGCCTTCGCGTATCCGTAGTCGTAGAGCTGGCGCATCGCGTCCGTTTCGAAACCGGTGCCGCCGCTATCGCGGTGATCTCGGTCGACATAAGTCAAATGAAAGCTCAAGCCCTCGCGGGTAGCGACGTTATAGGTCTGGGCGAGCACCGCCTTCGTGCCGACCCGATTCAAAGTGGACAGCGACTGCGCCGCGATCGCTCCGGCCTGGTCCGGCACGACTGCGAAGCCCGGATCGATGCGGCCGTTGACGATGACATAGAGGGCCGGACGCGCGGCGCGCAAGATTGGCTTGCCGCCGAACAGCATCGCATCCGGCAACGTATAGACAGGCGCGCTCAGCGTGCCGTCGGCGTGCATCTCTTGGAAGACTCTGTCGTTCGCCTCGACGTCGATCAGTTGCGGCGCGAAGACCACGGGAACGCTCGCGGAGGCGGCGAGAACTTCGCGGAACAGTTCGAACGCCTTCGGTTCGCCGCTCGCCGCGATGGCGCCCATGTCCCAGACGACCGCGCGCTGCGCATCGAGATTGGTGGTGACGACCAGCAGGCGCCGCCCCTTTTGGTCCTCGCGCGCGATCGCCCTGATGAGATCGTCGTCGAGATGGCGCTCGACGAGCCGGCGCAGCCGCTCGCGACCGAACGCCCCGGGGCCGAACAACGCTCCGAGAGGATTGGGCTCTCCGATCAAGCGTTGCGCTTCGCCGTCCGTGTAGACTTGCCGGAGCCTGTCGTCGTAATCCGGCCCGAGAAAGGCGAAGGGCGCGATCAGCGCGCCGGTCGACACGCCGGAAACGATGGTGAATTCCGGCCGCGTCCCCGACACGCTCCAGCCGTTGAGAACGCCCGCGCCGAAGGCGCCGCTCCCGCCGCCGCCGGACAGCGCGAGATAGACGAACGGCCGCCCTTTCTGCACGACGGCGTGTCGCGCGACGCCTTGAATCACGCTTGCCGTGGCGTCGGCCCAATAGCGAATATTGGGCGCGCCGATGGCGACCGCGGTCATCTCGTCGGACTCGGTGAAGGGCGTGCGCGGTTCGCTCGCACAGGCGCCGAGCAGAGCCGTGCTCAGCGCCAGCGCGGGCAAGGCGTATCCGAGATTCATCAAATGCCGCTCCCGATGAGGTGTCCTTTGGCGGATCGCCTTGCGACGTCTCTTGTTGCGAGGGATGCTGGCGTTTGGCCTGCGACAAGCGTCAGTGAATGAGCCCGAGGCCGATGATTCCCGACACGATCAAGAAGAAGGCGACGATGTAATTGAGCAATCGGGGCATCATCAGAATGAGAACGCCGGCGATCAGGGAGACGATGGGTTGAAGGTGGGCGATGCTGAGGGTCATGGGCGTGCGCTCCTACGGTGATGTCTTAAGAAGACGCGTCGGCATTGGAGTGATTTCTCTTTTCGGACAAAGCGCGTCTCGGGCCCTGGGGGCCGCGTGCGGCGCTTTGATGACGAGAGCGGAAGCAGGAGCGCCTTGATGAGCGCCTCATGCTTACGCGCGTCCCCTCGCGCCGCATCGTCTAGTCGCGACACGGCGGAGACGTCGCTTTCGCATTGTCGATTCCGATCCGCGCCGCCTGAACGCGACAGGGGGCGGCGCGGTAAGGCCGGACTAACCCTTGCGGCGTTTAGTGTTTCTTGTTTCCCCCGCCGCCGGAAGGGGCATGACTGACATGACTGACATGACTGACGTGACTGACGTGACTGACGTGACTGACATGACTGGCGACGCCCGCATGGAATTTAGGCGCGCCGCCAACTTTGACGCTGGGCGCGACGCGGTCCGGGCCTCTGGCCCCGCCCTGCGAATGGCCGCGCCAGCCGTGCCAGCCGTCGCCGCCGCCCCAGCCTTGGCCATTGTTCCAGGCATAGCCGCACCAGTACCAACCTGGACCCTGCCAGCCGTCGTCGTACCAACAATAGTTTTGGCCGCCGAAAAAGAATTGCGCGTTTTCGACAGGCAGGATCTCGGTCGAAGGGAGGGCGCCGCCGATTGCGGCCTCGGCCGCGCCGGCCAGCGGCAAGGCCATCCCCGCTGCGATAGCGAGCGCGAGGCTCGACAGGAAAAGCGCTTTCATGGATGTCTCCTGGTTGGCGTCGATCGACGCGAATTTCCCAAAGCCGCCGCCCCGTCGCTTGAGGACAGGGCCCCGACCCGCCCTGCATAGGCGCTCCGTTCGGCGAGCGAGAGGCTCGGAATCTACTCACAGGAAAGAGCGACGGCGGGATTTTCAGTCGGCACAACCAAGTCTGCGCGCGGGCCGCTTGCGAATGGGATGACCACGGCCGACCCCTTTGCGGACGTTCAAATCGAGCAAACAGCGGGCGCCGTCGTCGACGGTATCACGCCAAGATCGCGAGCGTCAGGTCGTTGGCGGTCGCCACGATCGCATCCGCTCGATGAAGTTTCACAGCCTGCCTCCGGGGCATGCCGGCACTGAGTATATTCCGGCGCTATCGCCGTCCGATGACAGGGCTACGACTGCATCTTGACCGGATGCAGGTGCTTTCATGCGCTATCGCCTCGTTGAAAAGCGGCTTCCCCAGATGCTGTTCCCACCTCGTTCAGAGTCACTGGAGAGCGAGTTTGCGAGCCTCTCGACGAAAATTGACGAGGTCCTAAAGCAATTCGACGTGCGGATTGTCGCCGCTGAAGAGGCCGTCGCGGTCGTGCAGGCCATGCGCAATGTCGAGAAGATCGCCATTGGCGAGGCGCAGCGTCGATGAGAGACCCTCGCGAGCATCGGTTTCCAGACCGCGCCCGCATTTCCAGCGGATGGGCTGGAATTCGAAACGCGGCGCGCCGGCATCCGAGCGCCGCCTTTGTCGCAGCGCCCGCGATTATCCTCGCGGGGGCGCTCCTGCTCGCAAGCGGGTTGGCTTGGGCCAGTGGCAGGGAGAGGGTCTGGGCGCCCGTTGTCGATATCGCGGCCCCCGACGTCGCGGCGCCCACGGCCGTCGATGTTCAGACAGACCAAAAACCAAAAGAGACCAGAGCCAACGGCCTTGCAGTCTGCGTGCGCCTCTGCGACGGATTCTTCTTTCCCAGCGCCACAAGCTCGGGCGGCGACGAGGCTTGCGCGGCCCAGTGTCCGGACGCGCCCACCGCGCGCTACACCGAGCCGGCCGGCTCGGACAGGATCGAGGACGCGGTTTCAACGCGCGGCGCGCTCTACTCCGCCCTGCCCGTGGCCAATCGCTATCGAACCACGTTCGACAACACCTGTAGCTGCCGTCACTCGCTCATTCGCGGCTATTCCGCGTCAGCGCTGACTGACCCCACGCTGCGGAAAGGCGATTTGGTCATGACCTCGAAAGGCTTTTTGGTGTTTCTGGGCGCCAAGGCTCGTTCGGTTGCGCCCTCGGACTTTGTCGCCTTGTCGCAAGCGCGCTCTTTGCCCAAAGACTTACGCACGGCCCTGGTCGCGATGGAGAGCGCGAGCGCGTTGCAACGGCAAGTCGGCGCCGCCCCGTCGCTGGGCGCGTCATTCTCGGCGAACCCGGACAAACCGGCCCGACGCTTGCAGGGAAGCGTGACTATGATTGATGCGCCGTCGAAATTGAGCGTCCAATAACCTCAATCTTCTTGACGCGCAGCGCGGACGGTCCGCCCCGGGTATGGCATTTTTCGAAGATTCTCGTCGCCACGGGGTTCGTGGAACTCGAACACAAGGCCGAAGCGCGCCGCCTCGATCACGCGGAACGGCTCGGCCTGCTGCTCGAATACGAAATGACGCGGCGCCGGCAAAAGCAGTTCCAAAGTATCCCTCCGGCGAGGGCCGTCTTGTGAGCGCGGCTTGGCCGTGAAGACATAGGCGTATGCTTAGTCATACGCCTATGCCAAAGATTTCTCGGCTCGAGGTGATTTCGAGCGGCGCCCGCCGGCGCTGGACGGATGAGGAGAAGGCGCGGATCGTCGCGGAAAGCTTCGGCGGGCCGCGGCGGGTTTCGGCGACGGCGCGGCGGTATGGCTTGTCGGCGTCGCAGTTGTTCACGTGGCGCCGGCAGGTGGGGGCAGCGTCGGCGGCTTCGCAGACCGCGCCGACATTCACGCCGGCGTTCTTGGCCTGCGATGCGACCGAGATCGCGATCCCGGCGGCGCCCGAGACAAAACACGATCCGGCCCAATCCGGCCGCATGGAGATTGCGCTCGCTAACGGCCGGCGCATCGTCGTCGGAGCCGATGTCGACAGCGCGGCTTTGACGCGCGTGCTCGATGTTCTGGAGCGGCGCGGGTGATTGCGGTTCCCTCGGGCGTGCGGGTGTGGCTCGCCGGCGGCGTCACCGACATGCGGCGCGGCATGAACGGGCTCGCGCTCCAAGTTCAGCAAGGCCTTGGCCGCGATCCGCACGCCGGCGATCTGTTCGTCTTTCGCGGTCGCAGAGGGGACACGATCAAGGTTCTCTGGCACGACGGCATCGGCATGTCACTCTATGCAAAACGCCTGGAACACGGCCGGTTCATCTGGCCAAGCCCGGCCGATGGCGCCGTTGCGATCTCGGCCGCGCAGCTTGGATATTTGCTCGACGCGATCGACTGGCGCAATCCTCGTTGGACGCATCGGCCGCGCGCGGCGGGATAGGCCTGCGACATAGTGAATCACCGGCGATTTAGGGGCGCCTCAAATCGCAAGATTTGTGATCTTGTCGTGGTCATGACCTCGCAAGAGCAAGCCTTTCCCAACAACGTCAAAGCGCTGAAAGCGGCGCTGTTTGCGGAACGCGAGCGTCGGCTCATAGCGGAAGCCGAAGCTGCGGCGGCGAAGGCCAAACTCTCGGACGACGAGGCGCTGATCGCGCATCTGAAGCTCCAAATCGAGAAGCTGCAGCGCGAGCTGTTTGGACCGCGATCCGAGCGCACCGCCCGTCTTCTCGACCAACTCGAACTGCAACTCGAAGAGCTGGAGACGACGGCGACTGAGGACGAGCTGGCCGCCGAACAGGCAGCGGCGAAGGCCAAGAGGACAATCGTCAAATCCTTCGAGCGCAAGCGGCCGGCGCGCAAACCGTTCCCCGAGCATCTGCCGCGCGAGCGCGTGGTGATTGCGGCGCCCACGACCTGCGCCTGCTGCGGCGGATCGCGGCTGTCGAAGCTCGGTGAAGACGTCACTGAGACGCTCGAAGTCGTGCCGCGGCAGTGGAAAGTCATCCAGTATGTGCGCGAGAAGTTCTCGTGTCGCGACTGCGAGAGCATCAACCAGGCGCCGGCGCCGTTCCATGTCATTCCCCGCGGCTGGGCCGGCCCGAGCCTGCTGGCGATGATCGTGTTCGAGAAGTTTGGCCAACATCAGCCGTTGAACCGACAGGCCGAGCGCTACGCCCGCGAGGGTGTGCCGCTGAGCCTGTCGACGCTCGCCGACCAGGTTGGCGCCTGCGTCAATGTCCTACAGCCGATCTTCGAACGCATCGAGGCCCATGTGCTCGCCGCCGAGCGTCTGCACGGCGATGACACGACAGTCCCGGTGCTCGCCAAGGGCAAGACCGACACGGGCCGAAGTTGGGTCTATGTCCGCGACGATCGGCCCTTCGGCGGACACGCGCCGCCGGCGGCGGTGTTCTACTACTCGCGCGATCGATCGGGCGAACATCCCCGCCGCCATCTGTCGAGCTTTGCCGGAGTTCTACAAGCCGACGCCTATGCCGGCTACGACAGGCTCTACGAAGCTGGCCGCGCGCCCGGACCGGTCACGCAAGCCGCATGTTGGAGCCATGCCCGGCGCAAGTTCTTCGTGCTTGCCGACGTCGAGGCGGCGGCCCGGCGCAAGGCCCACGGCAAGACGCCGCTCGTCCTGTCGCCGGTGGCGCTTGCGGCGGTCCAGTGCATCGACGCCCTGTTCGAGATCGAGCGCGCCATCAACGGCCTCGACGCCGATCGGCGCAAGGCGGCGCGCCGTGAGCGCAGCGCGCCGCTCGTCGCCGACCTCCATGCCTGGATGCGCGAGGAACGGGCCAAGCTGTCGCGGCACAGCGATCTCGCCAAGGCGATGGACTATATGCTCAACCGCTGGGACGCCTTCGTCCGTTTCCTCGACGACGGGCGGATTTGCCTGAGCAACAACGCGGCGGAGCGGGCGTTGCGCGGGATCGCTCTCGGCAGAAAGTCGTGGTTGTTCGCCGGCTCCGATCGCGGCGGCGTGCGGGCGGCAAGTCTTTACAGCCTCATTATGACCGCGAAGTTGAACGACGTCGATCCGCAGGCGTGGCTCGCCGACGTGCTGGCGCGCATCGCCGATCATCCTGTGCATCGCCTCGACGAACTCATGCCCTGGAACTGGGCGGCCGAACGGGAGCGTCGTAAGCTCGCGGCATGACCGCCGCCGTTCTGCGCCTCAAAGTCACGCTCGACGACGTGGAGCCCAAGGTTCTGCGTCGCATCGAGGTCCCCGCCGACATCAAGCTCGATCGTCTGCATTTGACGCTGCAAGCCGCGCTCGGCTGGACGAACAGCCACCTCTACGAAATCCGCGCCCGCGACACAGGATGGGGCCTGCCGAGCCCCGATTGGCCCGATGGGCCGCTCGACGCCCGCAAGGCGAAACTGATCGACGTGCTCGAGGACGCAGGAACCAAGACGCTGCGCTATCTCTACGACTACGGCGACGGCTGGGAGCACACGATCAAGGTCGAGCGCATGGCGGCCGCAGAACCGGACGTCGCCTATCCCAGGCTGATTGATGCTTCAGGCCGCTGCCCGCCTGAGGACGTCGGCGGCCCCTGGGGCTACGCCGAAATGCTCGAAGCCCTCGCAGACCCCAATCACGAGCGCCGCGCCGAAACCCGCGAGTGGCTCGGCGAGGACTTCGATCCGCTCGTCTTCGACGCCGAGCCGCTGAAAGTTGAAGTCGCCGCGCTCGCAAAGCGCTGGTCCCGAAAGCCCACCGGCAAGAGATCGCGACCCACCTGATCCGCGGGCTTCACCGGAGGGTTACGTTCCAAACGCGCGCCGGAACGGCTCGCCTGCGTCATCCCGCCAGCGTCGAGGATGTCAACGATCAAATCCCTTGCCGGCTCGATCCCGCCTTGCTCCTCAAGCTCGCCCGCGTTTTCACGGCGGTTGGAAGAGGCCGCATGACTAGATTCCGATTCTCGCCTGCGCCAGCTTATGACGCTTCAATCGGTTCAGCCTTGAAGCCGGAGGCGTTCATCAACTGGGGCAAATCGATTTGAGTTGGATTGAACGAAGCCGCTGCCGCGGCGGGAATGTCGGGATGGCGTGAAGGTCCTCCTGCCTGAGAGGATGGGTGTTGCAGCCCCCTCTCAGACAGGAGTTTCAGATGGGCGAGATGAGCCCTCTGCGTCGTCGCATGATCGAGGACATGACGATCCGCAATCTTTCGCCGGCGACCCAGCGATCCTACATTCACGCGGTTTCGAAGTTCAGCCAATATTTTCGTCGCTCGCCCGACCGGCTCGGCCTGGAGGACGTTCGCGCCTACCAGGTTCACTTGGCGTCCAAGGGCCTCGCCTGGGCCTCGCTCAATCAGGTCGTTTGCGCGCTGCGTTTCTTTTACGGCGTGACCCTCGGCGAACCGACGATCCCGGAGCGGATCACCTATGCCCGCGAGCCGCGCAAGCTGCCGGTGGTGCTGAGCGGCGACGAAGTCGTGCGCTTTCTCGAGGCGGTTTCGAGCCTCAAGGCCCGCGTCGCGCTGACGACGGCCTACGCCGCGGGCTTGCGCGTCTCGGAAGTCGCCGCGCTGAAAATCGCCGACGTCGACAGCCGCCGCATGGTGATGCGGATCGAACGCGGCAAAGGCGGCAAAGAACGCTATGTGATGCTGTCCGAGCCGTTGCTCGCCATTCTTCGCAGCTACTGGCGGCTGGCGCGGCCGGAACGTTTTCTGTTTCCCGGGCGCGGGCCGGACAAGCCGATCGAACCCACCGTGTTGCACGCGGCCTGCCGCTCGGCGGCGGCTGTGGCAGGGCTCGACAAGCAGGTGAGCGTGCATGTGCTGCGTCACAGTTTCGCCACCCACCTCTTGGAGAGCGGCGTCGACATCCGCATCATCCAGGTGCTGCTGGGCCACGAGAACCTGTCGACGACGGCGCGCTACACGCGCGTCTCCACGCAGCTCATTGGCAATACCGCCAGCCCCTTGGATAGGCTCTCGCTGAACGTGACGCCGCCGGGATAGGCGGTGGCCGCCCGGCCGGCGTTCGAACTGGCCGATGTCTTCCGCCGCCACGGCGAGACTTACGAACAAGCGAACGCCGGACATCTCGGGCGCGTCGAACGGCGCGTGATCGGCGCGATCGCGGCCTGCCGCACGGCGCGGCTCGGCGGTCACGTCGAACGCTGCGACGATTGCGGTCTCACCCGCATCGCCTACAACTCCTGCCGCAACCGCCATTGCCCAAAATGTCAGGGGGCGGCGCGAGCGGCGTGGCTGGCCGCGCGCCAAGCCGAGCTGCTGCCGGTTCCCTACTTTCACGTCGTCTTCACCTTGCCCCCAGCCGCAGCCGAGATCGCCTTTCAGAACAAGGAGACCGTCTATGGCCTGTTGATGCGCGCGGCGGCCCAGGCGCTCGCCGTTCTCGCCGCCAAACGCCTCGGCGCCAAGATCGGCCTGATCGCCGTCCTCCACACCTGGGGGCAGACGCTGACCCATCATCCCCACGTTCACTGCCTCGTCCCCGGCGGCGGCGTCGCTCTCGACGGCAAGCGCTGGGTCGCCTGCAAACCGAACTTCCTGCTCTCCGTCCATGCGTTGACGAAGACGTTCCGCCGGCTGTTCCTCGGCGGCTTGGACGCCGCCTTCCATCGCGGCGAACTCGGCTTCTTCGGCGAGCTGGCCCCACTCGCCGAGGCGGACGCCTTCGCCGAGCGCGTGGGCGCGTTGCGGCAAAGCCCCTTCGTCGTCTACGCCAAGCCGCCGTTCGGCGGACCCAAACGCGTACTGGCCTATCTCGCCCGCTACACACACCGTACGGCCATCGCCAATTCGAGGCTCGTCGCCGTCGACGACGATGAAACTGCGTTCTCCTACAAAGACTATCGCCGCGGCGGCCGCAGCCGCGTCATGCGTCTTGCCCCGCACGAGTTCATCCGCCGTTTCTTGCTGCACGTTCTGCCCGACGGTTTCCACCGCATTCGTCACTACGGTCTCCTCGCTAAGGGCGAGCGCGGGCAAAACCTCGCGCGCGTTCGCGACCTGCTCCAAGTCCAACCGGCCAATGAGCTCAGCGACGAAGCGTCAGCGCCGACGCCCTCCGCGCCACAGGCGGACGCCTGTCACGAACCATTCGCCGTCTGCCCGGACTGCGGTGGTCTCATGCGCAGCATCGGCCTCGTCGCGCCGCATAATTCCGGCGCCTATCGCTGCGACACATCATGACAACAGACCCCGGCTCGATCTCGATCGTCCACGTTTTGCAAAGCCGCCGAGCCATTACGCCGCCGGCGCTGACGCTCAACGCGTCGTCTGATCCGCTTTGGCTCGCTTTGGCTTCGACGGCGTCGTCGTTGCCGTCCCGGGCGCCTAAATCCCCGCCGCCGAACGTTCGAACCGTTCGACGATCGCCAGCCGCCGGCTTCGTAACGCAGATCTTGGCGTTCAAAATCAAAACCGCCGCTGCGCTTTCCCCATAACGGATAACCGGCCCGCGCCTTCGTTCAATCCGGCTTATGTGAGGTCGCCACTCGCAACGCCGCAACCCGCGCCCCGGCGACCTCACATAACCCTCCAAATTCAGCTCAAAGACAAAATCGTCTTCCAAGTCGATCACGATTCAAACGGTTCGACCTCAGTCGTTCCACTTCAGAGACAGCGCCACGTTGCTCGGGATTCCGTCAACGTACTCTACGATTTGGGCTGAAAGCCCGAACCCGGCCGCTCGCAATTCACGCTCCCACCGCGTATAGAACTCGGCGGCTTCGCCCCTTAGGGTCGTAGGCCAGTCGGCCTCCGCGACGTCGATCTTGCGACTTCCGTCGCTACAGAGGTCACAGGGAAAGCGAACAAGTTCGAAGCTTTTCTCGCCGTGCGCCGCCGCGGCTCGAGCTCGCTCGAGCAACGTGTTCCACGTCTGCGTGTCGACGTGTTCTTGCAGCATGAGCTTGATCCGACTTTGGACGTCCTGTTTCGCCTGGACCTTTACGGCGATCACTTCATCCTTCTCAGCTTGCTTCGAGGCGGTCACGAGCGTGTGGAACGCTTCGGCCGTGATGGCGGGCGGGGCGACGTCCCGCGCTGCCGAAGGGAGCGTCGACGCGGGCGCCTGCGGCGGTCGGCTCTCCGTTTTCATCATCCCGGCGAACATGGCGGCCAAACCGCCAATGGATCGACCCTTCGCCGATTGAGGAATCATGGCCGCCATGGCGCGCACCAAGTCCGCGCGGCTGACGATCCCCGCCATGCGACCTCCCCGCATGACGGGCAGCCGCTTGATGTCGTAGACGCGGAGCATCTCGGCAGTCTCATGCAACGGCGCAGAGGCTTCGATGGTGATGACGGGCGCGCGCATGACCTGCTCGACGGATCGAGCGGCGATCGCCTCAAGAGGTTCGGCCAGGGGCTGACCATCGCTGAGCAGCGCCAGCCACCAGTCGCGCCGGGCGACCCGATCGGCGTCGTCGCGACCCAGCAGATCGCCTTCGCTGACCATTCCAACCAGTTGCTGGTCGGCGGCGAGCACGGGAACCGCGCTTATGCGTTTCTCGAGCAATAGGACCGCGACATCGCGCACGCTGCTGCCAACGGGAACGGAGACGATATCCGTCGTCATGATATCGCCAGCCGTCTCAGGGCTTGGCGTGACTGCCGGCCGATCCGCCTCGACGCCTGATGCCTTGTGTCTCATGCAATCCTTTCCCCCGCGCCAACGGAGCGTAGCGTGCGGCGCTTCGAAAACTCAGTCCGCTTTAGCCCAGAGATTCATCTATATTCACGCCGCGCCATTATGCGGATCGGGCACTCGGCTGACGCCGGCATCGAGAAACATCCAGCCGATCGCAGCCCTAAAGAAGGCCAATCCCACGCCGCCGTAGAATACCGAGATCGTACCCCACGGGGTAGGGTCGGAAACTACGCAGCCTTCATCCGGACGTTGGCGGGGGCGGCCATTATTGCGAGGCTGAGAGCCTGACCCAAAGTTTCTTGCGCCCAACAACCTCCATCTTCTTGACGCGCGGCGCGCACGGTCCGCCCCGAGTTCGGCATTTTTCGAAGATTCTCGTCGCCACGGTGTTCGTGGGACTCGAACACAAAGCGACAAGCGCGCCGCCTCGATCCCGCCTTGTTCCTTAAAATCGCCCGCGTTTTCACGCCGGTTTGAAAAGGCCGCATGAGTAGATTCCGATTCTCGCCTGCGCCAGCTTATGACGCTTCAATGGGTTCAGCCTTGAAGCAGGAGGCGTTCATGAACTGGAGTCAAATCGATCTGAGTTGGATTCAGCTCAAAGACAAAATCGTCTTCCAGTGGGGCAGGCTGACCGATGGCGACGGCAAGCGCGTTGATTTGATCGGCGCGGAGAGGTCGAGGGACGGCCAAAGCGGTGACGCCCAAATATCGGCCTTTCGCCCCGACGACCACGCAAGGAGGAGCGAGTTTTCACTGCACATCGGCTGTTGATTAAAGACCGATCGAAGAGAAGGTGGAGGAAGCGGCTATGATCTCACCAATTGTGGGAAGTGGCTTGGTGTGTGCGACAATGCTCGCCATCGGCTTTGGCTTCGTCATCCCTGTCAGCGGCGCCGTCAGCAATTTATGCGACCTGTTGGCTGTCGGGTCGGGCATGTTTTTTGTTGGGCTGCTCAGTGGCGAGTAACGTCTGAGAGGTAGGAAATCCGCACCTGTCGGGGTCTCCCCTGACGTGAGGCCAGAGCGAGCTTTTCGACCTCTCGATGGCGCTCGCCCATGAGAGGCGAGGACGGCGACAGAATTGGGCGCGTCGCCGCGCGTTCCCCATTAGGGTTCGCGCCAGGCGGCGGCCTGAGCCTGAAATCGGCGGCCATCGGGGGAGGACGGACGAAAGGAAGCGTCATTGAAGCGCGTCATTCTCGCAGCGTTCGCAGCCGCCCTCACGCCTTCGGGAGCTTTGGCGTGTCAATCGGCTCGCAAAATTGGGTCTGACGCACTTTTGATGACGAACGGGTCACGTGGCGCCGATGACCCGTGCCTGAAGCAAGTCGAGTTTTCCTCGCCCATACATCTGGCGCTTGACCAGCTTGAGCTTGCAGATCTGGCCTTCGGCTTGGCCGTTGGACCAACCCGACGAGATTGCGGCGCTCACGGCGGCTTTGTCTTTTGTGACGCCGTTCGCGAATCCGGCGACGAGACTCGTCTTGGCGCGCTCGATCCACGGATCGAGTTCCGCTAGCGCCTTTCTTCGGATCATGGCTTGGAAATCCGCCACGATTTCGCGCGCCTCGACCAGAAGCTCGACGCCGCTCTCGATGGCGGCGACGGTTACGGTCTCGGCCTTAGAGAGCCGGTCGCGCCCGATCGTCATCAACCGGGCGATGGTTCGGGCGGAGGGCGTGCGGCTTATCGCGCTCGCATCCATCTTTTCCGATCGCCGACGTCGTCCGCTCCACTCACTGACGACACGAAGGCATCCGCGAAACCCCTGCCGCTTCAGTGAACGCCATAGCTCAGAACCATTGCGACGCCCCGCCGCCCATTGCTCGTCTAGCCAGGGAAGGTAGGCTTCGAGCGAGCTGCTGCGAACGCGGAACATGTCCGACCTCTGACCGCGAAGCACCTTTCGGGTGAGACCGCGGCTGTAGCCGGTACGACGCACGATCTCCCTGATCGTCGCGCCGTCCTTGGCCATCGCAAGGATGGCGGCGTTGGCTTCCTCGCGGCGCAGATACCCCTCATATTGGAGCTTCTCGGCCGCGGTGAGCAGGGCGGGATTGATCGTGGTCGCGCCGATCGCGGTCCGAATTTGACGCATCGACTTGCGCACGGCGTCGAGGAAAGCGTGGCTTGCGTTCTCCATCAGATGCCAGCGGTCGGCGACCTGCACCGCGTTGGGGAGCGCCTTTTGCGTCGCCATCGCGTAGCCGCCGCCTCGATCCCGAGCCACGACAGCGATCTGCGGTTGGCTGGTCAGCCATGCCTCGGCGGTCGCCGGTTCTCGATCCGGCAACAACGCGATCGTCTTTCGACGTTCGAGATCACAGATCAACGTTCCGTAGCGTTGGTTGCGGCGCCAAGCCCAGTCGTCGATCCCAATGATCGCCGGGGGCGCGAAGCTCGGGCTGCCGCGCCTGCGCACGGCGCGCAATAGGGTGTCGTTGCTGACCGGCATGCTCAAGCGGCGCGCGAAACTCGCCGCCGGTCGGCCTCCCAGGGCGAGCGCGAGGCAATGAACAATCTGATCGAGCCGAGCGGTGCGCCGCGCCCAAGGCTTGAGAATGTTGTCGTCGAAGCGTTCCGTGAAGATGCGGCGCGCGCATCGAAGCGCGTCACAGCAGAAGCGCCGGGCATGGAGCACCAACACGACGCGCTGTCCCGCAATCGGTAAGTCCGCCAGGCGACGAGGATATCGGCTGTGAACACGATCGGAAATCGCTCCACAAGATGGGCACGCGCTCAACGCGCTCGTCGCGCGTATCGTAATGACGGTGCTGTCGCCGTCGCTCAACGCATCAACCGCGGAAAAGCCGGGCGGGAGCAACTCTGAGGCGTGAAGAGACCGCATGGCGCTGATTCCCCTGCGAAACCAGGCCAAATCGGCGCCTCAACTTCATCAAAAGTGAGTCAGACCCGAAAATAACCGCAAAACCGAGGCCAGACGATAAAAATCAAGCCGCGGCTTTTCGTGAGGCCGTTCGAGCGCTCGGCTGTGACGAATCAGAGGAGCGTTTCGACGCGACGCTGGCAAAAGTCGCACGGCATAAGCCAAAAGCGATCACTCACCCACAAGGACCTAGCGACGACGAAAAGGAGACGCGCCGCTAACGTGTCGGAAAAGGATGGCTACGATGGTTTACCGATATGTTCCGATGCTTCGCAGCAAAGCTGGCGAGGCCGACGCTCTTGGTAATTTGTCCGTCGCGGCAAAGAAAAGAATTTTTCCGGTTTTCCATGTTACAGCGAGCCCGCCAATAACATTTGCCGTGAAACTAGGAAAAGCATGGACGGGGCAATCGTTCGCGTTGGATGGCTCTTACAATTTCGAGGTCACCGGCTCTTCCCACACGTATGTCTCTCTATTCAATTCGCTTCAGGCTAGCGAAGCAACCGCCATCCCGGCCATATCATCGGATGCCGATCCGCAATATGTAAAAATCGTCCAGGCATTGTTGACGAAATATGGGCCGCGATTGGTTGTAAAAACGTCTCTAGCAAAATTACCAATTGTTGTTGCGTGGGTAGGCAGTAATAGATGGAAGCAAGCCGACATAGACCTTATTATCAGCGCTGGTCACGCGGCAGATTACGAGTCCGGCACTTTCGATCCGTTTGTAATTCATGCAATTAGTGCCTTTATGCCTTCGGCATTGTCATGGGCATCTATCACATTGTCAGCTTCTTCGGCTCCCAAGGATTATGGGGGGCTTCATGTCGGAAGGAATGACGTGCCTAGGCAAGATTGGTCCCTCTGGCAAGCAGTCCATCCACATCTCGCATATCAGATCGATTATGGAGACTGGACGACAATCAATCCCGATATGACTGAACCACCCGGAGTCGCCATGGTACGAGCCAGCGTGAGCGTGAGATACGCGACTGACGCAAATTGGATCATTATGAAGGGTGTTCGGACAACCGGCCCTTCCGGCAAGACTATGGACACGCAATACCGCGGCCACGCAAAAGCTCTCGTGGCTGATCCGCTTTTCGGCGGCCTGAAGGACTGTCAGGCGGATGACCGCATCGCAAAAATTGCAGCAGGCGCTCCGGGAGCCGGTAGTCGCGCTACTTGGGTTGAGCTAGGCATCGAGCGCCATCTGGCCTTAGTTGCCGACCGACTTCCGTAACCATCCGTCACGTCTCTTCAAGGCAAGTCTGACGCTTTCGGATAAGACGGCAAAGGGCAGCTCGGCGGCTAGACGGTCATGCAGAAATTTGATGCGCTTGCTGCGCCAACCAGTCGCCAGCCCGAACGATTCCAGCACTTCGATCGCTTCGTCTTTCCAGAGAAGTTGGGCGACCAAATATGGATCGGGAGTCGGGTTCGTGCTCCCCGAGCGTGCGTCTGCCAATTCGACGCATCCCTGATTCATCGTCGCGACGGTGATTTTCCACCAATCAGGAACAAAGGACATTGCCTTTTGAACGTGGCGCGCGCCGGCGACCAGTTCGACTCTGTCAAAGACCCGGCTGTATAAGTCCGCTTGAAGCGGGAGCCGCCCTAACGTGTCCCGGTCGCTCTTAAGTTCGACCCCTGTCAGCTCGCCGTTGATGATGGCAATATCGATGCGTACAGACGACGACCAGACGCCCATTTCCTCGACGATACGAGTGTTGCTGTCGCCATAATGATCGGCGGCGAGGCGGCGCCGCACCGCGCCTCGCACGTCTGCATCGCGCATCTCCCCGCGACCCCGCTTTGATTCGTTGCAGGGAAGCCTATAGCGGCTATCAAAAATATTCTCGCCTGAAAAATCGAGAGAGGGCGCGTCAATTAGAAGCGGATTTGCCATGACAAAATCGTCCGATTCGGCTAGAGTGACCTAGCCGTCGGATGATTTCCTAGATGGCTTGATCGAGACTGGCGTTGGCGCGCCACTCAGATCGAACTGCGACAATCCCTTGTCGTGAGCCGCAGGCTACACGAAAAGGGAGCGTTTGTCATCACGCGCCGTCACCATGCCGATATGGAGAGATGTCATATGGGCAAGAAACGGCCGGTCCACTTAGACACGAGGGATTTTGACAAGACAGGCGACGCTGTGGCGTTCTTTAGCGATATGTTGAATCGTTACCCCTTGAATGCCCGCGTCTCAAACGCGGACGCGATGGATCTTGCGGCTCTCTTGAAAAGACATTCTGAGTATACAGAGAAAATCGGCCCCGGAATCAGTCACTTTGAAATCAGGAAGCCGCCGCTTGAATATCAATCCATGTCGCAACGGTGCTTCTGGGTCGTCCGAACGGACGGTAGCGCGGTTGATATATCTTACAAGCACTGCTTGGACAATAAACCTAGATGACCGTGCTAAATATGGGAATTACGGCGACACGTGCACAATTCCCTTTGCTCCAGGTTTGTTTGACGCGCCGTCGTCAATCCGCGGGAAGCCCGCTCGCCGAAACGTTCGCCCCCGGGAACGACGACCGCTTGTTCCGTCGCCCCAACGTCCCCGGCGTGGCGACGCCCGTGTGGTTCGCCCGCGTCGTCCCGCGCCTCTCGGCCACGCGTCGCGGCGGAGCAAGGCGCGCGCGTCAACTCACGCGAACGGATTGAAGATCGTCAGCGCGCCGATGCGCTGGCCGTGCGACATGTCCTCCGAGTTGAGGCGTTCGCAGCCGAGCGTCAGCGCGGCGGGCGACACGCTCGAACATTGGCGCAACGGGAAGCGCCTCGTCGACGGGCTGTGACGGGCTGGGGCTCAGCGGGCCAAGCGATAGCGCCCGCTCAGCGTTTGCGATACGAAGCGCTTCATCGGCGCGGCGGCCCCCCCCGCCGCGCCTTGGAGCGCTCATGTACGAACCGCCGCTTCACCGCCAGGACGATCTCGCCGCTCAGCACGCGCTGATCCGCCGCCATCCGCTCGGCCTGCTGGTCAGCCATGGCCCGCAAGGCCTCGTCGCCAATGCGCTTCCGTTCCTGATCGACGCGGGCGCTTCGAAATTCGGCACGCTGCGCGCCCATATGGCGCGCGCCAACGGGCAGTGGCGCGATCTTGCCGGCGCGGGCGAGGCGCTGGCGGTGTTCCAAGGGCCCGACCACTACGTCTCGCCGTCCTGGTATGCGACCAAGCGCGAGGCCGGCAAGGTCGTGCCGACGTGGAACTACGTGATGGTCCAGGCGCGCGGCGCCGCGCGCGCGATCGAGGACGAGGCCTGGCTTCGCCGGCAGATCACGGCGCTGACGCAGTCCCAGGAATCATCTCGGCTCGCGCCCTGGGCGGTCGGCGACGCGCCCGAGGAATTCGTCGCCGCGATGGTGAAGCAGATCGTCGGCGTCGAGATCGAGATCGCCGATATCCGCGGCAAGTGGAAGGCGAGCCAGAATCGCTCCCCCGCCGACCGCGCGGGCGTCGTCGAGGGGCTGACAGCCGACGGCGACGCTCAAGCGCTGGCGATGGCGGCGATCGTGCGCGAGACGGCGGCGAAATAGGGCGTTCGAAGGCGCGCGGCCGCGACGCGTCGACGGTTCTTCGTTTTTGGGCTTGACATTGCCGGGATGAGATATATCTTACATCAAGATATATCGTGCCATGTTTCGATGTGCGATATATCGTAACATGTCTCACAACGAGGACAACAACCATGTTTCACCGTCGTTTCAAGGACTTCGATCGTGAGCGCTGCGCCCACGACGGTTTCGGCCACGAGCATCGGTTCGGCCGGCATTGGCGCGGCGGCGGCTTCGAGCCGCGCGAGGGCCGCATGTTCGACAGCGGCGACCTCAAGCTCGTCATTCTCGCGCTGGCGGCGGAGAGGCCGCGCCACGGCTACGAGATCATCAAGGCGCTCGAAGAGCGGGTCGGGGGCGGCTACAGCCCGAGCCCCGGCGTCGTCTATCCCACGCTGACCCTGATCGAGGAGATGGGCTACGCCACCGCCCAGGATCAGGGCGGCCGCAAGCTCTACACCCTTACGCCGGAGGGCGAGGCGTTCCTCGCCGCCAACCGCGCCCAGGTCGACGCGATCTTCGCCCGCCTCGACGGCGCCAATGAGGCGCGGCGCGGCGACTTCGCCCCGTTGCTGCGGGCGATGGAGAATC
The DNA here is from genome assembly GCA_963775575.1 of uncultured Alphaproteobacteria bacterium. Taxonomy (GTDB): domain Bacteria; phylum Pseudomonadota; class Alphaproteobacteria; order Rhizobiales; family Beijerinckiaceae; genus Roseiarcus. The sequence continues at coordinate 2,255,771 of CAVZJG010000002.1, forward strand.
TACGCATGGCGGTGCGCCTGCGCGCTAGGCGCCGCGACGCCACGCCGGCGCAGATCCAGGCGATCGCCGACGCGCTCGATGCGGCGGCCAAGGCGATCGAGCGGGTCTGAACGGCGCGTTAGACGCCGTGCGCCTTCAGCCAAGCCGTCGCCTCCTTCCACGAGGCTTCGGCGTCGGCCTCGACGTAACTCGGGCGATAGTCGGCGAAAAAGGCGTGGCCGGCGTCGGGGTAGACGATGATCCGCGAGGCGCCGCCGGCCGCCGCGAGCTTGGCGCGCATCGCCTCGATCTGGTCGAGCGGGATGGCCTTGTCGACGCCGCCGTAGAGCCCGAGCGTCGGGACCTTCAATTCGCCGACGACGTCGGGCGGGTTTTTCGGGGTGAGATCGCTCACTGGGGAAGCGAGCGGCCCGTACCAGGCGACTGCGGCTTTCAGCCTCGGATTATGCGCCGCGTAGAGCCAGACCTGCCGTCCGCCCCAGCAGAAGCCGACGATCGCCGCGCGCGTGAGGTCGGCTGAGCCGCTCGCCTTGGCGAAGGCGAACGTGGCGTCGAGATCGCTGGCGACCTCCGCGTCCGGCGTCTTGCCGACGATGGTCGCCATCAGCTTGGGAATATCCGTTTCCTTCGCCGCGTCGCCCTGGCGCGCGAACAGTTCCGGCGCGATCGCGTAATAGCCGAGCCTCGCCCAGCGGCGGCAGACGTCCTTGATGTGCTCGTGGACGCCGAAGATCTCGTGGACCACGACGACGGTCGGGAACGGCCCGCCGCCTTCGGGCACGGCGCGATAGGCGGGAATTTCGGCGTCGCCCGCGGGAACCTTCGCTTCGCCGGCGATCAGCCCCGCGGCGGAGGTTGCGATCGTCTGGGCCCGGACCGGGGCGATCGCGGCGCAGAAGCCGACGCTGAGGCTCGCCTTGACCAAGGCGCGGCGGCTTAGCGGACCCGAGGCGGGCGGGAGCGAATTGAGAGGGTTCGGATCGGGCGTCAAGGCGGCTCCGTCGAGCGGGGATAATCCTGAAACATTGTCCCGCATCGACGGGGCGGCGGCAACTCAACTCCGCGTTATTTCCCAATCGCGCGGTCGCCCGCGGCGCCGTCGGCCGGTTTCAGGATTGACGCAAATCATGGCTCGCGGCGCCGCGGCGTCGCCGCGCTGCCGCTCGGCAGCGCGACCGCCAAAGCGTTGACCCACAGCACGATCCCCGTGCTGGTCTATCGATGACGCGGCAGTCCGGCCCGTCGGTCGACCGCCGCCTTGAAACGGAGCGCCTCGACGCGCGCCGCCTGCCGCGCCATCGCCTCGCCGCCCGCGATCTGGACCTGGCGCCCAAATAGGGTTAGCAGAACATGAATGTCGGCCGCCGCCCGAAGCGCGCGGAGCGACGCGAGGAGTGCTTCGGTTTGCGGCGTTCGACGGCGGGGAGGGTCGGGAAGGCGCGCGCGGCGCTGGCGCGGCTCTGCATCCTCGCGGCGCCGCTGGCGCTGTGCGGATGCCTCGAAGCCGCCGCCGACCTCGCGCCGAGCGTGGAGGCTCATCATCAGATCGCCCGGCGCGAGGGCGTGAATCTCGCCCAGGCGAGCGTCGCCATCGTCTCCGTCGAGGGCGCCCCAGCCGCAATCCTGGCGAACTTTTCGCCAATCTTGGAGCGCGAGGCGCGAGCGCGCGACATTCAAGTCGTCGACGCCGCGAGCGCGCGCTATCTCGCGCGCGGCTATCTTTCGGCGGCTCCGACCGAGGACGGAGCGTCGATCGAATACGTCTGGGACGTCTTCACCGCCGATAAGCGGCGCGCACAAAGGCTCTCCGCGGAGATCGACGTCAAGGGATCGGGCGCCGATCCTTGGGCGCTCGTCGGCGAGGCGGCGCTCAAAGGCGTCGCCGCCGCGAGCGCGGACGATCTGGCCGCCTTTCTCTCCGACACGCCCGAGGCGGCCGCGCCGGCGCCGGCCGTCGGGACGCCGCTGAGCTACGCGCCCCAATAGGCTGCTGCGCCCAGCGCATTCCAGTGGATAACGAGGCGCGCCGACGCTCGGCGTCATCGCAGCGTCGTATTGTTCCTGCGCGACGCGGCTGCTATGACCCGCCCGTCTCGCGCGCCGGCGCCGTCAGATCGGGCGGCGGCGGTGATTCGCGCCTGGAGCCGCCGCATGAAGGAACAAATGAAGATTTTGGCGGGCAATTCCAACGCGCCGCTCGCCGAAGCGATCGCCGCCTATCTCGACGAGCCGCTGACGCGCTGCCACGTGCGCCGCTTCGCCGATCTCGAAATCTTCGTCGAAATCCTGGAAAACGTGCGCGGCCGCGACGCCTTCATCATTCAGTCGACGTCCTATCCGACCAACGACAACCTGATGGAGCTGCTGATCATGATCGACGCGCTGCGGCGCGCGTCGGCGCAACGCATCAGCGCGGTCATGCCCTATTTCGGCTATGCGCGGCAGGATCGCAAACCGGGGCCGCGCTCGCCCATTTCGGCCAAGCTGGTCGCCAATCTGATCACCCGCGCCGGCGCGGACCGCGTCGTCACCGTCGATCTGCACGCCGGCCAGATCCAAGGCTTCTTCGACATTCCCGTCGACAACCTGTTCGCCGCGCCGACGATGGTGCGCGACATCAAGGAGCGCGGCGTCGCCAGCAACGTGATGGTGGTCTCGCCCGACGTCGGCGGCGTGGTGCGCGCGCGCGCTCTCGCCAAGCGCCTCGACGCGCCGCTCGCCATCGTCGACAAGCGGCGCGATCGCGCCGGCGAATCGGAGGTCATGAACATCATCGGCGACGTCAGCGGCCGCAACTGCGTGGTGCTCGACGACATCATCGATTCCGGCGGCACGCTGTGCAACGCCGCCGACGCGCTGCTGGACCAGGGCGCAGCGAGCGTTTCGGCCTATATCACCCACGGCGTGCTTTCGGGCGGCGCGGTGGCGCGCATCGCCGCCTCGCGGCTCAAGGAGCTGGTGCTCACCGACACCATCGCGCCGACCGAGGCGGTGCGGGTGGCGCACAACATCCGGGTGATTTCGACCGCGCCGCTGATCGGTGAGGCGATCGCCCGCATCGCCAAGGAAGAAAGCGTCTCGGTGCTGTTCGACTGAGCGCGCGCGGCGCTCGGGCCGGCGTCGCCGCAAGCGATCGAGGCGCTTCCCTTTTTCTTGACGGCGGCGCCGCCCGCCGGCTTCCTCGGCAAGGCGATCCCGCCGAAAGCTTCAGGCGTTTCCTATGGCAAAGAGTGCTGAAAACTCCCTCGACGCGCTGTTCGCGGCGGCGAGGGCCGCGCAAGCCCGCGCCTACGCGCCCTATTCGCGCTTCAAGGTCGGCGCGGCGTTGCGCACGCCGAGCGGCGCGATCTATTGCGGCTGCAACGTCGAGAACGCCGCCTACCCCGAAGGCGCCTGCGCGGAAGCGAACGCGATCGGCGCGATGGCGCTCGCCGGCGAGCGGCGCATCGTCGATATCCTCGTCGTCGGCGACGGCGAGGCGTTGTGCACGCCGTGCGGCGGCTGCCGCCAGCGCATTCGCGAATTCGCCGACGCGAATACGCGCGTCCACGTCGCGGGACCGGAAGGCGTGCGCGCGACCTTCACGCTGGAGGAATTGTTGCCGCACTCGTTCGGGCCGGGGCATCTGGGGCGGTGAGCTCGTACGGATCGACCCGATCAAATCGAATGCCGGCCTCTCGCCGACGCTCGTTCGGCGTCGCGTCGAGCCTCGATCGCCGGCCGTTCCTGTTGAGGCGCCGATCCTCGTCGAGCGTGATCACAGCCAGCTTCCAATGGCTGTCGACAAGAGCGTTCATGGTTTCGACGGTGAGATCGCCTCGACGAAAAAGCGTGAGAACCGATCTCGCGAAGGCGCGGCGGGGCGTGCCGTGTTCGACCCGAAAAAACACTCCGGCCTTTGCGTTTGCGTTTTCTCTTTGCGCCGCCTTCGCGGCGGTCGACCATTGCCGCCGATCGACTTGATCCACGTGATGAGGCGTCGCCGAGCCGCCGCATTTGATTTTCGCGTACACGTCGGCGAGCAATTCGAGAATACGGATGGCGGTGTTCTCCGTTCAGCCGGCCTTGCGAAGCTCGTCGACGTGCCGACAGGCGATGGCCGCCTGTTCGATTGTCGGCGCACTGACGCTCGCCGGAGCCTCCGAGCGCATCTCGCCGTCCAGTCGCCACATCGCTGGAACTCCATCCGCCAACCGTCGCGCACGACGAAATTGACCTTTATATAAAATGTCTATAGACGTTCCGCAATGAAGAGGGTCATCCTCCTCAAGCGCGCGGCGACGGCCTTGCGCAAGCGTCGAAATGTCGCCCCAAGACTTCGGGACAAAATCGCCGCCTGTGCGGCGGACCCGGCCTCGCTCGCCAACAGCGTCACGGAGTTGCGCGGGTCGTCGTTGAAGAGGTTGCGGGTCGGCGATTTCAGGATTCTCTTCGAGGAAACGGCGACGGAGATTATCGTATCGAGGATCGGGCCGCGGGGCTCGATCTACGAGTGAAGGGCGCCCAGACGATGAACGCCAAGTACATCACGACGCCTGGCGGCGAGAAGCTCGCAATCCTCCCGGCATCCGAACTTGAAGACCTGTGCGACGCGCTCGCCCACGCGACAGCCATGGCCGACTACCGAGCAGGGCGCGAGGAAGCGCTCTCGCTCGAGGAGGCCAACGCGCTGCTCGCCGCGCCGACGCCGCTCGCCTTCTGGCGCGGCAAGCGCGGCCTGACCCAGGCGGCGCTCGCCAAAGCCGCCGGAACGACGCAACCCCACATCGCCGACCTCGAATCCGGTAAGCACGGCGGTTCGCTCGAAATCATGTCGCGGATCGCCAAGGCGCTGAAGGTCAAGATCGACGATTTGGTGATCGAGGGTTGAATTTCGTCGGCCGCGCGAGCCCGCCGACCTGCATCGAGCAGCGGGGAGACGCCTTTGGCTGAGTCGACCGACGCCGCGATCGCAGCGCTCGCCAAGCGCGGCGTGACGGCCCTGCCGCCGCTCGGCCTGGTGCTCGGTTCGGGGCTCGGCGGCCTCGCCGACGAGGCGGCGGACGCGCTCGCCATTTCCTATTCCGAAATCCCCGGCTTTCCCGTTGCCACCGTCGCCGGCCATGCCGGGCGGCTGGTCGTCGGCGCGCTCGAGGGGCGGCGCGTCGCGCTGTTCCAGGGGCGCGGCCACTACTACGAGCTCGGCGACGCGCGCGCGATGGCCGTCGCCATCGAGGCGTTCAAGCGGCTCGGCGGGCGCACGCTGTTCCTCACCAACGCCGCCGCCGGCCTGCACGCGCATTGGCGCCCGCCGGCGCTGGTCGCGATCGTCGACCACATCAATTTCGCCGGCGCCAATCCGCTGATCGGCTTGCCCTCCGACGATCGCTTTGTGCCGATGACGCAAGGCTACGACCGCCGATTGCTGGCGAGCCTGAAAGCGGCGGCGCGGACAGCCGAGGTCGATCTGTACGAGGGCGTCTACATGTGGTTCTCCGGCCCGAGCTTCGAGACGCCGGCCGAAATCCGCGCGGCCAAGATTCTCGGCGCCGATCTGGTCGGCATGTCGACGGTCCCGGAGGTGTTGATCGCGCGCTACTTCGCCCTGCGCTACGTCGCCGTCTCGCTGGTGACGAACTTCGCCGCCGGACTCTCGGGCGGCGATCCGAGCCACAAGGAGACGCAGGAATTCGCGGCGCTCGGTTCGCGGCAATTCCGCCGCCTGCTCAGGGCCTTCATCGCCGCGCACGACGACACGGAGAAAAGCGCCTGATGCTGCCGCAAGAGATCATCCGCGCCAAGCGCGACGGCCGGCCCTTGAGCGAAGGGGAGATCGCCGCCTTCATCGCTGGCTTAACCTCGGGAGCCGTCACCGAGGGACAGGCCGCCGCCTTCGCAATGGCCGTGTTCTTCCGCGGCATGAGCCTGGAGGAGCGCGTGCATCTGACGCGGGCGATGACCCGCTCGGGCGTTACGCTCGACTGGCGGGCCGACGACCTGCCGGGCCCTGTCGTCGACAAGCACTCGACCGGCGGCGTCGGCGACGCCGTCTCCCTGATGCTGGCCCCCATGCTGGCGGCGTGCGGCGCCTACGTGCCGATGATCGCGGGGCGCGGCCTCGGCCATACCGGCGGCACGCTCGACAAGCTCGATTCGATCCCCGGCTACGTCTCGCAGCCCGATCTTGCGCGGTTCCGCCGCGTCGTGGGCGAGGCGGGGTGCGCGATCATCGGCCAGACTGCCGATCTCGCGCCCGCCGATCGGCGCCTCTACGCGATCCGCGACGTCACCGCGACGGTCGAGTCGATCGCCCTCATCACCGCCTCGATCCTGTCGAAGAAACTCGCGGCGGGACTGCAAGCGCTGGTCATCGACGTCAAGACCGGCTCGGGGGCCTTCATGCCGACCTTGGAAGGCGCGCGCGAACTCGCCCACAGCATCGCCGGCGTCGCCAACGGCGCAGGGCTGCCGACCGTCGCGCTGATCACCGACATGAACGAGCCGCTGGCGAGCGCCGCCGGCGCCGCGGTCGAGGCCCAAAACGCCGTCGACTACCTCACCGGCGCGCGGCGCGATCAGCGGCTGCACGCGGTGACGCTAGCGCTCGGCGCGGAGCTTCTCGTCTTGAGCGGCCTGGCGAGCGAGGCGACGAGCGCGCGCGCGGCGCTGGAGCGCGCGCTGGCGAGCGGCGCCGCCGCCGAGCGCTTCGAACGCATGCTCGCGCTGCTCGGCGGCCCCAGGAATTTCCTTGCCCAAGCGCGCGCCGCGCTGCCCGCCGCGCCGGTCTTGGTCGCCGCGGCGCCGAAACGAGCGGGGTTCGTCGTGCAAATCGACGTGCGCGCGGTCGGCATGGCGGTGGTGGAGCTCGGCGGCGGGCGGGCGCGCGCCGGCGACGCCATCGATCCCGCCGTCGGCTTCACTCGGCTCGCCGGCCTCGGCGACGAAGTCTCGGCTTCGGCGCCGCTGGCGCTCGTCCACGCCCGCGACGAGGGAAAAGCGCACGCCGCCGCGACGCGCCTGCGGGCCGCCTATCGAATCGGCGATGCGCGGCCGCCGGCCTCCGACCCAATCGTCGCGCGCATCGCCGAAGGCGGCGCATGAGCGTACTGCTGGCGACGAAGGCATGGGGTCCCTCGCCCCGGCGCGACCGCCTGCGCGGCCGATTAGCCGAGGGATATCAGGGGCGTTGAGCAAATTCAACATGCGCCGTCATGGCGAGCGAAGCGAAGCCATCCAGACTTGGGCCACAGGAACGACAGCTTGGCCTCACGCGAAAGTCCAAAGCGCCGTTGGCTCCGGTTCTCTTGGCTTAGTCTGGATCGCTTCGCTGTCGCTCGCGATGACGGTTAAGGTGCGTCGGGAACGGCGCCGAAGACTTGCGCCCGAAGTCCACGCCCTTCCAGAATCGCGCCCGGCGGCCTAAATCTAGCGCTCCATGACAGGCGCGCGAAAAGACCCCTTGGCGGGCGACGGCGGCTTCGACCCCGCTTCGCTCGTCGCCGAGCCAGAAAACGACGACGCCTCGCCGGCGCTCGATCTCGATCTCGACGAGCCCGCAGCCGAGCCGGGGCCGCTGGCGCGCGGCGCGGCGGCGATCAAGTCGTTTTGGAAGCACGCGCCGCTCGGACCGGGCGTCTACCGGATGATCGGCGCCGACGGCGAGGTGCTCTACGTCGGCAAGGCGCGCTCGATCAAGAAGCGGGTGCAGAGCTACGCCACGCCCGAGCGCCAGTCGGTCCGCATCGCGCGGATGATCGCGCAGACCGCCTCGATGGTCTTCGTCACCACCGAGACCGAGGCCGAGGCGCTGCTGCTGGAGGCCAATCTCATCAAGCAGCTCAAGCCGCGTTACAACGTGCTGCTGCGCGACGACAAGAGCTTCCCCTACATCCTCATCGCCGGCGGCCACGACGCGCCGCGCCTGATCAAGCACCGCGGCGCGCGATCAATTCCTGGCGACTATTTCGGCCCGTTCGCCGACGCCGGCGCGGTCGCGCGCACCCTCAACGCGCTGCAGCGCGCGTTCCTGCTGCGCACCTGCTCCGACAGCTACTACGACAACCGCACCCGGCCGTGCCTGCTCTACCAGATCAAGCGCTGCTCCGCGCCCTGCACCGGCGAGATCGCGCTTGCCGACTACGCCGAGTTGGTCGTGCAGGCGCGCGACTTTCTCTCCGGGCGCAGCCGCGCCATCCGCCAGCGTCTCGCCAGGGAGATGAGCGAAGCGGCGCAAGCGTTGCAGTTTGAAACGGCGGCGCGGCTGCGCGACCGCATCTCCGCGCTGTCGGCGATCCAGGGCGAGCAGAGCGTCAACCCGCGCTCGGTGCCCGAGGCCGACGTGTTCGCGATTTGCGAAGAGGCGGGGCAGTTCTGCATCGAAGCGTTCTTCTTCCGCACCTATCAGAATTGGGGCAACCGCGCCTATTTTCCGCGCGCCGATCGCACGCTGGGCGCGGCGGAGGTGCTCGATTCCTTCCTCGCGCAATTCTATCTCGAGCGGCCCGCGCCGCGGCTGGTGCTGCTGAGCTGCGACGTCGCCTCGCGCGAATCGTTGCGCGAAATCCTCAGCGCGCGCGCCGGCCATCGCATCGCCATCGGCGCGCCGCGGCGCGGCGAAAAGAAGGAGCTGGTCGACAACGCGCTACGCAACGCGCGCGAGGCGCTGTCGCGCAAATTGGCGGAGGCGGCGAGCCAGGAGAAGCTGCTCGGCGCGCTTCAAGCGGCGTTTGGGGTCGCGACGCCGCTGCGCCGCGTCGAGGTCTACGACAATTCGCACATCATGGGGACCAACGCGATCGGCGCGATGATCGTCGCCGGGCCGGAAGGCTTCGTGAAGAACCAGTACCGCACCTTCACCATCAAGAGCGCTTCGCTGACTCCGGGCGACGACACCGCGATGATGCGCGAGGCGCTGAGCCGCCGCTTCGCCCGCCTCCTCAGGCAGGCGGCGGAAACGCCGCCGCCTGCGGACGAAGGCGCCTTTCCCGACAAGCCCGATCTCGTCGTCGTCGACGGCGGGCGCGGACAGTTCGAGGCGGCGCGGCAGGTCTTCGCCGAACTCGGCGTCGAAGGCGTCGCCCTCGCTTCGATCGCCAAGGGGCCGGATCGCAATGCCGGCCGCGAGACCTTCTTCGTCGAGGGGCGCGCGCCGTTCAAGCTCAGCCCACGCGATCCCGCGCTGTTCTTCGTCCAGCGGCTTCGCGACGAGGCGCACCGCTTCGCGATCGGGGCGCATCGCGCCAAACGCAAGAAGGAATTCGTCAAGAGCCCGCTCGACGAAATCCCCGGCATCGGCCCGGCGCGCAAGCGCGCGCTGCTTCACGCGTTCGGCTCGGCCAAGGACGTCGCCCGCGCCGGCCTCGCCGACCTCGAAAAGACCCCGGGCCTCAACGCCGCGACGGCGAAACTGGTCTATGATTTCTTCCACGATTCTGGCGGAAGCTGAGGGAGCATGGTAGGGGGGCCGCCTTCCTTCCCCCGCAAGGGGAGAAGGGGAGTCGCGCTTGAGGATTCCCATGCTCGAAGGCCTGCCGCCCAACAACGCCGCGCATCTTCTGCGCCTGGTTTGCGATGAAAAGCGCGCTCGCGCGGTCGCCGATCTGATCGTCGAGAGTTTCGAGCCCGCCGAGGCCGCTTCGACCGCGTTCGAGACCGACGAGCGCTGGCCGGGCGGCGGCAAGGCGTGGCTGGTCGAGGCTTATTTTGGCTTCGCGCCCGACGAGGAGGCCTTACGCGAACTCGTCGCCGTCGCCGCCGGGGAGGACGCGGCGAGGCGCGTCGAGTTCGCCGTCACGGAAAAGCGCGACTGGGTCGCCAACGCGCTCGCCGGGTTGAAGCCGGTGCGCGCCGGGCGCTTTCTCGTCCACGGCGCACACGACCGCGCGCGCGTCGGCGCCCATGATATCGGTATCGAGATCGAAGCCGGCCTCGCTTTCGGCACCGGCCACCACGGCACCACGCGCGGCTGCCTCCTGCATTTCGACCGCGTCCTCAAGCGCCGCCGGCCGCGCGCCGTGCTTGACGTCGGTTGCGGCGCCGGCGTGCTCGCCATCGCCGCGGCCAAGGTTCTGAAGCGCAAGGTCCAGCTCGGCGACGTCGACGCGACCGCCGTCGAGGTCGCCAACGCCAACGCGCGCCTCAACGGCGTCGCGGCGTATTGCAAGGCAATCGTCTCGCGCGGTGTCGAGAATCGCGCCTTACGCGATGGCGGCCCTTACGACCTCGTGTTCGCCAACATCCTCGCCAAGCCGCTGCGCCTGCTCGCGCCCTCGCTCGCCGCCGTGACCGCGCCGGACGGCGAAGCGGTCGTCTCCGGGCTGCTGCTCGCGGATGCGCCCGGCGTGCTCGCGGCGTGGCGCGCGCAGGGGTTTTGCCTCGTCGAGCGGATCGACCTGGAAGGCTGGGCGAGCCTGCGGCTGAGGCGGTGATCCCTTCTCCCCTTGTGGGAGATAGGGGGCTCGCCGGCCTCAATGCAACTGAATCGACGCGTCGGCGCTGCGGGCGATCTCCATCTGGGAAATCGCCACCAGGATTTCGGCGCGCGACTTGAGGTTGGCCGCCTCGAGCAGCGCCTGCTTCTCCTTGGCGCCGTAAGGGCTGAGCATCGCCAGGCCGTTGACCAGGGTCTCGTTGGAGGCCTTGGCGATGTCGTCCCAATCGATCTTGAGCTTGTTGGCGTCGGCGAACGCGCGCAGGGCCTCGACGAGGCCATCGCGATCGACCGCGCTTTCGCCCGCGCCCTCGTCAAAATCGTCGGCGAAATCGGAGAAATCGGCGCGCACCAGCCGATAGGGCGTCATCGTCGTCTGTTCCATGGCGACACGGAAGCGCGCCACGCCCATCAGGGTGAGGAAGCAGCGGTCGTCGCCGATTTCCGCGTATTGCACGATGCGCCCGGCGCAGCCGATCGGGTAGAGTTCGGGCGCCGGCTCCTCGGCCGCGTCGTCGCCGCTCGGCTGGATGATGCCGATCAGCCGCTCGCCCGCGAGGGCGTCGTCGAGCATGGAGAGATAGCGCGGCTCGAAAATGGTGAGCTGGATCGGCCGGCGCGGCAACAGCAGCGCGCCCGCCAGCGGGAACACCGGCAGCACGAGCGGCATTTCCTTCGGCTGGCGATAAGTCCGGTTGAGCTTCATCGATTTCGACTCGAACGTGGCGCGGCCCACGGCGCCGATCAGAACAGCATCGCCGACAATTTGCGCCGCGCTGCGACGGCGGCCGGGTCCATCAGGCCCCACGCCTCGAAGAACTGCAGCAGCTGCTTGCGCGCCGCGTCGTCGTTCCATTGGCGGTCGCGCTTGATGATCGCCAGCAGGCAGTCGGCGGCTTCGTCGCGCTTTCCCTTGGCGCTGAGCGCCAGGGCGAGGTCGAAACGGGCCTGATGATCGTCGGGATTCGCCGCCACGGCCTTTTCCAGCGGCGCGAGGTCGCCGACCGCGGCGGCCTGCTCGGCGACGCGCACCGCGGCCCAGGCCGCGGCGAGCGCCGGGTCTTGATCCTTGCCGGCCGGCGGCGGCGCGGCCATCGACAGCACCGCCTTGGCCTGATCGAGATCGCCGGCGTCGACGTGCAGCTTGGCGAGGCCGGCGATGGCCTTCGGGTTGGCCTCGTCCTCGGTGAGCACCCGCGCGTAGAGCGCCGCCGCGGCCGCCGCGTCGCCTTGGGCGGTCGCCGCCTCGGCCTGCGCGAGCAACTCGGCCGCTTCGGCGCCGAGCGGCCCGACCAGGCGTTCGATGAAGCCGCGCACCTGGCTCTCGGGCAGCGCCCCCATGAAACCGTCGACCGGCTGGCCCTTGTCGAAGGCGATCACCGCGGGAATCGATTGGATGCCGAGCTGGCCGGGAATCTGCGGATGGTCGTCGATGTTCATCTTGACCAGCGTCACCTTGCCCTTGGCTTCGGCGACGGCCTTCTGCAAAACCGGCGTCAATTGCTTGCATGGGCCGCACCACGGCGCCCAGAAGTCGACCAGCACCGGCTGGCGCGCCGAGGCGGCGATCACGTCCGCCTTGAACGACGCCGTGGTGACGTCCTTGACCGGGTTCGCAGACGCTCCCGCGCCGTTGCCGCTCGCCATGTTCCTTGCCTCCAAAGCGCCCTGACGGGCTCGCCGCCGCCTAAATGGCGTCGCGAGCGCGATTATGCAACGCCGCCGCCGTCTTGGCCGAGCTCGACCACCATCGGCTCGTGCCCGGTCGCGCGCAGGAACGTGATCAGGTCGGCGCTCGCCACGCCGGTCGTGCGGGTGTTGACCAGCGGGTGAAAGTTGAGCCGCGCGCAGCGCATCATCGCGGCGTCGAGCACGACGGTGACGCGGCCCTCGGCGTCGTTGATCGCGCCGAACGGCGTCACCGCCCCCGGCTTGACCCCCCAGACCTCCTGCAACAGTTCGGCCGAGCCGAAGGAGACGCGCCCCTGGGCGCCAATTCTTTCGTGCGCGCGCTTCAGATCGATTGGCGTGTCCTCGCCGAGCACGAGCAGGAACAGCCGGCTCTTCTTGTCCTTGACGAACAGGTTCTTGACGTGCCCGCCGGGGATTTCGCCGCGCAGCGCCCGCAACTCTTCGACGGTGTGCAGCGGCGGATGCTCGACCGTCGTGCTGGCGATGCCGAGCGAGTCGAGATAGGCGATGAGGTCGTCGGAAGTGGCGGGCATGCAGGTTCTCGGCGCGGCGATCGGTCCGGCTTTTAGAATAGGACGCGCCGGGAAGGAAATGTCCGTCGGCGTCGCACGCGGGCGGCGTCGTGACGCTTCGCTCCGGGCTGCTCGCGCGCGCTGCGCTCGCGAGCCGGGATCATACTCGAGAACGACGCGGCGCCGGCGGGCCTGACGCTTGCGCCCGCCCGGCGGAGCGCTCACGGCGCGTCGCCGTCATTTCGATAGCGCGCGACAAGCGGACAAAGGCGCCGTCCCGTAATCCCCCCTTCGCCATCCGGGGTCGCGACAAGGAGTTTGCGTTCAATGACCAAACCAGCCATAATCGCGACATATCGTCGCCGATTGCCTACCGATACGCCTTGCCTCCGCTTGTCCTCGATCCGTTCGTCGCTTTGGGAGGGGCCTATGTGCGCAGCAATCCGAGCCGCCGCAGCTTCAATTCGTCGCGGCGCTGAAATCCTCACAACCTTGTCGCCGCCGAGCGCGCCGCTTGCGAAGAGCCTGAGCGCGAGGATCGCGTTTTTGGCCGTGCTGGCCGGTCTCGGCCTGACGGCGCCGGCGCTGGAAAATCCGGCCGCGGCGCAGCCAAGCGATCACGCGATCATCGCCGATGGCGAAGCGGCGGTCAGCGGCTTCTCCGGCGCGAGCGCGATGACGCCGGCGCCGCAAGGGGTCGATCCGGTCGCCGTCACCTTCATCGATCCCAACGGCCCGTCGGCGCGGGTCATCGATCTGCGCGCCGCCGGCGGGCCGCCGCAAGCGCAGGTCTTGCCGGCGCCGAAGCCGTTCACCGTGACGGCGGCGCAGGTCGGCGAGGTCTTCGCCGTCGCGCTGGATAAGGCCGTCCCGCCCAATATCTACCTTGCCGCCAGTTCGGCCTATGGCCTGCCGATCGTGCTGCCGGCGGTCGAACCCGGCAAGCCGCCCCAGCGCCTCGCCGACGGCGCGCCCGGCGCCGCGTTCATGCCGGGCCTGTTCGGCCCCGCCGCGATGCAAGGCGGGCCGGGCTCGATCTGGCGCGTCGACGGCGCCAGCGGCGCCGTCTCGCTGTTCGCCAACGTGGCGCTGGACGGCGCGCCCAACCCCGGGCCCGCCCTCGGCGGCTTGGCTTTCGATCCCGCCTCCAACAGCCTGTTCGTCGCCGATCGGGCGACCGGCATGATCCACCGCTTCGGCCTCGACGGCGCCGAAATCGGCCGCTTCGACCACGGCGTCGACGGCCGCAAGGCGGCGGGCCTGCCGCCGGTCGCGTTCGATCCCGCCAAACGACTCGACATCGCAAACCCGAACTTTCACAGCCAGGATCCGGCGAGTTGGGGCTATGCGCCGCCCGAGCGGCGCGTCTTCGGCCTGGCGGTCCACGGCGGACGCCTCTACTACGCGGTCGCCGACGGCCTGACCGTCTGGTCGGTCGCGATGGCGCCGAACGGCGCCTTGGGCGCCGACGCGCGCGTCGAGCTTCAGGTTCCCCCGGGCGACGCCCCCAGCGAGATCTCCAAGATCGTCTTCGACGATCGCGGCCGCATGATCCTCGCCGAACGCGGCGCGCCGACCGGCGCCTTCGATTTCCTGACCCTCGCGCAGCCGGCGACGAGCCGCGCGCTGCGCTATCGTCTGGTGCAACCCGACGCCGCCGCGCCGCCGGTCTGGCAGGCCGAGCCGGACGAATACGCGATCGGCTTCGCCGCTGCGCTGCGCAACGCCAACGGCGGCGTCGCGATTGGCTACGGCTACCGGCCAGACGGCAGTCTCGACCCGGGCGCCTGCGGCGGCTTCCTGTGGACGACCGGCGAGCAATTGCGCGCCGCCGCCGACCCCGCCGTCGCCGCCCAACTCGCCGCGAGCGGCCCGCTGCCGCTCAACGGCCTGCAAGGCAATGATATCGAGGCGGTGCGGCCCGACAACGTTCCGCCGCTGCAGAGCTATTTCGCCAACTACTTCGACGATGCCGGCAATCCCGCCTTTCACGGCCATCTCGGCGACATCGCGATTCCCAGAAGCTGCGCCGAGAGCGCGCTCTTCCTTCCCGTTCCGGTGACCCCGATTGCGGATTGGCCGGGACCGATCGCCTGTCCGCCGGAGTTTGCCAGCTTCGGCGCCCTGTGCCGGCCGCCGCGGTGCCCGCCGGGCCACGGCGAAGGCGTGCAATGCTGCCCGCGTGGAACGTGGCCGGGCGCCAACGGCGAATGCGAGCCGCTGCGCGGCGGCAACCTCGGCTGCCCGATCGGCGCGGTTCCGCTGCGCCGCGCCGACGGTCCGATCGCGTGCGCGTGGCTGGCGCGCTGTCCCGACGGCGCGCAGGCGGATGGGCGCGGCGGCTGCGGACGCATCTGTCCGCCCGGCGAGACGGCTTGGCGGTCGCGCCGATGCTGCGGCTACGGCGAGATCGGCCTGCCCGACGGGCGATGCTGCCCCGAGCGGGACGTGCGCGACGGCAAGTGCGTCCAGGCGTGCCCGGACGACGAAATTCTCCTGCCCGACGGGCAATGCTGTCCCAGGCAGGACGTGCACGACGGCAAGTGCGTCGGCAAGTTCTGCCCGGACGACGAAATTCTCCTGCCCGACGGGAAATGCTGTCCTAGGCAGGACGTGCATGACGGCAAGTGCGTCCAGGCGTGCCCCGAAGGCGCGGTCCGTCTGCCCGGCGGCGGGTGCTGCCCAAGGCAAGACGTGCGCGACGGCGAGTGCGTGCACGCCTGCAATCCCGGCTATCGCCCCGTGGAGGGCCATTGCGTGATCGAATGTCCGGCGGGCGAAGCGCCGGGCGCCGACAATCTCTGCCATCGCTTGGGCGGTCCGATCCCTTGCCCGCCCGGTCTGACGCCGTACAACGGCGCCTGCGTCAACCTGCACCCGCTGAGGGCGTGCGGGCCGGGCGAGTTCAGGCGCTTTGACGGGGCGTGCGTTCCCCAAATCCTGCGGCGGCCGGGATTGCCTTGGCGGCGGCCGGGGTTCTATCCCGGCCATCCCGGCGCGCCATACGGCGGCCCCCTCGGCCGTCCGCCGGGTTACCCCCTCCAACGCGGCCCGGGCCTGTGGTTGGGACACGGGCGAGGGTACGGGAACGATTAATGCGCCGGCAATGACATCGCCGGACGGCGTCCCTTCTCCCTGCGCGCGGGGAGAAGCGACGATCTTCGTTTAGGCCTCGGCGCAAAACGGTCCGGACGCGCCGACGAAGCGGACGAAGTTCTCCCCCTTCACCTCGCCGTCGGCGCCGCCGCTTCGACCGCGCGCTTGGCGATCTCTTCCCTCGTCCGCAACCCGATCAGATGGCAGATCGCGAATACGAGATCGGCGCGGTTCATGGTGTAGAAGTGCAGGTGCGTCACGCCGCGGTCGACGAGGTCGGTCACCTGCTCGGCGCACACCGCCGCAGCGACGAGGCCGCGAGCGACGGGATCGTTTTCGAGGCCCTCGAAGCGCTCGGCGAGCCAGGCGGGCACGCTCGCGCCGGCCTTCCGGGCGAAGCTCGCCGTCTGCTTGAAGTTCTGCACCGGCGCGACGCCCGGCACGATCGGGATCGTGATCCCCGCGGCGGCGGCGAGGTCGAGGAAGCGGAAATAGACGGCGTTGTCGAAGAAGAACTGCGTGATCGCGCGGTCGGCGCCCGCGTCGATCTTGCGCTTCAGCGTCTCGATGTCGTGCCGCAACGTCGGGCTCTGCGGGTGCTTCTCCGGGTAGGCGGAAACCGAAACCTCGAAATCGCCCGCCGCCTTGATCGCGCCGACGAGATCGGCGGTCGACTGGTAGCCGTTCGGCGGCGCGACATAAGGCGCTTCGAGCCCGCCCGGCGGATCGCCGCGCAGCGCGACGATGTGGCGAACGCCGGCGGCGCCGTAGGCGCGGATCACCGCGTCGATCTCCTCGCGGCTCGCGCCGACGCAGGTCAGGTGCGCGGCGGGCGCGAGACGCGTCTCCTTGACGATGCGCGCGACGGTGGCGTGGGTGCGCTCGCGCGTCGAGCCGCCGGCGCCGTAGGTCACCGAGACGAAGCGCGGCTCGAGGGGCGCGAGGCGCGCGATCGCCTCCCACAGCGTCTTCTCCATCTCCTCGCTCTTGGGCGGGAAGAATTCGAAGGAGACGCTGACCGGCGAACCCGATCGGGGGAGGCGAGCCGGACTTTGCGCCATCACGCCAACTCCATCGCGGTTCTCGGCAGATCGTCGGATAGGACGCGCGGGTCGCGCGCCAGCCACAGCGCCACGGTGAGCTTGCCCGGCTCGCCCGCTTGCGGCGGCGCCAGCCTCGTCTCGACCGGCTCGAGGCCGGCCTCGCGCATGAACGCCTCGATCTCCTCGGTGGCGAAGCCGAGGCGACGATGGGCGAACTGCTCGCGCAGGTATTCTTCGCCGTGGGCGGCGAAATCGACCACGAGCAACCGTCCGCCGGGGCGCAGCGCCCGCGCCGCTTCGCTCAGCGCCCGCGCGGGATCGTCGAGGAAGTGCAGCACCTGATGGATGACGACCAGATCGTAGCCGCCGCGTTCGACCGGCGGCGCGTAGATGTCGCCCTGGCGCAATTGCACGTTGCGCAGCCCGCTCTGGTCGATGCGCGAGCGGGCGAGGGCCAGCATCGCCGGGCTCTGGTCGACGCCGACCGCGCGCTCGGCGAGCGGCGCGGCGAGTTCGAGCATGCGCCCGGTCCCGGTCCCGAGATCGAGCACGGCGCGGATCGGCTGGCCGCCGATCATCGCCCGGATCGCGGCTTCGACCCGTTCCTCGGGCGCGTGCAGCGCGCGGATCGAGTCCCAATCGGCCGCCTGCTCGGCGAAGTAGGCGGCGGCCTGCTTGCGGCGCGCCTCGCGCGCCAGCGCCAGCCGCGCGCGGTCGGCGGCGAGCGTGGCGTCGTTCTCATCGATGCGCGCGATCAGCGCGCGGGCGAACGAACCGCCCTTGTCGGCGAGCCGGTAGAACGCCCAGGCGCCCTCGCGCCGACGTTCGGCGAGGCCCGCTTCGACCAGCAGCTTGAGATGGCGCGAGACGCGCGGCTGCGACTGGCCGAGAATGGCGACCAGTTCGCTCACCGTCAGTTCGGCTTCGCAGAGCAGCCCGATCAGGCGCAGCCGGGTCACTTCGCCCGCCGCCTCCAGGCTCGCCAGCAGCGCCTCGAAGCTGGTCTTCGCCGGAGGCCCGGCGCGGCGCATCGAATCAGACATAAGGATATGTTTATGTCTGATTTGAGGCTCGCGCAAGCGATGAGATTCGCTGGTCGTGGCGCCGGAGCGGAAACTCCCGCGGCCCCTTGCCCCGCCGCCGCGCGGACTCGAAAAAGGGACGTAACTCCCAAGGCGTGGTGAGTCTGGAATGCCACAGTGTTTGGGAAACGGCATTGATATGCGGATTGTGGGAGACGGCGGCACGAGACTGTGAATCAAGGGTGGGATGGTTCTTCCCGCCGAAGTCGAGGAGTTGATAGCGTCTCTGAGGGCGGAGATCGCGGCGTTGCGGGCCGAGGTGGCCGATCTTCGTCGGCAATTGGGGCGGGACGAGCTCGAACAGTTCGCAACCGCCTTCGAGTGACGGGCTGCGGAAGAAACCGCGTATTGGAGGCAGTCTGCGCGGCCGTTCGGGCAAGACGAGCGGCGGCCAGACGGGTCACAAGGGCGGCACGCTGCGGCAGGTCGCCGATCCCGATTGCGTGGTTGGGCACGCGGCGTGCGCATGCGGCCATTGCGGTTGGCCTCTCGAGGCGGGGTCGGCGATAGGGGTCGAGAAGCGGCAAGTGTTCGACCTTCCCGAGCGCCCGCTGCGGGTCACGGAACATCAGGCCTCGATTTACCGCTGCGCGCATTGCCGGGGCGTGACGAAGGCGGTTTTTCCCGAAGGCGTGGTCTCGCCTGCCCAGTATGGCGAGCGCATCAAGGCCGCGGCGATCTATCTCAATGTCCAGCAACTCATCCCCGAGGATCGGACCGCGCAAGCGCTGAGCGATCTGTTCGACGCGCCGCTGATCTGTCCGGCCAGCCTTGTCGCTTGGATCGCCAAGAAGGGACAAGAGTTGCGGCAAGTTTACCAGGCCATCGGCGAGCGCGTGGCCGAGGCGAAGGTTCGCCATCTCGACGAGACGGGATATCGCATCGCCGGTAAGCTGCAATGGCTGCATACGACTTCGAGCCAAGCCTTCACCTTCTATCGCGCCGACGAAAAGCGCGGCGCGATCCCGCAGGATTTGAAGGGGGGCGTCGTCGTGCACGACCACTTCCTGCCTTATCGTCGGCTCGACGCGGTCGAACACGCCTTCTGCAACGCCCATATCTTGCGCGAACTCCAGTGTTTGATCGAGTTCGACAAGGAGCCGTGGGCCGAACTCATGCGCGACACGCTTCGGGCGGCGAATATCGCCGTTCATGAGGCGCGCGAGGCGGGCGCGAAGGCGCTGGAGCCCAAAGTCATCGCGGCCTTCGTCGACCAATATTGGGCCGCGGTTCGGCTCGGCCTCGCTTTCCATCGCCAGTTGCCCGCACTCCACGCCAAGGCCAACGCGAGCGGACGAACAAAGCAGCGCCCCGGCCGCAATCTGCTCGAAAGGCTGAAGACGTTCAAAGTCGAAACGCTGCGCTTCCTCACCGACTTCGACGTGCCCTTCACCAACAACCTGGCCGAACAGGACCTCAGGATGATGAAGGTCAAAATGAAAATCTCGGGCTCGTTTCGAACCCTCGACGGCGCCCAAAGCTTCGCGCGCCTCAGGTCAGTCGTCTCAACCGCGAGAAAACAGGGGGCCAACATCCTCAAAACCCTCGCCGACCCGCCAACACAGATCGCGCTCGCCCTCAACGCCTAGACGGCTTGGGAGTTACAAAGGGACCGAAAAAGGCGCTCAAGCCGTTGAAATTCCCCAGGCGAGACACGGATGCGCTTTTCGTGATTTGTCGCCGGCCTGCGGCGCCGCAGGCCTCGCTCAAAACGCAAGTCGTCCGCGCGCGGTCGGCGACGACGACGCGGCAGCGCCCGCCGCAATCGCGCTCGATCAGGGCGACGAGACGGCGCGCGGCCTCCTCCACGTCGCCGAAGCCGTTGGACTGGACGGTGAGCGCGGCGCGGCGGGTTTGCGTTGAGAACGGCGCTGCGCGCCTCTCCGACGCTCAAGTTCTCGGCGATCACCAGCGCGACGCGAAAATCGGGAAAGCGGTCGGTCAAATCGGCGATGGCAAGACGGGGCATCTCGGGTTCCGCGGCAGGGCTGCGGCGCAATGGGCTGAGGCCGCGGCGGCTGTCAAGGCGGAACGCCGTTCCGCCGCACGGGGGAAGAGGAGCGCCCTTTAGGGCGTCAGCACCGCCGCGCCTTGCAGGCGGCCCTCGCGCAGATCGGCGAGCGCGACGTTGGCGTCGGCGAGATCGTAGCGATGGGTTTGCGTGCGCACGCCCGCGTTCGCCGCGACGTCGAAGAACTCGGCGCCGTCGCGCCGGGTGAGATTGGCGACCGAGACGATCTGCCGCTCCTCCCACAGCCAGCGGTAGGGAAAGCTGGGAATGTCGCTCATGTGGATGCCGCCGCAGACGACCCGCCCGCCCTTGCGCACCGCGCGCAGGGCGGCCGGAACGAGCCCGCCAACGGGAGCGAACAGGATCGCCGCGTCGAGCGGCTCGGGCGGCGCTTGGTCGGAGCCGCCCGCCCAAGACGCGCCGAGGGAGCGCGCGAAGCGCTGCGCCGCCTCGTCGCCCGGCCGCGTGAACGCCAGCACCTCGCGCCCCTGGAAGCGGCAGATCTGCGCGACGATGTGCGCGGCGGCGCCGAAGCCGTAGAGGCCAATCCGCCTGCCCGGCCCCGCCATTTTCAGACAGCGCCAGCCGATCAGCCCGGCGCAGAGCAGCGGCGCGGTCGCGATGGGGTCGCCGTCAGGAGGAGGCCTCAGGACGAAGGCGGCTTCGGCGAGCATGTGCGAGGCGAAGCCGCCGTCGCGCGTGTAGCCGGTGAACTCGGGGTGGTCGCAAAGGTTCTCGCGGCCTTCGTCGCAATAGCGGCAGCGCCCGCACGCATGCGCGAGCCAGGGGACGCCGACCCGTTCGCCGACGGCGAAGCCCTCGGTGCCGGCGCCGAGCCGCTCGACGAGGCCGACGACTTCGTGGCCGGGCACGATCGGCAGCCGTGGGTTGGGCAACTCGCCGTCGACGACGTGCAGATCGGTGCGGCAGACGCCGCAGGCCTCGACGCGGATCAGCATCTCGCCGCGCCCCGGCGCGGGCTTGGCCCGCTCTTCGAGAACCAGCGGCGCGCCGATCTTCCTCAGCGTCATCGCGCGCATCATTGCGGCGCGCCTAATGCGACAGCAGAATGGGCGCCGTCGGCTGATTCATCAAGTCGACGCTGACGCTGCCGAACAGGCTCTCGAACAGCCGCGAATGGCGGAAGGCGCCGGCGACGATCAGGTCGGCGTCCTGCGTGTCGAGGCTGGCGAACAAGGCTTCCAGCGCCGAAATGTCGCCGGTGTCCGTCCAGTCCGAAATCCGGGCTTCGACGCCGTGGCGCTGGAGGTGATCGGCCAGCATGTCGGAGGCCGCGCGCAGCGCGCTCGAGCGCGGCGAGAAGGTGAAGATGATGACCTTCTTCGCTTTGACCAGCAGCGGCATCGCGTCATGGACGGCGCGCGTCGCCTCGCGGCTGGCGTTCCAGGCGATGACGATGTTTTGCCCGACCGGCGCCGGGCGCCAGTCCTGCGGCAGGATCAACATCGGCGCGCCCGAGGCGACGAGAACTCCGTCGGGAATCTCGGGGCGGATCAGCGGGCGCGCCTCGCCCTCCGGCCGCGGCGCGATGATCAGGTCGACGCAATGGCTGTATTCGCCGCCGAGAGTAAGCGCCGCCTCTGCGCCGACGAAATGGCCGGCGAGCCCCGCCGCCTTGACCGCCGTCTCGAAATCCTCGGCGATGCGCAACGCCTTCTCGCCCCAGGCGCCGGCGAACGCGGCGTCCGAACTGCAGTCGACGCCGATCAGCCGCGCCCCGTGGGCGAGGGCCAACGAAACGGCGAGGCGCAGGCGCTCCCGCGCGTCGTCGGTCGGATCGAGATAGACCAGAATATCCTTGTACGCCATCGCTCCCTCCCGGTTCTCGAGGCGCCAAATCGCCGGCGCGTCTTGCGACGCCGGCGATTGCTTGGCAAGCGCTTCGCGCGCGGTCAAAACGCGCCGGCGCGCGTCATTTCGCCTTGTTGATCGGGATCTTGACCTCCTTGGCGACCATTTCCGGCGGTTTGTCGACCGACACTTTCACGTCGGCTTCGTCAACGCCGGGCAATTCGGCGGCGATTTCCACGGCGTCCTTGGTTTCCGCGACATCGAGCGCCGCGAGGCCCGCAAAGTCGCCGGCCGAACCCTAGCAGACAGGCAGCCGGCGGCCGAAGTCGCGCAGCAAGGCGTCGAAAACGCGGCGGAAACCCTCGAACAGGTCGAGTTCGCGTCCTCCGAATGTCGGTACAGGCAAGCGCATGGTTCACTCCTCTTCGCTGGAGCCGCGGGCCGGAACGCTCCCGCCTTCCCCTCCCTCGCTAGTCCATCGGTAGGAAGCAAAAGTCTCTATAGTTGAGAACCATTCCATCACCACGGCGCTAACAACGCCCCGTTGCTAGGAGATAGGAACAGAAAGCCTTTGCTTCAAGACGAAGCGCCCCGCTTGACCTTGCCGACGCCGAGCGGCCGCCGGCCGCGTTCGCTCGTTGGCGTCGGGACGGCGGCGCCGAGACGCCGGACCCGTTCGCGGCGCGCGTCCGCAGACGGCGCTTGATCGGCGCGCCCGGATGGGGCATAGGAACGCGCTCGAACCTCCGCCGCGGGTCTTGCCCGCGGCTTCCTTTGTTGGGTGATGCGATGAAAGTCCGCAATTCCCTGAAGTCGCTTCGCGGGCGTCATCGCGACAATCGCCTGGTGCGCCGAAAGGGCCGCGTCTACATCATCAACAAGACGCAGAAGCGTTACAAGGTGCGCCAGGGCTGACGCCGCAGCCTTCCGCCGGATCGCGGCCCGGCCTTTGACCCGTGCGGCGAAGCGCCCTAAGTTCGCCCCATGACGCGGTGTTCGACGTTCGCCTGCGCTCTGCTGCTCGCTCTCGGCGCGCCCGCCGGGGCGCAGAGCCCGCCGACGCCCGCCGCAACGCCCGCCGCGAGGGCGTCCTCGCCGAGCGAGGCGCTCGACGAGCTTTTCGCCCGCCTCGCCGCGAGCCGGGACGCCGACGAATCCGACGGCCTCGTCGCTGCGATCGACCGTCTCAACCTGCGATCGGGCTCCGACACCGCCGACCTGTTGATGGCGCGCGCGGCGATGACGATGGAGAGCGGCGACTATCCCGTCTCGCTCGCCCTGCTCGACAAGATCGTCGCCTTGCAGCCGCAATGGGCGGAAGGGTGGAGCCGGCGCGCGACGGCGCGCTATCTCGCGGGCAACGCCGAAGGGGCGATGGCCGACATCGCCGAGACGCTCCGTCGCGATCCTCGCCATCTCGGCGCGCTGGCGGAGATGGGAATGATCTTGGAGGACAGCGGCCGCCAAGACGACGCCTTGCGCGCCTACCAGCGCGCGCTGGCGATTGCGCCGCAATGGCGCCCGATCGGCGAGGCGGCGGCGCGGGTCCGGGCCGCCCTCGCGGGTCAGGCGCTGTGACGGCCGGGGCCGCGATACGCGGGCGGCGATGATCGCCGGCGCTGTGGCGCTGGCCGCCCTCGGCCATTCGCCGCGCCACAGCGCGCCCGAAAGCGTCGTCGCGGCGATCCTCGAGGTCGAGGCGCGGGCGCGGCGGCGCGAGGCGCCGGCTTCGATCGGCGCGGCCTCGCCGCCCGCCTGAGGCCTTCCCCGCCGCGCCTTCCCGCGCTAGACCGCGCCGCCGTCCGGGCCGACCCTGGCGATGCGCAAATTGTTGGTGGCGCCGGGGGTGCCGAAGGGAACGCCGGCGACGACGATCACCCAATCGCCGACGCCGACGAAGCCGTCGATATAGGCGTGGCGGCAGGCGCGGTCGGCCATGTCGCGCTCGTTGCGCGCGTCTACGGTGACGTCGGCGTGGACGCCCCAGGCCAGCGCCAGGCGGCGCGCCGTCCTGACGACGGGGGTCAGCGCGAGGATCGACGAGCGCGGCCGCCCGCGCGCGATGCGCAGTCCGGTCGAGCCCGAAGCGGTCCAGGCGCAGATCACTTTCGATTGCAGCGTCTCGGCGACGTCGCGCGTCGCCTCGGCGATCGCGTCGGCGCCGGTCGCCTCGGGCGTGGCGCGCTGGGCCTCGATGATGCCGGGATAGATTCCCTCCGATTCCACCGACTCGGCGATGCGGTTCATCGTCTCCACCGCCTCGCGCGGATATTGGCCGGAGGCGCTCTCGGCCGACAGCATCACCGCGTCGGCCCCTTCGAACACCGCGGTCGCGACGTCGGAGACCTCGGCGCGCGTCGGCACCGGCGCAGAAATCATCGATTCGAGCATCTGCGTCGCCACCACCACCGGCTTGCCGAGGCGGCGCGCCAGTCTGGTGATGGTCTTTTGCAGGCCCGGGACTTTCTCCAGCGGCATTTCCACCCCGAGATCGCCGCGCGCCACCATCACCGCGTCGGCGACGGCGAGGATTTCACCGAGCCGCGCGATCGCCTGCGGCTTTTCGATTTTCGCCATCACCAGGGCGCGATTGCCGGCGATTTTCTTCACTTCGAGCACGTCCTCGGGGCGCTGCACGAAGGAGAGCGCGACCCAGTCGATGTCCTCTTCCAACGCGGCGCCGAGATCGGCCCGATCCTTGTCGGTCATCGCGGAAGTGGGAATGGTGGTGTCGGGCAGGCTGACCCCCTTCTTGTTGGAAATGCGCCCGGCAACCTCGACGATCGTATCCGCGCGGCCCGGCGCGAGGGCGGCGACGCGCAGCAGCACCTTGCCGTCGTCGATCAGCACGCGATCGCCTTTGCCTAGCGAGTCGAGGATTTCCGGATGCGGAAGAAAGACCCGCGTCTGGTCGCCGAGCGCCTTATTCGAATCGAGCGTGAACGCGCTCCCCTTGCGCAGCGCGACCGCCCCGGCCGCGAATTCGCCGACGCGCAACTTCGGCCCCTGGAGATCGACGAGAACGCCGATCGGCCGGTCGAATTGCTCCTCGAGCGAACGAATCCTCGCCACCTGCTCGCGCATGGCGTCGTGCGAGGCGTGGCTCATGTTGATGCGAAAGACGTCGGCGCCCGCCTCGAACAGCGCGGCCACCGTCGCCCGATCGGCCGAGGCCGGGCCGAGCGTGGCGATGATCTTGATGCGGCGTCGACGTCGAATCAAAGCGTCCTCTCCATCGATTCTGCGGCGCGGACGAATCCGCCGCGCCGGCTCGTTCTCGACGCGCGTCTCACGGCGGCGCGACGCCGGCGGCAAGGATCGAGCGGCGGAACGCTCAAGGGTTGCCCGGATCGGTGAGCTGCACGGTCCAATTCTTGGCTTCCTTGCCGGTGTCGACCTCGAAAAATCCGGTGCGGTCGAAGCCGCGCACGAAACAATTCTCACGGCCCTCGACCCTGAATTCGCGGTCGCTGGTGCACATGAAGGCCTTGCCTTTCCACTCGCCGCCGCGCTCGTCCATCGCGTAGACGTAATAAAATTGCGCCGCCAGCGCGCCGCGCAGCAGCGTGTCGCAATCCTGGGGCTTGAGATTCCACCAACCCTCGCTAACCCAGTTCTGCCCGTCGGTATAGGCCAAGGCGACGCTGACTCGATTAGCGGTGAGGTTGCACAAGCGGAAGTCGGCCCGCGCGGGCAATACGGCAAAGATCGCCGAACCGACAAGCGCAAAAACGAATTTCCAATCCATGACCGCCCGCATCGCGCATCGGAGCGCCATATTCGTCGGCGCGACGAGCGTGTCAACCGTGAGCCGCGCCGCGCTCGCCGCGGCAACGGCGCGCGCTCGGCTCAGCTCGGCCGCGCCACGTAGATGCCGGCGAGAATCATCAGGCCGCCGAGCGCCTGAACGAGCGAGACCGGTTCGCCGAGCAGCAGATAAGCGAAACCCGCCGCGGCGATCGCTTCGAGGAAGATGACCAGCGAAGAAAACGCCGCCGGCAGGCGGCCGAGCGCCACGGCGAGCAGGCCCTGGCCGCCGGCGTGGCTGATCCAGGCCATCGCCAGCAGCGCCGCTGCGCCCTTCACGCTGTGCGGCAGGATGGTCGGCTCCAGGGCGAGGGCGACGAGGAACAGCAGCGCAGCGGTGATGGCCGTGGCTTCAAAGGTGACGCGCGCCGCCGAGCCGTGGCCGCGCGCCGCTTTCACGGCGAGAAAATAGAGGCCGAAGAACACGCCGGTGGCGACGCCGAAGAGATCGCCGATCGCGCCCGCCGGCCTCACATGCAGGGTCTGCGCCAGCAACGCCACGCCGCCGAGGAGGCACAGGGCGAGGCCCGCCAGCGTCTTGGCCTGGGCGCGCTCGCCCAGGATCAGCCAGCCGAACACGACCACCCAGATCGGCGCCGTGGTGGCGAAGAACGTCGCGTTGGCGACGCGGGTGGTGACGATGGAGAGATGCCAGAAGAACAAGTCGCCGGTGAAGGCGAGGCCGGCCAGAATCGTCGCGGCGCCGAAGCGTTGCGTCGGGCCGGCGCCGGATTCGGCGAGACGCGTCCAGGCATAGAGGGCGGGCAGCGCCAGCGCGACGCGCCAGAACGCGCTGGCGTAGGGCCCGACGTCGGCGAGCCGCACGAAGATCGGCGAAGCGCCCATCGCCACGGCGCCGACGACCAGCGCCGCGAAGGGCGCCCCGAAGCCGCCGCGCGACTTTGCCGCCGGATTGGCCGTCGGAATTGTCCGCGTCATCCGATTCCGGCCCAACCGCCCTAGGCGGGCCGCGGCCCGCGAAAACGCCGGCCCGTCCTTATTCTCGCCGCTTCGATCGAGCAAGAGGCGGCCGGCGCGACGCTGGCGAGCGAAAGCGACGCGACTTGACGCGCCGCGCGCGCCCGGCCATGGCTGGAGCGCGAAGACCCGTCTCTTTTCACATCATGGATTGTGGCATGAGCGAAGCCCCGGCCGCCAGGAATTCCGAAGCCGTCGACGGGGCGCATCTGCGGGCGTTCATCGAACGCATCGAGCGGCTCGAGGAGGAAAAGAAGGCGCTCGGCGACGATGTCAGGGACGTCTACGCCGAAGCCAAGGGCGCCGGCTTCGACGCGAAGGTCATCCGCAAGGTCGTGTCGATCCGCAAACAGGACCGCGACAAGCGCCGCGAGGAAGAGGAAATCCTCGAGCTCTATCTGGCGGCGCTGGGAATGGGCTGAACGCCGCGCGTTTGTTTTTCGCGCCGCAAGGGAGGAACGTCATGTCGGTTCAGAGCCCGCAAGGGGCGGCTTTTCACGCCTTGAGCCCCGAGGCCGCCCGCGTCGCGGCGGCTTTTTCGGCGGCGGTCGCGGCGCGCCGGACTTATCGGACGCCTTACCGCCACTTCCTGTTGGAAAACGTCCTTCCCGCCGACGTCGCCGAGGAACTGGCCGAGCTGCCGTTCGCCGCGCCGGCGCTCGACGGCGTTTCGGGACGGCGCGAATTGCACAACGACCGGCGCAGCTATTTCGACGCGGCGGCGATGGCGCGCTTTCCGGCGATGCGCGCGGTCGCCGAGGCGCTGCAATCGCAGCCGATCGTCGGTCTCATTCACCAGGCGTTCGCCGCCCCGATCGACGACACGTTCCTGCGCCTGGAATACGCCCAGGACGTCGACGGCTTCTGGCTGGAGCCGCACACCGATCTCGGCGTGAAGAAATTCACCTGTCTGATCTACCTCTCCGACGGCCCCGGCCACGAGACGCTCGGCACCAACATCTATTGGAGCCGCGACCGCCACTTCGGCGTCTCGCCGTTCAAGCGCGGCGCGGCGATGGCGTTCGTGCCCGGCGACGACACCTGGCACGGCTTCGAGAAGCGCCCGATTGAAGGCATGCGCCGCTCGGCGATCCTCAACTACGTCACCCACGAGTGGCGGGCGAAGGAACAGCTTTCGTTTCCCGACCGGCCGGTGCGGGTGTAGCGGGACGCCCGTCATCGCGAGCGAAGCGTGGCGATCCAGAGATCGAGGGGCGCCAAGAGAGTTCGCGGCGCTCGAAACATCCACGCGGGCGCTCGGCGGGGCAATAAGCAGGCGTCACGATCTCTGGATCGCCACGCTTCGCTCGCGATGACGGCAGAGGCTTGGCTCAATTGAAGGAAATCGCGCTCGGGAGGCGCGGATCGCAGACCCGCCCTATCGATGTGTTGACAACAGCAACACATTTCGGCATCGTTCAGCCATGAGCGAGCGATCGACCATCGCCGAAGTGAATATCCACCTGCGCGCCCGCGCGCAAGATCGGGCGATCATCGACCAGGCGGCGGAGCTGGTCGGCGCCAACCGCTCGCAGTTCATGCTGGCCTCGGCGCTGAAGGAGGCCAAGAACGTTCTGCTCGATCAAACGACCATCCATGCCGATGTGAAGACCTTCCAAAAGGTCATGGATTGGATGGACGCCGCCGCGACCCCCGCCGAGGCCGCCGGCATCAAGCGCGTCCTTCAGGCCAAATCCCCTTGGCGAAGCGACTGACGCCTTGCCGCTCTTCGACGTCCCTGTCCTGTTGACGGAAGCTCACGACGGGTCGGCCTTCGATTCCGGCGAACCCGTTCTCGACGACTGGTTGCGCCGCCGCGCCTGGAGCAATTTGCTGACGGCGGCGAGCCGGACCTATGTCGTCTGCCCCAAGGATTCCCTAGGGATCGTCGGCTATTTCGCCCTGAGCATGGGGCAAATCCTCGCTCACGAGGCGACCGGCGCGATACGGCGAAACATGCCGAAATTCGTTCCGGCCGTCGTGCTCGGGCGGCTGGCGATCGATCGCGCGCAGCAGGGCAAGGGCCTCGGACGCGCCCTGCTCGCCGACGCCGTCCGGCGCTCTGAGCGCGCCTCGGCTGAGGTCTCGGCGCGGCTGGTGATCGTCCACGCGATTTCGCCGGCCGCCGAAGCCTTCTTTTCTCGCCACGGCTTCATGCGCCTTCCCGTGGAGGCCCCGACGCTGGCGCTCGATCTGGTCAAGCTGCAGAAACTCGCGGAGGAAGGGTGAAGATGGGACTTCCCTTAGCGAGACCCTTCCGAGGAATCATGGGATGCAGCGATCAAGGCGCTGGCGTAGCGTGAAAGAGCAAGGCAGTAACCGCTATGAACATCTTGAAAGCCGTCATCGTCTCGGCGGCGCTCTTTTGCGCCAGCGCCGTCGCCGAGGCTGACCCGCTCTGCGCCGGTCGCGGAACGAGCGACGACGTTAAGGATATCCCGCAGTTTCTCGCTTCGTTCGCGGACACGCTTTTCGGCGAAGGCGCGGCTTCGGTGACCGTCTATCGATGCATGAATGATCAGGTGTACGTCCGCTTCCAGCCGAACGGCCTCGGTTGCGATCAACCGGACACACGGCGCTTCAACCCCGACGTGGCGCGATATTGTCGAGAGAACCCAAATGCGTCGATTGTGCCGAAGGCCGTTTCCGGCCACGGCGCGCCATATGAATGGAAATGCGCGGGCGGCAAGGCGGTGATCGATTTCGCCGAGGCGCTTGATGCACGGGGTTTCCGGCGCGACATGTGGACCGCAGTGGCGGGCGTGCGGTGAGCAAGTGACTTGGGGAAAATTCTGCGATGACCCCTTACTGGTCATTTTTCACGTTGTCGAACCCGCCAGCTTTGGCGGCCTGCATGATGCTAATCATCGCGCGTCCCGCTTCGATCCCATCGGTGACGGAGCGGTAGGCTAAGAGTTGCTGTTTACAGGCGGCGTTCGCAGCGTCAATCGCAGGGTCCAGGCCGACCTGCTCGCGGAGCTTGGTGTACGTCGCGATCCAGCACATCGAATATGCATGCAGGGCAGCATGGCGCACGTCGGCGCTGGCGGCTTTCGCGTTTGTACTCGTGGCCAGTGTCAGAGCAAGAATGGCGGTGAGAACTTTCATAACGTCCTCCTGAGGAACGTAGCGTTGAATGCGCCTGAACTAACGAAACGCCGCTTTTGCGGTCAGGAAAGTCATTTTGCGCTTGGCAAGCGAGGCTTGTCTTTGCCACAACTGACACCGAGGCTCAAACCGGAGGGTAACTGCTCGACAGCGATAAGGACATTGTTGTCGGTGACGAACCTCCCGTCGCAAAGTTCTGCGTAGGAGGGGAACCACTTATCATCTTGCGTATGGAACTCGTACACGATCAGCTTTGGGGCAACGCCTTTGCTCTTCATATTTGCCACCAAATGTTCCGCCTGTGCCGCGGCAACCGGCAGAGCGTCGTGCGCCGCATAGTTGCGTTTCACGTCAGAGCCGCGAAACATGAAAGAGATTTCGCATCCATCGTGATGCGATTGAATTTCCACGATCGGGTTTCTCCGCTCGGCAAGTTTGTCAAAGAGCGTCCGCAACCAGCGCCGGATGCCGGCGTATGCGTCTTTTCCAGCCTCGGTGGCGATAGTTGTGACGAAGGGATTCCAGACAAGGGCCATGAAGAGCAGACCGACGCGTATCAACTCATGCGGCGATTCAGCCGCGTTGTGAGACAACTGTATCCGTTCGACGCGTAATGGCGCGGTGCGGAGCACCTCTTCGACCCATGCTGGCTCGACCTCTCTCGGATCAGTCGCGAAATTGATCCAACAAGCGTCGGTGAGCGGAGGAAGGAATGACGGAGACGATATGGCTGAGGCAGGGTCGAACCCAAGATCGCGAAAACTGAGCCGGTTGCCACCTGCATAAAATCCGAGGAGCGCGGCCACGAACCTTTTGCCGCTGGAACTGGTGAAGACCGCGGCCTTGAGAACTTTGCCGAGCGGAAATCCCGGATCATGTCCCTTAAGAAGCGGGAATCCGTTCGCATTGATATCCGCGACAAGGGCTAGTGGATCAATCGGAACCAGTTGTTCCCCGTCTGGTCCGGTTGCATCCGACCAGATCACGGAACTCGAAATCTTGCCGAACACACCGTTATGTGAATAGGCTGCCCGTACTTGGTCAACCCATGCCACGGCTTCCGCGCTGTCTGCGATAAGTTCAGTCATCAAGAGTTTCCCCCGTCCAGAGTTCAGAGTGCCACGGACCTTGTCAATTGCGGACAGGAGATTTACGGGAACAGGATTCGCATTGCAGCATTTCGTGATCCGATCCGCGCCGAAGGCCCCAGAATTTCTGGGGTAGACCTGCCCCCGTCCCTCTCCGCCACACACCGAGCCGTCGACCTCACGGAGGCATGAACTTCCGAAGTCTCAAGGCTGTCAATGGTCTTCGACCGCTGGAGCCGGCGCGCGAAACGCGCCCCATCGACAACCTCGAGACTTCGGAAAAAGGAGGCTTCCATCCGACGAATGCTTCGCATTCGCCTTGAGAGCTCGACGGCGCTTCCCGCCGAGCTGGCGGCGGCGCCAGGCTTTGCGAAGACGCGGCACGCGATGCGACTATTCATCAGGAGGCGTCGGTCGGTTTTGCCGCTGAAGCGGACAAAACTTACATTGCGCATCGCCTCCCGGCATCCCCCGTATCCCCGGGTCGCGCGGGTCTGATCCGACTTGCGTCGGGCCGCCAACGCCGGTGCGCTTGGGATTGGTCTCGCCAGCCGACATTCTCTTTCTGAAAACCACAATCCGTGCTATGAACAATGGGCCAGGAGTTCGGCGGGCCTGCGAAGGCGATTTCGCTTCGGTCGCCGAGCGGGAAAAATCCCGGCGGCGAGGCGGCAAGGAGAGAAAAAAGCGAATTCGGGTAACTCCCAAGCCGTCTAGGCGTTGAGGGCGAGCGCGATCTGTGTTGGCGGGTCGGCGAGGGTTTTGAGGATGTTGGCCCCCTGTTTTCTCGCGGTTGAGACGACTGACCTGAGGCGCGCGAAGCTTTGGGCGCCGTCGAGGGTTCGAAACGAGCCCGAGATTTTCATTTTGACCTTCATCATCCTGAGGTCCTGTTCGGCCAGGTTGTTGGTGAAGGGCACGTCGAAGTCGGTGAGGAAGCGCAGCGTTTCGACTTTGAACGTCTTCAGCCTTTCGAGCAGATTGCGGCCGGGGCGCTGCTTTGTTCGTCCGCTCGCGTTGGCCTTGGCGTGGAGTGCGGGCAACTGGCGATGGAAAGCGAGGCCGAGCCGAACCGCGGCCCAATATTGGTCGACGAAGGCCGCGATGACTTTGGGCTCCAGCGCCTTCGCGCCCGCCTCGCGCGCCTCATGAACGGCGATATTCGCCGCCCGAAGCGTGTCGCGCATGAGTTCGGCCCACGGCTCCTTGTCGAACTCGATCAAACACTGGAGTTCGCGCAAGATATGGGCGTTGCAGAAGGCGTGTTCGACCGCGTCGAGCCGACGATAAGGCAGGAAGTGGTCGTGCACGACGACGCCCCCCTTCAAATCCTGCGGGATCGCGCCGCGCTTTTCGTCGGCGCGATAGAAGGTGAAGGCTTGGCTCGAAGTCGTATGCAGCCATTGCAGCTTACCGGCGATGCGATATCCCGTCTCGTCGAGATGGCGAACCTTCGCCTCGGCCACGCGCTCGCCGATGGCCTGGTAAACTTGCCGCAACTCTTGTCCCTTCTTGGCGATCCAAGCGACAAGGCTGGCCGGACAGATCAGCGGCGCGTCGAACAGATCGCTCAGCGCTTGCGCGGTCCGATCCTCGGGGATGAGTTGCTGGACATTGAGATAGATCGCCGCGGCCTTGATGCGCTCGCCATACTGGGCAGGCGAGACCACGCCTTCGGGAAAAACCGCCTTCGTCACGCCCCGGCAATGCGCGCAGCGGTAAATCGAGGCCTGATGTTCCGTGACCCGCAGCGGGCGCTCGGGAAGGTCGAACACTTGCCGCTTCTCGACCCCTATCGCCGACCCCGCCTCGAGAGGCCAACCGCAATGGCCGCATGCGCACGCCGCGTGCCCAACCACGCAATCGGGATCGGCGACCTGCCGCAGCGTGCCGCCCTTGTGACCCGTCTGCCCGCCGCTCGTCTTGCCCGAACGGCCGCGCAGACTGCCTCCAATACGCGGTTTCTTCCGCAGCCCGTCACTCGAAGGCGGTTGCGAACTGTTCGAGCTGTCCCGCCCCAATTGCCGACGAAGATCGGCCACCTCGGCCCGCAGCGCCGCGATCTCCGCCCTCAGAGACGCTATCAACTCCTCGACTTCGGCGGGAAGAACCATCCCACCCTTGATTCACAGTCTCGTGCCGCCGTCTCCCACAATCCGCATATCAATGCCGTTTCCCAAACACTGTGGCATTCCAAACTCACCACGCCTTGGGAGTTACGAATTCGGGCCGGTTCGACGGCAAGCCATTGATTTCCTTCAAAACCGCCAAGGAAAAGGCGATTATAACCTTGACAAAAGTGGCGCAAGGTGTAGTATGACGGCCATAGGAGAATGATCCCATGGACGCCGAACTTCAAGACCCTCGCTTCACTGACGAAGACGCCGCTCGCCAAGCCCTTGAAGCCGTCGTCTGGCCGAGCGGCCCGATCTGCCCTCATTGCGGCAACGTCGATCGCGCCCGAATAGCGAAGCTCGCGACAAAGAGCGCGCGTCCCGGCCTCTACTACTGCAACGAGTGCGAGGGCCAATTCACCGCGACGGTCGGCACGGTCTTCGAACGCTCGAAAATCCCGCTGACCAAATGGTGGCTGGCCATGCACCTGCTCGGATCGTCAAAGAAGGGTATTTCGAGCCATCAATTGCATCGCATGCTCGGGATTAGCTACAAATCCACTTGGTTCATGACACACCGCATCCGCGAGGCCATGCGAGCCGGCGGCCTGGCGCCGATGGGTGGCGAAGGCTCGATCGTCGAAATCGACGAGACTTTCATCGGCCGCAAGGAAGGCGTTGAGAAAGCGCGCGCCGGCTACGGCCACAAAAACGCCGTCTTGTCGCTTGTTGAGCGGGCCGGCTCAGTCCGCAGTTTCCGTGTCGACAGCACGAAGCGCGAGGATATTATCCCCATCATCAAAGCGAACATTGCCAAAGAAACACACGTTATGACCGACGAAAGCAACACCTACAGCAAACTAGGCGACGATTTCGCGAAGCATGACATGGTTGACCACGGACGCGAGGAATGGGGCTACACCGATCGAAAGACCGGCGTCAAAATCAACACAAACACGATCGAAGGCTACTATTCGATTTTCAAGCGCGGGATGAAGGGCGTCTATCAGCATTGCAGCGAAAAGCACCTTCACCGTTACGTTGCCGAATTCGATTTCCGTTATTCGAACCGCTCGAAACTTGGCGTTGAAGATGTTGAACGCACCTCAAAGATTGCAGCCGGCATCACCGGAAAGCGATTGACGTATCGGCGAGCTGGTGAAGCCGCGCAAGCGTAGGGGCCCGACCGAGAAATGATGTGAGGGGACGCGAGAGACTCGCGCCCCTCTTTCGCTATTTTAGCGGTGCCAACCAGCCCAAGGGAGCGAAGGCCATGGAGGAGGAGCTAAAAGAACTTCTGCTTATTGCCCATGCCCGAATAGCAGTTCTCATGCAGCTTGTGAGATTGCTTCTTCTCGACAGAGCAATTGCCAACCATCAAACAAGTGATGATATTCTGAGATGGAGCGAAGACCTAAAGTCCTTTTTCGAACAGCGGACCGCTGGCGTTCCAGGACTTCCAGACGCGTATCTCAGTGCTGTTATTGATGATTTGTTCAATTTCTTGGCGACCGAGGTAAAGAAATCTCGTGGGGAAAGCTAAGATGCTGGAACGCTTCAGAAGCCTCTATGTGGAGGCGCACATCGGAAGGAAGGATTTCTTTTCGTGAGCCGTCTCGCTGTGTCTCTTCCTCGACGGCGACATTGATGAACCATCGGAGGATATTTCCAATCGCCACACAAAACCGGTGAAGCGGGGAGAACGCTCTTACTGTGGAGAAGGCGGATTCCGTCATGACAACGCTCCCGGTTTCGGCTAGAGTGATCTAGCCGATGAGCGGTCATCGCGATATCGATCGAAACGGGAGTTGCAGCTCCCGCCGATCAGTTTCAAGGCTCACCGTGGAGGCAAGACCTCGACGGAATATCTTCCGTTGGACAGCGTCACGCCCGCATCCAGATCGTTCCCTCGCCTGTCGAATCCGTAGGCCATTCCGCCTCCTGCCGGCGCCTCGAAATGCGACCCGTCGGCGCAATCGATAAAGACCTCTTCGCCTCCCGGCCGGGCCGAGCAGGCGACCTGCGCCAAAGCCTCCGACGGCAAGATCAGCATCGCTAGGGCAACGAATCGAATCATAACCCGCTCTTTTATTTTCCGCGCTCCCGCGCCGGGTTCGCCTTTTTTTCGGCTTTCGTCTTAGACTTCTTCAGCTTCATTTTCTCGTGCGGCTTTGGCGGCATGCGGACCATCGCGGCCATGATCTTGGTCGCGATGTCGGGAGCAGCCTCGGGAAGGTTGGCCATGGCGATTCCAGAATGGCAACTGATCTCTTCTCATTATACAGACCGAAACCGAATCCGCTAGTTCAAAGTAGCGCGCGGGGTGCGCAAGTGCCTAAATCCGACGAGTCCTTCTTTCGAGATTTCCAGCGGGCCATCGACGCATTGAACGAGAGGCCGTACCGCCGATATTGGCGCGAGCTAGGCCAGTTCATCCACGCCTTTGCCGACGCCGAGCAACGCCTGCTTTCTTTGTTGCAGAAACAGACAGGGGTAACGGATATCGTCGCTGGCGTCCTATTCAGCGGCACGCGTTCCGATGCAGCCAAAAGTTTGCTCGCCGGAATTCTGGACGCGACCGAGCAAGCTGAAATGAAAAAACGCCTTGAACGGCCGTTGGCCCAACTCGCCGCGATTGCTAAAATCCGCAACCACCTCATCCATTGGACAGCCCGACACGACGGGGGACGCGACCTGCTAGTTTCCAATGCTTTCCTTTCGCCATCAGCCGAGCGTCTCAAGGAATTCCGAATCACCGTGAAGGCCATGAAAGAGATGAGGTTGGACCTTTACAGAATCAACGTTCTTATTTTGATGGAGGAATCCCCGCGTTCTGTCCGCGCGCCGGAACTCGACGAATATCTAGCGGGGCCATGGCTTTATAAGCCGCCTCAGCCGCGTCTTCGCGAGAGAACGCCCCCTCCCCATCCTCCAAAGCGATCGCGCCAGCAACACGCATCGCGGAAGTCACCACAATCTCGTTAGATTCGCCGGCCTGTCGCGCCGACCCTATATGTTGATCAGCTTTTGTCAAGGTTATAATCTCCAAGGAAAAAGCTTGGAAAAGTTTGGAAAAGGCTTGGAAAAGTGTGGAATTCCTTGGAAAAGCTCGCGCGCCAGGCGTCGGCGCATCGCGACAGAGGGATTGCTCTCGCCTTGCGCAGAGCGGGACATTGAGTTATATTCTCGTATAACTTAACTCCGAGAATGCTCCATGCAACGAATCCATCTTCGTAAAGTCGGCGGCTCGGTGATGCTGGCGGTGCCGCCGGCGATTCTCGAGCTTCTCGGCCTCGGGGCCGGCGCGACGGTCGGGGTGCGGGTGGAGGACCGACGGCTCATCGTCGAACCGTCGCCGAGGCGCCGCTACTCGCTCGACGATCTCATCGCGCAATGCGACCAATCCGCGGCACCGAGCGCCGAGGAACGCGCCTGGCTCGACGACGAGCCCGTCGGCTCCGAGCTTCTGTGATGGAGCGGGGCGACATCTATCTCGTTTCGCTCGATCCCGCGTCCGGGCATGAACAGAAAGGGACGCGGCCGGTCATGGTCGTCTCGCCGGGCGAGTTCAACCGCTTGACGAATACGCCTATCGTGCTGCCGATCACGGGCGGCGGCGTGTTCGCGCGCATGGCCGGCTTCGCCGTCTCGCTGTCGGGAGGCGGCCTGAAGACGATCGGCGTCGTGCGCTGCGATCAGCCGCGCGCGTTGGATTTTTCCGCGCGGCGCGCGCGCCTTCTGGAGCGGGCGCCGCCCGAAATCGTCGAGGAGGTTCTCGCGCGTCTGGCGCCTTTGTTCGAGTAGACGATTCAGCCTTCACAGCCCGATTCGCCGCTTCCGGGTGGCCAAGCGGCGCTGGGCTTGCTATCACCGCGCCCAAATCTTAGTCATGCGAAGGATAGATCATGCGCAAGGGCGCCATATCGCGCAAAACGAACGAGACGGCGATCGAGGCCGCCGTCGACCTCGACGGTTCGGGCAAGGCGGACGTTTCGACCCGCGTCGGCTTCTTCGACCACATGCTCGACCAGCTCGCGCGCCATTCGCTCATCGACATGACCATCCGCGCCGAGGGCGATCGCCATGTCGACGACCACCACACCGTCGAGGACGTCGGCATCGCGCTCGGCCAGGCGCTCGCCCAAGCGCTCGGCGACAAACGCGGCATAGCGCGCTTCGCCGATTGCCTCACGCCGATGGACGAGACGCTGACGCGCGTCGCGCTCGACGTGTCGGGGCGGCCGTTCCTGGTCTTTCGCGTCGAATTCCCGACCGAGAAGATCGGCGCCTTCGACGTCGAGCTGGTGCGGGAGTTCTTCCAGGCGCTCAGCGTCCACGCCGGCCTGACACTGCACATCGAGACGCTTTATGGGGCCAACAGCCACCATATCGCCGAATCCTGCTTCAAGGGCGCAGCGCGCGCGCTTGGCGCCGCGCTTGCAATCGATCAGAGGCAGGGTCAGCGCGTTCCCTCGACCAAGGGCGCGCTGTAAGCTGGCATAGGTCAGAGGAGGCCGTCCGCGACGGACGGCGACACACCCATGGCGATCTATGCGGTGCATTGTTCGGCCGGCGACGGCGAGCCGGCGACGGCGTTGGAGCGCGCCGAGTTCCTGAAGCTCGGTTTTTGCGCGGCGGCGTTCGTGTTCGGGCCGATCTGGCTCCTCGCCCATCGGCTGTGGCGCCCGCTCGCGCTGTGGATTGCCGCGGCCGCGTTCGTCGGCTTCGCCGTCGCCGGCGGCGTCCTCGGCGCGAATGGGGCTTTTTGGCTCTATGCGCTGAGCGCGCTCTATCTCGGCCTTGAGGGCCGCGCCCTGCAAGGCGCCGCGCTGGCGCGCGGCGGGCGGCCGCTCGCCGACCTCGTCTGCGCCCCGGACTTTTCGACCGCCGAAGTCGGCTTTCTTGCTCGCGCTCCCGCCCGGCCGGCGCCGCGCCGCGCGCCGCGCGCCGCCTTCGGCCCGCCGCCTTCGGCGTCGCCCGACGTTCTCGGACTCTTTCCCGAGGCGGACCGCTGACATGAGCGTCGCGATCGTCGACTACGGCTCGGGCAATCTGCACTCGGCTCGCAAGGCGTTCGAGCGCGCCGCGCGCGAAGCGGGCTTGAAGCGCGAAGTCAAGGTGACCGGTCGCCCGGAGGACGTCGCGCGCGCCGAACACATCGTGCTGCCGGGCGTCGGCGCCTTCGCCGATTGCCGGCGCGGGCTCGACGCGGTTCCCGGCATGGTCGAGGCGCTGGAAGAGACGGTGCGCCGCGGCGGACGGCCGTTCCTCGGCATTTGCGTCGGCATGCAACTGATGGCGACGCGCGGCCTCGAACACGAGGTCGTCGGCGGCCTCGATTGGATCCGCGGCGACGTTGCGCCGATCGTTCCCCATGTCCCCGGCTTGAAGATCCCCCACATGGGCTGGAACACCTTGACGGTGAAGCGCGCCCACCCCGTGCTGGAAGGAATCGCCGTCGGCGAAAGCGGCTTGCACGCCTATTTCGTCCACTCGTTCCAGCTTTACCCGCTCGATCCCGAGGACGTCGTCGCCACCGCCGATTACGGCGGGCCGGTGACCGCGATGGTCGCGCGCGACAATATCGTCGGCACGCAGTTCCACCCCGAGAAGAGCCAGACGCTCGGTCTGGCCCTGATCGCCAATTTCCTCCAGTGGCGCCCGTGATTCTGTTCCCCGCCATCGACCTCAAGAGCGGCGAGTGCGTGCGCCTGGTTCGCGGCGACATGGGGCAGGCGACCGTGTTCAATAGCGACCCGGCCGCGCAAGCCCGGCGCTTCGCGGCCCAAGGCTTCGAATGGCTGCACGTCGTCGATCTCGACGGCGCCTTCGCCGGCAAGCCGATGAACGCGTCGGCGATCGAAGGCATACTGGCCGGCGTGACGATGAAAGTGCAGCTCGGCGGCGGCGTGCGCGACATGAAGACGGTGAACGGCTGGCTCGAAAAGGGCGTAGCGCGGGTCATCATCGGCACCGCCGCGGTCGAAGACCCCGCCTTCGTGCAGGAGGCGGCGCGGCGCAATCCCGGCCGCATCGCGGTCGGCATCGACGCGCGCGAGGGCCGCGTCGCCGTCGATGGTTGGGCCAGGACTTCGGATATTTCCGCGCTCGATCTCGGGCGCCGCTTCGAGGACGCCGGCGTCGCGGCGCTGATCTACACCGACATCGGGCGCGACGGCGTGTTGCAGGGGCTCAACGTCTCGGCGACCGTAGCGCTCGCCGAGGCGGTCGCGATTCCGGTCATCGCTTCGGGCGGGCTCGCCTCGATCGAGGACGTCAAACGCCTGCTCGAGCCCGATTGCGCGCGCCTCGCCGGCGCGATATCGGGGCGCGCGCTCTACGACGGACGGCTCGACGCGCGCCAGGCGCTGGCGCTGATTCGTGAAGCGGAGAGCCGCCATGCTTAAATCCCGCCTCATCCCTTGCCTCGATGTTAAGGACGGCCGCGTCGTCAAGGGCGTGCAATTCGTCGATCTGCGGGACGCCGGCGATCCGGTGGAATGCGCCGTCGCTTACGACAAGGCGGGTGCCGACGAATTGTGCTTTCTCGACATCACGGCGAGCCACGAGAACCGCGGCACGCTGATCGACGTCGTCCGGCGCACCGCCGAAGTGTGCTTCATGCCGCTCACGGTCGGCGGCGGCGTGCGCACGCTTGAGAACATCCGCAATCTGCTGCTCGCCGGCGCCGACAAGGTCTCGATCAACTCGGCCGCCGTCGCCGATCGAACCATCGTGCGCGCGGCGGCGGAGAAGTTCGGCGCCCAGTGCGTCGTCGTCGCCATCGACGCCAAGCAGGCCTCCAAGCCCGGCGAGCCGCCGCGCTGGGAGATCTTCACCCATGGCGGTCGCCGCCCGACGGGGATCGACGCGGTCGGCTACGCGCGCGAAGTCGCCGCGCTCGGCGCCGGCGAAATCCTGCTGACCTCGATGGACCGCGACGGCTCCAAGGCCGGCTTCGACATCGCGTTGACCCGCGCCGTCGCCGACGCGGTTACGATTCCGGTCATCGCCTCGGGCGGGGTGGGAACGCTCGACCATCTGGTCGCCGGCGTGCTGGAAGGCCACGCCAGCGCGGTGCTCGCCGCTTCGATCTTCCATTTCGGCGAATTCTCCATCCGGCAGGCCAAGGAACGCATGGCGGCGGCGGGCATCGCGATGCGGCTGGATTGACGGCCGAAACGGCAGGAAAGGTCGAGAGCCGACATTCGCGCTGCGGCGCCGGCGCGCGAATGCAGGGAGCGGCACCTTCTATTCTTCGCAAATTTATCGTATCCTTGTAACCCTATGGTGAGGTCTGCCGCTTACCTGTTTGTCGCGTAACCTTCGCACCGATAGGTGGGGCCGATGTCGATCTCCAATGCCTTTTCGCAATGGTTTCGGACGTTGAACGCCGGCCATTCGCCGGCGCTCTCCATCGACGGCCCGGCGTTTGGCGACGGCGCCGAGGGTTGGGGTTCGTCGGACGGCGCGGCGGCGAGCCTTGCCGGCGTCCCCGGCGCGGACGACTTTGGCCTCGACCTGCTGATCGCGCCGCCGAATCCGGCGCCGACGGTCTCGTTTTTCGGCAGCGCGTCGCTGGCCCCGAAATCGTCGACGTCCGGCGCGGGGTCGCCGAATACGACCTTGGGCTCGTCGACTTCGAGCGGGACTTCGAAGACGGCCGCCTCGACGCCGGCCTCGACCATCCTCGCCAAGCTCAGCAACGCCGGCATCGAAGCCGACGTCGCCAAGCTGATGGTCAACGATTCGCTCACTTACAGTTCGATGCTGACGATCCTTCAGGACGCCGCCGTCGGCGGCATGACCGCCAGCAAGTTCGGCACCCTCGAGACGCTCGCCTCGCTGCTCAACGCCTCGGGCGGCATCAGCACGTCGGCCTATGTCCAGCAGATCACCCAGGACGTCGTTGACGGCGACAGCGCCAACGCCACTTGGAACGGCGGCTCGTCGACTGCGGCCAAGCTCGGCAACCTCAGCGCGGCCTCGACGCAGACGCAGGCGACCGAGTTGATCGGCATGTGGTTCCTGGGAACCAACCTGCCGAGCCTCAGCGTCTCGTCGATCGGCGAGTCCAACATCGGCGCCACGTACCAGATGACGACCGCGCCGCTGTACGGCAAGAGCGGCGCGCCGGTCTACACCGACGTCAACCAGGGCTACCTCGGCGACTGCTACTTCATGTCCGCGCTCGCCGACGTCGCGTTGCAGGCCCCGAGCGTCATCGAAAGCATGATCGCCAGCGACGGCAACGGCGCCTACAGCGTCGAGTTCGTCGTCAACGGCAAGCCCAACTACGTCACCGTCAACGACGCGTTGCCGACGATGCCGAGGGGGTATTCCTGGGCGAACGGATCGACGCTCGAATTCGCCAACGGCTCCCCCGCTTGGGGGGAGCTGGTCGAAAAGGCCTACGCGGAGCTCAACGCCCAGACCGCCGCGCCGCACGGCGAAACGCTCAACCAGGCGAGCGACTCCTACGCCGGCATCGACTCCGGCGGCGGTTATGCGCTGACGGAAATCACCGGCCAGGCGGTCAACGACTACTCGTTCAGCTCGAGGACGTCGGCTTCGACATTTTCCACCAACAATTCGCTATTCGCCGCGGATTGGAAATCGGACGAGGAATTGCTCGTCGGCACGGCGAACATCCAAAAGGGCAATATCGTCGCCGACCACATGTATGAGGTGATCGGCTATACCGCGGGGACCAGCGCGGCCACCAACATGCTGACGCTGCACAATCCCTGGGGCTCGGCCTATTCGGGACCATTGGCGATGACCTTCACCATTTCGCTCGCCACGCTCGCCGCCGACGACGTCACGATCTTCGCCACGACCGGCAAGCCTACCGTCTGACGGGCCGCAACGTCGCGCCGAATGGGCCCGACCTCGTTTGGACGACGCTAGAAATAGGCCGACAGCTCCTTGGCGGCCTCTTCCGGCGGGCGTTCCAGATCGAGCGCCTCGACGAAGGCGCCTTTGGCGTCTATCAGGTAGACCACCGAGGAATGGTCCATCGAATAGCCGCCGTCGGCCCGCGGCGGCCCTTTGCGCGCGTAGACGCGATAGGCCTTCTCGATTGCGTCGATCTCAGCCCGGCTGCCGGAAAGGCCGACGATGCGCGAATCGAAGCTACTGACGTAATCGGCCATCGAGGCCGGGGTGTCGCGCTCGGGGTCGACGGTGACGAACAGCGCGCGGATCGGCTTGTCCGGCATCCCGCGCAGCACGTCCGAGATTTCCGCCAGCGTGGTCGGGCAAACGTCCGGGCAGTGGGTGTAGCCGAAATAGACGAGGAAGGGATGGCCCTCAAGGTCGGCGTCGGTCAGCGTCTTGCCGTCGCCGGTCTGAAGCGCGAAAGGCCCGCCGACCAGCGCGCTCGGGTTGCGCGCCGGCGTCGCCACGATCCAAATCGCTAAGCCGGCGAGGGCGATCGAAGCGATCGCGATCGCGAGCGCGCGCGTCGAGGGACGTGATCGCGGCGGCCTGCGGCTCGACTTGGCCTTGCTCACGGAGCGCTCTCCCTGTCGTTGCGCGGCCTCCCCATAGCGCCGCGCCGCGCGCGCCGCAATCGATGGTGGATGGCGATCGTCGGCGGCTCGGTCCGTCCGATCGCGGGCGAGCGCTCGCCCGCGTATTCGGGAAAACGGCCTCAGCCGCCGCGACGCAGGACGATCGAGATCATCGAGAGATTGCCGCTCGCAGAGCGAATATCGAGGGTCTGCTGTGCGTCGTGCGTCGTGACGGCGATGTCGGGGGAAAACGCCTGACCTCTCACGATCGCCTTGATGAGCCCCCTCGAGCCATGCCCGGAAATCCCGCCCTGGACTTCACGCGTGAGTTCGTTCCAGCTGCCCAAAATGGCGCCGCGCAAGGCGGCGCGCTTTTTCCTTGCGTTGCGCGCGACGATCGGATACTAGCCGCATTGGAAATTCTCATAGCTCTTCGTCGATCGGATGAAGAGAGATTTTGAGAGTGGGCCCCGGCCGGGACCCGCTCTTTTTTGTTGCCGCAACGCCCATGGACGCAACGTCTCTTCCGCAAGCCGCGCCCGCGCCCGACCAGGGGCTCGACGAGGCGCGTCTGATCGCCGAAAACGGCCTGGCGCAGCGCATCGCGCGCATCGCCGAGCCGACCCTGCGCGATCTCGGATTGCGCGTCGTTCGGGTGAAGGTTTCCGCGTCTCAGGGCGCAACCGTGCAGATCATGGCCGAGCGCCCGGACGGCGCCATGTCGATCGACGAT
Organism: uncultured Alphaproteobacteria bacterium; assembly: GCA_963775575.1. GTDB lineage: Bacteria > Pseudomonadota > Alphaproteobacteria > Rhizobiales > Beijerinckiaceae > Roseiarcus. The sequence goes on from CAVZJG010000002.1 coordinate 2,298,770, forward strand.
TGCGAACGCGCCAGCCAGGCGCTGTCGCCGGTGTTCGATCTCGAGGCGCCGATGAGCCAGCCCTATCGGCTGGAAATCTCCTCGCCGGGCATCGACCGGCCGCTGGCGCGCGAATCCGACTTTCGCCGCGCGATCGGCCGTGAGGCGCGCATCGAGATGGCGATTCCGATCGACGGGCGCAAGCGTTTTCGCGGCCGGATCGAGGCGGTCGACTCGCTCGAAGGGGCGCCGATCGCGCGCCTTCGCCTGATCGGCGGGGAGGGCGGCGCCGAATCGAGCGTCGATCTGCCCATCCAGGACATGGCCGAGGCGCGCCTGGCGCTCACCGAGGATTTGATTCGCGCGACGCTGCGGCGGGAGAAGGCCGCAATCAAAAAACGGAAGACAGACAACAGACGACATAGGACCGAGGACAGAGGGCGGATGACGGACGACAAATAGAGCTGTCCGTCCTTCGTGCTCTGTTCTCCGTCCTCCGAAAAAGGAGAAGACGATGGCCGTCAGCGCCAACAAACTCGAACTCTTGCAGATCGTCGACGCCGTCGCGCGCGAGAAGTCGATCGACCGGTCGATCGTGCTCGCCTCGATGGAGGACGCGATGCAGAAGGCCGCGCGCTCGCGCTACGGCCAGGAGACGGAGGTGCGCGCCGAGATCAATCCCAAGACCGGCGAAATCCGCTTCTCCCGCCTGCTTCTGGTCGTCGACCAGATCGACAACGACGCGACGCAGATCACGCTCGACGAGGCGCACAAGAAGAACCCGTCGGCGCAGATCGGCGACTGGATCGCCGAATCGCTGCCACCCTTCGACTACGGCCGCATTCCCGCCCAGGCTTCCAAGCAGGTGCTGGTGCAGAAGATTCGCGAGGCCGAGCGCGACAAGCAATACGACGTCTACAAGGACCGCATCGGCGAAATCATCAACGGCCAGGTCAAGCGCGTCGAATACGGCAACGTCGTCGTCGACCTCGGCGGCTCGGGGGCAGGCGAAGCGGTGGTGCGCCGCGACGAACTGATCCCGCGCGAAATGTTCCGTCCCGGCGATCGCGTTCGCGCCTATGTCTACGACGTGCGCCGCGAAGCGCGCGGGCCGCAGATCTTCCTTTCGCGCACCCATCCGCAATTCACCGCCAAGCTGTTCGCCCAGGAGGTGCCGGAAATCTACGACGGCATCGTCGAGGTGAAGTCGGTGGCGCGCGACCCCGGTTCGCGCGCCAAGATCGCGGTGGTCTCCAACAACTCCTCGATCGACCCGGTGGGCGCGTGCGTGGGCATGCGCGGCTCGCGCGTGCAGGCGGTCGTCAACGAATTGCAGGGCGAGAAGATCGATATCATTCCCTGGTCGCCGGACGCGGCGACCTTCATCGTCAACGCGCTGCAGCCGGCCGAAGTGATGAAGGTGGTGCTCGACGAGGACTCCACCCGCATCGAAGTCGTGGTGCCGGACGATCAGCTTTCGCTCGCCATCGGCCGGCGCGGGCAGAACGTGCGCCTGGCTTCGCAGTTGACGGGCTGGGACATCGACATCCTTACCGAGGCCGAGGAATCCGAACGACGGCAAAAGGAATTCGTCGAGCGCACGGCCGTGTTCATGAACGACCTCGACGTCGACGAGACGGTGGCGCAGCTGCTCGCCTCCGAGGGCTTCCGCTCGGTCGAGGAAATCGCCTATGTCGATTTGCGCGAACTGGCCTCGATCGAGGGCTTCGACGCCGAGACCGCCGAGGAGATTCAGACGCGCGCGCAAGGGCATTTGGCGCGCGTCGAGACCGAATACGACGAGGCGCGCAAGGCGCTCGGCGTTTCCGACGACCTCAAGTCGATCGACGGTCTGACCAGCCCGATGCTGGTCAAGCTCGGACAAAACGGGGTCAAGTCGGTCGAGGATCTCGCGGGTTGCGCGACCGACGATCTCATCGGCTGGACGGAGCGCGGCGAGGCCGGCGAAAAGAAATTCGCCGGCTATCTCGCCGAATTCAATGTTTCGCGCCAGCAGGCGGACGCGATGATCATGGCTGCGCGCGTGCGGGCCGGCTGGGTCGAGGAACCCGCCCCGGCGCCCGTCGTCGAGCCGGACGGCGCGGTCGAAACCCACGCGCAATAGCTCAAGGAGAAGCCGCGATTGCGCAAGCGCGAGAGGAGCGACGAAGGCGGATCGGAGCGCACCTGCGTGGTCTCCGGCGAGAAAGGGCCGCCGGAAGCGATGTTGCGCTTCGTTCTCTCCGGCGCCGGCGAGGTCGTGCCCGATCTCAGGCGCAAGCTGCCCGGGCGCGGCGTATGGACGCGGCTCGATTTCGCCACCGTGCGCCAAGCGGCGGCGAAGCAAGCCTTCTCCCGCGGCTTTCGCGTCCACGTCGACGCGCCGCCGGAGCTGGCCGAGGACGTCGATCGCCTGCTGGAACGCGATGCGCTGCAATTTCTTTCGATCGTCAACAAGGCCGGGCTCGTCGTGACCGGCGCGGTCAAGGTCGAGGCGGCGATCCGTGGGGGCGCGCTCGTCGGACTGATCCACGCCGCCGAGGGGGCGCCGGACGGGACGTCGAAGCTGGAGCGTCTGCTGCGCGCTCGCTTGGGCGAGGCGGCCGAGACGGTCGGGCGAATCGGCCTATTCTCCTCGCGCCAATTGGATTTGGCATTGGGAAGGGCAAATGTGATACATGCAGCGCTCAACGCGGGCGAGGCGAGCGCCGCCTTTCTCGCCAAAGTCGCGCGTCTGGCGCAATATCGCGCCAGCGCAGCAACCGATAAGGCGCCGCGATGAACGATCGATAAGCCGGGGTCACTGGAAAAGCGAATGAGTGAAACGAACAACAGCGGCGACAAGACTTTGGGCGCATCGCCGGCGAAGCCGACTTTGCACCTCAAGCGGCCCGTCGAGCAGGGAACCGTGCGCCAAAGCTTTTCGCACGGGCGCAGCAAGGCGGTCGTCGTCGAGAAGGTCAAGCGCCGCGTCCTCGCGCCGGGCGAAGCGTCGCCGCGCGAGGCGGCGCCGGCGGCCCCCGGCGCCAAGGCGCCCGCGCTTGCTCCGGCGGCCGCGCCCCGCGGACCCACCGTCGCCGCGCCGGCCGCCCCCCCCAAGACCGGCGTGGTGTTGCGCACCTTGACGGAAGAGCAGCGCGAGACCCGCGCCAGGGCGCTCGTCGAAGCGCGCGCGCGCGAAGAAGAAGACCGCCGCCGCCAGGAAGCGGATGCCGAGGCGCGACGCGAGCGCGAGGCGCGCGAAATGGTCGAGCGCGAAGCGGCCGAAGCGCGCAAGCGCGAGGAAGAGCTGCGCCGTTCCCAGGAAGCGAACTTCAAGCGACAATCCGAGGAGGAGGCGCGCCGACGCCTGGCCGGCGGCGAACCGGCCGCGATCCCCGCCACGTCATTGGGCCGCAAACCGGCAACGGCGCCCGCCGCCTCGCCCGCCGTGGCGCTCGCCGCCTCGCCGGGCGGCGCGCCGAGCGCGGCCAAGGCGCTCGGCCCGGGCCTTGCCTTCGACGACGAGGAAGGCAAACGCGGCGCTCGCAGGACGACGGTCGCCGCGCCTGCGGCGAAACTCATGCTGCCGACGCCGCGCCCGGCGCGCGGCGGCGACCAGCGCAATCGCGGCCGATTGACCGTCGCCAGCGCCACCGCCGGCGAAGAGGAGCGCACGCGTTCCGTCGCCGCCTTCCGCCGCCGCACCCAGCGCCTCAAGAGTCACGGCGCCCAGGAGGCGAAGGAGAAGATTTCCCGCGAAATCGTCGTCCCCGAGGCGATCACCATCCAGGAACTCGCCAACCGCATGTCCGAGCGCGCCGTCGACGTCATCAAGCTGCTGATGCGCCAGGGGCGCATGGTCACTCTCACCGACACGCTCGACGCCGACACCGCCGAGCTGATCGCCGAGGAAATGGGCCACACCGTCAAGCGCGTGGCCGAATCAGACGTCGAAGAGGGATTGTTCGACCGTCCCGACGAAGAGGGCGCTCCGGTCCCGCGGCCGCCGATCGTCACCATCATGGGGCATGTCGACCACGGCAAGACATCGCTGCTCGACGCCATCCGGCACGCCAATGTGGTGGCCGGAGAAGCGGGCGGCATCACCCAACACATCGGCGCCTATCAGGTCACGGCCCCCAGCGGCGCCAAGATCACCTTCATCGACACGCCCGGCCACGCCGCCTTCACGGCGATGCGCGCGCGCGGCGCCAAGGTGACCGACATCGTCGTCTTGGTGGTGGCCGCGGACGACGGTGTGATGCCGCAAACGATCGAGGCGATCCGCCACGCCAAGGCGGCCCATGCGCCGATCATCGTGGCGATCAACAAAATCGACAAGCCGGAAGCCGATCCGCAGCGCGTGATGCAGGAGTTGTTGCAGCACGACGTTCAGGTCGAAGCCTTCGGCGGCGAAACGCTCAGCGTCGAGGTCTCCGCCGCCAAGCACACCAATCTTGATAGATTGCTCGAGGCGATCGCGCTGCAAGCCGAAATTCTCGATCTGACAGCCGACCCCGAGCGTAGCGCCGAGGGCACCGTGGTGGAGGCGCGCCTCGATCGCGGCCGCGGCCCGGTGGCGACGGTGTTGGTGCAGCGCGGCACGCTGCGCGTCGGCGCGCTGGTCGTGGCCGGTTCGGAATGGGGCCGCGTGCGCGCCCTCATCGACGACAAGGGCGAAAACGTCGAAGAAGCGAAGCCCTCGACGCCGGTCGAGGTGCTCGGCTTCTCCGGCGCGCCGGAGGCCGGCGACCGCGTCGCGGTGGTGGAAAGCGAGGCGCGGGCGCGCGAAATCGCCGAATATCGCGAACGCCAAAAGCGCGAGAAGCTGGCGGTTCGCGGCGGCGTGGTGCGCACCTCGCTCAGCGATATGATGAGCAATCTCAAGACGGCGGGCCGCAAGGAGCTGCCGATCGTCGTCAAGGCCGACGTGCAAGGCTCGGTCGAGGCGATCACCGCCGCGATCGACAGGCTCGGCAACGAGGAAGTCGCCGCGCGCGTCATTCACGGCGGCGTCGGCGGCGTGACCGAATCCGACGTCACCCTCGCCGAGGCGTCGAAAGCGGTGATCATCGGCTTCAACGTGCGCGCGCACAAGGAAGCGCGCGACCTGGCCGAGCAGCAGGGCATCGAGATTCGCTATTACAACATCATCTACAACCTCGTGGACGACGTAAAGGCGGCGATGTCGGGCCTGCTTTCGCCGACCCTGCGCGAGACGTTGCTCGGCAATGCGCAGGTCCTCGAAGTGTTCTCGATCTCGAAAGTGGGCAACGTCGCGGGCTGCCGGGTCATCGACGGCGTGGTGCAGCGCGGCGCCCATGTGCGCCTCATTCGCGACAACGTGGTCGTCCACGAAGGCAAGCTGTCGACGCTGAAGCGCTTCAAGGACGAAGTCGCGGTTGTGCAGGCCGGTCAGGAATGCGGCATGGCCTTGGAGAACTATCAGGACGTCCGCGTCGGCGACGTCATCGAATGCTACAATGTCGAGGAGATTCGCCGCACGCTCTAGTGCGCGCCGCCGCTTGGCTTCTCCTCGAAGCTCGTGGCGGGACTGCGGACCGCTTGGGCTCGGCCGCGCATCTCCGCCGGAGCCGCTTTGGCGCGGCTCCGGCGAAGCCGGAGCGCCGACCCGAGCGTTGCGAAGGCCCGGCGCGCGCGAGGAGGCCTCCCAGCGCGGAAACGACAAGTCCCTTTTCCGCTTGGCCGCCTCGGCGCCGCGACTTCCTTTTTTCAGGCTCCTGTCCCCATGTCCCGAACCATCGCCAGACGCGCCGGCCCTTCGCATCGCCTCGAGCGCGTGGGCGAATCGATCCGTCACGCGATGGCGGAAATTCTCCAGCGCGGCGAAATCCTCGATCCCGTGCTCGATCGGCAGGCGGTCACTATCCCTTCGGTGAAGATGTCGCCCGATTTGAAGCTCGCCACCATCGCCGTCATGCCGCTCGGCGGCGAGAACGCCGAGGCGACGATCCTCGCTCTCAACGTGCGCAAGAAGGCGCTGCGCGCCTTGGTCGCTCGGCGCGTCAACCTCAAGTTTGCGCCCGATCTGCGATTCGTCATCGACGACAGCATTTCCGCGCAGGCTGAAATCGACGCGCTGTTGAAGTCGCCGCGGGTCGCGCGCGACCTCGCCCGTGACGACGGCGAGGAACGCCATTGAGCCCGAAGGGCGAAATCGACGCGACGCCCGCCGTGGTCCAGCCCGAGCCGTCCGAGAGAGGCCGGTCGCCCCAGCGCCGCTCGACGCGCGTCGAAGTCAACGGCTGGATCAATCTCGACAAGCCGGTCGGCGTCACCTCGACGCAGGCGGTCGCGCAGTTGAAACATCTCTTCAACGCGAAGAAGGCGGGCCACGCCGGCACCCTGGACCCGCTCGCTTCCGGCGTGTTGCCGGTCGCGTTCGGCGAAGCGACCAAGACCGTCCCGATCGTGCAGGAGGGCGCCAAGGCCTATCGGTTCGTCGTCAAGTGGGGCGAGGAAACCGACACCGACGACGCCGAGGGCAGGATCGTCGCGAGCTCGCCTAGGCGCCCAACCCGCGAGGAGATCGAGGCGGCGCTGCCGCGCTTCGTCGGCCTCATCAGCCAGATTCCGCCGACCTTTTCGGCGATTCGCGTCGCTGGCGAGCGCGCCTACGATCTGGCGCGCGGCGGCGAAGCGTTCGAGATCGCAGCGCGGCCCATCCTCGTCCACCGGCTCGAACTCGTCGAGGCCGGGCCGAACGAGGCGAGCTTCGAGGCCGAGTGCGGCAAGGGGGCCTATGTGCGCGCGATCGCGCGCGACCTCGGGCGCGAACTCGGTTGTCACGGCCACATCGCCGCGTTGCGTCGCACCCACGTCGGCCCGTTCTCGGCGAGCGGGGCGGCGGCCCTCGACGCGTTGCGCCAATCGCCCGAGGCGCGCGCGACCGCGCTGCTCGCCGTGGAAGCGGGCTTGGCGGAGCTGGCCTGCGTCGCCGTCGATCAGCGCGGCGCCGCGATCCTGCGCCGCGGTCAAGAACTGCTGCTGCGCGGCGTCGGCGCGCCCGAAGGGCCCGCCTACGCCGCGCGCCTCGGCGCTCCGGTCGCCTTGGGAAAGGTCGAGGGCGGCTATTTCGTTGCGACGCGGGTCTTCAACCTGCCGGATTGACCGCTCACGGCGCCTTCCACGCGGCCAGCGCCTCGTTGAGGAGGCGCTCCCCGTCGGCGCCCTTCTCGAAAGTCAGCTTGGCGCAAGTTGGACACCTAATTTTCGTAAATGATTGATTGCGCTGGCATTTTAGGGAAATTCAAGTCGGCGTGGCACTACGCCTTGGGCGGCCGCGGCGTTTTTGGGCGCGTTTGAGTTGGGCAGGCGGCGGGGGGCGAGCCTGGCGGGCGCGCGGCGGCAGGGCGAGATGAGCGCGTTTGAAGAGCGTCGTCACCGCCGGCGCGGCGTCGCTGCGCACCAGCCAATCGGCGCCGCGATGACGGATGCGCACTTGGCTCAGACGGTCGAGATCGCGCAGCAGAACCCGCCACTCGGGCGCGACGCCGGCTTCGCGCATGAGATCGTCGAGATGCTTCTGCATCGCCAGCGCCAGGAACGAGCAAAAGACATGGCCACGAATGGCGGCGTCGGATGAGTGGAAGATCGGCCGCGTGCGCATTACCGCCTTGGTCCGCTGGAAGAGATTTTCGACTTTGAGAAGGTCGCGATAGCGCAGAACCGCCTGCAGCGGCGTGATTTTCGCGTTGGTGCGCAGCACGAAGATTCCGTCGAACCGCGCTTCTTCGGCGAGCTTGCCGGCGTCGATCTCGAACGCCGGCTTGCCCTTGGCCCCTTTGGTCTTGCGCAAATAGCGCCGATAGGCGGAATTGCCGATCAGCGCCTTGTCGCCCCTTTTCAATTGCGCAGCGAGAGCGGCGACGATCGCCTCGCGATTCTCGCGGTCCTTCTCGGCCTCCGCTTCGTTGCGGCAAACGACGTAACGCTCGCCCTCGATCTGCAGCTGTTTGACGAACAACTGAGTTTGGCCGGCCTTGCGCTCGATGAGCAACGGCACGAACGGATCATCGTTCGCCAACACGATTCTTTTGACGATCGCGTCGGAGCGCTCGCGTGCGCCCAGGATGTATTCGAGATTGCGTTCCTCGAGCCCGGCGATCGTCGCGGCCGAGATCATGCCGCGATCGGCGACGACGCAGACCCGGCCGACCCCGAAGCGCGAACGCAGCCGATCGACGACCGGCAGCAATGTCGTCACGTCGGCGGTGTTGCCCGGCCACATCTCGGTGCAGATCGGCCGACCCTCGCCGTCGACGACGAGGCCGAGGATCATCTGCTTCAGATCGGGCCGATAATCCTTGGAATAGCCGCGCTCGCCCAGCGTCTGGCCGCCCTCGCCGTAAAACGACAGGCTCGTGGTGTCCATGAACACGGCGGACAGATCGGTGAAGAGGTCGCGGCGGCGATCGAACAGCTTCTCCTCGATGACGTCCTTGACGCAGCGCGGCGCCAGCGCCTCGGCCGGCTTCTCCTCCATCTCCTCGCCCAGCCAGGCCATCGCCCGGTAGAAATGATGCAGGTCAAGCCCCTCGGCGCCCGGGATGTCGTAATCCGTCATCCACAACGCGCAGTCGCGGTCCGATCCGGAAACGAACAGCCGATGCAGCGCGGCGACGAACACCGCCCGCTCGACCGGGAACTCGAACGCGCGCTCCTTCAACAGATCGCCGAGAACCTCGGCGACGCCGAGCCGCTCCCAGATCTTGCCGAACAGCAGCGGCCCGCCAATCCGCTTGGCCGCGATCGACAAGGCCCCGTCGGCGTCCTCGTCGAGCGCATGGATGAGCAACACCTGATCGGTGAGCTTGGCGCCCGAGGCGATGAGCGAGGCGAGCCCGCCGGAGGCGACCAGTTCGTCGGCGCGCCCCGGATTGGCGACGACGGACTGACGCACGGCGCCGCCGATGCGCTTGTTCTCGACGATCTGCACGTAAGTGCGCTCGCCCGACCTCTTGAAGCGGAAGAACATGGCGGCCCCAAAGCAGAGCACCACAGAATCCGATTCGCAATCAATTATCAAGCCGAAATATTGTGCAAACGTGCCACCACGTTTGGCGAAAATGCCCGATCGCCGTCAATAATATCAACAGGTTGCGAGCGCGAAGACCCGTTTACTGTTCAAGTCGGGCTTGGCAATGCGGTCGTCATTGAGCAGCAGCGGGAAATCGAACCAGCCGCGGCTGGCGATGAGGTCGACGTTGTGCGCGGCGTCGGCGTCGGCGCGCCAGAGCCCGACGAGGAAATAGCTGTCGCTGATTTTGACGCGCACGCCGGCCAGGGGGTCCTGCCCCGGAGGATTGTCGCGGCGCATCATCGGCACCCGCATGTCCTTGACGCCCTTGATTTCCGCGCCGTCGGCGAACGTCATGCGAAGATCGATCGTATGGGAAGCGGGCAAAGTCGGGTCGGTGTTCTTCCGTATCGTCATGACTGCGTGCATCTCCAGAGTGGGAATGTCGGCCTCGGCCTTCACCCCGACCGTCGCCGGCTGCCCGGGCGCCGCCGGGATCGAGGTCCAGACGACCGAACCGAGGCTGATCGCGGGCGGCTTCTGCGGGTCGCCGGCGACGGCGACGAGCATCGCGGCGCGCGGCGAAACTGCCACACCTGGCGACGCCGCCGGTTGCGGCGGCGTCGCGGCCGCCGCCGCAGTGGCGGCCGGTGACGGCGCGGCGGCGGCCGTCGGCTGACTTGGCGCTCCGCTGCTCTCGGCGGTATGAACCGGGTCGGGAATGACGGTCCACTTCGGCAATTCTCTCTTGCCGTTCAGGTATTCCGTCACGACCGGATAGACATACTTACCAATGGCCGACGTAAGCTCGACGGACGCATTGGCGTCGCCAACCGCGAGCGCCTTTTTTATGTCGGGTATGTAGTCGATCGAGACCATTAGGAAGTCCTTGCCCGGCCTGAGGCCCGCCTCCTTCATCGCCTGTATCGCGCCAAGCTGCATGTTGTCGTTGTGGGCGAACACCGCGCAAATCCCGCTGAGATTGTTGGTCGCCTTGATGAAGGATTCCATCACGCTCTTCCCGCCTGCGGTCGTGAAGTCTCCGCTCTGGCTCTTGACGATCTTCATTCTCGGAAATTGGGAGATGGCGGCTTCGAAACCTTCCTTGCGGTAGACTGCCGCCGCCGAGCCGACTGTGCCCTGCAACTCGACGATGTTGCAGGTTCCCTTGCTCGCCTGAGCGAGCCATGCGCCGGCAAGCCTTCCTTCGAGGTTGAAGTCACTTGCAATGCGGGTCACGTAAAGCGATTTGTCGGCGACGTCGACGTCGCGGTCGACGATGAACACCGGAATATTGGCGGCTTTGGCCTCTTTGAGCGCCTGGTCCCAGCCGGTGACCACGATCGGGGCGATGACGATCGCGTCGACCTTCTGCGCGATGAACGAGCGCACCGCCTTCAGCTGATCTTCTTCCTTCTGATTGGCGTCAGAGAATTTGAGGTCGATGCCCTCACTTCTTGCTTCTTCCTGCATGTCCTGGGACTGGGCCACACGCCAGTCGCTTTCATGGCCGATCTGCGAGAAGCCTATGGTCAACGCCCTTTTTGAAGGTCCAACTGACGGCGCCGGCGTCAGGCTTGCTTCCTTCTGACGAAGCATGTCTCGCAATGCTTCCGCCTTCTGCCTCTCCGCGCTGTCGGGAAATCGGTCGATGAATGCCTGCACTTGACGCCAATCCGTAGCCATTTGGACGAAACTCCACGCCGTCTCGTCGGGACGAGGTTGGGGCGGCGTTGTCGCAGCCGCCGCCGGCGCCGCCGCGGGAGAGGAAGCGGGGGCGGGGGTGGGCGGCAACCTGTAGGCGAAGCTCAGCGCGTCTGACGCCGCGAGAGAGGAAGCGGGGGCGGAGGCGGGCGTGGGGGGCTGGGGTACCGGCGTTGACAGCCACAGCACCAGAAGAAGAGCACCGAATCCACCGGCAACAATCTTCTTATTGCTCTTCAACCAATCGACGAATGTCGATGTACTCGCACCGGTGCCTACCCCCATACCAGCAATAGTTCCTGGTGGAAACTGAGTGGTCCCCGGCAATGGAGGTGGTTTTGGTGGTGGCCGCCAGCTCGACTTTGCAAGGGCACAAAGCCCACAACCCTTTGAGAAATGTGCGTGGTCCTTCGATGCCTTGCATTGAACCATGATCTTGTTGTTCAGTAAACGTCCAAGATGATCGCGCCATTCGATTGCCGTCGGGCGCCCAGGCATGCTCAAAAATGCTCGATCGAAAAGCTGTCGAGTATCGTCTTCCAAAAAGTCATGAATACTCGAAGGTGCCGGCTTAACGCTTTGATGGGCGCTCAATCCATAGGCGTAAAGCCCGGCGAAAATTCTGCCTTGCTGATTTGTTGGTAAGTTAGCGCGGAGATCGACGCCTTGAAATGGATGAAGCCCATTGTTGATAAGTTGGAAGATAATCGTCGCTAGTGTCCTGATTCCGAGTTAGCTGCGATTTGGGCTTGTGCGATGGTGAGGGTTTTCAAGCAGAAGCGCTTTATGCTGGCGAGGATATCGTCTGCGGATTTTGTCCATCGGAAGGGCCTTGGATTGCAATTGACGGCCTCGATGTAAGCGCGGATGGCGGCTTCCAATTCGACGGTGGAGCGGTGGACGCCTCGCCGTATTTGGCGATCGGTGATGTCGGCGAAGAATCGCTCGACCTGATTGATCCAAGAACTCGATGTCGGCGTGAAATGGACGCGCCATCGCGGCCGTGCGCCGAGCCATTTCCGGATCGCCGGGGTCTTGTGGGTGGCGTAGTTGTCCATGACGAGGTGGATATCGAGATCGCTTGGAACGTTGCGTTCGATCTCGCGCAGGAAGCTCAAGAATTCGCGTCCGCGGTGGCGCGGATAGCATCGCCCGATCACTTTGCCGGTGGCGGTGTCGAGGGCGGCGAACAGGGAGAGGGTTCCATGGCGCGTGTAGTCATGCGTGCGCCGCTCGACCTGACCGGGGCGCAGGGGAAGTAGAGGCTGAGTCCGGTCCAACGCCTGGATATGGCTCTTTTCATCGACGCAGAGAACGATGGCCCGCTCGGGCGGGGCCAAGTACAGTCCGACGATATCGCGAACTTTCTCGACAAAGAGCGGGTCGCTCGAAAGCTTGAACGTCTCGGTGCGATGCGGTTGAAGGTTGAACGCCTGCCAAATCCGATGGATCGTCGAAGGCGCAAACCCGACGGCGCGCGCCATCGATCGAAGACTCCAGTGGGTCGCGTTCTCCGGCGTCGTCTCCAGGGTCAGGCGAATCGTTTCAGCGATCTCCATGTCGCTGATCCGTCGCGGGGCTCCAGGGCGCGGCTCGTCCAGCAGTCCCTCGACACGACGTTCGGCAAACCGCCGTCGCCACTTGCCGACGGTATTGGGCGCCACCCCCAACTGCTGACAAATCGTCAGGTTCTCGGCGTCTCGCGCCGCCAACAATATGATCCGCGCGCGCTGAGCCAAACCCTGCGCCGTCCGACGACGCGACGCCAGGCTTTCCAGTTCAGTGCGCTCGTCGTCCGTCAGACGAATCCTAGCCGCCCGCTTTCCCATCGATCATCCCTCCGCAAATCAGCAGGCGAATGATCGCACGTATTTCTCGATCGGGACACTAGCGCAAATAAGTCCTGTTCCAAGCCAAGTTTCTCAGCCGGTATCCCGCGTGCCTCCGGCGCGATGTAGTCGTCTGAAAATTGGTGAGCTGGAAGACGCCGTTTTCCATTGATGCTGAAGCCGTCGGTATCGAGAATCGCCATATACCAGGCGTGTGGATAGAAGCGCATGTTGAGTGGCTTCATATCGATCATATAATGGCCAAGTCCATGAAGCTCTGCGATCAGCGCAGCCAAATTGGCAGCAAGCAAAACGCGGGTCCCATAAAATTCGGGAATCCCCTTTCGCGCTCTCATTGCTTTTTGGAGTACGTGATCCAGTTCGGTGGAGGCCTGGAGATCAACTTCAGGCATTACAAAGCCGAGAAAATCTCCCCGGCCGTTACCAACCTTGCCGAGGGGCCACGCGATCTGAACGTAAGTCCGCCCGTTGTAGGGGAATGGTGGCAGATTTGGGCGTGCTGCCAGCATCGCCTCGATCTTCTCGTTGTACTCAGTGAGGTCCTTCGGATTCTTATATAGTTTGGCAAGAATAGCGGTCTCTCCGATCACACGATGTATCGTACCCGCAGCCCCCTGAGCAATTGGCGGGCTAAGATTCACCGGGTGCTTCCCTATGGAAGGACCATCTATGTAGTAACTAGCCATTCTCCCCAGCTTTTCATGCTCGACGTGTGGTTCTTCGAATTAAAGCGTCGCGCTACGCTTCTGAGCCTGTCCTGATCGCCCAAACCAGCGTTTTGTCGTCTCCAGTTATTGGGCGGATCGCATCCCGCTCTAAGAGCGTCGTGATGGCTTGCTCCGCATGCCGTCTGCTGTGCTCTGCGAGAAATTTGGAGAGAGGCTCAAAAAATGGCGGGAATGGTGCAACACTGCCTGTAGCTAGTGCAAAAGGAGTTACTCCGTCGCTCATAAGGGCAATTAGATTGTATTGCGAATTGAATGAAGTCAGGCGCAAGTGGTCACGCCAGTCATCCTGTGTTACGAAATAGGTCTCATTAGCGTATTCGCCGTTTTCTGGCTTAGAAACAACGCTGCGCGATAAGTCATCCAAGTTGGTTGCACACGCGGCGCCATCGCCAACATGAAAAAATACACCCGCCTTTGGTCCAGCCACAACTCCTAATAATGTGGCGTGAAATTCTCCGAGAGACCCGTTGCTCGCGGTGGCGATTTCGGCAAGGCGAGTCCGAACGCTTTCAACTGCGTCTTCGATCCAAGTCCTGACGGTGTTTTCGTCAGGACAATGTAGTTCCGAAAGATCGATTTCACGCAAACGAGTAGTTAGCTGGGCGACCACCTCATCGGAGAAAAGCCGAGACCCCTCCGCCGATCGCGGCGCGGAACCCGCCCCATCAGACACCGCCGCTATCAGCCAGCCGGATGGCGAGGTAGTGATAGCGTGAGCGTCCTGGCACGGTGTTCCGTCCGTCTGATGGGAAAAACCAGCAACTGAAGCGCCGGCTACTTTCCACTTGACTCGCGACATGTGTCAATTCTTCCGCTTGCAGCGCTAGCACTGATCAAGCCGAGACTTGCATCCAATCGCTCGGCGGTGCGAGCTGAACGTTTGAACCTGGAGCTTGCTTGGATGCGCTGCTGGTACTGCGACTGAGCCATAGGAACAGTTCGCGGAATTTGAGTCCTTGCAACCGCACCGGCTTTCGTGCCGAAAATTCGCCGAGCTTCGATAGGTCCGCGCCGCCTCCAACGCCGATGCCGAAAAAAATCAATTTGTCGGCTTGCTCGGCGGCCCGACACTGTGATGCGGCCTGTCGCCAATCGTCGTCCGTGGGTTCGCCGTCGGTGATCAGGAACATCCACGGTCGATTAAAGGCGATGCCGTTTGTGCGATATCGGGTCTTCTGCTCTTCGAGTTTTTGCAACCCTAGCCGCACAGCTCCGCCCATCGGAGTTAAGCCCTCCGCCGTCAGTTGCGGAGCGTTAAACGACATTGCGTCCGTCCAATCCGAGAGGACCTCAACATTACCGTCCCCACCAAACCGGATCACCAAAAGCTGGACGCGCTGACTGGCGATGTCGTCCTTCTTCAACTCAGTTTCCAGAAGGCGGACGCCGGCGTTTAGCTCGTCAATTGCTCCGGAATCGCCCATCGATCCCGAGCCGTCCAGCAGCAGCACACAGGGTAATCGCTGACTCGTGTTGTCCCGAAGGGCCACGTCGGGAATACTGATACTGGCCATCCACGCCTCCCTGGAATGCATTGGAACGGGATATGTTATAGCGCACCGCTATCGTTGGCTAGTACCTCCCGCCCGCGCTGCATGATGCCATGGGCTTACCGAGCACTACGGTCGGAGTTGAACGCATTTCCGCACCCCTTCGCCAGTCATTTCCAGGCCTCAAGCGCCTGAGCGATAATTCTCTCCCCGTCAACGCCCTTTTCGAAGGTGAGTTTGGCGGGACGGTCGTCATTGAGCAGCAGCGGGAAATCGAACCAGCCGCGGCTGGCGATGAGGTCGACGTTGCGCGCGGCGTCGGCGTCGGCGCGATTGAGGCCGACGAGGAAATAGCCTTCGGAGATCTTCACCCGCACGCCCGCCAGGGGGTCCGGAGGATTGTCGCGGCGCATCATCGGCACCCGCATGTCCTTGACGCCCTTGATTTCCGCGCCGTCGGCGAACGTCACGCGAAGATCGATCGTATGGGAAGCGGGCAAGCCCGGGTCGGTATTCTTCCGCATCGTCATGACCGCGTGCATCTTCAGGTCGGGAATGTCGGCTTCGGCCTTCACCCCGATCGTCGCCGGCTGCCCGGGCATCGCCGGAATCGAGGTCCAGACGACCGAACCGAGGCTGATCGCGGGCGGCTTCCGCGGGTCATCGGCGATGGCGACGAGCATCGCGGCGCGTGCGGAGACCGGCAAGCCCGGCGAGGCGGCCGGTTGCGGCGCCGTCGCGGCCGCGCTCGCCGCGACCGCCGGCGCCGCCGCGGGAGAGGAAGCGGGGGCGGGCGTCGCGGGCGCGCCGCCGCCGACGCGTTCGGCGATCTTGACGGCGCTGGTCGCCGGTTGCGAGTCGGTCGCGGCGACGGGTTCCTGGATCGCGAGGTCCTGCGGCTTCTGACGCAACAGGAACGCCGCGACCGCGACGGAAAAGACAACGCCGACGAGGACGGCGAGCGCGATCCAGGGTAAGGAGTTGGCGCGCGGCGCGTCGAGATCGCTCGGCGCGCTCGGCCGAATCGATCGGTTATCCGTCGCAGCGGGCGCATAGGCGACCCGATCGACGCCTGTGGCGGCGTCGACGGACGGGGCATGGCCCTCGTCGCCGATCTCGCCGTCGCTCGCGGCGATGATCGATGGCGCAGACAACGGCTCGGCGGCCTCGCGATCGGGAAGCGGCGGCGGGGGCGACGAGAAACGCGGCGCGGCGGGCGGCGGCGGGGGCGGCGAAGAACGCGGCGCGGCCGGCGCCGGCCTTGGGTCCGGCATCGATCGCGCCAACCCTCCGGCGCCGACAATCGGCGCAGCCGGACGCGGCGCGGCGGGACGGGACGGCGCGCTCGGGAGCGGCGGAGACATGCTCGGCCTCGCCGTTGCGGCGGGCTGCGCGGGAGGCATGCTCGGCCTTGTCGGCGCGCTCGGGAGCGGCGGAGGCATGCCCGGCCTCGCCGGCGCGGCGGGGCGCGCGGGAGGCATGCCCGGCCTCGCTGTTGCAGCGGGCTGCGCGGGAGGCATGCTCGGCCTTGTCGGCGCGCTCGGGAGCGGCGGAGGCATGCCCGGCCTCGCCGGCGCGGCGGGCTGCGCGGGAGGCATGCTCGGCCTTGTCGGCGCACTCGGGAGCGGCGGAGGCATGCCCGGCCTCGCCGGCGCGGCGGGGCGCGCGGGGGGCATGCTCGGCCTCGTCGGCGCGCTCGGGAGCGGCGGAGGCATGCTCGGCCTCGCCGGCGCGGCGGGCGCAAGAGGCGCGTGAGCCCCCGGCGTGAATTGCCCCTCCAGCCGTGCGATGGCGGTCTCCAGAGCGGCCTCTTCGCGCGCGATGTCCGTTTCCGACAACGTCGGCCCCAACGTGCGCAATTGACGGCCCAGCGCCGCGCGGGCGCGATCGTAAATCGCCTTGCGCGCCGCCGCCGGACCGTCCTTGGGAAAGTTCGCGACCGCTTTGGCGAGCAGGATGTAATAATCAGCCATGATCGAGTCCGGTCGCTCGCGTTCCGCCGCCCAGCGCTGCGACGGGGTTAATCTTGAAACGGGTCGTGCACAAGAATCGTATCTTGCCGCTTCGGACTCGTCGAGAGCAACGCGACCGGGGCGCTGATGAGTTCCTCGATCCGCCGCACGTATTTGACCGCCGGCGCCGGCAGATCGGCCCATGAACGCGCGCCCAAGGTCGGCTCCCGCCAGCCCTCGATCGTTTCATAGATGGGTGTGATGCGCGCCTGAGCGGCCTGCGAGGCGGGAAGATAGTCGATCTCTTCGCCGTCGAGACGATAATGCGTGGCGACCTTGATCGCTTCGAACCCGTCGAGAACGTCGAGCTTGGTCAACGCGACGCCGTCGATGCCGGAAGTCTTGACGCACTGGCGCGTCAACACCGCGTCGAACCAGCCGCAGCGGCGCGGGCGCCCGGTGACGGTGCCGAACTCATTGCCGCGCCGGCCGAGCTCGCGGCCGGTCTCGTCTTCGAGTTCGGTCGGGAACGGCCCGCCGCCGACCCGGGTCGTGTACGCCTTGACGATCCCCAGGACGTAGCCGATCGCGCGCGGCCCGAGCCCCGACCCGGTCGCGGCGTTGGCAGCCACGGTGTTTGACGACGTTACGTAAGGGTAAGTCCCATGATCGACGTCGAGCAGGGAGCCTTGCGCGCCCTCGAACAAGATGCGCTTGCCGGCGCGGCGGGCGCGATCGAGCAGCTCGAACGTCGGCGCCATGTACGGCAGCACCTTGGGGGCGATGGCGAGGAGTTCGTCCTTGATCGCCGCGGCCGTCGGCGCGGCGCGGCCCATGCCGCGGCATAGCGGATCGTGATGGGCGAGCAGCCGCGCGATCTTGCCGTCGAGCGACGCGGGCTCGGCCAGATCCATCAAGCGGATCGCGCGCCGGCCGATCTTGTCCTCATAGGCGGGCCCGATGCCCCGCTTGGTGGTGCCGATTTTCACGCCGCCGATTTCCGCCTGTTCGCGATGCGCGTCGAGCTCGCGATGCAGCGAAAGGATAAGCGGAACGTTTTCGGCGATCTTGAGGTTATTCGGCGTCACTTCCACGCCCTGGCCGCGAATCTTGTCGATTTCCGCGACCAAGTGATAGGGATCGAGCACGACGCCGTTGCCGATGATCGACAGTTTGCCCGGGCGCACGACGCCCGAGGGCAGCAACTGGAGTTTGTAGGTCTGACCGTCGACGACCAGCGTGTGCCCGGCGTTGTGACCACCCTGGAAACGGACCACGATGTCGGCCGAGACGGACAACCAGTCGACGATCTTGCCCTTTCCCTCGTCGCCCCATTGGGCGCCGACAACAACCACGTTGGCCATCGTCGCTCGATCCTCTCAACCCCAAGAAAACGACGCCCCGGCGCCAGCGACAATGGGCTGGACCGGGGCTCATTGCGCGTATGGACTACGCGATCGGGATGGGGGAGTAAAGCCGCCCTCCGGCCGGCCGTCCCGGCCGCCGAGAATTCGGCGGCGTGCGCCGACGATGCGCTGTTGAACCAGGATCACAACGGCGCGCAGGACGTCGGCTAAGACGGCCGAGCGCCAACCCGCGAATCGGCCGGCCGGAGCGGAAGCTGCGGCCGGCGTCAGATCACGATCACCTTCGCGCCGACGCGGACGCGATCGTAAAGGTCGATCACGTCCTCGTTCATCATGCGGATGCAGCCCGAGGAGACGTTCTGGCCGATCGTCGCGGGGTCGTTGGTGCCGTGGATGCGATACATCGACGAACCGAGATAGAGCGCGCGCGCGCCGAGCGGGTTGTCGGGCCCGCCGTCCATATGGGTGGGCAGGTCCGGCCGGCGCAGCATCATTTCCGGCGGCGGCGTCCAGTCTGGCCATTCGGCCTTGCGGGTGATCGTCTTGACGCCCGCCCATTCGAAACCCGGCCGCCCAACGCCGACGCCGTAGCGAATCGCGCGGCCGTGCGGCAGCACCAGGAACAGAAACTTGTTGGGCGTGTCGATCACGATCGTGCCTGGCCGCTCGGCGCCGGAATAATCGACTTCGCGGCGCAGGTACTCGTCGGCGGGGCTCGCCTCGACCTGGTTCGGCGCGGACGGCGCCAGCGCGGCGACTTGAGGCGCGGCCGGCGGCGGCGCGGCGGCGTCGCGCGGCGCGGGCAGGGGCCCGCCGGCCCGCCCGGTCAGAAGGAATTCGATAAAGCCGCCGCCGAGGCCGCTCCGGGGCGGCTCAGCGGGTTCGGCCGCCAGCGGCGGACCGATGCCGGGGATGACGAGACTGTCGATGGCGCCCGCCGCCGCCGTCTCGACGGCGGCGAACGCGAGGGCCGAGAGGCTCAAGAACGCAGCAACGAGGAAGCCTGGAACGCGCCGCATGACAAACTCCCGCCGCGGCGCCGCCAGTCCGCGCGCTCTCGCGCCAGCTGCAGCGACGCCGAACAAGAATTAAGCATACGCCAAAACCATGCGATGCGTTGGCAAGTCTCAAGCGATGGTTATCGAAATGCAACGAACTATGCTTAATGAAAATT
This sequence comes from uncultured Alphaproteobacteria bacterium, assembly GCA_963775575.1. Lineage (GTDB taxonomy): Bacteria > Pseudomonadota > Alphaproteobacteria > Rhizobiales > Beijerinckiaceae > Roseiarcus. The sequence continues at coordinate 2,318,036 of CAVZJG010000002.1, forward strand.
GACCAGGAGAATCCGTCACGAATCCTTGACCGATCTTGCGGCGAGTGCGCCTGGCGCGATCAGGCCGCGCACGCGCTGGCGCAGCCGCGCGAGGTCGAAAATCCAGGCCAGGGCGCCGTAGATCGCCGCGCCGACCAAGATCTGAACGGCCAGCAGAGCGAGACTCGGCTCAAGCCCACGCAACGGCGCCAGCGCCAGCGCCATCGCGCCGGTGGCGGCCAGCGCGCCGACGAGATCGCGCGCGCGCGGCCATTGTGGGCGCGTCGCCCAGGCCAGGAGAAGCGCGACGGCGAGGCCGACGATAAGGGCGCCGCTCTGCGCGCTGGCGAGCCAATATCCCCCCTGGCCTCGCGGCAGGCTCGCGACGAGCGCGGCGTCGGCGGCGACCGCCGCGAGCGCGGCGAGGATCATCGGCGCCGTGCGCTTGGCGATCTGAAAGATCGGCGCGACGGCGTACATCATCAACACGAACGCCACGAACCCCGGCAGCATCGGACCGAGATAGGCGGAAAACGGCCCACGATAGGCCTTGGGCGCGATCAGCGCTTCGACGCCCGGCAGGCACAGCCAAAGTCCGGCGGCGGCCGGCACAATAACGGCGACGACCAGCGCCATGTTGTCGGCCAATTGCGCGCGCGCGCCGGCGCGCCCCAACGTTTCCTCCGCGCGCACCGCCTGCTGAAAAACGATCACGTCCAGCGCCGCGGCGATCGCCGCCAGCGCGCGCACGCCGATGTCGTTGGCGAGCGAGAATTGTCCCGCCTCGTCGTAACCGTAGAGCGCGCCGGCGAGAATACGCCCGGCGAACGGTATCAACTGGAACAACGCGGACGAGACGATGAACGGCCCGCCGTAGGCCAAATAGGTCCGGGCCAGCCGCCGCTCGGCGAGGCCGAACCGCGCCTCGGGATCGCGAAGATCGCGATAGCTCGCCGCCATCGCCATGCCGACGCTGAGGCATACGCCAGCGAGCGCGATCTTGGCCGAGCCGAACGCCAGCGCGCCGCCGACCGTCAAGACCAGCCCGACCCCGTTCTTGATCAGGACGATTTCGATATAGGCGCGGTCGAAGAAGCGCGCGCGGGCGAGGGCGGTGCGCAGGTCGTAGAGCCCGGTGGCCACCCCCGTCAGCGCCGTCATGACGATCAGGCCGGGCGAGAGCGGCAGATCGAGGCCGGAGAGCGATAGCGTCAGCGCGCCGAGCGCGACGACGGCCGCGAGCGCGGCGAAACAGGCCTCCAGCGTCGCGCGCACCGCCGGCCGCTCGCTGCGCGCGCGGTTGGAATAGAAGCGCACCGCCGATAGGCGGAGCCAATCGAACCCCACGGCGTCGATGAGAAGCGCGCTCGCCCAGGCGATGGCGAAGCGGCCGTATTCGGCCGGCCCGAGAAACCGCGCCACCAGCAGCGCGACGAAGAAATTGAACAGGGCGTTCGAGACGAACGCGAGGCCGACGATCATCCCTTGGCGTCCCGTTGCGGCGAGCGAAAAGCGCCCGCGCGCCGCCCGGCCCGGCCGGATCGGCTTGTCCAGGATTAGCGCCTCGACGATAAGAAAGTCTTGCCGGCTCGCGCTACCCCCGCCCGTTCAGCGGGTTCGCCTCGTCCCAGGCGTAGCTCAGCGTCTCGAAGCGCATCGCACGCGCGTCGATCATCAGCAGCCGGCCGACCAGGCCCCGGTCGCCTTCGCCGAAGCCGCCGACGATCTCGCGGATCGCCTCCAGCGCCATCAGCGAGCCGAGCGCGCCGGCGAGCGCGCCGAGCACGCCCGCTTCGGCGCAGGCGGGAATCGTCCCCGGCGGCGGGGCCTCGGGGAAGAGACAGCGGTAGGTCGGGTTGGGCCTGCCGTCGGCGCCCTCTTCATAGGGCTTCAGGGTCGTCAGCGCGCCGTCGAATTCGCCGATCGCGGCCGTCACCAGCGGCTTGCGCTCGAAGAAGCAGGCGTCGGAGACGGCGTAGCGGGTGGAAAAATTGTCCGAGCCGTCGAGCACGACGTCGTAGGCGGCGACGATCGCGCGCGCGTTGTCGGCGTCGAGGCGGCGCGGAATCTTTTCGACGCGGACGTGCGGATTGAGGCGCGCGATCGCTTCCTCGGCGCTGTCGACCTTGCGGCGCCCGATGTCGTCGGTCGCGTGCAACACCTGGCGATGCAGATTGGAGAGCGCGACCTTATCGTCGTCGACGATCCCGAGACAGCCGACGCCGGCGCCGGCCAAATATTGCAACGCCGGCGAGCCGAGCCCGCCCGCCCCGACCATCAGCGCCCGCGCCGCCCTGAGCCGAACCTGCCCCGGCCCGCCGACGCCGCGCAGCACGATCTGGCGCGAATAGCGCTCGATTTCTTCGCTGGAGAGTTTCATGGAGCGCAACTTACGCACGGCTCGGGCGAGGGAGCAACGGCGGCGACCCGAGTTTGACGCCCTCGTTCGAGCGCGCGCTCCTTGCGCTCGCGCCCCTCTCGCCATAAATCGGGGCCTCGCGCCGGAAGGGCGGCGGAGAAGGGCAGGTCATGGGCGAGAGAACGGGCGTTGGCGGGCCGGGCTGGCGTGCGACGACGATCCTGATGGTGCGCAAGGGCGGCCGGGTGGTGATCGGCGGCGACGGCCAGGTCAGCGTCGGCGAGACGGTGATGAAGGGCAACGCTCGCAAGGTCCGCCGCCTCGCCAAAGGCGAGGTCATCGCCGGCTTCGCCGGTTCGACCGCCGACGCGCTGACCCTGTTCGAGCGCCTGGAGGGCAAGCTCGAACAATATCCTGGACAACTGCCGCGCGCCTGCGTGGAGCTCGGCAAGGATTGGCGCATGGACCGCTATCTGCGCCGGCTCGAAGCGATGCTGCTGGTCGCCGACAAGAGCGTCGGCTTCGTGCTGAGCGGCTCGGGCGACGTGCTGGAGCCCGACGGCGACGAGCACGGCTCGGCGATCGCGATCGGCTCGGGCGGCAATTACGCGCTCGCCGCCGCGCGCGCGCTGCTGCCGAGCGAATTCGACGCCGAACAAATCGTGCGCCGCGCGATGACCATCGCCGCGGCCATCTGCGTCTACACCAACGCCAATCTCGTCCTCGAGAGCCTTGTGACCGCATGAGTGAATTCTCGCCGCGCGAGATCGTTTCCGAACTCGATCGCTACATTGTCGGGCAGAAGGACGCCAAGCGCGCCGTCGCGGTCGCCCTGCGCAATCGCTGGCGCCGCTTGCGCCTCGTCTCGCCGATGCGCGAAGAGGTCATGCCCAAGAACATCCTGATGATCGGGCCAACCGGCTGCGGCAAGACCGAGATCGCGCGGCGCCTGGCCAAGCTCGCCGGCGCGCCGTTCCTCAAGGTCGAGGCGACCAAGTTCACCGAAGTCGGCTATGTCGGGCGCGACGTCGAGCAGATCGTGCGCGACCTGGTCGAGATCGGCATCGCGCTGGTCAAGCAGAAGAAGCGCAAGGACATCGAGGCGAAGGCGGAGCTCGCCGCCGAGGAGCGGATGCTCGACGCGCTGGTCGGCGCGAGTTCCGCGGCTGCGACGCGCGACGCGTTCCGGCGCAAATTGCGCGCCGGCGAACTCGACGACAAGGAGGTCGAGATCGAGCTGCCGCAGGGCGGCGGCGGCATGCCGATGTTCGAACTGCCGAACATGCCGGGTGCCTCGGTCGGCGCGATCAACCTTGGCGACATTTTCGGCAAGGGCTTCGGCCAGCGCACGCGACCCAAGCGCATGACCGTCGCCGACGCGCACGAGCCGCTGGCGGCGGCCGAGGCGGAGAAGCTGCTCGACCAGGATCAAGTCGTGCGCGAAGCGATCCACGAAGTGGAGAGCAACGGCATCGTCTTCCTCGACGAGATCGACAAGATCTGCGCGCGCGACGGGCGTGGCGGCGCCGACGTCTCGCGCGAGGGGGTGCAGCGCGATCTGTTGCCGCTGATCGAGGGCACGGCGGTCGCCACCAAGCACGGGACGGTCAACACCGACCACATCCTGTTCATCGCCTCGGGCGCCTTCCATGTTTCTCGGCCGTCGGACCTGCTGCCCGAATTGCAAGGGCGCCTGCCGATCCGCGTCGAGCTGTCCTCGCTCACCGAGGACGACTTCAAGCGCATCCTCACCGAGACCGAGGCGAGCCTGATCAAGCAATATGCGGCGCTGATGGGCGCCGAGGGCGTGACGCTGACCTTCGCCGACGACGCCATCGCGGCGATCGCGCGCGTCGCCGCCAAGGTCAACGCCAGCGTGGAGAACATCGGCGCGCGGCGCTTGCAGACGGTGATGGAGCGCGTGCTCGACGAAATCAGCTTCACCGCGCCCGACCGCTCGGGCGAGAGCATCGCCATCGACGCCGCCTACGTCGAGGCGCATGTCGGCGACCTCGCGGACAACGCGGATTTGAGCCGGTTCATTTTGTAGAGCATTGCGCGTTTAGGCGGGAGCGACCCCTTCTCCTAAGCGCAGGGAGAAGGGACGCGGCGCGGCGGAGAGGCGACGGATCGCGAAAGGCCGATCCGTGTCCCGCCCCGGGCGATTTCAACGGCTTAGGCGCCTTTTTCTGTCCCGATGTAACTCCCAAGCCGTCTAGCCGTTGAGGGCGAGCGCGATCTGTGTTGGCGGGTCGGCGAGGGTTTTGAGGATGTTGGCCCCCTGTTTTCTCGCGGTTGAGACGACTGACCTGAGGCGCGCGAAGCTTTGGGCGCCGTCGAGGGTTCGAAACGAGCCCGAGATTTTCATTTTGACCTTCATCATCCTGAGGTCCTGTTCGGCCAGGTTGTTGGTGAAGGGCACGTCGAAGTCGGTGAGGAAGCGCAGCGTTTCGACTTTGAACGTCTTCAGCCTTTCGAGCAGATTGCGGCCGGGGCGCTGCTTTGTTCGTCCGCTCGCGTTGGCCTTGGCGTGGAGTGCGGGCAACTGGCGATGGAAAGCGAGGCCGAGCCGAACCGCGGCCCAATATTGGTCGACGAAGGCCGCGATGACTTTGGGCTCCAGCGCCTTCGCGCCCGCCTCGCGCGCCTCATGAACGGCGATATTCGCCGCCCGAAGCGTGTCGCGCATGAGTTCGGCCCACGGCTCCTTGTCGAACTCGATCAAACACTGGAGTTCGCGCAAGATATGGGCGTTGCAGAAGGCGTGTTCGACCGCGTCGAGCCGACGATAAGGCAGGAAGTGGTCGTGCACGACGACGCCCCCCTTCAAATCCTGCGGGATCGCGCCGCGCTTTTCGTCGGCGCGATAGAAGGTGAAGGCTTGGCTCGAAGTCGTATGCAGCCATTGCAGCTTACCGGCGATGCGATATCCCGTCTCGTCGAGATGGCGAACCTTCGCCTCGGCCACGCGCTCGCCGATGGCCTGGTAAACTTGCCGCAACTCTTGTCCCTTCTTGGCGATCCAAGCGACAAGGCTGGCCGGACAGATCAGCGGCGCGTCGAACAGATCGCTCAGCGCTTGCGCGGTCCGATCCTCGGGGATGAGTTGCTGGACATTGAGATAGATCGCCGCGGCCTTGATGCGCTCGCCATACTGGGCAGGCGAGACCACGCCTTCGGGAAAAACCGCCTTCGTCACGCCCCGGCAATGCGCGCAGCGGTAAATCGAGGCCTGATGTTCCGTGACCCGCAGCGGGCGCTCGGGAAGGTCGAACACTTGCCGCTTCTCGACCCCTATCGCCGACCCCGCCTCGAGAGGCCAACCGCAATGGCCGCATGCGCACGCCGCGTGCCCAACCACGCAATCGGGATCGGCGACCTGCCGCAGCGTGCCGCCCTTGTGACCCGTCTGCCCGCCGCTCGTCTTGCCCGAACGGCCGCGCAGACTGCCTCCAATACGCGGTTTCTTCCGCAGCCCGTCACTCGAAGGCGGTTGCGAACTGTTCGAGCTGTCCCGCCCCAATTGCCGACGAAGATCGGCCACCTCGGCCCGCAACGCCGCGATCTCCGCCCTCAGAGACGCTATCAACTCCTCGACTTCGGCGGGAAGAACCATCCCACCCTTGATTCACAGTCTCGTGCCGCCGTCTCCCACAATCCGCATATCAATGCCGTTTCCCAAACACTGTGGCATTCCAGACTCACCACGCCTTGGGAGTTACATCCCGATTTCGAATCCATGCGGCGCCGTCAAGACCGGCGGCGGGAAGCACGGCCTATGCCAAGACCTATGACTTACTGCGACTTACGGTGATACACATCTATTTCCATCGTTATCACGGCGTTACATAAAAAGGGAAATACGTGTGCATGTCACCGTAATGGATGTCACCGTGAAGGCGGTCACGAGTTGGCGGCAATCCATGCGACGAATGCGACTTAGCGGCGGCGAACTCGACATTTATTCGCGCGCAATGCGGCATAAGGACGCACCGGCGCCGTTCAAGGGCCCGCGGCGACAGTTAAGACGTGCCGGGAATGCCAACTGGAGTCAGCATTAAGTTGAAGTTAGCGGCGATTTTGGGCTAGCAAAACGGGAAATAGGCGCTGGACTGCACCCCTCTGGTGAGACACGCTAATTGAGTGACAGGGCTTCGTCCTGGTTCAGCGTTGGCGCGACCGGCCGCAGTTCGGCTTCGAACTCGACCGGCGGTTTGTAGCCCAGCGCCGAGTGCAGGCGCTGACGATTGTAGATGGTCTCGATGAAGGCGCCGATCTGCCGACGGGCGTCGTCGATGTTGGCGTAGGCCTTGCCGTTCACCTCCTCGGCTTTCAGCGTCTTCATGAAGCTCTCGGCCTTGGCGTTGTCGTAAGGGTTGCCGGGCCGGCTCATGCTGATGACGATTTTGCGCGCCTCCAGCCGTTCGACATAGTCGGAACACGCATACTGCACGCCGCGGTCGGAGTGGTGGATGAGACTTTCGGGCTGGGGCTGGCGCGCCGCGAGCGCCTGATCAAGCGCCTCAAGGGCGAGCGAAGCCTCGAGATGGCCGGCGAGCGCCCAGCCCACCACTTTGCGCGAGAACGCGTCGATGACGACGGCCAGATAGACGAAGTCCTCGGCCAGCCTGATGTAGGTGATGTCGGCGACCCAGAGCTGGTCGAGGCCGCTGGGACGCAGCGCGCGGGCGAGGTTTGGCCGGATCGCGAAGCCATGCCGGCTGTCGCTCGTGCGCGGGACGAAGGGCTTGGCGCGCAGGCTGAGCAGGTTGTCTTCGCGCATCAGCCTGAGCACCCGCTTGGCGTTGACGATCAGGCCTTGCCGGCGCAGCGCCTGCGTGACGCGACGATAGCCGTAATGGCGATGAGCGAGCGCTTCGCGTTGGATGAGATCGCGCAGATCGGCGTCCGCGCGGGCGGGAGCGTGCGGGCCGAAATGGCGGTAGTAGCCCGCGCGCGACACGTCCCCGAGGGCGCACAGGCGCCGGACGTTGGCGTCGTCTTCGAGAAAGCCTTGCGACTCGTCGGCGGTCATTTTTTCGACGACCGCGTAGAGATGGGCGCGCCGCCGTTCGGGGGCGTCGCGTCCCAGAGCCGCAAGGCTTCGCGAAAAAAATGCAGATCCGCCTGCTGACGCCCGATCAGCCGTTCCAGTTCGGCAATGCGGGCCTGCGCTTTCCTCAGCTCCTGCGAAGCCTGCGCAGCGGGCGCGACGGCGTCCGGAGAGGACGACGGAGCGACCGCCGCGCAGGCTTCGGCGGCCTTCCAGCCCGGCTTCCGCCCGCGTTTGCGGTTGAACCCGGCCGACCCCATCGCCCGCCAAGCGTTGCGCCACTGATACAAAAGCTTCCGCTTGACCCCAATCGCCGCGGCCACCGCGGCAATCTTCTCGCCAGCTTCCAGCCGCCGCACCGCGGCTTCCTTGAACGCCTCCGAAAACTGCCGCGGACTCTTGCCCGGTTCCGACATGGTTCCTCCTCGGAAGCCATGTCACCCTTTTACCCGTGTCTCAACTTCGGGGTCCACTCCAGCGCCTGTCACCGTAATTGGGGAACTTCAATTTTTGACGCGGAATTCAGGTTTTAATCCGCCGCTGACACGACCGTCGGAATGTGCAGAATAGTGCTTGTTTGCAGAGTTTGTTGCGCTTAAGCTCCCTTTCGGAAACGTGAGTTGGGGCATGTCGGATAAAATGCACTGTTAAAGACGGGCTGCGCATTGGCGGGATAGCCAGACCGTTGGGGGGGCGAATGGCACCGGTAAAGATCGATGAATCCCTGCTTCTGTCACGATCAGACTTCCTCAGGTTGAGCATATTCGGTTGCCTTGCTGGGATGATAACCGGCTGCGCAACAACCGGTCCGACGTATCAAGACGTGGCGAAGCAAATCCCGCCCCTTAATCCAGGATATGCTCGCGTTTATCTTTAACTGCGTCCAAGCTTTGGATAGCGGGAACGCGTTTCAGTTTTTAATTGATGATCAGGTTGTTGGTGGAATAATCAAAAGTTTCAATTGCTTTTACGTTGACCATGTCGCAGGCGATTGTAAAGTAACCGTTCAGCGGAGAGGTGGTAGCCTAGCTCAACAGATAGTTGGCACTTGGCCATCGAAGGACCTGATGTTGCATTTAGTGTCGGGTGAAACGCGCTACGTTCAGGCCGAGACGGAGATGGTCGTTACGGAGATGCTCATTCCTTGGACTTCCGCTCCGGCACGTCTTATCATTACTGACCCGGACCAAGCAGTGACAGACCTGAGTAAGTGCTATTACGTTGGCCCTCCTCTACCCGGAATTTCGAAGGTATAGGTTATGAGTCGACGCCTCGCGAGTACCTTACTAGTGAGTGTAGTTTGCGCATTCCTGGTCGGTTGCGCGACTGGGCCAACTTATTCCTCACTGCAAACTGAATTCCCTAGAGTCCCTTCGGGGCAAGGCCGTGTGTTCTTTTATCGAAACGCCTTGTATGCAGGGAGTTTGTTCAAGCCGGATATTTTGATTGACGGGCAACGTGTGGGCTCGGCCGTTCCGGGAGGTGTTTTCTTCGTGGATCTGCCACCGGGCGCGCACTCGGTGTTTTGCGATCAACAGGAGATTGCGGACATGCATCTTGTTGCAGGAGAGACACGTTACGTTTCACTTGATCTTTATTCCGGTGATTGGGGTCTATGGCATGTTCGACCGATTTTGGTGGACCCCGACCAAGGGAGTCAGGAGATTCTAGGTTTGTCCTACATCCATCAGTAAATATCTCCCGGCAAAGCAGCATAGGCGCTAAAAGATCAATTACAATTACAGTGACAGACACCGTAATTCGCAGTGGGGGCCGCGATGTCAACCAAGGTCGTTGTCAAGAATTCGACGGTTTGCATTGGTCGGGCGTTATCTCTGTGGTGGGTAGCGCTGTTGGTCGGGTGTGCATCAGGGAATCCGCTGTCCGGCGCAGCGGGCCGAGGGGATATGGTTACGGTGCAGGCGCTGCTCGACGAAGGGACAGAGGTCAATGTCAAGACGAGCAACGGCTCAACCGCGCTGATGATAGCCTCACAGAACGGCCACCTCGATGTGGTGCAGGCGCTGCTCGACAAGGGGGCTGAGGTCAATGGCAAGATGGGCGATGGCTCGACCCCGCTGATGGAGGCGTCCAAGAACGGCCACCTCGATGTGATGCAGGCGCTGCTCGACAAAGGGGCGGAGGTCAACGCCAAAGCGAACAATGGTTCGACCGCGCTGATGATAGCCTCACAGAACGGCCATCTCGATGCGGTGCAGGCGCTGCTCGACAAGGGGGCTGAGGTCAATGGCAAGATGAACGACGGCACGACCCCGCTGATGGAGGCCTCCTGGCATGGCCACCTTGATGTTGTGCAGGCGCTGCTCGCCAAGGGGGCTGAGGTCAACGCCAAGGCGAGCAATGGCGGGACCGCGCTGATGTTAGCCTCCCAGAACGGCCACCGCGAGGTGGTGCAGGCGCTACTCGCCAAGGGGGCCGATTCTAGCCAACTTTCTGCAGTCGCAGCCGTCAACGCCCCGGCGAGCGACGCCGGGATCGCGATGCCGTTCCCCGTTTACGTAGGCCCGCCGCCTATCACCCCAAACCAATTTTTCAATGCGGGGATGCACGCCATGCATCCATAGAGCTATTGACGGCATCAAAGGGCTCTAAGCTGCAATAGTTTGGTTCCGGTCGCAAAGAGGCATCCGACAGGAATCGTACGCGTTCGCCGGATGCCAATGGTGTGGCGGGTAGCACTGGCAGCCTGGCGGCGGCGAATGCCAGCTAAAACAGCAGGAGCCTGTGATGACCAATCCGATGTCCAAAGTGAAAGGATGCATAGCTCCGACACTGTGTATATCGGTAGTGTTTTTGGCTGGATGCTCACCCGCCCAGAATTTGATTCGTCCTGGGGCAACGGTCGAGCAAATGCAACTCGATAGAGAGGAATGCCGCGCGGAAGTTATGAGAAGCTATTCCCAGCCAGCTCCAACTGGATACGGCGCAGCCATGAACTATTATTCGGCCAATAACCTCACGATGGCAATGCTTGGTCCTTCAGAATTTGCAGACTGCCTCAAAAGGCACGGATTTGTGAATGTCACGATGGGCGCCGTACCACCTTTATTCGATGCGGTAACTCGTGGAGATGCCGCTGCGGTGCGGGCGCTTCTCGACAACGGGGCAGACGTCAATGGCCAGATAAGTGGCGAGGTCGGGAACGGAATGAGCGTGAGCGGCGTGACTGTGCTGATGGATGCCACCTTCGAAGGTCACCTTGATGTGGTGCAGCTGCTGCTCGACAAAGAGGCTGACGTCAATGCCAAGGACAGCAATGGCAGGACCGCGCTGATGATAGCCTCACAGAACGGCCACCTTGATGTGGTGCAGGCGCTGCTCTCCAAGGGGGCTGACGTCAATGCCAAGAGGAACGACGGCGCGACCCCGATGACACTGGCGAAAGATCCTGAGGTCAAAACCTTGTCGGTGCAAGCAGGCGCTAGACCATGACTGTTTTAAGCGACAGCGCCGAACCAGGCGTACGGTTACGTTAACAGCTTACTTAACCCCTTTATTGCGAGAGGGGGATCGGAAATGGGGATTAATTAGGACATTACGGGGGCATGACACATTACCCGATTTCAATACCATGCCCCGGACCTCTCACCCCTACCCTCCGCCACAAGCGGGGGGAATTCCCGCCTCACTTCGGGTACGGCGCCCTCAGCCCCGCCTCGCGCATGCGGCGGAAGATGTCGAAGGCCATGTCGCTGCGCACGCGGTCCGCCGTGACGATGTCGTCGACGAAGCAGATCAACTGGAACTTCAGCGCCCAAATCGCCAAGCTCGGCTTCGAAGCGACCTTGCAGCCCATCGCCAAGGCGGGCTGAAGGCCAAAGAGAGAAAAGACATGGAATCAACGCGATAGACAATTATTTCTTGTTAGGCGAAGCGCGCGCAGGCCGGTCAGGTCCCCGAGCGCTCGCCGTAGGTTCGCAGTTTCGCTTGCATGGCGAGGCTCAAAGGCATGACCAGCTCGGCATTGTACGAGCCGGTCGGTCGCAGCGGCAATTGATGCGGACTCCGTTTGTCCGGTGAGTAGATCTGTTCGATCGCGACGGCGTAGGAACGCGACTGCGCCGCAGGCGATCCGCTCTTCACCGCCGGTGCGACATCGGTCGTGAAAATGGAAATCGTATGGTCGCTGTTGGCGACGATCTCGAACATGCGGAACTGCTGGGGAAAGTCGCGCAACGAAGAGGTCTCGATCTGCCAGAATCCCAGCTCGGGACGGGCAGGATCGGGCGATTTGAACGCGGTTACGCAGTTCAAGTGGCGATGCCCGGCGACCCACAGGACGAGGTTTGGATATTCGTGCAGCTTGGCAAACAGTTTCGGCTCGGACACGTAGGCGGCGGAGCTCCAGCCGACGTAGGACCGAGCCGGCTCGACGCCGATCGGCACGTGCGCGGCGACGATCATGAGCTGGCCATTCGCCTGTCCGTCATCGAGCTCCTCGACTAGCCAATCATAGCGGGCCTTGTCGAGCGAGCCGTGCCCGTAACCGGGAGAGCTGGTCTCGGAAAAGGCCGGGTTGGGGTCGTCATCCTTCTGGGTGTTGTCGAGCACGATGACCTTGAGCGGCAGGTTCGCCTTCGGCGCAAAACTGTAGCAGGCAAATTCGCTGTCGACATTGGCCTGGGAGAACCCGTGGCCGACCGGCTGCGACATCGTGTTGAAGAATTCGTTCATCCATTCCTTCCGTCTGAGCGAACGGCGGCTCGCGTCGGCGACGACTTTCGGCGGGCTCGCGAAATTGCCAACCGGTCCCGCGCCGATAATGGCGCCGTACGGCGTCGCGCCATCGAGCGCGCCCATGTAATAGTCGCGGTGGTTGATTCCCTCGGGGTCAGTGAAGAGGTCGCCGAGCTTGAGGATCTCCTCGCCGACATAAGTCGGCCGCAGGTAATCGTTGACTGGGTTCGTCCCCATCCAGAACTGATCGTGGTTGCCGATGGCCTGGTACCACTTGATCGACTTGTCGAGCCCCGCCGCGTTGTAGGGCTTCTGATAGTCGATGGTCGCGGCGCCGGCGTGAACGCCGGAGCTTGGGGCGATGGCCTTGCCATCGAGCACGTCAATGTACCATCTCAATTCATTGTACTGCGTGTTGTTGCAGGCGTCGCCGAGAGAGACGCCGAAGTCGATCGGGCGCTGTTCATGGATGGCGTTGATCGTTCGCACGGCGGCGTCGAGCACCTGCGTCGTTCCCAGCATGACCGGCGAATATCCCGGCATTACGCCGTCCTTGACGCCAAGGTAGATGGCCGACGAGGGCGACTCCTTGTCGCAGATATGGATGTCGCTAATGGTAAAGAAGCGCAGCAGGCGCGCCGTCCTCTTCACCGAGGCCCCGGTGTAGGAAGCCGGCGCCAGATCGAGCCGCTTCTCGTAGTCGAGGCCCGGGCCGTAGCGCCAGGCGCCATAGCCGTTCGGGGCGTATTTCTCGACCTCGTCCGGACGGATCTTCGCCGAAGGTTTCGGATTCGGCAGCACCGTCCTCTGGCGCGTCGTCATGACGTCGGGGAATGGCGACAGAGCGCTGGGCTGAGAAGAAGCCGCGGCGCCGGCGCGGCCGACTGCAAAAGCAGAAAGCGCGAGGGCGCCCGCGCCCGCGCCGAAACGGCGCCGTGAGATCGTGGTCATGACTCGTCCTTTGGTTGTCAGCGGAGCAGCGTGCCCGTCGACCGTTGCGCCGCCAACCATAACCGTGAAGAATTTTCGAACCGATAACGCGCAAGGGAACACGCCCTCGGACAGGGAATTGGCGCCGAGCGCTGAAGAGATTCAGGCGCGGCTTATCGTCGCATCGGGACTCGTTCGAGTTGTTCCCGCGCTTATCCGGTCAATGCGTTGTCAATCCGGAAATGCTTCACGGCTATCGTCGGCGGCCGAAATTCAAGAAGGACTCCGGCCGTGAGAACGCTGCTCCTTAAGAGCCTGCTCGCTCTGCTGCTGCTGGCGAACGCCGCCTTCGCCGCCGATCGGCTGCCGTCCTGGAACGACACCGGCCCCAAGAGAGCGATCATCGCGTTCGTCGAGAAGGTGACGACAGAAGGCTCGCCGGACTTCGTCCCGGTCGCCGAGCGCATCGCCACGTTCGACAATGACGGCACGCTGTGGTCCGAGCAGCCGCTGTATTTCGAGTTCATCTTCGCGCTCGACCGCTTGCGGGCGCTCGCCCCGCAGCATCCCGAATGGATGATGGAGCAGCCGTTTGCGGCGGCGCTCAAGGGCGATGTGAAAGGCGCGCTTGCCGGCGGCGAACCCGCCGTCGCGCGGCTCCTTGCCGTCACCCATGCCGGGATGACCCCCGAGGAGTTCGACCAGATCGTTCGCGACTGGATCGCCGGCGCCCGACATCCAAGGACCGGACGGCTCTACACCGAGATGGTCTATCAGCCGATGTTGGAATTGCTCGGCTACCTGCGGGCGAACGGCTTCAAGACCTTCATCGTCTCCGGCGGCGAGATCGAATTCATTCGCGCGTGGTCCGAGAAGGTCTACGGCGTTCCGCCGGAACAGGTGGTTGGGAGCAGCGTGAAGACCAAGTTCGAATTGCGCGGCGACGAGCCCGTACTGACGCGCCTGCCTCAGATCGACTTCGTCAGCGACAACGCCGGCAAACCCGTGGCCATCAGCTCTCATATCGGCCGCCGCCCCATCGCCGCATTCGGCAACTCGGACGGCGACCTGCAAATGCTCCAGTGGACAACCGCCGGGCGGGGCGCGCGTTTCGCCCTCCTGGTGCATCACACCGATTCCGCCCGCGAATGGGCCTACGACCGGCGATCCCCGATCGGCCGGCTGGACAAGGCGCTCGACGCAGCGCAGGCGAAGGGGTGGACGGTCGTCGACATGAAGAACGACTGGAATGTCATCTATCCCTACGAGATGAAGTGAGAGCGACGGACGTCCGCCGCCCCAATCCCTGAAGAGGACGCTTTGTCGCCGCGGGGCTCGAGCCCGTCCGCGTCAGAACAGCCAGGTCAAGTTTCCCTTGACCGAGTTGCTCGTGACGCGGTCGCCGTATTGGCCGGAATAGGACAGTCCGACCTCGGCGCGCGGGCCGAGGCGCAGCTCGAGCCCGCCCTCGAAAAGGGCCGTGTCGCGCGCGATCGGCAGGCCTGCGATCGCGAAGGTCTCGCCCGTGCTCTGGAACGTCAGCGTTTCCGTGGGCGTGAGCGAGCCGAAGGCGCGCTGCCAGGCGACCGAGACGCGCGGCGTCAGCGCCATGCCGTTGGCCAGGAGATAGTCGACGGCGGCCCTGCCGCCCAGCGTGGCGTAGCCGATGTCGAGATCGTTCGACGATCCGCTGAGCGCGGCGACGCCGCCGCCGTTCTCGGCGAAGCCGCCGACGTTGAGATGCGCGAAGGCGAGCCCGCCGAACGGTTCGGCGGCGATCTTGCCGAGCGTCATGCCATAGCTCGCCTCGCTGAAGACTTGCACCGTGGCCGCGTCGTAGCGGGCGGACGCCGTCTCGGCGAAGCCGGGAAACGCGAGCGAGCGCGTGGCGTCGAGCGCGCTGAAGCTCGCCGACGCAGCTGAGCGCAGGCTCCAAGGACCGAAACTGGCCGCCACGTAGCCGGCCAGATGCGCGGCGCCGATGTCGGCCGCGCTGCCGCGGTCGCTGACGCTGACGGAGGAGTCGGTATAGCCGCCCGCGACGCCGGCCAGCCAGTTGGAGTCGAAGCGATGGTCGACGCCGGCGAAGAAGCCGCCAAGCGAGCGGCTCGCCGTGGCGGCGTCGCCGTCGCCGCCGAACCGGCCCCAGGAATCGATCGCCTGGATCCACGAAACCGTCGCCGGAACGGCTGCCGGCGCGGCCCCGGGCGAAATTGTCAGTCTTCCGCCTGCTGCATTAGCCAGAGCGGACGCCGCGGGCGACGAGCCGAGGTCGTCCGCGTACGTCATCGTCGTCGGGCCGCCGGACGCGAGCGCCGCCGTCGGTCCGTCGACGCCGGCGAATGAGGCCTGCCGCATCCGCCCCAGCAGCGCCTCGCGCACGAAAAAACTGTCGTTGAGCATCGCCGTCTGCGCGCTGGCGTAGATTTCGCCCGACAGCGCGCCGAAGGCGCGCTGTGCGCCTGCCGCGGATTGGGCGTCCAACGCCAGGTCAAGGCCGCTACCCGCCGGCCCGGCGCCGACGGCGTCGGCCACCGCAACCTGGTTGGGAGTCGTCGCGACGCTGACGTAAGGAACGCCGTTGCGCGCCAGCGTCAGGAACACGTCATACGCGTCGTAGCTCAACGAGGGTTGGAGGAAAGGCAGATTGTCGGCGCTCACGTTGGCGAACGCGCCGTTGACGCCGCCGGTCGCAACGAGGATCGGGTAGGCGTGGCCGAGCTCCGCGCTGGCGCCGATCACGCTGGCGACGACCGCGCCGCCGGACAGCGTCGCCGTCCCGCCGACCTGGATCTGGTCGGCGCTGTTTCCGGCGACCTGCGCCTGATAGGTGGTTCCGGTCGCCGTCAGATTGTTGACGACCTGGATCGTGCCGGTCGAATTGCCCGGATTGCCCGGCGCGATGGTGGACCCAGAAAGCGAGTCGAGCGAACCGACGCTGCCGACGCCGGAGAGCAGACCGGAATTGGCGAAGGTCCCGGTCATGACGCCCTCGTTGATGACGCTGCCGTCGTTGGTCAGGGCGCCGGTGAACACGCCGGCGCTGCCGAGCGCGAAGGTGGCGCCGGGCGAGACCGACAGCGGGCCGAGCAAACTGCCGGTGACGCCGAGCGCGCCGCCTTGAACGTTGACGCCGCCGGTGAACGTGTCGTCGCCCGCCAGCACCAGGGTTCCGGTGCCTTGCAGGGTCAGGCCGCCGGGGCCGGAAATATTATTGCTCCAGACGTCGAAGGCGTTGAAGCCGCCGAGCGCGGCGTTCATGTTGACCGTGACGTTGCTGGGGAAGGCGCCATAGCCGCCGGCGGCGGCGTACAGATTGAGCCGGGCCCAGCCGGAGCCGTTGTCGAGCGCCCCGCCCGACGGCAATTCGGTGGTGGCGAGAATCTCGTCGAGCTGGTCGACGCTGAGATACGGAAAGCGCGTCTCGATCAACACGTGCGCGTCGGCCGGCACGACCGGCGCCAGATTCGTGGGGCCGACCGCGGGAAGATCGTAGGTCAAGTAATAGGCGTAGTTCTGCGCCGCCTGCGTGTAGGCCGCCGCTGTGGGGATCGTTCCATTGCCGAGGCACGCGGCGAGGTTGCCGCACGCCGCCGCGTAGGGCGAAGCGCCGCCGCCGCCGAGACCGGCCTGCGTGAGATAGGTCTGCATCTGCGCGCTGAGCGATGGGAGATTGGCCTGAGTGAAGCCCGTGGTCTGGTAGGGCGGATTGTCGCCGGCCAGCGTTTCCGCGGTCACATAGGTGGCGAGGATTCGTCCGCCGATCACGTCCAGCGGGTAATGCACGCCGAAGACGTTGCGGCTGTAGCCGAAGTCCGCCGCGGACTGCAGCAGCTGCTGATAGTATCCCGGCGCCAGGATGGCGAAAACAATCGCATTGACGGTGCCGATCGCCGAATGTCCGCTGGGAAAGGAGGGCGACGTCACATAGGACTGCCAGTTCTGCGGATCCGTGGAGATGTAGGCCGTCTGCTGAATCTCATAGGCGATGAGCGAGGAATTGGCCGGTGTGAAAGGATTGTTGGCGATCGCGCTCGACGTCTGAAAAGGCCGCGGATCGCCGTTGGGGTCGGCCGTCGTGTCGCCGTATGCGACGCCGTAGACGTCGATATGGCCGAAATAATTCTTCAAGTCGCCAGTCGTGGCGCCGGTCGCCATGTTGTCGACCACGGAAGTCACCGCGGCCGCGACCGCTGTCGGGAGAGTCGGCGCGGTCGGAATCCCGGCCGCGCTGAAATAGAAATTCGGATTGTTCGGGAATGCGCCGATCAGAATGCTTTGGGGAGCTTGGTCGACGAGCGCATTTTCCGCGGCGAGCGTCCTGCGGGCCGCGCTCGCGCCGGCGTAAATCTCTTCTTCCGTTTGCATGTTCGCCTCGAGCACGGCGAGGCCGGCGGGCGAGTTCAAGAGCGAGCCGAACGGCAACAGTAGATTGACCTGGGTGGAGCATAGCGTTGGCGGCTGCGTCGTCGGCGCGCACGCCGAGTTCTGAGCGAGCGCCGCGCCTGGCGCCGCCAGCGCGGCGAGCAGGATCGCCCACGACAGGCGGCGCAGCGGCGGCGCAAGGTCCAAGCGGATGAGCCCAGCGGCTGCCCGCGCGAAGGCGCACGACTTTGCGCGAGCTGACATTGAAACACCCCCCCGTGTTTGCAACGCGGCGACGCTAGAACGAATACTCGAGCCCGACCGTGGCGCCCTGGAAGAGCACGTTCGAGCCGCAGTTGACGCCGAGCGCGCGCACGCTCGCCGTCGGCGGAGACCCGAGCGTAACGGTCGTATACGTTTCCCGGATTTGTCCGGGCGCCAAAGCGACGCCGTCGAGCCACAGCGCTTCGTAGCCCACCTTGAGCGTCAGCCCTCTTGCGAGTTGATATTTCACCTGCAAGTCGGCCTCGCCGGCGAAGGCGGCCGCGTTGGTCGTGGCTTGCGTCGGGTATGGCGTCTTCGAGATGCTGACCACGGTTGTCTGTTCGGCGTTGTTGTCGAAAACGCCGGCCTTGATCACTCCATTGATCGAAAAACGCCCAAACTCCAGCAGTTTGGCGTCCACGCCGACTTGCGCGCCGTAAAGGTTGTTTCGCGTGCTGGTGGTCCAGAATGGGGGATAAGCTCCCGCCGGCGTCGAGCCCGGGTAGCTAGCACAATTACCCAAAACGAGTTCGTCAAGACTGTCGGTGGTGCAATGCTTTTTCCAATCCGGCGCCGTGAGATCGGCGGGGGTCAACCAGCCCACCAGCTCGTCGTTCAATTGGAGCCAACGGAATCCCGCCAGCAAGGTCACGCGGGGGGAAAGATCCAACCGCCCGTTGACCTCGGCGCTGTATAGGCTCGAGGCGTCTTTCCAAACCATCGCTTGGTCGGCGAAATCCTGAGTTTGCCAGAACGCGCCGGGGGCATACATGACCAGCCAGTCCGCCGGATTGGTGGGACCAACCGTCTTTGTGGCGCTCTGGGTGAAAATGTTGAAATACGAGAATTCCGCGCCGTAGCCGGATTCGTCGTGATAGGTCACGCTTACTTTCGGTCCGGCGGAGAAGCCTTGCCAAAACTGGTTGCCGTTGAACGCTTCGGCGGCCGAGGCGGCGGCGGTCTGCGTATCGGCGTACGTCATGCTGCTGCCCGACAGGAGTCCAACGAGCGATTGATTGGCGCCGCCCGTGCGGCCCAAGACGATCGTCTCGGCCGAGAACGTCCATCGCGGCGCGCTCTGCGGCAGGTCGACCGGTTTTTGGGCGGACGACGGGAGCGACCCGTCGGCGCCCACTGGCCAGCCGGCAAAGCCCTCTTGCGCTCTGGCCGCGCCGGCGGTCAGGAGCGGCGCGGCGAACAGAGAGCAGAGGAAGCAAGCGGCGACAAACCCAGGTCTATGCCGAAACGACGCAAGACATGTTCTCATGCGACTTGCCCCCCAACGTGGCCACACGCTTTGCTCGCGCCTTCTTCTTCCCAGCGGCCGTTCTGGGGATCCCCTAACCGTCACACCAATTCGACCACGCCAAGACCTTAGCTTACTCCGGCGTGATCAATTCGTTTCGCCGTTCGAGCCAAGCGGGGCGCGGCGCATTGCCGCGCTCGCCTTGGCCCGACGGCGGTTGTCGGCCCGCAGCTTAGCTGCCTTCGGATTCTTAGGCGACGCCCAAAAACTATCGCTCCATGTTTTGAATTACGGAATTACGGGGACATCGTGGACTGCACCCTTCCGGTGAGACACGCTAATTGAGTGACAGGGCGTCTTGGTCATTGGACATGAATTACGGGGACGTGATGCGAATTGCGTGATTTCGTTTACTCGACCCCTCAACGGGTCGGCGTCCGCTGGCGGGCGAAGGTCTCGCCGCATTCCGGCGCGGCGGTAACTCCCAAGGCGTGGTGAGTCTGGAATGCCACAGTGTTTGGGAAACGGCATTGATATGCGGATTGTGGGAGACGGCGGCACGAGACTGTGAATCAAGGGTGGGATGGTTCTTCCCGCCGAAGTCGAGGAGTTGATAGCGTCTCTGAGGGCGGAGATCGCGGCGCTGCGGGCCGAGGTGGCCGATCTTCGTCGGCAATTGGGGCGGGACAGACTCGAACAGTTCGCAACCGCCTTCGAGTGACGGGCTGCGGAAGAAACCGCGTATTGGAGGCAGTCTGCGCGGCCGTTCGGGCAAGACGAGCGGCGGCCAGACGGGTCATAAGGGCGGCACGCTGCGGCAGGTCGCCGATCCCGATTGCGTGGTTGGGCACGCGGCGTGCGCATGCGGCCATTGCGGTTGGCCTCTCGAGGCGGGGTCGGCGATAGGGGTCGAGAAGCGGCAAGTGTTCGACCTTCCCGAGCGCCCGCTGCGGGTCACGGAACATCAGGCCTCGATTTACCGCTGCGCGCATTGCCGGGGCGTGACGAAGGCGGTTTTTCCCGAAGGCGTGGTCTCGCCTGCCCAGTATGGCGAGCGCATCAAGGCCGCGGCGATCTATCTCAATGTCCAGCAACTCATCCCCGAGGATCGGACCGCGCAAGCGCTGAGCGATCTGTTCGACGCGCCGCTGATCTGTCCGGCCAGCCTTGTCGCTTGGATCGCCAAGAAGGGACAAGAGTTGCGGCAAGTTTACCAGGCCATCGGCGAGCGCGTGGCCGAGGCGAAGGTTCGCCATCTCGACGAGACGGGATATCGCATCGCCGGTAAGCTGCAATGGCTGCATACGACTTCGAGCCAAGCCTTCACCTTCTATCGCGCCGACGAAAAGCGCGGCGCGATCCCGCAGGATTTGAAGGGGGGCGTCGTCGTGCACGACCACTTCCTGCCTTATCGTCGGCTCGACGCGGTCGAACACGCCTTCTGCAACGCCCATATCTTGCGCGAACTCCAGTGTTTGATCGAGTTCGACAAGGAGCCGTGGGCCGAACTCATGCGCGACACGCTTCGGGCGGCGAATATCGCCGTTCATGAGGCGCGCGAGGCGGGCGCGAAGGCGCTGGAGCCCAAAGTCATCGCGGCCTTCGTCGACCAATATTGGGCCGCGGTTCGGCTCGGCCTCGCTTTCCATCGCCAGTTGCCCGCACTCCACGCCAAGGCCAACGCGAGCGGACGAACAAAGCAGCGCCCCGGCCGCAATCTGCTCGAAAGGCTGAAGACGTTCAAAGTCGAAACGCTGCGCTTCCTCACCGACTTCGACGTGCCCTTCACCAACAACCTGGCCGAACAGGACCTCAGGATGATGAAGGTCAAAATGAAAATCTCGGGCTCGTTTCGAACCCTCGACGGCGCCCAAAGCTTCGCGCGCCTCAGGTCAGTCGTCTCAACCGCGAGAAAACAGGGGGCCAACATCCTCAAAACCCTCGCCGACCCGCCAACACAGATCGCGCTCGCCCTCAACGCCTAGACGGCTTGGGAGTTACGCGCGGCGGAAAATCGTCACGCAAGTCCTTGAAAACAGGCCATCGCGCCTGAAAATGGCGCCGACCTCGGTCGATTCGGCCGGCGCGACCCCCGGCTTGACCCTCCGCCACAAGCGGGGGGAATTCCCCCCTCACTTCGGATACGGCACTCTCAGCCCCGCCTCGCGCAGGCGGCGGAAGATGTCGAAGGCCATTGCGCTGCGCACGCGATCCGCCGTCACGATGTCATCGACGAAACAGATCAACTGGAACTTCAGCGCCCAGTCGCCGAATTCGTTGAGCAGGACCAGCGGCGCGGGAATCGACAACACCTGGTCCTGCGCTTTGGCGGCGGCGATCAGCAGTTCGCGCACGACTTCCGGGTCGCTCTCGTAGGCGACGTTGACCTGCACGATGACGCGCGCGGTGCGGTCGGCGTGCATCCAGTTCTTCACCGCGCCGCCGACCAGCGTCGCATTGGGCACGATCAGCGTCGCGCGGTCGATCGTCTCGATCTCGGTGGCGCGCGCGTTGATGCGGCGAACGAAGCCCTGCTCGGCGCCGACCTCCACCCAGTCGCCGACGCGGATGCCGCGCTCCCACAGCAGAATCAGGCCGGAGACGAAATTGTTGACGATCGACTGCAGGCCGAAGCCGATGCCGAGGGACAGCGCGCCGGCGATGATCGCCAGCTTCTGATAGTCGAGGCCGAGCTGCGCGCCGCTCATCAGCAGCGCGATGAAGACGCCGATATAGCCGACGATGGTGCGGATGGAATTGCTGACGCCGGCGTCGAGCCGGGTGTGCGGCAGGTAACGGCCGCCCAGCCAATTCTGGATCGCCCGCGTCGCGACAATGCCGATCACGAACACCGCCGCGGCGACGACCAGCGAGGAAAGCGAGATCGTCACGCCGCCGATCGTCGTGCCGAAATAGCCGGCGCGAAGCGTCGACGCGAGGTTCGGGGAGAGGCCCCAAGGTCCGAGGATCAGCGCGATCGCGGCGACGATGACGGCGAGCCGCGCGAAGCCCTGGACGAGCACGACAATCTGTTCGAGCGCGCCGCGCTGCAGGCCGATCATCGTCATCAGGCCGCGCCCCAGCGCGACGCTCGGCCGCAGCAGCTCCTCGGCGCCCTCCTGAACGATGGCGTCGACCACGTACAGCGCGGCGCCGAGCATGGCGACGAACCACGGCTCGGAACTCAGGTTAACGACGATTTTGCCTTGACGCGGCGGCGTGATTCTCTCGGGCTCCTGATTCGTTTGGGGGCGCCACATGGACGACACGACCGACTTTTTCGCCGACGAGGAGGTTCCCCGGGCGCGCGTAGCCCTGCTTTTGAAGCATTTCTCCCGGCTCTCGGACGAGCGCGAACCCTGGCGGATCCTGTATCCGTTGGCCGAGGTTCTTTTGCTGCTGACCTGCGCCACCATCGCCTCTTGCGACGATTTCGACGATATCCTCGCCTGGGGCGAGGATCATCTTGGTTTTCTTAGAAAGTTCGCGCCGTTTCATCATGGAATCCCCTGCGAACGCTGGCTGCGCACCCTGGTCAACCGGGTCGACCCTCTGACATTTGGTCGTTGTTTCGACAGTTGGATCAAGGCGCTGTGGCCGGGCCGGCACGACCTCATCGCCATCGATGGCAAGACCTCGCGCCGCACGCACGACAAGCGCAAGGCGCTCAAGGCGCTGCACACGCTCAGCGCCTACGCGACGAACGCCCGTCTCACGCTGGCGCAACTCAGCGTGCCCGAGAAAACCAACGAGATCACGGCCATCCCCGATCTGCTCGACCACCTGGCCGAGGCGGGGCAACTCGAAGGCGCCCTCGTCACCATCGACGCCATGGGATGTCAGGTCGACATCGCCGCCGGGATCGTCGAGCACAAAGCCGATTTTCTGCTGCCGCTGAAGGGCAATCAGGCAACCATGGAAGCGGAGGTCGGCGCCTACTTCGACACCGCGCCGGAGGACGAACTCGTCTCCAAGAGCGTCGTCGAGAAAGGCCACGGCCGCATCGAAACCCGCGTCTACACCGCCTCCAAAGAGGTCGATTGGATCAAGGCCGACAAGTCCTATCCGGGCCAGCCGCGTTTCGAAAACATCAAGACGCTCGTTCGCGTTCTCAATCGAACCGAATACGCGGACCGATGCACCTTCGACACGCGGCTCTATATCTCGTCCGCGCCGCTCGACATCGAACGGCTCGCGGCCGGCGCGCGCGGCCACTGGGGCGTCGAGAGCATGCACTGGCTGCTCGACATGGAGTTCAAGGACGATCTGTCGCGCTACCGCACCGGCCACGGCGCCAAGAACATGGCCATCGTCCGCCGCTTCGCCCTCGGCCTCGTGCGCGCCAATAAATCACCCGCAAGCGTCAAAACACGCAGAAAATCAGCGAGTTGGAATATGAATTTCCTCCTCGAAATCCTGCAAATGAAATGACCGTTAACCTGGAATCCGTGCCGTGGGCGACGAACATCGTCCGATTGACGAGGAAGGTGGCGAAGGCAATGTAGCCGGCGAGCGTCGCGCCGAGGATGAGCGCGACCAGCGCCCAGGCGAAGGTGCGCGCTGGCGCCCAGGAATCGCGCGGCGGCGCGCCGGGCGAAGCGGCGAGGCCCGGCGAAGTGACCAGCCGCAACGTGCGCGCCATCAGAATCGCCGTCAGGGCGGCGCCGACCACGCGGCCGGCGACCGCGATATTGAGCGAGGCGACGGCGTCCGCGGCCGGCTCCAGCAGCCGCTCGGCCGCCAGGATCGCCGCCACTGACAGCCAGAGATGAAACAGACGCGCGCCGACGCGGTCGCCGACGTCGAACAGGCGCCAATCGGCGCGCCCCGGCGCCAGCAGTCCACGGCCGAGCGCGTTGCTGACGATGATGATCCGAAGCCCGTCGAGCAGCGCGTCGAGCCCGCCTTGCAGTCGCGGATCGGAAATATCGAACACGTCGAGCGCGTAAGCGAACGCTTCAAGGGCGAGCAACGGCAGGAGGGCGAGCGCCAGGATCGTCCAGGCGGCGGCGATAGCGCGGCGCAGCCGGCTGGGCGTCGCCGCATCGGGAGCGCGCGCGATCAGGCGCCGCGCGATCGCTTGCAGCAGCGCCCAAATCGTCGCGATCGCCAGCGCCGCCGCGAGAAGGCCGAAGGTCTGCGCCGCCGTGATCCGCGCCGCCAGGCCATGAAGCCAATCGCCGGACATGCCCGCGAGCGCGGCGAGGTCGCGGGGAGATTCGCGCGCCACCGCCGTCCACAGCAGCGGACTGATCAGGCTCGACGAGCGGGCGAAGGTTTCGCGCGCGAACAGGTCGCGCCGCGCCGCGCTGATTCGCGCGTTGTCGTCGTCGATCTCCAGCGCCATCGCGCGCGCCGACCGCACTTCGGCGTCGAGATCGTCGCGCTCCTTCTTTTCAGCGGCCAGCTCCGCGCTCGCCGAATCGCTGAGCGTCGCGTCCTTCGACTTGGGGGTCAATTCGGCGAGCCGCTTGCTCGAAGCCTCGAGGCGCGGCGCGAGTTCGGCGATCACCGCCTGAAGCTCGGCGGCGAGCGGATCGCCTTCCTCGCGCAGCCGCGCCAGGTCGGCGTCGGCGAGGTTGTCGGCCTTCAACTGGGTTTCGATGTCGGCGAGCGCGGCGCGGGCGGAATCGAGGGTCTGGCGCGCGGCGTCGTCCCCGGCCGCGCGCGCCGGCGCCGCCGCGGCGATCGCCAGCGCTGCAATCAGCAATCGAACGGCGCGAAGGACGGGCAAACGGCTCCTCGGGGGATGATTCGGCGGCGCGCCCGCTTCTCTGGCGCCCGACCATGGCCGCCCTGTGGCCGCAACGGCGAAACCAGCGCTAAGGCGGGGCCTCGTTCACCTTGGGCGGGGAAAAGGGCTGCGCCCGCCGCGCCGGTTTGCTAAAGGAAGCCGCGAAAACGAGGAAAATGTCGTGAACCCGACCCCACCGGCCCAGACGGCCGAGGCGCCTGCGTCCCGAGCGTCCCCGCTCGAAGCCGGCGGGCGCGCGCTCGAGCATTTTCTCGCCGCCGGTTTCGCGCGCCTCGAGCCGGCCGTGTTGCAGCCCGCCTCGGTCTTTCTCGACATGTCCGGCGAGGAGATTCGCGGGCGGCTCTACCTCACCAGCGACGCCTCGGGCGCCGAATTGTGCCTGCGCCCCGATTACACCGTGCCGGTGTGCCTGGCCTATCTCGCCTCGCCCGAGGCGGGCCGGCAGGCGCAATACGCCTATCTCGGCCCGGTCTTTCGCGCCCGCGCCGGCCAAAGCGGCGAGATGACCCAGACCGGCCTGGAAAGCTACGGCCGTCCGGACGTCGAGGCCGCCGACGCCGAGATTCTCGCGCTGGCGCTGGAGGCGGCCGAAATCGCCGGGGCGGGGCCGTTGAAGGTTCGTCTCGGCGACGCGCGCCTGTTCGACAGCGCGCTCGCCGCGCTCGCGCTGCCGGACGTGTGGCTGCGCCGGATGCGCCGCGGCCTCGCCCGCGGGCGCGCGCTGGAGACGATCGTCAACGGCGCCGGCGCCGGCGCGCTCGCCCAGTCCGGCGTTCTCGCCGCGCTCGAGAGCGCCGATCACGCCGGTGCCAAGGCGCTGGTCGAGGATCTGCTCGCCATCGCCGGCATCACGGCGGTCGGCGGACGCAGCGCCGGCGAAATCGCCGATCGTTTCCTCGAACAGGCGGCGGCGCGCTCGCAGGCCCACGTCAGCGCCGAACAGCAGGCCACGCTCGAGCGCTTTCTGGCGATTTCCGGCGATCCCGACGCGGCCTCGCGGCGGCTCAGACAATGGGCCGCCGACGCGCGGCTCGATTTGGGCGGCGCGCTCAACTCGTTCGATCAACGCGCCGGGTTCCTCGCCGCGCGCGGTCTGCGGATCGAGGAATTCGTCTTCTCCGCCGCGTTCGTGCGCGACCTCGACTACTACACCGGCTTCGTCTTCGAGGCGGTCGACGCGGCTCGCCCCGACGCCAAGCCGGCGATCGGCGGCGGGCGCTACGACGGTCTGGCGCGACGCCTCGGCGCCGCGAGCGACGTGCCCGCCGTCGGAGCCGCCGTGTGGATCGATCGATTGCCGTTGTCGGGAGGGCGCGCATGAGCGCCGAGGCTGAAAGCGCCGCCGAGGCCCCGCTGGTCCTCGCCGTGCCCTCCAAGGGGCGGCTGCAGGAAAACGCCGCGGCGTTCTTCGCCCGCGCCGGACTGGAATTGACGCAGGGACGCGGCGCGCGCGACTACCGCGGCGCCGTCGCCGACCTGCCGGGCGTCGAGGTCGCCTATCTCTCGGCCGCCGAGATCGTCGGCCAGCTCGCCGTCGGTGCCGCCCATTTCGGCGTCACCGGCGAGGACCTGGTGCGCGAGAAGGTCGCCGACGCCG
Organism: uncultured Alphaproteobacteria bacterium; assembly: GCA_963775575.1. Classification (GTDB taxonomy): domain Bacteria; phylum Pseudomonadota; class Alphaproteobacteria; order Rhizobiales; family Beijerinckiaceae; genus Roseiarcus. Next base: position 2,344,282 of record CAVZJG010000002.1, read on the forward strand.
ACCAGCGCCTGGCGCTTCTCGCCCCGCTCGGCTTCGGGCGCGCCAATGTCGTCGTCGCCGTCCCGCAGGCCTGGATCGACGTGCGCGCCATGGCCGATCTCGAGGACGTCGCGGCGAGCTACCACGCCCGGCGCGGCGAGCGCATGCGGGTCGCCACCAAATACGTCAATCTGACCCGCCGCTTCTTCGCCGAGCGCGGCGTCGCCGATTATCGCATCGTCGAAAGCCTCGGCGCGACCGAAGGCGCGCCGGCCGCCGGCGCCGCCGAGCTGATCGTCGACATCACGACCACCGGCGCCACGCTCGCCGCCAATGCGCTGAAAGCCCTCGACGACGGCGTCATTCTGCGCTCGCAGGCGACGCTGGTCGCTTCGCCGAGCGCGCGCTGGACTCGGAGCGCGCGGGCCGCCGCGCGCGCGATCCTGATGCGCATCGCCGCCAGCGAGGCCGCGCGAAAGTCGCGCGAAATCCGCGCCCGCCTGCCTACGCCCGTCCATCTCGTTATGGAGGAAGCCTGCGCCGCTTTCGACGCCGTGCCGGCCTTCGGCGAAGAGGCCGATCCGCAGGGCTTCGTCACGCTGCATTGCGCGCGCTTCAAGGTGGCGGATCTCGCCGACTGGCTGCTCGCCCGAGGCGCCGAACGGGTCAGCGTCATCGCCCTCGAGCAGGCGTTCGACGCCCGGAACGCGCTCTACGAGGCCCTCGAGGCGCGGATCGGGAAATAGGCGGCGCGCCGGCGTCGGGCGCGGCCTCCCGCGTCTTGGTTTGGCCTTAATTTTCCCGACATTCCCAATCCTCGTTTCACCTTTAGGGCGCGATGCGCTAGACGATTCAGGTTGAAACCCAGGGAATCCAGGGAACGTGCGCTATATTTCGACGCGCGGCGAGGCGCCGAGGCTCGGTTTTTCCGAAGCGATGCTCGTGGGCCTCGCCCGCGACGGCGGCCTCTACACGCCGCTGAAGCCGCCGCTGGCGTCGCCCGCCGAAATCCGCGCGCTCTCCGGCCTCTCCTACGCCGAGGCGGCGACGCGCCTCGTCGAGCCCTTCGTCGACGACGAGATCGACCGCGCCGAACTCGCGGCCCTCGCCGAAGACGCCTACGCCGGGTTCCGCCACGCCGCCGCCGCCCCGCTCGTCCAGCTCGACGACAATCTCTTCCTGCTCGAATTGTTCCATGGGCCGACGCTGGCGTTCAAGGATTTCGCCATGCAGTGGCTCGGCCGGATGATGAACCGCGCGCTTCGCCGCCGCCAGACCCGCGCTGCGATCCTCGGCGCGACTTCCGGCGACACCGGCGCCGCGGCGATCGCCGCCTTCGGCGGCCAATCGCAGACCGACGTCTTCATCCTCTATCCTCAGGGACGCATTTCCGACGTCCAGCGCCGCCAGATGACGACGGTCGACCAGCCGAACGTCCACGCCGTCGCGATCGAGGGGACGTTCGACGACTGCCAGGCCATCGTCAAAGCGCTGTTCAACGATCTCGCCTTCCGCGACGCGATGAAATTGTCGGGCGTCAACTCGATCAACTGGGCCCGCATCCTCGCCCAGATCGTCTACTATTTCACCAGCGCGGTTGCGCTCGGCGCGCCCGATCGGCGCGTCTCCTTCGCCGTGCCCACCGGCAATTTCGGCGACGTGCTGGCCGGCTATTACGCCAAGCGCATGGGGCTCTCGATCGACCGCCTGGCGATCGCCACCAACGAAAACGACATTCTCGCCCGGACGCTGGCGAGCGGCGTCTACAAGCCGCTCGGCGTCAAGGCGACGCAGTCGCCGTCGATGGACATCCAAATCTCCTCCAATTTCGAGCGGCTGCTGTTCGAGGCCTACGATCGCGACGCCGGCGCGGTGCGCGCGCTGATGGGCGCCCTCGGGCAGTCGGGCGAGTTCACGGTCGCGCCGGGGCCGCTGGCCGCGATCCGGCGCGATTTCGATGCCTATCGCGTCGACGAAAAGGCCTGCGCCGAGGAAATCGGCCGCGTCTATCGCGAGAGCGGCGTCGTCATCGATCCGCACACGGCGGTCGGCGTCAACGCGGCGCGGCGCGCGCTCGCGCACGATTCCGTGACCCCGGTCGTCGCGCTGGCGACCGCCCATCCCGCGAAGTTTCCCGACGCGGTCGAGCGCGCGATCGGGCTGCGTCCCGCCTTGCCGCGGCCCTGGCGCGACATCGAGTCGCGCCAGGAGCGATTGAGCGTCCTGCCCGCCGACGCGGCGGCGGTGGCGCAATTCGTCCGCGCTCGCACGAGGGCGGCGGCGTGAGCGTGCGCTTTACAACCCTGCCCTCGGGCCTGCGCGTCGTCACCGACGCGACGCCGCATTTGCGCACCGCCGCGCTCGGCGTCTTCGTCAGCGCCGGATCGCGCCACGAGGCCGACGACGAACACGGACTGTCGCATCTGCTCGAACACATGGCGTTCAAGGGCACGCGCCGGCGCAGCGCGCGCGAAATCGCCGAGGCGATCGAAAACGCCGGCGGCGATCTCAACGCCGAGACCGGCGTCGAGCAGACCGCCTATTTCGCCCGGGTGCTCGGCGAGGACGTCGACCTGGCGCTCGACGTCCTCGCCGACATCCTGACCGAAAGCCGGTTCGACGCCGAAGAGCTCGGCCGGGAGAAGAACGTCATCATCCAGGAAATCGGCGCCGTCGAAGACACCCCCGACGACCTCGTCTTCGACCTCTTCACCGCGGCGGCCTGGCCCGAACAGCCGATCGGTCGGCCGATCCTGGGCACGCGCGAGGGCGTCGCCGCCTTCGATCGCCACGCCATCGACGCCTATTTGCTGCGCCACTACCGCGCCGGCGCTTCGATCGTCGCCGCCGCCGGCGCGGTCGATCATGACCATATCGCCGCCCGCGCCGAGGCCCTTCTCGGCGCGTTCGGCGCCGCGAGCGCCGCGCCGCCGAGGCCCGCCGCCTATCGCGGCGGTGAAATCCTGGTCGGGAAGAAGCTCGAGCAGACGCATATCGTCGTCGGCTTCGAGGGTCGCGCGGTCCGGGCGCCCGACCACGACGCCGCGCACCTCTTCGCCGCCGCGACCGGCGGGGGCATGTCGTCGCGGCTGTTTCAGGAAGTGCGGGAACGGCGCGGCCTCGCCTATTCCATCTATACGTTTCACTGGGCCTATTCGGACTCCGGCCTGTTCGGTTTCTACGCCGGCGCCGCCGCCAAGGACGCCGGGGAACTGATGGCCGCGGCGCTCGATTGCCTCGCCGAGGCGACCGAGCGCCTCGACGAAGGCGAGGTTCGCCGCGCCAAGGCGCAGATGAAGGTCTCGACCCTGACCGCCCTCGAATCGCCGAGCGCGCGCGCCCAACAGCTCGCGCGCCAGACTTTCGTCTATGGCGCCCCGCTGTCGCTCGAAGACATGCTGGCGCGCATCGACGCGATCACCGTCGACGAGGTCCGCAGGGCGGGCGCGGCCATGCTGGCGTCGTCGCCGACCGTCGCGGCGATCGGCGGCGTCGCACGGGCGCTCGATCGCATCGGGGTGGCGCGGCGCCTGAGAGGAGGGTAGAGAGCCGGACATGGCGCTTTTCCGTCTTGCCAAGGCCGCCGAAGGCGAACCGCTGCTGCGCGGCGACGGCGTCGCCCTGCGCCCCGCGGTCATCGCGGATTTTCCCGGCTGGGCGCGCCTGCGCGACCAGAGCCGCGCGTTCCTGACGCCCTGGGAGCCGACCTGGCCCGAGGACGACCTCACCCGCGCCGCGTTCCGCCGCCGCCTGCGTCGCCAGGTCGAGGAAATGGAGCGCGACGAATCCTTCGCCTTCCTCATCTTCGATACGACCTCCGAGGACTTGCTCGGCGGCTTGACCCTCGGCGGCATCCGCCGCGGCGTCGCCCAGGCGGCGACGCTCGGCTATTGGATGGGCGCCCGGCACGCCGGCAAGGGACATATGACGCGCGCGGTCGCCGCGGCGGTGCGGTTCGGGTTCGCCACGCTGCGTCTGCATCGCATTGAAGCGGCCTGCATTCCCGACAACGCCCCGTCGATCGCGCTGCTGCAGCGCAACGGCTTCCGTCGCGAAGGACTGGCGCGCGCCTATTTGAAGATCAACGACGCGTGGCGCGATCACGTCCTGTTCGCGCTCGTCGACGGCGAGGCGACGCGCCTTGACTGAACCCGTCACGCTCGACCTGCCTTCGCGCGACGCCATGGCGCCCCGCGCGGTCCGGCGGCGCGCGCTCGGCTTGGCGGCCTTCTTCCTCTGCGCGGTTCTGGGCTGCCGGGCCGCCCTCGCGGTTCAATCGGTGCGCGTTCCCGTCGACGCCGATGCGATCGACCTCTCTTCGGCCATCGAACATTTCGGTGCGCAGGGCGACCGCATCCAGGTTTCGACCGCGCCCGGCGCCGACGGCATCGTGCGGCGCATCGAAGTCAGCGCATTGGAGGCGGGGGCGCAACCGGCGTGGATCGTCTTCGCGCTCACCAACGATTCGGACGAGCAACTGACCCGCCTGATCGTCGCGCCGCACTTCCGCTTCGTCGGTTCGGGCGTGGTTTGGCCGGATCTCGGCTCCTCGCGCATCACCACGATCACCGCCAGCCAGGGCAGTCCGCCCGAGCGCGAGGACCGTGTCGACGCCGACGTCTTCGCCCTGACGCTCGACCCCGGCACGACCGTCACCTATGTCGCGGAACTGCGCACGCCCTCGCTGCCGCAGATCTATCTCTGGGAGCCGGACGCCTACAAGGACAAAGGGGCGAGCCTGACGCTCTACCAGGGCATCCTCATCGGCGTCGCCGGGTTGCTGGCGCTGTTCCTGACGATCGTATTCGTCGTGCAGGGCGCGCTGGTTTTCCCCGCCGCGGCGGCGCTGGCCTGGGCGGTTTTCGCCTATGTCTGCATCGACTTCGGCTTCTGGCGGAAGATTTTCGGCTTTGCCGACGAGGCCGAGCGCGTCTGGCGCGCCAGCGCCGAGGCGACGATCGGCGCGACGTTGATCATCTTCCTCTTCGCCTACCTGAATTTGCGCCGCTGGCACGTGCGTTTCCTCCATATCGGGCTGGTCTGGCTGCTGTTCATGGCGGTCGTGGTCGCGCTTTCCGTCTACAACGCGTCGATCGCCGCGGGCGTGGCGCGCATCTCGATCGCCACCGTCGCGACGATCGGATTTCTATTGATCCTGAGCATGGCGGCGCGCGGCTCGGATCGCGCGGTCATGCTGATCCCGACCTGGTTCCTTCTCGTCGTCTGGGTCGTCGCCGCCGGTGCCGCCGCGCTCGGCGCGTTGACCAACGATCTGACCGCGCCCGGACTCATCGGCGGGTTGGTGCTGATCGTGATGCTGATCGGCTTCACCATCATGCAGAACGCCTTCGCGGCGACGACGGGGGCGCGCATGGGCGGGGCCGACGCCGAACGCCGGGCGCTGGCGATGACCGGATGCGGCGACGCGATCTTCGATTGGAACGTCGGCGCGGACCAGATCCACGTCAGCGCCGAAGTCGAAAGCCAGCTCGGCCTCAGACGCGGCGCGCTCGAAGGACCGGCCGCCGCATGGCTCGATATTCTTCACCCGCTCGATCGCGACCGCTATTCGGCGGCGCTGGAGGGCCTCCTCCAGCAGAGTTCGGGCCGCATCAATCACGACATCCGTCTGCGCGGCGCCGACAGCCGGTATCACAGTTTCGTTCTGAAGGCGCGGCCGGTCGTCAACGCGGCGGGCGAAGTCGTGCGCGTCATCGGCGCGCTTTCCGACGTCACCGAAATCAAGGACGCGGAGGAGCGCATCCTGCACGATGCGATCCACGACAATTTGACCGGACTTCCCAATCGCGAGCTGTTCTTCGACCGGCTGGGCGCCGCGTTGATCCAGGCCCAGCGTCCCGGCGCGCCGACGCTGGCGGCGCTGGCGATCGACATCGACCGTTTCCAGGAAATCAACGACGCGCTCGGAATGTCGTTCGGCAATTCGGCGCTGTTGACGGCAGCGCGCCGACTCGGCCGCCAGATCAAACCCGGCGATACGCTCGCGCGCATCGGCGGCGACGAGTTCGGCGTCATCGTGCTGCTCGACGGCGGCGAGGACGAAATCGCGGGGTTCGTCGAGTCGCTGCGCGCGCTGATGATCGCCCCGATCAGTTTCGGCGATCGCGAAGTCGCGCTCACCGTTTCCATCGGCCTCGCCGTCTTCGACCCCTCTCAGCACGCCAAGGGCGCCGACCTCCTCGCCGACGCGGAAATCGCCCTCGCCAACGCCAAGAAGGCCGGCGGCGACCGCGCCGAGATCTTCGCCGCTGGGATGCGCGCCGAGCGCTCGAACCGCCTTTCGCTCGCCAACGATCTGCGCTACGCGCTCGATCGGGGCGAGATCGCCGTGCTGTTCCAGCCGATCGTGCGTCTCGAGGACCGCACCGTCGCGGGGTTTGAAGCGCTGCCGCGCTGGCGTCATCCGCGTCTCGGCGTGCTCGGGCCCGCCGATTTCTTTTCGCTCGGCGAGTCGAACGACGCCCTCGTCGAAATCGGCGTCTTCGCCATCGAAACGACGGCGCGCGAACTCGCGGCGTGGCAGAAGGCGCTCGAAGTGACGCCGCCGATCTTCGCCAGCATCAATATCTCGTCGCGCCAGATGCTCAGCCACGACCTTCTCGGCGACGTCAGAACGGCGCTCAACCGCCATTACATCCTGCGCGGAACGCTGAAACTCGAAATCGCCGAGAGCGTGGTGATGGAAAACCCGGAATTCGCCGTTCAATTGCTGAAGCGGGTGCGCGAACTGGGCGCCGGCTTGGCGCTCGACGATTTCGGCGCCGGCTACACTTCGCTGAGCCATCTGCAACGCTACCGTTTCGATACGCTCAAGATCGATCCTTCGCTGGTCAAGCCGAACGGCCCGGGCGGGCGCCCGGCGATCCTGCGTTCGGTGGTCGCGATGGCCCACGATCTCGGCATGGACGTGATCACCAATGGCGCCGAAACCGAGTCGGACGCGATCGAACTGTCGCAACTCGGTTGCGAATTCGCGCAAGGGTTCGCCTTCGGCCAACCGATGACTGCCGCCGCGGCGCGCCGGTTGATGGGCGCGGCGCCGCTCTGAACCGGCCGCGGCCCTGTGAATGGCGGGGAGAATTCGCGTCGCGCCTTGCCAAGAGGCGGCGGAGCGCCGATCTAGAAAAGACCGATGCGATTCTCGACCGCATTCCTCGACGAAATCCGCGCCCGGGTCCCGGTGTCCCAGGTGGTGGGAGCGCGCGTCAAGCTGCGCAAGCAAGGGCGCGAATGGGCGGGGCTGTCGCCGTTCAACTCGGAAAAGACGCCGTCGTTTTTCGTCAACGATCAGAAGGGGTTCTATAAGGATTTTTCGTCGGGGAAATACGGCGACGTCTTCACTTTCCTGATCGACGCCGAAGGCCTGACCTTTCCCGAAGCGGTCGAACGGCTGGCCGAAATGGCGGGCCTGCCGATGCCGGCGCGCACACGCGAAAGCGAGGAGCGCGAGCAGAAGCGGGCGGGCCTCCACGAGGTTCTCGAACTCGCCGCGCAAATCTTCGCCTCGACCCTCGACGGGCCTGCGGGCGCGAAGGCGCGCGGCTACCTCGCCGATCGGCGCATCGATCCGGCGACGCAGCGCCAGTTTGGCTTGGGCTACGCCGCGCCGGACCGCTTCGCTCTTCGCGACGCGCTGGCCGGCCGCGGCGTCGACGCCGAGCGGATGATCGAGGCCGGCCTCTTGGTCCACGGCGAGGGGATCGCCGTGCCCTACGACCGATTCCGCGACCGCGTGACGTTCCCGATCCACGACCGCTCGGGCCGCGTCGTCGCGTTCGGCGGCCGCGCTCTGGAGCCCGGCGCCAAGGCCAAATATCTCAATTCTCCGGAAACGGAGCTTTTTCACAAGGGGAGCCTGCTCTTCAACCATCACCGCGCGCGAAGAGCCGCCCACGAGCGCGACGAGGTCATCGTCGTGGAAGGCTATGTCGACGCGATCGCGATGACTCAGGTCGGCTTTCCCCACACCGTCGCCCCGCTCGGCACCGCCTTGACCGGCGACCAATGCGCGCTGCTGTGGAGCATGGCGAGCGAACCGATCCTCTGTTTCGACGGCGACAATGCCGGCCAGAGAGCGGCGTTCCGCGCCATCGACACGGCGCTGCCGCTCATCGGCGCCGGCAAGAGCCTGCGCTTCGCCATGCTGCCGGCGGGGCAGGACCCGGACGACCTCGCGCGTTCGGGGGGCGCGCCGGCGATCGAGGACGTCTTGCGCCGCGCCCAGCCGCTGGCGGAAATGCTGTTCGCCAGGGAAACCGAGGGCCGGAGTTTCGACACGCCCGAACAGCGCGCCGGTGTGGAGCGGCGTCTGCGCGAACTCGTCGCCTCGATCGGCGAGGAGACGCTGCGCCGCCATTACGCCGCCGACATGGCCCGGCGCCAGGCGGAGCTGTTCGGGTCAGCCGGCTCGAGCCCGGCGCGTCGGGCGCCCGAACGCGGCGCGCGCGGCGCGCGGCGCGCGGCCTTCGCCGATCCGGGACCGCGCGTCGGCATCGCCGGCGCCGCGCTGCCGGCGCCGCGCCATCTGACGCGCCGACCGCGCGAGGCGCCGCGCGAAATCGCCATCCTCGCCGTTCTCGTCGGCCATCCCGATCTGCTGGAGCGGCATTTCGAGGCCGTCGCCGCGCTCGAGTTCGCCGGCGCCAAGCTCGCCGCCTTTCGCGACAAGTTGCTCAGCCTGCCCGCCAAGGCCTTTGGCGCGGCGAGCGCGTTGGCCGAAGCGCTCGATTCGGAGGGCCTCAAGGACGAACGCGAGCGCATCTTGAGCCTTGCCGCCACGACGGCCGACTGGTGGTGCCTGCGCGCCGAAGCCCAGACCTCCGACGCCGAGCACGTCCTTCGGCAAACCATGGCCTTGCAACGAAGTTCGGGGGCGCTACATAGGGAGTTGAAGCTGGCTGAACAGGCGCTCGCCGCTGATCCGACCGAACAGAATCTCGCGAGATTGCGGGACATTAAGGCGAATTTGGCTGATTTGGCGAACGCCGAGGCGGCGATTGAGGGGTTTGGCGAACTTTCGGGGCGCGGGTCGGCGCCGCTTTAGTCGAGCGAGGGCGCGGGGAGGCGCTTCGGGTTAACGCTGGGTTAGGCGCGACGACCGATCTTCAGGCGCGGCAATTCGAGCGGCCGAGGAGCCGCTGAACCTCGCGCGTTTGGGGCCGAGCCTCGCGCGTTCGGGTCGAGGTCGCCCCCGTCCGGGACGCCGGTCGCGATCGCATGTTTTCCGCGCCGCGCGCGGACCTCTTTGGAGACGCCGATATGGCAAGGAACGACGAGCCGAAGGCCGAAGGCGAAGCGGCGGCGGTAGCCGAAACCACGGACGGCCCGCTGCTCGATCTGACCGACGCCGCCGTCAAGCGGATGATCAAGATCGCCAAGAAGCGCGGCTGGGTCACCCAGGAAGAACTGAACGCGGTGCTCCCTTCCGAGGAGATTTCCTCCGATCAGATCGAGGACATGAATTCGATGCTCAGCGAAATGGGCATCAATGTCGTCGACACCGAGGACACCGAAGAGGCGGAAAAGGAGCCCGCCGAGACCGCTGCCGAGACCACCGAAGAAGAAGAGGCGGAGGGAACCGAACTCGTCGAGGCGCCGCGCCCTGCGGCGGTGGCGACGCGCAGCTCCGAGCCGGTCGAGCGCACCGACGATCCTGTGCGCATGTACCTGCGCGAAATGGGCTCGGTGGAGCTGCTTTCGCGCGAGGGCGAAATCGCCATCGCCAAGCGCATCGAAGCGGGCCGCGAGGCGATGATCGCGGGCCTGTGCGAGAGCCCGCTGACCTTCCAGGCCATCATCATCTGGCGCGACGAACTGAACGAAGCCAAGATTCTGCTGCGCGACATCATCGATCTGGAGGCGACCTACGCCGGCCCGGACGGCAAGAAGACGCCGAAGGTCGACATGACCGCGCCCGGCGCCGCGGAGGCGCTGGCGGCGCAGATTCGCGAACGCATCGCGCCCTCCACCGCGCCGCAGACGCCGCCCGAGGGCTTCGAGGGCGCTCCTGCCGTTTCGCCCGACGGTTTCGACGACGACGACGATCTGGAAAACGCCGTCTCGCTTTCCGCCATGGAAGCCGAACTCAAGCCGAAGGTGCTGGAGACCTTCGACCGCATCGCCGACGCCTACAAGAAGCTGCGCCGGCTGCAAGACCAGAACGTCGCCAACAAGCTGCAGAACGAGTCGCTGTCGCCGGCCCAGGAGCGCAAGTACAAGGCGCTGAAGAAGGAAATCGTCGCCGACGTCAAGTCGCTCTCTCTCAACCAGAACCGCATCGACGCGCTGGTCGAGCAGCTCTACGACATCAACAAGCGCCTGATCGGCCTCGACGTGAAGCTGATGCGGCTGGCCGAATCGCATCGCGTGTCGCGCGAGGACTTCCTCAAGAACTATCAGAATTCGGAACTCGATCCGAAATGGCTGCTGCGCGTCTCCAAGCTGGGCACGCGCGGCTGGAAGGACTTCATCGCCAGGGACAAGGTCGCGATCAAGGAAATCCGCTCCGAAATCCAGTCGCTCGCCACCGAGACCGGCCTCGAGATCCAGGAATTCCGCAAGCTGGTGCAGATGGTGCAGAAGGGCGAGCGCGAGGCGCGCCAGGCCAAGAAGGAAATGGTCGAGGCCAATCTCCGCCTGGTCATCTCGATCGCCAAGAAATACACCAACCGCGGGCTGCAATTTCTCGACCTGATCCAGGAAGGCAACATCGGGCTGATGAAGGCGGTCGACAAGTTCGAGTACCGCCGCGGCTATAAGTTCTCGACCTACGCGACGTGGTGGATTCGCCAGGCGATCACCCGCTCGATCGCCGACCAGGCGCGCACCATCCGAATCCCTGTGCACATGATCGAGACGATCAACAAGATCGTCCGCACCAGCCGCCAGATGCTGCACGAGATCGGCCGCGAGCCGACACCCGAGGAGCTCAGCGAAAAGCTGGCGATGCCGCTCGAAAAAGTGCGCAAGGTGCTGAAGATCGCCAAGGAGCCGATCTCTCTCGAAACGCCGATCGGAGACGAAGAGGACAGCCATCTCGGCGATTTCATCGAAGACAAGAACGCGGTGCTGCCGATCGACGCGGCGATCCAGTCGAACCTGCGCGAGACGACGACGCGCGTGCTCGCCTCGCTCACCCCTCGCGAGGAACGCGTGTTGCGCATGCGCTTCGGCATCGGCATGAACACCGACCACACGCTGGAGGAAGTTGGCCAGCAGTTCTCGGTCACCCGCGAACGCATCCGCCAGATCGAAGCCAAGGCGCTGAGGAAGCTGAAGCACCCGTCGAGGAGCCGGAAGCTGAGGAGCTTCTTGGACAATTGAGGACGGGATTTTGCGGGCGCCGCTACGCGGCAAGCAATGCTTCCCCCAGGACGGCCTCGTTGGCGTCGTGCATTGCGCTTATAACCGTCTCACGTGTTTCGCTGAGCGCATCGCTTATCGAGCGTCCACCTTCGATCAACCTGAGGACGGGGCGCAAAGCGGCATGCAGTCCGGCAATCGCTGGCTCTCTGCTGATGAACTGAGGCGCGCGCAGCCACCGTTCAACTTCCCGTGTCGCTTCGCTGTCTCCAAGCACTGCGCGAGCCACGAGAATAAGCGCTTCGAGGCGCGGCTGACGCATCGCGAGTTGTTCCAGTTTTTCGCGATCTTCGGTCGCGAGCGCGTCCTCGAAAGCGGCCGCGAACGAAGGCAACACGCCGGCTTTGGCCTCCCAAATGCGATGCCGCGCCGCCAAGAGTTCCGCGTAGGCGAATGTTGGGTCCTGACGCAACAAATCGCGTAGCTTTTGAATGGCCCTACCCCGTGTGTTCGCAGGCGCAGATTCTAGTCGGAACCTAAGCCGACGCGTGGCTCCCAGGCGTGCTGCTTCTGCAAATTCCAAATCGGAAATCGCTGCCGCAGGCTCGCCATGACTTTGATCGTTGGTTCGCCTAGAGGCCGCGCTCTTAAGCGGCAACGCCTCAACCTGATCGAGGCGCCGCTGTTCCAAATCCGCCGCCCCTGTATCAATCGCATCGTCCAGAACCGTCGTCGTGCTGGAGACGCGATTTTCGGCAACTGACAATCCGGCAAGTTGACTGCGCGCACGTGTGTCGGTCGGAAACTTCTCTACAGTCTCTTTGAGAAGCGCTTCCGCCTCGTCAATTCTGTCTGGCGATCTGGCGATCAGAGTCGCAAGTTGATTGCGCGCAGGTGCATCGTTTGGAAATTTCTCGATAGTCTCTTTGAGAAGCGTTTCCGCCTCGCCAATTCTGTCTGGCGATCTGGCGATCAGAGTCGCAAGTTGATTGCGGGTATGAGCATTGTTCGGAATCTTGTCCACAGTCTCTTTGAGCAGCGCTTCCGCCTCGTCAATTCTGTCTGGCGATCTGGCGAGCAGCGTCGCAAGTTGATTGCGCGCAACTGCATTGTTTGGAAATTTCTCGATAGTCTCTTTGAGAAACGTTTCCGCCTCGTCAATTCTTCCTGGCGATCTGGCGAGCAGCGTCGCAAGTTGATTGCGCGCAACTGCATCGTTTGGAAATTTCTCGATAGTCTCTTTGAGAAACGTTTCCGCCTCGTCAATTCTGCCTGGCGATCTGGCGAGCAACGTCGCAAGTTCATTGCGCGCATGGGCATCGTTTGGAAATTTCTTCACAGTCTCTTTGAGAAGGGTTTCCGCCTCTTTAATTCTGTCTGGCGATATGGCAAGCAGGGTCGCAAGTTGATTGCGCGCAATTGCATCGTTTGGAAACTTCTCCACGGTCTCTTTGAGAAGCGTTTCTGCCTCGCCAACTCTGTCCGGCGTTCTGGCGATTAGAGCCGCAAGTTGATTGCGCGCAATTGCATCGTTTGGAAACTTCTCCACAGTCTCTTTGAGAAGCGTTTCCACCTCGCCAAATCTGTCCGGCGATCTGGCGAGCAGCGTCGCAAGTTGCGCTCGCTTTTCGGCGTCGGTTGGGAGACGCCGTACCGATTCCCAGCCAATTAACTCCGCCGCTTCTGGAGCGTCGTCAGCTAAGAGAGCGTCGCGCCAAAGTGACCACAGAAAAGGATTGTACGGCTGCAATCTGAGGCCCTCTCGGGCGAGAGATTGCGCCTTCTGTGCGCGCGCGTGTGGGCTATCGCCGCCGCGCTCTATCAGTTCGCGCCCTAAAAAATGAACTGCACGGACAAAATAATGCGCGTCGCCCGTAGCGCGCAAATATCGTCGATGGTTTTCGAACAGTTCGTCGATCGCCGGTTCGACATTTTTGAACCGATCGTTGAACTTCCCGATAACTCTGTCGCAATCCTGCGGCAGCGGGGAACGCAGCGGCGCGCCCGTGGTCTTGAAAGTGCCGCGCGACAATGGCGCGAAATCAGGATCAACTCGCCACCATCCCGGGGGCTCGATCTCTGCATCCGCGAATGTGGGCGCGGACAGGAGCCTGGCGATAAGTCGCCGCCAGCGCTGCGGCGCGCGCGGATAAAGCGGTTTGAGCGCGAGCCACTCCGCTTTGAATTCGCTGTCCGACGGATGTTGCGCAAGAGCCCATTGGGCGAGCCCGGAAACCCAAGGAACTTCCGAACCTTCATCGGTTTCCGGCAAACGCCTTAGGCCGAGGAGACCGAGAGAAAGGTAATGCCGCGGCAATCGTCCCCCTGCTTCGCGGCAGATCCGTTGCCACATTGGTTCGAGGCTATTTGCTCCAATCTCTGGTGCGAACTTTGTGACCAGAGGCTGCGTGAGGGCGAGCATGCGCAAATATTCGGCGCGGGCGTCTCGTGCGGGTGAAAGCGCTAAGCGCGCCACCCAATCATTCCAGCGGATGAATTGACGTCGCAATTCTACGGCGGCGTCGGCCACGTCGAGCAGCGCGACGATCTCAAAAGCCTCAGATATCTCACGCACCCGTCGCTGCAACTTGGGCCGGGCAGCGGGCAGCGGCTCCTTCCGCTTGTCTTCGAGCCATGCGGTGATGGCCTGTCCAAGCGCCTTGCGCGCGCTGTCCTCTGGATCAAGCGGCCCGAAAAGCATGAGCGCCGCATCGGGGGCGTCAGCGCGTTCATATGGATGGATAGCTGCATAGCCTGAAAGCAAATCGCCGAACGCTTCTTCCGGCGCGCTTTCGAACCGCGTTAACCAAGGGTGCCTGCTGAGGGCCATTTGCTCGCTCAAGACATTCATGCGGGTATCTCTTCGCCGAAGTCATCGCGTCCGGAGGCGACCTGCAAGGCGAACAGATGATGGTTCCGAAGCCCTTTGAGGTCAAATGCCTTCGGCGCGGCATGGATTTCGTCGAGCCGCACAAGGTGCTCCAGCTTGTAGGCTATTCTAAAATGCAGGATTTCCGCTAACAAGTCCTTATCGTCTTCCACTTCGTAGAGAGCCATCGTGCGCCCGCAGCGCAGTTCTGGCGGCGCTGGGAAGAAAAATGGCCAAGGACCGCTGTCGAGGACAGTGGGGGCCGTAAAGGCCGAAGACACCGCGAAAAATGTGGCTGCTCCCCTCACCTCAGCGACAGGGTACTCCATTAGAGCGATCGGAATAGGGCCAGCCTTGCAATCATAGTGAGCTAACCCGAGCCGATCTCGAAGTCGGGACGGCCAATCGGCCCTGGCCAGCTCGTCCACTACCTCGTCTTTGAATGCGCAGAAGGCAGGGCGCCAGTCGCGCGAGTTGGAACTGTTCCATACACGCAAGAACCCCTCAATGACAGCTGTTTCTTTTCCGTCAAACGCGCTCTTCAGTTGTTCGAAACTAATCGCGTGAGCTTGTAAAGGCCTTGCCAAAGATTCAAGGCGGATGATCTTTTGCTGGTCGTCGATTGTGCCGAGGTCGGCCGGCCCCATAGCTGCAACGAACGTGTGCGGAACGTCTTCATCGACTTGCACGAACGTCTTCCAATAGTCCACGTGGGCATTCCGCAACCGGGTCGCGTCCGCCGCTCCAGCCGCCTCTCTCTCAAAGGCCTGCTGGCGGGCGACGCTGACCCGCTGCTCAAACCATAAATTGTCGGCCGCCGAACGTTCTTTCACGTCCTTCATTTGGCGCCACTGGGCAAGCGCCGTCCCGAGCTGCGAGTTGATGAAATTCATTGGCCTACCTGCCCGGCGCTTGCGGGCGCTGGGTCCGTAGAAGACAAAAACGTGTGGCCGCCGCACCCCAAGGCTGAGATCATACTAGGGCACATTTCTTCGATCTGTAAGCCTTCCTTCGAACTTTTCGGAGCCTCGCGAAGCGCGGTCCGACCGCCCCCCTACTCCTCGAACCGCTCGCTCGTTCCCTCGCTCTTGCGCGGCGCGATCGAAGCGTCCGGGGCTTGCAGCGGCGCGCCGGAGTCGCGGAAGCGGTTGACGATGGGGTAGCGGCGGTCGCGGCCGAAATTCTTCGGGCCGACCTTCACGCCCGGCGCCGATTGGCGACGCTTGTATTCGGCGAGATAAAGCAGCCGCTCGACCTTGCGCACGGTTTCCACGTCGTAGCCTTCGGCGACGATGTCGGCGACGCGCATTTCCTTTTCGACCAGGCGCTGCAGGATCGCGTCCAGCGTCGCGTAGGGCGGCAGCGAATCCTCGTCCCTCTGGCCCTCGCGCAGCTCCGCCGAGGGCGGGCGCACGAGAATCGCGGGCGGGATCACTTCGCCGTCCGGTCCCTTCGCGCCGATCGGCTTCCAGCGGTTGCGCAAGCTCGCCAGGCGGAAGACCTCCATCTTGTAAAGGTCCTTGATCGGATTGAAGCCGCCGTTCATGTCGCCGTAGAGGGTGGCGTAGCCGACCGACATTTCCGACTTGTTGCCGGTCGTCACCACCATGGCGCCGAACTTGTTGGAGATCGACATCAGGATCAGGCCGCGGGCGCGGCTCTGGACGTTCTCCTCGGTGACGTCGCGCGGACGCCCCTTGAACATCGGCGCGAGCGCGCGCTCGATCGCTTCGACCGGCTCGGCGATCGGCACGACGTCGTAGCGAACCCCGAGCGCCCGAGCGCAAGCGGCGGCGTCGCGCAGCAATTCCTCCGAGGTGAAGCGATAGGGCAGCATCACCGCATGGACGCGCTGAGCCCCCAGCGCGTCGACCGCCATCGCCGCGCACAGCGCCGAATCGACGCCGCCGGAAAGGCCGAGCGCCACGCCGGGAAAGCGGTTGTTGTCGACGTAGTCGCGCAGGCCCATCACGCAGGCGGCGTAATCGGCTTCGTCGCCTTCTTCGACGATCTCGCGCGGGCCTTCGACACAGCGCCAGCCCCGATTTCCGCGCTCCCACACGGTGCG
This sequence comes from uncultured Alphaproteobacteria bacterium, assembly GCA_963775575.1. Lineage (GTDB taxonomy): Bacteria > Pseudomonadota > Alphaproteobacteria > Rhizobiales > Beijerinckiaceae > Roseiarcus. The sequence continues at coordinate 2,360,520 of CAVZJG010000002.1, forward strand.
CGAGACGCAGGCGCGGAACGCCGGCGCCTGAAAGGCGACCGAGCGATCGGAATTGAGCGCGAACGAGGCGCCCTCGAAGACAACTTCGTCCTGGCCGCCGACCGCATTGAGATAGATCAGCGGCAGGCCGCTCTCGGCGACGCGCGCCTGCACGATCTTGCGCCGGATCGCCAGCTTGTCGCGCTCGTAAGGCGAGGCGTTGGGAACGAGCAGGATCTCGCCGCCGGTCTCGGCAATGCATTCGACCGGATCGGGCGTCCAGATGTCCTCGCAGATGGGGACGCCGATGCGCACGCCGCGAAAGACGATCGGCCCCGGCGCCGGACCGGGCTTGAACACCCGCTTTTCGTCGAACACGCCGTAATTGGGCAGATCGACCTTGAAGCGCGCCGCTTCGATCCGCCCGCCGTCGAGCAGCGCCGCGGCGTTGTAGAGCGCGCCGTCGTCGACCCACGGCAATCCCACCAGCACGGCCGGCCCGCCGTCGGCGGTGTCGCGCGCGAGCGCTTCGCAGGCGGCGCGGCACGCCTCCTGGAAGGCCGGCTTGAGCACCAGATCCTCGGGCGGGTAGCCGGCGAGATAGAGCTCCGGCGCCATGACGATATCCGCGCCGAAGCCGGCGGCCTCGACGCGCGCCTGGCGCAAGCGCGCCAGATTGCCCTCGATGTCGCCGACGATCGAGGGGATTTGCGCGAGGGCGATGACGAGGCGATCGGCGGGCGCGGCCATGGCGGGTATTTAGCGCGCCGCCGCCGCCCGGCGCAATCGGCGCCCCGCCCTCAATCGCTCGCCGCCGCCGCGAACAGCGCGGAATCGAGTTCGATCTCGCGCTCGAACTCGACCGGGCCGGTCATCAGCGCGTGGCCGTCGCTCTCGCGCCATTCGATCGTCAATTCGCCGCCGGGAAGCGCGATGCGCGCCTCGCGGCCGGTCAGCGCGAGGCGCGCCGCGGCGACCAGCGCGGCGCAAGCGGCCGAGCCGCAGCCGAGCGTCGCGCCGACGCCGCGCTCCCACACCCTGAGGGCGATGGCGTCGCGCGCTCGAACTTGCGCGAACGAGATGTTGGCCTTTTGCGGAAACAGCGGATGCGTCTCGAAACGCGGCCCGACCCGTTCGAGCGGCACAGCGGCGACGTCCTTCACCCAGAAGACCGCGTGCGGATTGCCCATGTTGACGACGCTCGCCGGACCGAAGTCGGGCGCGTCGTCGCCGGGCAGGCGAATATCGACCTTGCGCGTATCGGCGACTTTTTTCGCCAGCGGAATCTCGTCCCAGGCGAGGCGCGGCGCGCCCATGTCGACGCGCCAGGACCATGGCCCGAGGCGTTCGCAGGCGATCAGCCCCGCTTTCGTTTCGATCGTCAACGCGTCGGCGCCCGTTTGCCGCGCCAGCCGATCGGCGACGCAGCGCGCGCCGTTGCCGCAGGCGCCGGCCTCGCTGCCGTCGTGGTTGTAGATGCGCACGAACGCGACGCTCGCTGGGTCGCGCGGGTCGCTCAGCGCCATCAACTGATCGAAGTCGAGGCCTGGCGCGCGATGGATCGCGCGGATTTCGTCGGGGCTCGGCAGGATCGCGGCGCCGCGCAGGTCGAGCACCAGAATCGTGTTGCCGACGCCGTTCATCCGGGCGACCCGGCGGCCCGCCAGGGGGCTGGGGGAAGTCGAAATTTTCGCCGTCTCCTCTGGCTGGCCAAACAAGCCCGCGTCGTCATGGCGAGGAGCGAAGCGACGAAGCAATCCATACGGCGGCTGCGCTATGGATTGCTTCCCCCTCGCTGCGCTCGGGGTCGCAATGACGGGCCACGCTCTACCGCGTCCGCCCGGCCCTGTCGATCGCCCGAGCGCCGAGCTTCGCCAGGGCCAGGCGAAGCTCCTCGTCCTCGATCGGCGCGGCGAGCGCGAGGGCCTGAGCCTGCGCGCTTGCGCTCGGTGCCGGCGCGGCGCGGCGTTTCTTACTCGCTTCGGCGAGCGGGCCCTGGCGGAAGGCGATCTTTTCGACGCAGCGCCAACCCAGATGCGCGTTGACGCGCTCGACGATGATCGCGCGCGCGTGCTGGGCCTCGAGCGCGAAGGCGCCGTCGACGCGCAGCACCAGGGTCGCGGCGACGCTCTCCTCGGGGCGACGCTTGGCGCCGCGCCGAGGCCACTGAATCTCGATCGGGCGCGCGTAGCGCGCGATTTCGGCGCCGACGATTTCGGGCCAATCCATGATGAGGCTGATCTCGCCGAGCCCGCGCGCGGCGAGCGTCGGCTCGACCACGGCCCCGATCAGCGAGCCGAGCGGCGCGGCGAAGCCGCGCGCCTTTTCACGCGCCGGTTTCGTCATCGCGCGCCCGAGGGTAGAGTCCGCTTCATGGACGACAATCTAGCCCCTCCCGGCGCGTGTTTGAAGCCGCGCGAAATCGCCCGCCGCGTTCTCGCCTGGTGGGACGTCCATCGCCGCGACCTGCCGTGGCGCGCGAAAGCCGGCGAGAAGCGCGATCCCTATCGCGTCTGGCTGTCGGAAATCCTGTTGCAGCAGACCAGCGCGACGGTGGCGGCGCCCTATTTCTTGAAATTCGTCGCGCGATGGCCGAACGTCGAAGCGCTCGCCGCGGCCTCGCTCGACGAGGCGATGGCCGCTTTTTCCGGGCTCGGGTACTACCGCCGCGCCCGCGATCTGCACGCCTGCGCGCAGGAAGTCACGCGGCGCGGCGGGCGTTTCCCGCTCGGCGAAGCGGAGTTGCGCGCGCTGCCTGGCGTCGGCGCCTACACCGCCGCCGCGGTCGCGGCGATCGCCTACGGCGCGAAGACGGCCCCGGTCGACGGCAACGTCGCGCGCATCCTGGCGCGGCTTCACGCCCTGGAGGCTCCGATCGCGCGAGCGCGGCGACGGATCGGCGAAGCGGCGGCGGCGCTGACGCCGGCGGAGCGTCCGGGCGACTTCGCCGAGGCGCTGATGGACCTCGGCGCGCTGATCTGCCGGCCGCGCCGGCCGGATTGCCCCGCCTGTCCGTTGCTCGGGGCTTGCGCGGCGGCGGCGACGGGCGCGCCCGAGGCCTATCCTCGCCGCGCCGCCGCCAAGCGCAAGCCGGCCCGCGTCGGCGCGGCGTTCTTCGCCCGGCGCGCGGACGGCGCGATCCTGGCGCGGCGGCGCCCGCTCGAGGGGCTGCTGGGCGGGACGCTCGAATTGCCGGGCGGGCCGTGGCAGGCGGCCGAGCGCGCGGACGCGAGCGCGGCCCAAGCGCCCTTCCCGGCGCCTTGGCGGCGCCTGCCGGGCGAAGTCGCGCAGGCCTTCACCCACTTCACCCTGCGCCTGACGCTCTATGCCGCCGAAGTCGGCTCGAGCCCGCCGGGCGCCGAAGGCCTGATCTGGATCGAACCCGCCGCCGCGGAGGGCGCCGGCTTTTCCAGTCTCATGCTCAAGGCGGTCACGCACGCGCGCCGCCATTTCCACGCACGCTTCGCCGGATAGGGGTTGCGGCGCGGCGCCGGGAGCCGCTAAGCCTCCTCGCTCGGAGCCGCGAACGCCGCGGATCGGATGAGACGCCCCTCATGACCGTGATTCTGCCGCCGCAAAGCTTCGAGGCCGATTTGCTCGGCAAGTTCGGCCATGTCTCGGCGTGGGTGTTCGATCTCGACAATACGCTCTATCCGCCGGATTGCGCCCTGTGGCCGGCGATCGAACAGAGGATCGCCCTGTTCCTGATGGGCCTGACCGGGCTCGACGGCCTCTCCGCGCGGGCGATGCAGAGATACTATTATCGTCGCCACGGCACGACGCTGCGCGGGCTGGTCGAGGAAAATGTCGTGCACGCCGACGAGTTCCTCGAATTCGTCCACGACATCGACCGCTCCACGCTCGCGCCCAATCCACCGCTGGCGCGCGAGATCGAGCGACTGCCTGGGCGCAAGCTGATCTTCACCAACGGCTCTCGCGATCACGCGTTGCGCACGCTGGAGCGGCTCGGGCTCGATGGCCTGTTCGAGGACGCTTTCGACATCGTCGCGGCGGGGCTCGTCCCCAAGCCCGCCGACCTCGCTTACGAGGCGTTCTTCAGGACTCACGAAGTCGATCCGGCCTGCGCGGCGATGTTCGAAGACCTCGCCCGGAATCTCCGCGCGCCCAAGGCGCGCGGCATGACGACGACGCTGGTCGCGCCCAGGGCCGGCCAGGCCGACCATCGCGAAACGCTGGATCATGGCGGGGCCGACTGCGGCCACGTCGACTTCGTCACCGACGACCTCGTCGGCTTTCTCGCGCAGATCAACGCGCGGCTCGCCGCGGCGCGCGAGGCGCCGAGGTGAGCGGCCGGGGAGGCCCGTCTCTCGGCGCCGCGCCGTCGCCGCCGATCGCGGGGGGCGCCCCAGCCGGGCCGGCGGGCCGCGAAGCCGAGCCGAACTCGCGAACTCGGCGGCGGTCATCCTCGCGCGGCCGCTCGCCCGCGCCGTCGGCGGCAAGCTCCCTGGCACAACGCCGCGAACCGGCGCGCGAGCGGCAAGAAGCGGGGAGATTGACGAGAGTCAAAAACGCTCGCCCATTTTGCGTAATACCTGGATGAACGAGAATTTCGGCTCTGGCGAAGCGGAGCGACGCCGAGCGCGGCTCGTCGGCGTGAAAAGAGGCCGAACGATCGAATGGCGGGCGGCCAAAGCCGATATGGGCGGCTTTGGCGCGGCGAAGACCGGCGTCAGGAAGGAGTCGTGGTGAGGCAGACGGGGACATTCAACGCGGCCAACGGCGTGCACCGGTTCGGCTTTCACGACCTGAAAGCGGTTTACTGGAACCTGCCGGCGCCGCAGCTCTACGCCGAAGCGCTGCGCCGCGACGAGGCGCAGATCGCCGCCGGCGGCGCGCTGGTCGCCGAAACCGGCGCGCACACCGGCCGCAGCCCGAAAGACAAGTTCGTCGTTCGCGACGCTTCGACCGAAAAGACCGTCTGGTGGGACAACAATGGCGCGATCTCGCGGGACCAGTTCGACATCTTGCTCGGCGATTTTCTCGAGCACGCCAAGGGCCGCGAGTTGTTCGTGCAAGACCTCTACGCCGCCGCCGACCCGTCGGCGCGCGTCAAGGCCCGCGTCTTCACCGAGTTGGCCTGGCATTCGCTGTTCATTCGCAATCTGCTGCTCCGGCCGACGATGAGCGAACTCGACGACTTCCTGCCCGATCTGACGATCGTCGATCTGCCGTCGTTTCGCGCCGATCCGAAGCGCCATGGCTGCCGCACCGAAACCGTGATCGCCTGCGATTTTTCGCGTCGCATCGTGCTGGTCGGCGGCACCCGCTACGCCGGCGAAATGAAGAAGTCGGTGTTCACCTATCTCAACTACGTCCTGCCCGAAGTCGGAGTGTTGCCGATGCATTGCTCCGCCAATTCCGGCGATGGCGACGACGTGGCGATTTTCTTCGGGCTTTCCGGCACCGGCAAGACGACCTTGTCGGCCAATTCGACCCGGACCCTGATCGGCGACGACGAGCACGGCTGGGGCGGGGCGGGCGTGTTCAATTTCGAGGGCGGCTGCTACGCCAAGGCGATCAATCTGTCGCGCGAAGCCGAGCCCGAGATTTATGCGACCACGGAGCGTTTCGGCACGGTGATGGAGAACGTGACGCTCGATCCCGTGACCTTCGCGCCCGATTTCAACGACGCCTCGAAGACCGAGAACACCCGCGTCGCCTATCCCCTCGAGTTCATCCCCCGCGCCTGCACGACCGGCCGCAGCGGCCCGCCGCGAAACATCGTCATGCTCACCTGCGACGCCTTCGGCGTGCTGCCGCCGATCGCCAAGCTCGACCCGAGCCAGGCGATGTATCACTTCCTCTCCGGCTACACGGCGAAGGTGGCGGGCACGGAAGACGGCGTCACCGAGCCGTCGGCGACGTTTTCAACTTGCTTCGGCGCGCCGTTCATGCCGCGCCACCCCTCGGTTTACGGCAATCTGCTGCGCGACCTGATCGAGCGGCACCATGTCGATTGCTGGCTGGTCAACACGGGATGGACGGGCGGAAAGCAAGGGGTCGGGCGGCGCATGCCCATCCCGACGACGCGGCGCCTGCTGACCGCCGTGTTGAATGGGTCGCTCAATCGCGCCGGTTTCCGCACCAACCCGTATTTCGGTCTGGCGGTGCCGACTTCGGCGCCGGGGGTCGAGCCGCACATCCTCGAACCGATCAAGACCTGGGCGAGCAAGGCCGCATTCGTCGAGACGGCGACGCGTCTGGTCGCCATGTTCAGGGACAATTTCGCCAAATTCGAGCGGCACGTCGACGACGACGTGCGTAGGGCCGGACCGACGCCGACGATGCGCGTCGCCTAGAGTCGGCTCGAAACGGCGTCACGCGCCGGCAAGTCGCTTCGCTTCGGCCGCGCCGCCGCCGACGGCGAGCGCCCTGTCGAGGCCGGTCTCGGGCGCGTCTCGGACGCCGGCGTCGAGATCGCTCGGCGCCCGCCGGGTCCGGGGCGGCCCGAACCAGGCAAGCGCTTGGTTGAGGCTTGGCGGGCGCGAGCCGGCGTGCGAGCATGGAACGCGACGGGCGGCGGGCGCGCCTGCCTTTCGAGAACGTCGAAGAGGGGCGAAGCGCCGGCGCGCGCCGGTCCGTTATTTGCAGGCCGCGGCGAGAGGCGGAAGAGGTTAGGGCGCCATGCTCCAAAGGACCGCGGTCGACGACGGCCCGTATTTGTCGCTGCGGGGGATCACCAAACAATTTCCCGGTTGTCTGGCCAACGACCGCGTCGATCTGACCGTCGCGCGCCATGAAATCCATGCGCTGCTGGGGGAAAACGGCGCCGGCAAGAGCACGCTGGTCAAGATCATCTATGGCGTCGTGCGGCCCGACGCCGGCGAGATCGTCTGGCGCGGCAAGCCCGTGGCGATGCAGAGCCCCGCCCATGCGCGCCGGCTCGGCATCGGCATGGTGTTTCAGCATTTCTCGCTGTTCGAGTCGCTCACCGTCGCCGAGAACGTCGCCCTCGGCATGAACGATCGCGAGGCCCGCGCCAACTTGCGCGAGCGGATCGCCGAGATTTCGCAGAAATACGGCTTGCCGCTGAGCCCGGACCAGACGGTGCACGATCTCTCGGTCGGCGAGCGCCAGCGCATCGAAATCGTGCGCTGTCTGTTGCAGAATCCGCGCCTGTTGATCATGGACGAGCCGACCTCGGTGCTGACGCCGCAGGAAGTCGAGAAGCTGTTCGAGACTTTGCGACGGCTGGCGTCCGAGGGCTGCTCGATCCTCTACATCTCCCACAAGCTCGACGAGATTCGCGCGCTGTGCGACGCGGCGACCATCATGCGCCTCGGCCGGGTGGTCGCCCATTGCGTCCCCAGCGAAAAGAGCGCGAAAGAATTGGCCGAACTGATGATCAACGCGCAACTGGACCCGCCCTCGCGCCGCCGGCGGATCCGCGCCGAGGGCGTGAAGCCCAGGCTCGTGGTCGACAATCTCAGCGTCAAGTCGCCCCATCCGTTCGGTGCCGATCTCAAAGAGGTCGGCTTCGCCGTCTCGCCCGGCGAAATCCTGGGCGTCGCCGGCATCGCCGGCAACGGCCAGACCGAGTTGATGGACGCTCTGACCGGCGAGATTCCCACCGATTCGCCCGAAACGATTGTGCTCAAGGGCGTCGCCGTCGGTCGCTCGGGGCCGCAACGGCGGCGCAGCCTCGGCGCCTGTTTCGTTCCCGAAGAGCGCAACGGGCACGGCGCGGTCGGGACGATGACCTTGAGCGAAAACGCGTTCCTCACCGCCCGCGCGCGCCGCTCGCTGGCCCGGTTCGGCTTCGTCAATCAGGCGCGCAGCGTCGATTTCGCCAGGGAGATCATCCGCCGCTTCGACGTTCGCTCGACCGGTCCGAAAGCGCAGGCGCGCGCGCTGTCGGGCGGCAATCTGCAGAAGTTCCTGGTCGGACGCGAAGTGACGCAGTCGCCGGGGGCGCTCATCGTCAACCAGCCGACCTGGGGCGTCGACGCCGGCGCGGCGGCGGCGATCCATCGCGCGCTGGCGGATCTGGCGGAAAAGGGCGCGGCGGTGGTGATCATCTCTCAAGATCTGGACGAGATCTTTCTGGTCTGCGACCGCGTCGCCGTGATCGCCGGCGGTCGTTTGTCGTCGCCGATCCCGGTCGAGGAGGCGACGATCGAGCAGATCGGCCTGGTCATGGGCGGCGCGGCGGCGAAGGACTTGGACGGCGCGGCCGCCGAGCGGCAGGGTTGAGCGGATGAGGTTCGAACCGCGCGGCAAAGTCTCGACTTTCTGGACCTACGCCTCGCCGGCGCTGGCGATCGGGCTGACGATCTTGGGCTCCGGCGTCGTATTCTGGGCGCTCGGGCAGGCGCCGGGCCCGGCGGTCTATACCTTCCTCGTCGCGCCGCTGGTCCAGGCTGGCGGCCTCTCCGCGCTCGCGGTCAAGGCGGCGCCGCTGATCATGATGGGGGCAGGCCTGGCGCTGTGCTATCGCGCCTCGGTGTGGAACATCGGCGCGGAGGGCCAGTTCACCCTCGGCGCGATCTTCGCCGGCGGCTTCGCGCTGGCCTTTCCCGACCTGCCGGGCCCGCTGCTCTATCCCGGAACTCTGGTGGCGGGCGTGATCGGCGGCGCCGCGGCGGCGGCGATCGTGGCGTTCCTAAAGAGCGAACTGAACGTCAACGAAATCCTCTCCAGCCTGATGCTGACCTATGTCGCGCAGTACCTGCTGATCTATCTCGTCACCGGCCCCTGGAGGGACCCGAAGGGCCTCGGCTTTCCCCAGACCGCGCTATTTTCCGACGGCGCGACGACGCCGATCGTCGTCGAGGGCACGGGCGTGCATCTGGGCTGCGTCGCGGCGTTGATCGTGGCGATCGCGACGTGGGCGCTGCTGTCGAAATCCGTTCTCGGTTTTCAGCTTCGGGTCGTCGGCGAAGCGCCGCGCGCGGCGCGATTCGCCGGCTTCAGCGAACGCCGGCTGATCTGGGTCGCGCTGCTGGCGAGCGGCGGCATGGCGGGTCTGGCCGGCATGTTCGAGGTCACCGGCCCGATCGGCCAGCTCACCGCCGACATTTCGCCCGGATACGGCTTCACCGCGATCATCGTCGCCTTCCTCGGCCGGCTGCATCCGATCGGGGCGATCTTCGCCGGATTGCTGCTGGCGCTCTCTTATCTCGGCGGCGACGCGGCGCAGATCGACCTCGGCCTGCCCAATGCCGTCACCAGCATTTTCCAGGGCATCTTGCTGTTCTTCCTGCTCGCTTGCGACATTCTGATTCTTTTCCGCGTCCGGGTCGGCAGGCCGCGAGGCAAGCCCGTCGGAGCCGCCCCATGATCTTTTTCCTCACCAGCTTCTTCGTCAGCGTGACGGCCGCCTCGACGCCGCTGCTGCTCGCGGCCACCGGCGAGTTGGTCGCCGAGCGCTCCGGCGTGCTCAACCTCGGCGTCGAAGGCATGATGCTGGTGGGCGCGGTCGCCGGCTTCGTCGTCGGGCGCCTCACCGGCAGCGCTGCGCTCGGCGTGGCGGCGGCGGCCGCTGGCGGCGCGGCGCTGTCGGCGATCTTCGCCTTCCTGACGTTGACGCTGCTGAGCAATCAGACCGCCGCTGGCCTCGCCCTGACGATTTTCGGCCGCGGCTTCAGTTCTCTGCTGGGCGCCGGCTATGTCGGCGTCAAGGGGCCGGAGCTCGCCAAACTCGACGCGTCGGGCCTGTCGCAGATCCCCTTCTTCGGCCCGGTGCTGTTCGGCCAGGACGCGCTGGTCTACGCCTCCTTCGCGATCCTGGCCGGCGTCGCCTGGTTTCTCTATCGCACCCATGCCGGGCTGGTGCTGCGCGCGGTCGGCGATTCCCATGACGCCGCTCACGCCATCGGCTATCCCGTCAACGCGATTCGCCTCGGGGCGACGCTGTTCGGCGGCGCGATGGCCGGGCTCGGCGGCGGCTACATGTCGCTCTCCTACAGCCCGATGTGGGCGGAAAACATGACCGCGGGGCGCGGCTGGATCGCGCTGGCGCTCGTCGTGTTCGCGACTTGGCGGCCGGCGTGGCTGCTCGCCGGCGCCTATCTCTTCGGCGCGATCATGTATCTCTCGCTCTATGTCCAGGGCCTGGGCGTCGCGATCCCGTCGCCATTCATTTCGGCCTTGCCCTACATCGTCACGGTGGCGGTGCTGGCGTTCATCTCGCGCGATCGTCGCCGCATTCGCCTCAATCAGCCGGCCTGCCTCGGCAAGCCGTTCTACGCGGGCGCCTGATCGGGGCGAGGAGAGCGTCTTTCGAGCGCCGCCTAGCCAAGGGACGCCGGCGCGAAAACGCGGGACACGCCGCGCCGCTTCGACGCCGCAGGCGCCTCGGCCTCGGCCTTGCCTGCCCATGCGGGAGGCAGGTTTGGCGGGGGCGGTGGATTACTGATCGAATGGGTTTGACGGCGATAGGCAATCGCGCGGCGCCGATGTAGTCATCTCGGATCGGAAGACAGGAGAAATGCGATGGATCGTCGGACATTCAACAAACTTCTGGGAACCGGGCTGGTCGCCGCGGCGACGCCGCTGGGCTCGAGCGTCCTTCGCGCCGCCGAACCCCTCAAGGTGGGGTTCGTCTATGTCGGCCCGGTGGGAGATTTCGGTTGGTCCTATCAGCACAACGTCGCCCGCAAGGAGGTGGAGGAGCATTTCGGCGGCGCGGTCAAGACCGCCTACGTCGAAAGCGTTCCGGAGGGGCCGGACTCGGAGCACGTATTCTCCGACCTCGCCGCCAAGGGCGCCGGGCTGATCTTCGCCACCTCGTTCGGCTACATGAACTACACGCTCAACGCGGCGAAGAAGTTCCCGGCGGTCAAGTTCGAGCATTGCACCGGCTACAAGCGCGCCGCCAACGTCGCGACCTACAACATCCGCTTCTACCAAGGGCGCTTCGTCCAGGGCGTCATCGCGGGCAAGTTGAGCAAGACCGGGGTCGCCGGCTATGTCGGTTCGGTGGCGATACCGGAAGTCGTCGAGGGCATGAACGCGTTCGCGCTGGGCATGCGCAGCATCAATCCCGCGGCGAAATTGAAGTTCATCCTGATCAATTCCTGGTACGATCCCGGCAAGGAGGGCGACGCCGCCAAGGCGCTGATCGACCAGGGCTGCGACGTCATCACCCAGCACACCGACTCGCCGGCGCCGTTGCAGGTCGCCGAAAGCCGCGGCGTCCCGGCGTTCGGCGAAGCGACCGACATGGCCAAGTTTGCGCCGCACTCTCAGCTCTCGGCCAGCGTCAACGTGTGGGGGCCCTATTGCATCAAGCGCGTCCAGGCCGTGCTCGACGGCTCCTGGGCGAGCGGCGACGTCTGGGGCGGCTTCGGCGAGGGCATGTTGAAGATGGCGCCGTTCGCCAACATGCCCGACGACGTGAAGGCGCTGGCCCAGCAGACGGTGGACGACATCGCTTCGGGCAAGCAGAAGATCTTCGTCGGCCCGCTCAAGGACCAGAGCGGCGCGGAGAAGCTGCCCGCCGGCCAGGTGATGGACGACGGCGCGCTCGCTGGACTGCAGTGGCTGGTCGAGGGCGTCGAGGGCAAGCTGAGCTGAAATCGCAGACGCGGCCCCTTCCCCCCTGGCGGGGGAAGGGGTTCGCGCCGGTTCGGTCTGGCTGACGCGAGACGCGGGCGCGGCTAGCGGCCGCGCCGACGGACCCGTTGGGGCGTTTGCTCGATTCGGCGAAAGGCGGCGTTAACGCCTTGCGAGGGATGATCGGTCGCGAAGCGGGCGACTCCGCGATCGCGAACGCGGAGAATTCGCCGCCGCGCGGCGTGTCGCCTCGCGCGGGCGCCCGCGATTTCGCCGGGCCGATCGGCGCGCGGAGGCGATGGAAAGACCATCGATGAGCATGGCGTTGAAGAGTTCCCTGTTCGACGAGCCCGCCGCCGCCGCGGCCGAAGCGGCGCCGAAGAAATTCAAGTTCGCCGCCACCTTCGTCATCGATCTTGCGATCTCGCTGGTCTATGTCGCCGCCGTCGTTCCGCTGTGGGCGGGAGAAATGGACCGCGGCCTCGTCCTCGCGCCGGCCTTTCTCATCGGCGTGGCGCTCCTCGTCTGCTACGCCGGCAAGGTCCTGGTCATCGCCTATCTCGCCCGGGCCGGCGGCGACGCGCGCACCTACGTCAAGTCGTCGGCGCTGGTCGTCGACGGGCCGTACGCATGGTCGCGCAACCCGACTTATTTGCTGGCCATGATCCAATTTCTGCTGTGGACGGCGCTGGCGTTCTATGTCCAGGCTTTCGCGCCGTGGCGCCCGTTGACGCTCGCGGCGGCGGTCCTGCTTCCTGCGCTGTTCTTTTTCGTCAACGATCGCGTCATCATGCCGACCGAGGAGGCGATGCTGAGGCGTCTCCATCCGGAAGAATTCGACGCCTACGCCAGCCAAGTTCGCCGCTGGATCGGGCGCAAGAGCGCCGCGCGCTGACCGCGGCGCAAAGCAGACTTCAGCCGGCCCAGCGGGCGGCGACGTCCTTGGCGATGCGCGCGGCTTCGTCGAGAAAGCGCGCGACGATCTCGCGCGCCGCCGGCGTGCAGGCGCGGTAGGTCAGCTCGTAATCGCGCAAGCCGCGGTTGAAGGCTCCGGCGAGCGTCTCCTTGCGCGTCGGCGTCGTCCCCTCGGTGTCCATGAGATTGGCGAACTCGGCGCGGAACGTCGCGCCGTCGCCCGCGCCGCAGAGATCGCGCAGGTAGGAGAGCGCGCCGATGATTTCGGCCAGACGCAACAATTGCGGCTCGTAAGGCGGCGGCGGCTCGACCGCCGGCGGGGCCGGCTGCGCGACGGGCGCAGCGGGCGTCGCCGTCGCCGCGGGCGCGGCGGGCGGCGTCTGCGCGGCGAGCGGGGTCGCGGCGAACGCCAAAGCGGCCAAGGCGAGGGCCAGGCGCGCGCCCGGCCTCACGGCAGGCTCCTTTCCAGGCGAGCGGCCTTCTCGACGATATCAGGCAGTTCCGGCGTCGTTGGCCAGCGCGCGACTTCTTCCGGGTCGATCCAGGCGACGGCGTCGGCCTCAGCGCTCGCGCGCGCCTCGCCGCCCCGCCAGCGCGCGACGAACGCGGCGATCACGTAGTGCTCGCGAACTCTCGCGCCGTCGAAATGGATCGCCTCGACGTGATCGACGAAGGCGACAATCTCCGCGGCGACGCCGACCTCCTCGGCGAGTTCGCGCAAGGCGGCCGCGCGCAACGTCTCCCCGACTTCCACGCCGCCGCCGGGCAGCGAATAGAAGCCGGCGAGCGGCGCGCGCGCACGACGCGCGACGAGAACCCGCCCGCCGCGGAACACCGCGACCGAGGCCGCCAGAATCGGCCGCGGCGGATAGAGCGTTTCACCCACGCGCGCCCTCGCCCGTGCTGGCCGTTGTCGATCGGCGGTTCGGCGTCGCGCCGCGGGGCGCGCGGGAAGTCGGTCGAGGCGTCATTTCTCCGTTCGCTCGCAAGGGCGCGGATCAGGGGTTAGCACATTCGCCTCGCGCCGGCGCGCCTCAAGGGTACAGCCGCTCGCGCCGCCAAGGCGCGCCCTCGCGCTCGCGGGTGAAGGCCACGCGGTCATGGAGGCGGAACTTCACGTCCCGCCAGAACTCGATCTGCGTCGGCGTCAGCCGGTAGCCGCCCCAATAGGCCGGCCGCGGAACGGCGCCGATGCCGAATTTCAGCGCCAAGACGGCGACCTCCTGCAGGAGCTTGGTGCGCGATTCGAGCGGCCGCGACTGCTGGCTCGCCCAGGCGCCGATGCGGGTCTCGCGCGGGCGGCTGGCGAAATAGGCGTCGGAGTCGCCGTCCCGGATACGCGACACCGGGCCGCGCAGGCGCACCTGCCGGCGCAGCGACTTCCAGTGGAACAGCGCCGCCGCCTTCGGGTTGGCGGCAAGTTGGACGCCCTTGGCGCTCTCGACGTTGGTGTAAAACACCAGCCCGGATTCGTCTAACTTCTTGCACAACATGGCGCGCGCGTCGGGCAGGCCGGACGCGTCGACCGTGGCGAGCGTGAACGCTTCAGGATCGTTGACCTCGTGCTTGGCTGCTTCCGCCAACCACAGCTTCAGCAGCGCAAATGGGTCTCCAGCTTCAGTAAAGTCACTCGAATTTAACTGATTCAAGGCCAATATGCCCCCCTTTGACGATCCCGGCGCAGGCGGCGATGATAATCCCTTCGAAGGGCCAACGCGACGGATTTCGGCTCCTCGCCGGCGCGATGAGGCCGGGACGCGTGGTCGCGCTCGCGTTCAGCGCCCTCGCGCTCGCGGCATGTTCGATTTCCATGCCGCTGCCGTCCTTTATCGACAACGAGTCGACGGGATCGATCGCGCCCAAGAAGGCGCCGTCGCCGTCGAGCGCCTTTGATTCGCGCGACTGGCGCATCGCCCAATCCGTTCTCGCCGCGAGCCTGCGCGCGCCGGACCACGGCGAGCCGGCCGCCTGGTCCAATCCGGAGACCGGCGACCACGGCGAGTTCGTCGCCGTCGCCGACAGCTTCGCGCGCGAGGGCCAATCCTGCCGCGCCTTCGTCGCGCGGCTGGTCGAGGGCGACGACGCCAAGACGCTGCAGGCGGTCGGCTGTCCCAGCGCCAGCGGCGAGGTCGCGGTCTACGACGCGTCGCCGTGGACGGGCCTCTGACGCCCACTTGCGGGAAAAGCGGCCGCGGCCCAAATAGGAGCGGAGACACTGGCGCCTGCGCCTGCGGGGCGGGCGCGCAATTCTGGGCTCATCATGCGCGACCCTTATGAGGTTCTTGGCCTGGCCAAGACCGCCAGCGCCGGCGAAATCAAGTCGGCCTTTCGCAAACTGGCGAAGAAATACCATCCCGATCAGAGCAAGGAGCCGCGGGCGAAAGAGCGGTTCGCCGAGATCGGCTCGGCCTACGAGATTCTTGGCGATTCCAAGAAGCGCGGCGCCTACGATCGCGGCGAAATCGACGCCGAAGGCAAACCGCGCGCGCCGCAGTTCGAGGGCTTCGGCTTCGGTCGGCGCGCGGGCGCGCATCCCGGCGAAGGGCCGGATTTCCGCAATTTCGGCTTCGATTTCGGCGGCGGCGAGTTTTCGCACGGCCGCAGCGGCGCCTCGATCGATCCCGACATCATCTCCGAATTGTTCGGCGGTCGCGCCGGCGCTCGTTCGCGCGGCGCGACGCGCGGGGAGGACGTCGCGGCGTCGGCGACGGTTCCGCTGGCGATGGCGGTCGGGGGAGGCTCAATGCGCGTCGCGCTGCCGACGGGGAAGACGCTCGACGTCGCCGTTCCCGCCGGCGTCGAGGACGGCAAGTCGATCCGGCTGCGCGGACAGGGCAGGCCGGGAACGAGAAACGGACCCGCGGGCGACGCGATCATCACGATCCACTATGCGCCGCATCCGCTGTTCAGGGTCGAGGGGCGCGACCTGCGTCTCGACCTGCCGATCACCCTCTATGAAGCCGTTCTGGGCGCCAAAGTGCGCGTCCCGACCCTCGGCGGCGAAGTCGAAATGGCGATCGCGCCGGGGACGGGGGGCGGACGCGTGCTGCGCTTACGCGGCAAGGGGCTTCCGGCCACCGCCGAACTGCCCCAGGGCGATCTGTTGGCGACGCTGCGCATCGCGATGCCCGCCGGCGAAGACGCGGACTTGACCAAGCTGATGCAGCGCTGGCGCGACGAAAAGCCCTACGATCCCAGGTCCGGGATGGCGGGATAAAGCCCCGACGTTGGCCGGCCCGGCCGCTTTCGTGGCCGAGCCAACTCGGCTCCGCTTCGGGACGGCCGAGCGCCGTCCCGGAAATCGTCATGCCGCAAAAAAGCGCAATCCCGGCGACGCTCGCGCGCCGCTTGGGCTTACTTCGCCTTCGGCGCTACGTGATGGTGATGATGATGATGATGGTGGTGGTGGTGGTGAATGAAGTGATGGTGATGCACGGGTTGCGCCGGCGCGGCGGCGTAGACGGGCGCGACGGCGAGGCCGACGACCAGGGCCGCAGCGGCGAGCAGTTTCTTGAACATGATGAGGACCTTGTTTTTTGCGATAGCCCCACCAGCGAGGCTTCGGCCCACTTCTGCTGAAACGTCTCTGAACCCGAGATGAACTGCCGCACAGATGTCATCTGGGAGGCGCGCCGCCAGCGCGATCGCGTCGATTCCGGTGCCGCGTCAGATTGTCGCTTCCTCGAACGCCGGATCGACGCTCCGGCCCCAGGCGCCCTCGAAGCGGGCGATCCAGCGCTCGGCGGGGACGCGGCCGTCGGCGACGATCTTCTCCAGCGGGGCGAGATAGATCGTTTCGTCGCGACCCTGAGCGTCTTTTCGCGCGCGCCGCGCCAAGCCGGCGCGCGCGACGGCGAGCGCCTCGCCGGCGATCGCGCGCAGGTCGCGGCCGGCGATGCGCGCGGCCAGCCCTAGACGCGGGGCCTCGTCGCGCAAGTTCTGGAGCTCGGCCGCGCTCCAGCCGCGCACGAGATCGCCCGCCGCGGCGAGGGCCTGGCGATCGTAATAGAGACCAACCATCAACGCCGCCAACGCGTCGATGCGCTCGGCCGGGCCGACGTCCGCGCCGCGCATCTCGAGGTAGCGTTTGAGGCGCACCTCGGGAAAGATGGTCGAGAGATGGTTGGCCCAGTCGGAGATCGTTGCGCGTTCTCCCGGCAGCGCGGCGAGCCGGCCGGCGAGCAGATCGCGAAAGCTCGCGCCGGCGACGTCATGGTACGTCGCGCCACGCTTGACGAAATAGAGGGGAACGTCGAGCGCGTAATCGACGTAGCGCTCGAACCCCATCCCCAATTCGAAGGCGAACGGCAGCATGCCGGTGCGCGAGTCGTCGGTGCGCCGCCAGATTTCGGACCGCGCCGACAGAAAGCCGTTCAATTTGCCGTCGGTGAACGGCGAATTGGCGAACAGCGCGGTGATCATCGGCTGCAGCGCCAGACCGACGCGCAGCTTGACGACCATGTCGGCCTCGTCGGAAAAATCGAGGTTGACCTGCACGGTCGCGGTGCGAAACATCATGTCGAGCCCGCGCGTCCCCACTTTCGGCATGTAGCGCGACATGATGTGATAGCGGCTCTTCGGCATGGTCGGGGTCTCGGCGAGCGACCATTTCGGGCTGACGCCGAGAACGAGGAAGCCGATCCCGAGCGAATCGGCGACGGCGTGGGCGCGCCGCAAATACGCGTCGAGTTCGCCCGCGACTCCGTGGACGCTCGCCAGCGGCGCGCCGGAGAGCTCGAACTGGCCGCCCGGCTCGAGCGAAATGGCCGCGCCGCCCTCCGCGTCGAGCAAGCCGATGAGCTTGCCGTCGTCCTCGATGCTTTGCCAGCCCAGGCGTTCGCGCAGTCCCTCCAGCAGCGCGCGAATCCCGCGCGGGCCTTCATAGGGAACCGGCGTCAGATCGGACTTGGCGAAGGGGAATTTCTCGTGTTCCACGCCGACGCGGCACGCCTCGGCGGGCTTGCCGCCCGCTTCCATCCAGGCGACCAAATCGTCGCGGGACTCAACGATCTCGGCGTCGACGACGTCGCGGGCCATGCGGGATTCCGAGAAAACGGGCCGGACGAGCGGCGCGCACCCCGCTAAATAGGAGTCATCGCGCGACAAATCAATGAAGCGACGGCCGGCGCGCCGCCTCTACCCGGCCTTCATGGCGTTGGCGAGACGCGCCGTGACGCCGTAGGCCGTGGCGACGCCGGCGAGGCCGAACGCCGCCGCGCCGGCGGCGGCGCCCAGCATCGCGCCCTCGACGCCGCCATATTTAGCGCCGAACGCGACAAAGGGAATGGTTCCCAGCGTCGCGCGGCCCCAGTTGAAGATCATCGCCAGGACGGGAAAGCCGAGATTGTTGAACACGGTGTTGGCGACGAAGAGACAGGTCAGGAAGATCCACGCCGCGGCGCCGAAGCGGCAGAAGAAGGCGACGAAATCGGCGGAGCCGGCGTGGGCGTCGAAGACGGCGACGATCCGCGGCGCCGCGAGCGCCAGGCTCGCCCAGGCGACGAGCGCGTAGCCGACCGCGAGCAGCAGCGAATCGGTGATCGCCCGGCGGACCCGGTCCATCTTCTTGGCGCCGAAGTTCTGGCCGACGATCGGGCCGATCGAGCCGGTCAGCGCGAAAACGACGCCGAAGGCGAGCGGCGCGACGCGATCGACGATCGCGCCGCCGGCGACCGCGGCCTCGCCGAAATCGGACCACACCCGCGTCACATAGACCGCCGCCACCGGTGTCGCCAGATTGGCCAGGATCGAGGGAACGCCGATGGCCATGATCGGCGCGACGTCGCCCCTTGCGTCGCGCGCCCTCGGCCGGCCGACGAGGTCGCGCACATGAATCGCCGCGTAGACGCCGACGCCCAGGATCGCCAGACGCGCGATCGCCATCGCCCACGCGGCGCCGTAGACGCCGAGACCGAAGCCGAAAATCAGCGTCGGATCGGCTGCCGCGATGATCAGCGCTCCCCACAGCGTCACATACATGGCGGCGCGCGCGTCGCCGGCGGCGCGCAGCACCCCCGACAGCCCTATGCCGAGCGTCAGCAGGACGTTGGACGGAATGACGATGGCGAGAAAGCGGCTTGCGACCGAGGCAGGCTCGCCGTGCGCGTGCATCAGCGTCGCCAGCAGGGAGTCGCGAAAAACGAACATCGCCGCCGCAAGCGCCGCCGAGACGAGGCCGGCGATCGACAGGCCCGAGGCCGCGAGCCGGCGGGCGCGGGCGCGGTCGCCCGCCCCGAGCGCGCGCGAGACCGTCGCCGAAATGGCGATGGTGAGACCGATGGTGACCGAAAAGGCGATGAATTGCAGTTGGCTGGCGTAGCCGACCGCGGCCTTCAGCGATTGAACGCCGAGGCGGGAAACCCAGAACAGCGACAGGAAGTCGACGGCGAAGACCGCGATGAGACCGATCGAGCCGGTCGCGGTCATCACCGCGACGTGGCGCATCGTCGATCCGCGCGTGAACACGGGCGCGTCGGCGCGGGCGGCGGGGGCGGCGGTCAAGGCGACGATCCTGTTCGGGGCGGGCTGAGGCTCATAGGGCCTTCGGCGCCTTCGCGCCAGTCCAAATCGGCGCTCGCGCGCCCCTTGACTTCGCGCGGCTCCGCCTTTCCAACAGGCGGGAAGGACAAGCGTCGGCGATCGATGAACGCAAAGCCCGAGCTTCGCATCGTTTTGTGCGCCCCGCGCAGCTTCTGCGCCGGGGTGGCGCGCGCGATCGACGTCGTCGAGCGGGCGCTGCAAGTCTACGGGCCGCCGGTCTACGTCAGGCACGAGATCGTCCACAACCAATACGTCGTCGACTCGCTGAAGGCCAAGGGGGTCGTCTTCGTCAGGGAGCTCGGCGAGGCGCCGGAGGGCGCCGCCGTGGTGATTTTCTCGGCCCACGGCGTCGCCGAGGCCGTCTACGAGGAGGCGTGCGCGCGCCGCCTCTTCGCCATCGACGCCACCTGCCCGTTGGTGACCAAGGTCCACCGCGAGGCGCAGGCCCATTTCCGGCGCGGGCGTCACGTGATGCTCGTCGGCCACGCCGGCCACCCCGAAGTGATCGGCACGATGGGGCAACTGCCGGCGGGCGCGGCGACCCTGGTCAGTTCGGTCGACGAAGTCGAGGCGCTGCGTTTCGACCCCGACGCGCCGCTCGCCTATGTCACGCAGACGACGCTCTCTCTCGACGACACGCGCGAAATCGTCGCGGCGCTCAAGGCGCGCTTTCCGCAAATCCATGCGCCGGCGCGGGGCGACATCTGTTACGCCACGACCAACCGGCAGCAGGCGCTCAAGCGCGCCGCGGGAATGGTCGAAGCGGCGATCGTCGTCGGGGCGGCCAATTCGTCGAATTCCCAGCGCCTGCGCGAAGTCGCCGAGCGCGAAGGCCGCAAGGTCGCCCAGCTCGTCGCGAGCGCAGAGGAAATCGATTGGCGCGTGCTCGCCGGCGTGCGCTCGGTCGCGCTCACCGCCGGCGCCTCGGCCCCGGAAATTCTGGTTGAAGAAATCCTCGCCGCGTTCGCCGAACGCTTCGCCATCGCGGTGGAGACGCTGACGACCGCCGACGAATCGGTGTTCTTCCCGCTGCCGCGGGCGCTGCGCGAGGCGCAGGAGGCGTGAAGAGAGGCGGCGGCGGTTCGCAGACGGCTCGGCGATTCGGCGTTGCGGGTAAGACAGTAAGGCGGTAAGCTGCACCAGGAGAAAGCGTTCGCTGACGAGGGCGACATGCGCGCGGCCAAGCCGAAAGCCTATTATTCCAAGCTCTCAGTCAAGAGCCAGACGGTGCTGCCGCGCGAAGTGCGCGAGCGGCTGAAGATTTCGCCCGGCGACCGCCTGCGGTACGTCGTCGACGACCAGGGCGTGCGCATCGAAAAGGAGACGCGGGCGCAAGAGGACGACCCTTTCGCGACGTTTTCGGAATGGTCGAGCGAGACCGACGAGGAAGCCTTTGCCGATCTCTGAAGCGACAACGTATGCGCCCGGCGATGTCGTCGTCGTGCCCTTCCCCTATTCGGATCGGTTGGCCGAGAAGCGCCGTCCCGCCCTGGTCGTATCCAACGCGCGGCTGGCCGAACAAGGGCTTCTCTGGCTGACGATGATCACCAGCGCGCGGCAAAGCGCCCTTCCCTATGACGCGCCGATCGCCGATCTGACGCTCGCCGGCCTGCCCGCGCCCTCTCTCGTGCGCCCGACGAAGATCGCCACCGTCGAACCTTCGCGCATCGTCCGCAAAGCCGGACGGCTCGGCGGCGCTGAAACCGCGCATGCGCTCGCGACAGTGCGGGCGTTTGTCGGGGATTAGGCATACAGGGAAATGTGGGCGTGGACTGCACCCCTCCGGTGAGACACGCTAATTGAGTGACAGGGCGTCTTGGTCATTGTGTTGGCGTTGGTCTTTCCGGCGAAGCTCGGCTTCGAACTCGACCGGGGGTTTATATCCGAGCGCCGAGTGAAGGCGCTTGGCGTTGTAGACGGTTTCGATGAAGGCGCCGATCTGGCGGCGGGCTTCGTCGAGGTTCGCATAGGCCTTGCCGTTGACCTCCTCGGTTTTGAGCGTCTTCATGAAGCTTTCGGCCTTGGCGTTGTCGTAGGGGTTGGCCGGCCGGCTCATGCTGACGGCGATCTTACGCCGCTCCAGCCGTTCGACATAGTCGTCGCAGGCGTATTGCACGCCGCGATCGGAGTGATGGATGAGGCTGTCGGGCGCGGGGTTCCGCGCCTCGATCGCCTGGTCGAGCGCGGCCATAGCGAGACGGGCCTCCAGATGATCGTCGAGCGCCCAACCCACGACCTTGCGCGAGAAGGCGTCGATCACCACCGCGAGATAGACGAAAGCCTCGGCAAGCCTGACGTAAGTGATGTCGGCGACCCAGATCTGGTCGAGCCCGGTCGGCGCGAGGCCGCGCGTCAGGTTGGGCCGAAGCGCGAAGCCGTGCCGGCTGTCGCTGGTGCGCGGGACGAAGGGCTTGGCGCGCAGGCTGAGCAGGTTGTCCTGGCGCATCAAGCGCAGCACGCGCTTGGCGTTGACGATCAGGCCCTCGCGCTTCAGCGTCTTGGCGATCCGCCGGTAGCCGCAATGGCGGTCGGCCAGTGCGACGCGCTGGATCAGATCGCGCAGGTCCGCGTCCTCGCACGCCGGGGCGTGCGGCGCGAAATGGCGGTAATAGCCCGCGCGCGATACGCCGCCCAGCGCGCACAGGCGCCGAATGTTGGCGTCGTCTTCGAGAAAGCCTTGCGACTCGTCGGCGGTCATTTTTTGGACGACCGCGTAGAGATGGGCGCGCCGCCCTTCGGGGGCGTCGCGTCCCAGAGCCGCAAGGCTTCGCGAAAAAAATGCAGGTCCGCCTGCTGACGCCCGATCACCCGCTCCAGTTCGGCGATGCGCGCCTGCGCTTTCCTCAGCTCGCGCGAGGCCGGCGCGGCGGGCGCGACGGCGTCCGGGCCGGGCGACCGAGCGGCCGCCGCGCCGGCCTCGCCGGCCTTCCAACCCGGCTTGCGCCCGCGTTTGCGATTGAACCCGGCCGACCCCATCGCCCGCCAGGCGTCGCGCCACTGATACAAAAGCTTTCGCCTGACCCCGATCGCCGCGGCCACCGCCGCGATCTTCTCGCCGCCCTCCAGCCGCCGCACCGCCGCTTCCTTGAACGCGTTCGAAAATTGTCGCGGTCTTATCCCAGCTTCCGACATGCATCCTCCTCGGACGTCATGTCACCCTTTTTACCCGTGTCTCAACTTCGGGGTCCACTCCAGGCGTGTCACCGGAATCCAAGCTTAAACTAGAGCATGAAGACTACCATGGATCCGAGCAATCTAATCACGACTTCGCTATTTTCCGCATTTGTTAAATGTCCGACGAAAGCGCGCCTCTTGGCGATCGGCGAGCCCGCACCGGGCACGTTCTTCACCGACATTGAGAGACGCATATCGTCTACGTACAAAATGGGTGCGAAGCGGCGACTACCCCTCGGTGTCGAGGTAGCCGAATTTCTCGAATTAGGACTTTTGGAGGTAGCCTCGCAGGGAATCATTCCGCTCCATGTCGACTGCGAAACAGCCGTATATGATCCTGCGCCGCAGCCGAGCAGATCCGGCCGCGCCAAAGGGCAGAAATCATCATCGTCATTGAGCACCTGTATTCCCGCCCTGTTTATACCCTGGAATAAGCCGGGCCTTTCGGACAGATTGCTTCTCTGTTTCGGCGCGCTCGCGCTGTCGCAGAATACTGGCGTACTGGCAGACACAGGAATACTCGTCTACTGCGATAGCCCCCGTCACAGAAATGTGAGGATTGGAGATCAAGTCGCGCCGGCGCGTCAAACCATCAACAAGATCGGGACGAACTGCTTCGGTCAGAAAGAGCCCCCACTTATACTGAATAGGCATTGCCCCGTTTGTGATTTCCAGCCAAGGTGTCGCCGCATTGCCATTGAACGCGACGACTTGAGCCTGCTCACCGCGATGACCAGCAAGGAGCGGGCGAAATGCACTGCCAAGGGAATATCCACGATAACGCAGTTGTCCTACGGCTACCGCCCCCGGCGGCATAAGCGCACCAGACCTGACGCCGAGGATTCCGCGAAATCCAGTAGACGCGCCGCTCCGGTCGTCAAGAACGATCACAAACTCAAGGCCCTCGCGATTAAGAAGAACCAGATCCATGTGGTCGGAGCCCCGTCGCTAAAGTTCGTGGGCGTCCCGATTTTCCTCGACGTTGAGGGGATGCCGGACAGGGACCTGTACTACCTTGTTGGGCTTCGGTTCGAATCCGGTGGAGAACAGGTGGAGCACTCGTTCTGGGCCGACGGATTGGACGGCGAGCGCGTCATATGGGAGAACTGCTTGCAAACGCTCAAGACGATCGGGAATGCGCAGATCGTCAGCTACGGCGCGTACGAAACCCGGTATCTCAGGCAGATGAGAGAGCGCTATATTCTGGTGCCCGACGACGTGGAATTTGTCGATCACCTTATCGAAACGTCGGTCAACCTCGTCGGCTGCATCTACGGCAAGGTCTACTTCCCTACATTTTCGAACAGCCTCAAGGAAGTCGGTCGATACCTCGGGTTCGAGTGGGGTTGGCCACGGGTTTCGGGCGCCGCGACGCCACTGTTGAGGCGGGCCTGGGAACTCAGCGCTGACGACGAACTCAAGCGCAAACTGATCGATTACAACATGGACGACTGCCGAGCAGCTTCGACGGTCGCGGACGCCCTGGTGCGCATATGCGCGGGCGGCGCGTCCGGCCTCGATGCGGTCGATGTCGGTTCGCTGGAGGTTGGTTTCCAACACACCTTCGGCAAGTTCGTCGGCGCCCTGCCAGAGTTCGCGAAAATCAACGACGCGGCTTACTGGGACTATCAACGCGACAAAATATATATTCGGTCAAATCCATCTCTCCGGGGAGCCGCAAAAAGAAAACGCAGGGCTAGCCGCCGCGCTCTGCCGGTCAACACAACGGTTGGCCCTTCTCGACCACGTAACTGCCCGACCTGTAATTCGACACGGGTATCCATGAATGGAAGAGACCGCCGGATAGTTTTTGACATGCGATTTTCTGATGGTTGTTTACGGAGATGGGTTGTAAAGTATATAGTTGATCGATATAAATGTCGTGACTGTAATTCGTCATTCGCCTCAGATGACAATAATTTGGAGAAATCTCCTTACGGAGCAAATGTCGTTGCGTACGTTCTGTATAATATTATTGAAGTTCATATTCCTCAATTAAAACTATCCAGCATCATGCAGAAGGTGTTCCGATACCCATTAGCGCAGCCTACCATCAATCGAATAATACAAAGATCCGCCCAGAAGTATCGTGATACTTATGAAGAAATTAGGGAACGCCTATCGTATGGCAAGTTAATACATGCCGATGAGACGCATGTTAGCGTAAAAGGGAAAGATTCCTACGTATGGGTCTTCACCAGTATGGAGGACGTAATTTATATTTGGTCGGAAACGCGAGAAGGCTCCACGGCGACAGAATGTCTTAAAGACTTTAAAGGGGTGTTGGTGTCAGATTTTTATTCTGCTTACAATTCGGTCAATTGCCCCCAGCAGAGATGCTTGATTCACTTAATTCGCGACTTGAACGATGATATTCATCAGGAACCTTTCAACAAGGAAATAAAGGAGGTCGCGCAAAATTTTGCGGCCATTTTGAGACCCATAATTGAGACGATAGACCGCTTCGGTTTAAAGGCCCGCTTCCTCAGAAAACACAAACTCGCTGTGGCAAGATTCTATGACGCGCTACTTGTTCGGAAATACGACACCGAAATTGCCCAAAAGTCTCAGGAAAGGTTCAAAAGAAATCGGGCAAAGCTTTTTACATTTCTGGATTATGACAACGTTCCATGGAATAATAATAATGCAGAACATGCAATCAAGTCGTTCGCCGATTTGCGTGATGTGATCGAGGGGTCAACAACCGAACGAGGCATTCGCGACTACCTAATATTGTTAAGCATTTACCAAACATGCGCATACAGGGAAATTGATTTTCTTGGATTCCTTCGGTCCGGGGAAAAAAAGATTGATGGCTACGCTGGGAGGCGGGGTCGGTGATTGATATTTGAAACAGCGTCCGAAGTTGGTTGTGACGCAGTTTTATTAGGCCTTTCGACTGCATAACCGTCGCACTGTTGTGGAGACTTTCTCCCAATATTAGTCCGGTCATGCTTGGTCGGAGATATCGCCACATGGCAGGAGTGAAAATCTAAACGCAAGCAAATCTTGAACATGTGCCGGGGCGGCTGCGAGTGCCGCCCCGGCTCGAAGCCGGCCATTCGACCCGCGGGGCAACCACGCGTCACGTTTCATCCGCAACAGCCGCTCGATCACAGCCGTTTCGGCTGACGCTTTTGCGCCCCTCACGCCCACCCCGCCAGCTCCCGCCGCGCCACCGCCCCGAGCGCGCGCATGCCGTCCTCGCCGTCGTTGAGGCAGGGCAGCGCGGCGAATTGTTCGCCGCCAGCGGCGTGAAAATAGCCGGCGTTCTCGACGCCGATCTCCTCCAGCGTCTCCAGGCAATCGGCGGAAAAGCCCGGCGTGACGACGGCGAGGCGCTTGACGCCGTTAGCCCCAAGCGCCTTCACGGTCTCGGCCGTGTAGGGCTGCAACCATTCGGCGCGCCCGAAGCGCGACTGGAAGGTCATGCGCAGGCGCTCGGGCGGCAGCCCCAGCGCTTCGCGCAACAGCCGCGTCGTCTTGGCGCAATGGCAATAATAGGGATCGCCCTTGTCGAAACAGGCGCGTGGGATTCCATGGAACGAGGCGAGGAGGATTTCCGGCTCGAAGTCGAGCTTCGCCAGCGCGGCGCGGGTCGAGCGCGCCAACGCCTCGATATAGATGGGATCGTCGTAATAGGGCGCGGCGACGCGCAACGTCGGCTGCCAGCGCAGGCGTTTCAGGGCGTCGAACGCCTTGTCGCACACCGTCGCCGTCGTCGCCGCGCAATATTGCGGATAAAGCGGCGCGAGGAGAATGCGGTCGCATCCCTTGTCCTGCAGCGCGGCGAGGCGCTCGGCGATCGACGGCTTGCCGTAGCGCATCGCCCAGTCGACTTCGACGCGGCCCTCGCCCGGGCCGAGCGCCAGCGCCTCGGCGAGTTTTTCCGCCTGGGATCGCGTGATGGTCTTCAGCGGACCTTCATTGCGCTCGCGGTTCCAGATCGAGGCGTAGTCGCGCCCTCTGACGGCCGGCCTCCGGGTCAGGATGACGAGGTTGAGGATCACCCACCAAATGAGCCGCGGCGCCTCGACAACGCGCCGGTCGGACAGGAACTCTTTGAGATACCGGCGCATCGACCAATAGTCGGTCGCCTCGGGGGTGCCGAGGTTGACCAGCAGCGCGCCGACGCGCCCGCTTTTGATCGGCGGGTGGCCCTGTGGGCGCCTCAAGGCGCGAAAGGCGTCGGGCGAGTTCGGCGCGTTCATGGCCACGGCTTTGTCGGCGCGATGACGCCAGCCGTCAAGCGGGGTCGAAATTCGTCGCTGCGCCGTTGATGCAATAGCGCAGATGGGTCGGCGGCGGGCCGTCGGGGAAGACGTGGCCGAGATGCGAGCCGCAGCGCGCGCAATGGACCTCGGTGCGCGTCATGCCCCAGCTCCGGTCGACGGTCGTCGCCACCAATCCGGGAACGGGATCGTTGAAGCTCGGCCATCCCGTGCCGCTGTCGAACTTGGTCGCGGATGGGAACAGCGGCTGGCCGCAGCCCGCGCAAGAGAACATGCCAGGCCGCTTCTCGGTATTGAGCGCGCAGCTCCCGGCGCGCTCGGTGCCGTGCTCGCGCATGATCGCGTATTGCTCCGGCGTCAGCAGCGCGCGCCACTCCGCCTCGCTGTGGGTGACGGGAAAGGCCTCTTGTTTCATCGCTCGTCTCTCCGGCGACCATTGATCAGGCGGTCCCTGGCGAAGGGAACGCTCGTCCGCCTTTCGCCCGAGGCGTCCGGTTTGTTACGGCGCCGTCCGCTCGCGCCCGCCAGCCCCTTGCCCGGCGCCGGCAAGGCGAGAACGCGGGCGTATGTTCGCAAGAAGGGCACGGCGAGCGGGTCGAATCCGGCAAAGCAGGGCGACGCGACCCCTCGGGGAATCGCGGCGCAGCGGAGCGATTGCTTTTAGGCCAAGGCGCCCGCAAAATCACGGCCCATGTCGCCAAGTCCCGCCGTCCGCGCGGCGGCGCGCCGAGGGATCGTCGCGTTCGCCGTCGTCGCCGCCTGCTACGTCTCGGTCGCCTACGGGCTCGCGCCGGCGTGGTGGCGCCATTACGAGCGCCAGAGCGCGCTCGCCGACAAGGCGATGACGACGCGGACTTCGCTCGGCATTCCCGGCGACGCGCTCAACGTCGGCCTGGAGGGCCGGCGCGACGACGTGCTTTGCGCGATGCGCGCGGCCGGCTGGCGCCCCGCCGATCCCGTGACCTGGCGTTCGAGCGCGAAGATCGTCGGCAGCGTGCTGCTGCGTCGCGCCTACGCGACGGCGCCGGTCAGCGACCTCTTCTACGACGGGCGCCGGCAGGACCTGGCGTTTCAGAAACCGTCGGGCGCATCGCCGAGCACGCGCCATCACGTGCGCTTGTGGAAGGCGCTGGAGGCGGGCGACGACGGCTTGGCCGTTTGGCTCGGCGCGGCGACCTTCGACCGCAGCGTCGGCGTCAACCATTTCACCGGTCAGGTGACGCATCACGTCGCCCCCGACATCGACGCGGAGCGCGATTTTCTCACCGCCGACCTCGCCGCCGCCGGCATCGTCGAGGCCGGCTACTCGGTCAGCGGCGTCGGGCCGACCGTGTTCGGGCGCAACGGCGGCGGCGATCGCTATTTCACCGACGGCGAAATCGCCTTCTCGCGTCTCTCCGAGAATTGCGAGAGCCGCCCCGGCGCGACGCCGGTTCTGCCCAGCTCGCCCGCTGTCCAAGCCAAGAACCGCCTGTTCGCTTGGGCGGCGGCGCTGTGGCGGCGCTTTCGCTAACCCGAAAACACCACCGTCTTGCCGCCGTTGAGCAGCACGCGATCCTCGAGGTGATAGGCGAGCGCGCGCGCCAGCACGCGCCGTTCGATGTCCCGGCCCTTGCGCGCCAGGTCTTCGGGGGTGTCGCTGTGGCTGATGCGCTCGACGTCCTGTTCGATGATCGGGCCTTCGTCGAGCTCGGCGGTGACGAAATGCGCGGTGGCGCCGATCAGCTTCACGCCGCGCGCGTGCGCCTGATGATAGGGATTGGCGCCTTTGAAGCCGGGCAGGAACGAGTGGTGGATGTTGATGCAGCGCCCCTGCAGCTTCGCGGCGAGCCCGTCGGAGAGAATCTGCATGTAGCGCGCCAGCACGACGACGTCGGCCCTTGCGGCGCGCACGACCTCCCAGATCTGCGCCTCCTGCTCCATCTTGGTCTGCTTGGTCACCGACAGATAGTGAAACGGAATCTCGTCGAAATCGACATGGTCGTAGGTCTCGCGGGGATAGTTGGCGATGATCGCGACGATCTCCATCGCCAGCTCGCCGTTGCGCCAGCGATAGAGGAGATCGACCAGGCAATGGTCGAAGCGCGAAACCAGCAGCGCCACGCGCTTCTTTTCCTTCTCGGCGCGGATCGCCCAGGTCATCTTCAATTCGGCGGCGAGGTCGGCGAACGCGACGCGCAGCGCGGCAACGTCGACTCCTTCGCCGACGCCGTCGAACGCCACGCGCATGAAGAAATTGCCGGTTTCGACATCGTCGAACTGCTGGGCTTCGAGGATGTTGAACCCGCCCTCGAACAACGCCATCGAAACCTTGGCGACGATTCCGGGCCGGTCGGCGCAGGACAAGGTCAAGACGTAGCGCGCGGCGGACATGGGCGACGAACCTTTGCTACAAAAGCGTGGGCGCGCCGCATTCGGGCGTCGGCGCCCCTTCTGCCCGCAAGTGGGGAGAAGGGACGCGGCGGC
This sequence comes from uncultured Alphaproteobacteria bacterium, assembly GCA_963775575.1. Classification (GTDB taxonomy): domain Bacteria; phylum Pseudomonadota; class Alphaproteobacteria; order Rhizobiales; family Beijerinckiaceae; genus Roseiarcus. The sequence goes on from CAVZJG010000002.1 coordinate 2,389,343, forward strand.
GCATGACGGCGGGCGTCGATCCGATCGCTGCACGCTCTAAGGCAAAGCCGCGCCGGCGCGCAAGGGCGCGGCCATTGCCCGTAACGCTACGGTTTGATCTCGGCCAGCACGCCTTCGACGCTCGGCAGGATCGCGGCGGCGACTTTCTCCACGCCTTCGCGCGTCGGATGCAATCCGTCGCGTTGAACGAGCGTGGGATCGCCGGCGACCCCGTCGAGAAAGAAGGGATAGAGCGCGACGCCGTAATTCTTGGCCAGATCGGGATAGATCGCGTCGAAGCGCCGCTGATAGTCGGGGCCGAAATTGGCGATGGCGCGCATGCCGGCAAGCAGCGTCGCGATATGAGCCGCGCGCGCCTTGTCGAGGATTTGCGCGAGAGAAGCCTCGGCGGCGGCGGGGTCGAGGCCGCGCAGCATGTCGTTGGCGCCGAGTTCGACGATCAGCGCGTCCGTGCCCGCGGGCACGCTCCAATCGTAGCGCGCCAGCCCGTCCTCCGCGGTTTCGCCCGAGACGCCGGCGTTGGCGACCGCGACGTCCCAGCCGCGCGCCTTGAGGGCGCGCTGGAGGGCGTCGGGAAACGACTCCCCCGGCGCCAGCCCGTAGCCGGCGGTCAGGCTGTCGCCGAGCGTGACGATATGCAGCGGACGCGCCCCAGCCGGCGCGCCGGCGGCGGTCAGCGCGGCGGCGAGCGCCAGGGCAAAGACCTGGACGCGGACGCGCAAATGCCCATATGAGGCGTTCTCCGGCGTAAGGAATCTCTTCACGATGGCGGCCCCTGCGATCGAATTGCGCGACGTCGACTTGAGTCTCGGCGAAGGCGCGGCCAGGGTGCATATATTGCGCCATGTCAATTTAACAATCGACAAGGGCGAGGCGGTCGGCCTCATCGGTCCGTCCGGCGCCGGCAAGTCGACGCTGCTGATGACCATGGCCGGCCTGGAGCGGCCGGACAGCGGCTCGGTCGTCGTCGACGGCGTCGCCATCCAGGCGATGGGCGAGGACGAATTGGCGCGCTTCCGCGGCGCGCGGATCGGCATCGTCTTCCAGTCCTTTCATCTCATTCCGACGATGACCGCGCTCGAAAACGTCGCGGCGCCGCTGGAGCTCGCCGGGGCTCCGGACGCGTTCGCCCGCGCGGCGAAGGAATTGGCGCTCGTCGGGCTCGCCGAACGCCAGGGCCATTATCCCGCCCAGCTTTCGGGCGGCGAGCAGCAGCGCGTCGCGCTGGCGCGCGCCTTGGCGCCGCGGCCCTCGCTGCTGATCGCCGACGAGCCGACGGGCAACCTCGACGAGGCGACCGGGCGCGCGATCATCGATCTCTTGTTTGACGCGCCCTCGCGCCGCGGCGCCACGTTGGCCCTCGTCACCCACGATCCCGCGCTGGCCGAGCGCTGCGGCCGGACGTTGCGCATGCGTTCGGGCGCGCTCGAAGCGCTCGCCCCGGCGCTCGCATGAACGAGCCGCCTCCCGCGCCGCCCCGGCGTTTCGCGCCCCTCGCGATCGCGCGCCTGGCGCTTCGCGATTTGCGCGGCGGGCTCGCGGGCCTGCGCATTTTCCTTGTCTGCATCGCGCTCGGCGTCGCCGCGATCGTCGCGGTCAATTCGCTGGCGCGCGCGCTTGACGACGGGCTGGCGCGCGACGGGCGGACGATCCTCGACGGCGACGCGTCGTTTTCGCTGATCCACCGCGAACTCCTCCCCGAGGAGCGGGCGTTCCTGCAAAGCCGCAGCCAACTCTCGGCCATCGCCACGATGCGCGCGATGGCGCGCGGCGAGGCGGGGCAAGCGGCCCTCGTCGAGGTCAAGGCGGTCGACGAAAGCTGGCCGCGGATCGGTCGGGCGGTTTTCGACCCCGCGACGGCGCCGGGCGCGGCGCTCGCGAAGCGGGAGAACCGCTTCGGCGCCGTGGTCGAAAGGACGCTGCTCGACCGGTTGGGCCTCGAGGTCGGCGATGCGTTCGACCTCGGCGCGGCGCGCTTCGAGATTCGCGCCAAACTGGTCTCGGAGCCGGACCGGCTCGCGACCGGCGTCGGCCTTGGCCCGCGCGTGCTGATTTCGCAAGACGCGCTGGCCGCCAGCGGCTTGGTCCAACCCGGCGCGCTCGTCCGCTGGACGACGCGCGTGCTTCTGAACGCAGGCGGCGCGCCGCCGAACGCGGCCGCCCTCGAGGCATTCGTCGACTCGGCGAAGGCGGCGTTCCCCGAGGCGGGCTGGGAGATAAGAACGCGGTCGAACGTCGCGCCGGAGTTTTCGCGCGACTTCGACCGCTTCGGCGAGTTCCTCGCGCTGGTCGGCTTGATTGCGCTCGTCGTCGGCGGCGTCGGCGTCGCCAACGCGGCCCAAGGCTTCGTCGAGCGCAAGCGCGCGACTCTGGCTATCCTCAAGGCGCTCGGCGCGAGCGGCGGCGTGGTCGTCGCGCTGGCGCTGATCGAATTTCTCGCCGTAGCGCTGATCGGCGTCGGCGCAGGACTAGCGATCGGGGCGGCGGCGCCGTTCGCCGTCGCGGCGCTGTTCGGCCCCGTTCTGCCGTTGCCGATGGCGCCGGCGATCTACCCGAACGAACTCGCGCTCGGCGCTCTCTACGGCTTGCTGACGGCGTTCGTCTTCGCCGTCGCGCCGCTGGGGCGCGCGCACGACGTTGCGGTTTCCCAGCTCTTCCGCCATCTCGTCGAGACGCGCGCCGCGCGCCCGCGTCTTCGCTACGTCGCCGCCGCGACGCTCGCCGCCGCGACGCTCGCCGCCGTCGCGATCCTCGCCAGCCCGCAGCGCTCGATCGCGATCGTCGTGGCGGTTGCGACGGCGCTGGCGTTTGGCGCGCTGCGGCTCGTCGCGGCGAGCGCGATGGCGCTGGCGCGCCGGGCGCCGCGCGCGCGTTCGGTCGTCTGGCGCATGGCGATCGCCAATCTCTGCCGACCCGGCGCGCCGACTCCTTCGGTCGTGCTGTCGCTCGGGCTCGGCCTGGCGGTTCTGGTCGCGCTGACCCTGGTCGATTCCAATCTGCGCGGCGAATTGCGGCGCGCCACGCCCGGGGAAACGCCGAGCTTCTATTTTCTCGACGTGCGCAGCGGCGAAATCGCCGCGTTCCGCAGCTTTCTTAGCCTCGAGGCGCCGCGGGCCAAAATCGTCGAGGCGCCGATGTTGCGCGGCCGCGTCGTCAGGATCGGCGACGTCCCCGCGGAAAGCTTCAAAGCTAGGGAAAGCGTCGCCTGGGTTCTCGAAAGCGACCGCGGCGTCACCTTCGCCGATGCGCCGCCCGAGGGGTCGCAAGTCGTCGCCGGGCGATGGTGGCCCGCCGACTATTCCGGGCCGCCGCTGGTTTCGCTCGAGGCGGGCGTCGCCGAAGGGCTCGGCGTCAAGATCGGCGACGCGATCACGCTCAACGTCCTCGGCCGTGAAGTCACGGCGACGATTGGCAACTTGCGTAAGGTTAACTGGCGAAGCTTCGGCATCAATTTCGTCTTCGTCTTCACCCCCGACGCCTTCAAAGGGGCGCCCTATACGGCGCTCGTCACTGCGGCGCTGCCGGACGGGGCGGACGAAAGCGCGCTGATGAAGGCCGCGGCGCACGACTTTCCCTCCATCGCGGCGGTCGAGGTGCGCGACGCGCTGGAGACGATCGAGGCGCTGACCGCCAAGCTGGCGCTGGCGATCCGCTCGGCCTCGGGCGTCGCGCTGGCGTCCTCGATTCTGGTGCTGGCGAGCGCGCTCGCCGCCAATCGGCGCGCCCGCATCTTCGACGCCGTGATCCTGAAGATATTGGGCGCGACGCGCGCTCGCCTCATGGCGACGTTTCTGATCGAATACGCGCTGCTCGGCGCGGCGACGGCGGCGTTCGGCGTCGCGGCCGGAGCGCTGGCGGCCTATGTCGTCGTCGTGCGCGTCATGGGCCTCGATTTCGTCTTCGCGCCTGAGCCGGCTCTCGCCGCGGCCGGGGCGGGGCTGGCGCTCACCGTCGCGCTGGGCATGATCGGCGCTTGGCGCATACTCGGTCAAAAGCCCGCCGCTTTCCTGCGCGAACTCTAGAATAAGCGCCGCCTCTAGCGGGAAAGCCGCCGGCGCCGCTGTTCACGCGACGTTCAAAATCTTCGGCTTCACTTGGCAATTGCGTTCGGCGCGCTTAAATGACCGTTTGGGACAGGCGGGGTCGGCTCGGGACTTCCCGGCCGCGCCGCTGTCGATGGGAACCCGATGAACCCGAATTTTCGCAATTTCGCCCTCTGGGTGATCATTTTCCTGCTCGTCCTGGCGCTGGTCACTCTGTTTCAGAGTCCCGCCCAGAAGGCGCCGAGCAGCGACATCACGTTCAGCCAACTGCTGACCGAAGTCGACGCCGGCCACATCCGCGACGTGACGATCGCCGGCTCGGATATCGCCGGCCATTACAAGGACGGGCGCGCGTTCGTCACTTACGCGCCGAACGATCCCGGGCTCGTCGACACGCTCTACAAGAAGGACGTGACGATCACCGCCCGGCCGCCCTCGGACGGCAATTCCTGGCTGCTGACGCTGCTCATCAACGGCCTGCCGCTGCTGCTGTTCCTCGGCGTGTGGATCTACATGTCCCGGCAGATGCAGGGCGGCGCCGGCAAGGCGATGGGCTTCGGCAAGTCGAAGGCCAAGCTGCTCAACGAGGCTCAAGGGCGCGTCACCTTCGAGGACGTCGCGGGCATCGACGAGGCCAAGGAAGACCTGCAGGAGATCGTCGAGTTCCTGCGCGATCCGCAGAAGTTCCAGAAGCTCGGCGGACGCATCCCGCGCGGCGTGCTGCTGGTCGGCCCGCCCGGCACCGGCAAGACGCTGACCGCGCGCGCCGTGGCGGGCGAAGCCAACGTGCCGTTCTTCACCATCTCGGGCTCCGACTTCGTCGAGATGTTCGTCGGCGTCGGCGCCAGCCGCGTGCGCGACATGTTCGAACAGGCCAAGAAGAACGCGCCCTGCATCATCTTCATCGACGAAATCGACGCGGTCGGGCGCCATCGCGGCGCGGGGCTCGGCGGCGGCAATGACGAGCGCGAACAGACGCTCAACCAGTTGCTGGTCGAGATGGACGGCTTCGAACAGAACGAAGGCATCATCATCATCGCCGCGACCAACCGGCCCGACGTGCTCGATCCGGCGCTGCTGCGCCCCGGCCGTTTCGACCGGCAGATCGTCATCTCCAACCCGGACTTCATCGGCCGCGAGAAGATCCTGAAGGTGCACGTGCGCAAGGTTCCGCTCGCGCCGGACGTCGACCTCAAGGTGGTGGCGCGCGGCACGCCGGGCTTTTCCGGCGCCGACCTGATGAACCTGGTCAACGAATCGGCGTTGCTGGCGGCGCGGCGCGGCAAGCGCGTCGTCACGCGCGCCGAGTTCGAGGACGCGCGCGACAAGATCATGATGGGCGCCGAGCGGCGCACGATGCTGATGACCGACGAGGAAAAGCGGTTGACCGCTTTTCACGAAGCCGGCCACGCGCTGGTCTCGGTCAGCATGCCCGCGAGCACGCCGATCCACAAGGCGACGATCATACCGCGCGGCCGGGCGCTGGGCATGGTGCAGTCGCTGCCCGAACGCGACCAGATCTCGCAGAGCTACGAACAGCTCATCGCCATGCTCGCGATGTCGATGGGCGGACGCGTCGCCGAGGAGCTGGTGTTCGGCAAGGACAAGGTGACCTCCGGCGCCGCCGGCGACATTCAGCAGGTGACCAAGATCGCGCGCGCGATGGTGACCCGGCTCGGCTTCTCCGAGAAGCTCGGCGCCGTGATGTACGGCGAGAACCAGGACGAGGTGTTCCTCGGCTATTCGCTCGGCCGCCAGCAGAACATCTCCGAGGAGACGGCCAAGACGATCGACGAGGAAGTGCGCCGGCTGGTCAGTGAGGCGCACGAGACCGCCACGCGCATCCTGACCGAACGCCGCGCCGATCTCGAGGCGCTCGCCAACGGCCTGATGGAATTCGAGACCCTGACGGGCGAGGAAATCATCGGGCTGCTCAAGGGCGTTCGCCCGACGCGCGACTCGGTCGACAAGGAGCCGCCGGCCCCGCCGCGCGCCGCCGTGCCCGTCACCGGCAAGCCGCGCAGCTTCGGCCCCGACGCCGGCCTGGAGCCCCAGCCGCAGACCTGAATCCAGCGACGGGCGCCCTTCGGGGCGCCCGTTTCGTTTGCGCGGAACGCAGCCCCGAAGCCGCCGTTCTTGCGCAAGCGGGAATCCCGTCCTGCCGCCGCCGCCTCGCGTCGAGACGGGGCGCGTCCACATATGCGTTTCGGCTGCGTTTCGGCGGCGGTCCGGGTTGCGGGACGCCGAGACCGCGCCATTGTCGCCCGCCCTAGGAACGATCCGCCCGTGCGCCAGTTCGCCACTTCCATCCGCGTCCGCACCTGCGGCCGCGGCGTTTACGAGATCACCCGCGAGGTCGCGGGCTGGGTCGACGCGCAGGGGCTCCACGCCGGGCTGCTGACGCTATTCTGCCGCCACACCTCGGCCTCGCTCGTCATCCAGGAGAACGCGGCGCCGGACGTGCGCGACGATCTCGATGCGTTCTTCGAGCGCCTGGCGCCCGAGGACGGACGTTATCGCCACGAGGACGAAGGCCCCGACGACATGCCGGCGCATCTGCGCGCCGCCCTGACCAACGTCAGCCTGTCGATCCCGCTCGTCGGCGGCGCGCTGGCGCTGGGGACCTGGCAGGGCGTCTATCTGTTCGAGCACCGCCGCGCGCCCCACCTGCGCGAGGTCGCGCTGCATCTGTTCGGGGAGTGACGGGCCGCCTCACCCGCCCTTCAGCGCCTCGACGACCTTCAGCGCGTCGGGCGAGTCCCACTTGACCGCGCCGGCGACGGCGCCGAGCTCGCAGCCCGCCTTGTCGATCAGCAGCGTGGTCGGCAGGCCGAGCGCCTTGCCGGCGGCGCGCACGGCGTCCAGCGCGTCGCCGCTGGGGTCGGCGTAGCGCGTCAGCGCCTTGACGCCGAGGCCGTCGAGAAAGGCTTTCGGCCGATCGAGCCGCGTCGTGTCGACGTCGACCGCCACGACCTCGAAGTCCTTGTCTCCCGCCTTCGCCTGCAGGCGATCGAGCGCGGGCGTTTCGGCGCGGCAGGGAGCGCACCAGGTCGCCCAGAGATTGAGGAGAACCGCGCGGCCGCGAAAATCGGCGAGGGTCAGCTCGAGCTCCGTCCGGGCCGTCGAAGGCGATTCGAGCGGCGGGCCTCGGGTTCTCGTCGACGGCGAGCGCGGCGATTTCGCCGCGCGCCAGCGGCGCCAGGCGGGCGCCGAGTTGGGCCGAGGAGGCGGGGCAATCGGCGTCGGCCTTGCCGGGCGCCGGCGCTTTCCCATATAGCACCCCAAGCGTAGCCATGGCGGCCAGCGCGACGGCGCCGCCCGCTGCGCCAATTCGGCGGTTCCGCTTGTCGCTTTCACTCATCGTTCGATTCGGGGCCTTGCAACCATGAGCAACACAATGTGGGGCGGACGTTTCGCCGGCGGCCCGGCTGACATCATGGAGGAAATCAACGCCTCCATCGACTTCGATCGCAAGCTGGCGATGCAGGACATCGCGGGATCGCAGGCGCATGTCGCCATGCTCGCCTCCCAAGGCATCATCGGCCCGGCCGACGCCGAGGCGATCGCCGCCGGTCTCGCCCAAGTCAAGGGCGAAATCGAGGCGGGGACCTTCGTCTTCTCGCGCGCGCTCGAGGACATTCATATGAATGTCGAGCAGCGGCTCAGCGAAATCGTCGGCCCCGCCGCGGGCCGGCTGCACACCGCGCGCTCGCGCAACGATCAGGTCGCGGTCGATTTCAAGCTGTGGGTGCGCGATGCGATCGACGCGCTCGATGGCCAAATGGCCGAGCTGCAACGGGCGCTGAGCCAGCGCGCGCTCGAATGCGCGGCGCTGGTCATGCCCGGCTTCACCCATCTGCAATCGGCGCAGCCGGTCACCTTCGGCCACCATTTGCTCGCCTATGTCGAGATGCTGGCGCGTGATCGCGGACGCCTGGCCGACGCGCGCAAGCGCCTCAACGAATGCCCGCTCGGCGCGGCGGCGCTCGCGGGCACCTCCTTTCCCATCGACCGGCATATGACGGCCGAGGCGCTCGGCTTCATCAGACCGACCGCCAATTCGCTCGACTCCGTCGCCGACCGCGACTTCGCGCTCGAGACGCTCGCCGCGGCGGCGATTGCGGCGACGCACCTGTCGCGCCTCGCGGAGGAGATCGTGTTGTGGACGACGCCGCAGTTCGGCTTCGTAAAACTCTCCGACGCGTTTTCGACCGGCTCCTCGATCATGCCGCAGAAGCGCAACCCCGACGCCGCCGAACTGGCGCGCGGCAAGACCGGCCGCGTCGTCGGCGTGCTCGTCGGGTTGCTGATGGTGATGAAGGGCCTGCCGCTCGCCTACGCGAAGGACATGCAGGAGGACAAGGAGGGCGCCTTCGACGCGGTCGAGACGCTGTCGCTGTGCCTGGCGGCGATGACCGGCATGGTCCGAGACATGACCCCCGACGCCAAACGCATGAAGGCGGCGGCCAGCGCCGGCTACGCAACCGCGACCGATTTCGCGGACTGGTTGACGCGCGCGCTGAAAATGCCGTTCCGCGAGGCCCACCAGGCGACGGGCCGCATCGTCGCGCTGGCCTCGACGCGCGGCGTCGCGCTGGAAAAGCTGCCGCTCGCCGAAATGCAGAGCGTCGAGCCGCGCATCACTGAAGAGGTTTTCGGCGTGCTCGGCGTCGAGCGCTCGGTGAAGAGCCGGAGATCCTATGGCGGCACGGCGCCGGCCAACGTTCGGCGGCAGGCGCGGGGGTGGATCAAGCGGCTCGGGAAGGGGCGGGCGACCACGCCTGATCAAACCGTTGCCTGACCGCGACCGTGCAATCGCCGACGAAACGCGACGGGGCGATTTCTTGGAGTCTGCCATTGCAGCCAATCAGTGCAGCGGACGAACAAACATTCCTGGCCGACAAGAGACCCGATGGACCGGTGTTCGCCCTATCGCAGCCACAAGACGCCAATCGCGCGCATGTTGTTACGCCCACTTTTGTCCGGAGGCGAAGTAAGGGCTGGTTCTTCGCGTATTGCTACAGCTGCAAGCGCGATGAACGCTTTGACATGCGAGGTCCGGTGTACTTCGATCCCTTTTCAGGCGCGACAATCGGAGTTGAATTCGAGAGGGCTTTGCGCGTAGGGGTGGACGTTCGCGCCGAGTGGATGCGGCGGCGAAAATCCCTCCACGAATTGGATCGCGCGGAAAGGCTACTGCGCCCTCGCTGACGTTTCTCGTTGGGGCCAAACGATATACTCAGTCCGCCCCCGCCTTCCCCCTCAGCGCCTTCACCGCGCCGCGACGGCTTTTCTCGTCGAGGCGGCGCGTCTTGGCGGCGAGCGTCGGCCGGGTCGGACGGCGCGGCTTTTCGCGCTGCTGCGCCTTGTGCAGAAGCGCCGCGAGCCGCTGGCGCGCGTCGTCGCGGTTGCGCGGCTGGCTGGAAAACCGCTGGGCGAAGATGACGATGACGCCGTCTTGCGTAGCGCGCGCGCCGGCGAGCTTGATCAGCTTAATGGCGACGTCGTTGGGCAGGCTCGGCGAGCGGCGCGCGTCGAAGCGCAATTCGACCGCGCTGGCGACTTTGTTGACGTTCTGCCCGCCCGGCCCGGACGAGCGCAGGAAGCTTTCGACGATCTCGCTCTCGTCGATGAGGAGATCGCGGACTTTCATGGCATTTCCGCCAACTTCCGCAATCCCGAGACAAAATGTTTGAAGCTCGTGGACCGTGTTGAGAAGACATCCAACTCCGGACCGATGCGGCGCGCGTGTTCGATTTGCCCCCGGTTGTGGGCATGATGCAAAAATATGCGCTTTGGGTCGGCGATGGCGTCAACGTTCCCGCTCAGCCTTCTTCTTGGAATCTCGCTCGTCAGCGCCCCTGCGGCGGCCAAGGCGCCCGGTTGCGCGAGATACCAAGCCTCCAATTCCTGACACACAATTCGGACGATCGTCCTAGGGCGTTTGTCGCGGGGAACCCTTTCCCGAAGGCCGCGCTTGAGCGCCTTGCAGTCCTTATTGTCGCCGTCGCGCAGTATGAGGAATTTGGAGTTCGGAAACGGGTCGTTGGCGATCTTACTGGAGAAGGATCGCTCAAGATCGCCAGCGCCTCGATGCTTCAGGATCGTCACGCGTTCGAGCAATCCGAGGTTTCGCGCTACGGCGCGCGTGATCTCGTAGGCGGACGGCTCCTCGACGAAGACGACAATGTCCGGTTCAGACATTTGAACTCGCGCCCGCGAAGGCGCCTTGACGCCAAAGCGCGCCGAGCCGTTCGCCGCTCGCCGCCCACGCCTTCAAGCGCGCGTCGTCACGCGCACGCCGAACCGTGGTCAAACCTTTCTGCTTTTGCAGCCAGAAAATCGAGTCGAGCGGGGCCTCGTCGACAAAGTCCGGTGAGTGAGTAGAGACGAATATCTGCCCGCCGCGCCGCGAATATGTCTGACAATCCTCAGCGAGACTGCCGAGGGTCTCCAGATAAAGACGATTTTCCGGCTCTTCCAAGCAGAGAAGCGGAGGCGCATTCGGATCGTAAAGAAGAACCAGGTAGGCAAACAACGCGATCGTGCCGTCCGAAACGAACCGCACGTCGAAAGGATCTTTGAAGCTTCCGTCGGTGAAGCGAAGAATGATGCGCCCGTCCTCAGTCACATTCGCTTCGACGGTTGTCAGGCCGGGCACCCGTTCCGCCATGGCCTTAAGAATTCCTTGGAAGACGGAAGGATGATTTTCGCGAAGGTATTTCGCGACCAGAGCGAGATTTTCGCCCTGCGTCGAAAGATGTTCCGCGAACCCCGCATCCGGCATGGGTCTGGCCGCATCGATGTCGAAGTCTGAAACGTGCCAGCGCTCGATCAGATTGCGAAGGGCGCTCGCCGCTTCAAAGCGCTGGAACTGACCAAGCCCCTTGATGGCGAGAATGTCCGGGGATTCGAGCCGCTGCGTTTCGCGATCGACCGTCCCCTGAGGCGAAGCGAGTTCCGCCTCGTTACGGATCGCTTCGCCCTCGCCATTTTCAAACCGCAGGAAATCGTATGGCTTGCCGCCGCCAAAGCGCGCGTAACGCAATTGCTCGCGCGTGACGCTGACGACGCCGTTCCTTGATCCGATTTCGACGAGATAGGTGACGGTTCGCTCCCCGATCTTGAGCGGCGCCCTGATTTTCAATTCGATCTCGATGGTTTCAGTCCCGTGCCCGCGCGTGACGACTTCGCGAAAGCCGCCACGACGCGCCAGCGCCGATCGCACATTGTCCTTCAGGCAATCGCGCAGGAATCCGAACACGTCAAACAGCGTCGACTTGCCCGAGCCGTTCGCGCCGACAAAAACAGCGAAAGGCGGAATGTCCTTCACGATGGCGTTCTGAAACGCCTTGAAGTTCTTGAGGCGGATTTGCTCGATGCGCATTGTCGTCTCTCACCGCCACTCCCTCACGTCGACGAACCGCCCGGCGATCGCCGCCGCGGCCGCCATCGCCGGCGAGACGAGGTGGGTGCGGCCCTTGTAGCCCTGGCGGCCTTCGAAATTGCGGTTGGAGGTCGAAGCGCAGCGCTCGCCCGGCGCCAGCTTGTCGGGGTTCATCGCCAGGCACATCGAGCATCCCGGCTCGCGCCATTCGAAGCCAGCCGCGACAAAGATCTTGTCGAGCCCTTCGGCTTCCGCCTGCGCCTTGACGAGCCCCGAGCCCGGCACAACCATCGCGTGGACGCGCTCCGACACTTGGCGGCCCTCGGCGATCTTCGCCGCGGCGCGCAAATCCTCGATGCGGCCGTTGGTGCACGAGCCGATGAAGGCGCGGTCGATGGCGATGTCGACGATCTTCTCGCCGCCTTGCAGGCCCATGTAGTCGAGCGCGCGCTTGATCGAGGCGCGCTTCGGCTCGGTCGCGCCGTCCTCGACGCGCGGCACGAAGCCGGAGATCGCAATGACGTCCTGCGGGCTGGTGCCCCAGGTGACGAGGGGCGGCAGGTTGGCCGCGTCGAGCCGCACTTCGGCGTCGAAATGCGCGCCTTCGTCGGTGAGCAACGAGTCCCAATAGCGCCGCGCCTGATCCCACAGCTTGCCCTTGGGCGACTTCGGCCGACCTTTCAGATAGGCGTAGGTCTTGTCGTCGGGCGCGACCATGCCGGCGCGCGCGCCGCCTTCGATCGACATGTTACACACCGTCATGCGCCCTTCCATCGTGAGCGCGCGGATCGCCTCGCCGGCGTATTCGATGACGTGGCCGGTGCCGCCCGCCGTCCCGATCTGGCCGATGATGGCGAGAATGATGTCCTTCGCCGTGACGCCGTCGGCGAGCCTGCCCTCGACGACGACCTTCATGTTCTTCGCCTTCGCCTGGATCAGCGTCTGCGTCGCCAAGACGTGCTCGACTTCCGAGGTGCCGATGCCGTGCGCGAGCGCGCCGAAGGCGCCGTGCGTCGAGGTGTGGCTGTCGCCGCAGACGATCGTCGTTCCCGGCAGGGTGAAGCCCTGCTCCGGCCCGATAATGTGGACGACGCCCTGGCGGGGATCGAACTCGTCGTAATACTCGATGCCGAATTCGCGCGCGTTCTCGGCGAGCTGCTCCACCTGCAACCGGCTCTCGGGATCGGCGATGCCGCCGCGGCGATCGGTGGTCTGGATGTTGTGATCGACGACGGCGAGCGTCTTCTCCGGCGCGCGGACTTTGCGCCCCGCCAAGCGCAGCCCCTCGAACGCCTGCGGGCTCGTCACTTCGTGGACGAGGTGGCGGTCGATATAGATGAGCGACGAGCCTTCGGCCTTGGTCTCGATGACGTGGTCGTCCCAGATCTTGTCGTAAAGCGTGCGCGGCTTGGCCATGAAATGCTCCGGCGCCGCTCGCGGCGCATGAAGGGGAAGGCTTCGGCTCGCCTTCTAAGCCGAACGCGGCGAAGAAAAAAGGGGGAGGGCGAACGGGCTGGAGAGTTCGCTCGAGGCGCCGAAGACCGACCGTAGGCCGCCGCAGGGATCGGCGGCGAAATCGATTTTTGCCGGCGAGTTTAGCGACGGGACCGGTTGCGCGTTTCCGAGGGCGAGAATTGCTCGGCGGACATCGGGTCTCTTGCGAGACCTTCGCGCCTCTCGATCAGCGCGGATGCTGAACGGCATGACTCACGTGGACGGCGTTCCTGTTCCGAGAGCAAGGCGTCCGTTCAAGACAGCGCGAAGCAAACCGGGAAAGCGACGATCCACCTCCTGTTGGCGCAAGGAAAGGAAACGATGCTTTCCTTGCAATCTCGTGCGAACAATTCCCGCTTCTCGCAGAACGCGAAAATGCTGAGCCGCCGTCGCTTTCGACACGCTGAGATCAAGCGCTCCGCACGTCTTCTCATAACAGGCGTCCAGCTCCGCCACGATCGCCAATCGCGTCGGATCGGAAAGCGCGAAGAGCAGGGATTCCAATCTCATATCATCCTCTGAGGGATGAAATGGCGTTCTCATGGCGCCTCCAATTGACTCTTCTCGCATATCCTTTGTATATTAGTTCGTTGATAAACGAATTACCGTACCAACGCAAGCAGGGGGCATGGCCATGAGCCGGTCGGCGGCACTGACGCCCGAGGAGATTTTCGGTGCGCTCGGCGACTACGACGAAGTCGACGCGCCGATCATCGATGGCCACAACCACGTCATCCTGCCAGCCGAGCAGCATGTCGCGCATCTCGACGAAGCCGGCGTTTCGCGTGCAGTCCTGCTCGTTGCGAGGCCACACCCGGAAAGAGCGAACAATCTCTCCGGCTTCAAGCAGGAGATGGCGGCGCTCAATCAAACTGTCAGCGGCGCTCAAAACGCCGGCGACAGCATCCGGCCCGCGATGGCTCAGTTGCACGAATCCATTTCGCTCTATCCCGACCGCTTTGTCGGCTTCGGCCAAGTTCCCTTGAACGCGCCCGCGACCGATCTGAGAGCCTGGGTGCAAACCGAGATCATCGAACGGGGACTGCGCGGGATCGGCGAGATCAGCGTTCCTCCCGGTCGGGCAGCCCTGTTGGAGCCGGTGCTTCGGGCGGCGTCAGACTATAATGGCAGACTGCCTGTTCTCGTTCACGCTTTTGCGCCTCAGACGATCGACGACATCAGGACTTTTGCGACGCTGGCCGCCGCATACCGTTCGGTTCCCCTTATTCTCGGTCAACTCGGCGGATTGAACTGGCTTGACGCGATTGAAATCGTCAAAGGCGCGACATCGACCCTTTACCTCGATCTGGCGACGCCGATCGTGTCGTTCGCACCCTATTTAGCGGTTCGGGAAATTCCTCGGCGAGTCCTGTTTGCCTCCAATGCGCCGTACAGCGAACCGGTCGTCGCTCGTTTCGTTGTCGAGCGAGCGATCGCGAAAGCCAATGCCGGCGCGGAGTTGCGCGCCAGAATCATGGGAGGAACTCTTCTTTCGATTCTGGGAAGTTAGGCGGCCCTGGCGGTGAAGCCGCGAACGCTCCGAGCAATGCGCGACATTGGCGCGGCGGCGCGCCGCCGCGTGCGGAAAATCGCACCCCTGTCACGGCGCGTCCAGGAGACCGGTTCCGTAGGAATTGTCGATCGTGGAGAGCCATTTCCTAGCCGCGCGTCTCCGGAAGACATACGTTTCCCGTCGCACGATCGAAGCGTCCACGCCGTCTCTGTCGACGGAGTCGACGAAGAACTCCGTGACGACGAGCGCCGTGTCGGCGCCTTCGAACATGACCATCTCGCCCTGCTTGACGACGAGCTTCGCGTGATCGGCTTAGAAGTCCGTCAGGGTGTCGAAATCTTCCACCGTGATGGCGCGAACAGTCAGCGAGCCCGGCGGGCGAACGTCTTTCATGCGCGGTCTCTTGCCGCGAAGCTGCCGAATGAACCGCGACGCCGACGCGCGCCGCTATCGCTTCGGCGGCGTGAATCGGCTGAGGTCCGGCGCGTCCTTCGGCGGCGTCAGGATCGCGCTCTTGAAGACTTGCGCGCTCTCTTTGGGCAGAACGCCGTCGAGGATGAGATGGACAAGACCGTGCACCAGCGACCAGGCGGCGAGCGCGGCGGCTTCGACGCCTTCGCCTTGCGGCGCGCGAGACTCGACGCCGCGGCGCAACACGGCGAACGCCTCGTCGGCGGCTTCCCTTAATTCCGGATAGGCCTCGCGCTTGGCGATCAGCGGCGAGAACATCAGCCGGAACATGCCGGGGCGCGCCAGCGCGAAATCGACGTAGGCCGCGCCCATCGCCGACAGCGGCTGGCCCACGCGCCCAGCCTGAGCCAGCGCGGCGCTGAATTCGCGGAAGCCCTCGGCGGCGACGGAGGCGAGCAGATCGTCCTTGTCGCGAAAATGCCGATAGGTCGCCGTCGGCGAGACGCCGACGCGGCGCGCCGCCTCGCGCAAGCCCACCGCTTCGGATCCGCGCTCCTCGAGAAGCCCACGCGCCGCCGCGATCAGCGCGGGGCGGAGATGGCCGTGATGGTAGGTCGATCGCCGCGATGTTGACACGGTTGACATTATGCCGTAGTTTACATCGTAAACATAGCCCTGGCAAATCCCCCGATCCGCCTGCGGAGAACGCCCGTGAAAACCTTCCTCATCGTCAATCTCGGCCTGGCGCCGCTGATCGTCTTTTGGGTCCTTCTCGGCTTCGCTTCCCCCGGCGCGGCGGTCGCGGTCGGCATCGCCGGCTCGATTGCGCTCGGCGCTTGGCGCCTCGCCCGGGGCGAGTTCTTCATCCTGGAAGTCGGCGGTCTGGCGACCTTTTTGGTCATGGGCGCGCTCGCCCTCGCGGCGCCGGCCTTCTTCGCCGGCGCGGCGCTGTGGCTGTCCTTCGCCGGCCTCGGCCTCACCGCGATGGTCAGCGTCGCCATTCGACGGCCCTGGACGTCCGACTATTCGCGCGCCGCGTTCGCCGCCGAATCGGAAAGCCCGCTGTTCGAACTCGTCAACATGCTGATTTCGGGCCTCTGGGGCGTGTTGTTCCTGGCCGACGCGGCGGTCATCGCGTTGCGCGCCGGAGGGCTCGCGACGACCGCGCTGTTCGCCTTCGGGGCGGTGGTCTCGATCTTTGGCCCGAAAGTCTTCGTCCGCGCGATTCTCCAGCGCGTGATCGATCAGGCCGAGCGCTATCGCTGGCCGGCCCCCGAGCTCGGCGGCGCCAAGGGCGAAGGCGAAGTCGACGTGGCGGTGGTCGGCGCTGGGATCGGCGGCCTCGTCGCGGCGGCGCTGCTCGCCGACGCCGGGTTGAAGGTCGCGGTCTTCGAGGCCCACGTCGTTCCCGGCGGCTATTGCCACACCTTCCTGCGCAAGGCGCGCCATCTCGGGCGGGCCTGCCTCTACCGCTTCGACGCCGGTCCGCATGATTTTTCCGGGCTTTACCCCGGCGGCCCGCTGGCTTCGACCTTGCAACGGCTCGGCGTCGCCGACAGCCTCGATTGGCGGCGCATCGAGCATTCCTATCGCCTGTTCGGCCGCGCCATCGACGTGCCGCACGACTGGCGCGACTACGTCGCCCTGCTCGGGCGCCTGTTTCCCGGCGAGGCCGCCGGCTTCGAGAGGCTGTTCGCCGATATCCGCGCGATTTTCGACGGCATGCAGGCGACCGGCTGCGACCACGGCGGCATTCCCGGCCTGCCGCGCGACGTCGACGCGCTGCTGGCGTTCCCGCGCCAGCATCCGCTGGCGGTGCGCTGGATGGACCGGCCGTTCGACGAGCTCGTCGCCCGCCATATCGCCGATCCCGAGGCGCGCGGCGTAATCGGCGCGCTGACCGGCTACATCAGCGACGGCCGGGAAAACTTGACCTGCTCGCAAATGGTTCCGCTGTTCGGCTATTACTTTCACGGCGGCTATTATCCCGCCGGCGGCTCGGGCCGGGTCGCCGACGCGCTGGTCGAGGCGATCGAGGCGCGCGGCGGCGAGGTGTGGTTGAAGACGCGCGTCGCGCGCATCCTCGTCGAAGCGGGCCGCGCCGCCGGGGTGGAGCTCGCCGACGGAACGCGCGTCGCGGCCGGCGCGGTCGTCGCCAACGCCGACGTGAAGCGCACGTTCCTCGAGCTCGTCGACGCCAAAGCGCTGCCTGGGGAATTTCGCGCCCGCATCGACGCGGCGGAGCCGGCGCCCTCGGCCTTCATGGTCCACTTGGGCGTCGATACCGTCCCGGATTGCCGGCCGGCGATCCATGTGCACGGCAAGAACTCTGTCGGCGTCGAGGTTCTCTCTCGGGTTGATCCTAGCGCCGCGCCGGCCGGCCATTCGACCGTCGCCCTGATCAAGCTCCTCACTTACGAGGAGGCGCGCGAGTGGTTCCCCGCCGAGGGCGGCGACGACTGGAAGGCCTGGCGTTCTTCGCTGGAATACGAACAGCGCAAGCGGGCGCTGGGAGACCGCATGATCGCGGTGGCCGAGACGGTCCTGCCCGGCCTCAGCGGCCACATCGTCTACCGCTGCGAGTCGAGCCCCGTGACCTACGCGCGCTACGATCTGGCGAGCGCCGGCGCGATCTATGGCGTGGCGCGCTCCGTGCGGCTCAGCGGCGCCAAAAGCCCGATTCCCGGCCTCGTCGTCGCGGGAAGCGCCACCCACGGCCCCGGCGTCGAAGCCGTCGTCATCTCCGGCGCGCTCGCCGCCGAGGCGCTATTTCCCGGACTGCTTTCGCGGCCCGCGGCGACCGGGGCGATCGAGACGGCGCAAACGCAGGTCGCGACGAAGGCGGCGTAGAGGGCGCCTCCCTTCTCCCGCTTGCGGGAGAAGGTGGCCCGAAGGGCCGGATGAGGGATCGGCCCTTATTTTGCGTCGGGCTTGATGATCTCGCGCAGGTCCCACTTGTCGTCGCCCGCGCCGCCGGCGATGTCGTCGACCTTCCAGGCGCCGTCTTCCCTGGCGAAGACGTAGCGCACGACGTGCTTGACGTCGCCGCTGTAGAACGTCGCGGCGGCGCCGCTCTCTCCCTCGGGCGCAATGGTCAGCCGCTCGACCATCGGGTCCTGTAAATCCGTGACCGGATCGAAATCGAGAATGGGCTCGTTGGCCTTCTTCGATCGCGCGTCCATCGCCTTCAACGCGGCGCGCAGCGATTTCGTGAACAAGGCCGCGACGCGCTTGTCTTCGATCGAGCCGTTCTGATAGTCGCCCTTCGCGCCGGCGTAGAGGCGATAGATTTCCGCAACGATATCCGCCGGCGCCGCATCGGCGGCCAACGCCGCGGGCGCGATGAGGCTCGCGCCTGCAAGAACGAGAAAAGTCCGCCGCCGCATCGAGCCCTCCCACGTCCGCCTGCGCTGGCAGTAATGGACGGCCGCGAACGAAGTCAAGGCGGCGCGGCTAGGACTTGTTGCGCCGCTCGCGGATCATGAAATTGTCGAAAGTGTATTCGGCCACCTGCCACCACAGATACTGGTCGGCGCGGAAGGCCATGTAGGAATCGGCGATTTTCTTGAATTTGGGATCGTCGGCGCTCAGTTGCGCGTAGAGATCGTTGGCGGTCTTGTAGCAGGCCTCGATCGCGTCCTGCGGAAACAGGCGCAATTGCGCGCCGCCGACGACGAGGCGCTTCATCGCGCCGGGATTGGCGGCGTCGTATTTGGCCAGCACCGAGGCGTTGGCGATCGCGGCGGCGGCGCGCAGCGCCGCCTGATAGGCCTTCGGCAGGGCGTCGAACTTGTCCTTGGCGACGGCGAAATGCAGTTTCATGCCGCCCTTCCACCAGCCGGGGTAATAATAGTTGGGCGCGACCTTCGAAATGACCTGCACGGGCGCATCCTTGCGCTCGCCGAATTTCTCGTCGTCGTAGGGTCCTACCCATTCGAAGGCGTCGAGCGAACCCGACTGCAGCGCATCGTAGACGGCGTCCTTGGGCATCGACACCGGTTCGGCGCCGAGAGTTTGAAACACCTTGCCGGCGAAGCCGCCGATGCGCATCTTGAGGCCGGCGAAATCGCCGGGGCCGCGAATCTCCTTGCGGAACCAGCCCGCCATTTGCCCGCCGGTGTCGCCAGCGGGAAAGGCGACGATCTTGCGTTCGGCGAGCAGTTCGTCGATGAGGCCGCCGCCGCCGCCTTCCTGCAGCCAGGCGGCGTGCTGGCGCGCGTTCATGCCGAACGGCGTCGACGAGGCGAAGACGAAGCTCGGTTCCTTGCTCCAGGCATAGGCGAGCGACGTGTGGGCGCAGTCGGCCCTGCCGTCGGCGACGGCGTCAAGCGCCTCCAGCGCCGGCGCAATTTCCCCGGCCGGCGAAATGCGGAGCGTGAAATGATCATCGGTGAGATCGGCGAGCGCCCCGGCCAGCGTTTCGCCGCCGCCGTAGATCAGGTCGAGCGAAGGCGGGAAGCTCGAGGTCATCCGCCACTGCACGTCGGGCGCGGGATCGGCGAGCGCGGGCGTCGCCAGACCCATGCCCGCCGCGGCGGCGCCGAGCCCCGTGATGAACTGCCGACGTCCTGCCGCCATTTCCCATCCTCCCGGCTGCGCGATCCCGGATTCGGCGCACGGCGCCATTTCGCCTTCGAAAAAGGTCTTCGCGTATAACACAGTTGCGTGCGAAATTACGGCGCCAACACGGTTTCGACGTGGCCTTCGCACGAGTTCGAGGAGAACGCCGATCTCCGAGCCAATCGCCGCCGTCGTGCTCGCGGGCGGGCGTTCTGCGCGCATGGGTGGGGAAAAGGCCCTGCTTCCGCTCGCCGGGCGTCCGCTGATCGCGCACGTCGTCGAGCGCCTGCGCCCGCAGGTCGCCGAGCTGTTCGTCAACGCCAACGGCGAGGCGGCGCGATTTGCGAGCCTCGATTGCGCCGTCGTCGCCGACCCGCCGGAGGGGCGAGGCGACGGGCCGCTCAGCGGCGTCGGCGCCGCCCTCGCTTTTGCGCGCCGGCGCGGGTTTTCGCTGCTCGCCGCTGCGCCGTGCGACGCGCCGTTTCTGCCCCGCGATCTCGTCGCCCGGCTCGCGGCAGCGATCGCCGCGAGCGGCGCGCCGGTCGCGGTCGCTCAGAGCGCGCGCGGCCTCGAGCCGATGTTCGCGCTGTGGCGCGAAAGCGCGGCCGGCGAGATCGCGGCGGAATTCACGCGCGGCGAGGCGAGTCCGCGCGCCGTCATGGCGCGACTCGGCGCGGCCCCTGTCTTCTTCGCGCCGGTCGGCGGCGAGGACCCCTTCGCCAACCTCAACACCCGCGAGGATTTCGCCGTCGCCGAGGCGCGGCTGAGAGCCTGACCTGAAATTCGAAAGCCGCCCATTCGTCGGCTCTGAAGCCTGCCCAAGGACGCACAAAGCGGATGAAAGCCACCAGGATTCCGGCTCCTCAATTCGATTCTGGGCAGGTGGCGCAGTTCGAAATTGGGGCGGATTGAATTTCGAGTCAGGCTCTGAGATCAACGGGATTGCTGGGCGAGCCGGGCTAAAATGAATTGGCGGCGGGGAAGTCTCTCGACGCCGACGCCGCGTCGCGCACCGCCTGCGCCATGGTCGCGGCCAGGCCGGTATTACGGTGACGCCTGGTATTACGGGTATTACGTATTGGACTGCACCCCTCTGGTGAGACACGCTAATTGAGTGACAGGGCTTCGTCCTGGTTCAGCGTTGGCGCGACCGGCCGCAGTTCGGCTTCGAACTCGACCGGCGGTTTGTAGCCCAGCGCCGAGTGCAGGCGCTGACGATTGTAGATGGTCTCGATGAAGGCGCCGATCTGCCGACGGGCGTCGTCGATGTTGGCGTAGGCCTTGCCGTTCACCTCCTCGGCTTTCAGCGTCTTCATGAAGCTCTC
Organism: uncultured Alphaproteobacteria bacterium; assembly: GCA_963775575.1. Classification (GTDB taxonomy): domain Bacteria; phylum Pseudomonadota; class Alphaproteobacteria; order Rhizobiales; family Beijerinckiaceae; genus Roseiarcus. The sequence goes on from CAVZJG010000002.1 coordinate 2,410,076, forward strand.
GGCCTTGGCGTTGTCGTAAGGGTTGCCGGGCCGGCTCATGCTGATGACGATTTTGCGCGCCTCCAGCCGTTCGACATAGTCGGAACACGCATACTGCACGCCGCGGTCGGAGTGGTGGATGAGACTTTCGGGCTGGGGCTGGCGCGCCGCGAGCGCCTGATCAAGCGCCTCAAGGGCGAGCGAAGCCTCGAGATGGCCGGCGAGCGCCCAGCCCACCACTTTGCGCGAGAACGCGTCGATGACGACGGCCAGATAGACGAAGTCCTCGGCCAGCCTGATGTAGGTGATGTCGGCGACCCAGAGCTGGTCGAGGCCGCTGGGACGCAGCGCGCGGGCGAGGTTTGGCCGGATCGCGAAGCCATGCCGGCTGTCGCTCGTGCGCGGGACGAAGGGCTTGGCGCGCAGGCTGAGCAGGTTGTCTTCGCGCATCAGCCTGAGCACCCGCTTGGCGTTGACGATCAGGCCTTGCCGGCGCAGCGCCTGCGTGACGCGACGATAGCCGTAATGGCGATGAGCGAGCGCTTCGCGTTGGATGAGATCGCGCAGATCGGCGTCCGCGCGGGCGGGAGCGTGCGGGCCGAAATGGCGGTAGTAGCCCGCGCGCGACACGTCCCCGAGGGCGCACAGGCGCCGGACGTTGGCGTCGTCTTCGAGAAAGCCTTGCGACTCGTCGGCGGTCATTTTTTCGACGACCGCGTAGAGATGGGCGCGCCGCCGTTCGGGGGCGTCGCGTCCCAGAGCCGCAAGGCTTCGCGAAAAAAATGCAGATCCGCCTGCTGACGCCCGATCAGCCGTTCCAGTTCGGCAATGCGGGCCTGCGCTTTCCTCAGCTCCTGCGAAGCCTGCGCAGCGGGCGCGACGGCGTCCGGAGAGGACGACGGAGCGACCGCCGCGCAGGCTTCGGCGGCCTTCCAGCCCGGCTTCCGCCCGCGTTTGCGGTTGAACCCGGCCGACCCCATCGCCCGCCAAGCGTTGCGCCACTGATACAAAAGCTTCCGCTTGACCCCAATCGCCGCGGCCACCGCGGCAATCTTCTCGCCAGCTTCCAGCCGCCGCACCGCGGCTTCCTTGAACGCCTCCGAAAACTGCCGCGGACTCTTGCCCGGTTCCGACATGGTTCCTCCTCGGAAGCCATGTCACCCTTTTACCCGTGTCTCAACTTCGGGGTCCACTCCACAGCATAACTCCCTAATTCGAAGTCTCGTCGGCCACTCCTTCCTGCCGATTGAGGCTGCGATTGCGAGCGGTGGGGGTCACGGCCAAGGCTAATAAGGGAATTATGCATGCGTCACCATAATCCGCTTGGCGGCGTCGAGCTTGGAGAGGCGCTGCATTTGATTTGGGGACATACGCATTGCATCGATGACCAAGCCGAAAACCGATCGGGTCCGTTGAAATCGGGTAATGTGTATCATGTCGCTGTGACCGCCGGGTCGGCGGGACAGGCGCCACTCCAACCAAACGCTTGCGAACTGGGGAATCATGCAAGCGTCAACGTAATACAAGGGCGCGGCGAGAGAGTGGAAATAGGGAATTGTGCAGGTGTCACCGTAATACCTAAAAGGCCGCGGCCGGCCGCCGGAAAACGGAGACGCCGATCGCGCGCACGGCTGATCGCCACCCCGCCACACTGGGGAATTTTGCTTCGGCCCTTCTGAGGAAAATCATTTCGGCATTTACAGCAGGTGCCTTCCAGACCCTCCTCGAAATCACCGCCCTCTGACCGCCCGGCCAGCAACCCGCGCCGCGCCTACAACCCAATCACGCTCCAACGACAGGGGGTGGGTAGTTACGCCATCGCATTCGCTATTGCTCGATCGCGGTTCCACAACGTCAACGACCGCGGCGAGTAATACTAAATTAGGTAAAATTGCCGCGATTGTCGGTGACGCCTTGTTGAGTTACGCGCCATTAACCGGGGCGACCTACTGTACGCAAACTTTTTGGAACGGGCGCGGTTTTATTCGCTTGACCCGGATCGTTGCGGCGGAGGATCTTCAATTGCGCGCAAAACCGATCAAGCGTGACGAGCGCACGCTCGACGAATCCAGCATCGCCGCCCTCGCGCGCGTGGCGAGCGAGTCCCATGAAGTCGTCGAGCGCGACCTTCGGGCCGAGATCGCGACGCTGAAGGCGCAGACGCTGCGCCATCAGGCCGCCATCGACGCCGTCGCGCAAGGCATTTGCTTCTTCGACGGCGAGGATCGGCTGATCCTGAGCAATCGCCGCTTCGCGGAGATCTTTCGGCTTGCGCCCGAGCAAATTCGTCCGGGCGCGACGCTGCGTGAGATCCTCGACCTTCGCATCGCCGCCGGAACCTGGGCGGCGGACGCCGGCGACTATCTATCGTTTTGCGTGTCGAACCATTCCGACAAGGAAGCGATAGTCTGGACGACCGAGCTGCGGGACGGCCGGCTCATTCAAATGCGCCGCCAGCCAATGCCCGGCGGCGGCTGTGTCGTGACCTATGAAGACGTCACCGAACTCAAGGCTGAGCGCGCCGCCGCCGACGAGCGCCTGTCGCTGCAAACCCTGATCGACCGGCTGCCCGACAACCTCTGGGTCAAGGACGTCAAGAGCCGCTTCGTCATCGCCAACCAGGCCACGGCGACCCGGATCGGCTTGCCGGGGCCCGCCGACCTGATCGGCAAGACCGACCTCGAACTTCTTCCGCCGGGGCTCGCGCAGAAATTCTTCGCCGACGAACAGGAGATCGTCCGGACCGGGCAACCGATGATCGATATGGAGGAATTCGCCTGGGGCTTGAAGCAGCGGATATCGACGACGAAAGTGCCGTTGCGCAACGACCGCGGCGAAATCTTCGGCGTGGCCGGCGTCTCGCGCGACATCACCGAGCGCAAGCTGGCGGACGCCTTGCGCGACGGGCAGGCGCAAGTCCTTGAGATGATCGCGACGAGCGCCCCGCTGGAAAACGTGCTCAATCGTCTCGTGCGCCTCGTCGAATCCCAGTTGACCGGGATATTCGGCGCTGTCCTGCTGGTCGACGAAACGGGGAGCCGTCTGCGGGTTGGAGCAGCGCCGAGTCTGGCGCAGGCCTATGTCAAGGCCCTCGACGGCGCGCCCATCGGTCCCAAAGCGGGGCCGTGCGGAATCGCCACTTATCGGCGAGAAGCCGTCATCGTCGCCGATATCATGACCGACCCGCTGGGGGCCGATTACAAGGACGTGGCCACCGCGAACGGGCTTCGTTCATGCTGGTCGATGCCGATCCTGTCGCATGATGGCGCGGTGTTGGGCGTCTTTGCGATGTATTCGAAGGAAGCGCGCGAACCCTCGCCGGCCGAAATGCGCCTCGTCGACGTCGCCACCCACATGGCCGGCATCGCCATCGAACGCAAGCTGGCCGAAGACCGCATTCGCTTCATGGCCAATCATGACGCGCTGACCGGGCTTCCCAATCGCACCTTGTTCAACGACCGTCTTTCGCAAGCTTTGTTGTATGCGCAACGATACGACCGCTGGGTGACAGTGGCGTTCGTCGATCTCGACAATTTCAAGATCGTCAACGACAGCCTAGGCCACAACGCCGGCGATGAACTCTTGAAGATCGTCGCGCGCCGGATGGTCGCTTGCGTGAGGGCAACCGATCCGGTGGTGCGGCTCGGCGGCGACGAATTCGTCATTCTTCTTCTCGATCAGCCCAAGAGCGCGGACATGATCTCCGCGACTGTGCAAAAGATCAGCGCGGCCATCGCCGAGCCGATTTGTCTCGAAGGCCACGATCTTCGCGTGACCAGCAGCATGGGGATTGCAACCTACCCCAACGACGGGACGGACGCTGACACGCTGCTGGCCAACGCCGACGCGGCGATGTATCGCGCCAAGGAAATGGGTCGCGACAATTTCCAGTTCTACACGCCTGAGTGAACTACTTCGATCTCGTCGTCGAGCGCCTGGCACGGTCCGCAAGGTAGCTGCAACGAACCGAAATCGTCGGCCACTCGGATCGCAGCAGATGGACAGCCTGTCAAGGTGGCGGGTCGACACCGACCATCTCTTAGCCCGGCGTATCCTGCTTCGGCCTTTGCGAGACGACCGCACTGTCGAATGATTGCCCGCGTTGCACCAGTTCGCAAGCCACGGTCGTCAGCGGCGGCGGAGACTCCGCCCCGCCAAGCCGCTCCTGCAATCGCTGCAGCGCCGCGGCGGCGAGCGCCGCCTCGTCCTGTCGAACCGACAGGACGCGGTTGGGCAGGAAATCCAGCATCGGGTGATCGTCGAATGTCCCAACGATTGTCTCCGCGGGTATCTGCCCAGCCCGCTGCTTCAGCCGCTGCGTCGCGCCTTCCAGAACCAACAGCGAAGAGCAGATGAAAGAGGCTGGCGCGTCGCCGTCCCGGTCCAGCACCCGATCCATAAGTTCGGCTCCCGAGGTCACATTGTCCTCGGAAGCCCGATAGACCATATCCGGCCACCCTGATATGCCCTCTTCGAGGCAGGCGGCCGAGAAGCCGCGGATACGGTCCGCGATACTCGGTGATTCGGGGTTCGCGCACAGGAACACCGTGCGGCGTCCGCCTTCTTCCAGTATTTTGCGGGTCAGCTTCAGACACCCGGCGAAATGGTCGCTGGCAATTGAAGCATAGCGCGACGTCGCATAAGGGCGATCGATGATCACGATGGCGACCCGCGCCTTCCTGCCGATAACCCTGCCGTAGTCCGGCTTCTGGCACGGTGCGATGATCAATCCATCGACCCCACGCGCCCACAGGCTGTGCACGGCTAGGTCCTCCTGGGCGGGATCCTCGTAGGTAGACGCCGTCAGCACCACCAATCCGCGGCCACGGCACAGGCGCTCCAGTTCCGCCATCACGCGAGCGAAAAAGGCATTGGCAATGGCCGGCACCACGAGCCCGATCGTGTCCGTTCGTTGCAGCTTCAGGCTGCGGGCCGCGTGATTGACCACGTAACCGTAACGGTCAACGTAGTCCTCTACGATCCGTTGCGTGGACTTGCTGATCCGATATTTCGCGGCCTGCCCGTTGGTGATGAGCCTGATGGTCGTTACCGAGAAGCCCGTATCACGCGCAATCTCTTCAATCGTCTTTGGCACCCGCTTCTCCACCCCGTGTATTCGTTTCCCTATAGCACTTTCCCCGCGGCAAGGGCCGGCGACTCCGAAACCGCAGTCCGCGCCGCCTCTCTCCGTGGCGAAGCGCCGTCACGCCCGCGCCGACCAGCGTCGGCGAATCCCGCTTGCACGCCGCCTTGCCGAGTTATATAGTGCTAACACGAGGTAGCATAGTGCTAACACGAGGTAGCAACGAGCCGTTCCGCCTGGGGGCGGGCGATAAGAGGTAGGAGACGTTCGTTGTGTCAATCGGCGGTCGGTGAACGCGGCAGGGGTTGGTCGCGAGTCACCCTATTCGATGGGGTCAACCGCATCCCAGCTTCGCTTCATAGACGGTGGCGGCAGGTGCTTACGAGGTCGGACGCGTTTAGCAAGTTCCGGCCTCGCACACCGTCGGCCACGCGGCCGACAGCAAAGCGCCGACAGTAGACTCCAGATGATGCTCACGAAGGAGTAGCGCAGCCGATGTCGGCTAGTACGCGGGAAGGTCCCCTGGCGAACACCTCGTCACCTCACGCGAGCCGCTCGCCCGCAGGCTCGGCGGTGGTTGAGGCGCGCGGCATCGGCAAGAGCTTCTCCGGCGTCACCGTGCTGAAGGACGTCGACTTCGACTTGAGGGCGGGCGAAGTGCATGCGCTGGTCGGAGAGAACGGCGCAGGTAAGAGTACGTTGATGAAGATCCTCGCCGGCGTACACGTCGAGTACGACGGCGCCATTCGGCTCGACGGCGCGCCGGCGCGGTTCGCCGGCGTTCAGGACGCCGAGCGGGCTGGCGTCGCCATTATCCATCAGGAGCTCGACCTCGTTCCCGAGCTGACGGCGGCCGACAACATCTTCCTTGGCCGTGAGCCACTGATCGCCGGAACGATCGTCGACCGCCGCCGGATCGCCAAGGCGGCCCGCGCGCTGCTCACGCGGCTCGGCATCGACATCGACCCGCAAAGCCGAGTCGGCGAGCTTCGCGTCGGCGAACAGCAATTGGTCGAGATCGCCAAGGCGCTGTCCCTCGACGCGAGAATCCTGATGATGGACGAGCCGACTTCGGCCCTTTCCGAGTCGGAGTGCGAGACCCTGTTCAAAGTGGTGCGCCAGCTCGCCGCCGCGGGCGTGGCGATCATCTTCACCTCGCATCGCATCCACGAAGTCGTCGCGCTCGCCAACCGCGTCACTGTGCTGCGGGACGGCCGGCATGTCCTGACCGCGCCAATCGAGAAGCTGTCGTCGGGCGCCATCATCTCGGCAATGGTGGGACGGGACGTCGCCCTCACCCATCGCGACCGCGAGCCCACGCGGGGCGCGCCGGTGCTGTCCGTGCGGGGCCTCACGCTCGACACTGTCAGCCGCCGCGGCTGGCGGCGCGTGCTGCACGGGGTGAGCTTCGATCTGCGGCGGGGCGAGATTCTCGGGATCGGCGGGCTGCTCGGGTCCGGCCGCACCGAGATCGTGGAATCCATTTTCGGCGCCGCGCGCGGCTGGCGGGGCGGCGACATCGCCATCGACGGCAAGCCGGTCGTCATCAACTCGCCGACCGACGCCTGCGCGCTCGGAATCGCGCTGGTGACCGAGGATCGCAAGGCGCGCGGACTGCTCCTTGCCTCGACGGTGCGCGACAATATCGCCCTCCCCTCGGTCGGCCCGCTTTCGCGCTTCGGCCTGCGCGACTTCGCCCGCGAGGCGGCGCTCGCCGCCGACGTGGTCGAACAACTTTCGGTGCGCTGCAACAACGCCGAGCAGATCGTCTCGACGCTGTCGGGCGGCAACCAGCAGAAGGTCGTCATCGGAAAATGGCTGGGAACGGACCCTCGGGTGCTGCTGCTCGACGAACCGACCCGCGGCATCGACGTCGGAGCGAAGCAGGAGATTTACGAGCTGGTTTTCGAGCTTGCGGCGCGTGGACTCGCCATCGTCACCGTCAGCTCGGAAATGCCGGAGTTGCTGCTGCTGTCCGACAGGGTTCTGGTGATGTGCGAAGGACGCCAGACCGGGATTCTCGAACGCGCTGAGGCGACCCAGGAAACGATCATGCGCCTCGCGGCGCCCGGTTTGGGCGAACGCGCGGCGGGAGCAGCCGAATGAACCCGCTTCGTCTTTTGTCGCGCACCAAACTCTATTGGGGCTTGGCGCTCATCTGCCTGATCGGCGCGCTCGCCTCGCCGCACACGTCCTCGGGCAGGAACATCTTCCTTTCTTACCAAAACCTGACCGACGTGCTCAGGCAGGTGTCGATCACCGGCCTCGTCGCGACCGGCATGACGATCGTCATCCTGCTCGGCGGCATCGATCTGTCGGTCGGCTCGGTCATGGGCTGTTCCTCGGTCATCTGCGCGATGCTTCTGACCAGGCCGGGATGGACGCCCGCCGCCGTCATGGGCGCGCCCGCCGCGATGATCTCGGTCGCGCTCGCGGTCGGCTTTTTCGCACGATTCGTCTTCAATGGCCTCGAGCGTGGGCGCGACGTCGAGGCGGGCCGGCGGCGCGAGATCGCGCTGGGGCCGTGGCGCGGCTTGCGCATACCCGTGCTGCTGGGTTTTGCCGCCGGCGCCGCGGCCGCCGCTTTCGTCGTATCGCAAGTTCCGGGCAAATTCGGGGTCCTCGGGGTCCTGCTGGTGACGCCGTGCTTCTCCCTTATGCTCGGCGCGATCAACAGCGCGTTCATTGTCAACGGACGGCTGCAGCCGTTCATCGCGACGCTCGCGATGATGGTCAGCGCGCTGGGCATCGGGCGCCTCACCGGCGGCCAGAACTACGCGGTAATTCCCGTCTACACGGGGACGAATGCGACCGAGAATTTCGAAATCCTGCGCTCGATGGTGGGGGGCTTCGTCCCGATGCCGAGCATCTTCTTCCTCGTCACCATCATCGGGTTCGGCGCGGTTCTCAAGTTCACCACCTTCGGGCGCTACGTCTACGCGATCGGCGGCAACGTCGAGGCGGCGAAGCTCTCCGGCGTCAAGGTCGCGCAGGTGCAGTTCTCCGCCTACGTCATTTCCGGCATGCTGGCCGGACTCGCCGGCGTGTTGTTCGTCGCGCAATACCGCCAAGGCAAGCCGGACGCGGGATCGGAACTCGAGCTCGACGCGATCGCCGCCGTCGTCATCGGCGGCACGAGCCTTATGGGCGGGCGAGGCAGTCTTGCCGGCACCTTTGTCGGCGTGCTCATCTTTGGGCTGCTTTCCGACATTCTTCAATTGCAGAACATCGACTCCAACGTTCAGCTCCTGATGAAGGGGCTGATCATCGTCGGAACGGTGCTGGTGCAGGAACAGAATCTTGGTCAGCTGATGACGCGGTGGCGGGGCGGCCGTTCGGCTACCGCGCCGCCGCGGACGGGATCGGCCGACATCCGTCGGCCGCTTGACGCCGTGGAGGCGTCAACAGTAGGGGAGAATGCTCATGAAACGTCGTGATTTCCTAAAACTCTCCGGGACGATAGCGGGCGTTGCGATGACCACCTACCTGCCTGCCGGCTGGACGCCGGCGCGGGCGGCGGCGAAATGGAAGGTCGGCTTCAGCCAGTGCACGACGCTCGAGCCGTGGCGCGTGCAATTCAACAAGGACATCGAAGCCGAAGCCAAGCTCCATCCCGAGGTGGAGCTCATCATCACCGACGGCCAGGACAAGACGGAGAAGCAGGTCGCCGATTGCGAGAACCTGATCGTCCAGCAAGTCAACGTGATCTTGATCTCGCCGAAGGAATCGGCGGGCCTCACCGGCGTGGTGGAGAAGGCGATCGACGCCAAGATCCCGGTGATCGTGCTCGACCGCAACGTCGACACCAAGCGCATCACCCAGTTCATCGGTGGCGACAACGTGCTGATCGGCAAGGCCGTCGGCGAGTACGCCGTGAAGCTGCTCGGCGGACCGGGCAAAGCGCAAGGCAACGTCGTCGAGATCTGGGGCGGGATGGGCACGGCGCCCGCTCACGATCGCCATGACGGCTTCCACGCCTTCACCGACAAGGAGCCCGGCATCAAGTACCTGCTCAACAACCAGTCGGGCGACTGGAAGCAGGACAAGGCCTACGACATCATGACGACGGCCTTGCGCAACAACGAGAAGATCGACCTCGTCTACGGGCACAACGACCCGATGGCTTATGGCGCGTATCTTGCCGCGAAGGACGCCGGGCGCGACAAGGACATCAAGTTCATCCTGGGAATCGACTCATTGCCCGACGAGGGGGTGACGTGGGTCCATAAGGGATTCCTCACGGCGACCTTCCTCTATGCGACGCCCGGCGCGGAGGGGCTGCGACAGGCGGTCAAGCTGCTCAACGGAGAGAAGATCGAGCCGGTTATCACCCTGCCGACCTTGCGGGTCGACAAGGACAACGCCGACGAAATTCTCAAGAAGAATGGCCTGCTGTGATCGTCTGCAAGGTCTCGATCGGAGCCGCGCCTGGATGGCGCGGCTCTCGTTGCATCTGTGGAGCACGGCCGTCGCCTGGCGCACGGCAATGCGAACCGTCCGCTTGGCCGGTCAGATCAGGCATGGCGCATGTTGCAGCCCTGCCGATCGCTCGGACAGGCGCCGGTCACATCAGGAAACGAAACATAACGCGCAACCGGGGCATCGAATTGAAGCTGACCGAGCGGTGAACGCTTCGCGCGGCGTCTTGCGCGCGTTCGAGCCCGCGGACATGGACGGCGTCGCCGGCCTCTGGGTCGACGCGTGGAAGACGACGGCGCCGCGAGAGCGGGCTTGACTGGTTCCTGATCGGCGACCGCCATGGAGAACTCATAGGGTCGGCAGATTAAGCGCACTGTCACTGTAATTCAAATTTTTCCAAGCCTTTCCAAGGAAAATCCAAGCTTTTCCAAGGAAATTCCAAACTTTTCCAAGCTTTTTCCAAGGATTTCCAAACATTTTCCTTGGCCGTTTCCAACGAAATCAAGGCCTTGTCGCCGTCGCCCGGCGATTTCCCCTTTTTTCACGCCCGCGCGTAGGAATTCCCCTCGCGTCGCCGCCTCGCCCGGCGAACGCCGAGCGATCGCGCAAGCGATCGGCTGCCGCCGACGCGCGAGCGCTAGCCGACGTTTCCCTTGTACCACGATTTCCGTTTTTCCGGAAGAAATTGTCGCGGGCGCCCCGGCGGCGCGGGTCCGCAAGGCCCGCCGGAGGGCGCGCGCGCTATCCGCGCCAAGGCGGTCGCATCGCCGAAACGGCGCCGCATGGGTCCAAGCGGGTTCGATGGTTCGCCGCCGACTTCCGCCATCGGCCGGGAGGCTGAAACGCGCCGCGTCGGCGCGCGCCGGGTGCCGCCCTTGGGAGAAACGCGTCTCGCCCGGCGCGCCGACTCGCCATTTCCACGGCGCGCAACGCGGCATAACGACGCACCGCCGCCGTTCGAGGGCCCAAAGCGACGGTTGAGGCTTGCGGCGAATTCCAACCGGAGCGAGCATGAGGGTGAAGGCGGCGGCTGTCGGGGCTGGCAAAAGGGGCAATTGGGGCCTGTCACTGTAATTCGTTCAGGGGGCGCGAAAAATGTCTCTTGTATCCGACCTAGATTTCAGCGCAGTGGATCAATCTCCATTCGGCGGCAGTTCTGAAGGCTTCGATTACGTAATTCCGTCGGATTTATCATTCGACGAAACCAACTCGGAGCCAGGCACGTTCTTAGACTTGCTTAATTATACTGCGTCAGCGGAACTGTATGGCGGCCTTACCGGCGCGATTTCTGGGACGACAGGCAGTCTCCAATTGTCATATCCCATCTCGGTAGACGCCAGATTCGCCAGCACGGTTTCCGACGGGCAAACCGTCACGATAGACACATCCGATTATACGGTCGATGGCGCGTCGCTCAGCCTCGTTGGGCCTGGCATCGGAGCCGACTTATCTCTCGCGCTGGGTGGTTCGCTGGCTTTGACCGTTGGCAGCACGAATCTGATCGACGACAATTTCGACGAAAGTATTGCTCTTTCCACGCAAAAAGAGTTCGATTTCGGCCCATACGGCTCCATCACAATTAAGGCACCGCCGAGCTTTTCCGCAAATTCCGGATCGGCCGTAAGCGCCTCTGGCGCTTTGCCGCAACTCACGGCATCAGGCCAGAGCAGCGACTTTCTGAGCGGCTCGCTTGAACTCGCTAATTTGGTCGCGTCCGTCTTTGGTTTGCCGCCCCTCAGCGACACGGTGACTGTGGCCGGAGTGGATGTCAGCTACAACGCTCTGACAGCTGACTTGGAAGCCGGACTGGCGCTTGGCGAGGATGTAACATTCAATCCGACCGGCGTGTCGGCCACGATGACCTGCGACGGCCAGACTGAAACGAAGCCCCTCGGGCAGAGTTTCACCTTCACGGCGCCGTCCTCTGGTAGCGGCACGATGGACGTCAATGCGTCGTATACACTGTACGGCACCATAACGACTCAAACTGGCATCATTGGGAATCTCGATCTCAACATATCCGCGCTCGGGGTAAGCGCGAGCGCTCTAGGCGCAACTGTGGGCATCGGGCCCCTGATTCCGTCCACAACAATTCCAGCGACACCCTTGAGCACCGGTCTTCAGTCCTGGAATTCCAAGACGACGGAATTTAACGAAAATCCGCTTACCACAACTGCTGACTACGAAATTGCCTACGGGCCATCGAACGGAGGTACAGTAACGCCCACGCCGAAATTTAGCATCGTATCTTCCCCAACTGTCGCCGAAAGCGCCGGAAAACTCACATTTACGATCGATGAGACTGGTGCGCTCAGCCAGAATCTGACGGTTTATGTTTCGACGGTACAAAATTGGAACGGTTCCGGTGTCTACAATACGTCGACGCCAGGATCGCACGTTTCAACGAACTATTATTATGATGGCTTACCTTCAGTTCCAATTACGTTTGCGGCAACGTCAGCCAGTTCGTCGTCTCAGCAAATATCTATTGCAATCAATCCAGTGGGCCTGACGTCGGGGTCTGAAACGTTCGGATTCGAAGTGCAAGAACTGAATTCAAGCGGCGGACTGGATCCTGACCCTGCCGCTTCGACACCCTTCACAATCGTCAACCAGCCTTCTACGACGACCGCCCCGACAATTTCATCAATCACCTCGTCGCCGAGCAGTGGAGGCGTCGTAACCGCAGGACATTCCGTAACCTTCATTGTGACCTTCAGCGCACCCGTGACGGTGAACATGGCCGGCGGTCCGCCGCTTCTGACGCTGAACGACAATGAGACGGCGTCCTACACCGGCGGTTCCGGCACGAACGCGCTGACGTTTGTCTACAACGTAAACCCCGGAGATCAAGCCGGCGATCTGCAAGTTACGGGATTGACAATCCCTAACGGCAGCGCGATCGCGAATCTCGCCGGCACCGCGGCGGTCACCACCGGCGCCACCGAAAACGCCGGCATTCAAATAAACACAACGGCGCCGACTGTCAGGATTACGACGACCGGCGGATTGGTTGGCAGCTTCGCGCAGACCATCTCCGGCACTGTCGACGTTGCAGACGCTGGTACGAAAGTCACCGTATTCGACGGCGCCAACGCTATCGGCACGGCTACCGTCGCGTCGAATGGCGCCTGGACTGCGAACGTGACGCTGTCCGTCTCTGGCGCAAACACGGTTGTGGCGAAAGACACCAACAGCGCCGGCAATACTGGCGTCAGCAATCAGATTTTCTACACGGTCGATACGACGACCTATAGCCTCGCTCCGTCGAACCCGATCGCACATGAGAATCAAGGCTCATTGGTGTTCACGCTGACACGAGCGAACGACACTAGCGCTAATACGGTCTTCGTGCAAACCAATGGGACCCAGAGCACCAACCCGAATAGCAAATATTTTAACGAGGAAAATCTTATCCCCGTCTACTTCCCGCAGAATGTTGAATCTGCGACGTTTTCGATCACGATCAACGACAATTACGCTACATCGGGAAGCCAGACGTTTCGCGTATCCATATACCCGTCGTTGAGCGCTTCAGGCACGCCGCTGGCGGCTACAACCTTCACGATCGAAGACACGGACACCAGCACTGGAGCGTTGACCGGCAATATCACCGAGAACGACACGCGAACGGGAACGACAACAATTAGCTCTCCGGTCAATATCTATGATAACGCGACTCTCCAGAACAATGGCGTGATCGATATTAACAGCGGGGGCTCGATAGGCGGCGATAACTCTGGCGGAGTTATCTACAATCCGACAGGAAGTGTGATCAATGTCAACACGGCAGATTCTTCCGCTCACGACATCGACGTCTCGCGTGTAAATAATGACGGCACAATCAACCTCTCGCCCGGCTCGGGGAACATTGCGACTATTTGGACGGTGAACGGGGGCATCTCAGACACCGGGACGATAAACGTTCTTTCCGGAACGCTGCGATTGCTGGCGCTGGGGTCGAGCGGCACCGCGAGCCTTAATGCTTCTGGGATTTCAGTCGGCGCGAATGCCAGTATCGTCTTTGAAGCGGGCACCTTCGCCATTGCCGGTGGCACGTATAATGTGGCGGGCAGTACCATCATAGGAGGAGTATCGCCGTATTTTGCCGACGTTGTTTTTGGAGCCGGTACCGTCGTAAATGTTGGCGGCGATTGGTTCATAGGGGACTCGTCGTCGCTAGATTTTTCCGCGGCAACGCTATCGGGCACCTTTTCATCGCTCAACTTATCGTCAGGTGCCTATAAACTCAGCTTTGGATCCCACGATGTAACTATCAATGATTTTAATTCCTATTTGGTCACGATATCCGATTCGGGAACAATAACGCTTACGGGAGCGATCACCTCGGACGCCACATGGTCCGGAGGGGGCACGGTAATCAATGAAGGGACGATCACCGCACCTGCATACTGGCAACCCAGTGAACTCACTTCCGGCGAGACATTCGTCAATTATGGCACTGTCAACAATATAGTCGTCGATGCAGGAGCGACCTTTAACAATGACGCCGGCGGAACATTAAATCTTGTGAATTTTTCGTGGGTTAGTGGAGAGTTCAATAACTATGGACTAGTCAACCTTGCTGGATCAGGATCTGGGTATTCGCAAGTATCCGGTGTTCTCAACAACGCAGGAACAATCCACTTTTCGGCGGCGTCGGGTTGGACGTTAAACGATGGAGGCACGTCGAATGCGTCGGGACTGATTATCGATACCGGCCTCACGCTGTTTTTCGGCGGAACCGATGCCGCGGACACGTATACGATCACTGGAGGAACATTCGGCGGGGGCGGCAATCTGTGGGTCCTTTCCGGGGCAAAAGCAAAATTCGCAGCCTCGACGCAAGTTGACATCGGTTTCCACAACGATGGAACGATCGAGGTCGCAAGTGGCGCCCTCACTCTTGAACAAGCATTGACGGGAAGCGGTACGGTGACGATGGATGCGGGCACAACGCTCGCATTGGCCGCGCCGCAAGGCTTTGCAAACACCATTTCTGGATTTTCATCTGGGGACACTATCGACCTCATCGGCGTGGCGGCGACCGACGCATCCATCAACGCCAGCGATCAGCTGGTTGTTACGGAAGCGGGCACGAGTGTCGCGACGCTACACATGACTGGCAGCTATCCCGGCGCTGGACTTCAATTCCTGCTTGCGTCTGACGGCAGGGGCGGGACTGCGATCACGCTCGGCGTTCCCAGTCCGCCTGCTGTGAGCGCCGGCGCGGTCGCAGCGTTCGCCGACAGCAATTCTCCGGCCGCGGTAGCGCTCGACGGCGCCGTGACAGTGATTGGCGGCGGGAGCCCATCGCTGGCGAGCGCCACGGTGTCGATCGCCGCCGGCTTCCTCCAGGGGGACAGTCTCGCGGCGACAACGACCGGGACGAATATCTCCGCAAGCTACGATACGTCTGCCGGGGTGCTGAGGCTGTCGGGAAGCGACAGTCTGGCAAACTACGATAGCGTGCTGCAGTCGGTGATTTTCGATTCCGTCGCCGATGCTCGAGCAGATGGCGCGAATCCCATCCGCACGATCAGCTGGATGGTGAATGACGGGACCCGCAGCAGTCTCGCGGCAACCAGCACCGTGACTATCACCGACGCCCCACCGACAGTGACAGTGGCGGCGACGCCGACATTGGCAGTTGGAGGCGTTCCGACGCCGGTGACGTTGGAACCCACGCTGACCGTCTCGGATATCGACAATACGACCTTGGTCGGAGCGACGGTGTCGATCGGCTACGGGTTCAGCGCTGGAGACATTCTTGGCGTCAGCACGACCGGAACGGCGATCACGGTGGCAAGCAATACCGGAGGGGTCCTCAAGCTCACCGGCGTGGACACGCTCGCGGATTATCAGGCGGTTTTGCGCTCCGTGACTTTGACCTCGAGCAATGCGTCAGGGAATACTCGAATCATCGTCTGGCAAGTGAACGATGGAAACGGCGTCAGTACATTGGCCACGAGTAGCGTCGACATCGCCCCGACGCTGACGATCGCCAGCAAGGGCGTCCTGACCAACCAGACGACGCAGACGATCAGCGGCACGATCGACGCGGCCGACGCCGGGCTGACGGTGTCGATCTATGACGGGACGACCTTGCTTAGCACCGTGACTCCGGCCGCCAACGGTAATTGGAGCAAATCGGTCACCCTGCTCTCGACGCAGGGGGCGCAAGCGATCACGGCGCAGGCGACAGACGCGGCGGGCCTTGGAACGAGCAGCGCCGTCACCTACACGCTCGTCGGACCCTCCGTCACCGTGGCCGGGTTGCAGACCTATGCGAGCCTGATCAACGCCAGCGCCGGCTTTCAAGTGGCGGTCGTCGACACGGCCGCCAACGTCCAGGCTGGGCTCGCCAGCCTGACGGCGGAGGCCAGCCACATCACGTCGATCACGGCGACGGGCGGCCTCGTGAGCGTCTCGCTCGCGACGTTCACCGCAGACAAGGCGGCGCTCGCCAAGATCGTCGGCGGCTTCGCCGTCGCCGACAACGCGGCCGATCTGCTCGCCAGCGCCAACGCGGCGGCTCTGGCCAAGGCGACCAGCGTGACTCTGACGGGAACGTCCAATACGGTGAATGCGGCGCAGGCGGAGGCGCTGGCGAAGCTGAACGGCTTTACGCTCGGCTCGGGCGCGAAGCTGACGGTCGCCGACAACGCGGCCGATCTGCTCAACGGCGCCTACGCGGCCGGCGTGGCCCTCGCGACGGCGGTGACGCTGACGGGCGCGTCCAATACGGTGAGCGCGTTGCAGGCGCAGGCGCTGACGACACTGACCGGCTTTGCGCTCGGTTCGGGGGCAAAACTGACGGTCGCCGACAGCGCGGCCGATCTCCTCAATAGCGCCTACGCGGCGGGCCTCGCCATCGCGACGGGAGCGACGCTGACGGGTTCCAACACTGAAACGGCGGCGTTGGCGGAGGCGCTGACGAAGCTGAACGGCTTTGCGCTCGGTGCCGGCGCGAAGCTGGCGGTCGACGACGACGCGACCGATCTCACCAACGCCGCCTATTCGGCGGGCCTCGCCAAGGCGATCAGCGTGACGTTGACGGGAACGTCCAATAGCGTGAGCGCCGCGCAGGCGGCGGCGCTGACCAAGCTCAAGAGCTTTGCGGTCGGCTCGGGGGCGACGCTGACGGTTTCCGACAGCGCGGCCAGTCTGCTCAACAAGAACAACGCGGCGGGCCTGGCCAAGGCGACAAGCGTGACGCTGAGGGGCGCCAACACCGAGACCGCGGCGCAGGCGGAGGCGCTGACCAAGCTGAAGGGCTTTGCGCTCGGCGCCGGGGCGACGCTGATTGTCTCCGACAGCGCGGCCAATCTACTCGCGAGCGCCAACGCGGCGGGCGTGAAGGACGCGACCAGCGTGACGCTGACGGGTTCGAACAATGAAACGGCGGCGCAGGCGGAGACGCTGGCGAAGCTGAACGGCTTTGCGCTCGGCTCGGGCGCCAAGCTGACGGTTTCCGACAGCGCGGCCGATCTTCTCAATAGCGCCTATGCGGCGGGCCTCGCCGAGGCCACCAGCGTGACGCTGACGGGTTCGAACGCGGAAAACGCGGCGCAGGCGGAGGCGCTGGCGATTTTGAACGGCTTTGCGCTCGGCTCGGGGGCGAAGCTGGCGGTTTCCGACAATGCGGCCGATCTCACCAACGCCGCCTACGCGGCGGGCCTGGCCAAGGCGACCAGCGTGACGCTGACAGGCGCCGCCAATGTCGTGAGCGCGGCCGCGGCCGCCGAGCTTGCGGGCCTGAAGGGCTTTACGCTCGGCGCCGGGGCGAGCCTGGCGGTCGACGACAGCGCTGCGGACGTGGCGACCTATCAGTCGCCATTGAAGAAGCTCGCGGCGGCCGGCGATCTCGCCTGGATCGAGCAACTCAACACCGACGGCTCGACGACGACGCAGTTCTATGCGGCCAAGTCGCTGGCTTATACGGAAGTCGCCGAGACCGACGGCGCGATTGCCTTCACCGCGGCCAAGAGCGGGGTGACGATCACGGCGACGAGCGCAGGCGACGAGACGTTCACCGGCGCGGCGGCCGGCGGCGACACCTTCGCGTTCTATCCCGGCTTCGGCGCCGACTCCGTGACCAACTTCGCCGCTGTCGGACCGAGCCACGACGTCCTGGAGTTCAGCGTCTCGTGCTTCACTGGTATGACCAGCAATATGACGCAGGCGGCGGACTTATTGGCGCTGCTCGCCGACACGGCGAATTTGGCCGGGGGCGGCGGCGCGATGATCACCAACTCCAAGGGCGACACGTTGACGCTGGACGGCCTCACGAAGGCGACCCTCTTGTCCGCCAACGCGGGGGATTTCAAGTTCGTGTAAGGGGGCGCGGGGGATTACGCGTTTGCGCGCACGCGAGGCTGGCGCCGGCGGCGGTCGGCGCCGATATCACTCCGCCGCCTTCGCCTCGCCCACCAGCGCCGCGACGCCGGCTTCGAATTGCAGCCGCGCCAGCCTGGCGTAGAGGCCGTCGGCCGCGAGCAGGCTGGCGTGCGAGCCCTCCTCGACGATCGAGCCGCCGTCGATCACCAGAATGCGGTCCGCGTTGACGATCGTCGCCAGGCGATGGGCGATGACCAGCGTCGTGCGCCCCTTCATCAGCGCGTCGAGCGCGCCCTGCACCAGCGTTTCATTCTCGGCGTCGAGCGAGGAGGTCGCCTCGTCCAGCAACAGCACCGGCGCGTCTTTGAGGATCGCGCGCGCGATCGCGAGGCGCTGGCGCTCGCCGCCCGAGAGGGTGGCGCCGCGCTCTCCGAGCGGCGTGTCGTAGCCGTCGGGGAGCGCGGCGATGAAGCCGTCCGCCGCCGCCCGTTTGGCGGCTTCGACGATGTCGGCGCGGCTCGCGCCCGGCGCGCCATAGGCGATGTTGTCGGCGACGCTGGCGCCGAAGATGAAGGGCTCCTGGGGCGCCAGCGCGATTCGAGCGCGCAGCGCCTTGGGATCGACCCGAGCGATGTCGACGCCGTCGAGCGTGATCGCGCCGCGCGTCGGATCGTAGAAGCGCTCGAGCAATTGAAACAGCGTCGACTTGCCCGCGCCGGACGGCCCGACGATGGCGACGACCTCGCCCGGCGCGACGCGGAAGCTCAAATCGTAGAGCACCGGCTCGCTCGCGCGTCCGGGATAGGCGAAGCCGACGCCGTGAAACGCGACTTCGCCGCGCGCCGGCGAGGGCAAGGCGAGCGGCGCGCGCGGCGCGAGAATGCGCGGTTCGACCGCCAGGATGTCGCCGATGCGCGCCGCCGCGCCGGCGGCCTGGGAGACTTCGCTCCAGACCTCCGAGAGCTGGCCCAATGCGCTCGCGCCCAACACCGCGAACAACAGGAATTGCGACAGCTCGCCGCCGGTCATGCGGCCCGCGATCACGTCCTCGGCGCCGAGCCAGAGCACCACGACGACGCTGGCGAACGCCAGGAACATCGCGGCGACGGTGACGACGGCGCGCGACTTCGTCATCGCGCGCGCCGCCTCATAGGCGGCGTCAGTGGCGGCGCGATAGCGCGCGGCAGTGAAGCGTTCGGCGACGAAGGCCTGCATCACGCGCACCGCGGCGAGGCTCTCGGCGGCGAACGCGGTCGCCTCGGCGAGCGTATCCTGGGCGAGGCGCGAGCGCGCCCTGACCGCGCGCCCGGCCGCATAGAGCGGCAACACGATGACCGGAATCGCCGCCAACACGTAGGCCGAGAGCTTGGGCGACGTGATCACCATCAACGCGATCGCGCCGAAGAACATGAAGATATTGCGCAGCGCGATCGAGGCCGACGAACCAAACGTCGCTTTCAACTGGGTGGTGTCGACCGAAAGCCGCGAGACGATCTCGCCGGTCTTCTCCGCGTCGAAGAAGCCCGGGTCGAGCCGCGTCAGATGGGCGAAGAAATCGCCGCGAAGGTCGGCGACGACGCGCTCGCCGAGCGTCATCACCAGGTAGTAGCGCGCGCCCGAAGCGAGCGCGAGGATCGCGACGACGCCGATCAGCGCGCCGAAATAGACGTGGATGAGGCCGGAATGGGCGTCGGAGAAACCGCGGTCGATCATCAGCCGGACCGCGATCGGCACGACCAGCGTCGCGCCCGAGGCGAGGATCAGCGCGACGAACGCGGCAAGGATCCGACCGCGGTGGACGAGCGCGTAGGGCAGCAGCGGCTGCAGGGCGTTCAGCGATACGCGGGCGGGCTTGGGCGCGGCGCTGGGGGAAAAGGTCATCAAGCCGGGGTCTCCTGATCGGGGGCGAGCGCGCCTTACCTCATGATCTCGGCGCAATAATCAAGGCCCGGGGCTCGACCCGAGCGCTTGTGCCGCACGAGGCCGTGCCTTATAGAGACGCCAATCGCAGCAGCCGCCGGCCCCCGGACGGCTGTCGTTTTGTTTGCCGAGGACTTAGACGATGAAGGCCGACATTCACCCCAATTACCACATGATCAAGGTCGTCATGACCAACGGCGAGGAATTCGTCACCCGGTCGACCTACGGCGAGGACGGGGCGACGCTGCACCTCGACATCGACCCGAACACCCATCCGGCCTGGACCGGCGGCTCGCAGCAATTGATCGACCGCGGCGGCCGCCTGTCGCGCTTCAAGACCCGCTTCGGCGGCCTCGGCATCGGCGCCAAGAAGTAAGAGCGCCGCCGCGACCCTTCACAACCTCCGGATCGACGTGATCGCGCCGTGGGTCTGTGCGGCGATCCGCGCGCGCGCCTCTTCGAGCGGCTCGCTGACCACCTTCATGTGCCAGCCGTTGGCGTGCAGCAGCGTTTCGGCGTCGCGCATGACCCCGACATGACCCTTCCAGAAGATCAGATCGCCGCGCCGCAGTCGGTTTCGCGCTCCCTCGACCGGCAAGGGCGCGCCGAGCGCCGCCTCCATCATGTCGCTGTCGCGCGGCGCTTCGATCCCGGCGGCGCCGAGCGCGCTCTGGATGAGGCCGGAACAGTCGATTCCTTCCGAGGTGCGCCCGCCCCAGAGATAGGGCGCCTCCGCGAAGCGCTCGGCGACGGCGACGAAGTCGGGCTCGAAACTGTCTATTCGCGCGAGATGCCGGGCGTAGACGCGCAGCCCCTCGGGCGTGACGGCGAAATCGCCGTCGAATCTTTCGACGCGAAGAAGCGCGCCGAGCGACAGCGCCAGACGCGGCGGCTCTCTGACGCTGGCGCCGGGATAGGCGTGGGCGCGCAGCGCCGCGACGCGGTGTGTCGGCTCGACGGGCGCGGCGAGGGCCGCGGTCGGGAGATAGCCGACATAGGAATCGCGGGCCAATTGCGCCCAGGCCCAATCGCCGCGCTCCTCGTAGACGACGGCGATTTCGCCGTGCAGGGCTTCGGTCTCGAGCGGCGCCGCCGCGTCGGGCGCGCGCCGCAACGGCGCGCTGGCCGTGAAAATGCGCCGCTCCCGCCCCTCGACGAAGCGCGCCGCCTCGACCTTGCCGCGCAAGGAGAGGGCGGCGAGGTCGGGACGCGCGGGCGCGACACGGCGGTCGAAGATGGGCAGGGGCGTAGAGGGCATCTCGCCAACGCGGGCAAAGCAAATCCTTGCGGGATCGTGGGCCAGGGTCGGCGAAGCGTCAATGGCGCGCGCCGCCGCCGCCCGGCTGGAACCCGCGAAGGCGTTCTATTGCCTTCTGCGCAAGGAGAATTCGCCGCGACGGATGCGCTCGGACAGGCCGTCGGCGATCGCGGCGACCCGATCCTCGCCGTAATTGGCGACCAGTTCGCGAAAGGCGGCGCGCAGCGCGGCGTCGGCGAAGGCGTCGACGTCGATGCCGTCGAGAACCGCCTCGGCGAACGCCTCGCTGACGTAGGCGAGCGCCGCCCGACGCGCGTCGGCGGCGTTGAGTTCCTCGAGAGAACGTTCGAGCGGGGCAAACATCGCGCGTAGTCTACGGCGACGCGCGGCGGACCGCGACGGATGTCTTTAATAAAGGTTAATTCAACTGGGGAAGATGGGGCTATCCGGCCTTTTCCCGCCGGCAAGAGCGGTCGACGCCGGATTGCGCCGCGCCGAGGGAAGAGTCGTCGGCCGTTTCGATCAGCGCTCTCGCCCGCTGGAGCAGGCGGCCCATGACGACGCCGATCTCGCGGCAGGCGACGATTTCGTCCGGCGACAATCGACCCCCGGCGTTGTCGCAAAGCGCGACCGCGGCCGAGCCGAGCGTATTGAGGCCCGCGGCGACCGCGTCGAACGCGTGGCGCGCCACCGGAGCGAGCGCGTCGTAGCGGTCGAACGCCGCGCCGGCGTCGCGCAAAAGCGGGCGCGGTCGCCAGTTTCGCAGGTCTTCGGCCAAATCCGGCAGGCGGTCGATCTGTCCGATGATCATCACGAATTCATCGAAATGGTCGAGAAAAGCGCCTGCCGCGTCGCCGGCGCCCACGCCGGGTTCGTCGGCGGCCTTGCGCCGAAGCGGCGGCGCGAGGCTTGGCGGCCAATCCTCGTCGGGCGAGCCGGAGCGCATGGTTCCACCTCGGCGTTCGGGCGCGCCGCGGTCGAACGCGGCGTTCCTGTGACGCGCATGGACATCACGATACCCCAATAGAGTTAGGGGACATGCGCCGATTTACCGACGATTTTTCCGTTGCGCGCGATGGACAACGCGCCGGCGTTGCGCCGATGATGGGCGCGCTTCGCAAGGGGAGGCGAGGATGTGCGGACGATTTGCGATCACGCTGCCGCCCGAAGCGGTGCGCGCGTTCTTCGCCTATGTCGAACAGCCCAATTTCCCGCCGCGCTACAACATCGCGCCGACGCAGCCGATCCCGCTCGTCATGGCGCGGGCGCATACGAGCGGGCGCGAGCGCCATTTCCTGCTCGCGCGCTGGGGCTTCCTGCCCGGCTTCGTCAAGGACCCCAAGACGTTTCCGCTGCTGATCAACGCACGCGCGGAAACGCTGGCGGAGAAGCCGAGCTTTCGCGCCGCGCTGAGGCGCCGACGCTGCCTCGTCGTCGCCGACGGCTTCTACGAGTGGCGGCGCGCCGCGCCGGGCGCGGCGAAGGGAGCGGCGAGCGCGCCCTTCCTGATCCGCCGCGTCGATCGCGCGCCTTTCGGCTTCGCCGGCCTGATGGAGACGTGGAGCGATCCGAGCGGCGGCGAAATCGACACCGCCTGCATCGTCACCGTGGCGGCCAATCGCCTGATGGCGCGCCTGCACGACCGAATGCCGGCGATCCTCGCGCCCGAAGCCTTCGCGCTGTGGCTCGACAACGACGGCGTCGAGGCGCGGACGGCGACCGCGCTGCTGCGGCCGGCCCCCGAGGCCGCGCTCGAATTGGTGCCGATCGGCCCCGCGGTCAATCGCGCCGCTGCCGACGACGCAGGCGTGCAGACGCCGATCGGCGAGCCGATTCGGGCTGCGCCGCCGCAAAAGGCGCGCTAAGAAGCGCCATGGCGAAAAAACAAAAACCCGCCCGCCCGACCGCCGCCCTCGCCCACGCCGACGGCCTCGAGCGCTGCCCCTGGCCGGGCCTCGACCCCCTCTACCTCGCCTATCACGACGACGAATGGGGCGCGCCCGAATGGGACGACCGCGCGCTGTTCGAAAAGCTCGCGCTCGACGGCTTCCAGGCCGGGCTCTCGTGGATTGCGATCCTGCGCAAACGCGAGGCGTTCCGCGCCGCCTTCGACGGCTTCGCGCCGGAAAAAATCGTCCGCTACGACGCCGCGAAGATCGAGGCCCTGATGGCCGACCCCGGCATCGTGCGCAACCGCGCCAAGATCGAGGCGACGATCGCGCTGGCGCGCATCGCGCTCGATCTCGGCGAACGCGGCGGCCTGGCGCGCCATCTCTGGGGCTTCGTCGACGGGCGGCCGATCCAGAACGCGCGCCGCGCGACGAGCGAAATCCCCGCCGAGACCGACGTCTCCCGCGCCATCGCCAAGGACCTGCGCCAGCGCGGCGGCAATTTCGTCGGGCCGACGATCGTCTACGCCTTCATGCAGGCGGTAGGCATGGTCAACGACCACCTGGTCGCCTGCTGGCGCCATGAGGCCTGCCGCGCCCTAGCGCAAAGCGCGCCGCGATGAGCGCGAGCGCCAAGCCGCGCGCCTGGCAGCGCATGCTCTCCGGGCGCCGGCTCGATCTCATCGACCCTTCGCCGCTCGACATCGAGATCGCCGACATCGCGCACGGCCTGGCGCGGGTGGCGCGCTGGAACGGCCAGACGCGCGGGCCGGAGATCTTTTCGGTGGCGCAGCATTCGCTGCTGGTCGAGGCCCTGTTCGCCGCCGCCTCGCCCGAGGCGCCGCGGGCGGCGCGCCTCGCCGCGCTGCTGCACGACGCGCCGGAATACGTGATCGGCGACATGATCTCGCCGTTCAAGGCGGCGATCGGCGGCGACTACAAAATCGTCGAGAACCGGCTGATGCGGGCGATCTTCCTGCGCTACGGCCTCACCCCCGAATTGGCCCCGGACGTCGCCAAGGCGGTCAAGGCCGCCGACCGCGCCGCCGCCTATCTCGAAGCGACCGCGCTCGCCGGCTTCGCGGTCGCCGAGGCGCGCAAATTCTTCGGCGCGCCGAAGCTTGCGCTGAAGGCGTTCGCCGCCTATCTCCAGCCGCTGCGGCCGGCCGAGGCTGAGGAGCGGTTCCTCGAGCGCTTCGCCGAACTCGACGGCGCGCCGCCCGCGCATCGCTAGCGCCGCCGAGCCAGAGGGAAACCGCCGATGCCGCGCATCCATGTCTGTTCGCTGGCGCTGATCGAGGAGGTCGTGGAGAAAAGCGGCGCGCGCTCGATGGTGACGCTGCTCAACGCCGGCCCGCGTCTCGTACGGCCGAAGCAGATCGCGCCCGAGCGCCACCTCCATATCGAGGTCGCCGACATCGTCGAGGACGCGCCGGGCCAGATCGCGCCGGGCGACGCGCACGTGCGCGAACTGCTCGCTTTCGTCGGCGGCTGGGATCGCGCCGCGCCGCTGCTGATCCATTGCTTCGCCGGCGTCAGCCGCTCGACCGCGGCGGCGTTCATCGCGGTGTGCGCGCTGGAGCCCCAGCGCGAGGAAGGCGAAATCGCGCGGGCGCTGCGCGAAGCTTCGCCGACCGCGACCCCCAACGCGCGCCTGGTCGCGCTCGCCGACGCGACGCTTCGCCGCGCCGGCCGCATGACCCGCGCGATCGAGCAGATCGGCCCCGGCGAGGCGTGCTTCGAGGGCGCGCCCTTCGCGCTGGAGATCGAGTGAGGCGAGGAGGGGGACGCCGCCGAGCCCCCTCTCCCGCTTGCACCCGCCAAACGCTTCGCGTTTGCGGCGGAGAGGGTTGGGGTGAGGGCGCGGCGGGGAATCCGGCCCCGCGCCTCTCGCCAAGCCTTTCCAAATTTCTGCAAGGGTTTTCCAAGCTTTTCCAAACTTTTCCAAGCTTTTTCCAAGCTTTTTCCAAGTTTTTTCTTTGGGCGTTTTATGGGATTTCAAGGGCTTATCGGGGAAAACGGGGAAATCGTAACTCCCAAGGCGTGGTGAGTTTGGAATGCCACAGTGTTTGGGAAACGGCATTGATATGCGGATTATGGGAGACGGCGGCACGAGACTGTGAATCAAGGGTGGGATGGTTCTTCCCGCCGAAGTCGAGGAGTTGATAGCGTCTCTGAGGGCGGAGATCGCGGCGTTGCGGGCCGAGGTGGCCGATCTTCGTCGGCAATTGGGGCGGGACAGCTCGAACAGTTCGCAACCGCCTTCGAGTGACGGGCTGCGGAAGAAACCGCGTATTGGAGGCAGTCTGCGCGGCCGTTCGGGCAAGACGAGCGGCGGCCAGACGGGTCACAAGGGCGGCACGCTGCGGCAGGTCGCCGATCCCGATTGCGTGGTTGGGCACGCGGCGTGCGCATGCGGCCATTGCGGTTGGCCTCTCGAGGCGGGGTCGGCGATAGGGGTCGAGAAGCGGCAAGTGTTCGACCTTCCCGAGCGCCCGCTGCGGGTCACGGAACATCAGGCCTCGATTTACCGCTGCGCGCATTGCCGGGGCGTGACGAAGGCGGTTTTTCCCGAAGGCGTGGTCTCGCCTGCCCAGTATGGCGAGCGCATCAAGGCCGCGGCGATCTATCTCAATGTCCAGCAACTCATCCCCGAGGATCGGACCGCGCAAGCGCTGAGCGATCTGTTCGACGCGCCGCTGATCTGTCCGGCCAGCCTTGTCGCTTGGATCGCCAAGAAGGGACAAGAGTTGCGGCAAGTTTACCAGGCCATCGGCGAGCGCGTGGCCGAGGCGAAGGTTCGCCATCTCGACGAGACGGGATATCGCATCGCCGGTAAGCTGCAATGGCTGCATACGACTTCGAGCCAAGCCTTCACCTTCTATCGCGCCGACGAAAAGCGCGGCGCGATCCCGCAGGATTTGAAGGGGGGCGTCGTCGTGCACGACCACTTCCTGCCTTATCGTCGGCTCGACGCGGTCGAACACGCCTTCTGCAACGCCCATATCTTGCGCGAACTCCAGTGTTTGATCGAGTTCGACAAGGAGCCGTGGGCCGAACTCATGCGCGACACGCTTCGGGCGGCGAATATCGCCGTTCATGAGGCGCGCGAGGCGGGCGCGAAGGCGCTGGAGCCCAAAGTCATCGCGGCCTTCGTCGACCAATATTGGGCCGCGGTTCGGCTCGGCCTCGCTTTCCATCGCCAGTTGCCCGCACTCCACGCCAAGGCCAACGCGAGCGGACGAACAAAGCAGCGCCCCGGCCGCAATCTGCTCGAAAGGCTGAAGACGTTCAAAGTCGAAACGCTGCGCTTCCTCACCGACTTCGACGTGCCCTTCACCAACAACCTGGCCGAACAGGACCTCAGGATGATGAAGGTCAAAATGAAAATCTCGGGCTCGTTTCGAACCCTCGACGGCGCCCAAAGCTTCGCGCGCCTCAGGTCAGTCGTCTCAACCGCGAGAAAACAGGGGGCCAACATCCTCAAAACCCTCGCCGACCCGCCAACACAGATCGCGCTCGCCCTCAACGCCTAGACGGCTTGGGAGTTACAGGAAATCGGCGTCCTTTCGAATTTTGCAGCCGTTCCGACGACCCGCGCGCCCCGGAGGGGGAGGCGGGTGGATCGTCGAAAAAGAAGGATAGCGCTGATTCGCATTTTCAGAAAGCAATTGTTGCGAACCTTCGCCGATGGGCGGCGGTGAGGCGGCGAGCCTGGCCAACGCAAGCGCTACGCTGGCAAATTGCATCAGGAAGCCAGCTCCTATGATGCCGATATGCGCCGAGACCTACTCGCGCGTCACGAAATTACGAATTCGCGTGCATGCGACAAGGTGCTCGATTGTCGAGAGCGTGAACACTTTGCCGTCGGTTGCGAGCAGCAGCCGGCGCATGTCATTGCGGCGCACTTTGAAACCGCGTCCGGCGATGCATGCCACCACGTCGTAGCGCAGGCCGTTGTCGTCGCGCAGCGTGCGCAGACGTTGGACGCGGGTCACCTTGTCCCGCGCCGTTCCGTCGTCTTCGGTCAGCTTTGCCTCGATAACGACCGACGGGTTGAATTCATCGGGAATGAAGAAATCCGGGGCTTGGTCGAAACCAGTGACCCGCTCCGCCCGCTTCGTCTTGCGATAGCTGACGCCCGCTTTGCTGAGCATGTCCTCGATCGCGCTTTCGACAATATCGCCCACCAGTTCGCTGACCGAATCGCGGTGGCCGGCGAACGGCCGACCGAGGAACCGCTCATAGAGCAGCACCGGGTACGGCACACCCAAGTCGGCGATCGGCCGGATGCTCGCCAACCCGCCGGCCGTATCGACCTTGTCGAGTTGGTGAAGGATGAGCGCCCGGTCAACTTGGCCCGTTCCTTTTTCGAGCATGTCGATCGCCGCGATGATCATCGCCTTACGGCGCTGATCCGTCACAGAATCCCTGTCTTCGAGTGGTGTCAGCGGCGCGACACGGATACGCCTGTCTAACGCTCGGGCCGCGCCCTGGTCAACCGCAACACCAGTTCGCTCGGCCGTTACGTCCGCCCATTCCGAAGGCGTGAAGCCGAGTATCGTCCGCAGCACGATGAACGCGATTGGTGTGGCGTAGACCGCTTCCGTTATCGCCGCCGGCTTTATGGCCGTGAACCCGGCAGTCGCTTTCTTGAGCGCCTGGTAGCCGGCCTCGAACACAGGATATTCGACGAACCCCTGACCTTTCGGCAGTTCGAGGAAGCCGGATTTCAGTTCGCCGAAGACCTCGTCGATATACGGATCGAGGTTGAGCGCCGGGTCGGAAAAGTCAGCTTCAAAACGCAACGGCATCGCGCTCTTTCTTGTAGAACAGTGGCAGCGTTTGGACGGAAGGCGTGAGCCGGCTTTCGGCCGTAGAGGCGAGCGTGTCAATCACGACTTGATAGGGCCCCAGAGCGCCAAGCACCCCAGCGAAGTTGGCCAGCTTGTCCGACGTTGCGGCCGATACGTCCCATGTCGGCCGCAGCAACCAGATGGCCATGCGCGTCAGATGTCCAAAAGTGATGCAGCGGATATCGCCCATCGTCGGCTTGACGCCGGCGAGGCGAAGTTGGCCGAGGTCATCACGCACGACGCGGGTCAGTTCCTCCACCGATTTGAAAAGTTGCCGACGCTTCATCTTCCCGATCGATCGGCACACGAAAATGGTGTCGATGATCGAGGACGCGGTGCCGAAAATGTGGATCGAGCCACCCATTTCGGCGGGGCACGGCAAACTCGCCGAGCACGTCAGACCGGAATCGAGAATAGCGACGCCGATCGAGTAGTAGGCTTCGAGCTTATTGTGGTGGAACGTGAAGGCCAATGGCGCGCCCGGTTTCAGAGCCCGAGCCATGGTCGCGTAGACGCGCGCCATGCCTTCGGTGAAGTGCGTCAGGTCGCGGCCCTCGGTGACATTGACAGTCAGCTCGTCGTCGGCGCGTGTCGATGCGCGGTCGAACCCCTCCGCTTCCGTGCCCACCAGCCGGCGAAGCCAGGTGAAGCAGAAATCCATCAGCTCCGCATACTGAACGTTGCCGAAATACGGCGGATCGGTAAGGACCGCGTCGAGGCTTCCAGGAGCCAGATTGACATCCGTCGAGCTTGTGCAGCGGATCGACACATTTCGCGATCGCGCGCCCAGTCGGTTCTCACCTATCCACTCGCCCTTGACGGGAATGTTGACCTTGCGGTTCCCTTGATGGTGCACCTCGAAGGGTGCGTCGCAGTAGTGTTTCGCCTTCGCATACTTGTCGATGATGTTGCTCCACCCCCCGGAGCCGATGTTCGTGCCCGAAGCGCTCACAATTCCGAGCAAGTTGGATTCGCATTCGACGAGCCCCACGGGAAAACCGTGCACCGAAAAGATATCTAGCGACTTCAGCGCCATGGTGTCGTAGCGGCACAGCGAATTTTGATAGCGCAGCAGGTCGGACAAGTTTGTCGCCAACGCGTGCCTGATACGCGTGTCCTTTACCGACGCGATCAGGCGGCAGCTAATCTCAAGTCCGAGAAGTTGCCGCGCGTTGAACAGTTCGCGGTAAAAGCGGTAACCCCAGCGGTGCAGCCGATCGGTCTCATCGCCCGCAGGAATCTCTTGCTCGGGAATGAACTGCGGCGTGAGCGCCTTCGCGCAGTTTTCCGCCTTCACGTAGCGCGCCAAGTCTTTGGCGTCCGGCTTCTTGAAGAACCGCCCTTTATGCCCGGTGGGCCGCTGCGGATTAGCGTACTCAATCGCAAACATCCGACGGCCGAGAGGCCCCTTGCCCTCGCGCGGGTATTTGGTCACCTCACCGCATGCCTTGCAGGCGCAGCGATTGCGATTCGCAGGACCATCAACGATGAGTCCCTTGCGGCAATTTCGGCACCTGCCGGGGCGCGTTACGTCTTCAACCTCGTTCAATTCACCGCAGTCCGCACATACCAGCACGTTGCGGGGATGCCTCGTATCGTCGGCGACCAGGTAGCCCGGGAAGAGGTCGACGTCCTGCCCGCAGGCTTGGCACGGGACGGTTTTGACCCAGAGGAAATATTTGACCGGAACATCTTTTGTTCCGAACGCCGGGCAATCGGTTCGATACAGATCACCGAGTTCGCGTTCGAGAGCCGCCAGCAGCTCTGTAGCTGCCTTCCGATAAGCCGCGTGGTCGAGATGTTCTATCTCCTCACGGACGATCCACGCCGCCATCGGATTGATATCGAAACCCAGCACGTCGCAACCGACGCGGTTGGCTTCAATCAAAGGCGTGCCACCCCCCATAAACGGATCGGCAACGACCTTGCCGGCGAAGTCGTGCCCGTCGAAATACGTCTCATCCAGACGTTGGTCGGCGAACTCGGAGAGCAGCAGCCCTCTGAACAGCGTTCCGGGTCGCCGCGCAAACCATTTATGGACCGCGATGATCGGCCGGTAATTTTGCTGGATTTGCTTTTCCCTCAGAGCCAAGGAGGCAATAAGAGGGATGTCGAAGCGCTGCTCAATCGTCATAGGTTGATGTAGGTTGTTGCGATCAGAAAGCCTACGCCAACGGTCGGAACAAATAAAGAACTTGCACAGGCATTAATTCCGCCAACACGCCCGTAAATCCCCACCCCCACCCGGCCACGCCGCCCCGTCGCCGTCAAGCGGCTGCGCCGCTCCTGCGCTGCGCTCCGGCCGCTGCGCCCGGCCGAATGCTTCGCATTCGCCTTGGGGTGACTGCGACGGGGCGGCGCGGCAAGGGGCTGTCAAGTCGCGTTGCTGAGCGAAAGCGGCCGATGGCCGCTTGCCGTCAGCGACGCGACTTGAAAGCCAATGGCCATCGTGACGGCGCCCTCGACAGCCCATTTCAATCGGAAAAGGGGCGCCCCAAGAGATCGACGGCGAATGGCGGCGGCCGCTCCGGCGCCCGCCCACGGCGTCGTCGAAAGTTCAGGCTGCGGGCGGCGTAACCGAGCCACGTCCTTCGCGCGCAGTCGCCGCGCGCGCCATCAAGCCGCGGACGAACGCTTAGCGTTCGCCGCGACTCGAAGCGCGAGGGGACGGCGCGGCCGGCGGGGATGGGAGATTGAGCCGGCCGGCGCCGTCGATCGATCGTGTTGTCATCTCTTTTTCATCGCGCCCATGATGGCGCCGGCGATCGCGGTGAGAACCGCGCCGGAAACGCCGCCGCCGACAAACGTGCCGACGAGAGCGCCGACATCCACGCCGCCGGCGGCGCCGGCGAGCATGGGAATGAACGACTGCAGCAGCGCGCCGCCGGCTACGCCGCCAACCGCGCCGGCGATCGTATTGCCGGTGGCGCCAAGGCTCAGGTTCTTAACCGCGCCGCCGAGGCCGTTGCCGCCGATGACGCCGGCGATCAATTGAACGATGATCGTGATGACGGCCCCCGACATGATTCCCTCCTGATTGACGGGCGCTTGATGAATTCAAGTCGCCGTATGTTTCGCGCCGCTGCAACCGAGCGGAACGCGGGGCGGCCATAGCCTAGACGGCGCGGGCAGGCGAGTCGGGCGCCGGCGCCGGCGATCGCCGCGGCCGGATCGAAACGCCAGGCCGCCGCCGCGGTCGTCCCCGGAAAACCTGCGCCGATCCGCCCGCGCGCGTCCGTTCCCCATCCCGCCGACGCGGGGCCGCCCCTTTTCCCAGGGCGCGAAGGGCGCTAGCTTCGGCGCGCCACCATTAGGGAGCGCGCCATGAAAGAGCCAACCCTCGACAGCCGCCATCGCGACAAGAACGGCGAGATTCACCGCAAGCACGGCGGCGCCCACGTCGGAACGCTGCGCAAGCACTACGGCGCGAAGTTCGCGCCGGGCTTCAAGGATACGGACACGCTGGCGCACGTGCTGGCCACGCTCGACGAGCCCTCGCTCAGCAAGCTGGTCAGGGACCACGAAGCGGGAACCTTGGCGGGGCATATCGCCAAGCATTCCTGATCCCGAGCGCGCGCCGGGCCGATCGGCGATTTCCATCTCGCCGTCGACAAGGGCGCGCCCGACTCGCGGGTCGGCTTCGGCGCCGACGCAGGATCGGCGCGTGCTGATCCTCTATCGGCCGAAGCCATCCAGCGATTGCCCGTTGCATGAAGGCTGGATTGCTTCGCTCCGCTCGCCATGACGCTTAGGCCTGATCGCGCCCTGCCCTAGGAGACGGCGATGTCGTTCAAAGCCATCCGCGCCGACAAGACGGACACGGGGCAGAGCGTGCGCTTCGTCGAGATGGACGAGGCCGAACTGATGGACGGCGACGTGACGGTCAGCGTCACCCACTCGACCGTCAACTACAAGGACGGCCTGGCGCTTTCGGGCAAGTCGGCGGTCGTTCGCCGCTTTCCCATGATTCTCGGCGTCGACCTGGCGGGCGTCGTCGAGGCCTCCTCCCATCCCGGCTTTCGCGCCGGCGACGAAGTCGTGGCGAACGGCTGCGGCCTCGGCGAGACACATTTCGGCGGCTACGCCGAGAAGGCGCGGGTGAACGGCGATTGGCTGATCCAGCCGCCGCCGGGCCTGACGTGCGCCGAGGCGATGGCGATCGGCACCGCCGGCTTCGCCGCGATGCTCAGCGTTCTGGCGCTCGAGCGCCAGGGGATGAAGCCGCCGATGGGGCCGGTCGTCGTCACCGGCGCGGCGGGCGGGGTCGGCTCGGTGGCGATCGCGCTGCTCGCCAAGGCCGGCTGGAGCGTCGTCGCCTCGACCGGGCGCGCCGAGGAGGCCGATTACCTCAAGGCGTTGGGCGCCGCCGAGGTCATCGAGCGCGCTTCGCTCGCAGCGCCCGGCAAGCCGCTCGGCAAGGAGCGCTGGGCGGCGGGGGTCGACTGCGTGGGATCGCTGACGCTCGCCAACGTCCTGGCGCAGACGCGCACCGGCGGCGCCGTGGCGGCGTGCAGGCTCGCCGGCGGCATGGACTTACCCGCGAGCGTCGCCCCGTTCATTTTGCGCGGCGTGCAGCTCATCGGCGTCGACAGCGTCCATTGCCCAATGCCGCTGCGGCGGGAAGCCTGGGCGAGATTGGCGCGCGACCTCGACCGCGCCGCGCTCGCGCGCATGAGCGAGACCGTTCCGTTCGCCCGGACGTTCGAGATCGGGGCGCGCGTTCTCGCCGGCCGGGCGCGCGGACGCATCGTGGTCGCGATCGCCTGACCGGCCGGCCCTCGCGCCGCGCTCGGGCGCCGGCGGCGCGAATGCGACTTGATCGCCGGCGCGAACGCCGGCAAGAGAGAGCCATGACCGACATCTCCTTGCCGGCGGCCGCCGGCGCCGGACTGTTGTCCTTCCTCAGTCCTTGCGTGCTGCCGCTCGCCCCGCCGTACCTCTGCTATCTCGCGGGGACCTCGCTCGAGGCGTTGGTCGACGGGGGGAGACGCGCGCGCGCCGCGACGTCGTGATCGCGTCGCTGCTGTTCGTGGGGGGATTTTCCACCGTGTTCGTGGCGCTCGGCGCGAGCGCGACGGAGTTAAGCCTGCTTCTGCGCGAGTGGAGCCGAGTGTTGTCGATCGTCGCTGGAATCGGCATCGTCCTGATGGGCGCGCATTTTCTCGGCGTCTTCAAATGGAGCGCGATGCTCCGGGAGGCGCGCCTCGAAATCGCCAGGCCGCCGGGGCTTTGGAGCGCCTACCTGATGGGGCTGGCGTTCGCGCTCGGTTGGACGCCCTGCATCGGGCCGATCCTGGCGGCGATCCTCGCCGTCGCGGGCGCGCAGGAGACGGTCGGGCAGGGGGCGCTGCTGCTCGCCGCCTACGCGTTCGGGCTCGGCGTTCCCTTCGTCGCGGCGGCGATCGCGATGGAGCGGTTCCTGAGGTTGGCGCGCGGCCTTCGCGGTCAGTTCGCGCGGTTGGAGAAGGCGGTCGGCGTCCTGCTGGTGCTGACCGGCGCGGCGTTCCTGACCGGCGGCTTTCAGAGCGCCTCCGCATGGCTGGTCGAGACGTTTCCGACGTTCGGCCAGTAAGCGGCGAATCGAGGACGAAAAAGAGCCCGCCGATCGCTTCGGCGGGCTCTTCTCGTTCGACGCAGTCGCGCGGGACTCGCCGCGGGATCGGATCACAGCTGCCGGAAGTTGACCTTGCCGTCCGCCTGCTTCTCCCAGACGTACCAGACGTAGTCGACGTTCAAGCGGTCGCCCTTGTTGTCGTAGGCGATGTCGCCGATCGCGGTCTTGAAGACCATGCCGGAATGCATGACTTCCGCGATCTTCTTGGGATCGAGCGAATTGACCTTCTCGGCCGCCTGCTTGATGATCTGCATCGCGGCGTAGGAATAGAGCGTATAGCCTTCCGGCTCGAAGCCCTTGGCCTTGATCTCCGCGACGATGTCCTTGGCGGCGGGGTTGTTGCGCGGCTCGGGGCCGAACGACATCAGCGTGCCCTCGACGCCGGGGCCGCCGATCTGAGCGAACTCGTTGTCGGTGATGCCGTCGCCGGAGATCATGATGGTCTTCATGCCCTGGTCGCGCATCTGGCGCACGATCAGGCCGCCCTCGGTGTGCAGGCCGCCCCACATGACGTAATCGGCGCCGGCCGCCTTGATCTTGGAGACGATCGCCGAATAGTCCTTTTCGCCGGTGTTGACGCCTTCGTAGAGGACTTCCTGCTTGCCGCCTTTGTTCATGAATCCCCTGGCGGCGTCGGCGAGGCCCTGGCCGTAGGGGGTCTTGTCGTGGACGATGGCGATCTTCTTGTCCTTGAGATCGCCCAGCGCCAGATCGGCCCACAGCTTGCCCTGCTGGTCGTCGCGGCCGCAGGTGCGGAACACATCCCACAATCCGCGATCGGTGACCTTCGGGTTGGTGGCCGAGGGCGTGATCTCCAGAATGCCGTTGTCGGAATAGACTTCGGAGGCCGGAATGGTCACGCCGGAGTTGAAGTGGCCGACGACGAACTTGACGCCGTCGCCGACGAATTTGTTGGCGACCGAGACGCCCTGCTTGGGATCGGAAACGTCGTCGCCCGGTTCGATCTCGATCTTCTGGCCGAGAATGCCGCCGGCGGCGTTGAAGTCGATGGCGGCCTGGTTCACGCCCGTGGTCAATTGCGCCCCGAACGCCGCGTTGGGGCCGGTGATCGGAGCGCCGACGCCGATCTTGATTTGCGCGTTCGCGGCGCCGGCGAAAGCCAACCCGGCCGCGAGCACGAGACCCGTCAACCAATACTTCTTCATGCTACACTCCTTGTGTTACAGGGCGCCGACAACGCTCCCTGGTGGAACGTCATCCCACCTTGGTGGGGATACAAGCCTGTTTTTGGCTGGGTGTCACCTCAAGAGCCGCAAGGCCCGCTCGAATCTTTCGTTTGTTCGCGGCGAGCCGCCGCGTCGTCGCCTCAACGCGCCCGCCAGCGCAATCCGATCCTCTCGAAGGCCCAAGAATATTGCGTCGCCATCTGCCGCGCGCGCATCGAGGCGTAGCCGAGCCAGGCCATGGCGAGCAGCAGAACGAAGGCGACGAGGTAGTAGTGGAGCGAGAGCAGCTCCTCCTGGAACAGCGCGAAATGCAGGAACTGCACCGCCGCGGCGAGCACGACCATCGCGGGCGCAATGCGCCACAGCGGCGTCCAGCCGCTGGCCAAGGCGCGGCCGGTGGCGAACGCCGCCGCGCAGCCCAGACCGTCGAGCACGAAGAACGCCAAGAAGCCGTATTCGCTGTCGGCCCACACAATGCCCCCCATCAGTGGCCTCCTTCGAGATAGGCGGCGCGCACTTCGGGCCGCGCCAGCAGTTCTTGGCCGGAGCCCTGCATCGTGATCAGCCCGTTGACCATCACGTAGCCGCGGTGCGCGAGTTTGAGCGCGTGGAAGGCGTTTTGCTCGACCAGAAACACCGATATTCCCTTGCTTCGGTTGAGTTCGTGAATCGCAGAGAAAATCTGCCTGACGAGCAGCGGCGCGAGGCCAAGCGAGGGTTCGTCGAGCAGAAGAAGTCGCGGCCTGCTCATCAGCGCGCGGGCGATCGCCAGCATCTGCTGCTCGCCGCCTGAAAGCGTGCCGCCGCGCTGCTGCGAGCGCTGTTTCAGGATCGGAAACATCGCGAAGACGCGTTCCAAGTCCTCGTCGAAATGAGCGAAATTGTCGATCGAGGCGCCCATCTGCAGGTTCTCGAGCACCGTCATGCGCGGAAAGATGCGCCGCCCTTCGGGCGACTGCGCGATCGACATGCGCGCGATGCGGTGCGTCGGCTCGTTGGTGATGTCGCGGCCGTCGAAAACGATCGAGCCGCGCCGCGCGCGCGGGCTGCCGAAAATCGTCATCATCGTCGTCGACTTGCCGGCGCCGTTGGCACCGATCAAGGTGACGATCTCGCCTTCGTTGACGTCGAGATCGACGCCCCTGAGCGCCTGGATCTTGCCGTAGAAGGTCTCGACGCCGCGAACCGTCAGCAGGGGCCTGGCGGCGGCGGGCGCGATCGGCGCGGCGCTGAATTCTGCGCTGGTCTGGCTCATGCGCCGATCTCCGCTTCCGCGCTGGCGAGCTCCTCTTCGTCGGCGACGCCGAGATAGGCGGCGACGACCTTGGGATCGTTGCGCACCTCGGCCGGCGTGCCGTCGGCGATCTTGGTGCCGTAGTCGAGCACGACCACGTGATCGGAAATCTGCATGACGACCGACATGTCGTGCTCGATCAACAAAATCGATGTCTTGTGATCGTCGCGGATCGAATGGAGCAGCGCGTTCAGCTCCATAGACTCGCGGGGGTTGAGGCCGGCGGCGGGTTCGTCCAGGCACAGCAGCGCCGGGTCGGTGCACATGGCGCGGGCGATTTCGAGCCGACGCTGCGCGCCATACGGCAACTCGCCGGCCGAATCGTCGGCGCGATCGATCAGGCCGATCTTGTCCAGCCAGTACCTGGCCCGCTCCACGGCGTGCGCTTCGGCGGCCCGATAGCTCGGCGCGCCGAACAGGCCGAGCACGGTGAAACCGCTGGCCAGCATCAGCGTGTTGTGGTGGGCGACCATGAGATTTTCGAGCGCGGTCATGCCTTGAAAGAGGCGAATGTTCTGGAACGTCCGCGCCACCCTGGCGCGCCAGCCGATTTCGTTGCCGGGCATGCGCTCGAGGAGATAGAGTTCGCCGGTCGGGGTGATCGCGTGCTTGTGCGACGAACGCGTCAGCGCCTCGACGTCGGCGGCGGAGACGGCGCCTGCCCGCGCCAGCGCCAGACGCCCCTCGGTCGGCTTGTAGAAGCCGGTCACGCAATTGAACACCGTCGTCTTGCCCGCGCCGTTGGGGCCGATGAGCGCGGTGATGTCGCCGCGCCCGGCTTGAAACGTGAGGTCGTTGACCGCGACGAGGCCGCCGAACCGCATCGTCAAATGCTCGACGACGAGCAGGGGATCGGTCCGCCAACGCATCAGCCGTGTCCTTCCTTGACGAGCGCGCCGGACACCGTCTTCCTCTCCCTGAGGAAGACCGACGGCGCGCGCGTCGCAATAAAGCCCCGCGGCCGAACGACCATCATCACCACCATCGCCAGGCCGAACAGCAGACCGCGGTATTGCGCCGGATCGAACTCGGGCATGGCGAACTTATCGAGGATCGCGTCGGGCAGCAGGTGAAACCCCCGCAACGTGACGACGGCGACGACGGCGCCGACGGCGACCTGCAAGGCGAGGCCGCGCGATCGGATGAGTCCGAACGCGGCGACGACGAGGCAGATCAGAAAGACGCCCGTCCCGTTCGCCATGATGGCGCGAAGAAAATCGAGTTCGCGCAACATCTCGAAACCGCCGATCAGAAACACCGCCGCCAGGGCGACGCCGATTTGCGAACCCATCCCGCCGAGCACCACGATGGCGAGAATCGTCGCCGACTCGCTGAAGGTGAAGCTCTCGGGACTGATGAAGCCCTGGCGCACGGCGAAGAAGGAACCGGCCAATCCGCCGAAGAAGGCGCCCAGCGCAAACGCCGTCAGCTTGGTGTTGGTGGTGTTGACGCCCAGCGAGCGGCAGGCGATTTCGTCCTCGCGCAACGCCTCCCAGGCGCGCCCGATCGGCAGCCGGCGCAATCGCATCGAGACGACGTTGGTGATCAGCGCAAGGCAGAGGATGACGTAATAAAGAAACATCTTGCCGTGCAGCGGCGAATAGTCGAGATGGAAGAAGGCGTCGAAGCCGCTGGGTTGATCGGCGAAGCGCAAGCCGAAGAAGGTGACTTTCGGAATCGAGGCGATGCCGGCGCTGCCGTGGGTGAAACCGACCCAGTTGACGAGGATCGTCCTGATGATTTCGCCGAAGGCGAGCGTGACGATGGCCAGATAGTCGCCGCGCAGGCGCAACACGGGAAAGCCGAGGATAATGCCCCAAAGCGCGGCGAGCATCCCGGCGAGCGGCAGACAAACCCAAAAGGAAAGGCCGAACGTCGTCGCCAGCAGCGCGTAGGAATAGGCGCCGACCGCGTAGAACGCGGCGTAGCCGAGGTCCAACAGGCCCGCCAGCCCGACCACGATATTGAGGCCCCAGCCCAGCATTACGTAAATCAGGATCTGGATGCCGTAGGTGTCGACCCATTTCAGCGAACCGCCGGAGCCCAGCGCCATCAGAATGACGAACGGATAGAGAAAGAGCGCCGCGAGGCCGACGATCGGCAGGTATTTCGCGCCGGCGGCGCGAACGGCCGACGACAGGCTGGACGCGGGCTTGGCCTCTCTCTTCGCGCCCGCGGAGAAATTGTGGACGGCCAGCCGTCCGAAGAACGCGAGCAGGGCGAAGATCGCGACCGCCCAGGGGCGGGGGATCGGCTGCAGCACGCCGTCGATGTCCGCGTCGGCGTGAAACAAGATGATCGGCACGCACAGCAAGACGGTCAGGACGGCTGCGGCCGCGGCGTCTTTCAACCGGACCCCGAAGTCGGCGCCGGCGACGTTCTCGGAAACCGCCGGCATCGTCACACCTTCTCGATTTCAGGTCGGCCCAAAATGCCCGACGGCATGAAGATGAGGGTTATCGCCAGGATCGAGAAGGCCGCGACGTCCTTGTAGTCGGATGAAAAATACGCCGCCCAGAAAACTTCGATCAGACCGATGATCAGACCGCCGAGCACCGCGCCGGGCAAGGAGCCGATGCCGCCGAGCACCGCCGCGGTGAAGGCCTTGACGCCGGGCAGGAACCCGTCGGAAAAATTCACCACCCCGTAATACATCATGTAGAGCGAGCCCGCGACCGCGGCGAGCGCCGCGCCGATCACGAAGGTGATGGAAATCGTCCGGTCGACGTCGACGCCGATCAACGCCGCCATCTTGCGATCCTGCTCGCAGGCGCGTTGCGCGCGCCCCAGCGCCGTATTTTGCACCACCCACCAGAACCCGGCCAGCAGGATCGCCGTGACGATCCAGATGACGATCTGACGATATTGCAGCGTGATGTCGTGGCCTGCGCCGCCGAGATGAATCAAGTCGGTGAACATCGGCGGCACCGGCTTGTTGCGCGGGCCTTGCGCGACCTGGACGAAATTGGAAAGGAAGGTCGACATGCCGATGGCGGAGATCAGCGGAGCGAGCCGGAACGAACCGCGCAGCGGCCGGTAGGCGATCCGCTCGATCGCCCAGTTCCACACCGAGGTGAGCGCCATCCCCGCCGCCAGCACGATCAGGAACGCCAGAGGGAGGGAGGTCAACCCGAGAATCTTGGTGAGGACGAGAAAGACCAACAGGGCGATGAACGCGGACAGCATGAACACGTCGCCGTGGGCGAAATTGATCATGCCGATGATGCCGTAGACCATCGTATAGCCGATGGCGATCAGACCGTAGACCGAACCGAGCGTCAGCCCATTGATGAGCTGCTGCAGGAAATTATCCATGCGTCGATGCGCCCCTTCGATTTCGTCCCGATGCAGAATCCGCGCCAACGTCGGCCGGCCCGCCCCTCTTCGATCGCCACGCGCGTCGCGCGCTCCGATCCGCGGTCGAACCCCTCAGCGCCCAACCGAAGCGCATTGGCCGACCTTAACCATAGCGCGTCCGCCCGGCAATCGCCGGAATGGACTCTCGCCGTCAACTCGCCCGGCCCTCGGTCCGATCGTCGCCGCGATCGCTCGCCCGATCGCCCGTCGTCCGTGGTCCGCCTCCTCGCGAGATTTCAGGCATGATCGCGCCAGGGCCTGACGTTTCCAAGCCAAACCACGGCGATCCGGCTCGAAGAAGCGCAATAATATGCAATAAACGCGACACATTTCCGCGTATAGTTGCGCTAACGACGGCTTCGCGGGAACCCTCGCCTGCCGTTCGCTTGCGGCGAGGCCGTCGCCCGGATCGCGGCTGCCGAAGCTTTGTGCAACGGCGGGCGGTATTGCCTAAACAATAGCCCGGTATCTTGGCGCACCTGCCACAAGTGATTTTATCGCCCCGGCCCTACATTCCAAGGGCCGTGGCCGAAATCCGCACTGTCACTATGCTTCGATCAAAGGGCGCTGAAATCGTCTCTTCGATCGCTCAATACGAAAGGCGCCTCGCCCAATCCCGCGCCGATCCGTCACGCATCAACGCGTGCATTGCGCCGTTCGAAGCGAGCGGCGAGCCTGACGCGCTCACGCCCAATATCGACACGCTTCGCCTGTTCGCTCGCGGCGAACTCATGAAGTTCTGCAAAGACGCCATCGCCAGTCTAGCGGCGATTGGAAGAGAGAATATAAGCCTGGAGGATATTTAGCGCTGAATCCAATCACCCATAAGTTGCGATATCTGCGTTTCCTTTTCGAAGGCATCCTTTGCTATGAGTGTCCAAACCGTATTTGGCGCTACAACAACGTCTTGTGGCAATTGTACATAGAATAACAAAACTCCTGAAACAGGTTCGTCTCCTACCGTGGTGTCTTTTGTTTTAGCTTCAAGGGAATTTCCAGCCAACAATCGTGCAGAATTGAAAGGTCCATTAGCTGTCAGAACATTGGGCATTTGGGTTAGCTGCGCCACAACCGGCTTCGCCCCATTTGGAATTACTACTAAAGACCAGACAGTGACGATACTTAACGCGCCTGTGTTCCAAATTTTTGCGTCAAGTCCAATCCCAGTCACACCTGGAATTTTGTCTGGCACGAAAACATTCGCACCAGACATGGCTATACGCAATTCTGGGTGTTGCGGGGTCGGCGGCCCGCGTAAATCGGCCACGACCAAACCTACGCCAATGCCTAGCAATAGGACACCAACGCCCATACCTAACGCTACTGCCCAGGGCGGCGTTTTAGGCCACCCCACTGGAGCAAACGTGTAGAGACCAACGAGAAGGGCTAACGCTAGCCCAAAGATGCCGATGGCCCGATCTAGCATGATGTCCCCTTGATGGGACTATAATCGCGGGCCTCACCGGACGCCACCATGCACGCGGCCATGGTCTATTGATTCGCTTGTGGCGGCTGCGCCAGGATACCGCGATAGCCAGTTGCGACGGTTCGAGAAGAATCTCGGCTGAACGAACGCCGTCGCTTTGAAGCCGGTCGCAGCAGGCGCGCGACGGGCGCCGCTCAGATCAGCCGCAGTCCTTTCAGCGACGCGTGGCCGTTGCGGGCGACGATGACGTGGTCGTGCACCGTGACGCCGAGCGGCGCGGCCATCGCGATGATGTCCAGCGTCATCTTGACGTCCTGGGTCGAAGGCGTGGGGTCGCCCGAGGGGTGGTTGTGGACCAGGATGAGCGCGGTCGCCGCGAGCTCCAGCGCCCGGCGCACGACTTCGCGCGGATAGACCGGCGTCTGGTCGACCGTGCCGACGCCCTGCGATTCGTCGGCGATGACGCCGTTCTTCTTGTCGAGAAAAAGGATGCGGAACTCTTCGCGCTCCGCGAAGGCCATCGCGGCGCGGCAATAGTCGATCACTTCGCTCTCGGAGCCGATGGAAAGGCGCCTTTTCGCCACGCCCTTGGCGAAGCGTTGGGCGCTCGCCTCGACGATCTTGAATTCCGAGATCGCGCCGGCGCTCATGCCTTCGATCTCGGCCAGCCGCGCCGGCGGTGCCGCGATCGCTTCGGCGAACGAGCCGAAACGCGCGATCAACGCCTTGGCGAGCGGCTTGACGTCGCGGCGCGGGATCGCCCGAAACAACACGAGTTCGAGGAGTTCGTAATCGGCGATCGCGTCCGGCCCGGCCTGGCGCAAGCGGCCTCGCAATCTCTCGCGATGGCCGAGATAATGGGCGGGCCCGCCCTGGCCGGGGTCGCGCTTCATCGCGAGTAGGGCGGATGCTCGAGGCCGGCGGGCGAGAGGGTGAAAACCTCCACGCCCGTTTCGGTCACGCCGACGCTGTGCTCGAACTGCGCCGACAGCGAGCGGTCGCGCGTCACCGCGGTCCAGCCGTCGGACAGGACCTTCACGCCGGGGCCGCCGAGATTGATCATCGGCTCGATGGTGAACAGCATGCCCGGACGCAGCGGCGCGCCCTCGCTGGGCCGGCCGACGTGGAGAATGTTCGGCTCGTCGTGGAACAGACGGCCGAGGCCGTGGCCGCAAAAGTCGCGCACCACCGAGCAGCGCTCCCCCTCGGCGTAGCTTTGGATGGCGTAGCCGATGTCGCCGGTCGTCGCGCCCGGCCTGACCGCCGCGACGCCCCGCAACAGCGATTCGTAGGTCACCTCGATCAGCCTTTGCGCGCGCCGCGGCGCCTCGCCGGCGATGTACATGCGGCTGGCGTCGCCGTGCCAGCCCTCGACGATCAGCGTGACGTCGATGTTGAGGATGTCGCCGTCGCGCAGCGGCTTGTCGTCGGGAATGCCATGGCAGACGACGTGATTGATCGAGGTGCAGATCGACTTGCGATAGCCGCGATAGGCGAGCGGCGCGGGGTAGGCGTCGTGGTCCCTGGCGAATTCGTAAACGAACGTGTCGAGCGCGGCGGTGGAGACGCCCGGGCGCACCCGTTCGACCAGCAGATCGAGCGCTTGCGCCGTCAGCGCGCCGGCCTTGCGCATCGCCGCGAACGCTTCCGGCCCGTGCAGCTTGATCTGGCCGTTGCGCCGGCCTTGCAGCAGCGCGGAATCGACGAACGTCATGGCGAGAACCTTGAGAGGGAGCTTAGGCGCCGCCGCGCCCGGTCAAGCGTCATTTAATACGCTTTCGCCGCCGCGCAATACAAGGATCGCGGCGGCTCCATGCAAGAAGCGCTCGCGAGCGGGCCGAGGCGGCGCGACGCGGGGGCTGGGCCGTCCGCCCGGCTGAAGGGATCCGGCTGAAGGGAGAATGCAGGGCTGCGAGCTCGGGTTGACAAACGTTTGCAGCCATCGAGACTGCGCGCCGTCGCTTCGACGGCGGCGCCCGGGATTGGGGGTCTGAGAGCCAATGGCGATGGAAATCGGTTTTGTGGTTTTTCCCCGCGTGCAGCAGCTCGACCTCACCGGACCCTACGAAGTCTTCGCCAGTTGGCGGGAGGCGCGGGTTCGCCTGGTCTGGAAGAGCCTCGAACCGCTGCGTTCGTCGACCTGGTTGACGCTGACGCCGACGACGACCTTCGCCGATTGCCCGCAGCTCGACGTGATCTGCGTGCCCGGCGGCGTCGGCGTCAACGCGCTGATGCGCGACGAGGCGGCGTTGGCGTTCCTCAGCGCCCAGGCGAAAGGGGCGCGCTTTACAACCTCCGTCTGCACCGGAGCGCTGGCCCTCGGCGCCGCCGGGCTGCTGCGGGGAAAACGCGCGACGACGCATTGGGCTTCGCTCGATCTCCTCGCCGCCTTCGGCGCCGTTCCGGTCAAGGCGCGCGTCGTGCGCGACGGCGCCGTCGTCACGGGGGGCGGCGTGACGGCGGGGATCGACTTCGCCTTGACGCTGATCGCCGAACTCGCAGGGGCCGACGTCGCGGAGACCATCCAGTTGAACCTGGAATACGCCCCCGAGCCGCCGTTCGCGTCCGGCTCGCCTGAAACGGCGCGCCCCGAAATCGTCGCACGCGTTCGCGCGATGAGCGCCGACGTGCGCGCCGAGCGCGAGCGGCTCGCCGACGAGGCGCGCCGAGAATGCGAAACGCCTGGGGCGAGCTAGCCCTGGCGAAGCGGCGCCGGCTCGTGCTACGACGGCCCGCTCATAACGCCAATGGCAAGCGTGAATGCCCACTGACAGCGTCGTCGAGTCCGCGCCCTTCGGCCATTTCGCGCCGAGCGGCCTTTGCGCCCTCGCGCTGCGGGTGACGCGCCGCTGTTCGCTGGGGTGGTTCGGCAAGCGGACGGCGTTTTTCCTGCGCGGCGTCGCGACCCGCTCGCTGCGCGGCCGGCCGGTCGACGTCGTTTCGCTGGGCGCGCGCATGCGCCTTTATCCCTCCCACAACGTCGCGGAAAAGCGCCTGTTGTTCACGCCGCAATATTTCGACGCGCCGGAGCGGGCGCTGCTGGCGGAGCGTCTGAAGGGCGACTTCGTGTTTCTCGACGTCGGCGCCAGCGTCGGCGGCTACGCGCTCTACGCCGCGGGGCTGGGCGGGCCGCGGGCGCGCATTCTCGCCGTCGAGCCGTTGCCGGAAGTCTTCGAGCGGCTCGCCTACAACATCCGGCAAAGCGACTTCGCCAACGTCAAGGCGGTTTCCTGCGCGCTCGCCGACATCGACGGCGAGATCACGCTGTTCGTCAACACCAGCAATCAGGGCGAGAGCTCGGTGCGCATCGTCAGCGCCGAGGCGCGCGTCGAGCAAATTCGCGTGCGGGCCAAGAAGCTGCTGACGCTGGCGCGCGAAGAAGGCTACGCCAAGATCGACGCGATCAAGCTCGACATCGAGGGCGCCGAGGATCTGGTCCTCGACCCCTTCCTGAACGAGGCGCCGCCGGCGCTATGGCCGCGCCTGATCATCATGGAGTTCTCTCTTTTGCGCGTCGGCGCGATGCTCGAAGAGCGCTTGCGGGGGCTCGGCTATCGCGAAATCCTGCGCACGGTCGAGAACGTCGCCTACGAGCTGGCGGGCGCGGAGCCGAGCCCATGACCAAGATCATCACCGCGGCGGTCCTGGTGATCGGCGACGAAATCCTGTCGGGGCGCACCAAGGACCGCAACATCGGCTACATCGCGGCGTATCTCGCCAACATCGGCGTCGAGCTGCGCGAGGCGCGCGTCGTGCCCGACGTGCAGGCCGAGATCGTCGCCGCGCTCGACGCGCTGCGCGCGCGCTACGCCTACGTCTTCACCACCGGCGGCATCGGGCCGACCCACGACGACATCACCGCCGATGCGGTCGCCAAGGCGTTCGGCGTCGGCGTCGACGAAGACCCGCGCATTCTGGCGATGATGCGGCAGCGCTACCAGGGCGGCGAGCTGACGCCGGCGCGCCGGCGCATGGCGCGCGTGCCCCAAGGCGCCGAGCTGATCGACAATCCGGTCTCCTGGGCGCCCGGCTTTCGCATCGGCAACGTCATCGTCATGGCCGGCGTGCCCTCGATCATGCAGGCGATGCTCGACAGCGCCGCCAAGGGCCTGGAGACGGGCGTGAAGGTCGTCGTCGAGACGATCGAGGCGGGGGCGATCCCCGAGGGGCGCTACGGCGACGCGCTGAGCGGGATCGCCGCCGCCCACGGCGAGACGATGATCGGCTCCTATCCCTCCTTCGCCGAAGGGTCGTTCCGCA
Source organism: uncultured Alphaproteobacteria bacterium (assembly GCA_963775575.1). Classification (GTDB taxonomy): domain Bacteria; phylum Pseudomonadota; class Alphaproteobacteria; order Rhizobiales; family Beijerinckiaceae; genus Roseiarcus. The sequence goes on from CAVZJG010000002.1 coordinate 2,454,958, forward strand.
ACCAGATCGTGGTGCGCGGACGCAACGCCGAAAAGGTCGCCGCGGCGCGCCGCGCGGTCGAGGCGATGCTGGCGGAAATCAGAGGCGGCGCGAGGCCGGCGTAGAAGAGAGGCGGTCGCGGGCGCGGCCCGCCAAAGCTGTTGACGAGGCCCGCGCGCGCTCGCTCCCAGCCGCGCCGCTTGCTATGGAGGGATCGCCGCCCGAGCTTCAAAGCAGGAACCCGCCATGCCCGATAGTCGCGAAAAAGCCTTTCCGGTCTCCTGGGAGCAATTCCACCGCGACGCGCGCGCGCTGGCGTGGCGCCTGGCCGGCTCGGGGCCGTTCGAGGCGATCGTCGCGGTCACCCGCGGCGGCCTGGTGCCGGCGGCGATCATCGCGCGCGAACTCGAGCTGCGCGTCGTCGAGACGGTGTGCGTCGCCTCCTACCACGACTACAAGAACCAGGGCGGCCTCGAGGTGCTGAAGAGAATCGCCGCCGAGATCGCCAAGCTCGACGGCGGCGCGAAGATCCTCATCATCGACGACCTCGTCGACACCGGCGCCACCGCGAGGATAGTGCGTGAAATGCTGCCCAAGGCGCATTTCGCCACCGTCTACGCCAAGCCGCTGGGGCGGCCGATGGTCGACACCTTCATCACCGAGGTTTCGCAGGACACCTGGATCTATTTTCCCTGGGACTTGGGCCTCGCCTTCCAGCCGCCGATCGCCGACGACGCGGCCGGCTGAGGCGCGGGTTCAATTGCGCGCGCAAGTGTGAGACAAGGGCGCTGAACGCGGACGTGGCGGAACCGGTAGACGCAAAGGACTTAAAATCCTTCGGCCTTATAGCCATGCGGGTTCGACCCCCGCCGTCCGCACCAGACCGCCCGCGGCGGGCGGGGCGACGTTTCGCGCGGATAGTCCCATATCTTTGGGTGCATGGGGCATGATTTCAAGAACTTGTATGCGTTCTTTTGTCCCTTGGCCGTAGAGCGAGGCACGCCGAACGGACTCGCGCTCGATGGCGCTGACCCGCATTCGCGAAAGACGCGCGAACAGCGGCGTCGAGCTTGGAAAGGGGCTGCATTTAGGGAAATACGGGCCGGTCACCGTGTTCCTTGGTTCTCCTTCGGCGCGCGACGCGGCTCCCTTCACGCGAACTTGAACTCTGACGAGGTCAGAGTGGTCGCCGTCACGCCGTCCAACGTGACCGTGTTGGAAGCGTTGAGCTTTATCACCGTGTTCGCGCCCGATTGCTTGATGTCCGGTTGCAGCGCCGACCAATTGGCGAAGTCGGACTTGCTGAACTGAATGGCGTCCGTCGAGGCGAAGCCATTGATGACCTCCGTGCCGATCGCGACCCCGAACACAAAAGCGTCCGACCCGCCGTTGGCGGTGACGGCGCTGGTCCCCGAGAGATCCAAAGTGTCGCCCGTGCCGTACACCGTGGCCTGCGCGCTCTCCAGGTAAACCGTTCCGTTGGAGCCGATCACCCCATCCCAACTGCCGCCGGTGCTGTAGAGGGCCGCCGCGTTCCCCGAGCCGCCGGCGAAATCAATCCAGTCGCCGCCGCCGTACACCGCGGTCTGCGCGCTCTCCAGGTAAACCGTTCCGTTGGAGCCGATCACCCCATCCCAATTGCCGCCGGTGTTGTAAAGGCTCGCCGCGTTCCCCGTGCCGCTGGCGAAATCAATCCAGTCGCCGCCGCCGTACACCGCGGTCTGCGCGCTCTCCAGGTAAACCGTTCCGTTGGAGCCGATCACCCCATCCCAACTGCCGCCGGTGCTGTAAAGGCTCGCCGCGTTCCCCGTGCCGCCGGCGAAATCAATCCAGTCGCCGCCGCCGTACACCGCGGTCTGCGCGCTCTCCAGGTAAACCGTTCCGTTGGAGCCGATCACCCCATCCCAACTGCCGCCGGTGCTGTAGAGGCTCGCCGCGTTCCCCGTGCCGCCGGCGAAATAAATCCAGTCGCCGCCGCCGTACACCGCCGCCTGCGCGCTGTCGAGATAGACCAACGCGCTGGCGCCGATCACCCCATCCCAATTGCCGCCGGTGTTGTAGAGGGCCGCCGCGTTCCCCGTGCCGCCGGCGAAATTAATCCAGTCGCCGCCGCCGTACACCGCGGTCTGCGCGCTCTCCAGGTAAACCGTTCCGTTGGAGCCGATCACCCCATCCCAACTGCCGCCGGTGCTGTAGAGGCTCGCCGCGTTCCCCGTGCCGCCGGCGAAATTAATCCAGTCGCCGCCGCCGGTCACCGCCGCCTGCGCGCTGGTGAGATAAACCGTCCCGTTGGAGCCGCTCACCGTATCCCAGCTGCCGCCGGTGCTGTAGAGACCCACCGCGTTCCCCGAACCGCCCGAAAAATCAATGGCGTCGCCGCCGCCGGTCACCGCCGCCTGCGCGCTGCTCAGATTGACCGTTCCGTTGGAGCCGGTGACCGTATCCCAGGCGCCGCCGGTGTCGTAAAGGCTCGCCAGATTGCCCGAACCACCGGCGAAAACAATCCCGTCGCCGCCGCCGGTCACCGCGGCCCACGCGCTGGTCAGGTAAACCGTTCCGTTGGAGCCGGTGACCGAATCCGAGTCGCCGGAGGAGTTCGACAGGGTCGCGCTGTCGCCAGCGCCGGAGAACACGACGATCTGGCCGCCGCCCGACGCCGCGCGTTGTGCGTTGACGAGGTCGTCGACGAAATTCGAGACCCCGGCGCCGCCGGCATTGGTCGCGTTCGCCGACAAGGCGTGCGCGCCTTGGCTCGAGACGGTCACCGTCGCCGACCAGGCGCCGGAGGCGTTGGCCGCAGTCGAGCCGAGCAGCGTCGATCCATCGTAGATCGAGATGGTCGCGCCTGCATCCGCTGCGTCAATCGTGCCCGAGAGCGTCAGCGAGGTTTGGTTGCTCGCAAGGGTCGCGGCGGTGATCGCCAGCGCCGGAGCGAACGGAATAAAGCCGCTGTCGGTGATCTCGAACACCGCGCCGTCGCCGTTCACCCCGCCGCTCGATGTCGTGCCGAACAGATCGCCATTGGCGCCGGCGATCAGCCCGGCTTCAGGGTTTGCGCCGTTGCTGCCGTTGAAACTGACGAGTGTGGTGGGGGCGTCGGCGTAGCTTGGGGCGGCAACGCTGCCGTTGTTCGCGATCTCGAACACCGCGCCGTCGCCATTCGCCCCGCCGCCATACGTCGTGCCGAACAGGTCGCCGTTGGAGTCGACGATCAGGCTGGCTTCTGGGGATTGACCGTCGCCGCCGTTGAAGCTGACCAGCGTGATGGGGGCGCTGGCGTAGCTCGGCGCGGCGACGCTGCCGTTGTTGACGATCTCGAACACCGCGCCGTCGCCGTTCGCGCCGCCCGATGACGTCGTGCCGAACAGGTCGCCCTTGGCGTCGACGATCAGGCTGGCTTGGGGGTAGTCGCCGTTGCTGCCGTTGAAGCTGACGAGCGTGGTGGGCGCGCTCGCGTAGTTGGGGGCGGCGAAGCTGCCGTTGTTCACGATCTCGAACACTGTGCCGTCGCCGTTCGCCCCGCCGCCTGTTGTCGTGCCGAACAGGTCGCCGTTGGCGTCGGCGACTAGGCCGGCTTGGGGGTAGCCGCCGTTGCTGCCGTTGAAGCTGAAGAGCGTGGTGGGCGCGCTCGCGTAGTTGGGGGCGGCGACGCTGCCGTTGTTCACGATCTCGAACACCGTGCCGTCGCCGTTGGCGCCGTCGCCAACGGTCGTGCCGAACAGGTCGCCGTTGGCGTCGGCGATCAGGCCGCCCCAGGAGCCAAGACCGGTGAAGCTGACCAACGTGGCAGGGGCGCCAGAGTAGCTCGGGGCGGCGACGCTGCCGTTGTTCGCGATCTCAAATACGGTTCCCTCAGCTCGACTGATGACACTTTGGCGATAGGTGATCGTGCCGAACATGTCGCCATTGGCGTCGGCGGTCAGGCCGCTCAGGTATATGTTTTTGCCGTCGAAATTGACGACCGCGGAGGGGGCGCTGGCGTAGCTCGGGGCGGCGACGCTGCCGCTGTTGGCGATCTCGAACACCGCGCCGTCGCCGTCGGCGCCGCCGCCTGAGGTCGTGCCGAACAGGTCGCCGTTGGCGTCGGCGATCAGGCCGGCTGTCGGTGACGCGCCGTCGCCGCCGTTGAAGCTGGCCAAAACAGTCAGCGTCGGAACGGGCACGACGATAAGCGTATAGCTTTCCGTCGCCGGCGCGCCGGCGTTGGCGCCGGCGGTCGTCGCCGAAATCGACAGGGTGAAAGCGCCGGTCGTTTGGCCCGCGTCGAACGACAGTGCGTTGAACTGCGCCGCCGTGCCGATCCAGGTCCCGCTTGGCGGCGTGTAACTGCCGCCGTTGAAGCCGGAGAGATTGGTCGGCAGGCCGGTGATGGTGACATCGCCCAGCGTCTGGTCGCTATAGGCCGTCGTATCGGTCGCGCCGAGCGTCACGGCGCCGCCTTCGAACGCGGTCGCCGAGTCGGCGCCGCTCAGAATCGGCGTCGGCGCCACATAGCCGCTATTCGAAGCGCTGTTCTTCAGCTCGAACACTGTGCCGTCGCCGTCCGACCCGCCGTTCTCCGTCGTGCCCAACAGATCGCCATTGGCGCTGATGGTTAGGCCGCTTTCGGGTTTTGCGCCGTTGCTGCCGTTGAAGCTGACGAGCGTGGTGGGCGCGCTCGCGTAGTTTGGGGCGGCGATGCTGCCGTTGTTCACGATCTCGAACACCGTGCCGTAGCCGTTCGCCCCGCCGAGCTTTGTCGTGCCGAACAGGTCGCCGTTGGCATCGGCGATCAGGCCGGCGAACGGCTCTTCACCGTCGCTGTCGTTGAAGCTGACGAGCGTAGTGGCGACGCTGGCGTAGCTCGGGTCGGCGACCGTGCCGTTGTTCGTGATCTCGAACACCGTGCCCGTGCCGTCGCCGTTCGCCCCGCCGAGCTCGGTCGTGCCGAACAGGTCGCCCTTGGCGTCGGCGAGCAGGCCGGATTCCGGGTCTGCGCCGTCGCCGCCGCCGTTCAAACTGACGAGCGTGGTGGGTGTGCTGGCGTAGCTCGGGGCGGCGACGGTGCCGTTGTTCGCGATCTCGAACACCGTGCCCTCGTTATCCACCCCACCCTGCAGTGTCGTGCCGAACAGGTCGCCTTTGGCGTCGGCGACCAGGCCGGCTGGTAATTACCCACCCCCTGGCATTTGGCGCGTGCGGGGCTTGCGGATTGGAGCGCTTCCTGATTCAAGAATCGGATGAATCGCAGTGACTTGGAACAGCTCAGCAAGGACGAACTGATCGAGCTGGTGCTGCAATTGCAGCGACCGAGGAAGACGTCACGCAATTCGTCGAAGCCGCCGTCGAGCGATCGGAAAGAGCAGCGGGAGAACGCCAAGCCCGGCGGCGCCAAACCCGGGCACGAGGGCCACGCGCGCGGTTTGAGCGACAGCCCGGACGCCGTGGAGGATCACGCCCCGACGCATTGCCCGCGGTGCGGGCTGGCCTTCGGCGAGGACGCCCAACGGAAGCTGGTCGGCGAATACGACGAAATCGAGCTTCCGCCGATCCGGCCCTTCGTGCGGCGGCATCGGCGGTTTTCGATCCGCTGCACATGTTGCGGTCAGACGACGACGGCGCCGGTTCCAGACGCGGCGCAGGGCACGCCATTCGGGCCGCGCATCCATGCGCTGGCCGTTTATCTGAAAGGCATGCAGCTCTTTTCCTATGAGCGGCTCGGCGCGGCGTTGAGCGACCTGTTCGGCCTCACCGTCAGCGAAGGCGCCCTGATGAACATGTTCAAGCGCACGAAGACGGCGTTCGAGGCCAGGCGCGCCGAGGCGCTGGCGGCGCTGCGCCGGGCGCGGTTCGTCTCCTGCGACGAAACCGGAGCGCGCATCGAAGGCGTCAATGCCTTTCACTGGGTGTTCTGCAGCAAGAAGGCGGTCGTTCATGGCGTCGCTTTCACTCGCGCCGCCGAAGTCGTGCGCGACGTCATGGCCGGCCATCGCCCGGCGGTGTGGACCTCCGATCGTTACAGCGCCCAGCAGGGTCACGCCGACCGGCAGCAGACCTGTCTTGCGCATCTTGATCGCGAG